>CABJBF010000014.1 GCA_902363805.1 Eubacteriaceae bacterium | reverse complement strand
ACCGGAGACAACAAAAGTTTCTGAAACGACTACAAAAATTGCAGAAACAACAACTGCTAGTGGTAATAAACCTGAAACACCATTTGGATTGGTGGTAAATTGTCCAAGTGATAATACTATTTCTGTAGTATGGGGAAATGTCGTTGGAAATTTATATAATATTTATATAGACGGAGTAAAAGTAAAAGAAGCTGTAGGATGTGCAGAATATAGATTTGAAGGATATTCAGCAGGAAGTCATACAGTAGAGGTGTGTACGATAAAGGATGGTATCGAATCAGACAAAATTTCAGGTACAGTTAATGTTACAGGAAAAGG
>CABJBF010000013.1 GCA_902363805.1 Eubacteriaceae bacterium | reverse complement strand
GGAAAGACAGATGGAAAGCACTATGAATTATCAGTGGCAATGTCAGCATCACCAAAAATGATGTCAGCAATCGAATATGACAAGGTGTTAAACATAGTAGATTTTGCAAACATGATGACATATGACTTAAACGGTGCATGGGGAGGATTCACGGCTCACCAGACAGCATTATACACAAACCCTGCATATGACGAAGGGGATGCATCACTTTCAGTAGATTCATGCATAAAATATCTTGAAAATAAATATGGAGATGACATAGATTACTCAAAGATAGTAGTGGGAGTGGCACCATATACAAGAGGCTGGAAGGAAGTAAAGAAGGACACCGGAAGAGATCCAAAGAATCCGGGCTTATATGCAGA
>CABJBF010000012.1 GCA_902363805.1 Eubacteriaceae bacterium | reverse complement strand
GATGCGCTAAGGGGAAACACCCGTACCCATCCCGAACACGATGGTTAAGACCTTAGCGGCCTATGGTACTATGCTGGAGACGGCATGGGAGAGCGGGTGGCTGCCAGATTAAAGAAAGAAACATCGAAAAGATGTTTACATAGATGCTGGTTTTGACCAGTGATTAGATATCAGAAAAGATTTTGATATGTAATGACTGATTAAAACAGTCAAAAAGATTGTACATTGAAAACTGCATACTGAAATAATCTAGAAAAAGAATGTCATATAGTAAAATATATGCACATGCCAATTTCAAGACATCCGAGGCGCATCGAAAGATGCGAACAAACACAAGAGAAAATAAACTCAAAAGAAAGCCATCCGGTGTAACGCTATACACCGAGAGAAAAGATGGTTAAGCTAATAAGAGCGCAGGGTGGATGCCTTGGCACTAAGAGCTGAAGAAAGACGTGATAAGCTGCGATAAGCGACGGAGAGGAGCAAATATCCAATGACCCGTTGATTTCTGAATGGGGAAACCCGGCTGGAAGAACTCCAGTCACTGCATGGTAAATACATAGCCATGCAGAGGGAACCCGGTGAACTGAAACATCTAAGTAGCCGGAGGAAGAGAAAGAAAAATCGATTTTCAAAGTAGCGGCGAGCGAAATGGAAAGAGGCCAAACCATGGTGCGTGCACCGTGGGGTTCGGACTGCATAAATGATTCTTGAGGGTTAGCAGAACGGTTTTGGGAAAGCCGGCCAGAGAGGGTGAAAGCCCCGTAAGCGAAAACTTAAAAGACATGGCAGTATCCAGAGTACATCGAGACACGAGAAACCTTGATGGAAAGAGCGGGGACCACCCCGTAAGCCTAAATACTCCTTAGTGACCGATAGCGCATAGTACTGTGAAGGAACGGTGAAAAGAACCCCGGGAGGGGAGTGAAAGAGAACCTGAAACCCTGTGTTTACAAACTGTGGAAGAGCTTTACATGCTCGACCGCGTACTTTTTGTAGAACGGTCCGGCGAGTTACGCTTACTGGCGAGGTTAAGTACTTTAGGTATGGAGCCGAAGGGAAACCAAG
>CABJBF010000011.1 GCA_902363805.1 Eubacteriaceae bacterium | reverse complement strand
CTTGTATGATAATTAGGAAGTTAATTATCACATATTTCCTTTCTTTTAATATCGTGGTTCAATACAATTCAGATACTATGGACTTTTGATTTGTTTTCTGTAGCTTGACTACTCAACTGGAGTGTATTGCCACTACCTTTATCTGAATTGTTTATTAGCTGGATGTTGCCGGAGTGTTTTTCACTTAGAGTACTTATTTCTATCAAGTCTACGATGATAATCGTTGGTGGACATCATGGTATCAGACTTTAGGAAAGGGAGGTACAACCTCATGAAAATTTACGTAGGCATTGATATTGCCAAACTTAATCATTTCGCCGCTGCGATTTCTTCCGACGGTGAAATAATCATTGAGCCGTTCAAATTCACAAATGACGCTGATGGCTTCCAACTGCTGGTCTCTAAACTCGAATCATTCGATAAGAACAGCCTCATCATCGGTCTTGAGTCAACGGCACACTACGGTGACAACCTTGTTCGATACCTTGTTACTGAGCTTTACCAAGTGTGTGTGTTGAACCCCATCAAAACCTGTCAAATGCGAAAAAATAACGTTCGCAAAACTAAGACAGATAAGGTCGACACTTACGTGATTGCTAAAACTCTTATGATACAGGACAACCTCAGATTCGTCAGCTTCTTCGATCTCGATATGATGGATCTTAAGGCATTGGGACGTTTCCGTCAGAAAACCATAAAGCAACGTACCCGATTGAAAATTCAACTGACAACCTATGTTGATCAGGTCTTTCCGGAGATTCAATACTTTTTCAAATCCGGTCTGCATCAACACGCTGTCTATGCTTTATTAAAAGAAGCACCTTCTCCAAAAGAGATTGCTTCCATGCATATGACTCATCTGGCAAATCTGCTCAAAGTGAACTCACACGGACACTTTACCAAAGAACAGGCCAAAGAATTAAGAGTTCTCGCACAGAAGTCTGTCGGTGCTAACGACAGCGCTATATCTATTCAGATAACTCAAACCATTCAACAAATCGAGTTACTGGATAGCCAATTAGAAAAGATTGAAGCTGAGATGACGGATATCATGAAATTCAACGATTCTGTCATCATGACCATTCCTGGTATCGGTTATATCAATGGTGGAATGATTCTTGGTGAAATAGGTGATATTCACCGTTTCTCCAATCCAAACAAGCTGCTTGCTTTTGCTGGTCTGGATCCTTCTGTTTATCAGTCTGGTAACTTTCAGGCTAAGACAACAAGGATGTCCAAACGTGGCTCTCGTGTTTTACGATATGCCCTTGTAAATGCAGCTTGGAACGTTGTCAGAAACAACGCAACCTTCAAGGCTTATTATGATGCCAAGAGGGCTGAAGGCCGGTCTCACTACAATGCACTTGGGCATTGTTCCGGCAAACTTGTCAGAGTCATCTGGAAGATGCTCACCGACAATGTCGAATTTAACCTCAAATAAGAGGTCTGTATACCAATATCGATAGATTTTGAAAAAGCACCCTAAGGGAGCTCTATTAAAGTTACCCTTTTTTACCACCGATATGAAAAAGAAATTTTTTACTAATTTATGGTTGACTTTTCATAGCTGGTCTCC
>CABJBF010000010.1:2500-25251 GCA_902363805.1 Eubacteriaceae bacterium | reverse complement strand
TCGATAGATTTTGAAAAAGCACCCTAAGGGAGCTCTATTAAAGTTACCCTTTTTTACCACCGATATGAAAAAGAAATTTTTTACTAATTTATGGTTGACTTTTCATAGCTGGTCTCCTATCTTCATTACTTAGTGATTTCAAATTATTTATGTGCCTTTCTAAAAAAATGTATTTCAGGAAAATATATCTTTAACCTATAACGTTCTCTAAAGGCCATAAGTAAAACATAAACGATCATCAATGCCCATCGTACCACAAATTGTTCTTTAAATAAGTAAAACATTACTGTAATTACTAATAGATGTGATAACGGTATAATAAACTGTTTTAAAGGATATAAATCGGGTTCCAATTTTTTTGCATATCTAGAATGTAATGCAAATGAAATAACATATGATGCAAGCGTTGTATAAGCTGCTGCAACATAACCAAATTTTGGAATAAAAATAAAATTTAAAATAATATTACTAACTGCTGCAATTATGGTGTTGATTGTAATATATGGTGTTTTTTTATAGTAATGCTCTATATTAACGTAAAGCGAATAAGCAAAAATAACATAATTAGCCAATACAACAGGAGGAATAATCGAAATGCCTTCCCAATAATTTTTATTTGCCAATATCTTAACTACCTCTGGAGCCACTAGCAATAAGCATGACATTGCATAAGTCATTAAATGAATGTAGTCTTTTGCCACAACTCCAATTTCTTTTCTTGAACCTTCTTTTAACTTATTAATAAACCAAGGAACCCATACCCCTTCCAACGTTGTTGTTATTACAGTTGCAATCATACTAAAATTATAAATCAAACTGTATATTCCTGTTTGTGAAGAATCAGCCAGAGCCGTTATCATTATTCTGTCAGACTGTGAAAGTATGTTTAATGCAATACCATGAAAAATCAATGGTGCTGATATGGCCATTGCGTACCTTATGTACTCCCTTTTTATCTGTATTTTACCTTTTCTTAATACTAATATCACAATCATAATACCAAAAATTGTAGTTATAGTTGCAGTTGGTATGATTCTTCCCAAATATAAGTTCGTCTTTAAAATTAATTTTATTGTTATGATAGATACTACAACAGATATAAAATTAGGTAAAATCATCAATGCCGTTCTTCTCTTATATCTATACTGCATCATCAGGTAACTAGAATAATCTTCAATCGTAGCTGTTGCATATGCATGCATCATACAAATAATAACAAGAGAAAGATTAATATCTATGTGAAACACTTTAATACATACAAAAGCAATAGCAATCATTACTGCAGATGTGATACTTGTAAACATAACTATAGTCGACATAAAGTCATCTATTTTTTCTTTGTAATCAACACTAGCCATTCTAATACTCATATGTAAAGCAAATCCCATAATCATACTAAGAATACCTATCCACGAATTATATGTTGTTACTATACCATAATCTGAAGTTGACAAAATTCTTGTAAAAACCGGAACCGTCAAAAAAGCTATTCCTTTGTTAAATACGTTACCAACCAAATAAAACGTTCCGGCTTTTTTATAATTATTTTCGCTCATTAACTTGTCTACTCCTTAAATTTTGATGTTCATTTCAATATTCTTCTTTTCAATTGTTTTATTTGCAATCCTATTATAGGCAATAATTAGTGCAATGAATACTGAATACATACGTGTCATATCAGTCTCCTGAACACCTAGTTCAGCGATATAATAAACAATCATTATAACAAACATCACAACATTAAATGATATTTTTTCATTACCCTGATTAATATATTGTTTTCGTCTTTTCCATGTAAAAATCAAAGTTGAAATATAGGAAAGAATTAACATTACTAATCCCACTATTCCATTGTGCCATAACACAAAAAGATATTGGTTTTCAATTGACGTTTTTGTTTGCCATGTGTACACTTCATACGCAAATTTTGCCGTCATGCCATTCCCCCATATCCAATGATTTCCCATAGACAAATATACCCAATACCACAAATCAAACCTATTACCTACACCAATAGTTTTACTTGTACTCTCCGTATTGCCCGAAAATATTTGGCTAATCGTTTGAACCAAATCATCAACAAAAGGAATTTTCAAACCAAATGCTGTACCCAATATTATGCAAATAAGAATTACAACACAACCAATTATTAAATAGTTTAGAAATTTCTTTTGTGATTTATGATATATTAGCACAATTTGTACTAATATATAAGCCAAAATTGGAATTCTTGACACTGATAAAAATATATTTAAAACCGAAATAAAATAGCATAACTTCAACTGTTTATTTTTTCCGACAACTCCCATTCTATAATTTATTAAAACTATCACAAAAACCTGATATAAACCATATGTAATAGGTTGTCCAAACGTTGTCATAATTCTAAGTAAACCATATCTTACATCGTAAAAAAATTCAATATTACTACTTGCAAATAGCTGAATAAAATTTGTCTTGAATATAGCCTCAATTATTCCTAACACTCCCAGAAAGCATCCAGCTGCGATCAAAGTATCAACTGCCTTACTAAATCTACTTTCCGAGTCTATGATTGAAATAAAAAACCATTGTAACAACACAAAGGCTAACATGTATGTAATCGCCTTCAATGGTTCAGAGTCAATTAAATACCTTATTGCCACCATTATCATAAACAACCAGTAAAATATAATATTATTTTTTAATTGAGGCTTTATAACCTTTCCATACAATAACACATAAATTATTACAAAAATGGCTATCAACATATTTACAACATTAATTCCACCAATTATATATATATACTGTGGTAAAATTGGGAATAAAAATATTGTTAGTAAACAAAATGAAAATATGCCAAACTTCAATTTTCCCATTATCTTAACCTTTCATTATTTTTATTTTATTTTTAACGGACACACACTTATACAACTATTACACTTAACGCACTTCTCTCCACTAATCACGGGATATTCAAATCCCTCCTCATCTACACTTACTGTTATATTTTGCATTGGACAAATTGCAACGCATGCCAAGCAACCACAACATTCCTCTTTACTATGAAAAAGTATGGGCTGCTCTTGTTTTAATTTATTATGTATTTTTTCCCTTTTTTTAGTCATTTTTCGCCCTCTTCATCATCTTTTTAACAATCCCTGTAATATGAAGAATCTGTAGTATTTCTGCCATCATATATTTTATTCGTCCTTTAAGCGTATTATTTCCCCATTTTTTTTGAACTTCTTCATACCCTTGATATAAATATACTTTCCAAAATTGTTCCCTATCAATAGGTTTGTTACAAGGAGCATTCATATGCGGCTGATGAACTTTAGCTTTATTTATCTCAACAAACTCTCCATCGATTTTGTTCGTCAACAATCTTCCACCTTTATCCGTATTACATATAATTAAAGAATAATCCTCAGTTTCATCTTTTTCCCAATAGTCTGCAATGCTAATATCTGCTATTCTATCCTGTTTAGCAAACTTACACTTATAGCAAGAGGGTCTAAGAATTAAATTCTTCAAATAAATAGAATAAAACCAATCTAAATTAGTTGATGCTGCATGATATGCTTTTCCATTTTTAAATTTTATTGACATATCTTGCTTTTGGCCTGTTCTGTATTTAGATCTAAAACATACATCTACTGCTTTTGACTTTTCCTTTTTTTCTTTATCTTTAACATAATCATGAAAAAATCTACTACTTCCTACCCCATGACATATAACTTCAACCGTAATCAGTTCTTTTGTAGAAATTTTTTTCTGTTTTAAATAATTCAACATTGCATTAATCTGACATGGCGTGCCTGAAAATAAAACTTTATGACATTCCTTTAGATCTGAAGCAACTAGGTCAAACGATTTAAGTATATTGCTTTGAATATATTTGGACCCTCTCATTTTATTCCTGATTTCTTTGTTCTCAGCCCTTATATGAATAGCATTAAATTCATCATCAAGTACACAACCATAAACTATTCCGCCTTTTTCAAAAATTTTATTACTTAATAATGTAAATGCACCACCCGATGAACTTTTTTTATTAACTTCTAAATTATTATGTTTAAATTTATAAAATTTCTGCATATTTTCCCTTCTTTTGTCCAAAGCCAACACAATACACACTCAAATTTATTGTCTAAATCTTATATATTCTTTTTCAAGAAATCATACGCTTTCTTTCTTTGTACTTTCAACCATTCATCTGCTTCTGCTCTCACAGGTTTAATTTTATTATTCGAAATAATACATTCTTCCAATCCTGCCGAACATAGTAACTCTCTTATTCTGTTATTTACACCTCCATTACTTAAAGCAATATCCGCTGCCAACTTTTTTTTAAATATAATAGAAAAGGCTGTGCCGTGAAAAGAATTAGTAAAAACAGCCTCCGCATTATCAATCCAATTCAAAAAACAATCTGGAGAATTATTTAAAATAAACTTAATACTTTTTTTATTTATTATAATGTCATAATTATACTTTGCTGCGTATTCTCTAGCTGCTCTGACAACATTAACATCTTCCTGTATTAAATAAACTAAAATATACTTTTTCTTTTTGACTCTATTTGTAACAACATCTTTCCATTGACTTTTATCAAGCAAGAAAACAGGATCAGGTAAAATTGGTGTTTTCTCCTCTAACCCTAACTTTTGTATTGAAGATGATTCTCTAACAGAAATTGCATTAAAATCTTTTAAAAGTTTTTTAATTTCTTTAATCTTTTCTTCTTTAAACTCAATTGATCCGATACTTGCCGCATATGCAATTTTCTTTTTTCCTTTTTCTACAAAATCAAGAAAATATGTATTGTCCTCACCTGAACATTCTATATTCCAAACTTGATCACTTCCTGTTATAAACGTAGAATATAACAAATTACAATTTTCAATATCATCGCGTACATATTTTCTGTCGGACAGAGAAAGAAATTTATCTCTGAACTTTTCAAAACCTGTGCGCTTTATTTTATAATACAACATAAGTGGCATTTTCTTTATAACGTTACAATTATTTGCATATCTTGTTTTTTCCACTTCATCGCAAATATAATCCACAATTTCAGCCTGTACATTAATATTATAAGTTATATATTTACAAAGTGCATATGCTTGCAATACAGCACCAAGATTATCTGCTCCATGAAATGTTAATATTCCAACCTTCTTCTCCATTTTTGCCTCTCCATATTTATAATTTAGCATATTAAATTTTTGACAAACATTTGACAAACTATCAGACTTTTTTAATGTCAAGAACTTCTGCTAAAGCCTCTATCTTGCCCTTTCCAAATTCTAAATCAGGTTCCATGTATGCTCCCTCTCCCCATTCATTCCATGAATTTAAGAAAATAATTTTATGATCTGGCTCTTTATTTTCAACTTGTTTGACAGCCATCTCAGCAGCATACTTAAATGTTTCTGGTGTTGTCCCATAATAAACAATCGCCTTTCTCCCGGATCTTGGAGATCTGTCCCAGCCAGCTAATAACTGTGGATATACATCATTTCGTTTATCCAGATTTGTATACAGATTCTCTATAATTTTTTTATACGAATACTTTTCAACATATAAACTTGGCATAAATCTGCGAATTACAGAGTTAAGTATTTTTTTAAATTTTCCAGCAACCTTCAATTCCGCATTTTTTTGATTTGACGTCATTACAGCATCAAATCCTAGCGCCCTAGTTCCTTCTATTTTCTTTTTGTAATCATTTTCAAAGGAACTCGTAGTACTATCCAATTTCAGCTTTGGTGCTGAATTACTTGCCACAAAATGAAATCCTTCTAATCCATTCTCCTTTGCTAATTTGTTCCACAATTCAGTAAAATGTTTGACGTCGGGTATTCCAAAAGGATTAAATACTAAAAATAATAGTTTACCATCAACTTTTATATATCTATCATCCTTAAATGCTTTAAGAAATTGATTAAAATGCATTATATAATCTTCATCACCTGGATATTCCTGTTTGAAAATCATGGTATCTTTAGATCTTCCTTTTCCTTTCTCCCAAGTTTTAGTCGTCCAATCATGGTTTGCCCAACCCAGGCAAAATGGAAAATCTGGTTTCCCACTATTTACCGTTCTTTCAAAAGGCATGTCCAGTACCTGCTTTCCGTTTCCAAACCAATAATGCCAATAGCAGAATCCTTCAATCCCTGCTTCCTTCGCCAATTCAGCTTGTGCCTCACTAATTTCAGGTAATCTTAAATCATAAAATCCAAGATCTGCCGGAATTCGTGGCTGATTATGCCCACGAAAAAGCGGTTTTGCCTTTGCAACATTTGTCCACTCTGTGAACCCTTTCCCCCAAAATTTATCATTTTCCGGTACTGGGTGAAACTGCGGTAAATATAATGCTATAACTCTTGCTTTATTTGTGTTCATCCTAATTCTCCTCACATATATTTTCACTAAATATTTTCTTGGTATTTATTTTTCCACTTGTAATACAATACTTGTGATGGAATAAAACATAATATATACAACAACTTACTATTTGTATTTTCAAATAATTTTTTTAATGAATGTGCTGCAAACCTTCCATATATTTGATATTGTAATGCTGCTTTTATTTTTGCTTTTAAAATTGAATCTGATTCTAAAAAAGTTTTCGCTCTCGCAACACAACCGTTTGGCGAACTTATGTTATGCTTTCGCCTGTTATTAGTCAATCCTTCATCTAAATAGTCTGAAATATAAATAACTTTATTAAAGAATCTCATCTTATATTTTTTTGACATCTGTACCCAAACAATATCTTCTCCCAAAAATTTTTCACCCAAAAATTCAGGAAACGGATACTCTCTTAAGCAATGAGTATACCAAACTTCAGCCATGTCTCCACCGATGTTTCTATTTATTCTACACTCAACAAAAGACTCTTTCATTCCGTCTTCTGGTACTCCCGATGTGCTTAAATACCCCCCTCTTGATTTTCCCCTCAGGAAACTAAACCCACAAATGTCATCTTCATTTTTATATTTTTCATATATTCGCTGAATTGTTAAAATTGCATCATCTGTTAGTGTGTCATCACTATCAACAATAAACACCAATTTAGTTTTAACATATTGGCATCCATAATTAAGAGCCGTGTGCTTTCCCCCATTATTTTTTTTATAATACCTAATGGGAAAATCTGCTTTCTTCTGTATTGTCTCAATATACTCGTCTGTATTGTCATTGCTTCCATCGTCAACAACAATCCACTCAAACTCTTTATCTTTCTGATTACATAATGACTTGTACAGTTTGTGCAGAAGCTTCTCTCTATTATAAGTAGGTGTTAGAATTGTAATATCACTCATTTGCGTCCTCGCTTTTTTAGTTAAATCTACTATTTGAACTTACTTATTACTCTTTTAATTATCTTATAGGCATATGCTTTAGGTCTATTAAATTTAAAATCAATAAACCATGATAATTCAGTATCTTTCCAATAATCCTTCTCTTTCACAAACATATGTTGTGTCGTTTCCCAATAACTTAATTTTATCGGTGTTATTTCTAAGAATGTTCTTATTTCTTTCATTTTTTTAGTATCATATCTAAACCCAAATTTATTAGGATCTCCATGTGCCGACAAAATATTCATCATTGTTCTATAGCATTTTTCACATTTGCAGCAATTCATTCCCTCCTGTTTATTCCAGCAAACCTGTAATTCGAAATACTTGTTTGTTTTAGAAGAATAATCTACTATCTTTTTAACCTTCTCATTTCTATCCAAGTCCGCATCAGCTGATATAAATTTACAACCACAATAATTAATTGCATTAATTATTTCTTCATTATTGGCATCAAATGCGCTATCTAGTGATGAATGCGAAGATCCTATATAATGGCAATTGATATTTTTCGAATAAATCACTGGGGCTATAACAGCAGTCATCACAACTATATGTGCAACGCTTGCCCAATATCCCCACCACAGTTCTCTATCAATAAACTTTTTGAATTTCTCGTCAAAGGAATACTCTTTAAACAATTCTCTACAATTAGATTCAACAAAACAATAGTCTACTCCTGGAATATTATTTTTAACTTTGTTAAAATACTCCTCTAATCTGCTATGTGCTTTTTGATTTGAAAGTGCTATGTCTCCACCAACTATATTTATCAATAACGGTTTTAGATTAATTGTTTCAACCAATGCACTTGTAGCATCAACTCCACCTGTAAAGAACACCGATGTTTTGTTTGTTCCAACACTGTTCTTTTTATTTTCAATAACTCTATCTGAAATCACTTTCAATTTCAGATTTCCTTGTGGATACATCTTGTTAAAAATCAATCCTAGTTCTTGTGTTGATTTCAAATAGTCAGCATCCACTTCATCAACTTTAATAGGAATTTGATACAACATTGCAATTCCCATCATCGTCCCAATAAACGGAATCGACAATATAGATTTTGGAATTTCTTCCAATTTTGTTTCTTTTTGTGGTCTCACAAATAAAGTTCCTTGATTATGTTCATCAATATATTCCATATTAATATGTTTTCTTAATTCTTCTGGAATATCAAACTTATATGTGATAGTATTTTTTTCTAAAATTATATTTTTTAAAGCAATAACTTTCATATGTATTTATTTCTCCCTATGTTCGCTTAATAGCACCTATTCTCCCATCTGTTTTGCAATATCTGCATCAACTATTTCTTCACCGCTCTTGCCCTTAAGCTGTTCTCTTGAAGCATCACTTAATCCGTCATTAATTGTTGCGCACATATCACAAGTACTGCATTTATCTAATTCTTCTTTAGTTACCTTGCCATCCCTGTAGTCACGTACAATTTTATTCTCATACATACTATATGGGTGTTTACTAAACAATGCTTTAAACTTATGTTTAAGTACCCAGAATCCAGGTTTCCAGATGTACTTGTGCATTGCTGGAGACACTGAACCTATCATCCAACAGTCTCTGTCACAGCAGCGAACCTTTGCTCTAACCTGCTCTGCTTCAGGGCTATTCCATAATTCATCCCAGCTCTGATTGTTTAAGTTACCCATTACTTCTTTGTCTTTTGTTCCGTTACATGGCATTACATCACCATATGGATCAATAAAGAATGTATCAAAACTCATATCACAAGGAAGTAATCTTTTCTGTCCATAAATATAATTAATAAGACCATGGTTAAAATATGCTCTCATCCATTTCTTAGGACTCTTTGATCTAAGTAATTCATTAATTAAATCTTCGAAATTCTTAGCTACCATTGGACGATCTTTAATTATATTTTTTGCTTCTACAAAATAGAAACTATTATGTAATGAAGCAGTTGCAAATTCCATTCCCATTTCATTAGATATCTTATAAAGTGGTACTAAATCAGGTGCATTCTTGTCCTGAACTGTCATTCCGAAACCAACATCCTTCATTCCCATTTCACGTAATTTCTTAAGTGTTGTATAACCTTTGTTATATCCGTCATCTAATCCACGGATTTCATTGTTTGTCTGTTCAAGACCTTCAATTGAAATACGAATTCCGATATTAGGAAATTCCTTACATAAATCAACAATTCTATCTGTAAAGAATCCATTAGTTGAAATAACAATTCTATCGCTCTTCTTATATAATTCTCTAACAATGTCCTTCAAGTCTGTACGTATAAAAGGTTCTCCACCTGTTATATTTGTAAAGTACATCTTAGGTAACTTCTTAATTGTTTCAATTGAAATTTCTTCTTCTGGTTTTGATGGTGCCTTGTATCTGTTACACATTGAGCAACGTGCGTTACATCTATATGTTACGATAACTGTACCATTTAATTTCTTCTCTGCCATTGCTTCCTCTCCTATTTTCCTTTTATTCGTATATCTTAATCAATTTATTACAATATTCTTCAATAGTATCAAAGCTAATATCTTTACAGTTTTCACTGTATTTATCTAACTTTTCTTTGTCATTCCACAATTCATCGATTTTACTCTTTAAATCTTCGCCATTGCCGCTTTCAAACAATTCCCCAGTCTTTCCTACTGATATCAGTTCTGGAATTCCTCCAATATTAGCACCAAGAACCGGCGTTCCATACATCTGACTTTCCATTACTGAAAATGGGCAATTTTCATACCATTCTGATGGATATATAGAGAATCTTGCTTCTCTTATAAGTTTTTCAAGAGCTTCTCCCTTTTGAAAACCTACATTTTTAATATTGCTAATTCCATTAATTTCTTCTTCCAAAGGACCTGTTCCCGCAAATATAAACTGAACATCTGGAAGTTTCTTACACACTTCTATAAGTGTTCCTATTCCTTTTTCTTTTGAAAATCTTCCGAAGTAAAGAACATAATCTTTCTTCTCTGCTTCTTTCCATTCAACTTTATCTATAAAATTATGAAGTGCAATAGTCTTACTTGCAAACAAAGGATTTGAATCCATCTTTGTCTTCATAAATTCACTACAACATATCATTGAATCTATGTATTTATATGTTCCTTTCATTTTCCAAAACATTGCTTCCATTGTTCCAACTGCTGATTTGGCTGTGCTTCCATGAATACACTTACCTTTAAAGCAATTCATAAAATGTCCGCCTAAACACTTTTCACAATTTTCGTGTGTATTTGGATTGTTGCACATATGATTTGGGCAAACCAGATTATAATCATGCGCTGTAAATACTATCTTGCATTTATTTCCTGTCTGTTTTGACCATTTCTTTATTTCTAATATAACACTTGGAGTTATCTGATATGTAAAGTTGTTTAAATGGACTACATCTGGCCGAAAGTCATCAAGAACAATCCTTATTTTCTTTCTTGCCTCGCTTGAATATATAGTTTTAATTGGATAAGTCAATTTAGAAAGCTTTGAGCCTCCATGAAAGTCCATGTCAGATGTATAGGCTTCTGCATGATTTCCAACACATCTTCCTTCATGTTCCATTCCAAAGTATTGTACTTCGTGTCCCTGCCTTTCTAAATACTCACCTAATTTGAATATATATGTTTCTGAACCTCCATTAGGATAAAGAAATTTATTAACCATTAAAATTTTCACAATCTATCTCCTTTTCAATAGTTTAATTACTTTATTCGGATAAATCACGAATTCCAAATACTTTGTTTTTTCCAATACTATCGCTGTACATATAGGTCCTATAAAACTTATGGCTAATCCAATCACTATTTGGATTATCGAATTGGTTAATCCCATCTTCATTAACACAATTCTAACTGGTGCCGCAAATAAGGTATGCATTAAAAATATTGGCATTGTATACTTTGCAACATAATCCATAAATCTATTGTTATATCTTCTACACGAAATCATTATCCACAGAACAGAAACACATGCTAACAATCCAAGTATAAATGTAACTAGGCCATTTGTTATATTCTGTTTATAAGCAACCACACTTAACACGATAAATATAATTCCCAACAGCATCCCTACAAATCTATTATTCATCTTATCCATATCAATGTCAGTCAAGCACATTCCTATAACAAACCATATTTCATTCACCATAACTGTTGAAATAGCATATATTCCAACTCCCCCTGTCAATAATGCAATGGCTTTAAGAACAATAGCAAACGCAATCAATAACATTTTATTAGTTTTATTTTTATATGTAATAGTAATTAAAAAGATAAAAAACAAACTATACAAATACCAATAAGGTGCCGTTGGATTTTTAAATAAGGATTCTGCTAACCCAGACATTTCATCATTCACACTTCCTGCAAACATTGTTTTTAGTATCCATGTTACAATCGAAAATACAAAATAAGGTATTCCAAGCGCAATTAACTTTTTTATTATATTATTTTTCCAATCTAGTATATTTTTAATTCTGCTATATTTTTGATATAAATATCCACTACATATAAAAAACAAAGGTACATGGAAATAATATATTGTCTTATTAAACCAACTATATAAATCATTATCTGGTATTATCGTAGCCTTAACCATACTTTGAAAAAAATGTCCTAATACAACTAACACGCACGCTATAACCTTTACATAGTCAACCCATTTTTCTCTATCTTTTGTCTTTCCTATTTCCATTTCAGACTCCTCTATACAACTCCATCGTTTTCTCCACAACATCATCCCAACTGTATTTTTCACATATAAAATCTGCTGCTTCTTTTTTATATCCATCCACCATCTCAGGCTTGTCGCAAGCCTCCTGTAGTTTTTCCTGCAATTGCTCTACGTTTGACTTTTCAAATACTATAGCCTTATCTTCAACTACTGATGCACATTCATCTATGTCTGACACAAGACAGCAGTTGCCATAGCTCATTGCCTCAAGCAGACTAAGCGGCATTCCTTCTAAGTCACTTGGCAAAGTATACACATACGCATTACTATACAACTCATCCAGTTCCTCGCCCTGAACAAATCCTGTAAATATTATTCTGTCATCGCCCTTTGCCATTGCTTTTATTTCATTTGCAAATTCATCCGTATCTGAACTTCCACCGGCTATTACAAGTTTCTTATTCGTATTCACATTTTTAAATGCTTCCACAAGATACCGTAATCCTTTTTCCGGCACTAATCGTCCAAGATACAATATGTAATCGTCCTTTTCAAGTCCGAATTTATATTTAATTATATTTGCTTTTCTTATAACCGGTCTGTTTACTCCATTAGGAATAAATCTTGTTTCACGACCATACTTTTCTCTGAAATAATCCTGTACTCCCTTACTTAACACTATTATTTCATCAGCATGTTTTACTGCACATTTTTCGCCCATCATTATGTATGTACTTGCAAGTTTTCCCCATTTTGCTCTCTGGTGGTCAAGTCCGTGAATTGTTGCCACGCATCTTTTCCCAAATAATTTAGGTAGCCATAACATGGCACAAGGACCCTCTGCATGAAAATGTACTACATCGTATTTGCCAAATGCAGCGCATACTCCTCCCGTCACAGAAGCAGTCATAGCAGCTAGTCCTTTCTTATCTAATGTAGGAACTGTTTTTAATCTGATTCCCTTATATTCTTTTTTATTTTTTTCATCGAATTCTTTTCCACTTACATGATGCCCGGCACGGTTAAGACAAGTAACCTTATTGCCTCTTTCCACCATTCTGGTAGCTAATTCCTCAACTACTATTTCGACTCCGCCTTCTCTTGACGGTATTCTTTTATGACCAAGCATTGCTATTCGCAACTGTCCATTTTTCATATTACCTGTTTCTCATTTCTCTTATTTTTATTATCGGCATCCTACCTGTTATTCCACATAGTGCCAGGCTACGCCCGGCACCACATTTCACTTATCTCATTATTTCTATTAGCTAAGTTTATTTAGCCAAATAATTTTCACATAGTTATTTTCGTTTATACTTAAACCTTATCAAATCACTTTATACTGACCCTTTTCTGGCAATTACCACAAGAAAAGTCTTAAGTATAATCTTTATATCTAGTCCAAAGCTCCAGTTCATTATGTACTCATTATCAAGTTTTACTATTTCTTCAAAGTCCGTCATGTCGCTTCGACCGCTTATCTGCCACATTCCCGTAAGTCCCGGTTTTGTTGCAAGACGGCTCTTGTGATGCGCTTCGTACTGTTCGTATTCATCCATTGTTGGCGGACGTGTTCCTACAAGACTCATGTCGCCTTTTAATATACTGTAAAAATTCGGAAATTCATCTATTGACGTAGCTCTAAGGAAATGACCGAGTCCTTTCTTTGTGCCGTCTTTTCCGCTTCCTATAATTCTGGGGTCTGCGTCCATTTTAAACATAAGTCCGTCCATCTTGTTCTGTTCCATAAGTTCTTTTTTGCGTTCTTCTGCATCTGAATACATTGAACGGAATTTGTAGAACTTAAATGGTTTTCCATTTTTTCCTGCTCTTAACTGGCAGAAAAATATTGGTCCGTTAGGGTCTGCAATCTTAATCGCAGGCGCTACAAATATAAACAATACTGCTGTAACAAGGCACCCTACAAGTCCTGCGCATATATCAAGTGCTCTCTTTGCAAATGCTCCAACCGGTGACACCTGATTTATACTTGTCGTTACAACTGCTACCTCGTTAATTGTTTCAAATCCTGCATTTGGCAAAGTATGTGTAAGAAATTCTACATTTATATGAACCTTAATTCCCATGTTCAAAAATCCATATGCCAGGCCTTCTACGAAGAAGTTGTTTACTCCGCTTACTCTGATAAATACATCATTAATGACATTTGCTCTGGCATATTCGTATACGGAATCAGCATCGGCCACTACAGGTATTCCTTCTATTTCATCTATGTGTGATTCTTTAATGTCCATCACATCTGTCAATGCGATTCCCACTATCTCAAATCTCTTGTCCGGTCCGTTGCTTATCTTGTTGATAGTGTCTGTCGCCATATCTGATGATACAACAAGCAACATATTTTCCTTAGCATTATCATAATTCTTACGTACCGCATAAAACTTCTTAAATAATATACGGCTTATGTACATTAATATTGTGTCTATTATAATGAATAGCAACATTACTATTCTAGACACATTTCCTGACTGCTGTATCAAAAATAAATAACCAAACAGCACTGCCATAACTATAACATTATGGTACACTGTATCTTTTATTTCTTTCAGATATCCTCGTCTTAATATTCCTGAATATCCGTTTCTAAAAAACGCTACACAAAAGTGTATCAACGTTAATGATATTGTTACATTTCTATATAGGGAAGTGTTGTACATATGCCCAGACCCTGAATATATCAGTGTAGCTAGAAAGAACGCTACATTAATGCATATAACATCTACTATTATGAAATCAAAATGCTTTGTCCACTTATTACTTGTTCCGTTGTACACTCTCTATCCTCCCCCTTTGTATTTTCTCTAGTTTGCTTTATATATTAGTTAGGTGAATGATTTTATTACTTATTTACTTAATGAATATTTACCATATCATTATTTGATGTATAATCTTCTTGTTTATTATCCAATAAACAATCACTTTATTTACCGTTTGGTGAATAATATTCATATTTTTATTAAATTATCTATATAATTTTCATTCTTACAACTTGTTTTATTTTTCGTTCAATATGTCAATTTGTTGCTTATTTTTTTTAGACATAATCTTTTGTTATTATATCATTTACGACTTTCTTTGTACATTGATTTTGTTAGTTTTATCAATATTTTCTGCTTTTCTTATGGAAAATTTACAATAAAAATATTTTTATTATACAATTCCTACATACATTTTCATTTGTTTTTTCATGAATTGACATATATTTACGGTTTTCTCAACATTCAAACTTTCCACACAATTCACGAATCTACACAATCTATTTTTGCAATGGCTTTTGTCCTATTTGTTAACATTTGTAACGGATTTGTTAATTATCGCCCTTTTGTCTTGTTTTTCTTTTTCTTTAGGGTTAATATTTCTTATAAGTAAGGGGCAAAGTTTTAAGGTTTTATGATAGACTTTAGAACTTTTCTTATTTTTATATGGAAGGAGTCTTAGATTTGCGTGAAAAATTAGCGAAGTTAATGTACGGGAGGTATGGAGTAGATCAACTTGGCAGATCAATGCTTATTTTCGCACTGGTTTTATGCGTGCTTTCGTTATTTGTCCCAAGACGTTTGTCCGGGATTATTTATTATATTTCACTTATTTTAATTATTTTGATGTATATAAGAATGTTTTCAAAAAATATTCAGAAGCGCTACCAGGAGAACAACAAATATTTAAGTTTAAAAGCTTCCTTCTTAAGAAAATTTCAGCGTGAAAAAGAAATTTTCAGCCAAAGAAGATTTTATCATTTTTACAGATGTCCACGTTGCAGACAACGTATTCGTATTCCTCGTGGCAAAGGCCGCATCGAAATCCGTTGTCCAAAATGCTCACAGACATTTATTAAAAAAAGTTAATTTATCAGATGCATAAATAGTCTGCAACTGATTATATAATTTAACAACATGCGTAAGAATTTCCTTTTAAAAGGGCATTAAGTATTTACGACTGATTGTGTGATTTAACTTAGAGCCGATTTGATTTGTGGTTCTTTACTTATTTTGTCTGGAGGACTCCATGTTTGGATATGTAGTTGTAAACAAACCCGAACTCAAATTTAGGGAATTTGATGTCTACCGGGCGTATTATTGTGGCTTATGCCACTCACTTAGCAAGCGACACGGTCTGTCAGGGCAATTAACCCTGTCATATGACATGACCTTTTTAGTTATCCTTCTTTCTTCACTTTATGAGCCGGAGCACAGCGTAACTTCAAAGCGTTGCATTGTGCACCCTATAAAGCGTCAGAACATCATTTCCTCAGAATTTACGGATTATGTTGCTGACATGAACGTCATCCTTTCTTATTTCAAATGTCTGGATGACTGGCACGATGACAGAAGCGTTCTTAAGCTTGCTTATTCAAAATTATTAAAAAAAGGGTCAATTGGGAAAAATTTAAATAATGTACATGCCACTTCTGATTCAACTGACGATGGTTCAGTTGCAGCTACTCAGCCAAGCGCTGTTGACGATGGTTCAGTTGCAGCTACTCAGCCAAATTCTGACAGTAACAATCAGAATTCTTATTTTACTGACGATTCTGGGCATTTGCATATTTCTCCTGATTATTCCTATAAAAATAAAATCGAAGCTATTTCATCTTTGTTGGACGAACTCGGTACCCGCGAAAAAATGAATGAAACCAACGTTGATGTAGTAGCCGGTTTATTTGGCCGGATAATGCAAATCCTATTCGTGCCTTTTGACGATATTTACGCCAAAGGTCTTGGTCGTATGGGCTTTTACCTTGGGAAATTTATATACATTATGGATGCATTTGACGATGTTGAGGACGATGTCAAAAAGGGACATTACAATGTTTTTTCAAATTGCTATACTGACCCGGATTTTGAAACTCATGTCAAAGATATGCTTACAATGATGATGGCTGAGTGTTCCGATGCTTTCGAAATGCTCCCCGCTGTTGACAACGCTGATATTCTTCGTAATATTTTGTATTCCGGAGTTTGGAATTCCTATGAACGGCGTGTTTCAAAAAATTTACAAAACAAATAATTTTTTATTGTGATGTTTTAATTTTTCAGAATTAATTTTTATTAACAATATTCTATCGCATTATAACATAATCACAGCAAAAATTTAGAAAGAGAATAGATATATGAATCCTTATAATGTTTTAGGGGTTAGACCAGATGCCTCTGAAGATGAAATAAAAAAAGCATACAAGGCTCTAAGCCGCAAATACCACCCTGATGCAAATATTAACAACCCTAACAAGGAACAGGCTGAAGAGAAATTCAAGCAGGTTCAACAGGCATATAGTCAGATTATGGATGCACGCAAGCATGGTGCAAATGGCTATGGTGGTTCTTCTTATGGCAGTGGAACTTATGGCGGCTATGGCTCCGGCTATGGTAATTCAGGCAGTTATGGATCTGGAAATTCCGGTGGTTTTGGTGGCTATGGCTCTAATGGTTCCGGTGGCTATAATTCCGGTGGTTTCGGCGATTGGAACTTTGGTGGATTTGATTTTGGAGGTTTCGGCAATTTTGGTGGCTTTGGTACAGGCTACGGTAATGCAGGTAATTATGGCAACTCTTCAAATATGTCAGAAGACGAGATGCATATGCGTGCTGCAGCTAACTACATTAATAACCAACATTATGCCGAGGCACTTAATGTATTAAATACAATTTCCAACAAAAATGCTACATGGTATTATTATAGTGCTATCGCAAATAAAGGCGTAGGCAACAATGTCCAAGCTCTTGAGCATGCCCGCATGGCATCTTCAATGGAGCCTAATAATGCTACTTACCAGCAACTTGTCCGTACATTCGAAAGTGGTGGCAGCTGGTACACTTCTCGTCAAAGCAGTTATGGTGGAATGCCTACAATTATTTGCAGTAACCCACTCTTAGCCTGCTGTCTTGCAAATCTTTGTTGCAATGCTTGTTGCGCAGGTTGTGGTGGTGGATACACTTACCGATAAAATAAATTACAATTTAATTTATTAATAAAAAGAACTCAAAGTTTGAAAATTATTAATAACTTTCAGGCTTTAAGTTCTTTTTTATTAATAGATATTTTATTATGCTTTATTTTTTAATATCTATTATTATGCTTTATTGATATCTATTATCATTCTTTTTAATATCAATTATCACTTATTTATATCATCTTTTATTCATATCAACATTAACTTTATTGTTATATTGAACTAGTCTATAATCTTATATTCCTTCATCAGCTTATTCTGGTACTCAATATCCTGAGCTGATTTTTCTAAGTCATCATATCTTTTTTCTTTTAAAAGTATTTTAATTAATTTATTTGTATTCTCCTGACCTTTTTCTTCTCCGTCCTTCAGACCCTCTCTATACTTTAGATTCATCTCCATCTGTAATGACATATACTCTCGCCTCCATCTCTCATTTTTTCTGGCTGCGATTACCTTTATGTCTATCCTTCTCGTAAGTTCACTTTCAGGTTCGCTGCCGTCAAAATATTCCAATAATGATTTCAGTTCCTCATTTATGTCACTTTTATCGCCTTTTGTGTTTAGAAATATCTTATGCGTTCCGTCATTTAACTTGATTTCACTATCTTCCAGGCATACATTTTCAAACTCGTAAACACTTCTTCCTTTTTCAAAAAAATCAAATGTACAGATAAATATGACATAACTTTCCTTAAGTATATCATATGATTCGCCTTTTTCAATCATGTTTAAATCTATTATTCCCTGATAATATCTTGATCTTTTCGGTAATTCTTTATAAGTTGTTGTCTGCATTTCGAGATTAAATACTGTGTTGTCGTCATCCTCAACATATATGTCGAGTCTTATACCTTTTGACTTCGCTGTCATCTGTATTGTTTCTTCATAATCAACATATACAATATCCCTTATTTTTATGTTTAATATATTTTCTAACAGTGGTTTACATAATTCTTTTTCACTCATGACTTTCGCAAATATAAATGGATCTGTTATGTCTAATTCTTCGTACTTCTTCAATAATCTCCTCCTTGACGCTTTATTTTAATAGAACTTATTTTTATTACAGGTTCATTATAGTCTCACATTATATATATGTTTTTATTTATTATACATATATAATGTGATATGTCAAGAAGTATTTTTTTTAATAAATTATTAAAGCCTCGTTTTTCTTCACATAAAACTCGCCTTTATAAATACGGACTTGCCCTATATAATAAAAAAAGAAGCATTTCTGCTTCCTTATCTGTCATTCATGTTTATTCTGTTATGGTTTTTGCCGTTTTTAAATTTATCTGTCATTCCTGCGTCTTTTCTGTCTTGTCCCTCTCTCTTTTGCTTCGGACATGGTTAATGCCCAGTTCCGGAATCGAACCAGAGACACGAGGATTTTCAGTCCTCTGCTCTACCAACTGAGCTAACTGGGCATAAAAAATTGCGGGGACAGGATTTGAACCTGCGACCTCCGGGTTATGAGCCCGACGAGCTTCCAGACTGCTCTACCCCGCGCTGTTTCTTCTTTTTTTTAATGGGCAGAGAAGGATTCGAACCTTCGAAGGCGTTGCCAGCAGATTTACAGTCTGTCCCCTTTGGCCACTCGGGAATCTGCCCATTCTTTCAAGGTAAGCCTGACTTCATTTATCATTGCTTACTTAAAGCCGATGAACGGACTCGAACCGTTAACCTGCTGATTACAAATCAGCTGCTCTGCCAATTGAGCCACATCGGCATATTAAATTTTTGTAACAAACCACTTTGCTCAATTGTCAGAGCCAAGCTTCGCTTGATTGCTCTCCTCTTATTGACTTGCGTCAATAAGCCTAAATTGAGCCACATCGGCTTATTCTGTTTTATCAACAAGCTTTCCTGCTTATTTTCTTTTTACCTTTCGGTAGTGGGACCTACAGGGCTCGAACCTGTGACCCCCTGCTTGTAAGGCAGGTGCTCTCCCAGCTGAGCTAAGATCCCATGTTTCCTTATACAAAAATAGAGGTCGAGAAAGCCGGCTTTTGCTTTCAACCTCCTCTTTCTCTTCTTTTATTGACGACCCGGATGGGGTTCGAACCCACGACCTCCGCCGTGACAGGGCGGCGCTCTAACCAGCTGAGCCACCGGGCCATTGTACATTCAAAACTGCACACCAACTAATCTTCCAATCTCTTCTTCCTTGGATAACCTTTCCTCAAATTCCTTCCTTATGGTTAAGCCCTCGACCTATTAGTATCAGTCAGCTGCACGTGTTACCACGCTTCCACCTCTGACCTATCAACCTTGTAGTCTTCAAGGGGTCTTACTACTTACGTATGGGATATCTCATCTTGAGGGGGGCTTCACGCTTAGATGCCTTCAGCGTTTATCCCTTCCAAACTTGGCTACTCTGCCATGCATTTGGTAATGCAACAGATACACCAGAGGTTCGTCCATCCCGGTCCTCTCGTACTAAGGACAGCTCCTCTCAAATATCCTACGCCCACGCCGGATAGGGACCGAACTGTCTCACGACGTTCTGAACCCAGCTCGCGTACCGCTTTAATGGGCGAACAGCCCAACCCTTGGGACCTACTACAGCCCCAGGATGCGATGAGCCGACATCGAGGTGCCAAACCACTCCGTCGATGTGAACTCTTGGGAGTGATAAGCCTGTTATCCCCAGGGTAGCTTTTATCCGTTGAGCGATGGCAATCCCACTTTATACCACCGGATCACTAAGTCCTACTTTCGTACCTGCTCCACCCGTCGGTGTCGCAGTCAAGCTCCCTTATGCCTTTGCACTCTGCGAATGGTTTCCGACCATTCTGAGGGAACCTTTGAGCGCCTCCGATACCCTTTCGGAGGCGACCGCCCCAGTCAAACTCCCCACCTGACATTGTCCACCAGCCGGTTCACGGCTGCATGTTAGAAACCCAATACTGCAAGGGTGGTATCCCAAGGGCGACTCCTCGCAAACTNGCGTTCACGTCTCCTAGTCTCCCACCTATCCTGTACATGCAATATCGAATCCCAGTATCAAGCTAGAGTAAAGCTCCATGGGGTCTTTCCGTCCTGGCGCAGGTAACCAGCATCTTCACTGGTACTTCAATTTCACCGGATGCATTGTCGAGACAGTGCCCAAATCATTACGCCTTTCGTGCGGGTCGGAACTTACCCGACAAGGAATTTCGCTACCTTAGGACCGTTATAGTTACGGCCGCCGTTTACTGGGGCTTAAATTCAAAGCTTCGCTTACGCTAACCTCTCCTCTTAACCTTCCAGCACCGGGCAGGCGTCAGCCCATATACATCACCTTTCGGTTTCGCATAGACCTGTGTTTTTGCTAAACAGTTGCTTGGGCCAATTCTCTGCGGCCTGATTTCTCAGGCACCCCTTATCCCGAAGTTACGGGGTCATTTTGCCGAGTTCCTTAACAATGCTTCTTCCGTCGGCCTTAGGATTCTCTCCTCATCTACCTGTGTCGGTTTACGGTACGGGTACAATGTACACAATAGCGGCTTTTCTCGACAGCCAGCTCACCAGCTTCGCTACTTTTATTTCGCTCCGCATCACGTCTTCAGATTGAACAGCGGATTTGCCTACTGTTCTCCTACCTCGCTTGCACCGGCTTTTCCATTTCCGGCTCTGGCTCTCTGTCTGTGTCCCCACAGTTCTGATACATTGTAGTACAGGAATCTCAACCTGTTATCCATCGACTACGTCTTTCGACCTCGCCTTAGGCCCCGACTTACCCAGGGCAGATCAGCTTTACCCTGGAAACCTTAGATATTCGGCCGTGAGGATTCTCACCTCACTCTCGCTACTCATTCCGGCATTCTCTCTTCTTATCCCTCCACTGCTCCTTTCGGTACAGCTTCGTCGAGCTAAGAATGCTCCTCTACCAATGACTATGTCATTCCTCAGCTTCGGTGTTGTGTTTTAGCCCCGGACATTTTCGGCGCAGGACCTCTCGACTAGTGAGCTATTACGCACTCTTTGAATGTATGGCTGCTTCTGAGCCAACATCCTAGTTGTCTTCGAAATCCCACATCCTTTTCCACTTAACACTCACTTTGGGACCTTAGCTGGAGGTCTGGGCTGTTTCCCTTTTGACTACCCAACTTATCTCGTGCAGTCTGACTCCCAATCATCATCTTTACGGCATTCGGAGTTTGATAATCTTCGGTAAGCTTTGACGCCCCCTAGGATATTCAGTGCTCTACCTCCGCAAGACTAAATTGAGGCTAGCCCTAAAGCTATTTCGAGGAGAACCAGCTATCTCCGGGTTCGATTGGAATTTCTCCGCTATCCACACCTCATCACCACCCTTTTCAACGGATGTGTGTTCGGACCTCCATTGCCTTTTACGGCAACTTCATCCTGGACATGGATAGGTCACCCGGTTTCGGGTCTACTCTCACTGACTTCTCGCCCTATTAAGACTTGGTTTCCCTTCGGCTCCATACCTAAAGTACTTAACCTCGCCAGTAAGCGTAACTCGCCGGACCGTTCTACAAAAAGTACGCGGTCGAGCATGTAAAGCTCTTCCACAGCTTGTAAACACAGGGTTTCAGGTTCTCTTTCACTCCCCTCCCGGGGTTCTTTTCACCGTTCCTTCACAGTACTATGCGCTATCGGTCACTAAGGAGTATTTAGGCTTACGGGGTGGTCCCCGCTCTTTCCATCAAGGTTTCTCGTGTCTCGATGTACTCTGGATACTGCCATGTCTTTTAAGTTTTCGCTTACGGGGCTTTCACCCTCTCTGGCCGGCTTTCCCAAAACCG
>CABJBF010000009.1 GCA_902363805.1 Eubacteriaceae bacterium | reverse complement strand
ATTCCCCACTGCTGCCTCCCGTAGGAGTTTGGGCCGTGTCTCAGTCCCAATGTGGCCGATCACTCTCTCAAGTCGGCTACTGATCGTTGCCTTGGTAAGCCGTTACCTCATCAACTAGCTAATCAGACGCGGGTCCATCCTGTACCACCGGAGTTTTTCACACTGCATCATGCGATGCTGTGCGCTTATGCGGTATTAGCAGTCGTTTCCAACTGTTGTCCCCCAGTACAGGGCAGGTTACCCACGCGTTACTCACCCGTCCGCCACTAAGTCACCAAAGTCTTCCGCCCGAAGGCTTCTGTCTAAGGTGCTTCGTTCGACTTGCATGTGTTAAGCACGCCGCCAGCGTTCATCCTGAGCCAGGATCAAACTCTCGTTTAAAGTTTTTAATCCATTTCAGAATGACGTTAGCCATTCTTCCATCAATTACTGTTGTTTTGGAATTCATCATTTCTGATGACGTTCACTGAAAATCTTTTATTCATTTTCAGGGATGGTTGCTGTTCAATTATCAATGTTCTTGTTTTGCTTGTTGCTGTTTCAGCAGCAACTCGTTTATATTATCACGATTGTTTTGCTTTGTCAACAACTTTTTTATATTTTTTTAATTTTTTCTTCGTTATTCAAAACTTAGAATCAATTAAATTCATCTGTCTGAACTACTGTCTCAGCAGTCAGCTTGAATAGAATACAACTTTTATATACAATTGTCAACACTTTTTTCAATTTTATTTATTTTTCTTCATTCTTCATTTGTCTGTTATCTTACAAATTTAAATTCTACCCTCTTCATTTGTCTCACTTTAATATTTTGTGCAATTAATAAATAAAATTCCACTATATAGAATAATCTTCTATATGGTGGAATCATCATTATTTTCTATCTCTTCTTAGACTTTAGTTTTTAGTTATTTTTTCAATCCTCATAGTCTATCTTAACCAGCATTAAGCCACATGCCGGTGCTTTAGGTCCCGCTGCATTTCTATCTTTTGCCTCTATTATTTCTTTTACATATTCTGGTGGATAAACTCCCAATCCTACTTTTATTAAAGTACCTACAATTATCCTCACCATATTATATAAGAACCCATTACCAGATATTATTATTGATATGACATCGTCATTTTTATCTACCTCTAATCTATATACGGTTCTAACTGTACTTTCAACCTGACTTCCCGATGAGCAAAAACTTGCGAAGTCATGTTCCCCTACTATATATTTTGCTGCTTCTTTCATTTTTTCAACATTTAAGGGCATATATACAAAGTGGGTATATAGTCTCTGCGTTGGCATATCAAATTTTCTATTTAAAATCTTATATTCATATGTTTTTGTACTATTACAAAATCTCGGATGCCATTCCAGCGGAACTTCCTCTGATTTTTGTATTCTAATATCATTAGGCAGTCTTTGATTTAATGCAAATGAAAATTTCTCACCCGGAATTTTTGATTCCGTATCAAAAACAGCTACATTTCCCATAGCATGGACCCCCGAATCAGTTCTACTCGCTCCAATAACAGCTGTTTCTACTCCTGTCAATTCACTTATAGCTTTATTAAGCACTTCCTCTACAGTTATTCCATTTATTTGTATTTGCCATCCACAATAATTTGTGCCATCATACGCTATAATTAATTTTACTCTCTTCATTTATTTATAATTCTCCTAATAAACGATTAATTGTATATATTACAAGATTATATTTGCAAATTATTAATAACTTATTTTATTTTTCTATTGTTTATTAATACAATTTTATTTTTACTAATATATTTATCATATTTTAGCTTGCTTTTATGCTCAGAAATTTAAACATCACTAAATTATTCGTAACAAATCCTGCTCCTAATATCACACACAAAAAGCCAACTAATACTAAATATGATATTTTATCCTTTTTCTTATAAACAAGTGGTTTTAATTTTGTTCTATTGCCACCATGATAACATCTCGCTTCCATAGCCATTGCTAAATCCAGCGCTCTTCTTATAGAAGAAACAAATAGTGGTACTAACAATGGTATTAAACTTTTAACACGCTGCATAAGTCCGCCTGTTTCAAAGTCTGCTCCTCTTGCCATTTGAGCTTTTTTTATTTTCTCTGTTTCCTCAACTAAAGTCGGAATGAACCTTAAGGCTAAAGACATCATCATTGCCATTTCATGTACCGGAAAGTGTATTTTATTTAAAAATGCAAATGATTTTTCCAATCCGTCTGATAAATCGTTAGGTGTAGTGGTTAATGTCAAAACAGATGTACTCAACACTAAAAATGTTAATCTAAATGTTAAAAATCCACCTGTTATTAATCCTTCTTTAGTTATTTTAATTATCCAAAATGTTATAATTGGTGTTCCTGGGGTAAATAAAATATTTAACACTATCGTAAATACAAGTAAAAATAATATTCCTTTTATCCCTTTTATTATTTTTGCAAATGGTACTTTAGATATTTTTATTATAATTGCCAAAAACATTACAATTGCAAGTAATCCTATAATGTTATTTGTTGAAAAAATAGCTATTATAAATATTAAAGTGCCAAATAGTTTTACCCTAGGATCTAATTTATGAATTATTGAATTTTCAGGATAATATTGTCCTAATGTTATTTCTGCCATTTATCTATCTAATTCAAAGTCTTTTTAGTATCTATTAAATTACGACTTTGCATACCTTTCTATATATTATTACTATTGTTCTAAATGTCTTTTCTATTTAGACATTGCATAATATTTTCACGTGCTTCTTCAATTGTTATAACATTCTCATCTACATCTAATCCTTTTTCTTTTAACTTATGCATAATATACGTAATCTGGGGTGCTTTAAGTCCCATCTTTTCTAATTCTTTATAATGCTTAAATACATCCTTTGGCATTCCATCATATTTTATCTTACCATTATTTATTACGATAAGGCGCTGTGCATAATTTGCTACATCTTCCATGCTATGAGACACCAAAACAACTCCTATGCCTGTATTATCATGTAATTCTTTAATTCTATTTAAAATTTTATCCCTTCCTTTTGGATCTAATCCCGCAGTTGGTTCATCTAAGACTATTATTTCTGGATTCATAGCCAGAACTCCTGCTATTGCTACTCTTCTTTTTTGTCCGCCTGACAGTTCGAAAGGAGATTTGTTATAGCATTTTTCGTTTATTCCAACCTGTTCAAGCATTAATTTAGCCTTTTTTTCTGCTTCTTCCCTGCTCATTCCCATATTCATTGGACCGAAACAGACATCTTTAAGCACTGTTTCTTCAAATAACTGATGCTCCGGATATTGAAAAACAAGCCCGACTTTGCATCTAAGTTTTCGCAAATCATAATTATTTTCATATATATTTTCATCATTATAAAATACATTTCCGCTCTTTGGTCTTTCCAATCCGTTAAAATGCTGTATTAATGTTGATTTTCCAGAGCCTGTGTGTCCTATAATTGCAACAAATTCACCTTTATTTATTTCCAAATTAACGTTATTTAACGCTTTTATTTCACTTGTAGTATCACTGCCATATGTGTAGCATACATTTTCAAGTCGTATTCCCATTTTGGCCTCCTAGTTATTATTGTATACCCTAACTATCTCATCTACTAACTCATCTATCTCTAATGTCCCATTTTTTATGTTTAAGCCTTCCTTTTGTAATTCAAAGCCTAATTCTGTAACCTGTGGAACTTCAAGTCCTAATTCCTTCATTTTTTCAACTTCAGCAAAAACTTCTCTTGGTGTTCCCTGTAATTCTATTTTTCCCTTATTCATTACAAATATTTTATCTGCATGTATAGTTTCACTCATATGATGTGTAATTAAGATAATTGTTATATTTTTAGCCTTGTTCAGTTCTTCTAATGTTGAAATAACTTCTTCCCTTCCAATTGGATCAAGCATTGCTGTAGGTTCGTCTAATATAATGCATTTAGGTTCCATTGCTATTATTCCTGCTATTGCTACTCTTTGCTTCTGTCCGCCTGATAATTTCATTGGAGAATGAAGTCTATACGCAGTCATATCAACTGCTTTTAGCGCATAATTTACCTGTTCCCATATTTTTTCGGTTGGAACACCCAGATTTTCTGGTCCAAATGCTACATCTTCTTCAACAACAGCCGATACAATCTGATTATCAGGATTCTGAAATACCATTCCTGCCTGTTGTCTTATATCCCAAATTTTCTTTTCATCTTTAGTATTCATCCCGGATATTAAAACTGTTCCTTCAGTCGGAGCAAGCAACGCATTAATATGTTTTGCCAAAGACGATTTACCTGAACCATTATGACCTAATATTGCAATAAACTGTCCTTCTTCTACATCAAGATCTACGCCATCAATGGCTGTTATTATTTCTGCATTTTCATCATTGTCTTTAAATTTATGAACCAAATGTTTTATATTAATTATTCCCATGTCATATCCTCAAATTGTTTTGAATTTCAAGTTTTATTCACGCTTTATTTTTGCACATAATTGAAATTATAGCAATAATTTTTTCTATATAGTTTTATATTTCACCTTATAATAGTCAAAATTTTGTTATTGGTTTTATTTGGCGTAGCAAAATATAATTACTTATTTATCTTTTCTTACAATTTGGATTAACCCCATGCTTGACAAAAAGCTGATATAACAAAACGGACAAACATTGCCTTATCAACAACATTTGTCCGTTTTATATATAAGTTAAACTTTATTTATTATACTAATTCAAGTAATACTTCCATTGCAGCATCACCTTTTCTCTGACCGATTTTTACAATTCTTGTATATCCGCCATTACGATCTGCATACTTTGGAGCAATTTCATCAAATAACTTGTTAGTTAAGTCAACTTTCTTTCTGTCTTTCTTCTTACCTGTAGCATTTTCTGTTACATCGTAAAGAACTTTGTTCATCTGACGTCTAGCATGAAGACGTGAAGGCTGATCTTTCTTGATTGTCTTCTGTTCTTCATCATATACTGTTACTTTCTTGCCGTCTACGACTTCTTTAACATTCTTGCCATCTTTATCTTTACGAGCTACTTTAGCTACAACTGTTACTTCGTCAAAGTTATCTTTTTCTTTAACTGCTAATGCAATAAGACCTTCAGCAACTTTACGAATTTCTTTAGCTCTTGCTTCAGTAGTAACAATCTTGCCGTTATTTAAAAGACTTGTAACCTGACCTCTAATTAAAGCTTTTCTTTGACTTGAAGTTCTTCCAAGTTTTCTATAACCTGCCATTTTCTTACCTCCATAATATTTAAACTAATAAATATTAGTTTTCATCGCTTGGTCTCAATTCAAGGCCGAGTTCTTTCAACTTCGCAAGCACTTCATCTAATGATTTACGGCCTAAGTTTCTAACCTTCATCATATCTTCAGGAGTCTTGTTTGTTAATTCCTCAACTGTATTGATACCTGCTCTCTTCAAACAATTGTATGAACGAACTGATAATTCCAACTCATCAATGTTCATTTCTAACACTTTATCGATTTCATCATCTACAGCATCTACGATTACTTCTGCATTTCTTGCATTTTCTGACAAATCAATAAACAGTTTTAAGTGTTCGCTGAGAACCTTAGCTGCTAAACTAACAGCTTCGTCTGTTTCCAAAGTGCCGTTTGTATAAACATCCAATGTAAGTTTATCAAAATCAGTTACCTGGCCTACACGAGTATTCTGTACTGACATATTTACTCTTTCAACTGGTGTGTAGATTGAATCTACAGCAATTACACCGATTGGTAAACTATCATTCTTATTCTTGTCAGCACTAATGTATCCTCTGCCTTTTGTGATAATTAATTCCATACTAAGCTTGCTGTCTGCGCCACCGTTAAGTGTTGCAATAACCAACTCTGGGTTTAAAATCTCAATATCAGAATCTACTTGAATATCAGCTGCTGTTACAACACAATCTCCACTTGCTTCAATATGTGCAACCTTTGGTTCATTAGTAGCACTATTATTTTTAATAGCAAGCTGTTTGATATTTAAAATTATTTCAGTAACATCTTCTTTTACACCTGGTATTGAACTGAATTCATGAAGAACTCCGTCAATTTTAATCTGGCTTACAGCTGCACCTGGTAATGTAGAAAGCATAATTCTTCTTAATGCATTGCCAAGTGTTGTTCCGTAACCTCTTTCAAGAGGTTCTACAACAAACTTACCATATCTACCATCTTCTGATTTCTCTGTTATTATATTTGGTCTTTCAAAATCGAACACTAATTAGCCCCTCCTTTATTGGGAATTGCTTAAGCTTATTTAGAATATAATTCGACAATAAGCATTTCATCTACGGGAACATCAATCTCTTCTCTCTTTGGAAGTTCTTTAATTTCACCCTTAAGATTTTCCTGGTCTGCTTCAAGCCATGATGGAACTGTTCTTCCGCCAGTCACTTCTACGATATCTTTGTATCTCTGTGATGACTTGCAACCTTCTTTAATTTCGATAACATCGCCTGCTTTAATTAAGTAAGAAGGAATGTTAACCTGCTTTCCATTTACTAATACGTGCTTATGATCAACAATCTGTCTTGCTTCTTTTCTTGTTCTAGCATATCCCATACGGAATACAACATTATCAAGTCTACGTTCTAATAAAATCATAAGGTTTTCACCTGTCTGACCTGGCATCTTTGAAGCCTTCTTGAAGTAATTTCTGAAAGGTTTTTCTAAAACACCATAAATGAATTTAGCTTTCTGTTTTTCTCTTAACTGAAGTCCATATTCACTCATTTTTCTACTAGATCTGTTTAAGTTTCTATTTGATTTCTTGTCTATTCCTAAATAAATCGGATCTAAACCGAGAGATCTACATCTTTTAAGAACAGGAACTCTATTTACTGCCATTTCTATTCCCTCCTAAATTAGACTCTTCTACGCTTTGGTGGGCGACATCCATTATGTGGAACAGGAGTAACATCCTTGATACTTGTAACTTCAAGTCCACAAGTTGCTAAAGCACGAATTGCTGCTTCTCTACCTGAACCTGGACCTTTAACCATAACATCTACTGTCTTTAAGCCATGTACTAAAGCTGCTTTTGTTGCAGTTTCAGCTGCCATCTGAGCTGCATAAGGAGTAGATTTCTTTGAACCTCTAAATCCTAGACCACCAGCACTTGCCCATGATAAGGCATTTCCTTCAGCATCTGTTAATGTAACAATTGTATTGTTAAATGATGCCTGGATATGTGCCTGTCCGTGTTCAACGTTTTTCTTAACACGCTTTTTTGTCACTTTCTTTGTAACTTTTTTAGCCATTTTAAACTAACCTCCCTTATGGGTACTATTTCTTCTTATTTGCTACAGTTCTCTTTGGACCTTTTCTTGTTCTTGCATTAGTCTTTGTCTTCTGACCGCGAACAGGAAGTCCTCTTCTATGACGAATTCCTCTGTAACATCCAATTTCTTGTAATCTCTTAATGTTTAAAGCGATTTCTCTTCTTAAATCACCTTCAACAGTCTGGCTTGCATCGATAACTTCGCTAATCTTCTTAACTTCATCGTCTGTTAAATCTTTACAACGTGTGTTAGGATCTACATTAGCTTCAGCTAAAATTCTCTGTGAGCTTGGAAGTCCAATTCCATAAATATAAGTCAAGCCAATTTCAACTCTCTTTTCTCTTGGTAAATCAACACCTGAAATACGAGCCATGTGTATAACCTCCATTAGTTAAATTGATAAGTTCCACAAATTACGCAGCCCGTGCTTTGCACGTCTGAAATGTTGTGCGCACCCATGTAACCTAACGTTAAATTGTTTCTTGATGCTTAATCAGCAATTTTTAAGCATCCACATTCTGTTTCTCAGCTATTCGCTGATTAATATAGTAAGAAAACGTACTTGAAAATTCTCTTACTACTAATATCTAATAGTAGCATATTGCTACTGCAGCCGCAAATTAATTCGTTGTGATATTACACAACTTCTTAAAGTGCACAAACAAGTGAATACAACCAAATATTCACTCAATATGTCAGAAATTAACCCTGACGCTGTTTATGCTTAGGATTTTCGCAGATAACTCTAACGCTTCCCTTTCTTTTAATGACTTTGCATTTTTCGCAAATTGGTTTAACTGATGATCTTACCTTCATTGAAAAATCCTCCTTTCAAAAAAAGTCCGTTATATATATTAACACACTTGTCAAAATATAGCAACAAAAACTTTTAAATTTATTTATCAACCATATTATTTATCTCTCCAGATAATTCTTCCTTTAGATAAATCATATGGTGACATCTCAATTGTTACTTTGTCTCCTGGTAAAATTTTAATGTAGTTCATGCGAAGTTTTCCACTTATATGAGCTAATACTACATGTCCATTTTCCAATTCAACACGAAACATTGTGTTTGGTAATTTTTCAATTACCTTTCCTTCTATTTCAATTACATCTGCTTTAGACATTTATATATCCTCCTTTTTTTCGGTTAAATCAAAGTAAGTATTTCCGGTTCTCCTTTTGTAATAAGAACTGTATTTTCATAATGAGCTGCTAAACTTCCATCATCTGTTACTACTGTCCAATCATCATCCATAAATGCTACATCTGCTCTTCCCATATTTATCATAGGTTCTATGCACAATGTCATTCCAGCCTGTAACTTCATTCCTCTTCTTCTTTGTCTGAAGTTTGGAATTTGTGGGTCTTCATGCATTTCTCTACCAATACCATGTCCTACTAAGTCTCTTACTACACCATATCCGAATTTATCAGCATAATCATTTATAGCTGCTGATATCTGATATAAATGGCAACCTTCTTTAGCATATTTAATTCCTTCAAAAAAACATTGTTTTGTCACTTCGATTAACTGTTTTGCATCATCACTTATTTCTCCAATTGCCAATGTTCTGGCGCAATCAGACTGATACCCTTTATAGCTTAAACAAAAATCTAAGCTGACAATATCACCATTTTCTACAAAACGGTCTTTTCTTGGAATTCCATGTACTACTTCATCATTAACAGAAATACACAATGAAGCAGGATATCCTTCATAGCCTAAGCATGTAGGAATACAACCATAACTTCTAATTATTTCTTCACCAATTTTATCAATTTGATAAGTACTCATTCCAGGCTTTACTTCTTTTTCTAACTCTGCGTGAGCCATTGCAATATACTTGCCTGCCTGTCTCATGAGTTCAATTTCTCTCTCTGATTTAATTGTTACCGCCATTGTTATGCTCCTAAAATATCATTTATCGCAGCAAACACATCATTCATGTCAATTGTACCATCAACACTTCTTAATACGCCTTGTTCATTATAATAATCAATTAAAGGCTGTGTTTGTTTATGATAAACATCTAATCTTTTCAAAACTGTTTCCGGTTTATCATCATCTCTTATTATTAAATCGTTTCCACATCTGTCACACTTGCCTTCAACCTTAGTTGGATTGTATACAACATGGTATGTTGCTCCACAAGATACGCAAGCTCTTCTTCCACCCATTCTTCTTACGATATTTTCATCCGGCACATCAACATCAATTGCATAATCAACTTTTTCGCCAATTTTTTTTAACGCTTCATCTAAAGCCTGTGCCTGTGGAATAGTTCTTGGAAAACCATCTAATACATAACCGTTTTTACAGTCATCTTTTTTAAATCTATCCATAACTAAGTCTAATGTTAATTCATCCGGTACTAACTGTCCCTGATCAATATATTCCTTAGCTTTTTTCCCTAATTCAGTTCCATTTTTAATATTTGCTCTAAAAATATCCCCTGTAGAAATATGTGGTATATTATATTTCTCAGCGATCATCTTTGCCTGTGTTCCTTTTCCTGCACCAGGCGCGCCTAACATAATTATTTTCATAGTTTACAATCCTCACAACTTCTTAATTTTTCTATTCTAGCAATCTAGGGGACTAGTCTGGTGACTGCCCCCTATGCTACTAAAAGATTCCTTTTACATTCTGATACTTACGTTCTGTCATCATTGATTTAACTGTTGTTATTGTTTCAAGAATAACACCTACAATGATGATTATTGATGTACCACCAAAAGAAACATTTGCTCCAGCAACTCCTGAAGCTACAATTGGAATACAAGCTGCAATAATAAGTCCGATTGCTCCAATTAAAATAATGTAGTTTAATATATTTGTCAAATATTCTACTGTTGGCTTACCACTTCTGATACCTGTAATAAATCCACCTCTGTCATTAAGGTTCTTAGCAACCTCTCTTGGGTTAAATGTTATTGAAGTATAGAAATATGCGAAGAATATAATCATTACTATGTAAGCAACAAATCCAATTGAATATTTCATATGTGCAGGATTACACCAATGTGACTGACTTAAATAGTTTGTCCATTCAGGTGTCTTTCCAAAAAATGATGCAATTACAACTGGGAATTGCAAAATTGATGAAGCAAAGATAATTGGGATAACACCTGCAGTATTAACTTTCAAAGGAATTGTTGACTGCTGTCCACCAACCTGACGTCTTCCCTGTACTTTCTGAGACATCTGAACACCGATGTGACGAACACCATCCTGAAGCCATACTACATATGCAATAATTCCAACTACTACAGCAATTATAATGATAATTGCTAAAAACTTTCCACCAATTGAACTTGCTCCTGTTACATAATTAGTAACTAATCCGGCAATATCACTTGGCATTCTTGATACGATGTTAATTACTAACACGATAGAAATACCATTACCAACACCTTTTTCTGTGATTTGTTCACCAATCCACATAAGCGCTGCTGAACCGGCTGTCATAGCAACAACACCCATAACTATTACACCAACATGACGGAATGTGCTCATATTTGAGATTGTGATTGTATCTGTATTAAACAATCCCTGATTTGCAAATCCAATTGTCATGGCTGTACTTTCGATAAGTGCTAATGCTACTGTTACATATCTTGTAATTTCTGCAAGTTTCTTTCTTCCTTCTTCACCATCTTTCTGCATTTCCTCTAATTTAGGAATTGCAATTGTTAATAACTGGATGATGATGGAAGCTGTAATGTAAGGTGTAATACTCAATGCGAAAATAGACATATTTTCCATTGAACCACCTGTAATAGCAGCGAAGAAGCTGAAAGCCCCTTCGCTAAACTGTGATGTTATTGATTTAACTGTATCACCATTTACAAATGGAAGTGGTATCTGACTACCTAATCTTACTACTACTAACATCATAAATGTGTACAATAATCTTTTTCTTATTTCTTTAACTTTTAAAGCATTACGAAGTGTTTCTAACATTAGATCACCTCACATGTTCCGCCAAGGCTTTCAATCTTAGCTTTTGCTCCTTCACTAAAAGCATTAACTTTTACTGTAAGCTTCTTTGTTAATTCGCCATTACCAAGAATCTTAACGCCATCACGTGGATTCTTAATAACTCCGCTTTCTAAAAGAGTTTCTACAGTAACTGTAGTGTCATTATCAAATCTTTCTAATGCACTTACATTAATACCTACTATTTTCTTTGAATTAATACATGTAAAACCTCTCTTAGGAATTCTTCTATATAATGGCATCTGACCACCTTCGAAACCAGGTCTTGGGCTTCCTGAACGAGCTTTCTGTCCTTTGTGACCCTTACCTGCTGTCTTGCCATTTCCTGAACCATGTCCACGGCCTCTTCTGAAATTATCACTATGCTTTGAACCATCTGCTGGCTTTAAATTTGATAAATCCATTGTCGCACCTCCTATCTATTGATTATATTTCTTCAACTTTTACTAAATGTCTAACTTTCTGAATCATACCTCTGACTGCAGCGTTGTCAGGCATTTCAACTGTCTTGTTAATCTTTGTAAGACCTAAAGCTTCAACAGTTTTTCTATTCTTTGGAACTGCTCCAATTGTTGATTTTACCAAAGTAATTTTTAATTTATCTGCCATTTCTAATTACCTCCTACTAGCCTAAAATCTCTTCAACAGATTTACCGCGAAGTGCAGCTACTTCTTCTGGAGTCTTTAATGAAGCTAAACCTTCAATTGTAGCAAGAACTACGTTCTGCTTATTGTTAGATCCTAAAGATTTTGTACGGATGTTTGTAATACCTGCAAGTTCAACTACACTACGAGCAGGACCACCAGCGATTACACCAGTACCTTCTGGAGCCTTCTTAAGTAATACAGAAGCACTTCCGAATTTACCGATTGTATCAAATGTTACACTCTTATTTTCATCCATTGGTACGCTTACGAGACTCTTCATAGCATCCTCTTTACCTTTACGAATAGCTTCAGGAATTTCAGCTGCTTTTCCAACGCCTGCACCAACGTGTCCATTTTTGTCTCCAACTACTACTAAAGCTGAGAATCTGGCATTACGTCCACCTTTAACAACCTTAGTAACACGTTTGATAGACACTACTTTTTCTTCTAATTCTAACTGACTTGCATCAATTATTTCACGTCTCATGTGTGTTATCCTCCTCAACTAAAATTCTAATCCAGCTTCTCTAGCTGCATCAGCTAATGCTTTAACTTTACCCTGATATATAAAGCCGCCTCTATCGTAAACAACTTCTTTAATACCTTTTTCAATTGCTCTTTCAGCAATAAGCTTACCTACATATGCTGCAGCATCAACGTTATTAGTTTTTTCTAACTCTTTCTTAGCTTCAAGTGTTGAAGCAGCTACAAGAGTCTTTCCAACTGTATCGTCAATAATTTGAGCATACATATGATTATTACTTCTGAAAACTGCTAAACGTGGACATTCTGTTGTTCCACTTAAATGATTACGCAGTCTGTTATGCTTTTTAACACGAATTTCGCTTCTTGATTTCTTACTAATCATTTCTTACACTCCTTTAATTATTTCTTACCAGTCTTACCAACTTTACGTCTGATAACTTCATCTTCATATTTGATACCTTTTCCTTTGTAAGGTTCAGGTGCTCTCTTTGTTCTGATTTCAGCAGCGTACTGGCCTACTTTTTCTTTATCAATACCTTTAATTATTATCTTATTCTGTCCATCCATTTCTACTGTGATTCCTTCTGGATCTTCCATTTCTACTGGATGTGAATAACCTAATGAAAGAATTAATTTATTTCCCTGTTTCTGTCCTCTGTAACCAACACCGTTGATTTCAAGAACTTTCTGGTATCCTTCTGTAACACCAACAACCATATTGTTGATAAGTGTTCTTGTAAGACCGTGTAATGATTTCATTTTCTTTAAATCATTTGGTCTGCTAACGATGATTTCTTCACCGTCTTTTTTAATTTCCATTTCCGCAGGTAATACTCTTTCAAGAGTTCCCTTAGGTCCTGTAATAGTCACCTTATTATTTTCTGCAATATCAACAGTTACTCCTGCTGGTATAGCGATAGGCATTCTTCCTATACGTGACATGCCGTTACCTCCTTATTAATAATGAAGAGTTGGACTAAGAAAGAAGAGAAACTCTTCAATCTTATCTCATCTCTTAACGTTATTTTCTTCCTACCAAACGAAAGCGAGAACTTCTCCACCAACGTTTTCTTTTCTTGCAACTTTATCTGTAACCACACCTTTGTTTGTAGAAATGATTGCAATTCCAAGTCCTCCAAGAACTCTTGGAAGTTCGTCTTTACTAGCGTAAACACGAAGACCCGGCTTAGAAATCTTCTTGATTCCTGAAATAACTTTATCATTCTTATCTTTACCATATTTTAATGTGATTCTGATTGTTTTAAAATTACCGTCTTCAATGACTTCATACTTCTTGATATATCCTTCATTTAAAAGAATTTCAGCGATAGCTAATTTCATCTTTGATGCAGGAACATCAACTGTATCATGTTTAGCAGTGTTTGCGTTACGGATTCTTGTAAGCATATCTGCGATTGGATCACTCATAGTCATGTTTCTTTCCTCCTATCAATTTATCTCTTACCAGCTTGCTTTTTTAACGCCTGGTATCTGTCCTTTGTATGCTAATTCACGGAAGCAAACTCTGCAAATTCCGTATTTTCTTAAATAAGCATGTGGACGACCACAAATTCTACAACGACTGTATTCTTGTGTAGAGAATTTAGCTTTACGTTGCTGTTTAACTTTCATAGCAGTTCTAGCCATGGATTTACCTCCTAAAACTATTTTGCAAATGGCATATTAAATAATGTCAATAATTCACGAGCTTCTTCATCTGTGTTAGCTGTAGTAACAAAAATTATGTCCATACCTCTAACTTTGTCTACTTTATCGTATTCAATTTCAGGGAAAATTAACTGTTCTTTAATTCCTAAAGCATAATTTCCTCTTCCGTCGAATGCATTTGGGTTAACTCCTCTAAAGTCACGTACACGAGGAAGTGCAAGATTTACTAATCTATCTAAGAATTCGTACATCTTTTCTCCTCTAAGAGTAACTTTACATCCGATTGGCTGTCCTTCTCTTAATTTGAAGTTAGCTACTGAGTTTTTAGCTCTTGTTACAACAGCCTTCTGTCCTGAAATAATTTCAAGATCTTTAACAGCTGTATCTAAAATCTTAGCGTTCTCTTTAGCTTCGCCAACGCCCATGTTAATTACAATTTTATCAAGCTTAGGTACCTGCATTACGTTCTTATAACCGAACTTCTTTGTCATGGCATCCATAATCTCATTCTTATAAGTCTCCTTAAGTCTACTCAACTTTCCGGACCTCCTCTCTCAATTAATCAATAACTTCGCCTGTTGATTTTGCAACACGAACTTTCTTTCCGTCTTCAAATTTGTATCCAACTCTTGTTGGCTGTCCCTTATGAACATACATTACATTTGAAGCATCAATTGGTCCTTCCTGTGTTACAATGCCACCATTCTGGTTCTGAGCACTTGGTTTTGTGTGCTTTGTACGCATGTTGACACCTTCAACAGTAACCTTATTGTTCTTTTTGTCTACAGAAGAAACTTTTCCTTCTTTAAACTTATCTTTACCAGCGATTACTCTAACAGTGTCGCCTTTTTTAATCTTCATAGCTGACATCTAAGCACACCTCCTATAATACTTCTGGTGCCAAAGAAACAATTTTCATGAACTGTTTCTCTCTTAATTCTCTGGCTACCGGCCCAAAAATACGAGTTCCTCTTGGGGTCTTATCATCTTTTATAATTACAGCTGCATTTTCGTCAAATCTGATGTATGAACCATCTTTACGACGAGCGCCTTTAACAGTACGAACTACTACGGCCTTTACTACATCACCTTTTTTAACAACACCGCCTGGTGTTGCATCTTTTACAGTAGCAACGATTACGTCACCGATACTTGCGTATCTTCTTGTAGATCCGCCCATAACTCTGATGCAAAGTAATTCTTTAGCTCCTGTGTTATCAGCAACTTTAAGTCTACTTTCCTGTTGAATCATGCTGTATTCCTCCTTCTATAATCCAGGCAAATTATCTTGCCTTTTCAATAATTTCTACAAGTCTCCATCTCTTATCTTTTGATAATGGTCTTGTTTCCATAACTCTTACTGTATCACCAATTCCGCACTGGTTTTCTTCGTCATGAGCTTTTAACTTATAAGTTCTTTTAACGATCTTGTTGTATAATGGATGCTTTACATGATCTTCTACAGCAACTGTGATTGTCTTATCCATCTTATCACTTACAACTTTACCTGTACGTGTTTTTCTTAAATTTCTTTCCACAACAATTTCTCCTTTCTTAACTTTCCACCTGTAGTGGATTGGATTAACCTAAAACTATTCAGCAGCGTTTGTCTTTTCAAATATTACTGTCTGAATTCTAGCAATATTTTTTCTAACTTCTTTGATTCTGCTTGTGTTGTCTAACTGGTTTGTTGCGTTCTGGAATCTTAAATTAAATAATTCCTTTTTAGCAGCTACTAATTCATCATTTAATTCTGCAGCTGATTTTGTCTTTAAATCTTCTACATATGTCTTAATTTTCACTGTTATCACCGCCTTCTAAATCTTCACGTGAAACAATCTTACATTTTACTGGAAGCTTGTGTGTAGCAAGACGTAATGCTTCTCTAGCTATTTCTTCAGGAACACCAGAGATTTCGAACATTACACGTCCTGGTTTAACAACTGCTACCCAATATTCAAGTGTTCCTTTACCGGAACCCATACGTGTTTCAGCTGGTTTTGTAGTTACTGGTTTATCTGGGAAAATTTTAATCCAAACTTTACCACCACGCTTGATGTAACGAGTCATAGCAATACGAGCTGCTTCAATCTGATTTGACTTAATCCAAGCTGGTTCTGTTGCAACAATACCAAATTCACCGTAAGTGATCTTATTTCCTCTTGTTGCTTTACCTCTCATAGAACCACGAAACTGTTTTCTATGTTTAACTCTCTTAGGCATTAACATTATTTATCGCTCCCTTCTTTAGTTGGAAGTATTTCGCCGTTATAAATCCAAACCTTAACACCTACTTTTCCGTAAGTTGTATCAGCTTCAGCGAAACCATATTCGATATCGGCACGTAATGTCTGAAGTGGAATTGTTCCTTCACTATAGAATTCTGTACGAGCCATATCAGCACCACCAAGACGTCCTGAACATGCAGCCTTAATTCCTAAAGCTCCACTCTTCATTGTTCTTAACATTGTAGACTTCATTGCTCTTCTGAAAGATACACGGTTTTCTAACTGTGTAGCAATGTTTTCAGCTACTAACTGAGCGTCCTTGTCAGGTCTCTTGATATCTTTAACGTCCATAAATAACTTCTTGCTTGTCATTTTCTGAACTTCAGCTTTAACTTTTTCAATTTCAGCGCCACCCTTACCGATTACGATACCAGGCTTAGCTGTATAAATGTTTACTCTCACTCTGTCAGATGATCTTTCGATTTCAATCTTAGAAACACCTGCGCTGTATAATTTCTTTTTAAGATATTCTCTGATTTTGTAATCTTCAACAAGATTGTCTGCAAAATCAGCTTCAGCGTACCACTTTGAGTCCCAGTCCTTAATAACTCCGACTCTTAAGCCATGTGGATTAACTTTCTGTCCCATACTTTGCCTCCTATCTTTCATCGAGCACGATTGTAATGTGGCTATTTCTCTTTAAGATTCTATAAGCTCTACCCTGTGCTCTAGGTTTAATTCTCTTCATTGTTGGAGCGCTACCTGCGTAACACTCAGCAATATAAAGTTTGCTAACATCCATATTGTTGTTGTTTTCAGCATTTGCAATTGCTGACTGTAATAATTTTAATATAACGCTTGATGCGTATCTTGGGTTGTATGTTAAAATACCGATTGCTGACTCTACGTCTTTTCCTCTGATCGCATCTAATACGAAACATGCCTTCTGTACTGACACTCTAGCGTAAGACAACTTAGCTGATGGTCTAGTATCTTTATTAGCATTTCTTTCTCTCTTTATCTGGGATCTATGTCCTTTAGCCATAGATGAGACCTCCTTTCAAAATCTACAGGTATTATCTACCCTTCTTTTCGTCTTTACCGTGTCCTCTATAAGTTCTAGTAGCAACAAATTCACCAAGTTTATGTCCAACCATATCTTCAGTTACATATACTGGCACATGCTTTCTACCGTCATGAACAGCGATTGTATGTCCAACCATCTGTGGAAAAATTGTTGAACGGCGTGACCAAGTTTTAATAACAGACTTGTCACCTGAAGCGTTCATAGCTTCGACTTTCTTTAATAAGCTCTCATCCGCGAATGGGCCTTTTTTTAATGATCTAGCCATTAGTTCCTACCTCCTTATTTCATGTTCTTTCCGTCACGTCTTCTAATGATTAACTTGTTAGACTTCTTATTTTTCTTACGAGTCTTCAAACCAAGTGCTGGTTTACCCCAAGGTGTACATGGGCCAGAACGTCCGATTGGCGCACGTCCTTCACCACCACCGTGTGGATGGTCATTAGGGTTCATAACAGAACCACGAACTGTAGGTCTAATACCCATATTACGTTTACGTCCGGCTTTACCGATATTTACAAGACCATGTTCAATGTTACCTACTGTACCAACTGTTGCACGGCAAATAACTGGAACCATTCTCATTTCTCCTGAAGGAAGTCTAAGTGTTGCATACTTTCCTTCTTTAGCCATTAACTGTGCTGCATTTCCAGCTGCACGAACTAACTGTCCGCCCTTACCTGGATATAATTCAATGTTATGAACTTCTGTACCTACAGGGATAGCTGAAAGTGGTAAACAGTTACCAACTTTAACTTCTGCATTTTCACCATTCATAACTGTAGCTCCAACCTTAAGTCCGTTAGGAGCAAGGATGTAAGCCTTTTCACCATCTGCATAACTGATTAATGCGATGTTTGCAGTTCTATTTGGATCATATTCGATGCTAATAACTGTAGCAGGAATATCAACTTTATTTCTCTTGAAGTCGATGATTCTGTATTTTCTTCTTGAACCACCACCATGATGTCTTACTGTAATTTTACCCTGATTGTTACGACCAGCATTTTTCTTGAGAGATACTACTAAAGATTTTTCAGGAGTTGCTTTAGTAATTTCTGCATTATCAAGAGTAGTCATAGCTCTTCTTGAAGGGGTATATGGGTTAAATGTCTTAATTCCCATTTTTATTCTCCTTTCGAATTCAATTTGTCATCACGCTTTTCTTGCGTTTACTTATTATCTTTATAAACCAGCGAAGATTTCAATATCTGCACTGTCTTCTGTCAACTGAACGATAGCTTTCTTCTTCTTAGCTGTCTTTCCAATTGTCATTCCTCTTCTACGATTCTTTCCTTCTAAGTTCATTGTGTTAACTTTAGCAACCTTTGTTCCTTCGAACATTTTTTCAACTGCTTCTTTAACCTGAGTCTTAGTTGCATCTGTGTGTACGTAGAATGTATATTTCTTATCTGCCATAGCGTTCATGCTCTTCTCAGTAATTACTGGAGAGAGGATTACGTCATAATATTTGATATCTGCCATTATGCATACACCTCCTCGATTGTTGCTACAGCTGCCTTATCGATAACTACAACATCATATTTAAGAATGTCATAAACATTAATTGTGTTAGTTAAAGCAGTTTTTACTGTAGGGATGTTCTTAGCTGACATTACAGCATTTACATCATTGTCTTTTAATACAACCAATGCTTTACTTACATTTAAGTTGTTCATCATCTTTACAAAATCTTTTGTCTTAGGTGCTTCAAACTTAATGTCGTCAACTACGATAAACTTATTTTCATTAACTCTGTCTGTCAATACTGACTTAAGAGCTGCTCTTTTTTCTTTCTTATTCATCTTGAATGAATAATCTCTTGGAACTGGTGCGAATACAACTCCGCCGCCTGTCCACTGTGGAGCTCTTGTAGAACCTTGTCTTGCATGACCAGTTCCCTTCTGTCTCCAAGGCTTTCTTCCGCCACCGCTAACTTCTGAACGAGTTTTAGCTTTCTGTGTTCCTTGACGGTTATTAGCAAGCTGACTCAATACTGCCTGATGCACTAAGTTTTCTTTAACTTCTACACCAAATACGGCATCGTTTAATTCGATTTCATCAACCTGTTTACCTTCCATATTTAAAACAGATACTTTTGCCATCTGCGTGTTCCTCCTTCCAAAATCTACTTACCAGACTTACATGTTTCTTTAATAGTTACTAAAGCTTTCTTAGGTCCTGGTACAGCGCCCTTTACTAGGATTAAGTTGTTTTCTGCATCAACTCTAACAATTTCAAGGTTCTGTGTTGTTACCTTCTTAGCACCCATATGACCTGGCATTTTCTTTCCTTTAAACACCTTGCTTGGGCTTGAACATGCACCGTTTGATCCGGCATGTCTATGATACTTAGAACCGTGAGCCATAGGTCCTCTTGACTGACCATGTCTCTTAATTGCACCCTGGAATCCTTTTCCCTTTGCAATTGCTGATGCGTCAACTTTGTCTCCAGCAGTAAAGATGTCTGCCTTGATTTCGTCTTTCACTGAATACTCTTCAGCATTTTCAAACTTAAATTCTCTTACAAATCTCTTGTAAGGAACTCCAGCTTTGTCAAACATACCTTTCATTGGCTTGTTGACTAACTTTTCTCTCTTTTCACCGAATCCAACCTGTACAGCACTGTATCCATCATTTTCTACTGTCTTAACCTGTGTTACTACACATGGTCCAGCCTGAAGAACGGTTACTGGTACTAAACTTCCATCTTCGTTGAAAATCTGAGTCATTCCAACCTTTGTAGCTAAAATAGCTTTCTTCATATTAATTACCTCCTGTTAATCTACAGCGGATCGCGCCACCGCGATCATCCTAGAACAGTTCAATCTATTTAAACCTTCAAGGATAATTCACTATTTCGTTTTTTACCTATTAAAATAAGTAAATTGCGATGAATTATTTATTCTTCATCTTAATGTCGATATATACACCTGCTGGCATTTCTAATCTTGCCAAAGCATCTACTGCTTTCTGTGTTGGTGTAACAATATCAATGAGTCTCTTATGAGTTCTCTGTTCAAACTGTTCTCTTGAGTCTTTGTACTTATGTACAGCTCTAAGAATTGTGATTACTTCCTTCTTTGTTGGAAGTGGTACAGGGCCACTAACTTCTGCTCCTGAACTCTTTGCAGTTTCAACAATTTTTGCAGCTGACTGATCGATTAATTTGTGATCATAAGCCTTTAATGTGATTCTCATTACTTGTGCCATAAAAAAAGCCGCCTCCTTTTCGTACTATTAGCACGACAAGCGGTGACTGTACAACCTTTCCGTGTGTTTTGTGATTATTCACAACTTACCCACGTGTTTCCACTTCTATGGTGGACTCGTTTTTAGTACAGTGACTTGTCGCCAGTTTCCTAACTTGACATTCGCTCCGCGGAAAACCTACATTACTGTAGCAACCTCTCGTTTCAACGCTATCAATGTCACAGCATGAATTAGTATACAACATGAAAATATAAATTGCAACCATTTTTTCAAAAAATTTTATTTTACTTAATTTGGCTATTTATCAATACTTTTTCTACACTATCATTTCAAAATTCATTTTTAAATTTAAATCTCATAATTTACTCTTTAATTTCTTTCTTCTATATATAATAGGTAGTTTTCTGCTTTTATTGACTTTTATTTTCTCAAATTGTAATATATAACCATTGGTCATTATAATACAATGATTAAAATTTTTAAAGATAGGATTTTATATTAATTATGTGGATTGCTAACAATTGGAAAGATTATGAAGTAATTGATACTTCAGACGGCGAAAAACTAGAGCGTTGGGGTGATTACATATTAGTTAGACCTGATCCTCAGGTCATTTGGCATACTCCAAAGAAAGATAAACGTTGGAATAAATTAAATGGGCATTATTATAGAAGTAAAAAAGGCGGTGGTCAATGGGATTTCTTTGATTTACCGGAACAATGGTCTATTAATTATAAAGAATTAACATTCAACCTTAAACCATTTAGTTTCAAACATACAGGTTTATTTCCTGAACAGGCAACAAATTGGGATTGGTGTTCTGAAAAAATCAAAAATGCCGGTCGACCAATTAAAGTATTAAATTTATTTGCTTATACCGGTGGTGCAACTTTAGCTGCTGCTAATGCGGGTGCTTCTGTCACTCACGTTGATGCTTCTAAAGGCATGGTAACATGGGCAAAGGAAAATGCTGTTTCTTCCGGATTAAAAGACGCACCTATTCGTTGGTTAGTTGATGATTGCACTAAATTTGTAAAAAGAGAAATACGTCGTGGCAACAAATACGATGCAATCATAATGGATCCACCTTCTTACGGCCGTGGTCCTGGTGGTGAAATTTGGAAAATAGAAGATTCCATTTATGATTTTGTAAAATTATGTACGGAAGTCTTGTCTGACGATCCATTATTTTACTTAATTAATTCATATACTACAGGTCTTGCACCTTCAGTTTTAACTTATATGTTATCAACTGAAGTTAAATCAAAATTCGGCGGGACTGTTACTTCAGATGAAATTGGAGTTCCTGTAAGCGGCAATGGTCTGGTTCTTCCTTGTGGAGCCTCTGGTCGTTGGTGTAAATAATTTTATCAAAGAAGTTGAAGTTAGGATTACAACAATCTTTACTTCAACTTTTTTCTAATTTTCTATTCTTTATTATTTTCCTACTATAATATATTTATGTTTAATATCTCTTATAACCAATAAAGAATTACCCATCTAGTTGCTATTTATTTTCTCTATTTTCATATTTTCTATTATTTTATAATTTCTCTATCGTATATTCATTATCATTTATGTTATGACATACTGACACTAAATTGCTTATTCCAATTTTCATTTCAGTTATCATCGTCTCTTTGTCTGCAATAATTTTTGGCCTTTCCTCTTCGAAATCCACTTCAAATGTATAAAATGGTCTTATCATTCCTGTCCCTTCCATTTTTACATAAGCTTCTTTTATAGTCCACACCCTAAAAAATCTCTGAAGTTTTCCCTGTTCTGTTCCTATATCATAAATGTATTTTTGTTCTTTAGGAGCAAAGCAGGTATTAACAATCCTTCTTTCTTTCATAGTAAACTTATTCTTTCTTTTAACATCTTCAGTATCTATCCCTATTTCATAATCAGAAACAACAGCTACTGCATACTTATTTGAATGTGATATGTTAAATTTAATTTTACCATCTTCAAATGAAGGCTTGTTATATTTGTCAATTAATATCTTACTGTCTTCTTTTTCAGTTTTTCTTATATGCTGTATAAGAATTCCAGCTGCAAGACTTTGCATTTTTTTATCTTCCTGATTTATTCTATCTATTTTATTTTTCCTATCTTCATCCATCATTTCATAATATTTTGAATATACTGATTTATCAGATAATTTTTCTACATTATAGTAATATATTTTCATAAAATTATTTACTCCCTTTTGCAAGTTATATGTTTATTATTGTTTTGTTCAAATTCTAATTATTTTATAAATTATATTTTGCTATCTTTCTATTCTAATTATTGCTATATATATTTCTTATTTAATCACTCATTTATAATCTTCCATGCTTCAGCAAGTCTGTCTATATTCCATGCAGCATTTGCAGGGCTTGTGGATGGAAGGCATATTGCTTCTTTCATCACTATCTGTTTCATATATTTGTTATAAAGTGAATACGCTTTCTTTCCATTAACAAATATCTGTTTTATATCTGCTGTATTTAATATTCTTGTCAAATCATTCACTTCAACATTTTTAATGCTACTATCAGAAGACCCTGTAATTTCACATGAATGAATTACATCCCACACTGCCACTTTATTATTAAGCAAAAATTCTTTTTTCTCCTGAATTGTTTGTGGTATATTTTCATTAAATATGGCAGCTAATACTTTCCAAAATCTATTCTGTGGATGTCCGTAAAAGAATCCTTCTTCTCTGGATTTAACAGATGGAAAGCTACCTAATATTAAAATTTTTGATTTTTGATTATATATTGGTTCAATTGGATGTGTAATCATAATGTCTTCTTTCTTTTTATTTTAATTATCATTTATTATAGCATAAAATGTTTTGTCAATCATTGCTATCCCCGATTTGCGTGTATATGTTTTTTATTTCTATATATACAATTAATATTATAAATTATAGGAGCAATAAAATGAATGAAAATAAAAAAAATCTTGGGAACTTGCCCTCTGTTAGTGGATAAATTACCGACTTTAATTTAATGATACTAATCTAATTATCCAAAATATTTAGGCATCCCCGAAAATTTCGGGAATGCCTACTATTTCGCATCAACCTCTCTTATTGATTGCTTTGCAATCAATAAGCTCGCGGCATTCCGAGAACACCTCGATTTCGCTGACGCTTCATCTCGGTCGGGACTGTCGTCCCATAAATAAGCAAAAGAAAGTCCATTTGAATGCAAGCACTCAAATGGACTTATTTTACTTATTTATGGTTCTCTTAGTAAAACGAAAATTATTCAATAATTGTAGCAACCTTACCTGAACCTACTGTTCTACCACCTTCACGGAGCTTATTGACTTTTTTTCTTAATTTTCGGCTTATCAAATCGCCTGTTTATAGGCTTTTTCTATATCTTATATCGTCACTATTTTTAGTTTTCGAAAAATTTGACGACACTTTGACGACACCTTTAGTATATAACAAAACTACGCTAACCGCCACAATTAAAATGACATAGTTCCTTTTCAATCATCATTCTTTTGAATCATCTTCTTCACTTCCCTGTCAAAATCCGATTCAATAACTTGAGTTCTATTAAAAATCTGGTATTCCTGTTCAGCCTTATCATTTGCCATCTTTCTCGAAATCTTTCCCCTATCAGGTAAAATCTCATACCTTCTAAATGCCAAAAATTCATTTATGCTTGCCGCGAATTCTTCCATCGTAAATGTATTTTCACGTTCAATCAAATCTTCTATGTAGTCAAAATAACCTGTCACCGCACGCTCCAAACTACGAATTTGCTTTTCATCCAAATAGTTTTTTGCAATAGTTACATCTGATTTCAATACCCGACCATCAGGAGCATTATTCCATGTAGTAAGCCCCATATGATTCTTTGTATGGTCTGCACTATAATAAACAATTTCTGCTGCTGTCTGTCCCGAAATTGCATAATGGAATTTATTCTGCACCATTGCATAAAACTGATGTGTAATCTCCGCATTTTTATCATAATCAATGCTACACTCAGCAAAAACATCCGTAATCTGTTGCCAGATTCTTCTTTCGCTCGCACGAATAGAACGAACTCTTTCGAGTAATTCTTTAAAATAATCTTTACCAAATGCAGTCTTTCCCTGTTTTAATCGTTCATCATCCAGCACAAATCCTTTTGTCATATACTCCTTTAAAACGTTTGTTGCCCAAATACGAAAATGAGTAGCTCGAATAGAATTCACTCTGTAGCCTACGGAAATGATTGCATCTAAATTATAAAAATTAGTAGAATTAGATTGGGTTTTTCCCTCTATTGCTCCATGTTGAGTGGTTGTTGCAATTTTTGCAACAACCACTTCTTCATCCAATTCACCTGTTTCAAAAATATTCGCAAGATGACGACTAATGCCTGATTTATCTATTCCAAACAATTCCGCCATTGCTTTCTGCGTCAACCAAATTGAATCATCTTTAATTAAAGCATTAATGGAAATATCTTCCTTTTCTGTTTTATAAAGTAAAAATGGAAATTCTTTCATTTGTCAAACTCCTCTAATACAATAAATGGCGGGGAGCCTCCCCGCCGATTAGGTTGGACCTGGGTCTTCCGACCAGCCCACATGTGCAACACTTGTTACACTTACATTGTATGATTATATTAACATGATTGTTTACCAAATTCAAGATTATAGTTGATCGTTGCTCATTCTCTAATCATAACCACCGAGAAAACAGCCTTTTTTCTGTTTAGCAGTCAATGGCTTTAAGATACCTTCTTCTAACAATATTTCTATAACAAACGGAATCATTTCTGCCCACGTGAATGAATTGCTATTGTTGTATTTTACCAATCCTTCAAGATGCTTTGGGTATTTCATTTTATTTGCTGCATATAATCTTTCATCAACCTTTTTACTCTCTTTAATTACTTTGTCGGGAATAGCAAAATGCTCACTTACAAAAGAATCTAATGCTTCACCCAAATTAGCTTTATTGGTTTTTATAACAGTAACCTGACTTTCATCGTCTGCCACATAGCCTTTTTTTAACAAGTTCGAAAAACTTTCAAGACTTATTTTATCTTTGTTACAATCATTAGATAAGAATGAATACAAATCCTGCCAGTCCTCATACCTGTTACTCCGCCAACTAATTTCTCTGTCACTATACATACAATTATACTGTTTGCTCTGTAGAACACATTTAGCATCTTTCCAAACCTGATCTAACATGTATCCACATCCTGCGTATTTGTAATCATTAATTTTCTTTGTACAGTCATCTGTAACAGTTGCATATGCAATAAAATAACCTCCATCTGGTCTCTTCACTGCAAAATCTTCCCAATTCTGCCAATCACTTCCTATACTGCTAGGAGTCATCATTACAAGATTATATTTCAAATAATTCTTATCATTATCCGGACAAATCATTCCCCAATTGTCTTCTGCTTTATCAAACTTTTCAAATAAATCTTTATATAGATTATCAACCAAAAACTTAGCAGCATTTTTTTTAATTTCAATATTATCAGAAAAATCTTCCCTATCATCTGTAATAAACATATTTGTCAGATACTTTGGATTCTTTGAATTGTCTACCTGGTCAATATATCCCCACTCAACAAGTTTTTTCAACTCACCTTCAATATAAGCTACCGGAACTTCTAAGTCCTTTGCTATATCTGTCATTGTTTTTGATTCATAATAGCAACTCCATGCAATGTTTTGTTTCAATCTTGAGTCAAACATATCCATTGTATCCCCAGTTTTTCCGGGAGTGCCACTGTGCCCCATATCATTAAAATATATTGGATTCACACTTAAATTATTACTCTTTACCATTTTGATTTCCTCCTTCAATCCATTTCGGATATCAGACAAATGCCATTTAACAGTCCCAACAGAAATCCCCAACTGATTTGCAATATCAGTAACAGACATATCTTTATAATACTTCATATATGTAATTGCCCTCTGCCGATTAGATAGCCTACTGATTTGTTTTCTCAAGTTATTGTATACTTCCTCATCTTCTAAACTTTCATATCCGCTTTCATTCATTGGACATACCACCTGAAGAATGTCTATATGCTTATTTCTAACTTCATTATCAACATATTTTGCATAAACGTTGCTTGCTATTCTATATACATATCCATCGATATTTACTATATTCTCCGATTTTAGAAATGATTTATAAAGCTCAAATATAATATTTGAAGCCAATTCTTCTGCATCTGATATATTTCTAACTTTGGACATTGCAAATCCCAAAACCTTCGGCTGATATTTAATTATTAATCTGTCTGCATCCGCCTTATTCACTATTAACCTCCTATGATAAACAAACGTGCACTTTTTTGTTTTTCAATTATATAGTGTCGCTTAGGTTCAATATGGTTGGGTAAAAATTAAGTAGTGTTGAAAATAAATAAAAGAAAACCACGGTTTCGTGTAAACACGACCGTGGTCTTCTTTATTTATAGTGAGCTTGCGCTCTATTCATTGATAACGTTAATTATTCAACAATTGTAGCAACCTTACCTGAACCTACTGTTCTACCACCTTCACGATATTTGAATACCGTATTTCTGCATATTTTCTATGCTTTTAGGTGGCAAAATCTGCAGAAAACTGCTGTTTTTGCATACTGTATTTTTATTTGCCTAAGTTCTTGGCACCGTTTTGGCACCGTAGGTACTTCATCTTCCTTTACTAATACAAACTTGAATTATCGTAGTGCATCTCTTAACTTCCACAGACCACTTTGGATATTTGCTCCTGCACCCTCGATAGCACCCGCTATAATGATTGCGGCAACTATAATTGCAATCGCAATAATAATTTTACCTATTAGATGTTGATATTCTTTCATAGTTATGTCTTGTATGATAATTAGGAAGTTAATTATCACATATTTCCTTTCTTTTAATATCGTGGTTCAATACAATTCAGATACTATGGACTTTTGATTTGTTTTCTGTAGCTTGAC
>CABJBF010000008.1 GCA_902363805.1 Eubacteriaceae bacterium | reverse complement strand
CTTCCATCAATTACTGTTGTTTTGGAATTCATCATTTCTGATGACGTTCACTGAAAATCTTTTATTCATTTTCAGGGATGGTTGCTGTTCAATTATCAATGTTCTTGTTTTGCTTGTTGTCAACTTGTTTTGTCGACTTAAATAATCAATCACACTTTCTTTTGTTTGTCAATATCTTTTTTTATCTGAGAAGTTTCAAACGGAGAAGGAGGGATTTGAACCCTCGCGCCGCTATTAACGACCTACTCCCTTTCCAGGGGAGCCCCTTCAGCCACTTGGGTACTTCTCCAAGCAACAGCTTACAGGTGATTCATTATTTAAAAACGGAGAAGGTGGGATTCGAACCCACGGTCCCTTTCGGAATCACCGGTTTTCAAGACCGGCTCCTTAAACCACTCGGACACCTCTCCAGTTGTTTGCTTCGTTCCGTTTCCGTAACGCGCTCAATTATAATATCATTGTTGTTTACATATGTCAACAATATTTTTCAACTTTTTTTATTTTTTTATTTTTCGTGAAGTGAAAAATTTATTTCCACTTCATCTTATTTATTTTTAACAATTTCTAATCATTTAGACATGCTTATTTTGCATTAGGCACTCGCATAGTATTATATCTTCCGGTGTTGTTATTTTTATATTATCATATGCACCTTCTACAAAATGAACTTTAGCATTCCCATATTTTTCTACTACCATTGCATCGTCTGTAATTAATGCATTGTCACTTCTTTCTATATTCTCATAAGCCTCTCTTATTAATTTATCTTCGAACGCCTGTGGTGTTTGTGTTATCCAAATTTGATTCCTAGGTGGAGTATCTATTACAATTCCTTTTTCATCAACTATTTTGATAGTATCTTTTACCGGTACTCCAGCTACGCATGCTTTGTATTTTATCGCTCCATTAATACAATTATCAATTATTTGCTGATTTATTAAAGGTCTTGCGCCATCATGAATCAGAACATAATCGCATTTTGTTTCTTTTAATCCATTATATACAGAATTGTACCTTTCTTTTCCCCCTTCAATTATACTTGATACTTTTGTTAAATTGTATTTTTTTATTATATTTTTGCAATAATCTACATCCTCTTTAGATGTTACCAATATTATTTCATCTACCATGCTCTTCTGAAAAGCATTTAAAGCAAACCATATCACTGGTTTGCCTTTTATTGTCATAAACTGTTTTTTTGTTTTGCTTTTCATTCTACTTCCACTACCTGCAGCAAGAACAATAGCGTTTACTTTCATATTTTTCTCCTAATATCAATGGTTTTAATTTTTCTACTATAATTAACTGTGCACACTAAATACAAATATGGTTATAACTATTACTGTTATATATAGTCTTGTTACACAATTAATTTTATTTTTTCAAAATCAAACTATCTTTCACCTAATTTCAAGTTAGGTATTGCATTTAAATCCCATCCATCTCTTTTTCCATTTATGTATTCGTAGTATGCAGCTGATCCAATCATAACCGCATTATCAGTGCACAAAATTGGTGACGGATGATAAAATTCTATATTTTCTTCTTTACATTTTTGCTCAAAAGCTGCTCTAATAGCTGTATTTGATGCCACTCCACCTGCGATAGCCAATTTATTCATGCCACTTTCTTTAACAGCCATCATTGCATGTGTCAACAATGTATCTACTACTGCATTTTGAAACGATGCTGCTATGTCTGCCGGTACTATTTTCTCTTTCTTCATTTCCGCCATATTAATCTGATTTAATACTGATGATTTTAAGCCACTAAAGCTAAAATCATAAGCGTTATCTATTATTTTTGCCCTTGGAAACTCATAAGCATGAGGATTTCCCTCTTTTGATATTTTATCAATTTTAGGTCCACCCGGATATCCTAAACCGATTGCTCTTGCCACTTTATCAAAAGCTTCTCCTGCTGCATCGTCTCTGGTTTTCCCTAAAATTGTATATTTACCATAATCTTCTACTTTTACAAGGTGTGTATGTCCTCCTGAAACAACCAGACAAATAAATGGTGGTTCTAACTCTTTATTTTCTACGTAATTTGCACAAATATGTCCTTCTATATGATGTACTCCAACAAGTGGGATATTTTTTGCAAAACTAATAGCTTTTGCTTCAGCCACTCCAACTAACAGTGCTCCAACTAATCCGGGGCCATATGTTACACCTATAGCATCAATATCATCTAATGTGCTTCCTGCCTTTTCTAAAGCCTCCTCAATAACATAATTAATATTCTCAATGTGTTTTCTGGAGGCAATTTCAGGCACAACTCCACCATATAGTGTATGAAGATCTATTTGAGATGAAATTACATTTGACAATGCTTCTCTTCCATTCACAACAACTGCTGCCGCTGTTTCATCACAAGAACTTTCTATAGCTAATATCTTTACTTCTTTCACTTTTATACCTCGTTATTCTTCTTCAAATTTCAAATCGGCTGACATTCCATCCTTGCCTGCTTTAGCATTCGGGAATATTTTTGTGACTGTATCCATGTAAAGCTGTGGTTTTACAAGTGACGGACTATAGTGAGTAAGCCACATTTCATTCGGATTTGCTTCTTTTGCAATAGTAGCTGCTTCCTTAAAAGTCATATGCTTATATTCTCTAGCTTTTGCTTCTTTATCAGGTTCTCCATACATGCCTTCACAAATAAACAAATCGGCTCCTGTTGCTGCTTCAACAATCGCTTGAACAGGTCTTGTATCAGTTGTATAAGTAACCTTAAGACCCTTTCTTCTTTCACCCATAACCATATCCGGAGTATATTTTTTATCTTCATAAATTATTGTTTCTCCTTTTTGGAGCAATCCCCAACATTTAACGGGTAAATTAAGTTCTTTTGCTTTTTCCGGATTAAATCTTCCTTTTCTGTCTATTTCAATTGAATATCCAAAACATGTTACATTATGCTTTACCTTAAACGCGTTGATTTTGTATTCTCCAATATCAATTATTTGTCTGTCGCCGCTTAATTCGATAAAATTAATTTCAAATGGCAATTCTTGAGCTATCATTCTCAAAGCCTTAACAACTTTTTCAAGACCTCTTGGTCCTATCATAGTTAATGGTTCTGTTCTTTCTGCATTTCCCATAGTCAGCAGCAATCCCGGCAATCCACTTATATGATCTGCGTGAAAATGTGTTATGCAAATAACATCTATAGGTTTAAACGACCAGCCTTTTTGCTTAATAGCTACCTGTGTGCCTTCCCCACAGTCTATCAATATATTACTTCCATTATATCTGCACATTAAAGCTGTAAGCCATCTTCTTGGAAGCGGCATCATTCCTCCTGTGCCTAACAAACATACATCCAGCATAAATTTCTCCACTTTCTATAAAAGAATTTTTTTAATAATTCTTTTAATACTCTTGTTAACTCTATGTTGTATAATAGCACAAAGACTTTTTTATGAAAAGGATGTAATTTTTTATACCTGTTCTAACGTATAGTAATCATCCTCTACTGAAATATATTCTGTAACGTCAACCGGATATTTAAATAACGTAGTTATCGAATCATAACATTCTTCACATAAATCCATTGTATGCATCTGTAAATCCTTATTAGAAAAATAACCCCATTTCCCCTGTAATCTAATTATTCCTTCCGTAACTATTCCATTTGTCATCTGCATTTTCTTTCCACATTTATGACAAAAAATTTCATATTTACCTTTGCTATTCATCTTTTTCATATTTTTAATCCTTTCTTTTGATGCAATCATCATATTATTTTTTTCGACAAAAAAATAGTGGAAACCTTTGGCATTCCACTATCTAGAAGTATATTTATATCTTTAATAGCATTATAATTGCATCTTCTACCGGATGTTTATAGTATTTTTTTCGTTTTGTAATACTTTGAAATCCAATTTTTTTATATAAAAATATTGCGGCTTCATTACTTTCTCTAACTTCAAGCATTATTTCCTTAATTTGTTCACTTTTAGCATCTTTAATAGCCTCTTTTAGCAACTGCTTAGCCACACCTTTTTTTCTCTTATCTTTTTTTACAGCTACATTCGTAATATCAGCGGAATTCATAACCTTATAAACGCCACAATATCCTATAACCCCTTCTTCCTCTATAGCGACATAAAATGCAGTATTATCTAATTCTAACGAATCTTTAAACGCTTTTTGTGACCACGGAACAGAAAATATGCTCTCTTCAATCTCCGCTACCTGGGCTATATGCTTTTCGCTCATCTTTTCTATTTTTACCATATTACCCTTATCCTTTATCTGTATAAAACCAAATTATGAAAACTGTATTATTTCTCTTCCTTCTTTTGCTTTTCAAGCATTTCCCTTTCAGCCTGTGAAAGTCTCAAATAATCAGGTCTATGTTCACTAGCCTCCTCTATTTTTCCATTTTTATAATATATTTGTGCCAAAGCTGCAAGTGACGATGCTCTTTGTCTGTTCATATGGCATGGGGCATATAAATGCTCAGTTTTCATTTTTTCATCTATAATTTCTCTATATGCAGGCACTCCATCTCCCAAGAACATTACTGTTTTTCCTCTCTTATCTAACTCATCAATCAAATTCTCTACAGAAATTGCGCACTGTTCTTTTAATATTTTCATATGCGTCTGTTCAAAGTAATATATTCCAGTGTATACCTGTTGACGTCTTGCATCCATAATCGGACAAATAATATAATTGCTGGAATAAAAATTATATGCCATAGCATCGATTGTCGGTACATTTATTATCGGCTTATTAAGTGCTAATCCAAATCCTTTTGCTGTAGCGCTTCCTATACGTAGTCCGGTAAATGAACCCGGTCCTCCTGTTATTGCTATAGCGTCTATAGTTTCCATGTCCAATTCTATCATTTTGCTAATTTCATCTATCATTGGCAACAATGTCTGCGAATGTGTCTTTTTAAAATTTATTGTATATTCTGCCGTTAATATATCATCTGTTACCACTGCAACTGATGCCACTAACGAAGAACTGTCTATTGCTAATATTTTCATCTTTATTCCACCGTTATCTTTCTATAATCTAATCCTTTTTCTAAATTCTTTTCTATCAAAACTGTTGATGCATTGTCAGGAATCAGTTCACTTATGAGTTTCGACCATTCTATCAGACATACTCCTTCTCCAAAGAAATAATCCTCATATCCTAATTCATACATTTCCTCAGGGTCACCAATTCTATATACATCAAAATGATACAACGGAATCCTGCCTTCTTCATATATTTGTACAATTGTAAAAGTTGGACTATTTACGCATTCTTTTATACCAAGTCCGCTTGCAAATCCCTGTGTAAAAACAGTCTTTCCAACACCTAAATCACCATTTAGGCAAATTATTTGTCCTGCTTTCGCAGATTGTCCTAACTTTCTCCCAATCTCAAAAGTTTCATCAGGCGAATTTGTTTCATATATCATAAATTTTATTCCTCTTTTCTTTTATGGCAAAACATATTGTAATGCCAGAGTCAAAAGGTCTAAGCCCATATGAGCTTTTCCTACACAACAAAAACATTTGCATAACAAACAGCAAATATTTGTCAAAACAAAAAGATATTGTTTATAATCACCACATAATTATAAACAATATCTTTTTACATTTCAATTTATTTATTTCTAGAGTTTTTTTATAAATGTGCTTATTCTCTTATATAATATTCCTGTTACAATTCCAACTATTATTCCTTTAAATACATTAAATGGTGCTACTGCAACCCAAACAAAGCTCCATTTATCTTTAATTATCGGATTTACTTTTGCTCCTTCTTCTATAATTGCTTCTAACGGCATAAACTTTTCATAAAACGGTAGCATTACATAATAATTAAGAATTGCGCCTGCAACTGCCATTAACACAATACCAACTACTATCCCTATGAATGCTCCCTTTTTAGATTTCTTAAATTTATATATTATTCCCGCCGGAACAACAAGGCAACATCCTATGCAAAAATTTGCCAATTCTCCAACATAACCTGTTGTTGTCCCTTTAAGTAATATTTTAAGCACAATCTTTATAGCTTCCATAATTATTCCTGATACAGGTCCCATAATAAATGTTCCTATCAAAATAGGTATCTCACTAAAATCAAGCTTATAAAAAGACGGCGCTATAAACACTACCGGAATTTCTATAAGGACCATGAGTATTGCAGCAATAGCTGCGAAAATAGCCATCAACGCTAAGTTTTTTGTTGTAAATAATTTTTTCATTTAATTTTACTTCCTTTCTGAAAATTAATATATTATTTATACAGAGCAAAGAAAAAAAGCACCTGGTTCAGGTGCTTTTCATGAGATTATTAATATCATAATTATTAATCTTATTACTTCTCTCATCCAGACTTTACTGTCGGCTATGGAATCACACCATATCATGCCTTTCGGCTCGCTGGCTTATATGCATTGCATAAATACAGCCGGTAGGGAATTTCACCCTGCCCTGAAGAATTATATTTAATATACGGTTAAAAATATTATTAACACGGTTTTATTCCGCATCATATACTCTATTTACTGGTTAATGCCAATGAATCTCTTGTAGATTGCCTTTATTGCTACTTCAAAATCTTCTTCTTCAACACCAACGATAATGTTAAGTTCTGAAGAACCCTGGTCAATCATCTTAATATTTACTCTTGCATCAGCTAATGCTGAGAATAAAATTGCTGCAGTTCCTCTTGCACTCTTCATTCCTCTACCAACTACTGCTATAAGTGCAAGATTGCTTTCGATATAAATCTGATCAGGATGTACTCTGCTCTTAATCTCGTCAATAATAGCTGTTTCCTTGCCTGCTAATGCTTCAGTTGCAATTACAACGCTCATTGTATCTACACCTGATGGCATATGTTCAAAACTTACATTACTCTTTTCTAATGCACGTAATACGTTTTTACCAAATCCGATTTCGCTATTCATCTTATCTTTTTCTATATTAATTACAGACATGCCTTTCTTACCTGCAATACCCGTAATAATATGATCGCAATGTTCAGCTGACTCAGAAACAATCATTGTTCCTCTATCTTCCGGCTGATTTGTATTTTTGATGTTTACAGGAATACCTGCTGCTCTAACAGGGAATATAGCATCTTCATGCAATACTGTTGCTCCCATATATGCTAATTCACGTAATTCTCTATATGTGATAGTCTTGATAGGTTCCGGATTGTTAACTATTCTAGGGTCACAAATAAGACATCCGCTAACATCTGTCCAGTTTTCGTATAATTTAGCTTTAGTTGCTCTAGCAACTATTGATCCTGTTACATCAGAACCACCTCTTGAAAATGTCTTTATTGTTCCATTTGGCATAGATCCATAAAATCCAGGTATTACTGCCTTGTTTGTCTTAGCAAGCTTTGGTGCCAATTTTGCTTCTGTCTTAGTCCAGTCAAAATTACCCTGATCATCAAAGAAGATATATTTTCCTGCATCGATAAAATCAAATCCTAAATATTTTGCTAATACTTTACTGTTGAGATATTCTCCACGGCTTGCAGCGTAATCACGGCCTGCCATATGAGCAAATGCGCCTTTAATTATCTCAAAATCTTCATCAAGGCTAAAATCTTTTAATCCTAAGTCTGCAATAATATTGTTATATCTGTCTTTAATCATCTGAAAATATTCGTCAAAATTTTCGCTTTCAGATGCTAATTCATAGCACTTATATAACATATCTGTAACTTTAACATCTTCAATAAATCTTTTTCCAGGTGCAGATGCAACTACAAATCTTCTTTCCGGATCAGACAATATTATGTCTGCAACCTTTTTAAACTGTTTTGCATCAGCAAGTGAACTTCCACCAAATTTAACAACCTTTGTTTCTTCCATTTTCTTTCAATCCTCTCACACCGAATTACGGCCTTTATATTATATATGTTTTTTTATTATAAATTGCTATCAATTATTATTTACATAAACATTAATCTGTTAATGCAAATTTAACTTAATTTAATATCCCTTAATATTATTCTTCAATTCTTATTCTTGTAATAATATTCTCTAATTTTTCTGATGCGGCCTTAAATTCATCTTCTGACATCGGTCTTGTAACAAAACCAATTTCATTTTCAATTCCTGCATCTATGTATGTTACATTTTCAAACGCTTCTTCAATCTTATCTTTTTCATCACCTTCAACACGAACAAAGAAAGACTTTCTTGATTTGCCAAATTCTAATAATTCTAACTTTTCTTTATCCCATATAACTGTCACAGGAATATTCAAATGTCTTACAGCATCTACAACGTCTGATACAACTGCACTTGCTGTTGGAAGTTTTCCTGCGCCACTACCGATAAATACTAAATCACCAACCATGTTTCCTCTTACTAAGATTCCATTTACAACGCCTTCAACGTTAAACAATGGATGACTTGGTGATAATAATCTTGGTGTTACAGATGCAACTATTCCGTTTGCCTCTTTTTTACATTTTCCTAATAACTTTATAGATTTTCCCATAGCTGCCGCATATTTAAAATCTATATCTGTAATATTTGTTATTCCTTCTGTATATACATCTTCAAAATCAACTGATTTGCCATAAGCAAGTGATGCTAATATTGCTATCTTTCTAACTGCGTCAAATCCTTCTATATCTGCTGACGGATTACGTTCTGCATATCCTAATTCCTGTGCCTGTGCTAATACTGTCTGGAAATCTGCACCTTCTTTATCCATTTTTGTAAGGATATAATTTGTAGTTCCATTTAAGATACCTGCAATCTCACAAATTTCATCTGCTGTAATATGCTGATTTAATGGTCTTATAATAGGTATTCCACCTCCAACACTTGCTTCAAACAAGAAGTTTCTGTTGTGGTCTTTTGCAATCTGAATTAACTCTGCGCCATATTTAGCTACTAATTCTTTATTTGATGTACAAACACTCTTGCCTGCTAAAAGTGATTTTTTCACAAAATCGTAAGCTGGTTTTAATCCGCCCATAACTTCAATAACAATTTCAACTTCATCATCTTCCAAAATAGTATTAAAATCATGAACCAATACTGATTCACATGGGTCACCAGGGAAATCTCTAAGGTCTAAAACATATTTTACGTTTATCTCCTGTCCTGCTTTTTCCCCAATCAATTTTTTGTTTGTATCTAAAATTTCAAACACTCCGGAGCCTACTGTTCCGTATCCTAAAATTGCTACATTAATCATTATCTCTTCCTCGCTTGTTTCATTATCATTGCTTATTTGCATAACAAATTTATGTATACACTTTCAAAATTTTAACATAGTTAATTTTATACTGCAACTTATTTTTCGTTACTTTGCATACTAATTTATTTCCCCTGTATACTATTTTGCTTTAAATATGCATTTATAAACTGGTCTATATTGCCATCTAAAACACTACTTACATTCCCTGTTTCTTCATTTGTCCTATGGTCTTTTACCATAGTATACGGTTGCATTACATATGATCTTATCTGACTTCCCCAGCCTATTTCTTTTATTTCTCCTCTGATTCCTGATTTCTTTTCCTGTTCTTCCTGCTGTTTTAAAAGATACAATTTAGCTTTGAGCATTTTCATTGCTTTATCTTTATTTTGCAACTGTGAACGTTCATTCTGACATTGAACTACTATGCCTGTTGGTAAATGAGTAATTCTTATTGCCGATGAGGTTTTGTTAATGTGCTGTCCACCTGCTCCACTTGAACGATATGTATCTATTCTGATATCATCATCATTAATTTCAACATCTAAGTCTTCTTCTATATCAGGCATTACATCACATGAAGCAAATGAAGTCTGTCTTTTTCCTGCTGCATTAAAAGGAGATATTCTTACAAGTCTATGAACACCTCTCTCTGATTTTAAATACCCATATGCATTTTCTCCATTAATCTGCACAGTTATGGATTTTATTCCCGCTTCTTCACCCTCTAGAAAATCTAAAACCTGAGTTGTAAATCCTTTACTTTCAGCCCAACGCGTATACATTCTATACAACATACTTGTCCAATCACAGGATTCTGTTCCACCTGCCCCTGCATTTAACTTTAATATTGCATTATATTTATCATATTCACCTGACAAAAGAGTTTTTATCTTTACTTCATCCACTTTAGAAGCAAATTCATCCATTGAACTTTTCGCCTCTTCAGCAATTTCTGCATCTTCACTCTCTTCTCCCATTTCTATTAAGACTAAAATGTCATCATACAAACTCTTTAAATTATTATATGTTTCTATTGAATCCTTTAAATTTTTGAGCTCTTTCATATATTTTTGTGCTTTGTCCATATCATCCCAAAAGCCCGGAGCTTCCATTGTTCTTTCTAGCTCAATGATTCTTTCTTCTTTATTTTGCAAATCCAAAGCATCTTTTATTTCGTCTAATTCTTTTTCATATGGAGTCAATCGATATTTTATTTCATCTAATTCTATCATCACTCTCTCCTATAATATGTATTGCCCCCTCCCTTCGGTCAGTGGCTATTCGTCGGAAACATTTATAGGAAAAAATGAACTTCGTTCATTTTTTTCTCCTATATTTTTAACAGATATAATTTACTGTTTCAATTTATTGCTTTACTTTCTGTTAACACTAGGAAAGGACAGGTGTTGTCCTGTCCTCTTCCTCTTAATGTGTTCTTCCACAGCAATGTTTATATTTCTTACCAGATCCACATGGACAAGGATCATTTGGATATACCTTAGCAACATCTCTGTGCTTTGGCTTTTTAACTCCTTCATCATCCTTATTTGTTCCGGTAACCTGAGCAACTTCTTCTCGCTCAACTTTTTGTTCTACCTGAAGATGCATTAACATTTTTATTGTTTCAAATCTGATATTAAGAATCATATTTTCAAACATTTCGTAACCCTGCATCTTATATTCTACAACAGGATCTTTCTGTCCATAAGCCATAAGGCCTATTCCCTGTTTTAACTGATCCATATCATCGATATGATCCATCCATTTTCTATCAATAACCTTTAGAAGAACAATTCTTTCAATTTCTCTTATCTGTTCGGGTTCAGGGAATTCTGCTTCTTTATCTTCATATAATTTAACTGCTGCCGCCTTAAGTGTCTGCTTAAATTCAGCCTTTGATAAATTAAGAATTTCATCCTTTGTCAATGAAAGCTTTATTGGCATAATTTCAAGAATACTCTGATTCAATCCAGCAAGATCCCATTCAGATGATGGCTGATTATCTCCAATGTAAGTATCAATTTCATTTTCAACTACATCTGTAATCATCTTAACAATGGCATCTCTCATATTATCGCCGTTAAGAACTTTTTCTCTTTCTGAGTAAATAATTTCTCGCTGTTCATTATTTACTTTATCAAATTCTAATAAGTTCTTTCTAATACCAAAGTTATTTCCTTCAATCTTCTTCTGAGCTCTTTCGATTGTTTTGCTTAATGACTTATGCTGAATTTCTTCATTCTCAGGAACTCCTAATGCATTAAACACAGACATAAGTCTTTCTGAACCGAACAATCTCATTATATCATCTTCCAATGAGATGTAGAATTTAGATTCACCCGGATCTCCCTGACGTCCTGAACGACCTCTTAACTGGTTATCAATACGTCTTGATTCATGTCTTTCTGTTCCAAGTACCTTTAATCCACCTGCTGCTCTTGCTTCATCATCAAGTTTAATATCTGTACCTCTACCTGCCATATTTGTAGCAATGGTAACCGCACCGTGACGTCCTGCTTCTGCTACGATTTCAGCTTCTAATTCATGATACTTAGCATTTAAAACTTTATGAGGAATTCCCTCCTTCTTTAATAATGCACTTATTTCTTCAGATGCATCTATGTTAATTGTACCAACCAATACAGGCTGTCCCTTAGCATAGGATTTCTTTATTTCTTCTATAACTGCATGTAATTTTTCTTTCTTTGTTTTAAATACAGCATCATCATGATCAATTCTTGCTACAGGTCTGTTTGTAGGTATTGCTACAACATCCATGCTGTAAATATCTCTAAATTCTTTTTCTTCTGTAAGGGCTGTACCTGTCATACCGGCTTTCTTATCATATTTGTTGAAGAAATTCTGGAATGTAATAGTTGCAAGTGTCTTACTTTCTCTCTTAACTTTTACATGCTCCTTAGCTTCAATCGCCTGATGCAATCCGTCTGAATAACGACGGCCCGGCATAATACGTCCTGTAAATTCATCTACAATGAGAATTTCATCATCTTTTACAACATAATCCTGATCTTTAAACATAAGATTATGCGCTCTTAGTGCTAAAATCATATTGTGCTGCAATTCAAGATTCTCTGCATCAGCATAATTGTCAATATGGAAGAATTTTTCAACCTTCTCAATACCCTGAGCAGTTAATGTTACAATCTTGTCCTTTTCGTTTACAAGGAAGTCGCCATCTTCTTCAATGTCAACACCCATAATAGCGTCCATCTTACTTAATTCAGGGCTTGCTGTACCTCTTTCCATCTGTCTGGCAAGAATATCACAAGCTTCGTACAACTTAGTAGACTTACCGCTCTGACCTGAAATAATCAAAGGTGTTCTTGCTTCATCAATTAAAACAGAGTCAACTTCATCGATGATACAATAATGTAATCCTCTCTGTACAAGCTGTTCCTTGTAAACGACCATGTTATCTCTTAAGTAATCAAATCCTAATTCATTATTTGTTATATATGTAATATCACAATCATATGCTGCCTTCTTAGCATCATGATCCATATCAGCAGTAACACATGCAACAGTTAAACCTAAGAATCTGTGAACCTGTCCCATCCATTCAGCATCACGGTTTGCAAGATATTCATTTACTGTAACAATATGAACTCCTTTTCCTTCCAAAGCATTCAAATATGCTGGAAGTAAACATGTCTGTGTCTTACCTTCACCTGTTTTCATTTCTGCAATTCTACCCTGATGAAGAATAATACCACCTAAAAGCTGAACTCTATAGTGTTCTGTATTAAGAACTCTTCTCGCAGCTTCCCTTACTACTGCAAATGCTTCCGGAAGTAAATCATCCAAAGTTTCTCCTTTTGACAATCTATCCTTGAATTCTGTCGTTTTATCTTTAAGTTGTTCATCCGACAACTCCATCATAGCCGGTCTGTAGCTTTCAATCTTATCTAGCGTATGCTGATTTCTTTTAATCTCTCTGTCACTATAAGTGCCAAATACTTTACTAAATGCGCTCATTATATACTCCCAATTATGTATTTCTATGATAATAACGTTACAATAACCTTATAATCACACTAGCATATTGTATCACTTAAGAGTTTTTTATTCAACATATTATCCCCTGCATGCTGTTACTATTTTGTAAAATATTTGTTAACATCACACTTGTTTCCATACTCCCCACTGTCCACAAGTTTCAGGATTCTCACCAACTGTCCACCATTTAGCCTGATATACTTTGCCGTTATAGTAAACTCTGTTTCCATTTGTATATACAGTATTACTATCCCATGTTGGATACCGGCTTACATTTTCTGTTGTTTCAGGTGTCTTTGTTGTAACCTCAGGCGCTTTTGTTGTAGTTGTTGTCTCTGATGCCTTTGTTGTAGTTGTTTCAGGTGCTTTTGTAGTTGTTTCCTGTTCCTTTGTTGTAGTTGTTGTTTCTTCCGGAATAGTCTGTGTTTCTTTTTCAACTGTAAAATCAGCTATGTTACATGCTCCTCCATTTACAACTAAAGTTAATTTATATGTTCCTTTTGCTGCAAAATTAATTGTAACTTTATGACTAATAAAGTTTGTCCATGAATTGCTTGCTGTAATTGCCATTGTTGCCGCATTATTATCATTTAACTTCACAATTATGTTATCTGCATTATATTTGCTATCTCCAGCAGCTAATTTCAAATCAACTGTATAATTACCCTTTGAAGGGACTTTAATATAATAGTCTAAATATGATTCATTTGTTAAATTTCCTGCATATGTTGTATTATCAGATGTATTCATTGTAATTGAACTTGTCTTTCCACCAAATGAATCTACTTTTACAGTTCCCGGAACCTGCGTTACTGTAGCTTTTCCACCTGTACCAACAATAGCCGTAGCTGATTTGTAAATTTGGTTCAACAAACTATATGTAGCATTTTTACTATCCTGGCTAATTTCCCAAATCATGATACCACCAGCATTCTGTGCTGCAAATGTAGCTTTCTTAGCCATTGTATCTAAACCGTTATAATAAACTGTTGTTCCGTTAATAACTGCTGAGTCTTTATATGCATTTGCTGAATTATTAGCAACTACATCTGCATATGACGCCCAGTTAGGTCTTTCATAGAAAGGTACACCTAGTACAATTTTAGACGCGTCTACTTTTCTTGTTGAGTTCCAATAGTTAAATGAATTTGTAAGTAAGCTATATGGTGAATGTCCTGCTCCACCATCTCCGTCATATGCCATAACATTAATCCAGTCAACCATGTTAAGGACTTCATCAGTCTGATATGTTCCACTAGTAGCAGCAACTGCTGACGATAATGTCAATCCTCTCTGTGTTAATCCTTCTCTCAAATATCTCATGAATGACGTAAATTGATTTGCTGAACTTGCTGTTGGATATTCCCAGTCAATATCAACACCATCGAATCCATACTTATCAACTACTGATAAAATACTATTTGCAAGACTTCTGCATTTTGCATCAGTATTTGTTGCTTTTTCAAATGCATACTGGCACAAACTTCCATCTGAATATGACCAGCCTCCAACTGCCATTTCTACTTTTGTTCCACTATTATGAGCTGCCTTAATCAAACTGTTAATTACATTTGCAGAACCTTCTACAGAATCAAGTACACCTGATGCATTTGGCAACGCAAATGAATATATTACTGTAGTTAATTTATCCCACTGAATGCTTGATGTAATATCTCCATACCAGTTTGGATAGTAAGCTACTGCTTTAAAATTGTTTCCATATTTGCCCTGTGTGTCAGGTACATCTACATTTACTTCAGGCTCTGAATAATCCTGGGTTTCATTTCCATAAATTTTAACTTCCCATATAGAATATCCATAAGGAAGCGCTCTCTTAACACCTTGCATTTTTACATATCTGGCCTTTACTCCATTAAGAGATACTGTTTTATTTCCTCCTGTCTGATTATTTAATGTCTTTGCAGTTGTCCAGGACATGCCATCATTTGAAATTTCTATTCTGTATTCTGTTGCATAAGCTGCTTCCCATTTAAGCACCACATTATTAATTTCATATGTCTTACCCAAATCAATACATGCCCACGCATTATCTGCAAAGTCTGATGACCATCTTGTTCCATCATCACCATCAACTATATTTTTTCCTGTAAATGTATCATTTTCGTTTCCTGAAACTGTTACTGTTTTGTTCTTTGAAATTAATTTTCCTTCAGTCTGTGGTTTTTTCACAGCTTCAGTTGTTGTTTCTGTTACAGGCTGTGTAGTTGTTGTTTCAACTGTTGGCTGTGTAGTTGTTTCTTCAGGTTGGCTATTTCCAGGAATTGCAGATGTATTAGATGCTTCCAGTGCAAACTTTTCCCATGTTCCAACTGAAGTTCCACAGGCATGTAATATTCCTGATGTTGTATCATTTATATCTGCCTGAACATAATAATTATTTAAATATGTTTTAATAGCATATGTTCCATCACTCTGTTTTTCAACATAAAATTTTTCCCATGTTCCAATTGCATTACTTCTTGGAATTACCGGGTTTTCTTTATCTGTATCATCAAAAACAGCACATAAATATTTATTATTTGCTCTAGACTGGAAAGATACTGTTCCATCTGAATTATAAATAACTCTAAATTGTTCCCATGCACCGGCAGAATCTCTGTTAGCTACTAAATTAGACTGTCCATAATTATCCGCACAAACATATTTGTTATTTATAGTTGCCTTAATTGAGAAATAATCCGCATCTGTTAATGCCTTATCAGCAAAAACAATTGTTCCCGGCATAGCTTTTTTCATTGTATTATACACAATTCCATTACTACTCTTTGAACCTGTGCCAATTGAATCCTTGCTCCATTTAGCCTTAATATCTGCTAAAGAATCCGATGTAGGATTTACCTTCTGCGTTGTCTTTTCCTGATAAATTCCCCATGAGCCCGAATTATTTGTTTTATATGCCCATGATGTGTAATTCCATCCTGCCTTGTTAAATTCATCCATAACATATGTCCATGCATCTTCCAATCCAAAGCATGTATATTCACCTATATATGTAGGAACTCCATAATTAGCATTATTTATGCTGTTAATAAGATTTTTACATGAATCTTTCTGTCCCTGTAAATCACTAATATAATTCCATGTATAGTGATGATATTCATACATTACATTGCTCCATCCATAATCTGATGGTTTTGGAAGATTTGCAGTTCCCCAACATGATTCCATAATGATAATATGGTCAGGGTCAACTGATCTTATTGTTTTATACATCTGATTATAAAATGCCCAATGCTTAGAAGATGTAGTTCCGGCTTTTTCACCCGGTTCGTTTAAGGTATCATAAGCTGCCACTGTCGGATTTCCTGCATAATGAGCTGCTACTGTCTTCCATAATTCTAATGTTTTATTTTTATAATAGTTATTTGAGAAAAATGTTACGTCAGATACGTTATCAATTACTTCCCCTGAATGATCCTGTCCGTTTTGTGAACCAAATGCTCCGTGTAAGTCTAAAATTACATAAATTCCTCTCTTACTACATTCTTCAACAAACCAGTCAAGTTTCTTAAAAGCATCATCCCTAAGGACCCAATCTGACTTAGAATTGTCATATTTGTATAGATTCATGTAAGTAAACGGAACCCTTATTGCACTCATTCCCATTTCCTTACAATTGTCAAAATCTGATTCTGACCAATAGTTGTTTTCATACAAATCAAGTAATTCATACATAGTATTTTTTCCAAATCTGTTTTCAAGATTTGACATAAGTGTTTTCTGGTCTCGTACATTTGTAGAACACATCCAACTTTCCTGTACAAGCCATCCTCCCGTATTTGTACCTCTTAAGTACACCATGTTTCCTTTACCATAATTATTCTTAATTGATGTACCATCACATTTTAAGAAATCATTGCTGGTAAAACCTGTTGTTGCTGCTTTTACTTCTTTATTGTTCTTGTATGTATATAGACCCGTAAGTAATCCTGCTGTCATTGTTACACACAAAAAAGAAGCAAGCAATTTCCTGCCAATTCTTTTTGCATTTCGCATAATCAAAACCTCCTCAATATATTGCACATATGTGCGCCCAATCGTAGCGTGCAATCTAAACCCCATATAGCAAAACCCCTAACGTTTTACGTTTTACTGCACTGTTTATATTATAAAATTTACCCCACTTTTTTTCTATAAAATAAAACTGCTTTTATTTGTAAACGTAATTTTTGTATATTTCGATATTTGGCAGCCATATTTTTTATGAAAATTGTCTAGTCAGTTTTGTTTTGAATCGTTTTTAACATATAAATATTTATTATATGTTCATAAAAATATTTTTTATATTTATATTACAGTTCTATTGCTTTGGATTCTATTCTTTAATTAATCTCTTGCACCATATTACTTAATAAACATTTAATGCATCCAATGTTTATAATTTATAATCTTAGTTTTCTGTATGCAAAAGAAAAGTTCGAGGTTGTGAATGTTATTAGCATCCCGGTTATAAACTTGGTTTACTCCATTCTTTACAAAGAGCCAAAAAAGGAACCGCAAATGGCATTTACCATTTGCAGTTCCTTTTTATAATTATCTAAATATTTATTTAACTATCTTAATCAAATTCCGGTTCAATTAATCCGTATGTATTTCCTTTTCTCTTGTAAACAACGTTTACTTCATCCGTTTCTGAGTTAAGGAAAACAAAGAAATTATGTCCAAGCATATCCATCTGAACACAAGCTTCTTCAGGATCCATTGGTTTAATTCCAAATTTCTTACTCTTAACAATCTTTATTGTTTCTTCTTCATCTTCGTAATCTGCATCTATAAATTCTGATGTAAATAACTCTTTATATGATTTCTTCTTGTCAACAAGTTTATTTTTATGTTTAACAAGCTGGCGCTCAATCGTTTCTAATACTAAATCGATTGTAGCGTACATGTCGCTGCTTTCCTCCTCTGCTCTAATAATAGTTCCCTTTACTGGAATTGTTACCTCAATCTTCTGACTGTCCTTTTCAACACTGAGTCTGGCAATAATCTCTGTATCTGGTACAAAATACTTCTCAAGCTTGCTAAGTTTGTCCTCTACTGCCTGTCTTAATCCGTCTGTAATCTCAATGCCTCTACCTATGATTTTAATTTTCATGGTACCACTTCCTTTCCGTTTCTGATGGATTAATTATACCATATAATCATAAGATTTAACAAGCGAAAAGCAAACTTTATTTACAAGTTTTTCACATTTATTTTGTGTTATTTTATTAACAAATTTACACTATTTTTCCATACATCTTTTTCGACATATGTTTTTGTATAAATTGCACAATTTGACACCTTAACTTATTAACATTCATTTTCCTCCATTATTTGAGTTATTAACATATTCTTTTGGCATTTTTCCCTTTAAAACAAGTTATCAATCTAGTTATTAACACTATTAACATTATTTTTTGTTGATTCATGTCGTATTTTGTTTTATGGCGTAAAAGAACGTCTGTTTTGTGTATTAGTAATAAAAATGATTTTCTTTGGTAATTTTCACTATTTTTTTATTGACTTTTTTCCAATATTATGAACCATTTTCTCAGTGCGGATTAATACTTTAAGAATTAATTTCGAAATTCTAAAACAATTTACTTTTTTACTCCCTAATTACCAACATATTTAACTAAAAAGAAACATGGGCTGTGAATGTTATTAACAGCCTGGTTATAAACTCGGACTACCCCCACGCTTGACAAAGAGCAAAAAAATAAGACCGAAAAATTCGGTCTTATTTTATATGTTATTCTTAGTTCATAATTCTTCTTGCTGCACAAGGTGAACCTACACCACTGATAATAATACCAGTTTCTTCTGTAGATGCATGAATAATCTGTCCACCACCTATGTAAATAGCAACATGGCTAATTGAATTGCCACCATATTTATAGAATACCAAGTCACCTGCCTGTAAGTTTCCTGTTGATACACTTGCACCATTGTATACCTGTGTATATGATGATCTATTCAAGCTATATCCAAAATGCTTATATACTGACATTGTAAATCCTGAGCAGTCTGTTCCATTTGTTAAACTTGAGCCACCATAAACATATGGGTTGCCCAAGAACTGTTTAGCATATGCTACAACTGCAGCAGCACTACCTGATGAGCTTGAGCTACTTGAGCTGCTTGATGAACTACTGCTACTTGATGAACTGCTTGAGCTTGAGCTATTACTTGTTGCAGGTTTACTGTAACTTGAGCTACTTGATGAACTACTGCTACTTGATGAACTGCTTGAACTTGAACTACTTGAATTATAATTAACTGATGTATTACTCTGATTCTGTTGTTCCTGCTGCTGTGCCTCTATAGCTGCCTGAGCTGCTTCTGCTTCTCTTTGCTGTTCAGCTAAAATTGCTTCCTGCATAGCCTTTTCTTCTTTTAGTGTAATCGCAGTATCCATATCTATTGTAACATCAACGAAATCTGCTGAAACCCAACCACTCATACTTCCTTCGCCATCAGGTTTCTTCATCTTAATCTTAACCCATGATCCATCTTTACTAAATTTCTTAATAACATAATGTTCATTCTGGTAAACGTTAGTCACAACTTCTGATTCTGTAGTAGGCTTTGTTCTAACACGAATACCTGTGTCATTCATATTAGCAATAACATAACCTGCATCCAATGCATAATCTTCTGCTTCTGAACCTGTTACAAAATAATCAGCTTTTATGTAACCTGTTACGTTTCCGGATCTGACTTTGTACCATCCGTCTTCTGTTGTTTCAAGAATAACTGCGCCACAATTGCTGTATACTTTACCAACAACTTTACTTTCAGTACTAGGTTTCTTTCTTACGTTTACGTAATCATCACCTGTTACAGATGTAATTGCAATATCCTCAAAATATTTGTTTTCCTTATCTTTACTTGCCTGAGCTGCCTGTTGCTGTGCTTCTTCTGCCGACTGCTGTGGAATTAAAGTTGAAATATCTGTAGCCTGTGTTTCTACTTCTGTTGCAACACCTGCTGTGTAATCATTCAACGCAACTGCAATTCCAGCACCTGCAATCTCAGTGTCTAATGTGTCAGCTGCTACCGTTTTTCCACCTGCAAAAATTGCTGTTCCTGCTAATACTCCAAACGCTAACGCTGTCATATTTCTATAGTACTTCATGTAAACCTCCGTGTACTTTCACTATTTGTTACAAAATTATTACATTGTACATTATAACAACACTGTCTATTATTGTCAACAAAGATACTTTGACAATTCATGCCACTATTACACTATCAATAGTGCATTAAATAAGTGTCATTTTCATAATGCTTCCTACAACAATTTTATATATTACCAGTTATCTATTTGCTTTTTGTGAACAAATTAAATCAATTTTGTGGCAAATTATTTCATTGTATTTTAATATCTAAATATTAATTTATATTATTCTAAATTTACTATATCTATATTAATTTATATTAAATATGTGTTATTATTGTGTTCATAATAGTTTTTAGGAAGGATTTTATCAACTATGGAAAAGTTTTAATGTTTTGAAATACTTTAACATAAATAATTTTATAAATACAAACTTTTTATACTTCTGTGTAAAAACTTTTTATACGTTTATATTTTTCAATACATTGAAGTTTTAATATAACTAATTTTTCATTACTGATATTATATTAATTATGAATAAAACAGTTTTAATAACGGGAGCCTCCCGTGGAATAGGAAAAGAAATTGCAATTATCTTTGCTCAAAATGGTTTTAATATCGTAGCAACCTGTCACAATAATATTGACACCCTAACTTCTTTAAAAAATGAGCTTTCAAAATATAATGTTAATATTTTCCTGTTTCAGGGTGATTTATCAAAGCAGTCAACTATATCTGATTTAATTAAATTTTTAAAGAATAATAATATTTCAGTTGACGTTCTTATTAACAATGCAGGAATATCTGTTGTTGGATTAATTCAGGATTTATCAATTGACGATTGGAATTATATTTGGAATACAAATGTAACAGCGCCTATATTTTTGTCAAAAGAACTGGTTCCTCATTTTTTGCATAACCATTCAGGTAAAATAATTAACATTTCTTCTGTATGGGGAAATGTCGGTGCTTCATGTGAAGTCGCATACTCAGCAACTAAAGGTGCAATTAATTCTTTTACAAAAGCTTTAGCTAAAGAACTCGCGCCTTCAAATATTCAGGTTAATGCCATTTCGTGTGGAATTATTGATACTGATATGAACAGCCACCTTTCTTCAGATGATATCAATGAAATTGTAACCGATATTCCTGCCGGACGTATTGGAACTCCTAAAGACATTGCATTGACTGCACTCTCTTTAGTAAATGGCAGTGATTATTTAACCGGTCAGATTATCACTGTTGATGGTGGATGGATATAAAAAACTCCTATGATGCACTTTAAAGTTACTTTGATTCCCAATTGTTAGATTTCTTAATTGTGAGGGTTTGTGATATTAACTTAATAACGCTCGCGCTGCTTGTCACTCGCAGCAGTTCTAAATCTCCAGCTATATTTTGCTGTTAGAACCTTTGGTTCTAAGCAAAATCCGCTGTCAATTTGAACCGGCGGTGACAAATGCCTTTAGTTAATATCACAAACCCTCACGTAAGACCATCAAATAGATTGACAAACCATCAAAAACTTCGATTACCCAATTTTAGTTCTAACTCTTTTAGGTTCAGTTAATTAACCTTAAGTGTATCATAGGATTTTTCTATGATTTTGTGTTTTTTCTATATTTATTTTTTGTCTAAATATTCCATATCTTCTTTTGTTAATTCAAAATCTACTTTTGAATTTTCTATTATACGTTCTTTCTTTGTAGATTTAGGAATTACAACATTGCCTTTTTGTAACGAATATCTTATACACACCTGTGGTATTGTAACACCATATTTTCTTGCAATTACTTCTATATATTTGTCATTTACAATATTTCCTGTTGCAAGCGGAGAATATGACATTATCTGCATATTATATTTATTGCAAAATTCAATAGTCTCTTCCTGTCTGTTACCTATATGGAAGCAGATTTGATTTACCATTGGTACCATCTTAGCAATTTCTAACACCGGCTCTAAATGCTGTTTTGCAAAATTTGATACTCCGATACTCTTAGCTTCGTTTGCTTCATAAATTTCTTCCATAGCCTGCCAGCTTGCTATGTTTCCTTCTGTACAGTCTTTTCCCCACTCATCCCACGGCCAAGGTGCATGTATTAGATACAAATCAATATATCCTAAATTAAGTGTTTCCATTGATTTGTTAAAGCATTCTTTAGCAATATCATAGCCTTTACATTCGGCAGGAAGTTTTGTAGTTATAAATATTTCTTCTCTTGGTATTCCTGAATTTCTTACTGCTTTGCCAACACTTTCTTCATTGCCATATGCTGCTGCGGTATCAATATGTCTATATCCTGTTTCTAAAGCATATGAAACAGCATCGTATGTGTCTTTTCCATTTGGTATCTGCCATGTACCTAATCCTAATTTAGGAATCTTTACTCCATTTTGCAGTACATAACATTCATCAAGTATCATTTCTTTTCCTCCTTTATTTATTAATAATCTCTCGGAGTCTCTAAGCCAGTAAAATCAAGACTTCCCGATTTCCTTTTTATTAAAGCACCCACTTTAATTCCATTATTTTGCTGGTATGATTACTCAAGATTCCGAGAGACCATATTATTCTGTTCTCCATTTTCATATTCCACTATTCTTGCTGTTGCGCCGGATGATTTTACTCCGTATCCACTGTTATTGATTACATGTTCTATTCCCGGATGTCCATTTAACATAACGGTTACCGTGTTATGTAATTTTACTCCTTCAATATCAGGGACCTCTACTGCTCTATCTATTGTAATAGTAGCATCTCTATTGTAACTATATACACCCACGCCATAACTTTCAAATGTTAATACATTATCTCCTACTTTTAATGACGCAAATCCATTTACTTTACCATTATTGCTCATAAATTCACTTTGATTTGGAACATCATAAGGTATTTCACTTTGATAGAAGTATAATCTTCCACCATTTCCATCCCATATTGTCTGATATTCCTGAAAATGTTCTACAAACAATCCGTACATAATTACATTATCACCATGAATTACAGCACCATTTTTTGCTGTATTTTTGTCCCATGCCACATTATCTCCATGATCTGCTCTCCATACCCATAAATTGTCGCCAATAACGTCATTACTGTTTACTGTAATACAATTTTCAACTTTTCCTTCGTAGCTTGAGCCTCCAACTCTAAAGTATACATCACTTAAAGTTGTAGGGTTTGCTCCATGAGAAACATCGCTCTTTTTTGCACCTACTTCAAGCAATGTATCTGACTCTTTTTCACCTGCTTCAAATAACACTCCTGCTATTTTCACCCCGTCAACATCTGCTATTTTCATTGCTTTCTTTCCATTGACAGGTACAATTGTTGCCAGTCCCATTCCATATACTATTGTATCACTATTTTTAACATTTAACGGTTTATTTATTTCATAAATTCCAGGCGTTAGTAATAAATTTTTGCCTGCTGCTAAAGCCTCATTAATCGTATCTGCATCATCCGTATTTGGATTTGCGATGTAGAATTTATTTAAGCTGACAAATTTGCCCTTTGTTCCACTTTCCCATGATACTCCAACAGCATCTGTCCTAAGTTCAGGAACAATAACTCCGTATCCATATTCTTCATCATATGTAAGGTATGGCTTTTCCTGAATAACAGGTGTAGTCTGCACTTTTGTATATGGCGAATACGGCCATGTTCCTGCCGGAGTTCTTACAGTATCAATCCCAACAAAAACCATATTCCAAACTCCGCCATCCCACAATCTCCAAAAATCATTTCTTGTAAGATACTGCTGCTGTGACCCTGATGAAACTGTTCCATTTGAATAGCAGTCAGCCATAAATCCACCACTTGACCACCCTTCTCCATCACTGAGAACCATTCCATCATTAAACTTCATTCTTCTAAGTGAAACCGCCTGTGAATTTGCCCACATACAATATTCATTTACTGAAAAATTTTCTGCACTTCTCCAGAAATTGCATGTTGCATTATGATACATCCAGTCAGCGTTGACCCACAACTTGTTAATATTTGTATCTGTAGGTAAAACTCCAAGTCCTGATACTTGTGTGTAATAACCAACATTTACAGATAATGATGTATCATATTCACCCGGTTTAAATAAAATTGCATATCTTTCTTTTCCGAACTGATTTGTTTCCTGTTTTTTATAAATTTCATCTACTTTAGACTGAATTTCATTTTTATCATCTTCCGGAGAAAATACATATGTATTTTCTCCAAATACTGTAGCATCTTTTACAGGTTCACCATCACTTTCATAGTCAATTGCATTTTCTATTTTCTCTTCTGTCTGTGCCTCAGTAACATTTTGTGTCACATTCTTTTTAGCTGTTTTGTTATCACTTTCTCCACAACTCCACAATAACATCGATGCAAGTGCTGCTGTTACTGCAATATAAACCTTTCTATTCATCATTCTCCTCCAAATCAATTTTTGCTACATAAATCCCATCTCTTGCCGTTATAAACAAAGTATCTTTATTTGTTCCACCTATATCAAATGTAGATGGTCTTGACGCTACATGAATAGATTTTACAATTTTTCCATTTTTATATATTTTTATATCGTCATCTCCAACCAAAATATTATCTTTAATATTTCTAACGCAATAATCTCCCTCTTCAATTATTACATTCGGATTTATAAGATAACCATTTTTATCAACTGTACACTCAAATACTCTTTTGTACATTTCATCAACTGAATACATTTTTTTGCCACATGATGAAATCGATAAGTTATTACTCCTTATTAAATCATAATGATTTGGAATTATAGTTTTTCCATCTGTTGCTATCCAGGCTTTTTCAGGCTTATATCCTAAAACTTCTTTATAATCTGAACCATCTCTCCATCTATTACCAGGATATATAACTCTATCAGGTTCTATTTTGCCCATTTCCACCATATCTAATGGTTGCATTTCTCCATTATTATCTAATGTAAATACTATTGTATAGGCATCTCTGTTGTACCAAAATCCATATGAAGTACCATATGAGTCAGGAGGCAAAATATTTTCCTGTTTTTTGCCATTAACTGTAGCATTCTTTGGAATCACATATTCTCCAACAATTATTATTCTGTCATTTGTATCAAATCCCACAGAATTAATTTTATAAGGTGATTCAAATATTTCAGTAAGTTTATAATCTTTTCCGTCTACACAATAAATTTTCTTATCAAGACTGTCTACAAAATAGAAATCACCTTTTTGATTACAAATCCCTCCGTCAGGGAATCTGAATCCACTATATAATTTTTGTGGTTCATTAGTTTTAGTTATTCTAATATTTCTGCCAACATTTCCCTTTATATCAATCTTTGTTGCCTGCCATGTTCTTATTTCTACATTTGAGTTTACATCCAAAAGATAATTATCGATTGTGTATTTCATTTGTGAGAAATTATGTGCATTTATAAATGAAATATTTTTGCAGTCAAATGTTTTTACACAATAATCATAAGGCTTATTTACAAATATTGTTCTAAAATGATATGTCATTGCAAATGTAATATCTTCACAATTATGTAGTTCTATTGGTCTTGCAAATTCGCCTTCTGCCACTTCCTCTTCTGTCTGTATTCCATAGATTGTCCAGTTCTTAACATTATTCATCAACAATTCATGTCTACAATGATGCTCAAGTGACATACAATAAATCTTTCCCGGTGTATCAGTATTTTCGATAGTTATTCCTGCTGTTACATAAGGACTTGCAGACCACACATCCTTAATTACTCCGCCACCATTAACAACTATTGATGGATACTGATAATCCCACATACGCTCAGGATTACTGTCTGCAGTTCTTGTTGAGTTATAAGGCATTTCAAACGCTCCTGTACCTTTAACAAGATTTCCATGTCCACCAAACATTTTTACATCATTAATATATGAATCAATATCGCCGTTCCACTTAAGTCCTATTGCTCTTGGATTTTTTCCACCTGTTTCTATTCCTATACCAAATAATATGTTGCTTTTTCCACTTTCAATAAATGCTATACCTTTTCCATATCCGGTAAATCTTTCTGCATTATCTTTAAGTATAAATTTAGTAGAAACAGGATTAAGTCCAATAATAACTGTATCATCTTTTAATTTGATAGTATCTGTAAGCAAATATTCTCCCTGTGGGAAATAAAGATATGTATACTTTTCAATTAACTCCTTAAGAACCTTTGTATCATCCGTAACTCCATCTCCAATAAGACCATTTTTCTTAACATTTATCCACTGTTTTACTTCAGGTAAAGTCTTTAAATCTGTATCTAAAACACTATAGTTAATTTGCTTTTCTTCTATATATAATATATCTTTAATTTGTTTTTCAGGATGCTCATCACTTTCTGTTATTCCATGTATATATTCATTTATATATGTACAATCATATTTATTATTTATTGTCTTTTCTGTATCCTTATAACATACAATAACATTACATTTTTCCAAGTAGCAATTCTTTACATAAATACTTGTTAACGAATTATTTTCTAATGCAATATTCAATAATTTATCCACATTTTTAAATATAGAATCTTCTATATATAATTTTTCAAAAAATCCATCCTGTACCTCTACAAACTGTGGCACATTTTTCACATCAGTTCTTACTATTGTAAGACCTGCCTCTCTTGTAAAAATAGCTGCTTTTTTCTGATTTTCAAATTTTGTATCTACCATTACAAATGGCCATCCCGGAGAACACTTTGTAGTGATTATTCCGTAATTTCCACCGACAATTTCTATATCCTCCATTTCATTTCCTACATCATATATTCCTGCCATTCCCGAATTGACGTTAATTGTAATGTGAGCTAAAAAAGCATGTTGTGCATAATGTGTCCTAAAAGCTACCGCATAATCATTTCCTCTACCTAAGTTAATATTAACATTAGACATTGCACTATAGAAAGTTCCCGGATTAGCATCATTTGCATTCACATTTGTCTCTTCCGTTACAACTCTGTCCACAAACCAGAACAAATATCTAAAATGACCTTTATCGTCTTCCTTTGGTATATTAAAATTTAATGCATTGTCCTTTAATATAAATTCAGGTCTTTTCTCTCCATATCCGATTATTCTTACTGCCTTTGGAATATAAATTGTCTTACTTAACAGATATTTTCCTTCAGGAACAAATACAATTCCATAACCGTATTCTTCTACAACCATATTAACTGCTTTTTGCAGTTCATCTGATACATCCACTATTCCATCATTACTAATATTAAAATGGTCTGCGTCAAAATATATCGCAGACTCATCCTCTATTTTCCCCATATAAAAACTTGTTTTCATAACAAATACCTCATATTTCTCAATAATATATGTATTCTTGTTAAAATACTTTATTCTTTTTTATTGAAACAATTTTATCAGATATTTTTGTTAAAATCAACATTAATTGATTAAATTGAAGCATTATTTTTGTGCATTTTTCTCATATTTCTCTTTAACATTTTTGTAGGCATAAATAAAAGAGCACCACTTTTTTATGATGCTCTTTCATTAAAATTATTCTCTCTTTATCAACCTTCTAAAACTAAGCTGTTTCTTCCTGCTGTGCCCATTGTGAATTGTATAGTTTAGCATAGAATCCATCTTTTTCCATTAATTCGTTATGATTTCCCTGCTCGATTATATCTCCATCTTTCATTACAAGAATTAAATCGGCATTCTTTATAGTTGAAAGTCTGTGGGCAATTACAAAACTTGTTCTGCCTTTAAGCATATTATTCATACCACGCTGAATTCTTTGTTCTGTTCTTGTATCTACTGAAGATGTTGCTTCATCTAATATCATAATCGGGTTATCTGCAAGTATAGCTCTTGCAATTGTAAGAAGCTGTTTCTGTCCCTGTGATATGTTACTTGCTTCTTCATTTAATTCCATGTTATATCCATCCGGAAGTGTTCTGATGAAATGGTCTGCGTGAGCTTTCTTAGCTGCTGCAATTACTTCTTCATCTGTTGCGTCTAACCTGCCATAACGGATATTTTCCATAATTGTTCCTTTAAATAACCATGTATCCTGAAGAACCATTCCAAATTCCTGTCTAAGTTCGCCTCGGTTAAAATCTTTGACATTATGTCCGTCAATAAGAATCTGTCCCTTATTTACGTCATAGAATCTCATTAATAATTTAACAATTGTAGTCTTTCCTGCTCCGGTAGGACCAACTATTGCTATCTGTTGTCCTTCCTTAATATCAGCACTAAAATCATTAATTATAGTCTGATTTTCATTGTATCCAAAGTTTACATGATTAAATGTAACATTTCCTTTAACATTGTTTATATCTACAGGATTTGCTACGAATTGGTCTTCTTCTTCCTCGCCTAAAAATTCAAATACTCTCTCAGCTGCTGCTGCCATACTCTGCATCATATTTGAAACCTGTGCCACCTGCTGAATTGGCTGTGTAAAATTCTTTACGTATTGGATAAACGCCTGAATATCACCAATTTCAATTTTTCCATTTATAGCAAGATAAGCACCCGAAATTGCAACACCAACATAACCTAAATTTCCAACAAACTGCATTATAGGCATCATTAATCCTGAGAAAAACTGAGATTTCCAAGCTGATTTATAAAGGATTTCATTTGTATCATGAAATTCTTTCTTTACAGTTTCTTCTTTATTAAACGCCTTTACAATATGATGACCACTATATACTTCTTCTACCTGACCATTTATATGACCTAAATATTCCTGCTGACTCTTAAAGTATTTCTGTGAATGTTTAATTACAAAACTAATTAATAAAATACTTACAGGTAATGTAATAAGTGTAATAAGTGTCATCGGTACACTTATTGTTATCATCATAATAAATACACCGATTAATGTACTTATAGATGTAATTAACTGTGTTATACTTTGATTTAATCCATTTCCTAATGTATCTACATCATTTGTTATTCTGGATAAAACCTCACCATAAGTTCTGCTTTCAAAATACTTTAGTGGCATTCTATTTATTTTTTCAGAAATTTCTTTTCTCATCCTGTAACAAATTTTCTGTGTAATTCCTGTCATTACAAATCCCTGAATAAGATTAAATATGCAACTTACTCCATATAATAACAAAACAATTATAAGTATCTTTCCAACATATCCAAAATCGATTCCACCATTTCCGGATATCTTGTTCATAATTCCATCTGAAAGTGCTGTTGTCGCTTTACCTAATACCTTAGGTCCTGCAACAGTAAATACAACACTAAACATTGCACAAACCATTACTGCAAATACGCCATATTTATAATTTCCAATATATTGTATTAATTTTCCAATTGTGCCTTTAAAATCTTTAGCCTTTTCACCTGAACCCATTCGGCCACCGCCCATAGGCCCTCTCATTCTTCTTGGTGGATTTGTATTTGTTCTATTTTCATTACTCATCTTTATCCACCTCCTCATTTAAACTTGCTGCCAATTCAGATTCTGACATCTGAGATGATGCTATCTGTTTATATACTTCACAATTCTGCATTAATTCCTTGTGCGTTCCTTTTCCAACCATCTTTCCATCATCTAAAACAACAATCTGATTTGCCTGTAATACAGTGCTTATTCTTTGAGCTACAATAATTACCGTACTTTCTTTTACTTTCGGACTCAATGCTTTTCTTAATGCTGCATCAGTCTTAAAGTCTAACGCTGAGAAACTGTCATCAAAAATATATATTCTTGGATTTTTTACAATTGCTCTTGCAATTGATAAACGCTGTTTCTGTCCTCCTGAAACATTAGTTCCCCCCTGTGAAATAGGACTATCATATTTTTCTTCTTTACCATCAATAAATTCTGTTGCCTGAGCAATTGTTGCTGCCTCTAACATTTGTTCGTCAGATGCATTCTCTGCTCCATATTTTATATTAGATGCAATTGTTCCTGAGAACAAAATTCCCTTTTGCGGTACATATCCAATATTATCCCTTATTGATTTCTGTGATAAATCTTTTACATCGATTCCATCAATTGTAATCTGTCCCTCTGTTACATCATAAAATCTAGGAATAAGTTTTGCTACAGTACTCTTACCACTACCTGTACTACCTATAATAGCAGTAGCTTCACCAGGTTTAGCAATAAAATCTATTCCTTCTAAAACATTTGTATCTCCATCAGGATATTTAAAATCAACATTTTTAAATTCTACAATTCCCTTTGGTGCATCTAACATCTTAGCTTCTTTTTTATCTTTTATAGAAACATCTGTATCTAAAACGTCATCTATTCTTTCTGCTGCAACTGCTGCTCTAGGAAGCATAATTGATACCATTGTTATCATAAGGAAAGACATAACTATCTGCATTGTATATGTAATAAATGCAGTCATAGAACCAACTTCCAAAGCACCCTGATCAATTCTGTGGCTTGCAACCCATTCAATCAATATTGTAATTCCATACATTACCATCATCATAAGTGGCATCATAAATGTCATTACTCTATTTGTAAATAACATTACCTTTGTCAAAGATTTATTTGCAACATCAAATCTTTCTTCTTCTTTCTTTTCTCTGCTAAATGCTCTTATTACAGGAATTCCTGTTAAAATTTCTCTCGAAACAAGGTTTACTCTGTCAACTAAATCCTGCATAATTTTAAACTTAGGCATAGCTAAAGCCATCAATATTGCTACCAAACATAAAAGAGCAGCAACAGCAACTACGATAATCCACTCCATACCTGAGTGTGTTTTTATAACCATTATTATGCCGCCCACAGCAAGAATAGGGGCATAAGCAACCATTCTAAGAAGCATTACACATACCATTTGAATTTGTTGAACATCATTTGTACTTCTTGTAATTAATGATGCTGTAGAGAACTTATTAATCTCTGCATCAGAAAATTCCAATACTTTATTAAATACTTTTTCTCTTAATTCTTTACCGATTGAAGCTGATACTTTAGATGCGAGGAAACCAACAATAATTGCACTTACAGTCATTAAAAGTGCCATTGCAAGCATTTTTGCTCCTGTGCTCCACAAATAACTAAATTGCTTTGCTTCAACATCTACTCCGATTTTTTTGTATTCCTTTTTTACAAATGAAATAGCTGAAGACTGAACAAGAGAATCTCCCATAGAATCAATTGCTGACCCCATTTTATCTCTTACTGTATCTCTTATTAAATCGAAATGAGCTGCCATAAACTGTTCCTGTGTCATAGTTCCATTTTGAACCGCTGCTAAGTCCATCTTAGTCTGGTTATCAAGAGAATCCATATCAATTTCTTTCATGTACTCACTTATATCCTGACCGGCATTTTCATTATCGCTCTTCTTGTCCTGTGTCTGGGAAATCATTGAATATACAAGAATTGGTTCTGAAAAAGTCTTATCTAACTTTTCCATGTTTTCTTTTGATTTATCTTTTAACTTATAATTTCCATTACTTTGTTTCTTATATGCAGACTCCCATTTACTTTTTTCTTTATCAGTCATCCACATTGCAATTCCCTGATAACTTTCTTCTGAAATTTTCTCCGGTGTTGCATATTCAATTCCTGAATTATTAATACCTGTATCAATTAATGATGCTGTATAATCAGGTAAAGACAGGTCGCACATAGCCTGTATAAACAAAAATGCTATTATTGTAAATACCATTGGCATATGCCCTTTGAAATTTTTAAAAAATCTCATCTTAATTCTCCTTTTCTTTTTTTATTGTCTTGCCTTCTTCAAGTATAGCTGCATAAAATTTTTCCTGAAAATTCAGATATTGCTGTAATTCTTCTTCAGTAAAATGTGAAAATACTCTTTCAAAATATCCTTCCACATCCTTTTTTTTCTTATCTACAAGTTCATTGCCTTTTTTTGACAATTTTATTAATGTATTCCTTCTATTATCAGAATCTACTTCTCTTACAATATATCCTTTATTTTCCAAACTTTTAAGTGTTCTTGAAATAGACTGCATTGACACATGCAATCCTTCTGCAAGTTCTGATACATTGACTGATTTATTTTCCATTTTTTCTGATTTAACAAGCCAAAATATTATACTGCCTTCCATTCTTGAAATGTCATCAGATAATTTTGGATGGTGAAACTTTCTGAATTTCATCATTCCTTTCATAACCTTTTCTACAAGTTCCTTATTGTACTCGCTCATTTCATCCTGTCACCTCCAAGCTTAACTAGACTTTAGCAATAAAAAAATAAACGCCGTTTACATTTAACAATGTTAACTATAAACAGTGTTTATTATTTTACTCATATTTTTTAATCTGTCAACAACTTAATTCAAAATTTAACTAATTGTTAATATTTCTTACTATATTTTTTTACATCGATTCTATCACCCATAATAGAATCCATTCTCGTATCATCTTTTATAAGAATCTCTTTTTGTGCTTTGCTTAGTTGTTTAATCCAATATTCTAATTTAGATGCAAGTGCTTTATTTTCTGTCTGCCAAGCAGCTTCAAGTTTTAAAGCCACATGACTTCTTGTATATTTTGCACTTTTTTCTCCTGCTCCAAAATGTTCTTTCATTCTTCTATCTAAATCCGTAGTTATCCCTGTGTAAATCGAATCGTCTTTACATCTTAACATATAAATATAGTACATTTTATTCTCCCATTTTTCTAAATATTCCTCGTATAACAATTATTGATATAACTGCTGCCCCACCATCTGCTATAGGTGCCGCATACATAATGCCATTTATTCCAAATATCATCGGTAAAACTACTATTAAAGGTAGTAGAAAAATAATCTGTCTTGTAAGTGCAAGAAAAGTTCCCTTCATTGCTTTTCCAATTGCCGTACAAAAAGTTGAAGTTATTGGCTGTATCGCATTTGCAAATGTCATAAACAAAAATATTCTAAAATAATTTGTTGCAAACTGATAATATTCTTTTGTACCATTTCCAAATATACTAATGATATTTCTTGGGAAAACCTGAAACATTATAAAGGCTATCACTGATACTATTGTACCACTTATAACAGCTAGTTTATATGTTTCTTTCACTCTGCTATAATTTTTTGCGCCTATATTAAAACTTGCAATTGGCTGTATTCCCTGCGATAGTCCAATTATCACAGCAAAATAAATTTGATTAACTTTCATTATTATGCCTGCACACGCTAACGGAATTGAATCCCCATAATTTGATAACGCCCCATAGTATGTCAACGATTTATTTAATGTAATTTGAACAATCATTATTGCTATCTGATTGGAAAATGGTGTAACACCTAATGATGCAATTCTTCCAATATATTTTAAAGATGGAATGAAATGTTCTTTCTTTAATCGTACTGTCTTATAGTTTCTTAAATAATTTATTACTAATGCAAATGAAACAAATTGTCCAATAATTGTTGCTAACGCTGCCCCTTTCATTTGCCAATCAAATACCATAACAAACAAATAATCAAGAATTATATTAATTACTGCACCTACAAGATTGCATATCATAGAAAAATCAGGGCTTCCGTCCGCCCTTATAATATGTCCTCCCCCAAGTCCCATTATAAGAAATGGTATTCCAATTGCCGTAACACCAACGTAATCTTTAGCATATCCTAAAACATTGTCAGGTGCTCCAAAAAATTTTAATAAAGGTGTTAAAAACAATAATATTCCTATAGCTATTATAGTTCCAAGTATCATTATTCCTGTAACAACATTACCTATATAAAATGGGGCTTTTTCTTTATTTCCTTTTCCCATTTCAATATTAAATGCTGCCGCACCACCAATTCCAAATAGTAAACCTAATGCTACACATATTGTACTTACAGGAAAAGCTACATTTGTAGCTGCATTTCCCAACGTCCCAACAGTTCTTCCTATGAAAAACTGATCGACTATATTATAAAAAGAGCTTACAAGCATAGCTACTATACTTGGTATCGCGAATTTACGTAACAACTTACTTATCGGTTCAATCCCTAACGGATTTCTGATTTCACTATTTTCTTCCATTTCTTTATCTCTCTTTTATATTTACTTATATTTTTCTTTTGTCTTAAAACTATTCGTACAATTTTATCACATATACAAATAACTTTTCCACCATAAAATTATATATATTTCTATGCCTTACCAACTTATTAATATTATTTGTTCAATTTATATATGTTTTTAATGAATTAAGGAATCGTTTTCTACCTATATTTAACTTGTTTTAAATAATTACACTATGTTATAATTTTAGTATGTATTGCTATTGTTTACTAAAGTTCAACATACATAGCAATGTATATATTTAAATCAGACATCATTGCATAAATGATAAAGTTTTTAACTGTAGAGTTTGTCAGATTTAATTAGAATTATTTTAATAAATTACCACGAAAGGATAAAAATATGAGAGGTATATACTCAAATAAAACTGAGATTAGGCATAAAGTATTTACGGAAGTTGCCCGAATGGCATATGAAGGTGGAGATTTCTCACGTATGGAAGAACTACCATATAAGATTATGCCAGGTGAAATTGGTAGCTACTATGACAATATTTTTCTTGAGAGAGCAATTATAGGAGAAAGATTGCGTGCTACTATCGGACTCCCTATAAGAAAAGTATCTGAACATGCTCCTCTTTCGGAAGGTATTGATAAAAGTGCTATTGATGAAAAATACTATGATCCACCACTTATTAATATAATTAAATTTGCATGCCATGCATGTCCTGAAAAACGAATTTTAATAACTAACGGATGTCAGGGTTGTTTAGAACATCCTTGTATTGAAGTATGTCCTAAAAAAGCTATTCATATGGAAAACGGTCGTTCTATTATTGATCAGGATAAATGTATTAAATGTGGTAAATGTGTTTCAGCATGTCCTTATAATGCCATTATTAAACAGGAACGTCCTTGTGCAAAAGCATGTGGAATGAACGCTATCAAATCAGATGAATATGGACGTGCAGATATTGATTATGAACAATGTGTATCTTGTGGAATGTGTCTTGTAAGTTGCCCATTTAGTGCAATTGTCGATAAAAGCCAGATATTCCAGACTGTTCTTGCACTTAAGAGTGACACGCCAATATATGCAGCAATAGCCCCATCATTTGTAAATCAGTTTGGCGGTGCTGTTACATCTGCACAGGTACGCGCTGCTTTAAAAGCTGTTGGATTTGAAGATATGATTGAAGTTGCTGTTGGTGCAGACTTATGTGCAATTCAGGAAGCTGAAGATTTCCTTGAAGAAGTACCTGAAAAGATTCCTTTTATGGGAACAAGTTGTTGTCCGGCATGGTCTGTAATGGCGAAAAAGACTTTCCCTGAATATGCAAATTGTATTTCAATGGCACTTACACCAATGGTTTTAACAGGTCGTATGATTAAAAAAGACCATCCGGATTGTAAGGTTGTTTTTATAGGGCCATGTGCTGCTAAAAAACTTGAAGCAAGCAGACGAAGTGTTAGAAGTGATGTTGATTTTGTTCTTACATTTGAAGAACTTATGGGAATATTTGATGCTAAATCAATTGAATTTTCTGAATTAGAAGTTGAAGAGGAACTCCAGACATCTTCTGCTGATGGTAAAGGATTTGCTGCTAGTGGCGGTGTTGCTAATGCTGTAAAAAATGTTATTAAGAAAATTGATCCTGATAAAGAAGTCAATGTTGTCAGTGCACAAGGACTTGCAGAGTGTAAAAAAATGCTTACTTTAGCAAAAGCAGGAAAATACAATGGATATTTATTAGAAGGAATGGCATGTCCCGGTGGTTGTGTAGGCGGTGCCGGAGTTTTAAGTGATGCTAAAAGAGCTGAAATAAAATTAAAGCAGGAAATGGCTAACTCACAATTAAAAAATTCTTCTGAAACATATTATGTTGATTATTTGAAATTAATTACTGAAGAAGATGCTGATAAATAATTATCATGTTATTTTATATATTATCTTAATACAATTTTTATTTTATATACTAATAATTTTAACAAAAATGTGTATAATCATTATATGATGAAAGGCTAAAATAGATAACACATCTAATTATCTTTCTATCATCATTATGCAAACTTTAGATAAAGGAGGCTTTAATATGGAATTAGAAATTACAACTGAAAACTTTGATGAATTAGTATTAAACAGTGACAAAACTGTACTTGTAGATTTTTGGGCTGACTGGTGTGGTCCATGTAAGATGCTCTCACCTGTAATTAAACAGATTGCTGAAGAACGAAATGATATAGTTGTTGGAAAGGTAAATGTTGACGAGCAACCCGGCTTAGGAGTTAAATACAAAATAGCTTCTATTCCAACAGTAATAGTATTTAAAAATGGTGAAATAACAAATAAAAGCATTGGTCTGGTTTCAAAAGCAGAATTATTGTCATTGCTAGATTAATTACAAATTTTCAAAAATACAAAATTAATTTGACCCTCAATCGTTAGATTTTTTCTAACTATCGAGGGTCTTTTAAGATTGGGGTATTCTAATTAATTACTCCTGTCATAATTGACATTGGTGGCATATTTAATTGTGCTACCGTATCATTAACTCTAATACCGGCAGGTCTGCTTTCATTTGTTTTATTTAACACGACTACCACAATGTCTCCATTAGGGTTTTCAAATGATGTAACATCTACATCGTCTGAATATCTGCTAAATGCCACTCTTTTAGCTCCCGGTTTTATGTAGTGACTAAAATGATTAATATATGAAAGAGTATTTCTTTCCATTAATTTGTCACCTTTTGTATCGTATAAATACGGTGCATCACAATAATTTCCGACATGATTTGGACCACCCTGTTCATCTAATCCAGGTCACTTACATAAATATATCGTTTCTATTAAATTATGCGATATTAGATAAAAAGAAAAATCACATTAATTACATAACTACATTATTTTCTATTAAATTGCCATTCAAATATGACATTGCATTTTCAAATGTAGTAATGCTTATCGCTTCTAAAGCTTCATTAGTCAAAAATCCCTGATGCGAAGTAACTATAACATTTGGAAAAGATAATAGTCTTGCAGTAATAGAAGTTTCTAAAATATCATCTTCTCTGTTTTCAAATACATTATTTGTTTCTTCTTCATATACATCTAATCCTACACTGAAAAACTTTTTGTCTCTAATTCCATGTATTAAATCTTCTGTTTTAATTAAGGCTCCTCTTGATGTGTTTACAAGAATAACTCCATCCTTCATTTTAGCTATACTACTTTTATTTATCATATGATAAGACTCTTCTGTAAGTGGGCAATGCAATGAAATTAAGTCGCTGTCATTTAATAACTTATCTAATTCCACATATTCTACAAAATCTAATTCGGGATTTTTATACAAATCATATGCAATAACTTCCATTCCAAATCCTCTGCATATTCTGCACATCGCTGCTCCTATTTTTCCTGTTCCTATTATTCCTGCTATCTTTCCATTCAAATTTGTTCCTGTAAGTCCTGTAAGACTAAAATTATTTTCTCTAACCTTTATATAACTTTTATGAATTCTTCTGCTCGAAGCTAAAGCCAAAGCCATTGCATGTTCCGAAACTGCTTCAGGTGAATATCCCGGTACTCTCATAACCGTTATATTTTTCTTTTTTGCTTCTTCTAAATCTACATTATTAAATCCCGCACATCTTAATAAAACAAGTTCAACGCCGTTTTTACTTAGACAATCTATTGTTTCTTTTCCTACATCCGAACTTACAAATGCACAGATTGCCTTGTACCCTTTTGCTAAATTTGCAGTTTTTGAATTAATATCTGTATCTGTATATTCAATTTCTATTTCCGGATATTTTACCGTAACTTTTTCAAATGAATCCCTATCATATTTTTTTGTATCATAAAATAATATTCTCATAATTATCTCATGTCTCCTTCTTAATTGATTTTATTATCTAGTATTTTCATTTTTTTTCATAATATACAACACTAAAAAGACAAGCATCCAAATTACTTATGCTACAACAAAAAACTTACTTAAACTTTACTAGCTATTAAACCTGACAATTAATTTGTAAATTAATCTGAAAATTAATTATTTGCTTATTAGCAAAATAACTAAATATAGCCGGTCGTTTGCATCCCCGACCGGTTATATTTAAAATTTACTTTTATTTACCTTTTACAATACATTTAAAATATCTTATACTAAAACACTTCTTTATATTTAACCTATTAGCCTCAAATAATATTACACATTACAACTGAATATATTGAGGATAATTGTCCATCAAAAATTCCACACCTGCCATCCCCATCGCAAATAGGATAAGAAAACATATCATAAACATTCCACCAATATCATACTTGAAATGTTTGTCATTAAATCTTAAAGTATAATATATAATTTCTCCTCCTAACATAATCAGCATAATTGGCCACATATGAAAAATAAATGCATAATTAAAACTTTTAAATATTGTTTTAATTAAAAATAACACACCAAAAAGTATCAGGCTTATTCCAAATGTAAATGTACCTACTCTTCTTTCCTTCATTTCTTATTCCCCCTTAATCGCTTAATATTTCATCATTTGCTTCTTTTTCATTTTCAATAAAATTATCTTCAATAATTTCTGAATCGCCATCTAACTTTGTATTATCTATACTTACATTTTCTTCGTATATTGATTTTCTTTTTCCTTTAATTAAATAAATTCCAGCTCCAATTATTAACACTGAAAATACTAATTTAGGTAACGCATATCTAATTAATCCAAATACAGTATTATCTAAATCTATTCCTAACTGATAGCAAAAACTAATCGCACCATTATACAAGGAATTTATTCCTATAAGTATTAATATCACTGCTGCTATAATTCTTACTTTTTTAACATTAAATTTAAGTTCATCCGTGTTCTTGATTATTAACCAATCATCCTCTAATTTTGAAAACTCATCCGCTGACAATGAATTTTTATTTAATGCATCAAAAAAAGCATAAAACCATATAACAGGAAGTGCAAATGCAATTGCATCAACTCCAATCAAAGAAATAATAGCACAGCATCCCATAAATATGGACATTAAACTAATTCCCTGTTTAAAAAATCCTAAATACATCTGCCCTGCACCAGGTATACATGCCAGGCAAAAATTCCAAAATTTACTTCTTTGCTTTTTCATCTTTATACACTCCTTTATCAAATTCTAAATTTTCGGCTATTCCTCCGGATATATTTTTCATTCCGGCTCCTATCTTTTCCGTAGACTGCTGTAACATTCTCGATATCGAAAATTTGTTATTTAACTGTTTCATTGTTTCTATTTTAGTTCCGACTAAATTTGGCTTAATTGAATCCATATTAAACACCATAAGTACAGCAATTCCTGCAGCAACAACAACCTTTGAACTATATGAAAACCATTCTGTTTTTTTACTTTTATATTTTGTTAATGGTATGATTTTGGCTTTTGATTCATGCTTTTCACCGCTTGTTTTTACCCTTTTCTGATATTTCTCATCATTTAATTTAGCTTCTATTTCATTCTGTAAATTATCAGTTGGCTCTATTAATTCCTCAACAGGGAAAAGATTTGCAAATCTTTCTGCACACTCTGTACATCCTGCCACATGCTCAATCAAATTCATTTCTTCATTTTGCTCTAATTTATGGTTATAATATGAAATTATTTCTTCATCTTTCAAATGATTCATCACAATTCCTCCTTCTTTGTATTGCCCCTCCCTTCGGTCAGTGGCTAAACGTCGGAAACATTTATAAGAAAATGAACTCCGTTCATTTTGTTTCCTCCTGCCACAATTTTTTGAGTACTTTTCTTACTCTTCCTATTTGAGTTTGCACCGTATGTAAATTTACATTTTTCTGTATTGCTATTTCTTTAGCTGTTTTTCCCTTATAAAAGTATTCAAAAGCAATAGTTTTATATGGTTCCTTAAGCTTGTTACAACATTTTTCCAACTGTTCCATAACAACTATTTCCATAACCTGATTTTCAGCCGAATCTACCGGAGGACTTCCCCTTTCAAGTTCTTCATCCCCACTTGGTATTGTTCTTCTCTCAGCTTTTTTCAAATGGTCCAGACACTTATTTGTAGTTATCCTTGTAATATATGCTTTTTCATTTTTCTTATCAAAGGATTCTATAACTCTATATACTGAAAAAAAAGTCTCCTGTGTTAAATCCTGAGCATCAAAATAATTATTTGTCATTCGATAGCATATTGAAAAAACCAGTTTCTCATATTTAGTTAATAAATCTTCAAAATAATTATCTTGATTTATCTGTTCCACGATTTAACTCTCCTTTCTTATTTTTACCCCTCTATAATATATAACGATTTAGTAAAAGAAAAGTATTCAACTTTTTTAATTATTTTTTAATTTGAATGTAAACCTAACTTCTGTTTTGCTTTTCCCGCTTTCATTTTATATACTGCTGATTTGAAGATTAAAACCATCAGTTCGTATTTCATTTAAATAAATTTATGCAAAATTTCTCAATAATAAAAGATGTCTGATATTTGCTGACTCCACTTCTAACTAATTATTTAGTATAAATGGTTCATCTCATTATTTTCAGACATCATTTATAAACAAATTTATAAATATTAAAACTATTAAATTATAAGCTATTCGCTTTACTTGCGTTCTTTTCGTTTAATTATCTTTTTTTAATTAAAATTTTTACTGTACTTAATTAATAACTTTTCTATTTTTATACTAATTTTATTAAAAAGTTCTCTATTCAATATTCATATTGTTTTTTAACAAAATAGTATCTCGTTTTTCACCAAACATTTTAGTTATTAATCCGAGAAATGCTTCCACTAAAACTGCCGCAACTATCGTTCCTATTCCAACAGAGCCTAATGCCTTAAGTACAATTAAACAAGTAATTAACGAAATTGCTACCATTGAAATATCAAATCTCATTTTAAATTTGCTAAATTCTATATTTGTTTTATCAGCTATTGCCTACACTGCACCTTCTCCTGCTAATGGAACAATATCCGCTGGAAGATAGAAAAATATACCTACTGCTATTAAAGCGGCACTTTCTACCATCATTATTGTATGAATCGCGATATCATCCGTTTGTGGTAAAAATGAAAACAAATAATTTGAAAATGTAGTAAAATATCCAAATATTACTCCTACAACTAGTTGCAACAGATTTTTAATTTTAAAATCTTTTCTTAAATTAATAATCTGTAATACAACCAATCCAATATGAAAAAGAATTGTTGCCTTTCCCATTTCTAAACCTGTCATATACGTAATTGTATACGGAATTGAGCTTACCGGTGATACACCAAAATTAGATTTGACAGACATTTAAATTCCTAATTTCATAATAAATAAACCTAATATTTAAATTGTAATTCTTGTAAATAATTCCCCTTCTTTATTATTTCATTTATTTTTCTTAATACGTTAGCATCTCCTTTGTCTTATTTTAAAATAATGCACTGTTCCAAATTTTAACTCTTTTTTATTCTTATTTCAAATTTAAAGGAATTTTCATTTTTCAAAATAAGAAAACCCCCAAAAACAAAGTTTCTGAGAGTTTTCTGTATATTTGAAATATTCGATTTCCTATCTCTTTGAGAACTGTGGTGCTCTACGAGCTGCTTTGAGACCTGGTTTCTTTCTTTCTTTCATTCTTGGATCTCTTGTTAAGAATCCAGCTTTCTTAAGAATTGGTCTGTAAGCATCTGAATCAACTTCTAATAAAGCTCTTGAGATACCGTGTCTGATGGCACCAGCCTGTCCTGTGTATCCACCACCGTGTACACTTACGATTACGTCAAACTTATCTAAAGCATCAATAGCGTTTAATGGCTGACGTACGATAACTTTTAATGTATCTAAACCGAAGTATTCATCGATACTTCTCTTGTTGATTGTGATATTTCCTTTACCAGGCATTAAATATACTCTAGCAACACTGCTCTTTCTTCTACCTGTTCCATAATACTTTTCTACTGCCATTGTTTATTTCCTCCTTTCAGTCACTAAAATGTTAATACTTCTGGCTTCTGAGCTGCATGTGGATGCTCATTTCCAGCGTAAACATAAAGTTTTTTGTACATTTCTCTTCCTAAAGGTCCCTTTGGAAGCATGCCTTTAACTGCGAGTTCAATAACTGTTTCAGGTTTCTTTTCTAATTTTTCCTTAAGAGTAACTTCCTTCATTCCTCCTACATAATCTGAATGATGGTAGTACATCTTCTGTTCTAATTTCTTACCTGTTACTGCAATCTTTTCTGCATTTATAACTATTACATAATCACCAGTATCAATGTGTGGTGTGAACTGTGGTTTGTTCTTACCTCTTAATACTTTAGCGATTTCTGATGATAAACGACCTAATGTATATCCTGTAGCATCAACTACATACCATTTTCTTTCAATTGTTGATGGACTTGCCATATATGTTTTCATTGGTTTACCTCCTGAAATATTCTTCATTCTTATTAAATAAATATATGTTAAATGCTTCACCGGGGCTAATGGCTGAGCATTAAACCTACGCATTACACGCCATACTAAAATAGTATAGCGTAACACCATTTTACTGTCAACACATTTTTTAATTTCTCTATGTATTTATCTGCTATTTATATGCGTACTCTATGAATCATTTTTACCAATTTATCTGCGTACCAACCTAATTTTTAATATCTTAATTTAATTCATATAACCTTATGTTTTATAGCATCATTTTATAGCATATTAAGTAATTTACTTGTAAAGTATAAATATTAAAACAGCAGATATAAAAGCAATACCTATCAAAACTGCCCCAACTATGGTAAACACTTTTGCTAAAATATGGGGTAACTTATCATCTTTTATATAATATTCACTACATTTTTGTGGATTATAATATATTTCCACGTTCTGCCCTTTTTTATATCTTGGTTTACCACTACCATAAGCTGATTCTTTTGTAATTGTAACATCACCTACATGATATTCAAATATAGGATAATATCCTGAACTTTTAACACTATCACTATTATAACTTTTATGTTTAACAACGTCCTTTACAATACCATATGTTTTTAAAATACATCTTTTTTCTTTTTTATTCATGTGCCTAAACATTAATAGCCCTATTAGAAAAAATATAAAACCTATTAAACTAAATATCCCGGAAAAGAGAATTATACTTAACCATTTATTATTCATATAACCACCCATACATTTCTTTACTTTAATTTTCTATATAAAAAAACAAGCAACCTAAGTTGCTTGTCTATGCCGGCGACCGGAATCGAACCGGTACGATATTGCTACCACAGGATTTTAAGTCCTGCGCGTCTGCCAGTTCCGCCACGCCGGCTTCCTCAGGCTTTTCGCCTTGATGGGACCTACAGGGCTCGAACCTGTGACCCCCTGCTTGTAAGGCAGGTGCTCTCCCAGCTGAGCTAAGATCCCTTGCTGTTTTCTTCTTTTCTTTTGAGTTCAATGGACCTGCGGGGACTCGAACCCAGGACCGACCGGTTATGAGCCGGTTGCTCTAACCAACTGAGCTACAGGTCCAAAAAAGCCGATGAACGGACTCGAACCGTTAACCTGCTGATTACAAATCAGCTGCTCTGCCAATTGAGCCACATCGGCATGTCTTTGCTTTCTTGTTTCCTTTTTCTGTTTCTTCTCTCTTTAATGACTCCAAGGGGATTTGAACCCCTGTTACCGCCGTGAAAGGGCGGTGTCTTAACCGCTTGACCATGGAGCCTCATTTCTTCTCTGTTTACTTCCTTATACAATAAAAACTCCCCGAGTAGGGCTCGAACCTACAACCCCTCGGTTAACAGCCGAGTGCTCTACCATTGAGCTATCGAGGATTATTTCTTTTTTCTTTTCTGTTTTGATTATACATTCAAAACTGCACACCAACTAATCTTCCAATCTCTTCTTCCTTGGATAACTTTTCCTCAAATTCCTTCCTTATGGTTAAGCCCTCGACCTATTAGTATCAGTCAGCTGCACGTGTTACCACGCTTCCACCTCTGACCTATCAACCTTGTAGTCTTCAAGGGGTCTTACTACTT
>CABJBF010000007.1 GCA_902363805.1 Eubacteriaceae bacterium | reverse complement strand
ATTTTGAAAAAGCACCCTAAGGGAGCTCTATTAAAGTTACCCTTTTTTACCACCGATATGAAAAAGAAATTTTTTACTAATTTATGGTTGACTTTTCATAGCTGGTCTCCATGTCATCATATTAATTCTGCAAATCCATATCATCATCCATTGAATCATTGAAAAATTCATTTCCTCTGATACGTTTTTTATCTCTCTGTTCATCTACATTATCAGAAAGCAAATCTCTTACCTTTACAGCCTCCTTTATAGGTCCAACAATAAAATTAGTTGCTGATTTATCAGCTGAATCACAGAACAATTTGCCAACTCCAAACATTCTTTCCCAAAGACTTGCCTTATATGTAATGTCTGTAATTCTGTAAAGCATGATTTCATCTTCTTTAATGTTTAAAAATCCGCTTTTAATAATAAGTCTCGTATCTGTAAGTGTATATTTTGTAAATGAAATTGGAAGTCCAAATATTGTTCTTTTCTTATCTGACCACAATTCCTTTTCTGCGCTTCTTCGTCCGTTTTCTTCTATTACTCTGCTCATAATAAAACCCTCATTTCTATCTTTGTTATTAATTACTCATTTTATTTTAATAAAATTTCTGTAATATGTAAACTAATTATCTCCTGATAGTCTTTCTCATTTTTTTAATCAACTGGCAAAATCTTTATTCCATATCTCCTAATTTCAGTTTCATCATTCCTGACATTATACATCCGCCTTTTGCACCACACTCTATAATGTCATTCATTTGTTCACTCGAAAGTTTTATTCCCCCAATTGCATAAACCGGAATCGTTGCTGTCTGACACACTTTTTTTAGGAAATCCAATCCTCTTGGTGGAACACCTTTTTTGCAATCTGTAGCAAATATATGTCCTGCACTTATGTATGTCGCACCTAGATTTTGTGCTTCAATTGCTTCCTCTACCGAATGAACCGAAGTCCCTATTATTTTAAATCCTGATAAGCATTTCTGATTTTCTCTAAGTTTAAAAAGAGGCAGATGGATTGCATCACACTCTAACTTTTTTGCCACATTAGGATAAAAATGTAATATGCACTTAACATTATTTTTTTTGCAAATATCAAGTATCTCATTTGCAAGAGTCATATACTCATCCTCCGGCAAATCTTTTTCTCTCAAAATTATAGCTTTTGGATGAAATTTGCATACTATTTCTACCTGCCTGGCTAATGACTTTTCGCTTAAATGTCTGTTTGTAACGCATATAACTTTATCATTTATATATCCGTTTTCTTTGATTTTATTTTCATATGTGCCACTCATAAACTTCACCTACCACAAAAATAAACTCTCTTAACCTCCACTTGTTATACATAACAAATTTTGTGTGTTATGCATAATAAGCATTTATAAACTTTCTTACTTTTCTATAATAGCTCATAAACTCCATCTGCTATACATAAATATAGTCACTCATTACAGGTTGCATTCCAACCTTTAATAAATCATTATATATTTCATCAACCGAACGTCCGTCAGAGATTTCAAACTGATCATCGCCTTTATCTTCAATATCCTTTGCATGACTTCCAATTCCTGTACTAACGCCGGCTGAAATCTTAGTAGCGGCTATCTGAACAAGATTATCTCTGACTCTTGCACATTCTCTTGTTGATACTGTTATGCTTGCAAATGGCATAAATAATCTGTATGCGCATACAACCTGTAAAAGCTGTGTTTCATGAACATCCATTGGATTAATCCTATCATTATTTATAATCGGTCGCAGTCTCGGACATGAAAATGCAATTTCTGCATGCGGATATTTTCTCTGTAAAAGATATGCATGATATCCTGTAGCAAATGCATCCTTTCTAAAATCATCAAGACCAAGCAATGCTCCAAATCCAACACCTCTCATGCCACCTTTTAATGCTCTCTCCTGTGCATTCACTCTATATGGGAAAATTCTCTTATGCCCCGCTAAATGCAAAGTTTCATATTTGTCTGAATTATAAGTTTCCTGAAATACCGTAACATAATCTGCACCGCATTCATGTAAATATGCATATTCGTCTGAATTTACAGGATAAATTTCAAGGCCAATTACCTTAAAATATTTTCTTGCAATTTTGCAGGCATTTCCAATATATTCAACTGTTGATTTTGCACGGCTCTCTCCTGTTAAAATTAAAATTTCCTGAAGCCCTGTATCTGCAATTGCCTTCATTTCCTTATCAATTTCTTCATCGTTAAGGCAAGCTCGTTTTATTTTGTTGTGACAGTTAAATCCACAGTAAATACAATAATTTTCACAATAATTTGCAATATAAATCGGTGTAAACATGTATGTACTGTTTCCAAAATGTTTTCTTGTTTCTATCTGTGCTGCCTTTGCTATCTCTTCAATAAATGGAAGTGCTGCCGGTGATAGTAACGCCTTAAAATCCTCAACACTTCTTTCTGTATTGTTAAGTGCTCTCTTTACATCATATTCTGTATATTTGTCATAGTCATAATTGTTCATTTCACTAACAACTTTATCCATTATTTCTGAACCGATGTTTTCCATCCCCGGCAAATATTCCATATGATTAATTCTGTTTTTCTTCTGATCTTCTAAAATCTGTTCATTTAAAATACTCTCATTTACATGATTGTTATTCTGTTCATTTTTCATTTTCTAAAGCCTCCTGTTAATCATGCAAAAATCCTGTTAATGGTGATGATGCACTTGCACCTTTTTCTATAGTCTGTCCAAGTCCGGCTAGATATGCACTTCTTCCGGCCTCAATTGCTTTCTTAAATGCTTCAGCCATAACTTCCACGTCTCCTGAAGTAGCAATTGCCGTATTTGCCATTACAGCAGTAGCTCCCATTTCCATTGCCTCACACGCCTGTGAAGGTCGTCCAATTCCTGCATCTACAATAATTGGCAAATCAATTTCATCTATAAGTATCTGGATAAACTCTTTTGTTGCAAGTCCTTTATTTGAACCAATTGGAGCTCCTAACGGCATTATGCAGGCTGCCCCTGCTTCTTTTAACGCCCTTGCTGCATTCAAATCAGGATACATATATGGCATAACAACAAATCCTTCTTTTGCTAAAATTTCTGTTGCTTTAATCGTCTCATAGTTATCCGGAAGCAAGTATTTAGAATCATGAACTACTTCTAATTTAACAAAATTGCCACATCCCATTTCTCTTGCCAGACGTGCAATTCTTACTGCTTCATTTGCATTCCTTGCTCCTGATGTGTTAGGTAATAAAGTAACATTGTCCGGAATATAATCCAGTATATTTGCCATTCCACCTTCATTTGCACGGCGAAGTGCTAATGTAACAATCTGTGTCTGTGCTTTTTCAATACATGCTTTAACTAAATCAAGAGAAAATTTTCCTGATCCTAAAATAAAACGAGATTCAAACTCATGTCCTCCAATTGAATATGTATCCTTATTCATAATGTTCCTCCTTTAACACTGCTTCTAAATCAAAATCTTAACTCTACAATATTCTTAAAATAAATGTTGCAATTACCTATCGCTATAATTTTTCCTGCTTAATTAAGCATCTTAGCCTGACATATTACATTTTCAAATCAGCCTCCACCCATAAAAGTTAGGATTTCAAGGCAATCTTCGTCTTTTAAATATGTTCTTTCATACATATCTTTTGGCAAAATCTTTTCATTTAATTCAACAACTATATGTGCCTGAACATATCCGTTTTTTTCTAAATACTCGCTTACTGTAGTTGATTTATTTAAAGCAAAATCTTTTCCATTTATCTTCATTGTTTTCCTCCTTCCATATCGCTAGTCAAATAAAAAAGGAGTCCACAAAGAAACTACACCCGTGGTGGTGTACCCCTTCATGAACTCCTGTTCAATCTCAACTGTACAATATTTAAATTTAATTTAATAATTAATGATTTCAAAATTATTCGAATGCATTGCATATAGTCTTTTGCAATGTACTTTTTCTAACATCATTTACTATTCTTAAGCCTTGACCTTATTTAATCTAATTAAGACTCGTCTTAAAGTATAAAATACATAAATTTAATTGTCAACATACTTAATTGCCCTAAAACCGTATATTATAGTAAATCTATTTTCCAAATTAAGTTTTTTAACAATTTATTTGGTTGATGTAATTTTAACTCTATATTTCGCTCTATAATTAAATTTTTATACAATTCTTTCTATATTTATGCAGTTTTTGGAATTGCGTACTTTTTCCTACTATGGTATACTAGTGAAGATTTTAAGTAGAATATAAATATTTATTATGTTAAGGAGTTTACTATGTACAAAATTTTAAGAAGAAAACAGCTTAACGATACAGTTGTACTTTTAGAAATAGAAGCACCTTTTATCGCTAAAAAAGCAAAAGCTGGTCAGTTTATTATTCTTCGTATTGATGAATATGGTGAAAGAATGCCTCTTACAATCGCAGATACAGACCCTGAAAAAGGTTCTGTAACAATCATTTTCCAGATTGTAGGTCAGACAACAATGATTCTTTCTAAGTTAAATGAAGGAGACGCTTTATTAGATTTTGTTGGGCCATTAGGTGCAGCAACAGAATTAGACGGAGTAAAGAAAGCCTGCGTTATCGGTGGTGGTGTTGGATGTGCCATCGCTTACCCATCAGCTAAAGCTTTATTTAAAAATGGTGCTAAGGTTGATGTTATCGCCGGATTTAGAAATAAAGATATCGTTATTCTTGAAGATGAATTCAAGGATGTTTGCGACAATTTATATATAACAACTGATGATGGTTCTTATGGCGAACAGGGATTTGTAACAAACAAATTACAGAGCCTTATCGATGCTGGAAATGACTATGATTTAGTTATCGCCATCGGACCTGTTCCTATGATGAAATTCGTTGCAAAGGTAACAGAACCATACAATATTAAAACTTTAGTTTCATTAAACCCTATTATGATTGATGGAACAGGTATGTGTGGTGGATGTCGTGTTACTGTAGATGGAAAAATTAAATTTGCATGTGTAGACGGTCCTGACTTTGACGGACATAAAGTTGATTTTGATGAATTAATGAAACGTAATTCTACATATAAAGAAAAAGAAGCTCACGACAAAGAACATTGTCGTATGTATAAAATGGCTGGAGGTGACAAATAATGGCAAATATGTCTTTAACAAAAGTTCCTATGCCTGAGCAGGAACCAAATGTAAGAAATAAGAATTTTGAAGAAGTTGCCATTGGATATACTCCTGAAATGGCTATTGAAGAAGCAACAAGATGTTTAAATTGTAAGCACAAACCATGTGTAAACGGTTGTCCTGTAAATGTTAGAATTCCTGAATTCGTTGAACAGGTAGCTGCCGGAGAATTTGAAAAAGCTTATGAAATCATTACAAGCACAAACGGGCTTCCTGCTGTATGCGGTCGTGTATGTCCACAGGAATCACAGTGCGAAGGAAATTGTGTTCGTGGTATAAAGGGTGAACCTGTAGCAATCGGACGTTTGGAAAGATTCTGTGCTGATTACCATATGGCAAACAGCCTTGCTGCACCGGAAAAACCTGTTAGCAACGGAAGAAAAGTTGCTGTTATCGGTGCCGGTCCTTCAGGACTTACATGTGCCGGAGATTTAGCTAAGAAAGGTTACCAGGTTACTATATTTGAAGCATTCCACAAAGCCGGTGGTGTTTTAGTTTACGGTATTCCTGAATTCAGACTTCCAAAGGCTATCGTTCAGAAGGAAGTTGATAATCTTGCAGCTCTTGGTGTAGACATCGAAACAAACATGGTTGTAGGAAAGGTTCTTTCAATCGATGAAATTTTTGATATGGGCTATGAAGCATGTTTCGTAGGTTCAGGTGCCGGACTTCCATCATTCATGGGAATCGAAGGTGAAGCTTTAATCGGTGTTTATTCAGCCAATGAATACTTAACACGTGCTAACCTTATGAAAGCTTACTTACCTGAATATGATACACCTATTATTAAGAGCAAAAATGTTGCTGTTGTAGGTGGTGGTAATGTTGCTATGGATGCTGCAAGAACTGCAAAGCGTCTTGGTGCTGAAAATGTATACGTAGTTTACCGTCGTGGTATGGAAGAAATGCCTGCACGTAAGGAAGAAGTTCATCATGCAATTGAAGAAGGAATCATCTTCAAGAACTTAAATAATCCTGTAAAACTTATCGGTGATGAAAATGGTCGTGTTTCTAAAATGGAATGCGTTAAAATGGAACTTGGTGAGCCTGATGCTTCAGGAAGAAGACGTCCTATCGAAGTTGAAGGAAGTAATTTTGAACTTGATGTTGATACAGTTATCATGTCAATCGGTACTTCACCAAACCCATTAATAAGAACAACTACTGAAGGTTTGGAAGCAAATAAGCGTGGATGTTTAGTTGTAAACGAAGATACTCTTCAGACAACACGTGAAGGAATCTACGCAGGTGGAGATGCTGTTACAGGTGCTGCTACTGTTATCCTTGCTATGGGTGCAGGAAAACAGGCTGCTGAAAGCATTGATGCTTACTTACAGAATAAATAATTAATATATAATAAAATGCCAGGGTGTGTTTAAATACGTAGCATATGACAATCCGTAGGCATCAAAGTCAGGGATTTTTGACCCTGACTTTATAAAAAAAAGCCTGCTCAATTTAATATACATTCATAATCCTAAATGTATATCAAATTGAGCAGGTCTTTTTATAACTTATGCCATCAGTTATTTTTCATTATTATCATCTGTTGTTTTTGCCACAATGTATCGTGGTCTCATTTTTACTTCCTCATAAATCTTTGAAATATAGAAACCAATTACACCTAAACTCATCATCAAAATACTACCTATGATAAGCAGAAGCAAAATTACTGTTGTAAACCCTTCTAATGATTTTCCACTAAAATATTTAACTAATGAAAAGATTCCAAAAATAATAGAGAACGCAAATAAAAACATCCCACAACCGGTAACTATCTGCATAGGTGCAACTGTAAATGACGTAATATTGTTAATTGCATATTTAAAAAGAGATTTAAATGACCATTTAGATACTCCGGCTTCTCTTTCCTGCACATCAAATTCCACATATGTAGTTTTAAATCCAACCCATGATGACAATGCTCTGAAAAATATCTGTCTTTCAGGTAAAGCAATAAACGCATCAACAACCTGTCTATCTAACAGTTTAAAATCTGATGCCCTTGACATATCAATCTTTGTTGCATCACTTATAATTTTATAAAATGTCTTTGCAAATAATTTATGAATTGCACTTTCTTTTCCTCTTGTCGCTTTTACTCCTTCAACAACCTGAAATCCCTGTTTCCAAAGTTTATACATTTCCACTAAAGTTTCAGGTGGATGCTGCAAATCGCAATCCATAACTGCGCAACAATCACCATGAGCGAATTCAAGCCCCGCAAATACTGCTCCTTCTTTTCCAAAATTTCTTGAGAAGCAAATTCCTTTAACTTTTGGATTAGCCTTACTTGCTATTTCAATTTCTTCCCATGTATTATCTTTTGAGCCATCATTTACAAATACTATTTCATAATCTATATTATTTTCCTCTAAAATAGTTGATACAACATTTGCTGTTTTATGAAGCATCGCTCCCTCATTGTATGCCGGAATTACCACCGATAAAATACTCATTTTTTTAGTTTCTCCTTGTAGTCCAATTATTTTTAATACTGCATTAGTAAATACTTATCATCTTAATTGCTTTATTATTTATTTTAAATCTTCATATAGTCAGAAAACTTTCGTTTTTAACTTATTCTTCACTATAGAAAATGGCACATTTGACAGCTTTATGCCACCCTTTTACCATTCTTTCTACCTTTTTTTTATCCATATCAGGCTCAAATGTTTTTTCAATTCCCATATTGGCTTTTATTTCTTCCTTGCTTGCCCAATACCCTGTTGCAAGTCCTGCAAGATATGCTGCACCTAAACCTGTAGTTTCAATTACATTTGGGCGTGCTACATTTGTCTGCAATATATTTGACTGGAATTGCATAAGAAGGTTATTTGCGCAAGCTCCTCCGTCTACTTTTAACGAATTAATTGAAGTATCTGAGTCACTTTCCATTGCCTTTACCAAATCATATGTCTGATATGCCAATGACTCAAGTGTTGCCCTTACAAAATGTTCTCTGCTTGTTCCTCTTGTAAGTCCTACAACCATTCCACGGGCATTCTGCTTCCAATATGGAGCGCCCAAACCTGTAAAAGCAGGTACAACATAAACTCCATTTGTATCTTCAACTTTAGAAGCCATATCCTCACTCTCCGGTGCACTTTCTACAAGTTTCATTTCATCACGAAGCCACTGAATCGCTGCTCCCGCTACAAAAACACTACCTTCAAGTGCATACTCAACTTTTGCATCGGTTGATGCTGCTATTGTTGTAATAAGCCCATTTTGCGATTCAACAGGTGTGTTTCCTGTATTCATCAATAAAAAGCATCCTGTTCCATATGTATTTTTAACATCGCCTTTTTCAAAACATCCCTGTCCAAACAATGCTGCCTGCTGGTCTCCTGCCACTCCTGTAATCGGAATATTATTTCCCAATATATCTTTGCTTGCATAACCAAATATTCCACTTGAAGGTTTAACCTCAGGAAGCATTTGCTTTGGTATGTTTAACAATTCAAGCAATTCATTATCCCATTTCAATTCCTTAATGTTAAATAACATTGTTCTTGAAGCATTTGTATAATCTGTTACATGAACACTTCCACCACTTAATTTCCATATAAGCCATGTATCAATAGTTCCAAATACAAGTTCTCCCGCTTCCGCTCTCTTTCTCACTCCGGAAACATTGTCTAAAATCCATTTAATCTTTGTCCCTGAGAAATAAGCATCGGGAATCAATCCTGTCTTTTTCTTTATCAAATCACTCTTTCCCTGTTTTTCCAAATCATCAATAATATCAGCAGTTCTTCTACACTGCCATACAATCGCATTATACACCGGTTTTCCTGTATTCCTGTCCCACACAATTGTAGTTTCTCGCTGATTAGTGATTCCTATTGCTTCTATATTATTGCCACTAACTCCAGCCATATTCATTACTTTTCTTATTGAAAGTAACTGTGTCAGCCAAATTTCTTCCGGATCATGTTCAACCCAGCCGGGTTTTGGGAATATTTGTGTAAATTCCTGATTTGCCTGAGCTATTATTTCACCTTTTTTATTAAACAAAATGCATCTTGAACTTGTAGTTCCCTGATCAAGCGCCATAATGTATTTTTCCATATGTAACTTCGCGTAACCACAAATACTCATCGCACAGAAATATCTGAATTACGCTCCTCCTTCATTATTTATCACGTTCTAAAACTTATATATAATTGTATCATATTTTATTAAGATGAAATATTAATATTTTCTTTTTATATTGTAAATTTATTCTTTCTAAATGCTAACTACTTAAATATATATAAGTTATTTTTATAAAACTCTCATAATTACTGTACACGTATAATTTGTCCAAACTATTATTTTGCTTATTCTGATTTATTTCTTCCCATATAACCATTTGCTAAAAAATCTATAATAAATTTTCTATTACATATTCCATATGTTATTACACCAACACCAACTTCTACAATAAGTCGTAATTTTAAATTCGTACTATATAAGGTCATAATGTCTTTCACACAAAAGACCATTATTCCCATATCAATTGCTCCAACTAATGGCTTCACTATATTACTGACCTTAATATGTGGTCTGATTTTTTTAATAATAAACCCTACATTTAAAATTAATATTGTCATTGAGAATATTATGTCACCTATCAATAACGCGTAGGCATTCATATCCGTAAACTTAAGTAACAAATAAACAATTACTATATGTGTTACTAAAGCTATACCACTATTTATAACCGGAGTTTTAAATCTATTGCATCCTTGAAGTATTGCCGTTGAAACGGTTGAAAATGAATAGGAAGCTGCCGCCATACTTCCCCATTTAAGCAAATTAATTGCTATTACTCTTAATTCTCCAAGGCCTGGAAACAACACTGTCATTATCTCCTCTGAACATACTGTCATTCCTATTACTGTTGGAAATACAACCATAGATGTCATTTTTATAATTTGACCTATGTTAGCATCTACATTATTTTTTTCACCTTTAATATACGAAGTTGTTATTCTTGGAATTACTGACATTCCAAAAGCTGTTGCCATTCCTACAGGCAAATTAATTAACTGTGTATATTGAGTATTAAACACACCCTGAAGGTCTGTCACAACCGTTTCTGATAACCCTTTCTTTCCTAAAATGTTTGCAAACATATAATCATCTATTGTATATCCAATCTGATAGATTGTCTGACTCAATACAATAGGAATCATTACAGATATCAAAACTACAAATATATTTTTAAATTCTTTCAACGTTATAGTCTGACTAATCTTCTTTCTTATTTTTATCCAAAAGAATAAAACGCAAATAAGTGCCGCTGTTGCTCCTGCAAATGTTCCTATTGTCCCACCCGTAGCTAATAACGCCGGTTTATTTTCTACATTTGAAAAAATATAACATATCTGACTCGCTGCTACTACACTCACAACTGCATTAACTATCTGTTCTACAATTTGTGACACTGCAGTTGGTATCATATTTCCATATCCCTGAAAATATCCTCTTATGCATCCTAATATTGCAACTATAAATGTTGTAAGCGCAAGAACTCTAAGCGGCATCTCTAATCCCGACTTTCCATACATATTTGCAAGACCATTTGCCCCTAAAAATAATCCTAATGAAGCAATCATCCCAAATAAAATAGAAATAATTACCGACACCTTAAATATTTTATCTGCTTCTTTTTCTCCCACTGCTCTTTTTTCTGAAATTAATTTCGAGACTGAAATAGGCATGCTATATGAAGATAAAGTAAGAACTATGCTATATATTGAAAATGCTACTGAATAGATACCATTTCCTGTGTTTCCTAATATATTTGCCATTGGAATTCTATATAAAAACCCAATTACTTTTGTAATTAATCCTGCAGATGCAAGAATTCCTGCCTGCATTGCAAATGATTTTTCGTCTTTCATTTACTACGTTTCCTCCATTTTTCAATTCGCAATTGTTAAATATTCTATTTGTTAGGATTGTGGGAGTGCGTAGCACAAAACAATCCGTAAGCATTAAAGTCGATTGCTTTTGACCCTAATATCATATTTATCTAATATAATTGCTAAATATTTTATCATATTTTTAAAAATAAGTGTTGACAAATTAGGATTCATTAGATATTATAATATCAGTAATCATTACTATTATTGTTATGGAGGAAAGCAAATGGTCAAATACAGTAAGCAACGTGAGTTAATCAGAGAAAACTTATTAAGCCGATATGATCATCCTACAGCAGACGATGTTTATGCAAGTGTTAAGCTAATACTTCCTAACATCAGTCTTGGAACTGTATATCGTAATCTTTCATTTCTGGTTGAACAAGGTGAAGTCCTTTCATTAAAATTAGGCGATGGTAAGGAACATTTTGATGGGCACACAGAACCCCACTACCACTTCATCTGCACAGAATGCGGTAAAGTTGAAGATATATTTATGGAAGAGTTACAGATTAACAAGATAGCTCAAGATCATTTTGACGGAATAATAAAAGGTCACCAAACTTACTACTACGGCATTTGTCCTAAGTGCAATAAGAAAGATTAGTAAGTCACTAAAAAATTATATATAATGGAGGAATTAAAAATGGCAAAATTTGTATGTTCAGTATGTGGTTATGTACACGAAGGAGATTCAGCACCTGAAAAGTGTCCAGTATGTGGAGTAGGTGCAGATAAGTTTAACAAAATTGAAGAAGGCGAAAAAGAATGGGCTGCAGAACACGTTGTAGGCGTAGCTCAGGGAGTAAGCGAAGATATTCTTGCTGACTTAAGAGCAAACTTTGAAGGTGAATGCTCAGAAGTTGGAATGTACCTTGCAATGGCAAGAGTTGCTCATAGAGAAGGATATCCTGAAATCGGTTTATACTGGGAAAAAGCCGCTTATGAAGAAGCTGAACACGCTGCTAAATTTGCAGAATTACTCGGTGAAGTTGTAACAGACAGCACAAAGAAAAACCTTGAAATGAGAGTTGAAGCTGAACACGGTGCAACAGCTGGAAAATTTGACCTCGCAAAGAGAGCAAAAGCTGCAAACCTTGACGCAATCCATGACACAGTACATGAAATGGCAAGAGACGAAGCAAGACACGGCAAAGCATTCGAAGGCTTATTAAAAAGATACTTTGGCTAGTTACGAGCCATATAATAAAATAGCAAAACCACGTATGGGGAGTTTACTCACCAATACGTGGTTTTTGTTATTTTATTATATGGCGACAGCCTCCAGTGAGATGTAGCGTAGCGAAATCGAACTGGAATGGCTCGTAACTACAAGCTACAAGCCGAGCAATTATAAAATAAAAAGTAGTTGAATGAGGATGCTTGCATACTCAGACAACTATTTTTTATTTTATATTTATTATATGACAGCCGTCCATGAAATAGCCCGCAGGGCTATGAATGGTGCTCGGCTTTTTTTAATATTGCGACATAAACTGCTCGTAATTTACCATTGAATTATTTATATAAATTTGATACTATAGATATAGAAAAAGGTACTACCGATAGACGGTTAGTCACAAATATTTTAGTTAAAAAAGTAACCAAACCATTTGCAGACGGCGGTTACTTTTTTAAGTTATTTATATATTCTATAAGTATGGTAACTATAATCGAAATAATCATCAACACTATGTATAAAATCTCAAAATCACTCATTAAGTAAATCCCTCCTTTCCCAGATTTCTTCCTATGAAGATTTCCATGTAATCAGAGGATTTAGTCCCTCTTCTGAAGGACTAACCGCCTACCGTTTCTAGGTAGTACCCAAAGATATTATATCAAATCCGCTAAATTGTTGCAACAAATTGTTTGTGCATCAGCTTAATTTCATTATTTATTTACAAAATTCACTAATATAAAAATATGAAAAATTACTACCGATAGATATTTCGCCCTCAATAATTTTATTTAGAATAAAATGTGTATAGATAATGATGTATCTATTACTTCAACTGAATAAAATCTCCTACTCCTCTATCTCCTCGAACTTCAAGCCATATTCTATGGCATAGGCCTCTACAAGAGAACCTTTAACTCCAATAATTGTACATTCAAGAGGTATTGGTTCTTCATCCCTAGAATAATTAGGATTTTTAATCCATGCATCTTTCAGTATATCTACTTCTCCCGCATAAACAGTTACACTTTCTAAGGAAGTACATCCGGCAAAAGCTCTCATCCCTATTCTTTCTAAAGTTTCCGGTAAAACAATATTTTTCAGGCTTGAGCAATTTTCAAATGAAAGAAATCCAATTGTTCTTGTTTTCTTTCCAAAAGTAACGCTTTCTAAATTTTTACAATTCATAAACGTTTTAGAAAGAATAGCTGTAACTTTATCAGGAATTACAATATTTGTAATTCCACTTCCATTAAACGCGCTACTATCAATTTCTTCTAAATCATCAGGTAACTGTATACTAGTTAAAGAGCTGCAACCCATAAATGTCTCTTCACCTATAGTTTCTACACCTGATGGCACATTAACACTCTCTAACTCATAACAATTTTTAAATGCTCTATCACCTATTCCTGTAACACTTTCCGGTAAAACAACTGTCTTTAAATTATCACATCCTTCAAAAGCTGATCTTCTGACAATCTGAATTCCATATGAAACTACAACTTTCTCTACATCCATATTGTCCATAAATGCGTCAGAATCAATCAACCACACTTTCACGCCATTAAGTTCATTAGGAACAGTTATTTCTTTATCACTTCCATGATAACCTTCTATTGCATATCTTCCATCTAAATCCATCACTATCCATTTCCCTATAGTAATATTATTGTTCGTTTCTTCTTCATTATCTGTCCCGTTATCAGATGGCTTTTTCGTTGTTACTTCTTCTTTTACCGCTTCTTTAATAATAGATTCTTTAGTAGTAGTCTCATTTACAACTGTATCATTATTATCATTCTTAATAACATCTTTATTTGTTATCTTTTCATTAACCGTAATCTTGCATTTTAATACTTTCTTCCCAAATTTAGCATAAATTACAGTTCTACCTTTCTTTACTGCCTTAACCTTTCCTTTTTTAGTAACTACGGCTACCTTTTTATTCTTACTGCTCCACTTAATCTTAGACTTTGTTCCCTTAACTTTTAAAAATATGCTGTCACCTTCATACATAGCTACACTTTTCTTAGTAAGCTTTACCTTAGTGGCTGCGTCAACAGTTACAAATACTGCACATAAGCTAATAATCATTGCAGTTAAAACAACTAAAATTTTTTTCTTGTTCATATACCCTCCATTACTTAATACATTTTTAGTTCCGATTAATTTTAACATAACAATATCGTCCTTGCAACATTTAGTATATGTGACATTTCTTATTTATATTGCAACTTTTATTTTCCTGATAACTTGACTAAATTTAATTTATTTTTCTTGTATCATTATCTAAAAGCATTTATAATTTTATTGGGGTAAGAAATAGGTTCAATAGAACCATAATAAAAGTATTGGAGGTAGTACATATGTACAAATTTTTGCGTGCAACATTATGGACTGTTGTCTTAATGTTGTTTGGCTCTACAGTGGCTTTCTGTGCCACTACAGACTTTGGCAATGTAGGTGAACCATCTTATAAACTTGTTCACACTCTAGATTCGTCAGAGGTATTCGTGGCAACATATGATGTAACCGATTACGGTGCCGTTGCCGACGGACAGACAGATAACACAAATGTTTTTCAAAAACTTCTAAACAAAGTTGGAGATTTAGGAGGCGGTATTGTATATGTTCCAAGCGGGCGTTATGCAATAAAAGGCGCTCTTTCCATTCCTAAAGGAGTTACACTTCGTGGTGACTGGCAAAAGCCTAGTCGAAATAACAGTGCTCCAATTGGGACATTACTTATGGCCTATACAGGACGAAATGAAAATGAACGCACAACACCATTTGTTGAAATGGCTCCTGAAACAGGAATTATGGATTTAACAATATGGTATCCTGAACAGGACCCGAATAACATTACTCCATATTCACCAACTATTCGTTATGGATTCAACAATTATTTTGGAAATGAATATTGTAATACAAAAAATGTCACTTTATTAAACTCATATATTGGCGTTTTATTTAACTATGATAACGGTGGTGCTTCACCGGTAGTTAACGGACTTTATGGAACTACATTATGTAAAGGTATAGAAATTGATAAAATAGCCGATGTTGGAAGAATTGAAAATGTAAACTTATCACCTGACTACTGGAAGAATTCAGGTGTTGCAAATGCCCCAACTACAACTTCTTTCAACGATTACATGTACAACAATTCAATCGGTATCGTAATGAGACGTAACGATTGGTCATACACATGTAACATTAATATTAATGGTTATAATATCGGATACGATACAGAAAAAACTTTATCAACTGATGACAATGCTACACCAAACGGGCATCACTATAACTTTGATTTATCCGAATGTAAAACAGGTATTCAGATTAATGCAACTAACTCTGTAGGTATTTTATTTGACGAAATCAATATTCATAATTGTGAAAACGGAATCGTGCTTGGCGAAAACACATCAGATGCAGCACAATTTACAAAAACAACAGTAGACGTATCTAAATATGCTATACAAATTCCTGATACTTCAAGTACAAAACTTACATTTAATTCATCAAAAGTATCAAGAGGTCGTGTTGCAATTAACAGTGGAACATTTGTTGCAAATAATACAACATTTAGCAACAGTGCTCCACAAATTTATTATGGTACTTCAGGTCGTGGTAACATAACAGGCTGTGCCTTTACTAAAGGTCGCAAAATCACAAATAAATCTGTTTATGAATCTACTTTAAGCAATAGTACGGCAGTAATCGGTGAAGTTTCAGATTTCACTAAAGTAGAATATGACCCACATACACCTGCAAGAACAGTTTTATATAATGCTACTGTTTCACCATATAATGCCAGTACAGGTTCAAATGATAACACTTCTGCTATTCAGGAAGCATTAAATCAGGCTTCTAATGATGGTGGTGGAATTGTATTTTTACCTAGTGGCAAATACAAAGTTCGTGGTCATTTGACAATTCCATCAAACGTTGAGCTTCGTGGCGCAGTTGATTTATGGAGCGTTCCTCATGGTTCAGGCACAATACTTGAAGCATATGAGAATAGAAACAATCCGGATGGTGATTCTTTTATTCAGCTAAAGGCTGACAGTGGTATCCGTGGCATTGTAGTCGACTATCCTGAACAGGTATTTTCAGGAAGCGCAGACTGGCTTCCGGCAAAGTACCCTTACACAATTCAGGGACAGGGAGCTAATGTTTATGTAATTGATTCAGGCGTTCGAGCTGCTTATGAAGCATTAGACTTATTTACATATAAATGCGACAACCACTATGTTGATTTTTTAGGTGGTCACGCCTTTGATACAGGTGTGAGAGTAGGTGGAAATTCAGTTGACGGAAAACTTTATAACCTTATGTTTAACGTAATTGTTTATGCCTGCGGAAATGAAAGTAAATTTGGAAGCTTTAGCAATATGCCAAATGGCGTTTCTAACGCACCTTTGTATTCATATGGGCTTGAGCATTTGGATTTCCTTATTTTAGGTGACTGTGATATCGAAACATTATACAATGATTTCCATTATGGTTCATACCGTGGAACTTTATTACAAAATGATGGTAATGGCGGTCCTTCCGGTCGTAGTATGGGATTAGGTGTAGACGGTTCTACAAGAGCTGTCTATTGGACTTCAGGTTTAACTAAGAGTTTTGACTTTGACAATTCCCAGATTGTTTCTATTGGAGACAACAATCCAAAAACAGCTTATTTTTATTCAGAGGAAAATAGCAATTTTAAATCAACATTTAATAACTGCGATTTCTGGGGACAACCACAACGCGGAATAATTTTAAATTCAGGTAATTTGACATTATACGGCGCTCATTTTAATAATCCGGGACAGCAGACATTAGCAAGTGTATCAAATGCATCTTTAAATATTCTTGCCAGTGCTTCTAACCAAAATGGTAGTGCATTTGTTGATTCAGGAAGTGAAAAGAATATTTCCATATCAGGTTCTATTCTTAATAATAGAAATAATAATGCCGACTCATTTAAATCATTTGATAGCAATATGGGACTTGGTTCAACAGTATCTTCATCAGGTGCTCTTGCTCAGGTTTCAGGACGTGATTCATGGAAAGCTACTGCTTGTAACAATAACAATAATGCTAAAAATGCTTTAGATGGAAATGCATCAACAAGATGGGATACAAATGGTTCCCAGACCCCCGGTCAATGGTTTATGGTTGACTTTGGAAAAACATTAACATACAACACCATTATTTGTGATGTTGGCTCAAGCACATCAAGCGATGCTCCTGCAGCCTATGAAGTATATGTATCTTCAAATGGCAATGATTGGGGAAATGCAATCGTAAGTGGTACAACTACTAACGGAATTATTAAAGTAGATGTTCAAAATTCAAGATATGTCAGAGTTGTTCAGACCGGTTCAAAATCTAACTATTGGTCAATTCATGAATTTTATGTGTTAAATGCTGCTGCAAATAATGACCTTATTTCAGACGAAGATGAAAGTAAGGCTCCTGAAGAAACTACTACTGAAGAGACTACAAAACCGGAAGAGACTACTACTGTGGAACCAAAAGGCGAATTCATTAGTGACGATGTAAAGGTTCTCGGCTATCAGATTAGTGCTGTACTTAGAGGTTCAAGAGTACTTTATTCATCTGAACCTACTATAAAAGGACAAAAAGTTGTTTCATCCGGTTTAATTTATGGATTTGCTAATGGACCAATAACTAAAGATGATGTTGTTCTTAATTCAAGCAACAAATACATAGCTTCATATGAAGCTACATCAAAGGGTATCATCGCTAATTATAATGGCGATTCAGCAACTGCAACCTACTATGCCCGTACAATGACACATAACGGCTCTGGTGCTGCAAGATATAATGCTAAATATTATGTACGTGCATACTCAGTTCTTGAAAACGGAGCTATTGCTTACAGCGAAGTGTATGACTTCTCATTATATAGCATTGCTGATACATTATACCAGAATAACTTAATGCCTACTTATGACGGACATCAATATTTATTCTACAATATATTAACCGTTGTAGACCCTGATTATAAAGAAATTCCTTATAAATGGGAGAATACAGTTAACAAATAATTATTGGACTGACACTAAATTTATTTAAAGTGTCACTATAATATACAACAAAAAAGAGACTTCATTTACCAAGTATATAACGGTAAATCCAGTCTCTTTTTCATATTACAGTTTTATATTTCATTAATATGATAAAATAGATTATACTCCAGGCTTTTATAAGTTATCTCATATTAATTTAACATTTTTTGTTCCGGCACTACTTATGCCTTTTATTTTTATATAGTAAAAACGAATAAGCTGTAGGCACACAAACCATAACAATAATTAATATTATAATTGACACTTCTCCCACTCTTCCTAAAAATGCACTTACTGCAAAGAGTATTCCACATATTATCCACAAAACTCCTGCCATTCTGTGTGTTTTGTTCCAATTATTTATATCATTCAAGGTCCATGGTAGTTTTATTCCTACTGTATAATTCTGTCTGCATTTAGGAAGATAATTTCCAATGAATATAATTAAAATTCCAACTGCAACAATTACATATTTTGTAGAAGATAAATTATATCCTAATCCGTAAATAGAACATAAAGCAAAAACTATAACTGAAACTACCGGTATTGTCCATTTACTTATAGTAGCCACCACACTACCTCCACCATTATTTTTGGGGTCATTATTAATAATCACATGTAAAAGCAAATTAGCAAGTAACATAATTAACGGTAATGCAAAGCATACAAAAGCTTTAGGAGCATAATTATCTGCATTTCCTGAATAATTAAAATGTATCGGCATCTGCTTCGGTAATTTACTATATATAATTGCTCCGATAATCATAGGTAAAACACATACAATAGATGTAATTATCATCTGTTTTTTATTATTTATCTTCATCATTATTTTCCTCCCTTTCACTCTCTCCAAACTGTGAAAGCCATAATATTATTTCTTCCATAACTGATGTATTAAGCTGGTAATAAATGTAGTTTTTCTCTTTATTTTCATACACTAATCCGGCTTTCTTTAACTGATTTAAATGATATGACATTGTCGCTCCCGTCAAATCAAAATGCTCACCTATCTCTCCAGCTGACATTGCTTTATCTCTTAACAAAACAAGTATATCCCTTCTCACAGGATCAGACAAAGCCTTAAAGGTTTCATGAAAGCTCATATATTATACTCCTTTCTGCTATTTAGATTTTTTTCTAAATAGAATATACCATTTCGGAAATAAAAAAGCAATATCTATTTAGATTTTTTTCTAAATAGATATTGCTAACTAAAGAACTTTACAGTTCTAATCTATTTAAAGCAACAGACGGTTAATGTTATTGAACGATTGCTCGTCGTAAAAAAGTCTTATTGCTTGTTGTAAATAGATTATATTTGTGTCTATTTGTATAACACTTATTAAATTATTATTTCATACATAATCTGTAAAAGTTTAAATTTTCTAATCTTTTAACACTTATTACATTGTATGCTCAACTTATCAGTTTGTGATTTAACCATAAATCATTTCTGAATATATTTCATAATATTTTGTAATATATCTCAATATACTTAATCCTGATAATCCATATATTTGAGAGGGTCTTTCGGTTTATTTTTCTTTGTTACCTGGAAATATAAATTATCTCCTTCTTTTTCATAACTTGATGTTGGTTTATTTACATAGCCTATTACGCTACCTGCTTCTACAGTCTGTCCAACCTCATACTGTGGGTTTATTATCTGTCCATAAGTTGCAAAATAGTCATTTCCCATAGCAACTTTCATATAAACTCCATATTCATCATTTTGTCCTAATTCAGTTACCACACCCTTTGCCGCTGCTTTTACTTCGGCACCTTCTTTACTTTGGATGGCTATCGCAGGACTGCATTTGTACTCATCAAGAGTTGAAAAGTAAACTGTATTTTCCATATTATATTCAAGTAAAATATTTCCTTCTACAGGCCAGAGCAATTTACTGTTTTTATTGAATTTTAAATTGCTTACAACTGCTGCTGCCTCTGAAGAAAGTCCATACATATTATCTTTTTCATCCATATTTGATGCTGTATTTTCCTCTACAACCTTAGCAGTTGTAGGTTCTTCATTTACAACTTTAGTTTCTCCTTCATAACTTGAAGCTTCTTCCTCTGCCATACTTATTCTGTCGCCTTCTGTTGTAACTTCTTTACCTAAAGCATTCTGAGCAGCTTCAATATTTTCTGAATCTACTGTTGTCTCAACCTTTGCAATTTTTTTTACATTAATTGTCTTTTCGTCTTTTTTCTGACCAATATAATAAGTACCCGCCGCAACCATGGTAAGTGCAACAAAACACACCACTAATGAGGTCATAAATTTTTTGTCCATAAAACTATCGCATGTCATATTTTATAAAATAATCCATGCTCTCCTTTCTTTAACTTTGTTATAGTTAAAGTATGGACCAAAATATCATTTTCTATTCAGCTATCGTCACATCATAAAATTTTTTTAATATTTCTTCGTATCCCATTCCCTGCTCTCCATATTTTTCAGCCTGATTCATGCTTAATCCAAATCCATGCCCTTTTCCTTTAGTAGTTATTTTTATTTTGTCATCTATGTACTCTAACGTGATATTTGAACTATCTACATTTAAAGCATTCGCAAAATCTTCACCCGATATACCGGTTTCAAATATTTTTACAGACACAGCATATTCACTACTATCCTTTGCTATATTCGTATTTTCTATCATTTCATTTACCGTTATGTTTTTTAAATCGATTTCATTCTTTTCATTATCGTAAATTATAATTTTAGCTTTTTCCATTTTATCCGCCAATTCAGCCATTGTAAAATAACGTTCCATTTTGTAATCACTATTGTTATAGTCATCCTGACATACACCTGCTAACAAATAGCCATATTTTTCTCCTAATACTTCTAATCCGTTTCTTGTCATTCCTCCACTTATTTCATGATATAACGGAAGAATTATTTCTCCCTTATTTTTCATTACCATCAGTGCCGTTTCATTCATTACTTTATCAATTATCTGCATTTTACTTTTAAATTGCTCATTATTACTACTTCCCACAATATTTTTCACTACATCTAATGCACTTTTTTTACCTTTTAATTTTTTTTCATCTTTGCACACTTTAATCATTTTTTCATATGACATATAAGGAAGTCCTAATTCATCCGCTTCAATTTCCTTCTTATTTTTCATCATGTAAGCTATATACGTTCTGTCTACAACTGCCTGCGCTTTAATTGTTTCTATATTATTTTCCAAACTCATTTGTGCAAATAAGACACAGGGAATAAATTGTTCCACATCCATTTTTGTTTTATAACCATTTCCAACTATAACAATATATTTATTAAATTTTTTGCCATCTTCCTGTTTTGTTCCTGTCCCCTTTATATAAATCAATAATCCTATCAAAGTTATTAATACAAATATAGCTCCAACAAATTTTTTATTAACTTTCATATATACTTTCAACCAAAGTTATTATTATATTGTATTCCTTTTTATTATCTATAATTCAACTTATATTTTTTATCATACACTAATCATTTTTTAAATACAGGTAAAAAAATACCACCTAATCTTTCGACTGAGTGGTATCTACTTTAAATAATATTTTTGTGGATATGATTCTTTTTTTCTACTCCATTATATAATGTCATATTCTTTCATAAGTTTATTCTGGTACTCAATATCCTGGGCTGATTTTTCTAAGTCATCGTATCTTTTTTCTGACAGCAAAATTTTATTAAGTCTGTTAATATTTTTCTGAGTTTCAATTTTACCTTCACTTTGACCTAATGCCCTTCCTTTTTCTTCTCCAGCCTTCAGACCCTCTCTATATTTTAGATTCATTTCCATCTGTAATGACATATACTCTCGCCTCCATCTCTCATTTTTTCTGGCTGCGATTACCTTTCTGTCTATCTTTCTCGTAAGTTCACTTTCAGGTTCGCTGCCGTCAAAATATTCCAATAATGATTTCAGTTCCTTATTTATGTCACTTTTATCGCCTTTTGTGTTTAGAAATATCTTATGCGTTCCATCATTTAACTTGATTTCACTATCTTCCAGGCATACATTTTCAAACTCGTAAACACTTCTTCCTTTTTCAAAAAAATCAAATGTACAGATAAATATGACATAACTTTCCTTAAGTATATCATATGATTCGCCTTTTTCACTCATGACTTTCGCAAAAATGAATGGGTCTGTTATGTCTAATTCTTCGTACTTCTTCAATAATCTCCTCCTTGACGCTTTATTTTAATAGAACTTATTTTTATTACAGTTTCATTATGGTCTTACATTGTATATGTATTCCTATTTATTATACATATATTTAGTGACGTGTCAAGATGTTTAATTAAATATAACACAAATCAAAAAAATGCTATTACATCTGATTTTTCAAAATGTAATAGCATTTTTATATATTATAATTTACCCTTTAGACATTTGTATTTGTCTTTTATTTTTTTGTACAGGCATAAACTTTTAAAAACTTATGTCATCATACATTTTATGTAAAAGTTATAAACCGATGCTAACCTGTATATAAATCTACATATCAACTTTCACCTTTTCAAGATGCCAGATATCATCTACATATTCCTGAATTGTTCTGTCAGATGTAAATTTACCAACATGAGCAACGTTAAGCATTGCCTTCTTAACCCAGCCTTCCTGATCTTTATAAGCTTCTTCTACTCTCTTCTGAGCTTCAGCATAAGATCTGAAATCCTTTAAGATGAAATATCTGTCTGCTTTATCTGTTGACTGTGTATTCAACAATGAATTGTAAATATCTCTAAATCTTTCAGGATCATCAGGTGAATAGAATCCATTGATTAACTGCATTAATACTTTTCTGATATCCATATCTTCATTGAATATCTGCATTGGATCATAACCACCATTATTTTCATAATTGATTACTTCATCACTTGATAAACCAAATATAAATGCATTATCAATTCCAACCTCTTCAACGATTTCAACATTAGCACCATCCATTGTTCCAAGAGTTAAAGCACCATTTAACATAAATTTCATATTACCTGTTCCTGATGCTTCCTTAGATGCTGTAGAAATCTGTTCTGAAACATCTGCTGCCGCAAATATAATTTCAGCATTTGATACACGATAGTTTTCGATAAATACAACCTTAATCTTTCCATTGATTGATGCATCATTGTTAATAACATCAGCAACACTGTTGATTAACTTAATTGTAAGTTTTGCAATCTTATATCCTGCTGCTGCCTTAGCACCAAATATAAATGTTCTTGGATAGAAATCCATATCCGGATGTTCCTTAATCTGGTTATATAAGTACATAACATGTAAAATATTAAGTAACTGACGTTTATATTCATGAAGTCTCTTAACCTGAACGTCAAATATTGAACGAGGGTCTACATCAATACCATTATGTTCTTTGATATATTTAGCAAGACGAACCTTGTTCTGATATTTAATATTTGCAAATTCAGCCTGAGCTTTCTTATCATCTGCATAAACTTCAATTCCCTGAATCTTAGGCAAATCAGTAATCCAGTCATCTCCTACTTTTCCTGTTACCCATTCTGCTAACAATGGATTTCCGTGAAGCAAGAATCTTCTCTGTGTAATGCCATTTGTCTTGTTGTTAAACTTCTCTGGGAACATTTCATAGAAATCTCTAAGTTCCTGTTTTTCAAGAATTTCTGTATGAAGTTTTGCAACACCGTTAACTGAAAATCCTGCACAAATAGCTAAGTTAGCCATCTTAACCTGACCATCATATATAATAGCCATCTTTTCAATCTTTCTATGATCTCCAGGGTATTTATTTTCAATGTCTATAATGAATCTTCTGTTGATTTCTTCAATAATCTGATAACATCTTGGAAGTAATCTTGAGAATAATTCAATTGGCCATTTTTCAAGTGCTTCACTCATAATTGTGTGGTTAGTGTAAGCACAGCACTTAGATGTAATTGCCCATGCTTCATCCCATTCTAATAAATATTCATCCATTAATAATCTCATAAGTTCTGCAACTGTAAGTGTAGGATGAGTATCGTTCATCTGGAATACTACCTTTTCTGGAAGCTTACTTAAATCATCATGCTTTGTTAAATATTTCTTAATTGCAGTCTGTAAACTTGCAGAAATAAAGAAATATTGCTGTTTTAATCTTAATTCCTTACCTGCGTAATGATTATCATTTGGATAAAGAACTTCAGTGATTGTCTTAGCAAGATTTTCCTGTTCAACAGCTGCCATATATGCACCTTTGTCAAATTCATCTAAATTAAAATGTACAATTGGTTCTGCATCCCAGATTCTAAGTGTATTAACTACGTTGTTTCCATAACCTACGATAGGCATATCATAAGGAATTGCACGAACTGCCTGATATCCCTCCTGGATAAAGTAGTTTCTTCCGTCTCTGTGTTCAACTCTTACGAATCCGCCAAATTTTACTTCGCAGGCATATTCTTCTCTCTTTATTTCTAATGGATTAACATGTCTTAACCAATCTTCCGGAATTTCCTTCTGATATCCATCTTCAATCTTCTGCTGGAACATACCATATTTGTATCTGATACCACAGCCATATGCCGGATATCCTAATGTAGATAAACTGTCAAGGAAACATGCTGCAAGACGACCAAGACCACCATTTCCAAGTGCTGCATCCGGTTCCTGATCCTCAATTACATTCAAATCTAAACCAAGCTCTTCGATAGCCTCTTTAATTTCATTTCTGCTTGATAAATTAATAATCATATTTCCCAATGCTCTTCCCATAAGGAATTCCATAGATAAATAATATACTGTCTTAGCATCTGTTTTTTCATATGCCTTTTGTGTAGCAATCCACTGGTCTATAACAATATCTTTTACTGCATATGCAACTGCTACAAACTTATGTCTGTCTGACACTTCTTCGAGAGTTTTTCTGTAAAGCATCTTAGCTTCATCACGGACTTTTTTCTTAAATTCTTCTTTAAAGATTTCAGCCTCTGTTTTCACTGTTTTTGCCATTTAGTTTTCCTCCATAATTATTTACGGTACTTTTCTTATCTTAAGTATAAAGTGACGAATAAGAATATTATCCGTCACTTTCAAAGCTATCTGTTAGTATATTTTATTAGGATTAAGTATTACTGCACTTTTTCTACACCAAGAGTAACTTTCTCACCGTTAATATTCCACTCTTTTGAGTACCCTTCGATTTTATCAAAAACGATTTCATTTGCCAACACTTCAGCCTTAATTTCGTCTAAATTGTCAGTAACTACTTTAATAATTGAATCGTTTTTAGAAACATTAACTACGATTTTATCCATAACCTCAAATCCAGCTTCTTTTCTCATAGTCTGAATCTTACTGATTATTTCTCTTACAAAACCTTCTTCAATTAATTCAGGTGATAAATTAGTGTCTAATACTACAGTAATATTGTTGTCACTTTCTGATACATACCCTTCAACCTGAGCTGTATCAATTAATAAATCATCTTTTTCAAGAACAACTTCTGTTCCATCGAACTCAAATTTTAATGCACCTTCAGCATTTAACTGTGCCATTGCTTTATTGCCATCTAATTCAGCAAGTGCAGCTTTAATCTTTCCTAATACTTTTCCATATTTAGGTCCAACTGTCTTAAGCTGTGGTTTAAATGAATATGAAGTAAATTCACTTACATCATCTGTAAATTCAACAATCTTAACATTTAATTCATCTTCAATGATTTCTTTGTAGAATTCAGATAAATTAAATTCTGCCTTAACCATCATCTTTCCGATAGGCTGTCTGTTCTTAATTCCTGATGCATTTCTACATGCTCTACCCATTACTACAACTTCAAGAACATTTTCCATGTTTTCTTCTAATTCTTTATCAATGAAAGCTTCATTAACTTCAGGGAAGTCACATAAATGAATACTTTCAGGTGCTGTTGCATCTACATTCTTAACGATATTCTGATAAATGTCTTCAGTCATAAAAGGAATCATAGGTGCTGCTGCCTTTGATACAGTCACAAGTGCTGTATATAATGTCATGTATGCATTAATCTTATCCTGTGGCATATCCTTTGCCCAGAAACGTTCTCTTGAACGTCTTACATACCAGTTACTCATATCATCTACAAAATCATCTAATGCTCTTGCAGCTTCAGGGATTCTGTAATTTGCAAGATTATCATCAACTGATTTAACCATAGTGTTAAGCTTTGATAATAACCATTTATCCATAACACTTAACTTATCATAATCAAGTGTGTATTTTGTTGGGTCGAACTGATCAATTTCAGCATATAAAACATAGAAAGCATATGTGTTCCAAAGTGTTCCCATGAATTTACGCTGTCCTTCCTGAACTGCTTTTCCATGGAAACGGTTTGGAAGCCATGGTGCTGAGTTAGTATAAAAATACCATCTTATTGCATCTGCTCCATACTGTCCTAATGCTTCGAATGGATCAACTGCATTTCCCTTTGACTTACTCATCTTCTGACCATTTTCATCCTGTACATGACCTAGTACAATAACATTCTTATATGGTGCTTTGTCAAATAATAATGTTGATTCAGCCATTAATGAATAGAACCATCCTCTTGTCTGGTCTACAGCTTCTGAAATAAAATCTGCTGGGAACTGCTGTTCAAATAAGTCCTTATTTTCAAATGGATAATGATGCTGTGCAAATGGCATTGCTCCTGAATCGAACCAGCAGTCAATAACTTCCGGTACTCTCTTCATTGTGCCACCACATTTTTTACATTTGAATGTAACTTCATCAATATATGGTCTGTGTAATTCTACTTTTGCATCATCAGGATTTCCACTTCTTTCTGCTAATTCTGCACGGCTGCCAATTGATTCCTGGCATCCGCAATCGCAGCATTCCCAGATATTAAGCGGTGTACCCCAATAACGGTTTCTTGAAATACCCCAATCCTGTACATTTTCAAGCCAGTTTCCAAAACGTCCTTCACCTATTGATTTTGGAATCCAGTTTACTGTATTGTTATTTGCAACAAGCTTATCCTTAACTTCTGTCATCTTGATAAACCATGATTCTCTTGCATAGTAAATTAATGGTGTATCACATCTCCAGCAGTGTGGATAATCATGTTCAAACTTAGGTGCGTCGAATAACTGTCCTCTCTTATCAAGGTCAACTAATACCTTAGGGTCAGCATCCTTAACAAATAATCCTGCATAAGGTGTATCGTCTGTAAGCTGTCCTTTATCATTTACAAGCTGTACAAATGGAAGGTCATATTTACGTCCTACATTAGCATCGTCTTCACCAAATGCCGGTGCGATATGAACGATACCTGTACCATCGCTCATAGTAACGTATGTGTCACATGTTACAAAGAAACCTTTCTTTCTCTGCTTATCAGCAATAGCTTTTGCACAATCATATAATGGTTCATATTCTTTATTTTCAAGGTCTGCACCCTTCATTGTTTCTAATACTTCATAAGCCTTTTCATCTTCTGTAGCTAGCTTACCTAATACTGTGTCTAGTAATGCTTCTGCCATATAGTAAGTATATCCGTCAGCAGCCTTTACTTTACAATATGTGTCGTTAGGGTTAACACAAAGAGCTACGTTTGATGGAAGAGTCCAAGGTGTTGTTGTCCATGCAAGGAAATAAGCATCTTCTCCAACAACCTTAAATCTAACGATTGCTGAACGCTCTTTTACTGACTTATATCCCTGTGCAACTTCCTGTGATGAAAGAGGTGTTCCACATCTAGGGCAATAAGGTACAATCTTAAATCCTTTGTATAATAACTTCTTATCCCAAATATTCTTAAGAGCCCACCATTCAGATTCAATGAAATTGTCATCATAAGTTACATATGGGTTATCCATATCAGCCCAGAAACCAACTGTTCCTGAGAAATCTTCCCACATTCCTTTATATTTCCATACAGATTCCTTACATTTCTTGATGAAAGGTTCCATACCATATTCTTCAATCTGTTCTTTTCCATTTAATCCTAATAACTTTTCTACTTCAAGTTCTACAGGAAGTCCATGAGTATCCCATCCTGCTTTTCTTGGAACCATATATCCCTTCATTGTTCTGTATCTTGGGATCATATCTTTAATAACACGTGTTAAAACGTGTCCGATATGTGGCTTTCCATTAGCTGTTGGAGGTCCGTCATAAAAAGTATATGTTGGTCCCTGCTTTCTGCTTTCCATACTTTTTTCAAAAATGTCATTGTCTTTCCAGAATTTTTCTGTTTTCTTTTCTCTTTCTACAAAGTCGAGATTTGGTGATACTTTGTTGTACATATTCTTACTCCTTTACTAAGTATTAAATAAGTTTCTTAAAATTTTGCTGATAAAATAGAAAAGACATCCGCCCATAAAGGACGAATGTCTGCTATTCGTTTAACCACCTTTACAGCATACTTAAGTTTCCTTGCATATGTGTTCCCTGTAACGGAGGAAATCCGTCAACTCCTACTTAAATAACTTCCGTCAAAATTCTGTCAGTCGTTATTCAGTCATTCATTCGGGTTGAAACTCCGGAGTGATATTCATATACCAGTTACTTGTATCCGGCTTCCACCATCCCGGACTCTCTATTACTTTTACTACTATATTACTGTCTCCATCAAAGTCTTTATCATATTGCGAACAAATTCGCTTTCTATGTCTCTTGACACTTACATTATATTATAGTATCGCATTTATTAATTTGTCAATTATAAAATTATTGATATCAAGTTAACTACTTAAATTTATTTAGCACTAAATATAATCATTTTAAATTTATCACATTTATATTTTATCATAACTTTAATTTGCCTGCGATGGCTTAACTATTCCGTTTCCCCATCCATATTCAACTTCCTTATAATTGTTATTTACAATCTTTAAAATTTTGTTGAACAAATAGTTGTGTGCTATAACTGTATTCATCTTAGAACCCTGATATAAATCATCTGCTATATTATACATAGAGAAAGATTTTATGTCACCATAAGCTATTGTTCCATCTTCTAAAATTGCATAAGGTCTTACATAATATGTCATACTATATCCCTGTGCTGAAAAATCAGATATATTCATTGTTCTTGCATAATATGATGCTGTCTGTGAATCTCCATAAACCTTGTCTAATTTGCCCTTTGCAGTTGCTGCACAATTATATACATATTTATTATCGCTGTTTATAATCATATCATTTACAGAAATAGGATTTTTTTCTGTAACTACTCCATAAATAACTCCGACTTCACTTACTTTAATATTCTCAATTGCATTCTCTACAGAATAAATACTTCTAATACCTATTGCACCATCAACGCCACCAAAACATGTACTCATCTGATTTCCTTCAATCTTTAAGGAATCTGTTAATATTGGAGCCTTAATATTATATACGGCAACTTCATATATAGAATATCCATATGTTAAGTTTCTGGCTGTTCCCGTAATTCGTATGTATCTTGCTGTCTTTTCATTATTAAATACAATCTCATCCAAACGATTATTTTCTGAAGCAGCATCTCTTATGTCAGCAGCTGTAGTATAATTGTTGCCATCTGTAGAAAGTTCAATAATGTAATCCCTTGCATTAGCTGCTTCCCAATTAATTGCTACTTTTTTCAAGCCGGAATATACCTGACCTAAATCAACAACTATGTTCTGAGGATCTTTATATTCACTTCCCCATCTTGTCCCCATATTTCCATCAACAATATTTTTAGCTGAATTCTGTCCTGATGACGCAACGACATTTTCATTTCCTGTTATGATATTCTTATATGCAACCGAATCTATTTTAATATCAGTGTCGTACTTATAATTTCCATTAACCTGAGTGCTTGAATATTCATAATCCTTTTCACCAAGATAATACTCTTTAGACCATTTTACTTTTAACCATTCAACACGATTTTCAAGCCAGTCTCTTAAATAATTAACAGTTGCATCAAATGATGCCCATCCAATATTTGCATAACTATATCCGTCTGCTGAATCTTTTACTGTTTCACTCCATCCGGCTCCGCCATTTTCAACGGCAGTGTAATTTCTTCTGTAAGAATTTCCATATTCTTTAAGAAGTGTATTTATCTCACTATTATCCCCACTATATAATGCAGTGATATCATCCATTTTTTCATAAAATCTATTTACTACTTTTAATTTAAATTCTTTTATGGATGTTAATTTATCAAACCATTTCATATCAGTTGCTTTCCAATATTTATAGTCTGTAGCTGCATCTCCATAGAAATGAGGGGCTACATTTCCACTTGAGAGGTCAAAATCCCATGCCGGACCTGCATATAATTTATAATTTTCATCTTCTGCTTTTTTTGTAATGTAAAATCTTGTTGAACTGTACGAGATGTCCTGATTCTTAAATATTTCACTTACAAGATAAAAATTAACAAATGACTCTACATCAATATATTTTTCTACTTTTGAAAAATCACCTGTTGCAAGGGCATCTTCAAAACCATTGAGTATTTTTAAAGTGCTTTCTTTCTTCTTCTGTATTGCAGCAGTATCTTCCGGTGTATCTGCATCAAACATATCTCCTCTTTCAGGAGAACCTATATTAAATCTCTGTCCATATCTTGTTGTTATAAGATAATCTACGCCTTCTTCATCTTTTCCATTGTTCTCTAGCTCAATCAAAATATCATCACTTTCCGGATTTTCCGAATCAATATTAACTCTGTCCGTACCGGCTTCAACGGATTCAACTAAAAGATAATTTCCCATATATCGGCCGTTTAAATATAAGTCAACAAATCTTGACTGTGATGTAAATGGAATTCCAAATGCTGTATTTAAATCCAGTGCAAGTTTGTTTCTTATTAAAGATTTATCAAATGCATTTGCAAGAAGGCTCCATTTCTTTGCTCCTGCTCCGGTACCGTCAAATGCAGAGCTTAAGCCGAACAAATCTTTCTTTTTGTTAAATGTAATATTATATGCTTTTTTGTCTGCTAACGCAGTTGAATTTCCACGCACCTTAATTGTTGTTTTATTTGTAGCATCAACAATATCTTTATACTTTCCCTGATTATCTATTGCTGTAATTGATGCTGTCAATTTTCCCATGTCTTTATTAATTTTTAAGGCGTCTACATTTTTATCCGTTTCAATATAAATCTGGGCAATATCATCATCTCCTGATGAGTTTTCTTTATCAACTATAACTCCTTCTGATTTGTCAGATTCCGTACCATCAGCGTAAACAGCTGTAAGGTAAAATGTATGCTCACCATTTGAATATTTGCTCAATTGCTTATTTGTTAAATATTCACCACTGCTCTTTACTGATTTCAAAGCAGTTGTTTCGTTATCGATGTATACTTTATATGATGTTGCATTTTCTACTGAATCAAATTTCAGCACATAAATTCCCGTATACTTTCCATAATTAATAACCTTAAAGTTTGTTGGAGCCTTGGTTGATGTTGACTCCTCAGTTTCATCTGCCCTGGCAATGTAATTGAAATTAATTCCCGATATCATCATAACCATTGCAAGAACTATTGCGAATACCTTTCTTAATTTTTTTTGATTCATAAAATCTGTTACCTCCTTAAATAATTCCCTTTTTCATCAAATCTCTTACTAAATATTTTATCTAATAAAAATGTTTTTCACAAGGAATAACTCGTAATTTGGATGTTAAAATAAATAAAATAGCACGTTACACTAGTGACTTATTTTCACTAACGCAACGTGCTATTTAAGTTTGATATCATAGACAAATTTCTAATACTTTACTCTACTTGCATCGAAATGATTTATATTATTAATTTGTCTCACGATATACATATATTACATCTATTTTATTTAGACTTAGCAGATATTTTTGCTGACCATTTTCCATATACCTTTTCATCATTTGAAACAGCATACCCTCTTACTCTTATATAATATTTTTTGTTACTCTTTAATTTTTTCAAAACAACTGTTGTCTTTGCTACATTAATTGTCTTTGTTGTCTTTTTTGTAAACTTCTTACTTGTTGAATACTGAACAACATATCCCTTTGCATTTGCAGCTTTTTTAACAGTTAGCTTTATTTTCTTTTTCAATGATTTCTTTTTAATAACTTTTGTGTTTCCAACACTTACAATACATTTATGTTCTGTCTGTTGTATAGTTGACTGATTTGTATTATCTGCTTTTGTTGTATCAGAAACTTTTGAAGGCTGTGTTGTTTCAGGTGCCTTTGTTGTCTGCTCCTGTTTCTTCGTTGTTGTTTCAGGTGCCTTTGTTGTCTGCTCCTGTTTCTTCGTTGTTGTTTCAGGTGCCTTTGTTGTCTGCTCCTGTTTATTTGTAGTCTGCTCAGGCTTCTTTGTAGTTGTTTCTGCAATCTTAGTTGTTGTCTCAGGTGCTTTTGTTGTTATCTCACCTTTTCCTGTAACATTAACTGTACCTGAAATTTTGTCTGATTCGATACCATCCTTTATCGTACACACCTCTACTGTATGACTTCCTGCTGAATATCCTTCAAATCTATATTCTGCACATCCTACAGCTTCTTTTACTTTTACTCCGTCTATATAAATATTATATAAATTTCCAACGACATTTCCCCATACTACAGAAATAGTATTATCACTTGGACAATTTACCACCAATCCAAATGGTGTTTCAGGTTTATTACCACTAGCAGTTGTTGTTTCTGCAATTTTTGTAGTCGTTTCAGAAACTTTTGTTGTCTCCGGTGCTTTTGTTGTTTCTCCTTTTCCTGTAACATTAACTGTACCTGAAATTTTGTCTGATTCGATACCATCCTTTATCGTACACACCTCTACTGTATGACTTCCTGCTGAATATCCTTCAAATCTATATTCTGCACATCCTACAGCTTCTTTTACTTTTACTCCGTCTATATAAATATTATATAAATTTCCAACGACATTTCCCCATACTACAGAAATAGTATTATCACTTGGACAATTTACCACCAATCCAAATGGTGTTTCAGGTTTATTACCACTAGCAGTTGTTGTTTCTGCAATTTTTGTAGTCGTTTCAGAAACTTTTGTTGTCTCCGGTACTTTTGTTGTTATTTCTCCCGAGCTATCTGAAATAGTAAAATCTGTTACTTTTAAAGTCGTCCCTGCAGCTACTTTTCCAAGTGCAAATATAAGCTCTGCGTTTCCTTTTTCTGATGTTATAGTTCCTGCAAATACGTTTTTGCCATTTGTTAAAGTCTTTCTTTGTAATTCAATTCCATCCGTATCGTTTTTAAGCAGAACTTCTGCACCTGCCTTATCGGACTCTAATGAAATGGAATAATTATATGTTTTCCCTGCATTAAGGCTAAGTGCATTTGTCTTTAGTTGCGCTCCCCATTCTTCGCTTGTATTGTTATTGCTTCCAATATAAACTTCCAAATCATTTAAATCTGTTCCGCCCTTATAATAGCCTGATGTGCCTGTCCAAGAGCCTGCGAACAAATAATTCCACTGCCCTATATTATGCATATTACCATCATTATTAATTGAAGTCATACTTGAAAATCTGTTAGTTGTAGTTTCAGGCTGAGTAATGCCTTCTTTTTTATTCTTAATTGAAAATGAAGCATTATTTCCCTGAAAAACTCTTACATAATCAACATACATTGTAGCATTTGTAAAATTTGCACTTACAGTCTGATTCAAAGTAAATGGTGAACTATTGCTTCCTAATGCCAAATTTAAAATAATAAAATGGTCTCTCTGAAACTCATCCATTTGTTCACTTGAAATATTCATTGTCTGATAGCAAATACCATCAACATACCATTTCATACAATCCTCATACCATTCAATTGCATATGTATGCCAATTTTCAATTGTATCTATTGCTCCAAAACTTTTTGTTGTCTCACTACCCGCATAAACATGTTCATAATTAGTTGTACTTGGATTCCAATGTAGTGTACCAATTACCTGCGTTTCTGCATTTCTATGTTCCATAATATCAATTTCACCGCATGACGGCCATGGTGATGCACCATATGCGCCATTCCAATTATTACCACTCGCATTATAATTTTGACCTAACATCCAGAATGCCGGCCATACACCACTCTGGCTTCCATTTTCAACACGAAGCTTTGTTTCTATTCTTCCAAATTTACAATATTGTTTATTCTGAGTCTGAATACGTCCTGATGTATATTCACTTCCCTCTTTCTGTGCCTTTATTGCAAGTGCTCTTCCGTCACTTGAACCTGAATCAGAAGATAAATCTGCAATATACACATTATTTGTACTATCCGTATATCGCTGTAATTCATTATTTCCCCATCCATTGCTACCATGTCCAATATCATAATTCCATACACTTGTATCCGGTGCCTGACCAACAGTCTGATTAAATTCATCACTCCACACTAATTTCCATGAATTTGAACCCTGATTTGAATTAACTGATGCATCTGCATTAGAAGGTGTAAATACAATCCCTGATGTAACTAAAGCAACAGCTGTTATAAATGCAATTCCTTTTTTAAACATATTAAATAATCCTTTCTTTTTCATTTGTAAATCGTCTAAACCATTCTAATTTTACCACTAAACCATTTAAAATAAAGTATCTTTATTTTATAAAAGCTACATTTTTTATAGCAACGAGCCACGTTCTAAAACAAAACCCCTCAGGTGTAAGCCCGCTTACAAACCTGATGGGGTTTGTTTTAGAATATGGCGACTGCCTAAACGAAATAGATGCGCAGCATCTATGAGTTGGCTCGTTGCTATGTTGCTTTTCGTTTTCTAATACGACACTGCCTAAACGAAATAGATGCGCAGCATCTATGAGTTGGCTCGTTGCTATGTTGCTTTTCGTTTTCTAATACGACACTGCCTAAACGAAATAGATGCACAGCATCTATGAGTTGGCTCGTTGCTATTTACTGTATTAAATCTCTGTCGATAATCTGGAAATTTGCTCTATGTATATAAAGTGCTTTGCCATCAACCATAAGTTTAGTCGTCTTTGGCAAATCCTCTCTAACTTCCCAATAAACCTTTTCACCACTATAAGCACAAATAGGAACTCCCAACTGACTTTGAATAACAACCACCTGCGATTTTCCAAACTGATTCTTATACTTATTAATTACATTTGAAATAATTGCATTATCAGAAATTTTTCCATTTGATTTACTATTTATATCCGATAATGTAAATTCTGCATCAGGAGACAATCCTTTTTCTTCAAATATAATTGTGTCTCCACAGCTTTCCATTTGTTTTCCATCAACATTTAATGTAACTATTGATGATAAACCATAGCTTGTACTGTAACTTCCGTCACTTGAATCTATCTGTCCTTCTTCAACAACATTGCTTGTTAGTCCGATTTTCTGACCTGTTACAGTCAAAAACTTTTCACCATTATTATCATAGAAATAACATGAATAAGAATTTCCCGATAATTTTCCTTTAATATCATTTATCCTGCTATCAAATATTGAACAGCCTGTCATCACAACAACACTTGAAATAATCAATATCGCTGCAATCGCTCTTTTCATTTGTTTCATTTGTTTCTCCTTTTTACTCCTGTTCACCTTCAATTTACCTTCCCTTTGCGAATTAATTTTCCTTTAATTCACTTGTGCAATGTGGGCATCTTGTAGCCTCAATTGCAATTTCACTCTTACAATAAGGACATTTCTTTGTAGTTGGTGCCTTTGGTTCTTCTTTTGTTTTATAAAGAGCATTCATTCCTTTAACTATTAAAAATACAACAAATGCCATTATTACAAAATTAATTAATCCTGAAATAAACACACCAAAGTTTACCGTGGCTGCTCCTGCCTTCTGAGCCTGAGCAATTGTACCATAATGCTTTCCATCTAAAGCTATAAACCAATTGCTAAAATCAATTTTTCCTACAACAAGACTTAGTATCGGCATAATTATGTTATCTACAAGTGATTTAACTAAACTGTTAAATGCGCCACCTATAATAACACCTACTGCCAAATCCAGCATATTACCACGTACTGCAAATTCCTTAAATTCCTTTAACATTTTCTTCATCAGTATTTCCTCCTGACATTATAAATTTATATAGCGTTACACCTTAATTATACGATTGAAAAATAAGTCAACAATTATAAAAAATATTTTATATAAAATTCAGCATTTTAGCTAATTTACATATCAAAACGTTACATAAAACCCTATTAATCTGGTCAAAATTTATTACTTTTTAAAGAATATAATCCTCGAGATAAAAACATTTTTATCGTTTGTCATTTTTAAATAAAAAAGGTTCATTGAAATTTTATTTAGCCTCTCAAAAGTCAGACTTAAAAATCTAACTTTTCGTAAGTTATACAATTCATTGAACCTTTTTATTTTTTTATTTTGTTTTATTTGTTTCTCTATTTTACTTTCTTTATTTTGGACCATTTTCCATAAAGATTTACACCATTTTCTTTTCTATATCCTCGAACTTTTACATAATAAATTTTTTTATTTTTTATGTTTTTAATTGTAAAATTAATTTTATTTATATTTAAAGTTCTTGTTGCTTTCGCCTTAAATTTCTTTGATGTTGATATTTTTATCTGATATCCATTAACACCCTTTAAGACTTTAAGCTTAATCGATATTTTATTTGATGCTTTCTTTTTTATTTTTTTAATTTTGGCTCTTTTAATAGTTGCATTAACACATTTCTCATCAGATATAACAACTGTTGTTACATTAGTTTCTTCTTTTTGCTGTGTCGTTACTTTTTGTGTTGTCTTTTCTGTTTCTTTCTGTGTATCTGATTCATAATTAAGTGCTGTTGTTGTAAATTCATTCTGCCATGGGAAAGTTCCTTCATCACCATTCTTTTCTGTTTTAACTATTTCCCCGGCTCTTGCATTTGCAGAATACAACAATCCGCTTCCCATTATCACTGCCATAGCCAATAAAACCCATACATATGTTTTTTTACTAATATTACTCATGTCTTTCACCACTTAAAAGTCTGATTATTTATTCTTAACTTTCTTTACCTTACTCCATTTTCCATATACTTTCTTTCCATCTACAATCACATATGTTCTTGCCTTAACAAAATACTTCTTACCGGCTTTCAATTTTTTAACAACTGCCTTTGCCTTTTTTGTGTTTATTGTAACAGTTGTTTTCTTTTTAAATTTTTTGTTTAAAGAAACCTTTATCTGATAACCATTTACTCCTGCAACTCTTTTAAGTTTAACTGTTGCTTTTTTTGCTGATTTTTTCTTAATTGCTTTTTTGATTACAGGTACTGTCTGATTATTTACTGTATACACAGTTGCTCCGCCAATTGTAGTCTCTGTTGCTGTTGATGTAGAAATTGCAGAAGTTCCACCTACACTTGTTGGCTGTGCATTTGAGTTATTATTTGTTGTTACATTCTGTGTTGTTGTTTCCGATGCCTTTGTTGTTGTTTCAGGCGCTTTTGTTGTTGTCGTCTCTGGTACTGTTGTTGTTTCAGGTGCTTTTGTTGTTGTCGTCTCTGGCGCTTTTGTTGTTGTTTCCTGTGCCTTTGTTGTCGTCTCAGGCGCTTTTGTTGTTGTTTCCTGTGCCTTTGTTGTCGTCTCAGGTGCTTTTGTTGTTGTCTCAGGCGCTTTTGTTGTCGTCTCAGGCGCTTTTGTTGTTGTTTCAGGCACTTTTGTTGTTGTCGTCTCAGGCGCTTTTGTTGTTGTTTCCGGTGCTTTTGTTGTTGTCGTCTCTTGATGAGATGTTGTAAAAATATCTTCTCCCCAATTATCGCCATTTCCTTTTGTTGTAGCATCTACAGTTGTCGTCTCAGGTGCAGTTGTTGTGAATTCATCATTCCATGGGAATGTTCCTTCATCTCCATTGTTTTCAGTCTCACCTTCATAAAATTCTGCCTCCCAAGGAAGTGTCCCCTGGTCTCCATTAACTTCAGATGTAGTTCTCTCTGCATATGTAACCTTATGTCCAAATCCACACATTACTGTTCCAACTAATGCAGTTGAACAAATTACCGCCATAACTTTTTTCCATGCGATTTTTGAAATCATTATTAATACCTCTCTTCTTCCATATAATTATTTTTTATTCTAACATTTATCGCTATAATATTCAACGAAATTTGATTTGGATGGTTGGATGTTGGATGGTTGGATGTTGGATGGTTGGTTTTATGGTTGTAGATTGTGATTTGTAAACTAATATATGGACATATGTTGGTTTGTATATTGTAGATATATTAATTTGTGGGTTCACTTGTTATTTTTATACTTATTTGCCCTACAAAACTTGTTTTTTCCTATTCTGTAGAGCTTCATGGCTTCCTGTAATTCATTTTATAATTACTTCTTTATGATTTCATTTCATTCTTTTCAAAACAAAAATAGGTAAAGGATTTAATTATTAAACAAATCAATATCTAATCCTCTACCTACTTTATTTTATTAAAAGTATAACTCTAAATTTCTGATTATATCTTCATATGACACCATATCATTCTAATATTATATGATTATTCCCCATCGTATGCAATAACAGCGCCCTGATATTTTTCTTCAATAAACTGCTTGATTTCATCTGATTTCAAAACATCAACCAATGCTTTAATCTTTTCGCTATCTTCATTTCCTTCTTTTACGGCTATTACATTTACATAAGTTTTAGCTGCTTCTGAGTCTGATTTTTCATAAGCTAATGCATCTTTGCTTACTGTGTAATTTGCCTCAAGTGCATAATTTCCGTTTAATACTACAAATGCTGTTTCATCTACAACTCTTGGTACCTGTGCTGCTTCTAATTCTACAATTTCAACATCATACGGATTTTCAACAATATTGTTTACTGTAGCTTTTATGCCTGCTCCATCTTTTAATTTAATTATGCCATTATCCTGTAATAATAAAAGCGCTCTTGCTTCATTTGTTGTGTCATTAGGAACTGCAATCTTGTCACCTTTAGCAATATCCTTTAAATCTTTTTTTGTTCCCGGATAAATTCCAAATGGTTCATAATGAATCTTTCCTGCAATTGCAAGATGTGTTCCTTTTTCTTCATTGAACTGCTCTAAATAAGGAATATGCTGAAAATAGTTTGCATCAAATTCTCCACTTTCTACTACGTTATTTGGCTGAACATAATCATCAAATACTTTTACCTCTAATGTGTAACCCTTCTTTTCAAGCAAAGACTTTGCCTCTTCTAGAATCTCTGCGTGAGGTGTTGCTGAAGCTGCAACTGTTATCTTTTTATCATCACTTGCCTTTGCTGAATCTTTACTATCACTCTTTGCTCCGCATCCTGTTAATGCTCCTACTGCTAAAATTCCTGTTAATACTACTGCTAAAATTTTCTTTCTCATATATTTTTCCTCCTATTCTCAAACTTAAAAGTTATTAACTATTTGTTATTTAAAATTTGTTTATATTAATTAATTTTGCAAAATTGTTTAAGTTATTAATTTATTTTTACTAATTAGTTTTTTATTTTATATTTTTGTCTATTTTCTTTTATCAAGTCTTGATGCAACTACCATTCCTACTGACTGAAACACCTGCACAAGAACTACTAATAACACAACTGTTACAATCATTATTGCTGAATCATATCTGTAATATCCATATCGAATTGCAATATCACCAAGGCCTCCGCCTCCGACAGTTCCTGCCATCGCTGAGTAACCAAGAATTGTACCTATTGCAATTGTTGCTCCTGTTATAAGGGATGTCCTTGATTCTAAAATCATTACCTTAACAACTATTGTAAAATCATTTGCTCCCATAGCTCTTGCCGCTTCTATAACTCCATAATCTACTTCCTTTAATGAAGATTCAACCATTCGTGCTATAAATGGGATTGCTGCTACTACCAACGGTACAACTGTTGCCGACGAGCCATAACTCTGTCCCACAATTAATTTTGTTAATGGAATTACTAAAATTAACAAAATAAGAAAAGGAATACTTCTTACAATATTTGCTATTATGTCTATCACTTTATATGCAGCTCTATTTGGTTTAAGCCCATCTTTGTCAAATACTGCTAACAACACCCCCATCGGCAGTCCAAATAAATATCCAACGGCTGTAGACAACAATGTCATATAAAGCGTTTCCAATATTCCATTCAAAATCATATTGTTTACTTCACTACTCCACATAATTGTCCACCTCCTCTATCTCTAAACCTCTTTCTATCAAATATTCTTTCATCTTTTCTACATTATTGCTATCTTCCTGAAATCCTAATATCATTTCTCCTTTAGCAACTCCACCAACATTTTTAGTATTAGCTTTGAGAATATTTACCGGTTCATTAAATTGTAAAATCATATTTGCAATTACAGGTTCAAATGATGAATTTTCTGAAAATACAATTCTTACATTCTTCCCTTTGCTGATTTTTGCTGCCACCTTTCCTGTATTTTCAATATCATTTCCCAAATCTCTGCTAATAAGTTCTCTCGCTACATCTGATTTAGGGTGTGTAAATATTTCTGATACTTTTCCATCCTCAACAACTTCCCCTGACTTCATAATTGCTACATGCGAACAAATCTCTCTGACTACTGACATCTGATGTGTAATAATTACAATCGTTATTCCAAATTTCTGATTTATCTCTTTAAGCAAATCGAGTATTGATGCTGTTGTCTGCGGATCTAAAGCACTTGTTGCTTCATCACAAAGAAGAATTTTAGGATTTGATGCCAATGCTCTTGCAATTGCAACTCTCTGTTTTTGTCCTCCTGAAAGCTGAGCCGGATATGCTTTTGCCTTATCACTAAGTCCTACAATTTCAAGTAATTCTTTTGCTCTTTTTCTAGCCTCTGTCTTTTTCTTCCCATGTATATAAAGTGGAAAGCATATATTTTCAAGAACACTCTTTTGCATAAGCAAATTAAAATGTTGAAATATCATTCCGATATCTTCTCTTTGCTTTCTAAGTTCTTTCTTAGAAAAACTACCAAGTTCTTTTCCTTTAATAAAAATTTTTCCCTCTGTTGGTTCTTCCAAATAATTAATACATCTTACTAATGTACTTTTTCCTGCACCGGACATACCAATGATTCCATATATATCTCCCTGCTCTATTGATAAATTTACATTTTTCAAAGCTTGAACATTTCCATCTTTTGTAGAATATGTTTTACTTACATTTTGAATTAATATTTCTGACATGCCCTCACCTCATTTCCATTTTCAATCTAATCAGCATATATATATTTTTCTGTATCTAATCAACTTGTTTTATTAATATAATTAAATTAGCACTTTCTATGTACTTTTTTAACTTTATTAAGTTATTATATATTGTGACTTAATTTTCTTTGTTTCAATTGTTTTATTCCTTATGTTTTCAAAGTATAACACCTTAGTAGAAATTGTGCTAATCGAAAAAAAATACAGCTTGTTATAGGTTTTGTCTATAGCAAGCTGTAATTAATCATGTTATTCTAATGCTTTATCTTTAAATTTACTTATTTCTTCCAAATATTTCCTTCCCAAAGGACTTACCGTTACTCCTTTTCTTACGATATAGCCTATAGTCATTATTTCATCTGACTTTAACTTTACCGCACAATACTCTTCTCCATTTAATTCCTCACAGATAATTCCTGAGCATAGTGTATATCCATTAAGCCCAACCATAAGATTAAGAAATGTTGCTCTGTCATTCGCCTTAATAAGCCTTTTATAACTATAAGTACTTAATACTTCTTCTGCGAAATAAAACGAATTATTTTTTCCCTGATCAAATGATAAGCATGGATATTCTTCAAGTTCTTCAAGCGTAACCTCTTTTTTATTTGCCAATGGGTGATTTTTCCACAAATATGCATATATATGACACTTTAATATTTCATGAAATTCAACACCTGATTCCTTAAAAAGCTTAGTTAACACTTTTTTATTAAAATCATTTATATATAAAATACCGATTTCACTTTTGAAATTTTTTACATCTTCAATTACATCATAAGTTTTCGTTTCATGAACTTCAAACTCGTATTCATCCATACCAAACTGCTTTACCATTTCCACAAATGCACTTACTGCAAATGTGTAATGTTGCATTGATACACTGAATTTTTTCTTTGATTCTTTTTTATCAATATACTTATTTTCTATTAAATTGTATTGTTCAACTACCTGTCTGGCGTATCCAATAAATTCCTCTCCCTCAGGAGTAACTGATATTCCTCTATTAGTTCTTCTGAATACTTCTATTCCGACTTCTTCTTCTAATTCTTTAATAGCCGCAGAAAGACTCGGCTGTGATATGAACAGATTTCGAGCCGCTTCATTCATTGAGTCTGAATTAGCAACTGTTATTGCATATCTTAACTGTGTTAAAGTCATAACTCCTCCTACTTTATCAAGTTTCTTTTTTCAATGACTTCATTTTAACATATTTTTTCCTTATGATTCCATACAATTAATAAAGCTACCGACAGAAACTGTGCCGATAGCTTTATAGATTTATGAAATATTTAGAAATTAATTATTTTTTACTTTTACTACTTTGCTCCACTTGCCATATACTTTGCTTCCACTTACTTTCTTGTAAGCTCTTGCTTTTACGTAATATGTCTTGTTAGCTTTTAATTTCTTAACTGTTACTTTAACGCTCTTAGCATTAACTGTAACTGTTGTCTTCTTAGCAAATTTCTTGCTTGTTGATACCTTAACCTGATATCCTGCTGCTCCATTTACCTTCTTAAGTTCAATTGAAGCTTTCTTTGCTGATTTCTTCTTTGTAGCTTTCTTAATAGCTGCTTTCTTAACTGTAACTCTTGAAGGAGCTGCTGCTGTTGTTGCTGCTGTTGTTGCTGTTGGTGTTGGTACTGCTGTTGTTGGTACTGCTGTTGTTGTTTCAGGAGCCTTTGTTGTTTCAGGAATATCTTCAATTACACCTTCTGCTGTAATTTCTGTATCTTCCTTGATTTCAATCTTGTATGTTCCATCTTCTGCTACAACTACTTCTACACCATTAGCTTTAACAACCGGCTTACTATCCTTTGTATATCCTGCTGCTAATTCAAGCTTAACTGTATACTCTGTTCCGTATACAACACTTGCTTCATCTTCTGTTGTTAATGTATATCCTGTTCCATTTGTTAATGTAACATTTAACTTTCTACCTGTTCCAACTTCTACTTCTGCATCTTCAGATGTATTGTAATTCTTGCTGTCAGCATATCTTACAAAATACTTTCCTGCTTTTACATTTGCAATTTCTGTTCCTGTAACTGCTGTATATTCTTCTTCACCTTCAGCTCTATATTCCATTTCATCTGTAACGCCTGTAATCTTACCATCAGCATTTTCTTCTAATGTAGATGCAACTGATTCAATTCCTTCAGGTGCAGTTCTGTCTGCTTTAGTAATTTCAAATTTAACTGTCTTTGTTGTTGCCTTAGCTTTGTTATCATCACTCCAGTAATAATTGTCAGCATCTTTTAATGTAAGTTCAACATCATATGTTCCTACATCAACTCCACCTTCATTCTTTGTTACTGTGTAATCATCTGTATCTTCAATATCTGCTACAACTGTTTCACCTGTATATGTCTTACTTTCAATTACAGGTGCATCAACTGGAGTTTTTGTTGTATAAACTTTAGCATCATCAACTGTTACATTTAAGCCTACACCGATTTCATTAATTACATAACCCCATCCGTTGCTACCGCCTGAAACAGAAATCTTAACGTATCTTACTCCTGCTTCTGTGTAATCACTTAATTTATCTAAATTAATAATATTTAAGTCAGCTGTTCCTGCATTGTCTTTCTTACATGAATAACCATTATTTTCTGCTACAGTTGTATAGTTTTCACCATCTAATGAAAGTTCAACCTTAGTATCTGCTGCATATGTTCTTGGATTAGAATATCCTAATATTAATTTTTCAAACTGTGATGGAAGATACGCATCTCCTAAATCAAGTACAACACTTGCTTCTTCTCCTGCAGCTGTTCTAATTGCAGCGCCACTATCTTCACCACTTGCAATGTTTCCATCAATTGCAACGCCTGCATTTTCAAGTGTATATCCGTCATTGTAATATGATGAAATGTCTATTATCTTAGCTTCAGGATTATTATTAGTGTTTGCAATATTATTTGCTCCTGTAACTAATTCAGAGATATCTGTAACTTTTACTGTTTCTGTTGCTTCAATCACATCTGAAACATCCATATCATCACATACGGCTCTTGCTGTAATTGTATATTCACCTGCATCAACACCTGTTGCTGTGTATGACTTTCCGGCTTCAACATTATCACCAATTACCTTGTCACCTGCATATACCATATATTTATATCCTGCTTCAACCTGACCTTCTGCTGCTTCAACAGAATATGTAATAGAATTGTATGCATCAGATGTTGCTGTAACTCCTGCAGGAGCAGATGCCTTTTCCATTTCTACAGGTCCCTGTGGATTTTCTGAGAATACAGCAATTTCTGTAATCTGTGTTCCCCAGTTAACTGCCTGATTTACATTTATTCTTACTTTTCTAACATTTCCCTTAAGGCTATCTTTGTCAAGTACCTTAGCGACCATGTACTGAGAGCCATCTTTCTGGTCTGTAGATGCTCCTGCCGGGTATTCTGTTACAGATGCAACCGTCTTAAATGTTGTATCCCCGAACTGAATATCGAATCCGTTTGCCGGATATAATTCTGCCTGACCATTTCTAAACCATACTACTACTTCATCAATACTTGAAGCTGCATATGATTGTCCTAAATCTACTTCAAAATATCCCGGTGTTTTAACACCAACATAATTACCATTCCACTTATCCCAAATACCATCTGTAAGTGTTGTTGAATCATTGTTACCTTCTTTATAATTACTTACTGATGATGATTTCTGATATGCAAGGTTTCTATCTGTTGTAAGCCATCTTACTTCATCACTAACCGTTGCCTCTTCAACAGTAACATCTGTTACAGTAAATGTCTGTCCCGCCTTAACTACGCCACTAAGATCTTTAGTAACCTTAATCTGTCCGTTTTCATCAGCTATTGTCGTTTCTTCCCATGAATTTTCTGTTCCATCAACTGTATACTTAATATTATATTTATAGAACTTTCCACCTTCTAAATTACCAAAAACCTTTTCAAGCTGTAGTCCCCAAGCCTGGGCTGCAGTATTTATAACATATACAGATACTGTTTTCTGTCCATCAGCTCCATCTTTAGCTGCTGCTGAAACTCCTGACCATGAATTGCCTGAATACAGATTCCATTCTGAACCATCTACATCATTCTTGTCTCCAACTTTGTAGATTAAATTCTCTCCCAATGGATTCCATCCTTCATTAAGTAAGGTATATCCTTCAGGAACAGCTACTTCTCCATCCAATAAAGCAATTCCATATTGATCTGCCGCACTAACATTCTTTACCTGATAGCCTGTAGCGCTTGTAACAACCATTGCTGCCACAAGACCATATGAGCAGGCTAACTTAATTCCTTTCCTAATTTTCATTTTATTGTCTCCCTTCATAATGTGCTACACATTTATTATGTGCCCCAATGTTGTTTTAAATTTTATCATAATTATGTGCACATTTCAACAATATCACAGTTTAAAAAACATTTTTATTGTGCACATTGCACAACGTATTTAATTTTCTTATATTTGTTATTTTATTGTGCAAAATACACAAGTACTGAACATTTTATGACTATTTTAAGCCATTTTATTTACTTTTTTCACAAATAAAAATAGTTCAAAAAAAAGGAGAGTAGTAAAAACTACTCTCCTAAATTAGTTTGGTTGTATTAAATTACTTGTTCGCTATTTTTATTACTTTACTCCATTTACCATATACTTTGCTTCCACTTACTTTCTTGTAAGCTCTTGCTTTTACGTAATATGTCTTGTTAGCTTTTAATTTCTTAACTGTTACTTTTACGCTCTTTGCATTAACTGTAACTGTTGTCTTCTTAGCAAATTTCTTGCTTGTTGATACCTTAACCTGATATCCTGCTGCTCCACTTACTTTCTTAAGTACAATTGAAGCTTTCTTTGCTGATTTCTTCTTTGTAGCTTTCTTAATAGCAACTTTCTTAACTGTTACTTTTGCTGGTGCTACTGTTGTAGCAGGAGCTGTTGTTGGTGCTACTGTTGTAGTTGTTGCTGTTTTTGCAGTTGTTGTTTCAGCTGACTTTGTAGTTGTTTCTTCCTGAGCCTTTGTTGTCTCAGGAGCTTCTGTTGTTGTTTCTGTATTTTCTGTTGTTGTTTCAGGGTCTGAAATTTTTGTAATTTCAGGTGCAAAGAATTCGATTGGATTTGTTAAACCTACCCAGCCCATTCCTACTACGAATTCTCCTGTTCCAGATTCTGTTGCTGTAAATTCTCCGGTTAATACCTGTTCTCCACCTACTAATGCAATCTGTGCTTCATTATTTGTTACTAAAACTTTTCCGTCATTTGATTCTGCATTTATCTTCCATGAGATTGAGTATTTTGCTCCCGGTACAAGTCCGCTAAATTCTTTCTTAACCTGTAAGCCCCATGCCTGACCCCAGTTACTTGTCTTCTGCTGAACTTTGATGTGATCTGCGTCTTCTGCATCTACACCTGCAACTGCTGTTGAACCATTCCATGACTGACCAACATAAATTGTATATCCGCCTAATTCACGATCTCCATCTGCATTGAATTCCTGATCCATTGTTATTTCAACAGGTTCCTGCTTTTCTGTTGTTGTTTCTGTGCTTTCTGTTGTTGTTTCTGTACTTTCTGTTGTTGGTTCTGTCTCTCCATCCTTTGTAAATGTCATAGTAAATGTCAACTGTGAATTAGCTACAGCATTTCCTAAATTCATAAAGATTACAGGATAATCTGCCTTTGAAACATAATCTAAATTCAATTCATGTGTTCCTTCTTCAAATGTAACATCATTATTTGCTCCGTTTAACTGAAGGTTAGCTCCAAATGTAGCTGTAGAAGTATAAGCAACTTTAACCTTATAATTTACTCCATCTCCACTTGCTTCTAATGGTCCAAATACCTGTTTATCTGCAGGAACTCTTGCCTGTGTATTCCAGTCTCCACCGCCTGCTTCTAAAAATTTAAAGTCAGCTGTTACAGCATTCTTAGTTGCTGTTCCTTTATATTTCATGCTGCCAACAGTAAATACCTGCCATGGCAATGATGTTGTCCACTTACCCTTTGCTGATGAATAGTATCCTTCTGCATCTGCCTGCTGCTCTGTCGTTGTTTCAATTTCTGTTGCTTCTGTACATGTAATTCCTCCAAAATCAAGTACTGTTCCAGATGGAATTCCACTTAATTCAAGTACCATTCCTGTTGATTCTGAAGTTGCTTTAAACTGAACTGTAACTTCATTTTCACCTTCTTTAATTTCAATACCTGTCTTTATTACTTCAGGTGTCTCAATTTTTTCATAAAGAGTTCCTGCCTGAGATGCTTTAACTTTTAATTTTAAATCATATGTAGTATCTTTTGTTAATCCTGTAACAGTGTGCTTAGCCTGTAATTTCCAACAGCCTGAGTTACCATCTGATGAAATAACCTTTAAGCTTAAGTCGTCAACTGTACTTCCTGCATAAGCCATTTCTCCTGTATTTGATCCCCATTTACCTGCATATAAAGTCCAATCACCTACAGTTACAGTCTTGTCGTCACCTATAGTTGTGTAATCACTCTCTTCATATGCACTTACCTGCAACACCTGATAAGCAGATACGCTTGAAAATACCATTGCTGTTGCACACGCATATGCCAATACCTTTCTTGAAATCTTATTAAATTTCATTTTATTCTCCTTTCAATATTCTGGTTATAAAAACCTTTTTATTACATATTTCATTCTAGCATATTGTTTTATGCATTACAACCAATAATATTGTAATTTTCACAATTTAATTAGTATAATTGCACGGCATATTTGTTTTTATCTGTTTCGTTTTTTGTAAAATACTATTGAAACATTTTTATATTTACATTTTATTTTCAAGTAATGCTACAACATTACTAATTATGTCGATTAAAAAATATCATTTATAAAATAAACTCCGGCATCACTATAAATGTGCAAAATTTCCTTTAAATTAAAAATCTCTCTAACTGATTTTCAGTAAGAGAGATTTTAATTTATTTTTGCATTACTAACTTTGGTGTTCTGTCTACTCTGAATATTCCCCAGTTCTTCTCTGCTTCATTCGGTCTGTTTCCGCCTTTCCAAGGTTCATCAAAAGCTTCGAACATATAAGATATTATCTTTTCTTTGTCTGACCATTTCCAGAATTCTTGATAATATTTCTTCTGATTTTCTTCGTTAGCCTCGCCTTCTTTCATTTGTGAAAAATCGGCACAGTTTGTAGCCCAGCCTACTTCAGAAAAAATTACAGGTTTATCCGGATATAATTCACATATCTTTTTGTACCATTCCTTGTTTACATCTAACGCTTCTTCAACTGTATTTCCATACCACAACGGATATGAATGTACGCTTATAATGTCAAGATATTTTGCAAGTTCCTGAAGTTTTACCCATTCGAATGCGCCCTCATTAAATGTTACAGGTACATTTGTTTCTGACTTCAATATTTTTGCAAAAGAAATCAATCTTTCTATAGGAACATTATTTGCTCCCCATTCAGGTGTATTTTCATTTCCTATAGATACTGCATTAATTATATCGCTATTCTCATTTGCTATTCTAACAAGATTTTCAATTCTTTTATCATTAAACTCTGCCCTTTTAGCCAACTCTTCTTCGGTATACACCTCATGAACCCATGAGCATCCCGGATTATTAACCTCTGATATTAGTTCAGGACCAAGCATTACTTTTATATTCATGCCACAATCCCTAATAACCTGACATGTCATTTCTGCATAAATAACCGGTGAATACATTCTTATGTATTTAAATCCTTCGCTTTCAATTATTCGTAAATCTTCCTTTATCTCATCATATGTTGGATATGTTTCATTTAATGGACTTTGATTTTCTCTGTACCCTGAATAGCATATTGCTCTTCCCCATTCAAACATTTTCTCTTTTCCTTTCAACTTCCTGATTTTATTTTACAAAAACAATAGTGGAAATTAGCATTGCTTTATTATCATCTCCGTATGTCTCTGTTAGCATTTTATCAATATAGCGGAGAACCCATAGATTCCCCGCTATGCTTTAATCTTTAAATTTACTTCAGTTTTAATATTCAAATCAAAAAAATATAAACTTTCTATTGTAATACAACCACAATATCAGCCTTATCACCAAATTTGTCTACATCTTCTTTTGCAATCGTATCTGTTTCGCCGTATCTTTGTCCGTCAATATAAATAACTGCAACTTTATAATCGCCTGCGTCTTTGCACATGCCATTCTTATAAGTTACATGTATATTTGTACCTCTAAACATACAACTTACTGAAGCTTCTCCATTTTCAAACTGTTTAGCTAAAAGCTTTGGTTTAAATTTAAGCGCTCCTATTTCACCTTTTACTCCATACATTTCATTTAAAACTGTAAGAAGCATCCAGCTTGCAGCCCCTGTAAGGTAATGGTACATTCCTCTTCCACGCTGACTGATATATTCAGGTACTCCCGGATATATTCCACTTACTTTATAGTCATTACAATGTTTAAACAGAGTATTTATAACCTGATATCCTTCTTTTGCAAATCCTCTCTGATATAATGCATTTGCATACATTGTTGCCATGTGACAGAATACTGCTCCATTTTCTTTATGACCATATGCGAATCCAAAAAGTCTTCCAAGATCAGTTTTTACTTCTTTAAAATCAGTGTTCAATCTATATCCACCAACTTTTTCATCATAAAGATATTTATCTGCTGCTGCAGTAATGTCTTTTATCTGTTCTTTAGTTGCTGTTCCTGCCATAATTGTAAACACCTGAGCTGTAATCATCATTCTTACACCGGATTCAAAATCACCATCGACAGCATTTCCATGATTGTCATAGTAACCATTAAACCATGAGTAACCATCTTTACTCTTAATCCATTCTGTATTTCTGATATGCTCTGCTATCCACTGTGACATTCTATTAAGTATTGTACAAAGCTCTGTACATTTTACATTTACTTTTTCACCACTTACACTATGCTTTACCTGTTCACAGTAGCTGTATAACACTTCATGTTTTTCGTCTATACTATCATAAACTGTTGGATCAACATTTAATAATAAAAGCATTTCTTTAGCTAATTCGACAGTTTCATTTCCTGTCATGTCAGCATAACTCTTTATAAGTTTTGCCATATTTCCAAGATTTCCACCATAAAGTGCTGTAAATGCTACACTTTCGCCTCTCTCATCAGCCATATCAAGACCATCGTTCCAGTCAGCCCCTCTAAGTCTAATATGATTATGTTCACCTACATCATAGAAAGATGTCAAATGTTGCATAAGCATATGTTCAAGTACTGTTCCTTCATATACTTCTCCATCATTTGTTAACTGCTTATTTCCCTGTGCATCATTCCACTCTAAGTCTTTCTGTTCACCACGGCAAACCTGCGGATCCTTAAAATATGCATTTTTCTCTGTTAAAAATTCTATATCACCACTCTGTTCAATGTATAACTCAGTTGTCAGATATGGCCATGCACCATGATCCATCCATACTCTTGTGATATTATTTCTATCAGCAATAAATTCGCCCTGCTTAGAACCAATAATTGTTGCATTTGTTCCATCTAATCTGACTCCACCAAAATTATCAATTAACATGCCACGAACTTTAGCCGGTTCCATAATTAAGAGTGCAAGGCAATCCTGCCATAAATCTCTCCATCCTCTTCCACCTTTTCCATAATCATGGTGTGGTAAGAATGAACATCCATAAATTCTTCTTAGCATCGGTTGGAAGTTTACCCAATGCATCCAATTGTCAAATTCCTTGTCTGCTGAACTATAACTTACATTTATTTTTTTCTGCCAAAATTCCTTTGTTTCCTCTAAATACTTATCAAATTCTTCCACAGATAAATACTTTTTACTCAGTTCATTTATATCATTCATTGATTCGCCGTAACCTAAAGCTACTACGAAAGTTCTTGACTGTTTTGGCATTAATGTTACTTTTTCAAACTGCATTGCTGCTACAGTTTCGTAACCGTCAACTTCTTCTCCTGCCTTATATGGTAATGGCATATTTTTCATCACATAATATGGATTTTCAAAATTTCCGCCATTTCCTATGAATTCTTCTGTAACAGGGCAGAAACTTTCAGGATTAACCATTTTCTCAAATCCTGTCATTTTAGCTAATGCCGCATAATAAACTTTATTAAGGTTATGACCTCTTTCGTCAAATGTTAATGTAGGATTAATTACTACACCTTCTTTTATTGTGTATGTTCTATGTAATAATGATGTAACGTGTCTATGGTCACGAATGTTTGACGCAGAACGTGCATACATAGGTATTGCTACTGTAGGTGTAAATTCTACTTCTCCCTCTGTATTGTTAGTAATTACAATCTTAGTAAGTTCTACTTTATCATCAGTAGAAGGTACAAATGATGTAATTTTAGCTGACAATCCAAATTCATCTGATTTTCTTTCTATTTCATGCCACATAATACCTGCAGTTAATTTCACATCATCTTTTTTATCTGTAAACAACTGTGCCTGTTGCATTGCAGATCTACCTGTAACAGACCATGCTCCTTTTCCTTCAACATAAACCCAGAAATTTCTGCTTGATTTGTTATTATGTAAATTTTCACTACTTACAGGCTCTAACAAAAATGTATTCTGATCTAACTTAATGTCACCACCTAAATCAGGAGTAATTGCACTCATCATTCCTGCTTCATTTGCAAGTGGAAAATACATATAACTTGTTAAATCAGGATTGTCCAGTGTAAATGTACCTTTTTTATCTATATATTTAAGACTTCCCATTTCTTCTCCTCTTTCTAATATACTCAAGTAAGCGTTCGCAAAAACCACAGCCCGTATCCTTTGTATGTCTTTATAAGTGTGTAAAATGTTAATTTTTTATAAAAATTTGCGTTTTTTGCAATCACTATTCACACAAAAGGCGGACACCCTCCTGGATCTCCGCATATTCATTTAGCAACTATTTAAAATAAACAGTAATCTTGTCTACTTTTCCATCACGTACAGCTTCTGCTAATTCGCCTGTAATCTTATTTTCAGTAGAAACTACTTTTCCGTCTATTTCTACTTTATCAACTACTGCTGCATCAGCACCATATGTATCTTTTCCTGTGTTGTTTACATATGTTACATCACAAGTTGATAATAATCTGAATGTAGCCTTTCCTTCATCAAATAACCATTTTGCAAGCTTTGGTGTGAAGTTAAGTACTAATTCTCCATTTTCATATGTAAATACTTTTCCACCTGTAAACATTTCAATCCACATTGAAATCATTTCTGTTGTAGAACCTGAAAGTCTTGCAACAAAACCTCTTCCGTGAATGTCTTCATTTGGATTTGCACTTGATGCGATAAATGATGAATTTTCAAGAATACTTCTTCCATACATATTTGGATCTAAGAATGGAACTAACGCTCTTGTTACTGTTTCGTAGAATTCATCATATAATCCCGCTTTAATCATTGCCAACATATATTTATATTCCATGTGAAGGAATACATTTTCTCTTTCCTGCCATCCTGGTGTAAATGCACGGCAACGTCCATTTTCCATTGAGCATTCTTCGATTGAAGCTGATGTCTTATACATTCCAAGTTTGCTATCGTAAATATCTGTCTTTTTAACATTATTAAACATTTCACGTGCTGTGTCTGTATCAACATATCCCATCATTCTTGCAGGTCCTTCAAGGAAGGCTGGAAGTGGAACTGCCTTAAAGCCTTTAACTTTAGCTTTCTGTAATCCATAATGACTCATTACAGGATTTCCATCAGCATCTACAACTGGTTCAAAGTCAGTTACTTCATGTGTAAAGTATGTAGGAACTACGCCTTCACCAATTTCAACTGCTTTTGCAATGCCTTTTTCAATCTTAGCTTCAAATGCTTTGAAGATTTCAACTATTTCTGATTTAGCAAGAGCTGTTTCTTCTCCACTAAAGTAAAGTTTAATTGTTTCTCTATAATTTTCTCTGATTGTTGCAACTGCATCCCAATATTCAAAATCGTTAAGTTCGCCTGCATTTGCCTTATCTAATGTAGCCTTAACATCTCTTAAATACTTAGCAATTTCAGCAGGCATTACGATTTTGCCTTCGCCTTCGAAATTGTCAATGATGAAGTTTACAAGTCTCTTTAATTCAAATGTTTCAGGTGTACCTGAACCAAATAATCCAGGAAGTCCGTTCATGGCATCATTCCATCCCGGTTTTCCACCTTCCATTTCAACACCCATTCCGTCAACATCAAGCTGAGCGAATTTGCTAAGTGCTAAAATAATCATCTTAACTGATAATGTTGTCATATATGGCTTCTGGTCTTTTGTCTGTAACCAGTTTGTAGCCCATTTATTAAATCCAGGTCTTGCAAGTTTTTCTTCATCTTCAACTTCCATACCATACTGACGTACAGCACCTTTGTTGTTAATTACGTATTTTTCATCACGTGGTACAACTGTTGCTACACTGTCATAGAATTTATATGTTTTGTCTTCGAATAAGAACTCATCAATCTTATCTGGGAAAATGCTTAAGTAGTTGTCTACTAAATCCATATTGTAATCCCAGTGATCACTCCAATAACCTTCAGCAAATCCAGCTTCAATGTTCTGATCACAGTTATTTAAAATATTTGCAATGAATTCTCCGTCATCAATCTTAAGTTCTAACTGAAGTTTTGCAATTGTGTTTGAAATCTGTCCCGGTGTAAATTTACCTGCAACAATTTCCTTAATTGCTGTAGCATCACCGTTAATTGATTCTTCAACATAAGCCTGAACTTCATCTTCTTTTCCTTCAATTACATTGAAAAGACTTGGTCTTACTTCAAGTGGATTGTATCCATCTGCCTGAATAAGACTAAAGAATGTCTTAACATTGAAGTCACCAACGTCCTTCTTGAAGAATACATCATTTCTTCTGTTCTGAGATACATCTCTGAAGTTACCATTACCCTGTGAATAATATTCAGCAGCGATTGAGAAAAAGTTGTAATCTCTTTCAGGGTCACCATGTTTTCTACTGAACAAGTGAATTACTGACTTATTTCCATCTTTGTTTAATACATATGGATATCCACCTCTTAAGAAGTTATCTAAGTAACACTGTTCTACATACTGGTCAAATATTCCAGCTGCTGTCTTTGTCTTAATATCTGAAGTGAAGCTATCTGCTAATTCTTCTGCTTCTTCAAATTTCTTATCTAAATAACCAGGTACTGTGAAATCTGCAAGTTTAGCATTAATCTGTTCAACTGAACCTGCAAAACCAATCATTGTTGAGAATGAGAAGTCTTCCCCAGCTTTAATTTCTGCCTTAAATGGAGTAAATCCACAAGGTACTTTATTAGCAAAACACTGTTTCTTTGCTAATACTTTATCAATTCCACCTTCTACAAAATTAACAGGTTTCATAAGAGATAAATCATAACCATACACTGTATCTACATCATAGATTACGTCCTGTAATTCATTATCCTTAATTGTTAAATAGTAGTAACCACCTTCAACGTCTGATACTTCAGCTGAATCCTTTGTTGAAGCTCTAAGTGTATAATATGGAACTTTGTTTTCAAGGTTCTTAATGTCTGCCCAGCTTTTAAATAAGTTAGACATTTCCTTAAATTCACCATTTGCAATTCCGTATGTAATAATCTTTGGAAGACCATCTACGATTTCGATGTTCTTAGCCTTATCTCCTGTATTCTTAACAGAAACCTGTCTTACAAGAGCTCCGATACTTTCATTTGGAAGTACATAGTAATTTACTGTAACCTCAATACCATATTTAGTATTATTTTCAATAATCTTGAAACTGTTTTTATTCATTCTGATTGAACGTTTTGCATCATCTTCATACTGGAAAAATGGTTCATAGTACTGTCCATCAATTTTTAAGAATGTTCTAAAACCTTTTACCTGTGTGTTTTCAAATGCTGTATTAGCTGAGTTAAATTCCATAATGGCATTTCCCTTGTTGCCAATACCAAAACTATTCATTCCCTGTCCTCTGTTAGTGTAGAATGTCCACATTGGAATTCCTTTAACACCTGCAAGACCTGGCAAAAAGCTTGAAAAAGCCGGCATTCTATCATAATCATCTATAACAAAAGTCTTACCTTCAAGTCTGTAGTTACTCATTTTATTACTCCTTTTTCATCATTATATTTATCTTTATGCTTACGCTAATAATTTTCTTTTTTATCTTTCTTTTGCTCTACCACATGAGCTTCTATAAACCATTTTGGGTGATAATTTAGTTACTGTTCCATTCTTATCATCATCTGATTTGAGCAATCTGAAAAGCTCATTTGCGCTTACACTACCCATTTCTGCAATTGGGCTGTGTACTGTTGTAAGAGGTACTCCATAATAAGGACTAATTGTACTGTCATCATATCCGATAACACTTACATCTTCAGGTACTCTCACACCGATATCCTGAAATGCCTGAATAACGCCCCATGCCATTTCATCATTTGCACAGAACATAGCATCCGGGATATCAATTCCTTTTGATAACAGTGATCTCATTTCACTGTACGCAAGTGATTCCTCATAATATCCTCTGACTTCTAATTCCTTATCGATTGGGAGATTGTTCTTTTCCATCATCTCCGCATATCCGGCATAACGATGTTCATCGTCACCGCTTTCGTTACCATGCATGTAACCGATTCTCTTATGACCAAGTTTAATCAAATGGTCAACTGCCATAGATGCTCCTAATTTGTCATCTACAAATACTCCTGAAATATTTTTTCCCTTACAATTTCTATCAATAAATACCATTGGAATATTAACTGTTGCAATTCGCTTTACATAATCGCCTGTTAAATCTTCATGATAAATTATTGCTCCTGCTACGCCTGATGCAATTATCATACGATATATTTCATCCGGTGAGTTGTCATTACTTACATATATGTTTAATAAGTAATCGTTTAATTTGCATTGCAAATGAATTGCCTGTGTTAAAACCTTATAGAAATCTCCCTGTAAACTTGTTACAAATAATCCTATTGTATTCTTTCTATTAGATTTTAATAACTTTGCATTCATATTAGGGATATAATGCAATTTTTCAACCGCCTCTAATACTTTCTGTTTTGTATCTTCACTTACGATGTCAGCATTGTTAAATACATTAGAAACCGTAGATATTGCAACTCCTGCTTCTCTAGCAACATCTTTAATTGTAACCATGTTATTCCCTCCTAAGGTTTTATTATATCTGTCACCCGCCACTTAACGGGTGACAGTCAATTTTATCTTACTGATATACTCTTACATAGTCAACATAATAGTAGTCTTCATATGTCTGAATATTTCCATTTGTTCCTGTTAATGTCCATCCATTTGTTGTAACTGTTCCTGCAGCGTTACCACCGATTGCACAGTTAAGAATGAAGAAGAATGAATGATCAAATACCCAAGCTTCATTGAAAATACTTGCACTGAATTTTGAAGGATCATATACACCAACTACTCTTCCATCTACCATGAATGTGATTGAATTTTCATTCCATTCTGCTGTATATGTATGGAAATCTGCTGCTGCAGTAGCCTGTGTAAGACCTGTGTCATAATTCTTATTTCCATGAGATGTTGACTGGTTATTAAAATATGGGCAATGGATTGTCTGTGGAACTCCACCGTTCATTGCTTCTAAAATATCAATTTCACCACATAATGGCCATGTTTTTGTATCATTGTTTGCTCCAAGCATCCATCCTGCTGACCAAGTACCTTTTGCTTTAGATGCCTTTGCTCTTATTTCCATTCTACCATAAGTAAATTCTCTTTTACCTTTAGTATTAATTCTTGTTGATGAGCAATATACAGGTTTCTTAGCAACTAAATCATATTCCATTCTAGGAATAATTACTAAACAACCATTTTCAAATTTAATGTTCTTTCCTTCTGTATAATCCTGAAATTCTTCATTACCCCATCCATTTGCTCCTGTTTCATATTTCCATGAATTGAGGTCTAAACTTGTTCCATTAAATTCATCTGACCAAGTCAACTTCCAAGTTTTTACGCTTGCAACATTTGAATATTCGCTACTAGCAATTGCTTTTTTGCCTGCTTTAGCATAAGCTTTTACTTTATAGTAATATGTTGCACCACCGGCTACATTCTTAATTGTAGTTTTTGTTTTTTTACCTTTTTTTACTGTAGCAACCTTCTTAAATCCCTTGTTCTTATTTGTTGATTTGTAGATATAATAACCTGTTGCTCCTTTTACTTTCTTCCAAGATACAGTAACGTTTGAAGCTGTTTCTGTACTTGAAGCAATGCTAGCCTTAACACCTTTTACCTTAGTTGGTGTAACAGTAACCTTAACTGTTGCTGTTCCGGCACTTGATGATAATTTAATTTTTGCAATACCGGCTTTTTTACCTTTTACTGAACCTTTGCTGTTAACTGAAGCAACTTTGCTATTGCTTGTAGAGTATTTAACTCCCTTTGCTAATGTAGCGATACCATATGATTCGCCTATTGAAATAGTTGTCTTTTTGCCTGTCAAAACCTTGATAGCTGCATCTGTTTGAGTTGGCATAACACCAATTATAGAAACAACCATTAATAATGATAAAACAACTGATGTGATTTTTTTCATTGCTTTCATTTGCGCCTCCTATTTTTCTTTTTCTGCCAAAGCGCTTATAACGTCGCTTTGATATACACGAACATAATCTACCTGCATCTGCTGTGGAAGGCATTCATCATCTGTTCCTGAACTTCCACCCCAGCTTCCGCCGTAAGCTATATTCATTATAAGATGAAATTCCTTATCAAAAGGCCATTCATCTTTTGTTACATTTTTACTATTTCCAACATATTCATCGGGATCGTAAGTAAATATTGTTTCACCATCCACGGTAAATATTAATTTGTCCGGGAGCCATTCGAATCCATATGTATGAAATTCTTCACTAACACCCTCGACTTTTTTTGCCCAACCTTTATTAGAGCCATCCAATCCATTGTATTTTTGACAATGCACATTTGAATGAATAATATTTTGCAAATATCCAACATGTTCCATTATGTCAATTTCTCCTGACATAGGCCATCCACCATATTCAGTAGTACTTGATGGAAGCATCCATATCGCGGGCCATGTTCCTTTTCCTTTAGGTAATTTTGCTTTAATTTCAAATTTACCATATCGGAAATCAGCTTTTCCTTTTGTTTTAATTCGGGCTGACGTATACATATCTTTCCCGAATTCATCCTGTTCTTTTCTAAGTTCGATTGTAAGCTTACCATCTTTTACCCAGGCATTTTCTTTGTCTGTGTATTTTTGCAGTTCGCCATTTCCCCAACCGCCTTGGCCTTTACCTATATCGTAAGTCCATTTGCTTTCATCAGGGAATCCTTCATAATCAAACTCATCTGACCATACAAGTTTGTAATTCAAATTGCTATAGTCATAATCAAATCCATCTGCTTTGACATAATAATCAGCCGGTTTTGTTTCACCGTAATCATCATATCTGTCCGGAATACTATTTGCTATTCTTTCTTTGACTGTCTGAGTCTCTGTTTTATCTTTCGTATTACTTGTTTGGCTTTTATCAGAAGACTGGCAGGCCACCACAGCAAAAGCTGTGGCGAATATCATACATATTACTGTCAGTTTTCGTTTCATTTTTATTCTCCTGTAATACCTGCGTTTTCAATACCTTCAATAAACTGTCTCTGTACGAGTGCATATAACAATAACAATGGAGCTATTGAAATTAATGTTGCCGCCATCTTACTTGCTTCATTTACACTACCTGCATCGCTAGTTGTAAGATTGTTATCAAATAATGTTAACTGATTTGGTACCAACTCAATTGAATTACGCATCAATGTACTTGTTGAATATGTTTCATTCCAGTTAAATACGAATGCGAACATAAATACTACAAGAATTGTTGAAAGTGATAATCTGATTGCTACATGATAGAATACCTTTAATGCTCCGGCACCATCAATCATAGCTGCTTCATCTAATGATTTTGGAATCATGTTGAAGAAGTTATAGAAAATCAAAATCAAAATTGTTGAATATGTTCCCTGTCCTAAAATAGACATTAAAAGCTGTGGAATGATAGTTCCTATTAATTTAACACCGATTGCAGTATTTAATGAATCTAACATGATAATTCTAGGTACTGTAAGGAGTGGTACCGGAAGGATAAATGCTAATACTATCATTCCAAACCATAATCCTTTACCTTTAAATGAATATCTTGATAAAGCAAATCCTGTTGTAGCAGAAACAATAGTCTGACCAAGTGCAAACAATGCTGAAACCCAAATTGAGTTAATCAATGAATGACTTACATCCAAAGTATTTGCTGCTTCTTTAAAGTTGCTTAATGTAAAATGCTTTGCAATCCATGTAATTGATGGATCAATCAAATCCTTAGCTGACATGATTGATTTTGATATCATTTCAAATATCGGCTCTAAGTATACAAATCCTATACAAATAAGAAGGAAATATATAGCAATTTTAGAAATAACATGAACAGCTTTTAATTTCTTTAATTTTGCAAAACTAAACTTATTCATTTTAGTCAAATCAATAACTGATTGATCATTTTTACTTGCCATATTTCTTTGCCTCCTTCTTTGCATATCTGTTTTGTTTCTTTAATCTCTTCATCTGTTGTTTTTCAAGTTTAGCCAATTTCTTTTCCTGTCTCTTTCTGTCTTTAATGTCTTTTGGCTTTCTTTCCTTAAATAACAATAAAACAAATCCTACAATTATTAATACGATTATACTGTAAATCCATGCATATGTTGCTGCATATCCTAAACCACTCGCCGTATCACCGGTCTGTTCAAGAATCAAGGTGTATACAGGGTTGATAGCTTCGTAAGTACCTAACTGAATTACTGTGAAGATTGTAATAATCATTCCAATCTGTCTTAACATTGGAATTGTAATCTTCCACATTATCTGCCAAGCATTAGCTGAGTCAATCTTAGCTGCTTCATAAATACTTACATTAATTTTCTGCAAACCGTTAATAAACAAAACGATTGGGATACCAGTAAACCATAAAATTATTGATAACTGATCAAATACCTGAGCAAGTGTTGTTGCTAATGGTGCTGAGTAACTCTGAATCATCTGCATAATGAAGATGTTTGAGTACTGATCAGCCGCATCAACTGCACCACTTACTTTCTGTGTAGCTTCTGCTGCCGCATTCTGTACATCAAGTAACTGTGACATTACAGGACCTGACATAATAATTACGGGCAGGAAGTAAATTGTTCTAAGTAATCCCTTACCTGTCTTAATCTTATTAAGAAGATACGCAATGATAAATGATAATACAACTACAATGAATGTATATGGAATTATCATCTTCAAATAACTAAGTAACGCTGGTAAGAAATCTGAGTTCTTAATAAACGCTGTTATATAGTTATTAATTCCTGCAAACTTAAGTACATAACCTGTTGCTGCTTTCTTAACGTTCATAAAACTCAAGAAAATAGTTGCAACAAACGGGAATAATGTAAAAAGTAAAAATCCTACAATCCAAGGTGCCATAAAAGCATATCCATATTTATTCTGTCTATGCTGATATGTCTGCATTTTCTTTTTGCCTTTTTCCTTTGGCTGTACTTTCTTTTGTTTAGTTTCTTTTTTATTTACGGCTTTTGCTTCTTCCTTTGCAGCTTTTTCTGCAGCCTTTAATGCTGCCTTTTCTGCTCTGGCTTCTGCTTTGCTCATTTTTTCTTCTTTTTCAATCTTAGCCAGTTTTTCTTCTATTATGGAATCACCACGGACAGGTTCTTCTTCCGGCTGAGATTTTTCTTCTTCTTTTTCTTTAGCTTCTTCCTCTTCTTCGTCTCTAAGACTTTTCATCTGAGCTCGAAGACTTGAACTTTGGGCTTTCTGTGGTTGAGTTATTTCTACAGATGCAATTTCTTCATCTGTAACAACACTTTCAACTTTTTCATCTTTCTCTGCTACAGTGTTTTCCACTGTAGCAGTTGTCTGTGTATCTACTGTTTCTGTCTTTGCTTCTTCAATATCTGAAGGTGTTACAATCTTATTTTCGTCTGCCATTAATTTACACCTCCTTCAATTACTGTTGCACTCTGAGCAGGAACTGATTCACCATTTATTGTTACTTCTTCATCTGTATAGTTGATGATTACTGTCTTTTCTCCATCATTTGATGTGTACTCATTAGCAATTACACCATCATCTAATACTTTTCTTCCAATCCATTCGCATCCCTTAACCTTTGATAACACATCATTTACTGTTGTGTAAATTGTATTAATCAAATCTTCATACTGATCGAACTCTGTTGAGTAGTAATCACACGATGTTGTTGATGCAAGTAAGTATGAAGGCTGCTGTGTTAACACGAATGATGGTGAAATATTATAATCAATCATCTTCAACATGTCAGCCTGTGAATAGAATGAGAAATTTGAATATGGTGCGTATACTTCCATTGTTCCATTTAATACCATCTGTAAGAAAGGAACTGAATCAGTTTCATATACATACTGAGACGTTCCTACAGGTGACTGTAAGTAACGGTCTGTATATTTCCATAAGTACTGATTTGGGCTATCCATATTAACTGTTGCCCCATTCTTCTTAATTTTTTCAAATGCCTTTTCATATAAGCTAATTGCCTGTGTAACAGTCGTTGTAGGTCCTGTACTGCTATGTGAACTTAATAATGTATTTGAGATACCTTTAACTGTTATTGAATTATTGTAATCACTAATTCTGTCGTATAAACTTGTTAACCAGTTTGCTGACTTTGTAGGTAATGCAAAACTAAAGTCAGTTACAGGTGAGTTTTCAGGCAATACTTTTGATTTATCTACTGTTAAATACTGAGTATTTAAATGCTTAGTTGCATTTCCATAGTAGTTAATCATCTTACTGTTAATTGATACGAAATCTCTTGAGAATGAAATATCAATTCCCTTGTCGCTAAATTCTTTCATAAGTTCTTTGAATTTGCCTTTTTTACCAATGTCCTTTGAGAACTTCCAATCACTTGGCTTTGCTAATGTTTCACCATTTTTCTGCCATCCCATAAGACCTGAATTAATATTTGTTATTCCATCTCCAATTAACTTATCTAAAATTTTCTTAACATCATCTGTTGTTGTTACGGCAACTTCCTGTGTTCCAAATACACCTTTTTTAGAATCTGACATTAAGAAATCGATTCTCATTGGGATATCTCCTTCTTCATCTTCCTTAACTGTCAATATTCCTTCTTCAATAAGATGTTCTCTGTATGCTTTTGCCATTCCTGTATAATCAGCTGCAGGTTCGCCGTTACTTCCATCTCCGTAAAGGAAATCGTATGTCATATCAATATCAAATTCATTTGCCTTATCCTGAGTCTTACGATAAGCATCACCTGCCTGGTTTGTAACCTGGTAGAATTCTGTATTGTAAGAGAATTTAGGATATGCATATGTATATCTGATTTTGTTCTTGTCCGTAGATGATGGAGTTGCAATAATTGTCATAAATTCATCGCCACTATCTGCATATGCAACAAACGCTGACTGAGTTCCATCACCTTGTGAAACGCCAAATACAGGCATTACCGGATCTTCAAGTGGAACTGAATCATCAAGTGCACTGTAGTAATACATATAACTTGATAAATCACTTCCGTAAACATCTCCTGTGTAATCACTGAACTTTGATGTATTTTCTGCGAATCTGATTAAACTTCCACTTCCATCAGGTACAAATACATAACCAGGTGTTAAATATTTTTTCTGAAGGTCTGTCCAATCTTTTTCTTTTTCATTATATACAGTTTGTACACCACCACTTGCTCCTAAGAAAGGAGTAATTGATATTGATGAAAGTTTCTTAATACCCTTACCTGAAATTCCATCGTAAGGAATATTGTAATTGATGCTTCCGTCATCACCTAAAGTAATCATAACTTCAACACCAATTTCAGCTTTATCAAATACAGCATTTAATTTCCACTGTTTTCCATCAGAACCACTTACTTCTTCAAGTGATGAATCACCATCTTTATCATCATATGATGCTGAAGCGTATGTAGTTGTTGTCATACTTTCTCCGCTTCCTTTGAAACATTCAATTGAAATTAATGAATTAGCAATTCCAGTGTACTGTTCATTCATTGATTCTTCAATTGGAGTATTGGCAATTTCTCTAACCTGAACTTTAGTCATTTTCCATTTTTCTGCTAGTCTTTCAACTGTATAATGGCCTTCACCATTTACTGCATCTTTAGCATCTTCAACCTGCTTTTTAAACGGAACGTCTAAACCTGTTTTCCAGACATATCCTGTTGCCTTATCTTCAATAGCAAATATATCTCTGTCTTCTCTATAATAATATGCAACCTTATCAGACTCATATATTTTTTCAAAAGCTGAAGAAACACTCATTGCTGACTCTGATCTTTCAGGTGCCTTTCTTGTATCTCTGTTTGTATTAAGATAGGAACCATTTACTGCAACTCCTGCTGAAAGGACTGTTATGAGAGATGCTGATATTATTTTATTTATAACTTTTTTATTTACCTGTAACATTTCTTATAATCTCCTTTCCTATTGTAATTAAGAAGCCTGATAACTGTTCCCACATGATAATTACGATAAGTACTACGATTGCTGCAATGAGCATAAATACAAATGTAATAATCAAACTTACTACTGTTTCTTTAAAACTGTAATCATGTACAGTTGATAATCCCTGGAATACCAGTACTAATGACCAGCCAATACCTACAATTAATATTACTGTAAGAATGAATGCTTCATTATATGTCAAACCATAAGACATAATAATTACTGCTATCATTGCTATCAATGCAGGAATTGCACCGTATGCAGGAATCATATAAACCTGCTTAAATGTTCCATCACCGTCTGTAATTGATGTAACAAGGTAGTTACAAATAACAAATAAAATTACGATTGCGAAGAAACCGATTACCACTGCACTGATATCCATATCTTCAATATCTGTGTACTGATAAATAAATCCTTTGCTTGTCTTATAAATCATATAAACAATAAAGAATACTATGTATATAATACTTGCAGCGATAACTGAACCATTCTTTCCTACACGGATATCATAATATCTGTCAATTGGGTGTTTACATATCTTAAATGCATATCCTAACTCTCCAATTACAGGCACTTCTTTTAACTTCTTACCTAGGGCTCTCTTTTTCTTCTTTAATACTTTCTTTCTGTCAATTAAAACAATCAATACTTTTACAACAATAAGAATAAAGATGATAAGCATTACCCACCATAAATTGTTCTGAATTACTTCATTACGAACTTCCCAGAATGCATTTGAATAATCGTTTCTGTTTCCGGCAATTTCAAAATGTTCCATTGCGTCTGAATATTCTTCTGCATTGTAATATGCTTTACCTACACCATTGTGTGCAAGTACTGACATCTGGTTTAATCGAAGAACTGTTGACCAGTCTTCAAGTGATGCTGCATATTCACCATTTTCATATTCATCTAAGGCTTTATAAATTGTCTTAGCATAATCTGTTGGAATAAATGACTGTAAATATCCTTTATCTCCATCTGCTGTCCAAATATTATAATTATTATCTGTAGCAATTGTTGTAAGTGATGAGAATAAACCTGAAATATCAAGGTTCTTTACATTTGCGCCAAAATCAAAAATCAATTCTCCTGATTTTGTGTAAACTGTAATATATCCTGTAGTATCACTTGCATAAATTATTCCTCTGTCATCAACTGAAACATCTGTCAAACTTGCATGTGCCGCAACAGCGTTTTGGAACATGTTTCCACCGTTTGTACTATGTTTCTTTAATAAGTCATCACCTTTTCCCATACTTGTTGTATAAACAGTACCTGTCTCATCAACATAAATATTAGAAAATGTAGGTGGTGCTGTGTTTAACAGTGCAGATTTTTCTTCCTGCTCTTTTGTATAAATAGCTTTCAAGAATGCCTGCTGTGGTGTCAATCTTGTTTTATTTGATGTAAAATATCCAAGAAATTCACCTGTATAACTCAACTGAATTATACCTGTATTAACACCTTCTGACACGATAAAGATGTTTCCACCTTTATCAACTGCCACTTTACTTGGTTCGTAGTTTGTGTCACCAAATATTGGAGCTGTTGGAGTTTCAAATGCTGTCAAGTAATTGTAATTTGAATCAAATTTGAAAACAGCTTTTTCTCCGCCATCAGCAACATAAAGTGTTCCATCATCTGTACGGAATATACCCTTAGGAGTTGTAAATCCTTTGAAATCTGTTCCCTTGTAAATATCATCATCACCTGAGATTATATGTAAAACCTTCTCTGAATTTAAATCGTATATTACAATTCTTGTATTTCCTGTATCGCAGATGTACATAATATTGTTTTCATCAATTATTATGTCTGAAGGATTTTTCAATCCTAAATTAGTAATTGTTCTATCTGGCAAGTAAGCATCCTGTGTTCTTACACGCTCATTGTTATCATCCAAAGTGTATGTATAACTTGTAGCCTGGGATGCACTAACCGGAAGAACTGTCATTATCATCATCATTAATGCCATTATAAACACTAATGGTTTCTTCATATTTCTCTTCATCTTCCGGTCCTCCTTACTTAATACCTGAATGACTCATAGTGTTCATAACCTGAGACTGCATACAGATAAAGATAATCAGGTTAGGTATAAATAATATCATCGAAGCTGCCGCTGAAATACCAGCCGCTGCAACTACGTTATTAACACTGATAGAGTTTACATAGTAGTTTAATGTTCTCAATGTTTCGTTTGTAATGTAGTTATTTGATGATTCTACGTTATTCCATACTGCCTGGAATGTAAGCACGATAGATGTTGCTAACGCAGGTCTTGTCAATGGAATAATAACTTTTCTTAAAATAGTAATATCTCCTGCGCCATCAACTACGGCTGCTTCTATTAAAGCATCAGGTATACCATCAACGAACTGCTTAACTAAGAACAAACCTACCGGCATTGCAATCAAAGGCAAAATATGTGCAAGCCATGTATTGTAAATTCCTAATTTAACAATAATAATAAATCTTGGAATGGCAACAGCTGTCATTACGAACATAAGGGCTGCCTGGTTGATTTCCCATAAAGCACCTTTAATCTTAAATTTCTTTTTTGAGAATACATATGCTGCCATTATTGTAATAATTACATTCAAGATTACTGTAAGAACTGTTACAATAAGTGAGTTCAAAAAGTATCTTGACATTGGAATACCTGTAGCTCCTGCTAAGTTAAACAGATTCTTAAAGTTATCCAATGTTGGATTGTGAACAAAAATTGTTGGTGGGAATCTAAACAATTCACCTAAAGGCTTAAACGCCTGACATATTATAAAAATTACAGGGAGTATCATAAATATTGACAATGGAAATGCAATAATGTGGAATTTTATTTGCCCTGTTGAAAATCTTGTTGGGTTAATTCTATTACCTTGAAAATTTGCCATTCTATTTCTCCTCCCTTTTAAAATTCATCTTTTTCAGTAAACAACTTATTTGCTACCTGGCTACAAATCCATACTAAAGCAAGTAATGCTACTGAGATTGCAGCTGCATAACCCATTTCATAACGTAAGAATGCATAATCATCAATATGGTTAGCAATTAACTGTCCTGAATAATCCGGTGTTGGGTTGGCACCTGCTAAAGCAACACCAATCCATCCCATGTTAAACGCATTTACAATCGCCATAACCGCACCGAATAACATCTGTGGTTTCATTGATGGGACTGTAATGTAAATGATTTCCTGTGCTCTGTTCTTTATACCATCCACATAAGCTGCTTCGTATAATTCCTGATCGATATTTAAAATACCTGAAAGCATTGATAAGAATCCAATACCCATTGATGACCATAATGATACGAAAATCATAATCGGCATAAAGTAATCTGATGAAATCAACCATTGAATTGGCTGATCAATTATTCCAAATTTCTGCAAATATGCATTAGCTAAACCCGTCTGATCACCAGAGAAGATTGTCTTCCAAATTACTGTAATCAAAACCTGACCTACCATTGAAGGTGTGTACATAGCCAAAGCATATACTGTTCTGATTCTTGGTGTTACCTGAGCAAGTAACCAAGCCATTAAGAAAGATAATATATATCCTCCAATACCTACTACAATAGCGTACAATACAGTATTAGGTAATACATACTTCATAAATACTTCATCACCCGTGAGCAATGTTATATAGTTATGTAATCCCGCAAACTTTGGAGTGTTAATTACATCAAAATATGTAAATGACAATCCCATAGCTATTATAATAGGAAGTAAAATAAATGTTATAAATAAAAGTGCATATGGAAGGAAAAGTAAAAAGATTTTAAATCCTTCGCCAGATGCGTGTTTTTTATGATTGCGCTCTGCTATTGTTTTAGCCATCTTTTACTCCTCCTTTTCCGGTGCTGCCGCATCCTGATTTTCTTTAATCCAATCGTAACCCTGAAGTTTGAATTTCTTAACCATCACTTCATCTTCATCGTAGTATCCAAGTTCCTGCATCTTACGAATAATTTCTCTGTTTACATCAACCTTTGCTTCATCGACTGCAACCTGTGCCGCTGTTCCATCGAATACCATTGTTGTCCATATATTTGAAATTGTTCTTTCAAGTAAGTACTGACCCGGTGTTCTTGTTACATCAGTTACATAATTCATCTGATTTAAAATAACCTGCTTATCAGCTTCATCCATTGGGTTAGCTTTTAAAGCTTCAATATTTGCTGAAAGCCAGAAATATGTCTTACCGTATGTAGAACGAAGTGTGTTTGTATATTCAACCTGAACATCCTGACTTGTCCACCATTTAAGGAATTTCCAAGCCTGTTCCTTCTTATTAGACGATTTAAATATAGAAGCGCCTGAACCATTTGCTACGAATGTTCTGTCTACATATTCATTTCCATTTTCATCAGTTCTCTTTGTTCCGATATATGGAGCAATATCCCACTGTCCTTCTAATTCCTGTGCACCATTGTTAATCAATGTGTAATCTTCCATACCAATAATACCAATTGGTAATGTAGAATATCTAAATGAATTAAAGAAGTTCTGTACTGATGTATCAAGTGAGTATTTTGTAAATAAATCGCCCAATACCTGTAAACCTTTAACTGATTCTTTTGTATCAATACCTGTTGTTACAATTCCATCTTCATTCTGCTTGTAAAGCTGTCCGCCATTCTGAAGAATCATTGGAGCTGTCTGATAGAACCACTTGTAACCTGTTGTACCAAGAGAAATATTATGATAGAAATTCATGCCATATCTCTGAAGTGTAGGTAATATTTCAATTAAGTCATCCCATGTATCAGGAACCTGAATTCCTAAGTTGTCAAATATATCTGTTCTATATGCAATAACGTTGAAATCTGTTCTTTCAGGAATAGCATAAACTCCTTCATTATATACATATGAAACAAAACTTCCTGTTGGGAATCTCTTTGACACTGACCAGAAGTCATCAAACTGTGTCATATCGTATAAAGCCCCACGGCTTGATAAATCAAAAGGTACATAAGAGGCAAGTCCTAATACCATATCAGGTGTCTTATCAGCTGCAATAGCCAATGTAAGTTTATTTACATCAGGCATTGTTGCAATTTTAACTTTAATTCCTGTCTGTGGTGTGAACTGTGTATCTGCCATCTTCTGAAGTAAATCTACGTGAGTAATAGCACCGTTGTACCAAATCGTAAGTACGTCGTCTCCTGCCTGTTCAATATCTGTAGAATACTTAGATGAAGTAAATGTATTCATCAATGACTTTATTCCAACCCAGAGTGATCCACCAACTGAAGAGTTATTTGCTCCTAACTGGCTCTTATCACCATAAACATAAATTCTATCAAGTGTAATGCTGTTAGCTACAACTTCTGTTGTAAAGTTACTCATTGATTTTAATATTGAGTTTTCAGCTCCGGTTAAATCAGTTTTATGTAAAGCAATTTCATCCGGATATTTTGAAATATTCTTGATGAAAACTTCTGCCTGATCTAAATAAGTAAGAACTGCACCATCATTACCACCATCTGAATAATCCTGAAGCAAAAATCTTATATGCTGAATTAATGTTTCGTACGCATCAAGATAATCCTTAATCTCAGGAATGTATTTAGTCATTTTCCATTTTCTGTTTTTATCAATATTTGTACCTGTAATCTTTGTGATTTCAAGTTCAAAATCTGTCAAATGCTGTTCAATAAGTAAAGCATCTCTATACGCTTCCATAACAGGCTGGTTTTCCTGTTTAATTGTAATTGTATGTTCACCTTCTGTTAAATAGATTTCATAAGGAGTTCCTTCTTCATCAGCGAGTGTAAGGTTGTCCCAACCTGATGCTACATATGGAAACTGATAATTTTCTAATTCAGTAAATGGGACTTTTCCATCTATTTTAATTGTTTCAAAAGAACTGAATTCTTTCTTTTCATTTTTATAATGGAAGGCCAAGTTATAATTTCCTGTCTTAGCTACATTGAACTTATATGTAACTTCTGCACCTGCTTCTGACCATCCTAATGTATTTAATTTTTCATAATCGATGTTAAATCTTGTAAGTGATGAATTTGTGCTTGTTCCATAAATAGCACTTGTTGTATTTTTTGTATCATAATATACTGCGTCAATCTGAACATCTTCATCTGAGATATGTTTTTCATTGCTATGACTCTTAGCATAATCTTCGTATGAATCTGTGTCATCTTCTGCAGCTGCAGCAACTAAATCTCCAACTGCCAAGCCGCCTGATGAAACATTTTCGATTTCGATTGTATTTACGCCTTCTTCTAAATAGAAGCATAAAGGAGTTGTTGATGTATATGTATTATTATAAAGAGGAGATTCTAAATTCCAGTCTTTAATAACTTCCTGGCTTGGAGCCATTTCATCATTGTGACTGTCTAACGGAAATGTTTTAACTCCATCTTTATCAACTTCAACATCTTTATCTTTCCATGTAAGCGGTAAACTTATTGTATTCATTTCATTATACTTCTGTTCACCATCAATTTTAACGCTTACTGTGTAATTAGACATTGTGCTTCCTACTGAAGTGTAATCCAAATACAAATAGTACAATCCGCTCTTTTCAACTGAAATGTCATATTGAGCTACATCCTGATAATCTAATTCTTTCATCGGATTACTATTTTCTTTAACTTCTTCAGAAACATTTTCATTGTTTTTGTTCTGCTGATAATATTCTTCAGTTGATATTCCACCATTTACTGATGCAATATGTTTTCCTTCGCCTGTACTCAGAGAACTGTCAGCAATGAAATCTGTGTAATACTTTTCCGGTTGTGTGCCATCTTCTACATATGCATTGTTTAAAGTATCAAACGCCTTTTGTACTTCAGTAGCACTTGGATCTTTAACATATGTACCGGAGTTGCCAAACGCAAACTTATATGCAAATATCGCTGCAACAATGACACATACAGCAACCAATCCGCTAATAATCTTTTTTTTCATTGTTGTCCTTTCTTTCTTGTTACAAAAGCGGAACTGCCCAAGTGAGTAGTTCCGCAATGATGTTAACAATCAGCTTTTATTTAAAATCAGCATCTGTGAATCCATAATATTCTTTTAAAGATTCCTTCAACTGTTCTGTAGCTGCTTCTAAATCTTTATTCATAGCTGTATTCCAGTCAGCTAATCTAGATTTTACATTGTCAACCCAATCAGGGTCTGTCTGCCATGCGCCTGCTACATTTTCATCCCACATGTTTTCCCATTCATATAAGCAGCTCTGTTTTTCACCATTTTCTGTAATTGATACCGGAGTTGTCTTATCTGAGTAATCCCATGTCTGTCCTTCTTTATATAAACGAACAACTTCTGCAAATCCAGGGAATTTTTCTGTATCTTTGTAAACTGCATGTGAATCGATTGAATACCAGATATCCATCTGTTCATCATATGCATCTCCAGTTACTACTGGGAATGTATCGTTCATAGCAGGTTTATATGATGTACCCTGAACCCATTCCTGATCTGCAACTGCCTGCTTAGCTTCTGTGCTTCCAGTCCAGTATGTTGCAAATGTGTAAGCAACTAATAACTGCTGTTTTTCTGAATCACTCCATTCAGCATTCTTATCATCTAATGCATAATTGTGTACACAGATTGGGTCAACTACTGTTCCTACTGTATTGTCACAATATTCTGTAGATGGTCTTGGATAAATATCAAAGTCATCTGCCTGTACAACACCAAGTGTGCTCTTTGCATTAGGATCTGCTGCACTAGCAAGATACCAAGGGTCATTTGAATCTGTTAATAATCTGTTGTTGCAGAAGTAATACCAGCTGTACTGGCCACATTCCTTAGCGATTTCTTCTGAAAGATTTCCTGCACCTTCAGCAACGTCAACTGTTGTTTCAGCCCATTCAGGTACATATGTAAGCAAGTCTTTAACTGCATCTGAGTTAACATTAACTGTTCCATTCTCTAAGATGCTCTTGTTAATATCTTCTGTTCCTGTTTCAATTAAACGTACAGGAGTGCTCTTGTCGCCCCAGAATGTTTCACAATCTGCTGACTTGATAAAATCTGTATATTCATCAATATCCCAATCAATATCAGGAACATCGATATTGTTTTCTGTTGCAAGTGACTTATTAACCCAAATACCCCAAGGAATTGAGTATGATGGTAATGCACCCTGGAATCCCCAATAGTTCATTGTTGCCATAAGTGATTCATTGTATGCTTTGTATGAGCTTTCATCTTTGTAAACTGATAAATCTGCAACTAAACCTTTCTTAATGTCATTAGGAACATCTGTTGATGCCCAAATGTCAGGATATTTACCATGGTCTACTTTAAAGTTTTCAATTTCCTGATCCCATGTGTTTGTTCCGGCCTGGTTAGGATCACCTGTTTTAGCAAAAAGGTTAATCTTTACATTAGGATATGTTTCATTAAACTTCTTAGCTACTGCATAAACTGCTGCAACGTTCTGTGCTTTAATGTCATCCTTTGTCCAATCCATATGTCCTATATCTTCATAATACTGGCCATCACCTGACCATACCATGATTGATATGTCACCTTCTGCATCTTTGTCGAGGCCTGTGCTCATGTCTGCAGTATTATCTCCCTTAGAAGAACCGCCTCCATCTTTCTTGTCGCCACAACCTGTAAAACCTGTAGCTCCTAAAACTACGCAAAGTGATAAAGCTAATGCTTTGCGGCTAAATTTTCTCATTATAACTTCCTCCTTCAAAAAAATTTAAAAATTTCACCTACATTAGAATTCACATCGTGATTTCCTAATTCATATTCTAGCACACATATATGTACAAATCAACATAAAAAAACGATTTTACAAATCGTATTCTTGTATATTTTATACATTTTTATTATTTCTCATTTTCCCAAACTTGTATACTTTGTTATTTAAAACCGTTTCATTTTTTTGTTAAATCATTCACAATTACTATATATAGACATTTTTTGTTGTATTTTTGCGATATTTGGTGGTAAAACCCTTTATTTATGCCACTTTCAACCTTTTATTGTTTGTTATTATTTATTATTGTTTGTTATACACAATGAGCCAGACATATAAAATTTTATGTTTACATAAAATTTTATATATTTGGCGAATGTATAATCACCGAAAAGTAGCGTAGCGGATTTGAGGTGGTTATTCATGACGCAGTCATGTGTATAACAATCTTTTTTATTCGGCTCATTGTGTATAACAAAAAAGATAGAGCAAAACCGCATTTGCAAATTTTGCTCTATCTTTTTATTAAATATTAAATTCAATTAATTTTTAATTAAGCTTCTTTTCTCTTCTTTGAAAAGATAACAACTACTGAAGCTGCTGCAATTGCAACACCTGCGCAAGCGATAGGTGCGAAATCACCTGTTGCTACTGCAGAAGTATCTGTTGAATCTGTTACGCTTGTGCTTGCTGTATCTGTTGAAGCACTTGTTGTATCTGTGCTGTCTGCTGATGCATTATCATTTGATGCTGTATCTGTGCTTGCTGCCTTAGTTGCTGCAAGTGAGTAACCTGTACATTTAAGTTCTGTAGCGTATGTAGCATCACCATCATTTGGTTTTGTCTTTGAGTACTGGTAAATAGCTCCCTTTGCTTGATCTGTTCCCTCAGCTCTATCACCAAAATCACCACCGATACCAAAGTAAATTGAATCAGCATCTACTTTAGCCTTGAAAGTAACATCATACTTTGTTGTCTTTCCAGCCTTTAACTGAATCCAATCACCATATGCAATATCATCACCTGTTGCAATCTTGATAAATACCCATTTATCACACTTGCTTGATGTCATATTAAACTTAAGCTGATATTCATCACCTTTTTTAATCTTAAGGTTCTGCTGGAATACCTGACCTCCCCAGCATCCGCCCCAACCGATAGCGTCCATATTAGCTGTCCAGCTTGTATCTGTTGAGCTCTTTAATTCACCATATGCTCCTTCATACCATCCTTCGTTCTGTCCAAAATAGCTTCCCCAGCTAGCGGCAAAACATGATGTTGTCATAGCAACTGTAAGTGCCATTGCTGCTACAGCTGCTGCAAATTTCTTTACTAACTTCATTTTAATCTCCTCCTATTTCATAGTGCGAACTAATCACTTCGCAAGTTAACCTTAGTATAGCACGCGTATTTTTATTATTCAATAAATAAAACCGTTTTTATGGGTGTTTTATATATATTTGCCAACTTTTCTCCCTTTACAATGTATATTATTACTAGTAAATTTGTTATTTTGATATAGTTTTCTCTTATTTATATTTAAATTGCATATTTTTCAACGCATTTTTTGTAAATCAATCTTTTTTCTTTTCTTATTTTAATATTGTCTTTTCTATCTTATTAGTATATTTGTGTAAACCTAAAATCCACTTCATCTGTTCAAAGTGGCTTTCAGTTTTTCACTTCACGTAATATATTCGTTTTATTATCAAATATAGTGTATATTGATTTTTTCATTCTTTCCACTTACAATAATAAAAGGCATTTTTTTAATTGTAATATTCCAACTAAATATATTTGCGACTACAATTATACGAATGCAATAATGATATAAGGAGAATACTAAATAATATGATACGACTTATTATTTTAGCCATCTTTTTGGTAATTTATTTAATCGTTTCTCTGCCATTTATGTTGGTTGAATTAATCATTCAGCAGTTTAACATGAATCTTAGAAGCGTAATTTGTTTAAAATGGGTACAATTTGGATTTTGGATTGTAATGAAAATTAGTGGTGTTAAAACTGAAGTTAAAGGATTAGAAAACATTCCTGATGATACTTCTGTTTTATTTGCATCAAACCACAAAAGTTACTTTGACATTGTTACTACATATCAATATATGAAACGCCCTACAGGTTATATTGCTAAAGCTGAAATGAAAAAAATTCCATTATTAAGCTGGATTATGTACTTTGTTAACTGTCTTTTTCTCGACAGAGAAAATCCACGTAAAGGCTTAAAGACAATTCAAAAAGGTACTGACTATTTGCAAAACGGTGTTTCAATGTTCATCTGCCCTGAAGGAACACGTTCAAAAACTAACGAAATGCTTCCTTTTAAAGAGGGTAGTTTAAAAATGGCCATTAAAGCTAAAAAACCTATCGTTCCTGTTGGAATTATTAATTCAGCGGCAATTTTTGAAGAACATTTTCCCAAAATAAAACCGGGAACTGTAAAAATCATTTTCGGAAAGCCAATTGAAACAAAAGATTTAAGCAGACCTGAACAACGTGAACTTACTTCACATGTTCAGGAATGTGTAGCTAAACTTCTTGATGAAAATAAATAGATTCTTTAATTTACAACATATTTTTATATTATGTTGTAAATTTTTGTTTTAAATGCTAAAATATTGAAAGAATTTTATATAGGAGGTAAGTAATGAAGGCACTTACAATAACACTTATCGTAATAATTGCCGTTTTACTTGTTGCTTTCGTTGTTTTATATTTCTTAGGAAGAAAAGCGGAAAAGAAGCAGGCTGAACAGCAGAAAACTTTAGAAGCAAATGCTCAGACAGTTAATTTATTAGTAATCGATAAAAAGAAACTGAAATTAAAGGAAGCCGGACTTCCAAGTATCGTTGTTGAACAGACACCTAAATACATGAGAAGAGCTAAACTTCCAATCGTAAAAGTAAAAGCCGGTCCTAAGGTTATGAACCTTATTTGCGACGGAAAGATTTTTGACCAGATTCTTCCTAAGCAGGAAATCAAAGCTACTGTAAGCGGAATTTACATCACTAACTTTAAGAGAATCCGTGGTCCTGTATATGAACCACCTAAGAAAAAAGGTCTCTTTGGTAAGAAAAAGAAATAACAACTATAATAAAAAACAGATTATGATGTCATAATACAGTTTGCATAAAGCAACATTTAATCATTTGCTTTTGTAACTTGTGACAACATAATCTGTTTTTTATTCGTTTTTCAAGGATAGACGAAACCTAACACTTTTCTCAATTTTTAAATCATGAGTAAAATCTAGCACTTTTCTATATTAGTTTCTAAATTTTTATTTTACTTTATTTTCAACTTTAATAACTATATTATTTGTCGAAACACTGCTTCCATTAATAAACAATTCATATTTAACTGTTGCTTCAATAACTTCATCTGATTCGTCAAGCATCACAGCATCTGTTTTTGTTTCCATAAGGAATTCACCAAACATCGTACTGTAAATTGATTGATAAGACTTTTCTTCCTGAAAGCATAATTTTGAACTAATGCCTCCTCGTTTTGTAACTTCTACATATTCCGAAGTTATCTTTATCATATTTTTAATTGTCTTACCACTTTCTTCATCAATTTCATCATAAAGCAAATAATGTTTTCCATTTTTAAGATAATACTTTCCAGGTGTAATAACCTCTACATCTTCGTCGGTGTCTTCGGTAACTCTTAATCCTTTTATTGAAATAATTACTTCTTCATTCATAGTTTTTATTTATCTCTTTCTATTTTTTGTTCTTTATTTATCAAATATGTATATTTTTTTCTTTTTTGGGAACTATCTATATAAATAATATTGTTGCAATAAATTATATTGCGGATTAATATATATCGTTTATTCTAACAGTCCGCAACCCCACTTAGATTTAAATTATTTTACACATAATTATTTTTTACTTTGCACATAGTTATTTATTTTTTATTTGGCACATAATTATTTATTTTTTTACTTTGCACATAGTTATATATTTTTTATAGAGGAGTATTTACATGTTACATATAAATAAATTTTTTGTTTCTGTTATATTTGTTGTTTCTTTTTTTGCTCTTGCAATTATGCATAATTCAAAATCATCTAAGGTGCAAAATGACCTTAGCAATTGTGTTATCCGTTTCCATGTTAAGGCAAATAGCGATACCATTCCAGACCAAAATTTAAAATTGAAAGTCAAAGACAATGTTGTCGGCTATATGAATCAGCATTCTTCTGAATTCACTTCTTTAGAAGATGCCAAACAATTCATTGCCTCTCACGATAAAGATTTAAAGGAAATAGCTAACACTGTCATAAAAAATAATGGCTATGATTACGCTATCTCTTCCTCATTTGGCTTAGATGATTTCCCGGTAAAAAAATACGGTGATATGTCATTTCCTTCCGGAACTTATCTTTCTTATACAATGTATATAGGAAGCGGAGAAGGTCATAACTGGTGGTGCGTTCTTTATCCACCTTTATGCTTTGTTGATGCATCTTCCGGTATTCTTCCCGAATCATCGAAAGAAATTATCAAAGAAAATATCTCCGAGGAAGATTATAGTTATATTTCAGAAGACAACACTGTTTTCCGCTTCAAATATTTAACGTTTTTAAATAAATTATTTAAATAAATTCCGTAAGATAAAGCTTAAATAAATTTTGTAAGATAAAGCTGACTCACAAACTCTTTTCCTGATAATGCATCCATTGATTGTTTAGCTTTCTCTTCATCATCATATATACCAAAGACTGTAGGTCCGCTTCCACTCATTAATGCATTGACTGCTCCATTTGATTTCAAAATATCCTTAACCTTCTGAATAATTGGATATTCAGGAATTGTTACATCTTCCATTACATTTGCAATCTTTTCACACATTCCGTATAAATCACCTGCTTTTATAGATTCGATTATTCCATCTATGTCAGGATGATTTTCTATCTGCGCCGGGCGTATATGGCTGTAAACAAATTTTGTTGAAACAAATGCGTCCGGCTTTGCAATTATCACATAACACTTTGGCGGTGTAGGTAAATCTGTCAATATTTCACCTATGCCCTGCGCTCTTTTTGTTCCACCTACTATGCAATAAGGCACATCCGCTCCAAGCTTTACACCGTACTCCTGTAACTGTTCATCTGTAAGCCCTAATTGAAACAACTGATTCACACCTCTTAATACAGCTGCACAATCAGCACTTCCTCCTGCCATTCCTCCTGCAATAGGTATTCTCTTATTTATATGAATTTTTACTTTCGCTTTTATATCATAAGCTTCCATTAATACTTTTGCAGCCATAAAGGCAAGGTTTCCTTTATCATTTGGCAAAACATCTGCATCAGTGCTTACTTCTATTTCATAAGTTTGCGTGCCATCTTTCCTTGATATTATTACATCATCATACACACCTACTGTCTGCATAATCATATCCAAATCATGGTAACCATCTTCTCTTTTCCTTATAACGTCAAGTCCTATGTTTATTTTTCCATAAGCTTTTAATTCAATTTTATCCATATTCTGTACTTAACCTTTCAAACAATCAAATACGCTTCTACTTACGCCATATCAGTATACTAATTTCTTTTACTCATTACAAGTTTACTTAGGCAAAAGTATTCTCCATATATTCATTAAAGATTTTTGTAAACAAAAGTATCCTACTTTTACTCATTACAGGTTTTCGTAAGCAAAAGTCTTTCTCCCTCTTTTATTCTGGAGTTTTCCAACTTGTTTACATTAATTATCTGTGTCATTGTTGTAAAATTAGATTTTGCAATATTCCACAGAGTATCATCTCTCTGAACTATATAACCAACTAAATCCGGAACTTCATTTAACATTTCACTATCATACTCTTTTACTTCAACTTCATTTATAACCTGCATATCACATTTTTTGAACACGATAGCTTCAAGTGCAACTACGGCTTTAACTTCAATTTCACTGCTGTTTACCATATTTGCATTTACCTGTTCTACGCGACATTTAACATAGTATGAATCATCTTTACTTATGCCGTCTGCATCAATTCTGTGTTCAAATTCCCAGCTGTCTTCTTTTGCACAAACAGGTCTCTTGTCATCTGAAGAAATGTACATTATACATGCTTTCATTTTTCCTTTAGCCACGATTCCGTTATCAACAATTTCAATATTGTCTATTTTCAAAGCTGCTGTACTGCTGCAAATCTGCAAAGCATTTCCTTTAGACTGATCAAGTTCAATTTTCTTTACTGTTTTTGTTCTGGATGCATTCTTCACAAGCAATTTTTTATAGCATACGTCTTTTAATTTTGTCTGTACATTTTTAGTTGGTGAATATATATCCATTAAAATTTCAGTTTTATTTTCCTTATAAAGTTTTATCTCTAATTGCAAAACTGCGTCTATCGAAAGTTCCCTATTTTCTCCCTCTTCATTTTCATTTAAATGTATTTTTCCATCCTGTAGCGTCACATTTATAAATGAAATTAAATCTTCTGTAGCTTCACTCATTTCCAAATTATCCTTAAAATCTACGGTCGTTTCTATCCACTGATTAGGCATATCTGCTTCCTCTGGCAAATACATAATAAACACATACATTTCACCGGATACATTTATCATTCCATCATTTACTCTTGATGTCACATTTTTAAGTTTCAACTCTTTCCATACTATTCTATCTGCTGCCGGCTTAACTCCCGGTATATACACGCTTTCTTTTATGCGTATGTTTTCAGTTTGTTCAGCAACTACGGACATTGTTTCTACCGTATCATTTAATACTTCCATCCCTCTACTGTTTTCCATCTTATCCGGAAATTCTATGCTTTCAAGCCCTTCTGACACAGCTGAAATCAAAATTTCTGCCCTTAGTGCAAATTTTCTAGAGTTATATAGTTTCACATTTGAACTATCAACTTCCATTTTCACATCAACAATACTATTTTCATCTGTGTTTCCAATTCTTAATGTTTCCTCAAATGGAATTTCTCCCTCTATTCCATACACCATATCTGAATCATTTGTATAATACAAAATATTGTAATTTATGTATCCATTTAATATGACCTGGTCAGTTTCAGGTGTAATTTTATCCAATTGAATTTCTGTTTTTTCCCTTACAATATTGTAAATTTCCGGAAAAACCTCTGATACATTCACTTCTTCATTTACATACATTTTATTAGCAGCCTGCCCTGCCTTATTTCTCAAATATACATTATTTTTAACTAATTCCATATGCCCTCCCATTATTTTTATTCTGCGAATATTATATTTTTATTCGTGGATTCTATTTTTATTACTATGTACGGAAATGTTTCTGATTGTATATTTGAATATTCTTTAGGACCTTTAAATTTAGTTTGTACATATATTGAATTTGTTGTTTCATATAGTTTCTTTAAAATAATTGAGTAACCCTGATAATCCTGCTTTCCATATCCTATAAGAATATATGTGTATTCAGGATCAGTATAGGCCAATTTAAATTCCGAGCCTTTCTTTTCATCTATTACTTTCTTTACTTCCTGTGGTATTTCATTTTCAGGAACAATTGTGTATTCAACATCCTTCGTTTTTTCGCTGCTTATTTTTTCTATTTTACAGGAGCATAAGCAAATGCCCACCAAAATAACAGTAAATGCTAAAACCATTCTACATTTTGCCATAAAAAAAGCACCACAATAATTCTTATTAAGAATATATTATAGTGCTTTTATTTTTATAACATAAATTAATCTTTACAAATAAATATTAGTTATATTTACGGCTTAAAGCATTGAGTTAACCATATTGAGTAAATATTTGCCTAACTTATCAAGTTTCTCCTGTGCATCTTCAAAACTTGTACCCTTTACACCGTAATAGAATTTCAACTTAGGTTCTGTTCCTGATGGACGGATACATACCCATACATCATCTTCTAAATCATAGTAAAGTACGTTTGACTTAGGTAAACCTGTCTTAGTTGTTTTTCCTGTTACCATATCTTTAATTACATCTTCTCTGTAATCTCTTGCTGAAAGAATCTTAAGTCCGTCAAATTCTGTTGGAACGTCTTTTCTTAATTTTTCAAGAGTATTCTGAATCTTTTCAATTCCTTCTTTACCCTTTAATGTTAATGACTGTACTCCATCCATGCAATATCCATATCTTTCGTACATTTCAATCATCTTATCCCATAATGACATTCCTTTTGACTTATAATAAGCTGCTGCTTCGCAAAGTGCCATTGATGCAACTACTGCGTCTTTATCTCTTGCATGAGTTCCGATTAAGCAACCATAGCTTTCTTCAAATCCAAAACAGTAATGTCCTTTTCCTGTTGTTTCAAATTTAAGAATCTGTTCTCCGATGTACTTAAATCCTGTAAGTACTTCGATAAGATTTACTCCATAATATTTTGCAATTCCATTTGCAAGATTTGTTGTAACAATAGTCTTAATTAAAGCTCCATCTTCAGGTAATGTTCCATTTTCCTTCATCTGGCTAAGTTCATATTCTGCTAATAAGCATCCTGACATATTTCCTGTAAGTACATGATATTCTCCTGGTTTATCACCTTTTACATATACTCCAAGTCTGTCTGCATCAGGGTCTGTAGCTAAAAGTAAATCTGCTCCTACTTCATCACCGATTTTCTTTGCAAGCGCAAAGCATTCATCAGCTTCAGGGTTAGGGTAACTTACTGTTGGGAAATTACCATCAGGTAATTCCTGTTCTTTTACTACGTATACATTTTCAAATCCTAATTCTTTTAACACACGTCTTACCGGAATATTTCCTGTTCCGTGGAGTGGTGTATAAACAATCTTGATATCTTTTTGCATTTCATCTATGCATTTCTGATTCTTTACCTGTTTCTTTAATTCTGCAATGTAAGGATCATCTACATTTGCACCAATCTGTATGTATAAACCATCAGCAATTGCCTTTTCTTTATCCATTGTCTTACATGCTGAATAATCCGCAACTGCCTTAACCTCACTCATAATTCCTGTGTCATGAGGTGGTGTAATCTGTGCTCCATCTTCCCAGTAAACTTTATATCCGTTATATTCTGCCGGATTATGGCTTGCTGTCACATTAATACCTGCTGTACATCCTAAATATCTAACTGCAAATGATAATTCAGGTGTTGGTCTGAGACTTTCAAAAACGTAAGCCTTAATTCCATTTGCACAAAGACATAAAGCTGCCTCATCTGCAAATTCAGGTGACATATTTCTTGAATCATAAGCAATTGCAACTCCCTTGCTTCCCTGTCCCATCTTATTGATGTAATTTGCAAGTCCCTGAGTTGCCTTTCTGACAACATAAATATTCATTCGGTTTGTGCCGGCTCCAATAACTCCCCTAAGCCCTGCAGTACCAAATTCTAAATCCATATAAAATCTGTCTTCAATTTCCTTTTCGTCATCTTTAATAGCCTGAAGTTCTGCCTTCGTAGCTTCATCAAAATATGGATTATTAAGCCATTCGTTATATATATCTTTATAGCTCATGATTTCTCCTCCTACTTCCTCAATCTCTTCCTACAAAGTTCGAACTTATTATAATACAAAGATACCATAAAATAAATAACAATTTAGATAAAAAAATATTTTTTATTCCCATTTTTTCTTAAGTTGTGCTATAAATTGCTGTCTTTTTTCCTCCTGAAATTGAAATTGTTTTAGTTTCTCCTGATTTTTATCTGAACTCCATGCTTTATTTGAATTAAAATAGTAATTTATAATTTTCCAAAACTTTTCCGGATACACAAAAAAACTCCATAATACACGAATTTTTTCTTTGGTCAGATTTACCTGCAAAGAATATGTATCCATGACTTCCCATGCAAGTTCTTCATCCCATTCATTTTTTTCCATTATCTTTCTTAAATATCCGTAAAAGTCATATAATTGCAATCCATATCCAAATTTTTTCATATTAATAACAATCGTTTTTCCATCTTCAAATAGAACGCTGTGATGATTAAACACTCCATGGCATACTGATTTATTAGCTATAGCCTCTTTATATAACTGCTCATATGAACTATTTTTCAGTTCCCATATTCCCTGCTCACCCTGCCTGTAATATTTGCCAATTTCCACCTGAAGGTCAAGCTCAAATTTAGACTTATTTTTCCTTTTATTAATATAATTTCTTACTTTTATTATTTCCCTATTATGTCTTTCATAGACGTTTATTATATTATCAATATTATGTAAACCATATTCATCATTCCATAAATCGTAGGTATTTTCGGTTATGCTATGGAACTTTCCTAAATTACTAACAGATTTCATTATATCTGTCTTTAGCGATATATCGCACTCTCTGGCATTAAACCATTTTTTTAAGATATACGTATATCCGTCTATGCTGACCGACACATACTTGCCTTCCTTATTTGGAATAGGATAATCGCAGCACAACCCATTTTTCTCCAAATACGTACCTATCAAATTATGGGTTCCTCCCTTTTTTTCGCCATCATTATATTCCTGCAAAATATATATGTCTTTTTCCGTGACGCACCCATAATTTCCCTTTGTTCTAAATATCTCCTTTAGATTAATTTCATACTGCTCTAATACAGTTAACGATTTTTCATTCATACAGCCACCTCTCAATACCATATTCTGTTTATCTGGGACTTTTTCTTTTTGTTTCAGATAGTTTCAGCTTTTTTATACTATGATATTTTTGGTTGCGATATTCCTAAGTATTAAATTCTTCAGAAGATATTTTAATTTTTTGTAGCAAATTTTTTCGTTGTCAAAACTTTATTCGCTCTATTTTTTATGCATTAAATTTTAAGACGGTTGCAATGCAAATCCAGAATATGGAGCTGGAAAAGTTTTCTTTTTATGCATTAAATTTTAAAACTAATTCTCGTAATTTTTCATTTTCATTTAACTGAGGATTTTCTAATACCATGTCTAATAGTCTGTCAAATATATCTCCAATCTTTGGTCCCGGCTTTACACCCATTGCTATCATTTCTTTTCCGGTTATATTTAATTCTGCTGAACAGGTACACTGTTCTTCATCTACTATTTTGTTAAATGTTTCTACAACATATAAATAATCATCATAACCTTTTTCACGTCCATATTCGCTTTTTCCTGCAAAATCTGCATTTACAAGTTGTAAATACAATGGATATATGTCTTTTCCTATTTTATGCACACTTCTCCTTACCTTTTCTTCACTTCGTCCATGCTCCACAGGGCGATCATCGTGGCAGGCAACAAGTCTTTTTACCAGTCCAATCGTCTTGTTATCCATTTTCAATCTGCGCATTATTTTATTTGCCTTTTCCACGCCTGCTATAGCATGTCCTTTAAAATGGCTTCTCGTATCAAATGTATGTACATCCGGTTTCGCAACATCATGAAGCAATGCTGCAAATCTCATAACTCTTGTTTTTTCAACATTTTCCATTACTTTGATTGTATGTTCTCCAACATTGTACATATGATATGGAGTATCCTGTTTGCATTCCATCATTGCATCAAACTCAGGCAATACGACCTTTGTAATTCCTAAATTATATGCTTCAATTAATTTGTCAGGATTATCTGAAAGAATAAGTTTTTCTAATTCAGCACAAATTCTCTCTGCACTTATTTTTTCAAGAGTCGGTGCAAGTTTTTTTATTGCTTTCTCAGTTTTCTCCTCAATCTCAAATCCAAGCTGTGCTGAAAATCTTACTGCTCTAAGCATTCTTAAAGCATCTTCCGTAAATCTTTCTTCAGGATCATTTACACATTTAATAACCTTTCGTTGCAAATCACCTATTCCGTCAAATGCATCCACAACTCCGTATTTTGAATTATACGCCATGGCATTTATTGTGAAATCTCTTCGCTTTAAATCCTCAATCAGATTTGTTGTAAATTCAACTGACTCCGGATGTCTACTATCCTTATATTCCCCATCAATTCTGTATGTGGTAACCTCATAGCCTATATGTTTTAACATTACAGTTACCGTGCCATGCTGTAATCCCGTATCGAGAGTTCTTCTAAAAATTTCTTTTACTTTCTGTGGAAGCGCTGACGTTGTTATATCCCAATCTTTTGGTTCTCTCCCAAGTATTGTATCTCTTACACATCCGCCTACCGCAAATGCCTCATATCCGTTTTCTTCCAATTTTTTTATTATAAAATCCACATCTTTTGGAATATTCATTTTTATATCATTATTACATTTATATTTCATTTATACACCTTCATTCTGTCATTTGTTGTATTATCATATAAGCTATCGGTCCTAAAAATACTCCCAATAGTCCAAATATTTCATATCCAATATATATACATACAAGGCTGGTAAGAGGTCCTATTCCTGCATTATCACCTATAAGCTTAGGTTCTAAAATTTCTCTTACAAAATAGCATATTATATAAACAACAGCTATTACAAGCCCTTTTCTTACATTTCCAATTATAAAATAACCAACTGCCCACGGTATCATTATAATTCCAAGCCCAATCAAAGGAAGTGCATCTAACAGTCCCACTACAATTCCAAGTATTAAAAAATATGGATTTTTAATCAGTGCAAATCCAATACTGCACAATGTACTTGTTATAAGCATGATAACTAACTGTGCTTTTATATATGCTCTGAATATTATAGACATTTTACTTTTTATTTTGCTAAGCTCATTATAGAAAAATAGCCCTTTTATTTTTTCTTTTATATCGCTTTTTTCCACTACATAAAAATATGCCGCCATTACTGCAACTATAATCGCTGCTATAATTTCCACTGATACAATCACAACGGATTTAGAGTTTGACATTATTTTAACAAACACATTTTTCTTTGCTACTTTTGATACTTCATCCATTCCATCGCACATTGTCTGATACAAAAGTCCGTTATTTATCCTTAATCGCTTTTCCGTGTTACAGCAAATTTCTTTTATACCACAGTCTAAATCATTTTGAAATTTAGGCCAGCTTACGACCAAATTTTGTACCTGTCCTAATAACTTGTTTATAATTAACGCTAGCAATACAAAAATTAAAATTACTATTACTACAAGTGAAAATATTGCCGCTACCTTATAATGAAACTGCAATTTTCTATTCAAAAAATCTGATAGTCTGCACACTAACTCTCCTAAAAAATATGCTAACACAAAAGGCCAGAACAGCGGCAGCAAATATTTTATCACCAGTATAACGCCTAATGAAACCGCAAATAATTTTATGCATTTTCTTATATTTTCATTTTGTAGCAACTCTTTCATACAAAACCTCACATATCCATACTATTTTCAGTATGAACATTTATGAGTTTTTTAAACTATTACGTATCTTTTTCTGCTGTAAATTTTAAGGCCTGTTCTATTATTTTAAGAGCTTCAACCATTTTACTTTCTTCTACTTCTGAATAGTTAATTATAAATTTATGGCTGAATTCTTTTCTAAATTTTTCATTAATAACTTCATCATCATATTGATAACAATAATCTGTCAGGCACGAAATGTTAATAAGTTTATCTTTTAAATACTTTTTAAAGTTTTCATCATCAATATTCTTTTTTATTCTCAAGATAAAATGAAGTCCTGAGTTTTCTTCTTCAATGGAAATCTGTGGATATATCGAAGAATTTCTTATTGCCGTAATAATTTTATTTCTGCTGTCTTTGTAATAATTTCTCATTCGGTTAATATGTCTCTCATAGTAACCACCTTTTATAAATTCTGCCAGAGTATATTGTTCAAAGCTTGAAACCGTACTCGAATAAAAATCTAATTTTTTTGTATATTTATCCATTAATTCAAATGGCAACACCATATATGCGATTCTGATTGATGGGGCAAGTGTCTTTGAAAAAGTATTCATATAAATTACTTTTTGATTTTTATCTATACTTGCCATTGTAGGTATTGGTTTTCCTGAAAATCGAAACTCACTGTCATAATCATCTTCTATAATATATCTTTCTCCCATATTTGCCCACTCTAAAAGCTGATGTCTTCTTGCCGCAGGCATTACCTTTCCTGTAGGGAAATGATGGTTTGGTGAAATATGAACTATATTTGCATCGCTTTTTTCTAATTCATCTATACTTATTCCCTGATTATCCATAGGCAAATGTATAGTTCTTACACCATTGCTTTCATATACCATGCTTATCTTTCGATATCCGGGATTTTCAGTGGCAATTACTGAATCTCTTCCTAAAAGCTGAACTATAAGTCCATACAAATATTCTGTTCCAGCACCAACAATTATCTGATCCGCCAATACAGTCAGTCCTCTGAACTCACGTAAATGCTTTGCTATCGCACTTCTTAATTCCCATATTCCATTCCTTGATGGTGTCATAAGAAATGAGTTTTCCTCATCTAAAAGTTTCTGCCTCATTATTTTTGACCATGTAGCAAACGGAAAACTGTCATACCTTACATGATTTGAATTAAAATCAACTATCCACTTTACTTTCTCAGGCTTATTAATTTTGTATTCACTAACATTTTCTGTTACTTCCTGATTTTCGGATATCTGATTTGTAATCTCATTTGCAAAATATCCTTTTTTCTCAACTGCACGAATATACCCTTCTACTAAAAGCTGTGCATAGGCATTTTCTACGGTTATTACGCTTATATCATGATTTTTTGCCATATTTCTTTTTGAAGGTAGCTTCTCATCTGTTTTTATTTTTCCCGATACTATGTCATCCTTTATACATTTGTACAAATATTCGTACAATGTGAGCGTTCCTCTTTCATTTAAATTATATGTCAGCATCTTTTCCCCTATCTGGTGTTTTAAATAATACAAATTTAGGTCTTTTCAATAATACCATAAGTGGATTATAATGTAGAAAATTGCTTTTGTAAACGGAGGAAAATATTCTATGAAAAGAATTATAACTATACAGGATATCTCTTGCATTGGGAAATGCTCTCTGACTGTTGCCTTACCCATAATTTCTGCTATGGGCGTGGAAACTGCCATTGTTCCTACTGCGGTCTTATCCACGCATACTAATTTTTCAAATTTCACATTTAGGGATTTGACTGAAGATATGCCTTCGATTAAAGATGTATGGGTTAAAGAAGGTTTTAAATTTGATGCCATTTACACAGGATATATCGGAACGCTTGAACAAATTGACATTGTTTCTGATTATTTTAAAACATTTAATAATCCGCATGGTTATATCATTGTAGACCCGGCAATGGCTGATAATGGGAAGTTATACACAGGCTTTGACATGGCATTTGCTAAAAAAATGACTACTCTTTGCTCTGATGCAGATATTATTCTTCCGAATATATCAGAAGCCGCATTTATTACTAACACTCCATATCCCGGGGAAGACGCCTCTGTAGATGAAATTAAAGCTATGTTACTTAAACTTGCTAATCTAGGTCCGAAAATTGCAGTTATAACAGGTGTACATATTGAACCTAATCGTTTCGGATATATTGGATACAATACTGAAAGTCAAACTTTTTTCAGTTATTCTACCAAGGAAATTGCGATTAAATCCCATGGGACCGGAGATGTTTTTGCTAGCACAGTTACCGGTGCATTGATGAATGATTTTTCTATTGAAGACTCATTAAAAATTGCCGCCGATTACACCTGTAAATGTATTGAAAACACTTATAACGATAAAAATGCCGTAACATACGGAGTTAATTTTGAAGCAGAAATTCCATACCTTTTAGAACTGATTGGGAAATCAGTTTCATAAACAAGTTCCTATAATATTACAGTACACAACAAAAACTCTCCTTTAAGCATAGGATTAATTTTCGCCTATTCGCTTTTAAAAGAGAGTTTTTTTATTCTTATAAGGAAATATATTTTTTACTGTCCACCATGGCTACAACCGCTACATCCGCTACAACCACTGCATCCGCTACAGGTTTTACCATTTTTCTTGTCTTTTCTCATCGACCATACTATAAGAGCTACTATTGCTATTAAAATAACAGCTACAACAATTGTTCCGATATTTTCTACTATAAACGGCATTCTAATCACTTCCTTTAAATAATACTAACGAAAAAGGCTTAATCGGGAAAATTAAGCCTTTCTCAGTTCTAATTATACATAATGGCTTGTTAGTTCTACCTAACTGTAAGTTAGTTTATACTAACTAGAGCCAAATGTCAATAGTTTTTAGTATTATTTTACAAGTTCTTCGATAATATCTACGCACTTATCAATTCCGAGTGTTCCTGTATTTAAAGAAATGTCGTAATTATCACATACGCCCCAATCCTGGTCTGTGTAATATTTGTAATTTATTTTACGCTTTTTATCTTTTTCTCTTAAACGTTTCTCAGGTGATTTATCTGTCTCACCATATTCCTTAACAATACGCTCTGCTTTGAATTTTTCATCTGCGTGAATAAATACGTTGAAGCAGTCATCTCTGTCCCTCAAAATAAAGTCAGCACATCTTCCGACAATAACACAAGGTCCTTTTTCTGCCAAGTCCAAAATTATCTTTCTCTGAGCATTCCATACATAATCATTTATAGATATTCCGTTCACATCTCTTCCTACAAATGCATATGAAAAAATACTCTTAGTTGGTGAATGTTCACCCTGTTCCTTAATAAACTCCTGTGAAAATCCTGTTTCTTCATGTACTTTCTCAATTATTTCCCCATCATAAAAAGGAATATTAAGTCTCTCTGCAAGTTTTCTTCCTACTGTTCTTCCGCCGCTACCAAATTCTCTACTAATTGTGATAATATTCTTTTTCATAAGCCACGTCCTCCTCGTTCATTTGATATATAAATTATATCACAATTTCGCATTTTTTGTGCAATTAATCATTACAAAATCATGCAAAAAACTGAAACTATACCGCTTGATTTTTGTATTTTTGTTATGCACACGGCTTCGCCTTGTATAACACTTCGAATCCGCTTCGCTTCTTCTCAGTGATTATACATTCGCCAAATTTTTTCAGTTTTTTTTGCCAGCAAAAAACTGAAAAAACTTGGCTCATTGTGCATAACAAAAGAGCGACAACCGTAAATTTTAAAATTTACAATCATCGCTCAGTTACATATATCATGGAGTCATTGCGACTCTGTCAGGGGACAGCTGTCTGCCCCGAGCAAATTCTATGTAATTATATAATCTCAATTCAGTCCGACATTCTAAATCAATCTTAGTTATTGATTAACTTGTCTTCTTCATTATTCCAGCTGTAAAGTTTTCTGATTTCCTGTCCAACTTTTTCTGATGGATGTTCTGAAGCTAACTTTCTCATAGCCTTGAAATGTACCTGACGTCCTGCTGGTGACATATCAAGTAAGAATTCTTTTGCGAATGTTCCGTCCTGAATGTCGCTAAGTACTTTCTTCATTGCCTTCTTTGTTTCTGCTGTAACAATCTTTGGTCCTGTTACATAATCACCATATTCTGCTGTATTTGATATTGAATATCTCATTCCTGCAAATCCTGACTGGTAAATTAAGTCTACGATAAGCTTCATTTCATGGATACATTCAAAGTATGCGTTTCTTGGATCATATCCTGCTTCGCATAATGTTTCAAATCCTGCCTGCATTAATGCACAAACACCACCGCAAAGTACTGCCTGTTCTCCGAATAAGTCTGTCTCTGTTTCTGTTCTGAATGTTGTTTCAAGAACTCCGGCTCTTGCTCCACCAATTCCTAATGCATATGCTAAAGCCATATCTAATGCCTTACCTGTTGCATCCTGTTCTACTGCTACTAAACATGGTGTTCCTTTTCCTGCCTGATATTCTGAACGTACTGTATGTCCCGGTGCCTTAGGAGCGATCATTGTAACATCTACATCCTTAGGTGGTACGATACATCCGTAATGAATGTTAAATCCGTGTGCAAACATAAGCATGTTTCCTGCTTCAAGGTTTGGTTCGATGTCTTTCTTGTACATATCAGCCTGTAATTCATCATTAATAAGAATCATGATGATGTCAGCTTTCTTTGCTGCTTCTGCTGCTGTATATACCTTGAATCCCTGCTTTTCAGCCTTAGCCCATGACTTGCTTCCTTCATATAAACCAATGATGACATCGCATCCTGATTCCTTTAAGTTTAATGCATGTGCATGTCCCTG
>CABJBF010000006.1 GCA_902363805.1 Eubacteriaceae bacterium | reverse complement strand
GTAGTCAAGCTACAGAAAACAAATCAAAAGTCCATAGTATCTGAATTGTATTGAACCACGATATTAAAAGAAAGGAAATATGTGATAATTAACTTCCTAATTATCATACAAGAATATATAATGAAAATTGGAATGATGGGATTTGATTTTGAAAGTCCTAATAAAGGATGCGAGGCTCTTACATATTCGTTTATAAATATGCTTTTAGAGTGTTATGGGAATGACTTGCAAATAGTAAATTTTTCATATGGTGGATTTGGTATATTCCCAGAAAGATATCCAGAAATAGACTTTTTGATTAGACGTCCTAAAATAAAAAATCCAATTGATTGGATAAAAATAAAAAATGAAATGGCAGGACTAGATATAATCTTTGATGTCACTTTTGGAGATGGCTTTTCAGATATATATGGGAAAATGTGGAACTTTACAACAGATATGTTAAAACAACTAGCAATTAATTCCAAAAAACCTTTGATTCTTTTACCTCAGACATATGGTCCTTATAAGAACTTTTTACTAAAAAAATGGGCAGAACAGTTGGTAAAAGAATGCCATATGGCATATTCAAGAGACACAGCGTCGGCTAAAGAAATGAACATAAAATGTAAAGATAAAATTAGGGTTATTACAGATATGGCATTTGGCTTACCATATGATAAAACAATGTATAATATAGATAAAACAAGAATTAACGTAGGAGTTAATGTGTCGGCATTGCTATGGGATAGTGGATATGCAAAAGATAATAAATTTGAATTAAAAGTTGATTACTACACATATATAATGAATTTAATAGAGAAATTGTTGGAAATGGATAAATATGCTGTTCACTTGATTCCACATGTCATTTCTACAAATAATTATAACAATGCTGAAAATGATTTACGACCATGTAAGGAAGTTAAAAATAGATTTTTTGATAATGATAAAGTGATTTGTGCACCGGCATTTGAAACTCCAATAGAAGCAAAAAGTTATATAGCTAATATGGATATTTTTGTTGGGGCAAGGATGCATGCAACAATTGGAGCTGTTTCAGCAGGTGTAGCAACAATTCCGTTTGCTTATAGTAAAAAATTTAAAACAATGTTTGGTAATTTGGATTATAAATATGTTATAGAAGCAAGAAATATGGATACAGATGCAGCATTAAAACAGACGAAAGATTGGATAGTTAATTATAATGAATTAGAAAAAGCATCTTTGAAAGCAAGAGAAAAGACAAGAGATAAATTGAATCTATTAAAGAAGGAGATATCCGTATTTGTAAATAAATAATTTATTATTTATTTACAGATTTTGCTATATTGTATACTTGTAATAATAAAAAATGGAAATAATGGCAATTAATTATTATTTTATGGTAGAAAGGAGAAGGCATATTTGCATATGGATATTAAAATAACTTGTTGCAATATGCTGGGTAATATATGATAAATTGTACAGATGAGAGAAATGCACAAATATTAATTGAATTACTAAAAAAACATGGAATTAGAAAGGTGGTTGCAAGTCCTGGGACTACAAATGCTTGTTTGGTTTCAAGTATGCAAAATGATCCTTTTTTTGAAATATATTCTGCACCAGAAGAAAGATCGGGAGCTTATATGGCATGTGGTATGGCAGCTGAAACAGGAGAAGCAGTTGTTCTCAGTTGTACAGGAGCAACAGCATCTAGAAATTATATGCCGGCATTGACTGAGGCATATTATAGACAACTACCAATTTTAGCGGTAACTTCATCTAGAAGAAATGCTTATATTGGACATAATTGTGACCAAGTTACAGATAGAACAGTTTTGCCTAACGATATTGCAAAATTAAGTGTGCAAATGCCTATAGTTTTTGATGATGTTAGTGAATGGAACTGTACGATTAATGCGAATAAGGCGATTTTAGAATTATTCCATAGAGGTGGAGGACCGGCACATATTAATTTGGAAACTACATATAGCAAAAAAACTGTTACTGATATTAAACCGGTAAGGGCAATTTTTAGATATGATGCATTGGACAAATTACCAGATATAAATGCAAAAAGTGTGTGTGTGTTTGTTGGATCACATATACAGATGTCAAAAAAATTACAGAATGCTATATCTGATTTTTGTGAGAAGTATAATGGAATAGTGTTGTGTGACCATACGAGTAATTATCGTGGAAAGTATAGAGCATTTTGTAACATTGTTACAGGTCAGTACTATTGGAAATCAAAGATTAAAAATGTTGATTTAATACTTCACATAGGGAATATATCATCTTCAGATTATGGCATTAACGCAGGTGAAGTCTGGAGAATAAATCCAGACGGAGAAATAAGAGATACATTTAGAAAACTTTATAAAGTGTTTGAAATGGATGAATTAGAATTTTTCGAAGCGTATAATAAAATGAGAGAGTATAAAGAAGATGATAGTTTTCTGAATTTATATAAAAAAGAAGAAGGTGAAATATTGGAAAAAATTCCAGAGTTACCGTTTTCAAATATTTGGGTGGCAAGTGTTACGGCAAAAGAACTCCCAGATAACTCGGTTTTACATTTAGGAATTCGTAACTCTTTAAGAAGTTGGAATTTCTTTGATACAAAAGAGTCCGTGAGAGGGTATTCAAACACTGGGGGATTTGGGATTGATGGAAGCATATCAACAATTATTGGGGCAGCACTATGTAACCCAGATAGGTTATACTATTGTGTAGTTGGAGATTTAGCGTTCTTTTATGATATGAATGCGCTTGGAAATAGACACATTCCACCAAATGTTAGAATTTTAGTAGTGAATAATGGTCTTGGATTTGAAATGAAATTTCCTACATCATGGGGATGCAGTATTGCGAATGCAATAGGGGTATCAGAAAATGATTATGTATGTGCAGCAGGACATTATTCTCAGCCTAATTTAATTAAATGCTACGCCGAGGGACTGGGATTTAATTATGTTAGGGTTAACGATAAGAAAGAGTATTTACTTAATCTGAAAGATATAACTAGTGCTAAAATTACGGAAAAACCAATGATTGTTGAATTGATTGTGGATTCAGAAGATGAAGATATGGCGTTAAATTTAATTGGATCAATTATGGTTGATGATTCAAATTTGGCTAAAGTTGCAATAAAAAAAGCAATTGGGAAAAAAGGGATTAACGCAATAAAAAAGATGGTTAGAAGGTAAGTTATGAACATTCTTATTTTAGGTGGAACAGGAGCAATAGGTAGAGCATTAATTGATTTGTTAAAGAGCACATCATGGAATGTATTGGTCACGAGTAGAAATGTTAGGGAGAATGAAAATAATATTAGATATATTAAGGGAAATGCACATGAAGGGGAGTTTTTGAAACAATGTCTAGAAATAGAGCATTGGAATGCTATTGTAGATTTTATGGCATATTCTACAAAAGAATTTTCTGAAAAAGTGGATTTATTCCTTAACAAAACGGATCAATACTTTTTTTTAAGTTCAAGTAGAGTTTATGCAGAAAGTAATATACCAATAACCGAAAACTCAAAAAGACTCATAGATGTTTGTGAAGATGAGGAATACTTGAAAACTGATGAGTATGCTTTGGCGAAGGCTCGACAGGAGAACATTCTTTTTAACTCATCAAAGAAAAATTGGACAATAATCCGACCATATAAAACATATAATGATAACAGATTCCAACTAGGAATGTTTGAAAAAGAGGACTGGTTATATAGAGTTATGATGGGAAAAACATTAGTGTTTCCGAAAGAGATGGCTAAAAAGAAAACCACACTTACTAATGCTATAGATGTATCGGTTGCAATTAAGAATTTAATTGGAAATCAAGCAGCGTATGGAGAGGCGTTTCATATTACTACAACAGAATCAATTACTTGGCAAAATGTGCTTGATATATATATATATTTTCTACAAAAAAGTACGGGAAAGCATTACAAAATTAAATATATAGATAATATAGAAAAATTCTATGAGATATGGAATAAATATCAAATAAAATATGATTGTAATATTGATAGAATATTTGATAATTCAAAAATTAATAATGTAATAAACAAAAATATTTTATATACTAGATTTGAAGATGGATGTGTCAATTGTATGAATAATTTCTTGGACAATCCATCATGGCGTAGAATTAATTGGAAGTTAAATTTTTGGATGAACACAATTTCAAATGAAAAAATAGCAATATGGAATGTAATGGGTAAGAGAGAAAAATTAAGATTTATAAAATATTTCTTTAGTAAATAGGTTATCATAGGTATAAAATCGCAAATTAAGTTGCTATTACAGTATAGGGTAAGCGCAATTAAACTTTTTGAGGTTAAGAAAAATTCAATTATAATATTATATTGAATAAAGGTGAGTAATTTTGAAAATTCCTGAAAAGAGAAAAGAATACTGTTATAGTAATATCCTATTTAAGACAATCTATAAAAAAATAAGTTGCGTGGAGAAGGGAGTATCTAAGATAGAAGCATATTTTTCATTTATATAGATGAAAATAAAATGACTATGTGTGTAGAAAGCACCAGAGAATGTTCATTTATTTTTTATTAGTAATAATGTAATAATTGCTGTGGCGGTTGAGATTGTAATATATGATACTTTTATCATATATTTAATAAAAAGTAGGACAACTTAGGCAAATTGTATTAGCAATTTGCTACTATTAAAACTAAAAAATGTTTATATAGATGTTTTTCAAAAATATTTGTTAGATTAGAGGGTTATAAAATGGAAAATATTATTAGAAACATTATAAAAAATGTACTTACTGCCCTTTATCAACCATTTGGAGCAGCAGTACTTCTTGCATTTGTTGCAATGTTTGTATTTATATATGCAAAAGAACATAATTGGAAAAAGAAAGATTTAATAAAAAATATTTGCTTAACATGGTTTTCTTATTTTAAGAAAAGTTGTGAATTTAGAAGAGCATTTTTACTTATCTTTTATTCGACAATGATTTTGTTCAGAACAATTTTAAATCGAGATATTTGGTTTGACCCGTTAAGCGATGTTATGGGTGGCTGGGGTTTATATGACGCCGATGGTAATTTGACTACAGAGGCAATCGAAAATCTCATGTTATTTATCCCATTTGCAGTTCTGCTTTTATGGGCATTTAGAAAAGAACTTCTTGGGGACAAGCCGGGACTTAAAAAGACCATGTGGGTGGCAACAAAGACAGTTGGTATTTTTTCATTTGTCATTGAATTTTCGCAGCTGCTGTTTCACCTTGGAACCTTCCAGATATCGGATTTGGTTTACAATACTTTAGGCGGAACTGTCGGAGGGCTTGCGTATTATATAATTTATAAGTTTAGACATAGGAATGGATAGATTTTCGTTTTGATTTTATAGTCCGGTCGATGCTTAACTCTTTAGTGGAGGAGGCGTTGATTGGACTTTTTTTAATGATTTATTTTTGTGAACAATGGGAAGATTGATATGGATTGTAATATTTAGAGCGATATGTTAATATATTGGTACAGAGATAACCGAATTGATTTCGGTTGAAAAGCACTTACGTTTGGCGTAGGTGTTTTTTATTTGCAGAAATAGAAACTATCGTTAAATTTAACAGTGCAAAAACGTTTATACTTATATCAATTGGAATTTTATAGTATCAAGAGCATAAAGATAATAGCTATACTTATTTTTACTATACGATGTTGGACTTTAGTAGTTAGCCTGAATATAAAAATTAAACTTGAAAAATAAAACAATATGTTGTATAATAAATTGAAAGATAAAAATGGGGATATGAAAAGCTTATTTTTCTTTTTAATTTATAATTGAATTGTCTAAAGAAATTCAAGCAAGATTGCAAAGGATATTGCAATCGTAATCTTTATTTTCCAAAAAATTTTAATTAAACAAATTTATATTACAAAAGGAGTGGTTTAATGGATAATTTATAAAAATTTATTTAAGGAGAAGTTAAATGGTACCTATATATTTGGATATAGAATATAGAGCAAAAAAGATAATTAATAAAAATATATGGTATATGTTTGAGTTATTAGAGACAAATTGTATTGCATTGGATTATCAAGAAGTATTAAGCGATATTTTTCCAAGGTATCTTATAGAAACTAATTTAGAACAATGTATTAAAATAGTAAAAAATCTTCATAGTATGGTTTGTGATGATTTTAATAGAAAAAATATAACTCCATTCTATGAACTTGCTTTATTCAATACAATTAGTTGGTGGATAGACGTTGCAAGCGATATTGAATTAGATGAAATACCAAAAAATATTTGTGAGAATAAGCAAGGGATAGATATGTATAATTATTTGAATAATATAAATAATTACCTAGATTTTATGTTTCAGGATTGGGATTTTTTGTCTCTAGAGCAAATATATTCAATATATCAACAAAATCCAAAAATATTAGAAGAATTTCTTCATATTGATATTAAACATTATATTCAACTGATGCCAATAGACATACAAGAAGAATTAAATAAGCAAATAGAAAGGAGACAAGATAATATGAATAAAGGAAATACAACCATTAATATAAATGGAAAACAGATTAATATTGCAAAAGACAACTCAACAATAAATGCATTACAGAATAGTCAAATGAATATAAGCGAACTAGAAACTATTTTTGAGGCAATTAGGAGAAATCTTACTGGTTTAAATAAAGAATATGTTGACGAAATACTCGATGTATTAGAGCAGGTTAACGACGAATTTAACAAAGAAATACCTAAAAAGAGTCGTTTGAAAAATTATTTGAAAATGATTTCTCCTATGATTACAGTTGCTAATGGTGTTCCAGAATTAGTTAAGAATTTACAGAATCTATATAATTATATTATTAATTTCATAAATAATTTATAAGTAAATTGGAGGTTTTACATGGAAAAAAACAGTGAAAATACATTAAACGAAAATAAAAGAAATGATAACAAAAAAGAAGTTGTCATAAATGTAGTAGAAAATCAAATAAATTTAGTTACAGATGAAGGACAAATAAATATAGCTACGGATAAAGGACAAATAAAAGCAAATAATAATCAAAAAAGTTTGACAGATATTCCAAAGAAAGTAATAATACAGGATAATAAAAATAATAAATCAACTACTTCAGGTGGCTTAGGAGATGAATTGTTTGGAATAGGTATTGTAGCAGTGATTATTCTTACGGTACTTTATACTAATTATTGTTTAAAAGTTCAAGTGGGTTTAGTGTTAGCGTCATTAATAATAGAGGTTGCTACTGTATTTACATATTATAATAGTAAACGAGCAAAATTAATTTATGGAAAAAATATAAAAGAAATATTATATTTTAATTTAATTACAATTTTAATAATTCCTATGTTAATTGGAATTATCAATTCTCCACTATTTACAATAAAAAATAATTTAGAATTGTTTAAGCAAAGCGTTGATAAGAATGGCATAATTGTAGCATTTGGTCATTCGGAATACTCATATTTTGCTTTGTTTCAAATGTTCGGAATGTTATTGCTTGCAATTTTTCTTCTTTATATAATTACAGCTGATATTTATATTATTGCGATAACAAATATTGCTATAAATAGAAAAGGGAAATGGTTTTGGAAATTATTATTTACAATAACATATAAGAGAGGAATAAATTGGAAAAAGCATATTATAATTGAAATGGTTATTTTAGTAATAAGTATTTTATGTGTTCTTGGAATTGCTCCAAACATAATAGTTATGTTAATAAATAATAATGTAACAAATTTTGAAAAAAATTTAAATAGTATGCAATGATTTAGAAAAATGCAGAATTATTTTAAATCGTAATATTTTAGGTGGAATTATTATATATTATATAAGGTTAGATGTAAAAATAGATGGTTTTATTCTGATTTTATAGTTTTGTGATAGCTAATTCTCTTATGTTAAAAGAGAAAATAATATAATATTGGTAATAAAGATTGGTGTGTATTTAAATAGACAAAATTTGGAAAATATATAGAAAAAAGTTATTATATTGACAAAATAAATCATTATTAAAATTGTTATTTAGTATATTGGGGTTGTCGCATTAGCGACAGCCCTTTTTGTAATATAAAAAATCAAATTTAGTGAGTAGGTGAACGAATTATGGTGAACTCGTCCGCTTTTCTTAAAACAAATATGAGATTTTTATTAATTTGAAATAAATAGGATTTAATTGCAGAAAAAATGAATGATGTATTAAAGATGAAATAATAGAATTGGATTGAGAATTTATTAGAATTGATTTCCTGAAATGCAAGAGTGAAGAACTTTAGAAATTTGGTACAAATAATGTTGTGAGCAAGTTGATTGGAAAATTTATTCGAAAAAAATAAAAGGTATCATCAAAAAAATGGTACCTTTTATATGCTTATAAATATTTGGTGCGCTGTTAAAATGATTTGGTTGTTGAGTGTGGAAAAATAGGAGCGTAGGATAATGAGGAAAAACGATATTTGACAACAAAAGAAAGTAAATACATATAGTGTATAGAATTAAGTAGAGAAAAATAAAGACATGAGAAAAACATCACATAATGTATTAATTGCAATGCTGATATTTATCTGATATAATAACCCCATAAAACGTTTTACATACATTATACGACTTTAGCTAAAGCACTTGCATAGGGAGGTTTTATGGCAGGAGCTAACATGAAATACAAGGACAGAGTATTTCGAATGATATTTGGATACGAAAAGTATAAGGAAAATTTGTTAGAATTATTTAATGCGCTGAATGACACTAATTACACAAATCCTGATGATTTGGAAATTAATACGTTAGATGACGTGTTTTACATGAAGATGAAGAATGATGTGTCGTGCATCATTGATAACAGGATTGCGGTTTACGAACACCAAAGCACGTGGAGCTACAACATGCCGCTGAGAGGATTCAGATATACTGCGGAGCTTTATAACAAGCTTATTTATGAGCAGGATTTAGATGTATATCGCAGAAAGATGATTAGACTACCAACGCCGCAGTATGTTGTATTTTATAACGGGATAGAAAGGCGGGCAGAGAAGGAAATATTACGACTTTCGGATTCATTTATAATGCCGTGTAGTGAAGGTGAGTATGAGTGGACTGCAACGGTTTACAATATAAACGACGGCCACAACAAAGATTTGATGAACAAGTGCAAAATTCTGCAGGAATATGCTACAATGGTAGCAAAGATAAGAGAATTCCGGCAGAAGGGATGCGATTTGGATATGGCGATAGAGGAAGCGATAGAGTATTGCCTTTTACATGATGTTTTAAAGGATTTTCTGCTGGAGCATAAGTCGGAGGTGGCAGACATGCTTAGAATGGAATATGACGAGGCCAGAACCATGAATCATCTGAAAGAGGATTATTATGAAGAGGGCGTGAAAGATGGCGAAATGAAAACAAAAGTTTCACTGATATGCAGAAAACTGATTAAGGGAATGTCGCAAAGTGATATTGCAGAACTATTGGAAGAAGATACGTCATATGTAAAAAAAATATGTGATGCAATAGGTGATAATCCATCGGAATGTGATGTGGATGAGGTAGTTAGAAAATTAAGTAAGATAGAATAATTTAGGAGCATCTAAAAGCCATTTATATTAAGAAATTACAGAAACAAAGTATTAGAGTGTGGATGCAATTACATGGCTGGGAATTTTGCTTGGCATAGTATAATAAAATATAATTTAAGAAATATTTTATAATTGTATTAAAATAAAAAATTGAAAGAGATAAATTGTGATGGAAAATATAAATTTGAAAACTTATTATATGGTGATAAAAATCCTTGGAGATTTTGTTAACAATAAGATAATTGACAAAGATTTTTTTAATGAAAATATTATAGATGTGGCAAATGAAGAAAATTCTCAGAAAATATATATAGGAAGAATTTATTATATTGCAAAGAAACATAATCTTGTTTCAATTATGGCACAGGCAATGGAAAAGTTGGGATTTGAATCTGATAGTGATATTTGGAAACGTTGGTTAAAGGAGAAAAATCAGCTTATTTACAAAAGTGTGCTTATGGATGTAGAGCGTGAAGCAATTCAGGATTTTTTCGAGAAAAATAATATTTGGTACATGCTTCTTAAAGGAATGGTTATAAGAAAATATTATCCGGCTCCGGAACTTAGGGAAATGGCTGATAATGATATTTTATTTGACAATAAATATTCTAAAGAAGTTTATGAGTTTATGACAGCAAGAGGATATAAATCTGACGACTATAACAAAGGATATCATGACGAGTATTTGAAACCGCCTGCTTATAATTTTGAAATGCACAGGCAGTTGGTCAGCTCAAAGGAAAGACCTAAGTGGTATGAATATTATAAAGATGTTAAGTCAATCTTAATAAAAGATACTAATGAAAACAGAGAAACAGCTGCTAATAATGAGAGTAATAATACTTCAAATCAGTTTTATTTTTCTGATAATGATTTTTATGTTTATTTTATAGTGCATACATATAAGCATTTTCTTAATAGTGGGATGGGTTTGAGAACTGTTTTGGACGTATATTTGTATGTTAGTAATTTGCAGGAAAAGTTGGATTTTGACTACATTGAAGAGCAGTTGAAGAAACTTGATGCTTACGATTTCGAGCAGACATTTAGAAGTATTGCCTTTAAAATGTTTGATGAAAATTTGGAAGATAGAAAATGGTGGGATTTATTTGACGTTAAAGAACAGGAAATGTTGTCATATGTTCTTGATGCCGGAACCTATGGAAATTTGGAAAATAGTGTGGTTCATAAAATGGGATATACTAAGGGAGAAAAAAAGAAAACATCAGACAAAGCAAGATATATATTCCGCAGGCTTTTCCCGTCAATGGATACAATTGAAGAATTTTTCCCATTTTTCTACAAACATAAATGGGCAATTCCATTCTTGTATATTTACAGAATTGGCAAGATTCCATTTACGCGAAGAAAAAAAGTCGCGGGCGAGCTTAAGGAAGTGTTTAAAAAGTAAGAATGGTATTCTGCATAAAACCAAATCAGGGCTGGCAATGTGCCAGCCCTGATTTGATTGTGCGATATGTTGCACATGTTTTTATTAGAATTTAAATGTATCCTTTAAGCCTACCCATAACTGATCTTTATCGCTAAGGTTGAGTGCTGTTCCGTCTTCTAACTTATAGCCTTCACCGCTTGCAGTTCCTTTATATTCGCCAACAAGCTGTGGCCATTTGATTCCAATTTCAGGATCATTCCAAGCAAGTCCACCTTCATCACCAGGATGATAGAAGTCTGTACATTTGTAGCAGAATTCAGCAAGGTCTGAAAGTACTAAGAAACCATGAGCAAATCCTTCTGGAATGTAGAACTGTTTCTTGTTTTCCTCAGTAAGTTCAACACCAAACCATTTTCCGTATGTTTCTGAATCACTTCTTAAGTCAACAGCTACATCAAATACGCTACCCTTTACAACTCTAACTAATTTGCCCTGTGGAAATTCTTTCTGGAAATGAAGACCACGGAGAACACCCTTAGTAGAACTTGACTGATTATCCTGTACAAATACCATGTCAAGTCCGGCTTCCTGCATATCTTTCTGGTTGTATGTTTCCATAAAATAGCCTCTTGCATCACCGTGTACTGTTGGTTCGATAACGCATAATCCTTTGATTCCACCTGCATTTTTTTCAACTTTAATCTGTCCCATTTTTGTTTACTCCTTATTTATAAAATATTTTGATTTTTACAAACTTTCAATATCAAGTTCTTTTAAATATCTGCTAACAGCATCCTGCCATGTTGGAAGTGGAGTGAATCCATTTTCAACTAATTTGCTCTTATCGAGACGGCTGTTAAATGGACGTTTTGCTTTTGAAACGCCGTATTCAGCAGTTGTGACAGGTGTAACAGTAATGTTTTTTTCACTGTATCTGTCATAACCCATTTCAGTAGCCTGTTTAAAAATTTCTTTTGTGAAATCCCACCAACTGATGTAACCACCTTCGTTTGTTGCGTGATAGTATCCATATTTGTCAGTTACAATCATAGATACTAATAATTTAGCAAGGTCAAATGTGTAAGTTGGAGTTCCTATCTGGTCTGAAACAACCTTTAACTGGTCATGATTCTTGCCAACTTTAAGCATTGTCTTGATAAAGTTATTTCCGTTTTTACCAAATACCCATGCGATTCTTACGATAAAATATTTGTCTAATGTATTTGCAACAGCTAATTCACCATCGAGTTTTGTCTGACCGTAAACGTTTTGAGGTGCATAGTCTTTGCAATCAGGCTGCCAAGGTTCTGTTCCTTCTCCGTTAAATACATAGTCAGTTGAAATATACATCATTTTTATATCAAGTTCCTTACAAACATCAGCGATATTCTGTGTTCCATTTACGTTTACAAGTTTAACTTTTTCCTGCTTATCTTCATCTTCAGCAGCGTCAACGGCTGTCCATGCAGCACAGTGAATTACTGCGTCAGGATTAACTTCTTTGATGACTTTATCTACAGAAGCCTTGTCTGTGATATCCATTTCTTCGATATCAACACCAACTGCTTCAATATTTTTCTCTTTTAATTCATTTACTACGTCAAATCCTAATTGACCTTTAACTCCTGTTACGAGAACTTTCATATTTACTCCTTTTTGATATTGTAATTATGCCAGTGGTAAAAGGTTTAAGACCACATAAGCTTGCTTATAAGTGGGTAAAAGACCTTTTGCCCCGGGCATCTTGTGATTTTAAAATTACATATATTTTAGTGTATACCATTGAATTATGAAAAATCCTGTTTCCAGGGAAGAAAACAGGATTTTCATTTAGGCAGACATATTATCTGTTGCCATACATTTTTTCATAATAATTCTGATATTCTCCGGAAATGATAGTTTCCCACCATTCTTTGTTGTCAAGATACCACTGAATTGTCTTCTTGATACCATCAGCAAATTTTGTTTCAGGTAACCATCCGAGTTCGTTGTGAATCTTTGTTGGGTCGATAGCGTAACGCATATCGTGTCCCTTTCTATCAGCTACATATGTGATAAGGCTTTCTGGTTTGCCTAATTCTTTACAAATAATCTTAACGATATCGATGTTTGTCATTTCGTTGTGACCACCAACATTGTAAACTTCACCAACTCTACCTTTGTGGATGATTAAGTCGATTGCACGGCAGTGATCTTCTACATATAACCAGTCACGAACGTTTTCGCCCTTACCATATACTGGAAGTGGTTTGTCATTTAATGCATTAGCAATCATAAGTGGAATCAATTTCTCTGGGAAATGATATGGTCCGTAGTTATTTGAACATCTGCTGATTGTTACAGGAAGTCCATATGTTCTATGGTAAGCTAATACTAATAAGTCAGCAGCAGCTTTTGATGAACTGTATGGACTGCTTGTGTGAATTGGTGTTTCTTCTGTGAAGAATAAGTCAGGTCTGTCAAGTGGTAAATCACCATAAACTTCATCAGTTGATACCTGATGATAACGCTTGATGCCGTATTTTCTACAAGCATCCATTAAAACTGCAGTTCCTAAAATATTTGTGTTTAAGAATACTTCAGGGTTTTCGATTGAACGGTCAACATGGCTTTCTGCAGCAAAGTTAACAACGATGTCCGGATGTTCTTCTTCAAATAATTTATATACAGCTTCTCTATCTGTGATGTCTTCTTTTACAAAGCGGAAATTTGGATTGTCCATAACTGGAGCAAGTGTTGAAAGATTTCCTGCGTATGTGAGGCAGTCAAGACAAATAATACGGTAGTCCGGATATGTGTTTAACATATGGAATACAAAGTTACTTCCGATAAATCCGGCACCGCCGGTTACGATAATGTTCATAATAATTCTCCTTAATTGTGTAAATTTTCTTTTTCTAATAACATGAATGTTATTGCTTAGGGAAATACCCTGTTTATCAAACTGAGTTTTCAAAGAAAACAAAGTTTTAATTAGTGAAGTACGTCCATGTATTTTTCATCAAGTACATCTTTTAAATACTGGCCATACTGATTTTTCTTTAATATTTCATAAACTTTAAGAACGTCTTCTTTTGAAATCCATCCGTTAAGGTAAGCGATTTCTTCAAGACATGCAATTTTTCTATGCTGATGTGTTTCAACAGTCTTAACAAAGTTAGTTGCTTCAACAAGACTTTCATGTGTTCCTGTATCTAACCAAGTGAATCCTTGTCCTAAAAGTTCAACATTTAATTCGTTGTTTTCTAAGTAGATTCTGTTCAAATCAGTGATTTCTAATTCACCTCTAGCACTTGGCTTAAGGTTTTTAGCATATTCAACAACCTTATTATCATAGAAATAAAGACCTGTAACGCAGTAGTTACTCTTTGGCTGTGCAGGCTTTTCTTCTATAGAAATAGCCTTACCTTCTTTGTCAAATTCTACGATACCAAATCTTTCAGGATCGTCAACATAGTAACCAAATACTGTTGCGCCTTTTCCACTTTCTGCATTTTCAACAGCAGCTTTTAAACGCTTCTTAAGTCCGTGACCTGCAAAAATGTTATCACCAAGAACCATGGCAACACAATCATCACCAATAAATTCTTCACCGATTACAAATGCCTGAGCAAGTCCGTCCGGGCTAGGCTGAACCTTATAAGAAAGGTTAACACCAAACTGATGTCCGTCGCCAAGTAATTCCTGGAAACGAGGAGTATCCTGTGGTGTAGAAATGATTAAAATATCACGAATGCCTGCATTCATTAAAACTGACATTGGATAATAAATCATAGGTTTGTCATAAATAGGAAGTAACTGTTTAGAAGTTACCATTGTGAGAGGGTAAAGACGTGTGCCTGAACCACCTGCTAAAATAATACCTTTCATAGTATATCTCCTTTGTTTAATCAAATTTTGCTTAAGTAGAATTTGATGATGATAAAATTATCGTAGCAATATCCGGTTGCACGATTTTTGCAACAATATTAGTTGATAAAATTTATCAATTCAACAATATTAGTTCGCACGATTTTAAATATCATAAAACATTCTACTTTGAAAGCAATAAAACTGTCTGACTCAAATGTTAAGTACATAATAAAAGGTGACGTAACGTCACCTTCAAGCCTTTTTTTCAATTTTTTTGAAATTTAATAAAAAATTCATATTTAATTGCACTATTTTATGCAAAATTGATACATATGGTGCGATATTTTAGATTCTTGAAGCTATTATTTGCTAAGATTGTTCACTTATACCATAAGTAACAGTTATCCTTTACATTTTATTGAGTCTTATATCAGATTTCATAATTAAGGAAAAGAAATTTTATGCTTAGGGGTACAAAGTTGTACCCTTGTAAAACCTTAAGCTAACTTTAGGGTACAGAGTTGTACCCTAACTTATTTTTGTTTTTGCTAAATGCCATCATTTATTTCACACAAACAAATATTCCGGCTTCTTTAGTAATATGGAAAGGAGTTTTTGTTTTCTGCTCGACAAAATCTTTGAATTCCTGATATTTGCTGAGAATATATTCATTCTGGTTTCCGTGACAGGACAAAATATATTCCATCAATGGCTCAGCTTGGTCAACCTCAAGGTAATCTTCATAAGGCTTCATTTGAATAGAGTTAAAATGAAGTTTAAGAAAATCTTCACCATTATCAAGACCAAATTTTTCATAAAGTTTATTTGATGACAAATTTATACGGTTGTCAAAAGATTTGACAAGTTTGTCAATTTCACACATGTGCTTATTTCCGTAAGTGCTGCATATGAAACGACCGCCTTTCTTTAAAACTCTGTTGACTTCAGAGAGAGCAGTATCAATATTTTCACAGTAGAAAAGCACATGATTAGCAATTACAAGGTCAAATTCTTCATCTTTATATGGAATATTTTCGCAGTCGAATGTTCCAAAAGAAAATCGTGTGTCAGCAAGTCCGATGGCACGTCTGGTATCACGAATCATTCCCTGAGAAATATCAGAAAGATAAATGTTAATGTCAGCAGGCACTTTGTCCATGTTTTGGGTCCAAAGGGCTCCGCTTCCACAACCGATTTCTAAAACCTTCATGCACGGCTGAATGTTGTAATTGTCATAAAGCCAGTTAAACCAATGCTGCTCATTATGAGAGTATAAATTGTGCAAATTAATTCTTGCAGAAATATTAGAAGCATTCTGATACTGTGTTTTTATAGAATTTTCTGCATTTGTCAAATGAATAAGCTCTAACATCTGACTCCAGTCAACGTGATGCTCCTTTGTTAAGGCAGTTATTGTGTCTTTAATCGCCTTCTCCACCATTTGCATTTGCTCAATTCTATCCTGAACAAGTTTAAGCTGCATATTCAATGAATTGAGAAGCATTTGCGAATTGCTGTCGTCGATTGTGATTTCTCTGATGTCATCCAAAGAAAAACCAAGGTATTTGAGCAAAAGGATTTGCTGCAATCTAACTAAATCCTCATGCGAATAAAATCTTGCTCCGTAATCAGTAATGTAAGTTGGTTTTAAAATATTCTGTTTATCGTAATAACGTATTGTTCTCACGGAAACATGTGCCATTTTGGCAAATTCCCCTGATGAATATAAATCGCCTTTCTGCATAACAAAATCCTCTCGTTACCATAAGTATTATCAAAAATTATTATCTTGTGTAATCGTAACATAATTAGTAAAAAAACGCCATATTACACAGCAGTACAAAGCAAAATATACATCAAAATATAATTGGTAAAACGACATATTGCATAGCATTATAAAGCAAAATCCACATCAAAATTTAATTAGTAAAAAAACGCCATATTGTACAATAGTGCAACGTAAAAATTGTGCTTATTAATATTTGATATAATACCTTTAAAATAGTATAATTAAAGTATTATTTAACGTGTTAATTTTCTAAGTCTGTATTGAGAGTACAGATAGGAAAAATAAAATTTAAGGAAAGGATAAAATTATAAAAACGACCAAATGAATTATTTAGGTCAGATTACAAAATGAGATAAAATTATAGAAAAAATTTAGAAACGGATTAAAAAAAATAAAAAGGATTAAAAAGAAAACTAAAGTAATATTAAATTTGAATTTAAGAACAAAATGAAAAACTAAAATATAAATTTATAGGAAAGGCAAATAAAATAATTTTATGATTTGCAGTATGGCATAAAGTAACAAATTTATGACTGATAGTATGAAAATAACAAATACGGCAATTATGCAGGGAAAAATTACGGAAAATTTGTTGAAAAGAGGGATGTAGAGATGTTCGGGTATAAACAATTATTAAATTGTATATTTGCATCTGATGATGGAGGTGGAAGGTACCTCGTTTTTAATCAGAACGAAAATACATGGATTCTTCCGGCAGATAAATTGAAATTGGCGATTGAAATGTGTCAGCCATATTCTAAGAAGGATCAGAAAAGAAGAGATTTAATTTTAACGGTAAAGGATGTTGGATTTGCGCTTCGCAAAATGGGAGTTGAGACAGTTAACTTATTGTTACAGCCACAGCTAAAGGAATATATAGACGGTTTAGTTGGAACAGAAAATTATTATGTAGCAGCTTATATGGGAGATATTTCATCTGAATTAAACCAAAAAGTTACGCTACAGATTTTTACGAATGAGAAGATATTGTGCTATTTGAGAATTTCTAATTCTTCTGAAGTTATTAATGTGATGAAGCACGAGTTAGATATGATTGAATTTTTGCATGAAAAAGAAGTAGCAAACATTCCTGAAATAATAGATACGTCTATTATTGGGGATTTGCATATTTTTGCACAAAAAAGTGAGAAGAAACTTTCAGAAAAAATTAAACTTGAATTTGATGACAGGCATATGAAGTGTCTTAAAGACATTATGGACAAAACAAAGATATTATGTAAATATGAGGAGACAGATCTATATAGATTAATTCAGAAATTAAAATCCGAAATAAAGATAAAGTTCCCTAAAAATGAGGGAATGATATTACAGCATTCAATTAGAATTATAGAAAACCAGCTTAAAGAAACAGAGGATTATTATGCGGTTAGTCACGGTGATTTTTCGCCTTGGAACATTTATTATAATAGCAAAAAAGAAGTGTGCATGTATGACTTTGAGTATGCGCATTATGAGATGCCTGAATACGTAGATGCATTTCATTATTTAACCAAAATGTCTTTATACGGTTTGCAGAATGATGGCGACAAGACTATTGCCGTGTATGACAAATATAAAAAATTATTGTCGCAGTACATAGATAAAGATACTGATTTTGTGTATTTATGTTATTTGATTGGCATAATCAGTTCTTATAGTACAAATGCGGCAGAAAAGTTTAGCATTTATGCATACAAATATTTAGATTGGATAGCAATTGTTTCTTATTTAAATAGTAGATTAGACTAATTGGGTTGAAAAATTAATTACAAATTATGAAAAGGAGAAAATAATGGGAGATAAGAATATTTTACTATTATTAGATAGGATGGAATTTTGTGCCCTAAATTCCACTGTATTAAGTTATGTCAAAAATATGGATAGGAATAAATTCCATTTTGATATATTAGTTGCAGCAAATCAATTAGGAAGTATGGAGAAGCAGTTTAGCAATGAAGGATGCAATGTATTTTGTTTATGTGCGAGTACTTCCGATAGAAAATTTAAAACTAAATTTGCAGAATTCATTCAGAAAAGAAATAAATACAATGTTGTACATTCTTTTTTGAAAAATGGAATTGCCGCTTTAGCTGTGGCAAAAGAAAATGAAATACCGGTAAGAATTATTAACTGTAGTGAAAATGACGTTGCTCAGAATAGAAAAAATAATAAAAATGATGAAATTACACACATAGTCACAACAGGAAATAACAATCAATCGGATAATACAGCTGCATCCGGTAAAAAGAATGCTGATACGAATGAAATTAATTTGGATAATAATGGAAGTAAAAGTGTTAATCGGGAAATATCCGGAGTAGACCATGTTAACACAAATGCAGCAGTGACAAATGAAATCGATGAAGGTAATGAAGGCATAATGGTGCCGAATGAAAATAAAGAGGAAATTGTTTCTGTGAATAAGGCAGTTGATGTAATTGAATATGAGTTTAATTTAGATACTGCAAAAGAGTTTAGAAGTTCTCTTGGAATAGATGACAACCAGATTGTTTTTTTGCATATTGGAAATATAAGTGACCAATTTAATCAGAAATTTTCTATAGAAATATTTCGTGAATTAAGAGAAGTTAAAAATGCATGTCTTTTATTTATAGGTAATGAAGATAATAAGAAGGAAATAAATGAAATCAAATTCTTTAAAAAGTATGCTTCGAGATATGGATTTGAAGAAAGGTTGTATTTTCTTGGATCTATGGAAAACCTTGATAAAGCTTTATCGGCATCAGATATTATTCTGGCTCCATGGAAAAAGACAGCATTGTCAACAGCACTTTTGGCGGCACAGGCAAGTGGCGTTAAAATATTTGCATCAGATGTTTTAAGTGAAAAGATTAATGTTACGGATACAGTGCAATTTTTATCATTAAAAAAAACGGCACGTGCATGGGCGTGTGAGATTATTAATTTTATATTTAATGAAGATAAAAGAATTATAAGCACAAATAATCAGATAGAAAGCCGTAGGCATCTATCAGAGCATAATTGCAATATAATTTTAAGAAATGGATATGATATTATTGATAATCTAAAGAAGATAAATAGAATTTATGAACTATGAGACTAAAGTGGGATTTCTGAAATGTAATTAAAAAATACGGCTGAATTTCAAAATAAAATTCAGCCGTATTTTTTGGAGATTCATAATAACTAAATCTCATATTACTATTAAAAAATCTAAAGCATCTAAGCTTTTATATTATCATTCTATAGCGATTAGTATTAAAAATTAGTCTGAAAGAGGAATTCCTCTGTGAGGTACAGATGTTGAGAAAACAATCTGAGTCTTTGTGCTTCCAAACTTCTGAAGTTCGCCGATAAAATGGTCAAGTTCTTCAGTGCTTTTAAACATTACTTCAATAAGCATTGCGTATTCTCCTGTTACGCAATTACATTCAATAACGTTATCACAACTCTTTATGTATGGGTAGAAGTCTTTCTTCTGCCCCGGTTTTACTTCCAAATTAATAAATGCCTTAATATGATATCCTAATTCAGCAGGATTGATTATTGCATTGTAGCCTGTTATAATTCCGGCTTTCTCAAGACGTTCAATTCTTGCAGAAACTGCCGGGGATGAAAGAAACACCTGACTGGCTATTGCCTTAAGGGGGGTACGGGCATTTTCGTGAAGCAGTCTGATAATTTGTTCATCAATGTGATCAAGTTCATGTCTCATAGTAGTTCTCCTTTAATTTCATATTATTTTTCAGCCTGTTATTAATAAAGTTAAGTTTAAACTTTATTTTAACACAGATATTATAACACACACTTTATAAAAATTACAAAGGGAAATTTACTAAATAAAGAAAAAAGGAAGAAAAAGTTCATAAAAAAAGATCTAATAAAAAATAACTTAAAATAAAACAAATTGAAAAACTTTTTTAAGTAAAAATTTATGATGGAAATAAAACATATTTAATTAAGAAAGAAAACGTTTAAAAAAACTTTTGCACTTTTATTAGTGAAAAATTTATTGTGAAAAAATTAACAAAATACTTGATAAGTTTGAAATAAAATGATAATCTATTGAAATATTAATGGGGATTTGAAATAAAGCTTATTTTCTTAAATAAAAATTGCATATAAGTTAAATAAAACAAGTAAAAATACGATATAGTTAATTTTGTTAAATACTGGAAATGATAAACTTTATTAGCCTCAAAATTATTAAAAGAAAAATTGAAAACAGGAGGAAATTTGAAATGGAGAATTTGGTTTATTTAGCTCCAATAGCAGGTATTATTGCTTTAATTTTTGCAACATACAAAGCAGTAGTTATTGGAAAAGCTAAACCTGGAAATGAAAGAATGGTAGAAATTTCAGACGCCATTGCAGAAGGTGCTAAAGCATTTTTATATTCAGAATATAAGGTTTTAGTTATTTTTGCGGCAGTGCTTTTTATAGTTATTGGTTTTGGAGTTAGCTGGCTTACAGCCGTTTGTTTCTTAGTTGGAGCAGCTTTCTCAACTTTAGCAGGTTATTTTGGAATGACAGTTGCTACTAAGGCAAATGTTAGAACTGCAAATGCAGCTAAGGAAAGTGGTATGAATAAGGCTCTTTCAATTGCGTTCTCAGGTGGTGCAGTTATGGGTCTTTGTGTTGTAGGTCTTGGTATTGTAGGTCTTAGCGTTATTTTCATCGTACTTAATGCTACAACAGGAATTACTTCAGATTCAGTTAGTATTCTTACAGGATTTAGTTTAGGTGCTTCTTCAATCGCTCTTTTTGCAAGAGTTGGTGGTGGTATCTATACAAAGGCAGCAGACGTTGGTGCTGACCTTGTTGGTAAAGTTGAAGCAGGTATTCCTGAAGATGATCCAAGAAACCCGGCCGTTATCGCTGATAACGTAGGTGACAATGTAGGTGACGTTGCAGGTATGGGTGCTGACTTATTTGAAAGTTATGTTGGTGCTTTAGTTTCAGCAGTTACATTAGGTATTGTTACAACATTGGGAGATGCTACATCATTTATGACAGCTCTTTTCCCACTTGTTATTGCAGCAATCGGTATTCTTGCTTCTGTAATCGCAACTTTCTTTGTTAGAGGTAAAGAAGGTTCTGATCCTCAGAAGGCTTTAAATGCAGGTGAATATACAGCTACAGTTTTAGTTATTATTGCATCAGCAATTTTAAGCAAAGTATTTTTCGGTGGATTCGATGCATTTATCGCAATTATTTCAGGTCTTATCGTTGGTACTATTATTGGTAAAGTTACAGAAATGTATACTTCAGAAAAATATAAGAGTGTTAAAGAAATCGCTGAAAGCTCTCAGACAGGTTCAGCAACAAATATTATCAGCGGTTTATCAGTTGGTATGAAATCAACATTTATTCCTATCATCATCGTTGCAATCGGTATTTTAGTTGCTTTCCATTTTGCTGGAATGTATGGTATCGCTCTTGCAGCAGTTGGTATGCTTTCAACAACAGGTATGACAATCGCAGTTGATGCTTATGGCCCAATCGCTGATAATGCAGGTGGTATTGCAGAAATGTCAGAACTTGATGAAAGTGTTAGAGATATTACAGATAAATTAGATGCAGTTGGTAACACAACAGCAGCAATTGGTAAAGGTTTTGCCATCGGTTCAGCAGCTCTTACAGCATTATCATTATTTGTTTCATTTGCTGAAACAGCAGGCATTACAAAAGAAGGAATCAACATCCTTGATGCTCCTGTAGTTGCAGGTTTATTCATCGGTGGCATGCTTCCATTTATGTTCTCTGCTTTAACAATGTCTTCAGTCGGTAAGGCAGCTAACAAGATGATTGAAGAAGTTCGTCGTCAGTTCAAAGAAAAACCGGGAATCCTTAAAGGAACAGAAAAACCTGACTACAAGACATGTGTTGGTATTTCAACACAGGCAGCTTTACATGAAATGATTATTCCTGGTGTTATGGCAGTAGTTGCTCCATTATTAATCGGATTCGTACTCGGTGTAGAAGCTCTTGGTGGTATGCTTGCAGGTGCACTTGTAAGTGGTGTTATGATGGCTATCTTCATGGCAAACGCAGGTGGTGCTTGGGATAACGCTAAGAAGTATATCGAAGGTGGTTTCGCAGGCGGAAAAGGAAGCGATGCTCATAAGGCAGCAGTTGTTGGTGATACAGTAGGTGATCCATTCAAGGATACATCAGGACCATCAATCAATATCTTAATCAAATTAATGACAATTGTTTCACTTGTATTTGCAGCAGTAATAGCTCAGTACGGCGGAATCTTATTCTAAAGACAATAAAATTAAAATATGGTTACAAACTATTATTAGTTTTAACAATACATTATTTCCTATATGAAAAAACAAATCTTATAACTTTAGTATTACGAAAAAACAGAGGATGCGAGTTTATAACTTCGCATCCTCTGTTTTTTAGGGCTTAGACATGTGAAACAAAATAAAATATCCATTTCTCCTAAGAGTTTATACCTAATATATAGAAAATTAAATGGCAGTTTGCAACTTGTAGAAAGTGACACAGGCATTAAAACATATTTTATATATTACGATGTTTCATCTGCGCTTTAATAGAAAGTGGCACAAATATACTAAACAACATAAATTAGTATAAGTGGAATTTAGAAAGAGGTACCGTATGCAGATATATGTTGTGGAACCACTGGATACAGTTGATAGCATTGCAAATAAATTTGGAACACCGGTAGAAGAAATAATATTTGCAAATCAGCTTATTTATCCGTATAAATTAGCAGTTGGGCAGGCTCTTTTAGTTGAATTTCGACCAAATCAGTATAGAACAAGAAGAGTAATAAATGGCTATGCGTATCCTTTTATAAGTAATTATGTGTTGAGAGTAACTTTGCCGTATTTGTCAGGATTATATATTTTTTCGTATGGATTTACTAAGGAAGGGGAAGTTGTGTCTCCGGCTTTAGATGACCAGTGGATGATAAATGAAGCCTATGAAAATGATACCAAGCCTGTACTTACGCTTACTCCATTTGATGAAAATGGAGTATTTAGCAATAATTTGATTACAGCTCTAGTTAATAATGAGCAGGCAATTGAAAACCTGATAGGCAATTTGATTTATTTAATGAATGAAAAGGGCTTTGCAGGGCTTGATATAGATTTTGAATATATTTATAAAGAAGACAGAGATGCCTTCACAAGTTTTGTCGCAGAATGTACAAGACGAATGAATGAGTATGGAATTTGGGTGTCAGTGGCACTTGCACCAAAGACGTCATCTGACCAGAAAGGTTTGCTATATGAAGGAAAAGATTATGGTGGACTTGGTGCTGCCGCAAATTCAGTCCTTTTGATGACATACGAATGGGGTTATACTTATAGTTCACCGATGGCGGTGGCGCCTATTAATAAAGTCAGACAGGTAATTGAATATGCACTTTCACAAATTCCTGTGGCAAAAATCGATATGGGAATACCAAACTACGGCTATGATTGGACTTTGCCATATGAAAAAGGTGTGACTAAAGCTAAGACAATTGGAAATGTTGAGGCAATTCAACTAGCAATTAATAATGGCGCTACAGTACAATATGATGATGTGGCACAAACTCCATTTTTTAATTACACAATCGGAAATGAAATACATGAGGTATGGTTTGAAGATGTAAGGAGCATAAATGCAAAATTAAATTTAATTGATGAATACAATCTTAGGGGGGCAGCTTATTGGCAGATAATGAGATTGTTTAGGGCAAACTGGCTGCTTGTTGAAAGTAAGTTTGAGGTAAAATAAGGGTGGTAAGTATAAAATGAGGATGATAAGCAATTACGGATGAAATAAGGATATTATTACAATTTTATAAAGTAAAAAGAAGGCTATTATTTTTGTTAATGCTCAAAACTAAAATAGTAGTCTTTTTTGTTTGCTACAGATATTAATACGTAGTATAATCTTCTTTATTAGTGAAATTTATTATATTCTTAATAATGATATTAAGAAGCGGAATAGTTAATTCCTTATTTAATGTAGACAACAGAATAGTTTGATTGTTATTTAATATAAGGAATAGTATTCGTAAATAATTGTAGCAGAAAGGAAATGTAGTTTAAAAATATGAATGTGTTTATTAATTGTCTGGTATTCTTTTTTATTTATGCTTTTCTTGGATGGTGCGTCGAAGTTTCGTTTGTTGCAATTACAAGGGGAAAAGTAGTAAACAGAGGATTTTTGAATGGACCTGTTTGCCCGATTTATGGAGTTGGGATGGTTGGAATCCTATATGCACTAGAACCACTTAAGGATAATGCGATTGTGTTATTTATAGGTGGTGTGGTAATTTGTTCAGTGCTAGAATTATTTACCGGTTGGATTTTGGATAAAATATTCCGTATGAGATGGTGGGATTATTCAGAAAATAGATTTAATATAGGCGGTTATATTTGCCTGGAGTTTAGCATAATGTGGGGTCTTGGAAGTATGATTATGGTTAACATGATTCATCCAATGATTTATGGTGTTGTAAGTAAGATTCCGCTTATGGTAATATATGCTTTGTTAGTAATATTTGCGATAGCATTTATTATTGATATAATTGTAACTGTTAAGGAAATTGTAGGATTTAAGAAGAGTCTTGGACAGCTTGAAAAAATTGCTGACGGCCTTAAAGATATTGGAGATCAGCTTAAAGATGTGGTTGGAAATTCAGCAATTACTGTTTCTGAAAAAACAGAAGAAGGCAAGGAAAAACTTGCAGAAGCGACGGCAAGTAGTCGTGAAAAAATTGCAGAAGCAACAGCAAGTAGTCGTGAAAAAATTGCAGAAGCAACAGCAAGTAGTCGCGAAAAGATTGCAGAAGCAACAGCAAGTAGTCGTGAAAAGATTGCAGAAGCAACAGCAAGTAGTCGTGAAAAAATTGCAGAAGCAACAGTTAACAGCCGTGAGAAAATTGCGAGTGCATATGAGACAAGCATTGTTGAATTAAAGAAACAAAAAATAGAAATGGAAGCTAAATATGCAGTTATGCTTTTGAAAGCACAGAAGTTAGGAAAGAGGCAGGTTAAGGCCTTTCCTAAACTTAGAGTCAGTGGCTCAACAATTAGTGTTAGAGAAAGACTTGCTGACTTTGGAAATAAGCTTAGTAAAAAATAATACAAAGACATAACATTAGGAGGATAACATGAACATTAAAGGACAGTCATTTTTAAAATTATTGGATTTTACACCAAAACAGATTGGGGAATTTATTGATTTGGCAGCGCAGTTAAAGGCAAAAAAGAAAGGCGGAGAGCTCGTTGACGTATTAAAAGGAAAGAATATAGCAATTATATTTGAAAAAACAAGTACAAGAACAAGATGCTCTTTTGAAGTTGCAGCTCATGATTTAGGAATGGGAGTTACATATTTAGACCCAACAGGTTCACAGATTGGTAAGAAAGAAAGCATTAAAGATACTGCAAGAGTATTAGGAAGAATGTTTGATGGTATCGAATATAGAGGATTTGAACAGGAAATAGTTGAACAGCTATCAGAGTATGCAGGAATTCCTGTATGGAATGGGCTTACAAATGAATTTCATCCAACACAGATTTTAGCAGATTTTCTTACATTAAAAGAAAAATTTGGAAAATTAGAAGGACTTAAATTTGTATACATGGGCGATGCACGTTATAACATGGGAAATTCGCTTATGGTTGGATGTGCAAAAATGGGAATGCATTTTGTAGCATGTGCTCCAAAAAAATATTGGCCGGTACAGGAACTTATTGATGAATGTCAGGCAGTTGCTAAAGAAACAGGAGCAACTTTAGAATTTGTTGAAGACCCTATGGTTGCAACTAAGGATGCAAATGCAATCTATACTGATGTATGGGTTTCAATGGGCGAACCTGATGAAGTATGGGAAGAACGTATCAATGACTTACTTCCATACAGAGTGACAATGGATTTAATTAACAATGCTGATAAGGATGTTGTATTTATGCATTGCCTTCCGGCTTTCCATGATTTAGATACAAAGATTGGCAAACAGATTTATGAAAAATTCGGACTTACAGAAATGGAAGTTACAGATGAAGTATTTGAATCAGAACATTCAGTAGTATTTGATGAAGCTGAAAACAGAATGCATACAATAAAGGCTGTAATGGCTGCTACACTTGGTGCAGAATTTTAGTAAGAATGTGCCTGAAAAAATATAAAAATTTAACAGCACAATTATGGCAAATGTAACAACTCGAGTGGGATAACCTGCTCGAGTTGTTTATCAATAGGAATGGAGAAGTGAATGAGATTTTTACATCTTGCGGATTTGCATATTGGGAAAAGAGTAAATGGATTTTCCATGATAGAGGATCAAAAATTTGTTTTTGAACAGGTTTATAATGTAATAGAAAATGAAAAGATAGATGGAATTATTATGGCGGGGGATATTTACGATAAGCCGGTTCCGTCTGCGGAGGCAGTTAAGTTATTTGACGAAATGTTGACAAGACTCGTGTCTATCAATTTGCCGATTTTTGTAATAAGCGGAAATCATGACAGCGCTGAGAGAATAGGATTTGGTTCAGATATACTGTCTGCGGCAAAGGTTTATATGTCGAGAGTGTATAATGGCAATTTGCAAAAAATAGAATTAGAAGATGACTATGGCAAAATAAATGTTTATTTATTGCCATTCATAAAGCCAGCAACGGTAAAAAATATTTATAAAGAGGCTGAAATTAAAGACTATGATGACGCATTAGAGTATGTTCTAAGTCAGGAAAAAATTGATAAAACAAAGAGAAATGTGATTGTGTCACACCAGTTTGTTACAGGTGCGATGAGAAGCGAATCAGAAGAAGTTTCAGTTGGCGGACTTGATAATGTTAGCGTTGAAAATTATAAAGCATTTGATTATGTTGCGTTAGGACACATTCATAGAGCTCAGCAAATGGGCAGGAAAAGTGCACGTTATGCAGGAACATTGCTTAAGTATTCATTCTCAGAAGAAAAACATAATAAGTCAATGACGATTGTTGATTTAAAAGAAAAAGGAAATATAGAAATTAAAGAAATTCCCGTAAAGCCGTTACATGATTTAAAGACAATTAAAGGAAAGTTCAGCAAAATAACAAGTGAAGAGTTTTACAAAGAATTAAAAAAAGAAGACTATTACAGAGCAGTGCTTACAGATGAAGATGATATTTTGAATGCAATAGGAAAATTAAAAAGCATTTATCCAAATCTGATGAGCATGGAATATGACAATACGCGAACACGTTCATATTCTGTTGTTGATAATGTTGAAACAGGAGAGGCTAAATCTCCATTGGATTATTTTGAGGAATTTTTTGAAAAGCAGAATGGACGGAAAATGTCAGAAAAGCAAAGGGATTACCTGTTGGAAATTTTAGGAGAAGCAAGGGAGGAAAGCCATGAGACCAATTAAATTAGTTATGTGTGGTTTTGGACCTTATGCAGACAAAACCGTAGTTGATTTTACATTATTAGGTGAAAGCGGACTGTATTTGATTACAGGTGATACAGGAGCAGGAAAGACGACTATATTTGATGCAATTTCATATGCTCTTTATGGAGAGGCAAGCGGACAGGTAAGAGAAGTGAAATCTCTTAGAAGCAAATATGCTGATGATGAAACGGAAAGTTATGTTGAATTAGAATTTGAATATAGAGATGAAAAATATAAAATCAGAAGAGTTCCTGAGTATATGCGTAAGGCAAAGCGTGGGGATAAAATGGTTGCCCAGAAAGAAGAAGCAGAATTATATTTTCTAACTAAGGACAGAGAACCAATTATAAATAAAAAGAATGTAAATGATGCAGTTACAGAAATTATAGGACTAGATAGAGGACAATTCTCTCAGATTGCCATGATTGCACAGGGAGATTTTATGAAAGTTCTGCTTACGGGAACTGATGAACGTAGTAAAATTTTAAGAAAGATATTTAATACAAATGAATATCTTGATTTACAGGAAAAATTAAAAAGAAAAAAGAATGAACTTAAGTTTAAGTATCAGGATATTGAGAAGTCAATCAAAAATTACATTGCAAGTGTTCAGTGTGACAATGATGAAAATGATAAAGAAAAATTAAAACAGATTATTGATGACAACACATTTTGGAAGACAGAAGATATTAATAATTTTATTTTAGGACTTATTAATAAAGACAAAGATTTGTTAAAAACTTTAGAAAAAAATAAAACAGAAGTTAATAAGAATCTTGAAAAAATTAATGAGACAATTGGTAAAACAGTAAATGTTTTGGCAGGTATGAAAAACATTGAAAATAATGAAAATGAACTTGCTAAAGTATTAGAAGTTATGCCGAAGCTCTTAGAAAATTATAATTTGCAAAAAGAGACGGAAAGTGAACGCGAAAAGCTTGCAACTGAAATCGAGATAGAAAAACAAAAACTTGAAAGCTACAATGAACTTACTAAAGAACTTGAAAGTTTACATAACAGACAGGTAAATTTAATAAAATTAACAAATAAAGAAACTGAAATTAAAGACGATGTAGAAAATAATGAAAATAGTATTTTGATTTCTGAAAAAAGGCTTGAAGAAATAAAAGACTGCGAAGTTGAATTTGAAAAATGCCAGAGCAGCATTAAGAGTGTTGAGGATAAGATAAATCTCTATTCTAATTTGAAAAAATTCCTTAAAAAATATGTTGAAGTCAAAGATGAGCATAATTCTTTAAAGGAAAAATATGTGGAAAGCGTTAATGAGTATAATAACGCATCACAAAATTATGAAAGTCTTATGGCTAAGTACATGGATGCGCAGGCCGGTATGCTTGGACAAAATCTGAAAGAGGGAGAACCTTGTCCTGTTTGCGGTTCGACAAGTCATCCGCATATAACTGAGGTTAAAGATGAAATTCCGTCTGAGAAAGATTTGAAAAATGCTAAAAATCTTAGACAGAAAAAGGAAGAGAAAAGAAGTGAAATTTCAGGTAATTTGAGGTCAAAAATTACAGAAATTGATTCATTGAAAGAAAGAATAGATGATGTAGTAAATGAAAATCCAAATGAATTTGCTGAAAGCATAGATGAGAATAGCTTTAATATTTTAGAAGAAAATACAAAGAAGTTAAACGATGATATAAAGAACTTAAATGTTAAAGCTAAAGAATTGTCAGATTTTAAAGAAGAGAAGAAAACAATTGAAGAAAATTTGCCTAAACTAAAGAACGAACTTGAAAGTAAAAAAACAGAAATTGTGGAAATTTCAAATAAAATAATTGAAGAAAATGCTAATATTGCAAATGCAAATATCAGAATAGAAGAACTTCAGTCGAAACTTAAATATTCAAGTCTGAAAGAAGCAGAGGAATATATCAGCAGTTTGCAGGATAAAAGAAACAGGCTTATTAAGTTATTTGAAAAGGCAAGAGATAACTATGAAGAAGCAAAGGAAAGAAAATCCGGGCTTGAAAATGCGATAGCGGCTTTGAAAAATCAATTTAAAAATTCAAAGGTTGAAGATTTGGATGAATTAAAGGAAGAAAAGAAGCAGCTTCAAAGTATGGAAAAGGAACTTGGAAAGAGTGAAAAAGAAGTTCATTCACGACTGGATATGAATAAATTTGCAAATGAAAGAATTGAGAAGTGTATGGATGAAGCCGTGGAAGTAGAAGATAAGCTGCAGGTTGTTGGCAGTCTGGCGGATACATGCAATGGGACTCTTTCTTCGAAGCCAAGAATTACTTTAGAAACCTATGTCCAAATGGAAATGTTTGATAGAATTATAGTCAAGGCAAACAGCCATTTCAGGGATATGACTTCAGGTCAGTATGAGTTAAAGAGAAAGCATGAAGCTGACAATAAGGTAAGCAAGAGCGGATTAGAGTTAAATGTTATCGATTATTATAGTGGAAGTGAAAGGGATATAAAAACTCTTTCAGGTGGAGAATCATTTAAAGCTTCTTTGTCGATGGCATTAGGTTTGTCTGACGAAATCCAGGCTAAGTCCGGAGGAATAAAGATTGATACATTATTTGTAGATGAGGGATTTGGCTCATTGGATGGAGAATCGCTTGAAAGTGCAATGAGGGCATTAAGTTCTATTACAGATGTAGGAAGACTTGTAGGGATTATATCGCATGTATCAGAACTTAAGACCAGAATTGACAGGCAGATTGTGGTTACGAAAGACAAAGAGAAAGGAAGCAAACTTGAAATAATAAATTAAATGTAAATTGTGTTGATAGGGAATTCAGATTGACTATTAAAATTAAAATTAGTGACAAATTTAAAACGAAAGGTGTGTAATAATACACAAAGGTAAAAATAGTGAAAAATATATTTGACAGTGAAGGAAAATTAATGACATTTTTAGATGGATTTGCAGATGTAATGGTTTTGGCAATATTGTGGGTAATTTGCTCTTTGCCAATAATTACAGTTGGCGCATCTACAACAGCATTTTACTCAGTAATGATGAAATTAGTTGTTGGTGAGGAGTCATATGTGGTAAGAAGTTTCTTTAAGGCTTTTAAGGAGAATTTTAAAATATCAACAATTGTATGGCTTATAATGGGAACAATCGGAGGATTAGTTTGTACAAGTCTTTATATTGTATTTAACTCATCTAAAGTAGAAAGTAAATTGTTTTATGCATTACCATTTTATTTATTGGTACTCATTATTTATACAATGACGATTAATTTTGTATTCCCATATATCGCAAAATTTTATGATACTGTTAAGAGGACTTTAATGATTTCATTAATATTTTCAACAAGACATTTTCTTCAGTCGATTTTACTTATTATAATTGATGCAGCAATATTCATATTTGCTTTTAAGATTCCGGCGTTGTTTATTTTATTCCCATTAATATCAGGATTTTGCCATGCAAAAGTATATCAAAAGATATTTGCTAAAATAATTGATGCAAGAGATGAAGAGAATAATGAAAGTAATATAGTACAGGAATTAGATTAAAAGTGTATGTTTATATAGAGTAATGTGGTAAAATAAATACGGGTGAGAGTAAATTGAAACGATTAATTTACAAAGGGAGAATTTGAATGGGGAAATACATGATTATTCCATATATCTTATTGGGGGTAATGGATGTAAGGTATCTTAAATTAAGTTTAATACATAAAAATAGGACAGGAAAAAGCATTGCATTATTTATGGAGAGTAATCTTGTTGCAGTAATACTCGGAATTATAATGCAGGGTATTGGTTCGAATTTTATAGAGAGCATTCTTATATGGCCATTTTATACATGCTTTACATGGATGATATTGGCATTAATAGGATATGCATTTGAATATACAGGGTTAGGTAAAGCATTTGAATGCTTCAAATATATTAAAATAACTGTGTTTGTATTTACAATTGTGGATACTATAAATATGCTTATACATTCGATTATTAGAATTGAGAATGTAAGGATGGATAAAAGTGGTGTGGTTGCATGGTTTTATAATTGGGGATATGATGCACACATATTTATTACATATGTATTTGTCGCAGTTTTTATATTGTGCTTCATATACCGTATATTAAATTCGCCACGTATTTATAAGGTGAAATATATGCAGATATTAACATGCATGATAATTGTGTCCTGCATTAATATTGTAATGTTTCAGCTTAGATTGTGGGAGCATGTATCATTATTGTTTTATGGTATATTAGGTGCATTTGTTTATGAAATAACATTTCAATATGGTCATAAAGTTGTTAAGAACAGGGCACTGCAGAAAATTGCTGAGGAATCAGAACTGCCGATGGTAGTATTCGGCACAGATGATAGCATGATTGCCTATAATAAAGAAGCGGAGAGATTATTTGATAAATGCATACAAAAGTGTTCGTTTGAGGAATTTTGTAAAGCATATAATTTATATACACCGGCTGCGTTAGAGAAAACTTATCAAAAAAAAATAAGTATTATGCATGAAGATAAGAAACTTTATTTTCAGTGTAAATATGACGAATTATGTGAAAATGATAATATAGCATATGCAAAATACTTTGTATTTGAAGATATAACGGAAATAACAATGGTTAATTCTGTTATGAGATATTTGGAAACTCATGATGAACTTACAGGACTGTATAATATGAAGAGGTTCTATGAAAAAGTAAATGAGATAACAAATAAATATCCGGATGATAAATTTGCAATTATGATATTTAACATATCAAGATTTAAAGTCGTAAACGATATGTTTGGAAGAAAAATGGGTGATGCCATTCTTAAGCAGATTTCAGAAAACTGTTTAGCGCAGTGCTCTGATAAAAGGGTATATGCGAGAGTGGAAAGTGATAATTTTATTACATTATGTCCTAAGAGTGAGTTGGTAATAAAAGACCTTGAGAAGAAAAGAAATATAAAGGTTACTTATAACAACATCACATGTACTGTTCATATCAGATATGGAATTTATGAAGTAGATTATGATTCTAAAGTTGATGTTGGAACTATGTGTGATAGGGCAAGAATGGCGCTTGACTCTATAAAGAATAATGGAAATTGTGTTGCAGCAGTTTATAATGATAATCTTAGAAATAAAATTTTAAAAGAGCATATGTATAAAGAAGAACTTACAAGTGCCATAGAAAATGAAGATTTTAAAGTTTATCTTCAACCCCAGGTCAGATGCGAAGATGGATTGGTAAAAGGAGCAGAGGCTCTTGTGAGATGGGAACACAGAAAATTAGGATTAATTCCACCTGGAGATTTTATAGAGTTCTTTGAACAAAATGGCTTGATTACAGAACTTGATATGTATGTGTGGGAGAAAGTATGCCAGATTCTTAAACAGTGGAAAGAGGAAGGCAGAGATGACTATATTGCAGTAAATATTTCAATGAAGGATTTTTACATTATAGATTTATATAAAGTGTTTACAAATCTTATCGAAAAGTATGGAATTGATAAAAATAAGCTTAGACTTGAAATTACTGAAAGTGCATTTACGCTTGATTTAGAGAAAAATGTAAATGTAATAAAACAACTTCAAATGTTTGGATTTATTGTAGAAATGGATGATTTTGGAAGTGGATATTCATCTCTTAATGCCTTAAAAGATATTCCGGTTAACATTATAAAGATGGATATGAGGTTTGTATCACAAACACAGGATCCTGCAAGAGCAGATACAATTATCAGAATGATTCTTGCCATGGCAAAAGAACTTAACATGGAAGTTGTTGCAGAGGGTGTTGAAACAGTTGAACAGGCTGAAAAGTTAAAGCAGTATGGTTGTTCGTATATTCAGGGATATTTATATGCAAAGCCTATGCCGGCAGAAGAATATCCTGAATTTGTAAAGAATATGAAGTAGGGAAATTTTAAAAGATAAAAGAAAATTATATATGGTAAACATTAAAATTTTAAATAAGTAAAAGAGTAGGGAAATCTCTAAGAATGTAAGAAAATTTGAAAGAAGAACAAGCAATTAAATAGTGAGGAATATTATACTTGATGAAAGGGCATTTGGCGCCGTCGGTTCAAATATTCGGCGCATAGTCCGGCTGAAACTGTAGGTTTCAAAGCCGGTCTGTGTGCTGAATGTTTAGAACTGCTACGAGCGACAAGCAGCGCGAGCGTCCTTTCAGGAAGTCTAATATTCCTCGCGTCCATAATTGTTGTAAAATTACAAGAATAAGGAGATTCAGATGAAGATTAATGAATTTGGAAAAACAAAAAATGGGGAACAAACACATTTATTTACTCTTGAAAATAGCAATGGAATGAAAGTTAAAGTATGCGATTATGGTGCAACTCTAGTTTCATTAATTGTGCCGGATAAAGATGGAAAAGACACGGATATAGTTTTAGGCTATGATAATGTTGAACCGTATCAGGGCGCATCAGCATTTTTTGGAGCAAATGTAGGTAGAAATGCCAATAGAATCAAAGGTGCAAGGTGCATAATTGATGGAGTTGAATACAATTTGGAAAGCAATGATGGTGACAATGGTAATAATCTTCATAGTGGTTCAAATTGTACAGCACTAAAAATGTGGAAAGCAATTTATGATGAGAATGTAAATGATAAGATTTCATTTGAAATATTAAGTAAAGATATGGAGCAGGGATTTCCGGGAAATTTAAAAGTGAGTCTTACATATATACTTACAGAGGACAATGAATTAATTTTAAATTATAAAGGAACAACGGATAAAACTACAATTGCTAATTTCACAAATCACTCATACTACAATTTAAATGGCCATGATTCAGGTGAAGTATATGAGCAGAAATTAATGATAAATGGTGATTATTTTACTCCATTTGCCACAAACAATTCTATTCCTTCAGGTGAGATTAGAAGCGTAAAAGGTACACCAATGGATTTTACGGAAATGAAATCAATTGGGAGAGATATTGATGCTGAAGATGAACAGTTAAAATTTGGAACAGGATATGACCATAATTTTATGATAAATGGAAATGCTCATGAATTAAGACTGGCGGCAAAAGCCATCGGAGATAAGTCAGGAATTAAGATGGAGCTTTATACAGATACACCGGGATTACAACTTTATACAGCTAATTTTGTATCAGATGAATTAGGGAAAAATGGAGCGGTGTATAACAGACGACATGCATTTTGTCTTGAACCACAGTATGTACCGGACAATATCAATAACGATAAATTTGAGTCAGCAAAATTAAAACCTGATGAAGAATATAATATGAATATAAAGTTAAAGTTCTTATAAAAAGGGTGAGGCGTCTGCAGTAAAACTGCAGGCGCCTCGTATATTAAAAGAAAATTTGAAAGCATTATAATGTATCGATAAATCTTGTGAAAGCTTCAAGACCTTCAGGTGTACACTTGTAAACACCAGCGTCTTCGAGAACTTTTACAAATACTTTTCCAATTTCTGATTCAAGAATGTTCATAACATTTTCAGATGTAATGTCATTATATTTTGGAAGAAATTCATCAACCCAGTCAGCATGCTTAGAAATAGATTCATTGCTTCGTATATCTTTTTTATTTACGATGTAATCAGCTAATGTTTGCATTTCACCTTTAAGTCTTGAAGGTAAAACTGCAAGACCCATTACTTCAATAAGACCGATATTTTCTTTCTTAATATGATGAAGCTTTTCATGAGGATGATAAACACCAAGAGGATGTTCCTTTGTAGTAATATTATTTCGTAAAGCCAAATCAAGCTCATACATGCCATCCCTAAAACGGGCAATTGGTGTAATTGTGTTGTGTGGTTCACCATCTGTATTTGCATATATAAATGCATCCTCATCAGTATAGTTTCTCCATTTATTTAAAATATGAGAACCTAATTCTACTAATCGGTTGCTGTCTTTTGATTTCAATCTGATTACTGAAAGTGGCCAATGAAGAATTGAACAATCTACATCTTCATAATCTTTAACTTTAAAAGTCTTGATTGAATCAGCTTTTGCCATTGCGAATGTATAATGTCCGCCCTGAAAATGATCATGAGTTAAAATTGAACCACCTACAATTGGAAGGTCGGCATTTGAACCTAAGAAGTAGTGAGGCATTAATTTGATAAAATCGAATAACTTGATAAATGTTGCCTTTTCTATCTTCATAGGTGTGTGTGTGCCTGAAAATACAATACAATGTTCATTGTAGTAAACATAAGGAGAGTATTGAAATCCCCAGTCACAATCATTTATCTTTATAGGGATTATACGATGGTTTTCTCTTGCAGGGTGGTTAATGCGACCTGCATAACCTTCGTTTTCCATACAAAGCTGGCATTTAGGATATGATACACTTGTGCTGTTTTTTGCAGCAGCAATAGCTTTAGGGTCTTTTTCAGGCTTTGAAAGATTGATAGTTATATCAATATCTCCGTACTCAGAAGGTACAACCCATTTCATATCTTTCTTTATTCTATCGCGACGGATATAATTGCTGTTTTGAGAAAAATCATAGTAAAATTTAGTGGCATCTTCAGGAGATTTAGCATATTCCTTCCAGAAATTTTCTTGAACCTGTGAAGGACGTGGCATAATGCAGTTCATTAATTTTGTGTCAAATAAATCTCTGTAAGTTACGCTGTCTTCAATTATTCCTAATTTTACGGCTTCATCACAAAGAGCAACGAGAATATCGCCAAGGTTTTCTTCTTTGTCATCAACAGCCAAATCTGTATAATCATCTTTTCCAAATACTTCGAGGAGCAAATTAGTAGAATAAATTCTTTCACATTCAGGTATTAAGCCTGTGTTAATTCCATAATTAACTAATTTTTTTATATATAAATCTAACATATAACAACCTTTCTAAACTTTATATTTATGAATAAATATAAGTTTTAAGATATAATGCTAAGAACAGTTAAATTGCCTGTTAACACATAGTAGGAATTTTAATCTTCATATCCGTTTGGATGAGATTTATGCCATTTCCATGCAGTCTCAATAATTTTTTCAACATCAGGATATTCAGGCTTCCATCCTAAAACAGTCTTAGCTTTTTCACTTGAAGCAATAAGCTTTGAAGGATCACCGGCACGGCGAGCTTCGTATTTAGCAGGAATGTCTAAACCTGTAACTTTTCTTGCACTTTCAATTATTTCGTTTACCGTAAATCCAATTCCATTTCCAAGATTAAATACATCACTGTCATTTCCTTCAGCCAAATATTTAAGAGCAAGGATATGTGCCTGTGCCAAATCAGTAACATGAATATAATCACGTACACATGTGCCGTCTTTTGTATCGTAATCATTTCCAAATATAGAAATATAAGGACGTTTTCCAAGTGGAACCTGAAGTACAAGTGGAATCAAATGAGTTTCAGGATTATGGGCTTCTCCAATTTTTCCACTGATATGAGCACCGCATGCATTAAAATACCTTAATGCTACATAACGTAAATTGTGGGCTTTACTTGTCCATTTCATCATTTTTTCCATAGAAAGCTTTGTTTCACCATATGTATTTGTAGGTTCAGTTCTGTCACTTTCTAAAATTGGAATTCTTTCAGGTTCTCCATATGTTGCAGCAGTAGAAGAAAATACAATTTTATCAATTCCATGTTCAACCATGCTTTCTAAAAGAACCATTGTTCCGTATAAATTGTTATCATAGTATTTGAGAGGGACTTTCATACTTTCTCCAACCTGAGAGTTGGCAGCAAAATGAATAACTCCGTCAATTTTTTCTTTTGTAAATAAATCATCTAAGAAAGCTTTGTCTCTTATATCGCCTTCATAGAATCTTGCTTTGGGATGAACAGCTGCTTTAAATCCTGTTTGTAAATTATCAACTACGACAACATCTTCACCTCTGTCAATAAGTTCATAAACCGTGTGAGAACCGATATATCCGGCTCCGCCTAATACTAAAATACTCATTGTACCTTCATACCTCCATATTTACGTATTTTTAAAATGTGACATGAGTCTGTGCCAAATATAGATTCAATAAATTTCTTATATTCAGGCACGGCCTCGTTTTTTACAAATGCCTGAATGGTTCCGGCAAATCCACCACCATGAACACGACATACGCCATTATCACCGAGGATATATTCGCTGGCAGCAAGGGCGATGCTTACAGGCTGATTTAAAGGTTCCTTATTTGCATAAATATTCTGCAAAAATTTATATGATGAATTTCCGGATTCTTTAACTGTATCAAGGAATTTGTGGAAATTATTTCCTATTAAAGCATTAACTTCAACTGATACACGTTTATTTTCAGTAAAGAAATGATATGCTCGAAGAACTCCTCTTGAAGAAGCTCCTGCCAATGCCTTAGGTATGTTGCTGAAAAATTCATCAGGGTTTACGTCTCCAAGAACTTCTTTGCCAAATACTTTGGCAACTTCTTTCATTTCAGCAGGAATCAAAGCATAATCGTCAGTTAAATCTGCATGGCTACCCTTTGTATCAACAATACATAAACTATATCCTTCGTTTGTAATATCAAAATCAATTTTGTTTACAACAGGATGAGCAGGATCAATAAAATCGATGTTAACAAATCCACCAACGGAGCATGCCATCTGATCCATTAATCCACAAGGTTTTCCAAAATAAACGTTTTCTGCATACTGACTTATAATGGCAATTTCTACTGAAGAAATTTTCATATCATTATACAATCCTGAAAGAATTGTTCCGATAACAGCTTCAAATGCAGCAGATGAAGAAAGACCTGCACCAACTAATACGTCACTTGTAATGTATGCTTTAAATCCACCGACTTTGTATCCACGGTTTTTAAATTCATTAACAACACCTTTAATAAGCGCAACTGTTGTGCCTTTTTCTTCTTCAATAAGTTCTGTATTTGCAGTATCAATTGTAATAAGGTCATATCCTTCAGATACTAAAGAAATAATTCCGTCATCAGTTTTTTGTGTGATAGAAATGGCATCTAAGTTAATAGATGCAGCAAGAACCTGTCCGTGCTGGTGGTCAGTATGGTTACCGCCTACTTCAGTTCTTCCTGGAGCACTATAGATTTCAACCTCTCCTTCACCGAAAAGACTTTCAAATTTATCTAAAGCCTTAATGTATCTGTTGTTCTGGTATCCAATTAAAGATGAATCCTCGTAAATATCCATTAAAAGTGAGTCAAATTCATTTTTGTCAAATAATGATTTTAATTCGTTAATATTCATTTAAATCCTCCGTTAAAAAATAATCCGATTTGTAGTATTCAGAAATAAACAATATTTATAAGTAATCAGAATGAGTGGCTCTAATTAAAGCAAATTAATCTATAATCTAATTGCTGATATTAATTGTTAATTTGTTAGAATACTTTTGCTAATTTAAATATAAACTCTTGTTTACTAAAATACAATATAATTTAGTAAACTTATTTGATTTCCGTGTTTACCACTAAATAAATAACAGTAAAATAGTAGAAAATCACAATAAATCATATCTTTAATTAAAAAAAGATGTTATACTTGAAGTGGCGTCATTAAAAAAATGGCGGAGTTACTAAGGAAAAAGTGACTAGGGACATAAATAAGATAAAGGTGGTATAAGAGTATGGCTACAATCAAAGATGTGGCAAAATTGGCTCAGGTAAGCCCCTCAACAGTATCAAGAATTTTGAATGAGGACCCTACTTTGAGTACATCGCTTGAAACTAAGAAAAAAGTTATTAATGCAGCAAAGGAACTTAAGTACAACAAGAGTAAGAAAATGTCTAAAGCTATTTTTACATTGGGAATTATTCAATGGTTTTCTGAACAACAGGAAGCAAAGGATAATTATTATCTTCAGGTAAGAAAAGGAATAGAAGATTTTTGTGTTAAGAATTGCATTAATGTCGTGAGAACTTTCAAGTCAAATCCCAACTATTTAGAACAAATTGAAGATGCTGACGGAATTATTTGTATTGGTAAATTTAGCGACGAAGAAGTCGAAAAATTTATGAGCATTACAAAGAATATAGTCTTTTTGGATATGTCATTCCATGATTATAAGGCAACTACATTTTCACTTGATTTTGAAATGGCAGTTAATGAGGCACTTACATATCTTATAGAATTAGGTCATAAAGAAATTGCGTTTTTAGGTGGTAGAGAATTTCTAGGCGAAGAGAATAATAATGTAGTATATGAAGATTATAGAAAAAAAGCATTTATTAAATTCTGTGAGAAAAATGAGATAGATTACAATAAATATCTTATAGAAGGAAGATATTCCATGGAATCAGGATATCAAATGATGAATGAAATTTTAGAAAAAAAACAGTTGCCTACAGCAGTGTTTGCTGCAAGTGACCAGATTGCATTTGGTGCAATGAAGGCAATTAGAGAGCATGATCTTAATATTCCAGAAGATATTTCATTGATTGGATTTGATGATTTGGAAATGACAAGATATACGGCACCTGCACTTACGACACTTCATGCACCTGCATATGAAATGGGTCAGTATGGTGTAAATTCCTTATTTGCAGCATCAAATTTAGCAATCAAGACAACAATTAAAGTAAAATTACCATGTCATTTGGTTGTAAGAGATTCCTGCATGGCGATAAATGAATAAAGGAGAATTGGCATGAGTCAACCGAAAGTAAACATTTTGCTGGCAACGTATAACGGCGAAAAATTTTTGAAAACTCAATTGGACAGTCTTATTGAACAGACTTATGAAAATATTGATATATATATAAGAGATGACTGCTCTACAGATAATACAGTTGAATTTATTAAAAATTATATCGAAAGCAATAAATCAGGTAAGAGGATAATTCTTTTAGAAAATAATGGAGTTAATTTACGACCTCCGAAATCATTTTACCAGATAGCAAGAGAATGTGAACCGGCAGAATATTATGCATTTTGCGATCAGGATGACGTATGGTACCCTGATAAAATTAAATGGGCGGTTGAAGAACTTGAGAAGAAAAAAGATACAAATAAACCTTTGGTTTATTTTTCAGCATATGATTATTACATGAGTGATGGAAGCTTTATCCGTCACTCGCCGGAGCAAAAAGAAAACATTGGTTTAACAGATGTTTTATACTGTACTCCTGCATCAGGATTTTTGCTTGTATTTAATCATGAAGCATGTAAACAATTTATTTTAGATGTAGACCCCGGGATAGAAATGCATGACAGATGGCTCATCAGATGTTGTGTATGTTTTGGTGATACGATTTATGATAAGCGTTTCACGGCTTCACATATAAGACATACGGAAGCTGTTACAGCTGAGGATTCTAATACGATAGGTCTGTTAAAAGGATTCTTCCAAAAGGAAGTGTTTGGCCCTGCAAGCGTTGAAGCAAAACAGAACCTTATCTATTTTGCAAAAGTGTTTGAGGATAGATTGTCAAATGAACAAAAGAAGAAAATGGCATTATTTATAAAGAAAAATGGTCTTATAACACAGATTAGAAAAATATTTTATCCACATGCACTGCGCTCAAGAGTGCCGGGAGATATTGCCTTAAGAATTTTATTCGTTTTGGGACGAGCTTAAAATGATTTAGAACGGGCTTAGAATGATACAGGTATATTAAGTCCGTTTGTGAAAATTTGATTGTTGACTTATATAAATCAATATTAAGTTTATATTGATAAGTTAAGCAAAATTAAGGCATATATTTTAATAAAGTTGTTATTTTTTCCATATTAGTGTATGATTAATCAGTTGTCGATTGAATAGGAATGCCCAAGAAACTTTGGCAGGATAACTAACAGATGAATGTCTGTGAAATGAAAGGAAGAATTGGAAATGAATTTGAAGAATGGTATTGATCTCTTTAAACAGTACGGTTTACACGATTTCACTCTTAGATTTATGGAGTGGTTTGATACGAAGAAAAGAGACAGATATTATCAAAATAATATAGAAAAATTTTTACCTGGAGAAGATGAGTTAAATGAACAAAGAAAAGTGAAGTTTGAATATGCACCGTTAGTAAGTATTGTAGTGCCTGCATATGAGACTGCACCTGTTTTTCTCAGACAGCTTGTTGACAGTGTATTAGAACAGACATATTCAAATCTTGAATTATGTATCGCAGACGGAAGTAACACAACAATTGTTAAAGATACATTAAATGAATATAAAGATGAGAGAATCAGCTATATAAAATTAAGTAAGAATGATGGAATTTCAAATAATACAAATGAAGGATTTGATAATGCTAAGGGAGAATATATAGCATTGTTAGACCATGATGATTTGCTTACACCAAATGCATTATATGAAATGGTTAAGGAACTTAATGCACATGATAAAATTCCTGATATGGTTTATTCAGATGAAGATAAAATCGTAGCAGATACAGGAAAGCTAATTAATCCGGCATTTAAACCGGATTTAAACGAAGAATTTTTAAGACATACAAATTATATCTGCCACTTTTTAATGTTTTCAAGAGAATTGTTAGATAAAGTCGGTGGATTAAATCAGGAATTTGATGGGGCTCAGGATTTTGAATTCGTATTAAGATGTAACGGTGCAGGAGCTGACATAAAGCATGTACCAAAAATTTTATATCATTGGAGAATTCATCCTGATTCAACAGCAGCAAATCCAAACAGTAAATTATATGCTTTTGAAAATGGAAATAAAGCAATTAAAAAATATTTGACAGAAATCGGAGAAGACGGAACTCCGGCGCTTACTAAAGATTTAGGATTTTATAAAATTGATTATGATTTAAAAGGCGATTATAGCGTAACTGTTTTAGCTAATGATGAAAAACAGATTAATGAAATGAAGAAAAAACAGAGAGAAATGTCAAATCTTCATATTGAATATAAAGTTGTAAAAGGTCAGCTTTCAAAAGAAATGGAAGCAGTTAAGACTGAATACGTTGTGGTCGCAGATAATGATGCTATTCCTATGACAGACAATTGGGTAGAAGAATTACTTAAATACTGTCAGTGGAAACATGTTGGAATAACAGGTGTAAAATGCCTTAATAAAAATAAGAAAATTGAAAGCTGTGGACTTAATTATGACAGTAATGCAACTGTATCAAGTCTGTTTTATCATTTGCCTTCAATTTTTAGAGGATATTGTCATAGAGCAGACGGACCTCAGAATGTTATGGGTGTGTCTTTAAAATTGGTAATGTTTAGAACTAACATAATTAAAGAAGTTGGTGGAATAAATGAAAAATTTAGTTTCCCATATAGAGATTTAGATGTTTGCTTTAAAATAGATGAAGCAGGTTATGATGTTATTTTAAATACTGATGTTCATGTAAAATTAGCAGACAATCTTAACTATAATGATGAAAAATCTCAGAAAGAGTTCAAAAAGGTCTGGGAAGATAAATTAAAGAAAGAAAACAAATATTACAATGCTAATTTAGTACAAAGTAATGGAAAGTTTATGTTTAAGTAGATTATAAAGTGGAAACAAAATGAGCAAAGTTCATTTTGATAAAAGTTTCTGATGAATGGCCACTGACCAAATAGATGGTGCAATACAGATTATAGGAGGAAAATATGAGTAAGCATAAGTTGCTTGTTGCAATATTTGCAGTGGGAATGACAGCTGCTGTTTTTGCAGGATGCTCAAATGAAAAAAACACTTCTAACGGAACTATTACAAGTGGAATAACGCTTTTTGGTAACAAGTATACAGGGAGTTATACAGGAGAACTTAATAATGGAAATCCTGAAGGAAAGGGCGTAATTGAAGTAGACGGTGATATAGTTTCTAAGGTTGAAGGAACGTGGAAAGATGGAAGCCTTGATGGAAAATGTACGATTACATATAGTGATGGTAGCATAGAAGAAGGCGACATGGTTGAGAATCAATTTGACGGAGAAATTACAAAAACATTTGCTGATGGAACATATAATGTTATGAATTATAATTCAGGGATTCCAAATGGTGCCATTAAGTATTATGACAGTAAGGGAACGTTAACTGATTATGATTGGAATTATGAACAGGTTCCAATTAAAAAACTAATTTCGCAGGTAAAGGACGTAAAATACTCACAGTTAATATATTATCCTGATAATTATGTTGGAAAAATGATAAAAGCTACAGGTACGGTGGAGTCTGTTTATGAAGCTAAAATAAATGCATATATAACAATTAAGGATTCTGATGGAAAAATTTATGTTTGCAAATGCAAAAACATGAAAGTATTTAATGGCAGACAGTCTATTTCACAGACATATAAAGTCGGAGATGAAGTTCAGGTTTATGGATATTTATTAAAAACTGATATGTATACACATTTTAATGACGATAAGAGTACAAAGTATAATCAGTACACAGGTACATTGCCATATGTAGAAGTTGTTTACAGTTACGACGTAAATGCAGGAGAATTTAATCCGTTAAATCCTTCATATACATATGAAGATGTTGCAAAGAATCCATATGGCTATGCCGGAATGAAAGCAAAAGTCAATGGAAAAGTTAATTATGTAGAACTTAACAATAAGAAAAATACGGCTACTATAAAGTTAGAAGTTGGGAACAAACAGTTTTATTATGTTAATTTTAAATATAACAAAAAGACAAAAGTGCTTCCAGCTATAAATGATGAAATTACAATTGAAGGTAAATATTACGGCATTTACAAAGAAGAATATATTAAAAACGTAGATGATATTGGACTGGTAGATGACGATGATATTGAGTATAGATATGAGGTATATCCTTATATTAATGCTAAAAATGTTATAGAGAATAAATAATAATGGGTAAAAGTATGCTTAATAAATATAATAAAAATCTTAGTATTATAATTTTAGGGATTGCATTGGTTGTCTACATTTTATTTATGGCTGTTACCGGAAGGGTTTTTGATGTAGGCAAATCTACAATAGCGGCAAATACAAACGAAGATACAGAGTATACGGTTGGACGTATTTCTAATGACAGGGAATATTCCATAGTTGTAGACAAGAAGGTTAGCAACCTTAAAAGCATTTCTCTTAAGATAAAAGATTTAAGAGAAAAATATACGCAGGAAAAAAGAAACAATGGAATTATTTCCATAAAGTTTTATGATAATGAATCAGGAAAAGTTCTAGGCGAAAAAGAGTTAGAAGTTCAGGATATTATGTTAACATCATATTATGCTGAAGAATCTTCAGACAGCTCAGTTGTATATTCAAACATAGAATGTCACGATTTAAAAATTAGTGCTGATTCGTTAAAAATTGTTGTGAAAGGCAAAAATATTCCACAGGACAGTGAACTTGTTATTTATGGTAACAGACAGGATAAAATTGAAAATTTAGCATCATATGATGATGATATGCAGATAAGTGGAAATATTTTATGTATTGTAGTTGAAGGAAGAAAGAAAATTTCTACAGATTTTTTGTGGGGATTAGTATTGATTGCCTTTATAGGAATTACAGTTAATTTTCTTAAAATGAAAGCAAATGCCAATGGAGGGTCTAATGGTAAAAAGAATAACAAATAAAATACCGAAGCCTTTAGCGTATGCAATTGTATTATTTCTAATTGTTGTGTTAACGTTTGTAATCGAATTTTTTGGCTTTAATTTTAAGAGTATAAGATATGGACTTAAAGATACAACTTTTACTAATTTTACAGTTAAAAATAACTCAATTGAAGTTAAGTTAAAAAAGACTACTTACATAGGAAAGGTACAGATATATGGATTATCAGAAGAAAATAAAATAATCCATTACAGTTTTGAAGTTACTACTGTATCGTCTTATGGAAAAGAAAATAAAAAAGGATATAATGACATATTGTATCCTGAATTAAAAACAGGGGTGACTTCTGTAGGGGAATACGGAAACAAGATTAAAATTGATGTTCCTAAAGAATACGTGGACTGTATAAAAGCAGTTAAGATTAAAAATTCATTTACACCTAACAAATATAGAATGTGCTTTATATTTTCAGTACTTGCGATGCTTGCAATGATTATTTTATGTAAGGATATTCTTAGAAAAAGAATAGAGCTGTTCTTCGTTGTATCAGGTTTTTTAATCGGAGTATCATTAATTTATTCTACAGGCGCAACACCGTTTACATGGGATGAAGAAACACATTTTAAGGCCGTATATGAAAATGCCTACGGAGATTTAGTAGATAACACGAGTGCAGTTGTTAAGTATGAGGAAAAAGTAGGAATTCCTGCATATAACACTTTGGAGGAAAAAAATCTCGTAGACCAATACATGAATGCTAATGATAAAAAAGTAATTTCAAGAACAAATAAGGCAGTTGCAACAAATTATACTGCAGTAGCATATATACCTCAGATTCTTGGAGCAAAAATTGCAAGAGCACTACATTTAAGCTTCTCTAATATGCTGATGCTTATTAAATTTATGAATTTAATTGTATATCTTGTTGTTATGGTGATTGCAATAAAGATGACAAAAGTATGTAAATATGCACTTGTTTGTATAGCATTAATGCCTACAAGTATTTTACAGGCAAGTTCTATAACATATGATGGCTTTGTTTTATGCTTTGTTTCACTTGGAGTTGTATTGCTGATAAATGAAATTATTAGTGATGAAGAAAAGATAAATACAAAGTTATTAGTAGCCGGAATGGTTGCAATTACAGTGGGAAGTTTATCTAAGATGGTTTATGCACCATTAGTTATGCTTGCACTATTTATTCCTAATAGGAAATTTTCAAGTAAAAAGAGTGTAATCTGGTTTAAACTTGGAATATTGGCTGTATGTGGATGGATGCTTACAACATTTGTGTTGCCAACAATAGCAAGTATGATTTCACCGGATGTTACGGCAACTGTGGATATCAGAGGAGGAGATACAAACTCAGGAAGTCAGATTGGAAACATTATTGGACAGCCATTTAATTATGCAAAAGAATTGTTATCAAGTATATTTAGTTTTGAAAACTTTGGTATTTCAGCTGAGACAAGAGACCCATATACAATTGGTAATTTAATGCTTATGAATTATGGTGGAACAGTCGTAGGACCGGATAAATTTGCTTATGTAATAATGGCACTTATTATGGTTTTAATTTGCAAAAATAAAGAAGAAAAGCCTCTTAATGTAAAAACAAAATTAGGTGTTTGGGGACTTATCTTTATTATTGTTGTATTGATATGGACAGCAATGTATCTTGCATTTACACCTGTAGGTCAGAAGGCTATAGTAGGTGTACAGGCCAGATATTATCTTCCAATATTGTGGCTGGCTATAGTAGCTGCATATAACGGGAAATTATGTATTAATGTAACAAAAACAGGTTACGCCCGATTGCTTACCGGAATCATGACATTTATAACTGCATATGGACTTTTGGCGGTATTAATTGTTCAAAAGCTAGCATAAAAGGAAAGGCTTTTACAAAATCTGATTTTGTAAAGCCTTTTTGAGAGGTTTAGGAAATGGATAAAAAAGTATCAATTGTAATACCTGCATATAACAGTGAAAAATATATAAAGGATTGTATTTTGTCACTGCAAAGGCAGACATATAAAAATATAGAAATTATAGTTGTTAATGATGGCTCAAAGGATTCAACGCTAGAAATATTAAACGAGCTTGCAAAAGAATATAATAATTTAATTGTTCTTACACAGGAAAATCATGGAATAGCTTATACAAGAAACAGAGGAATCGAATTTGCCACAGGTGAATATCTGATGTTTATGGATAATGATGATTCCATGAAAGAAGACTGTATAGAAATGCTGTTAAGCAGAATTTTGGAAACTGATGCTGATATGGTAATTGGTGGATACAGACGAATTACTCCTGGAGGAAAAGTTTTAGAAGAAATGGTTCTCACAAAAGATGAATGGGCAAAGTTTAGAATGATAAGTCCTTGGGGACGTATTATGAAAACGCAATTTGTCAGAGAACATAATCTTAAATTTGGCGATTATAAAATGGGAGAGGATTCATATTTTAATGTTACAGCTTACGGCGAAAGTGACAAAATCATAACAACAGATTATGTGGGTTATAATTGGATTTACAGAGATGAGTCGGTTTCAAATACAACTCAGAAAAAAGTTGCAAATTCTCCAATTCCTTTTCTTGAAGGGTTAATAGAGAGAAATAAAAATCAAAAATATATGAAGCCTAAAATGTTTGAGTATTTTGTTATAAAATATGTTATCTGGAATTTGACCTTTATATGTAAACAGAGTACTAAAAAAGAAATGTCAAAAGCGTATACAGAATATTTTAACTGGTTATCCGGGAAGATTCCTGATTATAAGAAAAATCCTTATGTGGGACTTGGAAAGCCTAAAGGTGAAACAGCTTTAATAAGACTAATTGTAACTATATTTTGCAAAATGCCAAAGAGCATAGTAATATGTATAATGATGCTATATAAAAAGATTGTATAAATAGAGAGCAACAGAATTAAAAAAATGGGAACAAACAATGTTAAAGTTTAGTAATCATGAATAATAAGCAATGATATAGTTTGGTAAACCAAAATAATAAACAATAGCAGAGCAAAAAAACTTAGTAAATAACAACAGAGTTTTTAGGAGAAGAAAGATGAAACATTCATTTGTAATATGTGCATACAAAGAAAGTCCTTTTTTAGAGGAATGCATACAGTCATTAGAAAAACAGACAGTAAAAAGTACAATTAAAATGGTTACTTCAACACCTAATGAGTATATTGCTGATATGGCAAAAAAACACAATATAGAACTGATAGTAAACGAAGGTCAGGGAGGAATTGTCCAAGACTGGAATTTCGGATATAAACAGATTGATACTCCTTATGTGACAATTGCACATCAGGATGATGTATATTTTCCAGAGTATACAGAAACTTTATTAAAGGAATTTGAAAGAAGCAAACATCCTTTGATTTTCTTTACAGATTACTGGGAACTTAGAAATGGTGAATATGTTAAAGAAAACAAATTACTTAAAGTTAAAAGAATCATGCTTATACCATTAAAGACAAGATTGTTTTTTAACAGCAGATTTGTAAGAAGAAGAATATTATCATTTGGATCACCTATTTGTTGCCCTTCAGTAGGATATGTCAGAGCAAATTTGCCGAATCCTATTTTTGAAGTTGGATTTAGAAGCAATGAAGACTGGCAGGCATGGGAGAAACTTTCTAAACTTAAAGGAAGCTTTATTTATTGCAAAAAGCCATTAGTGGCGCATAGAATACATGAAGATTCAGAAACATCAGCCATTATTGCCGATAATAAAAGAAGCGATGAAGATGTAGTTATGTTTTCAAAATTCTGGCCTAAATTTATTGTTAAGATATTAGTAAAATTTTATGCTAAAGGTCAGGATTCTAACAATATGTAATTTATTAAAGAGTGGAAGGTTCAATGAAAACGTTAGTATATTGTTAGGATTTTAATTATGTGATTCATTGAGGTTATAATATAAATGAGTAAAAAGATAAAAAATAATTTGCCGGATGATTTGAATGGTTCACAGGATAATTTAGAAAATGTGAGAAAAGATTTAAATTCGGATAATATGAAAGATGAGGGCTTAAAGGATAATATTAAGATTGAAAATGCGATTGCAGCATTGCAGCAGGAAAGCACTCAGGAAATGTTAGCTCATACTTTAACAGTTATCCGAAGAAGAATGAAGGAAAAAGGCAGATTAATTATTGCGGTTGAGCCACCTAAAGCAGATGGGAATTTGAATATTCAGGCAATTAAGACAGATGATGGAAGAATGTGGTGGATGGCGTTTACAAGTTTTGATGAGGAAGTTAAAGGAAGCGGTAGTGTAATGTCTACTTTTATGAGTGACATTGACAGCTTATTTGTGACAGCCTTAAAAACAGATGGAATAAGTGGAATTATAATTAATCCGTGGAACAAAACAATAATGCTTGATAAGAGATTGATAAGTATTATTATTGGAAAATAATATGATGCCAGGTTCAAAAGGATTAAGCCCACATAAGCTTGCTCATAAAGGAGTAGGATTATAGGAGTGTGTGGTATGAACAATCTGTAGTCATCAAAGTAAGGGACTTTTGACCACAACGTCATAATTTTAAAGAATTATAAATATAACAAAATTTAAGAGGTGATAATTATGTCAGAAATTAATAGTATTGATGTAGAAGAAGATCAGTTTGCGTATCGTTATGATACACAGCTTTTGATTGACAGAAGAGATAAAGATTTAGATGAGGATGAGATATCAGAGTACATAACAGAACATTTTGAAGGTAACTGTCTTATCGCAGTAGGAGATGAAGATTTGATTAAAATTCATTTCCATACAAATGAGCCTTGGAAAGTTTTAGAATATTGTAACTCAATTGGAGAAATTTACGATATTGTAGTTGAAGATATGATTCGTCAGTCAGTAGGCTTACAGGGTTAGAGTAAAATTAAGAATATTATCTTAAGTTTTCCACATACTAACTCCATAACTTAAATTTAGCAAAATAGGATTTAATTACATTAAAGAAAAAATTAAATTCTTTAAAAGATTAGTTATGGAGGATAATAACATGAAAGCGACAGGTATCGTACGAAGAATCGATGAATTGGGGAGAGTTGTTGTTCCAAAGGAAATCAGAAGAACTTTAAGAATAAGGGAAGGCGATCCTTTAGAGATTTTTACAAATAGAGATGGTGAGGTCATTTTAAAAAAATATTCACCAATTGGAGAACTTGACAATTTTGCAAAACAATATGCGGAAGCGTTAGGGCAGACATCAGGCCAAATGATTATGATTTGCGACAGGGATCAGGTTGTTGCTGCATCAGGTGGAGCTAAAAAAGAAAACATAGGAAAGAAGATAAGTAAGGATGTAGAAAACTTAATAGATGAACGTGAAGTCTTTACAACTCATAATAGTTTAAAAAAGGGGATAGCTATCATTGAGGAAGGTGAAGAACCATCTATGGGTGAAGTAATATATCCGATTATCTGTGAAGGAGATGCAGTTGGTGCGGTTGCAATAATTGGAAAAGACATAAAGAATCCAATATCGGTAACTGAACAAAAGTTAGCGGCAGTTGCAGCAAATTTTTTAGGAAAGCAAATGGAGTCTTAAATTTAAACGGGTAAAAATACAATTAAAATGACAAAATTTTGTGCTAAAAAAAATAAGTCGTAAAAGTTCGAAAAAAATCAAAAAAATGTTTTATGAAAAATGCACATAAAATTTGGCTGAAATCCCCTTAAAATAAGCAAATTACCTTGACAAAGTAAGGGTAAATGATGTATAAAATTTATTGAAGTACGCGAGGAAAACGTATATTACAGGAACACATGAAATTAAAGTAGTTTCTGAACTAATTTTTAGGAGGATATAAACATGAACAAGACAGAATTTATCGCAGCAGTAGCTGAAGAAGCAGGATTATCAAAGACAGACGCAGCAAAGGCTGTTAAGGCTTTTACAGACGTTGTAACAGAAGAAATGAAGAAGGGTGAAAAAGTACAGTTAATCGGATTCGGTAACTTTGAAGTTTCTAAGAGACCAGCTCGTGAAGGTATCAACCCTGCAACAAAGGAAAAAATCACAATTGCTGCAGCTAATGTACCTAAGTTCAAAGCAGGTAAGGCTTTAAAAGAAGCTCTTAACTAATTTAAAAGAGTAAATATATAAGTGATTTTAAGGGCTTTTGTTATCAAAAGCCCTTTATTTTATACTGCTTTTTAATCATGAAGTTTAGAAATAAATTATAAAATAATTAAATTTACAAAAAAATATAAGATATGTAATTAATAATGTAATTGTGCAAAACAGAAGAGATATTCGGTTAATGAATATAATAGCAAAAAAAAGGATATCTAATTAACAACAAAATCAGGAGGAAACATGAGAATAGATAAATACTTAAAAGTATCAAGAATTATTAAAAGAAGAACAGTAGCTAATGAAGCTTGTGATGCAGGAAGAGTAATAGTGAATGGGAAGCCTGTAAAAGCTTCTTATGATGTTAAGATTAACGATATAATTGAAATTCAATTTGGACAGAGAACGGTTAAAGTTCAGGTATTAAATTTGAATGAAACCGTAAAAAAAGAAGATGCTACAGAAATGTACAAAGATTTGACATAAATTTAAGATAGTATACAAATATAAATGTACTAATGCATCTAATAAAAGAGTGCCTAAATTAGCCCATACAGAAAATATTTGATAGAAATATAAACTTAGATGTTTGGGTCAAAAGCTCTAGCTTTGATACCTACGGATTGTTTTTTAGTTAGTATAAATAAAAAAAGAGTTTCATATATTTATGTAAGTATAGCTATGTGGGTGATTTAGTGGAGAATGATAATATTTCCAAAGCTCATAAACTTATGATGCTTAACAGGAAATCAATGGAGATTACAGGGGTCGAGGATGTTATTTCTTTTGATACAAAAGAGGTATTACTTGAAACGACAATGGGAATTCTGACTATTAAAGGTGAGGATTTAAAAGTAAATAGGTTAAGTATAGAAAAAGGTGAATTAGAGATTGAAGGAACTGTGGACAGCATGGAATATTCCGAAATCTCATCATATAAAAGAAAAAAAGAAAGCATGCTTAAAAGGATGTTTAAATGATTAAAGATGAACTTATTTTACTTTTTACTTCATTATATTGCGGAATAATATTTGCAATTGTATACGATGCTATAAGGATAATAAGAAATCTTATTAAACCACATTTTATTAGAGTGGTTATTGAAGATTTTATATATTGGATATGTGTAGCTTACATATTTTTTAGTATGTTGATTAAAAAAAATTACGGAAATTTAAGATGGTATCCTATATTTGGAATGCTTTTGGCAATGGCAGTTTATGAAATAGTAGTAGGAAGAAAATTAGTGCTGAAAATTTCGAAAGTTTTGGAAAAGATAATTAGGACTTTGTTAAAACCATTGAAAAAAGCAGGGAAACGAATTAAACTAAGAAAGACGAAAATAAAAGAAAAGTTTGCAAAAGGAAATAAGGTGAGTAGATGTCGGAAAAAAGAAAGCCACAGGAAAGCATGCAACGCAGACAGCAAAACGGACAACAGGTAAGAAAACCAAGGAAAAGCACTGCTACTTCCAGAGTGAGCAGAGTAAGTAAGAGTAAGAAAAGAAACGATAACAGAGGCATGATAGTTGGAATAAGCCTTGTAGTTATTATGTTCTGTGTTATTTTAATTGTACAGACATTTAATGCATATGGAACGTTATCAGATTTAAAGAAACAGAAAAAAGAACTTACGCAGGAATATAATGATCAATTAGAATTATCAGATGAATTAAAAGAAAAAGAAGACTACGTTAAGACAGACGAATATATAGAAGAAATGGCAAGAAAGATGGGATTAGTGTATCCGGATGAAGTAATCTTTAAGCCGGAAGACTAAAGCTGTAGGAAATAAGTAAGAAAGCGATTTACAAAGCAAATTTTCCTAAATACAAAAGAAACCAATTTTAAAGATGTTTATATTAATATAATAAAAAGAGGTTTATTTCTATATAATTAAAAAAGAAACTGATTTTAAAAGTATATGGAATTAATAGTTATAAGATAATTTAACTTTTTGCATTTACTTTAAAGGTCAGCTTCTTTTTTTTGCTCGTATTTGGACAGATTAAAAAGTCTTTTATTTACTTATGAGTAAGCTCATGTTTGTATAATATACTTGATGTTTATATGAATTTGGCTTTAACCCGCTTATGAACAAATTCATGTGAACTTAGACCTTTTGACCAGGGAGGTCTATAAAAGTTTAAAAGGAAAAAATGTCAAAAAGTCTAAGGAACATAAGGTTATGATTCGACAATTTTGGATATTGACATCCGATATACTGTTGTCAATAAAAAAATGGAGGATTGATTAATGACGCAAAAGGTATTGAAACCATTATTTTTACTTATGATATCCTGGGCAGTAACAGGAATTACATTTTTTGGCTGTAATCCTATAGCTTTGGCATGGTATAGTGCGGGAAACATATTGCCTGCATTTGGAGTAGTGATAGCACCGGTTATGGCAGGGGGAATATATTTTTATCAGGGATTTTTGCCGATGTGCAAGTATACAATGATAATTTTGATGACATATGTGTGTATTAATTTATATAAGAAATGGACAAAGAATCCAAATCCGTTTATTTTGGCAGGAATTTCGGTTATGACAATGGTTGTTATGGAGGGAGCAGATTTTTATATGAATAATATGGCATCGCTTCATTGGAGTACATTTAAAATGCTTACATATATTCCGATAATAATGCTTAACTGGTCAACAACCATAATATTTGCATATGGAATAAATAAATTTATGGTTCAGAAAAAATTATCGCCAATAGATGATGGTATGCAAAATGTAGATGCGGAGCAGGTGTTAAAAACGGCGAAAGCTTTTAAGGGAATAGCTTCTAAAATGCAGTATATAAACAGTGAGTATAATGAAAATTTTCAAAACGAATATTTGGAAAAGCATATAAATGAGTGTGTGTGTAGCGGATGTGCGAATAGTGAAATACAGTATATGGAAAGAGCAAGGCTTAATTATTTGTGGTTTAGCAAAATGGTGGAAACGAGGGAAGCCATGGCATCACAATTTAATGAAGTAAGTAAAATTGTGGAAAAATTTTTGAGACCGGCAATTAGTGAAAATTTACTTACAGACAGAATGGCAGAAAAAATACAACGAAAATTCAGAGAGAAAAAAATATATGCAAAGAAAATAAGGGTGGTGAAAAATGAGAAAGAATATATAGAGGTAGAGTTTTATGCCAAAAAGAAGAAGAGGGCAAAAGCTACGGTTAGAATGATGACGGATATAATAAGTCAGGTGGTTGGCAAAAAGATGAGAATGGTAAACTTAGAATATGGAAATATACCATTAGAATATGGAAAATTTCAGTTATTAGAGGAGGTAAATTTTCACACATTACAGGGGAGTGCAAAAACAGTTAAAAGAAATGAACAGGTTTCAGGGGATAATTTTACGTATCTTGTGTTAGATAAAGGACAGACATTTATGAGCATATGTGATGGTATGGGCTCAGGAAGTGTTGCAAATGAGTATAGTGGAATCATAATTGATTTGTTGGAACAGTTTATGGACAGTGGACTGAATGAAAATACAATATTAAGGCTTATTAATTCGGTTTTGCTGACAAAAAGCGGATGGGATATTTCTACTACGGTCGACATGGGAATGATTGATCTATATTCGGGAACATGTAGATTTTTGAAGTCAGGTGCTGCATGCACGTTTATAAAAAGAGGAAACTGGGTAGAATGTATAAAGTCAACATCTTTACCAATAGGAGTTTTAAATGAGGTGGATGTTGAGACTATAACTAAAAAATTGTATGACGGTGATTTTGTAATAATGATTTCAGATGGAATAGTGGAATCATTGCAGTGCGATGATAAAGAAAAGGAGATGGCAAATGTGATAATGGATATAGAGAGTAATAATCCAAAAGAAATGGCACTTATTATTATGAATGAGGCGATAAAACTGTCGGGTGGAGTGCCAAAAGATGATATGACGGTTCTTGTGACAGGAATATGGCGAAAGCATTAAAACAAGAATATCACATAAATTATTGATTTAAGGTATTTTATGACAATCAAAGTAACAGATAGATGAAAATATTAAACGATTTAACCGGGTTGTTTGACTTTAGAATAAGCATACAGTATATTAAAAATATGATAAAAAAAGTATTGAATTTTATTAAAGAAAACAATATGCTGCAAAATGGAGACAGCGTCGTTCTGGGAGTATCCGGAGGCGCTGATTCCATTTGTATGCTATATGTACTAAAAGAAATAAGCAAATTTATTAATTTAAAACTTGTAGCGGTTCATGTACATCATCATATCAGAGGTAAAGAAGCAGATGAAGATATGGAATATGTTAGAAAAATTTGTGACAAAGAGCATATTCCGTGTGAAATTTTTCATATAGATGCTAAAAAAGAGGCAATATCTAGAGGAATGTCAGAGGAGGAGGCAGGAAGAGTCTGCAGATATGAATGTTTTGCAAAAGTGCAGGAGAAATATAATGCAAATAAAATATCGGTGGCACATAATTTGAATGATAACAGTGAAACTATTTTGTTTAATCTTTTTAGAGGAACCGGAATAAAAGGAATTTCGGGTATCCCTATGCAGCGTGATAATATTGTAAGGCCACTGCTTTGTGTATCAAGAAAAGAGATTGAAAAATATCTTGAAGAAAATCATATATCATATAGGACAGATAAAACAAATTTTGAGACAGAATATAGCAGAAATAAGCTTAGATTAGAATTGATTCCGTATACAAAAGAAAATATAAATAAAAAAGCTGAATATAATATTGTAAATGCTGGAAAAATGTTAGGAGAAATAGAAGATTATTTAGAGATCGAAACAAATAAGACATATGATGAATATGTAGACGAAAATGAAGAAGGAATATTCATCTCATTAAAGGCTTTTGAAATTCATCCGGCTATAGCAAAAAGGATTGTCAGAAAAGGAATTGAGAAAAAAGCAGGAAAATTAAAAGATGTAACGGCGGCGCACGTTGAAAGTATTATAAATTTGGCAAAGCTTGAAGTGTCAAAGTCAGTTAATTTGCCTTATAATATCAAAGCAATAAAAAAGTATAAGGGAATTCTACTTTCGGATTTATCCGATATAAAAAATGAAAAAATTAAGGAGATTCCAATTATTGTAAATAATGAACTTATAAACGAGAATCCGTATAATGGAAAATTTAAAATAAACTTCGAAAACAACGGATTTTCAGTAGATGATATACAGGAATTACTGTATACTAAATGGATTGATTATGATAAAATAGGTTCGTTAACCTTACGGAATCGTAAAGAGGGTGATTACCTTGTAGTAAATGATTTCGGAAGTAAAAAGAAACTGAAAGAATATTTTATCAATGAAAAAATTCCTAAAGAAGACAGAGATAAAGTATTACTATTGGCCGATGGAAATCATATAGTGTGGATAGTCGGATATAGAATGAGTAGTTACTATAAAGTCAACAGTAATACTAGAAACATAATTAAGATTGAATTTTATAATTAAAAAACAAAGGAGAGAAGAAAATGGCAAGTCATATCGAGGAAATGATTAGTGAAGAACAAATTGATAAAAGAGTTAGAGAGATTGCAAAGCAGATTAGCGAAGATTATAAAGGAAAATCTGTTCGTCTCATTTGCATCTTAAAAGGAAGCGTTTTTTATACATGCGAATTAGCCAAGAGAATATCAATACCGGTAACTCTTGATTTTATGAGTGTATCAAGTTATGGCTCAGGTACTGTAAGTACAGGTGATATTAAAATCAAAAAAGATTTGGATCATGATATAGAAGGATTAAATGTAATTGTTGTTGAAGATATCATTGATTCAGGCAATACATTAAACAAGTTAATACCGTTGTTAAAAGAAAGAAAGCCTGCAAGCATTGCAGTAACAACACTTCTTGATAAACCATCAAGAAGAGAAGTAGATGTTCATGTTGATTATACAGGGTTTGAAATAGAAGATAAATTTGTAGTAGGCTATGGGCTTGACTACGACCAGAAGTACAGAGACTTACCTTTTGTAGGCGTTGTTGAAGAGTAATTTAATATTCAAAAAAATTTGCCTCCGATTAAGATGACGGATGCGTGAAATTTTACTGACAGCGATACAAAATACTACCATAGGAGGTGAAAAATTGAAGAATAGTTCAAGAGGATTTAGAATTTACTTTATAGTTATAGCATTAATGATTATAGGTATGTATGCATTTTCAACATTTTCAACGAAAGACAGTGATTATAAATATAATGATTTTATTACTGATTTAAAGGCTGGAAATGTATCAGAAGTTACAATCAGACAAAATAATGAGGTGCCATCAGGAAGTATTGTTGTTGTTTTATCAAAGGATAAATCAAGAAAAGTAGTATATGTAACAGATGTAAATAAAGTAATTAGTGATATAGATGAAATAGATACAGATGTTAAGCCTACAGTTACTGATGTTGCAGGTGATAATTCATTGATGATATCAATTATACAGGTGCTATTAATGGCAGGTGTTGTAATTGTTATTATTATGGTTATGAATGGTAGTGCCAATGCAGGCAATGCAAAAATGGCTAACTTTGGTAAGAGCCGCGCAAGACTTGTACTTGATGTTAAAAATATTAATTTCTCAAATGTTGCAGGTCTTATTGAAGAAAAAGAAGAACTTGAAGAAATTGTAGATTTCCTAAAGAATCCTAAAAAATATATAGATTTAGGAGCAAGAATTCCAAAGGGTGTTTTATTAGAAGGCCCTCCGGGAACAGGTAAGACATTATTAGCAAAAGCTGTTGCAGGTGAAGCTAAGGTGCCTTTTTTTACAATCTCAGGTTCTGATTTTGTGGAAATGTTTGTAGGTGTAGGTGCTTCCAGAGTAAGAGATTTATTTGCGGAAGCAAAGAAAAATGCACCATGTATTATATTTATCGATGAAATCGATGCTGTTGCCAGACGAAGGGGAACAGGAATGGGTGGTGGCCATGATGAACGTGAACAGACATTAAACCAGATGCTTGTAGAAATGGACGGATTTGGTGTTAATGAAGGTATCATTGTTATGGCAGCTACTAACAGAGTAGATATTCTTGATCCGGCTATTTTAAGACCGGGACGATTTGACAGAAAAGTATTAGTAGGAAGACCTGATGTTGTAGGCAGAAAGGGAATACTTGAAGTTCATGCAAAGAATAAGCCGTTAGGCGAGGATGTTGATTTGGAAAAAATCGCACAGATTACATCAGGATTTACAGGAGCTGATTTGGAAAACCTCTTAAATGAAGCGGCTATTATTGCAGCAAAATCTGACAGAGCATTTATTATTCAGGAAGATATTGATAAAGCACTTATTAAAGTTGGGGTTGGAAAAGAAAAGAAGAGTAAAATTATTTCTGACAAAGAGAAACGTATTACAGCTTATCACGAAGCAGGCCATGCAATTTTATTCCATGTATTGCCTGACGTAGGACCTGTTCATACGGTTTCAGTTATTCCAACAGGAGCAGGAGCAGCAGGTTATACAATGCCATTACCTGAAAAAGATGAAATGTTTGATACAAAAGGACATATGATTCAGGAAATAATGGTAAGCCTTGGTGGAAGAATTGCGGAAGAAATAATTCTTGATGATATTACAACAGGAGCATCTCAAGATATTAAACAGGCAACTGCAATGGCTAAGGCAATGGTTACAAAATATGGATTTTCTGACAGATTAGGTTTAATAAATTATGATAATGATTCTGAAGAAGTATTTATTGGACGTGATTTAGCACAGTCAAAAGGATATGCAGAACATACAGCATCAGTAATTGATGAAGAAGTAAAAAATATCATTGATACATGTTACAAAGATGCTAAAAAAATTATCGAAGATCATATGGAACAATTACAAAAATGTGCTCAAATGTTGATCGAAAAAGAGAAGATAAACCAACAGGAATTTGAAAGTATTTTTTGACAAAAGTAATAATGACTAATAAAAATGTTTTAAAAAATAAGAAATTGTATAAAATATTAATAAAAAATAATAATAAACAATAATAAATTGTGCAAAAGATAAAAAGTGTTGTTATCGGTAACAAAACGCTTTACAACAGTTGATTTTATGCTATAATAATTATTGTAAAACCCCCCAATACATTATATAGTTTTTTTTGCTACACCCCAAAGAAAAAACGAATACCTTCTCCGAAAAGGACAGCAGTAGCAGCTGTCCTTTTTGTTTTGTATAAAAATTAATAGCACCAATTTATGCAAATATGTAATATAATTTAGTGAGTAGGTTTGGAATAAGATATTGAATAATATATGAAATAATATATATATGACAGTTACAAACAGATAGTTGAAAAGTAATGTTTATTTCCTGATTTTTTTAGGAAATTTTATATAGTTTTATATTTAGGAGAACAATATGAACCATAATAGAAATTCCATTTTTCATGACGGAACAGAACAGTTTTGCAGATACAATAAACAGACAGATAAATATAGCTTTATACTTCGCGTAGGCCATAGAATGGCAAATGAAGTATATATAATTATTGATAATGAAAGAATTCAAATGACATCATGTTATCAGGATAAGATATTTGAGTATTATACTGTACGAATTCACCTTGAAAACAGATGTTATAGATATAGATTTGAGATAGATGGAAATGAAATTCTGTTTTACAATATGGCAGGAGCTGATACAAGCTACTCAGATGTTTATGACTTTTCAATAACACCCGGATTTAATACACCGGATTGGGCAAAAGGTGCAGTTATGTACCAGATATATGTAGAACGTTTTTGCAACGGAGATAAAACAAACGATGTTGAAACAAATGAATATGCGTATATTGGAAAAGGCGTAGAAAAAATTGAAGACTGGTATGAAAATCCGGCAGCAGACGGTACCAGACAGTTTTATGGTGGTGATTTACAGGGAGTTATAGATAAGATGGATTATCTGGAAAAATTAGGTGTTAAAGTCATTTATTTTAATCCGTTGTTTGTATCACCTTCGAATCACAAATATGATACACAGGATTATGATTATATAGACCCTCATTTTGGGAAAATAGTTGTTGATGATGGGGATGTATTAAAAGACGGAGAGACAGATAATTCAAAGGCAACAAAATACATTTCAAGAGTTACAAATAAGAAAAATCTTGAAGCAAGTAACGAATTGTTTATTGAATTAGTAGAAGAGGCTCATAAACGTGGAATTAAAGTGATTATTGACGGCGTATTTAACCATTGTGGCTCTTTTAACAAATGGATGGATTACGAGGAAATTTACAGAGAAGAGAATGGCTATGAGAAAGGTGCATATATTTCTCAGGACAGCCCATATAATTCTTTTTTTAAATTTAATGGCGGTCAGTGGCCTCACAACTCAACATATGAAGGGTGGTGGGGATTTGATACTTTGCCAAAACTTAATTATGAAGATAGTGAAAAGTTGCAACAGTATATTTTAGACATTGCAAAAAAGTGGGTTTCACCTCCTTATAATGTTGATGGATGGAGATTAGATGTTGCAGCTGATTTGGGACATAGCGGTGAATTTAATCATGAATTCTGGCGTAAATTCCGAAAGGCAGTTAAGGAAGCAAATAAGGATGCAATTATTTTAGCAGAACATTATGGCGAAGCGGGAGAATGGCTAAAGGGCGACCAATGGGATACGGTAATGAATTATGATGCGTTCATGGATCCTGTAAGCTGGTTTTTAACAGGTGTTGATAAACATTCTGACAATGTAAAGCCGGAACTTAAGGGAAATGCCCACAGCTTTAATGATGCAATGAAATATCATATGGCGCAATTCCAGAATCAGTCGTTATTAGTGGCAATGAATGAATTGTCAAATCATGATCATTCAAGATTTATGACAAGAACAAACGGTATGGCTGGAAGAATTGCAACTGCAGGAGCAGAAGCGGCAAATGAAAATGTAAAGAAAGCCATATTTAAACAGGGAGTCGTAATGCAGATGACTCTGCCGGGAGCACCAACATTGTATTATGGGGATGAAGCCGGCGTGTGTGGATGGACAGATCCGGACAACCGAAGAACATATCCTTGGGGAAAAGAAGATTTTGAATTAATCGAATTTTACAGAGATATGATTTTTATACACAATCATTGCGATGAATTGAAGAAAGGTTCTTACAAGCAATTAGACTGGGGCAACAATTATTTAAGTTATGGACGATTTGATGCATTAAATGGCACAGTAACAGCTATCAATACATCAGACCATGAAATCAATGTAAAAATTCCTGTTTGGCAGTTAAACATTCCAAATGGAAACGTAATGGAACGATTAATGGAAACATCTGAGGAATTGTATAATGTGGGTCGAATTCCGGTAATGGTAGAAAATGGTGATATAGCAGTTACCATTCCTGCATGTAGCGCGGTAGTTTATAGAACAAAATAGATGTGTGTAATAACCCCCAATATATAGACGCATGGAAGAAGCATAAATTATATAAATGTGTAGAATAGACATATATTTTCAGTTAGCATAAATTATATAAATGTGTAGAATAGACATATATTTCCGGTTAGCATAAAATTATATATACGTCAATTAAAATCTAAAATAAATAATAAAATATAAATTATAGAATATAAAAATGAACCTGTATATTTAAGATAGTGTTTGGCAGAATGTAATTTTGTCAAATATTGAAAATATATAGGTTCATTTTTATTTGTTGTTCTTTGTTAAGAATAATCTTTGTCAATCATGGTGGGAGTCTGGGTCTATTTGTAAGATTTGATTTAGAGTTATAATGTCATTCATATTGCGCTTCAATGCATGCACAATTAGTTTTATATAACTATATCTAGTCTGTAACTTCATCTTTAATAAATAGTCCATTTACAATATATCGTGTATTATTTTTTCCTGAAGTACATGTGCTAAGTGTTAATATTTTACTGTCCTGAGTTAAAGCTACATCTTTTCTAACATTTGCATTAGAAACGCTTGGATTAAGAGTTGTCTTGAAATAGTCCATTCGCACCTGAATATCCGAAAAATCAAATGCTTTTAAAATATGAGTATCATCATAAACATAAGCTGAGTAAACTCTGTATGTTAATTTGTGACTAGGTGTATAAACATAAAAATATTCATGTTTATCAAAGAAGTCTTTTTTCTCGAAATAATGTAAGTGTGCAAACATTGTGCCGTTTAACATATTGTGACCATAAAATACAGTTACGGGGTCAGTGAAATCAGTTGAGTTTATTTTTTCACTATATATACAACCTGAAAATTCATAATTTCCTTTTTCATTATGTGTAAGATAAAAGGAATCATCTTTAGAATCATCAGATTGCGCAACCGGCAATTCAATTTTTGTACCGGGAATATATATGTATGCATAAATATCTTTGTTTGTTTTAGCAATCTTATCCCAATCATATGGATTTATGATTGAGTCATCTTCATTATCATTCATGCTGTCAGAGTTATTGTTGATAGCTGAATTATTGTTAGATTTATTTGACTGAGATGTTGCATTAGTTTTCTTGTATTCTGTTGGATTTTTGCCACTGGAAAAATACATAAATATATATGTTCCTGCCACAGAAAAAGCGAGCATCGCAACAATCAAAATAGCTATTAAAAGATTTCGCTTCTTCATGGATTTCTTATTTCTCGAAGATGAAAATTTCACCATTGTTAAATTCCTCTCTTAATGTATAAATAGCCAATTTCATAATATAGACAAGTATATGACTTGGAAAAAAGGATGTCAATTATGCGGTATCTGATGGTGCCTAATTTAGCTTGATTTAGTAGAAAAAATGGTTGCGTAAATAAAAAAATTATGGTATAAATATTTATTGTTGGAAACAAATGGGCAGATTCCCGAGTGGCCAAAGGGGACAGACTGTAAATCTGCTGGCAACGCCTTCGAAGGTTCGAATCCTTCTCTGCCCATTATTTATTCAACGGGTTCGCCGGCGTGGCGGAACTGGCAGACGCGCAGGACTTAAAATCCTGTGGTAGCAATATCGTACCGGTTCGATTCCGGTCGCCGGCATACATATGTGCGAAGCAATGAGTCCACATACACAAAAAAAGAACAGGTTCTTTAGAAAGCTAGTTTTCAGAAAGAACCTGTTCTTTTTTTTTGATGCGGCGAATGCCGCATCAGCGAGATGGAAATTATATTGTCTGCAATCCTTTATAGAAAAAGAGGTTGCAGGCATTTTTGTTTTACAATAAAAAATAGTAAATATTTACATTTTGGCCCTAATCATTTACTATAAAAGGAGGGTATTTGTTATATTGGACATGGAAATGTTCATGAACTTTATATAAGTTAATTTGCAGTTATAGGTTTATAAAGTATGTTTATGTATATGAGTGAAACAGCATAAATATTATAAAAAATTATAAGTACTAAAAAACGACAGATGAAGTTCATAAACAATTTTTAAAGAAAATTGTAATATAATGTATGGTGGAGAGAAAAGTGTATAAATTATTAAAAAAATGGAAAAAAGCAAAGATAAGAACGCAGATTATTCTGACTTATATTGCGGTTCTTTTATTGTCATTTATAATGACGTTTACATTAATTTCAGCTGTAAACGGAAGATATACGAAAATTGAAGTTGGTAAGGCAGGAGTGCAGACAGTAAATGCACTTCAGGGAAATTTAGCGCTTATTTTTGATAATGTAACTCAATTTTCAACACAGATATATTTTGACGATATCGTACAGGATTCTTTAAGACAAATAAATTCAGAGAATATTAATTTGAATTATCAAAAAAACATAACAAAGAGTTTGTTTAATATGATATTATCCGGAGAATACATTTCCGGAGTATATATATTTGATAAATATAATAATTGTTATAATTCTTATAAGAGACCACCAAAAAAAATAAATAAGCAAATCCAGGATACAAATTGGTATAAGGAAATGCAGCAAGCAAATGGAAACGGATTTTTCTATAACGGAAGCGATGGAACAATAGAATATTATGCACCTAATGATTATCTGTGCTATGTAAGACAGATTGTAGATAAGAGAGATTATAAACCTTTGGCTACACTTCTAATAACTTTTGATGATTTAGTATTGCAGGACTATTTTAATCAGGTTAGTAATGATTACAAGAATCAGTTCTACATAGTTGATTCGAAAGGAAATTATATTATTGAGCCTCAAGACAAAAAGCGTGATTTTAAAAAGTATACAAAAATTGCAAAAAATATGTCTAAGGAGTACATGGAAGTAAATAATAAAGACGGAAAAAGTGTTGTTGCAAGTCAGGATATAGGAATACAGGATTGGAAACTTATCGGAGTATTTTCAATGGATAACATTACATCTTTAGCTCCATACTATTCGACAGTGATAGTGGTAATTATGTGTTTAAATGTTGTATTTGTATTTATATGCTCAATGTTACTTACATATCTCATATTTAAACCACTTGCAAAAGTAGAAAAACATATGAAAATAGTTGAAAACGGTGAATTTGTGACAATGCCTGTTGTAGAAAATGATAATGAAATCACAAGCCTTAAAAAAGTATTTAACCATATGATTTTGTCTGTTAAATCTTTAATGAAAAAGGTAAAGGATGAAGAAAGAATTATTGCAAAAGGCAAGTTAGACATAATACAGGCGCAGATAAATCCACACTTTTTATATAACACTTTAGATGCGGTTTCAGCATTAGCATTAATGGAGGAAAATGAAAAATGTTTCCAGATGACGCAGGCGTTAGGAAATTTTTATCGAAACAGTCTAAACAGTGGACTTGATTATATAACAGTTGAGGATGAAATAAGTAGTATCGAAAGTTACATTACAATATTAAACATGAGATACGACAATCAGATAAAAGTTAATTATGAAATAGAAGAATCGGTAAAAAAAGAGAAAGTTCTTAAACTTTTACTTCAACCTTTAGTGGAAAATGCGGTACATCACGGATTAAATGGAGAAGAGGGAACTGTAAATATAAAAGTATTTGAACAGGATGATGAAATAATATTTATTGTATCTGACGATGGGGTTGGAATGAGTGAAGAAAGAATACAGGAAATAATGGAAGGTAAATCTGTTACTGGAAAATCGGGATTTGGACTTTATAGTTTAATACAGAGAATAAAGTTAATGTATGAAATAGATAATCCAATGATAATTCAGAGTGAAATAGGTGTTGGAACAGAAATAATTGTTACTGTAGGTAAGATAAAATCAGAGTAAGATTTGCAATAGTGTAAATGTACAATCAGACAAAATAGTGTAAATGTACAATCAGACAAAATAGTGTAAATGTACAGTGGAAAGAAAATAGTGAAACACATTAAATTAAGCAAAAAATCGGAGAAATAATTATGTTAAATGTATTGTTGGTGGATGATGAAAAATTAGAGAGGGTTTTAATTCGCAAAGGATATAAATGGAAAGAAAATGGTTTTAAGATTGTAGGGGAAGCAGCGTCCGGAAAAGAGGCATTGGAATATATAAATTATCATGAGGTGGATATTGTGGTGACTGATATTAATATGCCGGGAATGGATGGACTACAATTTACTGAAGCGCTATTGAAAGCACATCCTAAATGCAGGGTTGTAATTGTAACAGGATTCAGGGAATTTGAATATGCAAGAAAAGCTATCAATTTAGGTGTTGACGAATTTCTTTTAAAGCCAATTAACATAAAAGAAATAAGTGAAGTGATGGCTAAATTAAAAGAGGAGATTAACCAGAGAAACAAAGAGGCTACAGAGGTGGCTAAATTAAAAGAGAGCATGGAGAATAATTATGACATACTAAAAGAAAGTTTTCTTTTAAGGCTTGTTGAAAATAGAATAGATGAAGAAGAAGCAGTGAAAAAAATGGATACATATAACTGCAAAGAACTTATTGATGGTTGTGTATGCATAGATGTAAAAATTAAAGATAATCAGGAAGAGGAAAATTATAAAAAAGTTTATGAGTTAGTTCAAAATCAAAATAACGACAATATGATTTCGTTTGTTCATTTTATGCATAATATAATAATTTATTTTGTAAATAAGGATTTGGATGAATGCATTAATTATGCAGAAGCATTGCATAAAAAATTAAATAAGATTGGAATAACTGCAACCATCGGAATAAGTGGTGAAAATATAGGATTTTGTGGCATTGCATCGGCATATGGTCAGGCAGATAAGGCGCTTGGAGTTTCAGTTTTGCTTGGAAGAAACAGAGTGGTTACATATTCTGAATACCAGGAGGTTATGAAGCAAAATAATTCTAAAATAGAACTTGACTGGGATAAATTTGCGGAAGCTATAAATAATTGCAGGGAAGAAGAAATGCTGAAATACATTAAAGATTATATTGAAGTAATTAAAAAAGGCAAGATAGCTGATGAAGAATATTTAAAACTTATGACAATGACAATTATTTTACGTGCAGGTTCGACTCTTAATAAGTATGGAATAAATTTGTATCAATTAATAAATGAAGAGGACGTTTTTAAGGATGTAAGAGCGATTAGAAGTGTAACAGATGCCTTAGAATGCGCCAAGGAATATATCAAAATTGTTTATGATTATCATAATCAAAAAAAATCTAAACGTAATAAAAATGTTATAGAAGATGCTTTAGAATATGTTAATAGAAATTTATACAATTCAGAACTTTCATTAAAGAAAGCGGCGACGGATTTATATATAAATGAAAGTTATCTAAGTAGGGAGTTTAAGAAGACGTACGGAGTCAGTTTTATAGAATATGTATCCGAAAAGAGAATAGAGGCAAGTAAAAAAATTCTTAAGCAGACTGATTTAAAAGTGTATGAAGTTGCGGAAAAAGTTGGGTTTAAAGATTCACATTATTTTTGCATTTGCTTTAAAAAGCAGACAGGAAAGACAGTAAAAGAATACAGATGTTAATAAAAAAGGTTAAAAATTTATAGTAAAATTTTTAACCTTTTTTAGTCAAAATATTAAATTGAGATAGAGAGTCTGATTAAGTATACTTTGATTATAAAATAAATTGAGGAGGATTTACAATGAGAAAAAATTTATTTAAGAAAGTGTTGGCGCTTACTTTAGCTTCAACAATGGCATTCTCAATGGCAGGATGTGGTAGCAAAGGTGGTAGCAGCGATGCTAAAAATGACGACGGTACAATTACATTAAATGTATGGCATCAGTGGTCAAATGATACTAATGAACTTAAGGGCAAATATGAAGAGGCAGTTAAAGCTTATGAAAAAGAAAATCCAGGTGTTAAGATTAAGACAGAAACTTTGGATACAGAAGCTTACAAGACAAAGATTAACGCTGAATTTGCCGGAGACGCAAAAGGAATCGACGTATTCTATTGGTGGGGTGCAGGTACAGCAAAGAAGTTAGTTGATGCAGGAAAAGTTATGGCATTAGATGACTATGTAACTGATGATGTTAAGTCAAAGATTTTAGAAGGTTCAACATCAGCATTTGAATTTGATGGAAAATTATATTCAGTACCAATGTTTTCATGGTATATGACATTATTCTGTAACAAGACAATGTTTGACAAGGCAGGAGCTACATTGCCAACTACATACGATGAATTAGTAGATGCAGTTAAGAAATTAAAGAAATTAGATGGTGTTACACCAATGGCAGCAGGTGCTAAAGACGGATGGAATGCAGCATTCGTATATCAGGCATTAGCTTTAAGAGAAGTAGGTGCAACAGGCGTTAACGAAATGTTATCAGGAAAGAAAGAATTCGGAGATGAAGGATTCAAGAAAGCAGCACAGAAAGTAAGTGATTTATATGAAATGGGAGCATTTGGGGACAATCCTTTAGAACAGGGAAATGATGACGCAAATGCAGCATTTGAAAATGGAAAAGCAGCTATGAGACTTATGGGAAGCTGGTTTGCAAACAATGTATACACAGACGATGCAGCAACAATTAAACCTGAAGAAGTAGTAGCATTAAAGATTCCAACAATCGCAGATGGAAAAGGTGAAGCAACAGATTACTGTGGTGGATTCGTTGAATCATTCTGGGTTAACAATAACACTAAATACAAAGAAGAAGCAGCTAAGTTCTGTATTTACATTAATGAAAAAATGGGCGTAGCTTCATATGAAACAGGATCAGGATTCAGTGGATGGACAACTCCTGCAGATGAAAGCAACTTAAACCCATTATTTATCCAGATTAAAGATTTATTAGCAGAAGGAAAACAGGGTGTACTTGCTTGGGATACATCATTAGAATCAGAACCGGCAGCAGTACATAATGAACAGGTTCAGACATTATTTGCAGATGGCGCAGACATTGATGCATTTATAGATGAACATAAGGCAGCTATTAACGGTAAATAATAAGTGAGGCAGGTAGTGTTATGGAAAAAATGCTTGGAAATAAGAAATACATATTAATATTTATATTACCGGCGCTACTATTGTTTTTAGGATTTACCTTGATTCCATTAGTTACGTCAGGAATTTACAGTTTTTTTGAATACAATGGAATTGGAACAAAAACCTTTATTGGTATAAAAAACTACATACAATTGTTTACTGAAGACAGATATTTTCCACTTGCAGTAAAGAACTCTTTGATTCTTGTAGTGGCATCAGTATTTATTCAGTTACCTATATCATTAATTTTAGCTTTGGTATTATCGAGAGGAGTAAAAGGCGATGGATTTTTCAGAACTGTATATTTTATCCCGGTTGTAATATCAAGTATGGTCATAGGACAGTTGTGGCTTAAAATGTTTAATAATGATTACGGTGTAATTAACACCGTAATCAGATGCTTCAATCCTAAATATGACCACTCCTGGCTAACACAGAATGCTTTTATGACAGTTTTAATTCCGTCTATATGGCAGTACATAGGATATCATATGATTATTTTCTATGCAGGTATAAAGTCTATTTCAACAGACTATTATGAAGCAGCTCAGATAGATGGAGCGTCAACGTTGCAGGTTCATATGAAAATTACATTACCTTTACTTGTTCCGGTAATAAAAACATGCGTAATATTTGCAATAACCGGATCATTAAGAGCCTTTGACCTTGTTTATGTTATGACAGGTGGAGGTCCAAACCACATAAGTGAAGTTCCCGCTACGCTAATGTACAATAATTTATTTAGAAAAGGTTTGTATGGATATGGAAGTGCACAGGCGTTCTTTATAGTAATAGAGTGTCTCATATTTACATTTATAGTTAACAGAATATTTAAAAAAGCAGAGCAGAATGTTTCAGCAGTATAGGAGGGCACAATGAAAAAGAAAAAAATTATGGGAGCAATAAAATTTGCTATCTTATTATTGATTGCTTTAACTCAGTTGTTTCCACTATATTGGCTTATAACATTTTCGTTAAAAAGCAACACGGAAATATTTGGTGAAAATGTAATTGGACTTCCGCATGTATGGAGATGGGATAATTATGTGACAGCATTGAGTTCATCAAATTTAATCAGATATTTCCTTAATTCAGTATTTTATTCGGTGGTTACGGTAGTAGCAGCAGGAATAATTTCATCAATGGCAGCATATGCCATTTCAAGAATGATATGGAAATTAAGAAACCTTGTATATGGGTTATTTATGATTGGAATTATGATACCAGCGCAGGCAGCATTGTTACCATTGTTTCAGATTTTAGATAGACTGGGACTTAAAGGTGGATATTTAGGATTGTTAATTCCTTACATTGCCGGAGCGCTTCCTATGAGTATAATGATTCTGGTAGGTTTCTATAAAGGAATTCCAAGAGAAATGGAAGAAGCGGCTTATATTGATGGATGTGGAATTTTTAAATGTTTTATACAAATCATATTTCCTATGGTTAAATCAGCCATTGCAACAGCTTCAATATTTACATTCTTAGGAACATGGAATGAATTGATGTTAGCAAATACATTTGTTGACAGTGATGAGTTCAGAACACTTCCTGTAGGTATTATGTCACTTGCCGGACAGTATTCGACAGAATGGGGATTAATTGGAGCAGGTATGGTAATTGCAACATTGCCAACAATTATTATCTACTTCTTCTTGAGTAAGCAGGTACAGGAAAGTTTGGTAGTAGGTGCAGTAAAAGGATAAATTAATTTATCCAAATAATTTTATGGATGCAGGTATTGTGAAAGTGTATTACACAAAACAATCCGTAAGACATCTTATTAACACAATGTTATATAATTAGTATTGATAAACATATCAACTAGAACTCTCAATAGTTTGTTTATCATACCAATTAATTATATAGGTTATCATTAATAATTGTTATGTCAATTATTACTAATAGTTTTCTTTTTTACGGTACTACCGCTTTACAAATGTAGATTTGTGAAGCGGTAGTTTCTTTATGGGTATAAAAAGAGTAGATTTGGAGTCTGTTAGAAAGATGCTTAAAAGATAAAACACTAAATGCTTCTTAATTCCTATTGAAAAAGTATGAATTATGCTCTATAATACATTTATATTATTGAAGACAAAAGATGCCTGAGAAGTATTTGACGTTATAATTGTTGCAATTTTAATTAACGATTACGCAAAATAAATTTATATTATAAATTTAGGCATCTGTTAAATAATGAAAACTAATAGGAGATGTAAATATAATGAAAATTTCTACAAAGGGAAGATATGCATTGAGATTAATGCTTGATATTGCAGAACATTCGGAGGGAAATACACCGGTAAGTATAAAAGATATTGCAAAGAGACAGGAAATATCTGATAAATATTTGGAACAGATTATTTCAGTTTTAAATAAAGCCGGCTATGTAAGAAGTACAAGAGGACCTCAGGGTGGATATTTATTAAAGAAAAAACCGGAAGAATATACAGTAGGAATGATTTTAAGATTAACAGAAGGCTCATTAGCTCCTGTTGCATGTGTGGAAGATGATGCAGAACCATGTGAAAGAATGACAGGATGCGCAACTGTTAGAGTATGGCAGAAGATAAATGATGCAGTAAAAGATGTAGTTGATAATATTACATTGGCAGATTTAGTTCAGTGGCAGTTAGAAGAAAATCAAACAAATGACTATTGTATTTAATCTAAATTAAATAAATACAACATAAAATAAGTGGAGCAGATGAAAAGCGTCTGCTCTTTATATATGTGATTCATAATAATTCGGTTAAAAAACCGGAGCGTTTGTACCGATTCCATTAGTTAATTTAACAATTGGAGGCAGGTATAAATGCTCCGACTTTTTTATTATAATAAAATTAAACGTCTAATAATTTATTAACAGCATCCTGAATTTCAGGATGGTTTCTGTATTGTTTTATTAATTTTACTTCGTGACTTGTAAGATTAATAGGTTCTTCATCCGTGTATCCAAAAGTGCCTAAAATATTTTCAATATTATAAATTTCGCATAACATAAGCAAGGTATCAGCATTAGGTTGAGTTTGACCGCTTTCCCAGCCATATATGGTCTTTTCGGCAACGTTTAAAGATTTTTCTTTGAGTATACCTGATACATCACGCACACTCAATTTGTTTAACTTTCTATAATTTTTTAATACTTCAGAAATCTTTGCATTCTTCATCTTATTTACCTCTCTTTTCAATAATATAGTAAGAAAAAATTTACGTCAACAAATTCTCTTTTACAAAGAAAAAACTTCATTGCAATTCTCCCAAACAAAGAATATAATGTAGATATTAGTAAAATTTTCTTGGGAAACGAGAATGGTGGTATCGAATGAATAATCAAAAGAAAAGTAATAGCAGGGTATCTGAAAATATAGTTGAGTATATAAAACGTAATAAAATTTCAGTTGCCCAGATAGAAAAAGATACAGGGATACATATGTCAGAATTCATAGATAATAATGCGGATTTTAGCGCAGGTGAATTTTTAGAACTATGTTCCTATCTGCATTTGGACCCGAAAGATATGAGATAACATTTGCAGATAAGAAAATAAGAGCAAATCTGCATTTAACTAACCCAAGGGATATGAGATAGGTGATAAAGTGCTTAAATACGTATGTAGAAATGACAATATAAAGACAAAAAGCAGCACATGTCCGGTGTGTGGAGAAAGAACTGAATTAGAAAAATCAGACATTTACTGGTGTGATAATTGCAATGTTCCGCTATTTCAAAGTGAGTGCGAATGTTGTAGTGGAAAAGGGACAAGAATAACAACAGATATAAGACCGGTATTCCCGGAAGAAAGACTGCTTTTAGAGATTTTATTAGATAAAATCCCTGGGACATATGAGAAGGATTCAGTATGGAACTGTTCCGGGAATAAATATTTAATTAATGGTAAACGAATTAAATTTTCAGTTAAAGAATTAAAAAATAAAGATGTTGATGATATTAGAAGTAAATATGAAGAAGCATCAAAAAATATAAGTTATGAATATTTTGAACAATATGCAGATAAATTTGTTCAGGCGAACAGAAGCAGATACGAATTCATTGTAAGAGAAGCAGTGGATTACATTAAAAATTCTACAAAAGATTACACGGCAAAAGATATGTTTGTATCTTTCTCAGGGGGAAAAGATTCCACAGTTACATCAGATATAGTTATGAGGGCGTTAAGTGAGCCAAAGATATTACACATATTTGGAGATACTACATTAGAATTTCCGGAAACAATGAGATATGTTGATAGGTTTAAAAAAGAACATCCCCAGACGCCGGTTTTATCTTCAAGAAACAAAGATAAGGATTTTGAAGAACTATGTAAATTAGTGGGACCGCCAAGCAGAGTAATGAGATGGTGCTGCACAATATTTAAAACCGGTGCGATACAAAGAAAGATAAAGACTTTATTTAGAAATAAAAACAAAATAATAACATTTTATGGAATAAGACGAAGCGAGTCTGCCAGTAGAAGTAAATACGAAAGAGAAACAGAAGGCTCTAAAATTACAAAGCAAATAACAATATCCCCAATTATAGACTGGATGGATTTTGATGTCTGGTTGTATATGCTTACAACAAAAATAGATTTTAATTATGCGTACAGATTGGGATATGCAAGAGTAGGATGCTGGTGCTGTCCAAATAACAGTGGATGGTCAGAATTTTTGTCAAAAATTCATATGCCACAGCAGTCGGAAAGGTTTAGGCAGATGCTAATTGATTTTGCAAAACAGATTGGAAAACCGGACCCTGAAGTATATGTATATGATGGCAAATGGAAAGCACGTCAGGGTGGAAATGGCGTAGATTATGCAAAAAAGACAGCAGTTTCTTTTGAACCATGTGCATTGGAAGAAAATGCATTTAATTATGAACTGCAAAGACCGATTTCAGAACAATTGTATGAATTGTTTAAACCATTTGGATATCTAAATTTTGAATTTGGAAATAAACGACTTGGAGAAGTTTATGTTACGAGAAAAGATGGAAGACTAGTGCTTAAACTTCAGGGAAGAATTGGAAGTACAACGTTAAAAGTAACGATAATCGATTACAAAATAGATGGAGCTGCAAGTGTTAAGGCAGCAGAAGACAAAGTTAAATGTCAGATTACTAAATATCAAATGTGTATGGGATGCAGGGCGTGTGAGAGTATATGCAAGCATAATGCAATTGTTATTAAAGAAGATAAGGAAGGTAATCTTGATTATAAGATTTTGGATGATAAATGCGTAAGATGTGCAGAATGCGTTAATCATTACACGGCAGGATGTTATATGCGAAAAGTATTAGCAACGAAAAAAGGATAAAAATATGGCAATAAAACTTAAGGGACATGAAACATTTACAATACGTGAAGGTTGGCTTGATAAAGGGTTAAAAGCGGTAAGTGACAATGGAAAAGTTTTTTCTGAGAACTATGGAGCAGATGCTTTAGGAGTTGGAAGCAATATGGCGAAAGCTATCAGATACTGGCTTAAAGCGGGGAAATTTATCGAGGAATCGCCTAAAAACGGAGCAAAGTTAACTGATATTGCAAAGATAATAAAAGATAATGACGAATATTTAGAGGATAGTTTTGCATTGTGGATTTACCATATAAATCTTGTATTTAATAAGGATATGGCAACAACATGGTATTTATTTTTTAATGAGACGAATATGGATGAATTCACTAAAGAGGAAATTGAGTATATTATTCTTGGAAAAATGCAAATATTAGCTGAAGGAAAGAAAATATCAGAGCGTTCATTAAGAGATGATATTTCGGTTATTTTAAATATGTATGTGAAAGAAAGAATAGAAGATTATGATCCGGAAGAAAAGAAAATATCTCCATTTGCAAAATTAGGATTAATAAAGAAGGATAGGGATAGATATTTTAAAACACAGCCTGATAGAGAAGTATTGATAAACGAAGTATTTTTATATGCATTGATGAAATATTTTGAAGAAAAATCCAAAGATTCTGTTGGAATAGATGAATTGTTAAATGCACCATTGTCCCCGGGCAGGGTTTTGAATTTGAAAAGAATTGCATTAAATGAGTATTTAGATAATCTTGCGGCTTTAAATTACATAACAGTAAATAGAACGGCAGGACTTGATATGGTTTATTTGAAGAAAAATATTCCATTAAATGAAATAGTAGAAAAATATTACGAGAAAAATTAAAGATAAACTGTGAAGGAGCATAATATGAGCCAATTAAAGGATTTTATTGAAATAGACAAGAAATTTCAGAATTCAATAAACTTACAACTGGATATAGACAATAGAAAAAAACTCAACAGTTATATACCTACACGTTCATCAATAAATATATTAAATGGATTTCTTGAGAACGTTATTAATAATAAAGAAAAGGCAAATATCCTTATTGGACCATATGGAAAAGGCAAATCACATTTATTGTTGGTTTTATTGGCTATTCTTAAAGAATCAGAAGATAAAACAACAGAAAAACTTTTAAATAAAATAGAAAAAATATCAGATGTGACAGCCAATAACGCAAGACTTATTCATAAAGAATATAAGCCATTTTTGCCAGTTATTATTTCAGGAACGGACAGGGATTTAAATCATGGGTTTGTACTTGGCTTAATGGAGGCTTTAAAGAAAAATGATTTGATGGACATTGCTCCTGATAGTGATTACAGCAAAGCTGTTGAAGTGATTGAAAATTGGAAAAATAAATATAAAAAAGTCTATAAGGAATTTGAGAATATTTTAACAGGTTATGAAACTAACGTTAAGGAATTAGAAAAAAGCCTTAAGTCAATGAATCGTAATGGGTTAGAAATTTTTAAGAAAGTATACCCTGAATTGACGGCAGGAAGTGAATTCAGACCGATGGTTCAGGACAATGCAATGACACTGTATAGAGAAATAAGCATTGCACTTAAAGAGCATGGATATGGTGGCATTTATATTATTTTTGATGAATTCAGCAAATATATAGAAGGGCATGAAAGGGAAACATTTGCCTATGATATGAAGATACTTCAGGATATGTGTGAATTGGCAAATAATTCAAAAGAACAACAGATACATATTACATTTGTTGCCCATAAAAGTATAAAAGAGTATGGAAATGCATTGCCTCAGGATATGATTAATGCATTTAAAGGTGTAGAAGGCAGATTAAAGGAAATAAGATTTATTGTATCAGCTCAGAATAATTATGAACTTTTGCAACATGTAATTAAGAAAAAAGGAACAGAATATAAGGCATGGCTAAAAGAGGAAAATAATAGTGAAATTATTAAAGAATCTTATAAAATACCATGTTTTCAAAGTATGTTTAAATTTAGCGATTATCAGCAGATAGTTGTAAAAGGTGCATTCCCAATGTTGCCTTTAACAGCGTATGCGTTACTTAATATAAGTGAAAAAGTAGCACAAAACGAGCGAAGCATTTTTACTTTTTTGGCAAATGACGAAAAGGGAAGCCTTGTCAATTTAATTGAAAACGGAGCAGATGAATTGCTTTCAGTAGATGTAATTTATGATTATTTTAAAAATTTATTTAAGGAAAGTATTTCACTTACAAATATTCACAATGAGTGGCTAAAGGCAGATTATGCTTTGACTAAGGCAGAATCTTTAGGTGAGGAAAAAGTAATTAAGGCTATAGCCATACTTCATATGATTAATAAAAATGAAGAGGTACCGGTAAAAAAAGAAGAAATTCGTCTGGCTACAGGACTTAGTAAAGAGGATTTTACAGGATATTTGCAGAAATTAGAAAACAAGGAAATTGTAAAATACCGTAATAAACTTGGAATATATACTTTCAAAAATAATATTGGAATTAATTTGGATAAGTATATGAACCAGATGATTGAAAAGCAGTCATTAAGCTTAAATTGGGCAGAAGAGTTTGCAAATATTTCTGAATTAGAATATGTACTTCCTAAAAAATATAACAGGGAATACACTATGACACGTTTCTTTAAATATGTGTATATGACACAGGAACAGTTTCTTAGTGTAAAGAATTCAAACTATTTGTTTGATACATATAAAGCTGACGGATTAATTGTATGCATTGTAATGTTAAAAGAAAATGATGCAAATGAAGTAAAGGTGCATACAGATAAGCTTAAGGATGAAAGAATAGTAGTAATTTATCCTAAAAAAGCATTTGGACAGCAGCAAAGCATCAGAAAATTAAAAGCCGTAAAGGCATTGCTTAAAGATAAGAATTTTATAGATGAAAATAAAGTTTTACAACAGGAACTCGAATTATATAGAGATGATTTAATTTTTGAAATTAATGGAGAACTTGAAAGTCTTTATATGCCTGAAAATGGAAATGATATTTGCTTTTACAGTGGACGTGATAGTGAAAAATTAAAATTTGAATCAGAAAAAAATTTTAACAGATTTTTAAGCGATATATGTTCTTCGTATTACGAAAATGCTCCTAAAATTAATAACGAGCTGATAAACAGACAGAATGTTTCAGCGCAGATTAAAAAAGCAAGAAATCAGATAATTGATGCTATTCTTGGAGAAGAAGACTTATCGGGATTTGAAAAAGGGACAAGTTCAGAATCAACTATTTTCAGGGCAACATTAGTTCATACAGGGATAATGGACAATAATGAATATGAGGCAGGATGCGAGAAAATTTTAAAAGAGATAAGAGATTTTATAGGTAAATGTGCCGGTAAAAAAACATCTTTTGATGAGTTGTATTCAAAAATAATGGGAGAAAAATTTGGTGTAAGAAAGGGAGTAATACCTATTTTTCTTGCAAATGAAATTGTAGGTTTGCAGGACACACCAATTATTTATCTTCGAGATAAAGAAGTTGATATATCAAGCGAAATACTAAATAACATAAATGAAAAGCCGGAAGAATATTTCCTATTCATTGAAAAAGAAAATATGGAAAAGGAAAAGTATCTCAATATTTTAGAAGAAAACTTTATTACTGAGGAAATAAAGAAAAAGAAACAGTCTAAGATGCAGAGATTAAGCAATATTGTTGAAAGTATGCACAGATGGTACAGGTCTATAGACCAGTATACTCTTACATTTACAAAACAAATTTTCAATAAAAAAGAAAAGGGATATATAGAAGAGGAAACATTTGAAAAAATAAAGAAATTCAGAAAGATTTTTAAAGGGATAGAGTTAAATCCAAGAGAAGTCTTATTTGAGAAAATACCGGAAGCAATTTATGGAAATATTGATGATAATGCATATGAAAAATGCACACAGGAAGTTTTGAAAATAAAGAAATGCATGAGTGAAAATCTGTATTTTACAAAAATAAAAACTGCAACAGATATAAAGAAAATTTTTGGCGAGAAATCAAACAACAGTCTTAGCGAATGTCTAAAAACATGGTATGTAGAGCAAAGTGAAAAAGCAAAGTCACATATTTTTGCAGAAAATATAACTGGATTTATGACTTATATTGGACAGCTAAAAACTAATGATGAATTAGAAATCGTATCAAGAGTGTGCAAGATAATTTCCGGAATTTATATAAATGACTGGAAGAATGATTCTTTTGAACAATTTATGGATGAATTGGCGAGAGTAAAGGCGAGCGTTGAGGCAGTAAAGGAAAATAATGAATCAGGCTCAGGCGAAAACAGAATTTATATTGAAAATTGTGGAAATAAGATAGAAAGATTTTATGAGACTGATGATGACGACAGCACAAGTTACTTTTTACAAAATGCTATTGAAGAAGCATTAGAAGAATTTGGGGATACGTTGGAACTTAATCAAAAAGTTTCGGTACTTGCAAAGGCATTGGAGGATTTATTAAGCAAATGAAATTAACTTATTTGGATAATGGGGCAACAACATTTCCTAAACCTGAAAAAGTATATCAGGCAATGGATTATGTAAATAGAAATCTGGCTGTAAATGCCGGACGAGGCTCGTATGATTTGGCTAAGAAAGCTACAGGTTTAATAGATGAAACAAGGACAAAAATGCTAAGTCTTGTTAATGGAGAACAGGTAGCTGATGTTATATTTGCACCTTCAGCAACAATTGCACTTAACATGATTATAGGTGGTTTTGACTGGAGTGAAAATGACATATGTTTTGTTTCTCCATTTGAGCATAATGCAGTAATGAGACCGCTCAAAAAAGCCCAGGATGAAAATAAATTTGAAATTAAGCAATTACCTGTTATTAGAGAAAATATGACAATTGATTTGGAAAAAATGGAATATTTATTTTCTGTTAATAATCCGACAAAGTTGTTTATAACACATATAAGTAATGTTACAGGATATATTTTACCGGTAAAACAGATTGTGAAAATTGCAAAAAAATACAATTGTAAAGTGATTATAGATGCTTCACAATCGCTAGGATTAATTGATATAGATTTGGTTAACATGCAGGCGGATTTTGTTGTGTTTGCGGGTCATAAAAATATGTACGGACCATTTGGAATAGGTGGATTTTATATGAGAAAAGGAGAAAAAATTAATCCTTTTATTGCAGGAGGAACAGGTAGTGATTCACTCAATTTGAATATGCCGTCATCAATTCCGGGAATGTTTGAACCATCGAGTCCAAATATAGTTGCAGTTGCAGGACTAAATGCTGCAGCAGATGTTATTAAAGAAGAAAGTGTAGATTATTTTAAACACGAGAAGGGACTCACGGATTATCTTATTTCTGAATTAAATAAAAATAGAAATGTAGTTATGTATTTGCCACCTAAAGATGCACATGTAGGAATTGTGGCATTTAATATAAAAGGTTATAAAGCGTCAGATGTAGGAATGATTCTTGATGAAGATTACAGCATTGCCGTTAGAACAGGGTATCATTGTGCACCACTTGTACATGAATATTTGGCAGACACAGATTATGTAGGTGTGGTTAGGGCAAGCCTTGGAAGATATACCACTAAAGATGATGTGGACAGGCTGATTATGGCAGTGGAAGAAATTGACGAAGGTTAGTAAGTAGTAAAAACAAATGAAAGTGTGAGGAAAAAACTATGGATTTAAAAGGAGCCGAAATACGTAATGTAAAAAATTTATGTAGTGAAATGGGAAGTAAGGAAAATGTTCCTATGAGAGTTAATATCCCTTATTATCAAAGACCTTATAAATGGGGAGAAGATAATATAAAAAATTTAATTAATGATTTTAAGAAAAATGAAGAAAATGGAAAAGATGGGAAAAAAGGGAAAAAGGAATACTTTGTTGGATCAGCAGTTATGGTAGTTTCAGCAGAAAAAAATCATGATGTCATAGATGGGCAACAAAGAATAACAACTATGTTTTTATTTACATATTTGGAATTTTTGTTACAGAGAGCTTATGTAGAAGAATTGCTTAGTAAAAAAAGAATTGCTAAATTAGATACAGCTCTGCAAAAGTTGGAAGAAATATGTAATATACTTTTTGGCAGTAAAATAGAAGAAAGCTTGAAAAAAGTTCATACAGAGATAATAGAAAAAGTTTCAGAAGAAGAGCAAGGGGACAATCTTTTTGATATTTTACTTGAAAATTATCAGAAAGCAGTTTTCTTACCTGAAAAAAACTTAACAGACGAAATGGAATATGCTGATAAGTATTATATTGAACAAAAAAAATTATTGAAGAAATGTGATTTGTCGTTAAAATATAATAGAGAATCATACAATGAAAAGTTGAAGGAAGCATTAAGTAGCTTTGTGATATTTTTAACAGATGTTCATAATCCTAAATGTAGAGTAGCTAAACAAAAAGAGGATGAATTGGTAAAACAGTATATAGATGCTATGAAATATGAGTTTAATGGATTGTGTAATATAATTTCCATAAAAGGCAAAAGTCCAATTGAATACACAAATGAATTAATTTCTGAAATCGACAGTATGTTAGAACATATTAAATTTTGTGTAATAATTACAGGGAATGAAAATGATGCATATACGTTATTTGAGGTTTTAAATGATAGAGCTTTAGATATAGAGGATTTAGATTTAATTAAAAACTTGTTTTATAAATGGTATTGTCACCATACAAAGGAAGATGATGATACAGTTGATGAGTGTATAGAAGAAGTGGATGAAATTTGGGTTGAAAAAGTATTTACTCCAATTACAGGAAAAGACAGAGCTAAGATGATATCTTATTTTGCAGCAGTATTTTTTACAGCTGATGATGCATTGAAATACAATGATAGCGAAAGATATAGAGAGGTTCTGGAAAATAAATATCTTAATAACAAAAACGAATATAATTCAGTAGATATCAAAAATGATATAGGTGTATATCAGATGATTGCAATTTTATTGGAAAATGTTGAATTAGCTTATCAACACAAAAATATGAAGTGTGTGGAAGCAGAAATAAGTGTAGAAAAATCAATAACATACAAAACTTTTCACTTATTAAATGCTTTAAAGCAATATGGTGTTTTATCAGCACTCATAAATGTTATTGTAAAACAGTATATTGATAATCATACTGGAACAGATGGAGCTATAAATATAGATGAATTTGGTAAGTATGTAGATGAAATAATAAAAGATTATAAAAATAATAATGAAAAATTTATTAAAATACATGAAATAGCTTTTGAATTATGGAGATTTGCATTACTTTGTCCATCCGCAGATATGCCTCGACAGGAAGCTAAAAAAATAATATCTTTAAATAATGTGAATAGACAAGAATTTTCATATACAATTTCTTTAGAAATAATGAATTCAATGAAAGAAGAATTTCTGAAATGGATTAATGCATGGAAATATGGGAAAGGTGATAGTGATTTAAAGGCAAAGGTTTTATTTATTAATTTATTTAACACAGAAAAAAGAGATAATTATTTAGAATTACTAGCAACAGGCAGGAGTTTTAGAACCCCAGATATTCAATTAGACCATATGGAGGCAGATAATATAAATCATAGTGCAGAGGAAAAATATTTTAAACCTAAAAATATAGGTGAGCAACGAAACGTATATACTGATACAATAGGCAATTTTATGATTCTTGATAGTAAAGATAATAATAATAAGGATAATAGACCATTAGAAATGGCGTTAGAATTTTACGACAATATGAGTCCACATCATTGGATGATTGAAGAAGTAAGAGAATTATTGCAGGATGATAGATATTCTAAAAGCGAGGGAGGTAGTGTGAAATATAGAGTTCCGGTTGAAGAATTTTTTACTGAGAGAAGAAACAGATTATTAAAATATTTCACAGCAATATTATCACGTAAATTAAATGATGAAAAAATGCCATTTGCATAGGGAAAATTCAACAAAATATCACATAATATAGATGTTGCACAATTTGAATAATAATGTTACACTTTGAATATAGAATATTCTAATAAAAATTAAAAGTTCGGCCGGAATATGGAAGGAGTATTTTTGCAAAAGTGGGAACAATTAGGTCTTTCTGATAATTTTATTTTTCAGAAAGCAATGATGAATGAAAGATTATGCACGAAGATTCTAACTGAAATAATTGGTGTTGAGGTTTCGAAGGTTGAGTATAAAGATTACGAAAAAACCATATCTATAAGAAGTGATGCTAAAGGCATAAGATTAGATGCATATATCAAAGGTGAAGACGCTGTGTATAGCGTGGAAATGCAGAATCTAAATATAGATAATCTGAAAAAAAGAAGCAGATATTATCATGATTTGATAGATTTGGATTTACTTGAGAAAGGTTGTAGATATAAGAATTTAAACAACACATATGTAATATTTATATGTGATTTTGATTTGTTTGGAGAAGAACAATATAAGTATACATTTACAAGTAAATGTGAAGAAGTTGAAGGATTATATCTAAATGAAGGAAGAACAACCATTTTTATGAATACAAAAGGAAAAATGGGAAACATTAGTGAGGACTGTAAAATTTTCCTTAGGGCAGTTAGAAGCCAGTTTACTGATGACTCGTTTTCTGTTATATTAAAATCAGAAGTGGAACGAATAAAATCAAGTACAGAATGGAGGACGGAGTATATGCGTTTGAGTGAATGGCTTGAGGATGAGAAAGAGTTAGCACGTGAAGAGGGTATGAAAGAAGGAATGAGGGCAGGAATAGAAGAAGGCAGACGTGTTGGCAGACAAGCTGGTATGGAAGAATTTTTAATATCATTGGTATGCAAAAAATTAAGCAAAGGTGAAAGTTGTGAGCAGATAGCACAGCAACTTGAAGAGAGCGTTGATGCGGTTGCTAAAATAAAAAAATTAGCAGAAGAGACGGTGCCTAAATATGATATAGGTAAAATACTGGAAAAAATATCAGAATAATGGAACTTGATTAAAAATAGGCTGTTCACTTAGTGACGGCCTATTTTTTGAAATTAATAAAAGTATAAAGTTATTTTGATATAAAAAGACAAAGTACTATATGAAAATAGTAAAAATAATGAAAAAAAAAGTAAAAAATGTGAAATGAACAAAATTGAATGCAATTCTTTATAATGTTAAAATAGATTTAATTTTAAAATTTAGAAAAGGCAAAAGGAAAAGCAGGAGGTTTCATGAAAAAAAATAATGAGTTGGTAAAAAAGGGGCTGGCAATTATTCTTGCATTAGTTTTAACAGTAAGTTTAGTGCCTGATAGTGTAATACCGGTTAATGCAGCTACAGGCAAAGTTAAACTTAATAAAAAAACAGTTACAGTATCAGTAGGAAAAAAGAAAACTATTATTTTAAAGAAAGTAAAGCACAGAGTAGTATGGAAAATTGTATATGGCAAGAAGAATGTTTCAATTAAAAAGAAGGGAAAATATAAACAAAAAATTGTAATTAAAGGAAGAAAAGTCGGAAATGCTAAGATTAAAGCAATATATGGTAATAAAAAATTTACATTAAAGGTAAAATTAAAAGCGAATGAGGAGACTGTAAATAAATCAGGAGAAGGTAGTTCTGTTTTCACAACAAAATCTGTAGAATCATCAACAGTGGAAGTAACATCAAAGGACAAAGAAAACCAAACAGAAAAGGAAAACATTCCGGTTACATCAAAGGAAAATAGAGAAGAAATTACGACTAAAGAGGAAGATTATCCTATAGTAACAGAAGAATCAGAATCAATAATAGAAAGCACTATTGTACCAGTTACGACGGAAATTAAAGAGACAACAACGCAGGAAGAAACAACTACAAAGATTAAAGAAACAACAAAGGCACCAGAGACAACAACGCAGGAAGAAACAACTACAAAGATCAAAGAAACAACAAAGGCACCGGAAACAAGACCGGAAGAGACAACTACGAAAATAGAAGAAACAACAAAACTACAAGAAGTAACTACAGAATTTCATGAGGAAGCTGAAACAGAAGAACATCCAAAGAATATAAATGTAGATTCATATATTAGTCAGGTTGATGCTGCAAGCTCAACAAAAGTTTCTACAAGTGCAAATGAAGGAGTGGAAAAACTATTTGACGGAAATATAAATACAAAAATGTGTACATTAAATGGATTCCCATTGCGTATTGCATGGCAGATGGAAAAACCAATAGTACTTAAAAAATATACACTTACAACAGCAAATGATAGTGCAGCTTATTCATACAGAAATCCAAAAGTATGGCATTTATATGGCTCAAATAATGGAACTTCATGGACACAAATTGATACTGTGACAGATAGTGGAATTGAAGCTAAAAATTTAGAAACATATACATATGAAACAGATGTACAAAAAAGTTTTCAGTACTTTTTAATTCAGTTTGAAGGTAATGGAACTAATTACTATGGATTTCAGTTAGCAGAGATTTCATTGTATGGAGATATAGCAGATGTAACTGATGAAATGGGTGATGATTTAATGACTTATTTCGAAAGCGTTTATAATGAACAGACAACTGCAAAAGGAAATGGAAATGAAATTCCGGCGAACATATTTGACAGCGATATAACAACAAAGTTATTTGAATTTTCTGGTAATTTTAGTATTGCATGGAAAATGAAGCAGGAAACTATATTATATAGTTATAGTCTTACAACAGCAAATGACAATGCAACATACAAAGGAAGAAATCCAAAGTTATGGATTTTATACGGCTCGAAAGATGGTTATAACTGGGAAAAAATTGATGTTGTAAATGAAAGTGGTATGGAAGATGAAAATTATAAGACATACAATTATGCAGTAGATAAGACAGGTTCATATAAATATTACAAGATGGATGTCAAGGCGTCTTATGGTAATTCTATTCAACTTTCGGAAATAGCACTTAGAGGTGCAACTGTAAGCCCAAGTAAATATGATATTTTATTTACAGGTGATTGGAATGATGTGACGGTTGACGGATATTTGGAAGAACTTACAAAATTGTTTTATAACAGTTACCCAAGATTATATCAGAGATGGGGAAACGGAACAGAACCGACAACGATAACATTTAAGGCAGACAAAAATTATAGTGGAGTGGCATATTGTCAGGGAACAACTGTATGTGTATCAACAAAATATGCTAACAGTCATCCAACAGACATTGGATTCTTTTCCCATGAAATTACGCATTCAGTTCAGCAATACAGTGGCAAATTGAATTACGGAGATGATGTTGCATGGTGGACGGAAAACATGGCAAATTACGGAGGATTTAGATATTTCCATTGGTCAAATCCAAAGTATGTACAAGTGTATGAAGCAACAGATGAGACTCTTCAGGATTGGGGATACGAACAATACGGAAATAACAAATGGTTCTTTGCATATATGGATTCAAGATACCCAACGAGAAAAAATGCGGATGGAACATTGAAATATGGATTAATTGATAGTATTAATAAACTTATCAAAGATAACAACACAGGAAAAACATACACAGATGACCCATATGATACAACAACACCATTTAACAATGTTGTAAAACAGATTACAGGATATGACTGCATAGAATCCTTGAGAAAGAAATATGTAGAGGAATTAAAGGCTGGAACGTGGACATTTAAGGGATTTGCTAATTATGAAGATAACTGGGTAACAGAAAACATAGATGGAATTGCAAATCCTGAATATCCAATGGTAGGAGAAAAAATACATGGAAACAAAACAGCAGCACAGTTAAATAATACAGTTTCGGATGGAACAAATCTTTGTCTTAATGGAAAAGTTTATGAATGTTCAGGTTATACAAATGACAATGAAAGTGCTGATAAGTTAATTGACGGTAAATTGGATACAAAGTGGTGCGCAACAAGCTCAAATGTAACAAGTGGAGAATACAGCTTAAATGGAGTAAAACATTGGGTAAAAATTGACCTTGGAAAAGAGCAGGAATTTAATACATATACAATTTATAATACAAAAAGCAAAGAAGGATTTGGAAATGCCACAGAGTGGGAGGTACTTATATCCAACAATAATAATGATTGGACATCAGTAGATTATCAGGCATCCAATAACTCAGCAGTAGCTTCATTTAACATAGGAAATCAGAAGGCACGTTATGTAATGATTAAGGTGTTCACACCAGATGACGGAGTCGGAACACTAAGATTATACGATTTTCAGTTGTATAACAAATAAAAGGCATATATTTATTCACAAAATACTACAATTAAATTGTAAAAATAATAAATAAAAAATATATTGCAAATGGAAAATAAATATGTAAAACGTGAAGGTGAAGTAGGTGAATATGTGTATTATTACATTGCATAATGTGATGAATTAAAAAATAGAAGAGAAGATATCATTATGCATAAGAATATTAAAAACAGTGCATATTTTAATTAAAACTTACAAATAATAAGAAATATATTTAATGCCAGAGTCGCTAAGCCGTAAACTAGTTTTGAATAAGAACGTTGCAGTTTCGGGCTTTTGACTCTGGCATTGTGCGTTATAAGAAAAAGCAATATTGAGAATAAAATATATTTCGTGAGATATTCAATTCTAACAATTGCTGCAAACACGCTTTGAAACCAAAATTTATATACCTATGCCAGGTATTACAAATCATACCTTGACAATAGGAATTAACGTGTTATAATGCATAGTGTAAATCATATCAATTTACTAGGAATATATACAATAAAACAATAGATTTAAGTTTGTGGAAAGGTAAGGTATCTGTTATGAACAAGACCATATACATGGATAATGCAGCAACTACAAGAGTGTTGCCTGAAGTATTTGAAGAAATGAAACCATATTTTTTGGAACAGTATGGAAATCCATCTTCTGTGTATTCATTTGTAAATGACGCTAAGAAGGTTGTAGATCAGGCAAGAGTTACAATTTCTGATTTTATAAATGCAAAACCGCAGGAAATTTATTTTACTGCAGGTGGAAGTGAATCTGACAACTGGGCATTAAAAGCAACAGCAGAAGCTTATGCAAATAAAGGAAAACATATTATTACATCAAAAATTGAGCATCATGCAATTCTTCATACATGCGAATATCTTGAAAGAAGAGGGTTTGAAGTAACATATCTTGATGTAGATGAAAATGGTATTGTTGATTTAGAGCAGTTAAAGGCATCAATCAGACCGGACACTATTTTAATATCAATTATGACAGCAAATAATGAAATTGGTACAATCGAACCAATAAAAGAAATTGGTGCAATTGCAAAAGAACACGGAATTTTATTCCATACAGACGCTGTACAGGCTTACGGACATATTGCAATTGATGTAGATGAAGCAAATATTGATATGCTAAGTGTTAGTGGTCACAAATTTAATGGCCCTAAAGGAATAGGATTTTTATACATCAGAACAGGTGTAAAGATCGGTTCATTTATTCATGGCGGAGCTCAGGAAAGAAAGAGAAGAGCCGGAACACTAAATGTACCTGGAATTGTCGGAATAAAGAAAGCAACTGAAATTGCAAGAGACACACTTAAAGAAAGAAGTGAGTACGAAACAAAATTAAGAGATTATGCAATTGATAGAATTTTAAATGAAATTCCATTTACAAGATTAAACGGAGACAGAAAAAAACGTCTTCCTAATAATATGAATTTCTGTTTCAGATTCATAGAAGGTGAATCAATGTTAATATTATTAGACCAAAAGGGCGTATGTGCATCAAGTGGTTCAGCATGCACATCAGGATCATTGGATCCATCACACGTATTACTTGCTATTGGTCTTCCACACGAAATTGCACATGGTTCAATCAGACTTACAATTAGTGAGGAAAACACAAAAGAAGAAATAGATTTTGTAATTGATAATTTGAAACAGATTATAGAAAGATTAAGAGCAATGTCACCATTGTATGCAGATTACGTAGCAAAACATAAATAATATTTTAAATTTCAAAGAAGGAGGATAAACTATGTACAGTGAAAAAGTTATGGATCATTTTATGAATCCAAGAAACGTCGGCGAAATAGAAAACGCAAGTGGTGTTGGTACAGTTGGAAATGCTAAATGTGGCGATATCATGAGAATGTATTTAGATATTGATGATAATGGAATAATTCAGGATGTTAAGTTTAAGACATTTGGATGTGGAGCAGCAGTTGCAACTAGTAGTATGGCAACTGAGCTTGTAAAAGGAAAAACAATACAGCAGGCTTTGGAGGTAACAAACAAAGCAGTTATGGAAGCATTAGACGGACTTCCACCTGTAAAAGTACATTGTTCATTGTTAGCAGAAGAGGCAATTCACGCAGCATTATGGGATTATGCAGAAAAGCATAATATTAAGATTGAAGGTCTTGAAAAGCCGGTTAATGACATTAGTGAAAAAGAAGAGGAAGAAGAATATTAAACTACAAAAATTGAAATAGGACCCTGGGATTTATAAAAGTGAGAGGTTTTTGTAAATTATAATTGTTAAAAGATGTTAACTTTATAGTTTGCTTCACTAACCTCTCGCTTTTTTTCATTTATAATGATAAAATGATGTGGATATAAAAAGTATATCTAAAAAAGAAAAATAAAATTTTTGTAATTTTAAAATGAAAGGAACGATAAGAGTTTTATGGCAGAAAAAGTAGTCGTTGGTATGTCTGGCGGTGTTGATTCATCGGTGGCAGCATATTTGCTTAAAGAGCAGGGATATGATGTTATGGGAGCAACAATGCAGATATGGCAGGATGAAGATAATATAACAATGGAACATGAAGGTGGATGTTGTGGCTGGTCAGCAGTTGATGATGCAAGAAGGGTAGCTTTCAGACTTGATATTCCATATTATGTAATGAATTTTAAAACTGATTTTAAAAAGTATGTTATAGATTATTTTGTAGATGAATATTTGCATGGAAGAACACCAAATCCATGTATTGCCTGCAACCGTTATGTAAAGTGGGAGTCGCTTTTAAAGCGCTCCATGGAAATAGGGGCAGATTATATCGCAACAGGTCATTATGCAAGAATTATAAAATTGGAAAATGGCAGATATACAATCAGAAATTCAGTAACAGTCGAAAAAGACCAGACATATGCTTTATACAATTTAACTCAAGAACAGTTAGCTCATACGTTAATGCCTGTAGGAGAATACACAAAAGATGAAATTAGAAAAATAGCAGAGAAGGTTGGTTTGGAAGTGGCAAGCAAACCTGACAGCCAGGATATTTGCTTTGTGCCGGACCATGATTATGCTTCGTTTATAGAAGAAGAGTCAGATACTAAATGTATGCCTGGGAATTTTATATTAGAAGATGGCGAAGTTGTAGGTAAACATAAAGGAATAACGCATTATACCATAGGACAGAGAAAAGGACTTGGTGTAACATTTGGAAAACCAATGTTTGTAAAAGAAATTAAAGCTGATACAAATGAAATTGTTTTATGTGAAAATGATGCATTATTTACAAAAGAAGTAATTGTTGAAAATGTAAATTATATGGCAGTTGAATCAATTAATGAACCGGTGAGACTTGTAGGAAAAATCAGATACTCACATAAAGGAGCATCATGTGTTGTTGAAGCAATAGATCAAAATACAATTAAATGCACATTTGATGAGCCGCAAAGAGCTGTAACGCCGGGACAGGCAGCAGTATTTTATATGGATGACTATGTGTATTGCGGTGGAGTAATTAAATAAAGTGAAAGATTTTATTTGGAGGAAAAAAATATGGCAAGCGAAAAAGATATTGAAAATATTATTAATATGTTAGATGGAAAAGTAGCAGCAGGGACAAGCAGAATTAATTTAAATGTATCTGATGGTGTAAAAGATGGTGAAGTGAGAGAAGTTCATCATCATGGCCGTTGTGATGTTGGAAGCGCATGGGCAAAAGGAACAGTAAAGAATCCTGAATGTGTAGACATTCCAAATACAGATGCAATTGATGAGTAAGCGATAGTGGAATATTACGGAAACATAGTGCGTATCGCAGAGTTATCCGTAAAAATTTATAGCAAAATGAATAAAATTTAAAATGAAAAAGTATAATTACGGATGATTTTCAAAATTTGAGAGTCATCCGTAATTAATTTTATATAAAAAGAATTTAAAAAAAATCCTTAATTCCTATTGACATACTATGAAAAGTAGGATATTATAGCATCAGTTGATAAATCATAGCATTCTACTATGAAAACTATGAAATTGAAAGCGAGGATAAAACATGGTAAGTTTTGTACAAGAAACATATTATATTCCAAAAGATGATCGAATGTGTTGTTGTTAAGTTAAGAAAATTATTTGGAAAGTAGTATACATAATTAATACTTGAGGAAAGATAAGGAGTAAACATTATGGCAAAGAAAACAAGAGCAGAAAGAAATTTAAAATTTGAAACATTACAGTTACACGTAGGACAGGAAAATCCGGATCCGGTTACAGATGCAAGAGCAGTTCCAATTTATCAGACATCATCATATGTATTTAAAAATTGCGACCATGCAGCAGCAAGATTTGGATTAACAGATGCAGGAAATATTTACGGCAGACTTACAAATCCTACAGAAGATGTTTTTGAACAGAGAATTGCAGCACTTGAAGGTGGTGTAGCAGCATTAGCAGTTGCATCAGGTTCAGCAGCAATTTCATATACAATTGAAAACCTTGCACAGAACGGTGATCACATCGTTGCAGCAAAGAACATTTATGGTGGTACATACAACCTTTTAGCACACACACTTCCATCATACGGAATTACAACAACATTTGTTGATCCATTTAATTATGAAGAAATTGAATCAGCAATTAAGGAAAACACAAAAGCTGTATTTATTGAAACACTTGGAAATCCAAATTCAGACGTAGTAGATATTGAAAAGATTGCAAATATTGCACATGCACATAAGATTCCATTAGTAATCGATAATACATTTGCAACACCATATCTTGTAAGACCAATTGAATATGGTGCAGACATCGTTGTTCATTCAGCAACAAAATTCATCGGCGGACATGGAACAACAATCGGTGGTGTAATCGTTGATAGCGGTAAATTTGATTGGGAAGCATCAGGAAAGTTTGCTTCATTAGTTGAACCAAATCCAAGTTATCATGGTGTAAGCTTTACAAAGGCAGTAGGACCTGCAGCATTTGTAACAAAAATCAGAGCTATTTTACTTCGTGATACAGGTGCAACAATTTCACCATTTCATGCATTTATTTTCTTACAGGGATTAGAAACATTATCACTTAGAGTTGAAAGACATGTTCAGAATGCATTAAAGGTTGTAGAATATTTGAATAATCATCCACAGGTTGAAAATGTAAATCATCCATCAGTATCAAAGGACCCTGAACAGCAGGCACTTTATAAGAAATACTTCCCTAATGGTGGTGGCTCAATCTTTACATTTGAAATTAAAGGTGATGCACAGAAGGCAAAAGATTTCATTGATAATCTTGAATTATTCTCATTGTTGGCAAATGTAGCAGATGTTAAATCATTAGTTATTCATCCTGCATCAACAACTCATTCACAAATGACAGAAGAAGAACTTTTAGGTTCAGGAATCAAACCAAACACAATCAGATTATCAATCGGTACAGAAAATATTGATGATATTATTGAAGATTTAGAAGAAGCATTTAAAGCAGTGAAATAATGATACCCGCGATATGCAAATATTGGGTAGAATTGTGGGAGTGCGTAGCACGGAACAATCCGGAGGCATCAAAGTTGGAGAATTTTGATACCAATATATATAATATAATATATGAATTGAAAAATATTGTAGTATAATAAAATTTGTAATAAAAATAAAACGGAACCCGCAAAACCCGCATTAAGCGTAAAAAGACAACGGAACCCGCAAGAAAAGAAAGAAGGATTATTATGGGAAAGATATATAAGGGAACTTTAGAATTAGTTGGAAATACACCATTAGTTGAATTTACACAGATTGAAGAAACTGAAGGTGTTGAAGCAAAGATTTTAGCAAAACTTGAATACTTCAATCCGGCAGGAAGCGTAAAGGATAGAATTGCAAAAGAAATGATTGAAGACGCTGAACGTACAGGAAAATTAAAACAAGGTTCAACAATTATTGAACCAACATCAGGTAATACAGGTATCGGTTTAGCTGCAATTGCAACAACTAAAGGATATAAGAGCATTATCGTAATGCCTGAGACAATGAGTATTGAAAGACGTAATATAATTAAAGCATATGGAGCTGAAATTGTTCTTACAGATGGCGCTAAAGGAATGAAAGGTGCTATAGCTAAGGCAAATGAATTAGCAGAAGAAATCGAAAACAGCTTTATTCCGGCACAGTTTGAAAATCAGGCTAACCCTGAAGCACATAGAAAAACAACAGGACCTGAAATCTGGGAAGACACAGATGGAAACGTAGATGTATTTGTTGCAGGTGTAGGTACAGGTGGAACAATTACAGGTGTAGGCGAATATTTAAAGAAACAGAACCCTAACGTTAAGATAGTAGCTGTAGAACCGGAAACATCACCTGTTTTATCTAAAGGTGAATCAGGACCACATAAGATTCAGGGTATTGGAGCAGGATTTGTACCAAACACATTGAATACAAAAGTATATGATGAAATTATTGCAGTACCAAATGAAGTTGCATTTGAATATGGAAAGAAAATTGCAGCTAAAGAAGGTGTATTAGTAGGTATTTCATCAGGAGCAGCACTTTATGCAGCAGTTCAGGTAGCAAAACGTCCTGAATACAAAGGAAAGAATGTTGTAGTTCTATTACCTGATAGTGGTGATAGATACTATTCAACTCCATTATTCCAGTAGGAATTATGTATATATAATAACAACACAAAGACTCTCAGCCGTAACAGGTTGGGAGTCTTGTGTATTATATTGCTTTCTGCGCTATTTATCAGGTCTTGAGTAAAGTTTAGAACCGTTTCTGTAACTATTATTTTATAGGTTCAAAATTCTCTTCAAACAATAATTCATTTGTTTCCATGATTGAGTAATTATTATTGATGGAAAAAATAATTATAGAATCTCTTGCATCCTTTGCATATAAGATTTTTTGTTTGCCAATAGTAAGAGCACGCTGCGTTTCAGTAAGATTCAGACCTATTCCAATGCAAAGTGCGATTAGTTTTTCACGTCCGATAACCTTTTGACCTTTAAAAATCTCATAACCATAAGTTCTATCAAGATTTGAATTCTTAATTGCCTGGCTTTTAGAAATCCCTTTCTCAGTAAGTTTATTTCCCAAATATTCGTCAAGGCTCAGTTCTTCATCTAAATTTGATGAAATATATGATTTTAAATCCTTTTGATTGTTAGCAGATTTTAATATCTTTAAAAGATCATCAGTAGGTTTCTCTGATAAATTTTTTATGTCTGATTTGTTCAAATTAAAACGTCCTTTCTTTTGTGATAATCAAAAATAGTGTATAATATTAACTACATCAGTTTATTAAAAATGTAAAGGGAAATCAATATGACTAACAGAGAAAAATATATTTTGTCAATTTACGAAGAACTGTCCGATATGGGAAAACATGAAAATGTGAAATTAGTAAAAAATACTGTAAACGATGGAATATACATTAAAAAGACTTTGAAAAATTATAACATAGAAATATATAAAATCTTAAAAAACAGGCAAATCAAAGGAATTCCAAAAGTATATGAAATTATAGAAGATGAGAAAGAACTTATTATTATAGAAGAATATATACATGGACTGACTTTGGACAAAAAATATAATAAAACTGATGTGGAAACAGTAAAAAAAATCATGGAACAGTTGTGTAATATTTTAAAACAGTTACATAATATGAATCCGCCTATTATTCACAGAGACATAAAACCAACAAATATTATGGTTTCAAATGATGATGTCGTATATCTTGTAGATTTTAACATTTCAAGGGAATATGACGAAAATCAAAGTGTTGATACAGTAATAATGGGAACACAAGGATATGCATCACCTGAACAGTGTGGTTTTGCACAGACGGATTGCAGGTCAGATATTTATTCTATAGGGATGCTAATGAAAAATATACTTATGGTTGATGAGTATCCTGATAAAGAAACAAAGAGGCTTAAAAGAATAATAGATAAATGTACATCTATAGACCCGGGAAAAAGGTATAAAAATATAGAAAAGTTAGAGCAGGCATTAAATAATAAATTGGGCGAAAGAATTAGTCTTCAGTGTAATGAAACTGATGAAAAAATAAAACAGTCATTTTTACCACCTGGATTTAGAGGCGGAAAGATTGCTAATATGTTAATTGCATTGGCAGGATATGCAAGTATGATTAGTCTTGCAATGGCGATGGAGTCAAGTAGTTCTAATCCGGTTGTTAAGACAAAAGAAGATATAGTGTTCAGGATAATTATGCTGATAACAGAATTAGTTACAGTAGCAATTTACTTTAATTGGAGAGGAATAAGAGACAGACTTCCGATTGTAAAAGAAAAAAATATGTTGATAAGATTGATTGGATTTGCAATTTATCCGGTTACAATTCTCGTATTATTAATAGTTGTTGCATTGATAATTATATAAATTGTAAGTTATAAATGTAAGGTCACTTTAAGCTTAGTTTTGTTTGCTTAGTTTGCAAATTGCAATTAAATATACATATAAAACTATCCACGAAATTTAATAAATTAATGCAAATTTACAATTTAATAATTGTATGCTGACAGCATACCAAATATTTCCACAAATCTTATAAAATAGTTGTAAATTAGACACGGATTTGCAAAAAAATTGATTTCAGAAACTTAAAGTAGTCATAAGTTTATTGATTATATTTTCAGTATTTACGAAATAAATTTTGATTTCAAAAATTAATCCGGTTAAATATAACATTTTAGAAGGAGGAGAGTATAGGTGTGTTTAAATTTAAATACATCATACCAGGAAAATTATGGCAGGCGAGAAAAAGAAGAAAAAATGGTGGATAGCAGCGATAGTGATTGTAGTACTTATAATTGTAGCAGCAGGGGGAAACTCAGAAGATTCAGATAAATCAGGAACTGATTCAAATCCTAAAAAAGTGTCGCAGACAGATGACAAAAAAGATTCTAATGATGAAAATAAAGGCGATGCTAATTCTAAAAATGATAAACAGGAAGAGTCAGTACAGACTGAGTTTGCAAAAGGTGATGTAGTTGAAACTAAAAGTTTGAAAGTCTCTTTTTTGGATTGTGGTGAATTTACTGATTATAGTGAATATTCAGAACCGGCAAAGGGAAACAAAATAATATATGCTACATTTGAATTTGAAAATATATCAGATGATAATGAATACATTTCTACAGGTGATTTTTCGTGTTATGCAGATGGATATGATTGCAAATCATATTATGATTTTGATCAGGAAAGTTTAGATGCAACTCTTTCAAAGGGAAGAAAAACAAAAGGAAAGATATTTTTTGAAGTACCTAAAGATGCAAAAGAAATAAAGATAGAATATGATATAAATTTCCTTACATCTGATAAGATAATTTTTGTATATCAGTAAGTGAAATAAAAATGCAAATACGGATAATATAAAAAATTGAGAGCAAAATAAACAATAGATTGCATATCAGTTGGATATATCTCGACAATAAAATATTTGCAAAAACATAAAGTCCTTTAAGTTAAGGTGATTTGCTTAGAAAATGGATATTTTTTCTAAAATGGCACAACCTATACTTAAAGGATTTTTTCCTTTTTAGTTTTAAAAATAAAGTATTTGATGCTAAAAAGTGTATTTTTCTTTTAAATAGGAAAAAACAGTTGAAATAAATAAAGGATATTTGTATTATAAATGGGGTTAGATAGAATGTATTTGGTATGATATTTCAAATATAGTTTCACAAATATCTATCCTTGGTTTAGAAGATTCAGATTAAGTAAATTAAGCGTATAAGGAGAATAATAATGCGTAAAACAAAGATTGTATGTACAATAGGACCGGCATCTACAGACGAGAAAATCATTACAGATATGTGTAAAGCAGGAATGAACGTTGCGCGTCTCAATTTTTCACATGGCACACACGAAGAACAGCAGAAAAAAATTGATATAATTAAAAAAGTTAGAACAAAATTAAATCTTCCTATAGCGGTTATGTTAGATACAAAGGGACCAGAATATAGAATTAGAACATTTAAAGACGGAAAGATTGAATTAAAGGCTGGAGCCCCATTTACTTTTACAACTGATGAAGTAGAAGGCGACCAGACAATAGTCTCTGTATCTTATAAGAATTTGAACAAGGATTTAAATGTAGGGGACAGAATTTTATTAAATAATGGTTTAATGGAATTTGTCGTAAAAGAAATTAAGGGAAACAACATTATCACAGAAGTTACAGTAGGTGGTGTTTTATCAGACAGAAAGAGTATGAGCTTCCCTAATAAAGTATTAAAACAGAAATATTTGAGTGAACAGGATAAGCAGGATATATTATTTGGTATTAAAAATGAAGTTGCTTATATTGCATGCTCATTTGTATCACAGAAGCAGGATTTATTAGATGTAAAGCAGTTTTTGAAAGAAAATGACGGTGAAGATATCGACCTCATTGCAAAGATTGAAAATCAGGCAGGTGTAGATAATATTGAAGAAATTTGCGAAGCTTGTGAAGGCATTATGATTGGCCGTGGTGACATGGGTGTTGAAATTGCATACGAAGAGCTTCCGGCAATTCAGAAGCATTTGATTACTAAGTGTCGTATGCTTGGTAAACGAGTTATTACAGCAACAGAAATGTTAGAGTCAATGATTACAAATATCAGACCTACAAGAGCTGAAATATCAGACGTTGCTAATGCTGTTTACGATGGAACAAGTGCAATTATGTTATCAGGAGAAACTGCAGCAGGAAAATATCCGGTAAAAGCTGTAGAAGTAATGGCTAAGATTGCTGAAAGAACAGAACAGAGTATCCATTATGATAAAAGATTTAGAAATTTTGATTTCCAGATTAGAAATGAAATAGATGCTATTTCACATGCAACATGTGGTATGGCCATTGATATTAAGGCAAAAGGAATTGCTGTATGTACATTATCAGGTATGACAGCAAGAATGATTTCAAGATTCCGTTCACCGGTTGATATTGTAGGTCTTACAACAAATGAGAAGACATGGAGAAAATTAGCTTTATCATGGGGTGTAACACCTATTATGGTAGAAGAATTTGATTCTACAGAAGTTTTATTCTACACAGCTAAGAAAACAGCTAAAGAAGTACTTGGCTTAGAAAAAGATGACAGAATCGTAATTACAGGTGGATATACAAATGGCACATCAGGTAATACAAACTTAATTAAAGTTGAAAGAATTTAATTAGCTGATTTTGAAAGATGAATAATTAGAAAAATTTAAATTAAAGAGGAACTGCGAATAATTGTGAATGCTTTTATTTGCAGTTCTTTTTTAGACATTGTATTGTATGTTTAATTAGGTTAATTGTTACTAAAAAGATTATTTCTACAAATTTATATTGACAAACAAAAGAATGTAAAGTATATTGTAGTTAGTTAAGACTAACACAAAGTTTTGACAACTAACTGCACCTATAAAATCGGGCATAATGCAACACGAAAGTGTTTAGGTCATAAGTAAGTTTCTACCTCCAATGAAACTGGACTTATGACTGATAAAGCCCGTAATTTTTTTGATCTTCAAGTTAGCTATGACTAACCTAAAAGATAATAAAATGGTTGGGAGGTAGACAATATGTTTGAACAGGAGTTAATAGAACATTGTTCTCCAACTTTAGCATCCATTAAGGCAGCAAGCCTGTTTACATATACATATAAATCATTAAATGAACTTTATTTAAGAGTGGCCTATTGGAATTCAAAAATGAAGAGAAAAGGTATTACATTTGACATTTTGTCAGAAAACGTAGGAGTGAATAAAGCCCTTATATATGTTTACAGAAGAGCAGATTTGGAAAAAATATTAAATAGGGAGGATATAAAAAAATTTTTATTACAACAAGGATATTTAGCAGACGATGGAATTAATGTATCTGTTAATTGCGAAAACATAATACTCCAGTTAAAGAAGAAATTTGAAAAGTTAAATCAGTTTCCACATGAGATAGGAATATTTTTAGGATATCCAATAGGTGATGTAAAAGGCTTTATTGAAAATCATGGGTGCAATTGCAAATGTACAGGTTATTGGAAAGTATATTGCAATGAAGAAGAGGCAACAAAGACATTTCGTAAATATAAAAAATGCAGAGATATTTATATGAATCTTTGGATTAGCGGGCGTAGTGTTATGCAATTAACAGTTGCAGCTTAAATAAATATAATGATGTATGATTGTGATAATGCGTAGAGTTTAATGATTGGTCAGTTAAATACTGATAATAGCATCATATAATAAAAAACTTATGAATAATCATAAGTAAATATAAATAAGGAGGATTTTAACAAATGAGTAAAATCGCAGTAGTATTTTGGACTGGAACAGGTAACACATCAACGATGGCAACATCTGTAGTTGAAGGAATAAAAGAAGCAGGTGCTGAAGCTGAATTAATTTCAGCAACAGATTTTGGCGCAGCAAAAGTAAAAGAGTATGATGGAATTGCATTTGGATGCCCTGCCATGGGAGACGAAGTTTTGGAAGAAAGCGAATTTGCACCAATGTTTGATGAGTGCAAACCTGAATTACCGGGAAAGAAAGTAGCATTATTTGGCTCTTATGGCTGGGGAACCGGAGAATGGATGGAAAATTGGGAAGCGGACTGTTCAGCATCAGGAATTAAGCTTGCAACAGATAGTGTAATTGCTAATGAAATGCCTGATGAAGAAGCACTTGCAGCATGTAAAGCTCTTGGAGCAGCATTAGTATAATTTAAAAAGCAAAATTATATACAAAAAATAATTTTAAATGTAAATTAGCCTAAGAAAGCAATTCGCATGATAATTTGATAGCTACTCCTAAAAATGGAGAATAGTAAAGCAAAATCATAATAAATTCTACTAACATAATAAGAGTGCCGGCAAAGAAAATTTGCCGGCGTTTTGTTTATATATGACAAGTTTATAAAACTATATTTTTGTGTAAAAAAGCGAAACAATAAATTATCGTGTGCTTTCTAAATATAGCATGTATGCATCTTTAAACTGTGTGTATTTTCTTTTTGTTAAATAAGCACGTATTTTATTGCCATACAAATATATTAGTGAATGATCAAAGTTAGAAACGTATCTTAAATTAACAATAAAACTTCTATGTGAAGTAAAAAAACATGGCATATTTAAAGTATCTGTCCAATAGTGCATGTTATGTATAGAGTCGTAATCTCCAGTGGTAGTATGAATAGTTATTTTTCTTCCCTGTGCTTCGATACAAACAATGTCGGATGTTAATACTGTAAATACTTCAGTTTTCGTTTCTATTGGAATTTTTGTAACGGAAGAAGTGTATAAGTTTATTGCGTCTTTCATATTTCTAAAAATTCTTTGCTTATCCAGAGGCTTTGAAAGATATCGGAATACATGAAAACGCATTGCATCATCTAAATATTGGGAATAAGAAGTTACAATAAATATAATGGTATTTGAATTTGTTTTTTTTAGCTCATTGCCAACGTAGATACCACTTACATCAGGTAATTCTATGTCTAAAAAGACAATATCTTTTTCACCGGAATCTAAAAGTAAATCAGTACCATTATTATAAATCGTAATCTCAGGTATATTTAAAGAACTTGTGCTAAAAAAGCATTGTAAAATCTCTTTGAGTTGCATAGACATTTCTAAGTCATCATCACAAATTAAAATTCGCATTGTAAATTCCCCTTCTTATAAATTTGAATGTTGTTAATAGTTATACAATAGGAATTAAATATAATTCAATAATTTTATATTCTTATGTGTTAGCAGTCTTCCATAGTTATGACTGTATGAAAGGTCATTTTTTTATTGTTAAAATACATTTTTATATTTCCGTTATATTTATTAATAATTCGTTCTACACTTTTTAATCCAAAGCCATGCTTTAATTTGTTATTTTTGTTTGAAATAGGCATTCCGGATTTATTAAAAGTCGGAATAGTATTACAGGTGTTAACGATATTAATTATAGTTATATGATTAATTTCATTTGAAGTGATGCTTAAATCAATATAGGAATCCTGAATATTAATACATGCTTCTATGGCGTTGTCTAACAGATTGCAAAACAAAGCTGTAAGCTCAGAATAGTCCAAATGTTGGAGCATTTTTTTTCGAACATCAACTTTTAAGTTAATATTTTTGTTTTTACATAATTGTATATAGTGACATATAATGTAATTTAACAATTCGTTATCAGAAATGTGAACCGAAGTCTGCAAATCAGATGAATTTAAAATAGTATCAAGATATTGCCGAATCTTATCCTGCTCATTTTGTTCATTTAAGTTTGCAATGGACATAAAATGCTTTCGAATATCGTGAATCAGGATTTTCTGACTTTCATCTTGTTTGAATAAAGTTTTGTAGTATTCTGCCATATCATATTCTTTTTGTAATTGAATTTGAAGGTTTATAAGTTCATGAGATTTTTGCTGTGTATAATAGTAAATATACATAACCAATATATTTATAACAAATAACAAAATTGCACAGGATGATAATAAAGGCTTAAAACCTGATGGTACTTTTGTACTTAAAATCCCAGCAGTCATTATTAAAATAATATAAAGTGAAATTAGAGGTATTATATTAAGCAGGATTGTTGCTCTATTAATATGTCCGTTCTCGCTTATTATACCATGCATTAACGTAATAATAATTCTAATTCCTATATAGTAAAAAATTTTGCTAAAAATGGTAAGAATAACTAGCAATAAAAAATCAGAACTGTTATAAAGTACAACGCTATTAAACTGCGAGAATAATCCTGTGATTGTCAGTTCGCTAAGACTCATAAGACAGGCTAAAACCATAGAATGTAGAAGACAAAGGTTCCATTTAAGTTTATAAAATATAATAAAAAAAATAAAATTAATAAGCAGAAAAAAAAGTAAATTAATCCAAACGACTTTTATGAATGCAAGTAAAAACAGAAATCCGTATCCAGTAAACAAACCTATAAACTCTATTTTTTTAGAGTATCTTGAGTGAAATAAATTAGATGAGTATGACCATAATATTAAAGCTTCTATAATATAAATAAATAAATATAGTAATGTTGTTTTCATAATATAACCCCCTTGCATTGCATAATTTATAAATAATTTACAAATAGTATACAATAAAATAAAAAAAAAACAAAATGAAATGACCAAAAACAATAGTTTTTTGTCGTTTCATGCAAAAAAATATCGATTTTAAGCTAAAGGAAGGTTAGTATGATTGTATATAGCTTTTGATGATAATTATATAAGAAAGGGGGAGGCGTGTTGGAAGAAAATAAAATATTAAAAGGTACAACGAAAGCTGTAATATTTGCTCTAGACAAATTACTTAAAGTGGAAGCAAATACTACGTCATGTTTAATGCTTTATCAACCAAAGGCACCAAAAGCGTTAGAACGTTATAAAAAACAAAATAAATGAGATATATATCATATTACATTGTTACATGGTTAATTAAGCATAAGGCAATATTAAATGAAGATAGAGAATTGTATGAGTATGCTGTTTATGGCTTTTTCTTAACTACTTTTCCTATAATTATTTCAATAACTATAGGTGGGATTATGGGAAAAATTTTTGAAAGCATATTATTTATAGTTACGTTTATGTTAACTAGAAAATATAGTGGCGGTTTTCATACTAGACATGCATGGGTTTGTATAATTTCTTCATTGATAATATTATTTGTATGCATTTATATTATTGCTAATATCAAATATAACTTTATTTTTGATATAGGTATGCTATGTGCAACTATCGGGTTGATTATATTTAGTCCTATTGAAAATGAAAATCGTAGATTAGATTTAATAGAAAAGAAAGAATATAAATCAAAAATAACCGTTATAGTTTTAATAATTGCAATAATATATTACTTATTAATATTATTAAATAGAGAAAATTATGCTTTAGCCATAGATGTAGGAATAATATTATCTGCATGTTTACAAACACCATGTATATTGAAAGAAAAAATAGGAAAATAAAACAGGCTTTTATGATAATAGTAAAACATAGTAAATACTCTTTTTTTGCCCAAAAACAATAGTTTTTTGTCGTTTCATGCAAAAAATATGGAAAAAGAAAATATATTTAGTTATATTATTTACAATCATTGAAGCTATATAATGTTAGCAAAATATTAATATTGAGTTGACAAAATTACGAAAGGAGATAGGAATTAATGAAGAAAAAAATTATATGTTTATTAACAGCGACTACACTTTTAGTGTCTAATGTATGTAGTGTTTCAGCTGCGAATGTATGTGGAGGAAGTACAGTGTTTCAAAATAATAAAACTAGGGCATTAGCAACGACATATTGTTCTTATGCAACAGTATCAGATTATAAAGTTATTACGGTGTTACATGCTACAGATTCAGGTCATATATCATATAACGTCAGCAAAACTAAGGCAGGGACTCAAACTGTTCAAAAGTATAAAGATACTGAAAATGGGAAAAAATGGATAAGTGCATCTGGTGAACATTATGTTTATTACAGAAGTGGGCTTAATTGGAGTTATAATAGCGTAGCTCCAAAATAGAATGATAAATGTACATATGGAGGTGTATTGAGCTGATACACCTCTATATACTTAAAATAAAATACCGCAAAACAATTTTATGCAGTATAATGTATTAAAGGGAAGAATAATATTGATATCTTATAACAGGGGGTGCGAGATGAGAAGTAAATGTCTAAAAATATTGCTGTTATCTTCAGCAATAATACTCTCAGGATGTAACAATAATAATACAGAAAACGACAGTGCAAGAGATTTTCTGAATGCAACACAAAAAGAAACAGTAATATCTGCTAAGGAAGAAACTTCATTACAAAATGAGAATGCAGATGAACATATTGAATTGTCTAAGGAATTTCTTGAGGAAAGATATCCGGATAAGACAATTTTAAGCTATATGTATGCTGAACCACAAGTATGGAATGGCAAAACTGAGCATAGATATTCGGATGAACAGATGGTTGCAGTGAATGATTATTTGGTGGAAAATGGTGCGGATTATGTTATTTATTTTATGCCTGTGGCATTAGAAAATATGACATTAGAATATGTACTTGATGTGATTAATGGAGATAATCCACCAGACATAATAACATCGGTAGGATGTAATGATGTAACAGACAATTCAAGTCAGAAAATGGTTTTTAATGGCATATATGAAGATTTGGATAAATACAGCAATACAGATGCATATCAAAAACTCACAAAGGCATATCCGTCAGGATTGTATAATCTAAGTCTTTACAATGGAACATTTTATGGATTTAAGACAAATGTTTTTTCAAGCGAAACAAATTATTACATATACAACAAAGATGTGGCTGATAAATATGGAATTAAAAAAAGTGATGTTGAGGGAAAATCTCTAAGTGATATTATTCCTGTGTTAAATAAATTAAAAGGTTGGGAAAGTGATTATAAATATAGTATTACAACGAGTTATTTGAATCAATATGAATTAAACTTTATAGAACCTAATTTTTATTTTGATAATTATGACAGTGCTCCGGTATTTTGGTTAGAGTGCATAGGTGTAGATGCAAATACTAATGATGACAATGTCATAACGATTACTGATAGCAAAAAAGTAAGAAAAGATTATGAAGCGCTATATGAAATGTATCAGCAGGGATATAGCTGTATTAACGGTATAAAAGACAAAAAATATTACTATAGTACAACAGACATTTTGGGTGATGTGACTGTTAATAGTTTTTTAGAAAGCAGTTGCATGACAACAGCAGGAAAGAAAACAATGGATTTCCATACACGTTGGGATGCCAGTCAGAATATGGAGGCTGTACCTATGATAAAAAGATATACAACAGATATCGGAGGATGGTCAACGATTAATGGAGTATGTAGTAAATCTAATAACAAAGAGAAAGCTCTAGAAGCAATGGCTACAATATGTAGTGATAAGATGCTGTCAGAAATAATGGTGAATGGAACAGAGTCTGCCGGATATGAAGTTAAGAATTATACTCCAATAAGCAATGATTTGTATACATCAGATGGAGCAGGTAATATGGCGAATCAGTATCTTATAAATGATACAGATGATACGGACCGACAATTGGCAAAAGAATCTATGAAAGATGCAAAAATAGATATAGGCATAGAAGGTTACTATTTTGATTTATCAGCTTATAAAGAGAAAGTAGTAGCAATTCGAAAGGTAGAAAGAGAGTTTTTGGGAGAAGTTAATGATGTTCCGAAGTTATTTAGCGATGAATATGGAAGTTTTAAAGAGGCTTGGAATGATTTTGACAGAAAACTAAAAGAGGCCGGAGCAGATGAAATAGTATCGGAAATAAATAAACAAAGAATAGAAATGAATAAGGGGTTGAGCAAATGAGAAAATACATTTTTTTAATGGTCGGTCTATTGTCGTTATTTATAACAGGCTGTGGAAATGGGAAGGCACAGACAAATGAAAATGTTAGTACGGTGGAAGTGATAAAACCAGATGCATCTTATGGAGAGGATATGGTAACACTTTCAGGATATGATTTTAGTACGGGATATTCGTGCATTAAAGTTTATAATCCAAAGACGAATGCGACTGTTGTTGCGTGCGGACTTGCAAATTGTAATCATGAATATGTTGCCGGGGAAGAAATTACTTGTAATGCAATAATGGAGGGAAAAGTGGTATATCCATTCATATATGAAAATGACCTTTATTATTTTTTAGATGTAGGTGGAACTACACTTTACAAAAGTAATGTTGATGGAAGTAATAAAAAGAAAATTGCAACTTTAGATTTTTCTACAGATGATCAGGAAGCTTTGTTTATTGACGGTAAAATCTATCTTACAAGTTATTCTAGTGAAGATGGTGAGGCCGATGATGATGGAATGGTCATGGTTGCTTCTGAGACATCGGAATTATATGAAGTCGATATAAAAACAGGGGAACAGAAAAGATTGACTGACTTTGGAAACAAAGCTAACATATCATGTTTTTCAAAGGCGAAGAGTGGAAACAGGATATATCTTGGAATTAGATATCAGAATAAAAATGTATATGATTCCGAGTTCAAAACATGGAGTAAATATACAGAATGGCTTACTTCATGTGCTAACCCTTATGCAGAAGAAATAGAAAAATTTGACGAACATAGTGATTATTATTGTGTAGATATAAAAAATGGTGATGTTGAAAAAATGGATTTCAATTATAACATGACCTATGAAGGAATGGAGGATGTAAAGGGATTTTATGATTTTTATTTAATAGGAATTAATAAAAATTATTATTACTATTTAACGTGCTATGGTGAACAATTCACTTTATATGAATATGATAAGAAGAAAGGCACAAGTAAGGAATTGGATAATGCATATCGTATGTCATATTCATATGTAAATAATAAAATATATATTGTAAAAACACAGTATGATAAAGATAAAGAACTTGGGGCTCCGGATGCAGAAGATAAGAGTATCCCTCCGGAATACAGATGCTATGATACGGACAAACATAAATGGACAGATATAAAGCCTGATTATGATATGGATAAAAAAATATTGGCGTTACAGGCAGCAGGCAATAAATATCTGTATGGGTATTTGAGTGATTTTGTGGATGACGAATCAGATAATAATAGTTCTGTATCGTCATTTTCACAAGGAGAGATGATTGGGTTAAAAATAAAGAAATGATAATAAAAGAATTAAAGAAAATAGTATTCTCTAAAATAATTATAGCGTTATTAATAAGTTTGTGTATAGTTAATGTTCTTTATGAAACGAGGGCAGAAATAGAAACGAAGGAACAGATTGCTGCACAGGATAAGTTACAGAAGAATAAGATTGACAATTACGGTAAATATCTTATTAAGATAAAAGAGGATGGCACAAATATGCAAAGCATTGTATTGTTTTCTAAAAACAATAAATTTCAATTAAGCAATGCTAAAAGAACGGTTAAGGCATATGAAGCCGTAAAAAATGTGAAACCGGTATATGGTAACTATAGGGTGATTGAGAAGATAACAGAATTCGGACTTACGGACATAATACTTTTTGTAATGGTCGTTCAGATTGCACTTATATTAGTAAGTCAGGAAATAAAAAAAGGAATGTTAGATTTATTAAAATCCTGCAGGAACGGACGGTTGAATTTAATTGTGAACAAGATGGTGGCATTATCCATAACGTCAGCAATTGCAATAATAATTGTATATGGAATTAAATTTGTTCAGTTATATATTAAGTATGGACTTAGCGGAATGAATGTACCGATTCAGTCAGTGCGTGGATTTTATGAATTTGCCCTGCCAATGCAGATATGGCAGTATATGATTATATATTTCATGGTTAAATGGATAGCTGTCTGCATTATAGGAATTGTAGTTATAGGAATAATATCGCTTGTAAAAAATGAAACGGTTACTTATGGGATAATTCTTATAAGCACGGCAGTTTCATTACTTATAACTAATAGTATTGAGTGGAATATGAGTACGGCTGTATTTAAAATGTTAAGCCCTGTTACCTTATTAAATACTAAATCGTTTATGGCAAAATACATAAATATAAATATTTTACAACATCCTTTTGAATTGTTTAAGTGGACATTAATAATAATGGCAGTTTATCTGTCGGCATCAATAGTCTTTGCAATGTATTCGTTTACAACGAAAAGAGTAATAAAGTTTCCGCATTTAAGAATTGCTAAAGGACAGAAAAACATAGGCATAAAATCAAAAGGAATACTTAGTTATGAGAAAAAGAAAATATTTGCAGTTAATAAAGTTGCTTTCTTTGTCATAATACTTGTTGTGATTCAGGGATATTTTTTGAGCAATGATAATACTAAAATGGATTATCATGATAAATGCTATGCAAATTATATTTCAAAAGTATATGGAGTTCCGGATAAAAAGAGTCAGGAGTATCTTGATACTGAACAGAAAAGATATGATGAGATTCAGGTAGGATATGACGAACTTACGGAAAAATACATAAATGGTGAGGTTGATAATCAGGTATATGTTATGGCAAGTCAGGAATATAATGCACAGATGATGCCATACGATGATTTCCAAAAAGTTCAGGAGAAAAATGATTATCTTAAAGAACTGAAGGAAAAGCAGAATATTGAAGGCTGCTTTACCAATGATTTAGTATTCGGTTACATATTTGGTGATGTAACAATATACGATAAGGATATTAGTTTCCTGATTTTATTTATCATTGCAGTATTTTGTGTAGTGCCAATATTTACTTATGACAGGCAGAAAGAAATGCAGAAACTTTTGGATACTACATATTATGGAAGAAGCAAATTAATTAGAAATAAATATTTAAATGCAATCTTAATTTCTGTTGTTTTATGGTGTATTGAAACTATTCCATGGCTGGTTATTTTACTAAAGGCATATAAGCCAAACGGATTAATGGCACCTGCACAGAGTCTATCACAGTTGCAACATTTTCCATTACATATATCAATTCTTGCAGCTTTGATTTTAATTTATTTGTGTAAATGCATGGGTATAATTTTACTAGGTTTGCTTGTAGTGGGAATATCGGATTTTTCTCCTGATTACATCAAAAATGTAGTAATATCTATGGGAATTATAGTTATGCCGGTTGTGCTATATATGCTGGGAGTTGAATTTATGAATAAGATTATGTTTATTCCGGTAGTAAACATGAGCGATTATTTTACAAAAGCAACTGTAGTGGAATGGATTAATTTAGCAATTATTATAGTAGCAGTTTTTATTATGAATTTTAAAAATCTTAAGAACTATACTAAAAGAAAAATTTTATAGAAAAGGGATAAACTATGATTTTAGAAATAAATAATCTTTCGAAAAAGTATGGTGACAAAAAAGCACTAAATAAATTCTCGTGTAAATTTACAGAAGGAATATATGGTTTATTAGGACCTAATGGTGCAGGTAAATCTACATTTATGAATATTTTAGTAGATGCCATAGACAGAAGCAGTGGAGAAATTTTATATAATGGAAAAGAAACAATAAGCATGGGCAAAGATTATAGAAATCTTATAGGATACATGCCACAGCAACAGGGAGTATATGATAGCTTTACCGTAGCAGAATTTCTTGATTATATTGCAGGATTAAAAGGATTAAAAAAAACAGAGGCAAAAAAACGAATAGAAGAAGTTCTTAAATTTGTTAATTTGTATGATGTTAAAAATAAAAAATTAAAATCCTTTTCAGGGGGCATGAAACAAAGAGCATTAATTGCACAGGCTATATTAAATGACCCAAAGATTCTTATTTTAGATGAGCCAACGGCAGGACTTGACCCAAAGGAGAGAATTAGAATCAGAAATCTGATATCTCAGATTGGGTTTAATAAGATTGTAATTATTGCAACTCATGTTGTTTCAGATATTGAATTTATCGCAAAAGAAGTATTAATTTTAGATAACGGAATACTTAGAAAAAAAGATACTCCTGAAAATCTGTTAAAAGGTATTGAAGATGTTGTATATGAAGCAGAAATCAATGAACAGGATGTAAATTCAATTATGAACAAATATACAGTTACAAGTTTGTCAAAAGAATATGCAAAGATTAGGGTGCGTTTTTTATTTGATGGGATTCCGGATGTGGACAATGCAAAAAAGGCTTCACCAACATTAGAAGATTTATATTTGCATATATTTGGAGACAGATAGACATATATTTTTAGCAAATATTTGCCAAAATGATTGAAAATAACTGAATATGATGTATTATTAAAAAGGTTTCATTTGAATAAGTAAAGGATTAATAAGTAAGAATCAGCTAATTAGAATTAGACTACAAAATTTTGGTAACAGTCACACAGAATACTTATGATAAAACGTACTTATGGTAGAATAAAACTTATAAATTTAGTAAACATAAAAAGAAAAGGTTGGAACAAATTATGAAGATTGGTTTTGGATGCGATCATGCAGCAGTAGATTTAAAAGATAAGATGATAGCTTATATGAAAGAAAAAGGCTATGAATGTGTAGATTACGGTACAAATTATGATGAAAATGGAGAAATCATTAAATGCGATTACCCTAAGAAGGGAATGGAAGTTGGCGAAGCAGTTGTAAATGGAGATGTAGATTATGGCGTTTTAATGTGTGGAACAGGAATCGGTATTTCAATGGCTGCTAATAAAGTTCCGGGTGTTAGAGCAGCAGTATGTAGTGACCCATATTCAGCTAAACTTACAAAAATGCATAACGATGCTAATATAATTGCATTTGGCGCAAGAGTAGTAGGAGATGAGTTGGCAAAAATGATTCTTGACGAATTTTTTGGAGCTGAATTTGAAGGCGGCAGACATGAGAACAGAGTAAAGATGATTACAGAAATAGAAGAAAAATATAGCAAATAATATTTGTGAAATAAAGTGGAATAATATTTTATAATATATATGTAGATACCGGTTAAGAAGTGCAATTTTATATATAGATTATTAAAAAAATGGTTCATATTTTATATGGAATTTATATGGCGTTCATAAAATAATGGTTGACGGAAAGAAATGAATGTATTATTCTACTTTTGTTAGTTAAATAAAATGATTAATTTATCTTATTCAGAGTTGGCGGAGATAAAAGGATCTGTGATGCCACGGCAACCCCTATATGGAAGGTGCCCACCTGAGCGAGCAATCGATCAATAAGATTTGAAAACCTTGATTTCAAATCCACTGTTTAAAACAGTGGATTTTCTTTTATGAAATTTTGGATAAATCTGCTAAAAGATAAATTAGATAAAGTTTAAGAAAAGGAGAACGATGATGGAGAAGAGATTATTTACATCAGAATCAGTAACTGAAGGACATCCTGATAAAATCTGTGACCAGATTTCAGATGCAATATTGGATGAGTTAATGAGACAGGACCCTATGAGCCGAGTAGCATGTGAAACATCAATTACAACAGGTCTTGTTTTAGTTATGGGTGAAATTACAACGAAAGGTTATGTTGATATTCAGAAAATAGTTAGAGATACAGTAAGAGAGATTGGATACGACAGAGCAAAATATGGCTTTGATGCAGATACATGTGGTGTTATAGTTGCATTAGATGAACAGTCAACAGATATCGCAATGGGTGTTGATAAAGCATTAGAAGCAAAAGAAAACAAGATGAGTGATGAAGAAATTGAAGCAATTGGTGCAGGAGATCAGGGTATGATGTTTGGTTTCGCATCAAATGAAACAGAAGAATTAATGCCACTTCCAATTTCATTAGCTCACAAATTAACAAAACAGCTTACAAAAGTAAGAAAAGATGGAGTGTTAGCATATCTTAGACCGGACGGAAAGAGTCAGGTAACAGTAGAATATGACGAAAATGATAAGCCTGTAAGAATTGAAGCAGTAGTATTATCAACACAGCATGATCCTGATGTTACACAGGAACAGATTCATGAAGACATAAAGAAATATGTATTTGAACCGGTACTTCCTAAGGAAATGTTAGACGAGGATACAAAATATTTTATCAATCCTACAGGACGTTTTGTAATCGGTGGACCACATGGTGACAGCGGACTTACAGGAAGAAAAATCATTGTTGATACTTATGGTGGATATGCACGTCACGGCGGCGGAGCTTTCTCAGGTAAGGACTGCACAAAGGTAGACCGTTCAGCAGCTTATGCAGCAAGATATGTAGCTAAAAATATTGTAGCAGCAGGAATTGCTGAAAAATGCGAAATTCAGTTATCATACGCAATTGGTGTTGCACAGCCAACTTCAATAATGGTTGATACATTTGGAACAGGAAAGATTCATGATGATAAGTTAGTAGATATCATTAGAGAAAACTTTGATTTAAGACCGGCAGGAATTATCAAAATGTTAGATTTGAGAAGACCGATTTACAAGCAGACAGCAGCTTATGGTCACTTTGGACGTACTGATCTTGACCTTCCATGGGAAAAATTAGACAAAGTTGATGTATTAAAGAAATACTTATAGATATGTTTAGTAACAAGGGTTATTAAATTGTTACCTGATAAGGCAAAGGGATTAAATTATATCGAAATAAAAACATAACTATAATTTAGGTGTTTTTGAACCTGTATATTATATTTTGAATTATAAACCACATGGCCAAAAAACAATATGGCTATGTGGTTTTTTGAATGGAGATTATTATGGGAAAAAATAAAAGATTATCGGATGATGTTGCAGAGACAATAATGTCGATGATAAAAGTTGAAAAAAAATATAATCCCGGTGATAAACTTCCAAATGAACTTCAGTTATCTGAAGAACTTGGAGTAAGTAGAATTACCTTAAGAGAAGCAATACGTATTTTAGTAGCAAGAAATGTATTGGAAATAAAGAGGGGAAAAGGAACATTTATAAGAGAAGATTACACTCCTAAAATGGTAGCAGGTCTTGAAGATACGGCTTCAGCAAAGGTTGATATAGATGACCTTTATGAAATGCGTCTTATATTTGAACCGGAGATAGCGTATTATGCGACCATAAGGGCATCAGATAGAGAACTAGAAAGAATATTTGCCATAGGTAAAGAAATAGAAGAACTGCTTTTAAAAGGCATAGATTATACACATAAAGAAATGATGTTCCACTGCTCCATTGCAAATGCAACTCATAATGAATTTATAAATCAACTAGAGCCTGTACTGCATCAGTCAATTGAAAAAGGTGTTTATTTGTATGAAACAGAGCATATTCCTGTAGAGCAGGTTATATCAGAGCATAGAATGATTATGGAATTTATGAAAAATAGAAATGCAGAAGGTGCCAGAAGTGCAATGCGGGTGCATATCATGCATGCTATTGACCAGTTAGAAATAAATAAAAATCAGGGTAATAACAAGGCTTAACTAAATGATTTAAAACAAAGCAGTACCCATTATTGTAAAAGCGTAAGAAATTGCCGTAAAAATTTGCAAAATAGCATAATAAATTGGGGGGAGAATTTAGATTTACAAGACAGACATAAAAAGTTTGCATAAAAATTTTTATGAAGAAAACAGACAACGCTATTGACATAAGACAACGCGAGCGATATAATACAAAACTATAAGAAAAAAATAAACATTTTTATAAATGAGATTAATTAAATAGGAGGCATAAAATATTATGGAAACAGCAAGAATATTTTATCAGGAAGATTGTAACCTTTCATTATTAGATGGAAAGACAATTGCAATCATCGGTTATGGTAGTCAGGGACATGCACATGCATTAAACTTAAAGGAATCAGGATGCGATGTCATCATTGGTTTATATGAAGGAAGCAAGTCATGGGCTAAGGCTGAAAAGCAGGGATTCAAGGT
>CABJBF010000005.1 GCA_902363805.1 Eubacteriaceae bacterium | reverse complement strand
AAGCCGGCTTTCTCGACCTCTATTTTTGTATAAGGAAACATGGGATCTTAGCTCAGCTGGGAGAGCACCTGCCTTACAAGCAGGGGGTCACAGGTTCGAGCCCTGTAGGTCCCACTACCGAGAGGTAAAAAGAAAATAAGCAGGAAAGCTTGTTGATAAAACAGAATAAGCCGATGTGGCTCAATTGGCAGAGCAGCTGATTTGTAATCAGCAGGTTAACGGTTCGAGTCCGTTCATCGGCTTTAGGGAAGAAATGATTTCAAAAGTCAGGCTTACCTTGAAAGAATGGGCAGATTCCCGAGTGGCCAAAGGGGACAGACTGTAAATCTGCTGGCAACGCCTTCGAAGGTTCGAATCCTTCTCTGCCCATTAAAAAAAGAAGAAACAGCGCGGGGTAGAGCAGTCTGGAAGCTCGTCGGGCTCATAACCCGGAGGTCGCAGGTTCAAATCCTGTCCCCGCAATTTTTTATGCCCAGTTAGCTCAGTTGGTAGAGCAGAGGACTGAAAATCCTCGTGTCTCTGGTTCGATTCCGGAACTGGGCACTAACTATGTCCGAATGTCATTTGGTAAGAGAAGAACAAGAAAAACGGGACGGATAAGGGAACGTTAATAAGTAATGAAGTGATGGGAAGCAGGAATGCTTCTTTTTTTATTATATAAGTATATAATTTTTATACATAATTAGCGTTAAGTTGGTTTGAATAAAAATAGAAATTAAATTAAAAAAATAATAATTCTAGGAAATAATAAGATTTGATATAGTCTTGAAAAAATAGTAAAATATAAAAGGATGCACGCAAATAAACAAATGAGTAGGTGGTATATATGAAAGAACATCAGGCAAGAGAGTATATATTTGAGAAAAAAGTAAATAAATTATTAGAAGATAGTGGATATGTAACTATAAAAGAAATAAATGGAAATAGTTCACAACATGGAATATATAGTTATGGTATTTTAAATATGCCTTCAGCATTTACAACTCCAATAAGAATGATTTGCCAATATAAATTTTATGCAAAAAATAGAGTTGAATTGTCTCATATAAGAGATTTTTATGGAATTATTACAGATATTAATGAAAATAGATATTTAGGCGTGGATAAAAATGAAAATATATACAATAATGTAGGATGTTATTTTAGTGCGACAGGATTTAGTCGTGCTGCTCAGGAATATGCATGGGCACATAATATATTTCTTATTTCATTTGAAAAAATAGATGTTTTTAAACCTATATTAGAAAACATAAATGAATTTGTTAATGGATTAAATGAAAATGTAATAAATACGATTTCCAAAGAAGAATTATTAGTTGGATACGAAAATGCAGTAGATGAAACACATGTATTGCCTGATGCAATGGTTGGAATAGTCAATAACGTATATCCGATTATAATTTGTGGAAATGAAGGATGGTCTATTCCAGTTATTGAAGAGGCCGAAAAATCAGAAGTAGGAAGAGTTTATATAGAACAAGTTTATAGAACGGAAAATTTGTTTGAAGCCAAATTTGAATTAACATTTATGGAAAGTGTAGCTGAATTTTCTATACCATTGGCTATCGTAGAAAAATTGATGAAGCGAGAAGATAATCCGACAAAAGAAAATGTAATATTTAATATAGATGTACCTTATTTGATTAAAAAAGGCAGAAAAGAGTATGCGTCTATGGAAGTATTTTTAGAGGGATTTGAGAAAAATCAATACAATTACAAGCAGATTTCATTTGAAAATATGTTTGATAATGAGGAGTTAGAAGAAGAATAGTAATGTCAAAGGATTTATATGATAAATTAAAAGAATATAGTAAGTCTGATTTTTACCCATTTCATATGCCGGGACATAAGAGAAATGTAAAGTTAATAAAAGAGCAGTATGGAATTGATATTGATATAACAGAAATAGATGGATTTGATATGCTCTACGAAGCAGATGACGTGCTTAAGGATGCGATGGAACGGGCAAAAAAATTTTGGGGGACGGAAAAAACATATTTTTTAGTAAATGGAAGCACAGTTGGCATTTTAACAGCAATGCATTCGTGTCTTACACAGGGGGATAGAATAATAATAGGAAGAAACTGTCACAAAGCAGTATATAATGCAAGTGAATTGCTTAAGTTAAATAATACATATTTGTATCCAAAGTATATTCCTAAATATGGGATAAATGGGGGATATAGTGCAAAAGAATTAGAAAATTTATTTGAAAAAAATAGTAATATAAAAGCAGTTGTCATAACGTCGCCTACATATGATGGAATTGTGTCAGATATAAAAACTTTGGCAGATATTACGCATAAAAATGGAGCAGTGCTTATTGTTGATGAAGCTCATGGAGCGCATTTTGGAATATCAGATAAATTTCCAAAACCAGCATATGATATGGGAGCAGACTTAGTAATTGAGAGTATGCATAAAACTTTGCCGACTTTTACGCAGACTGCATTGTTACATTTATCTAAAGAAGGAAAAAAAAGAGTTGATGAGAAAAAAATAAAACATTTTTGGTCAATTTTTCAGACAAGCAGTCCTTCATATGTTTTTATGGCAAATATGGATAAATGCATATCATTTTTAGATAAAAATGGAAATGAAATATATGAAAAATTTAGCAATGACATAGAAGAATTTAGAAAAAAATGTGATAAATTACATGACATACATATTCCGGGAAAAGAACTTATTGGAACGAATGAAGTTTTTGATGTTGATTTAAGTAAATTAATAATTAACTCAAGTATGGGTGGAAAACCTATGAATGATATTTTACGTAAAAAATTTCATTTGGAAATGGAAATGGAAGCTGCAAAATATGTGTTGGCTATAACTACCTTTTGTGATAATAAAGAGGGATTTGATAGATTATATAAAGCATTAGATTATATTGATGCAGAACTCAAAAAAATTACAAACAAATCAGAAATAAAGAAAATTAAGAATACAAATTTTGAATTAGTAAGAAATATTCAGGAGATGAGTATTTCTAATGCAGTTAATAGTAATACAAAGTTGGTAGATATTGAAAATGCAATAAATAAAGTATCTGCGGAGTATCTTTATTTGTATCCGCCGGGAATTCCATTAATTGTTCCAGGCGAAGTTGTTGATGTAAAGCTTGTTGAACAAATAAAGGAATACAAAAATAGAAATTATGAAATAGTTGGATATGATAAATTTAAAATTGTTGATTAATCTAATTATGTAATTAATATAAAAACAATTAAATTATTAATATTTAAATTCATAACATTTAAATTAATTTAATAATGACTAATAATATAATAAAAAATAGGTATGAACTATTTAAGTTGATTAAAGAAAAATATTAATTATTTAGGTAAATAATCAATGGTTATTAATTGTCTAAATAGACAAAAGAAAAAGTTGTTAATAAATTAAATTTATTGTAGAGATGTTATTAATAAAATTATAAAAATATTAATAATTAAAAAGTTAAAAATCGCTAAAAATTAAGATTTTGATATTAATAAATCTAGTAGATTAAAAATTAAGGATCGCTAAAAGTTGAGATTTAATATTAATAAATTTGGTGAATTAACATTTAGATATTAATAAATTTAGTGAGTTGACGTTTAAATATTAATAAGAAAAGAAAAGGAAAGCAAATGGGAAAAATATTTTATATATTAGGAAAAAGCAGCTCCGGTAAGGATACAATTTTTCAGCAAATTAAAAATAATAGACAATTGAATTTAAAGACAGTTGTAGGATATACAACAAGACCTATGAGAGTGGGCGAAAAAAATGGAGTAGAATATTATTTTGTTTCTCCTCAAAAATTAGAAGAAATGAAAGATAAGGGAAAAATAATTGAGTGCAGAGGCTATAATACTGTACACGGATTATGGAATTATTTTACAGCAGATGATGGACAAATAGATTTGGATAGTGACAATAATTACCTTTATATTGGAACTTTAGAGTCTTATAAAGGAATGAGAAAGTATTATGGAGAAGAAAATGTTATTCCGTTTTACATATATGTTGAACCAGGTGAAAGACTTTCTAGGGCGGTAGAAAGGGAAAGACGTCAGGAAAATCCAAAATATACAGAGTTGTGTCGTAGATTTATTGCCGATGAAGAAGATTTTTCAAGAGAAAAGATATTAGAAGTTGGAATTGATAAAATATATGAAAATGACAAATTATTTGAATGTGTAAATAATATTGAAAATGACATAAAGAAGTATTTATGATATATTTAATTAGTTAGTGTAAATAGATTATGAGGTTTGTTGTATGGCAAATGGAAAAGTTTTAGGTCAAAATCACATAACTCAACATTTTGAAAATGCAATAAAGATGGGAAAGATTTCTCATGCATATATAATCAATGGAGAAGCTGAGTCAGGTAAAATGGAGTTAGCGCTTCAATTTGCGAAAGCTTTACAGTGTGAGGATAATAACACTGTAGGAAAAACTCCGACAGGAGTTGCTTGTGGAAAATGTAAATCATGTCATCAGACAGATACCGGAAACCAACCGGATATAAGAATTGTGACATACGAGAAAAGTGGTATTGGTGTTGATGAGATAAGAGAACAGATTAACAATCATATTGTGATTAAACCGTATAGCAGTAAACATAAAATTTATATAGTTCCGGATTGTGAAAAAATGACAGAAGCAGCTCAAAATGCACTATTAAAAACTATAGAAGAACCGCCGGAATATGGAATAATTATTTTACTTACTACAAATGCAGATAAATTTTTGCAGACAATTTTATCAAGATGTGTTGTATTAAATATAAGAAGTGTAAAAGAAAGCACAATAAAGAATTATTTAATGAGTGAGTTTGGCATAGGTTCTTATGATGCAAGTGTTGCTGCGGCGTTTGCTGAAGGAAATCCGGGAAAAGCTGTTAAACTTGCAACATCAGAAGAGTTTAAAGAACTAAAAAATTCTCTGGTTCAGACATTGATTGCAATGGAACATGGGGGAATAAATGTAATAACTCAGGCAGTAAAGACAGCGGGAGAACTAAAAAAGAATATAGATGAATTTTTTGATCTTATGTATGTGTGGTATAGAGATATGCTTGTGTATAAGGCATGTAAAGATTCAGAAAAGCTGATATTTCAGGATGATTATATGGCTATAGTTAATCAAAGTGAAAAACTAAGCTTTAGAGATATAAATATTATTTTAGAAGAAATAGATAATGCGGAGAAAAGGATTGGGTCAAATGTAAAATTTGATGCAACTTTAGAAGTATTGTTTTTGATTATTAGAGAAAGGATTCAAAAATGACAAAAGTAATCGGAGTAAGATTTAGACAGGCAGGAAGAATCTATAATTTTGCAGTAGGTGATATAGAAGTTGAAAATGGCCAGCATGTAATAGTAGAGACTGCAAGAGGAATAGAATATGGTGAAGTTGTTGGAAAGATAAAGGAAATTAATGAAGAAGAACTTTCAGCACCACTTAAGCCAATTATAAGAGTGGCTACTCCAGAAGATGATGAGAAAGAGTTAGAAAATAAAAAGAAAGAAAAAAAGGCATATAAAATCTGTCTCGAAAAAATAAAGAAACATGGATTGGAAATGAAACTTATTAATACAGAATATACATTTGATAATAATAAAGTTTTATTCTATTTTACAGCAGATGGAAGAATTGATTTTAGAGAGTTAGTTAAAGATTTGGCATCTGTTTTTAAAACAAGAATTGAATTAAGACAGGTTGGAGTTAGAGATGAAACTAAAATGCTTGGTGGAATAGGAGTGTGTGGAAGACCCTTATGTTGTAATACATTTTTACCGGAATTTGCACCGGTTTCAATTAAAATGGCAAAAGAACAAAGTCTTTCATTAAATCCAACGAAGATATCAGGTGTATGTGGACGTTTAATGTGTTGCTTAAAAAATGAGCAGGAAACATATGAATACTTAAATGCGAATCTTCCAAGTGTAGGTGAAAATGTAAAAACATTTGACGGATTACGAGGAGAAGTATACAGTGTAAATGTTCTTAGACAGAAAGTAAAAGTAATTGTAGAAGTAAATGACGAAAAGGAAATCAGAGAATATAATATTAAAGAATTAAAATTCAAGCCTAAGAAAAAGAAAATCAATTTGGCAGCAGATGAAATAAAGGCGCTAAAAGGGCTTGAAGATAAAGAGGAATCAAAATTAGATGATTAATTTAAAACAGGGAGAACGAATTGATGACCTTAATCGGAATGGATATAAAATAATTCAGAGTAAGGACAAGTTTTGCTTTGGAATGGATGCAGTATTATTGTCAGGATTTGCAGAAGCTAAATCAGGGGAAAAAGTACTAGACTTAGGAACAGGTACAGGAATAATTCCTATTTTAATGGAAGCAAAGACCAACGGAGAGCATTTTACAGGACTTGAGATTCAGCATGAAAGTGCTGAGATGGCTACAAGAAGTGTAGAAATGAATGAACTGCAGGATAAAATTAATATTGTGACAGGTGATATAAAAGAGGCTTCGGGAATTTTCGGCGGAGCCACTTTTCACGTTATTACTACAAATCCGCCATATATGAATGAAAATCATGGATTGAAAAATCCTGAAATGCCTAAGGCGATTGCAAGACATGAAGTTTTGTGCAATTTGGAAGATGTAATAAGAGAATCGGCAAAGATGTTAAAGCCGAAAGGAAGATTTTATATGGTACATAGACCACACAGGCTAGTTGACATAATATCACTAATGCGACAGTATAGAATTGAGCCTAAAAGAATAAGAATGGTTCATCCATTTGCAGATAAGGAAGCAAATATGGTTCTTATTGAAGGATGCCGTGGAGGTAAGTCCATGGTTAAGGTGGAAAAACCATTGATTGTATATAAAGAACAGGGCGTATATACAGATGAGATATATGATATATATGGTTATAATGAAGAAAAATGATTAATGTTTAAGTTGTGAATAGAAAATAAACATGGAGAAAGTCTATGAGTGAAGAAATTAAGCAGGGAAAATTGTATTTATGTGCAACACCAATTGGAAATTTGGAGGATATAACGTACAGAGTTGTAAGAATTTTGAAAGAAGTTGATATAATTGGTGCCGAAGATACAAGAAATAGTGTAAAATTATTAAATCATTTTGAAATAAAGACTCCAATGACAAGTTATCATGAATTTAATAAATATGATAAGGCAAAACAGTTGGTTCAAATGATGCTAAATGGGAAAAACGTAGCAATTATTACGGATGCCGGAACGCCTGGAATATCAGACCCCGGAGAAGAGGTGGTGAGACAGTGCTATGAAGCAGGAATAGAAGTTTCATCTCTTCCGGGAGCAGCAGCTTGCGTGACGGCACTTACAATGTCGGGACAAAAAACAAGAAGATTTTGTTTTGAGGCATTTTTACCTAGTGATAAAAAAGAAAAATCAACTGTGTTAGAAGAGTTGAAAAATGAAACAAGGACAATAGTAATTTATGAAGCACCACACCGCTTGGTAAGAACACTAAAGGAATTAAGAGATGCGTTAGGAAATAGAAGTATTACATTATGCCGCGAACTTACTAAGAAATATGAAGAAGCTGATAAAACAACAATTGATGGTGCAATAGAAAAATATAATGAAAAAGAACCAAAAGGAGAATTTGTTCTTGTAATAGAAGGAAAATCTCAGGAGGAGATTAAGGAAGAAAAAAGAAAACAGTGGGAAGATATGAGTATTGAAGAACATATGGAATATTATGTAAACCAAGGCAATGATAAAAAAGCTGCTATGAAATTGGTAGCAAAAGACAGAGGAGTTTCAAAAAGAGACATTTATAATACATTAATAAAATAATAAGATGTCTATTTTTATAAAATTTATTACGAAATTAATAATAGAAACATGATAATTAATAAAACTATTTGAATTAATTAAAAAGAGATATTTAATAGTAATAATAAAGGTAGAAATAATTGTAATCAAAAAATTATAACAATTATGTTGTAATGATTAAATGATTTTGTTATAATTTTATGGTTTAATGAATTATAGTGTCAATTCTTAGAGAGTTTAATGAAAAAGTAAACATGTTAATTTAGTGAAAATGTGCTTTATGATGACATACAGTTAGACAGAAGTTTATGCAGAAATAGGTAGTAGTTTTTGGACAAGAGCATATCAAGTTTGGAAACTATTATTTTTTTGAGACTAAATATTCTTATAATTTTATTAAATGTTATATAAGATTATTTTAAAATACAAAAATTATTTACTAATGGAGAAAAAAATGAAACAGAAAATAGGAAGAATAGTAAAAATTATTTGTTTTTGTCTAGTGGCAGTATTAATGGTAAATGCTTTAGAAGGATTATTTAAACCAAAGTGGTTAGAAAATCGTTGGGCATCATCAAAAACAAATAAGAGCTTTTATGAATTGGAAAAAAACAGTACAGAAGTTTTATTCTTTGGAGCAAGCGTTATTGCTGCAACAGCAGATCCGTATCAGTTATATGAAGATTACGGTATTTCTTCATATAATTTAGGTGTTATGTCACAGCCGATGATAGGAACATTTTTTTGGTTCAAAGAGGCATTAGACACACAGGATATTAAAGTAGCAGTTGTCGAAATTAAATCTGCCGGAAAATCATCTGAAAAGGCAGAGGAAAAAGCAAGAAAATCATATGATTATATGAGAATTGGAAAAAACAAACTTCAATATGCAATTGAATACAATAGTGTTCAAAGAGACGAAGATGAAGTAAAACCGGATTTATTTTCATATTTATTCCCATTATCTTTATATCATTCAAGATGGTCAGAATTAAATTATGATGATTATGATTTCTTCTTAGGAAATAACAAAAGTTATACTAGAGGCTTTTCAGTATTATCAACACAATTTAAGGATATGAATACTTATATTGAAGAGGATGCACAAAAAGGCTTATATGATGGATTTGAAGTAGAGTCAGATAAAATTGAAAGTCCAAATGAAGTTAATGCTAAGTATGTGAGAAGAATAATTGAATTAGCTAAAGAAAGAAATGTTAAGTTATTATTCGTAAAGAGTCCTGACACAGGCTGGAAAGAAAAACAGCATAATTATATTCAAAAAATTGCGGATGAAAATGATATTCCGTTTATAGATATGAATCTTAAGAGCGTTAGAAAAGAACTTGATTTTAATTATAAAACAGATTTAGCTGATGCAATTCATTTAAATATAAAGGGAGCAAAAAAGACTTCAGAATTTTTGGGAAAATATTTAACTGAAAATTATGATCTTACTGATTACAGAGAAGGAAATAATAGCGTTAAGAAGAGTTTTGAAAAATATAAAAAATATTATGAAGCATCTATAAAAGAAGGAGAATTAAGTTTTCCTGAGACTTTAGATGAGTACTTAAAAGAAGTACAGGATAAGAGTGATGGAAATTATGAAGTCATTTTAGCAGCAGGTTCAAATGTTAATAATATTAAATTTACTGATGAACAGAAGAACACTCTTATAAATATGGGTGTTAGTAAAAAGATATTTGAAGATAGCGAATTTGGTACAAATATAGTAAGTGTTACAAATGATGGTAAGACATACAATGAAGTGGCTAAGCAGAGTGAAGACAGTGCAGTAAGTGTTTCATTAGGTGGAACATTTAGTGATGGAACAGACTATCTTGTGAAAGCTGATGCAACAGGAAGCACACTAAAGTTAAATGACAATGAATGTACAAGTTTAACATCTTATGGTTTTAATATTATAGTATACGATAAGCAACTAAAAAGAGTTGTAAGCACAGTTTATTTGTATTCAAATAATGGTGAAACTACATTGAACAGAGGAGAGTAGCTAAAATGGGCTTTAATACACTATCTTTTATCCCATTTCTATTAATAGTAATTTTATTGTATTTTACAGTTTTTAGAAAATGTCAGTGGATATTTTTATTAATTGCAAGTATTGCATTTTATTTATTTGCAGGACCTAAATATATTGTTTTTATAATTATTTCATCGTTAAGCACATATTTTTTCGCAAGAAAAATTCAGAAAATGCATGATGCTGAGGATAAAATTATAAAGGAACGTGAATTTTCTTCAAAAGATGCAAAGAAGGCTTTTAAGAAAAGACATACAAAGCAAAGAAGAAGAGTTCTTATAGTTGATCTTATTATTAATTTAGGGTTGTTATGTGTAATTAAATATACAGATTTTATTTTATCAGGTGTATCCTCAATTCTTTCAAAATTTGGAATGGATTGGAGTAAAGAGTTTAATTTCATACTTCCACTTGGAATATCTTTTTATACATTTATGCTTGTTGGATATATACTTGATGTTTATTGGAAGAGATATAGAGCAGAAACAAATTATTTTAAACTTGCCTTATTCTCAATGTATTTCCCTCATATTGTGCAGGGACCAATTGGAAGATATAACAAGTTAGCACCACAGTTTTTTGCAGATCATCCATTTGATTACGATAGAGTAACTAAAGGATTTCAGTTAATCTTATGGGGTTACTTTGAAAAAATGGTAATATCTGACAGAATACAGGCATTTACAAATGGAATATTAGCAAATTGGCAGCAGCTTACAGGTTTTCCACTTTTACTTGGAATATCATTATTCTCAATTCAGTTATATTTAGACTGGATGGGATGTATGGATATTGCCCATGGTGTTTCTGAAATATTTGGAATTAATCTTGATAGAAACTTCTGGCATCCGTTCTTCTCAAAGAATATGCCTGAGTTCTGGAGAAGATGGCATATTTCACTTGGTGCATGGTTCAAAGATTATTTATTGTATCAGGTTTCAATGTCAGGATTATGTAAGAAAATTAATAAATTCACAAGAAGAAAATGGGGAAACCAGGCTTCAAGAGCATTTTCAGCAGTTATACCGGCAGCAGTTGTATGGATTGTTACAGGTGTTTGGCATGGTGCCGCAAGTTGCTTTGTGCTTTGGGGCGTATACCATGGAATTTTAATTATAACAAGTTCGTTATTTGAAATTCCAATACAGAAACTGTGTAAATTCCTTCATATTGATACAGAATGCTTTAGTTTTAATTTATTTAGAATGATTAGAACATTTATGCTTTCGACAATAGGTAGAATTTTCTTTGCAGTTTCAGCAGGATTTACAACAATGATTGAATTTACAAAGAGAATGTTTGACTTTAGACAGTTTGGACTTCACACTCTTTGGGATGAAAGTTTATTCTCATACGGATTAGACAGACATGGATTTACATTAGCTATGCTTTTAGTTGTATTAGTATGGTGTGTAAGTATGTTACAGGAAAAATTCGATAAAGATAATAAGACAGTCAGAGATGTAATTGCAGAACAGAATATTGTTTTCAGATGGGTTTTATATTTAGGACTTATTGCGGGAATTCTTATTTTTGGAATGTACGGTTCAGGATATGATGCCGGCGCATTCTTCTATGGTAAATTCTAATCTGAAAATATAATGATGTCCGGAGTAAAGACGGTATGATAATTATTTTGTATAAATACAGAATAATTTTAGTCTTATAACTCCGGCATCTATAAATTTAGTAACATATGTTGAAGAGATAGTTTTAGGAGGATTTCATGAGTTACAATTCAATTTTGGAAGCGATAAAAACTAATTCAGAAATTAATCCCGGCAAATTATGTGTGGGAGACAAAAAGAATAAGGCAACATACGGGCAGTTTTGGAAAATGATAAATAAGGGAGCTGCTTATTTGGAAAAGAATGGTGTAAAAAAAGGTGACGTTGTAGTTTTAAGAGGCGCACAAAAGGTTGAATATTTATTTTCAATATTTTCAATTCAGCTTCTTGGAGCGATTGCATGCCCATTAGAAAAAGCTGTAAAAGAGGACAGAATTCTTGAAATTATGAATTTTGTAGAAACAAAGTATTTTCTTGATACTAAGAAATTAAAGGATACTTCTGCAGAATGCATTAGTTTAAAGGAAATGTTTAAAGAGGCAATAAATGATGAAACTGAATGTGATGTAAACAAGTATGAATTGCCTAAATCAGATGATTTATCAGAAATTTTGTTTACTACAGGTACTACAGGTAAGTCAAAAGGAATTAAGATAATCTGCAAAAACAATATAGCAATAGCGCAGAATGTAAGTGAAGCTATAGGAATAACTTCAGATGATGTTGAAATGGTTACAGCACCGTTAAATCATTCTATGGGACTTAGAAGAACATATTCCGTTTTTTATAAAGGTGGAACAGTTATAATGACTGACGGAGTAAAATTTGTTGAGGATTTCTTCAAATTGTTGGACTTATACCATGTAACAGGACTCACATTTGCTCCTGCAATTCTTGAACAGTTATTGAAATTTGCAAAGGATAGATTTGGAACATATAGCGAACAGATTCATTATATACAGTTAGGTTCAGCACCTTTATCTGAAAAAGCAAAAGAAACATTAAAAGAAATGTTCCCAAATACAAAATTATTTAATATTTACGGCGCAACAGAATCTGGTTGTACTGTTAGTCTTGAATTTAGCAAATACGGAGATAAAAAAGGAAGTATTGGAATTCCAAACGTAAATGCAAATATAATTTTTGTAGATGACAATAGAAATATAGTTAATGCATCAGCAGAAAACCCGGGAAATCTTGCATTTAAGGGTGCAATGAACATGCCTGGTTATTTAAAAGAACCTGAAATTACTAAAGAGGTTTTAGACGATGAAGGTACTTTATATACAAACGATTTAGGTTATATGGGAGAAGACGGATTTGTATATTTACTTGGAAGAAAAGGCGATGTAATAAATATGGGTGGAATTAAGATTGCACCTTCAGAAATAGAAGAAGTTGTTGCACAGAACGAAATGATAAAAGAATGTGCATGTATTCCTATACCTGATGAAATTACAGGAGAAGCTCCTAAATTATTTATAGTTATAAATGAAGGATATGAATATGATGAAAAAGCATTACATAAATTTATGACTGATAAATTAGAAGCGATAAGAGTTCCAAAAGTTGTTCAGGTAATAGATGAACTCCCAAGAACTTTTAATGGAAAAGTAATTAAACGTAAATTAAAAGAAATGTAACTTATAAATAGAAAATCACAGTGATTTTAAGAGTATTTTGAGATGAGGAATTAAAATGACAAAGACAAAACAGCGTATTTATTTATTAATAGGACCGTTATTATTTGTTTTATGTTGTTTAGCAATACCGGAGAGTGCATTTCCGGCTTTAGCTGAAAGAGCAGCAATAGGAACGGTTGCATGGATGGCATTTTGGTGGGTAACAGCGCCTATCGATTATGCAGTAACAGCATTTTTACCAATAGCAATAAATGCTATTGTCACTATGTGCGATATGTCTGCAGTAATATCAAATTATGCATCTGAGACAATTTTATTATTACTTGGAGCATCAATATTGACTGTATCTTGGGAAGAAACAGGACTTGATAAAAGAATTGCAGCATCATTACTTGGATTAATTGGTGATAACTTAAGAATTCAGTTAATTTTCTGGTTTATGTTATCTACAGTATTATCTGCAATTTTACCAAATGCAGTAGTATGTGCAACAATTACACCTATTGCAGTTTCGATGTTAAAGTACATAGGTGAGGGTGATATTGAACATAGTAGAATTGGTTCAAAATTATTATTATACATAGCTTACGGTGCAGGACTTGGAGGATTGACATCACCACTTGGTGGAGCAATGAATCTTGTAACTGTTGATTATTTACAGCAGCTTACAGGAAAAGAATACATGTATATTTCATGGGTAATCCGTTTCTTACCAATTATGATTACATTACTTGTTATTAACATTGTTTTCATGATTAGGGATGTTAAAAAATCAGAAAGCCTTGGTGGATCAAAAGAATATTTTAGAAATGAATATAAAAAATTCCCACCAATGAGCATAGAAGAGAAGATTTCTCTTGGATTATTTGCAGTAGCAACAATACTTGCATTCACAAGACAGTTCTATCAGACATTATTACCAGGATTAAAACCGGCATATGTATTTATTATTTGTGCAATTTTATCATTCTTAATAACACGTTCTGATGGAGAAAGACTTATGCTCTGGAAATCAGTTCAGACAAAAATTATTTGGGAAATGATTTACATTTTTGCAGGTGGTCTTGCAGTAGGAACATTAATAAATGAATCAGGTGCAGCAGAAAGAATTGGTGAATTGGTTTCAGGAATGGGACTTACAGGTGGAGTTACAACAGTATTTGTAATTGTAACAGTAACTTTACTTATGTCTGATGTAACATCAAATACAGCAACTGCAGCAGTTGCAATACCTATAGTTATATCTATAATAAAGGGAATGAATTTAAATCCAATACCTTACGTTTACATTGCATCAGTAGGAGTAAATTTATCTTATATGTTACCAACATCAATCAGAGCAATACCTGTTGGATATGGTTTACAGCCAAAGTATATGCTTAAAGAAGGTTGGAAAATGACAGTAATCATTATAATATTAATGACAATAGTATGCTCATTATTGTTAAAATATTGGCCGGCATTTAGTACAACGTAAATAATTTTAGATTAACTTAAGGCGGAAACAAAATTAATGAAGTTTATATTCTAAAATGTTTCAATGACCAGTCGCCGACCGGATGGAGGGGCAATACATATTAGACGAGGAGCAGCAAAATGAAAACCAGATTTAGAAAATATAGTAAAATATTGTTCGGTGTAATTATGATGTTATATTTTGTGGCAGTAAGTAATAACGTATACGCCGATGATGTTCAATTTACACAGAAAACATATAAAATATTGTTTGTAGGAAACAGTCATACATATTACAATGATATGCCAAAAATGTTTAAAGGACTTTGTGATGCAGATAAAATAAATTGTGAAGTTACATCGATTACATCACCAGGATACAAACTTAGCCAGTTTGCAGATAAGACTAACATGTATGGAAGTCAGGTTTATCAGGCATTAACAAATAATACATGGGATTATGTAGTATTACAGGAAAACAGGGCAGTTTTAGTAGAAAAAGAAGAAGAGGCAGAAGCAGCAGTTAATACTCTATACACTTTAATACATAATGCCGGAGCAAAAATGGTTATATATGCAACACAGCCAAATAATATTGGAAGCACATTTAAAGTAGATTCATTATCATTGTTTTTATCAGATTTTCAGATTGAACAGATTTTAACAAGAAATAACTTTAAAATAGCTGATGAATATGATGGACTTGTTGCAGCATCAGGAACTAACTTTATGAGAGTAATGCAGGATTATCCTAAAATTACAATGTATAAAACGGACAATCTTCATCCATCAGTAACAGGAAGTTATTTGGCAGCATGTACTATTTACAATACAATATTCGACAGAAGTCCATATGGAAACAAGTATTTACCAAACAGTGAATACGATAAGGATAATCTGATATCAAAAGTTTCAATGAAAAATGCCCTTATAATGCAGAAAATTGCAGATAGCAGATTGAAAGTAGATAGTTATTATACAACTGTAAGTAAGGGACAGAATTCTAAATTAACAGCAACATTTACATCAACTCAGACAGATGAATCAGAGACTACTGAAGATACTACGAAAAAAACAAAAGATGAAACAAAAACTTCAGATGAAAAAGAGACAACAGTTACTGATAATAAAGATACTATATCAACATATACAAATAAAATAATGTGGGATGCTGTTGATGCAAACAGTATTTCAATTAACAGAATTACAGGTGAATTTACTGCATTAAAGGCTGGAAAATATCAGGTAATGTCAACAACAGACAGCGGTTTAATATGCTATTCAACAATTGATGTAAAACAGCCATCAACAGCTTTTAACATTAATGAAAGCAAGATTTTAAAAGTTGTAAAGGGATATGTAGGAAAATATACTACTACGATAGCACCTGATGATACAACAGATACAATTACATGGAAGAGTAATTATCCGGATATAGTTTCTGTTGATGCACAGGGAAATATACAGGCCAAAAAAGTAGGCATAGCAAAAATAACTGCTGTAACTACAAGCGGAATTAAGTCAGAACGTTATGTGCGTGTAAAGTTAAAGACACCAGGTAATGTTAAGCTGACAAAAAAGGTAAAAAAAGTTAAGAAAAAGAAAGTATATCGTGTAAATGTAAAATGGAGTAAAAATACAAGGGCTACTAAATATTATGTATTCCGTAAAATGGAAGGCAAAAAGGTATTTAAAAGAGTCGCAACAACTACTCAGGCAAAATACATAGATAAAAATATTAAGAAAAATAAAACTTATTCTTACAAAATACAGGCGATATATTCAAATAGCAAACTTAACAGTGATAAAACAGCAGAGTATAACATAAAAGTTAAATAATAAAGTTTTAAGAATATTAGCAAATTATAAAAATTAATTATAAAGACCTCTAAAATGTGTAGATTATATACAAAAATCTGTTATTTTAGAGGTTTTTTACGTTAAAAAAATTAACATATATATATTAAAAAATGTTTAACAAAAATAGTTTATTGGAAATTTTGTTGACAAACAAAAACAAGGTGACTATACTTTAAGCAGAAATTAAATAAAAATTCTTCGGGGCAGGGTGATATGCATAAAGCATAAATTCCCAACCGACGGTAAGTGTACAGAGCGTAAAGATGCACGAGTCCGTGACCTGCGAAAGCAGCTGATTTGGTGAGAATCCAAAACCGACAGTATAGTCTGGATGGGAGAAGAATAGATAATGTAATTGTTCTTTATCAGGAATAAAATTAATCGGATTTTTAGAAATGTATTTAAATGATATGTAGTTTACATAACAATTAATCGGATTAAGATTATTGATAATAAATTACTAATAACCATACGCAATTAGGAATATGTAATGAACAGAATAATATACATTTGTATTTGTGCGAAAGCCCCTTTGAATGAAAGGAGGCTTTTTTTTGAACCCAAAATACATGAAAAGAGCTATTGAATTAGCAAAAAAAGGCATAGGTTATACAAATCCAAATCCTATTGTAGGATGTGTTGTGGTAAAAAATGATGAAATTATTTCGGAAGGCTATCATGAAAAAATAGGCGGATTTCATGCTGAGAGAAATGCATTAACAAATTGTAAGGAGGATACAACAGGAGCAGAGCTTTATGTAACGCTTGAACCGTGTTGTCATTATGGAAAGACGCCACCATGTACTGAAATTATCATAGAAAAAAACATAAAAAAAGTTTATGTGGGGAGTATGGATCCTAATAAACTTGTAGCAGGAAAGGGAGTAAAAATTTTAGAAGAAAATGGAATTGAAGTTGAGTGCGGAGTATTAAAAGATGAATGTGACAAATTAAACGAAGTATTTTTTCATTATATTACAAATAAAACACCTTATGTTGTAATGAAATATGCGATGACGATGGATGGAAAAATAGCGTGTGAAAATGGTGATTCAAAATGGGTTACAGGTGAAAAGGCAAGAGAAACCGTTCAAAATATGCGAAAAAAGTATATGGGAATAATGGTTGGAATTAATACTGTATTAGAAGATAATCCAATGTTAAATTGCAGAATAGAAGAAAATGTTAATCCAATAAGAATTATATGTGATTCAAATTTAAAAATACCATTTGAAAGTAATATTGTTAATACGGCAAATAAAATACAAACAATAGTTGTTTGCACAAATAAAGCTGATAAGGATAAGCAAAGGTGGTTAGAGAACAAGGGGATAGAAGTAATAAGACAAAAAGTAAAAGGAAGAGTTGTTTTATCCGATCTTATGAAAATGTTAGGGGAGAAAGGAATTGACAGCATATTGCTTGAAGGTGGCGGAACACTTAATGCACAGGCACTAAAAGAAAACATTGTAAATAAAATCTGTTGCTTTATAGCACCAAAGATTGTAGGAGGTGCAAATGCAAAATCTCCAATTGAAGGAAAAGGTGTCGAAAAAATGATGGAAGCATATAATTTAAGAAATTTAGAAATACAAAAAATAGGAAATGATATTATGTTAACCGGATATTTAAAATAAAGGAAAGAAGTCTAAAAGAAATATCAGAGGAAAGGAGATATACGTATTTTATAAAATACATAAAAATAGTCAATGTTTACAGGAATTATAGAGGAAACCGGTCAGATAGAATACGTTAACAGCAATAGTGAGAAATATCAGATTGGAATTAAATGTGAAAAGGTTTTAGAAAAAACAGTAGTTGGAGACAGCATAGCAGTTAACGGCATTTGCCTTACAGTCACAAAAATGTGGAAAAATGGATTTGAAGCGGATGTGATGTCAGAAACGTTAAAAAGAACCGGTTTAAATGGAAGCAAAAAAGGTACATGTGTAAATCTTGAGAGGGCCATGGCAGCTGATGGACGATTTGGAGGACACATCGTTAGTGGTCATATAGATGGAACAGGGATAATAGGAAGTATACGTGAAGATAAAAATGCAGTATGGTATGAGATATTTGCAGATAAAAAGATCATAAAATATGTGGTTGAAAAAGGGTCCATTACAATTGATGGGATAAGTCTTACAGTAGCGTATGTTGATGAAAAAGGATTTAAAGTATCTACAATACCGCACACAAGAGAAAGTACAAATCTAAAGGATAAAAATGTTGGGGATACGGTAAATCTAGAGTGTGACATCATAGGAAAATATGTTGAAAAGTTATTGAATTTTTCTAACAATAATGAGCAAAAAAAGTCAAAAATTACAGAAAACTATTTGATAGAAAATGGATTTTAAAGAAAGAAGGAATATAAAATGAGTAAAATAATAGGAACAATAGAAGAAGCAATTAAGGACATAAAAGAAGGCAAAGTAATTTTAGTAATAGATGACCCGGATAGAGAAAATGAAGGTGATTTAGTTTGTGCAGCAGAATTTGCAACAACCGAAAACGTAAACTTTATGGCAAGTTATGCAAAGGGACTAATTTGCATGCCTATGGAAGAAGAACTGTGCGAAAAACTTGACTTGGAGCAAATGGTAAAAGTTAATACTGATAACCACTGCACAGCGTTTACAGTTTCAATTGACCATGTATCAACTACAACAGGAATATCAGCGGTCGAAAGAGGAATTACGGCGAGAGCAATTGTAGATGATAATGCAAAACCTGAAGATTTTAGAAGACCGGGCCATATGTTTCCACTTAAAGCAAAAAAAGCAGGAGTATTAGAAAGAACAGGTCATACAGAAGCTACAGTTGACATTGTAAAATTAGCAGGACTTAAACCTTGTGGATTATGCTGTGAAATAATGAGAGAAGACGGAACAATGATGAGAACAACAGAACTTCTTGAATTTGCGCAGGAACATAATCTTACGGTAATTACAATTGCTGATTTGGTTAAATACAGAATGGAAAGAGACAGTTCAGTAAAAAGAGAAGCAGTTGCAAAAATGCCAACAAAATATGGAAACTTTAACATTGTCGGATATCAAAATAAAACTACAGGGGAACATCATGTTGCATTAACTATGGGAGATGTAGGAAATGGAGAGCCTGTTCTTTGCAGAGTACATTCGGAATGTCTTACAGGAGATGTATTCGGTTCTAAAAGATGCGATTGTGGACAACAGCTTGAGAAAGCAATGGAGATGGTTGCAAAAGAGGGAAGAGGAATAATACTTTACTTAAGACAGGAAGGAAGAGGAATTGGATTAATAAATAAACTTAAAGCATATGAGCTTCAGGAACAGGGATTAGATACAGTAGATGCAAATCTTAAATTAGGATTTCCGGCAGATATGAGAAGCTATGGAATGGGAGCACAGATTTTGGCAGACCTTGGAGCAAAAAAACTAAGAATTATGACAAATAATCCGGCAAAAATTACAGGCTTGTCAGGATATGGAATAGAAATAGTTGAAAGAGTTCCAATACAGATAGAAGCACAGAAATATGATGAATATTATTTGAGAACAAAGCAGTTAAGAATGTCACATATGACAACATACTAAGATTATTTACTGAACCTGATTTCTTAAATTTAACGAAATTGCTTGCCGCTCGTAGCGGTTCTAAAGTTTTAGCACACAGCCTGACTTTGTAACTTACAGTTTCAAGTCAGGCTATGCACCAAAGCTTTGAACCGACGGCGACAAATGCTATTTCTTTTAAATTTAAGAAATCTGGTATAAGCAATTTAATGTTAAGTGTAATAATGTCAGAACTTATAATTTAAACCATACTTTAAAAAACTGACATCAAAATATATTATACAAGAGGAGATTTAAAATGAGAACTTTAGAAGGAAAATTAGTAGCAGAAGGATTAAAAATTGGTATTGTAGCAGCAAGATTTAATGAGTTTATTGTAAATAAACTTGTAAGCGGTGCAGAAGATGCATGCGTGCGACATGGAGTTAATGATGACGATATTACATTAGCGTGGGTTCCGGGTGCATTTGAAATTCCTATAGTAGCAAAGAAAATGGCTCAGTCAGGAAAATATGATGCCATTTTATGCTTAGGAGCAGTAATTAAAGGCTCAACAGATCATTATGATTATGTATGCGCAGAGGTAAGCAAAGGAATTGCAATGGTAGGAATGGAAACAGGAGTGCCTACAATGTTTGGAGTGTTAACAACAGACAACATTGAACAGGCAATAGAAAGAGCAGGAACAAAAGCAGGAAATAAAGGATTTGATGTTGCATGCTCAGCAATTGAAATGGCAAATTTAAATCGCATGCTGTAAATTATGTAATTATTATGGTAGGCTTGCGTAAAATATAATAATTCATTTAATAATAAAAGGAAAAATTAAGTGCTAAATTATATTTGGGCAGGGATGATTATATTGTCAGTGCTTTATGGAATGGCAACAGGCAGGATGGAACAGGTAGGAAATGGAGCAATAGAATCCACAAAAGAAGCAGTAAGTATGTGTATTACAATGCTTGGAATAATGAGCATGTGGATGGGATTTATGAACGTAGCTTCTAAAAGCGGAATAATAAAAAAATTAGAAAAATTACTTGAACCGATTATTATGTGGCTATTTCCGGGTTTACCTCATAACCATAATGCAAGAGAACCGATAGTAACTAATATAATTGCAAATATATTAGGTTTGGGATGGGCGGCAACACCGGCAGGACTAAAAGCAATGGAGGCATTGGCAGAAAATCCATTAGAACAGAGTGGATACGTATTAAGTGAAAATAAATCAGAGATAAAGAGGCAAAGAAAAAGAAAGTGTACATTTCCAAAGCATATTGCAACTGATGAAATGTGCACTTTTTTAGTATTAAATATTTCTTCACTTCAAATTATTCCTGTAAACATTATTGCGTATAGAAGTCAATATGGTGCAGTAAATCCGTCAGCAGTTGTGCTTCCGGCAATTATTGCAACAAGTTTCAGCACAGGAGCAGGGATATTGTGGTGTAAAATAATGAGTAGAGAGTAATGTCAATCGTTTGACATAACTAATTGATTATTATAAAATTAGTTGATTAATTATACATGGAGGAAATGACGATGAGAAATATAGTAAAAAAAGCAATGGCGATAGCAATTGCAGTCTCAATGACAACAAGTATTGCAACAGTAGGTTATAACAAGATTCAAGCACAGGAAACAAATAAAACAGTAACTTTTTCAGTAGAAAAATTTACAATTGGACAGGGTTACGTAGTTGAACCTGTAAGCGTTGAAGTTAGTGACGATATGACAATATCTGATGTATTTGAGAAAGTAATGAATGAAAAAGGAATTAAATATACAGGTTCAAAAGACTATGGATATTTATATTTGCAAAGTATAGAGAATGCTGATACAGGAATTATTGACATACCGGAAGAAATAGCAAAAATGCCTTCTTATGAAAGTTCATATGAGTATGAAGGAGAAACTTATACAACATCATATTCAGCTCCGTCAAATGAAAAAAATGATGGTAATACACAGCCAAACAATGGTTTAGGAGAATATTCATATAATAGTATGGCTGGATGGATGATTTCTGTAAACGGAGATAATGATAATGGAAATCTTACACCGGCAGATATTGTAAAAGATGGTGATGTAATCAGATATCAGTTTTCAGTATATGGGTGGGGAGCAGATGTTGGATTAAGCAATTATGCAGGAATGGAACCATTAAAGGTTGCTGATAAAACAACTCTTACAAAAGAATTAGCAAAAATTAATGAAAATAAAGCAGTATGGATGAATAATGAAAATGTTAAAACTGCGTATGAAAATGCAATTAAAGTTGCAACAAAATTGATGGCAACGCAGGATGAAGTTGATGAGGTGGTTGCAGAATTAAAGAAAGCTGAAAACGAAACAACTACAGGACAGGATGCGACAACAGTGCAACCTACAACAACAATTCAGCCTACAACAGCAGAAACAACAGTGCAGGCTACAACAACAGAAATACAGACATTAGGAAAAGCAACTGTAAACTCAGTAAAGAAAGTAAAAGCAGGAAAAGCAAAAATTTCAATTAAGAAAATTGCAGGTGCAGAAGGATATCAGTACAAATACTCTTCAACAAAGAATTTCAAAAAAGGAACAGTAATTGTAAAGACTACTAAAAAGAATGTTTTAATAACAAAGAAATTTAAGAAAAATCAGAAATGCTACGTTAAAGTAAGAGCTTACAAAACAGTAAATAAAGTAAGAGTTTATGGAAAATGGAGCAAAGTTAAATCAGTAAAAATTAAGTAATAAATATTTATATTAAACAAGAGGAAACACATGAAAAAATTATTAGCAACAATTGCAATATTCTTTATGTGTGTCTCAACTTCAGTTATGGGAAGTCAGACACCGTCAAAGGATGATATAGAAAACACAATAAATAAAATTTCATATTATCAGATGAATACGGTAAAAAATCCAGCATACGGAAGCGTAGGCGGAGAATGGACGGTGTTTGGACTTGCCAGATGTGGAAATATTAAAGATGAATATATAGAAAAATATGTAAGCAATGTATCAAAAACAGTTGCAGATAACAAAGGAATTTTATCAACAAGAAAATATACCGAATATGCAAGAACAATTATTGCATTAACTGCAATTCAAAAAAATCCTCAGAATTTTTCGGGATACAATTTATTACAGCCTCTTGCAACATTCGAAAATATAATGATACAAGGTGTAAATGGAGCTGCTTACACACTTATGGCTTTTGATTGTGGCAATTATGAAATTCCGGATGCAACGACAGGAAAACAGACAACAAGAAATAAGTTAATTGATTTCTTAGTAAAACAACAATTGAACAATGGCGGATGGAATTATATGGGGACAGAAGCAGATGTTGATGTGACTGCCATGGTTATTCAGGCACTTGCTCCATACTATAATGAAAAACAAAATGTAAAAGAAAGCGTTGATAAAGGACTTGCAATTCTTAGCACTTTACAGAAATCCGATGGCGCATATGGAAATACAAGTGACTCAAACTGTGAAAGTACAGCACAGGTTTTAACTGCATTATCTGAAATGAGAATAAAAATTGATGATAGCAGATTTGTGAAAAACGGTAAAACCGTATATGACGGTTTAATGACATTTTATAAAGATAATGGCGCTTTTTGCCATACGAAGGGAAAAGGCGCAAATCAAATGTCTACAGACCAGGCAATGTATGCAATAACAGCTTATTACAGAAGTATATCGGAAATGAACAGACTCTATGATATGAGTGATGGAATTATTAAAATAGAAAATACAAAGGAAGAAACAACAAAGTCAGATAATAAAGAAGAAACAAAAAGTAGTGCGTCTGATAAAAATAAGAATGATGCAAATAACAACGATAAAAACAATTCCACAAGTAAAAACACAAAAAGGAATGCATCATCAAATTCAAAAAATAATAGTAAATCAAATGGAAATACGTTAAATAATAGTGATGATACCGACAATATAGAAAATAATGAATCTAAGAATAGAAAAGATAATAATGTAGAAACGGAAGAAAATACTAATACTACAGATAGCTTAGAAAATAATGATGAAGAAAATAAGATAGCTACAGACAATAATATAGAAGAAACAGAAAATAAAGAAAACAAAATTTCAGCTAATAATAAAGAAAATGTTGCTAAAGAAACAAAACACAAAAATAGAAGACCTTATATTATACTTATTTTTGGAATATGTTGTGGTATAGCCGGAAAATTTGGATATGATATTTATAAATATAAGAAGAAAAGAGTGACAAATAAAGATGAACAAAACTAATTTGAGAAAATTAAGCATATGTATAATTGCAATACTTATGACATTTTCCTTGTGGGGCTGTGGAAATAGTAAAAGTGTAAAATCTGAAAAGGCAACACAAAAATGTACTTTGTATGTGACTTGTATAAATGCAATAAATAGTGACAAATTACAGGATAATATACGAAAAGCACAACCAAAAGATGGCGTGATATATGAGACAAAGGAAGTTAAATTTACAGAAGGGGAATCCTGCTTTGATATTTTAGAGAGAGAATTAAAAAATGCAGGGATATTGATAGAAAGTAGCATAACGCCGGCAACAAAAAGTGTATATATAGAAGGAATTAATAATTTATACGAATTTGACTGTGGAAAACAGTCAGGTTGGATGTATACTGTAAATGGAGATGTACCAAATGTAAGTTGCAGTGAGTACAAGATTAAAGAAAATGATGAAATAAAATTTCAATATACATGTAATTTAGGAGAGGATATAGAAAAGAAATGAGAGAAGAATTCGGAAGATTTCACCCGGTAGTAAATATATTATTTTACGCATTTATATTGGGAATTACTATGTTTGTGAATCATCCGATTATGATATTCATTTCTTTTTTATTTGCCACGGTTTATTTTGTAATTGTATACAAAAACAAACAAATAAAAAAGTTAATAGGGTTATTAGGTTTGTTTATTTTTGCAGGGCTGATAAACCCTCTTTTTTCTCATAGAGGAATGACAGTGTTATTCTTTTTACCAACAGGAAATGCAGTCACTTTGGAATCTATTATATATGGAATGTTTGCAGCAGGAATTTTAGTTACGGTAATGATTTGGATTTTTACATTTCAAAAAATAGTAACGGAAGATAAAATTATGGCTGTATTTGGGAAGATAGTACCTACGCTCGCTTTAATTTTTTCAATGGTATTAAAATTTGTACCGGCATTTGTGGCTCATGCAAAAGAAACTTCGGATGTAAATAGAGTTATGGCAATTGCAAATGAAAGTGATATTAACAAAATGAATTTTATTCGAAAAGTAAAAATGCAGGTAAAAAATTTTTCTATTACAGCAACATGGGCATTGGAAAATTCAGTGGATACGGCTGATTCGATGGCATCAAGAGGCTACGGAGTAAAGAGAAGGACAAATTTTAATAATTATAAATTAACATTAAGGGACATAATCGCCTTGATATGGATTATATTTTTGGGCGGAATTGTAGTTTTAGGGTGTATATTTGGATGTGTCAAAACACACTACTATCCGATGTTTTATATAGAAGAAAATAAGTATGCAACGTTGGTTTACATAACATATTCAGCACTTTGCGCAACACCAATTTTAATAAATATTATGGAGGAGATAAGATGGCTCAGATTGAAATCAAAAATTTAACATTTAAATATGCTATGGCAGATTCTTCATGTTTAAAAAATGTTTCATTAAATATAGAAAATGGTGATTTTGTTGTTGTATGTGGAAAATCAGGCTGTGGAAAGACGACATTGCTCAGATGTTTAAAAAGTGTACTTACTCCAAATGGAGACAAAACTGGGGAAGTCTTATTTGAAAATAAAAAAATTGAAGAAGTTGATGAAAGAACTCAGGCAATGAAAATTGGATTTGTAATGCAGAATCCTCAACAGCAGATTGTAACGGATAAAGTATGGCATGAGCTTGCATTTGGTTTGGAAAACATGGGAATGGCAAGAGAAGAAATAGGGGCAAGAATTGGCGAGACAGCAGAATATTTTGGAATAGCAAAATTATATGAAAGGACGACAAACAGCCTTTCAGGCGGACAAAAACAGTTACTTAATCTGGCGGCAGTTATGACAATGCAGCCTAAAGTAATAATTTTAGACGAACCTACAGCTCAGTTAGACCCTATAGCGGCAGAAAAATTTATTCAGATGTTACATAAAATAAATGATGAACTTGGAACTACTGTTATTATTTCTGAACATAGATTAGACCAGTTGTTACCTGTTTGCAGTAAAGCCGTAGTTATGAAAAATGGAGAAATTTTAGCTGATGACAATAGTTATAAAGTCGCAGATAAACTTTATAATACAGAAGAATTTCAATTTATGCCTATACCGACTCAAATTTATAAAGAGATTGGAGAATTATCTGAAAATATTCCACTTACAGTAGGTCAGGGAAGAAAATGGATTGAGAATTATGTAAACCAAAATCAGATAATAAAAGAAAATATAGCAAAACAAAATAGATTAATCAACTTAGAGTATGAGAATAAAGATAAAAATAAATCTGCGAAAGATATTGCAATCAGTGGAAAAAACATATGGTTCAGATATGAACGTGATGGAGCAGATATAATTAAGGGGATTAGTGTTAATATAGAAAATGAGCAGATTTACTGCATATTAGGAGGAAACGGTGCAGGAAAATCAACATTAATTAAAATATTGTGTGGAATATTGAAGCAATATAGAGGAAAAGTAAAAATAAATGGCAAAATTGTGTACATGCCACAGAATGTCCAGACAATGTTTCTTCATGACACGGTTATAGATGAGGTTGATGGAAATAAAGATATTTTAACAAAACTAAATCTGGATAAATATGAAAAAACACATCCATATGATTTGAGTGGAGGTGAGCAGCAAAAGCTTGCAATGGCAAAGGTGTTGTTGTGTAATCCTGATATTTTACTTTTAGATGAACCAACAAAAGGAATTGATGTAATTTATAAAAAAGAAATGGGAAAAATAATTCTTGATTTAAAAAAACAGGGAAAGACGATTGTAATAGTAAGTCATGACGTGGAATTTTGTGCAGAATATGGAGACAGATGTGCTATGTTTTTCCAAGGAAAAATTATTTCAGAAAGCAGCATAAGAGAAATGATTTGCACAAACAGATTTTACACAACAGTTTCTCATAAAATGGCAGGAGAATTAATTGAAAAAGCAATTACAAAGGAGGAAGTAGTATGGTCAATGACAGCCGGTTCTATTACGGAGTAGGTTTATTAATTATACTTATTTCATTTGTTGTATTTGCGTTAGGATTTGAAAAAAGAAAACCGAGGGCAAGAGAAATAGTAATGCTTGTGTGCATGATTAGTTTTGCAGTTATCGGGAGAGTTATTTTTTACATGACTCCACAGGTAAAACCTTGCGCTGCAATTATAATTATTACAGGAATTGCATTAGGTAAGAAGGCAGGATTTTTAACAGGAGCCATGACGGCATTTGTGTCAAATTTTTTTATGGGTCAGGGTCCCTGGACACCATGGCAAATGGTAGCCTTTGGACTTTTAGGATATATTTTTGGAATTGCATACAGTAAAAGGAATGTGGGAAGTTATATTCCTAAGAAGCAAAAAAATTTTATTTGTTTTATGGGGATGCTTGCAACAATAGTTGTTTATGGTGTTATTATGGATACGGCAACAGTGCTTATGTCTACAGACAGTCCAAGTGTTCAGGCTTTTATAACAGCTTATACTGCAGGATTTATTATGAATGTAATACATGGTATATCAACTTTTATATTTTTATGGTTTATGTTAATTCCGATGCTAAAAAAGATTGATAGAGTTAACATTAAATACGGAATGTATGTAAAATAAGTAGCAAAAAGTATTTACAAAAAACGAGCAAAAATAACACAAAAACAAGTAAAATAAATATGATTGACATTTGTAAACAAAGTGTTAAAATAAACGTGGTGCGAAGATGTACATAGTGGTACTTCGCACTATATTTTTGTTTCGTATATAAGAAACTAATGAGAAAAGAGGTAGGAAAAATGGATTACAAATTTCTTTTAGACATAGCTATTATTCTAGCTAGTACAAAGATTCTTGGTCTCTTCACAAAGAAAGTTAATATGCCACAGGTTGTTGGTGCTCTTTTGGCTGGTGTTATTTTAGGACCTGCATGTGTAGGAGTGTTAACAGAAACAGACATGATACAGAATATGGCAGAATTAGGTGTAATTGTTCTTATGTTCTGCGCAGGTATGGAAACTGACATTGAAGAACTTAAACGAAGTGGAAAAGCTTCATTTGTAATAGCACTTTTAGGTGTTATAGTTCCTTTAGTTGTTGGTGGTGGTGTTGCATATTTATTCATTAATAATGGATATATTGACACATCAGATGTTACAAGTTCAGTATTTTTACAGTCAGTATTTATTGGTGTAATTTTAACAGCAACTTCTGTAAGTATTACAGTTGAAACTTTAAAAGAATTAGGTAAATTAAAAACTAAATCAGGAAATGCAATTCTTGGAGCTGCCATTATCGATGATATTTTAGGTATCATAGCTCTTACAATTGTAACAAGCTTAGCTGACACATCAGTAAATATTGCAGTTGTTTTATTTAAGATAGTATTATTCTTCGTATTTTGCGGAGTTGTCGGAGTTATTGTTTATTATGCATTTAAGAAATGGTGTGAAATTAGTGGTAAAGGAATGCACAGACATGCAATTATTGCATTCGTTATCTGCCTTGTAATGGCATTTTGTGCAGAACATTTCTTTGGAGTTGCAGATATTACAGGTGCATTCTTCGCAGGCTTAATTATATCAATGACTCAGAAAGATCAGTTCATCGCATCAAAATTTGATGTATTATCATATTTGCTTTTAAGCCCAATTTTCTTTGCAAGTATCGGTCTTAAGGTTGAACTTCCAAAGATGGGACCTGCAATAATTGCATTTGCAGCAGTAATAACATTAGTTGCATTGTTAACAAAGATTATCGGTTGTGGACTTGGCGCAAAGGTTTGCGGATACAAGAATTATCAGGCACTTAGAATTGGTGTTGGTATGATTTCAAGAGGTGAAGTTGCCTTAATCGTAGCCAGCAAAGGTGCAGCAGTAGGTCTTATGAGTAACAATATTATGGGACCAATTATTATAGTCGTTGTTATTACAACAATCATTACACCTATTTTATTAAAACCTGTATTCAATAAGGAAATTATCCCTATTGAAGGAGAAGCATCACTTGCAGATAATTACAAGAAGATTGATGAATACAGAACAGGTGAAAAACAGGATAATTAAAATTGACATAATGGATTTTTATACATAAAATGTCATAGCTTAATCAAATGGTTAGGCTATGGCATTTTTTTTATGTAAAATTCATATTATTTATAAAAATAAAATGGCAGGTGCTAAGTGAATATTGCAACATTGTCTAATTACATAATTCCCATTTTAATATTAATAATAGTTTTATATGGATTAAAGAAAAAAACGAAAGTGTACATTGATTTTGTAGATGGGGCAAAAGATGGATTTGCGACAGTAATAAAAGTTATGCCGACTTTAATAGGGTTAATGGTGGCGGTAGGAATGCTTAGAGAGTCAGGAGCAATGGACTTTTGTGGCAAACAGATTGGAAAAGTAACAAAATATATTGGATTTCCGGGAGAGTTAGTGCCGTTAAATATAGTAAAAATATTTTCGTCTTCGGCAGCAACAGGAATGCTTCTTGATGTTTATAAAAAATATGGAGTAGATTCATATATTGCAAATGTAGCTTCAATCATATTGAGTAGTACAGAAACGGTTTTTTACACGATGTCGGTTTATTTTATGACTGCAAAGGTAACAAAGACAAGATGGACTCTTCCAGGAGCATTATTTGCCACTCTTGCCGGAACAATTGCAAGTGTAATGGTAGCTAAATTAATGTAGCTGATAAATAATTTAACTAAACTTAGTGCAAAATTAATATTAGAGACAAGTTGAAATGAAAAAAATATAAAATTATAATGTAATAAATAGTGTTAGGACGAATAGTCTGTGTATATGAAATATAGTAATAAATTCGGAGGTGCATCTATGATTTATACGGTTACATTTAATCCTTCTATTGATTACATAGTAACAGTAGAAGATTTCAAAGAGGGATTTGTAAACAGAACATCTGAGGAGTTAATGTTCCCTGGTGGAAAAGGAATTAATGTTTCAATGGTACTTAGTAATCTTGGATTTGAAAATACAGCTTTAGGATTTTTGGCAGGATTTACAGGCGACAGTGTTCAGGGAATGCTTACAGCAAATGGTGTAAATGCTGACTTCATAAAAGTTAATGAAGGTATAACAAGAATAAATGTTAAAATCAGAGCTCAGAAAGAAAGTGAAATAAATGGTATGGGCCCTGGAATAAAACAGGACGATATTGATGCGTTATATGAGAAATTAGACAAAATTCAGGATGGGGATATTTTAGTTTTAGCAGGAAGTATACCATCAGTAATGCCTGAAACAATGTACAGTGATATTATGGAACACTTACAGGGAAAAGATATTAAGATAGTTGTTGATGCAACAAAAGATTTACTTGTTAATGTTTTAAAATACAAACCATTTCTTATTAAGCCAAACAATCATGAATTAGGTGAAATATATGGAGTTACATTAAATACAAGAGATGAAGTTGTGCCTTATGCAAAGAAAATGCAGGAAGCCGGAGCAAGAAATGTTTTAATTTCAATGGCAGGCGAAGGCGCAGTATTAGTTTCAGAAGATGGACAGGTTTACAAGAGTGAATGCCCAAAGGGAAAAGTTAAGAATTCTGTAGGAGCCGGTGATTCAATGGTAGCGGGATTTATCGCAGGCTATTTAGAAAGTGGCGAATACAAAGAGGCTCTTAGAAAGGGCTTGTTAACAGGAAGCGCAAGTGCATTTTCTGATAATCTTGCAACAAAACAAGAAGTAGAAGAATTAGGAAAGACATTCCAACTTTAAAATAAAATAAACCTACAAAAAATTCCGGCAGATTTTATGCCGCAAACACGTTGATTTTTTTATTTTGCTACGCCGCTTATTATAAATTAAAAAGTTAAACTCGCTTTTTGGCTCATACATAACTTTTTAATTTAAGCTATGCTCGCAAAATTTCAAAAATCTGCCTATCGTTTGCAACATAAAATCTGCCGGAATTTTTTGGCGTATATTTATTTCTTATCAATAAAAACTAAAGCAAATGAAAATATACACTACAATTAAGAATATATGAATTGTTATTTTGTCGCTGGTAGCATCAACAATTATTTTCTAACATCCATTTTTTAATTACATCAAATGGTGCAGGACCAAACTTTAAGATAAACTCATGAAAGTTACGTAAAGCATTTTTCTCAGAATGTTTTTCCATATATAAATTCTTTAACTCGTTTATTTCAAGATAACCAACATAATATTGCAAATAATTTGCCGGGGATTCAGTAACGGAATTATATATTTCAGTCTGTATATCAGGCTGGGAAAATCCATAATGTTTTAAAAATGCTCCGGTGTCTTCAGGTGTCCAACCTTCATAGTTAACCCCAATATCTACAAGAGAATAAAGCCCAAGAGAAAATGAGGCACTACAATTTAATGCTTTTGCAAGAGATGGATCAGCTACTTCATAACTGTAAGACAAAAATTCGGCATAAGTTGCCCAACCTTCGGTATATCCACCAAAACTTAAAAGAGAGCGAATTGCAGAAGGATTAGTAGTGGAGAAAACATGGTTTTGGTACAAATGTCCGGGAAATCCTTCATGGGCTAAAGTTGTATATAAATCCTGATTCTTAAATTTGTCACTTTTGTTGACATAAATAGTGTTTTTGTCAGGCATATCAATCGGTGGAGAAAGATAAAATGCCGGACTTAAATAGTCCTGAAGAGAAGGTTCAACATATTTTAAATCATATTTAATGGAATCTAATTTGCAGATTTCATAAAATGAACTGTCAGGATTATTTATTTTGTCTTTTAAATCCTTAAGTATATCTGTAGGTTCTGTAATAGTAGTTGAAGTTGAATTATAAAATTGTGATTCAAGTTCAGGATTAGAAGTAAATAAAGAAGAAACCTGAGTCATATCGGCGGCAATCTGACTTTGAATACGTGCTTTTAATTCAGAAACCGTTTTGGTACTTCCGGTTTTAGAGGAAACAAGATATTCATAATAAGCTTTACCTTGTTTAGAATCTGCAAGAGTATAGTATTCTAAGTCTTTGTTTATATAATAAGAAGAATTAAAATGGGATAATTTGTCAGCAAGTTTTTTATACGAAGATAAAACATAATTATTTACATAATCTTCGTTTAAATTTAAGTAATTAGTAACTGTTTTGTCTGACAGGAATTTGCATTTTTTTAATCTGGAATTAAATGTTTCTATTAATAAATTATTTTTTTGGGAAATGTCGTTAATTAAGGAAAGACATTGAGCAATAATTGACTCACAATTTGATTTAGACATAAATGTTTTGTTATCAATTTTTTCAGATTCAAAATTTATAATGCTATCAAAAAAATCGGGAACACTTTTTAATAGTAAAAAATAGTTTTTTATGTCTTTTTCGGAATAAAATTCGTATTCAGATAATAAAATAGGAAGTTGTGCCTGAATTCCTGTTGTAGGATTAAGGCAATCATAATATTTGCATAAATCTCCAAAATCTAATTCAGTACGAAAGTGAGAAAGTAAAATGTCATATGTAATCTGTTGTGATTTAGAAAGTAATCTATAGTCAAATTTTTGTAATGTATTTATTTGTTCAATATAGTCCGATTGACTATTTTTCATATCTTTTAAAGAAAATGTTCCCAATGACTGTGGAAAATCTGTTTGAAAAAATTCATTTGTGTTTGCAATATAAAAGTGCATACTAAGAGTGTCAGAAGATAGGGAAGATGTAACAAGAGAGGTTGTATAATTGTCAAATTCTGATTGAACAGACATATTATCCGGAGTTTGTGGGGAAGTAAAAAATCTAAATTTTGCAAATAGAGCAAAAAATAAAATTATTGGTAAAGCGATTATAAAAAGCCATTTTTTACCTGAAAAATTTTTAAAAAACATAAAAAATCCTTATGTGGTTATTATTATAGAATATATTTTTTATTTTATAGGTATGATTAAAAAAGCAAATATGATAAAATAGTTCAATAGTGGGACAAATTTTTTAATAAATTTAGTTAAAATTATATGTCTGGCTTAATAAAATAAATACTTAATTAGTGTATGTATATAAAAATAGGAAATAGAAAGGAGCGTAATATGGAAATATTATTTTTAAATCCGGTATTCAAAGAAGCTATATGGGGTGGCAAATTATTAAAAGAATTTGGTTACGAACAGGCGACAGATAAGACAGGTGAGTGTTGGGGAATTAGCGCACACAAGTCAGGTGATTGTACTATTTCAAATGGTGAGTTTGAAGGAAAAACTTTATCATGGGTTTATGAAAATCACAGAGAATTATTTGGAAACATTCAGGATAACATATTTCCATTATTAGTAAAAATAATAGGTGCTGAAGACGATTTAAGCATTCAGGTTCATCCAAATGATGAATATGCAGCGGTTCATGAAAATGGCTCACTTGGAAAAACAGAGTGCTGGTATATTTTAGACTGTAAAGAAGATGCAAATATCGTTATCGGACATCATGCAAAAGACAAAAAAGAACTTGCAGACATGATTCACGAGGGCAGATGGAATGAATTAATTAGAACAATACCTATTAAGAAAGGGGATTTCTTCCAGATTAATCCAGGTTGTCTTCATGCTATTAAAGGTGGAACACTTTTAATTGAAACACAGCAAAGCAGTGATATTACTTACAGAGTTTACGATTATGACAGATTAAGTAATGGAAAGCCTAGAGAATTACACGTACAGCAGAGTATTGACTGTATTGAGGCACCACATCATGATTATGATGGGAAAATTACAGTTGAAAATGAAGGAGATTTGACAAAGACAACTCTTGTTAAATGTGATTTCTATACTCTTGAAAAGTGGGATGTTGCAGGTAAATATAAATTTACGATGGACAAACCGTTTATGAATGTCAGCGTTATTAACGGTGAAGGTGAAATAAACGGAAGCAAAATTACAAAAGGTGACCATTTTATTATTCCTTCAGGAATAGGCGAATGCAAAATATCAGGAGACTTAACAGTAATGGCTTCATATTTGTAATGTTGCCATGTAGGAGAGGGTAATTATGTTATCAGAAAGAGGAATGCAAATAGTTGAAAAACTAGTTGAAAACAATGCAAAGCCGGTAACATCAAAAGTTTTAGCATTAGGCTTAGGTGTGTCTGAGAGAAGTGTAAAAACTTATATAAAAGAAGTTTCAGATTTTTGTGATGAAAATGGAATGAAACTTGAACGAAAACCGGGAATAGGATTTGTTGCAAACTTCACAGACGAACAGATAGCTCAGATTGAAGATATGAAAAAGGACAAGAGAACAGTCTTGTCGAAGAATCAGAGAATGAGCTATATAATGTTTATTCTTTTAAGCGGATGGGATACTTATACATTAGCACTTTTTTCAGATGAGCTAAACGTAAGCAAAAAAGTTATAAGTGATGATATTGACTGTGTTGCGGAACGTTTACAGAAACATAACATAACTGTAAACAGAGTAGCAGGGCATGGTGTATTTGTTACGGGAGATGAATTTTCAATAAGAAAAGCATTAAAAAAATATTGCGTATTTCCTATTGGAAATCATAAAATTACAAAACCAATTGATTACAGGTTGTCAGTACTTGATGAAAGTATTTGTGTAAATAATTTTGGACGAGACAATTTTGAAAGAGCGATACAAACTGTAGAGACAATAGAAAAAGAATATAATATTGTTTATACGGATTACTCATTCAAAGCGTGTGTGAAATATTTGTGCATTCAGCTTTTAAGAGTAAGAATGGGACATCTGCTAAAGGAAAATATAGATGAATATGAAGAATATATTAATGAAGAAATCACAAATAAAGCTGTTGAAGAATTAGAGAAAATAGGCAAAATCGAATTAAATGATGTTGAAAAGCATTATGTGGATATTATATTTGCTTCTGCAGCAATGCAAAGAGCAGAAGTAGAATTTGAGCAGTTTCATGATGAAGGTTTTTATGATTTAAGAGATAAAGTATGCGATGAAATGCTTGAATATATGTCTGAAATTTTAAATATTAATTTTGTGGAAAATGATTTGCTTGTTAATAGCCTGAAGGCATTTCTTCCAGCTTCATTCATTAGAACAAAATATGGAATAGAGATAGCAAATCCATTTTTATATGATGTAAAAGAAATGTATTCAGGAATATTTGCAACAACATTTACATTATCTAAATTTTATGAAAAATATTGTCACGCATCACCAACGGAGCATGAAATGTCATTCTTAGCTTTGTACTTTGGTGGAGCAATGCATAGAAATCAAAAAAATGTAAAGGCTATCTTAATAGGAACAAGTGGCGTGGCAGCTGCAAGCATTGTTGCCGGTAAAATAGAAGATAAAATAGAAGAAGTAAAGATTGTTTCGATTTTATCATCAGAAAAGATAGCAGAAATTGATGAATTTGAATTTGACATTGTTTTGTCAATGCTTCCGGGATTTGAATATGAAGATAAGGTTGTAAATATATCACCTCTTGTAAGTAATAATGACATAAAGAAAATCAAGGATGCCTGCTTTGAATATATGACAAATTCAATTGCAGACAATTATGAATTATATTCAGTAATAGATAGAAAATATATAACTGTTGTAAGTAAAAAAATGACAAAGTCAGAAATTTTGAAAGCTGCAAGCGACAAGTTGGTAGAAGATGGATATGTTACTGAGGACTTTTATTCAGATGTAATGCAGAGAGAAGAAATCAGTTCTACTGCCATTGGAAACAAAACAGCAATCCCGCATGGAAAATCTAAAAATGTATTAAAACCAATAGTATATATTATTAAGGTTAATTATGAGATTGACTGGGGAGAGGATAATGTAGATATTATTTTCCTTTTGGCACTTAATTTTGACAATATTAATACAACAAAAATGTTCTTTGCAGATTTGTCAAGATTTTTGAACTCTGAAAGTAAAATTCAGAGAATCAGAAAAAGCAATAATGAAATGGAAATTGAGAAGAGCATTATGTCAGATTTGCACTGGAGTTAGGGCAAAAAATGACTAGAGAATCACAAAAAGTAAAATTGCTGTAATGCCCATAAATAAAGGACTACAAGAAAAACGTTTCACATAAGAGATACAGAAAAATTGCACTAGGAATAGTGCAATTTTCTGTTTTGTGGGGCGTTGAAAACAAGAAACGAAATTAGTAGAATTAATGTTATAAGAAAGGTAATAATTTTATTTAAGGAGGTACAAGAAGTTGGCTAAAGACTTAATGAGCAAAGAGATTGTAATGTTCGATGTAGACGCGAAAGACAGAAACGAAGTAATTAATTTAATCGCTGATGCAATGGACAAGGATGGAAGACTTATTGACAAGGAAGGATATGTTGCAGACGTAATGAAGAGAGAAGCAGGTTCAAGTACAGCAGTTGGATTTTCTGTTGCAACACCTCATTCTAAATCAGTACATGTAAAAGAACCTTCATTGGCATTTGTAAGACTTAGTCATCCAATGAAATGGGACGACTCAGAAGAAGTTGAGTTAATTTTCCAGATTGGTGTTCCTTCTCCGGGACAGGGAGATAGACATCTTGAAATTCTTGCAGGCTTATTTAGAAAAGTAATGCATGACGATTTCAGAGAAAAATTATTTAGTGCAAAAACTGCAGACGAAGTAATTGAATTAATCGGTGCAGTTTAAGCGAAAACATAATAAGAAAGGACAATATTATGAAAGATTTAGTTGATATTTTGAAAAACACGAGACAGCATCTTATGAATGGTGTTTCACACATGATTCCGGTTGTAGTTTCCGGTGGTATTTTATTTGCTATTGCAGCAATGTTATCTATGAATTCAGTACAGACAAGTGCTTCAGTTTCATCAGCAGGTTTAGCTGGTTTCTTAAGCAACGTTGGTAGTGTTGGTTTAGGGCTTATGGTTCCTGTACTTTCAGCTTATATTGCAGCATCTATTGCAGATAGACCTGGTATTGCACCTGGTATTATTGGTGGACAGTTAGCAGTAAATGTTGGAGCAGGATTTATTGGTGGTATTGTTACAGGTTTAGTTGCAGGTATTGCAGCATATTACTTAAAGAAAATTCCACTTCCAAAATCAATCCAGTCATTAAAGGCAATATTTATTGTTCCATTACTTGCAACATTGATTACAGGATTTGTTATTGTAGTAGTAGTAGGAAATCCTTGTGCAGCACTTCTTAAGTTCTTAGAAGGATGGTTAGGAGATATGACAGGTAGTGCAGCTATCTTAGTAGGTGCAATTACAGGTGGAATGATTGCATTTGACCTTGGTGGACCACTTAATAAGGTTGCTTATTCAACAGGTGCAGCTTTAGTAGGTACAACAGTAGCAGCTGGAGATAATTGTTCATTTATGGGACCTATCGGTCTTGCAATTTGTATTCCTCCAATTGGAGCAGGTGTTGCATCATTAGTATTAAAGAAGAAATTCTCACAGGCAGAAAGAGATGCAGGTATCGGTGCAATCGCAATGGGATGTTGTGGTATTACAGAAGGTGCTATTTCTTACACAACGGCTGACCCGGTTAGAATGATTCCTATTAATATGGTTTCATGTGCAATCGCAGGTGCAATCGCAGGTGCTCTTGGAGTATATGACAATGCAGCTTGGGGCGGACTTGTAGTTCTTCCTGTAACATCAATAGCAACATATTTATTATGTACAGTAATTGGTGTAGCAATTTATGTAGCACTTTGTGCAATATTCAAGAAAGATTATGTAGAAAAAGAAGAAGTTGTCGAAGATATCGATATTTCATTCGAATAATATAATAATTAATTAGTGAATGATAAGAAGCCACAAAGATAATTGGTTGTGGATTCTATAAAATAAAATCTAAGAAAGTGAGTGAGTGATATGAAATTTTTAGCAGTTACAGCATGCCCTTCAGGGGTTGCACATACTTATATGGCAGCAGAAGCTATTCAGCAGGCTTGTGAAAAAGCAGGTGTTGAGTGTAAAGTTGAAACACAGGGCTCAATTGGTATTGAAAATGAAATAACAGCAGCTGATATTGCAACAGCAGACGCAGTTATTCTTACAACAGATATGCCAATTAAGAACGTAGAACGTTTCGACAATATTAAAAAAGTTAAAATCGGTGTTGGCCCGGCTATTAAGCAGGCAGACGCAATTGTAGAAAAAATGATATCAATGCTTAAATAAATCCCCGAAAAAGAACGGATTATTTAGCCAAAATAAAACCTTATAAAATATTACCATAGGGGATTGAAGATTTGAAGGTTATACAATAAGCGTAGAATCAAAATGGGCAGACATGCAAAATGCCTGCCCGTTTTAAACTGAAAATAGTAGTAGTATTAGTATTTGTGAAAGAAAAATATAAAATTTAAATAGAACAATGTGGATTTGGAAATAATACAAAAGATTGTATTAATGTATATATTAAGATTTATTTAGAAATTAAGGAGGAAAAAGAAATGGTAAGTAGAACAGTTAAAATTGAAAACGCAGAAGGATTACACATGAGACCGGCAGGAGTTGTAGCAAAGGAAATGGGCAAATTTGTATGTGACGTAACAATCGTATTTGGAAATAAGAGAATTAATGCTAAGAGCTTAATTAACATTATTTCAGCATGTATTAAATGTGGTTCAGAAGTTACATTTGAATGTGATGGAGAAGACGAAGCAGCAGCTATGGCTAAGATTGAAGAATTAGAATCACAGAACTTTGGTGAATAATATTAGATTGTGAGGAATGCTTATGTATAAAGGTATTGCAGGTTCTGAAGGAATCGGAATCGGAAAAGTAGTGTTAATTGAAGAACATGATTTAACAGTTGAAAAGAAAAGCGTTACAGATACAGATGCAGAATTAAAAAGATTACAGGATGCTATTGAAAAATTTGTTTCAATAACAAATGAAATGGCAGACAAGATGGCAAAGACTGTTGGAGAACAGGATGCTGATATTTTAAGAGGTCATATTATTATGCTTCAGGATCCAATGATTGAAGAACAGATTTCAGCATTGATGATAAGCGAGAAGATTTCAGCAGAAATGGCATTAGAACAGGTACTTGACCAGACAGCAGAAATGTTTGCAACAGTTCCTGATGAATTAATTCAGCAGAGAGCAACAGATTTAATGGATATTAAGTCACGTATGCTTAAGATTTTGATGGGTATTGAAGAAGTTGATATTTCACAGGTACCTGCAAATACTGTATTAGTTGCAAGAGATTTAACACCATCTATGACAGCAGGAATTAATCCGGCTAACATTGCAGGAATTTTAACAGAAGTAGGTGGAAGAACATCTCACTCAGCAATTCTTGCAAGAGCAATGGAAATACCTGCGGTATTAAGTATTGAAGGAATTTGTGGAATTGTTAAAAATGGAGATACAGTAGTTCTTGATGGAAGCAAGGGAGAAGCAATTGTTAATCCTGATGAAGCAACAGTTAAAGAATTTGAAAAGAAATTTGCTGATTATGCAGCAGAAAAAGAATTGTTAAAAGCATACAAGGGTAAACCATCTCAAACAAAAGACGGCGTTAAGGTTGAATTAGTTTCAAATATTGGTAAACCTGAAGATGCAGATAAAGTTGTTGAATGCGATGGCGAAGGAATAGGTCTTTTCAGAACAGAATTTTTATTTATGGATAGAGATAGTGTTCCAACAGAAGAAGAACAGTTTGAAGCATACAAGAAAGTTGCTGAGACAATGAAAGGAAAGCCTGTAATTATTAGAACACTTGATATAGGTGGAGATAAGGCAATCCCTTACTTAGGATTAGAAACAGAAGAAAATCCGTTCTTAGGATTTAGAGCAATTCGTTTCTGCTTAAAGAGAAGAGATATCTACGAAGTACAGTTGAGAGCACTTCTTAGAGCAAGTGCATTTGGAGATATCAAGATAATGGTTCCACTTGTAACAGGAGTAGATGAACTTCGTGCAGTTAAGGTAATTCTTGAAGATGTTAAGCGTCAGTTAGATAAAGATGGAATTGCTTACAATAAAGATGTTAAGGTTGGTGTAATGATGGAGACACCTGCAGCATGTATGATGGCAGATGCACTTGCTAAGGAAGCAGATTTCTTTAGTATTGGAACTAATGATTTGACAGGTTATACAATGGCTGTTGATAGAGGAAATGCGAAAGTTGCATATCTTTATTCAACATATAATCCGGCAGTTCTTCGTGCAATCAAGAGAATTATTGAATGTGGTAAAGCAGAAGGAATTATGGTTGGAATGTGCGGTGAAGCAGCAGCTGATCCAAAACTTATACCATTATTACTTGCATTTGGCTTAGATGAATTCAGTGTAAGTGCTACAAGCGTATTGAAGACAAGAAAGACAATCTCAGATTGCAACATAGATGAATGCAAAGCATTAGCTGAAAAAGTAATGAAATGTGTAACAGAAGAAGAAGTATTAGAATTATTAAAATAATATTTTAATAAAAGGCTATGAATAAATAGCCGGAATTAATTATAAAAACTCTCGTTTGATTATTCATTCGAGAGTTTTTTATAACAGAGAATAAAAGATAAATTGGCAGTGTATACAATTAAATGCCGGTTATAACCATAAATTTAATTGTAGAAAATAATAAATTTATATAGTATTATGTGGTTGTATGTGTCGGAAAAGATGCATACCGGATTTGGAGACGAGTGTATGTCTCTAATTAAAATGGACAAATCAATCAAGAGGAGAAAGAAATGAGTATTAAATTAATTGCATTTGATGTTGATGGAACTTTTGTAGGAGATGATCATTTAACGATTAATGAAAAAAATATCGAAGCTATGAAAAAGGCACATGAACAGGGAATAAAAGTTGTTATGTCGACAGGTAGAACACAAGCAATTTCACAGAAAGAAATTGATGATGTCGGATGCGTTGATTATATGGTGCTATCAAATGGTGCAATTGTAGTTGATGGTACAACAAACGAAGTTATTAAAGGAAATTATATTAGCAAAGAAGCGGGAAAGAAAATATTAAAAATATTAGTTGATCACAATGCAGTATTTCAAATTTATGCAGGACAGGAAGCTTATGTTAATAAATATTCATATGACAATTTTCTCAATTCTGAAGGATTACCGGAAGTATTTTTGGTTGAATATAGAAAAAGAATGAAATTAACAGAAGATTTACAGGAAGTAGTTGATAATATTCCAATTGAAAAATTCAATGTAGATTATGTTGATACAAAGATAGTTCCGGAAATAATGAATGCCTTAAGTGAAATACCTAATCTTGTATATACTGCAGGATTTGTAGGGAACATTGAAATAACAGGGATGGGTGCCGACAAAGGAAACGGACTTGCATGGCTTTCTGACAAATTAGGAATAAAAGCAGAGGAAGTAATGGCGTTTGGAGATTCAGGAAATGATGTGACAATGCTTAAATGGGCAGGAGAGTCATATGCACTTGTAAACGGAAATGAAAAAGCAAAATCAGCTGCAAAGCATATAACAAAATCGGACAATAATGCGGGTGGAGTTGGAGAGATAATTTTTGAAAACTTGACAAAAAATGTAAAATAATCAACAATATTGTATAATAAAAGGAAAATGATTTAGGGTCATATTACAGGAGGTACATATGTTAGCATCCGAAAGACATGAAAAGATTGTTGAAATTTTAAATAGAGAAGGCTCAGTGTTAGTAAAGGACCTAAGTAAAAAATTTGATGTAACACAGGATAGTATAAGAAAAGATTTGACTATATTAGAGCGAAAAGGACTTCTCAAAAAGACTTATGGTGGCGCTGTTAAGGTAAGAACCAACATTCATGATTTATATGTTTCGCAACGTATTGGAAAATATACAAAAGAAAAAAAGAGAATTGCCGAAAAAGCGTTAAGTTTACTTGTAGAAGGAGATGTAATATTTCTTGATATATCTACAGCTAACATTGAATTAGTTAAGTTAATAGTTCAGGCAAATCTTAAGATAACAATAGTTACAAATATGATTGATGTAATGCTTACATTCACATCTCCGGTTGATACTAAACTTGTATTTTTGGGAGGAACATTAAGCAGAGGCAGAGATGGTTTTGTTGGGACACTGACAAACAATCAGATTAAAGAATTCAGATTTGATAAAGCGTTTATGGGTTCAGCAGGAGTAGATTTGGAAAAAGATTGTGTTTATACATATGCTGTTGATGATGCAATGACAAAAAAAGCAATCATGGAAGCAAGTAACAAAAGTTATGTGATGCTTGAGAATAGAAAGTTTTCCATAGATGGAAATTACAGATATGCAACAGTTGGTGAATTTGAAGGATTCATTTTAGATGGCAAACCTGAAAAAGAAATAAAAGAAAATATAGAGAAATATGGAACACAGTGGTTTGCATAAACAAAAATTAAAACAGATAAAATCTATAATGGGTAAAAAATTTTTAGACATATTAATAAAAAATATGTTTTAAATAAAATTTAGTATCATAATGGATTTTATCTGTTTTTTTTATATTAAAAAATATGTAAAAACGTTTCATAATAAAATCGCAGTTTGTACAGAAGAAATTTCATCATCGATAGTGCAAATTAGGAATTAAAAAACAATAACAAACAATAAAAAGCAATAACAAACAATAATAAATGCATTGACATACGAGAAGGGTTATTATAGAATAAAATTACGGTGAATAACGAATAATCCTGGAAGAAATACAGAATATAACAAACAATAATAACTGGGAAAAAATAATAAATGAAAAACATATATTTGAAAGGAGTAATTATGAGCGAGTTGGTTATGAAAGAAAGAATTTCAGTTTTAAAAGATAAGATGCTTTCTGAAAAGAGATATGCGTCAATTGAGCAGGCTAAGATAATTACTGACACATATAAGCAGCATGAGGATGAACCAAGAATCATGCAGAGAGCTTATTCTTTAAAGAATTGTTTAGAGAAAATCAATATTAGTGTTGAACCTGAAGAAATGATTGTAGGCAACAGAACAGCAGGAGTTCGTTACGGAGTAGTTTTCCCGGAAAGCGGAAGTACATGGGTAGACAAGGAATTTGAAACATTACCTACACGACCACAGGACAAATTTAATGTACATGAAGAAGACATCTCATATTTTAGAGAAGTTATTTATCCATACTGGCAGGGAAAATCACTCGAAGATGTTTTAAGAGCAAGATATGGAAAAGAAATAGATGAAATTGCTAAGATTGTAAAGATAAATCAGAAAGACCATGCACAGGGTCACATCAATCCTGACTGCAAAGGATGGCTTGAAAAAGGACCGGCAGGATTAAAGGCAGAAGCTGATAATCATTACAATAAAGAAACGGATGAAGAGAAGAAATTATTTTACAAGAGCGTAAGCACAGTTATGGAAGGTGTTATTAATTTCATAATGAGATATCATGATTTATGCCTTGAAAAAGCAAAGGAATATCCTGAATATGCTGACAACATGAAAAAGGTTGCAGAAAACTGTAAGAATATTGCAGAAAGACCGGCACAGAATTTCCATGAAGCAAATCAGGCAATCTGGTTCTTATTTGTAATTCTTCAGATGGAATCAAATGCATCATCATTTTCACCGGGAAGAATGGACACATTTATGTATCCGTATTTTAAGAAAGATATCGACAACGGTGTTATGACAGAACAGGATGCATTAGAAATAACAGAATGCTTATGGTTAAAATTTAATGAAATAGTATATATGAGAAATTCAAACAGTGCTAAGTTCTTCGCAGGTTTCCCAATTGGATTTAATATTGCAGTTGGTGGACAGGATGAGAATGGAGAACCATTTGAAAATGAACTTTCATATATATACTTAAAAGCGCAGGAACACATTGGTCTTCCACAGCCAAATCTTTCAGTAAGATTGTGTGAAAAGACTAGTGATAAATTATTGAAGGCGGCAATCAAAGTTGTATCACTTGGAAGTGGTATGCCACAGTTCTTTAATGATAAAGCAGTTGTTCCGGCAATGATTGAAGATTTGAAAGTTGAACCTAAAGATGCAAGAAACTACGCAATCGTTGGTTGTGTTGAACTTACAACACAGGGAGATAACCTTGGATGGTCAGATGCAGCAATGTTTAACTTAAATAAAGTTCTTGAAGTAACATTAACAGGAGGTGTTGATTTACTTACAGGAAAACAGATTGCACCTGATAGAGGAAAACTTACAGAATATGAAACATTTGAAGATTTGGAAAATGCATTCAAGGCACATGTAGATTACTATATGGACAAGATGATTCTTGCATGCGAACAGGTTGAAAAAGCTCATATGGATTTACTTCCAACACCTTTCCTTTCAGCAGTAATTAATGACTGTATGGATAAAGGAATGGATGTAACAAGAGGTGGTGCGCATTACAACCTTTCAGGAATTCAGATGATTCAGGTTGCTAACTTAGCTGACAGTTTGGCAGCAGTAAAACAGTTAGTATTTGATGAAAAGAAAGTATCAAAAGAAAGATTACTTAAAGCGCTTGAAACTAACTTTGAAGAAGATGAAATTTTAAGAACAATGTTACTCAACAAAGTTCCTAAATACGGAAACGATGTTGAGTGGGTAGATGAATTAGGTGCTAAATGGGCAGGATACTTTAGAGAAAGATTAAAAAATTACAAAAACTACCGTGGTGGTTTATATCACACAGGTATGTATACAGTTTCAGCTCATGTACCAATGGGAGAAAATGTAGGCGCATCACCTGATGGAAGATATGCAGGAACACCTTTAGCAGATGGAGGAATGTCACCTGTATACGGACGTGATACAAACGGACCTACAGCAGTATTGAAATCAGTTTCAAGATTAGATAAGAGCTGGACAACAAATGGTGGATTATTAAATATGAAATTCCTTCCTGAATTCTTTAAGACAGAGAATGGAATAGACAAATTTGCAAAAATGCTTCGTACATTTGTTGATTTGGAAATACCACATATTCAGTTTAACGTAGTTAGAAAAGAAGACTTACAGGCAGCTCAGAAAAATCCTGAAGCATACAGAGGATTAACAGTTCGTGTAGCAGGTTATACAGCATATTTTGTAGAATTAGCTGATGAACTTCAGAATGAAATAATTGCAAGAACGAGTTATAATGATATCTAAAGAAGGTGGAATCTATGAAAGGATATGTATTTGATTTTAAAAGATTCTCGACACACGATGGAAAAGGAATCCGAACAACCATATTTTTAAAGGGATGTACTTTAAAATGTGTATGGTGTCAGAATCCTGAGGGAATTTCAATAAAGCAGAGACCTTTGTATTTCCCTAACAAATGTATTCATTGCAACACATGTGTACACACGGCAAAAAATGGTGGTGTATACGAAGAGAATGGAAATATTAAATTAGATATTTCTAAAGATGAAAAATGGGAAGAAATCATAGATGCATGTCCGGCAGTTGCATTAACAATGGATTCTAAAGAAATGACTGTTGAAGAGGCGATTGAGGAAGCAAGTAAAGATGAACCTTTTTTCAAATATGGTGGTGGTGTTACGCTGTCAGGTGGAGAGCCACTGTTCCAGCATGAATTTGCAATAGGAATACTTAAAGGGTTAAAGGAAAAGAAAATTGCAACATCAATTGAGACAGCGTTAAATGTTAAGTCAGAAGTTGTAAGAGAAGCAATAAAGTATTTAGACCATGTATTTGCAGATTGCAAAATTATAGATGAAGAGCAACATAAAAAATATACAGGAGTAAGCAATGAATTGATTAAGAAAAATCTTGAAATTCTGCTTACCTCCGATTTGAAAGATGAAGTAGTTATCAGAACTCCATTAATTCCGGGAATTACCACTAATGAAGAAAATATTGCCGGAATAGCAAAGTTTATTAGTGGCATTTATCCGGATGTGCATTATGAACTTTTAAATTACAATCCTTTAGCGGAAGCAAAATATGACATGGTAGACATGAAGTTTTGCTATGAAGAAAATCCGCCGATGTATAAAGATAGTGAGATGAGGGCATTTGGAAAGATAGCGACTGATAATGGAATCAAAAATCTGATTCTGGAGATTTAAATAAAACTTAAGTAACTATAAGCAAAATTAAAATTAAAGTAACTATAAATGAAACTAAGGCAACTATGATATTTGCGAAAGCAAATACCCTAAATTATACAATCCAATATTCTAGGAGGAAATTAAGATGAAATTTATTATTGACGATGCAGACATTGAAAAAGTAAGAGAGATTTGGGATTTATATCCATGTGATGGTGTAACAACAAACCCATCAATTTTAGCTAAGAGTGGAAGAAATCCATACGAAGTATTAACTGAACTTAGAGAAATCGTTGGAAAAGACGGTGAACTTCATGTTCAGGTTGTTTCTAAGGATGCTGAAGGCATGGTTAAAGAAGCAGCAGTAATTAGAGAAAGACTTGGCGAAAACACATTTGTAAAAATTCCTACAACACCACAGGGACTTAAAGCAATGAAGATTTTAAGTGCACAGGGTGTAAATATTACAGCAACAGCTATTTACACACCAATGCAGGGATTTTTAGCTGCAAAGGCAGGAGCAAAATACGCTGCACCTTATGTAAACAGAATTGACAACATGGGATATGATGGAATTAAGACAGCTATGGATATCCATGACATTTTTGAAAACAATGGTTTAAATACAGAAGTATTAGCAGCAAGCTTTAAGAATTCACAGCAGGTTCTTGAACTTACAAAATACGGAATCGGTGCTGCAACAGTTGGAACAGCAGTTATCGAAGGATTAATTAAGAATGCAGCAATTACATCTGCAATTGACGCATTCGTAGATGACTTTGCCGGATTAGTTGGCGAAGGAAAAACAATGATGGATTGCTAGAATTTCATAATAATATACATCACTATTAGGAGGCATATATGCGAAAGCATATGTGCCTCCGCTTTTTTTATTTGGATTTATTAAAATCATGCGGATATGAGGAGTAGGTTTTATTTGATTATTTATAAATATGCGAAAAAAATCTTTTATTTCTGAATTTATAATATTATGTAAACTAAATTACGGAATTTAATAAATTTTCTTGTATATTCCGTAAAAGTTAATAATTTTTTTAGTGAAAATTCTATTGATTACGGCTGATACAGAAAAAATAAAATATAACCGTAAAGTTGATTTTTTAAATTAAATAAATCAGGTATTTTCAATAATTTTTTACGGATATTTTAGAAATATGAATTATAATCCGTAATATAGAAGTTACAAGAAAAAAAGCTCTAAATATTATAAAAATTTCATTAAAATGTGTTCGGTTTTATGTTCTAATATCGTTTATAATATAGGGGAGAAATTTTACTTTGAAAAAACAAATAAATATAATTGTTTTTTCAAAATAATGACAGATTAGTGTTGGTTAATAGTAAAAAACAAATTGTGACAAAATAAAAACGTATTGACGCATAGATTTTAAACTTATACAATGAGTATATAACTAGTATATATTCAATAAAGACACGTAGAGGCTAGTTTTATATGGGGGATTAGACATATCTAACACAATTCTTAACAAAAATCCTAATAAAACTATAAAAGATTTATATGATATTTTTGAGTAACTAAAAAATTTTATTAATTCCAACTATAAATAAGATAACAAAAAAATTAACAGTAAATTGGTGTAGCATATATGCTGCATAGACGATGTGACGATGACAAATAATAAGAAGTAAATCTGATGGATATTAAATGTGTATTATTGGATTTTACAAGCAGAGTAGTTGGAGGTGATGTAATAGTATAAATAATAAAATAATCAGAAGTAAAATAAATACTTATAATAATTGGAATTAATAATGTGAAATAATAATAGAGAGAGGAGACAATAATTATGTCAAAGAAGGTAAGAGGTAAGGCTTTAATATTATTAATGGTATCTGTTTTAACAATGATGTGTCTTAATGTATATGGAGATACTACAAAGGTTACATATCAAGATGGATATTTAATGTTTGGAACATGGAACGGAAATGGAAATGCAACTGTAACAATAGGCAACGATTATTTGACAAAAGGTTCGGATGTTGCTAAATATAATGAATTTGAATATTTGGAATGTAATAAGAATACAGTTTCAAATAGTCATTTTTCTGTAGCAGAACAGAATGGAAATGTTGTTATTAGTTTAAATGAAAGTTATCTAAAAAGTTTGCAGGATGGAATGTACTCATTTAAAGCTGTATTTGCTAAGGCGATTATTCCTATTAGACTTTATGTTGTGACACATAAAATTGACTTTAAGGATGCAAGCTTTTCTTTTTCAAAATGGAACGGAAGTGGAAATGCCGAAGCATTATTGGAATCAGATACATTTTCACACACATTTTATGCAGATTTATTTAATCAATTGACATACAAAGGAATAAAAGTTGATGAATCTAATTATACAGTATCAACTATATCGGATGTTATGAAGATAACATTAAAAGAAGAATATGTTAAGACTTTACCAAAGGGAGAAAGTTATTTTACAGCAGAATTTTCAGATTCATCTGTAATGATAAAATTGACTAAACCTATAAGTGTAAAGATTAATAAAACTAGAAATGTTAAAGCTACGTTAAAAAATAAAAAATTAAAGATTACATGGAAAAAAGTTAAAAATGCGGATGGCTATGTGATAAAAGTTGGAGAAAATAAAAAATTAACGAAAAGTAAGAAAACAGTTAATGTAAAGAAAAATAAAGGTGTCATAAGAAAAGTGAATGCCAATAAAACTTATTACTTAAAAGTTAGGGCTTATAAGATAATTGATGGGAAAAAGAACTTTGGAGAATGGTCTAAGTTGATTAGATGTAATAAAATGGAGGATTAACTATGAAAAAAAGAAAAATATTAATGATTGTTATTACTGTTAGTGCATTTATATTTGGGTTAAGTTTATTTTATATAGATAATAAAAGTGACAATACAGATGCTAGACTAGCAGAAAATAAAATTCAAAGTAAAAATGGTGTACAAACAAATAAAACAGTATGGTCAGAAGTTCCAATAAAACAATATACAGCTTTTTCAAGATGTACGGGAGCGATCGAATTTGATTTGGAACAACAAATATCAGATACTGAATTAATTTTTTCGGGTGAAATTATAAATGAAAAGGAATATGAAGTAAAGTGGACTGATGAAAATAATGAACAATGGGGTCCGTTTCCTAGTTCTGTATTGAAAGTTAAAATAAATAAACTATATTTTGGAACAGGATTTGAGGAAGAGCAAGTTGTTAGAGTGTATTATCCATATTCATTATCAACTAAATTTGAGGGTACGTTTTCTTTAAAAGAAAAAAAGGAATATATATTTATGACAAAAAAATTGGATGAAAAATTTAAGGAAAAGAGAAAAAAGAATGCATCATATGATAAATTTGAACAAGAAAAATATGCGGATGTTTATATATCCGAACCATATTATAGTGTTATGTATGTGGAAAATAGTAAAGTATTTATGAATAGTGATTATTTTTGTTGGGATAATCAAATTATAAATAATGGAAAAGATTTTACAACAAAAGATAAAGAAGTTAATGAATTAGTTGAGTCTGGCTGGGCAATAGGTATGAAAATGGATAAGTTTAAAATAGAATTAGACAAAATGACAGAAAATCCAAAAGAATTACCTAATTCAAATGAAATATATAAAATAAAAAAATCAAAAGAAAAGTAATATTTGGGAGGGTAATATATGAACAAAAAGATAAAAAAGTTTTTATGTACATATTTTCTATGACAATCGTTATGATGACACCATGTTTAGTTTCTGCGCATTCGTTAACCCCTTGGGCTGCATTGTATACGCCGGAAAGGGCTGGTGGTAATTTTCAATTTTCAATTGGAGATTTTTATCATCCACCTACAAATTATGTAGATTATTATTTCGAGAATAGTGTTGCAAGAAATAATTTTTTATATTCATTTTCGGATGGACGAGATGAGTGGGGAGGAATGATAATTACGAATGAAACGACATTTTTAGATAGAGCAATATTTAAAATACAATATAATCCTAACATTGCAGCATCAACAGCGGCGTATGTAGAGTGCGTTTCCCCGTCGGTTGGGCATTATGGACCTGGTGAAATTTCAACTAAAATGGTTGTTGGAAATATTACTAATTACTCACAGAAAAATCAAGCTCAGGTTTTTGCACATGAATTAGGACATGTGTTTGGCATTAATGATTTATATCAAGTTAATGATAATTTGTCGAGTATATATTCAAATACATATAGATATCCTAGTGCGACACAAATGGATAGGAATGCATTATATATATGTCTCGATATTCCATGGTATTATATGAGTGGACCAGACAGAAGAGCGAAATATCAAAAAGCTCCCGGAGTGTGGGCTAGAAATGAATCTATTGAAATATTAGGAAAATTGTATACTTTCGATGCAGATGGATATGTGATTAATTAAAAAATTGTATAGCTAATCTGTTGAATAGAATATAAGTTATCATATTTATGAATAATCGAATATTTGTAATGGAAAATTAATAAAGCGACTACAAAGTTAGTAAATATCACGAACTGATATGCTCCCTGTCAAGTAGACAGATGAAATATCTAAAAATAAGTACAGATTATACCTACATTTCGATTGAAGTGTAGGTATTTTTCTATGCGCACCATTTCTCTTTGTATTTGTTTATACGTTTATTTTCATGTATAGGATATTCTGTTGGATTGTCTGAAGCAAGACCTTCTTGACGCACCTCTAGTGGTGTTTTACAGTTATATCTATCTTGAGGTCTTTTTTCGGAATAAAATCCTATATAGTCACTTATTGCCGTACGCAATGACTTTTCGTCAGTTATTTCATACATATGATACATTTCAGATTTGATAATTCCCCAAAATCCTTCCGTCGGACCATTATCTATGCAATGTCCTACACGTGACATGGATTGTGTCATTTTCTGTTTTTCAAGTTTTTTCTTGAATGTTTTGCTTGTATATTGAAAGCCACGATCAGAGTGAAAAATAGGCTTGGCATCAGGATTAGCCATAATCGCTTTATCAAAAGTTTTAAAAACTAATTGATTATCATTTCGTCCACTAATTACATATGCTACTGGATATCTGTCATATAAATCTATAATGGCGCTCAAATATATTTTCTTTTTATCACCAGGAACTTTAAACTCAGTTACATCTGTAGCCCATTTTTGATTTGGTGCGGTAGCATAAAAATCTCGTTGAAGAAGATTTTCTGCTGTTTCATCAGGTTTTGAATATATATATTTCGCCTTCTTTTTTCTTATTACCGAATGTATCCCAAGTTTTTTCATAATTCTATGGATTCTTTTTTTGCTGTAATTAGTATGATTAAAATGATTAATCCAAGATGTCATTCTTCGATATCCTAGGATGCGATTGAATCGCTCATCGCATTCTTTAATCAACACTGCAAGTTTGATATTTTCAATTTCAGCCTCTGGCATTTCGCGCTTAAGCCACTTATAGTAGGCAGCACGGGATATTTCTAGCTGCTTGCACATCCATTCAATACTCCATTTTTTCTCGGTGTGTAATTCCTTTATTGCCATATATTTTGATTCGTATCGTGTTTTCCCTAATCTCACATCCTTTCGAATTCTTTCACTTTTTTTTACAATTCTACAACCATATCCTTTTCTTCCAGTTGACGTTTTAAGCGAAGATTTTCTCTTCTAAGACGTTCTAATTCATCGACCTCATCATCAGATTTATGATGTCCTCTTTTGTCAGTCAACCCTTCTAAACCACAAGCATCGTATTTTCTTACCCAGTTGTATACCTGGCTATAGGAAACATCAAACTTAACTGCTGTATTTTTATAATCACGATTATTATTTAAGCAATACTCAACAATCTCTTCTCGTTCTTCTTTGGTTGTCTTTCTTCTTGCCTCTGCCATATAGACCTCCTGTTTGGGATTATAATCTTTAAGTTCTATATTGGTATTATACATCCGAATCCATTTTCTTAATAGACCAGACGAGATGTCGTATTGATTGCCTAATTCAATTGATGATGCTTCACCACGTATATATTTTTCAACAATTTCAATCTTAAATTGTTTTGAATAAGAAGAATTTTTAGTTTTCTTTGCAAATCCTGCAACACCATATTTGTTATATATGGCTGCCCAATGTTGAATAGTACTAGTCGAAATATAAAGTTCTCTACATATTTCGGACCTGGAACGATTCCCCTCAATATAGTCAATACAAGCTTGCTCTTTTTCTTGAGGAGTAAACCTTTCTTTTCTAGACATGAAAAATACCTCCAAAGTAACAGATTTTTTATATTTCATCTGTCTACTTTAGAGGTATCATATCAAAACTTTGCGGTCGCTTTATGTTTTGATGTTTAAGTTTTTGATAAAGAAAATGAAAAGATTAATTATGAGAGAATGCAAAAAGTGGCGGAAATAATTTTGAAAAATAAAAATATGTCATTGATAGCAATGGGACCGATAAAGGGTAGATAAAAGAAAACAGAAAGTTGGTTATACACATTTACAGGAGGAGAAAAATGAAATTTAGAGAAAAAGAAAAAATATTGAGACAAATAGAGGAAAAATCATATGAGGAAGAACTAGATGAAAATGATTACAAAATATTAAATGAATTATCTTATGATAAAGAAGTTATGATTAGAGATCTTGTTGCGGAAATTTTAGTTGAATCAAGTAATGAAAACGGAGAAGAGATATTATTACGCTTAACTAATGATAAGGAGTGGCTGGTAAGAGCGGATGCCTGCGACTCATTATGTATAAGCGAATCTGTTACAACTTACAATCTGCTAAAAAAAATAGCAAAAAAGGATACGAGTGGTTACGTAAGAGGATATGCAATATTGTCATTAGGAGATATAGCGGATAAGATTAATAAAGAAGATGAATTACTAGAATATCTAGAAGACAGATTGAAACATGAAAAAGTACAATTTACAAAAATAAATATATGTACTGTTTTATATAACTTAGGTCGCAAAGAATATTTTGGCAAACTGTTATCAATGATAAACTCGAAAAAATATACAAACAGAGGTGCAGTAGTAAATTGTTTGAAATATATTGCAAATGAGAGCAATAGAGATATGATAATTAATGTGCTATTGGAGCATAAGAAAAAGGAAACAGCAATGTCGGTTATTTATACAATTAATGATGCAATTAAAGAAATAGAAGAAATGGATGAGATGGAAGAGGATAGTGATGAGTAGAAATACAAATTTTATAATGTGATATTCGTGTGCTATAGCGTTGGGAAATAGGGAATAATATTAAAACATAATCCTTAAGCATAACCATAACCAGGTGTTTCATATAGAATTTCACTTATCGGAAGGTTAATGCTTAAGGATTTTTTAGATAGGTGAAACATCGACAGTACAGAAAGAATATGATGCAAACAATCAGTTAACAAAGGTTACATGCAGAAATGGAAATACAAGTGGAAAAATAAAGTATACACAGGAAAATACATATAATTATGACGGAAAAAGAATTTCTAAAAATGATAATGGTGCAGTAACTAACTATTTTTATCAGGGAGAAGTTGTATTATATACAACAGATGAAAGTGGAAATGTTACAAGTCATAATATTATAGGACCTCAGAATAATATTATTGCGACAATACGTTATGAAAATGAGGGTGAGCATTCATACTTTTACAACAAAGATATACGTACAAGTGTATCCAATATAATAGATGAAAGAGGACAGGCGATAGCAAGTTACAAATATGGAGATTATGGAAAAACAACAAAGGTCGGAAATTTAAATTTCTATAATGAAATATGCTACACATCAGGAGTATATGATGAATTAACAGGACTTTATTATTTTAATTCAAGATATTATAACCCTGATACAGCTACATTTATTACGCAAGACAGTTACAGGGGAGAAATAGATAGTTATGAAACGTGGAATTTGTACGCGTATTGTGGAGGAAATCCTATTAATTATGTAGACCCGAGCGGACATTTTGTAGTAGCGATTCCATTAGTTGAATATTATTTTATAAGTGCAGTAGTATCTATTGTAGTAACAAAAGAAGCTATTGATGTTGTGTCGGCAAAAAGACATAAAACAAAAGAATATAATCCAGATCCATATGGTAGAAATAATCAAAAGAAGCAAGGGCGAGAAAATAAAAATAAGAATAGAACAAAAGAAAACTACAAACCTAAAAACAATAAGAGGAATAATATGCCAGCTAAACCAAAAAAACATACACCAGGTAGAGGTCATAATAAATATAAAGGAAGAAAATAATATGAATATATGGAATTGCGACAATTGGGAAAAAGTTTATAAAGGTAATAATATACGCAATGGTTTAAGATTGAGATTTGATGTTAATGTTGATGAAGAAGTTAAATTAGCATTAAAGGATTTTGCAAAACACTTAAGGAAAGAATATAGTTTTCCGTATAGAGTAAATGTATATGTAAAATCTAAAATGAAAATCAAGGCTATAGATGGTGAATTGGTAGATGGTACTTTTTGGGGACCCTATGATAAACTTGAAGAACCATTTATAAGAATTTCAGTAGGAGATTATTGTAAAGAAAAAATAAAAAGAGGAAGGAGGAATGTATTAATATCATATTGTCATGTTATGGCTCATGAATTGACGCACTATTTTCAATGGATAAATCAAATAAAATTAACAGAAATAGGAGAAGAGAGACAGGCTAAAGAATATGCAGATATAATTGTAGGAGATTATATATACAAAAAAAACAAGGAAAAATATGATTTGTTGGAGAAGATAGAAAAAAATATAGAGGAAAGAAACTTTAATGAATATGAATTGCAAGTATTAGATAAATTATCATGGGATGAAGAAAATGGTATAAGAGAAAAAGTTGCAGAGATGTTAATTCATTCTGATACTGATAAAGGTGTAAAAATATTGTTACGATTGACTGGTGATAATGATTCATCAGTAAGAGCTGAAGCATGTGACTCATTATGTATTGGTAAAACTTTAGTGGAATATGAGACATTAAAAAAAATTGCCCAAATAGATAAAGCAGATAATGTAAGGGGCTATGCAATACGATCATTGGAAGATGTTGCACGTAGGTTACATAAAGAAAATGAACTTGTAGAATTTTTAGAAGGAAAAATAAAAAACAAGGAAAAGCCATTTATAAAAATATGTATATACACATCGTTATACGTTATTGGAAAAGAAAATTATTTATATAATTTATTGGAAATGATTAATGAAAAAAATTATATAAATAGGATTTCAGTAATAAATAGTCTGGATTATATTGCAAGTGAAAATAATAAAGATGAAATACTTAGGGTATTAAAGGAACGTAGAAGTAATGAGAATAAAAGAATTGTAATTAGCTCGATAGAAGAGTTAATAAACGATTTAAAAAACGACTTGTTTTGGGATAGAGAACTATAAAATTACATTAACCTGTTGGAAAATATATACATTTACAGGAGGATTGAAAGAATGAAATATAAAGAAAAAATAAAAGTATTGGCACGGTTAGATGATAAAGCATATGAGGAGGAATTCGATGAAGATGATTATAGCATATTAAAGGAATTATCGTATGATAAAGAACTGACTATTAGAGCTCTTGTTGCAAGAATTTTAGTCGACTCAAGTGATGAAAAAGGAGAAGAAATATTATTACGCTTAACTAATGATAAGGAATGGCTGGTAAGAACTGAAGCATGTGATTCGTTGGGCATAAGTGAATCGGTTACAACTTACAATATACTAAAAAAAATAGCAAAAAAAGATACAAGCGGTTATGTAAGAGGATACGCAATAATATCATTAGGAGATATAGCGGTTAAGATTCACAAAGAAAATGAATTAATAAAATTTTTGGAAGAAATGTTGATGCATGAAAAAACAGAATTTACCAAAATAAACATATATACTGTTTTATATAACTTAGGTCAAAAAGAATATTTTGACAAACTGTTATCAATGACAAATTCGAAAAAATATTCTAATAAATGCGCAGTAGTAAACAGTTTGAAAGATATTGCAAATGAGAGCAATAGAGATATGATAATTAATATATTATTAGAATATAAAAAAAAGGAAACTGCAAGGTCAGTTATTTATACAATTGATGATGCAATAAAAAAAATAGAAGAAATGGATGATGATGAAGAAGAGAGTGATGAGTAGTAATGCAAAAAATTCTCATTCACCACAAAATATTTTGCACAATGTAAAATGCAAATGTTTCATAATATGATATACGTGCACTATAGACAATTCAGCTTTCATTATTGACAAATAATCATAAAAATAATACACTCATAGTAATTGGCATAATTAAACGCAATGAAGAGAAGAGTACATGGGAATACAGTTTACAGAGAGTCTGATTAGGTGAAAGCAGACAACAGGTTGAACTATGGAAGATGGACTTGGAGCGGCATGGGCGAGCATAAAGTAAACCTGTGACGGAAACACCCGTTAAAGTGAAATGAGATTTGGATATAGTTTTGTTAGTGGATTAAGAATAGTATTTGAATACAGTAATTAATGATACTAATATCTGAATAAAGTAAAGTGGTACCACGAAGTTAAAGCACTCTCGTCTTTGCATAAAGAAGAGAGTGCTTATTTTAATTTAGTACCACTACGGGCGACAGGCAACGTAATTGTACTTTCGTTGATTTTGTCAATTCCTATGAAACTATATTCGGGAGTTTTTAGAATAAATAAAAAAGGAGTTTATTTGAAATGGAAAAGAAACCATATTATTTGACAACAGCCATTGCTTACACATCAGGTAAGCCACATATTGGAAACACATACGAAGCAATCCTTGCAGACAGCATTGTACGTTATAAGAGACAGCAGGGTTATGATGTAAGATTCCAGACAGGAACAGATGAACATGGACAGAAGGTTGAATTAAAGGCAGCAGAAAAAGGTGTAACACCAAAGGAATTTGTAGATGAAGTATCAGGAGAAATCAGACGAATTTGGGATTTGGTAGGAACATCTTATGATAAATTTATCAGAACAACAGATGAAGACCACGAAAAACAGGTTCAGAAGATTTTCAAAAAATTATATGATCAGGGTGATATTTACAAAGGTGAATACGAAGGAATGTATTGTACACCATGTGAATCATTCTTTACAACATCACAGTTAGTAGATGGCAAATGTCCTGACTGTGGAAGAGAATGTACACCTGCAAAGGAAGAAGCATATTTCTTTAGAATGAGCAAATATGCAGATAGATTAATTGAACACATCAATACACATCCTGAATTTATTCAGCCGGAATCAAGAAAGAATGAAATGATGAACAATTTCCTTCTTCCGGGACTTCAGGATTTATGCGTATCAAGAACATCATTTAAATGGGGTGTTCCTGTAGACTTTGATCCAAAGCATGTTATTTATGTATGGATTGATGCATTATCAAACTATATTACAGGACTTGGATACGATGTAGATGGAAATCACAGTGAATTATATAAGAAGTATTGGCCGGCAGACCTTCACTTAATTGGAAAAGATATTTTAAGATTCCATACAATTTACTGGCCAATTATGTTAATGGCATTAGACGTTCCACTTCCAAAGCAGATATTTGGACATCCATGGTTACTTCAGGGTGGAGAAAAAATGAGCAAGTCAAAAGGAAACATCATTTATGCTGATGACCTTGCAAGCTTATTTGGAGTAGATGCAGTAAGATACTTCGTTCTTCATGAAATGCCATTTGAAAACGATGGAACAATTACTTGGGAATTAATGGTTGAAAGAATGAATTCTGACCTTGCAAACACACTTGGAAACCTTGTAAACAGAACAATTTCAATGTCAAATAAATACTTTGGCGGTGTTGTAAATAACGCAGGTGTTACAGAAGAAGTTGATGAAGACTTAAAGAAAGTTGTCCTTGAAACTCAGGTTAAGGCATCTAAGAAAATGGAAGACTTAAGAGTTGCAGATGCAATTACTGAAATCTTCACAATGTTTAAGAGATGCAATAAATACATTGATGAAACAATGCCTTGGGCATTAGCAAAGGATGAAGAAAAGAAGGCAAGACTTGAAACAGTTCTTTACAATTTAATTGAAAGTATTACAATAGGAGCAAGTCTTTTAGAACCATTTATGCCTGAAACATCAAAGAAGATTCTTGAACAGTTAAATACACAGGCAAGAGCCTTTGATGATATGACTGAATTTGGAAAATATCCATCAGGAAATAAGGTTACAGAAAAACCTGAAATCTTATTTGCAAGATTAGACATCAAAGATGTAATGCCAAAGGTAGAAGAAATTCAGGCAAAGCAGAAAGCAGAAACAGCACCGGAAGAAAAATATCCGGAAGTTGAACCAAAGGAAGAAATCACAATTGATGATTTTGATAAAGTACAGATTCGTGTTGGTGAAGTATTAAAATGTGAGCCTGTTCCAAAGGCAAAGAAACTTTTGGTTTCACAGATTCGTATTGGAAATGAAGTTCGACAGATTGTATCAGGTATCGCAAAATACTACAAACCGGAAGAAATGGTTGGAAAGAAAGTTGCAGTTATCACAAACTTAAAACCTTGTAAACTTTGTGGCGTAGAATCACAGGGAATGATTCTTGCAGCAGCAGATGACGACGGAAATCTTTCAGTCATGACATTAGATAAAGATATGCCGGCAGGAAGTGAAATCTGCTAAGATAAATTATTTGTAAAATGTATTAAATGATAAAGTAACCGATGTTTGTTTAAGAATGTATTAATGGGGAGCAGGTTATGACAGTAAATAAATGGATTAAAAACAGAATATTTGCAATTGCCATTTTATTGTCAATTATTTTTAGCTCAGGCTATTCTTCTTATGCTGCCACAGCATTTGTAAATCAGAATGATTATACTTATGCAGGAAGTATTAAGCAGGAAGCAAAAAGAGTTAAAAGTGAATGCCTGTGTCCTGAAAAAAATGCACAAATACAGATTAAAAGAACTGTAGATGGAACTTCAAAAGAAGCAAAATTAAGAAACAGATATCAGCAACCGTTTATTTATGGAGCAATATTTTCACACAATTTATTTCCGGGAGGAGTTAGTGTAAAGAGTGTTGCAGGTTTATATACTTATAATAAACGGAAGAATTACAATATAGTTTATATACACAACCAGGATGGAAAAAAGAGAGTACTGACTATTACATAGATAAAATCTTTTGTAATAGGAGGTGTGTGTTATGGCAATGAATATAGTAGCTATTATTTTAGCTGTTGTATGTGTTGCAGCAGGAGTAGCCTGCTGGTGGACACAAAGACCTGGCGATGATGAATAATAAAGTAAATTAAAAGGGACCTTTGACGGAAATTATTAAATTGAAAAATCAACGGACAGTTTGGTTTGAAATTTGGTAAAAGTATGTCAAAGGTCTTGTTTTTTCGTGCATTGAAACGCATTCGAAGTGTTGCAAGCAACTCTTTATTCGAGTATAATGAGTGAGGATATGTTACGGGAAAAAGATGGATTTTATAAATATGATGTTGGGGTCAAAAGCACCTGGCTTTGATGCCTACAGATTTTTTTAAGTGACACTGCAAAATTAAGATTATAAATTGAAGATAATCAACGAGTGGAGGAAGAATCATGATAATTGATACACACGCACATTATGATGACGAAGCATTTGATAAAGATAGAGAGAAGCTCTTAGATTCTATGCAAAACAGAGGAATTGAATATATTGTAAATGTGGGAGCAAGCATTGCATCATGCAAAACAACAGTTGGTCTTACAAGAAGATTCCCTAATGTATATGGGGCGCTTGGAGTTCATCCTGACGAAGTTGCAAGTCTTACAGATGAGGATTTTGACTGGTTGAAACACGCAATTTATAAGCCTAAGATTGTTGCAGTGGGAGAAATAGGACTTGATTATCATTGGAATGATAACAGAGATGAACAGATTGCCTGGTTTGAAAAGCAGATGGAACTTGCAAGAGAAGCAGAACTTCCAATAATTGTTCATAGCAGAGAGGCAGCTAAAGATACTTTAGATGTTATGAAGGCTTCAAAGGCAGAAGAAATCGGAGGAATCGTTCATTGCTTTTCATATGAAAAAGAAATGGCACGTGAATACATTGATATGGGATTCTATTTAGGAATCGGAGGCGTAATAACATTTAAGAATGCAAGAAAATTACGTGAAGTAGTTGAATATGCTCCAATGGAAAATTTAGTATTAGAAACAGACTGCCCATATTTATCACCTGAACCGAACAGAGGAAAGAGAAATTCATCATTGAATATTCCGTATATTGTTAGTGCAATTTCTGAAATAAAGGGAATAACTCCTGACGAAGTTGTAGAGATTACAAGCAATAATGCAAAGAAAATATATGGCATCGGATTAGATGATGTAGACAGATTAATATAGAAAATGAGGAAAAATAATGGCATATTTAGGAAGCCCGAAAGCAACATTAGAAGTAATAAATAAATATGGATTTGCATTTCAAAAGAGATTCGGACAAAATTTTTTAATTGATTCTAATATATTAGAAAATATTGTAAGTGCTGCAAATATTACAAAAGAAGATTTTGTATTAGAAATTGGTCCGGGAATAGGAACAATGACACAGTATTTGTGCGAAAATGCAAGAGAAGTAGTTGCAGTGGAAATTGATAAGTCACTTATTCCGATACTTCAGGATACTTTAAGCGAATATAATAACGTAGAAGTAATTAATGAAGACGTCTTAAAAGTGGATATTAAGAAATTGGCAGAAGAAAGAAATGACGGAAAGCCAATTAAGGTTGTTGCAAATTTGCCTTATTATATAACAACTCCTATCATAATGGGATTATTTGAAAGTGGAGTGCCAATTGACAGCATTACAATTATGGTTCAAAAGGAAGTCGCGGACAGAATGAAGACAGGTCCCGGTTCAAAGGACTATGGAGCTTTATCATTAGCCGTTCAGTATTATGCAACAGCAGATATAGTGCTAAAGGTTCCGGCATCATGTTTTATGCCAAAGCCAAATGTAGATTCTGCAGTTATAAAACTTACAAGACACAAAGATACTCAGGTAAAAGTAAGCAATGAGAAATTAATGTTTAAGATTATACGTGCTTCATTTAACCAAAGACGTAAAACATTGGCTAACGGATTGAAAAATTCACCGGAATTAAATTTTACAAGGAAACAGGTTACAGAGGCACTTGTTTCAATGAGCAAATCAGAAAGCGTAAGAGGAGAGGCATTTACTCTTGAAGAATTTGCAAAATTAACAGATATACTAAACAGTAAATAATAACGAAAAATCAAGTCAGGAATGATGTGAAGAACAGAGTTCTTGACTTATTTTGATATATAGAGGAGAAACATATATGAAGTCGGAGATAGATATTGAAAAAGTAACAGTTAGTTTGTTTGGAGGGTATATGTTAAGTTCATTGCTTAGTGGAATGAGTATAAGTGAAATAGCTAAACCTAATATTTTGGTAATTGTAATTAAACTTATTGTTTGTATAGGAATAATTGGTGCTGTAACTTTCAAAAATATTAAAAATGGTAAATTGGTTTCTTGTTTTGTGATTTTTATGTTTGCAATAAAAGTATTACTAATAAATTTATATATAACGAAAAATACACAGAGCAAAAACATTTTTTTGCTCTGTGTATTGTCAATCTTAGTGATAAGCGCTTATTGGTATATGAAGGAAGAAATAAAAGAAGAATTAAAAAAGATAAAAATTGCAAATATAAAATTATGTCTAATATTAATTGGATTGTTTATAATTATGACTGTATGTGGGGTAGGTATAGCAAGATATAAGGCATATGCTATAGGAACATATGATTTTGGAATTTTTGCTCAAATGTTTGAGTATATGAGACAAAAGGGTACAATGGAAACTACTATAGAAAAACAATATCTTATGTCACATTTAGGTAGACATTTTTCTTTGATATTTTATTTGTTATATCCAATTTATTATATATTTCCACATCCAGAGACACTTCTAATTGCTCAAGGAATAATGATTGCATTACCTATAATTCCTATTTATTTATTATGTAAACATTATGATATAGGGAATTATAATATGTTTGCAATAGTTGTTATTTATGCTTTGTATCCGGCAGTTATAGGAGGTACATTATATGGTATACATGAAAATAGTTTTTTGACATTCTTATTATTAATGCTTATATGGGCAGTAGAAACTAACCGAAGAAAAAGTGAAGTTATATTTCTTATATTAACATTAATGATAAAAGAGGATGTTGTTATTTATATATTTATATTAGGAATATATTATATTGTTTCAAAAAATAAAGTTAAAACAGGTTTTGTTTTTGCTATTATATCATGCATATGGTTTGCTTTTGCCATGACAATGATAAACTATTTTAGTATGGGAACATCAAAAGATATAAACAATACATTGTTTGAAAATTTGATGTACGATAAGAATGGTGGAATTAGTCAAATTATAGAAACAATATTGAGTAATCCAGGATATGTAATAACACAATTTGAAGTTGGCGGTAAGGAAAAAATCCAATATATTATATATATGATTATGCCAATTGGGTTATTATTATTTAATGGAGGAAAGAAATATAGTAGATACATTTTGTTGTTGCCATTTTTATTTATTAATGTTGCTAGTGCATATATATATTTTTATAGTATCAGGGCTCATTATAATTATGGAACAATTGCGTTTATAATGTTTATTATAATTCTTAATATTAGTAGTTGCTATAAAAAGGATAATGTAGACAAGATTGTTATAAGTTTAATTATATCAGTAATGATGTTTGTATGCGTAACCATTCCAAATACCGTTGAATATATATCAATGGTTGCAGAAAATGGTACAACAATAGAAAAAATGGATAAAGGAATTGAAAAAGTTCCATTAAATGCTAGTGTGACGGCTTATGGGTTACTGATTCCGCATTTAAGTAAAAATTTACAATTATATGATATCGATTATGTTAAAACAATTAACACAGAATATGTAGTAATTGATGAAAGAGTAAATAAACAATATCCATTAAAAGATTATAAACTTATATATGAAGATAAAGGAGTGATTGCTATATACAAAAAATAAATAATTGTTTATTTTCGTTACGGAATGATGTGAAGAACAGAGTTCTTGACTTATTTTGATATATAGAGGAGAAACAGGCGTATGAAACAATTGATATTAGGAATTTTGGCACATGTAGATGCAGGAAAAACTACATTGTCAGAGGCTTTGTTATATACAACAGGAAACATAAGGAAATTAGGAAGAGTTGACCATAAAGATGCATTTTTGGATACATATTCCCTTGAGCGTGAGCGTGGAATTACAATATTCTCAAAGCAGGCACAGTTAAAGTGGAAAAATGAAAATGAAGAAATAAACATGACTTTGCTTGATACTCCGGGGCATGTGGATTTTTCTGCGGAAATGGAAAGAACACTACAGGTTCTTGATTATGGAATCTTAGTTGTCAGCGGAAGTGATGGAGTTCAGGGGCATACAGAAACTTTGTGGAAACTTTTAAAAAGATACAACATCCCTACATTTATATTTGTTAATAAAATGGATTTAGCTGGTAGTGATAAAAATCATATAATGGAGAATTTGAAATCAAGACTAGATACAAATTGCGTAGATTTTTCTGATTATGAGAAGTCAGATGATAATTTTCTTGAAAATGTTGCAACATGTGATGAAAATGCCCTTGAAAATTATATGGATACAGGTGAAATATCAAATGAGGAAATAACTAATCTTATTGCAGAAAGAAAGGTATTTCCATGCTTTTTTGGTTCAGCTTTAAAGCTTGATGGCATTGAACTTTTATTAAATGCAATGGCTAATCTTACTAAGAATAAAAGTTATTCGGATGAATTTGGAGCAAGGGTATATAAAATATCAAGAGACAGTCAGGGAAACAGACTTACACATATGAAGGTTACAGGCGGAGTACTTAAAGTTAAAGATGTAATCAATGATGAAAAGGTTAATCAGATTAGAATTTATTCAGGAAACAAATTTGAGACAAAAGATAGCGTAAAAGCAGGCGAAGTGTGTGCTGTAACAGGACTCGAAAATACAAGACCGGGACAGGGAATCGGAAATCAGGAAGGAGAGAGTATTCCGGTATTAGAGCCGGTTTTGACATATCAGATTATTTTACCTGAAGGATGCGATGCTCATAGTACATTTAACAAATTAAAGCAGTTAGAAGAGGAAGACCCGCAGCTTGATATTGTGTGGAATGAAAATTTGAAAGAAATTCATGCAAGACTTATGGGAGATGTTCAGATTGAAATTTTACAGAGTCTTATAAAGGAAAGATTTGATATAGATGTGACATTTGGACAGGGTAGCATTGTGTATAAGGAAACCATCAAAAATAAGGTGGAAGGAATAGGACATTTTGAGCCGCTTAGACATTATGCGGAAGTACATTTGCTTCTTGAGCCGGGAGAACCGGGAAGTGGAATGGTATTTGAAACTGCATGCAAGGAAGATGATTTGGACAAAAACTGGCAAAGATTAATACTTACTCATTTGTACGAAAAGCAGCATGTGGGTGTGCTTACAGGCTCGCACATTACCGATATGAAGATAACACTTATTGGCGGCAGAGCGCACGCAAAACATACTGAAGGTGGAGATTTCAGACAGGCAACTTATAGGGCAGTGCGAAATGGATTGAAACAGGCAGAAAGTGTTTTACTTGAGCCATATTATGAATTTACATTGGAAGTGCCTACGGAAAATGTGGGCAGGGCGATGAATGACATAAGCCAGATGAAAGGGGAATTTGAGACACCGAAGACAAATGGTGAGGTTACGGAGATTACAGGGTATGCACCTGTATCAACTATGAGCGGATACATTACAACCGTAAATACTTATACAAGAGGGCGTGGAAGGTTGTATTGCAAATTAGCAGGATATATGCCATGCCACAATGCTTCTGAAGTTATTATGGGAATTAACTATGACAGTGAACGTGATGTAGAGAATCCAACAGGCTCAGTATTTTGTGCTCATGGTGCAGGATTTAATGTTGAATGGGATAAAGTAAAGGATTATGCACATGTAACAACTGATAACTTAAAGGATAATGATTATGAAGAACCGGAAAAATTTGTACCGGTAAAGCAGCCTGAACCAGGGAAAAAGTGGCAAATGGGTGCAAGTTATGCAGAGGACAAAGAATTACAGGCAATATTTGAAAAACAGTTTGGTCCTGTTAAAAGACGTTTGGCGAATGAAACAGGATTTGGTTATACGGATAATCAGGGAAGTGGAAAGAGAACACAGAAGGAATATGTTTATAAGGAAAACAAAAATAAGAAAAATGAGAAAAAATATTTGCTTGTGGATGGTTACAATGTAATATTTGCATGGAATGAATTAAATGAACTTGCACAGGTCAATCTGGATGGGGCAAGACTTAAACTTATGGATATTATGAGTAATTATCAGGGATACAAGCAATGCGAGTTAATACTTGTATTTGATGCATACAAAGTTAAGGGAAATATAGGAGAGGTTTCAAAATACAACAATATAAATGTTGTCTATACAAAAGAAGCGGAAACGGCAGACACATATATTGAAAAAGTAACTAATGAAATCGGGAAAAAATATCAGGTTACGGTTGCAACATCAGACAGACTTGAGCAAATGATTGTGTTGAGCAGGGGAGCAGTTCGTATGTCATCAAATGAATTACTTCAGGATGTTATGGCTGTGCATGAAGCAGGCTTAAGACAATACAAATCATCTCAGAAGATAGAAAAGAATTATTTGGATGAATTGATTAATAAATAATCATATTTTAATCGCTAACTGCATATATTTGTATAAAGTCAAATATCGAATTGAATAATTCGGAAAAGAGTAAATGACGAATATAATTAATTGGATGAAAACGAGTTTTACAAATATGTACGAAAACATCGGTGTACAAGGGGTACAAACAAGATAAAATAGAAATGAGGGGCGATAGAGCGGAAATGTCAGATTTTCCACTCTATCTGAACACGGTCGCTGGTGGCCTTGATTGTAGAGATCAAGCCATCGGCGGCTTTTCTTTTGTCGTCAAAATCTATGCTGTCCCAGTTGTCGAGATAATAGGATAACTTCTTTATCTGCTGGGGAGATATGGTTTCAACGCTCAATTCAGCGATTGCCTTTGAAATGGTCTGGCGTCGGGTGTCCAGTTCTTCAATTTTTTTGTTAGCGTAGGCAAGCAAGGTCGCATTGGCTCTGGTCAGCGTATCCAGCAGCTTTTCAATTTCTGCCTCCACCTGTGCCAGCTCCACTTGATAGGCGGTCAGTTTCGGATTGACTTTTTCCTCCCTGCCGTGGAGTATCTGAAAATCTTTGAACTTTTCCTGCATGGTCGAGAAAATGAATTGCTCAAATTCTTCTTTGCGGATTTTCCCGCAGCCCGGACAGCCTTTGTTTTCCGTCCGTTTGGTACAGCGGAAATAGCCGGTGCTGTTTGGTACATGGGTGGCTTTCAGAGCATACCCACAATGCCCGCATTTGATTTTTCCGGCCAGCCAAGTATTTTTTGGTTTCCGTCCCTGCTGGAAGGTGGTGTTTGCCATAAGTTTTTTCCGACATTTCAGCCATGTGTCAGAGGAAATGAGTGCTTCGTGGGGAGCGATAACAAGTATCTGGTCTTTTAAGCACCTGTCTTTGTCCTCCTTCACATCCCGCCCCTGATAGAGATAGCAGCCGTTTGTTCCGGCAAAGTCAGAAGCGTCATTGACAATCGCTGCACCCTGACTCTTGAAAAATTCGTACAGCTCCAAGTCGGCCTGTGCATAAACGGGGTTTCTTAAAAGCTGGGAAAGAAATGTACGGAACATGGATTTGCCATAAATTTTTATGTCATGTTCCTCGAAGTATCGAGTAATATCTCCGAAGGAGGTTTCCGGTTCAGCGTACATTTCAAACATCAGCCGAACATGGTCGGCGGCTATGGGGTCGGCAACCATTTTCTTTGTGCGGATACCCTCTACCACAGTAGGCTCTAACTGATAACCGTATGGTGCCTGTCCGCTCATGTGAAAGCCTTTCAGGCACCGTGAATAGTAGGCGTCTGTGACACGCTTCTGAATTGTCTCACGTTCAAGCTGGGCGAATACAATGCAGATATTCAGCATGGCCCGGCCCATCGGGGTCGAAGTATCAAACTTTTCTGTGGATGATACAAACTCCACATCATACTCTTGAAACAGCTCCATCATCGTTGCAAAGTCCAGAATAGAGCGGCTTATACGGTCCAGTTTATACACGATGACCCGCCTGACCTTTCCCTTGCGGATCTCGCCCAACAGCTTTTGAAACTCCGGCCTGTCCGTATTTTTACCGGAATAGCCTTTGTCCTTGAATACCCGGCAGCTCCCACCTTTCAATTCATACTTGCAAAAGTCGATCTGACTTTCAATGCTGATACTGTCCTTGCGGTCTACTGACTGTCTTGCGTAAATACAATCTTCTCTGATAAATTCCATATTGGGCTCCTTTCCTTGTTGGAATGGAGCTACCAACCTTACAACTATATTATACCATCAGCAGCCCCGGACAACAATGTTGCGAATGATTAGGGAAATCTGTCCCCATATTTTCTGAACACCTCATAAAGACAACGCTCAATTTCTTTTTTGCGCTGTGCTTTCTCCTTCGGGGGAAGTACCGGCGTGAGGCTTTCCAGCACAATGATCTTCCCTTGAAATGCGACAGACTTTGTTTCTCGTTCATAAGTGACAGCTTGCGTCATTGAAAACCTCCTTTGCGAAAGTGCGTGTATATGCCTGCCTTTCCCGCTTGTCCTGTGGGGAAATGTCAAAAGGCGACACCCAGCAGGTGCCGCCCTTTGAGCTTTCTCCACTTCGGGTCGATATGGCCCGAGCTCAGTAAGGACTGGAATGGTACTTTTCTTTGGCGTCCTCCACGCTGTTGAGGTCAAATACTTCATAAAGCTGCCCCACAACACGCCGTATATCCTTCTTTGAAAATCCGCAGTCCTCCATTGCCATAATGACATAACCGCGGCAGGCGTCATTGCTCCATTCGTCCGTTTCCAAGCCGGGGATCATTCCAAACGCATTTCCCATAAACAAGTGCTCCTTTTTTGAAAAGATGGGGAGCCACGCCGGATCGGTTGGCCTATCATCAGACAGCATTGCCGGGGGCTCCCCATAGGTTTTCACTTCATTTCAGACACACCGGACGGACATAGGCTTCATGCCCCATAGTATTTCAACTCTCCCCATTCTGATGGCAAGGCGTTCTCATTGCCTGCGACGGCTCACGGCTTGCAAGGCCGCTTCAACGCTCGGACTGTGACTAAACGCAAGTATCCGGGTTCTGCGCCTGTTCCGGTGGAGCCAGCCTTGCCCCACCTATGGCATGGACCTGTTCGCTCGCTCAGTTTTACAAAGACTGTATTCTCTGAAATCCGAGGTCATGGCGGGTCTGTCACACAGCGCGTTCCCCTTCGTATCCGGGTGTCTTTTTATTCGATTTTCAATCTGCATGAGGCTTGTCTGAACCTCGAGCCATTGTGACCCGAAGTGTTTTGCCTCTCATAAGCCATTTCATTTTCCGGCCTAAATCGGTACGCCTTACAAAGAATTTTTCAAAATTTTTTCTAAGCGCCGCAGACCTCGCTCGATTGCGACACGAACCACTTTTTCATGGACGCCCTCTGCCCGGGCAATGTCCTGTTTGGTCATGCCGAGAATAAAATGAGCATAAATCCGTTTTGCCTGTTTGTCCGGCAGACTGGAAATCGCTGCGTGAAGCTCCTGCATGGTCACTTTCCGCTCATACAGTTCATGGGGAGATAAGGCAACAAAGACAGCTTCATGCTCCAGCCCGTCATCCCGATCAAGGGAATAGTAGGCTTTGTGGCGGTATGTACGCAGCCGGTAGGCAGCCTCTTTACGATCAAACTCTTTGAACATTTCTGCAACTTCTTCCGATACTTCCATGAAGCAATCCGATGTATAGAACGGGTAATAGTCCCGCAAATTGATAATAGCCATATTGACCTCCGTTTCGGTTGTTGGTTGACGAGTGACCGAAACGAAGGCGGCGGGGAGCGGCACCGGGGAATGGCTTCGGGCCAACATGACCCGAAGCCGCCCCATAAGAACGCAAAAGCGCCCGGGCGACATGAAGCCACACGGACGCATGAAATGACATAATAGTTAAGGTTCCAACAAATTTCGCATACATAGCCGGAATAACCCGGAGGCGGGGCTATGCTTTTTTTAACTGATGTAGGTCATGGGCACTGTGAAAAAAGGCAAAGATAGACACGGCGGCAATCCTCCTATATGCCGCCGTGGATTTACACGGTGTTAGGTCGTCGTTGGTTTAGGGGGGCGAAAAGAAACGGCGGCTCTGATTTCTCAAAACCGCCGTATCGTCAGTGATATAGGAAAGCACACGAAATCCTCTGCCCGTCAGCGGTTTTTTTCTTTTCCCCGCTGTGGGGGCAGATGTTTCTTAATTGATTTACCACAAGCATAAACTACAAATGTTACACAAATGTCCGAGGCGTCTTTGATTTCGACAGAAAAACAGGCTGAATTGTTACAAAGCTCGGACATTTCAAAAGAATTTTTTGAAAAATACTAAAGAAGCGGAGCAGCTAAAATCTGCTCCGCTTCGATATGATTGATCTAAGGATGTTTTGCTATTTGATTAAACTCACTCTGTCAACCGCAATCGCTCCACAACTGGAAGGTTAACGTCAGTTTTGTAGACCCATATAGGCACAATAAGGCAGATTAGCAACACCAGTCCAGACACCAGCACCAGTGGGATAAATGGATAGGAGAAAACAGCATAATAGGCCACTTTACTAAAAATCATATATAGCAAGATGAAGATTGCTGTTCCAATGGTGACTGCAAGGGAAAGGGAAACACCCCAATAATAGAAACCTTCCATAAATAGCATTCGTTTGATTTGTCGCTTTGTCATTCCAATGCTTTCAAGAACAGCTAATTCATAGCGCCGAGTATTTACATTGACAACCATTGTATTGACAAAGTTCATGACACCAACAAGCAGCAGGATCACGGACAACCCTGTTCCTAAAACCTTTGCTGTAATGAGATATTCCTGCATTTCTTCTCGCCGTTCATATCGGGATATAATATCAATGTTAGCTTGTGATGCGGTGATTTGCTTTAATTCTTGCAGTATACTTTCGTCATGTTGACCATCCGTATCAAAGGCCACGCGGAACACTCTATATTGCGGAAAGAGTTCTTTCAAAGCTGTTTGACTAATATACAAATCAGGAGCCGTCCCTCTCTCATTGCCTCCTCCTGCTCGAAACCCTTCATTCAAATAACCGTTCGCTACAATAAAGGAATGCTGTCCGTTCTGCGTCTGGATTGTTATTTCCTGCCCTGGCTGAATAAGGCCTTCTACTGTTTTGGACAGCAGCACAACCTTTCCTTGTTCAAAGGCAGACGTGTCAATAGGCAAGTTTAAGGTTTTATTGATTTCTTCCAAATATGCACTGTCAATTCCAAAAACCCCGCTAAAAAAGTTTTGCTGATAATTTTCTAATTTTGCCGGATCAGAAAAATCAATGCCGTTTACTCCGTCTAATGACGCAAGAAACTCGTGAAATACAGCATCGTCATATACAACATCTGCTGCTACTTGAGGATAAGGTGCATAGGTCAACCTCAAATTCTCAATGCCGTCAAGCTGACCAATCTCTGAAACCATTTCGCTGGAAATTAAATCTTCTCTTTCGTGGATACTATATGTGAGTGCAAAATCGCTTACTCCCCATTGGCTCACATAATTCTCCGGGCTTAAACCATGTAATAGCCCTGTGACGACAAGGAACAAGGAAAGGCCGAAAAAAAGCGATGCAAAAACAAGGGTTGTACTCTTAGCATTACGAAAGACATTGTTCCATGCCATTCTGGACAACTTCATTTTGCTACAATTTCTGGCGCTGCTCTTTGTGCTGGCTGCTGTATATTGGAGTGCTGCTATTGGTGAAACACTTCCGGCAATTTTGGCGGGCTTCATGCTTGCAATCATAACGGTAATGAACGTAAATATGGCCGCTCCTATGAAAATAAACGGCGAAAAAGATACTTTTGTTCCCACATCAGAATTTGTTGAATACATCATATTCAGGAAGTAAGGAACAATGCCAAAGGAAACAACCGCACCAAGTAACAGGCCAATCGGAATACCAATACAAGAGATTCTGATTGCCTGCTTATAGATAATTCTCTTTATCTGCCTTTGGGTCGTTCCAATCGTTTTAAGACGGCCATAGAATTGCACATCTTTTACGACAGAGACATAAAGAATATTATAAATCAGCAGATAGCCGCTAAAGGATATAAAAACTGCTAAAATTATTACAGCTAAAATAATAGTTCCACCATTTGCCTGTTCTAATGGTACAATTTCAAATGTTTGCCCTTCTGTAAAGTCAATCTCACGCCGCAATCTTTCACAGTTTTTGTCAGCATTATCATTGCCTTGAAAACGGATCATTGCCGTAACACTATTATCCAGTGATACATTTAAGCTATCCTTAAAAGCGGATGAAACATAAACATAACCACGATTATTTGTGCGCATTGGAATGTAGTCCGTATAGTAGCCCGACAGCAAAAAGGTGTCCGTGACATAATCATAGCTATCGCCAATTTGGTATGACAACACAATTTCCATCCCTATTTGTGGATCAGAAATACCCATCTGTTCAAGCACCCATGTAGGCAACATGATTTCGCTTTTACTTAACGGATAATTTCCTACAACACCTGATATAGTAGGAAGACGGTGGTGTTCCCACTCTGTATCATTTATCCATACTACACCTAATCTTGCGTTTCTCAGTTGTTCTGTATCAACACTGCCTAAACGCTGCTGTATGCCTACGTCAAGTACAAGACTTGATTTTGAAATCTCAACCAACTGTTCTTCCGTTACATTTGTGATTCCGGCATCTGCGGTAGTTCCCATTAAGCGGATTTGTTGCATTTGGTAGGTTTCAAAGTAACTAAAGCCAATACTGAATGTCGCAGTTATCATAAATGCAGTTAGTGCCAGAGCAATGATTGCAAATAAATTACGCTGCCGTTCATGGTGCAAACTGCGCTTTGCCAGTTTCTTTTCAATGTTACTGGTATCATTTTCAAAAGGCCATGTCATAGTCTGCCACCCCCTACTTATTCCACAATTTTGCCGTCCTCAATGCGGACAATCCGATCTGCAAGACGGGCAATATCGTTGTTGTGGGTAATCATCACAACGGTTTGCCGGAACTCCGCACTGGTGCGCTTGATAAGCCCCAGCACCTCGGCGCTGGTCTTGCTGTCAAGGTTACCGGTCGGCTCGTCGGCCAGCACGATAGCCGGTTTGGTAATCAGGGCGCGTGCAATCGCCACACGCTGCTGCTGTCCGCCGGAAAGATTATTCGGCATATTTTTCAGTTTATCTTCCAGCCCCAGCAGGTGAACGATCTCGTCCAAAAACTTCTGATCCACCGTGTCCCCGTCCAGCTCCACCGGCAGGACGATGTTCTCATACACATTCAGAATAGGAACAAGGTTATAGTTCTGGAAGATAAAGCCGATGTTGCGGCGGCGAAAGATGGTAAGCTGTTCATCGTTCTTCTTTGCCAGTTCTTCGCCCCGGACGATCACGGTTCCGCTGGTGGGAGTGTCCAGCCCGCCCATCATGTGAAGCAGGGTGGACTTGCCGCTACCAGAGGTTCCCACAACAGCCACAAACTCGCCGTCCTCCACGGAGAAATTTACGCCGTCAAGGGCGCGGGTAATGTTCGGTTCTGTACCGTAATACTTTTTCAGGTCAATCGTCTGTAAAACGCTCATATTCAAAACTCCTTTCAAGGCTTCCTACCTGTTGATAAGTGTATTGTAAAACCCAAATGTCCGCGAAATGTTACAGCGGCTAAAAAAATTCATTGAAAATTGAGGTGAAATGTTACAACGCTCGGACATTTCATTTTATCTCTGCACCTCGGGCCAACTTGACCCGAAGCAGAAAGTTTCTCTCAACGCAAGGGAAGCATAATGGAAAATTCCGAACCCTTGCCCGGCTCCGAAACCACTTTGATATAGCCGCCCTGCCGCGTTACGATCTCGCGGGCCAGATACAGGCCAATGCCCACACCCTGCTGTTCGTGTACTTCTTCCTCACGATAGAAGCGCTGGAAGATAGCGGCCTGATTGCTTTCGGAAATGCCCTTGCCAGTGTCGGTCACTTTGATTTCCACATACATTTCCCACAGCACCACAGACACAGCGATTTTCCCGCCTGCCGGGGTGTACTTCACCGCATTGTCCAGCAGGTTAAAGAGGGCTTCCGATGTCCACTTGCTGTCATGGGAAACGGTCAAATCCTCCGGGCAGTCCACGGACACGGCGATTTCCTTTTTCTCCGCTGCATACACGATCCCACTCATGGCCTGTGCCACGGTATCAAAGAGGCGGCCCGGTTTCTTGTCCAACTGGATCACGCCTGTTTCCAGACGGGAGGTTTTCACAAGGGCCTGAAAGAGAAAGTCCAGCTTATCCGTCTGGCTGCGGATTCCCCGGATAAAGTCGGTGCGCTCTGCCTCGGCCATAGGCTTTTCCAGCAGGGTGTCCGTCGCCATTTTCAGATTGCTTACCGGCGTTTTCACCTGATGGGAAATATCCGATACAAGGGTCTGTAACTCCTGCCGTTCCTCGTCCACCCGGCGGCGGTTCTCCTGCATGATCTGGTAAAGCCTTGCCAGCCGGTGTCCGATTCTGGCAAGCTGGGTTTCGCTGTCCTCTGGCCGCTGGGGCGCTTCATTTCCGGCGATCATGTGGTCTAAGGTCTGGCACAGGTCAGTGGTAAACTGCGACAGTCGCTTTCCAAACGCCTGCGTCAGTACAAAAATCCCTACAATGGCGCACAGCAGCAGCGCCCCGCCTGTCAGCAGCACCGCAATCTGTTTTGTCACAAGAAAAAGAGCTATGGTGATCCCGGACATGGAGAGGACAAGCTCCATTGCCACCCGGCCAAACAGCCGCTTTACCGAGAGGTTTTGAAACTTCATTTTACCTCGCCTCCCGTCCATTGATACCCCATGCCGTAAACGGTCTTGATGTAGGGTGCGCCGCCGTCGGCTTCAATCTTGCTGCGAATACGGCTGATGGAGGTTGTCAGGGTGTGTTCGTCCACAAACCGCTCGTCTATATCCCACAGCTTTTCCAAAAGCTGCCCACGGGTCAGCACTTGCCGGGGATTTTTACGAAACAGGTTCAGCATTTTGTACTCCATCGGGGATAGAGTCAGGGGCTTGCCGTTTAAGGAAGCCGTCTGCTCCGAGAAGTCCAGAAACAACCGCCCGTCGTCGTAAATGTCCTTGGCCGGTTTGTGGTGTTCCAGCATGGCGAACATGGCTTTGATTTTCCGCTGCAAGGCCCCAATCACAAAGGGCTTTGTGATGTAGTCCACCGCGCCCACCTCATAACCCCGTATCTGGTCGCTCTCCTGATCGTTGGCGGTCAGGAAAATCACGATGGTATCCGGGTGCTGGGGCTTTATCAGCTTGCACAGTTCAAAACCGTTCCCGTCCGGCAGGTTGATGTCCAGCAGCACTAAATTAAATTCCCGCTGGCGGATGGCGTCGGCTGCGGTTCTGGCATTTAGGGCAGAAGTCACGCCATAGCCGTCTGCGGTCAGGTTATAGGCCACCATCTTATTCAAAAAACTGTCGTCCTCGACAATTAAAATCTGCTTCATATCCTCACTTCCTTTGCTTTTTGCAGATAGTATAACAGGCAAATGTCCGCGAAATGTTACAGCGGACGGATTTTTCAAAAAATTATTTCTTCATAAATTATATAGCCTGTTGGCTTTTACATCAAGATTTTACAAGTGAATAGTGAAATGAAATACTACCTTACATAAAGTTTCATTACATTCTCATAATCCAGCCCGAAATGTACAATGATATAGGGTGATATGAGAATGAACCAAGATGAAAGAAGGTTTGACTTTCACGGCCTCGGGGCAGCTCTCAAAAGAGCCAGAGAAGAAAAGGGCTGGACACAAGCCTACGTTGCGGAATTAGTAGACCGTGACTCCCGTACCATTATGAATATTGAGAACAAAGGTCAGTATCCCAGCTTCGACCTTTTTGTTAAACTCATTACCATGTTTGACGTTTCAGTTGACCAGTTTATTCATGCGGACGGAGGGGCAAGGTCAAGTTCTTGCAGAAAGCACATTGATGTGCTCCTAAATTCTATGAATGAAAAAGAGCTTGTTGTAATAGAAGCCACAGCCGAGGGCATTAAGAAAGCCAGAGAAACGGAGGTTCCAGAATAAGGGCCTCTGTTTTTTTGCGCCATTTTAGGGGCTGTCGCTAAGTGGCAAGCAATGCCTCTGTGGCCACAAGTGGCACAAAGGCGGCTTGTTGGGGCTCGCCCCAAACCCGTATCTTCGGGCCAACATGACCCGAAGTGTCAGCGTCGCTTTGCTCCTTATTTTCATAACCTTAACGCTCCTTTTCCTGCTTTCTTCCCGGCTCGGTGTAGCCCATCAGAGTGTCAATGTTCGCCTTGATCGTGACGATCTCCTGCATATCCCGTCGTGCCTTCTGGTATTCTCCATAGAGCTGTTTTTTCTTTGCTGTGAGCTTGCGGCCTTCCTCCTTCAGCACATCCATTTTAGGGAGCTTCGCCCCGCCCAGCAGAGAGCGCATTTCCGCTTGTGCAGCCCGGTACAGTTCAAGGTCGGCCTCATGCTCCGCAAGGAATTTCCGGCTGTACTTCGTCGCCTTATACTGCTCAAAGACTGGGCGGGTTTTGGCATACTGAACCGTTGCGGCCTTTAGCCCAGCATTGGTTTTCATGGCCTGTTCCGTCTGCTTGACCTGTTCGGAAATAACATGGAAACGGTCTGCCGCCTCGGTGGCTTTCTTCGCCAACTGCTCATAATCGGTCAGGTTATTGTCCTGTATATAGGCAAGAGCGGCGGCCATCTGCTTAATGTTAAATACCTTCGCCCAGCGTTCATATCCCGGCCCCTTACCGGCAGCCAGCTTTGCTTGAATATCCACCGCCAGACTGATTTTCCGCTCCGAGCGCCCGGGGTGTTTTTCTTTGCCCTCAATGGTGGACAGAACATCTTGCAAGTCGTAGCCGTCCCCCAGCGTGGAGGCACGCAGACGGGTGAAGCGTTCCTGTCCCTGCCCGGTCAGCCGGAAGCTGATACCGCCGCCCCGAACCGTCTTGACCTCATACCCGGCCCGCTTCATCAAATTGAGAAATTCGTCCAGATCAGCGGGGCGTTCCGCCAGCGCAGTATCAATGGCAAGGCGCAGTCGGTCCTGATAGGAAAGCGGCCCTTTCCGGTCTTTCTGCCACTCCCCATAGTTCCGATACTTGCTCTTGCTCCGGGGCTTCGGGTTCTCCACGATGGACAGCCCGTTTTCAAGGCACAGCCTGTCAGAGAGCCGCCGAAGGGCGAAGCTGGAGCCCCAAAAATTTCGGAATTTCCGAGTGCAGTCAAGGGTGGTGGAGTTGTAATAAATGTGACAATGGATGTGCTGCTTATCGGTGTGCGTGGTAACGATAAAAGCGTGCCGCCCCTTTGTCCAGCGCATAGCCAGCTCATAGCCGATACGGTTCGCCTCCTTCGGGGTGATCTCGCCCGGATAGAAGGATTGTCGTATCTGATAGCACAGCACATTATTTTCTTTCTTCTGTTCCCGGCCCGTCATAGCGGCATAGCTGGCCTTTGCCAAAAGGAACTCGTCCGCCACGGTGGCCGGATCACATTCATAAGCGGAGATATACTTTCCGCTTTCTGTTTTCTCCGGGTCCTTGCCATAGTCCAGACAATCCCGGATAGCCTCGGCAATCGTTTCGCCTTCGCCCGCATGGCGCTGTAACAAAGTTGTGGTAGCCAAAAATCATTCCTCCTTTCCATGAGAAAGGGGCGGCCCATTCCGACCGCCCCGACTTCGGGCCAGTATGGCCCGAGGCTGCTTAACTTGCCAGAAACCGGTACAAAGCGGATTTGCCTCCGTCCAGCGCCCAAAGAAGGGAGCCCGCCGCCGCTTGCAGTCCATACGGCGAAAGAAGGAAGGCAAGAAACAGAAATACAATCCCGCCTATGGGCGTCGGCGTGAAAAAGAGAGCGACACCCAGCACCGCCAGGATCACAGAGGCAATCGTCAGCAGGACGGCACAAATATCAAACAGGAACACCAGCAGAGCCGCCAGAAGGGACAACGCCAAAGCAAAGGGAGCAACCAATATTTTCAGCAGTATCTTCATCTTCAAAACCTCCTTTATCTATCCTTCCTACCTCTATTTTATCATGCCTGCCCGGGGACATAAATGTTGCGAAAGATTAGTGAATCCTGTCCCAAACCTTCGGGTCATACTGGCCCGAAGTGGTAAAAAAAGAGCAGGGCGGCAAGCCCCGCAACGGAAGCCTGCCGCCCTCGTCTTACTTTGCCACCAGCTCGGAGAGCTCCCGCAACACCTTTGACACCTCGCCCCACAGCTTTTCATAGTCCCGCTTCAATCCGTCGATTTCCTCCGGGTACACGCCATAGGTATGTGCGTGTATGGCAACCTGATTGAGATTGTTAGAACAGCGCCGTTGCAGAGAGATCAGCTCTTTTACGGGCGCAAGGTCGATGTGCAGGATATACCCATTCAGAGCCATTTTCCGTACATAAGCCCCGGCGTTGGAAATGCCCGCCTCAGCCATCCGTTCATGGATGGCTGCCAGCTCGTCCGGCGTTACCATGACGTGCAGATGGACATTCCGCTTGCGGTTCTCCATCAGCGTTCCAGCTCCCGGCCTTTCCGGCGCTCTTTGGGTTCCTTTACCTTATCAAGCGGTTTTGCGTCCAGCTCCGGGGGCGTGGGTGGGATGGGCGTGTTGTTGGGTACGCCGTCGATCATGTTGCAGTTCTGCTCTGTGGAGAGCTCGGCGGTTTTCAGATAGTTGTCTTTTTCGTGCATGGCGATCCTCCTTTATCGTTCCTCATGGTTTTTATGGCTCCGCTTCTGGCCGGGCTCCTTCGGGGGTTCCTGCCCTCTGGTTCCTTCTTTGAGCCGGGCGGTAATGGATGGGCGCACCCGGTCAGGATTGCCCGGTGCTGGTTTCAGTTCATAATCCTCCATCTGCTTTTCGGTCAGCGGCTTTGCGTAGGTCAGTTCGCCCCATGCCATCAGACTGCCGTCTGCCACAGGACGCCGCCTGTCATCGTCGTAGTTGACGATGGAAAGAGGCTGGTTATCCGGCAGCTTCGGGTAAGTTCCTATGTCCACGGGCCGCTGGGTGGAATAATAGCGGTAAACGCCCTCCGGTCCCAGCTCGGTATGCTTGACCGCCGCATGGTAAAGTTGCTGATAGTCGTCCACCCGGCGGTCAAAGTCCCGCTGCGCCCACGCCTGACTGGTTCCATAGCGGCCCCAGTAGTAATCCCGATGGCCGTTTTCCCCCTCGGTAAACTGCCAGGTCACAAAGGGGCTCGGCGCTCCCGGATTATGCCCCAGCGCAAAGCCGTGTCCGGTTTCAAAGGTGGCAGCTTTCAAAATCACATATCCTTGTACTGTCTCCAAGAGATACCTCCTTTCTGTGCCTCGGGCTAACATGACCCGAAGTGCTGGATGTTACGAAATAAGAGGGCAGACCGGGGAGAAATGTAATAAGATATTCCCACCCCGGAAACGCCCTCAAAAAAACCCGGAATGTCAAGCCTTTGGAGGCGGCAAATCGTAACAGCCGCCCGGCCTTTTCTCCCGCATTTTCCTCATGCGTTCCCGGCTTTTTCGGCGGTTCCCTTCGGCCTTGCAGGCGTCGGAACAGTAGGCTTGACGCCCCTCGGGCAAAAACGCCTTTCCGCAGACCGCACAGGCCCGCAGTTCCGGGGAGATGCCTTCCGTTGTCAGCGCCGCTTGAAGCTCCGGGTCAAGGGGCAGGACAGCCTCACGGAAGTAACGGCAGTACGCCCCTGTCCAGCACTTGTGCAGCATATAACAGGCACAGTCCAGAGGAAGGCACAGGCCGCTTTCTCTGTCATAGTTGGCACACATCCCCGTGACCAGAGAACGGATTTTCTTCTTCTCGTCACGGGTCAGCTCCCGGGCGTCCATTTAAGACTTCGGGCCACGATGGCCCGAAGGGCGGGGCTCCACGATCAGCGCCCGGAATTTCTTCCGGCACTGTTTTTTCTTTCCTTTGCACTCCTTGTAGTAACGGCATCCCTTACAAGGGTTGTCATTGTCCCAGCCAGGGTGCGGTACTTCCTTCATCATTCGTTCAAAAGGGCTGCTTGTAAAATTCATTCTCATTCCTCCGTATCTTCCTCCCACGGCGGGGTATCTTCGTCCTCGGGTTCCTCTGCGATCTCCTCCAGCTCCCCGTCCTCATATTCGCAGTAATCATCTTCCAAATCCGGGGCCTCATGCTTCGGCTTGTAAATCTTGAAATAGTAACCAATCCCACCGCCGGCCAGCACCACCGCACCGATCAGGAGCAGAGAGAGAAGGGGGCTGTCCTTTTTCTCCGGCTCGGGTTCCGGTACTTCCTCCACCGGTTCGGTGGGCTTTGGCTCTGGCTCCGGGGTCACTTCTTTGGGCGGTTCCTTACCCTGTTCGGCAAGAGGCAGAAGGTCGTCTGTGGTAACGGTATTGAGGAAATAGACGTTCTCGCTGGTTTTCTGTTTGTCGATCACCAAATAAAACACGCTCTCGTCTGCTGTGGTGATGGTGTAGAACTCCTTTCCATCCTCGTCGGTGGCGTTGTCCACCACGGTTCCCGTCCCGTCCGGGGTAAAGGGGTTCTGGGTTTCCGGCTCTGCTTCGGTTTCTGCCGGGGAGGGAGCTGTCTCCGGCTGCGGCTCGCTGCTCTGTGCATAAGCCGGGACTGTAAAGATCAGGCAACACAAAAGGCTGGCAGCCATCGCCGTCAGCCTGCGGTATTTAATTTTCTTCATGGGCTGTGTCCTCCTTTTCGGGTGCCTCCGGCTTCGGGTCAGTATGACCCGAAGCGGTAAGGCTGTTTTTGGGGTCATTCAAAAAAGCCATAAGCTGGGCGGGCGTCAGTTTGAGGGAGCGCACCGCCTGCACGATCTGGCTGTTTTCTTCCTCCTGTTTCTGCTTTTCCAGCTCCCGGATTTTGGCCTGCCACTCGGCAGCCTTCTCCCGGGCTTTTTCCAGTTCCTTATCGAGCTTGTCGATCTTGTTCATGCAAGGACTCCTTTCCTCTGGCTCACAAACGCCCGAAGGCATAGAAATGTGTCTGCCAGTAGCTTGAATTGATGTTTGCGTATTGGATGGGCGAACCACAATGAAGCATCATCCCGTCGCCCACATAAATCCCCACATGGGACACAGGGCCGGGGCTGTCATAGGTTCCCGTGAAAAAGATAATATCGCCGGGCTTTGCCTCGGAGGGGGGAATGATAGCACACTGGTTGTAAATGCCCTGCGCCGTGGTACGGGGCAGGTTGTGGACGCCGCTGGCCGTGTACACCCAGCAGACAAAGCCCGAACAGTCAAAGGAGGTGGACGGGCTGGAGCCGCCCCACACATAGGGCCAGCCGATGTACTTTGTGGCTTCTTCCATGAGCGCCGCAAAAGCCGGGTCATCCAGCGCCTCGCCGGGTATCTCATAGCTGGGGCCGGTATCTTCGCCGCCGTTGTAAATCCCTTCCCACAGATAGGGTTTGTTGCCTTTGAGCTGCTGCATAACGGTGTAGATTTCCCGCTGCTGTTCGTTAAGCCTCGGCAGGATCACGGCGGGCAGCGTCTTGTTTGTGAGGGTCACATTGAGAATGTAATACTCATAGGGGACTTCCTCGGTGGTGGTTTCCCCGGTCTCCGGGTCGGTGCTGGTTTCGGTGCGGTAGCGTATCTCGACTTTCTCCGTCAAGGTCAGCTCATACTGTGCCTCGAAGATCTCCCGCAGTTCGTCCTGCACCTGTTCCCGGAAATACACATGGTACTTTGCCGAGAGATAGGACGCCAGCTCATAGGGGTTATGGCCGATCTCGTCCACGGAATAGCGGTACTCGTCATAGCCGGGATGGGTGCTTTCGATGTTCGCTACCGTCTGCGCCAGCTCGTTTTCCAGTGCCGTGTAGTCCTCGTCCACGCCCAGCAGGTCCGTATCCTCCGAGGCGTAGGAGGTGCCGGATAACGCATTGGCAAGGCCGCTGCCAAGCGTGGGAAAGATAGAGCTTACCGCCGACACAAGAAAACAGAGCAGCAACAGCAGGAGCAGGACCAGCACCGCCACGGGATGACGGGTCACAAACTGCGCCGCCCGGCGGGTCGCAGTTCCCGAAGCGGCAGCGGTTTTCTTTGCGGCCTTTGCGCCCTGTTTTGCAGCCGCCTTTGCTTCTTTGGAATACCGGCGTTTCAGTTTCCATTTCTGCTGCACACGGGAAAGCGGATTGCTGGCAAGTTCCGGGTGCTCGGAGGCCATCTTCTGAAAATCCACATTGGCCCGGGCTTTTATGTCCTTCCGTTCCCACTTTGCCACCTTCCGGGCCGGGTGTTCCCGCCAGCGGCGTTTGGCATAGCGGGTCAGTTTCCGGGCTCCGGCCTCTGCGGCCAGCTCGGATTTATGGGCTCCTTCCACACCCACATTTTCATGCTCAACCTCGTGTATCTTGTTGTGGACATAGAACCACGCTTCTGTACGGGCTCCCCGGACTGCCTTTTTTGCAAGCCCCGGCGGCTTCTTCGCTGCCCGTTTTGCCTCGGTCTTGTCCAGTTTCTCCCGGGCCTTTCCCAGCTTTTCCCCGGTGTGTTCCGCTTTTGCCTGTGCTTTCTGGTACTTGTCCTTTTTGCTCCCGGCCTTCTCGGCGGAGCCCTCCGGCTCCTGTGCCTTGCCGGTATCCTGCGGCCCGCCCGCTTCATCTTCCTGCCTCATGCGGTCAGAGGGACGGCTTTTCCGGCTGTCCTCTTGAAACTTACCGCTTTTGGACTTCAGGCCATCATGGCCCGAAGGGCTGTCCTGTCCGGTATCCTCGTCCTCAAACCGCAGGCGTCGGGACGGTGCGGGGGAAGGCCCTTCCCGTTCAGCCGGTCCGGGGCGATTGCCTCCGGTATCCTCCGTCGGCCCCGGCCTTTGAAAATTCCGTTTGTCCGGTTTCTTTCCGATGATGTATCCCTCCTTTCCAAACCTCGGGCCAGCATGGCCCGAAGTGTGTTATGCCCGGTTCATTTCCTGTTTTTTGTCCTCCGGGCGGGTGGTCATAATGGCGTACAGCTCTGTGTTCTGCGGGAAGCGGTCAACAAACGGGATGGTGGTGTTCCCGAAGAACAGCAGCCCTTCGCCGGAATTGGTATGGGTCACATAGGAAAGCTGGTGGGGGCTGATCCCAAGCTGTTTGGCTAAAATCTGCCGGTCCCCCTGTGCCTGCGAGAGCAGCACAAGGAAGTCCGAGTTTTCAAAGATGTTCTCGATCTCCGGGCTTGCCAGAAAATCCTTCACGTTCTGCGTTAAAGCACTGGGAACGCACCCTTTTTTTCGCAGCATTTTCCAGATCGCCACACAGTAGCTTGCCGTCAGCCGGTCACGGAGCAGCACATGGAACTCGTCGAAGTAGCACCATGTAGCGATACCGCGGAGGAAATTCATGGACACCTGCGAGTTTACCAAGTCCTGCATAATGAGCATGGCAATCGTCCGAAGCCCGGCCCCCAGCTTTTTCAAGTCAAGGCATACCAGACGGCGGTTCAGGTCCACATTGGTTTCATGGTTGAACACGTTAAGGGAACCCGACACATAAATTTCAAGGGCCGTTGCCAGCCGTACCGCCTCGCCCTCCGGCTGGGAACAGAGCAGGTCATACAGGGTTTGGAGGGTCGGCATTTTGCTTGTTTCCGGGTCCTGCAAGTGTTCCCGGTACATCTGGCGCACACAGCGGTCAATGACGGTACGCTCCACCGGCTGCAAGCCGTCCTTGCCGCCGACGATCAGCTCCATCAGCGACAGGATAAAGTCGGCTTTCAGCGCCATCGGATTTTCCTCGTCGAAGCTCAAATCAATGTCCATCGGATTGATGTGGTGGGGGCTGTCCGGGGCAATCTCGATGACCTGACCGCCCAGCCGCTTGATAAGGGGCGAATATTCGCCCATCGGGTCAACCACAATGATCCGGTCACGGGTGGCAAGGAACACGTTCACAAGCTCTCGCTTTGCGGCAAAGGATTTGCCGGAGCCCGGCACGCCGAGGAACAGGCCGTTGGGGTTTTTGAGCTTCTTCCGGTTTGCCATGATGACGTTATGGGAAAGTGCGTTGAGCCCGTAATAGACGGCTTCGCCATCCATGCGGAGCTCCTGCGTCATAAAGGGAACGAAAATGGCCGTGGAGCTGGTCGTCATGCCGCGCTTGATCTCAATGCCGTTATGGCCCAGCGGAAGGCTGGAAAGAAAACCGTCCTCCTGCTGGAAGTCCAGCCGCTTCAAGGTGCAGTTGTATTTCTGGACGATACCGGACACCGTGAACAGGTCATTGTCCAGCTCCCGGCGGGTCGGGGCCATGTTTACCACAAGGAAGGTCAGCAGGAACATTCTTTCATTCCGGCTCTGTAAATCTTCCAGAAGGGTCTTTGCGTCGTTGCTGTATGTTACGAGGTCGGGCGGAAGTATGTCCATGTCGTACCCTGACCGGGCTGCCTTCTTTTGTTCCTCCACCTTCATCTTGTCAATGTCGGAAACTTTGGCCTTGATGGATTTTACGGCGGCGGCCTGATCGACGGTTTGGATATGGAGGGTGATGGTCATTTCCGCATCCATTTCCAAAAGCTCCGCCAGCAGCTTGTCCGAGAGCTCCGAGGCCAAAATCTGCAAGTAGGAGGTAGCGCCCCAAGTCGTCCCCACCCGGAACAGACGGCTGAAACGAAAATCGAAACTGTCCGGGGCGATAAAGTCTTTGGTGGAAAGCCCGGTTTTTGGGATCATATCCCATGAAAACCGGAAGGGGGAGCCGCTGCCGGGGTGGAGCTGCCCGTGAAGAAGCTCCAGCCGTTCCAGCCCCGAAAGGGAGCGGCACTTGACGCCCAGCTTTTTGAAGTTCCCGCAAATGTCCGCCTCTACACGTTCCAGCCTTGCCCTGGCGGTGGAAAGGTCGTCCACATTCACGCCGAAGGTCAGGAGTTTTGTGCGGACAATGCCGTTGTTGCTTTTGGCGATCTGGTTTTCCAGCATTTCCACATACTCACACCGGACGCTGTTGTAATCATCGTCCTGCATGGGGATGTTCACGCTGTACCGGCTGCCTGGGCGGCTCCGGTGATTGAGGAAGGAAAGCTGGAACGGAAGGCTGCTGTCAAAGTAGTTGAGGCAGGCGCTCCAGCCGTCAAAGATGGCCGCCTGATCCTCGGACTGTGCGAGCTGATAGTTGATGTCCTCGTATTCAATGGTTTTGGTGTAATAGCGGTCCGCTACCCGGCACACCCCGTCCCGGTACATTTCCCGGTAAGGGAGGGTCTGCTGGGCGGTGGTGGGAATGTTCTTTCCTTTCGTGAACAGGCCGGTAAGGCCCTGCTTTTCAGGCTTTCTGCCTGCGGGCTTTCCGGCCCTTCTGCTGTTTTGCAATCGGCTGCGCCTCCTTTCTGGCGCTAAGCAGCGCATAGAAGTTTTCGGTTTTGTAAGGCCGCACACGGGGATAGAGGAACCGGGTGCGGATGATGTTTTTCAGCACTTTTTCCAGCGGCAGACCGTCCCGCTCATACATAGCCAGAAAGAAGAACGGGAGCATGAGGCCGATCATCAGGAACATGGCGGCACTGTTCCCGATACTGCCACGGGAAAACAGGTAAGCCGGGAGGCCCACCGCCGCCGCGCTGGAAAAACAAACAAGCTGGCGCTTCGTTAGGTTGAAGGCCAGCTTTGTCTTGATTTTGGAAAGGTCTTTTGGTACTGGCACATAGGCCATTTTGTTACACCTCCTTTATTGCTTCGGGCCAGTATGGCCCGAGGTTATCTTGCGGCCTCTTTGGCCGGGGTTGTACTGCGGGCGGCTTCGGCGGCCTTGCGTCCGCTCTGCCTTGCCCGCCAGTATTCGGGATTATACTGCCGGATGGACTGATTGAGGTTTTCTTCAAACTGCGCTTTGTCCTTAATGCGGTCGGGGATGTTCCACAGCTTTTTGTCCAGCAGCTCCCGAAGCACTACGCTTTCCTGCGCGTCCTCCTCATAGCAGATATAGCCCTTGTCCTTGAAGCCGCATTTTTTGGCCGCTGGGGAGAGGACGGCGGCTACCTCGTTTGCCACCATCGTTCCGCCGTGGCTGGCGGTAGATACCAGAAACACCCCCGGACAGAGAACTTCACAGCTCTGCACCTCGCCCCACGGGGAGCTTTTCGGCGCATGGAACATTCCGCCCGTCCGGTTCCGGTCCGCCTGCATGAGAGCCGCCTTTTCCAAGATGGCCTTCAGCTCCGGGGAAAAGTAGGCGTATTCCCGCAGGACACGGGCGGCGTCCCCGCCGCAGGCGTTCATCAACAGGGTATAGGCGTCGCTGTCCGCTTTGGTACAGCGGCCCAGCAGCTTGCCGTCATAGTAGCAGGCCGCATCATAGCCCGTCCGTTTGCGTGGCATGGGTTTCGCCTCCTTTCCGCTTCGGGCCAGCATGGCCCGAGGTCAACGCTCCGCGCCACGGCTGGGCTTTTCCTTCGGGGGCCGTTCCGCCTTTGCCTGTTCGGCAGCCGCTTTTCCGGCTTTGAGCTGGTCGCTGATGGATGCACGCCCCACAGAGCCACGCTCCGCCATCTGTTCCAGCTTTGCCTCATAGGCTTGCAGAACAGCGGTGTTGAGCTGTTCCCGGAACTCCTTTGTGACAGGGTAGGCCATATCCCGGTAGCCGCCTTTGCCGTCTGGCTGGCTGGGCATCCCAAGAAAGAGCCCCTTGCTGCCCTGTACGATTTTCAGATTTTCCACCACAAAGCAGTTATTGAATTTCACGCTGGCAAAGCCCATGAGGTTTTTCACAGGTTCGATGACCCGCACGCTTACATCCAGCTTTATAGGGGCGGCTGGTGTTCCGCCCGCTGTTTTTTCCTGCATGGATTTCTCCTTTCCGCTTCGGGTCGTCATAGCCCGAAGTCTCTTAATGGCAGCCGAAGATGGATTTTGCAAGACTGCCTGTTTTGAATAAGGTAAAACACAGCAGCACCGTATATCCCACGCAGCCCCAGATCGCCCCGATGGGGTCGCCGTCGGTGGCGATACTCTGGATCAGCACCGCATAGATGGCGACACAGACTAAGATCAATAGACCTTGAAAGCCCACCGCAAAGAGGGAGCGGAAATAGTTCTGCCCCATGTGTCCGGTTTCCCTGTTGGGGACTGTGGCAAACGGGATAGGCGCTAAACTTGTGAGTAGTAGGGTAAGAACCCGGCGCCTTACCATATCACTATGGCAGGTTTCCGAGAACTCCCCTCCGAACCGGACTTACACCTCTCAGCGTATCCGGCTCTCCAGATGTCAGTCTAATTTCCCCGCGTGTAACTTGTCGTGACAGTAGACGCAGAGTGCCATTGTCTTGCGCTTACGCCCAATCATGGCGATTTCCCATTGTTTTCTGCCACTTAAATCTTTGAGTTTTCGTATATGGTGTATTTCAAGCGGCACATTCTCTGCGCCACACCACTCACACCTGTTTGCTTGCAGTCTTTTTATAAGACTATTACGCCCATAATTCTCAAAAATTCTTGCTACTATATCAGGATTTCCGCTTTCTACTTTAGTGTCCCGGCGGAACCCATTATTGTAAAACAATACCTTTCCGACCTTGCCGTTTTTCTTCGGATATTCCACAACAAAATCTTTTCCTTGACGGTACTTGCGGATAATTCTGCTGATTCGTGTCCGATATTTTCCAGCAAAGGTTTTGAGCATACTGTATCTCATTACATAGTAGAAGTTATTGAGTACAGACACGTTGTTTGCAAGTCGGTAGTAGTTATACAATCCACGGATTTCTGCGTTGTATTGGTTTAGGATTTCCAAATCGTCCAAGTGCAACAGGCGAGTGCGCCGGACAGGTTCCCAAACCTCTTTGTTTCCATTTTGTTTGTCGTATTTAATCTTGAGGGCATTGTAGGAGAACAGTCGTTTTACCCACTTATCATGGGGAACATAAAGTAAGACTTTTCCATTGTTTACCCGTCTGGTAGCCCCGGTTTTGGTCTTTTTGTTGTGTTCGCCTTTGGCGATTGTGACCTCATATCCCAAGAACTTCGCAGCGTCGTGTCCATGAGTAATCAATGTCTTTTCCTCGGACATTTCCAGATGGAGTTTGTCCCGGATAAAGCAGCCTACATCTTGTTTAATCTGTTCTGCGTCCTCTTTGCTGCCGATAACTCCAATTAAGAAATCATCGGCATATCGGATATAGCAAATCCGTTTATAGCTATCGTCCATCTGGTCGCTATACGGCATAGATTTCAGACTACGCCGCAGTTCCCGGATTTCTGCAATTAAGCCCTCTTTTTCTTCCTCGCTCATTTTAGAGAGATTTCTTTTAAGCCTTTGTTCTTTCCCCCGGCAGACATCCAGCTTCTTCTTGAACGCAGGATTGATTTTACGGCGGTTTCCGCAGTTGAATTTCTCTGCATACTCTGCCATATAGCTATCCAGTTCGTTCATGTAGATGTTTGCAAGGATAGGGCTGATGATGGAGCCTTGCGGAGTGCCGGAATAAGTATTGTGATAATTCCAATCCTCCATATATCCAGCTTTCAAGAACTTCCAGAGCAGACCGATGAAATGTTCATCTGCAATCCGCTTTCGCAAAATAGCAATCAACACATGATGGTCTACGTTGTCAAAACAGCCCTTTATATCTCCCTCAACGAACCACTTTGTCCCCGTAAGATATTTCTGCACATATTTGAGTGCCGTATGACAGCTTCTGTTTATACGGAAACCGTGGGAATAGTCGCTAAAGGTTGGCTCATAAATACTCTCTAAGATGAGCCGCACCACCTCCTGTATCAGTTTATCGTCGAATGACGGTATCCCCAGAGGACGCATTTTCCCATTGGATTTCGGGATATACGTTCTCCTTGCCGGGTTAGGCTGATAACTAAAATCCCGCATCTTTTCAATGAGGGCGTTTATCCTTGCCATTCCCATTCCGTCAATGGTTTTGCCGTCTGTTCCGGCTGTCATGTTGCCTGGTTTCGCCTGTATCCGCTGATATGCCAGCAGATAGAATTGTGGATTGTACAGGTTGCGGTATAACCGCTCGTACTTGTAGCTCTTGTTACACGCCTTGGATTTTAGGCTTTCCAACACATTTTCAGGACTTCTCATAATGCCTCACGCACCTTTCCTTTTTATGAATTGGTTGACATCCTGCCTCCCTTCGCCATGTAGACGGCTTTCCCGCCCTCGGACTACTACGGAGGCTCCGTTGCCATGCCGGATATTCAGCGTCATCTTTCTTGGGTTTTTACCCCTTGAAATTTATCGCCTTGCGGCATTACGCATAGCCGGATAGTTCCGGCGTTCCGGTTTAGGCAATCTCCAGTTAGACACTTTGGGAAAAGCGTATTGTGATGTCGGTAGTGGGTTTTCGTCCTTTTCCGCTTACTGCGGCTGGCTGTCATAAGTATCGTGCGGTCTGTGTTTACCTGTCACATTCCGCTATGACATACGGCGAATACAACCATCCTGCGCCGCCGGGTCGAGTATCCCGCCTCGGACTGCCCTTAAAGCAGTTTAGCCTTGCTCCTCATTCACAATGTTGCGTCTTGCCGCTCAGTCGTGGGTAGATGGTTTTCCCAACTTGCGATTTTTCCGATACGCTATTGTCCCCCTTGTGGTTTCCCTCCGGGGTAAATCGGATGACGCTAAAGTGACGCTTTTCACGTCTTTGATACTTTTCTTTACCGGCTTGCTAAAGCCGGGTTCCCAAAATGCCCGCACACCGCCTTTGGATGAAAAGCGGCGCTTCTGGACGCGCAATAAATTTCAATCATACGGCCATATACGATGACGAAGATCACGATGTTTAAGGCAATCATGGTAAGCTGGATCAGGAAGGATTGTAGCCAGAGTCCGAACAGAGGGCCTAACTCCATCGCTTCAAGCTCTGTCCGCAGACTGTCCAGCACATCCGGCGTGATCTCTGTCCCGTTCTGGATAATGCCCGCTGACTGCTGTATCACATGCTGGCTCACATCAAAGACTGCCAGCACGATATTGAAGGTATTCGTCAGGATCATCACAGCCACAAAGGTTTTGAACACCCACTTAAAAAACATCCATGTGTCAACTTCATGGAGGTTGTTGCGTTCTATGAGCATCTGTATCAGTTCATAGGTCATAACAAAAGTGAGGATGACCCCGGCGATTGGCAGAATGGCAGTTTCGGAGATCTGTCGTATCATGGAAAAGACCCCGGCGTTCCAGTCCGCCGGGGTCGTGCCTACCTGTGTGGCGATTTCGCCAACGCTCTGATTGACGTTATCGAAAAGGCCGTCCAGATTCCCCATGATACCATCGACGAGCAGACCTTTCAGCCATTCAACGATTGCGTCGATGATAAAGTCCATATATCAGCTCCTTTTCTGGAAAAGGGACAACGGGTGACATTTAACTGAACAGCCCGGACAGCAGAGGGATAAGCTGAAGGCCGATCAGAACGACACCGCCGCCCGCCATGAGCTGCTTAATGCCCTGGCTTTTTGCCGCAGGGTTGTCCGACCCGTAACCTTCCAGAAGGTTGATGACGCCCCATACCGCCAGACCAGCGCCAAGAGCCATGACCAGAATTTTAAGAATGTCGATTGCCTGATTGAAAAATTCCATATACGTTCCTCCATTTTGTTTGTTTGATGGTTTTGGGTACAAAAAAAGCCGCCCACATCGGCGGCGCTTCGGGTCATCATGGCCCGAAGTTACACAAACTCGTCGCTGTCCAGATCATCGAAATTCAACAGGTCAGCTTCTTCGTCTGTGTCGGAGCCGTCCACTTCGTACACCGTGTATTCGTCCTCCGGCTTTAGTCTCAATGGCCGGTGGCGGAACAGGCTTTCCAAGCGGAAGGCGTTTTTCTTTTTATCAAATTCGGCTGTGTACTTGTAATTCGGGTGCTTTTTCAAGTCATACTTCGGGGACAGGAAAGGCGGGAGCCCCCTAAGCTGCAAGATACATTTATCTCCGGGCATGGTGGTGATCTCGCTGGTGGTCATCAGCTCCCGGCCAAGCCGCTGCATATTCTGGCTGTAACTTTCAGACTGTCCACGGCTGCGGCCCTCGGTCTGCATGGAAATGGTGGCCTTGCCCAGCCAGTTTTCCGAAATATCCTTTAGGGTGGAAGCCTCCCGGCCTCCGAGGAACACGATACTGTCCATGTTTCCCATGATGGTTTCGGAATGGTCTTTGTACAATGCCTTGCACTGGCTCATTGCCTGATAAAAAAGCGTCAGGCTGATCTCGCGGGAGCGGATGACAGCCACGATTTTTTCCAGCCCCGGCACCTGTCCGGTATTGGCTGCCTCGTCCCACAGCACCCGCACATGGTAGGGCAGACGCCCGCCATAGGTGTTGTCAGCCCGTTCACACAGAAGGTTGAACATCTGCGAAAAAGCGAGGGCAACCAAAAAGTTGTAGGTGGTGTCCGTGTCGCTGATAAGAAAGAACAGCGCTGATTTTTCATCCCCCAGCTTATCCAGCTCCAGTTCGTCATAAGACATGATCTCCCGAAGTTGGGGAATATCAAAGGGAGCCAGTCTTGCACCGCAGGAAATCAAAATGCTTTTGGCTGTCTTGCCGCTGGCGAGCTTGTATTTCTTATACTGCCTCACGGCGAAGTGCTGGGGGCTGCGGCGTTCCAGCCCGTCAAACATATAGTCCACCGCGTTTTTGAAGGTTTCGTCATCCTCCCGGACTTCCATGCTGTTTATCATTTCCACCAGCGTATTCATGTTGCGTTCTTCCTCCGGCCCCTCAAAGACGATGTAGGACACAAGGGCGCAGTACAAGAGGGTTTCTGCTTTTGTCCAGAACTCGTCGCCCTCCTTGCCGTCGCCTTTGGTGTTGGCAATCAGGGCGGTAACAAATTTCAAAACATCGCTTTCTGTCTTGATATAGGCCAGCGGATTGTAGTGCATGGATTTTGAAAAGTCGATACTGTTGAACACCCGCACCCTGTATTTCTCCCGTTGCAGAAACCGCCCGCACTGGTCGAGGGTGCCGCCCTTCGGGTCTACCACCACATACGAGGAATGGGCTTGAAGGAGCTGCGGGGTCAGCCAGAACCTTGTCTTTCCCGAGCCGGACGAGCCGATGACACAGGCGTTTAGGTTCCGGGCATTGGCGGGAATCTTCGGGCGGGTGTTCATGGTAAGGAACTCCGTCCCGGTCAGAATGACATTGTTCTGAAATTTAGGGTCAACAAACGGCTTTACATCCTCCTTTGTTCCAAAGCGGGCGGTGCCGTACTCCGCATCCCGCCGGAATTTTTTCGCCTGCCTGATCTTTGACTGTATCAGCAGATACACCCCAGCCGCACCGGCAAGGCCCACCAGCAGGTCAATACCGCCCAGCCCCGGCCAGTAGGTTTCAAAGGCTTTGGGGAAGGTATCAAGCATCCCCACGAGCTTTGTCCCGAAGTCTGTGCCGGGGGCGATCCGGTAGGCCGTCCCGATTTTGGAGAAGAACCAGAACACAAAGAGGTACGGCAGGTTTGGGAGCACATATTTTCTGATCTTGTCACTCAACGTCCGTCCTTCACCGCCTCTCTGGTCCGCTGCTTTTCCTTTGCCTGTGTCCTGATCTGCTCCGTGAATTTCCGAAGCTGGCCGAGGATGGAAGCCTTGTCCTGCTCTTTGTTCAGCACCTTTGCGCTGTACTTCTGGAAGGCCGCCGTGATAGCGTCCGCCTGATTGGCTTTGAAAAACAGCAGGTAATGGCCGGGGCTCACTTTATGGAAAGCGTAGTCCACATGGAACTCCTTCGCAATCCGGTCAAAATCCTTTGGGGCTCCCACATAGGGCATGGTGCTTTTGCCGCCATAGTGGTTCATCAGCTTTTTCACGCTCTGGCGTCCCTGCGGGGTCAGCGCCTTCCGGTGGTGCTTTTGCAGTGCCCGCGCTACCTTCCCAAGAGCGGCAGCCAGCACTTTTCCCGTGAGCTTCGTTGTCCTGATCGAAAGGGCAACCGTTTTTTGGTTTACTTCTTCCTGCATAAAACCTCCTTTCCGTCGGGGTCCCCGCTATCCGGGAGGCCCCCGTACAGTCTCGGGAAACAGAAAGCCTCGGGCCAATGTGGCCCGAGGCTTACCGCTCGGCATCCCTGCCGGACGGAGCTTTCTTTTCCGGCTCCGTCTGGACTTTTTCGCCCTGTTCCCGCATGGTCTGCAAGATAGAGGGCTTCTTTTGAAGCTGGGAGGGCTTTTCGCCGGACAGCGGCTTGATACATTCCAAACGGTCAGCCGCCCGGATGGCGTTGTCCGTGAGCTGCCTCTGCCATGCGCCCACGCTGGGAGCCCAGCGAAAGCCGCTGCTTTTCAGCTCGGCCCGGGTGTCTGCGTCAGGCTTTCCATCAAAGAATACCTGCAAGCGGTTGTCCTCCCGGTTCATCTCCACACGGCCCCCGTCGAACTCCCAGCCGGAAAACTCCCGCTGTGCCTGTTTGGAAAGCTGTTCGATACGGGCCTTTACCTGGCGGATCTCCGCATTGTTGTTGGTTAGCTGGTAACTTTCAAAGGGCCTCGGGTCGCTTCGCCAACTTGACGCCATGCTTGCTTTCAGCTTTTCGATCTGGTCCGGCGACAGCAGCGCACAGCCGTCCAGCTTGCCATGCTTGCGGTAATAGGCGTTGACCTCCTTCATAATGAGCTGGGAGCGTTCCAGCCCGTCCAGCTTCTTCTGGAGCTTTTCAATCGCTGCCGGGTCATCGGCGCTGATCCCGCCCATGCCGGTGCTGCGTATCTTATCCAGCAGCCCTTGAATATGCCGCCATTCCTCCATGTTGCTGTCCCGCGCCCGGTTCTGTTTTTCCTTCTTTCCCACCGGGAAATTGGAAGGCCCGGCGATCAGCACAGAGGGAACCCTCGCGTCAATGGCAAAGCCTTGGTTCATGTTTTCGGCCAGCTTGCGGGCGTAGGTGTCTAACAGATGGTCGATCTTCTCATGGTACATGGGGTCCACCCGGGATTTCTGCTTTTCCGCTATGGCGGCGGCCTTGTCCACCATTGCCCGGTATTCCGTCGTTGCGCTCCCTTCCTTGTAGTCGGAAAAGCTGTTCATTTCTTTTGCCCGGCGGGCGGCTCCTTCATTGATAGGGTAATAGTTGATGGTATGCACCTCCTTCATGCTTCGGGCCATGCTGGCCCGAAGTCTTACCGTTCTTCATGGGAAGGCCCCGCCTTGTCCTTCTTCGGAGCGGGCGGGGCTTCTTGAAACCGTTTGAGTGCGGCGAGAATGGAGTGGACAGGCTCGGCCTTTTCAGGATAGGCAAATATCCGGTGTTCCGGCGGGATGTCCTGCGGCCCGTGATAATACTCCTTGAAGCCCTCCGGGACTACCGACACATACCCACCGGGAGCGAATACGCCGCCCTCGTTGATACGCACATCCCGTCCGTATGCTTCATAATCGAAGTAGTTCTGAATGTGCTCCGGTATGTCGATGGTTCCAAGCTCGTCGGCGTACAGACGGCCCAGCCCTTCATCATCAGAAATATCCGGGTAAAAGTGGTAAAGGTCAAGGTTCTGCGTCAGGTTTATCAAATCCTTCACGCTCCGTGTGTGGTTTCCCAAGACAAGAGCGGCTTCAAAGGTTTCCAGTCCGCCCTTATCCCGTACTTCCAGCAGAGCGTGGCCCAGCTCGTTCAGCTCGTCGATGTTCTCACATTCGTAGAGATGATCGTAGAGCCCCAGCACATCGCTGTCAAAGCTGGTAAAGAACACTTCGCTGTACCGTTTCCCATCTATCCCGATTTTGGCAAGGGCGGCCTGCAACTCCTGTGTCGTCGTGGGGAAATGTACCGTTGTCCCTACCTCGATCCCCATTAAGGGGTACAGGGCTGTATTGGTTATATAGGCTTCAAACATGGGCTTATTCCTCCTTTCCGGCCCGGTCAGCCAGCACCTCATAGATCCCGGCCATAATGTAATCGGCACAAGGGAGGGCAATCGCATTTCCCAGCGCCTTGTAGCGTTGCAGAGGCCGGATCTCCATGCCGTCCGCCCCGTACTTTGTCCAGCCCTCCGGCAGCCCCATCAGCCGTTCACTTTCTGTTTCCGTCAGAAAACGGATACAGCCGCCCTCCGGGTCGCCCTCATACCAGAAGGCAAAGGGCGTTACATCACTGGCTAAAAGAGTGGGAAAAGGGTCAGTTGGTAATCCGAAGCTGTTTCGGAAGGCCGTTTCTTCCTGCCTTTTTGCCGCTCCCCGCATACGGAAGCACTGAAAGGGGTGGATGACTGGTATCTGCCGCCCTGTTTCAAAAGAAGCTGTTCGATCTCCTTCGGCGGCGGCCCGCCCGCCCTCTCCGCAAGGCGGAGGAAGTGGGAGCATTGGACGGGGCTTAAATAGTATGTCTGCGGCACGTCTGCCTCCAAAATCCGCCACGACGAAAATCCGCTGCCTTCGTGCCAGCCTTCGGGAGCCTGCCCAATACTGGGCGTCCATGAGCCGCCAGCACACATCAGGCGTTCCCCCTCGCACCATTCCGGCGTTTCCCCATCTTCCCGAAGGAGGCATTGGAACTTCGGTGTCCGAGAAGGCGGATAGGACGGCTCTAAAGTCCATCCGGTCATTTGTAGAAAACGCTCCCATGACGTTTTCCCAAACAGCGATAGCTGGATATAGGTTATCAGTAGCATCCCTCATTTCCTGTATGATACGAAACGCCTGATAGAACAGGCTTGATTTTGCCCCAGCAAGGCCAGAGCGGTTGCCGATCAGAGAAAGGTTCTGACAGGGGGAACCGAAGGTAATTATATGGACAGGTGGGATTTTCCCGCCGTCCACCTTCGTAATATCTCCCAAATGCGCCATATCGGGAAAGTGCCTTTTGGTTATGGAGATGGGCGCTTTTTCAATCTCGCTGGCCCAGACCGGACGGATACCGCACCGGGAAGCAGCCAGAGGGAACACGCCGATCCCGTCAAAAAGGCTTCCCAGCTTAATGTCCGGCATGGCCCGGGGTGCCGTGTCCCTTCACGGCAAGCACCCCTTCCAGTGTGGTCGCCGCAATGCCCAGCCGCCCGGCAACCGCAATATCGTTTTTAACATCCTCATCCACAGCGCTGCCGCAGACGATCAGGGTGTGGGAGCGCCGCAGCATATCCCGGCGCATATCGATCCCGGCCTTGTGTTCCTCGGGAACGCTGTCATTCAAAAACAGCGGCAGGTACAAGAGCGGGCAGATCGGGGAAAAGCCCGCCTCATAAGCAAGGCGGCAGTAGTGGGCCGCCAGCTCCATATCAACATCCGGCTCGCCGCTCCATGCGGCGGTCAGGTATGCTAAAGGTCGTTTCATTGGTTGAACCTCCATTTCTGTTTTGGCTTAGGGAAAAGCAAGGTATCGCCCAACCCCTCCGCCCCTTCCCCCGGGAAGGGGAACGGCTCTGGAGAATTTATATCCCCGTCGCTTGATCGGGAAAAAGCATAACCGGGAGAAATCCGTCAAGGGTGCCTCTGGCACCGCCTGCGGCGGCGCTGCCCTTGACTGATTTTCCCGGCTATGCTACGGAATAACTGGCGACGGGGAATAATTTATATCTCCAGAGCTTCGGGGCGCGGGGCAGAGCCCCGCAATCCTCGGGCCACGTTGACCCGAAGTTTCGGCTTACTTTTCCTGTTCGTTTTTCTTCTCCGGCTTTTCGTGTTCCTTCTGCTGACCCTTCCAGTCGTCCAGCAGCTTGATGATCTGGTCCTTCATTTCCCTCGGCGTAGTTTCCTTGCCGAAATACTTGCTCAGTTCCGCACCTGTCAAAATCACTTTGTCTACCTCCTTTTTGTCCTCCATCATAATGCCGTCGATCACATCCCCGTTGAGCAGCTTCTTTTCGTCCAGCTCACGCATACGCTTTGCCTGCGCCTGTGAAGGCGAGGACTGCTGGCTGTCAATGGCGACGGCGATATAGTTCTGGTTCTTCTTGCCGATATAGGAAAGCTCCACCGCCGTAGTAAAACCCAGCTTTTTTTCATCCATCAGCTTCATCAGGTCGGGAACCAGCTCATTGAGACGGATATACCGCTGAACCTGCTTGACCGCCATCTTATTGCGCTCGGCCACAATCTCGTTGGAGCGTTTGCCTGCGTCCTTCGGGTCAATTTGGCCCGAAGTGCGGGAGCCCTGGTGCTTGATGGCTTCAAGCTGCATTTTCAAGGCTTTGGCCCGCTCACTGGGGAGGATTTCTTCACGCTGGTTGAGATTGTCCTCGACCATCTGTGTGATGGCTTCATCATCCGTCAGGTTTCGGACGATACAGGGCATATCCGCATATCCGGCAAGCTCGCTGGCTTTCTGGCGGCGGTGGCCGGACACGATCTCATAGCCGCCATCCTCACGGGGACGAACAATAGCGGGCTGGGTCACGCCCTTGTCCTTGACGCTGGACACCATAGCCCGCATTTCTTCATCATCCCGGACTTCAAAGGGATGGTTCTTGAAGGCGTAGAGCTCGTTCAGCTTGATATAGACGATCTGCTCCTTGCCCCGGCGTGGTGCATCCTTCGGTTTTTCGGGTTCCTTCGGAGCGGGAGCGGCCTGTACCGTTGGAGCCGTTTTTTTCTCCGGTTCCTTTTTGACCGCATTTTCCGGTTTCTGTGCGGGAGCTTTGGGCTTCGGGGTTGCGGCCTTGTCCTTATCTGCTTTCGGGGGACGGCCCCGGCGCTTCGGCTGTTCCGGCTCTTTTGGTTTTTCCTCCGCTTTTTTCGGAGCCTCCGGCTGCTTTTCCGGTTTCTCCGCTTTTGCCGGGTCAGGCTTTTCCCCGCCGGAAGCTGCCGCCCGTTCCTCGGCTTTCTTTTCCTTCATAATTTCAGCGAAGTTATAGACAGAAACCTGTGGGTTCTTTACCTCCGGTTCCGTCTTTTTTTCCGGCTCCGGGGAAACGGAAACCTTCTCCGGCTCTTTTGGGGGAGCGGGAGGCGTTTCCTTGCCCGGCCCGCTATCCGTTACCGGCTGTTCCGGCGTTTTTGTGGTTTTATCATCTGCCATAAGCATTTACCTCCTGTTTTTTGGCATGAAAAAAGGGGCTCAACTTTTCAGTCAAGCCCCCGTGGGAAGTTCCTCCTTTCTCCGCCATGATACAAAAATACCGCCCGTAGTCTCGTTTGGGCGGTACTTTGTGTAAGATTGGCAGTCCATTATTAAGTTTTTTATTATGTTCCCTTTGTACACCGTTGCAATACTAAAAAGAAATATAAAAATTGAAGCGGTTATGGCATTTCTTTTGCTGATGTCGATTACTATGATTGCCTGTAATATGGAAAAAATCGTGGAAAGCGATAATAAAGAAACTAAGAAACAAGAGTATAAACCATTTAGTGGTTACACAATAGTTATTGACCCGGGGCATGGAGGAATTGACCCCGGGAAAATAGGTATAAATGATGCACTTGAAAAAAATATTAACCTATCCATAAGCCTGTACATAGAAGAAATTTTAAAAAATACAGGAGCAAAGGTTGTGCTTACAAGGGAAAGTGATACCGGACTTTATCAGGAATCGGATGGAAATAAAAAAAGGGCCGATATGGAAAACCGCTGTGAAATAATAAATAAAGAGTATTTGAAAAATGAAAAAACAATAGTTGTAAGCGTTCATCAAAATAGTTTTACTTCGGAAAATGTAAAAGGAGCGCAGGTATTTTATTATCGAAATTCTGCAGGTGGTACGGAACTGGCGAAAATAATGCAGGCAATATTAAACGATAATATAAATATAAACAATAAAAAAGAAATCAAGGAAAACACCAGTTATTATATGCTGTTACATACAAAATGCCCTACAATAATAGTGGAATGTGGATTCTTAAGCAATTGGGACGATGCAAATAATTTGTCGTCAGACGATTATCAAAAAAGAATGGCAGGTCTGATATGTAAAGGAATCGAAGAATATTTGAAGAAATAAATTGAAAAATGTTAAAAAAGTTGCAGGCAAAAATAAAATGAAATTAAAAAAAGGAAAAAATTTAAAAAAGCCAAAAACATTTATAGCAAAAATTACAATTGTCATGGGGTGCATTTTGCTTGGAACAGCAGGCACCCTGACAATTAAAAATACTATAGAAAATCGAAATGCAGGTATATCTTCTGAAAAAATAATCAACTATATGGAAAACAAAAATAATGAATCTGGATATTGCGATAATAAATCTAATCTGACAGATAGTTACTCTGAATCTGATAAATTCATAGAATTTTCAAGTGAAAAATATGTAGGAATATTAATTATTCCGTCTCTAAAAATCAAACTCCCAATAAATGAAAAATGGTCATACGAACAGTTAAAGAAAACTCCGTGCGTATATAGTGGAAGTGTGGGCAACGCAGGATTTGTTTTAGCTGCACACAATTATTCAACGCATTTTGGAAAAATAAAATATTTGCGAAAAGGCGATGAAATTATATATAAATCCGCAAACGACTCCACGTTTTCCTATAAAGTAGAAAGTGTGGAAAATTTATTGCCCACACAGGTCGAAAAAGTAATAAGTACGGAATATGATTTGACCTTGTTTACATGTACATTTAATGGACAGGCAAGAGTTGTTGTGAGATGTAAAGATGTAAATATTATAAAATAAGATGTCGGATTCAAAAGCCCCCACGACTTTGATGCCTACGGATTGTTCCGTGCTAGGCATTCCATCTCATAATCCCCATTCGCAAAAATCCCACTTTATGGAATTAAATTTGGAATATTTGGCAATAATGCTTCATATGATAACAAGCAGAGAAAAACAAGACAAAATCTAATTGAAAATACAATTGCCAAATATAAAAGTGGGAGAGATATGATCATGAAAAAAATAATCCAAAAAAGTAAAAAAATAATAGAAGTAGTAAGCATGTGTTTAATATGTGCTACGACATTTGCAGGCGAAGCAGTTATGCTAAATGCAGATGTGAATAACAGTCAGAAAACCGAGTCTATAGTAAATTTTGCGGCAAATGATATTCCTGTGCCGGACGCTACGATAGTATCAACTGACAAAGTATTTCCGTACAATCGACTTCAGGTCAAAGATATAGATGGAAATGCAAAAATTGTTGAGGCAGGAGAAGGAGTCAGAGCTTATCAGGACGTAAGTCGCGAAAGTATGAAAGGCGATGTATGGAATGGGACATGGAATGGAGCGATAAAAGGAATATACGCTTCATTTAGTAATAAATACAATGGGATAGCGATTCAATGTAAAGGTTCTAATCCTAATGCAAACAATTATAAGACAGATATGAACGCCGGGTGGAAAAATAAAGATTTAGATGTAGAAACAACTACAATGAATTTTAAAGTCAAATATTTTGAAGTTGGAACATACGATGGAAAGCCGGTAGGAGCTTATGCAAATATAAAAGTTACACCATTTAAAAACAGAACGTCAAAAAATGCAACAACTACAGGAAATGTAGGAGAAGGATGGAACTGGGGTAAAAATAATTATGGACCATATTCATATTATCCGACAATTCAAATAAGCAAATCGCTATATAGTGGCTGGGTATGGCAGAATGTAAAAGAATTTCATGTTGATTTGGAGTTTTATTATTTAAACACAGATGGAACATTTGGAAACAAAATTGTTCTAAATGACATAGGAACAGTTGACAGTCCGGTTGCTGATTATTACACAATAAATTCTCTTAACCCGGCGGATGTTCAGGAAGGGGAAAATCCGGCAGCATACTATGGACCGGAATATGTAGTGCCACAAAATCCGCAGAATGTAAAAGCATATGTTTATTCAGGAAAATTTTCAAATACCATTCCATGGAGCAGTAATATTGTAGGAATGTATAAAGACAGCGGAAACAGATTTGGAACACAGTATGGTTATAACGGCGGAACAAATCCGTGGAGCGGAGATATTTATGACAGCACATTTGGAGTGCCTGATAACTGGCTTCAAAATTCAGTTACAATTATGCCACAGTCAACGTCTAACGCTTTCAGTTTTACATTGGGAAATTTTATGAGGTATCCGGATAACGGAGGAGTTCCAAGAACAAATCAGGTGTGGGCATCATTTAGCACGACACCTCTTGGAAGTAAAATTGACAGACCCTTAATAGATTTAAATATATATAAAAAATGGAAAGGAACGGAGCAGATTCCGGATTCCATAGAAGTAGAAATCTATCGAACAATCAAATATAAAGATTCCACAGAAGAAAAAACAGAATATTTTAACACAGTTACAGTTAAAAAAGAAAACGGATGGAAAGAATCCGTAGAAGGGCTGCTTACAAGAGATACAATAGGAAATCAGTTTACCTATAGTGTAAAAGAAATTAGTGTTGCGGGATTTGCTTCAGAATTTACATCAAAAACAAATCAGGCTACTGCAACAAAAAATGCAAGCACAACTTATACAATAACAAACACAAAAATATATGAATTGCCGGATGCCGGAGGCGCAGGAAGTGAACCGTTTGTAAAAACCGGTCTAATAATTATGTTGTGTGCCGTAAGTGTTTTAGTTGGTTGTTTGCAGAAAATAAAATAAAATTTTCTAATAGAATGATGGAAAGTAAGAATAGAATATATGAAAACTTTCTAAAGCAAAAAGCATGTACCACATTTGAATTTATAAAAAACAAATGTGATTACAAATAAATAAAAAAGGAGCATTAAATGAAAAAAGTATCAAAACTTTTAGCAGTTGTAATGGCATTTTCTATTATGGTTGCATTAAATGTAGCTGTATTTGCCACAACAACAAAGACAGACGGTACAAAAGCTAATGTTGTAAATGGAGGAGAAACAGTAAAGATAAATGTTTTAACAGGAAATGAAAATGATGTGTTAAATGCATATAAAGTAGTTGAAACCATTTATGACAAAGATACAAATACAATAAACCGAAATTTTACGGCGACATTTGAACAGTTTAAGGCTGCAAAGACAGAGTACAAGACAATGACAGTAGATGATTACGTTAAACTAAACGAAACAAAATTAAAAGAAGTGTTAGGAAAATTTGCTTCTTATGTAAGAACAAATAGTGTTGCCCCTGAATATGTATCTACAAACATTTCAAACGAAGAAAAAGCTGAATTTGAAGCTGTAGCAATGGGACAGTACATTATTGTTGGAAGTGGAAACACAAACGGGGCATACATTTATCAGGCTGTTACAGCAGAGGTTGAGCCATTTGTTGAAAATGATGAATATAAAATATATGAACAGTATTCGGTAAAAATGAAGGCAAGTAAGCCTACTGTAGAAAAAGATATTATAAATGGCACTGCGACTGATGGAAACAGACAGACAGCAAGTGTAGGGGATGTTATCACATATAAATTAAGTGCAGCAGTTCCCATTTATCCGGAAGGCGCAACAGATACTACATTATATTTAGGCGATGAACTCTCAGAAGGACTTACTTTAGATTTAAGTTCTATTGTAGTTAAAGGTGAAAATGGAGAAAATTCAAAAACTTTAACAAGTGGTAATCAGTACACAATAAAAGAAGAGGGTCAGAAATTTTATGTAGATTTAAACTACGGAAAAATTAAAACGTATACAACTGTGACAGTAGAATACAAAGCAACATTAAATGAAAAAGCTAAAGTCGGAACAGCAGTTGGAAATGAAAATATTGTAGAGTACGTTTACAAAAATTCTCCATTTGATGGAACAACATATAATTCTGAAGATTCTGACAGACCAACACCGGACACCCCGGGATTTGGAGATGATGATGACAAAGAAATTGTTTATACATTTGGCGTAGCCATCGAAAAGATTGATAAAGATAATAATGCTGTAAAACTTAAGAATGCAAAGTTTAAGTTATACGATAATAAGGAATGCAAAGGTGATGCAATCAAAGAGATTGTAACTAATGAAAATGGAATTGCTTCATTTGAAGGATTAAAAGCCGGAAAATATTATTTGGTAGAAACTATGGCTCCGTCAGGTTACAAAAAATTATTAGAGCCAATTGAAATTGTTGTAAATGCAGCCAGTGGAATATACACAATCACAGCCGACAAAACAGAAATTACAACAGATATAGAAAAAGAAAACGGATACAAAAAGGTTACAGTTGAAAATAAAAAAGGAGCAACACTTCCAACTGCAGGTGGAATGGGAACAGCATTATTTGTAGCAGGCGGATTAATAATTATGTTAGGCGCTGCGACAGGTGTTTATGTAATTAGAAGAAAAACAGTTAAAGAAAGATGATAAACTGTTTCCCAAAATATATTTTTTAAATTTCATATGAAAAATTTTGAACTATAGAATATTAAAAATAAACCTAAGACAAATATTGGGGCAAAGGTTAAAGGTAATCTTTCATATAAAGATTATAAGTTTGTATCGGTTCGAATCCTCTATAAGTTTAACTATAAAGCTAATCTTGCATATAAAGATTAAAGCCTTTAACTTTTGACTTCAAAATAAACTGAAAATGGCAATAGGGAGATAGTTATGAAAAGAAAAACGACAACAATAATATTGGTTATAATTTTTTTGATGGGTTTCTCCGTGTTACTATATCCGGTAGTTAGTAGTTATGTAAACCAAATGGACGCAACAAAAGCGACTGAACAATATGATGAGCTAATGAAAAAAATGGAGAATAAAAAGTCAGAAAGTATATTAAATGAGGCTAATTTATATAATGAAAATCTGACAAAAGATAATGTGGAATATAAAAACCAAGAAGAAAATAAATATGCCGACATTTTAAATGTAGACGATTCAGGAAGCATGGGTTATATTTCCATACCAAAGATTAAGGTGAAAATTCCAATAAAGCATGGGACTACAGATGAAGTGCTAAGTAAATATGTAGGGCATTTGGAAAGTTCATCTTTACCTGTAGGAGGAGAAAGTACACACGCCGTACTTGTAGCTCACAGAGGGTTGCCAAATGCAAAATTATTTACTGATTTGGATAAAATGGAAATTGGTGACAAATTTCAAATTACAGTATTAAATAAAAAATTATTTTATCAGGTGGAAGAAATTTCAGTAGTAAAACCTGAAGACATTTCAAAATTAAGTATTGAAAAAGATAAAGATTATGTGACTCTGGTTACATGTACGCCATATGCTGTTAATACACACAGACTATTAGTAAAAGGGATACGAATAGACGAAGATAAAGCAGAAAAATCAGACAATAAACAAAAAGTAAATCCGTGGAAAGTAGTAATAATAGCACTGGCTTTGGTGTTGATTATAATGACATTATTTGTAATAACATTTGCAGTGTGCGTAAATAAAGGAAAGAGGGTGTATGAATATGAGAGAGAAAGCAATAAAAAACACAATAATTTGTGCGTATAAAAATTTAAAATCTAAAGCATATAAGAAAATTGTAATGGCATTAATGATATTTATAGCTGTTATACAGGTTGGAATTATATCAAATAATAAAATAAAAGCAGCTCAGACTGAAAACAATCAGTATGAAATAAACATTGCTCTTAAAAATGAAAATGTCATATTTGCAGATAGAGAAGTTAGAATTTATAAAATTGCAGAAAAAAATGAAAATGATAAATATATTCTTTCAGGGACATTTGCAAAATATCCGATTGAAGTAAATGACATAAAAAATAATTCCGACCTGAGCAAAATTGCAAATACGATTTCAGGTTATATTAGTTTAGATGGAATATCGGCAGATTATGTAGGAACAACAAATGAACAGGGAAAAATGAAATATGAAAAAGCAAAAGATGGTATGTATTTAATGCTTATTGATGCTTGTGTGGAACAGGATAAAATGTATGAATTTGTTCCGCAGATAATTGCAATTCCATATATAAATGACAATAATGAATTACAACAAAGCATAGATGTGGAACCTAAAAGCATATCAAAAAACATAGAAAGCAAAGAACAGGAAAGTAAAAAAGATGAGCGTAAAAGAAAAAACAAAGGAAATACATCTGAAAAGCAAAGCAAAGAAAATGATCAAACAACAACAGCTAAATATGACAACAAACTTCCACAAACAGGTCAGGACAGAGCTATAGCAGTCATATTGGCAACAGTTGGGTTGGTAATGATTGCAGGAGGTGTGGTGGTTATTAAAAGGAATAGGTGAAATTTGTGCACGGTCGAAAAAGGTCGAAAACTTTCACTTTACATTTTGCGACAAATAAGATAAAATCGATTCAAAACAAAATGTAATGGGTGAGAAAAACTGAATGTATTAGGGGAAATTTGAATAATAATGTATGGTTTAGCATCACTTTTTACAAAGTGGTGCTTTTTTTATTCGATTAACCTACAAACTAATTTTATCTACTTTACATTTTGAGATTAAACACAAGGAGAAGGATATGAAAAAAATAACACAAAAATTAATTGCAATAATGCTGGTAATGACAATTGTTGCGGGAGGAATAAGTAAAGAGGCATTCGCAGATACAGGAGTAATCAGGTGCAATGATAAGTATTTTGATACTTTAAAAGAAGCTGTAAATGAGGCTTTAAGTACAAATGATGGTGACGGTGTAGTAACTATATTACAGGACATTGAAGCAAATGAATTTATACAGATAAATGAAAATCAAAAATTAACAATTGAAGGACAGGAACATGTAACAATAAATGTTAAGGAAACATCTAGATTTATAGATATAAAAAAAGGTGGAGTGTTAAACTTAAAAAATATAGATATTGACGGAACAGATATAAAAGCTGAATATGGTAAAACACCTTTTTATGTAAGAGGGGAAATAAACCTCAATAATGCAACAATTAAAAATTTTAGTTCAAACAGCTCGACAATAATTCTTAATTCGGCAAAGCTAAACATGGATAATGCATCCGAAATTTCAGAAAACAGCAACATAACATGGGGAGGATATGGAGGTGCTATAAGCATTGAGGGATTATCACATGTAAAAGGCGGAGTAGTAAGAAACAACTGGGGAAGTTATTATGGAGGAGGACTGTATGCATCAGGAACGGCATACATAGAAGGAACAACTTTCATAAACAATGGCTGTAAATGGTACGGTGGAGCTGTTGCCTGTGGTTTAGTTGGTGGAGGCATAGTCTATATGAAAGACTGTCTGTTTGACGGAAATTATGCAAATTGGAATGGAAATGCTATTTATTTAAATAATTCAGGTAACTGTTCAATTTATAACACGGAAGTCAAAAATGTAAGTAAAAACGTAAGTGGTGCGATTACTATTACGGGTAAAGGAAAAACAATTATAGCAGGATTAAATGTAAATAATAACTCGGTAAACAATGGAAATGTATATATTGCCGGAAACAATGTCAGTTTCTTAAAGCCCGGAACATATGATACTGAATTTGGAAAAATAGAAACAAATAAAAATATAATAGAAAACAATAAGGCAAACAGAGGCGGAGGAATTTATGTACAGGGAAATTCTAACGTAAATATTGAGCAATGTGAAATAAAAAATAATACATCCAATAGAGGTGGGGCAATCTATAATGATGGAAATATTGTTATGGATGATGTCGAAATTAGTGGAAATGTTGTAAATGATAAAAATGGTAAAATAAATATGGGAAATGCCATTTTACAAAATGGTACATTGGAATTAAAGGAAAATGTTCAGATAAATGGAAATATACATTTAATTAAGGATAAATATATAACTATTGATAAAGAATTACTTTATCACATGGATAAACAAAGTGCGTTAAACATAACAACAGATGAAAAAAATGAAAATGAATTTAGAAAAGTAGCTGAATTTACAAATGTATTGGGCGAAAGTCTGGCATATAAGCTTGTTTCCGATGAGGGAATAAAACTGGAAAACACAAGTAACTTAGTTGCTGATTCTAAGTTGGTAGCTATAAATAATGAAATAGGAATAGCAACAAAAGTATATAAAAAGGAAGTAGTATGTAAAGACGAAAAGGGAGAAAACATACAGGGAATGGAACTTGCCCTATATAAAGATGATGATAGTAATAAATATTTAGGAACTACAGAAGCAAGTGACGAAAACGGAAAAATCGTTATAGACAATCTTGTTGCAGGAAAATATAAATTAAAACAGAAAACAGTTCCAGACAAATATGAGCAGGATAACTCAAAAACAGTAAATTTTGAAGTGGGAGAAGAAAACGTAGAGCAGATAGAATTTTCTGCTAATTATAAAGATGAAGCACCTACTGCAGTAATTACATTTGAACATAAAAAGATTCATATAGCACAAAAATATACATTTAGTGCCGATAAGTCTATGGATGATAGGGGAATTGTAAAATATTCATGGGATTTTGGAGATGGAACACAAAAAACGGGGAAAACAGTAAAGCATGAATATCTTCAGCCAGGTGATTACATAGTATTGTTGACAGTAACCGATACAAAAGGACAGACTAATACAAAAAAATTAAAAATAACAGCGGATGGAACGGCAGAGGGAATGTATCAGTTAGGATTAACTGTTACGGATACAAATACAGAAGCACCTATAGGTAATGCTGAGGTTTATATTGTAAATAGTAAAAACGAAATAATCAGTTCAGGAAAAACAGCTAATAATGGAAAGTATAATTACTATTTAAAAGGAAATGAGAGTTATTCAATTGTTGCTTATGCAAACGGATATTATAGCAGGGCGACAAGCCTTAATATGGGTGAAACATCAAAGAAAATAAATCTGTATTTAAGTTCTAAAGACACAATACAGGCAGATGTAAGCTATAAAGAAATGTCGTATAGTGAAATAGTAGAAGCAGGAATTGATACAGACAGTGATGAAAACAAAAAAATATTTAAATATTCAACTAAATTGGTATTTAACAAAATGACTTTTCCTGTTAATTTCTATGTAAATGAAAAAGGAGATATTGTTAAAAATGAAAATAAAGGTGGAGGTGAAGCTGCTTCATCAAGAGAAGACAATTTTTATATAGAACCAATAAAGGCAGACGGAAATGGTACAGTATATTATTTAGTTGTAGATGGAACGACTAAGTGGTTGAAGGATATGTTTGACGTTCAGGTACTGGTTGTTAATAATTCTAAATGTGAATATGTAGATAATTGCAATGCGAAAATTAATTTGCCGGAAGGACTTTCATTAGCAGCAATGGCTGCAGGTGAAGATAATAGCGAAAAGAAAGAGATTGGAAAAATTGAAAGTGGAGAAAACAAAGCTGTAAACTGGTATGTACGAGGGGACAAAGACGGAGAATACAAAATAAGTGTAACAGTTGAAGGTGAAATGAAAGATGATAAAGGAGAAGTAGAACCATATCAATTTAGATATGATTATGCCTGTAGGGAAAGTTTGTGGGTAATAGCAGGAAGCTCATTAAAGCTTGATGTGTATGTAAATAAATATACATATACAGGAGATTTGTACACAATAACATATACATATACAAATACATCTAACAAAACAATTAACGGAATGCAGTTATATTTTGATAGCGAAAAGCAGTATTCAAATGATGGGAGAGTGTTTGTCGATTGTGCAAAAAATACCTATAAGAAGGTAGATGAGTTAGCACCGGGTGAAAAAATTACAATAAAATATACAACTCAGATACAGTTTAAGGACAAAAATGGAGATGAAGCATATTACGAACTTATAAGCATGATTATGAAAACTTTGCCGGGAAGTAATGCATCAATACCATATGAAGTGCATGTGAAACTAAATCCAATTCAATTAAAAGGATATGTTGATAAAACAAATGGTGTTAATGCAAATGATGGAGATCCTGTAGATTTGCTTACAGGAGAGTTTAATTACACATACACTGATTTAGAGAGTGTTGCAAAGTATAGCATTCCGGTAAAAAGATATTATAACTCAGGAAATTTTAATACAAATACAGGTTTTGGAAATGGCTGGAGTAACGAATATGATTACAGGGCAGTGTATGAAGATAACTGCGTAATTATTTATATACCTACAGGCGGACAAATTGTATTTAAGGATGATGGAACAGGTGAGTATACATGCCAGACAGATAATCAGAAGGAACTTATAAAAAATGAAGATATATATTTTTATAAAGAAAAAGGAAAAGAATATCAGTTTGACAAAGAAGGAAAATTAATAAAAATTACCGAAGAAGATGGATGGGTTACTAATTTCAGTTATGATAACAATAAATTGACTCAGATAAAAAGTAATGCGGGAATTTTAAAATACAGTTGGGAAGGAAATTATATTGTTAATGCATCTATAAATGGAATAGAAGTTAAATACGAATACAAATCAGGAAATCTTGTGAAGGTAACGAATGCAGATGGTGACAGTTGCGCATATGAATACAATGAGAATAACAACTTAACATTAATGACTGATTATGAAGGAAACGAATATGTAAAAAATGAATATGACAGCATAGGAAGAGTTATAAAACAAAAGGTTGCTGATTCCGGAGAATATACATTTACATATGACGATGAAAAAAGAGAAAACAGTTGTAAAAGTGAGAGTGGAAATGTTCACACAATAAAGTATAATGAGGATTTTTACATAATAGAAGATGTAGAACAGGATACAACAACATATGACTATAATGCTTTTGGACAATTAGTTGAAAAAACAGATAGTTATGGAACAACAACATATTCATATGATATTTATGGAAATGTTACTAATATTGTATATCCTGATAATACATCAGAATCATATAAGTATAATTCCAAAGGTAAAGTCATAACTTACAGAAATGCAATAGATTCAGTAACAAATTATGAATATAATACCAGAGGAAATCTTATAAAGGAAACTGATGGATTAGGGAATAGTGTAACTTATACATACGATTCATTTGGAAATGTAATAAGAGAAAAAAGTGGACAGGGAAATGTAATAAGCTATTCATACACAGACTCATTTCAAAGGGCAGCAGTAAGTGATGGAAGCAAAAATACAATAAAGTATAAGTATGACAAACTTGGAAGAAAAACTGAGGAAACTAACGGAAATGGAGAGAAAACAAAGTTTACTTATTCTTTAGCAGGAAAGCTTTTAAAAGAAACAGATGCATTAGGTAATGAAACAACATATGAAGTAGATAAAAATGGATATACTATTTCACAGACAGACAAAAATGGAAACAAAACATTAAATACCTATAATAAGCAGGGAAAGAAGACAGAAAAAACAAATGCTTTAGGCGTAAAGAGTAAATATACTTATGATATAGCAGGAAATCTTACGAAGATAACTGACGGTTTGGGATATGAGACGACATATACATATGATAAATATGGAAATGTAATATCAAAAACAGATGCATCCGGAAATTCATGGAATTATAAATATGATTCCAAAGGAAATCTGGTAGAAACCAAAGACCCATATAAGAAAAACAAACAATATAAGTATGATTCTAAGGGACAGGTAATTGAAGAGACAGACGAAAATGGAGGAAAAACAACATACACTTATAATGCTCTTGGAATGGTTACAAAGCAGACGGACCCATTGGGAAATAGTGTCAGATATGAATATGACGGTAACTTAAACCTTATTAAAGAAACAGATAAAAATGGAAATACAACAGAATATGTTTATGACAAGGAAAACAGACTTATTGAAAAGAAAACATTATATGGTAATACAACATATAATTATGATAAGGATGGCAACTTAATAAGGATTACAGAGCCTGAAAACAGAAAGACAGAATATGAATACGATAGATATGGACAGGTTATTTTAATAACTGATGCTCAGAAAGAAAAGACACAATATACATACGACGCTATCGGGAACATAACACAAATTATAAACCCTAATGGAACAGCCATAAGTTATAAGTATGATAAAAATAGTAATGTTATACAAATAACAGACGAAAAAGAAAACGTTGAACAGTATGAATACAACGCAGAAAATAAAATAAGTAAATATGTTGATAAAGAAGGAAACATAACAACTTATAAATATGACGAAAATGGAAATCAGATTGAAGTTAACGAAAAACAGGATTTAGTCATAACAAAGAAATATAATGAAAATAATCTTTTGTCAGAAGAAACAGATGCAATAGGAACAAAGAAATATGTATATGATAAGCTTGGAAGAATTGTGGAAACAATATCAGGTGAAGGATACATTACATCATATAAATATGACGGTGTTGGAAACATCATAGAAAAAACAGATGAAAATAATAAGATTACAAATTATACATACGACCTAAATAATCGTCTGATTAAGATTACAAATCCTGAAGGAGAAATAACAGAATACAGTTATGACGCAAATGGAAATGTAATAAGCGAGAAAGATGCCAAAGGAAATATTACATTATATGAATATGATGAAAATAACAATCCTGTAAAGAAAACAGATGCAAATGGAAATGTGTCTGTATGGAGTTATGATGCAAATGGTAACGTAACAGAATACAAAAATCCTCAGGGTGTAAAACAAGCATATGAATATGATGGCAATGGAAACATTGTAAAAATAACAGATGGTCGAAATAATACTGTTACAATGGAATATGATTCGATGAATCGTATGACAAAGAAAGTTTCGGCAAATAATGTCATAACACAGTACTCATATGACGAAAGTGGAAATTTGAAGACAGAGACAGACGGAAATGGAAATGTCACAACATATAAGTATGACAAAGAAGGAAACTGCACAGAAAAAATAAAGACAGGAAGCAGTGAAAAGTATACATATGACAAAGAAGGAAGACTTACATCAATAACATATTCTGATAATAGTATGGAAAAATTTGAATATGATGTACACGGAAATAAAACATCATATACAGATAAAAAAGGCAATACTATGACGTATATTTATGATAAAGATGACAGAATGACAAAAACTGTTGATGCAAATGGAATAAGTACGGAGTATGAATATGATGGAGTTGGAAATCTTACAAAAAAGACGCTTCACAGAAAAAAGGGAAATAGCAAGGCGGATGAAGTAACAACATATTCATATGATGGAAATAATAACCTTATATGTAAAACAGATGCCTTGGGCAAAAAGGAAAGTTATGAATATGACTTAAATGGAAACCTTGTAACGGTAAAAAATAACAGTGGAAAAGTCGTAACATCATACAGTTATGATGCCGTTAATAACTGTACTAAAAAAACAGTAGACGGAAAGACCACAACATATGAATATAATAAAAACGACTATCAGACAGCAATGTCAACGGCTAGTGGAACAATATCATATGTAAGGGATGAACTTGACAGAATAACAGAAACAGTTTATGAAAATGGAAAAACAGTAAAGTACAGTTATGACAATGACGGAAACAAGACAGGGATTACGTATACGGACGGCAAAAAGGTAAGCTACACATATGATGGAAACAAAAATTTAACGGAAGTTACAGACGGCGATAAAAAGACCACATACACATATGATAGTGATAATAACAGAATAACAAAAACAGAAGGAAAAGAGACACAGGAAAGCACATATGACATATATGGAAATGTGCTTACGGTAAGTCAAAAAGAAGATGAAGATTCTAAATTAATAGAATCATATGAATATGATTTAAACGGAAATGTAACAAAACATTATGAAAGCGGAATCATAACCGGTAAAAAGAAAACATCGACATATGAATATGACAACCTGAACAGGCTTGTAGCAGAGGGAGGAGACAAAACAGTTACATACACATATGATGATGTTGGAAACCTTATTAAGGAAACAAATGGAAAGAAGTCCACAACATACACTTACAATAATTTAAATCAGCAGATTACAAAAAAGGGAAGCTCAGTATTTAGCATAAAACGTTCAAACAAATACAGCGAAAACGGAACGGCGAAAAGAACGGTAAATCCTGAAAAAGAAATAAAAACTTATGAGATTAGTTCGCTTATGGATGGAACCGTAAGTGAAATAAAAAAAGGAATTTCGGAAAAGACGGCATACACATATGACGGCCTTGGAAACAGAACAAGAGAAACAATTACAACAGGACTAATCAAAAAGAAGAAAAAGGAAAAAGAGTATGTGTGGGACTACACGGAAAAATATCCCGTACTGCTTGAAGAAAAGGAATCAGATGGTACAATTGTAAGGTATACATATGCAGGAAACAGGGAAAGAGCATATGCGGATGTAACAAAAAACAGTGAAAATGCGAAAGCACAGGCTTACAGTCTCTATACGGACAGACTCGGAAGCACAAGATGGGCACTGGATGAAAATGCAGAGGTTGCAGCGAAAACAGAGTATGATGCATGGGGAAAGCCGGAAACAGAAACGGTAAGCAGTAAACTTAACGGAATAAACATTTCAAAAAGTTATACCGGATATGTTTATGATGAAACAACAGGCTACTGGAATGCGGGAGCAAGAATGTACAATTCCACAGACAGGGAATTTATACAGAAGGACCCTAAAGCAGGAAATGTACATGAAACCCTAACCCAGAACGGTTACATTTATTGTGGAGACAATCCGCTGTATTACATAGATCCTGACGGATGTTCATACATAAGTACACTTGGAAATGCAGGAAGAACAGCTTTCAATGTTGTAAAGAGTGGAGTGGCAGGCGGACTTGGATTATATGCAAGGGTATGCTGTGAAATAGATAACATGCCGACATGGGCAAAGGCGGCCGTAGGAACAACAGGAATAATAATTGCAGGAGCAAGTGGAGTAGGAGCAGCCGCAATAGCGGAAGCAGTAATAGCGTCAGCAGGAATATCCGCGGCAACAGACGGAGCATTCTACAGCATATATGCATTAAACAATGGAAGTTTCAGCAAATCAGAATTAAAGGACACGGTCATAAACGGAGCAGTAAACGGCTACATGTTTGCAGGAGCAGGGCTTGGAGTGGCAGGAATACGAAATGCTGCAAAGAGTGGAAAACTTGCAGGGGTTATGGCAGATGAAGCTGGAAGTGTGTCATATGAGGGTGGTAGAACATCTGTCAAGACTGATTTTTATGTTAAACCTAACGGAGAGATTGTACCTGCTACTGGATATAGATACATGCCAGCGGAGGCAAGTTACATGGATTCGCTAAAAAATACAATGGAAATACCAGCCAACCCTAGTGGAACATATATCACTTTTGATAAATTTGATGTACCTACTCCAGGCAGACTTCAAGTGCCACACGATGCATCTATTCGTGGTTCGTTTGATACATTGCAAATTATTGATGATATTAGAGTGCCAAACGGAAAGTGGGGACAAGCAAGTTGGTTAGAACCAATTACTAAGGATTTTCCTAAGTATGGTCATGGAGGTGCAACACAGGCACTCACATATCAAAAAATAAAGCTTAATAGTCTTAAGGACTTGTCACGATAAAGGAGGTTACTATGCTTTTTTCAAATGCTAATGATTATAAAATGTGCACAGAAATCGTAAGAAAAGAGTTATCACAAAGAAATATTTGCGTTAGCGATGATGTCCTTGATAAGATTACAGAAGATGTTATGAATATTACATATGCAAAAGGAGGAAACTATTCATATGATGTAGTTCAATGCTTTGCAGAAACATATGTGGAAGAAGAGTTTTATAAAAAATTTCTTGAGTGATAGCATTAGAAAATGAAGTGAAGAGCAAGTCGGCAAGGGGTATTCTTGCCGACTTGGAGCATCTTAACACTGATGTGTTAATGTAAAGACTAGTGAAGAATACAATGACCTTGCGGAATACAACACCGGATATGTTTATGATGAAACAACAGGCTACTGGAATGCGGGAGCAAGAATGTACAATTCCACAGACAGGGAATTTATACAGAAGGACCCTAAAGCAGGAAATGTATATGAAACCCTAACCCAGAACGGTTACATTTATTGCGGAGACAATCCGCTGTATTACATAGATCCTGACGGATGTTCATACATAAGCACACTTGGAAATGCAGGAAGAACAGCCTTCAACGTTGTAAAGAGCGGAGTGGCAGGCGGACTTGGATTTTACACAAGGGTATGCTGCGAAATAGATAACATGCCTACATGGGCAAAGGCAGCCATTGGAACAACAGGAATAATAATTGCAGGAGCAAGTGGAGTGGGAGCAGCCGCAATAGCACAAGCGGTAATAGCGTCAGCAGGAATATCGGCTGTAACAGACGGAGCATTTTACAGCATATATGCATTAAACAACGGAAGTTTCAGCAAATCAGAATTAAAGGACACGGTCATAAACGGAGCAGCAAACGGCTACATGTTTGCAGGAGCAGGGCTTGGAGTGGCAGGAATACAAAATGCTGCAAAGAGTGGAAAACTAGCAGGGTTTATGGCAGATGAAGCAGGAAGTGCGTCGTATGAGGGTGGTAGAACATCAGGTAAAGTATGGGATTACTCTAAACAATTTGATAGTGAATTAGCTAACTTTAATGCTGGATATAAGATAAAAAATGTTATCGATGAAGATTTATATTTAGTTCAATTTCACTCGAATGCTGAAGTAGGTAATGGAAGAAGTTTGAAATATTGGACTACTTTTGATGAGGCAAATGGAATTAGTACAGTAGATGATTACATGAATCAAATGGCGTTGTTGAGCAATTGGGGAGCAAGAGATAATGTATCTATTGCTAAAATATCAGCAGGAACAAAGATTAAATACGCAATTGGAACTGCAAGGGAACAAGTTGGAGCAATAGAATCAAGACCTGGTGGGGGACTACAGATACTATTTGAGCAGTTTGATGATGGTTGGGTTTTAGAGACAAGACCATTGCCATAGAAAGAAGGAAATATGAATAAATATGATATATTAGAAGGAAAGTTGAAAGCTATAAATGAATATATTGATACTATGTGTTTAGAAAGTAATGTTACAATAGAATATTTGAAACAATATAAGGAATATATAAATAAATTAATTATTGCTATTCAAAATAGAACAATAAGAAATTCAAATGGAGCTTTGATGGGACTCATTAGAGGTATTTCGGATTATGATGAACTCTGTGCTGATGATGTCTTTTTGAAGTTAGTAAAAGACGCAGACAATTATTATTGCAAGGAGTGTCAATCATTTTAATGATCTCTCTACATTAAAGACATCCAAAGGAAGATGTTCTTTATTTTGGTGAATTAATGCTTTTTGTTAAACGGTTAATTAAGGATAAAGAGATGAAAAAATATAAATATAAATTGCTTGAACTAGAAAATGTATTAGAAGCATATTTTAATTAGTTACTGTAATAAATATGTTAGAAAAAATAAGCCATATCACAAGCAAAAGGCTGGTAGATTTTCTATTAGCCTTTTGTAAATTTCACTATCTACACAATCTTGTATAAATATCATATTACTGTTATAAATCATTTTGATCGTACTAATCTGAAATATTCCAAAATCATTTGAGATAGAGGTTAATGGAGAAAAGATTACTCAAGGTAATTAGGAAGTTATATTTGCTCGGCTAAGACAAGCAGGACAGTTGCCAGTAATAAAACATGCACAGTTTAATGGATGGCATTAGGATGTAGAAGAATATGAAAGATATATTAGAGATGGAATTGGAAGAATATATTCCTTTGAAGATTATATTTAATAAGGAAGAGGAAGCGGTTGAATATATTTCATATTCAAAAGATAAAACTTCTTCATTGGAATTTACAGTGGGTATAAAGAGTAAGTTATTAAAAAGAATAACGCTATTGCTTTGCAAGGAGTATTCAGAAACTACGAATAAGCTAGTGGTGGGAATTTTGAAAATGGAAAGATAAATTTTCATAGTGATGATATTGAATGCCCTATTTTTAAAACTATTTTGTATTCTAATGGTACCAGAATAATATTATCAGACAAAAAAAGTTCCAAGTATATAAAAATGGATAAAGTGTATTTTGGATTGTCAGAAACAGATGATATTATTGAAATATGTGTATGTGATATGAGTGTTTCTGAATTGGAACACTTAAAAAAAGAATTAGAGTTGCAGTGAGTAAAAAGAAGTGCCAGTAAGGAAGAGGCGTTTTATCTAATGCTTTATCACTTTTCTATGCCCATCAGATAAATCAAGATTGTCATACTGGTCACGGAATTTCTGTTCCTGCTGTGAAAACTTCACAGTTGACTTTGGAATGTGTATTCATTTTTCGATGTAGGGGCATCGACTTGGATTGTTATAAGTGTAAAGACTTTATGTCAAGAGGGGTAAAAGTTCTACTAGAAGACAAGTATTTAGAGAGGCGAAGGAAGCAACAGGTATTCCAAAGTCAGCAGAATATAAAACTCACAAGTTTGTGTTTGATGGAACATCAGAAAACAGAATTGTGTATGAATTTGATGTAAGTGGAGAAAAGAAATATATTATAGAACATCCTTTTGATAAGATGGGACGTGGAAATCATTTTCATGGTGCAGATGCTACAAAAGGAAATCCGTTCAGTAAAGGTAGATATAATCAATACCCAGGACATTTCCCAGAGGATTTTAATGGGTTTAAATAGGAAATGGAGATATAAATGGATAAAACAAGATTGGTTGAAGCCAAAAGAAGAAATGGAATACTACAAATCTGTAAAGAATGGAGAAATAATGGAATAGAAATAGCTATTGATGATTTTTATGATATTCATACTACTTTACAATTACAAGAAAAAATAATTGCTAAGTTAGATGATTTGGATACTCAGAAAAAGTATATTGTTTGTAAAAAAACATATGAAATAGAAGATTTCTTGAATTATACAAGTAAAGTAATATGTAAATCAATGAAATATGTTTTTTTTGTGGAAAACTCAACAAAGTTTGGAGCAATAAAATTACAAGGAGATATTATTTCTAATAATATAGAATATATAATAAGTAAATCGGAACTCTTAAATGGTGGATGTAGCATATTCATTTGTTCATGTGGTTTAGAAAATGGTGTGTGTTTATGGAGAGGAGAGTATGATAGTAGAGTTTACTGCTGGTAATAGTAGTTTATTCTTTTACTTATTTTTTAGAGATACCGAGAAGAGTTATGCTAAAAGAGATGTAGTTGAACTGACACATCCTCTCACAAAGATAAAGTCAAGACTAGAAAATACTAAAATATTAATGAATAATTGAATTTTCCTAGTAAGGTTGTAGGGATTAGGATTTATATGCTTATTATGAGCATTTGTATGAGTTACATTAAAACCGGAATTTGAAATATTATGAAAGGCTACATTTAATAATTACTTCGTATAATAATATATGAAGTAATTATTAGATATTTTCCTTTAAAATTAGAACGCATTGTTTTCATAGCACTTGGTGCTGTGGAGATGATGCGATTTTGCATTAAATGTCAGCACATTAAAATGACGGCCTTGGAAACAGAACAAAAGAAACAATTACAACAGGACTAATCAAAAAGAAAAAAGAGGAAAAAGAGTATGTGTGGGACTACACAGAAAAGTATCCGGTACTGCTTGAAGAAAAGGAATCAGATGGTACAATTGTAAGGTATACATATGCAGGAAACAGGGAAAGAGCATATGCGGATGTGACAAAAAACTTGAAAATACTAACAGATATGATAAAATATAAAAGTTCTTAATAAATACACTAAGAATCAAAAAATTTTTTTAATCGGTGCGTGGCTCAGTTTGGTAGAGCGCTGCGTTCGGGACGCAGAGGTCGCAGGTTCGAATCCTGTCGCACCGATTTTTTAGCGCAAAAAAACAATATTTTATTATTGATATAAAAGCTGTAGTCTATATGAAAAAGCAAATTTTGCATTAAATACAATGCCCTGCAAAACATTTACAATACATCATAATATTTGTAATTTGATGCCATATATGGTATTATAAAAAATGAGTATGGGCTTACGTAGAATTTAGAAAAATTCAGTAAAAGAGGCAAAAAATGGATACTTTAATTGTAAAAATGAATTCAGAAAATATTGATAATGAATCAATAAAAAAAGCTGGAGAAATAATAAGAGAAGGTGGACTTGTAGCATTCCCTACAGAGACTGTATACGGATTGGGTGCCAATGCATTAAATAAAGAGGCAGCTAAGAAGATTTATGCGGCAAAGGGCAGACCGTCTGACAATCCATTAATTGCACATATAGCAAATGAAGAGATGCTTAAACCGTTGGTAAAAGAGATTCCGGAAGTGGCAAAGAAACTTATGGATGCTTTTTGGCCGGGTCCAATGACACTTATTTTTAATAAAAGTGATATTGTTCCAAAGGACACAACGGGAGGATTGGATACAGTTGCTATAAGAATGCCAAATCACCCGATTGCACAGGCGCTTATAAAAGAAGCAGGTGTTAGCATAGCAGCACCAAGTGCAAATTTATCAGGAAAGCCAAGTCCTACATTAGGAGAACATGTTATTGATGACATGGATGGCAGAATTGATATGATTATTGACGGTGGAATGGTAGGAATGGGGTTGGAGTCAACGATTATTGACGTAACAGTTGAGCCGCCTATGATTTTGCGCCCAGGATTTATTACAAAAGAAATGTTAAAAGAGGTAATAGACCAAGTAGAAACGGATAAGGCGATTCTTACAAAGCCTACGGACGGACTTAGACCGAAGGCTCCAGGTATGAAATATAGGCATTACGCACCTAAAGCTGATTTTCGAATGTACGATGGAGAAGAAGAAAAGGTTGCGAATGAAATAATTAAAGTTGCCAATGAAAAGGATTCACAGGGATACGTTACGGGAATACTTACATCAGACCAGAATAAACATTTTTATGAAGGAAAGGTAAATGATGGAGTAGTTATAGTGTCTCTAGGGGACTTGGACAAGCCTGAAACAATTGCAAATCATTTGTTTAAAGCACTGAGAGATTTTGATAAGATGGAAGCTCAGTTTATTTTTGGAGAAACATTTTCCAGAAAAGATGTAGGTGATGCGATTATGAACAGACTTACTAAGGCAGCAGGTTATAACATAATAAACTTATAGTATATTTGGAGGCATAATGGATTATTCAAAGATTATCTTCGTAACGAAAGATGATACATCAAGAGGTCCGTTGGCAGCGGCCATTTTAAGACAGAAGATGCCAATAGAACCAATTGAGATTGAATCCAGAGGCTTGATTGTATTGTTCCCGGAGCCGATAAATCAGAAAGTTGAGGCGATAGCAGCGGCGAAAGATTTAGACGTAAAGGGATATGCATCACAACAATTAAGTGAATCGGACTTTGGAAAAGATGTGTTAGTTTTAGTATTTGAAGAAAGTTTAAAGCCTACTGTATATGAGGAATATGCGGAGGCACAGAATGTTTACACATTCAAAGAATTTATAAATGAGTCAGGAAATATTGCGGACCCTTATGGTGGAGAATTACAGGAATATGGTAAGTTATACGACTCATTGAATGAATTAATGAGAAAATTGGTTTACAAATTAAGAGTACCAAAATTAAGTTAAAAAGATGGAGGAAGTAATAAATGGCAAAGACAATGGTAATGGATCATCCATTGATTCAGCACAAAATTGGAATAATCAGAAGAAAAGAAACAGGAACAAAGGATTTCAGACAGTTAATCAGTGAAATTGCAATGCTCATTACATATGAAGCAACAAGAGAATTAGAATTAACAGATGTTGAAATTGATACACCAATTTGCAAAACAACAGTAAAAGAATTAGGTGGAAAGAAGTTAGCAATAGTTCCTATCTTAAGAGCCGGTTTAGGAATGGTAGACGGAATGTTAGCAATGATTCCATCAGCAAAAGTAGGACATATCGGACTTTATAGAGACCCTGTAACAGTAAAACCTGTTGAATACTACTGTAAATTACCTGAAGATTGTGAAAACAGAGATGTATTTGTAGTAGACCCAATGTTAGCAACAGGTGGTTCATCTGTAGCAGCAATTCAGATGTTAAAAGATAAAGGTGTAAAAAATATCAAATTTATGTGTATCATAGCAGCTCCTGAAGGAGTAAAAGCAATGCAGGAAGCACATCCGGATGTTGACATGTTTATCGGAGCATTAGACGAAAAATTAAATGAACACAGCTATATAGTACCAGGATTAGGAGACGCTGGAGACAGAATATTCGGAACTAAATAAGCACTGCATCAATAAGTAAAAATACGTTTTCTTGTGCTAGCACAAAAGAAAACGTATTTTTGCTTATTGATATAGCGCGCATGCGCGCGACCGAAATGAAGCGAAGCGGAATTGAGGTGCAGTGCTTATTTAGAAAGAAGAAGGACTACAACCGAAGCGAAGCGGAATTGAGGTGAAGTGCTTATTTAGAAAGAAGAAGGACTACAACCGAAGCGAAGCGGAATTGAGGTGCAGTGCTTGAGGTATAGCTTATGACAACAAGGAGGTACATGTATGCGAAGTTATAAAAGAAAAGACTATATATCCTGGGATGAATATTTTATGGGAGTTGCATATTTATCATCGATGCGCTCAAAAGACCCAAATACTCAGGTTGGAGCATGCATAGTAAGTCAGGATAATAAGATTTTATCTATGGGATACAACGGACTTCCTGTGGGATGTGACGATGATGAATTTCCATGGAATCGTGAAAGTGACAGCCCGTATGACAATAAATATTTTTACACAACACATAGTGAATTGAATGCAATATTAAATTACCGAGGTGGAAGTTTAGAAGGAGCAAAAATATACGTGACATTATTTCCCTGTAATGAATGCGCAAAAGCAATTATCCAATGTGGAATAAAAGAAGTTATTTACGATCAGGACAAATATGGAGATACACCAGGGGTAAAGGCGTCGAAACGAATGATGGACGCTGCAGGTGTAAAATATACTCGCTATAAAAAATCAAATAGAATTATAGAAGTGGATTTATAATTTGCACATATTTTAACTGCATAGAAAAGAGATATGCGAATACAAAAGAGGGAATTATCCAAATTAAATGACGCAAAGTATAAATTGTTTTTCATTATGATAGATGTCGATAAATTTAATAAATTTTCTAAATTTGGTTAATATAAAAATAAAAAGGATTTAGAAAATGAAAAGTATTGATACAATAAAGTTGTTGCAGGAATGCGATGCCGGGACCAAAATGGCGGTAGCGTCAATAGACAATATGCTTGATAAAGTAGGAAGTCAGCAGTTGAAAAATGTCCTAGAAGAAAGCAAATCGCATCATGAAAGTCTAGGAAATCAAATTCATGATATGTTAAATGAAAGAGAAGCTTTTGAAAAAGAACCAAATCCAATAGCAAAAGGAATGTCTCGTGTGAAAACAGGTGTAAAAACAACAATGGAAAGCGGAGATGCTACAATTGCGGATTTGATTACAGATGGTTGCAATATGGGAATTAAATCTTTGCACAAATATTTAAACCAATATGAAAAAGCTGAAAAAAATGCTAAAGAAATGGCAAAACAAATAATAGAAATAGAGGAAAAACTCAGGAGTGAAGTCGCAGAATATTTATAGTGGCAAAATTAATAATAATTGCATACAATGTAAATAGGCAAGAATACTTGCTAGATTTAAGCACGTCGTTACTTTGAATGCAAACTTTTAATTTAAGTGCTTCACTACTTTGAATGTGAACCTTTATTTTGAGCACTTGGCAGCTTAAAATGCGAATCATTATTTTTTTAGGGAGATAAAGTTCTTATCTCCCTGTTTTTGTGTATTATATGAATTAAATTTTATCGCTTGTAAAAACAAGCACGTCATTTACTATTGATTTCTTCTTTGAATTTCATATAAAAGAAGAACCATAATTGTATCTTTTAACCAATCATCTTCGGGATATATTATGCAGACATCATTTTCGCAGGCTGCATTTTCCATATGAACAATCTCAAAAATTCTATCCCTGATACCTAAAAGTCTGGTTTTATCAGGATATTCGTCGTACATAGGACTGCCGACATAATCCATTTTATCGCACTCTTCTTCTATAGTACTTTGAATTTTTGCAAAAGCTTTAGGGTACATTTCCTTAACATAATCAATTTTGTTAGAAAAAGAAGAATCCATCTTGATAAAAAAGCCTTCACTAAGTGAACTTTGCTGTATATAAACGGGTATATAATTATAAATCATTTTCAAATCCGACTATTTTCTTAATATATCTATATGACAAAATAAAAAATAACGTGATTGAAAAATAGACAAAATTCACATTAAAGCGTCAGAAAATTATTGTGGTAACGCATAAAGTAAAATTGCAAAAAAATGAAGGATGCTTCCAAGTAAAATAAATAAATGGAAGATAGAGTGCATATATCTGTGGTTTTTTCCAAGCCCATATAAAACAGCACCAACAGTATAAGCAATTCCACCGGAAACAAGTAATACAACTCCACCCATTCCCATAACTTCAAATGTCTGTCTTATAAAGAATATGATGCACCATCCCATGGCTAAATAGCAAATCATGGAAAATACGTTATATTTCTTTAAATCTATAGCAGTAAGCGTACATGCAACTACTGCACATCCCCAGACAATACCAAATAAAACCCATGCGATAACAGGATATTTAGGCATCATTGCAACAAGTAGTACAGGAGTATAACTTCCTGCAATTAAAAAGTAAATAGTGCAATGGTCAAGAACCTGCATAACTTTTTTGGCTTTGCCCGGTTTCAAACCGTGATAAATACTGGACATTGCATATAGGTCAATAAGAGTAATTCCATAAATGATACTACTTATTACACCGATAGCACTTCCGTGTTTAGCTGCCATAATAATACATAATACCATAGCTGCTATGCCTAATGCTCCCCCAACAATGTGGGATACCATATTAAAAATCTCTTCCCCTTTTGTGTAATCAGGGAGTTCTCTGTCGTCTAATTTAATTCTTTTAGCCATTTGACACCTCCAAAACATAACATGTAGTATTCAATACTACATCAGTATAACACAGTGAAATTTATAGTCAACAGTAAAATTCAAAAAGAAAAATAGAAAAAATTATAAAAAGGTATAGACAATTTGAAAATATGCATATATAATGTGAGTACACTAAAAACAACAAAAAGTATATAGAAAGGAACAAAATAAATGAAAACAGGTATGCTGGGAATTTACGATGTTGATAGCAACTATGCGAATTCGCTTATGGAGTACATAAGTGACAAAAGAGGAATACCGTTTCGCACGGTTGCATTTACAGAATTAGAGGCACTTAAGGAATTTGCAGAAAAAAGAGAGATAGATATTTTGTTGATATCTGCAACTGCAATGACGCATGATATTGCTGAATATAATATTGGAAAGATAATTTTGCTGACGGATGGTAACGTATTTGCCGAATATATAAGTTATGCATCGATTTATAAATATCAATCTTCAGAAAATATTATAAGAGAAGTAATAAATTATTATGTCGATATAAGCACTGCGGAAGGCGTCGGGTCAGTTTTGGTTGATGATGTTGAAGTAATTGGAGTGTATTCGCCAATTGGCAGAAGTGGAAAGACCACATTTGCAATTACTTTAGGACAGGTTTTAGCGAAAGAGAAAGAAACCCTGTATATAAATATGGAAGAGTTTTCAGCATTGTCAAAGATTTTTAATAAAGAATACAGCGGAGATTTGTCTGACCTAATGTATTTTTACAAGCAGAATCCGGAGTCGTTACCATTAAAACTTAAAGCGATAGTTAACAGCATAAATGAAATGGATTACATACCGCCTTCGATGTTTTCTAATGACTTGAGAAGTTTAGATAGTAGTGTTTGGTTAGGAATGATACAGGCAATTATTAATTCAGGAATGTATAAGACGATAATTTTAGATTTAAGTAATATGGTTAAAGACATTTATGAAGTGCTGGAGTTTTGTAACGTAATTTATATGCCAATGAATGATGACAGAATGTCGCTTATGAAAATATCTGAATTTGAAGAATTTATATTTAAAACAGAGCAGGAAGAGTTGTTAGATAAGATTGTTAAGGTAAAATTGCCTATTTGTAATGAAAACCAATGGGATGAAGATTATTTTGATAAGCAGATTTGGGGTAGTTTAGGTGATTTTATAAGAAAACTGTTAAAAGAGGAAGTGGCTTGAAAACAAAAGTTGATTTAGAAGAATTGCGTGAAAAAATAATTGAAGAGATAGACATGACAAGAAATCCTAATGATGAAGAGCTTCATGAAATAATTGATTATGTTATTGCAGGAGTTGCCAAGTGCAGACTTATGCCACTTTATGACAGATGGGAGATACATAGACAATTGTATGATTCAATCAGAGGACTTGGAATTTTAGAGGAACTTTTGGCAGATGATAATATTTCTGAAATTATGATTAATGGAGTGGACAATATTTATGCAGAAAAATTTGGCCGAATTGTAAAAATAGATGGGAAATTTCCTTCGGTAGAAAGGTTAGAGGACGTAATTCAGCAGATTGTTTCAGCAACAAATAGAAGGGTAAATCAGTCTGATCCTATAGTGGATACAAGATTGCCTGACGGTTCAAGAGTAAACGTGGTTTTGCCCCCTGTTGCGATTGATGGAGCCGCAGTAACAATTAGAAAATTTCCGGCTGACCAGATAACAATGGAAGATTTGATTAAATGGGGTTCTATCACAAAAGAGGCAGCCGATTTTCTTAAAAAACTTGTAGAGGGTGGATACAACATTTTTATAAGTGGAGGAACAGGTTCAGGCAAGACTACATTTTTAAATGCATTGTCCAATTATATTCCGCAGGATGAGAGAATTATTACGATAGAGGATTCGGCAGAATTACAATTGCTCAATACTGATAATTTGGTACGAATGGAAACAAGGCAGGCGAATACTGAGGGTGAAAATGAAATAACAATCAGAGATTTAATAAAGACAGCTTTGAGAATGAGGCCGGACAGAATAATTGTGGGAGAAGTAAGAGGCGCAGAAGCGGTGGATATGCTCCAGGCCATGAATACAGGACATGACGGTTCAATGTGTACAGGTCATGCAAACTCTGCACAAGATATGATGTACAGACTTGAAAACATGGTTTTGACAGGAATTGATATACCACTTGAAGCAATAAAATCACAGATTGGAGCAGCAATAGATATAGTGGTTCATTTGGGAAGATTAAGGGATAAGACACGAAAAGTTATGACAATACATGAGATGGTGAAAGATGAAAATGAAAAAATAAAACTTCAACCATTATATGTATATAAGGAAACAGGTGAAAGTAATGGTATTGTGCAGGGTAGTTTGGAAAAAACAGAAAAGAAACTAAAAAATAATGAAAAATTAGCAGCACATGGAATAGAAATATAGGTGTATAAATGGATTACGAAAAGTATGTGTTTAACAGGAAAGAGTTATTTAATTATCTAATAATGGCGATAGTATGTGTGCTTATGATTGCCAAATTATTTTATGGCAAATATTTATATGCAGTGCTTTTATCACCTTTAATAATAGTTATTTTAAGAATTAAAAAATTGCAATTAAAAAGAAAGCGTAAAGAAAAATTAGAGGAGCAGTTTAAAGATATGCTAATGGGAATGGCTGATGCGATGAGTGCAGGCGCATCTTCAGTAACAGCATTAAAAGAAAGTTATAAAGAGATGTTGGGAATGCATGGTTATAACAGTTATATTTGCCAGGAATTAAGGATTATATTATCAGGAATTAAATTAAATGTTCCGTTAGAAAAATTGTTAAAAAATTTTGCAGAGAGGGCAAATATAGAAGATTTAAATTTGTTTGTAGCCGTATTTGAAATAGCGCAGAAAAAAGGTGGAAATATGATTCATGTTGTAAAAAACGTAGCTGATAATATACGACAGAAATCAGAAGTAAAAGAGGAAATAAGAGTAGCTATAAACGGAAAAAAATATGAACAAAAAATAATGAGTACAGTTCCCGTTATTTTAATTGGATATATGCTGATTTCTTCACCGGGATTTTTAAATGTTATGTATGAAACATGGATGGGAAAAGGCATTATGACAATCGGGTTAATAGCGTATGTACTGGCAATCGTATGGGCACAAAGAATTATGGATGTTGAAATTTAATTATTTTATTGAAGATTATTGAGGTTGAGATTTAATGATTTTGGAAAGATGGATTATGGTAATGAAATATAGATTGTTAGATATCAGGGAAAATGATAGCGAATGAAATTGGAGAATAGATGGCAGGTATAGTGTTATGTAGTAGTGGTTTAGTAATTTTACTTATACTTTTATTAGTGACAGGAAGATACAAAATAAAGTATAGAAAAAGACTAAAAAATAAGTTGGATAAGGACGAGCATCCTTTGTTAAAACTTTATGGATTATGTTTTTGGATAAATGATAAATTTGTTGTGAAAAAATGCAAAAACCTATATAAAAAAAGTGATTCAAAATTAAAGAAACTATATGTCAGGGAAGACATAGATGAATACCGATATTTGTATATGAGTAAAAAGATAGCGAATAGTATCGCTGTATTAGTAATAGTTTTAATTGTTGGATTGGGTATAGGTGTTAATGAATATGGAGAAACAAAAAATAAATTATCAGAAATACAAAGAAATAATCCGGGTGAGGGAGAAAAAGAGTATTCACTCATTGTAAAGGGTAAAGATAACAGTGAAGAAATAACTGTTAACGCTGCAGAAAAAAGTCTGACTATTGATGAATGTTATGAACAACTTGATAAAAAAAAGCCGGAAATATTAAAAAAAGTTCTAGGTGAGAACAAAAATGTTAATAACATTTCGAAAAAACTGAATTTAATAACAACTGATGATGATAAGGAAATTGATATAAGATGGGAAATTGATAAAAAAGATGTTATTGATTCATCAGGAAAAATTATTAAGGAAATAAATGATAAGGGCGATGATGTAAAACTTACAGGTTATTTGTCTTTAGAGGATGTAACGATAATATATGAAATTCCTTTGCATATCACCGGGAATGATGAAATTGATTCAGTACAGGATAAGGTTCAGGAAATAGCAGATGAAAATCTGTATGAAAAAACTATAAAACTACCCCGAAAAATAAATGGTAAAAGTATTGAATTTTATAGTGATGTAGACACCGTTGCAGATAAATTTATAATTATAGGGCTGATTTTTGCTATTGCAATATTCTTTTTTGAAGACAAAAATCTGGACAAAAATTTAAAGAAAAGAGAAAGTCAGATGGTAAGGGATTATCCTGAAATTATTAGTAAGCTGCTTTTATATAATGGTGCCGGCATGTCAATACGAAATGGTTTGGAAAGAATTGTTGCAGAGTATAAAAGAAATTTGAATTTAGGCTATAGATATGCATATGAAGAACTGGATTATACATTAAATGCAATGAATAGTGGTATTAATGAACAGCAGGCTATTAGTGAATATGGAAAAAGAAGCGGAATTCATTGCTATATAAAACTGGCAAATATTTTACAACAGAACATTAAACGTGGAACAAGAGAAATGGCAGTAGCTTTGCAGGAGGAAATGGATAATGCGTTAATTGAAAGAAAAAATAAGGCATTAAAAGAAGGAGAGGAAGTCGGAACGAAACTGTTAGGACCAATGATAATAATGTTGATTGTAGCAATGGGCATTGTCGTGGCTCCGGCACTTATGTCAATAAAAATATAAAACAGGATAGCAACATAAATAATGTAGAAATGGGAGAAATATATGAGAGGTTTAATAGATAAATTAAAGAAAAATTTAGTAGATTTTGGACAAGATGAGTCAGGTATGGGTGTAATTGAAGTTATTTTAATAATATTGGTTTTAGTTGGACTTGCACTAATTTTTAAGAAACAGATAGGAGATATTGCAGATGGAATATTTACTTCAATAAAAACTCAAGTAGGCAAGTTTTAATGAGATTAAAAGCAAGCGTAACTATATTTTTAAGCCTGGTTATAACTGTGGTTATAGTTGTTGTATGTACTGTAATTGAGTCAGCAAGAATAAGTGTTTCGCAAATGGAAGGAAAAGCTGCAACATATATGGCAGTTGAATCCGTTTTTGCAGGATATGGAAAACAGTTATATCAGGATTATGGAATATTACTTGCATGGGAACAGGAGCCGTTAGGCAATCAGGTTACAAGATATATGCAGGATAATATAAATATGGCAGATTTAGATTTTAAAAAATATGATTTTTCAAATATAGAGATAGAAAGTGTAAATATTTTAAAACAAAAATACGCTACAGATAAAGAAGGAGACTTATTTGTAAAACAAGTAGTTGATTATGCAAAATATATTGTGGGAATTGATGCTGTTAATAAATTAATTTCCGATTCTGAAGAAGAAAATAATAATAAGGAAACATGTAATGAAATAAAAGAGAATAGTAATGTTACAAATATAGCCAATGATGTTTCAAAAGAAATGATAGGAATCGTAGAAAAAATAAACACTCAGATTGACGAATTGAAAAAAACAGAAAAGTTAAAGGGAAAAATGTCAGCGGTGTTTCAGAAATTTGATGATTTAAAAGCAAATATAACAGCAAATATAACAGGTCAAAACCAGAACCAAAATATTCACAATAAAAAGGTTAAGAAGTTTTGGAATAAATATAAGAAACTAAAAAGCGTGTTGAAAATAGAGGACACTTTAATATCAAAAACTCTAACAGATATGGATACATATGTTGAAAAGAAAAATGCTATAGAAAAAGAAATGAATGGCGATTTTTCAGGATATGAGGATTATATAGAATCAGATAGAGAAAGTTTGAAAGTAATTAAAGAATCAATAGAAGAAATATTGACAGCTTCAAATGTGGATGCAGATATTAATCAAAGCAATATTAGTGAAATAGAAAAAATGCTAGATAAGGTTAAAAGCATTGAAAAAAGTTTGTGGAATCTAAAAAAAGGAAATTCTAATGATGATGCGAAAGAAGAAAAAAACTTATATGAAAGAGCAAAAAGTTTAATAAGCGATGGTGTATTAGGAATTGTTTTAGAGGATGTAAACAATATATCTACAATGCAGATAAGAAATCTAAATCTGCCAACAACATTAGAAACAGATGGTAATAAGAAAGCAGATTTAATAAAGGATATTACAAACAAAGGAATCTTTGTGAAGTATATAGAATTGTACTTTAACAATTATGCAAAAATTTCTGAATATGGAAATGATGATACAGCCTTAAAGTACGAAATGGAGTACATTTTAAATGGAAATTTAAATGATAAAGACAATCTTACAGAGACTATTAAAAAATTAGTTGAAGTTAGAAATTTATCAAATGGAGCGTATTTAATAACGGATGGCGAAAAGATGAAGGAAATAACAACTTTGGCTGAAACAGTAGCCACGGCTATTGGAATGCCATTTTTAACGCCGGTTGCTCAGGCAGTAATAATAGAGGCGTGGGCACTGACAGAAGCGGTTATTGATGTAAGGCAGTTATTAAATGGAGAAAAAGTACCGATAGTGAAAAACAGTGAAAACTGGAATAGCAGCATAAAAAATATCGGGACATTTGAAGACGGACGTAAAAACAATACAGGGTTAACTTATACACAGTATTTGCAGACAATGATTATGACACAGAAAACAAAAAATACTGTTTTTAGAACTATGGATTTAGTGCAGGTAAATATGCAAAAAAGATATAATAAGGATTTTTTAATTTCAGAGTGTTTTGGAATGTGTGAAGTTGAAGCAAATCTTAGAATAGAACCGGTATTTACGTCGTTACCAATAGTGTCATATTTAATAGGTAACAATAACGAAAGTTATATTTATAAAACCAAGATGGAATATGAGTACTGATTTAAAAATGGCGTTGAATATAGAACATTACATTAAAAATAACGTTGAATATAGAACGCAATATTAAAAACAACGTCGGACATAAAACGTAACATTAAAAACAACGTCGAACATAGAAAACAATATTAAGAATTATAAATTTAAACAGATAGTTGAGAGTTTTGTAAAAATCTGATTAGCAGAATAAATGTGAGGTAAATAATAATGCCCTTTTTCATAAGAACAATAAAGCCAAATAAAATAATAATAAAAAATAAAAATAATAACAAATGTGCATCTCTCCAAGTGCAAAAGCGTAAATTTTATAACTTGTCTGGAAAAAGGGTATTTTTATTTGCCTTACATAATGTAAATAACTCATGTAATATAAAAAGTTCAAATAATTTAAGGGGCTCATTAACGATTGAGGCGGCGCTTGCCATGTCAGTATTTTTATATGCATCTTTTGCAATGATTCATTTTATTTTGATGTTTAACTGGCAGGTTTCTATGCAGATGAATATAAATAATATTGCAAAGGATACAGCAAAGAAAATGTATTATTTGGAAATTGCGAATAATATTACAAATAATGACAAAAACGGGGAAGAAACACGGAAAAGCATTAACAGTAAATTTAAAGAATATGAAAATAAAAATGCTGATGCAGACAATGACGAAATAGGACAGGACAATAATAAATTTTGTCAGGAAAATGTAATAGGTGTAGCTTATTTATATGGAAAACTGGTTAAAGAAATAGGCGTGAAAAATAGTGCTCAAAAGCTAGTTGATTTGAGTAAAAGTAAAGTGGATATGAATGATGGTCTGGTAGACATAATAGCTATTTCAAGGTATAAATATCCCTATTTTTCTAATGACAATCAGATTCAAATTGTTCAAAGAGCAAGAATGAAGGCATGGACAGGACGTGACTTAACACAACAGTTGAACCTTGTTTATATGACGGATGGAGAAAAAGTTTATCACACAAATATTGACTGTACATATTTAAATTTAAACATAGAAAAAACTTCTTATTTGGAAATGACACAAAGAAGAACCGGTAGCGGGAGCAAATATAAAGCATGCAGTATTTGTGTGAATAAAAAAATAGCTGATAGCCAAGTGGTTTTTATAACGAAGGAAGGAAAGAAATATCACACGGACATAAATTGCAGAGGACTTACAAGAAGGGTAATTACATTAGATATTTCTCAGGTAGAAACGAAAAATGCATGTAGTAAGTGTGGAGCAACAGAATAGGATGTTAAACATAGTGTAAGTTGTTCGTATGTAAATTTTAATTCAGTGTGAAACAATAGAGTAAGATGTTAAATTGGATAATTAGTGGAGTGTATTTATGTGGATGCACGATAATGGATATTAAAAAGAAAGAATTAAATTTAATATATTGCACAATATTTTTTATAGTTGGTATTGCGTATGCTTTGCTTTACTTAAATGGAAATATGGAGGGGCTGATATTTGCATTAATGCCGGGAATAGTTCTTCTGATTTTAAGTATGATTTTCTCGTCGCAAATAGGAATTGGGGATGGAATTATGATAATAACATTAGGATTATTTATGAATGTAGTGTATTTACTTTCAGCATTGGTATGGGCTTTTATTTTTGTTTCATTAATAGCAATATTTAAAGTTTTGTCTAATAAGAAAACAACAATTCCGTTAGCTCCATTTTTACTAATAGGACAAATATGTGTGATAGTAAATAATTTAAGAGGGTGAGAATGTAAGATGAAATATAAAAAGAGGGTGGAGGATAGGGTGGAAGTTTATGGAAAAATTATAAACTTAAAGCAAAAATTTATAGACTTAAAACAAAAACCTAAGTTAAAAGGTGAAATGACAATAGAAGCAAGCCTTGTAATGCCAATGGTGTTTTTAATGCTGGCGTTTACTTTATTTGTGGCATTTTATCTTCATGACATAGTTGTTACAAAGGTATATGTTTATGGTAAATGCATAGAAATGTATGATAAAAATGAGAAAACAGAAATGGAAAGGTTAGCCACAAAAGCTATAGATTCGATACCGGTATTTGTAGCGGATAATAAGATAAAAAAGGCAAATAAAAGTGCGGTTACGATAGAAAGTAAATATAATTTTCAAATGAGATGGATAAAAAATATTATGGATAATGATGAAGATATAGAAATTAAAATAGAGAAAAATATGGATGAGCAAAAGATGTATATTTGCAAGGCAGTTATTGATTCTAAAGCAAATTGATAAAGGCAGGTAAAGAAAGTTGAGGGTGTGAATGGAAATATCTTATAAGAAAGACGGAATAAATAATTATATGATTATAAGAAATCAGAAGGACGTGGAAAATGACTACAAACTTCAGATGTTGATTAATAATAAAATAGAAGGAATTTTAAGTATAAATATAAAGAAGATTAATAATGAAAACCAATTCTATTATGATATAACGTCAAAAAATTCCATGAGAAGTTTATTTGTAAAAAATAAAGTAGGAGCCAAAGATATTGAACAGTTTATAAACAGTATGGCGATAGTAGCAAAATCTATGAAGGAATATTTGCTTGATATTAACAATATAGTTTTTGATATGGACATGATTTACTGGGATTCAAAAAAGAAAGTATATAATTTTTGCTATTATCCATTTACTGAGCAGGGAATGAAAGAAGGTCTGAACGGACTTTTTTTAGAATTGTTAGAACTTTTAAATCATAATGATAGGGAAGCGGTTGTAATAGGTTATGGACTGCAACAGAAAATAATATCAGAGAATTTTACAATTACAGAGCTAAAAGAATATGTAGCTGAAAATATAAAAATGCCAGGAAATAATATTAATAAGTATTCATATGAAAAGGCTAAAAAATCCAATTATTATAATGAAAAGCAAAATGATGACTTGGAAGATTTGGATAATATTATAGAAGAAGATGCAGACGAATATTTTGATAGTACAGATTTTGAAAATGACAATATAAATAAAAGATTCAGCAATAAAAACGAAAAGGAAAGAAAACAAAAAGAGAAAAGGGCAAATAAGAAAAAAGAAAAAGAGAAAAATAGAAAAAAGAATAAAGAAATAAAGGAAAATATAAAGGATAGTGCAAAAAATAAGAATGGAAAAACAAACACAAAGAGTAAGAAATGGTGGCAATTCTGGAAGAGAAGTAAACCAAAGAAAAGAAAAGAACTTTTAGAAAATAATTTTATAAAATTAGAGGAGACGGATGGATTTGATGATATTGAAAAATTTGTAGCAAGTGAAATGCCTGTTAAAGAAAGGGATTCTATTGATGAAGAGGCTACGGTTCTTCTTACATCAAATGTTCATAGTACAGGTATTTTACTAAGGAGTACTGACATAGAAAATCCTGTAACAATAATTCCAAATGGATTTCCATGCATTATAGGTAAAAGTGGGAAAAGTTCAGACTATAAATTAGAAGAGCAGTTTATAAGCAGAGTTCATGCAAGAATATATGAAGAAATGGATGGATATTATATAGAAGACTTAAACTCATCTAATGGAACTTTTGTTAATGGCGAAAAATTAAAGCCACATACGCAGGTAATGTTTCAGTTAGGGGATATAATAATGTTAGCTGATATGGAATTTGTTGTGGAATAATAAAAGAAAAATGGTATAATGGTCTATATTATATGTTAAAAAGTCAGGAGAACCATAAGATGGAGGATAAGGTTGTACAACTAAAACAAATAATTGAAGAAAGTGATAATATTGTTTTCTTTGGAGGTGCAGGAGTTTCAACAGAAAGCGGTATTCCGGATTTTAGAAGTGTTGATGGACTTTATAACCAGAAATACAAATTCCCACCGGAAGAAATTATTAGTCATTCTTTCTATATGAAGAATAAAGAAGAGTTTTACAGATTTTATAAAGATCGTATGTTATATGAAGGTGCGCAGCCTAATGTCACACATAAGGCTCTTGCTAAATTAGAACAGATGGGTAAATTAAAAGCAATTGTAACTCAGAATATTGATGGATTGCATCAGATGGCAGGAAGCAAAGTTGTATATGAACTTCATGGCTCTGTAATGAGAAACTACTGCGAAAAGTGTGGAAAGTTTTATGACTTTGAATATGTAAAAAATTCAGAAGGTGTTCCACATTGCGAATGTGGTGGAGATATAAAGCCTGACGTAGTCTTATATGAAGAAGGACTTGACGAAGAAATCGTTGAGAAGGCTATTAAAGCAATAGAGGAAGCAGACGTTCTTATAATAGGAGGAACTTCCCTTATAGTATATCCTGCAGCAGGGCTTATTGATTATTACAAAGGGGACAAGCTTGTATTAATTAATAAGACAATGACAATAAGAGATTCAAGAGCAGATTTAGTTATTAATGACAGCTTAGGTAAAGTATTTAGCGAAATTATGGATATGTAGAACAAATAATTTAAGCCGGGTATATTTGTATAGAGATTAAAAGAAATAACATTTAAGTCTCAAATAGTCGGGAATACATTAAACCATACATAATTAATATAAACATAAGAAGAAAATGCGGTTGACAGTGATAAGCTTTTTATAAATAAAGGCCCAATCACAGTTAACCGCATTTTTTCGATGAATGTCGCAAAAGAATTTTTACATATATTTTTACAAAACCTAATTTGACAAATTGTGCTTTTTTCATGTGCTATATTCTACAAGAAATAAATGTAGAGGAGGGCTCATGATAGAGATGGTTTATAATGGAAAAGAATCCAAAGGACAAAGTGAAGTAAGGTTGCCAAAAAACATTCGCCAAATTGGTGACAATAATTCTAAAAAGAAAATATATGTAGAAGATTATGTAATGAGTAACTTAAAAAAGGAACCGGAAAATGAAGATAACATAAGATATGGTGTTCTTCTTGGTGAAACAAAAAAGGTAAAAGGTTATTCATACATATTTGTAAAAGGAATGGCAGAAGTAAACGACGTAATCGAAAACAGCATAATATTTAACGATGAAATTTGGACGAACCTATATAAAGATATAAAAAGATACTTTGATGAATTCGATATTGTGGGCTGGTTCATATCTGTTCCGTACAGAGTAAAAGATGATATGTCAGGAATAAAGAAAATACATCTTGATAACTTCGCCGGAAATGATAAAGTCTGCTTTTTAAGTGATAGAACGGAAAATGAAGATGGATTTTTTGTGTATGAAAATGGAAATTTGAACAGACAAAGCGGCTATTACATATATTATGAAAAAAATGAGAAAATGAAAAAATATGTGAGGGAGAGGGAACAAAATAAAAATAGTATCAATGAAAATCTTAAGGAAAATATAAAAAATAATAAAAAAACAGATGGTAAAATAATAAAGGAAAATGATGAACAATTAATAAAAGAAGAGGCAAATAAATATAATGGAGAAAATGAAAATCATAGCGTTGTAATGAATAAAGCTTCGTCTAAAAGTAAAAACCAAAAATCAGAAAACGATGAGGAGGCAAACACAAAGAGCGGGCAGACGATAGAAATGCCTGACATTTTAGGAAAAAAGAAAAAGGACATATATGCTAATAAGCAGGTTGATAACAAAACGGAAACACCTGAAAAATTAAATGTAAAAAATAAGCAGAAACGCATTGCAGAAAAAAACAGCAGAATTTCGGATTCGTTTCAGCTTAGAAAAGCTATAAGTGAAAGAAAAAAAGAAATTGAAAACCAACATAAAAATGGAAGTGAAAATTCAGGCAAAGTTAGCAAAGTAGCGGTTGGAATCAGTGGTTTGCTAATAATTGCTCTTTTACTGTCAACAATTGTTATGCTAAATAATTATGGTGAATTAAAAAATATAAAAACATCATTGGAAAATATAAATGACAACAAAAATTCTCAGGCAGTAAATCAGATAATAGATTCACTATCAACATCAGAAAGCACGGAGAATAACAACGAAACAAAATCTGATAGTAAGAAAGAAAAGAATGACAAAAAGAATACACAGCAAAAGCAATCTGAAAATGGGCAGAACGATGATTCTTCACAGACCAATTCAGATGATGGACAAAATTCATCACAACCTAAGACAGATGATATGCAGAATGATAATTTATCGCAGACGCAGCAATCTGAATCACAGGATAATAGCGGATTAACGCAGCAGAATAATTCATCAAACACACAATCCGATATACAGGATAATGCCCAATCACAACCAAATAATGATGGAACAGGAACGGAAACTGAACCGCAAAACAAATCAACAAATGTACAGGCAGGCATATATGGAGGAGCAATTCATACAGTAACTCCCGGACAAACCTTATATGATATCAGTATGACATATTATGGAAATAGTGATATGGTTGACAGAATAAAGGCTTTTAACGGAATAGGAGACGATTACAAAATAATAGAAGGTCAGCAGATAAAATTGCCATAAAAAAATATATATTGTATAATCTGAATAAAATGTACATTGTGCATTGAAGTATAAAAGAATATAATTGAGGAAAACTGAAACGCAGATAAGGTACAGGAAGTAAGAAAAGTGAAGTTAGCAAAGAAAAGAAGAAAACTCAGAGTGATTAGACCTGATACAGTAATTGAGTCAGAAAAATCACGGGAAGATAAATCAAGAAATCTAAAAATAAAGGTAATAACAATAATTGGAATTGTATGCGCATTACTTTTAGCAATATATTTATTTTGTGTTTATCGCACATACAATAACTACAAAGTCAGAAAGACAATAAAGATAGAAACAGGAACAAACAGCCAGTATCAGGCGTTTGGCGAATTTGTAGTAAAATATAGTAACGATGGAATTTCGTACATCAATGGAACAGAAACCATTTGGAACGAAGCGTACGAAATGAAATCACCAATAGTAGACGTTTGTGGAGATTATTTAGCGATAGCGGATAAGAATAGTAATACTATTTACATTTTCAATAAAAAAGGAAAAGTCGGTGAAGTAAACACAAGTTATCCTATAATTAAAATTGAAGTGGCACAACAGGGTGTGGTTGCGGCACTTTTAGAAGAAGCAAGTGCAAATTATATTGAATTATATGATAAAGAAGGAAATCTTATCGTTTCACACAAATCATTGCTTAGTGAAAATGGATTCCCATTATCGTTTTCAATTTCAAATGATGGTGAGAAAATGATGACATCGTACTTATCAATTAAGGAAGGAAGTACTGAAAATCAGGTGATTTTCTATAACTTCTCAAATGTAGGTAAAGACGAAGTTGACAGAGTGGTAGGCACATTTAATCAATATGGAGAAACTATAGTACCTGCAGTATATTTTGTGTCAAATGAAGATGCGATAGCGATTGGTGATAATGTTCTTACTATATATAAGATGAAAGAAAAGCCAACAATTAGAAAAGAAATAAAATTTGATAAAGAAATACAAAAGGTATTTTATAATGAAAAATATGTAGGACTTATATTTGAAAACTCAAAAGGGGATACTCCATGTAAAATGGAAGTGTATTCTTTGAGTGGAGAAAAAATCATGTCTAAGGAAATAGAGATGAATTTGGACCATGTTAAATTTGCAGGAAAAAACGTGCTAATGTATGACGACGTTACATGTGAATTGATATCCCTTAAAGGCGTGGTTAAATTTAAACACGTATTTACAAAACAGTTAGACGCGATAGTTCCTATGGAAAGTACAAATACATTTTTGCTTATGACAAAAAATAAGATAGAAGAAATCAGTCTCAGATATAGTTTGAAGAGTCCGGTTACAAAGAATAAACAGACAGCAGAAGAATAAATAAACTGTTACAAGTTACAGATGAAAATAAATGGAGGAAAAATGGAAACAATATTAACAGTTGCAGTAATAGTATTTATCGCACTTATGATATTTATTGGGCAACATAGAGGAATGATAAAGATGATATTTTCGTTGGCATCGATGTTAATAGTTTTAATTTTAGTTCAGATATTAACACCAATTACGAAAGATTTTATAGAAACAACTCCGGTGTATGATGCAATTTCAAAGCAGGTTACACAATATGTGGATGAAAAAATAGTAGATGTATCAGACAGCATTTCCCAGACCGGAGAAACAGCTCAGAAAAATACAATTAACAGTTTACCGTTGCCAAAAAGTGTAAAGGAATCGTTAATTAAGAATAATAATGCTGATGGCTACATAGAATTAGGTGTAGAAAATTTTAGCCAGTATGTAGCAGAATATTTGATAGATTCTGTGTTAAATGCATCTACATTTATTTTGCTATTTGTTGTTTTGACGCTGCTGGTTCAGCTGGTGGTTCATTTGCTTGATATAATATCAAAGCTTCCGGGAATAAATATGTTAAATAAAGGAGGCGGAGCTGTTATCGGACTTATAGAAGCAGTCTTTGTACTTTGGATTGCATGTATAATAATTACAGCATTTAGTGCAACAAGTTGGGGACAGCAGGCATGCGATGCAATTGGAAATAGCGTATTTTTAAGTCTGATATACGACAATAATGCAATTCAGATGTTTTTAAATAACCTCAATCTTCTTGCATAATATTTATGAAAATGAGAAGAATATCAGTAGATATTGCGGATAAATATTTATGGAAATGATAAAAATATCAGTAAGCGTCGTGAACAAATGAGAATAATATAGAAAATAAATATTAAAAATATTTAAAATAATACAAATATTGAAAATAATTGTTGACAAACACGATACTATTTGATAAATTAAAAAAGCTGTAAAAAGTGGATTGGAAAAATCCACTAAGGCTCCATGGTCAAGCGGTTAAGACACCGCCCTTTCACGGCGGTAACAGGGGTTCAAATCCCCTTGGAGTCATTCAAGAAATTATTCTTGACTGAAAAAAGAACAGTTGCTATAATGTAATAGTTCTATATTTTATGGCGACATAGCCAAGTGGTAAGGCATCGGTCTGCAACACCGCTATCACCAGTTCAAATCTGGTTGTCGCCTCTCTATTTAAAGAAATCTTAGCAATAAGATTTCTTTTTTTATGCAAAGATGGACAGGATGAGGTCGCATCCCAGGGTTCAGTATAGATTCAAGCAGAATAACCGACGGCGAAAAAGTGTGCCATATAAGTGTAAACAAGTCATATATGGTACAAATCAAAAAATAAAGTACTCCTATCACAATCTGGTATTATCAATCACCTTAAAACTGACTATTTATCTAATACCATATATTGATAAAATTACTTTTTGTAAGAATTATATAAATAAAAATATACAAAAAGAAAAAAATCGGAAATAAATTCTAGGCTTAGTCAACTCACAAGCCTAAACAACCTTGAAACTATAAACAAAAGGTTTAATCACAGATTTAACAAGGTTTTATATTTCTGATTAAAACAGGAGGAAAATTATGAACAATTCAACTGAAAAAATTGTTAAGTTAGTTTTAGCTGCAATGTTTGCTGCACTTGGATGCGTAGCAACAATGATTATCAGAATCCCTACTATTGGAACATCAGGATATGTTAACATTGGTGATACAGTAGTTTTATTAGCAGCATGGGTATTAGGAACATTTTATGTAGGCAACAAAAAAGGCAAATTAGTAGATGAAAATCTTTTCTTTGCAGCAGCCGCAGCAGGATTAGGACCGGCACTTGCTGATTTAATTGCAGGATACACAACATATGTACCTGGAACATTTATTATTAAAGCACTTATGGGTATTGTAGCAGTTCTTTTATTTAAGATAATTGCAAAGGCAAATAAGCATTTGGCATTTGCAGTTAGTGCAGTAGTAGCTGAGTTAGTAATGGTATTCGGTTACTTCTTATATGAAAGCACACTTTTAGGATACGGAATGACAGCAGCAGCTTCAATTCCAAGTAATGGAGTTCAGGGAATTACATGCCTTGTATTAGGACTTGTATTAGTTGAAGTTTTAAACGCAAGCAATGCATTTAAGAGCGTATTAAAAGTTAACTAAATAACAAATTATTAAGCTAATAATAAATATAAAAGGAGTTGCTGTAATTTTAGTTGCGGTAACTCCTTGATTTTTTATATAATAAAGGAGTACAATCACTCGTAGAAAACAGGAGGCGATTTTTATGTACGAGGAAATTAGAAAACAGGCAGAAAATGTTGCCAATGAAATATGTGATGCAGGTAAATTAAAAAAAGGACAAATCTTAGTAGTAGGTTGTTCATCAAGTGAAGTTTGTGGAGATAAAATAGGAACAAACTCAAATCTTCAGGTAGCTGAAGCAGTTTTTGAAGGAATTTATAAGGTCACTCAGGAAAGAGGAATCTATCTTGCTGCACAGTGCTGTGAACATTTGAACAGGGCGATTATAGTAGAGCGTGAGGCTGTGCCAAATGCATATGAAGTAAATGTTGTACCGCAGCCAAAAGCAGGTGGCTCATTTGGAACTACAGCATATAACACATTTAAAGATCCTATAGCTATAGAAGAAATTCAGGCAAATGCAGGGATTGATATCGGTGGAACTTTAATAGGAATGCACATAAAGAAAGTGGCTGTACCTGTTAAAATGGAAAATAATATAATAGGTCAGGCAAGGGTAATTGCTGCACGAAGCAGAGCGAAATTTATCGGAGGAGGAAGAGCTCATTACAACGAAGATCTAATGTAAATGATAAGAATAGTTTATTGTAATAAAGAATAAATAAAATACAGGAATAATTTATTTACTGAAGGTTTATATATATGGAGGAATATTTAATGTTGAAAAATTATACTGAAAAAACATCGGTTGCAAAAACGATTATAGCACTAATAGTAGTAGCAATATTAGAATTTATTGCGTTCTACATTTTGTTACCGCCACTTAACATACATGATATAGGAAGCTGGATTTTTCAGGGATTCTTTGTACTATTGTTTTTGATTGCAACATTTTTTTGCAGTAAGGAAAATAATATTGAGCAGCTAAGTGTAACAATAGTATCAAAAATTGTAACGGCTGTTATCGCAATTGGCGTGGTTGTGGTAGTGATTGGCGGATTAACATCTTTAGAAATATTTAACGCTTCAAGATATTCAAGTCTTATCAAAGTGAAAGAATGCAAATTTGAAGATGAAATCGCCCAGACAGACACAGTCAATGATATTGCGCTTATGGATACAAAGAGTGCAAGAGTTGTCGGCGAAAGAGCAATTGGCTCATTATCAGACCTTGTAAGTCAGTATGTAATTAATCAGGATTACAACCAGATAGATTACAATGGCCAGCCAAAGAAAGTAGCAACGCTAGAGTATGCAGATTTTTTCAAATGGTTTAACAACAGAAAAAATGGTATACCGGGATATGTTTTGGTAGACCCTGTGGAATTTGAAGCAGAATATATAAAATTAGACAAACCAATTAAGTATACTTCTTCAGCACGATTTAATGACAAATTACAAAGAAAACTTAGATTTGAATATCCTACAGCAATTTTTGAAGGATATTATTTTGAATTAGATAATGATGGAAATCCATATTATATTTGCCCAACATTAACAGCAAAGATAGGCTTGTTTGGTGGTAAAGACGTAAAAGGCGTTGTCATATTTGACCCTTGCACAGGCAAAAGCAAATATTATGATGTAAAAAATGTGCCACAGTGGGTAGACAGAGTTTATGATGGTGATTTGGCAACGAGAAAATTCGACTGGTATGGAACTTTGTCAGACGGATTCATCAACAGCATAATAGGTCAGAAGGATTGTAAAATAACAACAGAGGATTATGGCTACAAGGTAATGGATGATGACGTATGGATTTACACAGGCGTAACTTCTGTTATTGACGATTCATCTAATATTGGATTTGTAATGATAAATGCAAGAACCGGAGAAACAAGATACTTCAAGGCAGCAGGTGCAGAAGAATTTTCAGCAATGGACGCAGCAGAAGGTCAGGTCCAGAATTTAGGATACAAGGCTTCATTCCCTGCAATCATAAATATAGGTGGCGAGCCAACATATTTCATGGTTTTGAAGGACAAGAGCAACCTCGTAAAACAGTATGCCCTTGTAAATGTAAAAAAATACAGCATTGTTGCTACTGGAACAACGCAAAGAGATACGCTTTCTTCTTACAATAAACTTATGAAGGAAAATAATTTAGGCAACAAGCAGGCAATCGATGACATGAACAATGATTTGCCAAATGTAAATATACAGGTTACTGATATTGAGTACATTACAACAGACGGTGAAACTTATGTATATATTTCTGATGAAAATAACAATGTATATAAAGAATTGTTTGCTGAAGATGAAAGCCTTATTTTCATCAAGCCGGGCGCACAGATAACAATTTATTATGAAGAAGATAAGAAAGATGGCAAGAAAAATGCGGACGAAAGTCAGAGCACTACAGATGGTGAAAGTCAGGAAAATGGCTTGGATAATGCAAAATATGACAGCCAGAATATAAAGACAATTGTTAAATGGAAAGCTCAGGGAGAATAAATATAACACATTCTAAAAATTTGAAATTCACGAATTTTAAGAATATAAGATTATATTCTAAGACTGTTTAACAAATTTAATAAATTAAAAAACAGGGAGGCGATTAAAATGGATTACAAATTAGGCGATAAAGTTGTATTGAAAAAAGGTCATCCTTGCGGAACAAACGAATGGGAAATAATTCGCGTTGGTGCCGATTTTAAAATAAAATGTCTAGGCTGCAATCATATAGTAATGCTACCTAGAAAAACATTTGAGAAAAGTGTAAAAAAGTACTTGGGGAATGAGTAGGAAATTGGTTAAATAATGTAAATTATAATTTGAATAATTATCATAAAATAAGAAGATATTTCAGCAATGGAATGTCTTTTTATTTTTTCCAAAATAAAAAAGAATACTAATCCCACCATGTAGTTAATAAAATATTAAGAAAATCATTTAAAAGAAATAGTTGACATTATAAATATATATTGTATATTTGTATTAAGTAACTAATACAAATATACAATATATTAATTTGCGTTATATAAGGAGATGAGAGAGATGCCTTGGAAATTTGAGAGTGACAGACCAATATATGCTCAAATATTAGAGCAGATTAAGGAACGCATAATTGTGGGAGAATATCCGCCTGGAAGCAGGCTTCCGTCAGTAAGGGAATTAGCTACAGAAGCAGCAGTTAATCCTAATACGATGCAGAGAGCGATGGCGGAACTTGAGAGAGAAGGATATGTAGTAACTAATAGAACGACTGGTAGAACAGTAACAGATAATGTGGGAGTAATTATGGAATCTAAGAAGAGTACAGCAATAGAATTAACACATAAATACATTGAGAAGATGGAACAATTGGGGTTTAGCAAAGAACAGATTGTGAAAATTATAGAGGAGGGAAAATAATGAGCATAATATTTGAATGTAAAGATTTGACTAAAAAATATGGAGCTTTTACTGCAGTAGAGAATCTTAATCTTTCTATTTAAAGAGGAAAGATAATTGGCCTTTTAGGACCTAATGGAAGTGGAAAGACAACACTTATAAAGATGTCTAACGGTTTACTTACACCGACTAAAGGTGAGATATTAATTGATGGAAAGAAAGTAGGAGTTGAAACAAAGAGCATAGTTTCATATCTACCTGAGAGAACATATTTGAATGATTGGATGAAAGTTAAAGAAATGGTAGGATTCTTTGACGATTTTTATGAAGACTTTGATGCTCAGTGTGCTTATAAGATGTTTGAAAGACTTAATATTAACATTAATGATAAGTTGAAAACCATGTCTAAGGGAACAAAGGAAAAGGTTCAGCTTATTTTGGTTATGAGTAGAAAGGCTCAATTATATTTCCTTGATGAACCGATTGGAGGTGTTGATCCGGCTGCGAGAGATTATATACTTAACACAATTATAACTAATTACAATCCGGAAGCTTCTGTTATTATTTCAACACATTTGATTTCAGATGTTGAGCAGATATTAGATGAGGTTGTCATGATTAAGAATGGACATTTAGTTATGCATAAGACAGTTGATGAGATAAGAGAAGAGGAAGGAAAGTCAGTAGATGAACTTTTCAGGGAGGTATTTAAATGTTAGGAAAATTATTAAAATATGAATATAAAGCAACTTCAAGATATTTTATAGGATTATATATAGTTTTGGCGTTGCTTACAATTGGTAATAAAATTATGCTCATAATTGAGGACACATCAGATGTACAGTTGAGAGTAGTTGATATATTGTTTGGAATCATAATGGCAAGTTATGTCATAGCTATTATAGCAATCGCAGTAGCAACTGTTGTATTAATGTTAAGAAGATTTTATTTTAATATGCTTAAAGATGAAGGATATTTAACATTTACACTTCCGGCTACAGTAGGACAGCACATTGCAAGTAAAATGATAGTTTGTATTACATGGGTTATAGCAACAGTAGTATTGACTGGAGTTTCGATTTTTGTAGTAACTTATAGTAAAGATATCGATTATGCAAGAGGTATATCTTATAGTGTGCAGAAATTAACTCAATTAGGTGCATGGGGATATGTTGCTGAAGGCATAATTGCAGCAATAGTGACAGTAATAGGTATGCCAATACTTATGTATGCATGCTTAAGCATCGGACAGCTTTATACTAAGCACAGAGTAGTTGGTGCAATATTAGCTTACATTGGATATTACATAATAAATCAAGTTGTATCATCAGTATTTTTGGTTATATGTATGCATAGTTTAGGTAATAGTTACGATATTAGTGCATTTGCAAATCAGATATTTATATTTGGTATAGTTTTATCAATTGTGGTTTCGATTGCAAGTTATATAGCAACTTATTACATATTAAGTAAAAAGTTAAATTTAGAATAAAATTTTCTTGCATTTGCTCTTGAATTATGATAAAATGTCAATTCGTGATATATATTAATTTTCCTTGCTTTCCTAAATGAAATAGGGAGGCCAGAGACCAAAAGGAGGTAAGAAAGCATGAACAAGTATGAATTAGTAGTTGTTGTTAGTGCAAAACTCGAAGAAGAAGAAAGAGCCGCTGAAATCGAAAAGGTAAGCAACCTTGTAACACGTTTTGGTGGAACAATTACTGACGTAGAAGAATGGGGTAAGAAGAAATTAGCTTACGAAATTCAGAAGATGTCAGAAGCTTATTATTACTTCATTCACTTCGACACTGATAACACAGATTGTCCTAACGAAATAGAAGATCAGATTCGTATTATGGAAAATGTTATCAGATATTTGTGCGTAAAGGTTGAGGCATAGGTTTTTGAAACATAAAGAGGTATAATATGAATAAAGTTATTCTTATGGGTAGATTAACCCGTGATCCTGACGTAAGATATTCACAGGGCGATAGCCCAATGGCAATTGCCAGATATACATTAGCAGTTGATCGTAGATTTAGAAGAGACAACGACCAGCAGACAGCAGATTTCATTTCTTGCGTAGCATTTGGAAGAAATGGAGAATTCGCTGAAAAGTACTTACATCAGGGAACTAAGATTGTAGCAGAAGGTCGTATTCAGACAGGAAGCTATACAAACAAAGATGGTAATAAAGTTTACACAACAGAAGTTGTAGTAGAAAATCAGGAATTTGCTGAAAGCAAAGCAAGTGCTTCTAATAATGAAGGTGGTTTCCAGCCACAGGCACAGTCAGCTCCAACAGCTCCAGCCGGAGATGGATTTATGAATATCCCTGATGGTGTTGAAGATGTAGGATTACCATTTAACTTTTAGAGATTAGACGATTAACATAAACATAGTTAATTAGTATTATAGGAGGTCAAAACTATGGCATTTAATAAGAGTGAAAGACCTGATTCTCCAATGAGAAGAAGAGGCGGTCGTAGAAGAAAAAAAGTTTGCGTATTTTGTGCTAGTGAAAACAACGTAATTGATTATAAAGACACAAACAAATTAAAGAGATATGTATCTGAAAGAGGAAAAATTCTTCCTAGAAGAATTACTGGAAACTGCGCTAAGCACCAGAGAGCTCTTACAGTAGCAATCAAGAGAGCAAGACACGTTGCTTTAATGCCTTACACAGTAGAATAAGGTTATATAAAAAGACTTTCCATGTGGAAAGTCTTTTTTTGTCTTATAAAGGTATTTATATAGATAAGGTTTTTTTTATTTCATATCTCCTTAAAAGTCGAAATAAGGCGAAATGTTACAAATTAATATGATAATTTTAATGGTATAATTTAAAAGTAACATGAATAAAATGAAAGAGTAGTGCGTAGAAAAATAAATAATTATAGTGACGCATGAAAAAAATCAGAGACTAAAAGGAGGAAATATGAGAAATTTTAAACAAGTGGCAGCCATGACTCTCGCAGGAGTTATGACGGTTTCTATGGCAGGAGTTCAGACTCCGGCTGCAACAAATACGACATTTAGTAAAGCAGTATCAATGATGGACGTAAGTAATGCTACAGGCAGTGGAAATGTGGGTATTGATATTGCGGGGGACGAAGTGTCGGAGAAAATCAATGAGATTTTGTATAGTGTATACCGTGAGGCTCACAGAAATGACGATGATACAAAAGGTGAGGATGGAAGAACGGCATATAGGGCAGCATGGGATGATCATTCACAAAAACTAGGATTGCTTGAAAGCTATGATGAAAAAGAAGATACATATAAGTACACCGACAGATTTACAATTAATGCTAAAATTTCAACAGAAATAGTAACTACAACTCAGTTTTCAGTTGAATTGGCAGGAAATATTGCAAACGGAAAAGAGATGAAACTCACAAAAATTGAATATAATAATGGAAATGTAAAAATTGATTTAGATTCATTTGTTAAATTCATGTCAGAATATTGTGGCATGACAACAAGCAAAGTGTGTGAAGCACTCGAAATTCCGGCGTTAAAATCAATTGAATTAGATTCTGTTGCAGAAATTAATAATATGTTAAAGGATAAATGTGGAAAATATTATCCTATTATCGGAGTGGAAGTTGTTGAACAGAAAGACATTGATAATAAATTATTTGAACAGGATGAATTAGGAAAAGTAATTGACTTAAAATATGGAGAGGAAGCAAAAGAAGCTAACTTTGCATTAACAGGTGAACAGGTTGTTAATACAGTAATGAATCTTGCAAAATTAGTGCTGAACACAGCAGATTCTGCATTTGCTAAATTTGAAACAACAAATGGAACGAAGACAACTTTTAAAGTTACAGATGAGCAGGCATCAGAATTTGTATTGGCTATTGCAGATGCCTTATCTTCAAATTCAAAAACTATAGTTGATTTGGTATTCGGTCAGTTAAAAGCTCTTCCGGGATTTGATGAAATATTAACAATGCCTGTAGAAGCAGAGAAATATATTTCAGACAATATGATTGAAAGCCTCAATAAATTTGCACAAGATATTAAAGATATAGCTACAACAGTTACAAAAACTGATGAAGATAATAACGAAATTAAATATAATCCTTTACAGGAAAAGTTAAAAGAAGAAGGAATTAAATTTGATGTAACGGTTAATTCTGATTTGACAGGTGAAAAAGGTTATAGAGATTATAAGGTTGATGGAAATTTTAATTATTCATGCCCGGCTGAAACTGATGGAGAAAGTGTAGAGGTGAAACCGGATACAGTTATAGCTGTTAAATTTGATTTTAACCTTAAAGAAAATGGTCAGCCGCCAGTTGAAAATCCAGCAAATAACGACGGAAAAAATAATGTGACTAATAACAATGCAAACAATACAACAAACAATGATTTGCAAAACACACTTATTATTGTAAAAGGTAAAAAGTATAAAGCTACATCAGCTGCAAATTCAAAGAATCCTACAGTAACATTTTTAGGAAATATAAATAAAAAGGCGAAGAATGTAAAAGTTCCTGCATCAATTAATTATAATAATGTTAACTATAAAGTTACAGCGATTGCACCAAACGCATTTAAAAACAACAAGAACATAAGAAGTGTTGTAGTTGGAAAAAATGTAAGAGTTATCGGAAAGAATTCTTTCAAAGGATGCAAAAATCTTAAAACTTTAGTTATTAAAGGTAAGAAATTGAAAAAAATTAAGAAAGGTGCATTTAAGAATGCTAATTCAAAAATTGTTATTAAATGCGCTAAAGGACAGGGAAAGAAATATAGAAAATTAGTAAGAGAAAGCCGTTAGGTAAATATAAATAATTAGTATAAAAGGCGTTGTACGAATTTAAATAATAGCTCCAGTCATGTTGGTAATAAAATATTTCCGACATGGTTGGAGCTTTTTGATTTGCACCAAAATGCTAAAATTGTTATATATTAACATGGTTGGAACTTTTTTATTGACTGGCTTAATTAAGTTTACCCAAATGCTAAAATTGTTATTTACTAATATGGCTGAAAATTTTTAAATTTGCACCAATGCTAAACTTTGTTTTTTATTAATATGACCGAAATTTCTTCTCTTATTTGACCTAAACAATATGAGAAGAATGTTTTAATTTATATGACTTATTAAGAGGGAAATCTCCCTTATAAATTGATAAAAAAATAACAATGTATCCAACTAAAAATAAAAACGTTTCAATTTAAAGATGATTGAACTGTTTTATAATTTGAAATGCCGATAAATAAAGGAAAGTAGCAAAAAAAATAATTAAAAGTCTATAATAAATAAAAACATTTTTATATTGCCGGAATATAGCAATTATAAATTCAGTATGTTATAGTTAAAAACAACAATAGTATGTGATTTCGGGAGGAATTGTAATGAGCACAAATATGTTTGGAGTGCCGGTAGAGGGATTTGCTCAGAAGAGTAAAGAGGCTGCCACAGAAGGTATTGTATTGTTAAAGAACGAAGGCGGAATGTTACCACTTACACAGGAAGATAAGATTTCAGTATTTGGTCGACCACAGATTGAATATTATAGAAGTGGTACAGGTTCAGGTGGTGCGGTTAATGTTGAATATGCTACTAACATCTTAGACGGATTTGAAAACAGCAATCTTAACATTGATGAAACATTAGTTGAAAAGTATAAGAATTGGTTAAAAGACCACCCATTTGATAATGGTGGTGGTGGATGGGCATGTGAACCATGGTTCCAGAAGGATATGCCTATCGATGAAGCATTTGCTAAGGAACAGGCAGCAAAGACTAACAAGGCGTTATACATTATAGGTAGAACTGCCGGAGAAGATAAGGATAACGCAATTTGGCAGGGAAGTTATATTTTAACAGATGAAGAAAAAGAAAATCTTAGAAATATAACAAAAGCATTTGATAATGTATGTATCGTTTTAAATGTGTCAAATATTATTGATTTGAGCTGGATTAATGACGAAGAATATAACGGAAGCATTAAGTCAGTAATTATTGTATGGCAAGGAGGTATGGAAGGTGGAACAGCAGTAGTTGATGTACTTTCAGGTGCTGAAACACCAAGTGGTAAGCTTGCAGATACAATAGCATACAGTATTGAGGATTATCCATCAACAAAGAATTTTGGTAATGAATTTAAGAATCTTTATGAAGAAGATATTTATATCGGATACAGATATTTTGAAACATTTGCACCGGACAAAGTTCAGTTTGAATTTGGTTATGGATTATCTTATACAACATTTGATATTGAAACACAGACTGTAAAAGAAAAGACAGATTCAATCGAATTGAATGTTAAGGTTACAAATACAGGTGACAAATTTGCAGGAAAAGAAGTTGTTCAGGTATATTATGAATCACCTCAGGGTGAACTTGGAAAACCTGCAAGAGAACTTATTGCATTTGCAAAGACAAAGAAACTTGCACCGGGCGAAAGTCAGGAATTGACATTAGAATTTAAGATTTCAGATATGGCTTCTTACGATGATTCAGGTGTTACAGGACACAAATCATGCTATGTTTTAGAAGCAGGCGAATATAATATTTATGTTGGTAACAGCGTTAAGAATCTTACAAAGATTAATACATACAATGAAGAAGAACTTGTTGTAGTTGAAGAACTTCAGGAAGCAATGGCTCCTACAGAGGCTATAAATATTATGAAGCCTGGTAAGAAAAATGCTGACGGAACTTATGAAGTTACATATGTACCTGTTTCAACTCAGACAGTTGACATGGCTAAAAGAATTTCAGACAATCTTCCAATGGACATGCCAATAACAGGAGATATGGGAATTACACTTCAGGATGTTCGTGACGGTAAAGCAACATTAGAAAAATTTGTTGCGCAGTTGTCTATTGAAGAAATGGCTATAATCGTTCGTGGTGAAGGAATGAGTAATCCACGAGTAACAAGAGGAACAGCATCAGCATTTGGTGGAATGAGTGATAGCTTATTTAACTACGGCATTCCAGCAGCATGTTGTGCAGATGGTCCTAGTGGTCTTCGTATGGAAGGAAAAGCAACACAGCTTCCAATTGGAACAGCTTTAAGTGCAACATGGAATACAGAACTTGTTAGAGAATTATATACAATGGAAGGTCAGGAATTATACAGAAATCAGGTTGATACTTTACTTGGACCTGGTGTAAATATTCGTCGTAATCCATTAAACGGAAGAAATTTTGAATATTATTCAGAAGATCCTTTCCTTTCAGGAAAAATGTCAGTTGCTTCAACAGGCGGAATTAAAGATGGTGGCGCCTGGGGAACAATTAAGCATTTTGCATTAAATGGTCAGGAATCACACAGATTTAAGATTGATGCTGTATGTTCAGAAAGAGCAATCAGAGAAATCTATTTGAAGAGCTTTGAAATGGCTGTAAAGGAAAAAACAGTAATGTCCATTATGACATCATATAATCCAATCAACGGACATTGGGCAGCTTCAAATTATGACTTATGTACAACTATTCTTAGAAAAGAATGGGGATATAAAGGTTTTGTAATGACTGACTGGTGGGCAAAAATGAACGACGTTGTAACTGGAGGAGAAGAGTCAAATCAGGATACAAGAGACATGGTTCGCGCACAGAATGATGCTTACATGGTAGTAAACAACAATGGAGCAGAAATTAATTCAAATGGTGACAATACAGAGGCAGCAATAATCGAAGGAAGACTTACAGTTGGAGAACTTCAGAGAGCTTCAATGAACATCTTAAGATTTATACTTGCAGCACCTGTTATCGAAAGAGAGTTAATAGATACAAACGTAGCTGAATACTTCGAATCAGCAACAGATGCAAAATATGAAGTTCAGAAACTTGCAAATGATGCTAAGATTAAATTTGAAGGAACAGATAATGCTACAGTTGAAATTGATGAAGATGCTGAATACACAATAATTGTACATATTTCATCACCACTTCCAAATCTATCACAGTGCACAGTAAATGTTCATGCAAATGACAAGGTTATGGTTGTTATTCAGACAAGTGGTACAGATGGAAACTGGATTACACAGAAACTTTGCAAAGTAAAATTAGACAAAGGCTTCTACAACTTAGAACTTGAACATGTAATGGCCGGAATGAATGTAGGCTATATTGAGTTCAAGAAGATTCCTAAGAAGAAAGCTAGATAATAACTTGGAATAATTGAATTTAATCGAACTAGAAATAAATTCGGCAAGTTAGAATAATTGAATTTAATCAAGTTAGAAATGAATTTACAATAGTTTGAATTTAATAAAAAAATGGGATGTAAAAATTCCTTAATTAGCAGAGGTGCATTGGCGATTGCCAATGCACCTCTGTTTTTAATCTTAAGTCAATCCAAAAACACTTCCACCATGGCACAAATCCAGCTAAAAAACAAGCAATCACTGCTTATAAATTACAAGCTTAAACATCTTTTCCATGGCACTCATAGATTCGGCTAAACTGTATTTTTTTGTGAAATCAAGATATTCTAAACTTCTTTCATCACGTTCTTTTGGATGGTCGAGCCAATAATCTATCTTTTCAGCAAGGTCAGCAGCATCGTTATAATTAAACAAATTTTTTTCATCTATTGCATAAGCAGGAGCGGCGGAATTAGGTGAATCGTTTATGATAGGAACAAGTCCGCATGTGGCCGCTTCGAGGCAGGCAATGCCCTCAGTTTCTTCGCTTGCAGCATGAACATATAAATCGCAAGTCGCAATAACTTCTAATAATTCAGGCCTTGAATATGTACGAATAATAGGTTGATTTATAAGTCCGCAGGCGTCACGCTCAATTGAAGATTTGTAATCTCCATCACCCGCAAAAATAAGTTGAATTCTGTTTTTATATTTACTCATGTTTACAGCGTTAATTAGTACTTTGTGATTTTTGTGTTTAGATAAACGTGCAATATATATAATTCTAAAATTGCTGTCTACAGGTCTGTGGCATGATACTTTTTTGCTAAAATCAGAACTAATTCCCGAGGAAATAATATAATGAGGAGTGTATCCGATATATTTTTCAAAATCTCTGCATAAAAACGCAGATGGAAAATGTATAGCCTGACAATATTTGTATACCTGTTCATAAAATTGTTTGTAAATTTTCTTTTTATATTTATCTTTGGAACCAATTCGAATAGGACGAATAAGCGAATCTGCCTGACATTGAAAAGTCGCCATTACAGGAATGTGGTGCTCCAAAGCGTATTTTGTAACATATTTTCCAAGAGAAAATGGCGTAATTATTAAAACCCCATCTGTTCCCAAAACAGCCTTCCTAATAACAGAACGCTTTGGCTTCGCAAATACAAGCCCCTGATTGGCAAAACGCTTTTCAATACTAGTTAAATGCTTTTTTTGAGGAACAACAAAACATGAATTTATATCAGACTTGTCTTTATCCGGACAAATAATATTTACAGAATGTCCGTGTCTTGTTAACCATTCAATTAAATTGTAGCAAAAAATGGTGGTACCATTGTTTTCCTCACCTAAGAAATCGCATACCATTGCAATAATCATAAAACCCCTCCATAAAACTAAATACATAATAAAGGTTTAATTTCGAATAAATCAGTCAAAAATAAACCAAGCGATGAAACTAAGTATTATAAAACAAGAGTTTACTTCACAAAATAAAAGGACAAACTCTCTATTTAGACCCTCCCTTTAGAAAGTAATATAAAACAAAAACTGCTAATTTACAATATAAGAAATTCGACGTGAATTAGAAATGTGTCTATTATGGTTAAAAACATCAATTATTAATGCAGACAAACGTCCGTCGGCATTGCATAAAAGGCTAAAAAAATGTATAATAAACTGAAATACATTCTGAGATTGATATGTATATTTAATGGCATTTAGGAGGACGATAATGATTACATTAAGTAAAGGTGGAGCTTACCTTTTAAACGGTAACGAAGTAATTGAAGTTGGGGACGATTCTGAAGAAATTTTAAAATCAAAATTAGGCCAGAATTATCTAACAAAAGAAGAAGCAGCTAAGAATACAATGGCATATAACATTTTAAACAGCCATAATACATCTGGAAACATGGAAAAACTCCAGATTAAATTTGATAAACTGACATCACATGATATTACATTCGTAGGAATTATCCAGACAGCAAGAGCTTCAGGATTAGAGAAATTCCCAATACCATATGTACTTACAAACTGTCACAACAGTTTATGTGCAGTAGGTGGAACTATTAATGAAGATGACCACATGTTTGGACTTACATGTGCAAAGAAATACGGTGGAGTTTATGTACCACCTCATCAGGCAGTAATTCATCAGTTTGCAAGAGAAATGCTTGCAGGCGGTGGAAAGATGATTTTAGGCTCAGATTCTCATACACGTTACGGTGCTTTGGGAACTATGGCAATGGGAGAAGGCGGACCTGAATTAGTCAAACAGTTATTATCTCAGACATATGACATTAACATGCCGGGTGTAATCGGTATCTATATGACAGGAGCACCTGCAAAGGGAGTTGGACCTCAGGACGTTGCTCTTGCAATTATTGGTGAAGTATTTGCTAATGGATATGTAAACAATAAAGTAATGGAATTTGTTGGACCTGGTGTAAGTAACTTAAGTGCTGATTTCAGAATTGGTGTTGACGTTATGACAACAGAAACAACATGTCTTTCATCTATTTGGAGAACAGATGAAAAGATTAAAGAATTCTACGACATTCACGGAAGAGTAGATGATTATAAAGAATTAAATCCTGGAGCAGTAACATATTACGATGGAATGGTATATGTTGAATTAGACAAGATTAAACCAATGATAGCTATGCCTTTCCACCCAAGTAATACATATACAATTGATGAGTTAAATGCTAACCTTGCAGACATTTTACACGATGTTGAAAAGAAAGCATTAGTATCATTAGACGGACAGGTTGAATACTCATTACAGGATAAGATTAGAAATGGCAGATTCTATGTAGAACAGGGAATTATTGCAGGTTGTGCAGGTGGTGGATTTGAAAATATCTGTGCAGCAGCTGATATCTTAAAAGGCAATAACATTGGCTCAGATGAATTTACGTTAAGCGTATATCCTGCATCAATGCCTGTATATATGGAATTAATTAAAAATGGATGTGCAGCAGACATTATGGAAGCCGGCGGTGTAATGAAGACAGCATTCTGCGGACCATGTTTTGGAGCAGGAGATACACCTTCAAACAACGCATTTAGTATCAGACATTCAACAAGAAACTTCCCTAACAGAGAAGGTTCTAAGTTACAGAATGGACAGATTTCATCAGTTGCTCTTATGGATGCACGTTCAATTGCAGCAACAGCAGCTAATAAGGGATACCTTACAGCAGCAACAGATATGGATGTTGAATATAAAGGAAGAACATATCACTTTGACAGCTCAATTTACGCTAACAGAGTATTTGATTCACACGGAGTTGCAGACCCTGATACAGAAATTAAATTTGGACCTAATATTAAGGACTGGCCAAAAATGGAAGCTTTAACAGATAATTTATTGTTAAAGGTAGTTTCAGAAATTCATGACCCTGTAACAACAACAGATGAATTAATTCCTTCAGGAGAAACATCATCATATCGTTCAAATCCTCTTGGATTGGCAGAATTTACATTATCAAGAAAAGATCCTGAATATGTTAAGAATGCAAAGGATGTTCAGAAGGCAGAACAGATTCGTGTTTCAGGCAAATGCCCATGCGAACACTCAGATGAATTTGGAAAAGTATGGAATGGTTTAAAAGAAGCCTTCCCTGAAATGAATATAAACAAAGAAACAGTTGGAATCGGAAGTACAATATATGCAGTTAAGCCTGGAGATGGTTCAGCAAGAGAACAGGCAGCAAGTTGTCAGAAAGTATTAGGCGGATGGGCAAATATAGCACATGAATATGCAACAAAGAGATATCGTTCAAACCTTATCAACTGGGGAATGCTTCCATTTATCTATGAAGATATGGAATTACCATTTGCGAAAGGAGATTACATCTTTGTACCTGATATTGCAAATGCAATTAAGGAAAAGAAGTCTGACATCACAGCTTATGTAATGAACGGAACGGAAAAGAAAGAAATAACATTGAAGCTTGGAGAAATGACAGATGACGAAAGAGAAATAATCTTAAAAGGATGTTTAATCAATTATAACAGAGTATAAATAAGACGAACGGAGGGCCCATATGGAATATAAAAAAATAATAACAAAAGACGATTGTTATATGTTTGGACAAGGTACACATTATGAAATCTACAACAAACTAGGAGCCCATTTAATGGAGATAGACGGAGTAAAGGGCACGTATTTTGCAGTGTGGGCACCAAATGCTGTTAACGTCAGCGTAGTAGGTGAGTTTAACAATTGGATAGGATTTGACCACAATATGGAAATGGAAAATGACTCAGGAATTTGGGAGCTATTCATTCCGGGTGTGGGCGAAGGTGAAATGTATAAATACGTTATTTCAACAAAGAATGGTGACACCTTATACAAATCTGATCCGTATGGATTCTGGTCAGAAAAGAGACCTGGAAATGCATCTAAAGTAGCTAATATTGAAGACTATACTTGGAAAGATAAAAAATGGCATGAGAAAAAGGAAAACCACTACGAAGAACCGATGTCAATATATGAAGTACATATGGGTTCATGGAAAAAAGACTTTGTAGATGAAAACGACGAAGACGGATTCTATGATTACAAGAGATTAGCAAAAGAACTTGTAGCATATGTAAAAGACATGGGTTATACACACGTAGAATTAATGGGCGTATTGGAACACCCATTTGATGGCTCATGGGGATATCAGGTTGTTGGATATTATGCTCCAACAGCCAGATACGGTAAACCTGTAGAATTCATGCATTTAGTTGATGAATTCCATAAGGCAGGAATTGGTGTTATACTCGACTGGGTACCGGCACATTTTCCAAAAGATGCACATGGTCTTGCAATGTTTGACGGCACTCCATTATATGAATATGCGGACACAAGAAAAGGAGAACACCCTGATTGGGGAACAAAGATATTTGATTACTCAAAGACAGAAGTAGTTAACTTCTTAATTGCAAATGCATTATTCTGGGTGGAAAAATATCACATTGATGGTCTTAGAGTAGATGCAGTAGCATCAATGTTATATTTAGACTATGGAAGACAGGACGGTCAATGGGTTCCAAATAAATACGGCGATAATAAGAACTTAGAGGCAATAGAATTCTTTAAGCACTTAAGCAGTATTATGAAACAGAGAAATCCACAGGCATATATAATTGCAGAAGAATCGACAGCATGGCCACGGGTAACTGCGGACCCTAAAGACGGTGGACTTGGATTTTCTTATAAATGGAACATGGGATGGATGCATGATTTCCTTGAATATGTAAAATTGGACCCATATTTCAAGAAATTTAACCACAATAAAATGACATTTGGATTAACATATGCATTTAGTGAAAACTTCATATTAGTGTTATCACATGATGAAGTAGTTCATCTTAAATGTTCAATGTTAAACAAGATGCCTGGATATCCTGCAGATAAGTTTAAGAACTTAAAGACAGCATATACATTTATGTTTGGACATCCGGGTAGAAAATTATTGTTTATGGGACAGGATTTCGGACAACTTCAGGAATGGTCGGAAGCAAGAAGTCTTGACTGGTATTTACTGGAAGAACCTGAACATAAAGATTTACATGAATATGTTAAAAAACTATTACATTTATACAAAAAATATCCTGCAATGTATACTGAAACAAAAGGATACGATGCATTTGAATGGATAAACTGTAATGATAATGATAGAAGTATCTTTAGTTTTATAAGAAAGACAGGAGAAGAAAATTATAAGAATGCAATAGGATTTGTAACAAACTTTACTCCTATAGCAAGAGAAGATTACAGAGTGGGAGTTCCTAAAGCAGGCACCTACAAACGACTTCTCACAACAGAAGCAGGAGAAACAAAGGAAGTAAAATATAAAGCTAAAAAAGGTGAATGTGACGGAATGCCATATAGTTTGGACATGCCATTGCATCCATTTGAATCAGTTATATTTGAATTCCCAAAAGTAGTAGCTGCAAGAAAAAGCCATGCAAAAAGCACTAAGGGTAAAAAAGCTGTAAATAAAAAATAAATGGGCGAAGTGCCTTATGAATACGAAACAGGCGGGGAGAAATAGCTTCCCGTCTGAAGTCGTATTTAAGCAAATAAAATTTCGGCATATTGGAATGGGAAAGTGAGACATAAAATGAAAAAAAGATATGTTGTAGCAATTGTAATTGTTATATTACTGGTTACACTTGCTGTTTTTGGTATTACAAGAGGTAAAGTATTTGATAAATCATCGGATACAAAGAATAATCATACTACAAATGAACACGAATTGCTTCCTGAAGTAGATGCATATTATGGCTCAGAAAAGATAGCATCAATATTAGGATATAAAACAGAAGTAGGAAGTAACTATATAAGAGACAACATTGTTCCGGTGGAAAGTAGTCGTGTGATACCTGTAAAAATAATAAATAATGGCAGAACAATTGTCGGAATGAAGTATGAAGTGCGAAGCACGGAAGATTCCCGATTAATAGACAATGGGGAAGCAAAGCAGACAGAAAATACAGAAAAGACTACATTGTATGAAATAAATGCCAGTGCTATTTTACAGTCGGGACAGGAATATCAGCTTGTTTTAACATTGGAAACAAATAATAATGAAAATATATACTACTATACAAGAGTCATGGTAATGAATGACAGTTTTGTAGATGGACAGATTGCGTTTGCAAAGCAGTTTAGCAGTAGCACATTAGGACAGGATACAGAATTAAATATTGCGACATATTTAGAGCCTGATGAAGATTTGAAAAATGATGATTTGGGATATACGACATTATCTTCAAGTTATAAAATGTTGCAGTGGAGTGAAATGAAACCTCAACTTCAGGGAAATGTAAATGTTTCAGCAAAAGAGTTTTGCATCAAAGACAGCGGAGAAGCAGGAACATATACACTAGAATATCAAGTGAAAGCAAGCAATGCAGAAGGTGTTGAAGAAACATATAACGTATCAGAAACAATAGTTGTATGGACTTTTTCAGGACAAAATTATGTATTGAATTATAATAGAGAAATAAATCAGGTATGGGAAGCAAATGACAACAATGTTGGAAAAGCTTTTATAGATTTAGGAATCCAGAATCAGAAAACAATAGACGTTGCTGAAAGTGAAAATGGACAGTACATTGGATTTGAAATTAATGGCGATGTTTATACAATGGATTTAACATCAAATGGAATGAAAAAATTATTTGCACTTGATGCCAAAAGTGTGTCAGAAAACAGAATGACAAAGGCAAAGATGATTCAGACAGATGATAAAGGCAATGCCAATTTCCTGGTTTATGGATACAGTCCAAGTAATGAACATTTAGGAGAAAATGGTATTTCAGTATTTCATTATGATAAAGAAAGTAATGAAAGTAAAGAATTGTTGTTTATTCCATTTAGCCAGCCTGCAGAGATGATTGACAAACAGATTCACAAATTATGTTATGTAAATGATGGAACAATTTATTTCATGTTAGATAACAGTTTATATTATGTTAATATAGGAACAAAGGAAAGCGGCAAAATTGTTGAAAATATGCCTGACGGTTCTTATGCGATAAATCAGTCAAAAACAGCAATTGCTTATAATACCGATTTGACAACAATGAATAGTGATAGTATTACGGTAATAGATTTGACGACAGGTAAGGAGAAAAAACTTACAGGAGAAAATGGCGAAAAGTTGTCAGCGTGTGGATATACAGGAAACAATCTTATCTATGGTATAACAAAACCTGAGAATGTTTCGGACAGTATGCGTATAGATACTTTAAAAATTATAGACAAAGATTATAACGAAATAACTTCATATTCTTCTGACAATACAGTTATTACAGGTGTTGAAATAACAGACACTATTATTAACATGAAGAGAGAAAAGAAGGGCAAAGCTATTTCTGATGATCAACTTATAGATAATACTGAAAAATTAGAAACAAAGACAAAATCAAGTTATTTTGCGGATACATTAAAGCTTAAAGAACTTGCAATTTCATTTGTAAACCAGTTAAGTGGAAAGAATGAATTAAAAGTAGAGGAAGCTTCCATTAAATACAAAAAATCAACAGAAGTAAATACAATAATAAAGCCTGCAGCACAGGACCAATATTTTGTATATGCGGGTGGAAATTTATTTGGAATATATTATAATCAAAATGAGGCAGAAACAGTAGCGAAGACAAATAAAGGCCTTGTTACAGATTATAATGGACAAAAAATTTGGACATTTGAAGAAAATTATGAATAAAAGGAGAATCATTCAACATGCGGTTCATACACACAGCCGACATTCATCTAGGGGCAACGCCGGAAAGTAAAATGGATTGGGCAGTCCACAGGGGAGATGAAATGTGGGGAACATTTGAAAGATTAATAAAAAAAGTTAAGGAAGATGAAATAGAATTACTCATAATTGCAGGAGATTTATTCCATAGACAGCCATTGTTAAGGGAATTGAAGGAGGTAGACTACCTGTTTTCAACGATTCCGGATACAAAGGTTGTGTTGTGTGCAGGAAATCATGATGCAATAAAAAAAGGTTCGTTTTATAGAAATTTTGAATGGAATAAGAACGTTTATTTTCTTGATAGCAAAACAGTAGATTGTGTGCCTATAGATGATTTGGGCGTTGATGTGTATGGATTAAGTTATTATAAAAATGAAATAACAGAACCGCTGTATGATGATATACAAATAAAAAATCCATATAGGATTAACATTCTTGTAGCTCACGGTGGTGATGATAAGCATATTCCTATTAATAAAAGAAAGATAATGCTTGAGGGATTTGACTATGTGGCATTTGGACACATTCACATTCCGGATTTGGATGAAGCTAACAGAATGGCATATTCAGGTTCCCTTGAACCTATTGATGTAAATGAAATAGGCCCTAGAGGATTTATATATGGAGAAGTAACTAAGCAGAATTTGAATATAAGATTCCAGTCTTTTTCTAAGAGAGAATATAAACATGCGGAAATGACGGTAACTACAAATGCTACAAATATGGAACTGCGACACACTCTTATGGAATTTATAGAAAAAGAAGGCAGAGATAATATATATAAAGTAACAATAGTAGGTTATAGAAATCCTGATTTTGATATTGACTTAGAAGGTCTGGCTCAGGTAGGAAATGTAGTATCCGTAACGGACCGAACAGAGCCTGACTATGATTTTGAAGAATTATATGAAAGAAATAAAGATAATCTGTTAGGAATGTTTATTGAAAAATATATCGACCAGGATGTTCTCTCTCCAATACAGCAGAAGACCTTATACTATGGGGTTAAGGCGTTACTTGAGGCTATGGAGGACAAACAATGATAATAAAAGATATTCGATTGATTAATTTTGGCAAATTTCATGATACAGAAATTCATTTCGAAAGAGGATTAAACATTGTTTATGGTGAAAATGAAGCCGGAAAAACAACAATACACACATTCATAAGAGGAATGCTTTTTGGTATAGATAAACAGCGTGGAAAAGCTAGTGGAAAAGATACATATACCAAATATGAACCATGGATTAATCCTGAAGTATATCGTGGAATGATGCGAGTTGAAAACGATGGTAAGGACTATCGTTTTGAAAGAAATTTTAATAAAAATGAAAAATCATTTCGTGTCATAGATGAGGACCTTGGAAGAGAACTTGATGACAACGAAATAAAGCAGTTGTTTAGAGGCTTAGATGAAAGTTGTTATTATAACACGATTAGCATAAGCCAGATTGGAAGTGCAACTGATAAAGAATTAGAAAATATATTAAAGAACTACGCAGCAAATTTAGGTTCAACAAAGTCTATGGAAATTGATATGAAACAGGCTTTGACAAGTCTTGATGCTGAGCGTAAAGAAATAATAAGCGAAAATAAAGTAGGTTCTAAAGAATCAGTAATTCGTGATATGGAAGAAACCGCAGAAGAAATAGAGATGTCTAAAAGAGAGCAGGATACAATAATTTCTGAAATTGATTTAGACAGGAGTAAAGAAGCGGAGTTACTGGCAAAGAAGCAGGATTTGGCAGGAAAGGATGCTGTCAGATTAGAAGAAATGACAAAATACAGTGCCAGAAAAGAAAATCTTTACAATGAAATAATGCAGCTTAACCATGAAATTGATAAGGCTTCAAGAACTTTGACAGAGATAACGGCTCAAAAGGGAGAAATGGAAAAGCAGTTAGAGTCAAAAGGAATTCCAACAAGGGAAGTAATGGAACGAGTAAGCAACGCCTTAAATAAGGCGACAAATATACCAATTGTGTTCGCCCTTATAACAGTTGTATGCCTTGGATGTTCAATAGGTATGTTTATGGCAAATCCTGAATTACTTGATTTTTCAAGCAAAGGCATTTTAAAAATTGGAATACCGGCAGGATTAGCATTAGCATTTTTAATAGCAACAATTGTTAAGTTTTTTATGAATGTAAAGAGCAAAGAAAGACTTGCTGAAAATTTAAAAGAAACTAAACTTATCATGGATAAGTTAGATGCATTAAATAATGAAAAAACATATACAGAGCGTCAACTTGATAACAGAAGAGCTAATTTAAGTGTAGCTAAAGAATCTTTAAAAAATCTTGAAGAATCAGAATTATCAAGCGATGATTATAGTGAAGAGATAAAAGAACTTGATGAAGAATATGCAGCGCTTAAGGAAAAAATTGGAAAAGAGCAAGGTGTATTAGAGCAGAAGCAGGAACAGGATATTGAATTAGAAAAGCATATAGAGAATTTAAAAGCAAAACTTCAATCCATTAAAAATGCAGAGATTGAAATAAGAGCATTAGAGAATGCTAAAAGAGAAATTGAAGAAATAGCTTATGAAGTTAGAAACAGTTTTGGAAGACGACTTAACGAAAAGGCTTCTTACTATATGTCAAAGATTACAAATGGAAAATACAACAATATTGTTATAGATGATAACTTAAATGTTTCAGTTAATGGTAGAAATGCTTTAATATCATCTTTTAAATTAAGTAAGGGAACTGTTGAACAAATTTACATGGCTTTAAGGCTTGCAGCAGCAGATATAATATTTGAAAACGATACAAAACCTATTTTGCTTGACGATACTTTTGCAATGTACGATAATAAACGAATGGGAAACACAATGAAGTTTATGGCAGAAAATCTTGACCAGGTAATAGTGTTCTCATGTCATACAAGAGAAAAGGTTATGGCGGACAAGCTGGGACTTGATTATCACTTGAAGAAATTAGATTGATTAGTAGATGCTACATGCTAATCAATTTAAATAATAAATAATGAGATTGGTAATGTAATAAATTTGTGGGGATTGGGTTTACAAAAACAGAAAATAAAATTGAACAGGTTAAATAGGAGGAACAGACTATGACTACAAAAGAATGCTACGAAAAGATGGGCTCAAACTATGAAAAAGTCCTAGGAAGATTAGGCAGTGAAATGATAATCAAAAAATTTGCAATTAAGTTTTTAGACGATTCAAGTTTCCAGAACTTAAAAGATGCATTAGCAGGCAAAAATTTGGATGATTCATTTAGGGCAGCACACACATTAAAGGGTGTATGTGTTAATCTTGGATTTGACAAGTTATATGAAGCAAGCTCAAAGATTACTGAACAGTTAAGAGCAGGAAAGCTTGAAGGCTGTGATGAAATGTTTAAAGATGTAGAAAAAGAGTACGAAATGACAATAAGCGTACTTAAAGAATTCGCAGAACAGAACTAGAGTTAACTGCAACAGATTTGTAATTGACTAGAGTTAACTGCAACAGAAAGAACTGGAATTGACTATAATTAATTCCGACAGAATTATAATTAATTAAAACAAAACGGCTAGAACAGAGCAATTTGTACAAGAGATAAAGAATAAATACATAACAATTTAATGCATAAAAAAATAATACATAAAAAAATAATACATAAAAAAATAATACATAAAAATAAAACCTTCAAGAGATATGAGATGATATATCCAAAAAGTTTGTTCTTTGGAATTTCCTTAATATAATCTTTTGAAGGTTTTTTGTATTAAAAAAACTGTTGCATTTGCAACTATGGTTGTAAACACAACAGTTTAATATCATAGTAAATTAATTCAATTATTTATTATTATATTCATTAATCTTTTTAGTAATCTTATCAATTGGGTTTAAGATGTCACTAATTGATGCGTCATGGTTTAATCTGTCAATGAATAAAGCTGTAAATTTGCTTATATCAACATTGATGTACCATTCTTTTTCAAGAAGCTCTGGAGTCTGGTAAATACTGTTTGTAGTCATAACTCTGTAAATTAATCCCTGTTCATAAGCTTCATCGAATCTATCTAAACCGTTTGTAAATAAACCAAATGTAGAAGCAACAAATACTCTGTTTGCTTTTCTCTTCTTAAGCTGTTTAGCTACGTCTAACATACTATCACCGGAAGAAATCATATCATCAATAATTAAAACATCTTTACCTTCAACGGAATCCCCTAAATATTCATGTGCAACAATTGGATTACGTCCATCTACAACCTTTGTATAATCACGACGTTTGTAGAACATACCCATGTTAACACCTAAAACGTTTGCATAGTATACAACTCTTCCCATAGCACCTTCATCAGGGCTGATCATCATTAAATGGTCAGAATCAAGTTTAATATCAGGAACATTTCTTAAAAGGTTTTTAATGAACTGATATGTTGGCATAACTGATTCAAATCCACTAATAGGAATTGCATTATTAACTCGAGGGTCATGAGCGTCAAATGTAATAATATTATCAACACCCATATTTACTAATTCCTGAAGCATTACAGCGCAGTCCATAGATTCTCTAGATGAACGTCTATGCTGTCTGCTTTCATATAAGAAAGGCATGATAACTGTAATTTTACGTGCTTTACCACTTGCAGCAGCGATAACTCTCTTGATATCAGCATAATGATCATCTGGAGACATATGATTCTTTTGACCGCATACTGTGTATTCGATACTGTGGTTAGTAACATCATCAATGATGTAAAGGTCACAACCACGTACAGTATCTTTTAAAGCGCATTTTGCTTCGCCTGTACCAAATCTAGGAACACTTACGTTTAGAAGATAAGAATCCTTAACATATCCTTTGAAGGTAATAGGTGATTCTTTAGCTTCAAGTCTTTCACTTCTCCATCCGGAAATATAAGCATCAACTTTATCTCCGAGAGCTTTACTTCCAGGTAAAGCAACAATTGCAAGCGGACCTACAGGGATAGATTCGATAAATTTTTTGTTAGACATTTTTAGATTTCCTCCGTGTGTTAATTGTTAAATTTACTTTTTATTCTTATATCATCGCCAAAAATCTTCATAACAGTATAATTGCCAACTGCACGTGAAAAAATACGCTCAGTATAGTTTTGCTTCAATTCATCTACAGAAAGATTTGAAGAAATAATAGTAGATTTTTGACGTATAAGGCGTTCATTAAGGCAATTGAAAAGTGATGAGGCAGTAAATGAATTAGCCATTTCCGTGCCAAGGTCATCAATAATCAATAAATCACAGCTTAGAAGTTCTCTCATACTAATATGTTTATTTCCCGTAGATTTGTGGCTGTTAAATGATAAATCAGCCAACAGGTCAAATAATTGAACTGCAGATAAATAAATAACAGAGTAAGCCTGTTCTATAAGTTCTTTAGCAATGCAGTTAACTAGAAAAGTCTTGCCAACACCTGCATTCCCATAAATCAAAAGACTTTCATGACTGTCTTTAAAATTCTTAATAAAATACCTGCAATGGTCAACAACATCCTCAATATTTTCAAGAGGAGTTTTTCCCGTAATAGAATCTACTTCGCCACTATTGTAATAGTCAAAGTTAAAATTGTCAAAGTTTTCTCGCATAAGAATCTCTTTTAAGTTAGATTGTGAGTATAATTCCTCAACAACAGCCTTAGTAAAGCAGTGGCATGGTTCACCATTTATAAAACCTGTATCTTTACAGTCAGGGCATGTAAATATCTCATCCAGATAATCACATGGAAAACCGGCGGCAAGTAAAGCAGCCTTCTTATCATCTTTTAATAAGACTAATTCCCTTTTTAGTGAATCAACTGCTGAAGAATCCCCAGCTAAAGCTTTCCTTCCGGCTGAAATGGCCAAAGAACTAATCTGGTGGCTTATTTCTTCAACTTCAGGGGCTTTTTCATAAACCTTGGCAATTCTCTCTTCTAATTCAATTTTATTGTTTAAACGGCGCATATTATACATATTGCTAATAACGTCGTATTGTTCTCTTTTTAAACCCATAATTTAAAACCTATTTTCTATTTGTAGATGAAAGTAACATTTTTTCTAACTCAATAGAATCGTATGTACGCTCGTCCATGTTTTTAAACTTCTTAAGACTTGCTGAGCATGATTTGTTAGAAGCCTTAGAAGCCTTAGAAGCCTGAAGAGATGAAAACTTCTCAGAAACTTCTTTAGCATGTTCTTCATCTAACTGTTCAACTTGTGATAAATCTGTAATACCGTTATTATACCATCCTTTAAGAATTGTGTCAGCATAAGGAAAACTTGCTGTATGGGTATGTTCTATTGTACGGTTGCAAGCTTCAACAATAATATCTTCTGAAAAATTATAAGTTTCTGTCCATTTAGAAATGTAATTAACATCCTTCTTTGCTGCGTTCTGGTCAGTTAATCCAAATATTTTAAATACACTCTTATAAATTGATTTCCTGATTTTTGTATCAAATTTAATATCATCAATAGTTGTAATTCCACGTTTATAATAGTTGACAGCTGACTTTTCGATAGAGCCTAAAGTATTATTTCCTGATGAAATGCACATCTCCATAAGATATTCGATAAAATCAGAAGATAAATTTAAACCATCAATCATATATAAAATAGAATTAACATCATTACTGTTTAATGTCTTACCAAGATAAGTTTGGGCAAGAAATGTTAACTGCTGAACCCTTGGATCCTTGCTGAATGCGGAAATTTCTTTAGAAGTATATTTGCGCTTGGCAGGAATTGCATTTGCAGGTGCAATACTTTCGATTAATGCAGGTTCAGAATTAACATCTTCATAATTGCCATAAAAAGTATCGCCAACAGCTCTTGCTGAAACCTGGCTTCCTGAAGAGTTTAATATTGATTTGACATAAAATTTATTAGTTGTATATGCTTCCATGCGAATTCCGTTAACATGCATGTCCTCATCTCTTGAAAGAGAAATAAGACCGAGGCGTTCCCAGTAAGATAACCCACGTTCAACATCACTTTCAGTAAAACATAAAAGATCAGCCAAAGCATCTGTTGTTATTTCAGTAGAATGTCCGGAAACTAATCTTAAAAGATATAAATATATTTTAACAAATTCGCCATTGGCATTTGGCATATATTCATCAATAAAAAGATTAGATACTGATGTTAAATCTGTAAAATTCCCTCTATCTATAACTAACTTACCCATGATAAAAACCTCTCAAATTCTCAAAATGTTATGTAAACCAATTTCTTGAGAAAGCAAAAAAATAATAAAGGTCAAAATCCTTTTTCTCTCTCAAGCAAGACAAAGTATAGCACAATAAATTTTATTTGAAAAGGGTTAAAAAACACTGAAACGCCCATTTTTAAAGGGGTTCAGGCAAATGTTAATAATGTTAATAATGTGAATAACTTTCGAAAATAATTTGTCGAAAATTGTAAAAAGGCTTTAAATAGGGCATTTATCAGGTTTAAAAATATAAAATGTTATGTAAACTAAAAATCCGTAAAAATGTTGATAACTTTTTACCACATTTTTACGGATAGTGTTAATAACTTTATTTACCTAGCAGCTTTTCGCCGATTTTATAGACATCTCCGGCACCCATAGTTATTAATAAGTCATTATCATTACAATTTTCTAATAAAAAATTTTCAATTTCATCGAAAGTTGGAAAATAATGTACTTCAGTACCTAATTTTTCTATTTCATCAGCCAAATTTTTAGAACTAATTCCTAAAGTGTTCTTTTCTCTTGCTGCATAAATATCTGCAAGAACAACAGCGTCAGCCTCTGATAATGCTTTTGCAAACTTAGGAAGTAGAGCCTTAGTTCTTGTATATGTATGAGGTTGGAATACAACCCATAACTTTTTATGAGGATAATGTTCAGCAGTCTTAAGCGTTGCAGTAATTTCATCAGGATGATGAGCATAATCATCAATAATAGTTATATCTCCAAGTTTGCCCTTGAATTGGAAACGTCTATCAGTTCCGCTATAAGCTTCAAGCCCATTAAGAATATCTTCTTTATCAATATTTAAAAAGTGAGCAGTTGCAATTGCTGCAAGAGAGTTATAAATGTTGTGCATGCCTGTTACCTTTAAAGTAACTCTGTGCTTAAATTCTCCTTCAACATACAAATCATAGCTTCCATGAGCAAATTCATCAAATGTAATATTTTTTGCAGTGTACATACTGCCTGATTCTTCAGAACCTACAGTAATAACTTTGCAGTCTAAGTCTTTTGTAAAATATTCGAGATTGTCGATGTCTCCGTTGATAATTAAAGCTCCGTTAGCAGGAAGTAACTCTGCGTATCTTCTAAAACTATGACGAATATCATCTAAATCTTTAAAGAAGTCAAGATGATCTGCGGCAACATTTAAAATGATGCCTACAGTTGGTGCAAATGATAAGAAGCTATTTGTGTATTCGCAGGCTTCAGTAATCATTGTTCCAGAGTGACCAACTCTGGTGTTACCTTTGATTGCAGGCATAATTCCACCGACTAAAATAGTAGGGTCAGTATTTGCCTGAAGTAAAATCTGTGAAATCATTGAAGTTGTAGTGGTTTTTCCGTGAGTTCCTGAAACACCAATTGCAACATCGTAATTTTTCATCATTTGTCCTAAAAACTCTGCACGTGTTAATGTTGGAATCCCATATTCTCTTGCAGCTACTAATTCAGGATTATCATTTTTTACCGCAGCTGTATAAATAAGTACATCAGTGTCAGGTGAAACATTTTCGTTACGCTGACCGTAGAAAATCTTTGCACCTAATGATTCAAGATGTGCTGTAATCTGTGAATTTTGATTGTCAGAACCTGTAACAGTGAAATGTCTTGATAACATAATTTCTGCTAAAGCGCTCATGCTGATTCCACCAATTCCCGTAAAATGTAATTTACATGGTTCGTTAAAATTTAAAATATACATTTGTGATACCTCTTTTAATAAGTAATAAATTTTGGTTACTTTATAATAAGTAGTAACAAAATAAAAGTTTTCAATATTATAAGAAAGTAATTATTTTTCACTTTATTTTTTACTGAAAAAACGCCATATTTACTGAAAAATAAAGGCTAAACTCTCCTATTTGCTTTATAAGTATACTCTTAAAAAAAAGAAAATAAAAGGAAAAATTTAAGAATATGACATTAAAAGAATTGTTAAAAAAAAGACAAATTAGAAATTAACTGCAATAATATGACGAAAATTGTTGAAAATGCACAAAAAACTAAATAAAAACGTTTCGTATATAGAAAAATGTAATAAAAAAATCTAAGAAAATCCTTTAAATATGGGCAATTAAATGGTATAATTTAACTACTTTATAAAATTAGCAGCGAGGTGAACGACATGATTAAAAAAGAGATGATTGCCATGTTACTCGCAGGCGGACAAGGAAGCAGACTTGGAGTTTTAACATCCAAGGTAGCTAAGCCTGCGGTTGCGTTTGGAGGCAAGTATAAGATTATTGATTTTCCACTTAGTAACTGTATTAATTCAGGTGTAGATACTGTAGGTGTATTAACACAGTATCAGCCATTAAGACTTAATGCCCACATCGGCATTGGAATTCCATGGGATCTAGATAGAAATATCGGAGGAGTAACAGTATTACCTCCATATGAAAGAAGCGAGAATACAGACTGGTATACAGGAACAGCTAATGCTATATATCAGAACATTGATTATATGCAGAGCTATAATCCTGAGTATGTAGTAATTTTATCAGGTGACCATATTTACAAGATGGATTATGAAGTTATGCTTGACTACCATAAGGCTAACAATGCAGATATTACAATTGCAGTTATGCCGGTTCCTATTGAGGAAGCAAGTAGATTTGGTGTTGTAATTGCAGATGAAAATCACAGAATTACAGAGTTTCAGGAGAAGCCACCTGTACCTAAGAGCAATTTAGCATCAATGGGTATTTACATATTTAGTTGGGATGTACTTAAGGAAGCACTTTTAGCACTTAAGAATCAGCCTAATTGTGACTTTGGTAAGCATGTAATTCCATACTGTTTTGATAAGGAACAGAGAATTTTTGCTTATGAATATTCAAGCTATTGGAAAGATGTAGGAACATTACAGTCATATTGGGAAGCCAATATGGAATTAATAGATATTGTACCTGAATTTAATTTATATGAAGAATTTTGGAAAATATATACTAAGAGCAGTTCATTGCCACCACAGTATGTAGCCAAGGAGGCATCTGTAGAAAGATGTATCATAGGCAACGGATGTGAGATACATGGTAATGTATCTAACTCAGTAATCAGTGCCAATGTTGTAATTGAAGAAGGAGCAATAGTTAGGGATTCAATTATTATGGACAATACGGTTATTAAGAAAGGAACTGTAGTGGACAAGGCAATCATTGCAGAGAATGTCGTTATCGGTGAAAAATGTACAATCGGAACGGGTGAGTATGCAGAAAGTAAACTTGATACAAGAGTTTATGCCAGTGATTTAGTAGTTATTGGTGAAAATTCAACCGTACCATCCAATGTTACAGTTGGAAGAAATGTAGCTATATCAGGTAAGACTGTAATTAGCGATTACCCTGACGGAAAACTTGAATCAGGAGACTATATAATTAAGGCAGGTGAAATTTAATGAGAGCGATAGGAATTATTTTAGCAGGTGGAAACAGTAACAGATTAAAAGAACTCTCAGCAAAAAGAGCCGTAGGGGCAATGCCAATAGCAGGTAGTTACAGAGCTATTGATTTTGCTTTGAGTAATATGAGTAATTCTCATATTCAGAGAGTAGCTGTACTTACACAGTACAACGCATGGTCATTAAATGAGCACCTTAGTTCATCAAAATGGTGGGATTTTGGTAGAAAGCAGGGAGGCTTATATGTATTTACTCCGTCAATTACATCTGACAATGGTTTCTGGTATAGAGGAACAGCAGATGCAATTGCACAGAATATAGGATTCCTTAAGAAGAGCCATGAGCCATATGTAGTTATTGCATCATCTAATGCAGTTTACAAGTTAGACTACAATAAAGTATTAGAATATCATATTGAAAAGAATGCAGATATAACAATTGTTACAACAGATTTACCGGATGGTAAGGTATCTAATTATGGAGTAGTAACAACTAATGATGATGGACGTATTGTAAAATTTGAAGAAAAACCAATTGAAAGTGATGGAACTTTAATTTCAACAGGGGTATATGTAATTAGGAGAAGATTACTCATCCAGTTGATTGAACAGTGTATGGAAGAGGACAGATATGATATCGTATCTGACATTATACAGAGGAATAAGAATAATCGTAAGATTTACTCTTATAAGACTACAGATTATTGGAGAAATATTTCTACAGTTGATGGATATTACAACACAAACATGGATTTCCTTAAACCGGAAGTAAGAAATTATTTCTTTAAAACATATCCGGATGTATATTCTAAGGTTGAAGATTTACCACCGGCAAAATATAATCCGGGAGCAGGTGTCAGCAATAGCTTAATTTCAGGCGGATGCATAGTAAATGGAAAAGTAGATGATTCGGTTGTATTTAAACAGGCTTACATCGGAAATAACAGTACGATAAAGAATTGTATTATACTTAATGATGTTTATATTGGAGACAACGTACATCTTGAAAACTGTATCGTTGAAAGTCACGGAACAATTAAACCTAATACAGAAATAATTAATCATGAAAGTGAACCTAAAATTATAATAGAGCGTAACTTTAGATACGGGTTATAAAAGTATTTGACGCATTGATATGTGATGATTGATGCGTAAAAATAAAAGTAATGTTCTACAAAACAATGAGGAGGCAAAAATATGAATATTACAGATGTAAGAGTCAGAAAGATGACAAAAGAAAGCAAGATGAAAGCGGTTGTTTCAATTACAATTGATGATGAATTTGTTATTCACGACATCAAAGTAGTAGAAGGTGAAAAAGGATTGTTTATTGCAATGCCTAGTCGTAAGGCAGCAGATGGAGAATATAGAGATATTGCTCATCCAATCAATTCACAGACTCGTAATTCAATTCAGGAAATTGTTTTAGCAGCTTATGAAAAAGCATTGTTAGAACCAGATCCAGAATAGACATAATGTAAATTGGAATAAAAATAGTTATTATCTTAAAATGGCATGCCCGATTGTGGTTATGCCATTTTTAATTATACACAATTTTAGAAATTTGGCGAATGTATAATCGCTGAGAAGAAGCAAAGTAGCATCGAAGTGCTATGCACAATAGTCATATGTATAAAAAATTGTGTGCAGTTTAAATTAATTTATTGCCAAAAAGTCTTTAAATAAAGAGCAATAAAGGGTAAACTATAATAATAAAATGTAAAAGATAAAGAGATAGTAATAAATGAGAAGGTCTTTAGAAAAAAATTTATAAAAATAAAGGAGAAAATACATGTACGCAATAGTAGGACTTGGAAATCCGGACAAAAAATATGACAAGACAAGACATAATATAGGATTTGATGTAATAGATGAATTAGCATCTCAGATGGGAGTTCAGGTAAATACAAGAAGACATAAGGCACTTTGTGGAATAGGAATGATAGGAAATGAAAAGGTCATACTTGTAAAGCCACAGACATATATGAATAATAGTGGGGAATCTGTAAGAGAAGTAATGGATTTTTATAAATTAGACCCACAACAGGAAATAATAATAATAGCAGATGACATCAGTCTAGATGTAGGGAAGATAAGAATAAGAGCTAAAGGAAGTGCTGGTGGTCACAATGGACTAAAAAGTATAATAGCCCATACCGGTACACAAAACTTTAAGAGAATAAAAGTTGGAGTAGGTGAAAATCAGGGAGATTTGGTTAATCACGTGTTAGGAAAATTCGGTAGCAAGGAAAGAGAAATCGTAGATGAAGCGGTACGAAACGCTGCATCAGCTGCTGAAGTAATGATTCTAGAAAATATTGAGACTGCAATGAACAAATATAACTAAATTAAAATAATGTTGAGGTTAAAAACTCACAACTTTGATGCCTACGGATTGTTTCATGCTACGCCGCCACAATTCTGGCATCATTAAAACAATAAGGAAGGACACAATGAATACATTTTTTTATCCACTACAAAAATTAAATGGATTTGAACGCGCTAAGGAATGCCTTGATACAGGAAAAACATGTCAGGTAACAGGGTGTGCGGATTCTCAGCTTGCACATTTTATAACAGGATTAAGCGATGGCTACAAAAATAAAGTCATCGTTACTTTTAGTGGAACAAAAGCAAAGGAACTTTATGAAGATTTAAAAGCATTTGATAAAAATGTTGTATTGTATCCTGCGAAGGATTTCATATTCTTTTCAGCAGACGTACATGGAAACGTAATCCTGCAGCAAAGACTGGAATGCATAAAGAAACTTGTAGAAGATAAACCATGTACAATTGTGACTACAGCAGATGGACTTATGGATAAAATAATGCCATTAGACAGAATTAAAGAAAATGTTTTGGAAATTTCTGAAGGTAGCATTATTGAAATGGATGCAATAAGACATAAGCTTGTTCAAATGGGATACGAGGGAGCAGAACAGGTAGAGTCACCGGGACAGTTTGCTGTAAGAGGAAGTATTATAGACATTTATACATTGACAGACGAAGTCCCATATAGAATTGACATGTGGGATGATGAAGTTGATATTATAAAAAGCTTTGAGGTAGAAACACAAAGATCAATAGAAAATCTTGAAAAAATAACAATATATCCGGCAACTGAATATGTATTAACAAAAGAAGAAATAAGAGCCGGAATTGATAAAATAAAAAAAGACTTAAAGAAAAATTCTGAAGCACTTAGAAAACAATTTAAAACAGAAGAAGCGCATAGACTTGAAGTTATAATAAAAGAATTTATAGATAATGAAGAAATAAATGAAAATGGAATGTCATTTGATAGTTATGTAAACTATTTCTATGATGGAATGGTAAGCTTTATTGACTATTTAAAAGATGCGGTGTTCTTTATAGACGAGCCAAAAAGAGTTGATGAGCAGATGAAAGCTGTTGAGACGGAATTTAGAGACAGCATGAGCAATCGTTTAGAAAAAGGTTACGTTTTGTCGGGACAGACTGACATTGTGTGGAGTAGAAAAACAATCGAAAGTAAGCTAGACTCAGTAAAGAAAGTGCTATTTACTTCATTAGATCAGACTGTAAAGAATTTTACAGTAGATGAAATTGCATCTGTAGAAGCAAAAACAATAAGTCCTTATAATAACAAATTTGAAATGCTAGTTGAGGATTTAAAAAAATATAAAAAACAAAAATATCAAGTAATAATGGTTTGTGCAAGCCTGACGAGGGCAAAAAGACTAGCAGAAGATTTACGCGGATTTGGCATAAGTGCATTTTACGAAGAGGATAAAGAAAGAGAAGCGCTTAGTGGAGAAGTAATGATAGTGACAGGACACCTGCGCGGAGGCTTTGCTTATCCTATGATAAAATTTGTAGTAATAAGTGATACTGATATTTTTGGCGAGAAAAAGAAAAAAAGAAGAAAGAAACATAATTATTCAGGTTCACATATTTCAGATTTTTCAGATTTAAATATAGGCGATTATGTTGTACATGAAAATCACGGACTTGGAATCTACAAAGGAATTGAAAAAATTGAAGTAGACCGCACCGTGAAGGATTATATAAAAATAGAATATGAAGGCGGTAGCAATCTCTATATTCTTGCAACTCAGCTCGACATGATTCAAAAATATGCTGACAGTGAAGCAAAACCACCTAAGCTTAATAAATTAGGTGGAACTGAATGGAAAAAAACAAAAACAAGAGTTAAAAAGGCAGTGGCAGATATTGCCGACGAGTTAATTGAATTGTATGCGACAAGACAGGACAGCACAGGATTTGTATTTAGTCCGGACACAGAATGGCAAAAAGAATTTGAAGAGATGTTCCCGTTTGAAGAAACAGATGACCAGTTAGAAGTAATTTCTCAGGTTAAAGCGGATATGGAAAGCACAAAGACTATGGACAGACTTGTATGTGGAGACGTAGGATTTGGAAAAACAGAAGTTGCCATACGTGCGGCATTCAAGGCAGTACAGGATAACAAACAGGTAGTATATCTTGTGCCGACAACCGTTTTAGCGCAACAACATTACAAGACATTTACACAAAGATTCAAAGATTTTCCTGTAAGAGTGGAAATGCTTTCGAGATTTAGAACAAAAGCAAATCAGGAGCAGACAATAAGAGATTTGAAAAAAGGTTATGTAGATATCGTAATCGGAACCCACAGAGTTCTTTCAAAAGACGTGAAATTTAAAGATTTGGGTTTACTTATAATAGATGAAGAACAACGATTTGGTGTAAAACATAAAGAGAAAATTAAAGAACTAAAAAATAATATAGATGTATTAACGATGACTGCAACGCCAATTCCAAGAACATTGCATATGAGTCTTATCGGAATAAGAGATATGTCTATTATGGAAGAACCACCACAGGATAGAATGCCGATACAGACATATGTAATGGAATATAATGATGAAATCGTAAGAGAAGCTATAAACAGAGAACTATTACGAAATGGTCAGGTTTATTATGTATACAATATTGTACAAAACATAGCAGAACGTGCTGCCGAAATACAAAGACTTGTGCCTGATGCAAATGTAGCATTTGCACATGGTCAAATGAGTGAACGACAGTTAGAAACAATTATGTATGATTTTGTAAATGGAGATATAGACGTATTAGTTTCTACTACTATAATAGAAACAGGGATTGATGTTTCAAATGCAAATACAATCATAATTCATAATGCAGAAAAAATGGGATTATCTCAGTTGTACCAGCTTAGAGGACGAGTAGGTCGTTCAAATAGGACTGCATATGCGTTTATGATGTACACAAGAAATAAATTGCTATCAGAGGTAGCAGAAAAGAGACTTGGTGCAATAAAGAATTTCACGGAATTAGGTTCCGGCGTAAAAATTGCCATGAGAGATTTGGAAATACGAGGAACCGGAAATTTACTTGGAGCGCAGCAACATGGACACATGGAGGCGGTAGGTTATGATCTGTACTGTAAAATGCTAAATGAAGCAATTCTTGTAAGAAAAGGAAAAACTCCGACACTTGAATTTGAAACAAAAATTGATGTACTTATAGATGCATTCGTTCCTGCAGGGTATATTAAAAGCGAGAGCCAGAAGATGGATGTGTATAAACGAATTGCAGGCATAGAAACGCAGGAAGAATACGAAGATATGCAGGATGAGTTAATAGACAGATTTGGAGAAATGCCTAGACAGGTAGAAAATCTGTTGAAAATTGTACTCATAAAAGCAACAGCACATGAAGTTTATATAACTGAAATAACAGGAAATAAGACAAAGCTTAAATTTACAATGCATCCTACGGCTCCGATTGAAACAGAAAAAATACCGGAAATACTAAGCAAATACAACAGAAGATTAAAATTAATTCCGGACAAAACACCTTACTTCGAATATATTCCGATGAAACCGGCAAAAGACGCTGATGAATTGATGGAAAATATGCGAAAAGTAATTGAAGATATCCGAAGCTTAAAAAGAAGTTAATCAGAAGAATTACTAATGATGGAAAAAATATAACATAACAATAAAATGGTTATGGCTGAGCAAATCTCAAAAATAACAACACAGCAGCATAAACAGGAGTAGAATCGATGAAAAATAAAAAAATGATGGCTACACTTACATGTTTTGTAGTGGCAATGGCTATAGTGGGATGCACAAGTAGCAAATCCCCTGATACCAATAAGCAGAAGGAAACTACTACGGAATCAGTAACAGTAGAATCAAATTTAGAAAATTCATTAACACAAAATAATAATGAACAAAATAATCAACCATCTAGTGAAAGCCAGACAGTTGCATCAAAAGAATCGATAGGAATAAAAATAGAAGACATTGATTCTAAAGCAGACATAGCGGACATATATATGGATGAAGTTCGATATTATGCCTACAAAACACAGGCAACATACGAAGTTTATTATATGTCAAAAAATAAAGAACTTAAGTGGAATAAAAAACTAAAAATAGGTGTAACACTAGAAGAAGGGGTAAAAAGCCAGATACTTAGCAATATTTGCGAAAGACAGGCATTATACGATGAAGCTTCAAAATATGACGTGTCCTTGAGTGCAGAAGAAGAAAGCGAGGCAAATGAAGAAGCTGACTACTATTTAGAAAATTCCAGCGAAAAAATGTTATCAAAAGTTAATATTAGTAAAGAAAGACTAGTTGAAATTTACAAAAAAGAAAAAATTGCAAAAAAAGTTGAAGATATATTAAACACAAAAGAAAAAAATAGCGCAGATGAAATGTATCAACAATGGAAAAGCAAAGTTACAATTGTAATGGAAGAACCTTGGGGCAAAATAAACTTTTCAGAAAAAATAATGGAAGAGTAAAGAAAGGAGAAAATGATATGGGATTTTTAACAGGAAAGACAGCCATTATAACAGGTGGAGGAAGAGCAGTATTGCAGGATGGAAGTTGTGGTTCAATAGGTTACGGAATAGCAACGGCTTATGCAAAAGAAGGTGCCAATTTGGTACTTACAGGACGTAACGTTAAAAAACTTACAGACGCAAAAGAAGAATTGGAAAGCAAATACGGAATAAAAGTATTGCCAATTCAGGCTGACATAAATGCCGGAGCAGACAATGAAACTGTTGTTGCAAATGTAGTAAAGCAAACAATAGATGAGTTTGGAAGAATTGATGTGTTAATAAATAATGCACAGGCATCAGCTTCAGGAGTAACAATAGCAGATCATACAACACAACAATTTGATCTCGCAATGTATTCAGGAGTTTATGCGGCTTTCTACTATATGAAAGAATGCTATCCGTATTTAAAAGAAACAAAAGGCTCTGTAATTAATTTCGCATCAGGTGCAGGGCTATTTGGAAACTATGGACAGTGTGCTTATGCTGCAGCAAAAGAAGGAATCAGAGGACTTACAAGAGTTGCTGCAACCGAATGGGCAGCAGACGGCATAAATGCAAATGTAGTATGCCCACTTGCATGGACAGCTCAGCTTGAAAATTTTGAAAAAGCTTATCCGGATGCATTTAAAGCAAATGTAAAAACACCACCAATGGGACATTTTGGAGACGTGGAGAAAGAAATAGGTCGCGTATGTGTACAGCTTGCTTCTCCAGACTTTAAATATATGAGTGGCGAAACGCTTACACTCGAAGGAGCCTTAGGCCAAAGACCATAGATAATAAATAAAAAAATTAAAAATAATTACGGATTATTCTAACTAAATTGGGATAATCCGTAATTTAGTTTACATAATATTAAAAAGAAGGAAATGGCTTAAAAAATTTTATGGTAAAAAATAGAAAAAAGAAAATAATCCGTAAATAGTAAAATGATATTTTAGAATAAATAAAAAACAAATCCAATCTAACATAAAGTATTAATAGGTACCAGACAGATTGATTTTAGAATATAAATTAAAACAAGTTAAATACAACACAGATAAAGTCATACTGATATTATATTTAAATAATAAGTAAAACCAATTCTATTAATGTAGGATGACAAAGATCGCTAGAAGTAATAATTGCAGTTAGATTTAATTGACAAATACATAAAAATAAAAAAATTAAAAAAGCATGTTGACAACAGTCGAAATACGTAGTATTATACACAAGCTGACTGCTGAGACAGCAGTTCAGACAGAAAAATTTAATTGATTCTAAGTTTTGAATAACGAAGAAAAATATAAAAAAGTTGTTGACAAAGCAAAACAATCGTGATAATATAAACGAGTTGTTGCTGAAACGGCAACAAGCAAAACAAGAACATTGATAATTGAACAGCAACCATCCCTGAAAATGAATAAAAGATTTTCAGTGAACGTCATCAGAAATGATGAATTCCAAAACAACAGTAATTGATGGAAG
>CABJBF010000004.1 GCA_902363805.1 Eubacteriaceae bacterium | reverse complement strand
ACCTTGAATCCCTGCTTTTCAGCCTTAGCCCATGACTTGCTTCCTTCATATAAACCAATGATGACATCGCATCCTGATTCCTTTAAGTTTAATGCATGTGCATGTCCCTGGCTACCATAACCGATGATTGCGATTGTCTTTCCATCTAATAATGAAAGGTTACAATCTTCCTGATAATAAATTTTTGCTTCTGACATTGTTACGCCTCCATAAATATATGTATTATTTGTTGCATAAAGCAATTAAAAACCAATCTGCTTTATCACAGATATAATTTTTGTTTATTATTTTGTTCCTCTTGCAAGACCTGTAATTCCTGTTCTTACAAGTTCTAGAATTTCGTAATCAGCTAAAAGATTCAAGAATGCATCTAATTTATTCTGATTTCCTGTTAATTCAATAATAAGTGAATCTATACCAACGTCAACAATCTTAGCTCTGAAGATATCAGCTACTGCCATAACCTGCTGTCTCTGTTCAGGTGTTGTCTTAACTTTTGTTAAAATCAATTCTCTACACACTGAATTATTATCTTCAAGTACCTCAACCTTATTTACGTCTACAAGCTTTTCAATCTGTTTAATAATCTGTTCAATTATATCATCATCGCCTGTTACAACAATTGTCATTCTGGAATATCTAGGATCCTGTGTTACTCCAACAGTTAAGCTATCAATATTATAACCTCTTCTGCTGAACAAACCAGCTACTCTATTAAGTACACCTGATGTATTATCTACCAAAACTGATAAAACTTTTTTATTCATATTTGAGTAACTCCTTCTTTTTATTTTACTCATTTTATATTATCACATATGCATTTTTTGTCAATAATTGCACATTTACCACATATATAAAACCAGCATTCTTTTTAGTTCAACATATCATTTTTATAAACATTCTATAACAAAGTATTTATCTTTCTCTATATAAACACTTTATAAATATTATTTGATTCTTACAGCTTTTACCTTACTCCATTTTCCATACTTTTTCTGTTTTCCTGACTGAATATAAGTTCTAATTTTAAAATACACTTTTTTCTTTGATTTCAATTTCTTTTTTATAAATTTAGAAGTCGACGATTTCTTAATAAATTTTATAGTCTTATATTTTTTGCCATTCTTTGACATTTGAATCTGATATCCAGTAATTCCACTGATTTTACTCCAAGTTAAAGTTGCCTTTTTCTTTCCTCGTTTTACTTTCAATTTTATAATCTTATTAAGATTTTTAGTGTCTGAAATATCAGAAATACTATTTTTAGTTGTATCTGTGATTTTATCAGAAACATTAAATTCAATTATTTTCTCAATATAAACATTATTTTCTAATTTTACTCTAACCTTTATCGCAGCTTTTCCAGCTTTTTTCCCTGTTACATAGATAGCTTTTTCTTTATCTTTATAATCATAAGATACAAAATTCTTTCCATCGTTAACATACGAAACTTCAACACCTTTATACATTGAGTTAACTGGTTCAAAACTCAAATCAATTTTTGTTTTTTCATTAACAGTTATATTTGTATTGCCACTATAAACAATATTGGAAACTTTTTTCTTTGTTGGAGTTACAGTGACTGTTCTTGTAGTGTTATTTACAATCTCGCCACCTCTCATAGCACAACATGAAATTGTCACTTTACTGTTATCATCCGGCAAGCTTATAATGGTTACATTTCCCCAATTGTCCACAGTCGCAACATTTTCATTACTTGAAGTAAATTTTAATGTATTTGTAGTAATACTTGACATGTTAGACATAATATCATCCTTAATAGATTGATTGAAAACGTTTGTAACACTTGTCAATATACAGTATGTACTATCTAATTCTATCGACTTATTCTCTAATGTTATTTTAGAAATATCTCCGTCTACCACAACTTCATATGTTACACCACACTTTTCATTTCCTATTGCAGGATAAATTGTAACTTTTGTTTTACCTGTTTTTTTGCCAACTAAGGTAAATGTCATTCTATTTGTATCAATGTTTCTTACTTCAACTATACTGTCGTCCTCTACAACCGATGTAAGCATTTTATTTGCAATATTTTCGTTAAATTCGTATTTATACTTAATTCCATTAGTATTTAACAAATCAAGTCTATTACCGGATTCAACAATATTATCATTCTGATCCTTTACTACTAATTTTAAATTATCAGATGAAACAACTACATTAAACGTCCTTACAGCTTCTCCTGCTTTTGATTTGACAGTTATAACGGCTTTTCCCATACCTACAGCTTCAAGTTCACACTCAGTCACTCCATCTTTTTCTTCAACATTACAAACCTTTACAACTGACTCATCATCACTTGTGTATGATATTTTATCTTCATATCCACTTGGGACATCAAGCTGATATGACAATGTAGCTGTAATTTTTGTTTTGTCTAACAAAGTAATATCCACATTTCCTTTATTCGCAATTTCTTTGTTATTTTCATCTTTAACAGATGATATTGTTCCAGGGATTACATTATAAACATATATTGTCTTTATAATTGTTCCTGCCTTTACTACAATTTTACTTGTGCCACAGCCTGTGCCTGATGTTTTTACATCTATGTATTTTCCATCACCTGATACTGTATAACTTATAAATTCTTCTCCTGTTTCAACCTTCCATTCAATCTTATCTGTCATATCGCTATCATTTGATTCAGGTATAAAATTAGGTTTAATTCTATATGACTTTTTATTATTTGTACTATTTATATATAATGAATCATCTGCAATAATTTCCTTACACGGATTTGCCTGAACATCCACTAAATATAATCCTGAAACAGCACACGGATTAACATAATATCCACTATCCCCTTTACCAAGTATAAAAGAAATATCGCCTTCTACTGTAACTGGTACGTCATCTGCTTCATATTTTCCCTGAATTCTTGGAGCAATAATATTAACTTTTCCACTTCCCGTCCAATTTGTTGCCGAAATATTGTGAGAAAAATTCAAGTCTGCAGTTACACTCATAGGAAGTTCGTCCATTATTCCTGAGAACGAATCATTATCCTGATCATATTCCAATTTAGTATCGCCAATTTTTACTAATTTTATTTTATTCCATGTTTTCTTTTGTATAGTGTAAAACGGTAATACTACTTCCGAATTAACCCTTACAACCTGATCTTTATTAACTACTCTTACAGATAAAGAAAATTGCGGAACATATGAAATATTATCCTCTGTCATCTTTACAATACAACTATCTGATAATTCACTAAAACTGTCTCTGTATTTAACAGGTATAGTTAATACACCGTATGCAAAATTTTGATTAATTGTACAAATATCCGGTATATCAATATATTTTAAACTCACATCATTAGACATACTATTATTCTGTACATTCTCAACGGAATCACAAAATCTAACATCTTTCAAAAATTGACAGTTTGAAAATGTGCCAGACATTATGTTTTTAATTTTTCCTTCTTTATTCATAATAAAGTTTGTAAAAGGGCAATTTGCAAAAGCTCCTCCTCCAATATATTCAATTTTTGAAAGTGCGGATGCATCACACTCTGTTAATCCTCTCTTTTTTGAAACAACACCGTCAATGATTCTTGAGCAATTATTAAAAGCATTATTTCCTATTTTTACTAAATTATACGGAAGATTCAACTTACCAATATTTTCACATCCGCTGAAAGCATCTGTATCAATTATTTCCAGACTTTCAGGTAATTTATTATTCAACTCTAAATTTTTACACTGATAAAATGCTTTAACGCCAATTTTTTTCAATGTGCTAGGAAATTCCACTTTATTTAAACCCACATACCATGTATCATTTTCACGCTTTAAGGAAGATACAGTTCTATCATCACTACCATATAAATTAGAAAAACAATTATCAAACATTCCTTCAGGAACCTCTGTCATTTCTGTAGGAAGTTTAACAGTTTTCAAATTTATGCATCCTTTAAATACATTTTTTCCAAATACAGTTCTATTATTATTCGACAAATCAATATCTTCTAATCCTGTATATGAATGTGTATATACCTTTTGCTTATTTGCTCCCGGTACACATAATACAACTTCTATATCAGAATCATATTTATTGTAACTATCTCTAAAATTTTCCTGATTAAAATATCCAATATTCAGTTCATAATACTCCTGCCCATTTCCATATGTATAATATCTATATTCAGTATCTCCCTCCTGGTAAGTTTTATGTATATCTTTCTTTGAAATATATACGCTTCTTCTTCCTTCACAAACTTCTTCTTTTTTTATTGCCCCGCAATTTTCAAATGCACTTTCACCAATCAATGTAATGCTTGATGTAAAATTAACATTATGCAAATTCGTAGCGTTTTTAAAAGCCTTACTTAATATTTCTATACCAAAATTAATATTATCCTGATTTTCTGAAGGGAAATGAACATCTGTTAAATTATAGCATTCTATAAATGCCTCACTTCCTATAGAAAGTATTGTATTTTCTTTTATTTCATGTGTATATTCCCCAAAATTAACTTTTTGTAACAAACTACATTTTTTAAAAGCTTCGAATCCTATAGTTTCAATATTATCCGGCATATTTATTTCAATAAATTTACAACCTAAAAATGCATAATCGCCAATATAAGTTAATTTATCTAATCCTTTAAATATATCAGAATCATATACACTTGTTCCCCAAAATGCTCTTTCTTCAATTCTCTCAATTGATTTAGGCAAAATAACTTTATATAATGATGAGCACCCATTAAATACATTTCCTGAAATAGTAGTCATTTTTGTATTTTTTGACAAATCAATTGAATATAATCCACTTTCACCAAACGCATTATTTCTTATATCTATAATTTGTTCCGGAATTGCTATTTTTCTTAGAGCTTTTGTTCCTCTAAAAAAGCCAGCCGGAATTGCTGTCATGGCTGCACCAAATGTAACATTTGATAATGCTGTACATCCGTCAAAAACTCCTGTTCCCAATCCATTAACAGAATCATCACTTGAGTTTTCCAAAGCTGCATTAATATAATCCGGTATCTTTATACTCTCCAATGATTCACAAACACTAAAAGCTCCATTACCAATTTTAATTAACGATTCAGGTAATGTTACATTATTTAACTTTGTACATCTGCTAAATGCATCATTATGAATTTTCTTTAAACCATCAGGTAATACAACCGTTTCAAGACTTTCGCACCTATAAAAAGCTGCTTCATCTATTTCTTCTAAATTTTCTGGTAATTTTATTGATGTGAGATTACACATCTGGAACTCATACTTATCAATCTTTTTAACTTTTGAAAGAGTGGACAAATCCATATTTTTTACAAGTCTCATATATCCTAAACCTGTAACTTCCTGAATTTGAGGATAATTGCTTAAATCCAAATCTCCCTCATATTCCTTTAATTCTTTAAAAGTCAAATCGTTTCCATTTGAAATTATGTCTTTTAAAGCATTTCTCAATTCAGTATCCGGTATAATTTCTTCATTAACCACCTTTGAATCTGAATACTTATTCTGGTCTGTTGATGCAGATACATTTTCTACTAACAAATGTATTCCCGAATAATCTGCCATCGTAAATACCATTGCTGTTGCTAAAATTGTAGCTAAAATTCTTTTTGAAATTCTCAACATAAAACTCCCCTTTTCAATATAAAATAAATATAAAACATAAGTATTTTAGCATATTCTTCGTATTCAAACAATATATGCATTGTTTTTTATTAAAATAACTTTTACTTTTTCGCTCTAAACACCTAAAAAAGGAATTGTCACGTTACCGTAACAATTCCCTTTTATAATATATTACTTTAATTAACCATTTCAAATTTCCACAACTGGTTAGCTTGAGCCTTATAATCCCACTGCTGAACATTTCCACCATTAGATGTAGACCATCCGCCAACTTCTAATGACTTATTGCTATGCTTGTTAATGAAGAATACATATCCTCCATCAACCTGGGTAATATACCATCTTTGATTAGCTGTTTTATTATTATCCCAAATTATGGCATTACCACCATTATCCTGTGACCATCCGCCCATATCAAGAGCTTTTCCTGTTAATGCACTTTTAATAATATATGTGTAGTCATCATTGTTATAATCTAACTCCCATTCCTGAGCTATATTTCCATTTGCCTCACACTGCTGTACATTTGTACCACTTGCCTTATTTGCTCCTGCAACATCAAGACAAAGTCCACTATGTTTATTAACAATCTTATATCTTGCTTTTTCAACTTTAATAGATGATACTCTATCATTAAATGCTGTGCCTATCCAATTAGTGTCTGATGTGACAACCATTGATTTGCCACCAAAATTATCATTATCATATAATGTAACTTTGTATCCAAAAGGTACTTTAATAGATGACAAATCATCATTTTTAAATCCTTTTGCCAAAAGACTGCTTAATGTATAATTTCCAACTCCTAAAGATGCTGTATTTCCACCATAATTAATATCCTGATAAATATATACATCTCCTGATGTTGAATTTACATTTCCTGATGAACTGCTTCCTGATGAACTGCTTCCTGATGAACTGCTTCCTGATGATGAGCCACTGCTATTATGTGTATATGTGTATTTTGATGTATCTTTTACATATCCTGATGTATTACAATATGTAAACCAATAACTAACATTATCTCCTGATTTCAATCCATTAATAGTATATGTTGCCTTATTTCCTGATTGTGTCATTCTTACATTCTGCTGTGCACCATTATTTACTGAATAATGAATATCTGTCCATTTTGAATCATTTACATAAGCTGTAGCTGAATTGTTTCCTGACGAATTCATTCCCATTCCACTAGCCGGTGTATTTGATGTATCTGTATTTCCTGTATTTCCTGTATTTCCTGTACTTCCCGTATTACCACTATTTCCACCATTGTTTTTATCTACATTATTTGATGATGAACTATCAAATGAAGGATTGTCCTGATATACTCGAACATAATCAACTTTCATTTCCTGTGGGAATGCACTATCATCAATTGAAAATCCCGGCCAATTGCCACCTACAGCCACATTAAGCAATAAATAAAATGGCTTGTGGAATTCATCTGTATCTCCTGCATTATTTGCTATTGACATTTCATAGAATTTATTTCCATCTACAAAAAATCTAATATACTGATTATCCCACTGGAGACCGTATGTATGATACTGTGTTATATCAAAATTTCCAGTTGGTTTTCCATATTCTGCATGTCCATTTGCATTCCAATGACATGTACCATATGTTTTATTTTCTGCATTTATTGCTTCCATAATGTCTATTTCACCACACGATGGCCAACCTACACTTCCAATATTTGCTCCCAACATCCAAAATGCAGGCCAAATTCCCTGACTAGACGGAAGCGCAAGTCTTGCTTCTACATATCCATATGTAAATGTAAATTTTCCATTTGTATTAAGTCTTGCTGATGTATAATTTTTTCCACCATACGCTTCTTTTTTAGCTCTAATATGTAACGCTCCATCAGCAACATATGCATTATCTGTTCTATTGGTATAGTACTGTTGTTCATTATTTCCCCATCCATTTGAACCTGTTCCTATTTCAAATCCCCATTTTGAAGCGTCAATAGAATTCCCATTAAATTCATCACTCCATACTAACGTTGATGAAGTTGTCGCTCCCTTAACCGGTGACACATTTATTGTACTCAACGACATAGTCGCAACCATCGCAACTGATGCTAAGCCAATAATTGCTTTCTTTGCATACAAAGAAAGTATTTTCTTAGATAATTTTCTCATTAAAAAAGTCCTCCTTCAAACACATCATATAGCTCATTAGAATCATTCCCCAATTTCCAATTGTATATAGTTTATCATTTTGCACAATCTTTTTCAATATTGCAATGTTTTTTTATGAATTTTGCACAATTATTTTATTTTTTTAATCGTTAACATTTCAATTAAGCAATACAATTTGTACAATCAAATAAATTACATTTACTTTTTTCTATTGTCTATTTACTATCTTTATGTTATTATCATTTAAGTTAAATTAATTAAGCCCCCGTAGCTCAGTCGGTAGAGCGCTACCTTGGTAAGGTAGAGGTCTCGGGTTCAAGTCCCGTCGGGAGCTTCTAAAAAATAAGAATCAGCATCTGATTTGCTGATTCTTATTTTTTCTATTTAATACTTAATGCTAAATTTTAATTACACTTTAAAAAAATTAAAACTATATAATCATCTTTCTATCAGAATTTCATTCATTATAGTCTTCTCTGTCTATCAAACAAAGCATTTAATATATTATAGCATTCTCTGTCTTACAATTTCATATGCTAAAACACCTGTAGCAACGCTAGCATTAAGGGAATCTATATCTCCAAACATAGGCACTGAAGCAATAAAGTCGCATTTTTCTTTTACAAGTCTACTTACTCCTTCTCCCTCATTTCCTATAACAAGACCTATAGGTCCTTTCAAATCAAGGTCATACATTCTTGTTCCACCCATGTCAGCGCATACAAACCATAATCCTTGGTCTTTAAGTTTTTCAATTGTTTTTGCTATATTAGTAACCTTTGCTACAGGAGTATAGTTTATTGCACCTGCTGAAGCCTTTGCAACTGTTGCTGTTAACCCTGCTGCTCTGTGTTTTGATATAATAACTCCATGTGCACCTGCTAAATTAGCAGTTCTTATTATCGCCCCTAAATTATGTGGGTCTTCAATATTGTCTAAAACTATAATGAAAGGCTGTTCATCTTTCTCTCTTGCCCTTTCAAGAATATCATCAACTGTAGCATAATCATATGCAGCTACATACGCTATTACTCCCTGATGTTTTCCTGTTTCAGACATTTGATCCAGACGTTCTTTTTTAACATAATTTATAATTGTATCTTTTTTCTTAGCTTCTCTGATAATTGTGTTCATCGAGCCTTCCTGACAATGCTCTAATACAAACAATTTATCGATTGTTTTTCCCGCACGGAACGCCTCAATTACAGCATTACGTCCTTCTAAAGTCAACTCGCTATATCTCATTCTATTTCCTCTTAATCTTAAAGCTTATTCCTTATTCTCTTTAATATTGTTTAATCCTTTTTTTATAAGTTCCATCATTCTTTCAGACTGCTCAGTCAAATATAAATATCCCATTACAGCCTCAAAACCTGTTGCTCTTCTGTAATCACCCATTGATGCATTCTTTGCCCTTGTTATAGCTTTAGCATTTCTTCCACGCTTATAAACACGAGCCTCATCTTCAGTCAAATCTTCATAAAGACTAAGTATCATATCTGATTGGGTTTTAGCTTTTACTAAATCTGCAGCTGCTTTATGAATTTTGTTAACCTGCCTGTTTGCTTCATCAACTATCATTGTTCTGATTACAATTTCATAAATTCCATCCCCAATGTAAGCCAATGTCAAAGGTGAATAATCAACTATATTAATTTCTTTTAATCCCATGGATTCTTTTATGCTTTTAAAAATGTCGTTATTATTTACGCTTTTGTCCATGTTGTTCCTTCTCTTGTATCTTTCAAAACAATTCCTTTAGCTGCAAGTTCTTCTCTTATAGCATCTGCTGTTGCAAAATCTTTTGCCTTCTTAGCTTCAGCTCGCTTTGAAATCATTTCATTAATATACTGTTCCATTTCAGAATCTACGTCTGAACTTTCCTGTGTATTTTCATTTTCCAATAAATCCAAAGATAATACTTTATCAAAATCTTCAATAATATATCTCTTTGTTGCATCATTTGTATCGTCCTTTAATAAATCATAAATTAAAGTAATACCTGATGCTGTGTTTAAATCATTTCCAACTATTTCTATAAATTTCTTTTTATATTCAGCTGCCTTTGCCTCATTAACAGTTCCTTCTTTGTCTAATTTAGCAATTCTATTCTTTAATTTCTTATATCCTGCAGCAACTGAATCTAATACTTCATACGAAAATTGCAATGGTTTTCTGTAATGAGACTGTAAACAAAACATTCTGTACACAAGTGGATTATATCCTTTTTTCTCTAAAAGAGATACTGTAAGAAAATCACCTTTTGATTTACTCATTTTACCTTGCTTATCATTTAAATGATGAACATGGAACCAGTAATTACACCATTTATGTCCAATATATGCTTCACTCTGTGCAATTTCGTTTGTATGATGAGGGAAAATGTTATCAATTCCTCCGCAATGCAAATCTAAATTTTCACCTAAATGCTTCATACTTATGCATGAGCATTCAATATGCCATCCCGGATATCCTACTCCCCATGGGCTATCCCATTTTAATTCCTGATCGTCAAACTTTGACTTGGTAAACCACAATACAAAATCCGTCTTGTTTCTTTTATTTTCATCAACATCAACATCATCTCTTACACCAACCATCAAGTCATCTTCATTATGGCTTGACAAAGTATAGTATTTGTCCAATTTTGATGTATCAAAGTATACATTTCCACCTGCGATATATGCATATCCTTTTTCTAACAATCCGGAAATCATTTTAATAAATTCATCTATACAATTTGTTGCCGGTTCAACTACATCAGGTCTTTTGATGTTTAATTTATTACAATCGCTAAAGAAAGCATCTGTATAAAACTTTGCAATTTCAAGAACTGTCTTATGTTCTCTTTTTGCTCCTTTAAGCATCTTATCCTCACCTGTGTCGGCATCACTTGACAAATGACCTACATCAGTAATGTTCATGACTCTTTTTACATTATATCCTTCGTATCTTAATTCTTTTTCAAGAACATCTTCCATTATGTAACTTCTTAAGTTTCCAATATGTGCATAATGATAAACTGTAGGCCCACATGTATACATTCCTACCTGTTTTTCGTCTATCGGTTTAAATATTTCTTTTTTCTTCGTCAGCGTATTGTATATTTGCATCTTATTACTCCTTAATATGATTTGCTAGTTTCATCATTATTTCTTTTAATTCGAGATTTTCTTTTTTAAGTTGTTTTATTTCCAACTGAACAGGATTTGGCATATTAACCTGATCCAAATCGAGCCTTGGCATTCTTACATTATCCTGTTTTACAATTTCACCCGGTACACCTACAACTACTGAATTCGGAGGCACTTCTTCTAAAACAACAGAACCTGCTCCAATTTTAGAATTTTCTCCAATTGTAAATGAGCCTAATACTTTAGCTCCCGCTCCAACCATTACATTATCCTGCAAAGTTGGATGTCTTTTACCTTTTTCCTTTCCTGAACCACCTAATGTAACCCCCTGGTACAAAGTTACGTTATCTCCTATTATTGTTGTCTCACCAATAACAACTCCATGACCATGGTCAATAAATAATCCTTTACCAATCTGTGCTGCAGGATGAATTTCTATTCCAGTCTTTCTTGCAGCTCTTTGTGATATCATTCTTGCACGAAATACGTGTCCTTTTTCATATAACTTATGAGCTTTTCTATATTTATATATTGCCCAAAAACTTGGGTATAACAATGCTTCTAAATTTGTTTTAATTGCAGGGTCTCTATCCTTAATTACTTCCACCTGCTCTTTATAATATTGAATGAATCCCATTTTAAATCCCTCTTTTTACTTCCTTCTATAAATATCAATAACCTATATCCATAGATATCAACATAGATTATACACACTTGTAATGATAATTTCTATACATAATCATTAATAAAAAATCCGTGCTTCATACAGACTTCAGGCAATCCATCAATTAATTTATAACCAAATACATGTTGTGTCAACTGTCCAATTGTAACATGAAACTCTGCTTCTTCAGTTGTTGGCTCCATTTTTATATTTGTATGCTCATAGGAAATTTTAAATCTTCCATTATTTCCCGGAAGGACTGAATCCTCAATTTCTATCACAAACTGTCCTACTCCTCTCATTCCTATAAGTCTTAGTGTTTTTCTTAAATTTATAATTCTTGCCATGGCATATGGCTTTTTTTCATTTAGCAACCATGTCATACTTTGTGTTTCATTGTCAAGAACTTCCTCAATTGCTTCATCATCTACAACTATTCGATATCCTACAACAACCTTATTCTCAACATAAATTTCGATTCTGCCATCCTCAACTTCTAATAAATCATTCATTTTTTTAAAATAATCTCTATTTTTAGTCAAAGACACATCATACCTTTCTTCCATTGCCGACTCAGCAAAAATTGCTAATCTTGGGAAATCAGAAGGCTCTGCCTTTCTAAGAATAAGTGAATGGCTAGGTTTTTTCCTTGCTTCTTCCTTTTTCTGTAGTTCTTTATCCATTACATACTCAAAGCCAAGTTTTCTATAAATCATGGCGTTTGTCTCATCTGATGGAATCAAATATGTGAATGCCTCCATATCTTCATACATATCACTAAGAATATACTTGAATATTGATTTCATTACACCTTTTCTTCTGTATTTTTCTAATGTTGATACACCGTATATATAAAATACATTAGTTTTAAGCTTACCTGTTGTTACAGTCTTTGGTATCAAATGTACTGCACCAATAATTTCTCCGTCCTCTTCATCAACTGCAACAAAATTATTCTTAAGACAATTATTCATATAGTAATCCGTATATTCCTTACTATCTTGAAAGCATTGTTCATAAATACTTCGGATATTCAGTTTTTCGTTTTTTTCTAAATATCTAATCATGTTCCATCTCCTGATATTCAAACAATTTCTAATCGAACAATTAAAAACTATTTTTGAATTATTGTATATTTTTCAACCATATATATTGGATTATATGACAATTTTGACTTTCTTAGTCCTTCTAATCCCATATCGTCTTCTCTGTTTTCTTTTGCTGCATTTGGAAATGCTACTTTTAAGAACTCGCTACATATAAAAGTATATAAACCACGAATGTTTGGATTAGCTTTTTCCACAGGAATATAAACCATATCTTCCTGTTTGTAGTAATTTCCAATAGTAAACGCTTCTAATTTATCATCTATATAAACTGAGCCAATTTTATAATCAAATACATTTTCATGTTCTAAAAGATATTTGATTCCAATTGCTTCAAAATCTATAAATTCTTTTTCTTCTGTATGCTCTTTATGCTGTTTCCAATTTTCCAAATAATCCATTATCTCATCATGATGCGTACTATCTAACAGTTTAAATTCATATCTTCCTTCATATTCCCTACAAAATGCATTGTAATGATTCTTTTTTTTATGATATTTTCTACCACTTAATGTCTGTAATTTTTGAGCATCATATACATAATCATAATAAGTTCTATCAGGAATTACAGTATACTTATCTTCCGGCAAATTAAGAATATCAACTGCTTCTTTATCAACTACATACATAACAAGCTTCTTATTTAAAACTTCATTAAAGTATTTTTGAGTATCATAAAAGCACTCTTTTAAATCTTCGTTCCTGCAACATGGAACTGAAGAATAATATTTATTATCTTCGCTTTTTGCTACCCACATCACTCCTTTTTCATTACAAAAATATTGTGTTGGATAACAATCAGTCCACATATATAAATCCAACAAATTACTGTCTGCCGTCTCTGGCCTTCTCATTAAATAATATTTCTGTAACTTATTGTAGTCTTCAATTCTAATATCTTTTAATTCTACATCCTTCATAACTTAATTAAGCAGTGCAATCGCCTGAGATGAAATTCCCAAGCCTTCTCCTGTAAATCCTAATCCTTCCTCTGTCGTTGCTTTAATACAAACCTGATTTTCGTTTATATTTAAAGCTTTCGCTACGTTTTTTACCATCTGTTCTCTATATGGAGCAAGTTTTGGTTTTTGTGCAATAATTGTTGCATCAATATTTCCAATTGTATAATTGTTATCTTTTAACAATTTTCCTACGTGTTCTAATAATATAATACTCGATATATCTTTATATTGTTCATCATTGTCAGGAAAATGTTTTCCGATATCTCCAAGTGCAGCTGCACCAAGAAGTGCGTCCATAATAGCATGAACAACAACATCAGCATCTGAGTGACCAATCAATCCATATTCATACGGAATTGTAACTCCACCCAGAATTAATTTTCTTTCTTTTCCTAATCTATGAACATCATATCCCATTCCAATTCTCATAATCTATTTCCTTTAATAAATACAACAAATTAATTCAAATATATATTATAGCATTTTTCTATATCTCAGTCGATATACGACTTGTTAATTAAAATACTATATTTATACACTCTCTGACACATATTTTTTAGTATAACACTATTCATGTATTTTTATCTACAAAGATTACAAGTTTTGTAACAAATAATCAATGCTCAATTTTTTCTTATAAATTTCATAAACCTTCTAAATAAACGAAAAAAAAGAAGGTTTCCTTAATCAGAACCTTCTTAAGTAGCGAAGGGGGGATTCGAACCCTCGACACCACGGGTATGAACCGTGTGCTCTAGCCAACTGAGCTACTTCGCCATATAAATGGGACCTACAGGGCTCGAACCTGTGACCCCCTGCTTGTAAGGCAGGTGCTCTCCCAGCTGAGCTAAGATCCCGTTGCAATCAAACTGCTTTATTAATATAACCATTTGTGCAACTTTTGTCAACAACTTTTTTCATTTTTTTTAATTTTTTTAACTAGTAGTTTAATTTGTAGTGTAATTCACTCTTACAAGATTGAATTTACCTTTTCTATTCATCATTTTTTATTAATTAACATCAATTAAATTTAACTATCTTTATAATTTCACCCTTGCTTTATCATTATAATACCCAAAAGTTGATTTATATTTAATTATTATAAATCAACTTTTTGGATAATCATAAAACCATTTATTTGTTCTGTCTTCGCAGTTCCTTTTTTACATTTTTCAATAGTTTGCTATTTTTTACTAATTTGTTCTCGCTTCAGCCTCATCAGTTATTTCTTCTGTCTGTACTTCTGTGCTCTCTTGTGTCGCAGCTTCTGTTGTTGTCTCAGTTATATCTGATATATTCTTCGAAAATGCCGTTTGAATATCTGAGTCAACCAAATAAATATTATCATCACCTTCAACCATCATATAATATTTACTTGTATCATAAGGATTTTCTTTTCCAATATACAATGTATACGTTGTGTTATCCTCGTCTGTAAGCGCTATTGTATTTGTCTCTGCAATTACATTTCCATTATCATCTATGGTAAATCCATATTGAGATACGTCGTCCTTTTTAGCAATTTTTTCATCTGCAGTTACTGACACAAGTTTTGCAAGCATATCAGTTTCAACTGAATCTTTGCTTATATTTACTGATGCATCGCTTGAATCATGCCATTTTCCATCGCTATCTTTTGTTAATGTAATCGATGTGCCATTTGTTATATAGTTAAAAGCTGTTATTTTTTCATAATCTTTTAACTCAAATGCCGTTATTGCAGTTGCCTCTTTATTTTCAGATTCTTTTTCTTCCTGATTTTTATAAAATTTACCAACGCCAAAATAACCAATGATACATACTGCCATCAAAATAACTACTACAACAAATTGTTTTTTCTGTTTATTCATTATCTCTTTCTCCTTCTAGTCCAAATTACGATTCCCGCAACTAAAATAGCTATAGGAAGTACAACTGCAACAATTATTCCTACAAGTCTTGAAACTGATGCTGTAATTGTCAACTGAGAAGCCTGGAGGCTCTTTGAAGGAATTGACAAAGTCTCTACAGAATCATCTGTATTAATATACTCACTTAAAGCATTATTGAACATTTCAAGGTTTGCGTCTGCAACAAGTTCATTCATATTGTCATCTAACATATAAACTGAACTTAACGCCAAAATGTTGGTTTCTGTAGTTGTGCTTTCTCCATTTTCATTTTCGCTTGTTACACTCTTCTTTATTTGTGCTCCTAAATCAAATGTTCCTTCAACATCTCCATCTTCTTTAGTATATTTTTTTGCACTTTTCAAATGTGTTTTTGATACTGCTTTTGATGTTGTTGCTAAAGATGTATATGTTATTGAAGAGTCATCTTTATTTGCCTGTTGTAATCCTTTTGCATATGGAGCAATTATATAGTTATCTATTCCTGACGCAAAACTTCCTGAGCCGTTTGCAAATGTAAAGAATGGTCCGTACTGATTTGAGTAGAAATCTGTATCATTTTCAGCTATAACACCTTCAACAACTTTCACTCCAAATGCTTCTAATATCGATTCAAAATTTGGTTTATCTGTCTGTGCGCTCTTGTAAGCCTCACATGCAATAATTGCTTTTCCTCCGGCATTTAAATAATCAATAACTTTCTGTGCCTCATCTTTAGAATAATCCTTTGTAGGTCCTAAAATCATTATCATTTCGCAATCATCAACTGATAAACTGTCCATACTTGCTAATTTTATTTCTTCAACATCACAATTCATTTTAGAAATTGCATCTGAAAACTTCGAGCCCATTCCAATTTCATCATGTCCTGTTATCTGATAAACAACCGGATTCTTATCTGATAACACATATGATATAGCACTGTCTAACTGACCTTCACAGTCATATCCTGTGTAAGATGTGGAGCCTGTAGTGTAATATGAACTTGTATCTGCTTCATAAATGTTATTGTAATCTACAACCTTTGACTTATTTGTCTTTTTATTTACAACAATTAAACTATTTGATGTAGGTGCTGAATCTGTATAATCTGCGTAAAAATAAGGATTTAATTTTGTATCTTTATATTCAACACTTATATGCTTTGAGCTATTTTCGTAATTTTTTAATGTTTTCTTTATTGTATCATCACTGCCATCTTTAGCTGCCATAACATAGATAACAACGTCATCATTTATTTTCTTCAACATTTTCTTTGTATCATCTGTTATTGAATACAACTTAGACGCTGTCATGTCTATGCTTGCCCATGAAGATTTATCTGTAACCTTACCTGCAACAAGATTTACAAATACTGCTACTACGATTGCTACAGCGATAAATCCCGTGCTAAATACACCTGTTGAAATAGTTGCCTTAGATACGTTCCATCTTCTTTTTTGTATTGATTGACAAGTGAGGAATAGGAACAAAACAATAATTGTCAGATAATAAACTACTCCAAAAAGAGAAATTACACCACTCATAAATTCATCTACAGGTGACAACAAATCAAATGCGCCAAGTATTTTTGTAAGTACATTTCCTGAAGATGAAATCATATTTTCTAAGGAGTTCATCATGTAACCCATAAATAAAATTACTATGCTTAAAATGGCCGATATAACCTGGCTTTCCGTTATGGATGAAATAAATACACCTATTGCAATAAATGCACAGCCATATAAAAATAATCCTAATATATTTGTGTATGCCAATCTAAATGACACTTCGCCAAATCTGGATAAAATAAGTGGATATACACACATTATTAAAACAGGTATCAAATATATTGTAACCAACGCCAAAAACTTACCTACAACTGTTTTTCCAACTGAAATAGGAGATGTCAAAATTAACTGGTCCGTTTTAAGTCTTCGTTCATCTGCAACAATTTTCATTGTAAGAATTGGTATTGTAAACACTAAAATTAGTAATGCATTATATGCAGCATACATTTGTGTATAGCCATATGTAAGATTATAATAGATAAAGAATATACCTGCTATAAATGTTGTAACTGCTATAAACAGGCAGGCAATTACTGAAGTAAAATATGATTTAAGTTCCTTTTCATATATTGCTAGCATTATTTTTCTACCTCCTGCACTTCTTTTTCTTCATTTTTTAAATTATCTGCTAAGTTTTTATCATCCAATTTTTCTGAATTTTTCTTTTTAAACTTAAGACCTTTTTTCTTTGGCTGTGCCTTATATTCAGTCGTAAGTTCAATAAATAAATCTTCAAGAGATTTATTCTTAAACTTAAGTTCTAATAACGGCATTTTCTTTTCTGCCAAGGAGAAGAACAATCCTTCTCTTATATCAATATCACGTGATGTCACTATCTGTGCTTTACATTTTTCATCATCTAAAGTTTCAATTGAATGTTTGCATCCAAATTTATCAAGTATATTTTCTATTTCATTCGCATCACCTTTAATAATAGCCTCAATTCTATTTTCTCCTGCAAGTTCTTCAATTAATTCTTCTTCCCTACCTGAAGCCACAAGTTTGCCCTGAGAAATAATAAATATATTCTCACATACTTCACTTATTTCAGTCAAAATATGCGAGCTCAAAATTACAGTATGCTCTTTTCCTAAATTTCTAATCAAATCTCTAATTTCTATTATCTGTTTTGGATCAAGACCTACTGTTGGCTCGTCTAAAATAATAAGGTCAGGCATTCCCATAATTGCCTGCGCAATTCCTACTCTTTGCTTATATCCTTTTGACAAATTCCTAATAAGTCGTTCTCTAACTTCTGTCGTTCTTGTCATTTCCAAAGACTGTTCTATGCAAGCCTTTCTTTCTTCCTTCTTTATTTTCTTTATCTTAGATACAAATTCCAAGTATTCATATACAGTCATATCCTGATAAAGGGGTGGAATCTCCGGCAAATAGCCAACATTCTTTTTTGCCTCCTCAGGCTCTTTAAAAATGTCATATCCATTAATTTTAACAGTTCCTGATGTTGCACCTATATACCCTGTTAATACGTTCATTGTCGTAGATTTTCCTGCACCATTTGGTCCTAAAAATCCATAGACACCTTTTGAATCAATATTAAGACTCAAATCATTAACTGCAACGTTATCTCCATATTTTTTTACAAGATTGTTTATCTCTACAATACTCATGTCTTTCCTCCTACTATTTTATTGCATTGTATCGTTACAATAACTTTCTTGTATATTCTATGTTTCAATTGTGACGTTATTTCGTTCAAATTGTGATTCTTTTGTGAAAATAAAAAAGCAGTGAGAATAACTCACTGCTTTTTTATAAGTATTAAATATATTAAAATTATGCTAATTTTGCTTTAGCAACTTCTACTAATTTAGCAAATCCTTCAACATCGTTAACTGCCATTTCAGCTAACATCTTTCTGTTCATTTCAACACCTGCTAATTTAAGACCATACATAAATTTGCTGTATGAAAGACCATTCATTCTAGCTGCAGCGTTAATTCTTGCAATCCATAACTGTCTGAACTGTCTCTTTTTCTGCTTTCTACCAGCATAAGCTGAAGTCAAAGCTCTCATTACTGACTGCTTTGCTACTCTATACTGTTTTGATCTTGCTCCTCTGTAACCCTTAGCGAGCTTTAATACTCTATTATGTTTTTTTCTAGCGTTCATTCCGCCTTTAATTCTTGCCATGATAATTTCCTCCTACTCAGAATTATAAATAAGGTAAAATCTTCTTCATATTTTTTACGTTTGTAGCATCAGTAACTGTTGCTTTTCTAAGATTTCTTTTTCTCTTAGTTGATTTCTTTGTTAAAATATGTGACTTATAAGCTTTGTTTCTTTTAAGTTTACCTGTTCCTGTAACTTTAAAACGTTTTGCAGCTGCTCTGCTTGTCTTGATTTTTGGCATTTTATATTCCTCCTTAATTTAAACTCTAGCCTATCGCTTTTGTTCGAGAAACATTGTCATGTTTCTACCTTCAAGTTTAGCTTTTTTGCTTATTACTGATATATCTTCTAATAACTTAGCAAAGTCATCTAAAACATGCGCACTACTACTAATATGAGCCATCTCACGTCCTCTGAATCTAAGAGTTACTTTAACTTTGTCACCCTTTTCTAAGAACTTTCTTGCATTATTAGCCTTTGTCTTCAAATCATTAATCTCAACGTTAGGAGATAATCTGATTTCCTTAATTTCTACTGACTTTTGTTTTTTCTTGGCTTCCTTTTCCTTCTTCTGCAATTCATATCTATACTTTCCGTAATCCATAATCTTGCAAACAGGTGGCTGAGCCTTTGGGGCAATCTTAATTAAATCTAATTCAGCTTCTTCAGCCTTCTTCAATGCTTCTCTTGAAGACATAATTCCAAGCTGTTCTCCATCTGAACCAATGAGTCTTATTTCTTTGTCCCTAATCTGTTCATTAATCATTAACTCGCTAATGGTATTGCACCTCCATAAAAAAAGTGGATAGTCAGACTATCCACTAAAAACTCAAATCAAATGAATTAAATGTTAACCTCGAATCACCTCTATGTGTCTGGGTGAGAGTGGATACTCTGCTTTGTTTTATACATCGACATATATATTACCATCTTGCACTACATATGTCAACACATTTTTTTAATCTCTTCGCATTTTTTTGATTTATTTGTTTTTTAAGTTTTGTTTTTAACTTTAATCAAACAGATAAATTTACTATCTGTCTCTAAAATGATATTTTAAAATCGCTATTTTTAATTCTATTTATCATTTTACATTTTATTCAGGTTTAAATGTTCCACAGGCTGTTTCAGTATAATGCTTTGCACCATTACCTTCAATTCCTATACGATCTGCGCAACATTTTTTATCACCATTAAATGTACATTTAACTGCTTCGCACTGCACCTGTAATTTTGTTTCCGGTGACATTCCACAATGACAATTACTTGTATAGCTTCCTTCACCCTGTTCCTTAAAACTTCCACAGGCTGTTGAGTTAACAGTATCTGCTGTGCTTCCTTCCACTCTTATTCCATCAAGACAGCACTTCTTTTCTTTGTTATAATAGCAATTTTGAACTGAACAATTTAAAATAGGCATATCTTCGTCCTCCAATTATATATTTCGGAAATTTTCCGATATGCTTATTTTCTTCAATTGTTCTTTTTTTATGCATTTTATTTAATAAACAAAATTTTTAAATCAGTATTATTTTCTCTCTTCTAATGGAATTTCTTTTCTGATTTCTTTTGTTCTGATTTCTTTGCAAATTGCATCAATAAATTCATCTAATTTCTTAATTCCTTCATCACCTGCAAATCTGCTTCTTACAGATACTGTTCCATCAGCCTCTTCCTGTTGTCCTACAACAAGCATATAAGGGAGTTTGTCTAAACGCGCTTCTCTAATCTTATATCCAATCTTTTCTGATCTTCCATCAACAGTAACATCAATTCCATTTTTCTTAAGTTCTGCAGCTACTTTTTCTGCATAATCAACATATTTATCTGAAATTGGTAAAACTCTTACCTGTTCAGGACATAACCATGTTGGAAACTTGCCTGCATATTTTTCAATTAACCATGCAAGTGTTCTTTCATAGCATCCGATAGATGTTCTATGGATGATATAAGGTCTTACCTTATCTCCATTTTCATCAATGTAATACATATCAAACTGTTCAGCTAATAAAGCATCCCACTGAATTGTAATCATTGTATCTTCTTTTCCATATACATTCTTTGCATTGATATCTACCTTTGGTCCGTAAAACGCTGCTTCACCAACATCTTCTACAAATGGGATATTTAATTCATTTAAAACATTTCTAATATCCTGTTCTGTTTCATTCCATACTTCAGGTTCTCCGATATATTTTTCTTTATTTTCAGGATCCCATTTTGAAAGATGATATGTTACATCTTCTTCTAATCCTAAAGTCTGTAAACAGTACTGAGCTAATGCTATACAATCCTTAAATTCTTTAACCATCTGGTCAGGTCTTACAATAAGATGACCTTCTGAAATTGTAAACTGACGAACTCTTGTAAGTCCATGCATTTCACCTGAATCTTCATTTCTAAAAAGTGTAGATGTTTCACCATATCTGCATGGCAAATCTCTATAACTCTTCTGGCTTGCTTTGTATACATAGTATTGGAATGGACATGTCATTGGGCGAAGTGCAAATACTTCTTTATCTTTTTCTTCATCGCCTAATACAAACATTCCTTCTTTGTAATGATCCCAGTGTCCTGAAATTTTATACAAATCACTCTTTGCCATTAATGGAGTCTTTGTACGTACATAACCCCATTCATTATCTTCAAGGTCCTCAATCCATCTTTGTAATTTCTGAACCATCTTCTGTCCCTTTGGCATAAGTAATGGAAGTCCCTGTCCGATTACATCTACAGTTGTAAAGAGTTCCATTTCCCTACCAAGTTTATTATGGTCTCTGTTCTTTGCTTCTTCAAGTTCATCTAAATAAGCTTTTAAATCATCTTTGCTGTCAAATGCTGTTCCGTAAATTCTCTGAAGTCTTGCTTTATTAGAATCACCTCTCCAGTATGCCATTGATGAAGATGTCAATTTAAATGCTTTAATTGACTTTGTTGACATCAAATGTGGTCCTGCACATAAATCAACAAATTCACCCTGACTATAAAAAGATATAATCGAATCTTCCGGTAAATCTTTAATAAGTTCTACCTTGTAAGGTTCATTTCTGTCTTCCATATACTTGATTGCATCTTCTCTAGGAAGTGTAAATCTTTCAAGTTTAGCACCTTTCTTAATGATTTTCTTCATCTCAGCTTCGATTTTATCTAAATCTTCTCTTGAAAATGGTTCGCTGTCAAAATCATAATAAAATCCATTATCAACAGAAGGTCCAATAGCTAATTTTACATCAGGATATAAATTCTTAATTGCTTCTGCAAGAACATGTGATGTAGTGTGTCTGTATGCAGCTTTTCCAGCTTCATCTTTAAATGTTAAAATGTTTAAATTACAATCTTTGTCTATTGTTGTTCTTAAATCTACAACTTCGCCATCAATTTCTCCTGCACATGCTGCTCTTCCAAGCCCTCCTGAAATGTCAAATGCGATGTCGTTTACTGTCATTGGTTCTGAATACTCTCTTACTGAGCCATCTTTTAAAGTAATCTTCATTTTCACTTTCTCCTTTACACATCTGATAATTATTTCTTGTAAGCCAGACTCATTAATACAATAAAAAAGCCCTGCTTACAATTAGTAAGCAGGGACGAATATCTCGCGGTTCCACCCTGATTGTCTATTTTATATAGACCTCTCATTGCGATTATAACGGAATCACCGGACCTGATTGGGGTCACTCAGAGGTAGTTTTCAATTAGCCATCCGCAAAGCACTTCCAGCCTTGGTGCTTCTCTCTATAGCCCTCCTGCTAATCTACTCGTCTCGTCAACGTTTTCTTTATTCAAACACAATTATAGCATTTAAAGTTGCTTTGTCAACTTCAAATGCTATAATTTATTTTGTATTTATTTTTTTATAAAACACCGTATATTTTCTGTTCTTCATTATCTTGTTAAGAATTCCCATGTCCAATATATATGTTCCCCAACTTTAACACATCCAATTCCTATGTACTCAAATTCTCCATTCATAATATTTGCCTTATGCGTAGGAGATTTCATCCACGCATTCACTACTTCTGCAGGAGTATCATAATTCTCTGCTCTTCTTGTCCAATCATCAATTCCTGCCTGATTAAACGCTGTAAAGTAGGATGTTCCATCAGGTCTTGTGTAACTGAATAATTCATCGCATTCAGTTGTTCTTGCTCTAGACAAAAAATAGAACAAATAACACTTGCAAAATTACATCGTTCATATTATCTGTTCTATCTATCTTTATTGTCTTATTTATTTTTTCATTACTGACTTATAAATCAATTTTATTTAACAACTTTCCTGTATTTCAATAATAAAACTTGTAAACTTATTACAGTTTTATTTTTATTTTGGCAAGCTATAAGATTTTGTTATATTTGCATTATCGTACACAACATCCATAGCTTTATCAAGTAACACTGCTTCTTCAATTTCTTTATCAGTATAATCTTTCTTCATCTCTTCAACATTATCATATCCGCAATCAGCATATAATTCTTCGTATTTATCTTCGATTTCAGATGATGAAGCTGTCAAATTTTCTTTTTCAACAATTTTCCACATTACAAGATTAGATTTTACTTCATTTAAATATTCTTCCTGTAAGCTTTCTTCTGTATATCCTGAGAAATCATACAAATATTCATCAACTGTAATTCCATAAGAGTCTGCATAATATGCTGCATCCGAATCAAATTCTTCTTTTACACTATCATACATTTCCTGAGGATATCCATTCATTGTCGCATTATCAACTGCACTCTGCCATAAATCACTCTTTTTGTTTTCAAGAACATAATCCTCATTCCATTTATAGAATTCTTTTACTGTTGAGATTCCATAATCTTCATTATAATTATCCTTTACCCATTTATCTGTTACATCTTCTGTTTCTTCTTCGCTTACAGATACAAGTTTAAGCGTAAACTTAACGTTTTTGCCCGTGTAATCAGAATCTTTTTCCGCAACATAATTTATGTCATCTGTATCTTTTGCCTGATATTCTACTTTATCTCCTGCCTTATGTCCAACAACTGCATTTGTAAATTCTGCATAAAGGCTTTCTTCCTGTCCAACATATAATTCACAATTACTCTGGCTGATATTCTTGTCCTTTTCTCCGTCTACATAACCTGTATATGTAATTTCAACGCAATCGCCTTCTTTTGCTTCTCTGTCAACTTCTGTATATGTCTGTGTTTCTTCTTTTATTGATTCATCGATATCATCTTGTGTAACTTCACATGATAACCCTTTATATTCCCCTAATGTAATATAATCATCTAATTTACCGGATGTAATTCCTGCTTTTTTATCAATTTCCTTTTTAGGAACTACTGCCTTTTGATAATATACTGCCCCACCAAATGCAATTAATATAATCGCAATTAAGACCGGAACCCAAATCTTCTTTAATACTTTCATTACTTTCTCCTCATATAATTCAAATTTTATACATGTGTCAATTTTATAAGCAATCACTAAACTGCTTCATTTAGTAACCGTTATTTTTCAACTCATTTACACCTTTATCATTTTCTAAACAAAAATTAAGTATAATGACACCTCTGCATAATATAAAAGGACTTCTACATTCCGCAAAAGTCCTTTTAATTTTAACATATTATTATGATTTTACATAGTAAAATTTTATAATTCACAATTATTTCAAACTATATTAAGTAAATATTAAACTTCCGTACTATAGTTTGGAGCTTCTTTTGTGATATGGATGTCATGTGGATGACTTTCCTTTAATGAAGCTGCTGAAATCTTAACAAACTGTCCTGTTTCTTTTAATGTTTCAATGTCCTTAGCTCCACAATATCCCATACCTGATCTAAGACCACCCATTAACTGGAATACTGTATCTTCCAATGTTCCTCTGTAAGCAACACGTCCTTCAACACCTTCTGGAACAAGTTTCTTAGCATCTGTCTGGAAGTATCTGTCTTTACTACCATTTTCCATAGCAGCAATTGAACCCATACCTCTGTATACTTTGTATTTTCTTCCCTGGAATAATTCAAATGTACCAGGTGCTTCATCACAACCTGCAAACATTGAACCCATCATACAAACATTTCCACCTGCAGCGATTGCTTTTACAATGTCACCTGAAAACTTGATTCCACCATCTGCAATAATAGGTACTCCATATTCTTTAGCTACTTCGTAACAATCCATAATAGCTGTAATCTGCGGTACACCAATACCTGCAACAACTCTTGTTGTACAAATTGATCCAGGTCCAATACCAACCTTTACTGCATCTGCTCCTGCTTCGATTAAATCCTTTGTAGCAGCTCCTGTTGCAACATTACCTGCTATTACCTGTAAATCAGGATATTTATCTTTAATTAATTTTAAAGTATTAAAAATGTTCTGTGAATGACCATGAGCTGAATCAATTACAATAACGTCAACTTTAGCCTTTACTAAAGCATCTACTCTTTCAAGTACATTTGTTGTAATACCAACTGCAGCACCACAAAGAAGTCTTCCCTGTTCATCCTTTGCTGATAATGGGTATTTAATCTGTTTTTCAATATCCTTTATTGTAATTAATCCCTTTAAATTGAAATCGTCATCTACGATTGGAAGTTTTTCTTTTCTTGCCTTAGCTAAAATTGCTTTAGCTTCTTCAAGTGTAATTCCCTCTTTAGCTGTAATCAATCCTTCAGATGTCATTGAATCTTTAATCAACTTAGAACCATCTGTTTCAAATTTTAAATCACGGTTAGTAATAATACCAACTAATTTCTTTCCTACAACAATAGGAACACCTGAAATTCTGAATTTTGCCATTAAATCGTTAGCATCTTTTAATGTATGTTCTGGAGTTAAATAGAAAGGATCTGTAATAACACCGTTTTCAGAACGTTTTACTTTGTCTACTTCATCCGCCTGCTCCTGGATTGACATATTTTTGTGGATAATACCTATACCACCCTGTCTTGCCATGGCGATAGCCATTCTGTGTTCTGTTACTGTGTCCATTCCGGCACTCATCATTGGAATGTTTAACTTGATAGACTTTGTTAAGTGTGTTGTTAAGTTAACCATATTAGGTGTAACCTGTGAGTACTGTGGTACTAACAAAACGTCATCAAAAGTAATTCCTTCACCAATAATTTTTCCCATTGGAATATTCCTCTCTTTCTCTTTATCTTTTTTGTTTTTAGTTATTAGAACTAACACTAACAAACTTTCTTTTTATTGTCAATAAATTACTTTCCATAAAGGAATGTAAATATTTAACTATCTGTTTGCAATTCTAACTATGCTTGGTCTTATTTTGTGTAATGCTTCAACCATTTTTTCATTTGGTTCAAAAATCATTTCCGTAATCCCATTTGCTTCGTTGAAAATAACAGCATATTTTAATTTTCCGGCTTCTCTTGATGAATAATCAAGAACCTTCATTTCATTATTAACACGGCGAAGAATTTCTTCACTGTCTGCATCTGCCATTATTTCTGCATTTTTCATATCAAACTCAGCAACTTTTTTTCTTTTTCTCTGGCCCATTATTTTATCAACAGAAATCTCACTGTTAAGTATTGAATATTCATATTCTACACTTGTCATCTGAAAAGCCATATATGTGAGATAAATGGCCAGTGCACCTAATGTTACACCTAAAATCCCAAGAACTGCTGTAAGTAAAAAACAACATATAACAATAAATATGCATCCTATTCTGATTCCAATTGCTGAAAATGATGTTTTTGTTTTAACAATATATTCTACAAATGTTTCTTCCATACATATTCCTCCAAGCCTATTCCACTGATGCTATATAATAGTAAATTGGCTGTCCGCCCGGATAAACTTCTACTTCTACGTCCGGAAGTGCTTCTTCAACTTTTTTTGCTAATTCATTTGCATCGTCTTCTGTCACATCGCTACCATAGTAAAGGCTGACAATTTCTGATTCTTCATCAACCATTTCACGAATCATATCAACTGTTGTATCGGCAATATCTTCACCTACTGAAAGAATTCCGTCATCGCCTATACCCATAATATTTCCTTCACGAATTTCCTTATCATCAATAACTGTGTCTCTTACTGCGTAAGTTGACTGCCCTGTCTTTATATATGACATGTTTTCAATCATTGATTCCTTGTTTTCTTCTACTGAAGATTCCTGTACAAATCCAATCATAGCTGCAATTCCCTGAGGAACTGTCTTTGATGGAATTACAACAAGTTTTTTATCTTCGACTAAGCTTTCAGCCTGCTGTGCTGCAAGAATGATATTCTTATTGTTAGGAAGAACAAATATTGTATCGGCATTTATCTTATCGACCGCATCTAAAATATCTTCTGTACTTGGATTCATTGTCTGACCACCAGAAATAATATAGTCAACTCCTAATCCCTTAAATATTTCATCTAAGCCTTCACCTACAGAAATTGCTACAAATCCATAGTCTTTTCTTGGCTCATTTTTCTTTTCTTCCTCTTGTTGAGCTGCTATTTTTTCAGCATCTTTAACTAATCTTTCCTGATGTTCTTCTCTCATATTATCAATCTTCATCTTTGAAAGAGAACCAAATGTAAGAGCCTTCTGAATAGCAAGCCCCGGATCATTAGTATGAACATGAACCTTTACTACTTCATCATCAGCAACTACTACAATAGAATCACCTATAGATTCAAGATAAGCTTTAAATTCTTTTTCTGTTTCGACAGGCATCTCTTTCTCTAAATTGATTATAAATTCAGTGCAGTATCCATATTTAATATCAAAATTATCTGTAACTTCTACTTTAGATTTATCAATCGGTTTAGTTGCGCCTTCTATTGTAAGATCTATTTCTTTTCCAAGAAAAGCATCATAAGCACCCTTAACAACCTGCATTAATCCCTGTCCGCCTGAGTCAACAACTCCGGCCTGTTTTAAAACAGGAAGCATCTCCGGTGTCTTATTAAGAACTTCGTCACCATGTTTAATGATTTCATCAATCATCACTGTTAAATCTTCTTCTGTCTCAGCAATTTCTGCCGCTTTATCTGCCATTCCTTTTGCAACTGTAAGGATTGTACCTTCTTTAGGTTTCATAACTGCTTTGTACGCTGTTTCAACTGCTCTGTTGCAGGCTTTTGCCAAAACCATCACATCGATTTCTTCACATGTCTTAATTTCCTTCGTGAATCCTCTGAATAACTGGGAAAGAATAACACCCGAATTACCTCTGGCTCCTCTTAAGGAACCTGATGATATTGCTTTAGCAATTACTTTCATATCAGGATTTTCAATTCCGCCTACTTCTTTAGCTGCTGACATAATTGTTAATGTCATATTTGTACCTGTATCTCCATCCGGTACAGGGAATACATTTAATTCATTAATCCATTCTTTCTTTGCTTCAAGATTTTTTGCTCCTGCTAAGAACATTTTTTGAAACATACTAGCATCAATCTTATTAACCAAAATAATTTCCTCCTTGAGTAATTAGTTAGTCTATTACTCTAACTCCTTCAACATATATATTAATTTTCTTAACTGTCATTCCTGTATAAGCTTCTACTTTATACTTAACACTAGAAATAATATTCTCAGCTATTGTAGAAATATTAACACCATAAGCGATAATAACATGGAATTCTATTGAAATCTCATTATTTTCATCAATTGTAACATTTATTCCTTTTGATAAGCTGTCTCTCTTTAATAATTTAACAAGACCATCCTTTACACTTACCATTGCCATACCAACAATACCAAAACATTCACATGCTGTTGTTCCGGCATATTTAGCGATTACTTCCGGGCTAATTAAAACCTGACCTAAATCAGTATTCATCTTTCCTTTCATATATATACCTCCTGTATATCTCAAAATCATTTTTATACATAGCTTACTATATTATACATTCTTTTCTAAAAAAATAAAAGCAGATTTTATCAACAGATAAACAGATAAACCAAGTGCTATCATAACATTAAGTTAAAAGACATCTTTCAGGCTCTTTAATCTTATTGATATCTGTTGAGCTAAATAATAAGAAACTGTGGATTTATTTATACATCCGTACTTGTGATTAAACTGTTTCTTCTATATTTATTTTTATATTTATACAAAAAACTGTTGCAAATTGCAATATTTTCTGTTAGAATGCTCTTTGTGTCAGGTCAATTACGTTAATTTGACCTAATTGTTTTGTGTAAGGAGGTGCTATTATGGCTAAATGTGAAATTTGCGATAAGGGTGCTCATTTTGGTAACGCTGTGAGCCATTCTCATAGACGTTCAAATAAAATGTGGAAATCAAATATCAAATCTGTTAAAGTTAAAGTTAACGGAGGCGCAAAGAAAATGTACGTTTGTACTTCTTGCTTAAGATCAGGTAAGGTTGAACGTGCTTAATAAAAAAGAACCAACACTGTTGGTTCTTTTTTATTTTTATATTTAAAATATCCAAACTTAACTCTTTGTCAAGAATTGGAGTAGCACAATAATAAAACGGTGGTCAGATTTCCATCTATTACCACCGCTATTTTTATATTCTCTAACCCAAAACTTCTTTAGCAATATCTGCACTTCGTTTTGCATCCTTTGCATAATAATCAGCTCCGATTTTCATTGCATAATCTTCAGTAAGCACAGCTCCACCGACCATTATTTTGCAATCAAGATTATTTTCCTTTAAAAGATTAATAGTATCTTCCATTGAACCTAATGTCGTAGTCATAAGTGCTGATAAACCTACGAGTTTTACATCATTTTCCTTTACGGCTTCTACTACCTTCATAGGGTCCACGTCTCTTCCAAGGTCAATTACATTATAACCATAGTTTTCAAGAATTACTTTCACAATATTTTTTCCGATATCATGAATATCACCTTTTACAGTAGCTATTACAATCTTACCTTTTTGTTCTGACTGACCACCTTTAGCTGACATATAATTCTTAACTTCATCAAAACATACTTTTGCAACATCAGCTGCCATAATTAGCTGTGGAAGGAATATTTTTCCTTTTTCAAATTTGTCACCCACAACATCTAATGCCGGAATAAGCATATCATTTATTATTTCCATGGCGTCTTTATTTTCAAGATACGCTCTTGTCAGTTCTGCCCCCTCATTTTTAAGTCCCTGTTCCATTGCCTTTAGCAATTTACTGTTCTTACCGTCATTTGCATCACCATTATCAGCTGGAACTGCGCCTTCTTTTGTTTTACTGTTTCCAACTACCTCTGTATATTCATCCGCATGGGAAATAAATTCCATTGAATTTTTATCTATATCTGCAAGCACCTTATAAGTTCTTACAGCCCATACCATTGACGGAACATTCGGATTCATAATAGGCAAATCAAGTCCATTTGTAAGTGCCATTGTCAAAAATGTCTTATTTACTAATTCTCTGTTTGGTAAACCAAATGAAATGTTCGATACACCCAAAACAGTTCTTAATCCTAATTCATTTTTAACAATATTTAATGCCTTTAAAGTTTCTCCTGCAGCTTTCTGTTCTGCTGAAACCGTTAAAACAAGACAGTCTATAATAACGTCTTCTTTTGGAATCCCATAACTTAATGCTTTATTTAATATTTTCTTAGCAATTTCAACTCTGCCTTTGTAATCAGCCGGAATACCATTTTCATCCAATGCAAGTCCAATAACTGCAGCACCATACTTTTTAACAATAGGAAGAATGGTATCTAACACCTTATCTTCGCCATTTACCGAGTTTACAATTGCCTTACCATTATAAACTCGCAAAGCCGCCTCAATAACTTCCGGTTTTGTTGAATCGATCTGAAGTGGAACTGAAACAATGCTTTGAAGTTCTTTTACAGTCTTAATCATCATTTCTTTTTCATCGATTTCAGGATGACCAACATTTACATCTAATATTTCAGCTCCGGCTTCTATCTGTTCAGTTGCCTGTCCTAAAATATAGTCCATATCTTTTTCAACTAACGCTTGTTTAAAACGCTTTTTACCTGTAGGATTGATTCTTTCACCGATAATTCTAGGTTGGTTTACCACTACGGTATTAATTGGAGAACATATTGCAAGTTGTCTTTCCTGTCTGTTTGATTCAAATTCATTATTCTTCTGTGCTTCTACAAGCATTGCTTTAACGGCACGAATATACTCAGGATTTGTACCACAACATCCGCCAAATATTCTAGCACCAAATTTTAGCATCTGTTTATAATCTTCAACAAACTGCTCAGGTGTTACATCATATTCATTTGTAACAGGGTCAGGCAAACCTGCATTAGCCTTTACAATTACCGGAATATCTGACCATTTTCCTATTTCTTCTACTATTGGTGCTAACTGGTCAGGTCCAAGAGAGCAATTTACACCAATTGCATCAACCCCAAGTCCCACAATTGTAAGTACCATTGCTGAGACTGAACATCCTGTAAATGTTCTCTTATTTTCTTCAAATGTCATTGTAACAAACACTGGTAAGTTTGAATTTTCCTTAGCCGCAAGAACAGCAGCTTTTGTTTCTAACAAATCAGTCATTGTTTCAATTACAATTACATCTGCATCTTTTCCGGCAAGAATTTCTTCTTTAAAAATATCATATGCTTCTTCAAAGCTTAAACTTCCTGTTGGTTCAAGAAGTTGTCCTATAGGTCCTATATCAAGTGCAACGAAGCTTTCGCTTCCCTCGCATGCTTTTCTACCGTTTTCAATTGCCTTTTTTATTATTTCTTCTGTTGAATATCCTGTACCCTTTAACTTATATCTGTTTGCGCCAAATGTATTTGCATAAACAATATCCGAACCGGCTTCAATATATTGTTTATGAATATCAATAATCCAATCAGGTTTGGTAATTCCCAAAGTTTCAGGAACCACTCCCATCTTCATTCCTTTTTTCTGAAGCATGGTTCCCATAGCTCCGTCTAAAACAATATATCCTTTTTTCAATAATTCTTTAACGTCCACAGTTCTTTCCCGCCTTCCTATATTGGCATTTTTCTCTAAAGCTACAATTATCACAACTTTTCTTGTTTGATGTCTTAAGATTATATCCCATACCAATAATACATGTAACTGATTTTGTAGGTGTAAGCATAAAACTATCATTAACACATACGCCTATCTGTTTTGATGCATTTACAACATTTAAAAACTGTTGTTGCAATTCTAACGGAAAATCATCATATCCTATGCCAAATCTCCATGTATATTCGTAATTAGGAAATTCTTTTTTTATAATTTCTTCAACCTTGTCGCATACCTGTTCTACAGCAGCCGAAGCCATACTATCAATTATGGCAGCCTGTGCCATATCTCCTATCTGTTTTCTTCTAATTAAAGAATCCACTCCAGCAGATAATGTAACGCACATCATAGCAATTTTTTCACATCCTTTAAGATGATTTTTTATTGCCTCTCCTTTTAATTCAAAATCCACACCATCTATAGAATAATCTTCATTTAAATCAAATACTCTATAAACATATTTAGGCTGTATAACCTTTAGCAATTCTTCACTACATATATCCAATAATTTTTTTGTATTATCGTCAGGTTTATTATCCCCATATCCTAAATATCTTAAAGCTTCATTTACATTTACATAGTCAAGTATTATGTCTTTATCTCTCATTTTATTCCTTATCTGTTGTGCTTAACCACACTTTCAACTCCTTCTGTAATTTTTCTTGCTACATAAGGGTTGTTCATTGTATAAATATGTACACCATCAATTCCATTAGCTGCCAAATCAATAATCTGATTAATCGCATATGCAATTCCTGCATCTCTTAAAGCTTCCGGATTTGATTCATATCTCTGCATTATTCTTGATAATGATGCAGGAATACTTGCTCCACACATTGTAACCATTCTTTCAATCTGGCTCTTACTTGTTACAGGCATAATTCCGGCTTCAATCGGTACATTAATATCTGCAATTCTGGCTCTTTCCAAAAAATCGTAGAATACTCTATTATCAAAAAATAACTGAGAAATCAAATGGTCTGCTCCTGCATCCACTTTTTTCTTTAAGTTCTTTATATCATCAACTGCATCTTTTGCTTCCATATGTACTTCAGGATAGCATGCTCCTGAAACATGAAATCCGCCCTTGTCCATAATATATTTAGTCAAATCAGATGCATATGTAAAATCTTTTTTAGGCTCTAACCCTTCAACTCTGTCACCTCTTAAGGCTAAAATATTGTCTATTCCCTCTTTTTTTAATTCTTCAAGAATCTTATCTATTTCATCCTTTGTGTTATTAATGCATGACAAATGAGCTATTGTTTCTAATTTATATTCATTCTTAATTTTTGAGCAAATATCCTTTGTTATAGGATTTGTTACTCCACTTCCACCTGCTCCATAAGTAACACTAATAAAATCAGGTTTCAAATCTGTAAGTTTTTCTATTGTGTCATATACCGTTTCTATTCCACTTTCTTTCTTTGGTGGGAATACCTCAAAAGAAAATATTGTTTTTCCTTCTTCAAATAAATCTGCTATGTTCATTGTTCATTTACCTTTCTGTATTTTATTTGCATGAGCAAAAAAGATTATACCCTAAAATCAGGCACATAATTATCAAGCAGACCACTAAAAAAGTGCTACTTATTATTAACGCTATAGTCATTCCAAGCGCAACCCAAAATAGAGCAAATCCACAAACTTTTCCCATTTTAATTCCTAGTGTTTTTATATAGATATTATATGAAAAAAATTAATAAAAATAACCTATAAACAAGCCATTTTTATTAATTTATTTCTAAAATCAATTGTAATAATTCTTAATTTTCATTTACTCTTCATCAAATGTATCTGCATCATCATTTTTACTTGTAAATTTATTAACAATATCAGGAACCATATCAATGATTCTCGAGAACCCATCCTGGTCATTTATACTGATAAGTTTTGAAGAACCATCTTTTATAACCAATACGGCACTTGGTGTTATCTTTCCACCAACTCCTCCACCTGCACTTGTATCTTTTGAAAAAGTACCAACACCCATTCCAAAAGAAACATCAGCCATAGGAAGAATAATTGTATCTCCAACAGTTATTGCTTCACCTACAACAGATTTTGTAGTAATAAATTTTTCCATTGCTCTTAGTAAATCATCTGTGGCTTTTCTATCTTCTGACATATAAATACCTCCTGTCAACTAAACTTATCAATAACGGCATGCACTTCATCTTTCATATAAATCTGTAAAATATAAACACCTACAACTCCTATAGAAAAATGTCCCCATGCCTTGATTATTCCATTAAATTTCTTGTTTTCAAAATCAGGTTCTATTTGAAAATTATCCATATTAAGCTTTAACGCAGTACATACAACTGCAATAACTCCAAGCATCTTCCCCGTCTTGTCCGGACTTTCAAATCCAAACTCAAGTTTTCCTCTTATTTTTTTAGGTTTCAGTAACTTTACAATCTGACTTGTCTTACTTTTAATATAGTTATATGCAGTTTTTACTTCTTCACTCTTTAAATACTCTATTAAATATTTAAATTTTTTTTGATTATTTTTAAATTTGTGTTTTGTGCTTCGAACCTTATGCTTTATTTTACCAAATAGTTTTCTACATTTAAACCATATATTTTTAATAAACTCTATTAACTGCTTTACTTTATAGTCTAAATCACTATTCTCTTCATCGGTTGATGATTCTTCTTTGTTAATATAAGACTGACGTTCATCTACACTTTCTTTATCTAAATGTTTCTGGTTGTTTGCCGAAGCATTTTCCTCAATGTTATCACCCTTAAATTCTTGTCCGGCTTTTATGAAATCGTCACTCTCTACAGAATTCATATTTTTATCATTATCTTCTGTACTGCCACGTTTTTCATATTTTTTGTCATTTTCAAATGTTTCATAAGAATCATATTCATTTTCATCAGTATCATCACTAAAAATTTTTAATCCAAAAATTCTCAATGAATACTTCAGTTCTTCACTGTATTCCATATTAAAATGAAGAAGATGAAAAAGCCATCCACCATGAATTGTTAAATAACTTTGTTCTTTATTTTTTATTCCTTCAATCTTATATGATGCCGGTAAAATAAACAACAGCGCAACTAAAGCAAGACTTGCCAGCAGAATAATTCCTATTATTTTTAATAAAATTAATAAAATATGTAACATTTTACTCCTTCTGTTGCAATCAAGTGAAACTATGATTATTTTCCATATATTCCTTTAGTTTAAATTGCCCGGTTGCGCGGAAACAATCCATAATAATCAACTGGGTCATATCATAAGCTTCTTCCTTGCCTTTAGCTATACCATAAATCATAAGTTCCGAATTAAGATATCTCTTTTGTAAGAGCACATATGACGGATAAATGTCAAGGACATCCGTATCATTGAAGGGTGCAGCCAATACATAAATATTAAACTGCATTTTTCCTTCTTTTATTTTAGAGACAATATTATCCTTATCGTCCATTGCTTCATGTCCTATATACAAATCATCGCACCATTTCATATGCACCTCCATTTATACAATCATCGATGAAATAATTTCTAAGCATCCTTTTTTTTCTGCCATATCAGTACATCCCTTTAAACAATTGTATACGAAATCCTGTAATTCACTTATATTGTTGAAAAATACAGGTAATTCACTCAATGTTGCAGACATTATCGACTTCTTTATCAGCCTCTGACTATTAGCGAATTTGTCGATAAATTCTTTGTACAGATTTTCCTTTACCTTTTCTAAATATTCTTCATTTACCTTATCCTTATCCTGTTTTTTGTCAAATTCCACAAATAAACTGTCTGAATTTAACAGAGGAAGTCTTGATACCTTTTCATATGTTTTTTCAAGATTATTTCTGATAATGTCATCTTTATTCTTATCTAATATCTGGTCAACAATATCGTAATTCATTATATTGTGATAAAGTTCTTCCTGTTTGCCTTCTAATTTAACAAACATCGCCTCTAATTCTTCATTTGTCTTATGAGCAAATTTTCCTGTAAACATCAAATTAGTTTCACTGACAACTTCGCTACATATTGCTGTAATGTCATCATTTTCCTGACTCTCTGATGTATATAGCACAAGCAAAACATCATTAATCAATTCCTGCATCATCATATTTGCAGACACATTATCATCAATATAAGCTGTTAACTCTGATAATTTTTCAGAAAATTCATTAACTTCATCTTCTGTTATATTCTTCAAATCATATTTATCTAATTCTTCAAATGTATCATGAATTTCCGGATATAAAAGTTTGTAATCTTCCTTTTCTTCTAAAATAGCACTTGTTCTTATTCTATAAACAAAATCATCTAAACTACTCTTTTCGCCCTGATTATATACATCTAATCCCGAATTTACATATTCAAAAAACTTTGATTTAGTCATTCTGATTGGAAGCTGACCTATAATTTCACATATTTTACTGTTAATTATTGTCGCGTCTTCATCATCGAATATATATTTCATTATTTTTCTTGTAAATTCTTCATCACTATAATTTGCCGGCATATCATAATCGTGATATTTATATTCAACTCTGTTGTACGCAAATTCGTATACATTATACTTATCTACATAATATGTTAAGGCCTGCATTTTTCTAATGATGTTATTACGCATATCCTCAACTACACTTATATCTTCTTCACTCATGTCTGCAATAACTTCATTCATCTTATTTAATTCTAAGACAATATCAGAACTTATTACATCATTTTCATCCTGCTGCATCTGCAAAAAAGTATAGTAGTTAAGCGCAAGTCTGATATATGCAAATTTATTATTTATTTTGCTAAATCCATCTGCATATTTTTTTAGATTATCATCTATATTTTTACCCTTAGAAATCTCATTAATTATCTGTCTCATATTTTCCTCCATGACTATTTCATTATGTCACAGAAATCAAATGTAGCAAAATAATCTTTTGGAGTTTCTGCTCTACGAATTAATTTTACGCTTCCATCTTCCTGTAACAATAATTCTGCAGAACGAAGTCTTCCGTTATAATTATATCCCATTGAGAATCCATGAGCTCCTGAATCATGAATTACAAGGAAATCTCCCATATCAATCTTTGGCAATTTTCTGTCTACTGCAAATTTGTCATTATTTTCGCATAATGAACCAACAATATCATATGTATGGTCGCAAGGTTCATTTTCCTTACCCATAACAGTAATATGATGGTAAGCTCCATACATTGCAGGTCTCATCAAGTTAGCAGCACATGCATCTACGCCAATATATTCTTTGTAAATATGCTTTTCATGTACAGCCTTTGTTACAAGTGCACCGTATGGTCCCATCATGAATCTTCCCATTTCAGTATAAATAGCTACATCATCCATTCCTGCAGGTGTAAGCACCTCTTCATATACTCTTCTTACTCCCTCGCCAATAACCATAATATCATTTGGTTCCTGATCCGGTCTGTAAGGTATTCCAACACCACCTGATAAATTGATGAATTTAATGTGTGCTCCAGTCTTTTCCTTCAACTCAACTGCAAGTTCAAAAATTGTCTTAGCAAGTCTAGGATAATATTCATTTGTAACTGTATTACTAGCTAAGAATGCATGAATTCCAAAATTCTTTACGCCTTTTTCTTTTAAAATTTTATAAGCTTCAATAATCTGCTCGTGAGTCATTCCGTATTTAGCATCTCCCGGATTGTCCATAATTCCGTTACATGCTTCAAAAACTCCACCCGGATTATATCTGCAACTTACAGTTTCAGGAATGCCTGCTTCTTTTTCCATGAAATCAATCATTGTAATATCATCAAGATTAATAATTCCGCCAAGTTTTGCACAATATCCAAATTCACCTTCAGGTGTTTCATTTGAAGAGAACATAATCTCATCGTCTCTAAACCCTAATTTGTCAGCAATCATAAGTTCTGTATATGATGAACAGTCAACACCACATCCGACTTCTTTTAACTTCTTTATGATAAATGGATTTGGTTCAGCTTTAACAGCAAAATATTCTCTAAATCCCTTATTCCATGAAAATGCTTCATTAACTTTTCTTGCATTCTCCATAAAACCCTTTTCATCATAAATATGATATGGCGTAGGATAAGTCTTTTCAATTTCCTTAAGTTGTTCAAGTGTTACAAACGGTTTCTTTTCCATTTTTTCAGTCCTCCTAATAATTATCTGCCGTATATATCGGTTAAATATCTAAGTCTCTCAACTTCTTTATCACCAAACTGGTTTTTGGTCATTCTCCAACGCCAGTTAGTTCCCATTGATGATGGCAGATTCATTCTGCCAATATTGCCAACTTTTAAAACATCCTGCATTTGGAATATTACAACATTCGCCACGCTGGCATAGGCGCATGTAAATAATTTATCCACAATATCTTCAATCGAGCCATGTCTACATTCTAAGAACTCTCTTATGTATCCTAACTCCCAATATTGCAAACCTGTAAAATATCCCATTAAGGTATCGTTATCATGAGTTCCACCATAAGCCACAGTATTCTGCGTCCAAAAATATGGCAAATGCTCATTCTTTCTGTCTCCGTCAAATGCAAATTCTAAAACCTTCATTCCAGGAAATCCACTCTTTTCAAGGGCTTCCACTACTTCAGGTATTTTTACACCTAAATCTTCAGCAATGATTTTCTTATCTCCCGTTGCTTCTGATATAGCTTTTATAAGTTTCATTCCCGGACCTTTTTCCCATTTTCCGTTTCTGGCATCCTCATCTTCTGCAGGTATTGTATAGTATTTTGTCATTCCAATAAAATGATCAATTCTAACTATATCGTATAATTTTGCGGAGTGTTCCATTCTCTTTCGCCACCATGAAAAATCATCTTTTTCTAACTTTTTCCAATCATATAACGGATTCCCCCATCTTTGACCTAAATCAGAAAAAGCATCCGGCGGAACTCCTGCCACTTTTTTTGCCTCCAGATTCTCATCTAGCTGAAAAATTTCAGGATGAGACCATACATCTGCTGAATCCATAGCAACATAAATTGGAATGTCTCCTATTATTTCGATTCCTTTTTCGTTGGCATACTCTTTTAGTTTAAACCATTGTTCGAAGAATTTAAACTGTAAAAACCTATAAAAATCCAGTTCATCTGAAAATTCTTCTATCTTTTTATCTAACGCTTCCTGCTTTCTGAATCTTATATCCTCTTCCCAATCCTGCCACGAAGTCGACTCAGCATCATTTTTGCATACACAATACAAGCAGTAATCATCAATCCAAAAATCATTTTCTTTAACAAATTCTTTATATTCTTTCAATGCCTTGTGATTACTATTCTTATAAGCTTCTTTTAAAACAATAAATCTGGAATTATATATCAAACCATAGTCAACATACTGTTCTTCAATGTTCCATCTAAAACTATCTACATATTCTTTTGTAATAAGACCTTCTTCAATTAATGTATCCAAATCGATAAAATAAGGATTACCTGCAAACGCAGAAAAAGAAGCGTATGGGCTGTCTCCATAACTTGTTGTTCCAAGTGGCAGAACCTGCCAGTACTTTTGTCTCGCAGCAACTAATCTGTCAACAAATTCATATGCATTTTTTCCAAAAGAACCTATTCCGTAAGGTGAAGGAATACTACTAATATGCATCAATATTCCCGCACCTCTTTCAAATTCTTTTTGAGCCATATATATTTTATTCCTCCATTTTCAATTAACAATGTGTATGTGTAAATAAATGGTCCTGACAGTACTCTTTATTTCCACTACATTTTGAGCAATATCTGAAAGTCAAATTAGGATCATCTAATTCTGTTCTTCCACAGATTGCACATTTATGCTTAGCGCCATTTTCATATTTAGGCTGTGTAGCCTGACGTATATTCTTTCGATATTCTCTTTTTCGTTTTATCTGATATGGTGATAATTTATTTCTTGTTTGAAAGAAGAAAATCATAAAATTAAGTAATGATGTAATTACCATCATTCTTGTTACCCATGAGCCTTGAAGTATTTCTACAAAAATGAACGCTCCATATAATACTCCTAACCATTTTACCTTTATAGGAATTATGAAATAAAGCAATACCTCTGCATTAGGATAGGTAGCTGCAAATGCAAGGAATATTGACATATTGATATAATAAGTACTTACAAAATTACCTATTCCCATGCCAATACCTCTATATATTACTGCTAAATCCGTTACACTTGTGCCACTATAGCTCATGCCAACTGCATTTAACACTGTCTCATATTCACCTGTTGTATTACATATTATTACTAAAATCACATACAAAAGGAATGCACCTATAATCGTAAACAACATACCTGAGAAAATATATACATTATATCTGTACTTTCCCCATGTATTTTCAAGATTATTTCCTACTGAATAGTAAAAGAAAAGCATAATTATAGTAAACAGACCTAATGCCTCAGGCATTGTAACTACCCATGATACAAGTCTCCAAATCTGTCCATGTAATATTAAATATGGGTCAAATGTAATATATTCATATAGACCCGGAATCAAATAATAAATTGCATAACCTATGGCATATCCTATTACCAAATATAATGACAAATTGCTTATCGCATATCTGCTGAATTTTCTTTCAAAGTTTGATTGTTTCATAGAAATCTCCTATTCTAAAATCTTATACAAGTATAATTTTATTAGTATCTTTTGTCAAACATACAATACATTTTTTACATATCTTTTTTGACACATTCAAATGTTACACCCTGATTGTTAAATTTTAATTAAAAAATCAGGACATTTTTACAAACAATTCACAAATTTGTTACTCTTATGTACTTATTTATATGTTGTTATTTGTCGCAAATTATAATATAATGTATAACGTTTATGGATTTTTATAACTTAAGAGGAAGGTAAACAACAATGAATGATAAAGCATATTACAGCCTTGGTATTGACATTGGCTCAACAACTGTAAAAATTGCAATTTTAAATAATGATAATGAAATTATGTTTGCTGACTATGAGCGTCACTATGCAAATATTCAGGAAACTTTAGCCGGATTATTAAAAAAGGCTAAAGAAAAATTAGGTGACATTACCTTATCACCTATGATTACAGGTTCGGGCGGACTTACTTTGTCAAAACACTTAGGAGTTCCATTTGTTCAGGAGGTTGTAGCTGTTTCTACAGCATTAAATGATTATGCACCTCAGACAGATGTTGCAATTGAACTTGGTGGCGAAGATGCAAAAATAATTTATTTTACAAATGGAATTGAACAGCGTATGAACGGTATCTGTGCCGGTGGTACAGGTTCTTTCATTGACCAGATGGCTTCTCTTCTTCAGACTGATGCCAGTGGTTTAAATGAATATGCTGCTAATTATCAGGCAATTTATCCAATTGCCGCACGTTGTGGTGTATTTGCCAAAACAGATATTCAGCCATTAATTAACGAAGGAGCTACAAAAGAAGATTTGGCTGCTTCTATTTTCCAAGCAGTTGTAAACCAGACCATTTCGGGTTTGGCATGCGGAAAACCTATTCGTGGTACAGTTGCATTTTTAGGAGGACCTCTTCACTTCCTTCCTGAATTAAAAAATGCATTTATAAGAACTCTTAATCTCGATGATGAACATATTGTTGCACCTGAGCATTCACATTTATTTGCTGCTACAGGTTCTGCAATGAATCACGATTCAAAAGTTTTAGTTAATATAACAGATTTGTATAACCGTCTTTCTAAAGGAATTAAGATGGATATGGAAATCAAACGTATGGAACCTTTATTTAAAAATGAAGCTGAATATACTGAATTTACTGTAAGACACAACAAAGATACAGTAAAGAAAGGTGATTTAAGCACTTATTCAGGAAAATGTTTCTTAGGTATAGATTCAGGTTCTACTACTACTAAGGCAGCTGTTGTCGGAGAAGATGGAACTTTATTATATTCATTCTACAGCAGTAACAATGGAAATCCTTTGGCAACTATTATTGGTGCAATTAAAGATATTTACTCTAAATTGCCTAAAGATGCTGAAATTGTACGTTCTTGTTCTACAGGATACGGTGAGGCTTTAATTAAAGCGGCTTTAATGCTTGATGAAGGTGAAGTTGAAACTGTTGCACATTATTATGCAGCTGCATTCTTTGAACCTGACGTTGACTGTATTCTTGATATCGGCGGTCAGGACATGAAATGTATTAAGATAAAGAATCAGACTGTAGACAGCGTCCAGTTAAATGAAGCCTGCTCATCAGGTTGTGGTTCTTTCATTGAAACATTTGCTAAATCGCTTAATTACTCAGTTGTCGATTTTGCTAAAGAAGCTTTATTTGCCAAGAATCCTACAGACCTTGGTACACGTTGTACAGTATTTATGAATTCAAATGTAAAGCAGGCACAAAAAGAAGGTGCAAGCGTTGCAGATATTTCTGCCGGACTTGCTTATTCTGTTATTAAGAATGCTTTATATAAAGTTATTAAAATTACAGACCCTAAAGACCTTGGGGAAAAAGTTGTTGTTCAGGGTGGAACATTTTACAATGATGCTGTTTTAAGAAGTTTTGAAAAAATATCAGGATGTGAAGCTATCCGTCCTGACATTGCAGGTATTATGGGTGCATTTGGTGCTGCCCTTATTGCAAGAGAACGTTATCACGGCGAAGCAACAACAATGCTTTCTATCGATGCAATTAACAAATTTGATTACACAACAACAATGACACGATGCAAAGGTTGTACAAACAACTGTATGCTTACTATAAATAAATTTATTGACGGACGACGTTTCATAAGCGGAAACCGTTGCGAAAAAGGTCTTGGAAAAGAGAAAAATAAAGATAACATTCCTAACTTATTTGAATATAAATTCCACAGAATGTTTGATTACGAACCATTGTCTGAGGAAAATGCTAAACGAGGAACTGTAGGAATTCCACGTGTACTTAATATGTATGAGAATTTCCCATTCTGGGCTACTTTCTTTAAAAGATTAGGATACAGAGTTGTTCTCTCACCTGAGTCTTCAAGAAAAATATATGAATTAGGTATTGAATCAATTCCTAGTGAATCAGAATGTTATCCTGCAAAGATTGCTCACGGTCATGTTACCTGGTTAATCAGAAACGGTATTGATTTTATTTTCTATCCGTGTATACCATACGAAAGAAATGAAACACCGGATGCTAATAACCACTACAACTGCCCTATTGTTACATCTTATGCAGAAAATATAAAAAATAACGTTGAAGAATTAAACGATAATTCTATCAAATTTATGAATCCGTTTATGGCTTTAACAAATGAGGGAACTATTACAAGCCGACTTGTTGAAGAATTTTCAAAAGAATTTGATATTCCTAAAGCCGAAATTACTCAGGCTGCACATGTTGCATGGGTAGAATTATTAGCTTCAAGAGATGACATTCGCAAAAAAGGCGAAGAGACATTAGCATATATAAAGGAACATAATCTTCACGGTATCGTACTTGCAGGTCGTCCATACCATGTTGACCCTGAAATCAACCACGGTATTCCTGAAATGATTAACAGTTATGGTCTTGCCGTTTTAACAGAAGATTCTATTTCACATTTAGCTCCTGTTGAAAGACCTTTGATTGTATCTGACCAGTGGATGTACCATTCAAGACTTTATGCAGCTGCTAACTATGTAAAAACAAGAGATGATCTTGATTTAGTTCAGCTCAATTCATTTGGATGTGGTCTTGATGCCGTTACGACTGACTGCGTAAATGATATTTTAACTAAATCAGGAAAGATTTACACTGTTCTTAAAATCGATGAAGTTAATAACTTAGGCGCTGCAAGAATCAGAATACGTTCTCTTCTTTCAGCCATTAGAATAAGAAAAGAAAGAAATTATCAAAGAGACATCAAGCCATCTTCAATCAAAAAAGTTGAATTTACAAAGCAGATGTTTGATGAAAAATATACAATACTTACACCTCAGATGAGTCCAATTCACTTTAAGATGCTTCAATCTGCAATGAATTCATGTGGATACAACTTTGAAGTTCTTCCAAGTGAACAATCATGCATTGATATGGGTCTTAAGTATGTTAACAATGATGCCTGCTACCCTTCACTTATTGTTGTAGGTCAGATTATGGAAGCATTATTATCTGGAAGATATGATTTACACAAAGTGGCTGTTGTTATTACTCAGACAGGTGGCGGATGTCGTGCTACTAACTATATCGGATTTATCAGACGTGCATTAGAGAAAGCCGGATTAGAATACATTCCTGTTCTTTCCCTTAGTTTATCCGGTATTGAAAAGAACAGTGGATTTAAGATTACTCCTAAATTTGCAGTTAAAGCAGTTCAGGCAGCAATGTACGGCGATTTATTTATGAGAGTTGTATACAGAACAAGACCTTATGAAGTAAATCACGGCGAAACAGATGCACTTCATAAAAAATGGGAAGATAAATTATGTGCTGAACTTGCAGATAATAAATTTGGAATGAAACGATATAAAAATAATCTTCGCAAGATTGTTGAAGAATTTGATGCTATTCCTGTAAAAGATATTAAAAAACCACGTGTTGGTATTGTTGGTGAGATTCTTGTTAAATTCTCTCCTACTGCTAACAATGACCTTGTAAACTTATTGGAATCTGAAGGTGCTGAAGCCGTTATGCCTGACCTTGTAGACTTCTTCTTATATGGATTTAGAAACTCTACATTTAAGGCCGAAAAATTAGGTTTTAAAAAATCATCAGTAATTCTAAGTACCATTGGAATAAAAGCTATAGAATACTTCAGAAAAACAGCTAAGGAGGCTTTAATAAAGAGCAAACACTTCACTCCTACAAGCGATATTTGGGAAATGTCAGAAATGGCTGAGGAAGTTGTTTCAATTGGTAACCAGACCGGTGAAGGATGGTTCCTTACAGGTGAAATGCTCCACTTAATAAAAGATGGAGTTCCAAACATAGTTTGTACACAGCCTTTCGCCTGCCTTCCTAACCACATTGTTGGAAAGGGTGTTATCAAAAAGCTTCGTGCAATGCATCCTGAAGCAAATATTGTAGCTGTTGACTATGATCCCGGTGCAAGTGAAGTTAACCAGTTAAATAGAATTAAACTTATGCTTGCAACTGCAAATAAAAGATTAAAAGAAAAACAAAATTAAAACATATACCATTTGGTACATTACACAAAACAAGGCATGGGTTGGAAATGAACCCATGCCTTGTTTTGTGATATTCTATCTAATTTATTATATGTCTTATATCTTAATCTAACAGACTCCACTGGCTTACATCCCACACATCTGTTACCCAATCCTCATAAAAATCAGGTTCATGACATACCATAAGTATGCTTCCCTTGTATTCTGTAAGCGCTCTCTTTAATTCTGCCTTAGCATCTACATCCAAATGATTTGTAGGTTCGTCAAGAACCAAAAGATTTGTTTCTCTGTTAATTAATTTGCAAAGACGGACTTTTGCCTGCTCTCCTCCGCTTAACACTCTTATCTGACTTTCAATATGATTTGTAGTAAGTCCACATTTAGCCAACGCGCTTCTTACTTCATATTGGTTAAATGAAGGAAATTCATCCCAGATTTCCTCAAGGCATGTAGAACGGTTTTCTTCCTTTATTTCCTGTTCAAAATAGCCTATTTGCAGATAATCTCCCAATTCAACTTTTCCATCTATAGGTTTAATTTCTCCTAAAATACTTCTTAAAAGAGTTGTTTTTCCAATACCATTTGTTCCTATTACTGCAATTTTCTGTCCTCTTTCCATAGACAAATTAAGTGGCACAGATAATGGCTTATCATATCCGATTACCAGATTCATTGTGTCTATTATAAATTTGCCGGACGTCCTTGCTTCCTTAAATCTAAATTCCGGTTTTGGCTTTTCTCCTGCAAGTTCAATTAAATCCATATTATCAAGTTTTTTCTGCCTTGACATTGCCATGTTTCTTGTTGAAACTCTAGCTTTATTTCTTGCCACAAAATCCTTTAAATCAGCAATTTCTTTTTGCTGTCTGTTATATGCAGCCTCAAGTTGTGCCTGTTTTACGGCGTGTACTTCTTTAAACTTATCGTAATCGCCTACATATCTGTCCAGTTTTTGATTTTCCATATTATAAATTAAATTAATAACACTATTTAAAAACGGTATATCATGTGATATTAAAATAAAAGCATTCTCATAATCCTGTAAATATCTCTTTAACCATTCAATATGTTCAGCATCCAAATAGTTTGTCGGTTCATCAAGCAATAAAATGTCAGGCTTTTCTAACAATAGTTTTGCAAGCAATACCTTTGTTCTCTGACCACCACTTAAATCATTTACATCTTTATCAAGCCCTAAATCTGTTAATCCAAATGCCCTTGCTATTTCTTCTACCTTTGAATCTATCAAATAAAAATCATGCATTGTAAGCATATCCTGAATAACGGCAAGTTCATCCATATATATTTCAAGTTGCTTCTCATCCGCATCACCCATTTTATTGCAAATGTCATTCATGTTTTCTTCCATTTCAAACAGGAAGTCAAATGCCGATTTTAAAACATCCTCTATTGTCATTCCTTTTTCTAAAACGATATGCTGGTCTAAATATCCTACTCTGACATTTTTAGCCCATTCAACTCTGCCTTCGTCAGGTTGCAATTTACCTGTTATTATATTCATAAACGTTGACTTACCTTCACCATTTGCTCCAACAAGTCCTATATGTTCACCTTTTAATAATCTAAATGATACATCATCAAAAATTGCTCTATCGCCAAAACCATGTGTTAAATGTTCTACATTTAATATGCTCATATTTTTCCTTTCATCTTAGGTAAATTAAATATTTTCTATTTGCCAGTCTATTGGTTCTATTCCATTTGCCTTTAGGAATTCATTTGCTTTGCTAAAATGCTTGCATCCGAAAAATCCTCTATATGCTGAAAGTGGACTTGGATGTGGACATTTTAATACAAGATGTTTTGGATTAGTTAACATCTTAGCTTTCTTTTGTGCAGGCGAACCCCACAAAAATATTACTATTGGCCTGTCCTGTGCATTTACGGCTTCTATAACCGCATCCGTAAATTGCTCCCAGCCATGTCCCTGATGTGAATTTGCCTGATGAGCTCTAACTGTTAATACTGTGTTAAGCAATAACACTCCCTGATCTGCCCATTTTTTCAAATATCCGTTATTTGGTATATAACATCCCAAATCATCATGCAATTCTTTATAAATATTTTGAAGCGATGGTGGTATGTCATTTCCCGGCAATACTGAAAAGCTTAATCCATGTGCCTGATTTACATTATGATATGGGTCCTGCCCAAGCAGCAACACTTTTACATCCTTAAGTGGTGTAAAATGAAATGCATTAAATATATCTTCTGCCGGAGGATATACTATCGTTTTACTATATTCATCTTTAACAAAACTGTATAATTCTTTGTAATATGGTTTAGAAAATTCAGGCTGTATTGCCTCTAACCAATCATTTGTTATCATTCCCATTTATTTAACCTCTGTCAAATATTATTTCCAACTATTTCCTTTACAAACTGAGGATCATTAAATACTTTTATAGCACTCTTTTCAATTCTGATTTCAAAATCCGTATCTGTTAACATTTCTCCATCTACATTACATGTCACAGGAGTATCTGACTGAATTTTCAATCCTTTGTCTGTATATCTTACCACTCTCTTTGACTTTTCATGTCTTCCGCTTTTTAATTTTAATAGAAGTCCCGGTATTAGTATTTTAGGCATTTTATCAACCATATATATTTCAAAATATCCGTCGTCTATTAACGCATGTGGAGCAATTCTATGTCCTCCACCATAATATTGTCCATTACATACAGTAACTATTGTATACTCACCTTTTTTAGACTGTTCACCAAATATTGTAGTTAATTCTTTAAATTTATATTTAAAATACGAATAAATTATGCTACATGTATATCTTTGACCTACAGGTATCCACTTCTTTTGTCTGATTACACTTATGTTATTTGCTATATCAGCATCTAAGCCTATACATGCAATATTTATAAAATACTTGTCATTGATAATTCCTAAGTCACATCTGTGTTCGCCTTTTCCAAGTGCAGACAATGTTCTGTAAAAATCATTTCCGCTTCCTGCCGGTATAACACCTACTGTCATATGTTTCTTAACAACACCATTTATTATTTCATTTAAATTTCCATCTCCGCCTACTGAGAACACAATGCATTCTTCATCATCCGGGATGCTTTCTGCCACTTTTCTGGCTTTACCAAATCCATCAGTGTAATGAATTTCGTATTTTATGTCTCTAAGCCTGCACGCTTTATCTATTCTTTCAATAAACCCTTCTTTATCATTGGCAAATCTGCCACTTTCTGGATTAATTATAAAATAATATTTCATTTTAATCTCTCGCTCTATATAATAATCTATATTGCCTTAACTTTAAATTAAGGCTATTGTCTGGAAAATTCTATATACTGAATCTTAATTCGTTTTTCCAATTATATTCTAACCTGAACACCTTTTTCCTTAAGATAATGTTTCAGGTCATTTATTTCTAATTCTTTATAGTGGAATAATGATGCTGCTAGTGCTGCATCAGCCTTTCCTTCTGTCAGTGCATCATAAAAATGCTCTTTTTTACCTGCCCCACCTGATGCAATTACAGGTATTGACACATTTTCAGATATGATTCTTGTAAGTTCTACATCATATCCCCTCTTAACTCCATCGCAATCCATACTTGTAAGAAGTATTTCTCCTGCCCCTAGTTTATCTACTTTACGCGCCCATTCCACAGCGTCTATTCCAACATCTACTCTTCCACCATTTTTGTAAATATTCCATCCTGATCCGTCTGCTCTTCTTTTTGCATCTATGGCAACAACTACACACTGACTTCCAAATTTATCAGCTGCATCACTTATAAGTCTTGGATTCATAATAGCCGATGAGTTTATAGATATCTTATCTGCTCCCTCTCTAAGCAAAGTCTTAAAGTCGTCTACAGTTCTGATTCCGCCTCCAACTGTAAATGGTATAAAAACCTGCTCAGCTACTCTTCTTACCATATCTACAACTGTATTTCTATTGTCAGATGATGCTGTAATATCAAGGAACACCAATTCATCTGCTCCCGCCTTATTGTATGCTTTTGCTACCTCTACGGGATCTCCTGCATCACGCAAATTTACAAAATTTACTCCTTTTACAACTCGGTTATTATTAACATCCAAACAAGGTATAATTCTCTTTGTGTGCATATTTTCCTCCTAATATAAAATACGACAAAATCGAGTAGGAATTTTCCTACTCGAAAAAATTTAATTTATCTCTGCAAAATTTTTCAATATTTTCAGTCCTATATCTCCACTCTTTTCCGGATGGAACTGACATGCAAATACATTTTCTTTCTCAACGGACGCATGTATATGTACACCATACTCAGTAGTTGCTGTTACGATGTTTTCGTCATCTGCTTTCAAATAATAAGAGTGAACAAAATAAACATATGCTTTCTCATCTATTCCTTTAAATAATCTTCCATTATTATGAAAATCTAACGAATTCCATCCAATATGTGGAACTTTCAAACTTTCACCTTCAGGTATCTTTATAATCTTGCCCGGTAGAATTCCAAGTCCCTTTACTCCCGGTGTTTCATCACTTTCTTCAAATAATAACTGTAAGCCTAAACATATTCCAAGAAATGGTATGTTTCGTGACACAACTTCCTTCACAGTATCAACTAAATCATACTTATTAAGCTTTTCCATAGCGTCACCAAATGAGCCTACGCCCGGAAGTACAACTTTGTCTGCATCTAAGATTACATCCTTGTCTCGTGTTAGTATCGTTTCTTCTCCCAGAAATTGAAACGCCTTCTCAACACTTCTAATATTTCCTGCATCATAGTCAATTATTGCTATCATATTCCAGTCCTTCCTCTGAAGCTTTTCCATCTAATTCAAACCAGAATTCAACACCATCCTCATGGTTAAATACTCCGCATTTTTTATTCATACTGTCAGCAATCGCCTTAACGATAGAAAGTCCAATGCCATTTCCACCATATTCTCTGGTTCTTGCCTTATCTACTTTATAGAATTTAATCCAAACATTTTCCAATTCATTTTCAGGAATCTGTTTACCGGTATTGAAGACTGACATTCTTACTATACCATCTTTTTCTACAATTTTCATCTCAATTATTCTTTTTCCGTCAATATGGTTAAATGCGTTACTTACATAGTTTGTAATTACTTCCTCAATTTGAAATTCATCTGCCCAAACATATACAGGTTCTTTATTTTCAAATATTATTTTAACATTCTCCTGCTCCGCTCTTAACTGAACGGATTTAATAATGCCTTCCATGACATCAACAAGATTAAATCTTTCGATATTTACCTGTTTATTTCCAAATTCAATCTGTGTAAGTGCCAGCAGTTTTTTAACCATTTTGTTCATTTTATCTGACTCATCAATAATTACATCACAATAAAATTCCATACTTTCAGGGTCGTCATTAATATTATCCTTTAAACCTTCTGCATATCCCTGAATAAGAGCAATCGGTGTTTTTAATTCATGAGATACATTTGAAATAAAATCTTTTCTCATCTCATCAATTTCAATCTTTTGCTCGATATCTTTTTGCAGTTCTATATTTGCCTTTTTAAGTTCAAGGATTGTCCCTTCCAATTTAGCTGACAACTCATTCATACTATTTCCAAGAACGCCTATTTCATCTTTATGTTTTCCTGTATATTTAGCATCAAAATCCAAATTTGACATTCTTGTTGAAATTGTTGCAAGTTCAAGTATCGGGTCCGTATATCTTCTCGTTACTATAATCATCATAATTGTCATTACAACAGTCATAGATATAAGAAGAATCAAATAGAATTTATTTGTAATGTTAAGAGTCTCCCTCATATTCTGAACCGATACCCTGATTACAAAGTAATAGCCTGAATCTAATGTTCCAAACAATTCATAATATTCCTGGTCAGACAATAAATCTCTGGCTCTTTGCATCGTATAATTGTCATTCTTTTCTATAATAGTTCTTTCTCTTTCGGCTCCAAATGCCGCACCATATATCATTTCCTGCCAACGTCTTTGTAATGTCTTTCCTGCACCATATTCATATATTGTGTTTCCGGAACTGTCTATCATAATTATTGTTACACCGGCATTTTCACACTCATCATTTAGCGCCTGTACGTTGTCGCTTTCAGATAAATCCTTATCTTCTTTTACAACTTGAGCCATCTTATTATATACATCAACAATAACGTCTTTTTTATGTGAAATATAATATTTTTCAATAAAAGCTGTTCCAAATGTTGATGCAAGCGCAATAGCTACTGTCATAATTACAATAATTAATATTGGCAGTTTATACTTAATTGAATGTTTCATTAGTTTACCTCAAATTTATATCCCATGCCCCAAACAGTCTTTATGTAATCACCACAGTCACCTAATTTACTTCTAAGTTTCTTGACATGTGTATCTATTGTTCTGGCATCTCCAAAGTAATCATAATTCCATACATTATTTAAAATATTTTCTCTTGAAAGAGCAATTCCTTTATTTTCAATAAAATATGTCAACAATTCAAATTCTTTAAAGCTTAGTTCAATTTCCTTATCTTTAACCTTAACAATATGAGCAGCCTTATCTATCTTAATATCTCCTGCTTCTATTGTCATATCAGCGCCAATTTTATTAGCACGTCGTAAAATTGCATCAACTCTTGCAACTAATATTTTAGGACTGAAAGGTTTTGATATGTATTCATCAACTCCAAGTTCAAATCCTTTAAGTTCATCATTTTCCTCACTTTTTGCTGTAAGCATTATGATTGGGACTTTTGAAAATTTTCTTATTTCCTTACATACTTCCCAACCGTCCATTTTAGGCATCATAACGTCAAGAATTATCAATGAAATGTCTTTGTTTCCAAAGAATACCTCAATTGCTTCTTCGCCGTCTCCTGCTTCTAATACCTTATATTGTTTCTTTACAAGGAAATCCTTAACAAGTTTTCTCATTCTTGATTCATCATCTACAACTAAAATCTTTAATTCATCCATTTATGTGTACCTCCGCAGCACTAATATTTCATATAGAAATAACATTTCAACTTCTATAATGTAAAATATAACACAAAATATGTGATGATTTTATGAAATATAGTTATTTTTCTGCTTCTGCCTGCTCAATTTGCTGAATTTTTGTTTCTAATGCTGAAAGTGCATGCGAAACGTCTTCATATCCACTGTATTCAGCTCCATTATAAGAATATGTTCTATATCTGTCGTTATCTCTCTTATATGAGTTTACGACTTTATTATATTCTTTCTCTGTTACTTCATTATCGTTTATTAGATATTTTTTTGTATTTCCTGAGTTGTCAGTTACAAGTCTTGAAATAACTTTCAACTTTTCATCCTTGTATTGGCATACAACAATTTGTCTATTCCCAATTATATTATTAACAAGCGTAACTGTTCCATCCTGATTATATGTCATAGACTGAAATGCTTTAGTATGGGCAATTTTACCTTTTTTATTTAAATAATAAAGTTTCATTTCGCGGCTTTCCTTACTCCACACAAGCATACATGGATAATAATTATTTCCTATTTTTGCGAACTCAACATTTTGATTTGGGTCTTTGCTTTGTAATTTATACAAAGTTGTTTCGTATTTTTCATATAGTTCTTTCTGTTTATCCTGTACTACTTCATTTACTACTTCTTTATAATCTGTATATATTTCCATTTGTGTAATATCTTTGTCATCTGATGTAAATGAAACATAGAGTATTCTGTCATCTGCAACTTTCGTAAATATAACACTTCTTTTTTCATCAAGTCTTCCATCATAATTAACATCCCATCCCAATTTTTCAACTACAGGATCCATGTAATAATTAATCTCATCCCCTAAAGAGTATCCAAGCACTGAAATCTCATCATTATCAGTTACAATAATTTGAAAATCAGGATAGTTATAGTCATGAAGTTTCTGACTTGAACCTTTAATTACATTTATTTCGATGCCATTTCCTTTCCAATGCTGCTCTACATTTCCTTTTTCACTATCAGATTCTTTCATATTAAAATAATAAGCTACTCTTTTTAATTCATCTATGTATTCTAACAAATCAACCTTGTCATCTTTTGTTTCCAATGGCTCTTCTGTTTCCTGAATTGTAGTTACTTCCTCTTTTGTACTCTTTTCTTCTCCTTCCGTTTTTCCACATCCAAAAGTCATAGTAGCTACAATGCTAAAAATCATTAATAATGCTAATCTTCTCATAATCCCTCCTGCTACAGCGTAACTATTATTTTTATTTCTTACCTATTAAATAGGCATACTTATTTACGATACGCCTATAATACAATAATTTGTTTAAAAAGAAAATATTATTTTTGTCGTAAATTTTATTAATTTTTAATAACAATTTTGTTACTTTATATAATTTGTTGTCATTTATTGTGTTTCTTCTATGTTTACAACCTTTACATTCGCGTTAATATATGGTAAAAATATCTTTGGTTTTTTATATATTTGAGGGGGACAAAAAAGAAAAAATAAAAATAGAGGTAACAAAAATGATTAGTACAAGAGAAGCAACTGAACGCTATTCAAAAGTAGGTGTTGTCAAAGGTAATTTACCTACATTAAAAATGTTGGTATTAGGAATTGTAGCCGGATTCTTTATTTCCATAGCCGGAACCGGTGCTGCCGCTGCATCATGTTCATTAGAAAATGCAGCTATAGCAAGATTGATAAATGCATGTATCTTCCCTGCCGGTTTAGCAATGGTAGTTTTAAACGGAAGTGAGTTATTTACAGGTAACAACCTTATGATTATTTCTGTTCTTGAGAAAAAACTTTCTGTAGCGAAAATGCTTAAGAACTGGGTTGTTGTTTATATAGGAAGTTTTATAGGAAGTGTTGTATTTACATTTTTATGTACATACGGTCATGTTTATACTTTATTTAATGGACAATTAGCAACAAATCTCTTAAGTACTGCTGTATCTAAATGCAATATTTCATTTACTGATGCCATTATTAAAGGTATTTTTTGTAATATTTTAGTATGTGTTGCAGTATTTATGACATTTATGACCGAATCTGCTGCAAGCAAAATTATATGTTTATTCTTCCCTATTATCGTTTTCGTTATTTGTGCTTTTGAACATAGCGTTGCAAATATGAGTTATATAAGTGGTGGTTTATTCATTAATCAGATGTATGGAAATTATGGATTAGATGTAACAGGTCTTAGCTGGTGGAACTTCATCGTTAAAAATTTATTACCTGTAACTATCGGTAATATCATTGGTGGTGTTGGAATCGGAGTTTTATATTGGTATTCTAACTTATATACACCAAAGCAAAAATAGACAATATTTCCAATTGACTATATTTAAAATATGTTTTAAAATAAAAGACCAAGGTAGACTTTTACCTACTCCAGTAAGGGCTAGTACTGGTTTCGACAGGGGTTTTGAAGTTGGAGAAGCTATCCGTAGATGATGCGTTAAATCATACAATTAAAATTAAACGCTGAAGATAATTTAGCTTACGCTGCCTAATTAATGGCAGCTGTCAATACAAGGTTGCCTGCGGCCCTGATATTGGCATCGACTTTAGCAGGAAACTCTGATTGCTAAGCTTTGCGCTTTCAGTGATTTTATGAAGCTACTAAGAGCAAAACGGTGTTAGTTCCGGTTTGTTTAAGGGAATGTTAAATAACTGACTATGATAGAAGAAGTACAATGGAGAGGCTTTTGGACACGGGTTCAACTCCCGTCTAGTCCACTACATGTAATGTGCTCACGAAGTAAGCATATTGCCTACGCAGACGCTTGCGGACGGTGTTCGCCTTTTTGATGCGTCTGTTCCAATAATTTTTAATAAAAATACACCTCGAAATGAGGTGTATTTTTTATTTGAAATTTAATTATAACTATTTCATTCCAATTACAACAAATTCCTGTGCTGCATCATTTGAATTAGAACTTGCTACCTTCCCTAATCTGCTGGAAATACAACCCCCTGTTGCCTTCTTGCTTCATCCATAACTTTAACACACATATGTGAATATTTAATATGTTCGTCTGTAAATTTTCCAATTTCAATAAGTCGTGCCCACTCTTTTGCTTCAAATACAAGATTATTTTCACATTCAGGCACTTTAATTATCTTTTCCGTATTATCGTTAAAAATAACTTTTACTTTTCTCGGGTTAGGTATGTCCTCAATAATAATTGCTCCTTTTTCTCCCTGAATCTGACTAGGTATCTTTGAATTTGTTATCTTTGAATACAATACTTCTGCCAACATTTCAGGATATTTTGCAATTATTGTTCCCTGTCCATCAATACTATCAGGTAATATTTGTGCCATTGCCATTATTTCCTGTGGCATACCAAATAATTTTACAAGCGGATGCACACAATATACACCTATATCCGTTAATGCTCCATTTGAAAATTCCTTACGAAATGCATTTTCAAATATTCCCTGCTTATATCTATCGTATCTTGATGAATATTGACAATATTGAAAGCTTACTCTTCTAACAGGCTTAACAAGTTCTATTGCTTCTTTTATAGCAAAAAATCCCGGGTCAATTACATTTCTCATTGCTTCCATTATTACTACATTATGCTTTATTGCCAAATTTATTAATTCTTCTAATTCTTTTTGATTGCTTGTAATTGTCTTTTCAATCATTACATGTTTTCCATTTTCAATCAAAAGTTTAGCCTGTTCATAATGTAAGCTATTAGGGCTTGCAATATATACTGCATGAATTTCATCACATTTAGCAAGCTTATTCAAATCCGTAAACACCATTTTCCCATTATGCTTTTTGCTAAATGCTTCTCCTTTTTCCTTATCTCTTGAATATGTTGCCACATAGCATAAGTTATCACATTGTTCTACCGCCTCTAAAAACCAATCAACTACAAAATTTGTTCCTATCGTTGCAAAATTTATCATTCACTTTCCTCCTTTTAATATGTATTGTTTCCTACCTTTGATTAACTGATATTGGTTGGAATAGTATATATAAAACAATTTCTTTTTCCAACTATATTTTTAATCTTTCCTATCATTCATATAGTTAATTTTACATTACTTTTATGTTTTTTCAAACACATTTTATTATTCGCTATCATTTTTTATTATTTTTTATTATTTGTTATTATATGTTACTTATAAATGACGAAGTCATATTCCCTGACTTTGATGCTCATATCTTAAGACAATTTTAATTTTTTATAAATGAAAAACATTTTTTAGTTTGATATTATAAATTCACAAAACAAATTGGAGGTTATTTTTTATGAAGAAATTTTTAAAGAAGACAAATCGTGGAATTATATTGTCTGCTATTTGTCTTGTTATTCTTGTAATCTATGTTTCTGTCGATTACATAACATTCTCAACTCAAAAAGATACTATTAGACAAACAACTGAAAATTATATAAACGATGTTTTAAAAACAAACTCTGAATCAGTTGATTTAAATAAACATCGCGAACTTATTACAGACATGTTAAATAATTATTGGACAGATAAACATTATTCATCAAGTGGTTCTACTATCTCAGGCATGAAAGCAACTTTAGATTCCACTCTTGACGCTGACAATTCTTTATTTGATATAAAAGATGCATCAGGTTCAGTTCAGTCAGTTAAGATTTCAAAAGCCGGTCCTAAAATTGCCAGTGCAAATATAAAATACACAGTAGATATCGTTGGAAAAGAAACATCTACAGTATTTACACCGGGTACTATTTGTACACTTAGCGATTACAATAATGATTATTACGATGATGGTTCTGAAGATTCACAAGATTCCAACAACGCCTCAACTAATGATTATTATAAAGTAAACTGCACTTGCGAAGGTACTATTTACTACACTTATGAATCAGGCAAATGGAAAATAAGTACCTGGGACAGTTATGTTACAGACTCAAACTGCACAAAACTTGACGATAAGGAGGATTAACATGAGTACAGCATTGGAAATTAAGAATATAGAAAAAAGATTTGGTTCCAGAACTGTTTTAAACAAAATATCATTTGAAACAAAAACAGGTGAAGTATTCGGCCTTCTTGGTCCAAACGGAGCCGGTAAAACAACTTTAATTAAAATGATTACAGGTTTGCTCAATATAGATGATGGTGAAATTTTAATCAACGGAAAAAGTCTTGAGCATGACTTTGAAGCTGCCATGGAAAATATCGGAGCTATCGTTGAAAATCCTGAATTTTATAAATATATGACCGGTAAGCAAAATATTTTACAATATGCACGTTTACACAAGTCAGTAACTATTGAAAGAGTTAACGAAGTAATTGAGCTTGTCGGTTTATCAAATCGTATAAATGAAAAAGTAGGCAAATATTCTCTAGGTATGAGACAGCGTTTAGGACTTGCTATTACATTATTGCACAATCCTAAAGTGTTAATTTTAGATGAGCCTACCAACGGTCTTGACCCTGCAGGAATTAAACAGTTACGTGATATTTTAACAAACATGGCTCACAAAGAAGATGTTTGTGTTTTAGTATCAAGTCATCTTATGAGCGAAATGGAATTAATGTGCGACAGAGTAGCTATTTTGTCAAACGGAAATATTTTAAGTGTTGATACGATGGAAAATATGCTTCATATTGTATCAGGTCAGGATGTAACTTACAACTTTGAAGTATCAGACAGTAATTCTGCTATTACTATCATTACAGACTATAACCCTGATATTGTAAATTCAATAACAGGCGATACTACATTTGAATTAAAGATTAACAGGGATTCATCTAAAGACATTGTTTCTACAATTACAGATTTACTTGTTAAAAACAAAATCAGCATTTACGCCATTATTCCTATTGAAAACCAGAAACTTGAAGATGCCTTTATGGAAATAACTAACGTAAAAGGAGGTAACCAAATTGCTTAATTTAATCAAAAACGAATATTCAAAATTATTTCATAAAAAAAGCACTTATTTCTTTCTTGCAGCCATTGTATTATTTATAATTGGCATTTCAGTTTTTACAAAATTTTCCTGTAATAATAACGATGATATTTATTACTCTTCTATTGATCAGGAATTACAATATGCAACTACTGAAACTGATGAATATAGAGACGATGCGTATATAGAAGAATTAAAACTTGCTAAATCTCTTGATTATACAATGCAAGATATATATGACAATTCACGTTGGGAATCAAATGCTTTAAGCGATTACTATTCATATTTAAGTTCAATTAATTCATTTGATAAAGATGGTTCATCTGATTTAGTCAACTCAAATGAAGACCGTGAACATTATCAAAAATTATGTGATACAATTGTTTCTTCACTTAAAGATAATGATTGGAAAAGTTATATTCAGTTAACTGCCGATTCAATTAACAACGATGGTCATACAAAAGACGGTGCTAAATTATTAAAAGATACTTATGAAAACTATTTAAAAAATGATATAGATCCTGATTCAAACACTCAAAAATACAGTCTTATATCTAATTTTTCACAATATGATATAAGCTATTCCGATTTACTTTCAACAAAAGAAAGTGGTGCTTCATATGACGAAACAGAATTTAATACTACTGAATCAAATTATCTGATAGCAAAATATCAGTTAGAAAATAATACTGATTCAGTTATTTATAAAAACCCTGATTCTCAGATGTCATCATATGAACCATATATATACACAGGCAATGCATTTTTATCTTTAAAAAGATGTATTAATGCTACAATTATTATTGCTCTTATTTTGATTATTTTAGCCGGAACCACTGTTTCATCTGAATTTTCTAATGGAACAATTAAATTCTTACTTATAACACCTGTGAAAAGATACAAAATCTTTTGGAGCAAATTTATTACATTTTTAACATATGGATTTGTTTTAACATTATTATCATATGTATTATCTGTTTTACTCACTATTATCTTGTTTGGTACGGGAGAATTATCTACACCTCTGTTAATAGTTAAAAACGGAAGCATTATTGCAAGTTCAGGATTATTACATATCCTCTCTAATTTCTTCATGACATTTGGAGCAATAATGATTACTGCCATCATAGCATTTATGTTATCAGCATTATTTAGGAATTCAGCTATAGCAATTGCAATTCCAATCATGATTTACTTAGGTTCAGATATGGCTGTTTCAATTGCACAAATGTTATCATTAGACTTTGTACGTTACACGATATTTGCAAATATGTCATTCTCAAACATTGTTGAAAATTCATTTACATTCTTTGGTATGACGCCTATTTTTTCAGTTAGCGTTATTGCAATACACATTTTCTTATTCCTGTTTATTGCACATGATGCATTTACAAGAAGAAATGTTTAATTAAACTTATTATTAAAAAAGGTTACAGACTAATCACTATAGATGATAATCTGTAACCTTTATTTTATAACTCTACTGTTAACTCAACAGGGCAATGATCTGAGCCCATTATTTCAGTATGAATATGTGCATCAATTAATTTATCTTTTAAATCATCAGATACAAGGAAATAATCTATACGCCATCCTGCATTCTTTTCTCTTGCCTTAAACCTATATGACCACCATGAATATATTCCTTCTGTATCAGGATAAAAATATCTGAATGTATCTATAAATCCTACCTCTAAAAGTTCCGTCATTTTCTGTCTCTCTTCATCAGTAAATCCTGCATTCTTTCTGTTTGTTTTAGGATTTTTAAGGTCTATCTCTTTATGTGCAACATTCATATCTCCTGTTACTATAACAGGCTTACTTTTCTTTAAATTTAAAAGATAATTTCTAAAATCATCTTCCCATTTCATACGATATTCAAGTCTTGCAAGACCATTTTGGGAATTTGGAGTATACACTGTAACCATATAGTAATTATCAAATTCTAATGTAATTACTCTTCCTTCTTTATCATGTTCTTCAATGCCTATGCCATAAGTAACGTTTAAAGGCTTTTCTTTTGAAAAGATTGCTGTTCCTGAATATCCTTTCTTTTCTGCATAATTCCAATATGCATAATATCCTTCTTTATTCCAGTCTACCTGTCCTTCCTGAATCTTTGTTTCCTGTAAACAAAATATATCTGCATCTACATAATCAAAAAATTCCATAAAATTCTTTCCAAGACAGGCTCTTAATCCGTTTACATTCCATGATATTAGTTTTTTCATCTGATTTCTTCTCCGTTTTCCTGTGAAAGTCTGTTCTTAATCAATGACATCTTAGCATCCAGCTTTGCTGTCATTTCTGCACAGTCATATAATTCCTGTGATAATTCTTCTAGTATTTCCGGTTTTATGTTCTTTTTATATCTTAGTTTGTGTTCAAGCGTAGCCCAAAAATCCATTGCGATAGTTCTAAGCTGAACTTCGACCTTCATATACTTCTTTCCCTCTTTTAGGAAAATCGGTACTTCTACAATTAAATGTAAACTTCTATATCCATTTTCCTTAGGATTTTTGAAATAATCTTTCATCTCTAATAAAACTATATCATCCTGCTTTAATAAGCAGTCTGCTAAAAGATATATATCTTCTTCAAATGAACAGATAACTCTTACACCTGCTACATCTTTAATATATTCTTCTATTGCCTCAACAGTAAATGGTAAATTCTTTTTGTTCAATTTTTCAACAATACCATCTGCTGATTTTAATCTTGATTTAATAGTTTCAATTGGATTTCTGTCATACTGAAGTGAAAATTCTTCATTCAGTACTTTAAACTTAGTTTCTACCTCCATAATAGCACATCTGTAATATGCCATTAATTCATTCATTGGCATTATATTTTCATGCACTTTCTGAAATGTGTCAGTTTTTAGTATTCCACGGATGAAATAATCTCTAATATGCCCTACTTTCAATACTTATCCTTTCTTTTGCATGTGGTACAAAATACCCTGCATTTATTATTTTTTTTCTAATATATGTTCTATTGATGCCATATACATGTCATGATAATTCTTATCGCTATACCATTTTTCTAATGCTTCTTTATCAATAAAAGCGTCCGGTTCCATAGTCTGTCTAAACATCTTTTTACAAATCATAACATCATCTGCTTCTTCTATATAAGGAACATCTCCGCTAAATTCTACATGAAGATTTGCTTTATTTATTTTATCTTCATCTCTTCCTGATACTGTTCCTAAATAACTAAGTTCCTTTGCATACTTTTCATGGTCAAGGAATGAAATTGAAAAGCAGTCTGCATTATCAACAAACTCTTTTGTAAATCTTGTCTGTCTTATAAACACTGATACAATATCTTTTCCCCACATAACTCCCATATTGCCCCATGAAGCAGTCATTGTATTAACTTTTCCATCCTTAGCAGCTGTTATAAGCATCCATTTTTTTCCTATATCATTAAATACGTTTCCTTTATATTCTTCCGGTGTAATCTCTTTAAAATTACTCATTTTAGCAACCTCCGTTATATATTTCTTTTTATGCAGACTTTTTTACTGCATATTTAAGACTAGGAAAGTTTCTTTCAAGTCAAAGAACATTCCTAGTCTCATTTTACCACGATATTCAAATTAATTCATTATAATACTTTAATTCTGATGATATGTGCTTAAGAAGTCATTGAGTCTGTCTGCTGCTGTCGATAAAACAGACACTTCAGGTAAAAATACAACTCTAAAATGATCCGGTTGATCCCAATGGAATCCTCCACCATGAGTAAATAAAATATGTTTTTCCTTGAGGAAATCAAGAACAAATTTTTCATCATCTATAATACCAAATTTCTTAATATCAAGCTTAGGGAACATATAAAATGCTGCTGTAGGTTTTACTACTGAAAGCCCATCTATTTCATTTAAAGCATTATAAATCACTTCTCTCTGTTCATAAATTCTTCCACCCGGAACAAGTAATTCTTTTGTGCTTTCCAAATTATCAAGTGCTACCGGAATTAATGACTGTGCAGGAACATTTGAACATAAACGCATAGCTGAAAGTAATTTAATTCCTTCTATGTAGCCTTTTGCATGTTTCTTTTCTCCACAAAGGACCATCCATCCACATCTGTAACCTGCTATTAAATGTGATTTGGATAATCCGTTAAAACTTACAGTTAATAAATCAGGTGCCAATGACGAAAGAGCTATATGCTCTTTTCCATCCATAACAAGTCTATCATATATTTCATCAGCAAATAATATTAATTCATGTTTTCTTGCCAAATCAACTATCTGCTCTAATATTTCTGTCGGATATAATGCACCTGTTGGATTATTTGGATTTATAACAACAATTGCCTTTGTCTTCGGAGTGATTTTACTTTCCATGTCTTTAATGTCAGGATACCAGTTTTGCTTGTCATCACATCTGTAATGAACTGCTTTACCACCTGCTAAAGTAACTGATGCAGTCCACAATGGATAATCAGGCATTGGCACTAAAACTTCATCTCCATAATTTAATAATCCATTCATTGACATTGTAATCAATTCGCTTACACCATTTCCTGTATAAATATCATCAATTGTTACATTAGGCATATTCTTACTTTGACAATATTTAAGGATTGCTTCCCTTGCTGATACAAGTCCCTTTGAATCTGAATATCCCTCTGTAATTGCAGCATTATTTCCAATTGCTTCTTCTATTTCTTTTGGTGCCTTAAATCCAAATGGTGCAGGATTTCCAATATTTAATTTTAAAATATCAATTCCCTGTTCACTCATTCTCTGGGCTTCGTCCATAATTGGTCCTCTAATATCATAACATACACAATCTAATTTTGATGATTTCTCAAATGTTCTCATTTCATTTACCTCCTGATAATCAAAATTTCGTTTTCTTTTAAAACGGACTTTCATAAATATGAATTTGTCATGCATAAAAAAAGCCCTAAACGTTGTTAAACGTTTAGGGCGAATTACTCCGTGTTACCACCTAATATTCAGAACTTATTATTCTGCACTCTGCTGATGCACATCCACATCATCTCTCTGTAACGGGAGAACCCGTTGAAGCCTACTAAGCAATAATGCCGTTGGGTTCAAAGCTCCGGAACTGCTTCACTAACGGTTCATTGAAGATTTCCAGCTACCATCTTCTCTCTATAAACTCTCCGAAAGTTACTCCTCTCCTTCACAGCCTTTATTAATCTAATCTTTTAGTATAGTATCACTTAATAAAATAAATTTCAACCGTTTGATTTTATATTTTTTTAAAATTCTTTCTTATTAATGATTTTTATACTAATTGGAATCGTTATTGTTAATGCAATCACAAATGCTGCAATCGCAATCATTAAAGCTGTTATATCACTTATATTTTCTAATTTATTTAACCAATTCATAATTGAATCAAATAAACTATCATTAACCTGTATTAAAATCTGTGCAATTAAAAATATTACCGCTCCTATAATAAATGGTATTGTCCTTCCTACTTCATTTCCAAACTTTAATTCCAGAGGAATTGCTATAAACGAATAAATTAAAAATACTAATGCAATAACTATTCCGACAGCTATTTCTATTTTCATATTATTTGTTCTCATCTTAACTAATAAACCCAGGATTAAAGAAAAAATTATTCCAACAAATGCAATAATGCTGCAAAAAATATATTTTTCTATCACATAATCTTTTCTTCTTAACGGTAATGTCATTAAAAAAGTGTTTCCATGCTGATAATTATCATATGAAATCGTAGCCAATGCACTAACCTGTAACATTACTGCAACAAAAGATGAAATATATGTAAGTGTTATTCCATCTCCCATCATCGCACTGAATAGTGCTATAGCAAATACTATATACAAAATCCTTTTATTACTAAAAAGTAATTGAAAATCTTTTATTATTAAACCTTTCATATCTTCTCACCTTTCACTAAAACCATAATTAATTCATCTATATTGCCTTTTTCTATAACTATTTCCGGATAATTATCAACTATATATTTTCTGTCGTTAGTTATACATTTATATCCATATTTTTCCTTTTCGCAGCAAAGAATTATATTTTTATAATTTGTATCTGATTTTAAATTTTCATACTGTTCTTCATTTGCCTTTATAACTCCATACAAATCTAAAAGTTTATACATATCTTCGTGCAAAATTATTTTACCATCATTAATCATGTAAATATCATCACATAAATTTTCTAAATCACTTGATATATGAGAACTTATGATTACAGTTCGCATTTCCTCTTCCATATATATTCTAATAATATCTAAAACTTCATTTCTTGTTATAACATCTAATCCTGCTGTTGGCTCATCAAGAATCAATATTTCAGCATTGTGACTTATAGCTACTATTACTTTTAATTTCGCCTTTGTTCCCGTAGATAAATCTTTAATCATCTTATTAAGTGGAATGTTAAAATTGTTACATTTATTCAAAAACATATCTTTATCAAAATCCGGATACATATTTTTTAATATGGGAACCAGTGCCTTAACTTTTAAATATTCACTAAATCCACTCTCTGCAAGCACAACTCCTAATTTTTCTTTGTCGTGTACATCTAACTTTCTGCTGTCTTTTCCAAAAATCTTTATTTGTCCTTCATCCAGATTAATTAAACCAAGAATCGCCTTAAACAAAGTACTCTTTCCCGCTCCATTAGCTCCAATGATTCCTGTTATTCTACCCGGCGCAATATTTAACGAACATTCAAGCCTAAAGTTCTGATAGTTTTTCTTTATATTACTAATCTCAATCATATTACATATCCTCCAAAATAAGTTCTAACAATTCTTTTATCTCATCATCAGTCATTCCACTTCTCTTTCCCTTTCTAATGGCAGTTTCAAAATCTTTTTCCACTTCTCTTCTAAGTTCCTCTAACTTAATATTGCTACCAATATTAGAAATATAGCTGCCTTTTCCATGAACTGTTACAACATAACCTTCCTGCTCTAATGCATCATATGCCTTCTTTACTGTTAAAGCACTAATTCTAAGTTCTTTCGCCATTGCCCTTACCGAAGGCAGTGCATTACCTTCCTTAAGATTTCCTCTTATTATCTGTTCCTTAACCTGATCAACAATTTGTTCATAGATAGGTGTCTGCGAGGAATTATTAATTATAAGATTCATATAACTCCCTCCTTATATAAACAGTATATAACAGCACAAACTGTTCTGTCAACTGTTATATACTGTTTATTTTTTTATCTTTACTAGAGTGGATTTAATTATATATATTGGGGGAATCAAAATTTTTAGTTCAAAATTTTTTGCTGAATATTCTAATTAATAAAAGTAGATTTTTATAGAAACATGTCATATTATATATATGTTACTATTTTGTCTGGAAACAACATTTATTTTTGTCAGTTCAAAACAAAAGCAATTTTTGTTTAATACCACAGATATTTGTTTGTATCTCAGATTAGACATAATTATATGTATCAAACGATAGGAAATTTTTTCTATTTTTGCGAGCATAGTGTACCTGAAAAAGTAATGTTTGAGCCTTTAGGCGAGTTTTACTTTTTTAGGTACCATAAACGGCGCAGAAAAAAAGAAAAAATGACGTGTTTGATATATATAATTATGTCTAATCCGGAAAGTAACAAATAGCGCAGGTATTCTTTCAAGAATATGTTTATTAGCACACTATGAATTTGTAAATAAAGGAGGATTTTTATTATGAAAAAGTTTAGTCTTGTTATGACTATTATATTTGCTCTTTCACTAGGAGCATTTTTTCATGTAGATGCATTTGCATTTGACGAGAAAGAGACAGAAACAACTGTTACAAAACCTAATGCCCCTACAGATTTTACCGCAACTGTTTCATCTGATTCTTACTCTTCATCTGTTACACTTACGTGGAACTATGACAACTATTATGTTAATGGATTTTATATTTACAGAGCCACTTCAGAAAATGGGGCTTATGAATTATTAACTACATTGTCACGATACAGCACATCATACACTGATTACAATATTTCAAAATGTGTTCCTTATTATTATAAAATCGTAGCTTATACTTACGACTATTATTTTGGCGAAATATGTAGTGATGAAGTTGTTTCTAATCAGATACTCATACCTCTTAATCAGGTCGCACTTCAATCTGTTACAGCTTCAAGTGGAAAATCAATGACAGTAAACTGGTATCCTGTATCAGATGCTTCAGGTTATTATATCTATAGAAGCACTAATCCGGATTCTGATTTTACTTTAATTTGTGATTATATAAATTCTTCAGCCACAAATAATAATTTGTCATATTATGATTCTTTCTATGAAAATTCAGCATTATCATATACGGACTGTAATCTAACTGTAGGACAAACTTATTATTATAAAGTATGCCCTTATGTGTTATTTAATGGCCAAAAATATTCAGGTACAATTTCTTCTGCTTTATCAGATATCGTAAGAATCGATGCAACTAAAATTAAAAAATCTGCATCTAATAAACCTGGTACAAATACAATTACCTGGAAAAATTTAAATAATGCTGACGGATATATTATTTATTACTCAACATCCTATGACTCAGGTTACAAAAAATTAAAAACAATAAAAAGTAACTCAACCACTTCTTATACACAGAAAAAACTTACAAATGGAGTTGCTTATTATTACAAAGTATTTGGATATGTAAATGTAAAAGGTAAAAAATTAGAAAGTATTGAACCTGAGACATATACAAAATACTGTGATTACTACACATACAAAGATGAAGATTACACAAGCAGACATAAACGTATATTTGGTAATAAAAATATTTATAAATACAAAAACAGCAAACAAGCTTGGAAAAATATGAAATTAGTAAAAGCTAAAGTTTGGGATATAAACAGGCATGGTAAAAAATATACGAGAACTTTTTATCTCTATGTTCATAAAGGTGTTGCTCCTTCTGTAGATAAAATGTTTAAAGAAATTTATAAAAGCAAGGAAAGATTCCCAATACATGATATCGGTTGTTATAATTGGCGCGGAAATTCATCAACTTCTGAGCATTGCTTAGGCCTTGCCTTTGACATCAATTCAAACGAAAACTATATGGTCCAGGGGAAACAAATTCTTGCCGGTTCTTTCTGGAAGCCAAAGAAAAATAAATACTCAATACCTTTGAAATGTAATTTGGTAAAAATTCTTGAAAAATATGGATTTAGCCGAGGATTCTGGGGCGAGCGTAAAGATTATATGCACTTCTCTTATTTTGGAGGTTAAATAGCAAATAAAAGGTGTATTAGCCATTAAAATAATCAGTAACAGATTACTATTACATAAATGGCAAATACACCTTTTATTATGTTCTTTGTATGCATAATTTTTTATATTGCTTTTTACTTATATTTTTTCTTATATATACTTTTTAAAGTCTTTCTTTTTAATTTAAAAGCATATAGATTACCTACTGTTTATCAGTTTTAATTTTTTCGCTTATTTTTTCAAATACAAACTGACCTACATAACTTGACAATATTCCTGTGACAACTCCTGCTAAAACATCACTCGGAAAATGAACTCCGACATATAATCGTGAAAGTGCAATTAATATTGCAAGGATTAATGTCGGTACCCCAAATTTCTTTGGAGCATTTCTAAATATTGCCCATGCACATGCAAATGAACTTCCAGTATGACCTGATGGAAATGACCAATCTTTTTGCTTTTCAATTATCAAATTTAATGCAGAAATCTGATCATAAGGTCTTACTCTTGCCACAAGATTTTTCAAAATAAAGTTATTAATTACAAGTGATGATATAAGAGATAATGCACATATTCCACCTAATTTTCTTGTTTTTTTAAAAATTAGCAAAATTAATGTTATTGCAATCCAAATCATTCCTGCATTTCCAAGTGAAGTTATAAATTTAACAATTGGAGTCAAAATATCATTTCTTATATTATCCTGAATCCAAAGAAGAATATTACCATCTATATCTAACAATTTATCTATCATACATTACCTCACGTATATTTATCTTTCTTAATTTAAGCAATAATATACTATCACATATCTAAAATATTATAAACGAATAAAATTTTTGTCACCAAAATTTACATTAACAACAAAAAATTTTTGCCACCAAATTTTCACACTAATAATACAAATAAAATTTATACTAATAAAAAATTTATACTAATAAAAAATTTATGCTAACAATTTAGATAACAATTGCATTTGACAAATTACTTTTAAAAATCTATATTATTTTGTTAGAATAGATTAAATAAAATATAATAATTATTCAGAATATGTGCTAAAAAATTTTCATATATCAACAATGATTTATTCTTATCTTCATGGCTGAATAATTACAAAAAACAGGAGTTATTATGAACTTTAAAGCACTTTTAAAAAGCAATAAAAAACTTATATTTAAATTCTGTCTTTTAATCGGTTGCTTTCTTATAATGACATTATTTATTTTTAATAATGAATCTTTTTACAAAAGGACAATAATAAAAATTACTGATATTTCCACATCAAATGCGGGTGTTAATACAAGTCCGACCGGTAAAACAGAAAATACATTTGTGCAAAACATTAAGGCAAAAATTTTAAATGGTAAATACAAAGGTCATACTGTTTCATTTGATAATTCATACTCTGAATCAGAAATTACCTCTGTAAAATATAATAAGGGTGATAAATTATTTGCTTCTATAAAAAAAAGTAACGATAATTTAACTGCAACAAATATTTCTCAAAAACGTGATTCATTTCTATTTTTACTTATTGGAATGGTTATACTTTTACTTATCTTTACCTCAGGACGTTTAGGATTTTTAACTATAATTTCAGTTATTATTAATATCTGCTCTTTTATATATTGTATGAATTTTATTACAGAAGACTCAGTCAATTTTCCCGTGTGGATATGTGAAATGATTCTTTTCACAGTTGTTACTCTTATTCTGGTAAGCGGTTTTCATATAAAGACTTTAGGAGCAATTATTTCAACTTTAGCATCTGTATTAATCATTGCCGCTTTATACTATGTAACAATTTATGCAAATGGTGATTTGCCTTACGACATGCAACAATACGAAGTTGCGTCACTGCCTCTTAAAGATATATTCTTTTTAAGTTCATTGCTTGGTCTTTTAGGTGCGGTTATGGACAATGCAATTACCATTAATACTGCTGTAAGTGAAATTGTTGCCACAAATCCATCTGTTTCCTACAGTAAACTTGTAAATTCAATATATGAAATTATTTATGATGTAATGGGAACAATGATTAATGTATTATTTTTTGCTTACTTAAGCAGTTCTTTACCTATTATTATTTTAAAATTGAGTAATGGATACAACCTGATATCCGTTTTTACTATTGATTATATTTTTGATATTGTAAGATTTTTAATTGGTTCTATAGGGATTGTTATTTCTCTTCCAATTTCAGGAATTATTGCTGTTTTACTATTTAAGAAAGGATTTAGAAAATGCGAATAGTTTATATATTATTTTTCATTTTGTTTGTTCTAATGCTTGTATTAGGTGGCGAAAGAGGTGCAAAATCATTTATAACTTTAGTTTGCAATATTTTTATTGGGGCAATTAGTATTTTTCTCCTCTTAATTGGAGTTTCACCTTATTTGATTATAATTGTAAGTTCTTTGGTATTTTGCCTTGTTACAATAAAATTTCAGAATGGTTTAAACATTAAAACTGTTAGCAGCCTGATTTCTGTTTTAATAGTCTGCATTTTTTCATGCGTGATTATTTATATTTTCAGTATTAAAGGACATATTGGTGGATTTAATGAGATTGAAATGCAGGAAGAAGAGGTTTTCTTTTTAGGAAGCGCAGTTGAATTTAAAATGGTAAATATTTTAATGGTTGCTTTTGTGTGGGGTCAGTTAGGTGCAGTTATTGACACAAGTATGGCTATATCCTCATCTTTACACGAAATATTTATTCATAATCCAGACTATTCTAAAAGAAAACTCATTTATGAAGGAGCTGTTATTGGAAAAGATATATTGGGAACGACAGTAAACACTTTATCGTTTGTTTTCCTTGGTGAATCTCTTATGTTGTTTATTTATTACCGTACTTATGTATATTCAACTAATACCATTATTAATTCTTCTTCATTTTTTCAGGAAATCTTTTCTTTATTATTATCATGTATTGGTTGCTTAATAATAATACCTCTTACTTCTTTCATTTATGCAATCATATGCAGAAATAAAAAAATTCATAATTTCATTACAAAATTTTCGGAGGAATAAACTAATCCCTCCGAAATTTTTTGTCTTAATTTATTTTATATAGCCTTTTACTAATCTTTACCTATTGTCCTGCTTCTATTCTTTTTCTAATAATCAAATATGAGGTCATTACCATTGTCCCGGTTATTACCCATGTTACAGGATATACATTCATAAGCATTGTAAATGTCGGAACAACCTTAAATACTGTATATAACCATACTACTCTAAATCCGCAGGAACCTATTACAGTAAGTAGTGCCGGAAGAAGTGAATGTCCCATTCCTCTGAGCGCTCCTCCTGATATTTCATATACGCCTGTAAGGCACTCCAGCAAAGTTACATGTTTCATTCTTATTATCGCATATTTTATTGCTACAGGATCATTTGTATAGATACCTGCGAAAAAGTCCGTTGCGCCCACAAAAATAAAACTCATGACAAGTGTTAATGCCATACCTGTAACAAGACTTATTCTAAATGCCCGCTTACATCTTTCAAGATCCTTTGCTCCATAGTTCTGGCTTGTAAATGTAACCGCTGTCTGATTAAAAGCATTTATCATGTAATATGTAAAATATTCGTAATTTAATCCCGCAGAAGAACCTGCCATCGCATGTGTTCCAAATCCATTAATAGCTGACTGAATAAATACATTTGACAATGAGAATACGACACCCTGTAATCCTGCCGGTGCTCCTATTTTGATTATCTTAACAACAATTTCTTTATTTAACGATAATTCTCTAATATTTAATTTTATTACAGTATCACTATGAGATAAAAAATATACTACTAAAAAAGCACTAACTCCATCTGCTATAACTGTTGCTATGGCAACACCTGCAACGCTTAAATGAAATACTATTACAAGTAATAAATTTAGTAATATATTTATAATTCCTGAAATAATAAGGCAATATAAAGGCTTTCTGGTTTCACCTGTACTTCTTAGTATCGCTGCTCCAAAGTTATAAACCATGACAAATGGCATTCCTAAAAAATAAATTCTTAAATATAGTACTGCAAGATTTATAACTTCTGATGGTGTATTTATCATTAAGAGAATTGGTTTTGCTATGATTATACCTATCACAAGCAATGATACTCCGCTTATAAGTGCCACTGACATAACAGTGTGTACTGCTTCTTTAACCTTGTCTTCTCTTCCCTGTCCAATAAAATTTGCAATTATTACATTTGCACCTATTGATAATCCAACAAACATATTTATAAGCAAATTAATTACGGGACTGTTTCCTCCTACAGCTGCTAAAGCTGCACTTCCTGCAAATCTTCCAACTACAGCCACATCTGCCGAATTAAATAACTGCTGCAGAATGCTGCTTGCGGCTAATGGAAGTGCAAAGAACAATATCTTATAAAACATTGGTCCATGTATCATATCCATTTGCTTTTTCTTTATTTTACTCATTTTTTCTCCATATTTCACTTAATCTAATATTATGATGTTAAGGGTAAAAGTTACCAACTTATGCGTAAGCTCATGTGGACTTAGGACTTTTGGCCCCGGCATCGTATTATCTTGCCATTTTATATATTTTTACAATGTCTTCCCTATATAAAACTTTTGCTGAACCTTTATGTCCACCACACGCATCACAGCATTGGTCTGCAAGTTTCTCTATATCTGCATCTGACAATTCTAATCCAAGCTCTTTTATCGATGTTGGCATTCCAATGCTATGATAAAATTTTTCCATTGCTTCTATTCCCTTTAAAGCAATCTCTTCATCATTTCCTACCTCTTCAACATTCATTACATTTATTGCAAATTTCTTAAATCTTCCAAGGCATTCTTTATATACATATCTTGCCCAGCTTCCCCATACAGCAGCTAATCCTGCTCCATGTGCCACATCATATACTCCGCCTAATTCATGCTCTAACATGTGCGTTGCAAAATCTTTGTTTTTAATACCGCATCCTGTAAGTCCGTTATGTGACAAACTTCCTGCCCACATTACTTCTGCTCTTGATTCATAATTATCCGGTTGTTCTAAAAGAATTGGGGCATTTTTAAGAACTATCTGCATTACAGATTCTGCTATTTTATCTGTAAGTTCCATCGTTTCTCCTGCTGTAAAATAGCGCTCCATTGTATGCATCATTATATCTGTACATCCACATGCCGTCTGATATTCCGGTAATGTCATTGTAAATTCAGGATTCATTATTGCAAATCTTGGTCTTGAAATTTCAGTATGATATGAACGCTTTAGTCCTGTTTCATCATTTGTAATAACTGAGCTGTTGCTCATTTCACTTCCTGCTGCTGCAATTGTAAGAACAACACCTACAGGAACACACTTATCCGTAACACGTTTCTGTGCATAGAAATCCCATACATCTCCTTCATTTGCAATTCCATATCCGATTGCTTTTGCAGAATCAATAACACTTCCTCCACCTACTGCAAGAATAAAATCAACATTCTCTTTTTTTGCTAACTCAATTCCTTTATAAACTAATGAAAGTCTTGGATTAGGAACCACTCCTCCTAATTCTACATATGGTATATTTTCTTCTGTTAATAATTTTTCAATTTTATCAATTAATCCTGATTTTTTTGCGCTATGTCCACCGTAATGAATCAATACTTTTTTGCCATTCTGTGCCTTTATAAGCTGTGCCACTTTTTCTTCTGATTTCTTTCCAAATTCTATGAATGTTGGTGTGTAATATTCAAAATTGTACATATTTCATTACCTCTTTTCTGTTTGTTGGCTATTAAATTCTCTACCTTATTTTATTCTTCATTTATTATTTTTTCAATTTATTTTTTAAGATATTATTTTTTCAAGCAAAATAGGACACTTCCATTTTCTGAAAGCATCCTCTTTATTATTTACTTATGGCTTTTTAATTTTTAATATAATTTTATTTACTATAAAGTAATCTATTTATCCTTTTCTCCTTCAGGGAAAATAATTTTAAATACGAAGAAGAATATTACCATTGATACACCACCTGTAATAAATGTTACAAGAATATTGTAAATTGCAGGTGATACATATGCTGATGCTATCGGCATCCATAAGTTATTAAATCCGTTACAGATTAATGAAATTACAACCCATGCGATAAAATACCACATTGCCTGATACCATGGATTTCCTTTACTTTTAAAAGTAATGTTTCTCTGTAATGGGAAGTTAATACACTGTGCTAAAAATGAGCCTACCTCATAACTAATAAAGTATCCTAATCCACCACCGATTACTACTGCACCTGCTGCATTTTTTACAACATTGTATCCTAGTAAACTCCAAGTGAAATCCACACCGAATATATGCATGTCAATCTGTGGCCACATAAATTCTGTTCCTGCAAGTCCAACTCCTAACATCTTTGGCATAAATGTAAATATTAAATACTGAAATATTGTTACACCTTCGCTGAATACTATAAAGTAAAAAATCTGGTATAACCACTTTGCTAATTCAGGATGTTTTTCTTTAAAATTGCTCCAAATCTGTTTCATTTTATCTCTCCTTGTACTTCTTATATCTTTTTAAGTTTTCACATTAATCAATAATTTTAATTTTGTTCCTAACAATTTCTATCTTTGCTTAATATTTATTTCTCTTCTAAAAGTCTTTTCTCGTATTCTTTATTTGCTTTATTATTTGCAAAGAATCCTTTAATAACCCTTCCGACACCTTTAAAGAAATGTCCATTCCAAATGCTTACAATTCCCTGTGCCATTTCTGTACTAACCATTCCACCTGTCATTTTTGCTAATGCATAAAAAGGCATGTTGTAAATGAACAATATGTTCAAATCCGGTTTTCCTTTTGCTTCACTCTTCTTCTTTATGCTTGTTAAAATTTTGTAAACTAATCGTCCAACCCATCTTTTAGCATAATATAACTGGCAAAATGCATCATACATTGATAGTTCACCTGACCAGCTTCCATCAGGGATTTTTCTTCCAAGCAAAGTTTCAAACTGCTTATCATCTACATTTTTGATATCTGCATTGTAATATGATGGCATTTTTTCTTTGTCATATGGATTTTCTGCCTCTGTTCCTTTTATAGAAATTTCTGCTGAAATTCTTACGTCTTCTACATTTGAAGCTATGTTAATAACATATTCTGCTGTTTCAATTTCAAACTTATTTGTTTTTACATTGAAATATCTAAATGTCTTATCATCAAATGGTATTTCAACCTGTTTGCTTTCGCCCGCTTTCAAAAATACTTTTTTGAATCCTTTTAATTCTTTTGTTGGTCTGAATATTTTATCTGACTTGCAGCTTACATACATCTGGGCAATCTCTTCGCCATCCATTTTTCCTGTATTAGTGATTGTAAATGTAACCTTGTCCTCTGCAACATTTATATCTGAATATTCAAATGTTGTATATGAAAGTCCATATCCAAATGGATATTTTACAGGAACTTTAGCTGTGTCATAGTAACGATATCCTACAAATATTCCTTCTCTGTATTCTGATGTTCGTTCCTTTGATGGAAAATAATTGTATGAAGGTACATCTTCATATTTTACAGGTAATGTTTCGTTTAATTTTCCTGATGGATTTATCTTTCCTGTAATAATATCAAGTAATGCACCTGCTCCTGCCTGTCCTGACAAATATCCATGCAAAAGTCCTTTGCAATTAACATCCCAAGGTGTTTCAATTGCTGAACCTGCACTTAATACTCCTACAATGTTTTTATTTACCTTGCTTAATTCTTCAAGTAATTTAATCTGGTTTGCAGGAATTTTCATATGTTGTCTGTCTAATCCTTCTGACTCGCTTAATTCATCTAATCCAAAGAAATAGAGAACTACATCTGCTTTTGAAGCTATTTCCTTTGCTTCTTCAAGCAATTGGTTATTTTCCCTACCTATTCTGTCATAACCTTTTGCTATTCCTATATTTTCAAGTTTATATTGTGCTATTGTATTTGCTATTGTTTCTATTTTTGTAGCATTTACAACTGAGGAACCTGCTCCCTGAAATCTTGGTTCAATTGCAAAATCTCCTATAACCGCTACCTTTGTTCCTTCTTTTAATGGAAGAATATTTTCTTCGTTCTTGAGTAATACAGCACTCTTTCCTGCTGCTTTTTTTGCTATCTCATGATGCAATTCTTTATCATACTTACTATTGCTTTTTTCTTTTTTTGCAAATGTTAAAATTGCATCTAACAATGTATCTACGCACTCATCTAATTCTTTTTCAGTAAGTCGTCCTTCTTCAATTGATTTTAAAAGTTCTCTTGCTGAACCTAGTCCCGGTGCCGGCATCTCTAAATTAGATCCTGCTGCAACGCCTGCTGTATGGTCATTTGATGCTCCCCAGTCTGTAATAACTATTCCATCAAATCCCCATTCATCTCTTAAAATTTCCTGTAATAAATGCTTATTCTCATTTGCATATACTTCATTTACCTGATTATATGCACTCATAATAGCTTTGGCATTTCCCTCTTTTACAGCAATTTCAAAATTTGTTAAATATATTTCTCTTAATGTTCTTTCATCTAATACAGAATCAGAAGCCATTCTTCTTAATTCCTGACTATTTACTGCATAATGTTTTGGGCATGCTGCAACACCTTTACTTTGAATTCCCTTAATATATGAAGCAGCCATTTTTCCTGCTAAATATGGGTCTTCTGAAAAATATTCAAAATTTCTTCCACATAAAGGATTTCTTTTTACATTTAATCCCGGACCAAGTATTACATTTACATTTAAAGCTACTGCTTCCTCGCCTAAAGCTTTTCCTATTTCTTCGCCTAATTCCGGATCCCAGCTGTTTGCAACTGTTGCTGCTGTTGGGAAACATGTTGCTGGAACTGATGCATTTAATCCTAAATGATCGCCATCACCTTCCTGCTTACGAATCCCATGAGGTCCGTCAGAGCAAAACATTGACGGTATATTTAATCTGTCAATATTTCTTGTTTCCCACTCTGTCATTCCGCTTAATATTGCTGCTTTTTCGTCCAAAGTCATTTTATTAAGTAAGTCCTGATGTTTCATTTTACTCTCCTTTTCTAATCGCAATATTTATGTACTAACTTTCTTTTTTTGTTGCTAAATTCTTCTTTCATTTTGTTAATCTTAATATATCATCTAAAAAATCAAATATATTCTTTTGTCATAAACTGCCGTTTTGGAGACATAAACGGTGCTTTTATAAGGGTATCTTTAAGGAATGCTTTTACTGATTGTAATCACAGTTGTAGATATATTAGTAGAATACTTTCACTACTTATAAGCATAATTGTCAGCCGTACTAGCAGAGCACTTTCACTACTTATAAGCATAAATACTATCTTAAACCCAGGACATTATATCTTTAAATCAGTTTGACATTAATCAGGCTGAAACTCTTTCATTGTGCATAAAAAATATGCATCCTTACTTAAGTTTTAATCACTTAAGTAAGGATGCATTTGAGGGAGTTTTCCGGTCGTCATGCTCTACAAGTAGCATGATTACCTTTAGTTATAATCTATAATTATTCTTAAACAACTATATTATTCTGCCTGTTCTACAACAACTTCTTTTCTTCTCTTGTTGAAGTTTACTATTAATAAGATTTCCCAGGCAATTAAGATAATTGCTGCGCAAACATCTACAACTTTAAGAATTGTTTCCCAACGGTTTGGCTGCTGTGACTGTTCAATTCCAAGTTCACTGTACTGACGGCTATTTGCTACAACATAGAGAATACGTTTTGCTGACTGACGTAATTTCTGCTGTGCTCCTGCTGTTTCAGTATATTTCATATCATTTGCTTCTGTTGCATAGTTTACTAACATAAGGTCTGTACCGTTACGAATTGCCTGGTCAGCGTTCATGTAACCATATACACCAAAGTAGTCAGTTTCAACAAATCCCTTGAATCCCCATTCACCACGGAGAACATCTTCTAATAATTCTGAGCATCCACCAGCCCAGCAGTTTCCAATGTAGTTGAATGATGACATAACTGCTAATGAGCCACCGTCTTTAACTGATTTTTCAAATGGCTTTAAGTAAACTTCACGGATTGCCTGTTCATTTGCCCATGTGCAAAGCATACTTGTTCTATTTGTTTCCTGATCATTTAATGCAAAGTGTTTCATATATGCATATACTCCGTGAGCCTGTGCACCCTGAATTGCGCTTGCAGCGATATCTCCTGATAATACACCATCTTCTGAATAGTATTCAAAGTTACGTCCTGCAAATGCTGTACGATGAATGTTCATAGCCGGGCCATACCAACCTGCTGTATCCATCTGATCTGCCATTGTTCCGATTGAATCACCAAATTTATTTGCTAATTCATTATTCCATGTAGCTGCAATTACTACTGCTGCAGGGAATCCTACAGAACCCTGTCCTGTAAAGTTGTTATTAATAGAAGCCGGACCATCACAGTCATTTGTTCTATATTTTCCTACTGATTTAATTGCTGCAGTCTGATATCCACCAAGAGATGTCATACTGTTCATTTCCTTAATTGTTAACTGATCCATGAATGTATCCCATTTTTCATCATCATAGTCTACACCACGCATGTCAACTAAATTAATTCCTGCATTCTTTCCTGTTGTTGGATATTCTGCATCAGGATCTTCATCTTTTTCACCTGCTTTTGCATCATAATTTGATACATTATAAAATCCTGCTTTAGCTTCATCTGACATCTCTGTACTTGTTGGAGCCTTTGTTGCTTCTTCATAGTTTGCAAATTTATCTGCTCTTGAAAGGTATGTTACATCACCTTCTGCGAAATCAAATTCGTTTGTTGCAACTGATACATCACTTTCACGTTTGTTATCTTCGCCATATGTAATTGTTTCAGGAACATTTACATTAACGCTGTCTAATACTGTATGTGAATCTGAATTTATAGATACCACATAGTCACCTTGTTCTAAAACATATGCTTTAGCTGTCTTTGAATCATAAGATGCCATATCTTCTTTATCAAATGAAACTTCAACTGTTTGAGTTGCACCCGGTTCAATTGAACCTGTCTTAGTATATGTAACTAAGTTTGCACTTGATTTTTCAATACCACCATTTGTATATGGAGGATTATAATATACTTCTACAACATCCTTACCAGCAACTGATCCTGTGTTCTTAACTTCAACTGTCAATGTTACAGTATCACCTTCTGTGCTTGAATTTACAATTTTCTGTTCAAATGTGCTGTAGCTAAGTCCGTATCCAAATGGGTACTGAACTGTCTTATCATAATCAATAAGACCTTCTGTAGCTGCTGTTTCATAGAACTTATATCCTACATAAATTCCTTCAACATAATTTACAAAAGTTGGCTGTGTTTCAGGACTGAAAGCTGTTGCATCAACCTTGAAATCACTCATATTTGTATATTCAAATTCTCCCATGTTATTCCATGTTGGAGCTTTTGTTAAATCATATACAAATGTATCAACTAATCTACCTGATGGGTTAACTTCACCTGATACGATACGTCCAAATCCGTCAAATCCTGACTGACCTGCACCTGCACACCAGTATGCACCCTTAATCTGTTTGTAATCATTAATAAATCCTAATTCAAATGGGTTTGCACCATTGTATACAACAATTACGTTGTCAAAGTTTTTACATACAAGATCAAGCATTTCTTCTTCTCTGTTTGATAACTGTAAGAAATGATCTCCTTTGTCCCAGTCTTTTCCTTCATTTACTGAATCGTCATATGTCATCGGAATATCTGCTTTGTATGTTCCGTCAGCAACTGCTGCCATATCTGTTGGAAGGTCAGCACCTTCACCACCTACACGTGAAATAACTACCATTGCTGTGTTTGAAAATTCTTTTGCATTGTTCATCATTTCATCTGTGTAAAGACTTACATTTGGCTCAGGTAATGTCCAGTCACAACTCATCATTCCTACTTCAGGATGTTTATCTTCATAATCTGTGTAGAATTTTGTTAATTCCTTGTTTGTTTCGATTCCCGCGTCATTTAAACCTTTGATTAAATTAACTGTAGGATATGCATCATTTAATGCACCTGAACCTGTACCACCATAGCAAGGATTTGTTGAACCCCAGCCAAATACGTTTAACTTACCACTTGTTACAGGAAGAACGTTATCATCATTCTTTAAAAGAACTGCTCCTTCTTCCACAATTTCTGAAACTAAATCAGTAGCTTCTTCAGTTGTCTTTGCGTCGATTTTGCTAACCGGCTTTCCTGCTACTGATGTTAACAATGTGTTCATTGGTCCTGTACAAATTAAATTTGCAATTACAACAATTACCAATACCATTGCTACCAAAACCTCTCCACGAACCAAACGCTTTAAAGGTTTCTTTAATCCTTTTACTGCTACGATAGCAATTATACCGACAATAATTGCTATTACACCTACTATTAAGTGTGTTGAGATACTTTGAATAACTCCTATAACGTCATCCCAGTTAATAGCTAACATCTCATTTCCTCCTTTTTCATCTGAGCGATATCCGCTGTTTCCTTGTAAATATACTTTACCACATCCTAATTTAATTTGAGTTTTCTGTCATAAACTGTCGAAAATAACTCATTAACTGCATTTTATATATGCTTTTTGCACAAAAAAAGTGCACTTATATGTGCACTTTTCACATTTATTTAACAATTATTTGTTGCTACAAGGAATTAATATCGTGAGTTCAAACCAATCTTTATTCATTCCTACCTTCATGGTTCCGTCATATTTGTCAACTGTATATTGAATACTCTTAAGTCCGAATCCATGATTTCTTTTGTCAGCCTTTGAACTCACAAATAATCTAACTCCTCTTTTATCCTCATTTGGTTTAACTTCGCAATAATTCTGAAATTGAATAAGTACAAATTTATTCTTCGCAGAAACAGTCGCGTGTATAATTCTTTTTTCAACATCCTTAATCATTACTACATTTTCAATTGCATTATCAATTGCATTTCCAAATATAGTACAAATATCAGTAACATGCATAAAATCAAGTAATTTTCCATCAATAACACAGGTAAACTTAATATCATATTTCTGTCCATGCATTATCTTTCCCGCTATAATAGTATCTAATACCTTATTTCCTGTATTAGTAACACTCTCAAATCCTCTAATATCATCTTCCATTGCATCAAGCCACTCTGTTCTTTTATCGGTATCCGTTTCTGCCCTAAGACCTGCAATCTGATGCTTTAAATCATGATATTTCATATTAATTAAATCTATGCTTTCCTGATAATTTCTATATTGATTGTACTGGCTCTTTAACATTGAATCCATTGTTACAAGTTCTGACTCAGCCATAAGTTCACAAACTCTACTTTGATAAGCATAAAGAATTGTCATTCCTGCTAAATCAAATAATGTTCTAATGTTAAATATGTCACTTCTAAATCCACTTGAAAATGGAGTATTTTTCCAAATAAAACTTAAATTACTAAATGTAAATGCTACTGCCACTATAGCTATAACTGCAATAAATTCTTTATATGTAATTTTATTTAAATATTCAGGATTCATTAACGGCTTTTCCATAAATGCAACTAATACAAAAATTGCCGTATATATAACAACCAGCATTACTATCTTTGCAAATACAAAATGTTCAACATCAACTCTTGCATTCAGATAACAATCCCACTGCCACTGAAATGATGCTGTAAACTCAGCAATAAGAAATGCTCTCGCACATAAATATGCCGCCGTAATTGAATGCACATTTCCTACCGTATAAATAAATAAAAACATTAAAAGTGCCGCAGCCACCATACATGGAATCCACCATACTGTTGGCAAATCTCCTGTTGGAACTAACAACGCAATCTGTGCAACTAAAAATAACGTTGATAATGCAACTGTTATTTTATTATTTAACCTCTTCTTAATAAGGCAAATATAAATTACACACGCTCCCCATTCTGCTAATGCCGTATAAAGTCTTGGAATATCCTGATAAATCGTTTCCATTATTCAGTCACCCCACTCATATAATTAACTAAAGCCTCCATAAACGGCTTTTTCTTTGCTCTACTTATTAATAACTCCTCGTCATTAATAAGGCACACTCCCTCTTTTACACCATCGACGTATTTGAGATTAACAATATATCCTTTATTGCATCTGAAAAAACCATATGGCGATAATATTTCCTCCATATCTTTCATTGTACCTCTTGCAGTAAATTCGCCTTTCTTAGTTCTATATATGAGAGAATGTCCCATACTTTCAACATAATATATATCATCAATTTCCATTTTTAAAACACCATCTTCTACAGGAATTGATACAAATACTTTCTTTTTATTTTGTAGTCTTCCTATCGCTCTATCAAGTTTCTGCGAAAACGAAAAATATTCAACCGGTTTTACAACGTAATCTAATGCATCAACTTCATATCCTCTTATTGCATATTGGGTCATATTTGTAATAAACATTATAATTACCTCGCTGTCTAATTTTCTAATCTGTTCAGCAGCCGTCATTCCATCCATATATTTCATCTGAATATCCATAAGAATTATGTCAAAATCTCCTGAATAATTTTCAACTATTTCCGCTCCATCCGGAAATACCCTTACATTAATTCTGTTTCCGCTTTCCTTCTCATATCGTGATATATATTCCTTAAATTGAGATACGTATAATTTTTCATCCTCAACTATTGCAATATTAATCATTGTATCCTCCTACTCTTCGTAATTTTAAAATTAACCACTACACCCTCATAACTTTATTTTCAAATATTAAAATTCGTTATTTATAACTGTGCAACTATTGTAAAACTCCTTATAAATTATATCTTAACATACAAAAAAATTAGTGTAAACAAAACCTTAATGTCTTGTTTACACTATATATTGGAAGATAGTACGCTATTTTGTAAGCCTTGTGTTATATTTCTTTGTCGCTTCAATAACATTTGCTGCAAACTCATTAACAAAAAAATATAAAAACAAAAAAAGACTTTACAGGATACGATTGGCATTACTACATATCCTATAAAGTCCTCTATATAAATATTTTATTATGTTTAAATTAGTTTTTTGCTAATTTTTTAGAATCAATTTTTAAAGATGTACTTTCCTTGTATGGTCTGAATAATAAGTATCCAAATCCGATTACAAGTAAGATTGCCACTACTGTTCCAACTCCAAATGTTCCGCCTGTAAATAATGTACCTAACTGGTAAATACATAATGCAACTACATATCCAAGAATTGTCTGGTATCCAATTGCAAAGAAGAACCATTTTTTGTTGTTCATCTCTCTCTTAATAGCACCCATAGCTGCGAAACATGGTGCGCAAAGAAGGTTAAATACTAAGAAACCATAAGCAGCGATTGGTGTCATAATCTGTGCAAGATTTCCCCAGATTTCTGTACCATCTTCTGCAACTTCTGCAAAACCGAATAACATACCAAATGTTGCTACTACATTTTCTTTTGCAATTAAACCTGAAATAGCTGCTACAGCCATCTTCCATCCTTCACCTGCTTTTGTCCATCCAAGTGGTGCAAAAATAGGAGCGATTACACTTCCAATTGAAGCAAGAATACTGTCGTTTAACTGTTCTGCTTCTAACATTCCAAATTTTCCATCTACCCAACCAAATCTCATTAAGAACCAAAGTACGATTGTTGAAAGAAGAATAATTGTTCCTGCCTTCTTAATGAATGACCATCCTCTTTCCCACATACTTCTAAGTACGTTGCTAACTGTTGGCCAGTGATATGCAGGAAGTTCCATTACGAATGGAGCAGGATCTCCTGCAAACATTTTTGTTTTCTTTAAAATAATACCTGAGCAGATAATTGCTGCAATACCAACAAAGTATGCACTTGTTGCTACCCAGCCTGCATTACCAAAGAATGCACCTGCTATTAAAGCTATAATAGGAAGTTTTGCTCCACAAGGAACAAATGTTGTTGTCATAATTGTCATCTTACGGTCACGGTCATTTTCAATTGTTCTTGATGCCATGATACCCGGAACACCACATCCACTACCAATTAACATTGGAATGAATGATTTTCCTGAAAGACCGAACTTTCTAAAGATTCTGTCCATGATAAACGCAACTCTTGCCATATATCCACAGCTTTCAAGGAAAGCTAAGAAAATAAATAATACAAGCATCTGTGGTACGAAACCAAGTACAGCACCAACACCGGCTACAATACCATCAAGGATTAATCCCTGCAACCAGCCTGCACAGTTAATTGCTTCAAGTGCATTTCCAATAATCACAGGAACACCGGGAACAAAGATTGACTTGATTCCAAATAAATGCCATCCGTCACCAAATACACCCTCGTTAGCCCAGTCAGTAGCCCATGTACCAACTGTTGTTACTGATACAAAGTAAACAACAAACATTACTACTGCAAAAATTGGAAGTGCAGCCCATCTGTTAGTTACTACTTTATCAATTTTATCTGATACTGATAATTCTTTCCTTGAAGACTTCTTAATACATTCTCCGATAATAGAAGAAATATATGTATATCTTTCATTTGTAATAATACTTTCTGTATCGTCATCAAATTCTTTTTCAAGCTTTGCTATTTCATTTGATACATCAGGAATTTCTGTCATCATTTCACTGATTTTATCATCTTTTTCAAGAAGCTTTATTGCAAAGAATCTTTTCTGCTCAGGAGCAACACTGCTTCCAAGCATATTTTCTACATCTTTAATTACATTTTCAACTTCTAATGTAAATTCATGAACTGCTGTTGAAGCCTGTTTTTTGTTAGCTAAAGCAACTGCTTTTTTTACAAGTGTATCAATTCCTTTTCCTTTAAGAGCTGAAATTTCCACTACTTCGCATCCAAGTTTCTGGCTTAATTTTTCGATGTTAACTTTGTCACCGTTTTTCTCTAATACGTCAACCATGTTAACAGCCATGATTACAGGAATACCAAGTTCCATAATCTGAGTTGAAAGATATAAGTTTCTTTCAATGTTTGTACCATCAACAATATTAATTATTGCATCCGGCTTTTCTGTTATAAGATAATTTCTTGCAACCACTTCTTCAAGCGTATATGGAGATAAAGAGTAAATACCTGGTAAATCGACCAATGTAGCTTCCTTATTTCCCTTGATTTTACCCTCTTTCTTTTCAACTGTAACGCCTGGCCAGTTTCCAACAAACTGATTAGAACCTGTCAAAGCATTAAACAAAGTTGTTTTTCCGCAGTTAGGGTTACCTGCTAAAGCAATTTTAATTGACATTTTTTTCTCCTTTTTTTACTATCTTTTTCAAATGTGTAATAATATGCTATTTTGTCATTAGTAAGTTAACTCAAAATTTCAAGCGCAAGTTTTATCATTCTGACCGAGATTCTTTGTTGCTTACTTTTATTATGCTGTGCTTACTTTTATTAGTTGCTTCTAACTTGTGGGTAAAAAAAATTATTCTACCTCAATCATTTCTGCATCTGCTTTTCTAAGAGATAATTCATATCCTCTTACAGTTACTTCAATCGGGTCTCCTAAAGGTGCTACTTTTCTTACATATACTTCAACACCTTTTGTTATGCCCATATCCATAATTCTTCTTTTAACCGGGCCATCTCCAGTAAGTTTCTTAACTTTCACAGTCTTTCCAACTGCAACTTCCTTTAATGTACTCATTGCTATCCTTCTTTCATATTTCTTTTTTATATGTAAAATTATGATTGTGCACTCTTAAATACCTGCACAACAAAAAAGATTTAATAATATTTAATCAAATAAATAAAACTTTAATTTTCTTTATTAAATCTAAACCATAATTTTATTAGCCATATCTTTTCCTATTGCAACACGTGAATCTTTTACGTTAACAATCATGTTTCCACCCATCTGTGAAACAACTGTAACAGTTCCACCTACTACAAATCCTAAGTTTTCCAAAAACCTTCTTGTTTCTTCCTTACCGCCAACTTTTTTGATAACCGTTGGTTCTCCTTCATTTATCATAGTTAATGGCATCATGTTTCCTTCTTTCTTCTTAAGTAAAGATAAACCTTATTTTTCAAGAGTTAGTATATGCTAACGCAAATTAGATGTCAATAATTATTTTACTAAAATTTCAATTTTTTTCTATTTTTTATAAAAATACCTTCGTATTTTTATTCAATATAATTTGAGTAATATTCCACTTTGTGATACAATAGCAAAAGACAATACGAGAAATACAAGGAGGTTTTCAACATGATTATTAATGAATCGGCAGAAAATTATTTAGAGACTATTCTTGTTCTTAGCAAAAAACTTCCCGTTGTTCGTTCCGTAGATATTTCCAACGAATTAGGTTTTAAGAAATCAAGCGTCAGCATTGCTATGAAAAACCTTAGAGAGAAAGGTCATATCACTGTTACTGACGCCGGATACATTTATCTTACAGAATCTGGAAAACAGATTGCAGATATGATATATGAAAGACATGAACTCTTATCATCATGGTTAGTACGTTTAGGAGTTCCTGAAGAAATTGCTACAGAAGATGCATGTAGAATTGAGCATGTGATTAGCAAGGAAAGCTTTGCGGCTATAAAGAATCATGTAAAATCACACTAATTATTTTAAACATTTATTATAGTCTTTAATGAGTAAAACCCACATCATTTTCCATTGATGTGGGTTTTACTCATTAATCATATGTGTAGTAAATAACCTAAAACACTACATATAATATTATTTTGGTTATTTGCAGCCTGGTTATAAACTCGTTTTACCCCATTTCTGACAACAAGCCATTATTTTCGTTTATTAGTATTAAATACTTCTATACTTCTTTCAAGAATTCCATTCATATACGCTATCAATGTACCATAATTTGTCATTGGAATTTTATTATCGTTTGCACACTTTAATCTATATTTCATTTCCTTTTCATTTAATGTGCATCCGCCACAATGAATAATTAATTTGTACTCTGACAAATCTGTCGGAAATTCTGTTCCACTTGTAAAATGCAGTTTTAAATCTTTTCCTGTGTATTTTTTTATCCAATTAGGTAGCTTAACCGTTCCTATATCATCACATTGTCTATGATGAGTGCAACCTTCCGAAATCAAAATTCTGTCTCCATCATTTAAATTTTCGATAGTAGCTGCACCTTCTACCTGTGTCTTAAGATTTCCTTTATGCCTTGCCATTAATATTGAAAAAGAAGTTAAAAGCATATCATTAGGTGTATCTTTTGCTACCTGTTTGAATACCTGACTGTCTGTAATAATTAATTTCGGTTTTTGTACTAATTTATCTAAAGTAGCAACAAGTTTATCCGGCTGAATCACAATCGTAATTGTCCCTACTTCTAATAATTCTCTTATAGTCTGCTGTTGCGGTAATATAAGTCTGCTCTTAGGTGCTGCTGAATCTATTGGTGTCACTAAAATAACAATATCTCCTTCATCAACTAAATCTCTGACTATCGGATATTCAAATTCTTTTTCCGGCTTTAACGTAGCTATCTTTTCTTTTAATTCATATATATTCTTATTTGCTTTAGCACTTATTCCAATTATTTTATTTTCAGGCACTATTTCTAATAATTTTTTATAAACTTGATTTTCTTTTAAATCTGTTTTAATTAAATCTATTTTATTTAAAACAACAATATAAGAAATTTTTCGTTTTTTTATTTCATTTATAAGAGAAATGTCATCGTCTAAAATTTTATGAGACATATCATTATTATTCTTTTCATTTAAATCAACAACTATAACAGCTATATCCGTCTTATTTAACATCTGATAAGTTTTCTGAACTCTTAATTTGCCAAGTTCTCCTTCATCATCAATTCCCGGAGTATCTATTACTACAACAGGCCCTAGAGGTAAAAGTTCCATTGCTTTTAATACCGGGTCAGTTGTTGTACCACAAACATCTGATACAATCGATAATTTCTGACCTGTAATTGCATTAATTACACTGGATTTACCTGCATTTCGCTTTCCAAATATTCCTATATGAATTCGTTCACCTCTAGTTGTTTCGTTCAAGCCCATTATTTTCTCCATTATTTCTTTTAACTGTTAATTATTGTTATCTTTTCCTTTATATTCTGTTTTATCTTTATTTACTTTTTTATCATTATCAATTATATCTATTCTTTCAATATAACCTTTTTTAAGTTTTCCATTACGCTGGATTCCACGACTCCAACCTCCAAATTTATTATAAATCCAAAATAAATATGTTGTTATTATCTTGGCTTTTCCTAATTTACCTCTTGAAGTATTTTCATATATTTTTCCACCACATTCAGTCTTATTTCTGTGTTTTATATACTCAATCAACTGACTTTCTTTTCTTATTTCATCAGGAATTACTGTGTATGCATATCCTATGCTCTCCGTCTTATGTGAATCACTTCCTGCTGTTCCTGTCAAATTATATTTTTTGGCCATTTCTAACGCTTTATCATTTGCCATTTTAGATTCGCAGGCATTAAACACTTCAATAAAATCAAATTCAGATAAAATGTCCGGATTTCTTTTATAAGCTTTTGAATTCATAAAACTCATAAACTTTTCACCAAATGGATGCGCAGGTCCTAATATTCCTCCATAATTATGAACTATTGGAATAAGCAACTGTACCGGCATTCCTCTAAGTTCCATAAGCCTTAATTTAAGATTCTCCGGCATAATTACAATAATATGTCCTGCATCTAATGTATCATACTCTATTCCTTTAAATACTACAAAGTCCTTGTCAACATTTTTTATATTATGTTTCCAATATCTATACCCATCATAAGAGTCATGGTCTGTTACTAACATACCCCCATAACCCTGAGATTTTAATATATTTATATACTCACTAATTGGGACTTTTCCATCTAGCGAGCCCTCTTTTGTATGACAATGCATATCTATTTTCATATAAACCTCCTAGAGAGGATTTTAACGTTTGTTTTAAAATCTAAAGTCTCTTTTGTTATTATCTTTTATTAATTTTAAATTTTTTATTACAATATCCTTTACTTTTTCATTAGGAATATTTTCAATTTCTTTATGAATTAAATTTTCGCCTATTTCTTTTGTTTCAGATGAAGCATAATCCATTAAATACTCCTGTAAAGTCATTAATGCATTTGGTAGACAACAGTTCTGTATTTGACCGCTTTTACATAAAGACATAAATCTGTCACCTGTTCTGCCTTCTCTATAACAGGCTGTACAAAAACTTGGTATATAATCCATTTTCATAAGCCAGTTAACCACTTCATCAAGACTTCTTGTATCAGTTACATCGAACTGACTTGAATTTTCTTCTTCAGGTTCTGCTTCAAAATATCCGCCCACACTTGTTCTTGAGCCACCACTAATCTGAGAAATTCCAAGATGTAATACTCTTTCTCTTGTCTTCTGACTTTCCCTTGTAGATACAATCATTCCTGTATATGGAACTGCAATTCTTATACATGCAACAATCTTTGCAAAAATATCGTCACTTATTCCATTTGAAAATGATGACTTATCTATGTCATCTGCATCGCAAATTCTAGGCACACTTATAGTATGTGGTCCAACTCCAAAGACGGCTTCTAAATGTTCAGCATGCATTAATAATCCTGCAAATTCATATCTGTACTTATCAAGTCCAAATAATACACCAAGACCTACATCATCAATTCCACCTTCCATTGCTCTGTCCATTGCTTCTGTATGATAATTATAATCACTCTTTGGTCCTGTCGGATGTAATTTCTTATAGCTTTCCTTATGATAAGTCTCCTGAAAAAGTATATAAGTTCCAATTCCTGCTTCCTTTAATAATCTGTAATTTTCAACAGTCGTCGCAGCAATATTAATGTTTACACGTCTGATAGCTCCATTTTTGTGTTTTATACTGTATATTGTTTTAATGCACTCAAGATAATAGTCCATTGTATTATTAACAGGATCTTCTCCTGCCTCTAGTGCTAATCTTTTATGTCCCATATCCTGAAGAGCTATTACTTCTTTTTTAATCTCTTCCTGTGTAAGTTTTTTTCTGGCAATATGCTTATTCTTAGCATGATAAGGACAGTATACACATCCGTTAACACAATAATTCGACAGATAAAGTGGAGCAAACATTACGATTCGATTTCCATAAAAGTCTTTTTTTATCTGTTCAGCAAGTTTAAACATTTCATTGTTTTTATTTTCATCTTTACATGCTAATAATACGGACGCTTCCCTGTGGGATAGTCCTTTTCTTAATTTGGCTTTTTCAAGAATCGAATCAATAAGTTTTATATTATTTTTATTTTCATCTGCATATTTAATTGTATCTAGAATTTCTTCATGATTAATAAAATCATCTGCCGATTTTGATGTTATATCATACACTTTTATGTCCTTCTTTCCTGTAATTATACATCTTTCTTTTGTTTATTCATCATTTTGACGATTAAATTTATAAAATATTAATAATTTACATTACATATTCTATATCTATTTTTTTATTTTACTTTTAGCAATTTCTTCTAAAACCTTTTCCATTTCTATTGGTTTTGTTAAATGAGCATTCATTCCTGCATCAATACTCGCCTTTATGTCACTTTCAAACGCATTTGCCGACATTGCAATTATTCGTATTGTTTTTGCATCGGCTTTATTCAATTTTCTAATTGTTCTTGTAGCCTCAAGACCGTCCATTACAGGCATTTGAATATCCATTAAAATTGCATCATAATATCCCAAATCAGATTTTTCAAATGCCTCAACTGCTTCTTTTCCCTCAACTGCAGTTTCCACAATTATTTTCTCTCTTTCTAAAAGAGTCTGTGCAATTTCTCTGTTAATTTCATTATCTTCTACAAGTAACACTCTCATTCCTGAAACATTACTATTTTCCAACTGATTTTCATCATCTTCATTATATTTGTAACTATATTCTGTCTCAATTATAAATGTTGTTCCCTTACCAAGTTCACTTTCTATTTTCATGGTAAATCCCATCGCATCTACAATTTTTTTAACAATATATAGTCCTAGTCCCGTGCCTATAAGTTCTGATGAAAATTCATTTCTCTCCTGCATAAAAGGCTCGCCTATTTTCTGTACAAATTCTTTGCTCATACCACAGCCTGTATCACTGATTACTATTCTTTCCTTTGCAGTCTTATCATCTACATTAATGTTTTCTATTTTCCAGGTTATCTTTCCACCCGGTTTAGTAAATTTATAAGCATTGTTTAAAAGATTAATAATCATCTGCTGTACACGCATTTTATCAATGTAACATAAAACTTCTTTATCTTTTTCTTTTTTGATAAAATTAGGATAAATAAATTCTATATTTTTTTCTTTCATTAATGGACTCATCATTGAAACAATAGGTTTAACAACGTTATACATACTGCACCATTCCGTATAAAGTTCAAATTTGTCATTTTCAATACGGCTTACATCTAATATATCGTTAATAAGTCCTAACAGATATTTACCTGACTCATTAATCTGGTCTATTTCTTTTGCTATAACTTCTCTTTTATCAACATCATCTTTAGCAATTTCGCACATTCCAATAATAGCATTCATAGGTGTTCTTATTTCATGACTCATTCGTGCCAAAAACTCGCTTTTAGCTTTAGCTGCCTGTTTTGCCTCTTCTAGCGCTTTTGCTAATCTCTCGCTATTTTTTCTTTCTTTTTCATAAATATCCGTAACATCTGTTACCATGAATAAAATTTCATTTTTATTTACGGCAGAATCTAAATATTGAAAATGAATTTTCTTTCTTCGTACTCCTTTTTCAATGTTAGATGTTATATTATGATAAAAATAATAATTGTCATTTTTTTTCAATTGCTTTTTAATATTATCTAACGCATATTCTTTTCTTGCCGTTTCGCGTTCTTCTTCTCCAATATTATTATTTATAAATGTATCTATTTCATCTGCGAAAAAATTCTTCTTGCGCATTTTCATTTCGCCATATGTGTTTCTATAATTAAAAATCATAATTTGGCCATTGATTGTATTTATCAAACCTATACAATCATATTCCGTATGTATACACTTATCCATTATTGATTTTATAGTATGCTTTTCAGTCACATCCTGTATATACACAAATTCCATAATTTCAGAAGTAATGGGATTGCTTAAAATTTTAGCAACAATCTTAACCCATTTAATCTCTCCATCTTTCATTACAATCTGAACTTCAGAGTCAATATTTTCTTTTCCATTATGGTATTGCATTATAATGTTTCCGACTGAAAATTTATTTCTTATTTCTTTTTTTACTTCATCAGATAAAATTAATCCGATAAAATATTCAACAGCATCTTCACATGATGTGTTTTCATTTACAACATCATCTGTCGAATTAGCATAATTGTTTTTAAAGTTACTTCTTTCAATTCTGTTTTTAGTAAGATTTATCTGATATGAAGCAATTATATCCTGTGACATTTCCTCTCTTGTTTTAAGTTCTGCCTGATATATTTCTAATTTTTTTTGTTGCTTTAATATGCTTTCAGTTTCATCAACAAAATATACCATGTATGCATCAATATCATTCCATAAATAGCTTTTTGTACCCAGACTATAATATCTGTTATTTCTTTTAATATGTATCTGTCTGTAAGCCTGAGAAGTTAATTCATTTATTTCTTTCTCGCTAAATATTATTCTCTCAGCCGGTATTAATTCATACACACTCTTTCCAATTACATTTATATCCTGAGGGATATTTTCTATTTTCTTCCACTCAGCATTTGCATATAATATTCGTCTTTCCTTTTTCTCTGCTACATATGTTGCAACCGGAGATTCATCTGATAAATTTATATACAAATCTAATTCATCTGACAACTTTGTACATGCACAATAAAAAACAGGACATCCATCCTCTTCTCTAATCTTTGAAGCGACCAAATTAATCCACTGAACATTTCCCGTGGCTGTATAATATCTATATCTTTCATCTACTTCATTATCACTTTGTATTTTGCATAAAATACTCGTCAAAAACTTTTTTCTATCTGCCTCATATATAATATCTATAACATTTACCCCACTATCAAGATAACGTTGTAATTCATCATGCGTTCTTCCTGATAATTTTGCAAATGCCTCATTAAAATAGAGACATTCTATATTGTTTTCAACTACTTTTACAATTATTATTCCACCTGGAATTGAATTTAACAGTGTTTCATTAATAATTGATTTTTCCTGTTCAATATTTTGTTTCATCTAATTTCCTCGTTATATAACTCTTTCCGAACTGTACTTCTTTATTATTATACGACTGATTCTTTTTTCTTTCAATGACAGGTAATATTTTGCGATATGATTTTTAAATACAAAAACCTATACTTTCATAATTTTCTAAATAAAAATACCCACAGATTAATTCTTAATTGTGAGGGTTTGTGATATTAACTAAAGGCATTTGTCACCGCTGGTTCAAATTGACAGCGGATTTTGCCTAGAACCAAAGGTTCTAACAACAAAATATAGCTGGAGATTTAGAACTGCTGCGAGTGACAAGCAGCGCAAGCGTTATTTAGTTAATATCACAAACCCTCACAAAACCGGAATACATCTGTGGGAATCTTGTTATTCTACATTTTTCAATGCATCTGTCATAGGTATTTTCTTAATTTTTCTAAATTCGAGGAATGAAACTACTGCATATGCTAACATGCCAAGAATAAACATTTCACCATATACAATCGGATCCATTTTCAATATAATCCATCCTTTCATTTCCATCATCATTGGTCTGTAAATCAAATCTTTTATAATCCATACTACAACCGGAATGCTTAATGCTACGCATGCGATTACAACCCATGTCGTTGCAGTCAGATAAAGTTTTCTTATTTCATTATTATCATATCCTAAAATTTTTACCATAGAAATCGATAAACTGTTCTTCTCTATAACAAGCTTAATTAAAAGATACATTACAAGCATTGATAAAAGAACTGATACAATGTTTACCATGTTCATCATGCTACCCATTGATACATCCATCTGCCTTGCCATTTTAGTTAAATCATCCTGAGTAATAACAGAATAAATGTATTCCTGGTCAATATCTTTTATTTTTTTATTTGAAAAATATCCTGTAAATTCATTGTCTTTTACATTAAACTCTTTACAAAAATCTTTTTTATTCATAAATATCGTAAGTCCTATAGGATATTCATAAACTCCACCAATTTCAAAAGTATGTTTTTTAGTTCCATAGCTTTCTTTTAAAGTAAATTTATCACCTTTTTTCAATCTGTACTTGTCTGCAAATACATCTGAAACATAGACCTTTCCACGCTCAAAATCCATTGATAAATATTTACTGTCATCTGATATTCCATATACTGATATATCGTCTTTTTCACCATTATCACCCGTTTTTTCAACTGTGCTCATGAAATATTTTTCTACATCCTTTGTTTCTGTTTCAAGAGGTGCTTTCAATACATACTGATACTTTGCAGCCATATGTTCAATTATGCTGTCATTATAAGAATCAAGTAATGCCGGAAGCATTAATCCAAATAAAAGCAATAAATTTGCAAATACGATTCCAACAAATAAAGTCAGATAATTATATCTGTTCTGAATAATAACCCTAATTCTGAAACGGTTAAAGGACTTAAAATGTGGTAATCTTATGGCTTTCTTTTTCTTTGAAGTTGATAAATCATTTCTTATGAACTTCATTGGTGAAAGTCTGAGTTTCTTTCTTATAAACACATAGTTTACAACAAGCATTATTATAAACGGAACAAGTGTTGTAAGCACAAATGCTTCTGCACTCCATACCGTTGTATATGTTGGAAGACTATAACTTCCATAATACATTCCGACACATACATATTTAAATACCGTATATCCAAGTATATTTCCTATTATAGCTGAAATAATCGTAACTATTAATGGAATTTCCATATAATGAGCTGTTATTTCTCTTTTTGAATATCCTGACGCTCTAAGAGTTCCTATTATCGTTGCTTCTTTATTAATTGTATTTGTTATTGTTACTGCAAATATAAATGCAATTATTACAATTAGAATGTATAGTAAAGCAATCATCATTCCTCTGTCACTTCCTACATCATCACCTGTAAAATTAATTGCATTGTTTGTATATCTTGGAATGAAATTTTTCACAATTCCTTTAGAAGCTATAACTTCTAATAACTTATCTGATACCTTCTTTTCTTTTTTCTCTGTGGAAGGCTCTTTATCATATTTCCATGAATAACTGTAAAATTTGTGTTCATCTCCGAACTGATTGTATCCATCATCTGTCATTATTGCGACACCAAATTTTACTGCATCAAACATTAAGTCTCCATTATTTGAGAATAATGCACTATAATCTGATAAAGCTACAAAACCTGTGACTTTTAATTTCTTATCCGAAACTTTAATGTAATCACCAACTTCAACATCGTTATTATTTGCATACATTCTGTCTATGGCAATTTCATCTTTATTATCCGGCTTTTTACCTTCCATAAGGCATACTTTATTAACTTTCTTTCTGTCTTTAAATATTCTAAGTGTACTGTCATATTTATCATTTAAATTTGTATCAGTATCTTCTTCTATGTAATAATTATTATATATGGAAATTTTTTCTTGATTTTCTATTTCATTTATCGCCTCATCACTTAATGGAGACAACATTTCAAAATTACCATTTTCAATGTTGTATACTTTAAAGCTTTCATCATATGTTTTGCTGATGCTCTTTGCCGCAACAAGGAATCCTGAAATGAACCCAATTGAGCCTATAAGAAGTAGAAAAATAACCACATATTTTCCAAATTCGCTTTTTAACTGTCTTGGAAGTCTTTTATGTAACGGATTTTTCATCATACAACCTCCTACCACTCTAATTCCATAGCAGGAATTTTTTCTTCATTAACGTAATCTTTTCTGATTTGTCCGTCTCTCAATTTTATAACCCTGTCTGCCATATTTTTTATTGCGTCGTTATGTGTAACCATAATTACCGTATTACCATATTTATGATTAACATCCTCAATCAGCTTTAGTATTTCTTTAGAAGTATTATAATCAAGCGCTCCTGTAGGTTCATCGCAAAGTAAAATACTTGGATTTTTTACAATTGCTCTTCCAATTGATGTTCTCTGCTGCTGACCTCCTGACAACTGATTTGGCAATTTATGTCTATGTTCATAAAGGCCTAACGTTTTCAGCAAATCATCTATGTCTAATGGATTATCACTCAAATATGCTCCTACTTCTATGTTCTCTTTTACATTCAAATTCGGTATAAGATTATACATTTGAAATACATATCCTAAGTGCTTTCTTCTGTATTGTGTAAGAGATTTTTCATTCATGTCCTGAATAACCTCTCCATTAACTGTTATAGTTCCACTATCTGCCTCGTCTATTCCACCAATAATATTCAAAAGTGTTGATTTACCTGAACCGGAAGGTCCTAACAGTACACAAATATCACCTTTTTGTGCGGAAAAATTAATTCCTTTTAACACTTCTGTCTTATTTTTATCGTCTCCAAAACTCTTTTTTATGTCCTTGCTTTCTAAAAACATATTTACTCCTCTCTATTTTTTTATTAATCTATTGTGTTGTACATTTCTAACTGTAGTTAGTCATTGCTACCTATTTATTTATGATTATACATTCTTTTTCATAGAAATCAAGAAAAACTCCCACATATAGGTTTTAAATTGTGCAGATTTGAGGTATTAACTTAATAACGCACGCAGTTGCAAATGCACTTAAGTTAATATCTCTAGCACACAAAAAATCCATATGTGGGAGTTGTATTTTATTATTATCATAAATAATTATACATCATCTATATATATTATTGTTATTTAGCTTATAAGTTTATGTTCATATGCTTTACAATTTCATATCAGCAATTAACTGTTTTACCTGAGTCCAATCTTTAATATAGATTGTAGATACTGATTTAACCTTTTCCTGATGCAATTTGCTAGAATCATCATATATTCCAACTGTATTAATTCCATTATTATAAGCTGTATTCAATGAATAAAATGCATCGTCCATAAGCCATGTACCTGCTTTATCACTTTTCATTTCTTCCATTGCTTTTTCAAATATTAACGGATTGTCTTTTCCCTTTCCAACCTCTGTTGTTGTAAATATCTTCTTAAAATATTTTTCCAAACCTAATCTCTTAAAAGCTGCTTCAATCATTGGTCGGTCTGTAGATGTTGCAACTGTCATTGGAATTTTATTTTCATATAAATACTCTATAAATTCCAACACTCCATCCTTTGGCATTGCTTCATTTTCATAAAATTCATATACAACACTGTTTATTCCATCAATAATTTCCTGTATAGTTTTATCCAATTTATATGTTTCTTTTATGTATTTTGCACCTTCAGCCATCGTTAAATCAAATAAAACCTCTGCAATATTTTCTTTTTCCTCAATTCCAAACTTATCCAAATATATTTTTCCTGCATCCATCCAGATTTTCATTGAATCTAAAATTGTTCCGTCTACATCAAATATTATTCCCTTATTCATAATTTTCTACTCCTCTTCTAATATGTATTTTCTTTTTTAATCGGATTAACCACCTAAAATATTTATTATAAAAAATTAACCTTACTCATTTTATTTTTTATCTGTTATTACACAATAAATTTTAATTAAATTTAGATTATTTTTCAACACCGACTGCCATTTAAAGTTCATTTTAGTTTCGCATTCTATTATATGTACAACAATTAAAATATTAAAAGGAGGATTTGTTATATGAAACAATCAGACAAATTAATTTTATCAACAATATTATCATTAAATATAGTTTCTTTGGGAATTGGATGTATTAATCTAAAATCAGTTTATGCTGATACTACTGGGACTGAAACTTCTATTGTTTTATCAGATGACGGAACTACTGTAAATGGTAAAAAGATTTATGGCAAATGGTCTAAAATCAAGAACGTTGTTTAATCAAATAAAAACAGAGTTGGATTTTTCCAATTCCGTTTTTTATTTGAAGTAAATTTTTATAATATAATTCGCTATACATTTAAGATTCCAAGCTTTCTATTATAAGAACTAATTGGCGCCAATGTATTTGCTGAACTCGTTGGAACTTGGTTCTAATAATTTCTGCTGCAACAATCCCAATTGCAAAAGAAACAAGTGGAATCATTTAATGAATTACCAGGTGCCAATTCCTTTCCATAATATTTTGACTTAAAAGAACAATGTTACCTGTTTGGGCATTTGCAAAAACTTTGCCTCTAAATAAATATGTGTAGGCATCCTGTAAACCGCCTGATATTGAAAGGAACGCGGCAGTTAGGATAGATTCAGACATTTGCCCATGTGTTTTGTAATTCATTTATATTTCCTCCACAAGTTTCATAGAATATAGTAAAGCACATCGCTTTGTGAATAAAATATTGACTGAAAAAAAGAAAAGCCAATCTATGTTTTAAACACACCGTTACGTGCAGTAACGGAAAGTTTTATCAGTTAATATTCTGGCAAAAATTAATCCTAATGGAAGAGCCATAATAATCATAATAGCTAATGAGAACCATGAGACAGCTTCCGTAAGTGACATAATGCCAAAATTGTAAATTGCTCTGTATAAATAGAGTCCCGGAACCATAATTACAATGGAAGGAACGGTAAGGGATATTCGTGGATATCCATTATTGCTTTTTATGAAAGAAGCAATAAGCCCGGCTGTTAGGGCACCAATAAAAGCTGCCATAGAGTAAGGCATGTGTGTAAAATCTATAAGTTCTAAACGGAGTGTGTTTGCAACTGCACCAATACAGGCGGCTGTTGTAGCCATTGGCATAGAACTGTTAAACATAATTGAGAAACCAAATACACCACAAAAACTTGTTATTATTCTTAATACTAATAGTAAAATTTTACTCATGTGTATTGTTGTGAAATCCTGTGGCTGTAGCTTTAACAGAAGTGCCATAATCCAGGCAAACATTGTTGCTACTAATATAATTATTATTGAGTATGTTAATCGTTCAAGACCTGAACGTAAATCTAGCTTAGCAAGGTCAATACCGCTTGTTATAAATGGAAAGCCGGGAATTATAAATAACATGGAGCATATATATCCGGCTTCATGTACATGGGCAATACCAAGCACAGACTCAGCAACATTAAAACAAATGGCATAAACCAAACATGCGATTGAAATCGATGCTGCTATATTAAAAAATAATGTAAAATGATGTTTTATAAGCTTTGTACGGACAATATTTCCAACACCGGCTGCAATAAACGCAAAAAGCATTTCAATTGGCCCGCCTCCAAGAAGAAATGTAAAACCACAACAGGCAAAAGCTGCAGCAAGACCTAATTTAACAGGAGAATACAATGTATGAATTTTCTCTATTTCATCAAGTCGTTTGTGAATTTCTTCACCGGTCAAATGGGCGTCTTCCTTTGGAAAGTTGTCAACAAATTGTTCCATTCTGTAAAGCTTTGAAGTATTAACCCCTGTGTTAGATATACTAAGAGACTGTGAAACACAGTCTTTTCCATCAAAACAGTTAAATTCAATGGACATAAGTCCAACATCAACTGTACATGTAACATGAAGTTCCTTTGAAAGTCTGTTCATTGAAGTTCTTACACGCCATGCACCTGTGCCACAGGAAAGCATAATTAAACCAACTCTGCCAATAACAGATGCTTTTTCAATCAAACCTGACTCTTTAATTAATGTATTACTGTCATCACCGGTATAATCATGCCATGGAATTTCCATATGGTTTTTTTCCATAATATCAATGTAATTATTTGTTGGCATATATAATCGCCTCTGCTTTCGCTACATGTTTTTCTAAATGTTTTAAAAAGATGGAATTTGGAAGAAATATTCCAATTTCATCATATCTTTTATTATTTTCTACAAGTGAGTCCTGACCATAAAAAACAAATGCCATAGGGAGATTCTTTTCAAGTTCAATCATTAAGTCCCAAACTGCTGAATAGGCTTCGGCTTCAGTTTTGTTAGCTGTTACAGTGTCAGGCAATTCTCTAATAATTAATATACCTGTATTTTTTTCAAGAATCTGCTGCTTCATTTCCATATTGTCTGAAGTGTATTTATGATTATATCTATATGCTTTTGCAAGATATATTTTTTTATTGTTATTTAATTTTTTATATATTTCATGAAAATGATTGTAGTCTTTTTCGTGAACTTTTGATTTATACTTTGGAAGTAATAATCCATTATCGTCGGTCATAATTACAGGATTTTCTATTCCGTCAGCATTAAATCTATATGGAATCAGATATGAATTTCTAAGTAAATCAAATATAGTATTTTCACAAATAGCCATCAAAAAGGCTGATAAATCTCTATTGTGATATGCATTGAATAATGCCTGTGAGAATTCTAATGGAGATAAATAGCTATCGATTTCATCATCGCAAAAAAGATAATTGCAAAATGTTTCCTGAAGTTTTTCGCATGCCCAGGGATCATCAAGAATTTTCTGAAATAACACTTCTGTTTTTTCTTCTCTTGGAAAAATTGTTCCTTCTCTCATACAACTCACACCCTTTCTTGAAAATTTCATTCGGCTAAATTATACTATGATTATAGAAATAAGTAAAAATCAAAATTGATATGATAGCAATAAGTAATTAATATGCCAAGGAGAATGCCATGAATGTAAATTTAGATTATTATAAAATTTTTTATTATGTTGCTAAATATGAGAATTTTACAAGAGCAGCTCAGGCATTAGGTAACAGTCAGCCTAATGTTACAAGAGCAATGAATTGTTTGGAACAACAGATTAACAGCACTTTATTTGTTAGAACGAACAGAGGTGTGCAGCTTACACAGGAAGGAAAGCGTTTATATGAACATGTGTCAATTGCTATGGCACAACTTTTAGAGGCAGAGGAAGAACTGGCTGACGATGAAGGAATTTTTCAGGGAAGTATTTCTATTGGAGCAAGCGAAACTGCCTTAAATATATTTTTATTAGATATTCTAAAATCCTTTCACAAAATGTATCCAAAAGTAAGACTAAAAATATATAACCATTCAACGCCACAGGCAATTGAGGCTGTGAAAAGTGGCAAGATAGATTTTGCAGTTGTATCAACACCTGTAAAGGTTAAGTCGCCTTTAGAAAAAACAATCTTATGTTCATTTAAGGAAATATTAATAGGTGGAACTGATTTTGAGCATATAAAAGATGACAATATTTCTTTAAAAAATCTTAAAGACTATCCATTAATTAGTTTGGGGCAGGAAACTACTACATACGATTTTTATAATAAGATATTTTTAAAACATGGTATTGAACTTAATCCTGACACGGAGGTGGCAACTACAGACCAGATTATTCCTTTGGTAAAGTCAGATTTAGGAATTGCATTTGTTCCTGAACCTATGGCAAGAGAAAGTATTGAGAAAAACGAAATTGTTGAGATTTCTTTAAAAGAAAAAATTCCTAATAGAGAAATATGTATTGTGCATGATTGCCAGCATCCACTTAATTCTGCAGCACGAAAATTAAAAAATGAAATATGTTCCTGTTAGAGTTTCTCTTCTATTGAAAAGATATACTCTAATAGTTGCATTTAATTAAGAAGATATGCCTATTATTAAATAGATATATCCACATTTTATTATTCCTGATTAAATATATATATATTCTATAATATGGTATGATAGACCTTACAGTGCGAAAAGCACAAAAAGGAAGGATATATTAATTATGGAAAAAAGAGGGATGCTTTTAAAAGCAGAACCGGCTTTGTCATTGCTTGCATAGGCTCAGCCGTAGGTATGGGAAATATTTGGAAGTACAGCAACAAAGTTTGGTAATAATAGTTGGCTTGTAGTTGCCATGATAGTAACAGCAGTAATTATGGCATTTGGTATTGCAGCAGGAATTGAGCGAGCCAACAAAATAATGATGCCACTTTTATTTGTATTATTTTTAGGTTTGGGAATTTATATTTTCACATTACCGGGAGCAACGGAAGGGTACAAATATATTTAACGGAATGCCGGGGGGGGGAAAATCGTTGGCATTATTTTCTACATATGTGTGTTGTTTGCAAGTATGAGTTCATTAATCAACTTATATGAAGCACCTGTTGCAACATTAGAAGAAAGATTCGGACTTAAAAGAGTAACTTCAGTTGGAATAATTGCTGTTATCGGTTGTGCAGTGGCACTTGTTATTCAGGGATAAGAAGAAATGTTATATGACAGCAAAGGAGAATATAAATGAACATTAGATTAGCAGAAGAAAAAGATATAGATTCAGTAATTAAATTACTAACACAGGTTTTAAATATACATGCAAAAATCAGACCGGACATTTTTATTGGTGAAACAACAAAATATACAAAAGAGGAATTAATGTAAATTTTTAATGATGCTAACAGACCTGTGTATGTGGCAGTAGATGAGAATGACAGTGTTATGGGATATGCTTTTTGTATAAAGAAGGAACAGCCATTTTCAACTAATATGGTGCCGTTTGATTCTTTATTTATTGATGATTTGTGTGTGGATCAAAATATTAGAAGAAAACATGAAGGGCAGAAGATTTTTGAGCATGTTAAGGAAGAAGCAAAGAAAATGGGCTGTTATGAAGTTACACTTAACGTTTGGGAAGGCAACGATACAGCCCGCAGATTTTATGAAAAAATGGGTATGGTTCCAAAAGAAACACAGATGGAATTTATTTTAAAATAGAGAATTAATTATGATTTAAAAGTAGTGGTAAGAGACTTGTGAAATACCAACCTTAAATGAACTTAAAAAAAAGCCAACAATAATTGATTTTTTCAAATATCATTGACTTTTATGATTATATTGGCAAAATATACGATATGATATTAAACAAACTTACTACCAATTACAATTTAATTTTACACAATTCATCAGCCATATCACCAATAAGAATTCGTGCATTAGCTGAAATATTATTTTTCTGCTGACAAATCATTTTCTTTTTATTGTCTTCTTCCATTGTTTTATCACATATCTTTCCAAATTTTTCTGTAATTCTTTTAACCGGAATACTCATTCCTTTGCTGTAAAAATATCTCATGTTGTAAGTTTCGCACCCCGGAATAGGTGTAATATGGATAAAAGGCTTTCCTACAACTGCTGCCTCGGTAGAAGACAACCCACCGGGTTTTCCGATAATTAAATTACTTGCCATCATGTATTTTGCAATATCGTTCGTATGACCTATTAAAATACATTTCTCACTATATTTGTCCTTAAGTTTATTCAAAAGTTTTTTGTTATTTCCACAAATTATTATTAATTTTACATTTGTTTTCTCATAATAATCGGATAAATTCTTTACAACTTTTTCAACATTTCCCGCACCAATGCTTCCGCCTGATACCAAAATATATCTGTTACTAACACTAAGTCCAAGTTCTAGTTTAGCCTCATCAATATTAATGCTATGATCAAATACCTCTCTAACCGGAATTCCAAAAGGTCTTAATTTTTCTTTTTTTATCCCACGCTTAATATATTCTTTTTCCAAATCCTTGGCAGGAATAACATAATAATCACATTCTGTTTCCTCTGTAAACGGAATACATGTATAATCAGTTCCAACAAAAACTGTAGGTGGAAGTTCATATCCTTTTCTTTTCATTTGAGTGATGATTTCTGCCGGGAACAAATGTGGCATAATTATTATGTCGCATTTGTTTTTTTGAATATAATCTTCTATTATTGCTGCAATTCTTCCATTTGCATAATAAACCGGAGAATGAAAAGGAAGTTTTCTGTAAGCATTTCCAATTTTATACACAACTCCAAATACATTTGGAGCTTTCTGTACAAGTCCGACATATGCCCTGTCTATAACTCTTGCAAGCCTGTTACTTTTTAAAGCATATGGATTGAAAAATTTAACATTATATCCTCTTTTAATTAGTTCTTCTTTTATAGCTGCACCTGCTGCATTATGTCCACCGCCTGTGCCACATGATAATATTAACGCATCCATAATAATTTAATCCTTAACTTTTCTCTAACTTCTGTACTTTGATGTAGTCTTACTAACACAACTAATGTAATAAATAAAAATCCAACATTCACTGCCTGATTTTCATTTAATATGAATAGTCCCGCCAATGTACTCACATAAGTAACTATTGTTCTGTAAAAATGTGGAATTACTCTAAATATTAGTGAGTAAAATATAAAAAATAATGCCAAAATAATTACAGCCTTTATATCAGGTGCTAGCCCTAACAGGCATCCAAATGTTACGGCAATTCCTTTTCCTCCATGGAAATTGTCAAACATAGAACACACATGGCCAACAACAGGCATAGTTAAAACAATTGCTAGCGGAATTATTCCCATTTCCTGTGGTGTTGCTCCATTTATATACATGTGTACCGGTACAATTCCCTTTAAAAGTTCACATATAAGTGTCATGATTCCACAAGTCATTCCTCCGTACATAAATGCATTTGCTGTTCCCGGATTCTTATCTTTACTTTCTTCAATTAATTCTTCTTTATTAAATAATTTCATAAAATTTTTAGCATATAAAACACTACCTGAAATATATCCAAATAAAGCATAAAGTATTGTTCTCATAATTTATATAATTCTCCAATTGTATTTTTGTAAATATGCATATCTATACATATCTTAATACATTCGTATTTTACTCATAAAAATCAATTGCAAATAACTCTTCGCCTGCATTTATTTTTCCTTCTGCAACTAATCTGATTTTCTGATTGTCAGCTAATTCAGTACATATAACAGGTGAAGCAACTGATGGTGCATTTTGTTTTAAATATTCTAAATCAAGTTTCATTATTGTATCACCTTTTTTCATTTTGTCACCTGCATTTACTAATACGCTAAATCCCTGTCCGCCTAATTTTACAGTATCAATTCCAATGTGAATAATCATACTTATTCCATCTTTAGTTGTAAACCCTACTGCATGTTTAGTATCAAATACAAATATAATTTCTCCATCATCAGGTGCCACAACAATTTCATCTGTCGGAGTGACTATCGCGCCATCTCCCATCATTCTACTTGCAAATGCTTCATCTGCTGCTGTATCCAAATTTGCAGATATTCCTGTAATAGGACTTGAAATTACAATTGATTTAACTATTTTCTTTTTGTCTTTATCTTCATTAAAAATATCATCTTCTTTGTCTTCATTATTAACGGCATTATCTTTTTTATTATACTCTATATTAGGGGCTGTTTCCAGATAATCCTCAAAATTAGATTTAATAACTGTTACTCTTGGTCCATAAATAATCTGCACACCATTTCCTTTATGGACAACCCCTGACGCTCCTGTATTTTTTAGTAATGAATCATTTACTAATTCTGCTTTATAAACCGTACATCTAAGTCTTGTGGCACAACAATCTACATCTGATATATTTTTCTTTCCACCTAGTCCTTTGCAAATCATTTCTGATAATTCATCTGACGAATTTACATTATCTGCTTTAGCTTCACCTTTTTTCTTTGCTTCGACATCACTTCTTCTATATAATTTAACTTCATCACTATTATCTCTTCCCGGTGTTTTTAAATCAAGTTTATTTATTAAAAAACTAAACAACAGATAATAGACAATAAAATATACCACACCTACTATAACAATCCATATCCAGTTTGTCTTTGCATTTCCCTGCATTATACCAAAAAGAAACATATCAATAAGACCGCCTGAAAAAGTCATCCCTACACCAACTTTAAATACATGCATAAGCATATATGCAAGTCCCGCAAATACACAATGTATGCCATAAAGTAAAGGTGCAACAAAAAGGAATGTGAATTCTAACGGCTCTGTAATTCCGGTAATCATGGATGTAAGCGCAGCTGATAATAAAAGTCCTTCAACTTCTTTCTTTTTCTCTGGTTTTGCCGTTTTATACATTGCAAGTGCAGCACCCGGAAGCCCAAAAATCATAAGAGGAAATTTTCCTGACATAAATCTTGTCGCTGAAACTGAAAATTCAGTAACTGTAGGATCAGCAAGCTGTGCAAAAAATATATTTTGAGCACCTTCTATTAGCTGTCCTCCAACTTCCATTGTTCCACCAACACCTGTCTGCCAGAACGGAAGATAAAATACATGATGAAGACCAAATGGAATCAATAATCTTTCCATAAATCCATACACCCAGGTTCCTGCATATCCTGAATTAAGTACCAAATTGCCAACAGAATATATTCCGCTTTGAACTGCAGGCCAGATAAAGAACATTACAATACCTACTAATGTATAAACTAAAGAGCTTATGATTGGTACAAATCTTGTTCCTCCAAAAAAGGATAAAACCTGTGGCAACTGTATTTTGTAAAATTTGTTATGCAAAGTTGCAACGCCTAATCCTACAATAATACCACCAAAAACTCCCATCTGAAGAGAAGTTATGCCCACAACATCAGCTGTAGCACCTTCTAACATTTTTTCTGCTCCGCCGTTAATTGTTATCATTGCGCCAATTGATGCATGCATTATAAAAAATGCTATTGCTGCTGCCAATGCAGCAACTTCTTTTTCTTTCTTAGCCATACCAATGGCAACGCCCATTGCAAATATAATAGGCAGATTAGCAAATACTATATTCCCGGCATCACTCATAACCCGAAATATAGCATTAAATAATGTTCCCGGTCCCATTACATTCCAAAGTCCGTATGTCTTTAACATTGTTTCATTCGTAAATGAACTACCAAGTCCAAGCAATAAACCTGCAACCGGTAGAATTGCTATTGGAAGCATAAATGATCTTCCTACTCGCTGTAATACGCCAAAAATTTTATCTTTCATTTTTCTTCTCCTTTTCTACTTATTTTTGACCATATTTTTTATATCATTCATGCTTTTTTAATTATATGCCTTTTGTTTAATCCGACAGCAAATTTCTTTCTTATATTTAATAATTCTTTAAGTTAATTTAAATAAAATAAAAGCAGGTCTTAACATATATAGGAATTTTCTAATTATACCTATATAGTTAATACCTGCTTCTCAACACATATTATCTTTAAAATTCACACAATAAACTATAAATTTATGGTCTTACTGAATATCCTATTCCAAGTCCTCCCGGTCCAATATGACATGTTATTCCCATTGGTAAATAATCCCATAACACTTTTATTCCAGGGAAAGCTTCCTGTATTTCATTAACCCACTTCTTTGTTTCTTCTTCATCAGCACTTGATGCTGCTAAAATATGTACATTTCCTTTTTCAAAGTCTTCTGCATAGTCTGTTGTAACAATTCTTTTTACTTCTTCTATCATTGCCTCTTTTGCTTTATGTAATCCTCGACAGTTTTTAAAAGATTCCAATGTTCCTATATCAAATTTTAATATTGGTTTTACTTTAAGCATTCCACCTACAAGCGCTACACTCGATGAAATTCTTCCACCTTTCTTTAAATATTTCAAATCATCTACAGCAACAAAAATTCCCATTTTTCCTTTTGCATCTTCAAGTCTTTCCTTTATTTCTCTTGCATCACAGCCACTGTTTAATAATTCAATTGCATCTAATACTGACTGCTTCATCGGCGTCGATACTCTGCCATTATCAACTACAAAAACCTTACCTTCATAATCATCATCCTGTGACATTGCCATTGCTGTTGAACACGAACCACTTAAACCACTACTTATAGGAATATATACTATTTCTTCACATTCTTTTAAAATATCATCCCACATATTCATTACAGATTCCGGTGATGGCTGCGATGTGCTTACATTACCATCATTTTTCAGATATTCTATAAATTCATCTCTACTTATATCCTTGCCTTCATAATGACATTCTTCATTAATATAAAACGGCATTGGTAACACATATATACCAAGTTCTTTAGCTTCCTGTTGTGTGATTCCACTATGACTGTCAGTTAAAATTCCTGTCTTTTTCAACATCTTAGCATTTCCTCCAAATGTATGTTTATAATATTTAAAATCGTATCTTTTTTATTCTATTTATACAACAATTTATTTAATAAAATAAGTTATCATACGCGTATAACTAAACAACTATACCATTATATGTCTATAAAGTCCATAGTTTTCTAATTAAAAATTTAATTACCTTATAGATACAATATCGCATTATTTAAGGCAAAACAAACTATTAAAATTATTTCATTTTTGCCTTTAATCTGTTTATGTCTATAAGCCAAAATAATATCTTTTCAAGCCTATCATTTGTATCTTTTATGATTTATCTTTAATATCATTTAAATTTCTATTTTGTTTAATTTTATTTCGGTATACTACTTCTAATACATAATGCTCCCCATCCCATCATAGGATTTGGCCATTTTTTAAATCCATCTATTTTTCTTGCTCCTCTTATCAGATAAGCCTTAAGTTTTTCTCCATACAAATATCTGTCATTTCCATTAATTATTCCCCATTCCATAAGCAACGCTGCTGCTCCTGAAACAAATGGCGTTGCCATTGATGTTCCACTTTTTGATGAAAGTCCTCCGCCAACTGCCGCCGATATTATATCTACTCCCGGTGCTACAATATCTGGCTTAATTTGATTTGTTTCTCTTGTAAATCCTCTTCCTGAAAAGTCTGCATATGTCTGCCTGTTACTATCATACGCTCCTACAGTAATTGCTTTAGAAGCAGTTGATGGAATTGTCAACGTAGTGTCAGGTATAGGATTTAAAAACCTTGTATTTGTCCCTAATGAAGCCTCAACAGGCAACCACATATTATACGCTCCTAACACTGATTTAACTGATGTTATCCTCACAGTCCAAATACCTGACTGAATATACATATCTTCAGGCACGAATTGAACATATACCTCCTGATATATGCTATAAGGTTTAGGTGTTCCATAATATACCATCAACCTTGTTCTATCTGAAGAGATATTATATTTCATAACTTCATTTGCATCAGTAAAAATTCCGGTACTTTCGCCTGTTGGTGAAATTAATTCTATTTCAAATATATCTGCATAAGACTTCCATATTTGCAAATTAAGGGAATTTTGATAATTTGATACTGCAAATTCTATATTTTCTGTTTCACCTGTATCGATTTTTCCACTTGTATGTCCCCCCGCATTTCCTTCGTTTCCTGAACCTATTACAACGGATATTCTTTCCTTTGCAGATATCTCGTTAATATATGTTTCAAGCAATGATGTGCCATCATGAGAACCATAGTTATTTCCAAAGCTTAAATTTATAACAATCGGCATTTGCAGCTCTTCTGCTTTCCTTGTCACATAATCAATTGCCTCCATAAGTTCTATTGTTGTCGGAAACGAATTTTCTCTCGGTGTCGCCAATTTAACAATTAACAATTTGCTTTTAGTTGCTATTCCGATATTATTTCTTTTATCGTTTGCAAAATTTCCTGCAGCAATACCTGCTACATGAGTTCCATGTCCTGAATAATCTCTTGATGGTACAATTTCATATCTTTCTCTAAAATCCGGCGCATTTATTGCTGCATTTATCTGACTATCCGTATAAAATGTTCCTCTGTTAAAACCGTATGTATTTTCACCATTCCCTATTGTCTGATCCCAAATCTCAATAATTCTAGTTTTCCCAAATTCATCTATAAATGCTGAATTTGCATAATCTATTCCACTGTCTATTACTGCAATAATCACCCCTTCTCCATATATACCAAACTGATTCTGTGCATTTGTAACACATGCTTCACTTCTGTTATTTATAACTGCAAAATATAACGGTTTTGCTTTTTCAATATAAATAACACTGTCATCCTCAGCAAGTTTATCAATAGTTTCTTTTCGCACAGATAATATCGCAAAATTATTTGACAATATTTCATATTGTATTCCATTATATTTCTCTAAAAAATCCGGAGTTCCCGTGAACCTTATAATTAAATCCCAGGAGTTATCTATTGGATTAAAACCTGCTGATAGTTCCCGGCATTTATCTAATTCCTGAATATTAGCTTCCAAAGCAACATTCAATATATTTTCTATTTTTTCGTTCATAAACATACCTAAAAAAACACTTATTACATTCTATGAAAATTTCTTACCATAATTACTTAGAATGTAATAAGTGTTCTACTTTTTGTATTATCGATTCTGAATTAAAGCTTAGTCCATAATTGCCTTATGGAATTTCTTCTTACCCTTTTTAATCTTAGCTCCATCTTTTAACATTGATTCTGTAACAACAAAACCTATATCTGTAACTTTCTCATCATTAACAGATACACCACCCTGCTGTACAAGTCTTCTTGCCTCACTCTTTGTACCTGCTAATCCACAAGTTACCATTAAATCCATTATTCCAATTCCACCATCTGTTAACTGGTCATGTGTAATTGTAGATGTTGGCATATTTGAATCATCTCCACCACCTGCAAATAATGCCTTTGATGCTTCTTCAGCTTTCTTTGCTTCTTCTTCACCATGAACCATCTTTGTAAGTTCGAATGCAAGAATTTCTTTTGCTTTATTTAACTGGCTTCCTTCCCATTCATCCATCTTATCAATTTCTTCAAGTGGAAGGAATGTTAACATACGGATACATTTTAATACGTCTTTATCTCCTACATTTCTCCAGTACTGGTAAAATTCAAATGGAGATGTTTTATTAGCGTCAAGCCATACTGCTCCGTTAGCTGTCTTACCCATTTTCTTTCCTTCTGAATTCATAAGAAGTGTAATTGTCATGGCATAAGCATCTTTTCCAAGTTTACGACGGATTAATTCTGTACCACCTAACATATTTGACCACTGATCATCTCCACCAAACTGCATGTTACATCCATATTCTTTAAATAAATGATAAAAGTCATATGACTGCATAATCATATAGTTAAATTCAAGGAATGTTAAACCTTTTTCCATTCTCTGCTTGTAGCATTCTGCACGAAGCATATTGTTAACTGAGAAACATGGTCCTACTTCACGTAATACATCAATGTAGTTAAGTTTTAATAACCAATCAGCATTGTTTACTGCAATAGCTCCACCTTCTCCAAAATCAATAAATCTTTCCATCTGCTTTTTAAAGCATTCACAGTTATGTTCAATTGTTTCAGGTGTAAGCATCTGACGTAAATCATTACGTCCTGAAGGATCACCAATGTATCCTGTTCCACCACCAAGTAATACAACAGGTCTGTTTCCTGCCATCTGTAATCTCTTCATAAGACATAAAGCCATAAAATGACCTACATGAAGTGAATCAGCTGTAGGATCAAATCCAATATAAAATGTTGCTTTTCCTGTGTTAATTAACTCTTTAATTTCTTCTTCATCTGTAACCTGTGCTATAAGACCACGTGCTACTAATTCATCATAAATTGTCATCTCTTTTTTTCCTTTCTTCAATTTAGCCTTGCCTATTTATTTGCAGGCTTAAATTAACCTTTATTAAATTTCTTTATAAGTGTTTCAAGTTATTAAGGTACTTATTAATTTTTGATACCGATATGCAATTTTCTAATTATTTGCGAAAATTAAAATTGCATTTTTTAAGCTTGGATTCATAAACATGACCTTGCCCTACATTAAAAAATCCCTCTGCATCTTACGATACAGAGGGCATTAACTGCGGTACCACCTCTAAATAAAAATTCCTCGCGAAATCTTCCTCTACGAGTGCAAACACACTCTTGCGCTATAACGGGCGCTCCCGACGTTCCCTACTCATTTCTTTTCAGGTTGTAACTCCAGGATGTATTTCACAAAATATACTTCATAGTCTCGCACCAACCGACTACTCTCTTGCAAGTACAATTAAGTTACTTCTTCCTCTCAACGTCTTATAAATAATTAATCTTTTTCTATACTAACTTTTTGTAGCAAAAAAATCAACTGTTTTTTATTAAATATTTATTATTCCTTCTCCCAAATGCCATCATTTGAAATCTTATCCCAATCTGCCTTTAATATGGAAACAACTTTTCCTCTCTTAAATTTCTTATCTTCCTTATATAAATATTTTTGTTTTATCAAACCATCAACAGCAATCCTTACTTTATCCTTAGGAACTTTATTGTAATCCGCTACACATTGTATAGTCTTCCAATATGTAACAACTGAACGGTTCTTCTGTTTCTGTTTATATAAACTATTTAAAATAAGTTCATTATAATGATGTTTTTCCTGAGACTGTCTTGGCATCTCAACATAACTTGTTGCAACTGATTTTAACTTATTACTAAATGAATATTTAACCCCATAAATAATAACTTTTTTACCTATTTCTTTTAAATACTCTGCAACTTTAGTAAAATGCGCATCCCCTGTAAATAAAACATATACTTTAGTTTTGTCCTTTTTTGCAGCACTTCTATAAATCGCATCTAAAATAATCACATCCGTAAAATCTTTATCAACGCCTTCTTTATCGCTGGCTGTATGTATAATATTCTTAGTAATTCCTTTTAATCTTTCTAAATCATTTCCTATATTGTATTTTGAAAAATCCCCAAAAACATATAAACTTGTAACATTATATTCCTGTTTTAGTTCTTCAATCCACTCTTCAATATTAGGCTTCATCTGAAACTTATTTCTATATGCATAATACCAATGTTCATAGTCAACAAACACTTGTGCTTCCAGTTTCTTATCTTTTTTTAATCCAAACATTTACTTCCTCCTTTTTATATTTGGGCTAATTAAGGATACCCATAATCCTTTGTTCATTGAAATTTTCTTATCAAAGTGATACCTCTTTGACTTATCAAACAATAGAAGCCTTTGTACGCACCAACTACATAATCAAATATAGTGTTTATATATCCTGTTTCTTTTACCCGATATATAACATAAGGAGCCTTACGGCTCCTTATGGCTACAAACACTCACATTATACAATATATAAATGTATGTGTCAAAAATGCATATTTTCTTTTTAGCAGTATAAAATATCTCTAACGAAAGTAATTAATCATGGTTTAATCAACATAATTTAACAATCCAATTATTCCATTATACTGCTCATTTGGTGTTTCTAAAACTATATGACTTAATAGAGTTTTTCTTAATGTACCATCTTTGTCAAAACAATTTAATTGTATTTTTTTATTTGATTTATCTGACTTTGTTTCTTCATAGAATTTAATAAATTTATCAATATCTTCATCTGAAACAACTTTTTCTTTCATAAATTCTACATAATCTACTTTATCAGTATCTAAATCAAAAATTTCTTTAGCTTTTGTTCCGACATCACATACATCTGTATCCATTACCACATGCCAATAAGTATATTTTTCTCCTTCAAGTCCAAACCTGATATTATCAAGCATTCCGTTAATAATATTATCGTCCTGTATTTTCTTTGTAATATCTTCCGCAAAATGTATAAGTGCATACCCTGAATTCCAAGGTACCTTTCTTATTCTGATATTATATGTTTTACCTGTAGCTTCATTCTTAACATCAACATCTTTAATAAGCTCATTACAGAATTTATCACAATGTTCACATGGTGCATTCGAATCCCATATTGTCTCATGACATTTCAACCCAATAAGTTCCTTTGTCTCATCAGTACTTAATTCTTCTTTTGCTGCACGGTTCATATACAAGAGTTCTTTTGTCTTTTCATTGCAAATAAATATTATTTCGTGAGATTCTTCAATTAACCATCCCATATTTCTAACATCTATAGGCATTGACATTTCTTCATTACCTGTATATATCTGGAACTGATTCTTTCCTAATTTCTTTGCCTGAATAAGTGCCATATCCGCACATCTGTAAAGTTCTTTATATTCCGTTGCATTTGAAGGGAACAATGCAACACCTATTGAACATGAAATTTTCATTTCTCCCACATTAATACGTAGTTTATTTCTCAATATTTCCATTTCGTTATTAAGTTCATCTATTGTCATTCCACGCTTTATAAATATTGCAAATTCATCTCCACCGAATCTACATGCCAAATCTTCTTCTGAAAATGCATTATCAAGAACATTCGCCACATTAATAATTGCCTGATCACCCATAATATGTCCAAGGCTATCATTTACTCCCTTAAAATTATCAATATCAATCATAAGGAATATAGCTTCTTTTCCTGAAGTACCTAAGAATAATCTTACCTGTCTTTCAAATTCTTTTCTATTAAGAAGACCTGTCATTGTATCAAGTTTTACCTGACCCTCAACAACTCTTAATTTCTGAATTACCTTTTTACGATGTTCTTCAAACAATCTTTCAACTGTATTATTTAATTCATATTTATCGTATGGCTTAAATAACATGCCGTCTGCACCATTCTTAATGGCTATATCTCTATACAGATTTTCATTATCTCCTGTTGTGTACAATACGGGTATTTCATCCAGTTTATCATTCTTTTTCATTTCATGAAGCAAATGGAACTTATCTTCTTCATTTATATTAGTATCTACAACTGTTAAAATAATGTTGTAATAATTCTTCTTTATAAATTGATAAGCTTCTTCTTCATTGTCAAACTCTACAAATCTATATTCCGTATCCAGATAGTTTCTAAACATTTCACGGTTTCTTTGTAATTCATCCACAAGGACTATCACTTCTGCCTCGCCGTTCTGGTCATCTATTGATAATTTCTTGTACTCTTTATAACTCTTTAAATTAAAAATTGGAATTATATCTTCACTTAATAATTTATTTTTAAATTCCTGTTCAGGTATCGGTCTTGAGAAATAATATCCCTGTACAAAATTACATTTTAATCTTCTCAAATACTGAATATGTTCTTCTGTCTCTGCACCTTCGACTACAATTATAAGATTCATCCATTTTGCCAGATTTACTATTGAACTTATAATATTATGGCTATTCTTATTTTTCTGTTCATTCTGAATGAATTTCATATCAAGTTTAATTATATCTATTGGAAGTTCAGCTAAAATATTCAATGATGAATATCCACTTCCAAAGTCATCCATCTCTATAATAAATCCATATTCTTTTAATCTTCTGACTACTTCTAAAAGATTTTCAGTATTTTCCATATATGCTGATTCTGTAATTTCTAAGTGTAAGTATGTAGGTGATAGATTATGTCTTTCAACCATACTTTTAAGAATCTCCGGAAGTCCTTCTTTGTAAATATCTTTTCTTGACACATTGACAGATACCGGAAGAATCTTATTGTGTTCATTCTTCATTTTCTCAATGAATCCACATACATGCTCCCATATATATATGTCGAGTTCAGTAATAAATCCATTTTCTTCAAATATCGGAATAAATTCACCCGGCGAAATAAATCCTAATTCCGGATGTTGCCATCTTATAAGTGCCTCTGCTCCAATCATCTTATTAGTCTGAATATCATATTTAGGCTGATAATACACCTTGAAATCCTCATTCATAAGAGATTGTTTCATAGTTTTTGTAATCTGAATATTCTGCTGATTTTTACTCATTAATGCATCGTCATATATGTACACATCATGATCATATGTGAGTTTAGCCTGATTACATGCTGCAATAGCATTATCGCACATAGAATTTATAATGATGCTCTTATCTTCAATATTGTATACACCAAATTTAAAACTTATTTTTGCTTCATAAAATCTCTGATATACCATCTTCGTAGCATATATTAAAGTATTAATTATATTATCGGATTCCTTAGATAAAAAGTAAAAAATATCTGAATGGGCACGGGCAAACAACACATCCTTATTTTCAAACGCTCCATTTAGCATCTCAGTATAAAATTTTAAAAGGCTGTCTCCCTCTTTCCATCCAAATGCATCATTAAAATATTTAAATTTTTCTATATCTGACGCAATAATTTGATATTTTTCTTCCGGATTACTTTTTATTATTTCTTTTGCCTTTCTATAAAAAGCCTTTCTGTTATAAGCTCCTGTCAAAGAATCTCTTTCAGCATCTCTAAGTCTGTAAATGGATTCTTTCATATCGATAATATTATCGATTCTTCTAAGCAATACTTTGATATTATATGGCTTATTTACAAAATCATTAGCGCCTAAAGCCAAGGCCTTCTCTTCCGTTTCATCCGCATCTTTATCTGTTGTTACAATTACAGGTATTTTATCATATTCCGGTTCTTTCTTAAATTCTTGAAGAAATCCATATCCGTCCATAACCGGCATTACAATGTCTAATAAAATTGCAGAAATACGTTCACTGTCTGTTTTTAAAATTTCTAATGCCTCAAGACCATTCTCAGTCCCAATAACAGTATATCTGTCTTCTAATAAGGCTTTAAGAATTTCTCTGTTCATTTCCTGGTCTTCAACAACTAAAACCGTTTTCTTCATATGTCCTCCAGTCATTATTATCTCGCATTTATAATCAATCTATAGTCATTATTATAATTTTTCTAAATTGAATATTAATTTTCCGTTATTCCATATGAATATTATACTACATATACAGTTTTATTCAATAAAACTGTATTACTAATCTGGCAACTTTTTTATTATGCTTTTTATGCTTTTTTATTGTTTTTTGAATCATTTTTTAATGTTATTTTTTTATTGCACTTTTTCTACACTTTTTATTATATTTATACATTTTTATATTCCCTTTTCATAGCATATCCATTCATGGTCATACAAAAATATTCTTCCACAATCATTAAATTCCATTTTTTTATATGCTCTCAGTGCGTTAGCGTTATTTGGGCTTACCAGATAATGTACTCCCTTATATTTTCTTTTTTTCAAGTTCCCCATGGCTCCTTGTATCAAATTTTCTGCAAGTCCATTACCTCTATATTCTTCAGCTATTACTAGTCTTGCCAGTTCCCCTGCCGGTCTTAGTTCTTTTGACCAACATTCCTGTTCTTCTACTAACTTATCATCGTCTATTGAAATTGCTGCTATTATCTCATTGTTTTTTTCATTAACTATAACAAAACTATCCCCTCTTAAAATATCATTTTTTATTATTTCTTTTGTTGGATATTCTTCTGTCCATGTACATCCTTTAGTCCTTCTTGCATCAACATACAATTTAAAAATATCCTCTAATCTATTTATATCTCCTGCTTTAAAATTCAAATTTTCTTTCATTTTTTATTTTTAATCCTTTAATTTATCTTAAAACCCATAGATTTTTTATCTGGTCTTTTATATCTTCAAACACCCATTGCTTATTTGAATTTGCTTTACTGTTAGGATCATTAACACTTACTTTTCCATCTTTATATTTAGTTAATACTATAAAATGTCCCTGTGTCGTAAAATCTCCTGGTCCTACTACACATATAATTGGATTACCTACTTCCAAATTATCTTTTACTCTTTGTTCATCTAACGGTATTTCTATAACTTGCATTCCAAGCTGCCTGCCACCTTCTGAAATAAGCGACCATGATGAACCATTTTCTTCATCTGCATATCCATTTTTCATTGCAAAATCTGCAATCATTTTCGGAGTATATTTTATATTTCCTGTCACATAAACAGCCACCATCGAAAGGCATGTCGGTCCACAGCCTGTAATTCCCATACAATCACCTGCGTATGTATAATAACCCCATCTCTGATCCCATTGCATAAATAGCGGAACCTCTGTAGTTTTCTTATATTTTGAAAAATCAATATCGTATGCTTTTCCCTTTTTTTCAGGATATTTCAAGACAAAATCTTTTGTTTCTTTATTTCTTTCAAATAATTTTTGTATATTTTCCGGATAATCCTCTAAAGTGTAACCATGTTTTTCTGCATAGTTTTTTATTACATCTTTTGCTGATTCCTCTTTTGATTCTTTTATTTTTTTTACATCATTTCCGCCACTATTTCCGCTTTCAGATATGTTATTCATATTTTTCTTTAGATAATTAATTGCAAATGCCAAAACTACTATAAGTACACAGCAAAATGTAAATCTTATATATTTTCTAATTAACATTATTTTTCTTTGTCTTTTTCTTCTTAAGTTTTCTGCTCTTCTTGACATATTGTACCTTCTTTCTGCTTATCTAAATAGTATAATAACAATTTTCGACATTAAAAACATAAATATTTCTTTAAGAATTTTTGAATTTTATAAATATCTTATACATTATTTTAATTCAACTATCCCAAAATTTATTTTTCATCAAAAAGACCTCTGCCACAATGACTATCAATAATTAGTTCTTTTCTAACATATTGATGACATCTAATAATGACAAAGGCCTTTTGTTTTTCTGTTGTTTTTTCTTAAATTTTCTAAAATTTTATTAAATTCTATTTTTTTCTTATAAGAATATATATTTTAATACGAATAATACTGCAAGAATGTACATCAATGGTTTTACTTCTTTTGCTTTACCGCAAATAGCATTTAATAATACATATGAAATAATTCCGATTGAGATACCTTCTGAGATACTATAGAACAATGGCATTGCAATAATGCAAAGATATGCAGGGATTGCATCTGTCAAATTATCATCTGTAAATTTAATATCTGTTACTGCTCCAAACATAAGGAATCCTACCATAATTAATGCCGGTGCTGTAGCAAATGATGGAATAGTAATAAATAATGGTGAAAGAACAACTGAAACAAGGAATAATAAACCTGTTACTGCTGCTGTCAAACCTGTACGACCACCTTCTGCAACACCTGCTGAAGATTCTACGAATGTTGTTGTTGTTGATGTACCTAAAATAGCACCTGCTGATGTAGCAATAGCGTCTGACATAAGAGCTGGTTTAATGTTAGGAAGCTTTCCATTTTCATCAAGCATTCCAGCCTTTGTACTAACACCAATAATTGTTCCTAATGTATCAAATAAATCAACAAAGAGGAATGCAAATACTACAATAATAAAGTTAACAATTCCTACTGCTTTAAAATCAAGTTTAAAGCACTGTCCAAAAGTTTCTCCTAAAGCTGAAAAATCAAAGCTTACAAAATGTGTTGGAATTACTGAGAAAAAGTTTTCGTTATCAGGAACATAAATCTTTGTAAGTTCACAAATAATTCCTAAAACCCATGTTGAAACGATACCTATTAAGATTGAACCTTTTACTCTCTTAATGTAAAGAATAGCTGTAATAAATACACCGATTACTGCTAATAATGCACAAATTCCTGCTGTATGGAAGTTACTTGTAAAATCTGTAATTGTAACAAGTGTAGATTCTGAATCATTTACTAATCCTGCATTCTGTAATCCGATAAATGCAATAAATAAACCAATACCTACTGATACTGCCTTTTTAAGATTAAGAGGAATAGCATCAAAAATTGCTTCACGTACATTTGTTAATGAAAGAATTATAAATATAATACCTTCTACAAATACTGCAAATAAAGCAATCTGCCATGAATATCCCATTTCTCCACATACTGTGTAAGCAAAGTATGCATTTAATCCAAGACCTGCTGATAAGGCAAATGGAAGATTTGCCATAAATGCCATACACATTGTTCCAACAAATGATGCTATACATGTAGCAATCAAAATAGCCTCTTTGTCCATTCCTGAGGCACTTAAGATGTTAGGGTTTACAGCAAGAATATATGCCATTGTCATAAATGTTGTAATACCCGCAATAACTTCAGTTTTTACAGAAGTATTGTTTTTTTTAAGTTTGAATATTTTTTCTAACATTTTCTCCTTTGTATAGATAACTTGTTTGTTATCTTATACTTCCTTTCTTTATTTTTATTACTATTGTAACCACAAAATTATAACAAAGTTTCACTCATTTTTCTATATTAATTTTATATGAATAATTGAGGATTTATTATACATGATATCGAGAAGTCAAGAATCCCCGCATCCAAAGATGCGGAGATTCCTAAATATGTTAATATAACTTAACGTATATTATATTTAATTATGCATTAGCCTTTGCAGCCTTAATAGCTTCTGTAAGCTGTGGTACGATTTTGTTTAAATCACCAACGATACCATAATCAGCTACATCAAAGATAGGAGCATCTTCATCTTTATTGATAGCAATAATAAGATCTGATTCTTCCATACCTGCAACGTGCTGGATTGCTCCAGAAATACCAATTGCGAAGTAAACCTGTGGACGAACTGTCTTACCTGTCTGTCCAACCTGTCTGTCAACTGGTAACCAACCGTTATCTGTAACTGCTCTAGAACATGCAACTGTTCCGTCAAGAGCTTCTGCTAAATCTTCAAGAATCTTGAAGTTTTCTTTGCTTCCAACTCCACGTCCACCAGATACTAAAATCTTAGCGTCCATGATGTTAACTGTTTCAGCAACTTTTTTAACTACATCCATGATTTCAACATATTTGTTGTTTGGTGTAAATCCTGGATTGAATTCAATAACTTCTGCCTTAGCACCTGGCTTTGGTTCAGCCTTCTGCATAACACCTGCACGTACTGTAGCCATCTGAGGGCGGTTATCAGGACAAGCGATTGTAGCAATTGTGTTTCCACCAAATGCCGGACGAGTCATTAATAACTGATTGTGTTTCTGTTCCTTACCTGGAATAGCAACTAATGGGAAGTCACCAATTTCAAGTAATGTACAGTCAGCTGTTAAACCTGTTGCAACTCTAGCTGAAACTGTAGGGCCTAAATCTCTACCAATTGCTGTTGCACCAACTAACATAATTTCAGGTTTATATTTGTTGATAACTTCTGCTAAAGCATGTGCATATGGTTCTGTTCTATATGTTTCAAGTTCAGGATCATCTACTACGATAACCTTGTCAGCGCCATATTCAGCTAACTGATCTACAAGATTTCCAACGTTTGATCCAAGAAGTACTGCTGTAACTTCTGTATTTAATGGTTTTGCGAGTCTTCCTGCTTCTCCGAGGAGTTCGAACGCGATTGAGCTTAATTCGTTATCTACCTGCTGAGCGAAGACATATACGCCTTTATAATCTTCTAAATTTATATTCTGCATGATTAAATCTCCTCTCTAATTAAATAACGTGCTTTGTTAAAAGCTTATCCATGATGTAATCAACTGCTTCAGCCGGGCTATCTGGAGTAACTTTTTCTCCAGCGCCTTTACGAACTTTATCAGATGCTTTAGCAATCTTTGTAGGTGAACCCTTTAATCCAAGGTCTCCATCTTCTACATCAACAAGATCTGCTCTTCCCCATGTTGTAATTTCTGCATCATAAGCATCAAAAATTCCACCTGGAGTCATATAACGAGGATCATTTAATTCTGAAAGTGCTGTAATTAATACAGGCATCTGAGCTTTAATTACGTGATGTCTGTCTTCATACTGACGTTCTACAATTACGCTATCTCCATCAACCTTAATATCCTGTGCATATGAGATAACAGGAATGTTAAGATGTTCAGCAATCTGTGGTCCAACCTGAGCTGTATCACCATCGATAGCCTGACGTCCTGTAATAATAATATCATAATCAAGGTTTCTGATAGCACCTGCGATTGTTGTTGATGTAGCCCATGTATCAGCTCCACCTAGAACTCTATCAGTTACTAAGATTCCCTTATCAGCTCCCATAGCCATAGCTTCACGAAGAACTTCTTCAGCCTTTGGAAGACCCATAGTAACTACTGTTACTTCTGCGCCATACTGATCTTTTAATCTAAGTGCTGCTTCAAGACCTGCTTTATCATCAGGGTTCATAATTGTAAGCATTGCACCTCTATCTAATGTACCATCTGGATTGAATTTAACTCCACCCTTTGTATCAGGTACCTGTTTTACACAAACGACAATTTTCACGATAAGTACCTCCTAAATTATTTTAATAAGTTTGCAGAAATTACCATACGCTGAACTTCTGAAGTTCCTTCGTAGATTTCTGTGATCTTAGCATCACGCATCATACGCTCAACGTCATATTCTCTGATATAACCATAACCACCGTGTAACTGAACAGCCTTTGTTGTAACTTCCATTGCAACTTCTGCTGCATATAATTTAGCCTGAGCTGCTTCTACAGAATATGTCTTCTGTGTTTCTTTAGCCTTAGCTGCCTTGTATACAAGCATCTTAGCAGCTTCTACCTTAGTAGCCATGTCTGCTAACTGGAACTGTGTATTCTGGAACTGTCCGATTGTTCTACCGAACTGTTTTCTTTCTTTTACGTATGCAATAGTTGTTTCTAAAGCACCTTCTGCAAGACCAAGAGCCTGAGCTGCGATACCAATACGTCCACCATCAAGTGTATGCATAGCGATACCGAAACCTTTACCCTGCTTACCAAGTAAGTTTTCTGCTGGAATACGGCAATCTTCAAAGATTAATTCGTATGTTGCTGAACCACGGATACCCATCTTCTTTTCTTTTGTACCAAATGAAAATCCAGGTGTTCCTTTTTCAACGATGAATGCTGAAATTTCTTTCATCATTCTACCACGTTTTTCAACTTTACCTGTAACTGCAATGATGATATAAATATCTGCATATTTACCATTTGTAATGAAACATTTTGAACCATTTAATACCCATTCATTTGTTTCTTTATCGAAAACAGCCTTTGTCTGCTGTCCCTGTGCGTCTGTACCAGCACCTGGTTCTGTTAAACCGAAAGCACCTAACTTTTCACCTTTTGCAAGTGGAACTACGTATTTCTGCTTCTGTTCTTCAGTACCAAATGTCATAATAGGATCGATACAAAGTGATGTATGTGCTGAAACGATAACACCTGTTGTACCACAAACCTTTGATAATTCTTCAACGCACATAGCGTATGTTAAAGGATCACATCCCTGTCCACCATATTCCTTAGGAACTGGGATACCAAGGAAACCATTTTTTGCCATTTTTTCAACTGTCTCTACAGGGAACTGTTCATTTTCATCTGTTTCCTGTGCAAGAGGTTTTACTTCATTTTCGGCAAATTCTTTGAAAAGGCTCTGAGCCATTTCATGTTTCTTACTTAATGTAAAATCCATTATTAAATTCCTCCATGTAAATTAAATAAATATATAAGGGGATACCACTAATCATCGACTAGTGGCACTCCCTAACTCTCATGTATATTGTATTATTTGCTGTAATCGTAGAAACCAACGCCAGTCTTTCTTCCAAGCTTTCCTGCACGTACCATCTTTCTAAGAAGTGTATGTGGACGATACTTTGGATCACCTGTTTCAGCCTGAAGTACTTCCATAATAGCAAGTACAATATCAAGACCTACTAAATCACCTAATGCTAAAGGTCCCATTGGATGAGAAGCACCAAGCTTCATGGCTGTATCGATATCTTCTACTGAAGCGATTCCGTCAGCATAGATTCCGATTGCTTCGTTAATCATTGGGATTAAGATTCTGTTAACAACAAATCCTGGAGCTTCAGCAACTTCTACTGGAGTCTTTCCGATTTCTGTAGCGATTGTCTTAATCTGTTCAACTAATTCCTTAGGTGTGTTTCCACCAGCAATAACTTCAACTAACTTCATTCTGTCAGCTGGGTTGAAGAAATGCATACCAATCATAGGTCTGTCAAGTCCAGCACCGATTTCTGTGATTGATAATGATGATGTATTTGTAGCAAAAATACATTCAGGTTTTACGATGCTCTGTAATTCCTTAAATGTTTCTTTCTTAATTGACATTACTTCTGGAGCAACTTCGATTACTAAATCGCATTCTGTACAGATGTCTTTTAATCCTGTCTGGATTTTTCCTAAAATTTCAGCACCTTTTTCTGCTGTGATTTTTTCTTTACCAACAAGGAAGTTGATGTTCTTTTCAATTCTTGCCTTTCCTCCATCAGCAAATTCCTGCTTGATGTCACAAAGACGTACTTCATATCCGTCTGTCATTGCAAATGCCTGTGCAATTCCTGCACCCATTGTTCCTGCACCAATAACTCCTACTATCATTGTTTTTCCTCCTAAATGAAAATATAAATATTATCTGAATATAAATTCAGCATTCCGCTTATTTATTTGCAAATGGTACTACCTTTAATTTCTTTTCTTTATCTTTTTCAAGGAAGTTACCCATTCCTGCCTTCTGGTCTTCTGTTTCGAAGCAGCTACCGAATAATTTTTCTTCGATTACGATTGCATCGTCCATACCTACTTCAAGTCCTTCGTTAATTGCCTTCTTGCAAGCTCTGACAGCAATTGGAGCGTTCATAGCGATTCCATTAGCCATCTTCTTAGCTGCATCCATTAATTCTTCTACAGGATATACTGCATTAACAAGACCAATTCTTAAAGCTTCAGCAGCCTTAATGTTTCTTGCTGTATAAATCATCTGTTTAGCCATTCCCGGTCCAACAATTCTTGCAAGTCTCTGTGTTCCACCAAATCCAGGTGTAATTCCAAGACCTACTTCAGGCTGTCCAAAAATTGCATTTTCAGAACAGATTCTAATATCACAGCTCATAGAAATTTCGCATCCACCACCTAATGCAAATCCATTAACAGCAGCGATTACAGGGATTTCTAATGTTTCAATCTTTCTAAATACATCATTTCCCTTTTTACCAAAAGCTTCACCTTCTGCTTTTGTAAGTGTTGACATTTCTCCTATATCTGCACCTGCAACGAATGATTTTTCGCCTGCACCTGTGATAATTAATGCTCTTGTTGTATTAATATCAATTGCATCAATTGTTTCTTCTAATTCAGTAAGTACCTGGCTATTTAAAGCATTAAGTGCCTTTGGACGGTTGATTGTAAGAACACCTACAAATCCTTCCTGTTCATATGTGATAAATTCCATATTTATTCTCCTTAATATAAAAGTCAAAGCAAATAGCATTCTACGCTTTGGGCTATAAAAGTAAAATATTTGTTATATTGAGCCATCTCAAAAAAACAATTTACACTTCAAACAGGTAAGCCCCATCACCGTTATTTCAATATGTGAAAGAGCTCACCTGATTGCTTAAGACGAAATGCATATGTAAAAATTATTAACTTATTCTCTAACAGATTAAAAAGTTATTAACTTCAATTAACAATCCATCATCTGCATTTCATTTATTTTTTATTAGTCACGTTCAACGATTGTAGTACATCCCATACCACCACCGATACATAATGTAGCAAGACCCTTCTTAGCGTCTCTCTTCTGCATCTCGTGAAGTAATGTAACAAGGATACGGCAACCTGAAGCTCCAACAGGATGTCCAAGTGCGATTGCACCACCGTTTACGTTTACTTTGCTCATGTCGAATTTTAAGTCTCTTGCAACTGCTACAGACTGTGCTGCGAAAGCTTCGTTAGCTTCGATTAAGTCCATATCATCGATTGTCATATTAACTTTTGCTAATGCTTTCTTTGTAGAAGCAACAGGTCCAACACCCATGATTGATGGATCAACACCACCAAGTGCTCCTGTTACGAATGTAGCCATTGGTGTAACACCTAATTCTTTAGCTTTTTCTTCGCTCATAACTACAACTGCTGCTGCACCATCATTAATTCCTGATGCATTACCTGCTGTAACTACTCCATCAGGCTTACCTGAGCAGCATCTTAACTTGCTAAGAGTTTCAACTGTTGTTCCAGCTCTTGGTCCTTCATCTGTATCAACGATGATTGTCTGTTTTCTTGTTTTAACTTCAACAGGAACGATTTCATCTTTGAATTTTCCTTCAGCCATAGCCTTTTCACATTTCTGCTGTGAGTTAGCTGAGAATTCATCTAATTCTTCTCTTGTAAGTCCCCACTGATCAGCTACGTTTTCAGCTGTAATCATCATATGGTAATTGTTAAATGCATCTGTTAAAGCATCATTAACCATTGTATCAACAACTGTTCCGTTATTCATTCTGTAACCAAATCTAGCCTGTGGTAAAGCATATGGTGCCATTGACATGTTTTCCATACCACCTGCAACTACGATATCAGCATCTCCTGCCTGAATCATCTGTGCTGCCATATTTACACAGTTAAGACCTGAACCACAAACAACGTTAACTGTTACAGCTGGTGTTTCAATTGGAAGTCCTGCCTTAAGTGCTGCCTGACGTGCAACGTTCTGTCCAAGACCTGCCTGGATAACACATCCCATATATACGTGATCAACCTGATCAGCTGGAACGCCTGCTCTGTTAAGAGCTTCCTTAATAACGATAGAACCTAAAACAGGTGCTGGAGTTGTGCTTAAAGCTCCACCCATTTTACCAATAGCTGTACGGCATGCGCCTGCAATAACTACTTTCTTTGACATGATAAATATCCTCCATATAAAATAATTTAATTACGCGTCGCTTTTGTAATATATATTCTAAGTAATCCCTTACGACACACTCTTGTTCAATGATAACATAGGCCAATATATCTTGCAATAAACCGCATTTAAAATATATGTAAAATTTGTGTGAATACCATTAATTCACGCAGTTATCCCTATGTCCACTGAGATTGTTATAATTTTAACAAATTATATTTTCTTTGTCTAGTGAAATATAAAAAATTAGGTGAAAAATATCGAATTTTTAAATAATTAAAGGAAAAACATTTCTATAGTTTATAAAATTTACATTCCTTTAATTCTAAGCCAAATTAGTTTACCATATCTATTATCTTTTTTCATTTTCTTAATTAATTTATTTCTAAAATTAATATAAATAAAATATGCTTTTTTCTCATCTTCACTTTCTATCTTTTTATCAGAAAATTTTTCTTCCAAAGCCTTTTTGTATAACCAGTTCCACTCTTCTTTATTCACAATATCCAACTCATTCATTATATATTCAAATTCATCATATTCAATTGTCTGTTTATTCAAATTATTCTTCTTGTTTATATTTGATTCTTCTCTGTTTCCTTTATTTAAACTTCTAGCCTTCACATTTATTGGATTTGCACCACTTAATGTTTTTCTTTTTAAATTATTTTTGTCTGCGCACATTCTTCTTCCAACGCAATAAAGATAAGTATACGCTTCAACAGCAGACATATTTCTGCATTTTCGTAATTTTTTCTTCTTTAATGCATTAAATTCGACAAATAAAATCACGACTGCAATTATAACTAGCAACATAATGCCAACCATCACTTTTCTATTTCCGTTTATGTTTGTATTATCACTATTTTTAGTGTCACTCTCATTTGAATTTTCTAAATCAGTATTTTTATTTTCATTGCTTTGTGTCTCATTAGCCTGTGTCTGTGAAGTTGTTGCTTCTACAATTTTATTAGTTAAATTTTCAGTCTCTTTTTCTTCCGGGCTATTAACAGATTCAGCTTCAGTTAAGGATGTGTCAGCTATTGTATGTTCTTTAACAACCCACCCGATATATGAATTCAACACTTCTGTCCATGCATGCGCCATCTTATCTGTTACAACTGCCGTATAATGTCCATTTTTATCTCTTTCAAATGCACTCGAAGGGATTGCGAATCCTTCCACATATCTTGCTGGGATTCCACACATTCTATACATTAATGTTGCAGTTGTAGCAAAATGAACACAAAATCCTTTTCTGCTCTCTGTCAAAAAATACTCTGATACATCCTGCCCTGACGGAGTCTTTCCCGGCATTAAAGTATATTTAAATCCATTTGAAAATAATTTATCAATATTACTTGATACATCATCTATATTGTCAGAATATATCTTACTTTTATATTCTCTTATTTTACTCAATTTGTCCGGAATCTGCTCATCTACAATTTTCGCCACTTTGTTTTCATAAATTTTCCAGTCTTCAAAATCACTACCATAATCCATCTCATCCAATGCCATAGCATCTTCCATTGGAAAATAATTATATTTCTGATATGTTTTTGAATTCTCTCCACTTATAAAATTTAGATTTCCATGTCCATTCACCGTATCATCATCTGTGACTTTTGCATAATATGGTACAAATGCAATATTCTTACATTCTGCAAAAACATCTAATGTTGCAATTTGTAATGCTGCCGGCACTCTTGAATGATTTATTCTATTGTAAGTTTCCCCATATATTCTTTTTCGGTTCTCAGCTTCTTTCATCAATCTATAGCCACTAGAATCTTTTTCTAAATCAGATAAACTAAACTCACTCCATTTATTGTTTTTATAAGTTTCACCCACAAAATTTTTAATATAAAACGTTCCATCAGGCATTTGAGTTAATGTTACTTTAATCATTTTTGTTCCTGTAATTGTACGTTCACTACTATTATTCAAATTACCATTTAAAACTATTTTATCATTTCTAAATGGTCCTCCAAAAAATGATAATATTTGTGTTGGCAATTCCTTAAGTTCAAAATTCTGAATACTTGATTTTGCCTCTAAATATTGAATTTCATTTATTTTTCTATTTTCTTTAATGTAGGATTTTGTTCCAAAAGCCAAACATATAAGAACAGTTAAAACTATCCCTCCGGCAACTATGCTCCCAATTGCATTTCCATGTTTTTTCAAAACAAAATATAATCTATATACCATTACTCCGCCAATTATAAATAAGCAGTTTTTAGTTGATGGAAATGCACCAACAGTACATGTTAATGCAATAGGAATTACCATAAATAAAGTAACCACGAAAAATCCTTTTTCCTTTTTTGTAATTAAGACAAATATAATTGAAATCACAAAAATCACCAATGCTACAATAGCCCAAAATTCCCAGTTATCTTTTACATTAGTTATTTCCTTTAATGACAAATATTTATTAATTCCTATTTTATTTAAATTTGAATAATCAAGGATATAATTTGAATTTAAAATATTATTATATTTTTTATAAATAGAATAATAGGCTTCAGAAATAGGCGAAATACCTCTTATAAGATGAGCACATGCAACTTCAGGATTTTCGAAAGTCCATGTAACTAAAGTCACACAACTCATTCCTCCAATTATAAGCATCCATTTGTAAATATATTTAAAACAATATACAAATATATACGCAATAATTAATGTTATTGATACAGTTAATATCAATCTTTGTATATTTGCATTTATTTTAAATTCGTAAAAAATTGTATTAAATAAAGTCACAATTAAAAAAGCTAAAATACAGATTTTAACACCAACATCTAGTATGCTTTTATTATTCCAACCCTTCAATGCATTTTTCTCCATAATTTTATATAAGCCTTTCAACGAAATTTGCTAATTTTAAAATTGGTAATAAACTATTTTACTATTTTATTTTAAAACATAATTCAGACAATTTTATTAATATAAATTTGTTTTTTATACTTCAAAATATAATTTTTTCCATTGTATTTTATTCTTGTTTTTCGTTATTCTAAGTTCACTATCATTAATTTTTATAATTCCATTAGATTTCATTTCTATGACAGTGCTATAGTTTTCTTTTTCTAATTTATCATTTAATGCATAACTATTTTCTTCCTGCAGTTTGTGTACATCTGTAATCAATATTTCGTTTAGCATTTGGTATAAATTTTCCAATGATGTTATCTTAAAATTAACTGTTTTCAATCTTTGTCCGTCATACCATGAAACCACATTGTTGCATTTTTCCTGAAGCAGTGAAAATGAAATATCGGTTGCAATTTCTATTGATTCAATTATGCTTTTTTTATCTTTGCTATTGCCACAGAAATCAACCCATATCAACACTGCACACCCTTCAGGTTTTCCCCTTTCTTTAACAAGAAGCTTGTCATTTTTTGCTGATAGTTTCCAATGTATATCATGTATTGAGTCCTGTTCTCTATATTCTCTTATCTGATAAGTTTCTAACGGGTCATCTCCTGATTCATATGTAGAATAATAGTCCGCCTCAGTTATAAATTTTCTTGTACTTTGTTTTACCTCTACATTTACAAGTTTTAATTCCGGATATATTAATATATTTTCTTTCTCTTCGACTTTTTTCTTTAAAGAAAAAATGCCAAACCAATCTAGTACTTCATAACTGTCAAATGAGATAATTACGCTTCCGAACTGGTTAAACTCAACGTCATAATATATTTCATTCTTATTTTTTCCATTTGTTTTCCCACGTAATTTTATCTTTTTACTTTTTCCCGTAAATCTGTTTTTGACAGCTATATTTAGCACAATATTTACCGAAGGAATAAATGCTTTACTGCTTGTTTCAAATAATATTGAACATTTTTCATTTTTTTCTACAACAGGCTGCAAATTTTTCATTTGTACATTTACAAATAATTTGCACAAATTTATATAAATAACAGAAACCGGTAAATACACTATCTCCATAACAAGCATCATTCCTACTATCTCATCATCGTATAAGAAAAATAATATTATCGTAAGTAGAATCAAAATAATATACTCTATTAATCTTTTTATCATAGCGTCCTCTCTACTTATTTCTAACAATTGGTGCTTTAACCTGTGCCACTATTTTCTTTGTAATGCTTTCTTTTTTTACATTTCCTACTTTTGCTTTTGTGCTTAATGTAATTCGATGTAATGCAACCGGCTCAAATGCATTGCTTACATCCTGAGGAATAACATAATTTCTTTTGTCCATCCATGCTAATGCCCTGCTCATACCTGCAAGTGCAACTGTTCCTCTTGGACTTAAGCCTGCTTTAAGTAATTCATCTTCTCTCGTTGCTTTTGCAAGCCTTGCAATATAATCAAATACTAAATCATGTATATAAATATCATTTATTTCATTTTGCATTGCAATAATATCTTCTGCAGTACAAACCTGTCTTACATTTTCTATTGGATTTCCTTTTTGTCTTCTTTTTAAAATTTCTACTTCCTCATCAACTGACGGATACCCCATGTGAATGCAAATCATAAATCTGTCTAATTGGGAATCCGGCAACGGTTGTGTACCCGCTGAGCCTTCCGGATTTTCTGTTGCAATTACAACAAATGGTTTCCCCGGACTTCTTGTAACACCATCTACTGTTATCTGTTTTTCTTCCATTACCTCTAATAACGCTGCCTGTGTTTTCGGTGATGTTCTATTTATTTCATCCGCCAAAAATAAATTACACATCAAAGCTCCTGACTGATATTTAAATAATTTTGTTTCGTTATCATAAATTGAAAAACCTACCAAATCTGACGGCATAATATCCGTAGTAAACTGTATTCTTTTCTTTGATATTCCCATTGCTTTTGCAAATGATAAAGCCATTGTTGTTTTTCCTACTCCAGGCATATCTTCTATCAAAATATGTCCACCGGCTAAAATTGCCGCAAATATATTATCTATTACATCATCTTTGCCAACAACCGCCTGTTTTACCTGATTTAAAATTTCGCTTGCTTTGTCGTATAAATTTTCCATAAAACCCTCCTAATTTTTTATTTTAAGATTTAAACAATTAATTTGCAGTTCTACATTATTATGCTTTCTGCAAATTTTAATATAATGCCCAACAAGGCTCCAATACATATAATGATTACCGGATTTTTCTTTTTTATCGCCATAACTGCTGACGTAATAACTATTATTAATGATATAAGATTATCCGATGTTAATATTTTTGAAACTGAGTTTCCAACGGTAAATACATTTCCTGCAACAGATAAAACCGCTGCTCCGACAAGTCCTACGACTGCCGGTTTTATTCCGTTCATCACTGCAACAACGACTTTATTATCTTTAAATTTTTTATAAGCTCTTGCGACAAGAATAATAACTATGAATGATGGTAATGCTACTGCAAATGTACTGCAGATTGCTCCTGGTATTCCTGCGACCTCATATCCAACATAAGTTGACATATTAATTGCAAGCGGTCCTGGTGTAGTTTCGCTGATTGCAATAAAATCTACCATTTGCTTTGTGTCCATCCATTTGTTGCTAAGTACAAGTTCCTGTATCATGGGAATCATTGCATATCCACCACCAAATGTGAAAAGACCAATTTTGAAAAAATTAATAAATAATTTTAAATATATCATTTATCTTCCCCTTTCCATGGTTTTGAATACACTATTCCTAATATTGCTGCTATTATAATTACCATTATTGCATTAGCATAAAAAAATGCAACAAACAACAATGCCAGTCCCATTATTATATAGGCAAATACACTTTTATTGCATCCACGATAAACAACTCCTATCGCTTTTACAACTAATACTAAAACCGCCGCTCTTATTCCAACAAAAGCGTATTTTACAACCATCATATCACTTATTTGTCTCATAAACATAGCTATAATTGTTATTGCACAAAATGATGGAACAATCACTCCTAATGTAGCCGCTATTGCTCCCGGCACTCCTGCGATTTTACTTCCTACAAATGTAGCAAGATTCACCATTATCGGTCCCGGAGTTACTTCTGAAATTGCAACCATATCTGTCATTTCTTCTTCTGTAATCCACTTTTTTTGTTGAACCATGGAACGTTCAATCATAGGTAACATCGCATATCCACCACCAAAAGTAAACGCTCCAATTTTCATAAATGTTTTAAATATAGCAATACATTTTTCTTTATTTTGCATGATTTTCTATCTTCTCAGGTTACAACCTGTCACTCCTATTCTTTCATGATTTAATTTTTTTCAAAACTTCAAATTCTTACTATTATATTCATACTTTGCTGTTGCAACTTAAGTATATAATTAATCAAATTAATTATCAAGAAATAAAGTGGTCATTTAAAATAAAAAATGCAGCTGCAAACACTCGTCCACAACTGCATCTTTTAACTTGTATATTCTTTTTTAGATTATATACTTTTATTTAATTTCGTATAACCATCCTTCAGGAGCTTCAATTCTTCCCATCTGAATTCCTGTTAATGTATCGTATAATTTCTTAGTAATAGGTCCCATTTCTTCCATTCCACTTGGGAAACAGATTTCCTTACCATGGTCATTAATCTTTCCTACAGGTGAGATTACTGCTGCTGTACCACAAAGACCACATTCTGCAAAATCTTTTACTTCATCAAAATATACTTCTCTTTCTTCAACTTTAAGCCCTAAATAATGTTCTGCAACATACATTAATGAACGTCTTGTGATTGAAGGAAGAATACTGTTTGACTTAGGAGTAACTACTGTGTTGTCTTTTGTAACAAATATAAAGTTAGCCCCACCTGTTTCTTCAACCTTTGTTCTTGTTGCTGCATCTAAGTACATATTTTCGTCAAATCCTTCTGCATGGGCTGTAACGATTGCATGTAAACTCATAGCATAGTTAAGTCCGGCTTTGATATGACCTGTACCATGAGGTGCTGCTCTGTCAAAATCACTTACTTTGATTGTGATAGGCTTTGCGCCACCTTTGAAGTATGGTCCAACAGGTGTTGTAAATACTCTGAACTGATATTCTTCAGCAGGTTTTACGCCAATAACTGATGAACTACCAAACATATAAGGTCTGATATATAATGTAGCACCTGAACCATATGGTGGTACATAATCTAAGTTAGCTTTTACTGTTTCTTCAATTGCTTTTACAAATCTATCCTGAGGGAATACAGGCATTTCAAGTCTCTTTGCTGAATCTTCCATTCTCTTTGCATTTAAGTCAGGTCTGAATATTACTACACGACCATCTTCTGTTGTGTAAGCTTTCATTCCTTCAAAACATGTCTGTGCATACTGTAATACACCAGCACATTCACTGATAACAACTGTTGCATCATCAGTTAACTGACCATCATCCCATTTACCATCTTTAAAATTTGAGACAAATCTCTTTTCTGTCTGAACATAACCAAAACCTAAATTTGACCAATCAATATTCTTCTTGTCCATATTTTTTTCCTCCGATTTATCTGTGTAATACTATCAGTAAGGATTGGTGCCCTGCAAAAGGCAAGTTATCTCTGATTGCTATTGCACTTGATTTAGTCTCATATGTACTTTACCCGACTCATTATGCTAAAGTTATAAAACTACAAAGCATTTTTTGAAAGTCTGGCACGTACTTTACTCGACCCATAAGATAAATTTTACTCACAAATTATTTCAATGTCAACATTTGAATACACATAAGACTAAATTTATTTTTATAATTTTGTCAAAAGCCCTTTAACTCTATGTTTGTTCTAAAACATCCTTGATTTTATTTAATATTTTATTTCGATTTTTCTGTATAGATATATTGATTATATTTAATATTACTGCATGACTAATTTCTGCAATGCAATTATACAAATTATAATTCCTTTACGAGACACAAATTTAATTCATCGTCATTACAGCAATTTTCATTTAGTCCCAATACCTTTTTTCTGTATATGTCATTTTCCTAATTTCAATTTTTTTCATTATTTTTATACACCTTTACCCACAAAACTATTTTCACCTTCACCACCGGTAACATACATAAGAGCCTTATCTATTTCCCTAGACCACAATTGCCAATTATGTTCGCCGTGAGATAAATTGTAATAACATTTTACATGTAATTCTTTTAAATAATTAACAAATTCAGTGTTAATCTGTCTAAGTTCTTCTTCCCTGCCACACGAAATGTAAAAGAAAGGTAATTTTTTGCCTTTCTTTAATTTCTCTTCAATTACATATTTGTAATTTTCACTAAAATTACCCGGAACTGATTTTTCCTTAAAGACCTTATCAAACATTTGTAATTTGTAATAACCAAATTTTCCTTTATTAAGTTCATTGACTGATTTTTCATATAGGCATGCCGAAGATAAACCTATTACGGTGCCAAATGTATCACAATATTTTGCACCGTTTCTTATTGCACCATATCCTCCCATTGAGAATCCTGCAATAATGGTGTGTTCCCTGTCCATTGGAAGACTGAATTGCTTTCTCATTCTCTCAAGAAGTTCTGTGCCTACAAATTTTCCATAATTTCCAAATGCGACTCCATGATCTATGTAAAAACTGTTTCCACAGCTTGGAATTATAAATGCTACTTTATATCTATCAGCCATTCCCTGCACATCCATATTACTAACACAATTATTAGCATCACTTAACACTCCATGCAAAAAAATCATTACATATTCAGGCTTATTATTACAAGGCATAACTAGCTTGACTGTTGTGGGATGCATTAGTGATTGAGACATAAAATTATAATCAATAATTGCCATTTTCTACTCCTGTCGTAAATTTCTATTCCTGTCGTAAATTTTTACTAATTCGATTATAGTAAAATTTCTTCATTATACACAACGAGCCAAGTTCAACTATTTTTATTTAAATAAAAATAATGCGCTTGGCTCTAATCTAATATTCTGTTATTTTAAATTACTGTAAACGCTTAATCATTTCAACTAAAGTATCTACATTCTGGAAGTTTTCTTCTGTCTTTTCTTCCATTGTGATTTCGATATCAAACTTATCTTCAAGTTCAGCAATTAATGCGATGATATCCATAGAGTCAAGATCTTCTGCAATATTTAGGTCTTCATCTTCAGCGTCAATTGCTGGATTAATCATTGCTAAAATTTCAATAACTTCATCTCTCATTTCATCTTCCTCCTCATGGCAATTTTTTATATACATATATATCTATCACATTTATCTATACAATTCAAGGCAAAAAAACAGTTTTTGATTTTCCCTTTTTAGTCGGTTACATATTTAAAAAAATTTGTTATTACAAATCCCCTTGCGTCCTCATTTTTCTTTTTCGTTTCGTTATAAAAAACAATTTCTTTTTCCTATTCACTGATGCTTTTATTACACTCATTAAACCAATCTTCTACTAATTCAAGTACATCTTTGTCAAGTGCCTCTGTAACATTATCATAATTATAATTTGAATCAAATGATTTGCTAATAACATTATATGTCAATCTAAATTCATGAGGACATTTAACATCATATGCTTTACAAATATCTATTATATTTTCTATATCCTCTACACCGCAATCAAAAAAATCGTCTATTTCTTCTTCCGAGAACAACTCACTTGTAGTATACAAATTTCCTTCTTTTTCAAAAAAAGCGTCTATATAATCTTCATCATCATTTTGAAATAGATATATATATATTTTATCTGCTTTCTTTTCAGAATTTTTCAACAATTCTAAACATAATGAAACAACTCTTGATTGTGCGTCAACAAAAGCTTCTTCAAATCCTTCTAACATATCTTATACTCCTTAATTTTTTAAAACTTATCATTATATATATCATTAACCAAATGTATATCACCATTTGAATCGAGAAGTTCATTGCCAATACATAATAATGCTGCATCAACACGAGGTATTCCTCTGGTATCAATCCCTCAGTTTTCATTATAGTATTAACTTTAATAATATCATCATATGACGATTCTCCTTCTTGATAGAAAACATAGAATTCTCTATCTTTCATTTTTAAAATGTTTTTTTGAAAACTTACCATAAATTTTAATCATTTATTCCAAGTTTTGATATATACTCCATATTAATACTAACCAACTCGTAAAATGGGACTATTTTTTTTGTTGCATTTTGTATTATTATTTCATCAGACCATAAAAAAGGATATATCAAAATTCCTTGATCTATTTCAACATTTATTGCTAAATCTCTCCAGTTTTTCCATCTCATGCTCTGATAAAACTCATTTATATTTCCTTGTGCAAGCCATGCAATAAACTCTGAATATTCAAAAGATAAACTCTCCCATTCCAAAGTATCTGGTGCTAAATACCAAACCTTTCCAATGTCTTCGCAGTATTTACCTTGATTTATAGCAAATATGCCACCAATTACATCTGTTGCAACAACAAACATATTTTTTTCATATTTCATAAAATACGAATTAAAGTCAATTATTCCATACTTCTCTTTATTTCCCCTTCCAATTACTCTTACCCAATTATCTACTAATAGAAATTCCAAGTTGTAAATGATACATCCAAGTACTGAATTAGTTGTAACACCTATTTTTTCAATAACTCCGGACGTTTTCACTTTTGCATTATATACTTTAATCGAATTTCCTGATGTCTCAAACATCTCCTCTAATTCATTCCACAATGACATTTTTAACTCTCCTATTTTAATCAACAATTTTTATGTAGAATTACTTGTTATTCTCGATTAAAAATTCAAAAAAAGATTCACCATATTTTTTCACTTCTTCCTTATTTATCGAATCAAAAGATATTTCAATTATTGTAGTCCTATCATGATCAAATTCAAATCCATATGCCATATCTCCCCCATCAGAACCAAAATATTTAATTCCTGGTAAGAACTCATCGACAGCATATTCTTGATTTAATTCAATTAGTTCATTTATTGGCCAAATTGATAAATAATTTGCCTTTCCAATTGGCCCTTCTATACCGTTTGAAAATAAAATCAACTGCTTATACTCACATGGTAAACTAATATTCCACTCCTTTTCAACTTTTTCTATCATTATCTTTGTGGCTGGTGTTTCCATATCCATTTTTTTTAGAATCTCAAGTATACTCTCATTCATTTTGTTGTTTTCCTTCTACTACATAATATTAATAATCTAAGTATCTTTTTCTATTTGTAACTGCAATCTTTTCCAAAAGGTTGTCAGCTTAGCATGCAAATACAGCCAATGCCGACACTCCTATTAGAAATATATTGAATGCAGCTTTTTATTCAAATCAGCAATAGGATTATTGTTATTTTCAAAATAAAGTTTGAATTTTATTAATAATTTTGGCAAACTATCGTTACTTTGTTACAACATATGCATCTAAAAGCATATGCAACTGAATCATATCCAAGGTCTTCGATTAATGTTTCTATATCATCTATTCGTTCAATTATCTTCTTATCTAACAATTCCTTAAAGTAGTCTATATATTCCTCATGACTTTCTTGCTGTATCGCAATTATTGTGTTAATTCCTTCTGAATCTGTGTAGTCACATACATATATATTCACCATTTATCACTTTTAGCTTAATATCAGAAATAGAGTCCGATATGTACTTTCTCATTATTTTTGCAATGGGCGCATTAAATGTTTGATTAGCTAATTTTATTCCTATCATTCCAATATTCTATCCTCTAAAAATCTAATATAGTTTTTATTTATTAATTTCAACTTTGAAACACTATAAACTTAAAATACTCACTTTTATCGTCTATATTATCTCTACGAAATTGTATCTATTTTTGTTTCATCAATATGTTCTAATAGATAATTTTTCATTTTATCATAATTTTCCATTACAGGGTCTAAAGATAACACCTTCTTTTTACCTTTATATATGTGAATTCGAGTAGCATCCACAGGCTTTCCACTTAAAGTGGCAAATACAACTTTGGTGATATCATCAAAGTTAACTTTTACACGTCTGCCATACCACTTTCTAATTACAATTTGGTCATTGTACACTGTTATTTTATATACAAATATTCCAAATATTATAAGAAAAATAGTCATATCAAAAAAAATAGAGCAAACTATTCCTTCAATGAAATAATCATTATTAGATATTACACTTATACAACAAATCACTGTCCAAAGAAGAAACAAATAAAATAATAATTTTGCTATTCCTCTTGGCTGATAACACTCTAATGCTTTCACTTCAAGCCCTCCTCGTATCTTTATTTTTCTTTACTCTATTATGTATAGCTTCTCTATAAACTCATCAAACGAATCTGCAACTTTACTCATTAGTAAATAACCATCATTAGTATTCTCTAACTCATGATCACAGAAGAATATACTTTCCTGATTCTCTCCACCTGTTTTCATACAAATTGGATTCCCCGCTGAATCATCGGCAAATACAAGGCATTCTTCTGGTACCAATCCTTCAGATTTCATTATATAATTTACCTTTATAATATCATCATAGATGATTCTCCTTCTGGATAAAATATATAAAATTCTCTAATATCTGTACTATTTTTTTTATTAGACGCAATATCTATAAAGTCAAAAGCCAAATCTTCTTCCGGAGTTCCTCCATTGCTCTCTAACAAAAAATCAACATATGCCTCTGGGAATTTCGTATTCAATTTTTCTTCAAATTCCAAAATATCTTCTTTTGTAATTTTTATCCCTTCATCAAATAATTTCATATCAAGTTCCTCGAATTACAATATTTTTCTCTATTCGTAATATCCTTTTTCTCCAAATAAAATGCTTTCCATCTCCCCATCTGGTGCGTAAATACCTATTGACATATCAACACTAATCATTCCTTCGTCGTCCTGTTTAAGTGATTTTTCAACATTTTTTGCCACAGCATATGTTGTTGGGAATAATAATTTCTCTCCAATATATACTTCCACATCATTAAATATCTCTACGGCTTCGCATTTTCCTTCATCATTATAATATACATGACAAAATCCTAAATCGTCAGTCAAGTTATTAGAACAATCATTTTTAATAAACTCTCCCTTAACCGCATATTTTTCTCTTACTTCTTGCTTTGTCATTCCAAACTTTATATTTCCAACACTTTCTAACAAAACAACTTGTATTTTTTTCATTAAATTTTACCTTCATTTTCTAATTTATTAATATAGTCTAACAATTCTGAAATACTTATATGTTTTCATTTGTACTATCTGCAAAAGCTAACACTTTAGACGCAAGTTTTATTTCTTTATGAAGAATTTGAAAAATATATTTTTTTGTTGCATATTTCCTTTCTCCTCTTTCTACTTTTCTGCTTTATATAATCTAATCATAGTCTTAGATATAAATCTGTTAAATCTTTATATGTGTGACCTCTATGTAATAACTCCAAGACCAACTAGTACACCAAATATAATTAATATCAAAATAAACGGAGACAGCATAGCAAACTCTAATTTTCTATTACAAATTCTATAGTTTTTTATTATTTGTGGAATTCCATACTTTATCCAAAATTCTCCATTAACATTTCCGGAATATAAGCCATAATGCATCGCCTTTTCTATATGCACCTTTGAATCTAAACTCAAATCCTCAGATGTCAGTTTCTTATATTTGTAATATATTAATTCCTTTATCTTTAATTTTCCAGAGTTCCAAGGCATAACTTTAAAGGAATCTTCCAAACAATCCCATAAGAAACAATCCCCTTGGCTGACAAGCTGTTCAGGTCTATTTTTAAGTATTCTTGACAAATTATTATATTTCCCCGGTACTGACAAATTTTTGTATCTATATATTAATAATTCAGCATTAATAACGCCAATTGTGATATTATTTTCTTTTAAAAATTCTAAAAATTTTTCCGAATCTTTTTCATCTATATATCCGCAAAAGGTTGTATCATATGAATTCATATAATCATCATAAATATTATCTATGTAAATTTTATTATTTGTTTTATCCAAATTAACAAATATACTTCTTTTATTTAAATAAAGTTTGTTTTCATAAGCTTCTATTTCAAGTTTTTTGCTAACCCATTCATTTTTCTTGGCTTTACGCGATATAAATATCACATGAATCATAACTGGTATGAAAAATAATAAATCAACTAAAAATAATAAATCAACTAAAATTTCAATATGCTCATTTTTGTTAAGGTTAACCAGTAATGCCAACGAAATGATAAATGTAACAAACCATATTCCTATAGTTTTTAATATTTTTAGCTGAACTTTATTTAGATTTTTTACATCTAATAATTTTGTACAAACCTCCATAGATTTCCCCTTTCCATTATGTTTAAGTAATTATCTCTATTTTTTCTTCACCGATATGGTCTAATAGATAATTTTTCATTTTATCGTAATTCTCCATTATTGGATCTAAAGATAATACCTTCTTTTTACCTTTATATATGTGAATTCGAGTAGCATCCACAGGCTTTCCACTTAAAGTGGCAAATACAACTTTGGTGATATCATCAAGCTTAACTTTTACACGTCTGCCATACCATTTTCTAATAATAATATAATTATCTATTACCGATATCCTATATACGAATATTGCAAGTATACCCAACAAAATAGGTATTATAAAAAACAGCACATACACTATATACCCACATGTTTCTTCATCTTTCATTACTAAATGCCCACAGAAAGGAATCATTCCCAAGCCCAAAACAAAAAAAGCTAATTTTGCTATTCCTCTTGGTTGATAACACTCTAATACTTTCACTTCAAACCCTCCTTGCATCTTTATTTTTCTTTACTCTATTATGTATAACTTCTTTATAAACTCATCAAACGAATCTGCAACTTTACTCATTAGAAAATAGCCATTGTTAGTATTCTCCAACTCATGATTGCAGAAGAATATGCTTTCCTTATCCTCTCCACCTATTTTCATACAAATTGGATTTCCTGCTGAATCATCGGCAAATACGAAACATTCTTCTGACACCAATCCTTCAGATTTCATTATAGAAATTCGTAATATCCTTTTTCTCCAAATAAAATGCTTTCCATCTCTCCATCAGGTGCATATATACCTATAGATTTATCCACACTAAGCATTTCTTCTTCATTTTGTTTAAGTGATTTTTTAACACTTTTTGCCACAGTATATGTCGTTGGGAATAATAAATTCTCTCCAATGTATACTTCCACATCATTCAACGATATCATATTTCAGCCTCTTCTTTTGTACCTAATATGTAACATTCCATTTTTTCTTTTTCAACATTTTTCAGTAAATAATTTAACAGTTTGTCAAAATTTTCCACTGTATCAATGTATTTATCCTTACTAATACTTGATATGATTTGTATTGTAACAATCTTCCCTTCACTTTTTTCAAAAATAACTTTGTCAATGTCTTTAACATAATATTTTCTTCTTAATCCATACCACTTTTTTATAACAATCTTATTGCCATAAACATATAATTTTGGTGCAAATGCTATATATTGAAACAGCGCTATTCCACCAAAGAAAATTATGAAAAAAATTGATACTATTATTGAGACATTAATCGGCTTTTTTTCAATGCAGTACAAACTAATTGGTCCCCAAAGTACTCCAATAAAGAGAATTGAAAAAAGTATAACAAGACGCATATAATAACGAGTATAAACTTTGATATCATATTTATTTCTTCTCATAATTTTAAACCCCTTTATTGGCTGCACTTTTATCATCAATTCCCGTAATCAAAATCTCTATCTTATCAAACCTTTCATCATTGAGATTCTTTGCCAAAGACTCACCATCTAAATTAAAACCTATTAATCGTCCTTTTTTATACTTCAAATTTACAATTACCTTTTTATCTTTTGTTTCTTCCAAAACTTTAATCATATCCTCGTAATCATTACGGTCATACATTTTTAAGTCAGACAAAACAAATGTAGCAGATAAAAATTTCATTTCACCATCAATTTCACCGTAAGCTTCAATAGTGATTCCACCTGCTTCTATATCCTCTTTGTTTTTTATGTAACAAAATGGTAACTCCATTGTTATGTACTTATTTTTACCAAATAACCTCATAATTGCCCTCCTAACATTATTTCGCACACAGCTATTATAATCATTGTGTATTATAGCATGAATATCTTGTTACAAACACGTCTTTTCTATTTTTCTTACCAGATTGCTCTTGCTATTTCAAAAATAAAACCCCTCCTATGCTGAGCCTGGCACATACTGCCATTATCTCATTAGCATGCGAGGGGTTAATTGATTCCATATCTTTTATACCCATATTGTTAGATTCAATGTCATTATAATCCACATTGTTAAACCCACGTCATCTGAAATAAAATGTACATTACTTATGGCAAATGATATCATTACTACATATCATTACTGCAAGTCTAATTCTTTTAATTTCTTTCGTATTATTTTTCCATTAAAAGTTCTTGGAATTTCATCTATAACTTCAAAAACTTTTGGAACTTTAAACGCTTCAAGCTTATTTAGCATAAATTTTGCAATTTCTTTCTGATCAAATTCGCATCCTTCATTCATTACGACAAAAAGTTTTGGTGCTTCACCTGTAATTTCATCTTTAATAGGAATACATGCGCAATCTTTGATTTTTTCATGCGTTACAACAACTTCTTCTATTTCCGTAGGAGCAATCTTTAGTCCACCCATGTTAATAACATCTCCTTTTCTGCCAAGAAGATATACGAGTCCATCATCTCCAACATATCCTAAATCATTTGTATAAATATTTCCATTCTCCAATGCCTCTTTTGTAATTTCAGGTTCTTTGTAATATCCACGCATATTCATGTCACCTTTAAATGCCATGTATCCCGGATTTTTAAATGATGCTTCAATCTCGTTTCTATTTTCATCCACAAAGAAAATTGTAGTATTAACTGTAGTTCTTCCGATACAGTTTTTCTTATCAGCATATTTATTAAATTCAAGGATTACTGTACACCCTGATTCTGTAGCACCATATGTGTTGTAAAGTCTTACAGTAGGAAACATCTTAGTTAATAATTCCTTATCTGCTTCTGACAATGGTGCTGAACCCATTTGAATATAATTAAACTGACTGTCATATGTTGCAAATCTATCTTTTGCAAATTTTAAAACCATATCTAATATTGCAGGAACAAATGTAATAGCTGTAATTTTATAATTATCAAGCAGCTTAAAGAAATCTTCCACAAATACAAAACCATCTGTCAAAATGGCTGTACTTCCATTGTACATTGCTCCATAAAATCTTCTAATTGCTAAAGAATGATTAATCGGAGTTGAAAGCAATTCCACCTCATCTTTGCCCATTTCAACGCTGTCTATAACATTTTGTGCAATAGCAATATCTGTCTTAAATGTAACTTCTATTCCTTTTGATTTTCCTGTTGTACCTGTTGTAAATAAAATCTCGGCCAACTGATTCGACTTAGGCATTTCAAATGTTTCTATTGGACTTGTCTTATCCGTCACAATTTTAAGCAATTCTTTTAAACTGATATTTTTCACATTTTCATTATTTACAGGTTTTTCTGCCACATAAACATCTGCCTCAACAAACTTCATAATTTCAAGAATTCTATCATCTTTTACTGCTTTTTCAAGAGGAAGATATGCAGCTCCTGCTAACTGTATTCCAAGTGCTGCCACAAGATATTCCACCTTCTGAACTCCTCTTATTACGACGATGGAATCCTTTCTTACTCCATTATTTTTCAAATATGTCGCTGCCCTTTGAATCATATCCCAAAATTCGCTGTAGGTTGCTGATTTTTTCTTATCCCCGGCACATAATTTATCAGGAGTTTCTTTCGCATGTATCTTTATTGCTTCTAAAATTGATGCTACTTCATTATTCATTATTGCTTTCTCCTCATATTGATTCTGATCATTTTTCTTTATTTTCTTCTGTTAATGCGTTATTCAAATGCTCCCACAATTCTCCGTATCCTTCGCTTGCAGGTGTTACAGGTTTAGAAATCGGATTATCCATTTTTTCCTTAATTGTTCCATTTTTAGACATAACCATAATTTTGTTTCCAAGAGAAATTGCCTCCTGAATATTATGTGTAATAAAAATTACAGTCATTTTTTCCTTTTCCTTTATATGAAGTAACTCTGACTGCATTTTATTTCTAGTCATGGCATCTAAGCTGGCAAATGGTTCATCCATTAAAATAATCTTTGAGCCTAATGCAAGCCCTTTTGCAATGGCTACTCGCTGCTTCATACCACCGCTCAATTGATGTGGATAGTAGTCTTTGTACTGTGATAAATTTACTTTTTCTAAGTACTTTTCAGCTCTCTTTTTTCTTTCTTCCTTATCCTTCATTCCACCTACTTTAAGTGGGTATGTTATATTTCCTAAAACTGTTTTCCACGGAAATAACTGATTAAAATCCTGAAAAACCATAATTCTGTCAGGTCCCGGTTTTGTAACTTTTTCTCCGCTAACTTCAATCGTTCCTTCGTATCCTTCAAATCCCGCTATGCATCTAATCATTGTTGATTTTCCGCATCCTGACGGTCCTAATATACATAAGAAATCTTCTTCGTTTAAATCTAAATCAATTCCTTTTAAAATTACATTTTGTGAATTATCGTACTGTTTTACCAAATTTCTGATTTTTAAAATATTCTTATCCATTATCTTGACATCCCCCATTTCTTAAATGTGTGATTCTCAATAGTTCTAAATACTCCGTATTCAACAACTAAACCAATTAAAATGATAACTAAAATTGTTGCAAATACTCCGGCAATATCCATATTTGTTCTTCTATCTGTAATGTAGTAACCAATTCCTTTTGAACCGCCACTTCCAAAAAGCATTTCTGCACTTATTAAACCTCTCCATGCTCTTGCCCATCCCATTTTTATACCCGAGAAAATCCTCGAAAGAGCTGCCGGCAAAAATACACCAAATACTAATCTTACAGGACTAAGTCCAATATTTTCTCCTACTTCCAAATATAATTTAGGAACTGCATTAAAGCCATCTATAATACTTCTTGACATTGGCCATACAACTGAATGAATTACGATAAATATAATTGATGCATCTCCAATTCCTAGCCAAAGAATTGCAATCGGTGTCAACGCAATACCCGGAATCAGGTCAAACATTGATACTATCATATTGTAAATAGCATAGAATGTATCACTTACAACTGCTAAACTTGAAAAAATAAGTGCCAATATTACACCTATTAAAAGGCCTTTTAACATAAGCTGCATTGAATGTGCAACCATGGCTCCAAACCCATTTACCGTAAACGCATTCATAAATGCTTTACCCACACTTCTAAGTTCAGGGAATAAAAGTGTCTTACCACTTGGTTCAATCACGTTATAGTAATACAATTCCCACACTGCAAAAACTGCAACTATAAATACTAACTGTGCAATTAATCTCTTTGTATTTTTCTTCACTGTTTTTTCTGTTCCTTTCTACTTTCTTATGCTTTTATCCATATACGGTTTTCACATTTATTCACACAAAAATACTACTAAGTCGTATTCACACCACCCAGCAGTATTTTTATTTATATGATTACTAAATTTTTCTACCCAATATTAATTTTCCTTTTATATTAATTTCCTTTTACATTATCAAATGCAATTTCACTTATATCTTTTGGACCATTTTCAAGAAATCCTGCTTCTACCATAAAGTTTGCTAAATCCATAATTCCCTGAAGTTGTGTTGTATAACTTGAAGCCGGATCATTCATCCATGAAAGAATTTCATCAGCTGTTGCATCATATCCATATGACAATATTTCTGCTGTTTCCTGTGGATTTTCCTTAATGTATTCCATTGCTTCTTCCATTGCATCACAAACTGCCTGATATAATTCAGGTTTATTTTCTTTTAACTTATTTGAAGCAACACCTACAATAAATGTATTTCCATTAGGCCATACATCTTCACCTATTTCAATTTTATGAACATTATCCGCTGCTTCTTCCATAAAATTATATGGAGAAATTACCATGTGACATTGGACTGCACCACTTAATAATGATGTATATCCATCTGCATTTGATAAAACCGTAAGTTTTCCGTCTAGTGCATGTGCATCTCCAAGATATGCCTTAGCCGCCATTGCTAACAAAATATGTGGATGACTGTTCAATCCTGTAATTGCTATCTGATCCTGAGCTGTAATATCTTTTAATGAATTTATATCATCCTGATTTGTTAAAATACCATATGGCTGTGATGAAATTCCCGCAAAAATCTTTCCCGGAATTCCTGCTTTAATACCTGTAATCGCAGGAGCTGCTCCCATGCAACCAATATCAACTGAGCCTGATGTTAAACCTTCATTAATAGCTGCACCATTTGCAAGCATCTGCCAGTCTATATTCACTTCTCCGTCATAATGTTTTTCAATAAGTTTTTGATTCATCATTACCAGTATCGGTGCGTATGCAATACTTGACTGATATGCTATTGTGATTTTTTCTTTACCGTTATCTTTCTTACTTTCTGTATTGTCTGAACTGCTTCCACACGCTGTAAATGTTACTGCCAATATCATTGACATAATCAATGTCACAATTTTTTTCTTCATTTCCATGCTCCTTTATGTTTCATTTTGTAAAATGTTTAATTTTCTCTTTTGTGTTACTTATTTTTCAACTATTATTAATAACAAGCTAAAATATTTAAACAGGCTAGTCTTATTCAACTTTGTTATTTAAACACTTTAATTTCCTTCCACATTATCAAATGCTATTTCACTTATGCTTTCAGGTCCTTTATCGAGGAAATCTTCTTCTACCATAAAATCAGATAACTTCATAACGCCCTGAAGCTTTGCTGAAAATACTGACGCATCATTAGTTAACCATGACACAATTTCTTCCTGCGATGCATCGTAATAATCTTTTAAAATATCTGCTGTTTTTTCCGGATTATCATTTATAAATTCAATTGCTTCATCCATTGCCTTACAAACTGCTTCATATAACTTTGGTCTTTCTTCTTTTAACTTATCTGTCGCAACACCTACAATAGTTGTATCTCCTACAGGCCATACACTTTCATCAACCTCAATCTGATGAATTCCCTCTTTGTTTTGTTCCATAAAGCAATACGGTGACATTATCATGTGACACTGAACTGCACCACTTACTAATGATGTATATCCGTCTGCATTTGGCTGTGCTACAAGGTTAGCATCCAATGCATGAGCATCTCCAAGATAAGCTTTAGCTGCCATTGCCAAAACTATATGTGGCTGGCTGTTAATTCCTGTAATAGCTATCTGGTCTTCCTTTGTTATATCCTTTAAAGTCTTAATTTCTTCTTTATTTGTTGATATTCTATAAGGCTGTGATGACATTCCTGCAAAAATCTTATATGGTGCACCTGCTTTAGCCCCTGTAATTGCAACTCCTGTTCCTATTGCTCCTACATCAACTGTATTAGAAGTTAATCCCTCGCTGATTGCTGCTCCACCCGAAAGCAACTGCCAATCAATATCAACATTTCCATCATAATTCTTTTCAATAAGTTTCTGATCCTTCATTACTAAAATTGGTGCATAAGCAATTCCTGACTGATATGCAACTTTTAAAGATTCAGTACTATCCTTTCCCTGCTTATCGTTGTTCTTTCCTCCACAAGCTGTTAATGATACTACCATTGCAGCTATCATAGCTAATGCTATAACCTTTTTTCTCATTTTCTTCTCCTTCTCGAGTTGAGTTATTACTTTTTAGTTATATGTATTATAACTTTATTTTTAAATTACCAAATCATTATAACACTTATAATTAAAAAAGCAACAGGAAATTAAAAAAGTTTTTTGTTTAACTTTTCCAATTTTCTGTTGCTTTATATTTTTATAAAATGATATTGAGGTCAAAAGCCTCAACTTTGATGCCTACGGATTGTTCCCCACAATCCTACCCAATCATAAAATCCCTTTAGAATTAATTCTGTGCCACTAATTTCATAAATCCCTGTTCATCTATTATTTCAACACCAAGTTTCTTTGCCTTTTTATTTTTTGATGAATTTGAATTTATATCATTATTGATCAAATAATTTGTCTTTCCTGTAACACTACCTGTTACTTTTCCCCCTCTATCTTCAATAAACTTTTTAAGTTCATTTCTATTTGCAAATTCATTTACAGTTCCTGTTATAACAAACGTTTTTCCTTCAAGTACCTGTTCATCATTGCTTTGCTCAATATAAAGTTCAACCTCTAATAATAAATTATTAAGCTTTCTATTGTTTTCTTCATCTGCAAAATATTCAACAAACTTCTTTGCCATAATCTCTCCAACTCTATCAATAGCCACAAGTTCTTCAACTGTTGCATTTCTGATTTTGTCGATAGAATCTAACTGCTTACAAATCATCTTTGCATTTGAAATTCCTATATTAGCAATTCCAAGACTATAGATAAACGAAGGAAGAGTTACTCTTCTGGATTTTTCAACTGCTGCTGTTATATTATTATATGATTTTTCACCAAATCCTTTTTTATTTACTATTTCCTCTTTAAATCTGTCTAAGTGGAAAATGTCAGCAAATTCTTTAATATAACCTTCATCTATAAATTTTTCCAAAGTTTCTTCTGATAGTCCTTCTATATTCATTGCATCTCTTGATACAAAATGAGAAAATGCCTTAACATGTTTTGCAGGGCATTTAGGATTGTCACAATACAAAGTCTTAATTCCGTTTTCATTCTTTATTATTGTATTGCCCATACATACAGGACATTTGTCAGGAATTTCTACATTTCCACTTTTTGTAAGATTTTCTGCAATCTGCGGGATAATCATATTTGCTTTATAAACTAAAATACTATCACCCACACCAAGTTCAAGTTCTTCCATAATACTTACATTATGAACACTTGCCCTGCTAACAGTTGTCCCTTCAAGTTCAACAGGTTCAAACACAGCCACAGGATTTATAAGACCTGTTCTGCTTGCACTCCATTCAATGTATTTTAATTTTGTTTCTGCCTGCTCATCTGCCCATTTGAATGCTATTCCATTTCTAGGAAATTTTGCTGTCGAGCCAAGAGATTCTCCATAAGCTAAATCATCATACATTAATACAAGTCCATCTGACGGAACATCAAATGTCTTTATTTTTTCTGCAAAATATTCTACAGCCTGCTGCATATTTGCTTCAGTTACCTCTTTATGTTCTACAACCTGAAATCCCTGTTCTTCAAGCCATTTCATCTGATTTGCCATAGAATTTCCAAAATCTACTCCCGGAGCACTAATCAGGGCAAATGCAAAAAAGTTTACATTTCTTTTTGCAGTTATCTCATTGTTAAGCTGACGTACTGAGCCCGAGCATAAATTTCTGGGATTTTTATATTTTGCATCCGCATCCTCTATTGTGGCATTTATTTTTTTAAAATCCGAATACTTAATTACCGCTTCTCCTCTTAGCACAAGCTGTCCCTTATATGAAATATTAATTGGAATATTTTTAAATGTTTTAGCATTATTTGTAATTACTTCTCCTACAATACCATTTCCTCTTGTAACTGCCTTTTCAAGAGTTCCGTTATTGTATGTTAAAACTACAGTAAGTCCGTCTAATTTCCATGACAAAAGTGCTTTTCTTTCTCCTGCAAATGAAGCAAGTGTTGCTACATCCTTTGTCTTATCAAGAGATAACATAGGACTTTCATGTGTTTCTTTTTGTAATTCACTAATAACCTCGTAACCTACATTTACAGTAGGGCTATTTGCCAATACAATGCCTGTTTCCTTTTCAAGTTCTACTAATTCATCGTATAACCTGTCATATTCAATATTAGGCATAATTTCTCTGCTCTCCTGATAATATGCCTTTGAAGCTTCGTTTAAAAGCTCAACTAACTCCTTTATTCTATCTAACTGCGCCATTTTATTTACCTTTCAAAATTATTTATATTTTTTATTTTCTAAAACTTTCTGCCATTGTTTCAAATTCTTCTTTTGTCACATCTCTATAACTTCCGGTTGGAAGATTTCCTAACTCGATGTTCATTATACGGATGCGCTTTAATTTTACAACCCTATAACCTAATGCCTCACACATTCTTCTAATCTGTCTGTTAAGCCCTTGTGTAAGAACTATTGAAAACATATTTTTCTTTAATCTGACTACTTTACAAGGTCTTGTAACCGTATCTAATATTTCAACTCCACTACTCATCTTTTCAACGAATTCATCTGTTATCTGCTTATCTGTCCACACGTGATATTCTTTTTCATGTCCATTAGACGCTTTTAAAATACTATTAACTAACGAGCCGTCATTTGTCATTAATATTAATCCCTGTGAATTTTTATCCAAACGTCCCACCGGATAAATTCGCTTTGGATAATTTACAAAATCAACAATATTATCTTTATTATTCAAATCTGTTGTACATTCTATTCCAACAGGCTTATTAAGTGCTATAAGTATTCTTTCGTCTTCTCTTGAAACCCTTTGTCCATTTACAACAATATCGTCATTTATAGTCACTTTTTGTCCCATTAATGCGACTTTACCATTAACAACTACTTTACCTGCTTCAATAAGTCTGTCCCCTTCTCTTCTCGAACATACTCCTGCATCACTTAAAAATTTATTTAACCTTATTAATTCGTGTTCGTCTTTTACTTCTTTCTTTTTATTATCCATATCATGTTCCTTTAGAATAAAAAACGCCGGGATTATTCCCAACGCTATTTACATTTTTCTACATCTATCTTATCACCAATATTTTAACGGTCATAAATAATTAAAAGTGCACCTTTTTTCACTTCAACACTTACATCATTTCCCACAAATGTATTGCTTACTGCAAGTGGATAATCATTTGTCAAAGTTCCATCTTTAAGTTCATACTTTGCTCCTAAAATAGAAACTCCTTCCGCTTTATCACCTAAAGCAAAAATGGACAAATTTACGCAAATTCTATTTTTTAATATGATTTTAGAATCATTTATTACGTTGTAAACTCTATCGCTATCTACCATACGCATATCTGCACCTTTTTTTGCACCATAAAGCAAAGTCTGTATATTTGCAAATGTATGGTCAGCTCTTCCACCTGTACCACCGTAAATTCTAATATCTGTATATCCTAGCTTAATAGCTTCCATAACGGCAATCATTGTATCTGTATAATCTTTTTCTACTTGAAATGTCTTTATATTTAATTCATCAGGAACATAACCTAATGAATCAAAATCTCCTAATGTCAAATCAGGACTAATTCCTAATTTTTTAACAATCTTATATCCGCCATCCACTGCTATTACATAATCATTTTCTTTTTTTGTAAAATTGGTGCCGGTATTATCCCCGGCACCAACTATATAGCATATATTATTCATTTTGTTCTCTCTTTATATATCTCTAAAGTTTCTAACTTTCAAATGCTACTGAGCTGCTCCATCATCTGTACTCTGATTTGCATTGTTCTTAGCTGCAAGTGCATCGTAGAAATTCTTTAAATCTCCATCTGCATTCAATGCATCATTTAATGAATTGTTAACTTCCGTATACAATGCTACAACATCGTCATCCTGAGAAATCATACTAATATAATCAAGAACTTCTTTATCTGTAACTCCATTATGAATATAAATATTCCCTGTTTCATCATCTCTGATTACATATAGTATAGAGATTCCAGGTGCTGGAGTTGCAATATTCTTAATCTGTAATGAATATCTTACAAATACTACATATGTGTTAGCATATAATCCATTCTTTGTATAGCATGTTATATCTGAATATCCTGTTATATAAGATGATTCTTCTGCTAAGCTATCCTCAGTAATACCATCCATATTGTCTACATATTGTGCTAATGCATTAACATCACCTGCTGCCTTTGCCTGATAGTAAAGTTTTACAACATCAGAGATATCTTCATATGAATCTTCCTGTAATGGATTGCTTGCCTGATCATATGATGTTGTTTCAGGTTCGTCATTTTTCTTATAATTTGTTGCGTTAATTCCAACTGCTATAAGTGCAATTACCGCTATAACTACCACAACAATTCCTATTACAGGAATAAATCTGCTAATACCTTTATCGTCATCATCGTAGTCATCATCATCATTTTCTCCATATATTGAATGACTATATCCGGCTTTTTGTTTATTATTCTTAGCACTTTTCTTCTTTTTCTTTTTTCCTTTTTGTTTCTTTTCTTTTTCTTCTTTTTCCTCTTTGGCTTTCTTTGCCTTTTTGGCAGCTTCTTCATCAGCATAAATCTGCTTTAACAATCTACTTACTTCATCCTGAGGTTCTTCTTCCTCCGGCTGCTGTTTCATCACTTCATCTAAATATGCATTATCTAACGTTTCAAGCGTAGCCTCTTCCGACTTAATTTCATCTTCGCTTTCTGTATCATTTATAACTGTATCTGATGTCTGTGATTCAGATACTGTATCTTCTGTTATATCTGTTGATACATCTACCGGATTACCATTCTGTTCTTTATCTATTGAAATTTCATTGCCATCTTCACCCATCATTGTTAATCCGTCAGGTGTATCCTGAAGTTCAACAACTTCTGTGTCATTAGAAATTGCCTGCTCTTCCTGCTTCTGTAATTCCTGCTGTTTTAAAGCTTCTTCTTCAAGTCTTTTCTTCTCAGCTGCTTCTCTTTCTTCTTCAAGCTTAGCTAATCTCTTCTTTTCTTCCTGTTCTCTTTTTAATGCTTCTATATCAAAATCATTTATTCCATTACTTTTAAAGCCCATTATTAAATGCTCCTTGTATTATCTTTGTATTTCTATCGACTTCCTGTTGTCGTTTTCCAATACTCATTGTCCAATACATAATTTTATTTAAATATTTCTATATTATTTTAAACAAAACCTCCTTAAACTATATCAAATTATTTCTCCAAATTCAATACGACACTATTTATTATACAACAAAAATATTTGATATTTTCTTAAGATTCCTGTATTATATTTTTATGCGCCTATAGCTTAGTGGATAGAGCGCCGCCCTCCGGAGGCGGTAACGCAGGTTCGACTCCTGTTAGGCGCGTTTTTTACAAATTCACATTTAACTCAATTAAACCCGAGTACAAATAGCCTTTATCACTTTTTGTCCTGTTGCTAAAACATAAGATATGTCCCGTAAATAAATTTTCGAATCAAGGTTTTATCGACTTTTTCCATCTTTTTTATTATTTTTATATTATCAAAAAGTGTAGAATTATTTTTGTAACATTTTTATATATTTATTGCATTATCATGTCGAATTTGATACAATTTAACAAAAGGGTCTATAATTTAAACATCTGTTACAGGCTATGTATAAAGGAGATTAGAATATGTTTAAGAAATCAAAATTAAGAAAAGGTATAAAAAAATGTAAAGACGAAATTACTTTACTTGAATCAAAGCGTTCACGTTCACAGTCTGCTATTGTACAGGCTATTCTTGAACAGCGTGATCCTGATGAAGAGGACGTAGAATTCTTCAATCAGTATACAGCTAAAATAGATGAGACTAGAAATAATATGTACGCACTTCAGCGTGAGTTGGATAACTTAGAATACAGATAAGTAATTACATATATAAACTTTCACCGTATAGTTTGTTTTTAAAAAGAAGCAACTTTTTTTACAATGCTGCTTCTTTTATTTATTATAAAATTGTATAAACCATATTTCTCTATATGATTCTCTATATAATATAGAATTATCTTTTTTCAAATATCCATATCATCTAAACTTTTTCTTTAAATTTCTTTTATGCTTACATATATATTCGGTCCTCTTTTCTACGATACAAATACATATGATTTGACAAAATTTCGACTGTTTCTAATTCGTTTTCGTTTACCTCATCAATCATTTCATTCACTTCCTCATCAGTTATTCCATTATCACTTGGTATTAATATAACTTCATGGATAGAACTTGGAATTATTATTAAATCTTTCTCTATTTTATCCGCAAATTTCTTTAACAGTCCATCATAAAATATCGTTCCTGCACCATTGATACGTTTCTCATTTGTCAAAACATACATATCTATTTTGTCGTCGCATTTCATTTTTTCAATTTCTTCACGTACATATTCTGGCATTTTTTCTTTGGAATTTTCTCCATAAACACAATCCTCTTTAATATAGTTTTCCTGCCCTGTATCAGCTGATTCATCTTCTTCATTATCCCAATTCATAGAAATATCATTAATAATCATTTCCGCCAGCATATCTTCCATTCTGATTATAACGGGAGGCATAAGCTTTGGCGTATTGGATAATGCAACGTCTTCTATTTCTCTCTTAGAAACATTCCACATATCTAAATGTTCCTTTTTAATCAAAGCTGTAGCTGAATTGTACATGTCTTCTTCTATCACGATATTAAATACAATTGCCAAATCTAAAATATGCAAATGTGGAACAGTCTTTAACATTTCTCTGTTCATATCATAATTGATTACCTTATATGCAATTTTCTTCTTTACATAGGAATAGTTCAAAAAATCTTCCATTTTGAAGTTAAGACCATAAGAATTCTTCGCATACATTTCAAATATCTCATTCGCTATCATTGAAATGTCCTTACCCTGACAAAATTCTTCATAATAAGATTCTAAATAGATTGTTGGCGTCGCCTGATTCTCATCATTAACGACACTGATTGATTTTAGATGTACATTGTTATTCTTCACTACATCTCTAATAACAACTCTTCCTGAAAGACCTTTTCTTTCAGCTAGCATTTCAAATTCCCCGTGAATTTTCTTAACAAAATTCTCATAATTCATTGGTTTGTACCCCTTTACACTTAATATAGTGTAATGTTACAAATCATTTATAGCCAAGTAAATTTTATTATACATTTATATAAAAAGCAACTACTTTTTTTATTTTTATATTATTTTTTTATTTATTAGTTCTAAACTATATTTTGTTATGCGCAATGAGCCAAATACTTTCAGTTTTTTTTGCAAGCAAAAAGCTGAAAGTATTTGGCTCATTGCGCATAACAAAATGGCCACCAATGAATTAACATTGAATGACCATTTTATAGTATTTATAAACAACTTATATTTATTTGTTTCTCTGAGCTCTCTTTCTCATTGTTGGGTCAAGAATTTTCTTTCTAATTCTAAGACTTTCAGGTGTAATCTCTAAAAGTTCATCAGTATCAATATATTCAAGTGACTGCTCTAAGCTTAATACTTTCTTTGGTACAAGTCTTAAAGCTTCATCTGAACTTGATGTTCTTGTATTTGACAAATGTTTTGTCTTACATACGTTAACTTCGATATCTTCTGCTTTTCCTGTTTGACCAACTATCATACCTGCATAAACTTTTTCACCAGGTCCGATAAATAATGTTCCTCTTTCCTGAGCGTTGAATAATCCATAAGTAATAGCTTCACCTGCTTCAAATGCAATTAATGAGCCTTGTTTTCTATACTGAACATCTCCCTTGTATGGACCATATCCGTCAAATACTGTATTCATAATTCCGTTACCTTTTGTATCAGTCATAAACTGACCTCTGTAACCAATTAATCCTCTTGAAGGAATTGAAAATTCCAATCTTGTATAGCCACCATTTGTTGGAGCCATCCCCTGAAGTTCGCCTTTACGGTCACTTAATCTCTGAATGATTGTTCCTGCAAATTCTTCAGGCACATCAATATAGCAGATTTCCATAGGCTCTAATTTCTTGCCTCTTTCATCTTCTTTATAAATAACTTCAGCTTTACTTACGGCAAATTCGTATCCTTCTCTTCTCATATTTTCAATTAATACTGAAAGATGAAGTTCTCCTCTTCCTGATACTTTGAAAGAGTCTGTTGATTCTGTTTCTTCCACTCTTAAACTTACGTCTGTATTCAATTCTCTAAACAATCTGTCTCTTAAATGTCTTGAAGTAATAAATTTACCTTCCTGACCTGCAAGTGGACTATCATTTACCATAAAATGCATAGAAATTGTAGGTTCTGAAATCTTCTGGAAAGGAATTGCTACAGGATTATCCAATGAGCAAAGTGTATCTCCGATATGAAGGTCTGTAATTCCAGCTATAGCAACAATTGAACCTACTGTTGCTTCCTTAACTTCTACTTTATTTAATCCGTCAAATTCATATAACTTTGTAATCTTAACCTTTTCCATTTTGTCCGGTTCATGATGGTTGACTAAAGCTACATCCTGATTAATCTTTAAAGTACCGTTATCAATCTTACCAACACCGATTCTACCAACATATTCATTGTAATCAATTGTGCTGATTAATACCTGTGTATCTGCATCAGGATTGCCCTGTGGTGCAGGAATATAATCAACGATAGTATCAAATAAGTCTTTCATATCTGTTGTCTGCTTATCTAAATCTAATGTTGCAAATCCCTGTTTTGCTGAAGCAAATACAAATGGGCAGTCTAACTGTTCTTCATTTGCATCTAATTCTATAAATAATTCTAATACTTCATCTATTACTTCTAAAGGTCTTGCTTCTGGTCTGTCAATCTTATTTATACATACGATAACAGGAAGCTGAAGTTCTAACGCTTTCTGAAGAACAAATCTTGTCTGTGGCATTGCGCCTTCAAATGCATCTACAACAAGAACAACACCGTTTACCATCTTAAGTACACGTTCTACTTCTCCACCAAAGTCAGCATGTCCAGGTGTATCAATAATATTAATTTTTGTATCCTTATATGTTACAGCAGTATTTTTTGAAAGAATTGTAATACCTCTTTCTCTTTCAATATCATTTGAGTCCATTACTCTTTCTGCAACTTCCTGATTTTCTCTAAAAACACCACTCTGCTTTAATAATTCATCTACTAAAGTTGTTTTACCGTGGTCAACGTGAGCTATAATAGCTATGTTTCTTACATCTTCTCTAATCATTTTTTCTCTTTCCTACTTAAATAAATCTTTGTTTATTGTATCACAAATGTTCATTTTACCACATAGAAACATCGTTTTCAATAATTTTTACATCTGCCTATTATTATTCTGCCTACTATTATTCCACAACAAATTCTGCTTCTTCTCTTTCTCCAAATACTGCTTTTCCATTTGTCGCTTCTACAACTTTCTTTTCAAATCCGTCATAATCTTCCTTCTTAACCGTGATATCAATTATGACTTTTTCAGTGTAAATTGTATCTATGTTTTTTATTCCCATGCTTGCAGCAATATATTGAATCTTTCCAATGCCATTGTAATCAGTTTCTATTTTTGTTCTTATTCCCTGAATTTTGCATACAATAGAAGCATTTTCAATTCCATCCTGAGAAGATTTTGTATAAGCTCTTATTAAACCACCCGTTCCAAGCAGAGTTCCTCCAAAATATCTTGTCACAACAATTAAAATATTATGGATATCATTTCCTTTTATAACTTCTAATATTGGTTTTCCTGCCGTTCCACTTGGTTCTCCATCATCTGAGAATCTCTGCGTTTCATTATTTTTACCTAGTACGTATCCATAGCAGTTATGTCTTGCGTCCCAATATTTTTTCTTTAATTCTTCTATATATCCTTGAGCCTGCTCTTCCGAATCTATTGCATATACATGCGCAATAAACCTGGATTTTTTATCCACGAACTCACCAACTCCCGGTTTTGCAACTATTTTATATTCACTCATTAAAATGCTCCCATAAACTTTTTAGAAATACACTAAATCTAAGTTGAGACGGATGGCATATTTAATTAAAATGCATTTGACGCCGTCGGTTCAAAGCGACAGCTATATTTTTCTTAGGAACATAAGTCCTAAGGAAAATATGAGATGGAGGTTTAGAACCGCTACGAGTGTCAAGCAGCGCGAGCGTTTTTTAATTAAATATGCCATCCGTCTCAAAAAGGATTTGGTGTTTTTCTAAATTATTTAGGTATATTTTAATAGGTAATATTTTATATTTCAACATTGTTCTCGATAAATTTATGAATTTTGTCTTATATTTTTCTTTTTTACTTTATAAAAATATATACTTTTGCTATAATGTAGCGGATAGGAGGATTATTTATGAACTATGGTTATAGAGAAACAATATCTAAACAAAAGAATCTTGTTTCAACCGGTCAACGTCTTTCAAAAAAGAGTTTAGTGGTATTTTTCAAGATTTTATTATACATTTTGCTTTTAATATGTATAACGGGATGTGCCCTTGTTTTTGGTATTGTTCGTGGAATTATTGATGCTGCACCTGATATTCAAGATGTATCAATTGTACCTTCTTCTTATTCAACAACTGTTTATAATAATAAAGAAAAGGAAATTGCAAAACTTGTCACTTCCGGTTCTAACAGAATAAAGGTTTCAATTGATCAGGTACCTGATAATTTAAAATGGGCTTTTATCGATACTGAGGATGCCCGTTTTTATGAACATAACGGTATTGATATTCAGGGTATCGGACGAGCTGTTGTTGTAGCAATTACAACTTTAAACCCTTCCGAAGGTGCAAGCACTATTACACAACAGGTTTTAAAGAATAATGTTTTTACTGATTGGACTTCAGAGGAAACTTTAGGTGATCAGGTCAAACGTAAACTTCAGGAACAGTATCTTGCAATTCAACTTGAAAAAGTTACTAAAAAAGAAACTATCCTTGAAACATATTTGAATACAATCAATCTTGGTTCTAATACATTAGGAGTTCAGGCTGCTTCCCATAGATATTTTGATAAAGATGTCAGTGATTTAACTTTATCAGAATGTGCCGTAATTGCCGGAATCACACAGAATCCGGCTGCTTACAACCCTATATATCACCCGAAGGCTAACGCTAAACGTAGGAAGAAAATTCTAAAAAATATGCTAGATGCCAGTCATATAACTAAAGATGAATATAATGAGGCTATGAAAGATGATGTATACAGTCGTATTCAGTCTGTAGATAATCAGATTACTCAGAGCAACAATGTTTACTCTTACTTTGTTGATGAAGTGGTTTCTCAGGTTATGAGCGATTTACAGGAACAAAAAGGTTATACTTATACTCAGGCTTATAACGCCGTATATAGTGGTGGTTTAAAAATTTACACTACTCAGGATTCAAAAATCCAAAAAATTTGCAATAAAGAATTATCAAACGCTGAAAACTATCCCAATACAGTTTCTTATTCCATTAACTGGGCATGGACAATTCAGCACGCTGATGGAACAACTGAAAACTATTCAGAAAGTTACATCAATTATTATCACAAAGTTCTTTTGAACGAATCTTCTTTTAAATTAATTTTTTCAACAAAAGAAGCTGCAAAAGAATGTGTAAAACAATATAAAAAATATTTATATCCTGATGGATTAGCTGATGATGATGTTGAATATGAAACTTTATATTACACTCCTCAACCTCAGGCTTCATTCACAGTTATGGACCAATATACAGGATACGTTAAAGCTATTGTTGGTGGAAGAGGTTCTAAGAAGGTTAGTTTAGGTCTTGACCGTGCTACTCAATCAACAAGACAGCCGGGTTCAACATTTAAAGTTTTATCAACCTATGCACCGGCAATTGATACAATGGGATATACTTTAACTACTAAAATAAAGGATGAACCTTTTAATTATTCTAATGGACGTCCTGTTAAAAACTGGTATAGCGGTTACCGTGGTACTGTTACAGTCAGAAAGGCTATAGCTGATTCCATGAATGTATGTGCCGTAAAAACACTTACAGAAATTACACCGCAACTTGGCTTTGATTATTTATTAAATTTTGGTTTTACAACATTAGTTCAAAACAGAACTGAAAAAGACGGTTCAGTTGTTTCTGATATTCAACAGCCTTTAGCACTTGGTGGTATTACTGATGGTATTACTAATTTGGAAATAACTGCTGCATATGCAACAATCGCAAATCAGGGAACTTATACAAGACCTGTATTTTATTCAAAAGTAGTTGATAGTAACGGAAGAATATTATTAGACAATACTACTCCTACTACACATACAGTTCTTAAGTCATCTACTGCTTCACTTTTAACTCAGGGAATGACAAGTGTTATTACTGAAGGTACAGGTAAAGCATGTGCGCTTACAGACGGAATGCCTGTTTCAGGTAAAACAGGTACAACTTCAAGTGCTTACGACTTATGGTTCTGCGGATATACACCATATCTTACTGCATCAATTTGGACAGGATATGATGAAAACAAGGAGCTTGGTTCCGATCAAGCATATCATGAAAGATTATGGTCAAAAATTATGAGCCAAATTGATCAGGTTAAGGGCTATAAAATTAAGGATTTTGAAATGAGTGATGATGTTGAAGAAGTTACTCTTTGTTCATCATCAGGTGCATTAGCAATCGAAGGCGTATGTCCTCATACTTATACAGAGTATTTTTCAAAAGATACTGCACCAACAAATAAATGTAGTTATCATTATGGTACTCCTAAAAAGACTACTAACGAATCATCTACAGAAGCAACAACCTCAGGGACTGTAACAGTTGGCTCGGCAAATGCTGCTGACAATGCTGCTGACAGAAAGACTTCAGTTTCAAGTGGTTCTTCTGATTCGTCAGGTTCTGATGATGCTAAAGACGGTTCAGGTAGCTCAAATGATGGCTCTTCCGGTTCTAATGGTGCTAAAGAATAATAAACAAAGAACCACAAATAAAACAATGTTTTATTTGAAAATTAAGTTTATAAACTTTGTCTTACAATATACAAATAAAAATGCGTAGTGTTTCAATTTACACTACGCATTTTTATGTATTAAATGATACTATAAACCGTATTTAATTTTTCTTATAAGCTAATCTACAGCCATTTTTGTAGTATCTCATCTAATTCTTTTATATCTACAGGTTTAGCTATATGTTCATTCATTCCTGCTGCTTTTGCTGTAAGAATATCTTCCACAAACGCATTTGCTGTTACTGCTATAATTGGAATTGTATGAACATCTTTTCTATGATCCATTTGTCGAATTGCTTCTGCAGCCTGATATCCATTCATAATCGGCATCTGTATATCCATGAACACAATATCGTAATAATTCTCAGGTTCGCTTTCCAATTTTTCAACTGCAACTTTACCATTTTCTGCACGGTCTACTTTGATTCCAGTCATATTAAGCATTTCTCTCATAATCTCTGCATTAAGTTCATTGTCTTCAACTACAAGTGCTCTACGATTACTATAGTCTTCATTCTTAAGTACAGATAGCGGATTCTCTTCTTCCTTATTATTATTAAGCAATTGCTTAAATGTCGTCGTAAGCCTTGACTTAAACAACGGTTTAGAAATGAATGCATTAACACCGGCTGCTTTTGCTTCTTCTTCTATATCGCTCCAGTCATATGCCGACATAATTATTATCGGAACATCTTTTCCAACAGCTTTTCTTATCTCTTTTGTTGTTTCTATTCCGTTCATTTCCGGCATGTTCCAATCAATTATAGCTGCATAAAAATCATCATTTTTATCATGCTCTTCTACCACTCTTGCAACAGCTTCTTTGCCGGTCGTAACACCTTCGCTATTCATTCCAATAGAATTTAAAACTTTGCACGTTGAATCGCATACAACTTTCTCATCGTCAACAACTAAAACTTTTAAGTTTATTAATTCATTATCTGTTTCCTCTTTATCATCCTGTAACTTTAGAACCATTGTAACGGTAAACCTGGAACCTTTGTTTATTTCACTTTCAACCTGAATTTCTCCTCCCATCATGTGAATTATATTATTAACAATAGCCATTCCTAAACCGGTACCCTGAATCTTATCAATTCGGCTGTCTTCTGCCCTTTCAAATGGAACAAATATTTTCTTCACAAATTCTTTAGACATACCAATTCCTGTGTCTTCAAATATAAATTCAAAACAGGACGTTGACTTGCTATGTGTAGGTTTTTCATTTACCGTAATACTAATTTTTCCTCCATTTGGAGTATACTTAATTGAATTGCTTATAATATTGGTAAATATCTTCTGTATTCGAATACTGTCGCCTATAACCTTTTCATGCTTCATATTTTCTATCGACACATTCAAATCAAGATTCTTATTTTTCACATCGCCCTTTACCAATTCAAGGACGTCTTCAAGCAATACTGATAACTCAATATCTTCATCCACAAGTTTAATATTACCTGATTCAATTCTGGACATATCCAAAACTTCATTGATTAATCCAAGCAAAAGTTTGCTTGAAGAAGTAATCTTCTTTAAGCATTCTAACATTCTGTCTTTATCATCTATATAACTTCCTGCAAGAGCCGTCATTCCAATAATGGCGTTCATAGGAGTTCTTATATCATGAGACATTTTTGATAAGAAATCACTTTTTGCATTACTTGCATTTTCTGCTGCCTGATACGCTTCTCTAAGTGCTTCCTGATCACGGACTTCTTTTTTCTTTAGTTCCGTTTCGTCCTGAGATGCCATTAATACCTTTGTAGGTACACCTCTTCTTCTTTCTACACAAAGAACAGCCAAATTTGTCCATCTAAATTCATTATCTGTATCAAATTCTTCTGAATATTCAAGGCTAAAACTATCTTTTCCAAAATCTAATTGTTCTATAAGTTTTTCTCTTTGCAACATCGTATCTACTGATGTATGCTTTTCATCATTTTTAAAACATTTGCTAAATACATTCTGAAGGATATCGCCATAACTACCTTCAAATCCGATTCCGGGTAGCTTTTTATTTTCATCTTCTATTATATATTCGTATTTATCTTCATCTAAATCTACTAAAATAAATCTATCAAACATCTGCGTTATTGCAGTTACAATATTCTCAACAGATTCTTTTTCATTCATTATATTACGTTGTTTTTTTACATTAAACACAACCGTTCCTATTAAATAAATAATGAAAAATACCGCTAAAATAGTTACAAGTCTCCAACTATCCTTATTGGCAGTTGCATTCAGTTTATTCGTAGCCTCAACAGGGAATGCCTGAACTAAAATAAGACCACTGTTTTCAAGCCTCATCATATATGCACTTGATTCATAATTTTTACCATGTATTTCAAATGCATATTGATTTTTGTTCTTTAAGCTGTTTCTTAATTCCGCTATACCATTATCATCCATCAGATTGTGTTCTTTAAGGTAACTTGTTAATGTTGTTCTTTGTAAAATACCTACTGAATTTGCAACTATTTCTCCTGATTCACTACAAATAAACGCTGTTGAAGTATAACCAAACAGTTTTGTATTCATAAATTTCTTTAATGTTGCATCATCAAAATTTCCTACTAATACTCCCGCTATCTCTCCGTCCTTCTCTACCGGAGCAAAGAAGCATATTCTGTTTTGCATATCAGAATTACCTAATGGATTTAGTGCTATAACTGTATCACCTTTTAACGCATCATAATACGCTGTTGCATCTGCAAATGCATATTCGATATTATTCTGGTCAATTCCTATTCCATGTTTATTTACATAAATCAGACTTTCAAAACTTACATTCTGATTAAGCGATTCTATATCATGTGCTGTTACATTTCCGTTCTCATCAATAATTTGTCCAAATAATTTACCTATTGATTTAATACTTTCCTTTGCATCAACTAACAGACGGTCTATTATCTGTTCATTCTGCATGGTACTTATCTTTATATACTGTGCAGTTTGTTCCGAAACTCTCTTTCTCGTCGTCTGTATATTCATCAATACTGCTAGAGCAACAGCAAATATCATCACCCCTAATGATAAACTCCCCATCATTCGTCCTAAATGACTATTTTTACTATTCTCTAATTTCAATTTTTCTCCTTTAATTACATTCCGGATTGTTTAGCTTGCAAATTTACCTCCTTACAAATTATTTTTACGTTGCAATTTATATCTAATCAAATCTGAAATTTTCGTATTAATTCATAATTTTTATAAAATAAAATGCTATCAGTGCGAAACATAAATTTCTCATTCTAACAGCATTTTTACTTCGGTCATTTATTCTATTATCACTTATTAATGTTACTCCTTTTAGGTTGTTATGTCAACATTTGCAGCCTTTATGTTTTAGATTTTCCATAAATTATTTTACAAAATTTTTACGTTATTTTTGTTTATTTTTTCTTTTGTTTGTTTCAGATTTTTTATTCTTTTTTTCTGTAAATTTTCTGCTACTATTTTCGGATTCTACAAATCCCTTTTTTCTTCTTTTTTTATCTGATTCATTATTTTTACCATTATATTTCTTCTTTTCTGCTTCACTATTTTTTCTATTATATATGTTCTTTCTTCCTTTCTCTGTTTGTTTCCCATTTTCTGTACGTCTGTTCTTTACTGCTTTATTTTTTCTACCTATACCATTATTTTTTCTTTCTTTTCGTACAATTACAAGTGGTTTAACATCTGATAAGCCGCTATAATCATTATTTTTTCTATTCATCATATCCATTAATGCTAAAGTAATTTTTTCCAAAGAATATCCTTCTTCAATTAACATTTCAACAATTTCTTTTTGATTTGAACTATTGTGCTTATCCATAAATTTCTTTAATCTGTTAATGTTTCGCTGATAATCCTGAGTTTTTATTTCATCAACTGTCGGAAGTTTACTTTCAATAATTTCACATTTAGCATATCTTTCAATGTATCGTAAATCTTCTAGTTGTTTTCTTCCATCTATTAATGTAAATGATTTTCCTTCATTTCCTGCTCTTCCGGTTCTTCCGATTCTATGAACATAATATTCATTATCTTCAGGTAAATCATAATTAATTACAATATCAAGATTGTTAACATCAATTCCTCTTGCTGCCACATCTGTTGCAACAAGAATATTAAATGTACCTTTCTTAAACTGGTTCATTACATTTGTTCGCTGTTGCTGTTTTACATCACCATGTAACCCCTGTGCTAAAAATTTATTTTTTCCAAGGAAATCTACCAACTCATCAACCATTCTCTTCGTATTACAAAAAATAATTGCAAGTTTTGGTCTGTAATATCTAAGCAACAATGCTGTAGCACTTTTCTTTTTATTTTTATCTACAAGATAAAATCTTTGTTCGATACTGTCTACAGTCATTTGCTTATTTTTTATTTTAATTAATTCAGGATTTTTCTGATAATTATTTGTAATATCCAATATTTCCTTTGGCATTGTAGCTGAAAACAGAATTGTCTGTCTGTCATCAGGTGTAGCCTTTAATATAGTTTCAATATCTTCTCTAAATCCCATATTAAGCATTTCATCCGCTTCATCTAACACGACCATCTTTAACTGTTCTAATTTAAGGCTTTTTCTACGGATATGGTCCATAACTCTTCCCGGTGTTCCAACTACAATATGACTTCCTTCACGCAAATGTTTAAACTGTCTTTCTATGTTCTGCCCTCCGAATATAGATACTACATTTAATCCTTTTATGTATTTTGCAAATTTTCTTAATTCTTCTGCTGCCTGCAATGCTAATTCTCTTGTTGGGCATAGTATAAGAACCTGATTTAATTTTTTGTTCATTGTCATGTCTACAAGTTCTATCGCCGGTATTCCAAATGAAGCAGTCTTTCCACTTCCCGTCTGGCTAAATCCTATTACATCTTTTCCTTCCATAATTGCCGGAATGCTTTTTTCCTGTATTGGAGTTGCTTCTTCATATCCTAAATCTTTTACTGCTTTCTTTATTTCATCTGATATATTTAATTCCTGAAACTTCATCCTTACTTTTCCTTTCTCAATATTAATTTTATAAAAAATAGACTTTTATAAATATAAATTTTCTCTGTTATAAAAAGCAAAAAACGTCAAAAAATAAAAACATCACAAAGACACTTTTACTTTTTGACGTCGACTTTAAATGGTAACACATTTAATTCTGTTTTGCAAATATGTTTCTAATATTTTAATATATATTATTACATAGTCTCTTATTTTTTATATTAATACACATTTTCTATATAGAATATCTTCCCATTTTTATTTCAAACTATTTTACTTTACTTTTGATGCAGATTTGTTAATTTCCAATATAATCTTCTTCTATTTTCATCACAACTCTATATTTATCATCAAGTTCACTTATCTTCTCTTCAATATTATTTTTTATTTCATCATGTTTCTTTTCTACACAAAATGGAACAACAACATCAAATATAAGATTTGTATGTGTATCTCCTGTTATCATTCTAAAATCATGTATGGACATATGTTCATCTATACTTTTAACTATGTTTTCAACTTTACTTCTTGTATCTGTAACCACCTGATTATCAACTTCAATCGGATCCATGTGAATTACTGCCTCACATCCTATTTTTTCCTGTAGTTCAGATTCAATATTGTCTATCATGTCATGTAATTTATATACATTTTCATTTCCGGGAACTTCTGTGTGCAGTGAAATCATCATTCTACCCGGGCCATAATCATGAACAACCAAATCATGAATTCCGTATACTAATTCATGTTTCATTACAATATCACGAATTTTGTCCACAAGTTCAGGCTCTGGTATTTTACCTAAAAGCGGAGATATCGTATCCTTAAACGCACCAATTCCTGCATATATAATCAAAATTGCTACTAAAAGTCCGCATATACCATCTATATTTATTCCAAACTTCATATTAACAATTACACATATTAATACTACTGTTGTAGCCACGGAATCACTTAAGCTGTCTATTGCTGTTGCTTTCATTGTTACTGAATCTATTTTCTTTCCTATACCCGTATTGTAAAATGCCATATACAATTTTACACAAATAGATATAAGTAATATTGTTATAGCCAAAATACTAGCTTCTAATTCCTGTGGATGAATAATTTTATCAACAGAACTCTTTGCTAGTTCAAGTCCCATTAATATTATCAGGCAGGAAACTGCCATTCCTGATACATATTCAAATCTCCCATGTCCAAACGGATGCTCTGTATCAGGTTTCTTTCCTGCAAACCAAAAGCCTACTAATGTTATTATTGATGAACCTGCATCTGACAAATTGTTAAATGCATCTGCTGTAATTGAAATTGCACCCGTTAACACTCCTGCAAAATATTTTCCAACAAATAAACATATGTTAAAAAAAATTCCAACTACACTACACAATGTGCCATATGCTTTTCTTCCTTGAGAATCATTCATCTTTACGTCTTTCAAAAAAATTCTAGCCAATGCTGTAACCATTTTCTATTCCTCTAAAAAATTATTTTCATCTAATATTATGATATTGCTTTTATAAAATGATATGCTTTTTACCAACAACTAATATTTATTTCTTAAGCATCTATATCTGCACTCTTTTAATATTATTTAACACTTATCAAAATTAGACTCATATTATATTTGTTTTCAACAACTAACTTTTCTTAAACGTAGAACAACAGGTACATATAATGTACCTGTTGTTCTACGTTTAAGTTATATATATATATACCAATCAAAAATTATTCTTTCCAACGGCATATTTTGCGGATTTAATATAGTATATTTCATTTTACTACTTTGGTCAAGATATTTGATTAAAATAGCGCATATGTGTACTTTTCTTTTTATCCTGTTTTTTATTTTTTCTTCCTATTTCTTATTTTTTCATTCCATTTAACTTTATTTTATTGTAAACTATTAATCAGGTATGTCCTAAATTTACGTAAAGGAGAATCTTAATTTGAAAAAATTTTTATGTATTTTACTTAGCCTCACAACACTTATGTTATCCGGCTGTGGCATTAAAAATGAAAAAATTCGCTTTGGCTCTGCCGGTATTGGTGGAATGTATTATACTTTTGGAAATGCGTTCACGGAACTTGCTTCTAAAGAAAACGATAAGTTTAACTTTGAAGTAAAATCTACTGCCGGTTCAGCAGCAAACATACGATTATTATCTAAAAATTATATTGAAATGGGAATTGCTCAGGCTGATTTAATTAATGATGCCTATAACGGAACCGGAATATTTGTCAGTACCCAGTGTTCTGGTTACAAGGCAATCGCGGCATTATACCCTGAAGCTTGCCAGATTGTTGTTCACAATGATTCAGGCATAAATTCCATCGATGATTTACTAGGTAAAAAAGTCAGCATCGGTGAAAGTGATTCAGGTACTGAGCAGACTGCTAATTTAATTTTACAACTTAACGGCTTATCAGACAAACTAGTAGACACTTTAAATTATGACTATACTACTGCCGCCGGCAAATTACAATCCGGTGAAATTGATGCATTTTTCTGTACTGCAGGATTGCGCACAACAATAATAGAAGAATTAGCGCAACAATGTCCTATTAAATTTTTAAGCATTAGCGATTCATGTTCTAAAAAACTTGAATCTGCTTACGATACTTATGTTGACTATACAATTCCGGCGAATACTTATACCGGACAAACTGAAGAAATAAAAACAGTAGCTGTTCAGGCTGTTTTACTTGCTAGCAACGAATTGTCTGACATCGTTGTAGAATCTTTAACAGAATTTTTATTTGAACATTCAGCGGATCTTCAATATTCCGTTCCTGTGAATTTACAGCTCGATGAAACTTCTGCCGTTAAAGGTATTTCCATTCCGTTTCATCCAGGTGCAGTAAAATATTATAAAAAGCACAACATAAAAGTAAAATCTGAATAAATTTGTCTAAGGAAAGGAGTTTTATGGATATACAATTAGATATGTATCAGACACTTGCCATCGCAGTAGTCGTTTTAATACTCGGGCAGTTTTTGAAGCATAAAATTTATTTTTTGGAAAAGTTTTGCATTCCTGCCCCTGTTATTGGTGGTTTGCTATTTGCCATATTTACATGTATATGTCATTCAACGGGATTAATCGAATTTTCGTTTAATGATACCCTTCGTGAAGTGTGTATGGTATTTTTCTTTACATCAGTTGGTTTTCAAGCCAATTTAAAAGTTTTAAAAAGTGGTGGTAAATCTCTTTTTATTTTCCTATTACTAGTTATAACGCTTATTGTTTCTCAGAATTTTCTTGCTGTTGGGATGTCACATTTTCTTGGCTTAGACCCACTTATAGGAATGTGTACCGGTTCAATTCCAATGGTTGGAGGACACGGAACTGCCGGAGCATTTGGTCCTGTACTTGAAGATTTTAACATTAGCGGAGCTACAACCATTTGTACTGCTGCTGCAACATTTGGTTTAATTGCAGGAAGTTTAATCGGTGGTCCTATTGGTCGTCGTCTTATTGAGAAGAAAAATCTTTTGAACACAGTTGTTGCAGAAGATGACAGTCTTTTAATCGAAGACGAAAAAAGGCATGAAAGACATGCAAATATGTATGCAATGGCAGTATATCAGTTGATTCTTGCTATTGGTATAGGAACTATTTTTTCATGGATGTTAACTAAAACAGGCTTAACATTTCCTATTTATATTGGAGCAATGATTGCAGCTGCTTTAATAAGAAATATTGGAGAATATTCAGGCAAATTTGATATATGTATGGGTGAAATAAATGACCTTGGTGGTATTTGTCTTTCATTATTCTTAGGTATAGCCATGATTACACTTAAATTGTGGCAATTAGCATCTTTGGCATTACCACTTGTTATGCTTTTAGGTGCACAGGTTATTTTAATTTTTCTTTTCACATATTTTGTTATATTCTATGTTATGGGGAAGGATTACGATGCTGCTGTTCTTGCAGCGGGAACATGTGGATTCGGTATGGGTGCTACACCAAATGCAATGGCAAACATGCAGGCTCTATGCGACAGATATGCACCTTCAATAAAAGCCTATTTGTTAATTCCGCTTGTTGGTAGTTTATTTGCAGACTTTATTAATAGTCTTGTTATTACATTTTTCATTAACCTGTTGTAGATTACAAAGTATTAAAATTTAACTATAAAATTTTAAATATCAATGAATTAAGATACGTTTCACTCTCATAACAAAATTGTAAATCTATTTCTAAAGTATTTGGAGGTAATTATGGAGTTTAAGAAATTAAAAAAAATTAAGAGAAAACATGACTTTAATCTTTCTATTGATAATTTAGCTATCCCGGAGATTCATACACACAAGCAGGATGATACTTTAAAAGCCCCTAAGGATCAGCCTTCTGTAAACTATGATACAGCTATACCGGAGATTCATATTAAGAAGAAAAAACAGTAAAATCTATTAAATTAAAAACACTACATTTTTTCTATGAACAGATATTATTAAAATATATTAAAAGACTGCATTTTTGCTATCACTTAATATTGTTACGATACCGTAAATAAAGATGTCGATTATATTATCGTATCTATTCCACAATATTAAATTTATCAAAAATACAGTCTTTGTATTTTTATTTTTTTAATATTTCTTTTCTAAACTTTTTCCATATTTTATCATCCATTATCGGTGCCGGGCAATGTTTTCCATTAACATCAAAATGTCTTATTATCTTATTCGCATTAGGACAATATCTTTGTATATATTTTATTAATTTTCTTACTGATTTTATTTGCTTATTTGAATATGGTTCTACATTATTACAGTCGCACAATTCTATGGACACTGAATTTTCGTTAGTACATTTTGTAAAGTATTTAGCGCCTCCGCTTTCTTTGTAATCACCATATCTTTCTCCACCAACGGCCCAGGCTGTTCTATTTAACCTTATGCTCCTTGCTATATCGCCCTTTTTATCTACAAAAAAATGTGCACCCACCTGTCTGGTATTTCCCGTAGCAAAATAATCCGCGTTATTTTTGGCAGTATCACCCTTATTAGCCGTAAAATGAATTACTATATACTTTACATCTTTACGCTTCCTTTTAATGTACGAATATCTATTTTGATTTGCTATTCTTGTATACATTTTCATCTAATATTTCTCCCATGTCTTTATGATTTAATATATGTCGATTTATTAGAGATTGTTATTATTTATGAAAAATAAGGGCTATCGCATACACGATAGCCCTGTTAAGACGTTATAACGTCAATTATTGCATTATAATGTGTTTTCTAATTAGCAAACACCCTGTGCTTCCATAGCTTCTGCAACCTTTTCAAATCCGGCAATGTTAGCACCTACTACGTAGTTACCTTCAAATCCGTATCTCTTAGCTGCATTACTGATGTTATGGTAAATGTTAACCATGATTGTCTGTAATTTAGCGTCAACTTCTTCAAATGTCCATGAAAGTCTTTCGCTGTTCTGTGACATTTCAAGAGCTGATGTAGCAACACCACCTGCATTAGCAGCCTTACCACCAACGAACCAAACTCCGTTTTCCTGTAAGTATTCTGTTGCATCAATTGTTGTAGGCATGTTAGCACCTTCACAAACTGCCTTACATCCATTAGCTACTAACTGTTTAGCATCATCGATAAGTAATTCGTTCTGTGTAGCGCATGGAAGAGCGATATCACATTTAATCTGCCATACTCCACGTCCTTCATGATATTCAGCTGAAGGTCTTGCAGCAGCATATTCTGTAAGTCTTGCTCTCTTAACTTCTTTAACTTCTTTAAGAAGGTCTACATCGATTCCTTCAGGATCATAAATCCAACCTGTTGAATCTGAACATGTAACAACCTTAGCACCCATCTGATGAGCTTTCTGAATAGCATAGATAGCAACGTTACCAGCACCTGAAACAACTACTGTCTTGCCTTCCATACTTTCGCCATGGTCTTTCATTAATTCCTGTGTTAAGTAAAGTAATCCGTATCCTGTAGCTTCTGTTCTTGCTAAAGAACCACCGTATGTAAGTCCCTTACCTGTAAGAACACCTTCGTATAATCCACGGATTCTCTTATACTGACCGAACATGTATCCGATTTCTCTTGCACCTGTTCCGATATCACCTGCTGGTACGTCAGTGTCAGCACCGATATACTTGCAAAGTTCTGTCATAAAGCTCTGGCAGAATGCCATAACTTCTCTATCTGATTTTCCCTTAGGATCGAAATCAGAACCACCTTTACCACCACCGATTGGAAGGCCTGTAAGTGAATTCTTGAAAATCTGTTCGAAACCTAAGAATTTAATAATACCAATATTTACTGATGGGTGAAGTCTTAAACCACCCTTGTATGGTCCAATAGCTGAGTTAAACTGTACTCTGTAACCTGTGTTAACCTGTACCTGTCCCTTATCATCAACCCAAGGAACTCTGAACTTAAACTGTCTTTCCGGTTCACAAATTCTTTCAAGTAAAGCTTCTCTTCTATACTTTTCCTCGTTTGCATCAATTACAGGTCTAAGTGAATTTAATACTTCTTCAACTGCCTGTAAAAATTCTGGTTCACTAGCATTCTTTTCTTTAACCTTTGCTAATACCTCGTCTACATATGACATTTTGTAGTCCTCCTTAATATATTTTTACTTAATCCTTGTAAATGCGTCAAAATTTATCTTCCGATGCCATTCACATGACTACAATTATATTATATAGACTTTATTTTTTCAACTATTCTTCTGTTCTTTATTTAATAAATTAAGTAATGATTGATAATTTTAAACACAAATTAAGTTCTATCCTTTATTTTCAACGTTTAAACTTAACAATCAAAAGTATTGACTTTTTTTAATGTAGTCAGCACCTCATTTTATCAGTCTGTTTGTTAATTTATTAACATTTTTCTTTATAAAATAAACATTTATTTTATGTTTTTTATACATTAAATAAATCATAAATATATTTATTTCTATTGCATTTTTGATTTAAAGAACCATGAACCAACATAGCTCAATATTAATGCTGCCGATATACCAATGGCACTTGCGGTAAATCCTCCTTCAAATATTCCAATTAGTCCATCCTTGTCTATATGTTCTGCCATTCCCTTCCATAAATTATTTCCAAATCCAATAAGAGGCACACTTGCCCCTGCTCCTGCCCAATCAATTAAAGGCTGATATAAACCAAAGAAACCAAGTATAGTACCTATAACTACTAATAAAACCATAACCCTTCCCGGTAACAATTTTGTTTTATCCAATAAAATCTGAACTAATGCACAAATTATTCCGCCTATTAAAAAACTTTTTAAAAATATCATTTTTTCTCACTTTCTAACCTAATTTTCGTTTTACAATTTCATTTTCTAAATCATTACACACTTTCAATCACTACAAGATGAGCAATTCCCGGAACAGACTTTCCCTGATTAAAGCTTATAGGTGACATCAAAGCACCCGTTGGGATAAATAAAATTTTCTTCCACGCTTTTTTCTTCAGTTGTTTAAATACATAACTTGTAAGTACTGTCGCAGAACATCCGCATCCACTTCCTCCTGAATGAGTATCCTGATTTTCTTTATCAAACATTTCAATTCCACAATCCATATGCACTTTCGAAATATCTATTCCCTTTCGTTTCAGCAAATCAATTAGTATCGCCTGCCCTACATATCCTAAATCACCTGTTATTATTTTGTCATAATCATCAGGAGTGGTTCCAAAATCATTTAAATGATTATAAATAACATCTGCTGCTGCCGGAGCCATACATGCCCCCATATTCTGGGCATCCTTCACTCCATAGTCAATTATCTTTCCCGTTGTTACTCCTGTAATTTTTGCAAATCCTTTTCTTTTTGTAACTATTGCCGCTCCACACCCTGTAACAGTCCATGTTGCCGAAAATGGTCTTTGATTTCCATATTCTAATGGAAATCTAAATTGTCTCTCTGCGCTTCCAAAATGACTTGACGCCATGGCTATTACATTTTCTCCATAACCTGCTGCAACCATCATTGCTGCCAGACTTAATCCTTCGCCCATAGTTGAACATGCACCATATAGTCCCATAAATGGGATTTCATAATCCATTATTCCAAATGTGGTTGCTATTAACTGTCCTAACAAATCACCTGCAAAAATATATCTTATATCCTCTTTTTTTAATCCTGATTTTAACAACAGTTTTTGCACGGTTTCTTTTTGCAGTAAACTTTCTGCTTCTTCCCAGCTTTTACTTCCAAGCATTGGATCCTGCTCAATCACATCAAATAATTTTCCAAGTGGGCCTTCTCCTTCTTTAGGTCCAACTACAGATGCTCCCTCAAAAATATATGGGGCTTCCGCAAATTTAACACTTTGCTTTCCTATCATTTCTCCCATAATATTGATTTCCTCCCGATTTCATTAATTTTTCTATAATTAGTATTTGCATTGTAATATTTTATTATTCACTTTATTTTGTTTATAAAATTGCTTATTTGTCGATTTTTGTTGATAATTTCTTATTTTTTTCATAGAATAGTAGAATATATGCGTTTATTTACGGCATTTTTATTGCTTATGAAAATTTACGATTATACTTTACTTATGATTTCTGATTTTCTAGCGAATAACAAATGAAATAAACCAAATTATAGTAAATTTATTTTTGCACGAATATTAGTCTAATTCGTGTAGTTCTAATTTTGAACAGTAAGGAGGAAAAATGACTACATCTGAAATTGGCATTCTTATTGCCATTATTGGCTATATGATAGGAATGATTTGTATAGGTTTTTACTATACAAAAAAGAGCCGAACAACACATGACTTTTATCTTGGGGGTAGAAAGCTTGGTCCTTTTGTTACAGCAATGAGTGCCGAAGCTTCTGACATGAGCAGCTGGTTACTTATGGGATTGCCCGGAGTTGCTTACTTTACAGGCGTAGCTGATGCTTTTTGGACAGCTGCCGGACTTGCAATAGGTACATATGTTAACTGGTTAATTGTTGCTAAAAGAATCAGACATTACTCATATGTTTCAAGGAATTCTATTACTTTACCTGACTTCTTTGCAAACAGATACAGAGATAATTCAAATATTTTAAAATTTATTTCCGCAACTATTATAATTATTTTCTTTGTTCCATATACAGCTTCAGGTTTTGCTGCCTGTGGAAAATTATTTAACCGTTTATTCGGAATTGATTATATGACAGCCATGATTTTTAGTGCTATCGTTATTGTAGCTTACACTTCACTTGGTGGCTTCTTAGCTGCAAGTACAACTGACTTAATCCAGAGTATTATTATGTCCATAGCACTTGCAATCGTCCTTTTCTATGGAGTTAATTCTGTAGGCGGAATGGATGTTGTATATTCAAATGTAAAAGATTTATCAGGATATTTAAGTTTAACTCATTTATATGATGCAACAACAAATTCAGCAACAAATTATGGATTCTTGTCAATTGCATCTACTCTTGCCTGGGGATTAGGATATTTTGGTATGCCTCATATCTTATTGAGATTTATGGCTATTGAAGATTCAAGAAAACTTACTTTATCAAGAAGAATTGCAACAATCTGGGTTGTTATTTCAATGGCTATTGCAGTATCAATTGGTATAATAGGATACAGCATGTCTATAAATGGAATTGTTCCAAGTTTTGGTTCTTCCTCAGAAGCTGAAACAATTATCGTACAGATTGCTCACCATTTAAGCAATAACGGACTTTTATTTGCAATAGTTGCAGGATTGATTCTTGCCGGAATACTTGCATCAACAATGTCAACATCTGATTCACAGTTACTTGCTGCTTCATCAAGTGTTACTGAAAATCTTATTGGTGGTGTATTTAATATTAAATTATCTGCAAAAGCAAACATTATTGTTGCCCGTATTTCAGTTATTGCAATCTCAATAATTGCAGTTTTCCTTGCAAGTAATCCTAACAGTTCTGTATTTCAGATTGTTTCATTTGCATGGGCGGGATTTGGTGCAACATTTGGTCCTGTTGTTTTATTCTCATTATTCTGGAAGCGTTCAAATAAATATGGTGCTATTGCCGGAATGATTTCAGGTGGAATTATGGTATTTGTATGGAAATTTCTTGTTAGACCTATCGGTGGTTCATGGAATATTTACGAATTATTACCTGCATTTATTATCGCCTCACTATTCATTGTTGTTGTAAGTTTACTTACTCCTGAACCTGAGCAGGAAATTTACGATGAATTTGACAAAGTAAAGAGAATGACAAATTAATATCGGCTAATTTTAATTGGATGCGATTTACTATTTATTAAAAAAACGACTTTATTTGTAAGCTTTATAAGCTTCAATATAAAGTCGTTTTTTTCTGTTTATAAACTAAATTTAATAATTATACTGCCTTCTTTTCATTGAAGATAAACTTTTCAATTACATGTACAATTCCATCATCATCGTTTGATTTTGTAACATAATCTGCACTTTCTTTTACAATTTCCTGTGCATTTTCCATTGCAACACCAATTCCGGCATACTTAATCATTGATAAATCATTGAATCCATCACCACAGCATATTGTATTCTCTTTATTAAGTCCTAACATATTTACAAGAACATCTAAAGTTGCTGCTTTATCTACATTCTGTGGCATTATCTCAACGAAAAACGGTTCTGAACGATATATACTCAATTCATTTCCATACATTTCATTAAGCTTATTTTCTACTTCCAATGCTTTTTCAGGTTCTGCTGTCATAAGACATTTATTTACATTAAAGTTTACATAGTCCGGGAATGGAGCTACATCTTTAATTCTTATACCATTAATCTTAGCTTCATGCTCCATATATTTATCATGACGTGTTCCTGTAACTACACATTCATCTTCATAAGTAACTAATCCAACATTATTTTCTTTTGCAAAATCATATAATATTCTAATATATTTTGCCGGTAATACCTGCTGGTATACAACTTCATTTGTTCTCCAGCTTGTTATCTTAGCTCCATTGTAAGATAATACAAATCCACCATAAACATCAAGTTCTAATTCGTCTGCTATATCTATTATTCCTGCTGTTGGTCTTCCCGATGCTATAACAACTATGTGTCCATTTTTCTGCAACTTAATTATTGCTTCCTTTGTCTTAGATGTAATTTCCTTCTTACTGTTTGTAAGTGTTCCATCAATATCTAACACTAACATTTTTCTTTCCATTAAGTTTTCTCTCCTAATACATCAATTTCTGCTAAACAGTTGATTTTTCTTATATCTTGTATTCTATTAGTTTTAGCCTTTGTACTTTTGCATTCTATGTATTCTAGTACATAAAATTCATTTTGTAAACTTATTTTACTAAATTTTTCATTATTTTAATAAAATGGTTTCAATTATTTTTGCTGCTACTACTCCATCACTTGCAGATGTAATGACCTGCCGTACTTTTTTATGTGTAACATCACCTACTGCGTATATCCCATTAACTGACGTTTTTTTATCATCATCGACATAAATATAGTTATTTTCATCACGCTTAACACTTTTAGGAGCAATTTTACTTTCAGGTTCATAACCCACAAAGACAAATACACCATAACCTTCGTTATCTTCAAATTCCTTTGTATTTTTATTATTGTTTTCGTATTCTATATCTCCTATAGTTTCTTCATTGTATTTCGCTTCACTTTTAATTATTTCAACTCTCTGTACAAAATCATTTCCTGATACTTTTTCTATTTTAGAATTATAGAATACCTGTATTTTAGAATTGTCATTCAATTCTTTAACAATTGCTCCACTACAGGAAAGTTCATTTTTTCTTACTATCAAATTAACTTTTGATGCAAATTGTGCTAAAAATATACTTTCCTGACATGCAGAATATCCTGCTCCTACAACAAATACTTCTTTTTTCTCAAAAAATCTTCCATCGCATGTTGCACAATAAGACACTCCTTTTCCTATAAACTCTTCTTCGCCCTCAAAACCTGCCTTTTTGGGTGCTGCGCCTGTAGCTATAATTATTGCCCTACATTCTATTTTTCTCTTATCAGTAATAACAATTTTCTTATCATTTTCATCAATTATTTCTTTGGCAACTTCAAAAGAAAATTCTCCTCCATATCTTTCTCCCTGTTCATGAATACTGTCTGCCAAATCTTTTCCTGATATTTCATAAATTCCCGGATAATTCTTTACTTTTTGCGTAAGGGCAATTTGTCCTCCATAACCTGTTTTTTCCAATAATACCGCCTTAACCTTAGCTCTTGCCAAGTAAAGAGCTGCCGAAAGTCCTGCCGGTCCTCCACCAATAATTACTACATCATACATAAAAAACACCTCCATGTTTATTTTTTACCTGAAAGTAAAATAATATACATGAAGGTATCTTTCATATTACAATCCACTTTATAAAAATTCTATATTTGATTTCAAAGTATTAACATAAATAATATTCAATATACTTTTATATTTTTCGATGCATTTTATTTATTATCATTTATTTTGAAAAACTCATCTACCAAATGTTTCTTATCAAATACATTATTGTATTCAGAATAACAATAGTCCATTATTTTATCATAATATGGCGAAGATTTATCAAATGTATGATAATATTTTCCATCAGCTCCTATATATCCTCCGGCGGTAATTATTGGAATATCTTTTCTGATTTCGTTTACCATCTGTTGATATCCGCTCATAGAATTTCCTGCAAGTTCATCTACCATTGTTCCCATATAATTTGCACTTATCTTTACATCCGTTTGTTCCTCTATATCGTAATTTGCCCATATTACAAATGGAGTATTATACTTTTCAAACATTTTATATTCATCACCTAATGAAAATCCTTTTTCAACATTTTCATAAAAATGATTATTTAGCTTTGGCTGATGGTCACCAAACATTATAATCATTGTAGGTTCATCTACATTTGAAAAATATTCAACTAATTTTTTAAAAGCGTCATCTGATGCTTTCACCAGATTAAGATAAATATTTACATCATCACCATAATCTTTAATAGTTGATATGTCATCGGATAAATTGTCCCATTTTCTATCATAACTACTGTGATTTTGCATTGTCACATCAAATAAGAAAAATGGTTTTTTATCCTTTTTTCTATTTTGCTCGTATACTTCAATTATTTTATCAAAATTTCCTTCATCAGAAACATGATTTCTTATAACTTTAGCGTTATTAAATTCCGGTAAATCATAAAATTTATCAAATCCCAAAAGAGGATATACTTTGTTTCGCTTATATCCACTTCCCTTATACGGATGCATAGCCACCATTCCACCATAGCCTTGTGCTCTTAAAGTTGTAGCTAAAGAGGATGTTTTTCTGCTTATATAAGTCACATATGGAGTTGAACCTTTGGGCATAAATGCCATACTATTTGAAGTAAGCGCTTCATACTCTGTTTTTGATGTTCCACCTCCAAATATAGAAACAAACAAATCACCTTTTACTGTATTTTCAGTTAATCCATGTATAAATGGCATATAATCTTCATTTGTTTCGATATCTGATATTGATGAAAAATCTGCAAGTGCTTCATTCATAATCATTATAATATTAGGCTTTTTACCATTGCCTTTTATTCCGGGATATTGTGCTGAAATCTGTTCAACCTTATCTTCAGAATATCCTTCCGGTTTATGCCCCTTTATGTATCTGATACTATGTGTAAAGGTCAGATAATCCCCATATTTTCTGTAACTTTCCTGTGGTTTAAACATTTTAATTTTTAATGAATCATCAAATCTGCTACTCTGTATAAATAAAGAGAAGCCACAAACAGCTGCTAAGATTGCTATTCCTACTGAAATAAGTCTTTTCTTTCCGTTAAATAAATTATGCCTGTCTAATTTTAAAACATAAATGCTTAATACATATGTTAATATCACAAACAAATAACATCTGTAACTCATTCTGTAATTATAATTTCCAGCCACATTTGCTGCTGTTGTTGCTGAAAAAATATCAACTGCTAAAACCGCCGTACCTCTGAATTTTATTACATAATAGTAAACCAGACCAAATACAACTGATATCATGTTTATTCCAATTATTGATGCCTTAAAGCTATTTGTAATAGCAAATATTATTAACACTAATATTGATATAATTATCAGATTAGCCATTATCTTATTTATCGAGAAATCCCATATTCTATGATGTGATGTATATTCTAACATAACAAAATTATAAGGAACCGATAAAATTACAAATAGAAATGAGGCTATTGTATTATATTTTTGTGGGATTTTGTCTTTGATTAATATTCCTATACTTCCTACAATAAAAAGGAATGTAATAATAACAATCCTTGATGGAATAAATCTATGTCTAAGATACATTAAATTCTGCTTCCAAAAGGCAATATAAATTATGCACATTATAATCCATAATATTACATCTGCTATTAACTGTTTTTTATCTCTTTGAAATTTATTTTTGATATTTAAGTTTCCGTTACTCATTTTATACATTGTTGTCGCTCCTAATTATTACAATTTATTTATAATTCTAATATCTGATGTCGGTGTTCCGAGTTTTTTCACCCACTTATAATCAAACTCATGTTGGATTATACCTTTTGATTTTGCTATCATATTATATCAATATAAGATTAAGTAAAATTTATGTAAATTCTTAAGATTTACTTTCTTTTTTATTACAGAAAAATATTCCAGAGCGAAAATAAAACTCCCCTAAATAAAAATTCCAAAATGCTTTTCTTATGTTCACTTTAAAATTTTTGTTTTCGGAGAGTCTTTTAATTATTTTTATTTAATAATTTTCAGCTTTTACCTGGAAATATGACTGTGGGTGTGCACATACAGGACAAACTTCAGGAGCCTGTTTTCCAATACAGATATGTCCACAATTGCTACACTGCCAGATTGTATCACCATCTTTTGAAAATACTAAACCTTTTTCAACATTTTCCAACAATTTCTTGTATCTTTCTTCATGTTCTTTTTCAATTGCTGCAACGCCTTCAAATAAAGTTGCTATTTCGTCAAATCCTTCTTCTCTGGCTTCTTTTGCAAATGTTGCATACATATCGGTCCATTCGTAGTTTTCACCTGCTGCTGCATCTGCTAAATTTTCTGCAGTAGTTCCAATTCCACCTTTTAATAATTTAAACCACATTTTTGCATGCTCTTTTTCATTTGCTGCAGTTTCTTCAAAAATATTGGCAATCTGAACATATCCTTCTTTTCTTGCTTTTGAAGCATAATAAGTATACTTATTTCTTGCCTCTGATTCTCCTGCAAATGCTGCTAATAAATTTTCTTCTGTCTTTGATCCTTTTAATTCCATTATGTAACCTCCTGTAAATTTAAATATTAAATCGGAAAACCTGCAGGTGTATAGTAAATCATTCTAATGATGTAATACACTATGGTTAGTCCGCAACATACAATCCAATAATAATCCATAAATTTATATTTCTTTTCAAGTATATATCTTTGCACAAACATCATTGCTATTCCAATATCCCAAATGACAGCTGCTGCATTATAATGCATTGCAGCTTTAAAATGCCCTGTAAGAAGTGAAATACTGCCTCTGGTAAGTCCACATCCCGGACATGATATTTTAAATAATATCTTACTTGGACATATATCATTAAATATCAAAGATGTGATAAAAATGTAAATTATCACGCAACTTATAAGCGGATAATACTTTTTTATATCCTTAAAAATATTGTTAATTATTTTTTTTATTTCATTAGTCATATTTATCGTCATTACTTTGTATTTTTCTAAAACTTAAGTTAATTTCTTATTCTGTTTATACTATTAAAATAAGAAATTAACTCTCAACTCATTCTATATTTTCTATCTTTATTTTTCTTCTGATTACTAGTTTTATTGTAACACAATTTACCTAAAAAATAACTTGTAAAATGTCTTTTTATTCTATAATATATCTTTTTTATTTTATTATCAGTTAAAATCTAAACGCTTATTTTCTTTATTTCAACTGTTCTCTATTTTTTGACTCAATTACTTTTATTATTATCACCATACTAAATTAATAATCCAATATATGATTCCTAATACCCAGCTGCTAAAAATTCCGTATAGAATAACCGGTCCTGCTATAGTAAATATTTTACATCCAATACCAAAGACCTGACCCTCTGCACCGAATTCTGTTGCCGATGATGCCACACCATTTGCAAATCCAGTAATTGGCACTAACGCACCTGCTCCACCAAATTTTCCAATCTTAGGATAAATATTTAGACCTGTTAATATTACACTTTCCGCTATCAATACAACCGTTGTCCAATTGACTGCCTGTTCTTTGTCCATTCCAAAGTATTTAAATAATTCAATCCAAACCTGCCCCATAAGACAAATTAATCCACCTGTAATAAACGCTTTTAGCATATTTTTCCATAATGGAAATGAAGGTGTTATATTTTCAACATATTGATTATACTCTTCTTTTGTTATATTTTCATTCCCAACACATTTATCACTGCTATTATTTTTAAACTCTTTCTCATCATTTACATTTACTGTTTTGTCTCCACTCATTTTACTTCTCCATCTACAATTTATTTTAATTACGTCGTTCTACTACTGTAATATATCAGACTAATTTACGTTCCATCAGCTTTAATTCATACTAAAAAAATAAATTAAAGCTCCAACTCCTTTTCCCAGAGCCACACTTAACACAATAAAGCTCAATCCTACTGCTAACTTCATTCTTCTTGCAAATATAGCTGTCGCATTTAACGCCTCGGCCAGAGAAATTGCCAAACATCCTACGAATATCCCATGACACAAACCTATTAATGCTAATAATTGATTTCCTAGTTTCATTCCCTCATAATTTAGTTCAAACACCCAGAATATATTAAATAGAATTGCACCAAAAGCAACTGCATTTTCATATTGTCTTACATATTTTGCAGTATGTGTCTTTTCAGCAAATCTTGTCATTACACCTGTAGTCGTTATAAGTGCAAAAACTCCCGCTGCTATTATTCCACCACCTGCAAGTCCTATTATTGATAAAATTATTATTTGTCCAATACTCATGAATTTCTCCATATTCTACATTTTATTTTTAGGACTTTATTTTAAATCCAGTTTTCTATCTTCTCTGTTATGCCCATCAACTAGTGCATCATTTATTTCATTTTCATATTTTCTCATTTCTGTTTCTATTGGAGTTGGATCTTTAGTAATTTTCTTTGGTCCAAAATGATTGTAAAATACTGTTATTCCCACTGCCAAACCTATGGCATAAGTAAGTTCTAAAATTTTTGCTCCACCAACTGTATCTTCGCTAATCTGTCCACTTATCTGCAAAAACATTTGGTCTATAGACACGTCATTATTGAATGACATAATAGAAAATCCTGCTCCGAAAAATAATAAAATACATATAATACCTGTCTTTAATATTTCTAATGGTTTACATGGAGTATTTGATTTTTTAAATTCTACAATACAATCTGTTTCTCCTATATTTGATATATCAACATTCTGAAATTTTTCATCTATTATTTCTATTATTCTCATAATCGAAATAACATATCTGTTACCTAATTCAGGCTTATCTGCTAATATTTTTATTGATTTTATATTATTAACTATATTCTTATTTTTAGATTCTATTTTTGCTATATCCCCTATTGTCACCTTCTCATGAGTTACTTCCACACTTCTGTCCATTTTTATATAAACTGTATCACTCATTACATTTTCTGCCTTTCACTTGATTAACACTTATTATGTACATTTTTTGTAATTTTATTATTTTTTAATAATTAATGCTAAAAAATTATGGTCTAAAAATAGGGGGAATCGAAATTTTTTTAAGTACACCTCTAACTTAACCTCAACTAGATTAGTTTCTCAAAAGCTTCGATTATCCAATTTCTTTCCAGCCTATGGCTTCATTAGTAAAAAAAGCAGATGGATTCTTATTCCTTTTTATTCTTAAGGAATATCATTCATCTGCCTTTCATCATTTTACAACATTATACTTTTTTCATTAATCTGTAATATTATAATCTTTCATTAATTTCTTCTGATATTCAATATCTTTAGTAGCCCTATCTAAATCTTCATACCTTTTACTATCTAATAAAATTTTAGTTAGCTTGGTAAATGCTTCTAGCTTTGCCTCTCCAGCCTTGCTTTCGTTAAAATTCTTTTCTCCAGCCTCGATACCTGAACTTGTGATATTCCCAGTTGCTCTCCTACATCTTTTTGTGACATATTTGAAAAATATCGCATTTTTATTAATCGGCGCTCGTTGTCTGTCATTTCATTTAATATTTGTGAAATCATTACTTTATTTATTGCTTCCTCTTCGCAGCCTTCCTCATTTTTTAATTTATCCATTAAATATATTTCATTTCCATCATTTTGGTATATTGTCTGATGCAGTGATTCAACTTCCATTGACGAATCTATTGCCATCGATATTTCTTCCTCACTCACTTCCAACTTACTAGCAAGTTCACTTATAGTTGCATCCCTTCCAAGCTCATTTTTAATTCTTTCATTTTCCTTATATGCTTTGTACGCCAGTTCTTTTAACGCCCTGCTTACTTTTATAAGTCCGTCATCTCTTAAGAACCTTTTTATTTCACCGGCTATCATAGGTACTGCATATGTAGAAAACTTAACATCGTACTGTATATCGAAGTTATCTACTGATTTAATTAACCCGATGCATCCTATCTGAAATAAATCCTCTGCCTCATATCCTCTATTTGTAAATCTTTTTACAATGCTCCATATAAGTCCTGTATTTTCAAGAATTAATTTATCCCTAGCCATCTTATCACCTGCATGAGCCTGTTTAATCAGCGTTATTGCATCCATTATTTCCCTTCTTTTCAATTCTTTTTAGTTCTTTTGTCATTGTCACGCTTGTTCCTATGTACGGCTTAGACCACACGTCTACCGTATCCATAAATAATTGCATAAATGCAAATCCCATTCCGGCACGGTCATTCTCCGGTTTAGATGTATACATAGGCTCCATTGCTTTTTCTATATCATCTATTCCTGTTCCATCATCTCTTACAATGATTGTTATTAACGATATATGTAAAATTTCATCTTCTTTTTCAATTATTGTTTCTCTTAAATGGCATTTAATTTCTACGATTCCTTTTTTATCTCTATATCCATGTATTATTGAATTCGTAACTGCCTCAGAAACAGCTGTTTTTATATCATTTATCTCCTCTAAAGTAGGGTCAATTTTTGTTAAAAAGGATGCTACACCCATTCTTGCTAAAGACTCATTCTCAGACACGCTATCCATTTCTAACTTCATATTATTTTCAAATATTTTCTTTACCATTTGTCTCCTCCTAAATATTTACAGTCAGACTTGAAGCTTCTGATTTTTTGCAAATTTTATATAGTCCTGAAATAGAAAAAATTCTATCTATTGTATCATTTATATTTAACACGGTAATTTCCCCACATGCCTTCTTTACAAGTTTGTATCTGCCTAAAATGACCCCTATTCCTGAACTATCCATAAACGTGGTTCTTTTAAAATTAAATATTACATTTTTTAACTGATTAGCTAATATATACCAATCGCACTGTTCCATTATCATTCTTGAATTGTGATGGTCTAATTCCTCCGGCAAAAATACAATTAAATTTTCACCTCTTATTTCATATAAAACTTCCATAAAACCTCCATTTGAAAATTATTTTTATACAACAAAAGAAAAAGCCATTGCATTTATCGCAATAGCTTTTTCTTTTGTATCTTATATTCTTATATTTAATTGTACTCTTATTCTTCAGAAGTTGTAGTTTCATCACTTGATGTTGTAGTATCATCAACTCCTGCCTGAGTCTTTGCTGTTGTGTAATTCTTAGAGTTAGGGAATTTGTCCACTATCTCCTTGAAATATTTTTTAGCATTCTTTTCATCACCGTTATTTTTATATGACCATGCTAAATAGTAATAAGCATCATCATTATTAGAATCAGCTTCTATTGCCTTAAGGAAATTAGTAATGGCTGTAGAATAATCTTTTTTATTTAATGCTTCCATTCCGGCATCATAACTTGTTTCTGCTACTCTTGATGCAATCTTACTGTTCAAAGTATTATATACTTCAGTAAATGCTGATGAGTTCATTTCCAAAGATGTATCAACCTTTAAAATACTTTTAGCACTGGCATCATAATCGCTCTTTAAGTAACTTGCAACCGCTGATAATAACTGAGTATAATTCTTACTTAAAGTATTGTCTGTATCTGTATATTCACCAAGTCTTGCTGCCAAATCTTCCTTTTCAGCTGTTAAAGTATCTACACTCTTTTGTAACTCTGAAATAGAAGAATCCTTAATTGCAATTTTTTGATTGTAATCAACTTTTACTTGTGATATCTGATCACTAACAGTTGATACTCTTGCCGGTGTTACAATGAAAAATACCAAAGCTGCACCTAACAAAACACCCATAACTATATGAATTATACTCTGAGCACTTGAAGTTGCTTCTTTAAAATTATTCTTTGGAATTATAACATCATCACCACTTAAATATGGTCTGTCTATCATAGTTCCACGAAGATCCATTCTACGTTTTCTTCTACGTTCAGGATTATTTTTCTTTTCATCTTCTAAATAATTTGTAATTTCTCTTAAGTATCTTACACAAAGTGGATTACACTTATCAATCTTTAAAGCTTTCTTTGTTGCTTTTCTGGCTCTTTCGTACTCACCATGTTTCATGTAAAGTACGGCTAACAACTGATATCCTTTTATAAGGTTTGGATTCTGATTCAAAACCTTCTTCAGCTGAATAATAGCCATATCATCTGTTCCATCTTTTGCATATTCTAATGCAATATTAAATTTCTTAATTGTATGGTTTAATTCATCAATTTTGCCCTTATCGGCCTGAATTGCCGCCATATATTTATCTGCTGCATTGTTGTCCGGCTGAAGGTTCATGCTCATTACCCATTCCGAAAAAGCCTGAACTGTTTCACCCATTTCAAAATAAACAAGGCCTAAAAGGTTTCTTGCATCAGTATTTCTTTTGTTTAATTTTACACTTCTTCTTAAGGCATCTGCTGCACCTGACAAATCTCTGTTAAGTGCCTTTGTAAGCCCCATGTTGTAATAAGTGTTTGACAACTTCACAATCTTTTTATATATGCTGACATCCATACCACAATGACTGCAATAATCACTATTTGTAAGGACATTACCACAGTTAAAGCATATCATATTATTTCTCCATCTATGTTGCCCTCAGTCTAAGCCATACACATATATTATATGGCTAAAACGACTTACTGGTTGTTAGTTCCTTTTAATCCATTTACCATTTCAATCATAATATCAGTTATATCTGACACATCGTTATTGTATATGGCATCTTCAGCTTCTTCAATTTCAAGACTTGGATGAAATTTCTTAATTTCTTCATCAAAATTAATCATTCTGATTCCTCCTTTTTAACCTGATACAGTTTATTGGTGAATATAAATTTATACCACCATAAACTGTAATCAAACCTGCCACAATTATTTTTTTAAGTTTTCTAACTGTGACTGAACCTGCTTCATCATTTCCTGATATTTAGCCTGTTTTTCTTTTTCTTCATTAATCTTCTTTTCAGGTGCCTTACTTACGAAGTTAGGATTTGCAAGCATTCCATTAACTCTTGCTAATTCCTTGTTTAATCTTTTTACTTCTTTTTCAAGACGTTCTATTTCTTTTGCAATATCAACTAATTCTGCAAATGGCATATATACAATTGCTTTGTGAAGAACTACTGATACGGCATCATCATCAATGCCTGTCTTATCAGCCTGAATAATTACTTCACTTGCATGGCCAAGTGTTGCAAAGAATACTTTACCATTTTCAAATATATTTCTTGTAACTTCATCATCTGATACAACAAATACTTTTGCTTTCTTGCTTGGTTTAACATTCATTTCAGCTCTTGTATTTCTAATACCACGAACTGCTTCTTTAATTAATTCTACTGCATTTTCTTCATTAGCGAAAGCATATTCTTCTGTGTATACAGGCCATGATGAAATCATAATTGATTCTTCTTCATCCTGAATTGTACAGAATATTTCTTCTGTTACAAATGGCATATATGGATGAAGCATCTTTAATGCATCAATTAACACTTTCTTTAATGTCCAAAGTGCTGCATATCTTGTGTCATCTGTTTCACTGTATAATCTAGGTTTAACCATTTCAATGTACCAGTCACAGAATTCTTCCCAGATGAATTCGTAAATCTTATCTGCTGCAATACCAAGTTCGTATTTTTCCATGTTGTCTGTTACATCTTTTACTAATGTATTTAACTTAGATAAAATCCACTTATCAGCATCTGTAAGCTGTTCAGGTTTCTTATTTAAATCAATACCTTCTTCAGGCATGTTCATCATAATAAATCTTGAAGCATTCCATACTTTGTTAGCAAAGTTTCTGCTTGCCTCTACTCTTTCCCAATAGAAACGCATATCATTTCCGGGAGCATTACCTGTAATTAATGTAAATCTAAGAGCATCTGCACCATATTTATCAATTACTTCAAGTGGGTCAATTCCGTTTCCAAGAGACTTACTCATCTTACGTCCCTGTGAGTCTCTTACAAGACCATGAATAAGTACTGTATCAAATGGAACTTTTCCTGTATGTTCAAGCCCTGAGAACATCATTCTGATTACCCAGAAGAAAATAATATCATATCCTGTTACAAGAACATTTGTAGGATAGAAATAATCCATCTCTTCTGTATTATCAGGCCATCCGAGTGTTGAAAAAGGCCATAATGCTGATGAGAACCATGTATCAAGTGTATCAGGGTCCTGTCTCATTTCTTTACCACACTTAGGACATACTGCATGGTTATCCTTTGTTACAACCATTTCTCCACAGTCATCGCAATAAAATGCAGGAATTCTATGACCCCACCATAACTGACGTGAAATACACCAGTCACGAATATTTTCTAACCAATGGTAATAAGTTTTGTCAAAATGAGGTGGTACAAACTTTGTATCTCCATTCTTAACTGCTTCAATTGCAGGTTTTGCAATTTCTTCCATCTTAACAAACCACTGTTTTGATACTCTCGGTTCAATTGTAGTATGGCATCTGTAACATGTACCTACATTATGTTCATGATCTTCAATCTTAACAAGATATCCTTCTTTATCCAAATCTTCAACAATTGCTTTTCTTGCTTCATATCTGTCCATACCTGCGTATTTTGGATAATCATCAACAATCTTAGCATCATCTGTTAAGACATTAATTACAGGAAGATTGTGTCTAAGGCCTACTTCAAAGTCATTAGGATCATGTGCCGGTGTAATCTTAACAACACCTGTACCAAAGTCAATACCTACATAATCATCTGCTACAATAGGAATCTCTCTTCCAACTAAAGGAAGTGTAAGAGTCTTTCCTACTAAATGCTTATATCTGTCATCATTTGGATTAACTGCTACTGCTGTATCACCAAGTAATGTTTCAGGTCTTGTTGTAGCAAGCTGAATATATCCTGAACCATCTGTTAAAGGATATCTTAAATGCCAGAATTTTCCTGCCTGATCTTCATATTCTACTTCTGCATCTGAAATAGAAGTAAGACAATGTGGACACCAGTTAATGATTCTTTCACCACGGTAAATCTGTCCCTTATTATATAAATTTACAAATACTTCTTTTACAGCCTTTGAACAGCCTTCATCCATTGTAAATCTTTCTCTGTCCCAGTCACATGATGAACCAATTTTCTTAAGCTGTGAAACAATACGTCCACCATACTGTGCTTTCCATTGCCATGCTCTGTCTAAGAATTTTTCTCTTCCTAAATCTTCCTTTGTAATTCCTTCTTCACGCATCTTTTCAACAATCTTAGCTTCTGTTGCAATTGATGCATGGTCAGTTCCAGGAAGCCATAATGCTTCATATCCCTGCATTCTCTTAAAACGTGTAAGTATATCCTGCATTGTGTTATCAAGGGCATGTCCCATATGAAGCTGCCCTGTAATATTTGGTGGTGGCATAACGATTGTAAATGGTTTCTTACTTCTGTCTACTTCTGCATGAAAGTATTTCTTTTCCTGCCATTTTTCATATAATCTGTCTTCAATATCGGCAGGATTATAGTTCTTTTCTAATTCCTTCATTGTGTACTCCTTTAAAATAATTTGTAATCCAGTCTGCAAATTATCATCCTTATGAACGGAAAAAGACAGCTTTAAAATGCTGTCTCTTTTGTATGTTTAAATCCACAGACATTTTCCTAAAAGGGCGAATATCCGCGGTACCACCTTTTGTTTTACTTATCATATCCTTAACGGGGACGAATCGTCATCAGCTACTGATAGTTTTTAAATGTTCACTGATGCTGCTCCAAAGCTACCTTCCCTCGCACTTACTTATAGGTCTTCCACCAACAACCTACTCTCTGTTAAGCAGTTACAAGATACTCCTCTTCATCATAGCATTTATTTTTTCTGTTTTTTATCATAATAATTAAAAAGTTATTTGTCAACTGCCTAAGCTAAACCTTCACAATTTCTTAACTATTTATTTCTACAATATATTCTCTCTTACGTCGGCTAATATAATCTTTCTCAATTGTGTCGTTCCAATTTACATGAATATGAGCCTTAAGCTGTATGATTTCTGTTCTAAGTCTGTTAACTACCTGATCACTTACTTTGTATTTTTCAACATCGTTTTTCAAATTAGTAGCATTACCTGACATAATGTCACACAATATTATTGACTCTAATGATTCTGCAGCACTATTTAATCTATATGCATTTCTAAATGCCACTAAAGCCTCATCGTACTCAAACAGTCTTGTATAGGCAACTCCTAAATTATTATAAACACTTCCATAAAAAGTTTCTGATAATTCACTATTTGTTCCCTTATTTATAATGCTCTGATAAAAAGAAATTGCCATATTATATTTATGATTATCAAGTAATATGTCTGCCTTAGCCTTTATTCTTTCGGCAGATGTTTTTGAATTAAGCATTACTAAATGTCTTTCTAAATCATCTGCTTCCTTTTGTGTGTAATATCCTGAATTTTTTATTACAAATGCAATCATTTCGCCTAGATTACCATTTTTATTTAATGCCTGTCTTAGCCCTGTTGCTATTGTTGTCTGCTTTAATTCATTTTCAATATAATCAATCAGACTTTCACTAAAAAATTCTTCATCCACTAAATAAAGATAATTATAAAGATAATAATTTAATTCTTCTATCGAATATATATTTTTATTAATTTCAGTTATATAATAAGGTTTTTCTGAGTGCAATGTGCACATTGTGATGTCACTCATACTGTCACTTCCTCTCTAACTACTTTTCCTGAGCTCTCATAGAATTCTCCAAATCCGATATCTTTTATCTCTATTGCAAACTTATTTTCATTTACATATGCAAATTTTATCCGGATTCTTACTGTCTTATTTTTTCTTGCCGGGAAATCCTGTAAATCAATATAAAAGTTTTCTGATTCTTTTGTAATAGGTGACTGTATTGTGAATTTTGCTATTGTCGGTTTATCCAAAATACATTCTGCAACAGCACCTGCTTCGTACCAGTTAGTTCCTATTTTTGAAAGCACAAGCTGTTTCTCGCTTCCCTGATGGTTTACTTCCATAGAAACATTTACCTTAGTTCTTCCCTTACAGGATATGATATAATCACTAAAATTTGAAATATAAAACAATTCTTTAGCACCATAAACTGCACCTTTTACTATCAGGTTATTTCCTTTAAATACACGTCGGTTGTTACATGTTTTTTTAAGTGTATTTTTCCAGTCTCCACTATAAAAACCTTCACCTGAAAAATATACTGCTGAAATAACGTGTTCATTCAATTCTTCGTCCATAAAATCTTCAAGAATTTTGTCAGCCTCATCAATATCTGTTTTAATATTATCAAATGTTAAAACATCATCTAATTTTTTCGTTTCTACATCTGCTATATGTGCTTCTCTTGTATGTCTTATGCTAAGTCTTCTATAAACAAGCCCCTGCTGTGAAAAATCCAACATTAAAACATTATTTACCCACACATCTTTATGCTGGTTTAACACATAGTAGATAAAACTTTCTGAATGGCTTAATATTTTTGTATTTTCTTTCTTATATCCTAAAGCTTCTATAGTTTCATAAAAGCATTCCATTATTTCCACTGTCAAATTATCTACTGTCATTACAATGCTTTTAATTATCTGCCCGTTTGTGTAATTTGCCGCTAATTTTACAAAATAAGCTATATATGCTTTCATCATTGCTCTATTCTGGTCTTTTAACTCATCATAAAACAATGCTTCCGGTAGGTTTGTAACAACTTTTCCACTTTCTCTCTGGCTTCTGTTAATTGCCTCTTCGCCTACTGACCATTCTTTTAATTCATCATTAAAAAACATAACTGTAGGTACAAGAAAATGCTTATCCTGTCCAACGCTAATTGATTCAGGCTCCCCTGCATCATTCAAAAATGCCAACTGAGAAAAATCACTTGAAAAATCTATTCCAAGAATAAGTGCTTTATTATTCATTGTTATTCCTCCTGCCTATAGTAACTTAAATAACTGTTCTGATGCATCCGTATGAAGTTCATATGTTTCCATAAGTTCTCTTGCATCCTTGTCTCTGTGAAGTTCTTTGCAAATCATCATGCCGTTAAGCATTCCAAATCTTCCTTCATCATTAAAAATATCTTTCTGATTTATTTTCATTGTATATTTCTTTGTCTCAATACTGTCAGTTTCAGATATTTCTTCAAAATAATATTCTATTTCTTCTCCAAAGAACATAATTACATCTTTTGTAAATATTCCTGAATAAACACTACGCATTTCTTCAGTTTTTTCCTTTGTTTCGCCTGTTATGGATTTTATCTTATAAGTAATGTATACTTTATTCTTTGGATTTGTACGATAGTCAATTATGGTTTTATCCACTATATTGTATGGAACTGCAAACCATTTATTAAACTTCTTATAAAATTCAAATACAATATTCTTTTTAGCTAACTGACTCATCAGTTTCTTTGATGTTTCAATCTGTTCCTGTGTTACATGCTCACTTTCAATAACATGTGACAAATATCCGATTTTTGAAATAACTGTCACTTCCGTTCCATCCTTAATATCCTGCTGCATTATATCCCATGTTGAATCCGGACAAGGAATATTTTTAACAAAATAATTATATGAAACATATGTGTAAAACGCTTTTCTAATTGTTGCATATGAAGGATTCTGTACATATTTATTAAATATTCCATGAATTCTTTCACTTACATCCCCTTCAAAAATGCACTGAACAAGTAGTCTTTCCGTCAATGTGTTTTCAATTATGTTCTTTTTATTAATTTCCTCATATAACATAAACATTTCTTCGTTTGTTCCAAGGAAAAATCTTCCAAGATAAGCAAGAATTACTCTTGTAACCTTATTCATCCTAAATAATTTCACACACATTTCAAGTATAAAAGCATCTTCTTCAAACTCTGTTTCTTTAATTATTCCTGTACAAAATTCTTCAACACTTTCATCGCTTAATCTTTCCGGACCATATTCTAATATATACGGATATACACTCTTATATTTCTTATTTGCAATAAGTATTGACATTATTTTATTTCTGGAGTCTTTATCTAACTCGTTCATATTCATTTCCATTACATAATCATCATACTCATCTAAATAAGAATTCTTATAATAGTAAGAAACAATTTCATTTAAAAGATATTTTCTATATGTTCCTCTTATATTTTCAACATTAAGCATATCCTTTAACATCTGTAAAATATCAACATTTGCTGATTTTTTTATGTTTTTTTCTATCTTTGCTAACTTTAAGTAGACGCTTCCATTATCTACCTCAGAAATCTTAACATTTCTTAAAATTTTCCTGCATGTATATTCTATATTTACGTATTTGTTTCTATCTTTGTCCACAAATATTATTACAGGGTTGTCTGTATATATTTCAACAAAAGCCTCTCCTCCATTAAGGTGAACCTGCTGAGGTTCGTCTAATTCTTTATGGTATATTATAACTTCTGTAATATTTGGATTATCAACAGTTATTCTCCATGCATTTAATATACTAGGTAATGATTTTGTCATTCTGTTGTTAACAAAATGTGGTGTGAGCATTTTTTTGTACAATTCAATAAGATTATTATCAATATGCTTATTAATAATCTCTTCTTCTACATATTTTTCTAATCCGGCTTTGTATTTTTTATACATCTCACTTGCCTGGTCAAAATATTTAATTATATTCTGATATAAATATGCTTTATTATAGGCTAATGTTTCCGTTGTAAACGCAAAGTATTTGTATATCTGTGGATATAATTTAAACATTTTTGTTGTATCAATTGTGTACATATAATACTCGTAAAGTTTTGTTACTTTGACATCATGTTTAACTCCGGCATCATACCATTTAAAATAGAACTGTTTCTTTTTGTCTCCGCTTACAAGCATCTGGCAAATTCCTTCCAGTACTTTCACATCTTCTGTCTTTTCATATAAATCAGCCAATATTTCAAATTTTATTTTGTCAAATTGTTTTTCTTTTTCAAACAAAGTAACTATCTGCTTATTTAAATTGTCATTGTACATATCATATTTATTTATGAATCTCAAAAGTAATAATTCAAATTTATTTATAACCCTTAATAGTTCCGGTTGCTTTGAAATTATTTTTGCCGCTTCATACAACATCACAGGACTTGTACATCCTTTATTAAACTGATCTTTTACCAAAGTATATTTAAGACTTGGATTTTGGTCATATCTGTCATCCATGTACATTAACATCCACAATAATTTCCATGAATCATAACCATTTTCATAATAGTTCTTTATTTCTTTTCGAACTTCTTCTGTGTAAGTAGCATTTTGCTTATATATCGTTTTCAAATATAAATAATAGCAATATGCTTCAACACTCTTAAGTTTGTTATTTGTCTTACTTACTGATACTAATTTTGACAATTGCATAAGATATGAAGTAATCTGTTCTTCTTCACCATCTAATATTGTAAGTTGAGTTTTTATCAACAATGCCATTATATCTTCATTGTTATAATGTAATCTTTTCTCTGCAATGTCCTCTGTTGACTTTTTCCAATCTAATGAGTTTATCTTTCCGGTACGGAAATTCATATATAATCTCATCACATCAATAATATCCTTTTTATTTTCGATATATTTAGATATATCTTCTGTAGGATTGTTAACATGAATTTTATATGTTAAGGTCTGATTAACTGTCTTTAACACAATTTCTGCATAATTACTGCCCCTGTGTAATTTGAATGGATTTATCAAATATTCATATTCGCAGGTGTTTCCAATAAAATTGTCCAGATTTATTTCATTTTTGCAGTTATGAAGTATTTCACCATTAATTTCAACTTTTATGTCTACATATCCCCAACCACTCTTTGTAATTTTAAGAGAGTCTGCATAAGATTCCTTTATATCTTCGTATGTCTTTTCATTATCTACAATACTGATTGTAACAGGTTCTTTAAGGCCTTTTTTAACAAGGAATTCTTCCATTGCTATCTCTTTGTTATAATTTTTCATCAATTCATTGTACAAGGCTCTTGTATAAACATCCTGTCCGATAATGTTGTGTTTAAATTCTCTTGACATAAACAATTTAATAGCTTCCTCATGAGAATACTGAACTAATTTTGTAAAATCCTCAAGATTATTTATTGGGCCCATTGAAGATTCTATATTTTCTTCCTTCACATGAATATTAAAATTAACAGAAAACTCTCCGGCATTTGATACTATGTCTATTTTACCTGACACATCGTCTCCCGGATAAAGATGTTCAGTATTCGCCTCAAATCTGATTGTATTGTCTTTTCCTAAAAACTGATCATTTTTTAGTTTCAAATGATAATCTGAAGAATATACCACTCCTTTTATATTCATATTTGATTCAGAGCGGATGTTAAATGAGCCGTAGGCTATCTCCCCTTTTGCTAACACCATATCAAAGCTATTATGGGAAATCTGTGCCTTAGGCACTTCATAATCTACATTTCCAATTGCTAATTTTTCTATTAATGCTTTCAATTTATCACCTTTCTAATCACTCTAGTGCTATCCCTTTATCTTTTTAAAATGTTCTTTTACTTTAACTTCGTATCCTAAATCTCCCGGATTGTAAAATACTTCATTTACAAGCTCATCCGGCAAATATTGCTGATTAACATAATGATTTTCATAATCGTGTGCATATTTGTAGCCATCACCATGTCCAAGCTTTGCTGCGCCTTTATAATGTGCATCCATTAAGTGAACCGGTATTCGTGATATCTTTGTATTCTGTACTGCACTCATCGCCTTCTCTAATCCCATATAAGAAGCGTTGCTTTTCGGTGCAGTAGCCATATATACCACTGCCTCTGCCAATATTATCTTTGCTTCAGGCATTCCAATCTGGTGGACGGCATTTGCAGCAGACACGGCAACTGTTAATGCATTAGGATCTGCCATTCCCACATCTTCCGCCGCTGATATCATAATTCGTCTTGCTATAAATTCAACACTTTCACCTGCATAAAGCATTTTTGCCAAATAGTAAAGTGCCGCATCAGGATCTGAGCCTCTCATACTTTTTATAAATGCAGATACTGTATCATAATGGTTGTCTCCTGATTTATCATATCGGATGGCTCTTTTCTGAATACATTGTTCTGCAACTTCCATTGTTATGTGGATTGTTCCATCTTCACTTTTATCAGTAGTTAAAATTCCTAATTCAATAGCATTTAATGCTGTTCTTGCATCACCATTTGAAATTTCGGCTAAAAAGTCAGCCGCATCATCATCTATTCTCGCATTAAACGCTCCCATTCCTTTTTCTTTATCATTAACTGCTCTTAAAATTAGCTGTTTTATATTCTCTGTCGAAAGCGGCTTTAATTCAAACACAATAGAACGTGAAATTAAAGCCCCATTAACTTCAAAGTATGGATTTTCAGTGGTTGCCCCTATAAGAATTAACGTTCCATCTTCTACAAATGGTAAAAGGTAATCCTGCTGTCCCTTATTAAAGCGATGAATTTCATCTACAAACAATATAGTCTTTCTTCCATACATTCCCATTGTCTGTTTAGCCTTTTCCACTACTTCTTCCATATCTTTCTTGCCTGCAACAGTAGCATTTATCTGAGTAAATTCTGCACTTGTTGTATTCGCAATTACTTTTGCCAATGTTGTTTTCCCAGTCCCAGGCGGTCCATAAAAAATAATTGAACTTAACTTATCTGCTTTAATTGCTCTATATAAAAGTTTATCTTTACCTATAATATGCTCCTGTCCAACTACTTCGTCTAATGTTGTTGGTCTTAGCCTGCTTGCTAATGGAGAATCCTTCTCCATATTTTCATTTCTCATAAAATCAAATAAATCCATTGATTTCACTTCCTTATTTTACTTTTAATTACTCACTTGTGAATTATCTGACCCAATAATCAAAATTATTTTAACACAATATACCTTTAGAATAGTACTTTAAGGCATATCCGTTTTTTATTTTATCACATTTTACCTTCTTTTTGTACATTATCTACGAATTAGAACAGTATTACCAATTACTGCTTAAATATGGCATCAAAGTTGGGGCGTTTGCCCTAACATCATAATAAATGTTTATTCACATTCCACAATTTTACTTTAAGGCTTAGATTATTATGCCCTGATAGTAAGCTTATCAAGTATATTTGTGCTTTTTTCGCGCATTTCGCTTAATTTAATTAAGTTTTTACTTTTCTTTTTTTGTTTTTCTTAAGTTTTATTGTTGTCTTTTCTTAATTATGTTAAAGTTCTACTTAATGGCGTCTATGCTAATGTAGCTATAGACTCTAATTACTAAACATAGATTTTTCTATGTACAATAGGAGGTCACTATGAACAACATAAATGAAAACATACCTGATCAGATTACACCACAGATATTAAAATATGCAGACAGATGCATTAATAATTCATGTATTGATGAATCTCTCTATAATTTATACGATGTTAAGAGAGGTCTTCGTGATAAAAACGGTAAAGGTGTTCTTACAGGCCTTACCGAAATCGGTGATGTTCATTCCTACGATATGATTGACGGAAAAGCTGTTCCTTGTGAAGGAAAACTTTTTTACCGTGGAATAGATATTGAAGATATTGTTAAAGGTTTTTTAGATGAAAACCGCTTTGGTTTTGAAGAAGTTACATATCTTTTATTATTTGGTGAACTTCCAACAGCAAAAAGATTAGAAAATTTCACAAATTTATTATCTGAATACAGAACTCTTCCACCTAGCTTTGTAAGAGATATTATTATGAAAGCACCAAGTAGAGATATGATGAACATGCTTGCACGTAGTGTACTTACACTTTACTCTTATGACGATAATCCTGATGATACATCAATTCCAAATGTTTTACGTCAAAGTTTAAGTCTTATTGCAAGAGTTCCACTTATCAGTGTTTATGGATACCATGCCCATAACCACTATCATCATGGACAAAGCCTTCATATAAACACACCGGACCCTAACATGTCCACGGCTGAGAATATATTAAGATTACTTAGACCTGATGGAAGTTTTACTCCGCTTGAAGCAAAAATCCTTGACTTAGCTCTTGTTCTTCATGCTGAACATGGTGGTGGTAATAACTCTACATTTACAACTCATGTTGTTTCTTCTTCAGGAACGGACACTTATTCTGCAATCGCAGCTTCTCTTGGTTCACTTAAAGGTCCAAGACATGGTGGCGCTAACATTAAAGTTAAACAGATGTTTGACCATATGAAAGAAACAGTTTCTAATTGGAACGACGATGAAGAAATTTCAAATTATTTGCATGCAATACTTGATAAGAGAATCTTTGATAAATCAGGTTTGATTTATGGAATCGGTCATGCTGTTTACTCTATTTCTGACCCTAGAGCAAAAATTCTTGAAGGCTTTGCTAAAAAGCTTGCACAGGAAAAAGGTCTTATGGATGAGTATCAGCTTTACAATAATGTTGCCCGACTTGCTCCTGAGGTTATTGCAAGTTGCAAGCCAATGCAGAAAAATGTAAGTGCAAATGTTGATTTCTACAGTGGATTTATATATTCTTCACTTGGACTTCCTGACGGATTGTTTACTCCTATGTTTGCATCTGCCAGAATTTCAGGCTGGTGTGCACATCGTATAGAAGAAATCATTAATGCCGGAAAGATTATCAGACCTGCATATATGAATGTTGCGAAAAAGACAAAGTACGTTGCACTTAACGACAGACATACAACTATTGTATAATATATATTTGATTTAGATATTAGTTTAAAATTAGATATTAATGCATAAAAAGATACTACGGATTTTCTAATATATCCGCAGTATCTTTTTTATATTTTACAGAAGCCTTATTCCCTACAATTTTAACTTTAACATTTTTAACCATTGCAGGTTTGTCTGCTTTAGCCTCTGCTTGCATTGATGGTTCCACCTGAACAGTTTTATTTAGTGCTAAAATTGTACCGTGAATTTAGGAATATAATTTTCTCCCTCTCAATCAATTAGTTTAATTATATAAAAATGTAGCTTGTAATTCAACGTAAAAAATATTTCATTATCAAATATCTCTCAAATCTAAAATATTAATTATCTTTATTTGCTCATCTTTTCTTTTAAATTTAAAATATTTTTTTCAATCTCAGATATTACCTCCATAAACGCATCGTCACTACCGCCGGTTGGATCCTGCAATCCCCAATTATAATCGAAGTTCCTGCCAATATATGGGCAGCCAACATCGCACCCCATGGAAATGGCTATGTCCGGTGTTGGAACTTTATCATAGGTCTTACTATACTGATTTTTTTCCATATCTATATTATATAACTTCTTCATAATTCTTACTGCATCCTGATTAATCTGCGGCTTTGTCTCTGTTCCTGCTGAATAACACTCTAACACATCTCCTGCAAGATGATTTCCCAATGCTTCCGCAATCTGGCTTCTACACGAATTATGTACGCATACAAATACGACTTTTTTCTTATTCATGAAATCCTCCTCTCATATGGTTAGATATTTTTACAAGTGTAAGCAACAATATGTTTATACATATATATATCAAATTTTTTCAAATTTTCTTGTTTTCTGCTTACGAATTTTACTGTAAAAATTTGCAATTACTTAAGCATAAATTTCATTATAACCGGCTGATGATCAGAATATGCAAATCCTGTGTCAGCCACCTCATATGATGTCATTTCTACATTATCAGATATTATAAACCCATCTAATGTAACTACATATGTTTTTCCCGGAATGTATTCCATATCTGCATTTCTTGCCGATTCAGGCATTTGTTCTAACTCATCCTGTGACAGTTTATCCATTGCAAACGTCACCCCTTGTGGCATTTCGCTTCTTGGGAACGGATATGCCCAACTTTCAGTTTCGTCACTTTTTGCTTCATCTGCTTTCAAATCATGATTAAAATCTCCGCCGCAAATAACATAATTTCCGTCTTCTACTTCCTTTTCCATATCTTTAAAAAGCATATTTAATTGAGCTTCTCTTATTTCATCGCTATTTCCATATGCTGATAAATGAACCGTAAATAAAACTAATTCTTTCCAATTTTCAACATTTATTCTGCTTATTGAATAGCATCTGTCTAAATCAAGGAATTTAGAAAATCCTGTTGAAATTGGAAGACTTCTTCGCAATGAATCTGTTATTTTGAATTTAGAATATAAGACAATTCCCGAATATGATTTTCCTATAGGTTTATAAAATGGATATAATAAATATGCTGAATTATAATTTACCGCAAAACTACTATAATAATCATCAAAAATGTCAGTTATAATATTTTCCTGATTTACTCCATAACTCCTTGTTGATTTTCTATCCACTTCCTCAAACATCATAAAATCAGGATTATAACCACTGCTTAATGTAGCTGCACCTCTTATTGCTTTGGCACTGCTTTCCTTACTATAACATCTGGAATATTTTCCTCCGTCCATAAAAAAACTGTAATCAGGAAGATATGCTCCAAATCCAACATTATAAGTTCCTATTGTATATTCTACACCTGTATTAACTTCATCACTGACATTTTCATTTTTAACATTAGGTTCATTTACTTTTAGTTTCTGCTTGTCATCTATTCTGTCATATGAAATAAAGACATATGCTACATACACTAAAGCTACAACTATTATAATTATAAGTATTGCAAAAATTGCTTTAACTATATTTTTTAATCTTTTCATTCTTAATCCTTTGTTGATATTTTTATAAATTTTTACTTTATGTATTCGCAGTTAACTCATATAAAATACATACTATTTGATTATACTACATTTTTTTATATTCTTATAGTTTTATTCAGTATTGCAGTTTGTATTTTTCGTTATTTTTTTTGTATATTTTCAATCGCATAGGCTGACTCATCGATTATATCAGGCTATCATAATGGTGCATAGCTTTTCGAAGTTCTTACATCCGACAAATGATATTCTATGCAAATGCAATTAGTTTGCCGGGCTTTTGTTATAAAAAAAGAACCGGACACATCCGATTCTCCTATGCAAGTTCCGTATATGCTACTGAAATTCACACTGTTATTATACATATTATACAAATTTATTTAATTCTACATTGTACTCATAATTAATTGTTTTTAATTTGCTTATTATCTCGTCTTTCTCAACATCCCTTGTTCTGCAAAATCCATCCAAGTCCTGATGAGTGTCTCTAAGTGCTGTGTTAACTACGCTAAGTAACATAACCGGATCATTTGGTAAACCTGTCATAATAATTCTCCTTTTATCTTACACCCCATATCAAATATCCTATAATGATTCCTGCAATTATTCCTATAATCATATGCACAATTCTCATTATATCCATTTCTTTTGGTGTATTTTCTTTATTCTTTGACTTACTTTGTATCTTGTCTTGTTTTTTCTTTTGTGAAATATTAAATCTTACAATGTCTATTGTAAGAACAATTCCACCTATAACAGCTATCGCTTCTGCTATCAAAGTTATAATAAACGCCTCCGGAAATTTAAAAGCAAAAAATACTGCAATAATTCCAATAATGGCTGATGGTGTTGCAATACCTATAGCAATTTTTCCCGGCAATGTTGGTGTATATTTTAAATAATCATATTTTTTATCCATTTAGTGCCTCTATTCTCTTAAAATAATGCAGTTAACGCTCCAAATACGCCTGCACTTCCAAGTCCCATTATAATTCCTGCCAAAAGAACTCCACCCATTACAGCAATTACACTTGATTTAAAATCCATATCAAGAAAACTTGCTGCTAAAGTTCCTGTCCATGCACCTGTTCCCGGAAGTGGAATTCCCACAAATAAAAACAATGCTACAAATAGTCCTTTTCCTGCTGTTTCCTGTAGTTTCTTTCCGCCTTTTTCGCCCTTTTCTATACAAAAAGTAAAGAATTTTCCAATATGTTTTTTATCTTTTCCCCAAATCAATACTTTTCTCGCAAAAAGATAAATGATTGGAACCGGAAGCATATTTCCTATAACACAGATAATATAAGAAGCTAATAAAGGCATTCCAATTGCCTGTGAATAAATTAACGCTCCTCTAAGTTCAACAAGAGGAACCATTGAAATCAAAAATATTATGATGTAATTTAACATAAAACTCTCCTTAAATAATTTTTCTAATACTATACCAGCATTTTGAAGTATAACATTCCCTATTGTTTTTCACAAGTCCTTTTGGGGATTGCTTTGTTGCTTCTCTACGTTAATAATGCCCCCAAATTAAGCAATCTTATTTTTTTATTTACTATTTATCTCTTCTTATAATTTGCTTATTTGAATTCATTTTATCAACTGTAACAAATACATAATCCTGTTTCTTTAATTCTTTTATAACAGTTTGTGCTGCATCAACAGAGCTTTCAAATATGTCATGCATTAAAATAATATCTCCATTTTTTACGTTTTTTAAAATTTTATCAGTTACAATGTCCTTATTTTTATATTTCCAATCTAACGGGTCAACATTCCACATAACTACAGACATTGATGTTTCGCTTAAAAGTTCATCAGTAAAACTGCCAAACGGTGGACGTATGTATTCCGGGGTATATCCTGAAATATTTGTAATCCATGCATTTGTAGTATTAATCTCCTCTACCGCCTCATCAAATCCTAATTTCGTTAACTGACTATGATTAAATGTATGATTTCCAATCAGATGTCCTTCATTTTTCATTCTTATAACAATATCTTCGTTTTCTTTTATATTTTTCCCAACTAAAAAAAACGTCGCCTTTACATTTTCTTTTTTCAAAATATCTAACAGTCTTGGGGTACATTCACTGCTTGGTCCGTCATCAAAAGTTAACGCAACCCTCTTTATGTTTTTATATTTATTTATTGTTTTCAAATTATTTTCTGCTGTTTCTATAGTTTTTTTCTTCAAATTTCCCATTATAAATAAAAGCGGCAATATCATAATTAATGCAATAATCCACCATTTTTTTAACTTCATTTAAATCCTCTAAATCTTATTTTTATGTTTTTTTATCTTCTTTAAATTATATATATTTGTAAAGTGGAATATGTTTAATAGGACGTTTTAAACAAAATAAAAAGCTGAATTACCAACATGTTAATACGATTCCTGTTATTACACAAGTCCATATTTTATGCTAATAATTCAGCTTTTATATAATACCAGAGTCAAAAAGACCTAAGCCCACATAAGTTTGCTTATAAGTGGTCGAAAGACCTTTGTCTGATATCTTTATCTTATAATCAGTTTTCCATCTTTTGCATCAACCGTAATAGTATCTCCCATATTTACATCTCCTTGTAAAATAATCTTTGCTACTAAGGTTTCTACATTCTTCTGTAAATATCTCTTAAGCGGTCTTGCACCATAAACCGGATCATATCCATTATCTGCGACAAATTTCTTTGCCTCGTCTGTAAGCACTAAATGTAAATCTTTGTCTGCAAGTCTTTCATTCAAATTTGCAACTATTAAATCTACAATTCCGCCAATATTATCACGGGTAAGTGGTTTAAACATAATAATTTCGTCTAATCTGTTTAAGAATTCAGGTCTGAAATGATTTCTCAAATCATTCATAACCATCTCTTCTGCCTCAGGCTTTATATCACCATTGTCATTGATTCCTTCAAGCAAATATGAAGAACCAATATTTGACGTCATAATTAATATTGTGTTTTTAAAGTCCACTGTTCTGCCCTGAGAATCTGTAATTCTACCATCGTCTAATACCTGTAATAATACATTAAATACATCCGGATGAGCCTTTTCAATTTCATCAAAAAGTACTACCGAATATGGTTTTCTACGAACTGCTTCAGTAAGCTGACCGCCTTCATCATATCCAACATATCCCGGAGGCGCTCCGATTAATCTTGACACTGAATATTTTTCCATATATTCACTCATATCAATACGAACCATATTTGTCTCATCGTCAAATAAATTCTGTGCAAGTGCTTTAGCAAGTTCTGTTTTACCTACACCTGTAGGTCCTAAAAACAGGAACGAACCTATTGGTTTACCAGGATCTTTTATTCCCGCCTTTGATCTGATTATTGATTCAGTAATCTTTGTAACTGCTTCATCCTGTCCAATTACACGTTTGTGTAACTGTTCATCCAAATGAAGAGTTTTATTTCTTTCTGTTTCTGTCAGTTTAGCAACAGGTATTCCTGTCCAACGTGAAATGATTTTTGCAATTTCTTCATCTGTAACACTTTCACGTACCAAAGACAAATCTTTATTTTTTACATTTGCCTCTTCACTCTCTAACTGTTTCTGTAACTGAGGTAATCTACCATATTGTAACTCAGCCATCTTTTCAAGATCATACTTGCTCTGGGCAATCTGTATTTCTTTCTTGACCTGTTCAACTTGTTCACGAAGTTCCTGTAATTTGTTTACAGAATTCTTTTCGTTTTCCCACTGAGCTTTCTTATTGTTAAATGCATCTCTAAGTTCAGCTAATTCTTTTTGAAGTTCCTCTAATCTTTCTTTGCTCAAATTATCGGTTTCCTTCTTTAAGGCTGCCTCTTCAATTTCCATCTGCATAACTTTTCTTCTAAGTTCATCAAGTTCTGTAGGCATTGAATCAAGTTCTGTTTTTATCATCGCGCAAGCTTCATCAACAAGGTCAATTGCCTTATCAGGCAAAAATCTGTCAGTTATATAACGGTCAGATAATGTTGCTGCTGAAACTAATGCACTATCTGTAATTTTAACTCCGTGGAAGACTTCATATCTTTCTTTCAATCCTCTTAAAATTGAAATTGTATCCTCCACTGTTGGTTCATTGACCATAACAGGTTGGAAACGTCTTTCCAAAGCCTTATCCTTTTCAATATATTGTCTATATTCATCAAGCGTCGTTGCACCTATACAATGAAGTTCACCTCTTGCAAGCATAGGTTTTAACATATTACCTGCATCCATTGCACCATCTGTTTTTCCTGCGCCGACAATTGTGTGTAACTCATCAATAAATAAAATTATCTCTCCGTTACTGTTCTTTACATCTTCAAGTACAGCTTTTAAACGCTCTTCAAATTCACCTCTGTATTTAGCACCTGCTACCAATGCTCCTAAATCAAGTGAAAATATCTTTTTATCCTTCAATCCATCCGGAACATCTCCACTTACAATTCTTTGAGCCAGACCTTCTACTGCTGCTGTTTTACCTACACCGGGTTCACCGATTAAAACAGGATTATTTTTTGTCTTTCTTGACAATATACGAATTACATTTCTAATTTCACTGTCTCGTCCAATAACAGGGTCTAACTTTTGATTTCTTGCTCTCTCAACCAAATCCTGTCCATATTTTCCAAGTGCATCATAAGTAGCCTCAGGATTATCATTTGTTACTCTCTGATTTCCTCTTATCTCAGCTAATACCTTTAAGAATCTTTCCCTTGTAATACCATATTCTTTGAAAAATTCTTTAACTTCTTTATTTGGCTTAGCAATCATAGCAAGGAATAAATGTTCAACTGAAACATATTCATCTCCCATTCTCTTTGCTTCATCTTCTGCTGCTAATAATGCTGAATTAAGACTCTGACTAATATACCTCTGTCCGCCTTGTACTTTAGGTTTCTTACTAACATAATCTTCAATTCTGTTTTTAAAATGTGTTGTCTGGATTTCCATCTTTTCAACTAATTTTAAAATCAGACTGTCTTCTAAATTAACAAGGCTGTATATTAAATGTTCCTGATCAATTTCCTGATTACCAAATTCCTCAGCAACCTTTTCACAGTTCTGAACTGCTTCAATTGACTTCTGTGTAAATTTACTAATGTTCATCTTCTATACCTCCTTAACTTCTGTTTTAAATATTAGTTCTTCACTCTCTTTCTTAGGATTTTCCTTTCCTACAAATACGTTATAGCACTTTTGTTAGCACTCGTCAAGAGTGAGTGCTAATTATTTTTTAAAAATTTTTTAGCTTTTCTTTTGTTTTCATAAAAAGAACTGTTACATATCAATAACGCAACAGTTCCTTTTATGTAGCACAGAGCAAGCCGTAGTCATTAAATCATAGGTTTGCTTACCCTGACATCTTATATACTATGTATTTACATACTATTATCCGCCTTAATTTCATTAAAGTTTAGAGTATATCTATATGTTCTCCATTTAAAGCTTTGTTCATACTACGGACTGCACAGAATTTACCACACATTGAACATGTATCTTCATGTTCAGGTGCTCTGTCTGCTCTAATTGCTTTTGCAGTTTCAGGATCAAGTGCGCATTCCCACTGAGCATCCCAATCTAAAACTCGTCTTGCATCTCCCATTTTATCATCTATATCTCTTGCGCCTCTTACGCCTTTTGCGATATCAGCTGCATGAGCTGCGATTTTACTTGCAATTATTCCCTGTTTTACATCATCTAAATTTGGAAGTGCCAAATGTTCTGCAGGTGTAACATAGCAAAGGAAAGCTGCTCCATTCATTGCTGCAATTGCACCACCAATAGCTGCTGTTATATGATCATATCCGGGGGCTATATCTGTAACTAAAGGTCCTAAAACATAAAATGGTGCTCCCATACAAATTGTCTGCTGAACTTTCATGTTAGCTGCTATCTGATCCATTGGTACATGTCCCGGTCCTTCAACCATAACCTGAACATCTTTTTCCCATGCTCTCTTAGTTAATTCTCCAAGACGAACAAGTTCTTCAATCTGACATACATCTGTTGCATCTGCAAGACAACCCGGTCTGCAGGCATCTCCTAATGAAACAGTAACATCATATTCTCTACATATATCAAGAATTTCATCATAGTATTCGTAGAACGGATTTTCTTCTCCTGTCATGCACATCCATGCAAAAACAAGTGAACCTCCTCTTGATACAATATTCATTTTTCTTTTATGTTTGCGAATCTGCTCTATTGTTTTTCTTGTAATTCCACAATGAAGTGTAACAAAATCAACACCATCCTGTGCATGTAAACGTACTACATCTATAAAATCTTTTGCTGTTAAAGTATCCAAGTCTCTCTGATAATGAATTACACTATCATATACAGGTACTGTTCCTATCATTGCAGGACATTCACTTGTAAGTTTTTTACGAAATGGCTGTGTGTTTCCATGACTTGATAAATCCATGATTGCTTCGCCACCCATCTTTACGGCTGACATAACTTTTTCCATTTCAACATCATAATCTTTGCAATCCTTAGAAATTCCAAGATTTACGTTAATCTTTGTTTTTAACATAGAACCTATTCCTTCAGGATCGAGACACTTATGATTCTTATTAGCAGGAATTACAACTTTACCACTTGCTACAAGAGGTAAAAGCTCCTTTACTTCCATTTTTTCTTTTTTTGCTACAATTTCTAATTCCTTTGTTACAATTCCTTTTCTTGCAGCTTCCATCTGTGTTGCATATAATCTTTCTTCCATCGTAATTCTCCTTTATTATTTTACTTTAGTATATTCATTTGTAATAGCAAATCCATGATTCATAGGTCCACTTCCCTTTCCTAAATCAAGCATAGCTGCTAATGCTCCTGAAATATACTCTTTGGCTCTAAAAACTGATTCTTCCAAATCATATCCTTTTGCCAGATTTGATGCTATTGCTGATGATAATGTACACCCTGTTCCATGGGTATTTGGATTATCTATTCTTTTTCCATGAAACCATTTGAATTCATTATCTTTATATAATAAATCGCTGGCATCATTTTGGTTATGTCCTCCTTTGCAAAGGACTGCACAGTTATATGTTTTTGCAATTTTTTCTGCTGCCTTTATCATATCTTTTGAGTTGTTTATTTTTATTTGGGCCAGTTCTTCTGCCTCCGGAATATTTGGAGTAAGAATCGTTGCCAAATGAAACAATTCTTTTTTTAATGTGTCTACAGCATCTTCATTAATAAGCCTTGCGCCACTTGTTGCCACCATTACCGGATCAATAACAATATTTTTCGCTTTATATTGTTTTAATTTATCAGAAATAACTTTTATAAGTTTTTTCTCTGAAACCATTCCTACTTTAACTGCATCCGGTTCAATATCCGTAAATATGCTGTCAATTTCCTGTGCCAGAAATTCAGGTGTTGCATTCTGTATTGCCGCCACGCCTGTAGTATTTTGAGCAGTTAGGGCTGTAATGGCACTCATAGCATACACTCCGTTTGCCATCATCGTCTTTATGTCTGCCTGAATACCTGCTCCACCACTTGAATCACTTCCTGCAATTGTAAGGGCTGTCTTCATATAATTTCTCCTACTATTTATTATTTAATTTTCTTATTTGTCACATATATAGTAATTATATATATGTTCTCTTGTCTTACTTTACCTGATAATATTATTCTACAATTTTGCTTATTTCTTCTTTTAAGCCACTAGCTGCATTTTTTATATTATTTGCACCATAAATTGCACTAATTACTGCAATTCCGTCTATTTTACTTCCTGCCAATTCTTTAATGTTGTCATGAGTTATTCCACCTATTGCTACAACAGGAATTGACACTGCTTCACATATTTCTTTCAAAGTTTCATACGTTACTTCTTTTGCATCATCTTTTGAATTTGTTGGAAATACTGCTCCTACTCCAAGATAATCTGCACCTCTTTTTTCTGCCAAAAGTGCCTGTTCTACTGTCTGTGCAGATACACCTATGATTTTATCAGGTCCTAATTTTTCTCTTACCATACCTGCTTCCATATCACTTTGTCCTACATGGACACCGTCTGCTCCTATTTCTACAGCAATATCCACATTATCATTTATAATGAAAGGTACTTTATATTCTTTGCATAACTTCTTTAGTTCTTTTGCCTCTTCAAGGAAATGCTCCTCATCTAATTTTTTCTCTCTTAACTGAAGAAAAGTAACTCCTCCGTCAAGACTTTCTTTTACTACTTCGTATAAAGTTCTTCCGTTTAACCAATATCTGTCTGTTACTGCATACAATAACAAATCTTTTTTATCTAATTTCATATTTTGCTCCTTTATCGAGAGTTTCCTTATCCATATTATAGATTGCATCAATAATTCTATTTCTATATGTAGAATTACCGTCTCCCTCTTTCATATAACTCCATCCGATTTCACCTGCAAGACCCATTGTACAAACTGCTGCTGCAGCTGCCTCTAACTGTTCGTTAGGATTTGCTACTAAAAATGCTGTCATCATTCCTGAAAGCTGACATCCTGTTCCTGTTATTTTACCCATTTCAGGACGACCATTTCTTATAACAAAACATCTTTTTCCATCGCTTACTAAATCAATTGCTCCTGTAATAGCTATTATTGTTTCACTCTTTTTTGCAAATTCTTTTATAAATTTAATTGAATTTTCCAAATTTTTTTCGGTCACTGCATCTGCTACATCAGCATCTACACCTTTTGTTGTTCCGCTGCCATAAGCTAAGGTCTTAATCTCTGATATATTTCCACGAATTACATTAAATTCAATTTTATTCATTAATTCTACTGCAATATTTGTTCTAAGTACTGAAGCTCCTGCTCCAACAGGATCAAGTAATACCGTATGTCCCAATTTATTTGCTCTCTTTCCCGCAATAAACATACTTTCTATAGTTCTCTTATTCAATGTACCAATATTAATATTTAAGCCCTGGCAAATACTTGTAATATCCTCAACATCTTCCGGTTCATCAGACATAATCGGGCTTCCTCCACATGCCAATAAAACATTTGCCACATCATTAACTGTTACATAATTTGTAATATTATGAACCAAAGGTGTATTATTTCTGACTTCTTCTATGTATTTTCCTAACATGCACAATTCCCTCCTTTTACAAAAATAATGCGGATGTGCCTATAAAACACATCCGCACAAATATTGTTATCTCACAAAATCTGCTATAATTATGTTCCTACGTTGGCATTATCCAAATCAGGTTATGGGTCAAGGTATACAACCTACTCTCAGCAAGCTTATGCAAGCTCCCCTTTTATTTTCACAAATAACAATCTTTTTAATTGTTATTACTTTAATCAGTAACTAAACTAATTATCAATTTCATTCTTTTCTTCAACTATAGACGGCTTTCGTTTCTGTGTCAATACTAGTTTTTTAGCTATATCACTATAATCTTTTTAAACTGGCGCCGTTATATTTCTTTATTTTTCATAAACCACTTATATTATTTATTTTTCACCTATGGTTCTATTAATATAACTATCTATGACTTCAACTAATTCATTTACTTCTAAATTATCAACATTTATGCACAAATCATAATTTCCGGCCATTCCCCATTCTTCACCGGTATAATATCCATGATATTTGCTTCTTCTTTCATCTGTCTGCAGCACGGTATTATGAGCTTTTCTTACTGAAATGTTATGTTTCTTAGCAATGTTTTCTTCTCTTACTTTTTTGCTACCTGACAGGAAAATTGAAATACATTTAACATCATCTCTATATACATAATTGCCACATCTTCCAATTATAATAAAATTGTCTTCATCAATTACATTTTTCAACGCTTTACCTGCTGTACTGTATAACAACGAATCTTCTTCAGAAACCGTAATCGAATGCATAAGCATATCCATAGGTGTTTCTCCGTAAAAGTCAGGGTATCTTTCAAAATACCCTTTTTCCTTTGCCATTTTAGAAATTGCTTTTTTGTCAAATAATTTTAAATTATATTTTTGTGCCAATGCTTTTCCTAATTCATCTCCATTACATCCGCACTGTCTGGCTATTGTAATAATCATAATTGTACTCCTTCTTTAAGTAATCTGCAAAATTTATAGTTATCCACTTATGAGCAAATTTACGAGAGCTTAAACGTTTTGACCATGCATCTTAATATATTTCTATAAAAAATTTGCAAATACAGATGCTAAAACTACCGTCAAAATGCCTGTAACAGCTATTGCAAGACTGCTCATTGCACCTTCGATTTCTCCCATTTCAATTGCCTTTGCAGTTCCAATTGCATGAGAAGATGCTCCTAATGCCAATCCCTTTGAAATAGGTTCCGTAATCTTAAATATCTTGCAAATAAGTTCTCCAAATATATTTCCTAAAACTCCTGTAACTACGATTACTGCTACCGTAATTGTAACATATCCGCCTAATTCCTCTGAAACGCCCATACCGATTGCTGTAGTTATTGACTTTGGAAGTAAAGTAACATACTCCCTGTGTGTCATTTTCATTAATTTTGCCAAAATCAACACTGTACACAAACTGGTAAGCACTCCGGCTGATATTCCTAAAATTACTGCTTTAAAATTTCTTTTTAACAATTGCCACTGTTCATATAATGGAATTGCAAGGCACACTGTTGCCGGAGTTAAAAACCAGCTTAAATAAACTGCACCCTTGTTATATGTTTCATAATCTACATTTGCGCAAACCAAAATAACAATTGTAAATATAATTGAAATCAATAACGGATTAAATATCCCCAGTTTAAATTTTTTCTTTAATGCAAGACCAATCATATATGATACTAGACTTATGCTTACGCCCGCAAATAAAGATGTTTCAAGCAAATTATTCATATTTTTCATTCTCCTCTTTATCAGATTTTCCTTTTCGTATAACCCATTGTGAAACCTTTCCTGTTGCAGCCATAACTGTAACTATTGTTACTACTGTTATTATACTAACAGGCAATAGCAATGGTTTTAGTGTTCCCCATGACGACATAAGTCCTACTCCTGCCGGTATAAACATAACAGGCATTATTTCTATCAAAAATTTGCCAACATCTTTAACTGCATCAAGTGCAATCAATCCTGTAAGCAATCCTACAAGTAAAATAACCATTCCGTATATACTAGCCGGAATCGGTAATGGTAACACGTATTTTAACAACTCTCCTGCATATGAAATTACAAGTATTATTAAAAATTGTTTTAAATATTTCATCTTAAAGCTCCTTTAAAAATATGTACTGCCCCGTACTTTTGTCGGCGGCTAATCGTAGAAAACATTCTAAAAACAAACTTATTTCATTTTGTTTCTTCCTCTATAGATATAATATCATCTATAAAAATTTCTTTTCCATCGGTAAATTCAACTGTTTTTTTATACTCATCTATCTTTTTTATTTTGGAGCATATATTTAAATATGCCCCGCCCTCTTTATTTTCATCTTTTTTAAAATAAGTAATCTGCACATTTGGAATAGAGTCATTTTTATTTAATATCTGTTGTAATTTATAATCAAGTTCTCTTTTAACATTTTCATCTAATTCAATTTTATTATCAGTAATCCTTGCAGTTTCTTTCAACGCCTCCTCATGACCTGTCAGTGCAGCAAATGGTGAAAATTGTGCAGCCCTGTTATAAACCGTCATCCTTGGATGCCTTTTTGATGTTGGATGCTCCATATTTATAATATCTTCATAAGTATTCTTTGCCTCTTTACTCATTTTGCCATCTGCCTTTCCATACCTTATTAACATCTCTAACTTTTACATAATGTTAAATTAATAAAATTTCATTTATAATTTATATAAATATCTTTTTAACAAACTTAATTTTATGCTTTATGCCCACCAATCATTTCATTCCTCTCTATTGTTGTAGCACCTTCTGTCAAATTAGTTCCCTTTAAAATTGCGTTTTTCCCATATTTCTTTTTTATCTCTAACATAGCCTTTTGCATTTGTTTTTCTCTTTGTAACTGCTTTTCTTCTGTTTCTTTTTTCTTAGCCTGTTCTTCATAATCAGTAAATAGATCTAACTGTTCATAATCATCTTTTTTCACAACATCTTTTTCATTTATAACATGATTTGCTGCTATATTTATTCTTCGTATTAACAAATTCTTATTTACAATTTCATCATATAATTTTAAAACTGCCTCAGTTATAAGCTTTGTAGATGAACAATGTTCTTTTAAATTTGTTGTCCCATGAGCGTGTTTTGGTATCTTTCTTCCATAATAATCCGTTGTTACACTTCCATCGTACTTTTTTCTTATTTCAGGATTTTTAATACACTCTATGTCATATCCTACTGTAAGCACAATTTGATTAGTAACCAGTTCTTTTTCAACTAAATCAAGAACAAGAAGTTCAATCATTTCTCCAACAACAACTCTTGCCTTTTCCCACATGTATGGGCATTGCAATACCTGCCCTGAACCTAAGCTGTTAGTTTCAGGTTTATAGGATTTAACATCTTCAATTGTACATGGCTCCCATCCCCACGCATGGTCTATCAGTAATTCTGCATTTACACCAAATAACTTGTACAAAAGTTCTTCATTATGGAATTCATTTTCCTTTCCAACTGAACATCTGGCAATATCTCCCATCGTATACAAACCATATTTCTCAAGTTGCTTTGCATATCCTCTTCCGACTCTCCAAAAATCTGTAATTGGTCTATGATTCCATAATTGTTTTCTGTAAAGCATTTCATCCAAATAAGCAATTCTTACGCCATCTTCATCTGCCGGAATGTGCTTTGCCATAATATCCATTGCAATCTTACACAAATATAAATTTGTACCAATACCTGCCGTTGCTGTAATTCCCGTTGTCTGTTGAATATCTTTTATTATTTTCTTTGCCAACTGCTTAGGAGTTAATTCATATGTTTTTAAATAATGCGTCACATCCATAAATACTTCATCAATAGAATAAACATGTATATCCTCAGATGCAATGTATTTAAGATATATTTCATAAATTCTGGCACTGTATTGCATATACAGTGCCATTCTTGGTTTCGCTACAATATAATCAACCCCTACGTATGGAGATTTTTTTATAACATTATCATTATACGATAATTCATGGAAAACTCCTTCCGGCAATTTTGCCTTTCTTTCCTCATTAACTTCTTTTATTTTTTGAATCACTTCAAATAATCTGGCTCTGCCCGGAATCCCATAAGCTTTAAGTGACGGCGAAACAGCCAGACATATTGTTTTTTCAGTTCGGCTTTTGTCAGCCACCACCAAATTTGTAGTCATACAATCTAACTTTCTTTCCCTGCATTCAACTGATGCATAAAAAGACTTTAAATCTATGGCTATATATGTTTTTTCATTTTCTGCCACTTTGCTCCTCCACTATTAATATTCTTCCGCAATGTCTATATCTTTTGCCTCTTCTTCTGCTGTTTCTCCTGAAAGTGGAGACTTATGAAGAAATGCCACATAATATCCACATCCTACAATTCCTGCTCCTCCGACAATATTGCCAAGTGTTACAGGTATCAAATTATTTACAAGAAAATTAAACCATGTAAGTCCATCTGCTGTTATACCATACTCTGATGCTGTTAACAATCCTGCAACTCCAAAATACATATCCGCTATGCAATGCTCAAATCCGCATAATACAAATATCATTACCGGCCAGAAACTTGTCATTAATTTTCCTGACACTCTTTTTGCTGCAAATGACATCCAAATTGCAATACATACCAATATATTGCATAATATTCCTCTCACAAAACTATCTGAAACCGCTAAATCTGTTCTCGCTTTTGCAGCATTTACTATTGCACCTGCCAAATCTCCCTGAAATAAATTAGGAGTATGTCCATATACAACTAAAACTGCAACAAAAGTTGTTCCAATGAAATTTCCTATATATACAAATAACCAGTTTTTTAACATCTTCCATATGCTGTTTTTCCCTGCCAAAACAGATAAAATTATCAAATTATTCCCTGTAAACAATTCACTTCCTGCAACAAGAACCATTGCCATTCCTGCCGGAAATACCATTGCCCCTACAAGCTTAGCTACTGAAGCGACTGATATACTGCTTGCTGCTACTGTTGAACCTATACCTGCAAATCCTATAAACATTCCTGCGAAAAATCCAAGTAATATCATCTTGAAAATTGGCAGATTGCTTTTGTGTATTCCTATTTCTATATAACTTTTTGCTATCTCTAATGGTGAATGCATTTTACCGCTCCTTTTTCTGTGTATTTTTGCTTATTTGCATTTTATTTTTATTGTTATTTTATATTTATAATTGTTCTTTTAACGTAAATGTATTTTTATCTATTTCTATTATTCCGTCATTTTTCATTTTAGACAACTCATTACTCATTGCACTTCTGTCTACATTTAAATAATCAGCCAGCTGTTGTCTATTAAATGGGATTGTAAACTTATAACTTCCACTTAATTTCGCCTGATCCGAAAAATATGCTAACAGTCTTCCTCGAATGGATTTAGATGATGTGTGTAATATTCTTCTTGAAAGCATTAAATTTTTCTGTGCTGATATCCGTAGCAAATTTTTTATCAGTTTTTCATGATGACCACATGTATTTGGGCATGTTTCAAGAACTCTGTAAGCATTTAAAAACAAAATTTCTGTATTTTCCGTTGCTACTGCATTTACAAGAAGTGCCTCTCCCGGTATACTTGCATATGTTTCTCCAAATATAAATCCCGGCTCTATATGACTTAATATGCTTTTATTCCCCCACAAATCATCGCTTTCAATATTTACTCCGCCTTCAACAACCATTCCAAACAATTGTATTGATTCCCCTACTCTATAAATATCTTCACCTTTTTTATATTTTTTTGTAACTGCCCCAAGGCAACTTAACATTGTCTTTATTTCTTCTTCACTCATCCCTTTAAATAATTTTGAATTGGACAAGAGTTGATAATTCATCGTTGCACCTCATAAAATAATTTTACATATAACATATAATTAACTATCTTTATTGTTGTTTTAACAACAGATTTGTCATACTGATTGTACTATACTAGCATTATCAAATCAATATACAAATAATTGTAATAAATTTCAAATTGGAGGTCTAATATGATTCGTCGTATTATAGAAATTAATGAAGAAAAGTGTAATGGATGTGGTATTTGTGCAAATGCCTGCCATGAAGGTGCAATTGAGATTGTTAATGGTAAAGCTAAGCTTCTTCGTGAAGATTATTGTGATGGTTTAGGAGACTGCCTTCCTACATGTCCTATGAATGCAATTTCTTTTGTTGAACGTGAAGCTCCTGAATATAATGAAGCTGCTGTAAAGGCTGCTCAGGCAAAAAAATCTGCTGCTCCCACTCCTTTTGTATGTCCGGGTATGAGAGCTAAAGCATTAAAGCCTGCAAATACTGAAAATGTGCAGACTTCTGTACCTTCAAGTCAATTAATGCAGTGGCCTGTTCAGATTAAATTAGTTTCACCTAATGCTTCATTTTTTGATGGTGCTAAATTACTCATTGCCGCTGACTGTACTGCTTATGCATATGCTAACTTCCATCAGGATTTTATTAAAAATCATGTAACTATTGTAGGTTGTCCAAAATTAGATGATACTGACTATTCAATCAAATTAACTGAAATAATTAAAAATAACGACATTAAAGAAGTAACTATTGTAAGAATGGAAGTTCCATGTTGTGGTGGTTTAGAAAATGCAGCCAAAACAGCAATTAAAAACAGTACAAAGTTTATTCCTTGGAACGTAGTTACAATTTCTACAGATGGAAGAATCTTAGATTAACTTAATCTATAAATTGCTATTTTAGCACTTATTATTTGTTAAAATAATTATTTTAAAGTCGGGGATTTTTTTGACTCCGACTTTCTTTATATTCCACCTCACAATGTATACCATTGTCTTTGTCTGTATCATCCCACTACTAAAGCAGATTAAGAACTTTCGCAATTAAAAACGTGCACCGCAAAGTACACTTAAAAAATTCCCGGAATTTTTTCTTCCGGGAATTTTATTAACACTTTTTCTGTCTCAACATATATTTATTAACATATCAGACAGTATTATATTAAGTATTCTTCTAATGCCAAATATAATTTTTCCATTTCCTCATCCGTGCCAATTGTGATTCTTAAATAATTATCTATTCTTGGTTTCTTAAAATATCTTACATAAATATTTTTTGTTTTAAGATAATTAAATATATCTTCTGCTTTTGCACTTTTATGTGTTGCAAATAAAAAGTTTGTCTTTGAATCAGTGCATGTAAATCCTAATTCTTTTAGTTTAACTTTTGCCTTCTCTCTTGTAGCAATTATTTTTTCCACAAGATTTTTGAAATAAGCATCGTCTTTTATAGCTTCTACACCTGCATAGATTGTTGGAAAATTCATTGTATATGAATTATATGAGAACTTAACTGCAAGCATTGCACTGATTAACTTTTCATTTCCCATTGCATAACCGATTCTAAGACCTGCTGCTGAACGGGATTTTGAAAATGTTCTTACAACAAGCACATTATCATATTTTTCAATGAATTTTAATGCTGAAGTTGCTCCAAAATCTACATATGCTTCATCAACAATTACTACCGAATCCTGATTATTTTTTATAATTTCCTCAACCTTGTCTATTGACATTTCTACTGCTGTTGGAGCATTTGGATTAGGAAATACGATTCCACCATTTTCCCTAAAATAATCCTCAGGTATTATTTCAAAATTATCGTCTAATTTTATTGTTTCATAAGGAATCTCAAATAAATCTGCCCATACATCGTAAAAAGAATATGTAATATCAGGGAATAATATCGGTTTATCTGAATTAAAGAATGTTAAAAATGCCATTCCTAAAACGTCATCTGAACCTACTCCTACAAATACCTGGTTTGATTTAACTCCATAATATTTAGCAATCGCATCAACTAATTCTGTTGCATCCGGGTCCGGATATTTTCGAAGAATTGCCAGATCCATATCACAAAGTGCTTTGCTTACTCCCGGTGCCGGTGGGTAAGGATTTTCATTAGTATTTAATTTTACTACATTCTCTGTCTTTGGCTGTTCGCCGGGTGTGTATGGAGTTACTTTTCTAATATACTGTTCCCAAGTCTTCATTTCTATCCCTTTCTGTCATTATCTTCTTTATCAATATATTAATTCCAATCATTATAACTATTGCCGTACATGCTCCGCATGTATCTATGCATACATCAAAAAATTTAGGACTTCTTCCATCTACAAATCCCTGGTGGAATTCATCTGTGCACGCATAAATAAACGGAACGACAATTGTCATTAACTGGTATCTTATCCTTTTACTTCTGTATGCTCTAAATGTCATTGCAAACATAGTTATCAATATCCCCAATATTGCATATTCTCCAAAATGTCCTATCTTTCTTACAAAAAAACTGGTTTTATTAAATATGTCCTGTTGCTTTAATAAATCCTTGCTGTCATATTCAGGCTCTATATATTTAACTACTTTAACAGTAATCTTATCACTAAGAGACTGAGATGATTCACCATTCTCAGCTGAAAATCCAAATATGGTTCCCATCCAGAATCCTATTAAAATAAGCAACACTATTCTAACTATATAAATTTTTTTCATTTTAAGAGCATTTCCTTTGTTGTCTATTAATCTGTTTCGCTGATTGCATTTATTTTATTTAAACAAACAAAATAAATACCGATTTATAATGCATGACCTTTTTTGTTAATTACATCTACTACATAGTCAACGCATTTTTCTGCTTCTTCATCAGTTCTTGCTTCAACCATTACTCGAATTACAGGCTCTGTTCCACTTTCTCTTACAAGAATTCTTCCGTCTTCTCCAAGCTTATCTGCAATTTCTTTTACTGCTGCCTGAACATCTGCATCCTGCTGTGCTTCCGGTTTACTCTTAACCTTTACATTTTTAAGGCACTGTGGATAGATTGTAACAGGTGATGTAAGTTCTGACATCTTTTTCTTGCTTGCAAGCATTACTTCCATTAATTTGATTGATGTTAAAATACCATCTCCCGTTGTTGCATACTTACCAAAAATAATATGACCTGATTCTTCTCCACCAAGTTTATATTCATTTTCTCTCATGCATTCATAAACATATTTGTCACCTACTGCTGTCTTTTCATAATCAATGCCTACTGCATCAAATGCTTTATAAAGACCGATATTTGACATAATTGTTGTTACAACTGTATTATTTACAAGAGTTCCTTTCTGTTTCATATAAACTCCGGCAACATATAAAATTAAATCACCATTAACAACATTTCCTTTTTCATCTACACATAAACATCTGTCAGCGTCTCCATCATATGCAAATCCGATATCTAACTTATTTCCAATAACGTATTTCTGTAATTCTTCAATATGTGTTGAACCACATTCTTTATTAATATTAGTTCCATCCGGTGTATCATTAATTACATGTGTTTCTGCACCAAGTGCATCAAATACTCCTTTTGCAATTGAAGATGCACTACCATTAGAACAGTCAAGACCAACTTTGATATTTCTATATGAATGTGTTGCAAGTGACATCAAATAACCCATATATCTGTTTCTTCCTGCAAAATAGTCAACTGTTCTTCCGATTTTTTCCATTCTTGCATATGGAATGCTTTCTAAGTCACTGTCTAAGTATTTTTCTACTTCATCAATGACCTCCTGTTCCATCTTTTCACCATTGCCATTAATTAACTTAATTCCGTTATCATAGAATGGATTATGGCTTGCTGATACCATAATTCCGCAATCAAAATCTCCTGTTCTTACAACATATGAAACACTTGGTGTTGTAGTAACGTGTAATAAGTATACATCTGCACCTGTAGATGTAAGCCCTGCTGACAAAGCGTCTTCGAACATGTAACTGCTTCTTCTTGTATCTTTTCCAATAACAACTGAGCATTTATGATATCTTCCATAATACCATCCTATGAATCGTCCTATCTTGAATGCATGCATTGCTGTTAAATTAACATTTGCTTCTCCTCTAAAACCATCTGTTCCAAAATATTTTCCCATTTCCACTAATTCATTGTCTACTATATATTTAAATATAAGCACCGACAATTTCCTTTCATCATTTTTATGACCTTACGTCATATATCCAAATTCATTTCATTTGGCACTCTTTTTATTATATAATATTCCATCTTCATTTACAACCTGAACCCTATATTCCGACCCTTTATCCGACCCTCAAGTATGATAAATTGTATAATCCGACATTTATCTACAAGATATATATTTAATTCCGACTTTTTTTCCTTTATTACTGTCATAATTGTCTATTTTGTGTCGATATATTCTTTCCATATTTCTTCATATTTCTGATATAATTTAATAGGCTTTACAGCAATAATTTAGAAGAGGACATTTAAAATGATTAATGAAAATGAACTTCTACTAAAGGAAACGGAAGATTTACTTCTTGAAATACAGCAGTTGAAAAAGCAGTTAGAATACGAATCACAAAAGCATAAACAATGGAAAGCACTTGCAATGGTATTTCATGACTCATTGTGGGATATGGTGAATAAATATGTACTTATAAAATGATGCCGGATTTCACAAAAGGCACAAAAATAAAGTGACATCAGGAAATAATCCCTGATGCCACTTTATTTTTGATATAAGCACTTATCTTTAATTATAAATTCCTTATCGCATACATCTAACGCAGCCTGTTTATGAGTAATTATGATACATGTTCTTTCTTTTAATTTCTTTATATTTTCCAACACTCTCTTTTCTGTCATTTCATCAAGCGCTGATGTTGCTTCATCTAACAATAAGATTGGTGCTCCACTTATAACTGCTCTCGCAATTGCAATTCTTTGTGCCTGACCTTCTGATAATCCCATGGCGTTTTCACCAATCTTAGTATCCATTCCATTTGGTAATTTGCTTACGAAATCATATATATCACTTGCTATTAATGCCTGCTTTATTGTTTCATCATCTGCATCTTTGATTAAAGTTAGGTTCTCTCTTATTGTACCGCTAAACAAAAAATTTCCCTGAGGTACATACGCAAACATTCTTCTTGTATCAGGTGAAACAGTAACTTCTTCTCCATCTTTAAAGCATAACTTTATCTCACCTTCATCCGGTCTAAAAACTCCTAGCAAAAGTTTAAACAAAGTACTTTTTCCAATTCCGGAAATTCCCCTTATCGCCACAAATTCACCTTTACTAAAATCTGCATTTCCTTCTTTAAGTACAATATCTCTTCCATAGCTAAATCTTATATTTTTAAATATACCTTTATCGAATTTATCATAGAGTTCTTTTACCGTTTCCTTTGGTTCGTTTCTTTGTTCATCCTGTATATTCTCAATCTCGATTATTCTTTCTGCCGAAGCCAAAATACTGTAATATTGCGGAATAACCTTAGTTATATTGAAAAATGGAGTTTGTATCTGGGATATTAACTGAAGCATTGCAGTCAAAGTACCAAAACTCATTGTCTTTGCGCATACTTTTAATGCACACCAGATTAATGCAAACAAATACCCTGCATTAAAAATGAAACTAAATCCTGTGTTTGCACATATACTTATGACCCTTCGTTTCATTTTCATATCATAATTTTTCTTTTGAAGTATGTCGCCTTTTTCAGCAAACTTATCCTCTACGCCAAATGTTTTTACAGCTAGAATGCTTTCTATTGATTCCTGATAAAATGATCTTACTTTTCCATCTGTCTCCTGAACAGCCTTATGTAGACTTTTTAATTTTTTTCTAAAAAATAATGTTGTTACTGACAATACAATTCCTGCTGCTAAAAATAAAATAGTAAATCTCCAGTCAAATGAAACAAGCACTATAAAAGCACCTAAGAATTGGAAAACGCAAAACAAAATAGTTGGAATAATTGATGTAACTCCTTCTGTAACTATTTTCATATCGCTTGTCAGACGGTTAATTAACTCTCCACTATGATATTTCATTATATCACTATAATTTTTTCTTATAACGCTCTGATACAATTGCGATCTCATGCTCATTTCAAGACCTGCCTGTGCCTTAACAGTCATGCTCTGCGTTGCAATTCTAAGAATCATTCTAAACAAAATTGTGCATAAAATAATAATGCCCACAACTATAATCTGGTTTCTAAATTTAATAAATTCATCGTGTCCCTGCGCATCTGCTGCATTCGCTGCCGCATCTATCGCAAACTTACTTAAAACCGATAAGCCTGTTCCAATTAGTGCAAGAATTATATTTGCTATACTTAAAATAATTATTCTAAAGCTTTGCTTCTTAGCTTTAGCTTTTATCCATACAAGACTTTCTCTATCTTTCATTATCTAAATCAAATTCTTTCTCTATTATTATAAATAATATATTTGTAATCAGTTATCCTTTTTTTTGCCAGAATAACTATTCAAATATATTTGCGTCTTTCATTTTCTCAATGAATTTTTCTACGTCCTTCGTTGCAGTTTCACTGTCTATTTCAAACTCTTCAGTTATCGTTTTGACTATTTCATCACTATTCATTCCACTTTGTAATTTTTCAAATATAAATGCACCTGTATCATTTGTTGTTATCATTCCATTAAATTCGTTTGTCTCATTTCCTGTAGGAACAATTACGTTACTTCCTCCTACTTTTCTTAAAATAAACCCTTCTTTTATCTTCATTTCATTCTCCTTCTATAAAAAGAAAAGGAGCTTTCAAAGCTCCTTTTCTTTATGTAATTATTATTATTTTGTAACTTTTCCCTTGAATCCGGCTTTCTTTAAATTCTTCTTTAATTTCTTGAATTCTTTAGCTTTCATCTTCTTATTAACTTTAACTGTAATCTTAGCTGAATTTAATCCCTTGAAAGCACCTTTCTTTACTGTGAAGCTCTTTGTTCCTTTAACAATAATCTTCTTTACTTTCTTAGCTCCTGTGAATCCCATCTTGTTAACTCTCTTAATTGTAGCTGGAATTACAATCTTTTTAGCTTTCTTAGCTGTCTTAGCAAATGCTTTAGCCTTAATTACTGTTACTGTGTAAGTTACCCTATCAACTGTTACTGTGCCAGGTACTGTAGCAATATTCTTATTAACTGTAACATCGTTAATTTCAGCTGTTCCATCAGCCTTAGTATCTACATTGTTGCCTTCTGTAGTTGTAACATTCTTCTTATCAACTGGTACAACACTTACTGTCGGACTTGCAACTGCTGCCTGTACTCCTGAAACTGAACTAACTGCTACTACTGCTGCCATTGCTAATACAGCAACTTCTTTCAATAACTTCTTCATCATTATTAAGTTCCTCCTGTCCTCTATTGAGCTTTATTTATTAATTCACAACATCGACCAAAGCCAAGTCGATTGCCCTATAGCAAACTTTTTACAATCATAAAAGCTCACCATAGGCACATTATACTACTAAAGAGTGTCTTTTTAAATACTTTTTTATATAAAACTATATATTTTTGACATTTTCGGTAAAATTTATACATAAATATTGTGTATTATTAATACATTTTTTCTTAGTATTATAACTTATTAATATTTACCACTATAATATTTCTGTTTACTGTATTTATTTTTCAAATCTGTTGCACGGTTTAAAACCACTCCTAATATTTTACATCCTGATCTTTCAAGCTGTTTTATTGAATTCTTAACTTCTGCTCTTGTGGTTTCTCCACTTCTTATAACAAGAATCGCTCCATCACACATGCTTCCAATTTTTTCAGCATCCGAAACAAGTCCTAGTGGTGGTGCATCTACAAATACATATCTGTAATCTTTTGAAAGTTCATTTAACATATTTCCAAATTTGTCACCTTCAAGTAACATTGATGGATTAATTATATTTTCTACATTCGGAATAATGTCTCCATTTTCAAACGGACTTTCATATGTAACTTCATCCAATGAAAAATCTCCTGCAAGATAATTTGTAAGACCTTTCATTTCTTTCCCATCCTGACGCTCCATATCATTTTTCTTCACTAATACTGAATTTCTCATATCAGCATCAACTAACACTGACTTAATTCCGGCATTAGCCATCTGTTTCCATATCTGCATTGTAACAAAACTTTTACCTTCATTTGGCAATGTACTTACAACCATAATTTTCTTTATTTCATTTCCTAAAAAGCTGACATTTATACGAAGACGGTTTATTGATTCTTCTACAGCATAAGGAATTTCCTGTATTGAATCCATTTTAATTTTATTCATTTTACTTTCTCCTCAAGCTTATTTTTTCGGTGTATAATATTTTTTTCCTTTTGCATAATTGCTATATGCACCATATTTCACATTTCCATCAGGAATAACAGTAAGTGGAATAATTTCTAAATATTTTTCAATATCTTCTTCTGTCTTAATTGTATCATCGGTAATAAATAAGAATGTCAATACTGCTAATACTAAAACCATTCCTCCAAGTGCACCCATCATTGTATTCTTCTTAAGGCTTGGTGAACTTTTAAATTTAGGTGTAATTGCTCTTTCTGCAATATTTGGTGCTGTAGTTCCCATTAATTTAGGAATTTCAGTAACTGCCTTTTCAGCCAATGCATTAGCTATAATCTTAGCTTCCTTTGGTTTAGTGCTAACAGCTGATATTTTCAAAATACGTGTATCTTCTACTGTAGAAATACTAATCATTCCGTTAAGCTGTTCATATGAATATCCTAAATCATTTTCCTTGCTTACTGCTTCTACTATAGGACGTACATGTAACAATTCTGCATAATCTTCTGACAATGAAGTTCCTATACTCAAATCTGCAAGGTTAACTACTGAATTGTTTGAAGCAGATACCATGTATACTTTAGCTGTAGCAGTGTACTTTGGTGTTATTAAAAATTTTGTTCCAAGACCTGCAATTATAGCTCCAACTACAAAACCAATTATGATAAAAATAATCTTTTTGCGGTAATAGTTAAATAAGTCTAAAAGATTAATTTCCACTTCATCTTCTTTTTCATTCATATTAATCTTATTTACCTGTTGTTTCATTTTTTCTTTCCTTTACTCTTTATTATTATGTTCCTTTATTCCAAATAAATCCTCCATAGTTGTAACCATAGAATCTTTATCTACGTAAAATTCCATATGATCAAGATCATCACCTAATGACTGACCAACTTTTGATTCTCCCTGCAATTCATATATTCCCTTGTTTGTTCCACTTGCAAATATGTTGCTTATGTTTGATATTGTTCCAACCGTTATATCTGTAGTTGCTTTATCCTGTAATTGTTCAAATATTTCAGTTGTATAATTACTGTTTGACTTAATTTTATCCTGTAATTTTTTGAAGAAGCCTGTCATATACTGTTGTTGTCGCTTCATTCTTGATGCATTTTCTTCATCGCCAACACCATATCTGTCATGTACATAAGCATATGCTTCATCATCAGTAAGTTGTAATGTTGCTCCTTTTTTCATTTCAGGATATTTGTCTGTAAAATCTTCTTCTAATGTTACTGTAACTCCACCGACAATTTGATTAAGTGTAGGAATTTCACTCATGTTAAGTTCATAATAGCCATTAATTTCCATACCGCCTAACAGTTTCTTTACAGCTTTTACTGTATTCTTACAGCTCTGTTCTTTAGTTCCTCCATACCAATGTGCTGTACACAACTGAATAGTAGCTGTTGCAGCCCCCTTACCATCATGATTAATTAACGATATCTCTGTCATGGTATCTCTGTTAAATTGCAGAAAACTATAAGTTCCATCTGTTTTATCAACAATAACAAGCATTAAAAAATCTGCCATACTGCCCTGATATTCATCGCCTTCTCCATCATTTCCTGAAGCATCTGTTCCAATAAGAAGGTAATTTTCAAAATCATGATAATAATCATATTTTTTCTTATTAAGCTTTATTTTTCCTCTTGCGACCTGAACATTCCAGTCATTAATAGAATCCTCATCCGAAACATTCGTCTTTTCCGTCTTATTATCAATATACTGGAGTCCATATCCAAAAGCTATAATAAATAATATGAATATCAATATACCTGCAGCAATTTTTATGTATTTTTTTCTTTTCTTTTTCATTTGATTAACACCCTATCAATTTTATTTAGTATCAAATCCAAGCACTTCTCTTCCCAGATTATCTATTTGTTCAACCATCTTTTTACCATATTTATCTGATATATAATCATATCCGCTTATAAGATTTGGTTTTCGGTTCTCAACATTATGACAATCACTTCCTAAAATAAGAGGTTTATCACTTTCTATTAACTTTTTTACGACTTTTCTTTTCTTTCTATTGTCATGAAAATCTGCATTTACCTGAAAAATAACAGGTAATTCAAGCATTTCCTTCCAAATTTTTTTCCTTGTCTGAAAAGCATAAAATCTTTCTATATGTGCCAAAATAACCGTAATATGTCTCTCTTCCATCAGCATTATGACATCCTGCAAAACAAATTTGTTCCATTGTGTGAAAGGAAGCTCGAGTAGAATCGCATCTGTATCTTCTATACACAGTTTTTCCAATTCTCTTGCCTGTCCTATTCCATTAAAATAACACACCTCAGCTCCAAGCTTTATAGCAGGATACGCATCATCTTTCATGTATTCGGTACATGCTTTTAATTTATTAAATGACTTTTCTCTGTCTTTTAGGAAATGTCCGACTGAATTATTTTGAGCATAAAAATGAGGAGTTGCTAACATTGTAATAACTCCTTGACTCTTTGCTATACGAAGCATGTCAAGTGATTCCTCCTCGCAACTGCTTCCATCATCTATACCAGGCAATACATGAGAATGAAAATCAATCATTTCTGCCTCCTTTTATTTCGAAAATCAAGTAATTCATACACTATTGTTAGGCTTAATATCCCCAATAATCTTTTACTTTATATATGATATTTTAAAAAATCATAACTGTCAAGTAAAAGCCTTTCTATCCCTACCTTTGCTTTCTGTTTTTATACCTTATTAAAACTATGGTCAACACACTCATAACCAATGTTTTATAGTCCATAAATAAAAAAGTAGCAAACAAATTTATCTTACATCACTAAAAGTAACCTTACATAATTTTAGTATTTACTTTTTGATGTAAAACAAAATTCCATTTGTTCGCTACATAAAATAACTATATTTATTTTTCTTTATAATGATGTGCTTCCTCTAACATCATATCTTTTACTTTCATTAATCGAATCTGTGTGCTTCGTTCATTTTCATCTAATTTCATAGTAATATACTTTATATTTTTCTGTGCCTCAGGAATTATAACATGTTCTAAGGCATTAACTCTTCTTCTTGTTTTCTCGATTTCACTTGAAAGCAACTGACATGATTTTTCAATCTGTGCTAATCGTACCATATCTTCTCTGATATCTGCGAGAGATGTGACTGCATCATCTAAGTCTCCTGTTGTAAATGCAAATCCGTAAGAATATATGTCATTTGGATTAGCTGTTTTCGACTTAACAGAATATACCGGAATATCTACACTCATTATATTTTTTTTATCTACATTCAATTCAAGTTTTTGTTTTGTTGCCATTAATGCTGTTGTTAATGTTTCAATATTCATTCCTGCCTTAGCGACAACAAAATTAGTATTAGCATTATTTATGGCTTTTTCAACCTTAAGTCTAAGTTCCATATTTTCTCTTGCCAAATCCAAAAACTGTCTCATAAGCTCATCTCTTTTATCTTTTAAAAGTTTATGTCCCTTTACTGCAGATACAAGTTTCTTCTTCTGTTTCGTCAATTCCATTCTTGTAGGATTAACCTGAGTGTTTGCCATTCTCTCACCTCGCTTTCTAAACGCTTTTTTGTATCACTTATTTTTCTTTGTAATACATATCAAGATATTTATCATCAATACGTTTAAGTTCTGCACGAGGCAAAATATTAAGCAATTCCCATCCTATATCCATTGTTTCCTCAATGCTTCTGTCTGACTGGTATCCCTGTGATACATACTTCTTTTCAAATTCATCAGCAAATTTTGCATAAATTCTGTCTGTTTCTGAAAGTGCTGCCTCACCTAAAATAACCATCAGTTCTTTAGCATCCTTACCTCTTGCATATGCTGAAAACAACTGGTTCATTACATTTGAATGATCTGCTCTTGTTTTTCCTTCCCCAATGCCTTTATCTTTAAGTCTTGAAAGCGATGGAAGAACATCTATTGGTGGCTGAATGCCTTTTCTGTAAAGCTCACGGCTTAAAATAATCTGTCCTTCAGTTATATATCCTGTAAGGTCAGGAATTGGATGTGTCTTATCATCTTCAGGCATTGTAAGAATAGGAATCATTGTTACGCTACCGTCTTTACCTCTCTGACGTCCTGCTCTTTCATACATCGTTGCCAAATCAGTATACATATATCCCGGATATCCTCTACGTCCTGGAACTTCTTTTCTTGCTGCAGAAATTTCTCTTAAAGCATCTGCATAGTTAGTAATATCCGTAAGAATTACAAGAACATGCATTCCTTTTTCAAATGCAAGATATTCTGCTGCAGTCAATGCCATTTTCGGTGTGGCAATACGTTCAACAGCCGGGTCATTTGCTAAATTTATAAACAATACTGTTCTATCAATCGCTCCTGTTTCTTTGAAACTATCTATAAAATAATTTGCCTCTTCAAATGTTATACCCATAGCTGCAAATACTACGGCGAACTGTTCATCTTTTCCTTTTACCTTTGCCTGTCTTGCAATCTGCGCTGCTAACTGTGCATGTGGAAGACCTGAAGCTGAGAAAATTGGCAATTTCTGTCCTCTTACTAATGTGTTTAATCCATCAATTGCTGAAATTCCTGTTTCAATAAATTCTGAAGGGTAATTTCTTGCTGCCGGATTCATAGGTACACCATTAATATCTCTTCTCTCTTCCGGAAGAATTGCGGGTCCGTCATCTATTGGGTTACCTAATCCGTCAAATACTCTTCCAAGCATATCTTCCGAAACACCAAGTTCCATGCTTCGGCCTAAAAATCTTACTTTACTGTTTGAAAGGTTAATTCCAGTAGAACTTTCAAATAACTGGACCAATGCATTTTTGCCATCTATTTCAAGTACTTTACAACGTCTTGTTTCACCATTTGCAAGTTCTATTTCTCCAAGTTCATCGTAAGTAACATTTTCTACGTCCCTAACAAGCATCAAAGGACCTGCTACTTCCTGAATTGTTCTATATTCCTTTGCCATATTAGAAGTCCTCCTTATCAAATGCTCCTGCAACCTGAATTTCAAGTTCCTTTAAGATTTCATCATATCTACTCTGAATATCTTCTTCCTTAGTATACTTAAATCTTCCGATTTGTTCTCTTATTGGAAGTGCTATTAATTTGTCAATTGAAGCACCATTTGTAAGAGCTTCATTTGCCTCATAATAATATCCAAGTACTAATTTCATCATCAAATATTGTTTATTAAGAGAAGTATATGTGTCTATCTCATGGAATGAGTTCTGATGTAAGAAATCCTCTCTTATTGATCTTGTTGCTTCCATTTTTAGTCTGTCAGGTGCTGAAAGCGCATCCATACCTACCATTTTTACAATTTCTTCCAACTGTGCTTCATCCTGCAAGAGACTCATAAGCTCCTGTCTTAATTTAAGCCATTCTTCTGATACATTTTCTTCGAACCATTTTCCTATATTATCTACATATAAGGAATAACTTGTTAACCAGTTAATTGCAGGAAAATGTCTCTTATAAGCTAATGCTGAATCAAGTCCCCAGAATACCTTTACGATACGAAGTGTAGCCTGAGACACAGGTTCTGAAATATCACCACCCGGAGGAGATACAGCTCCAATTACCGAAAGTGCTCCTTCTCTTCCTTCTTTTCCAAGTGAAATAACCTCACCTGCTCTTTCATAAAACTGAGCAAGTCTTGAACCTAAATATGCCGGATAACCTTCTTCTCCAGGCATTTCTTCGAGTCGTCCTGACATTTCACGAAGTGCTTCTGCCCATCTTGAAGTTGAATCTGCCATAAGTGCTACTGAATATCCCATATCTCTAAAATACTCAGCAATTGTAATTCCTGTATAAATAGAAGCTTCTCTGGCTGCAACAGGCATATCTGATGTATTTGCTATTAATACTGTTCTCTCCATCAGGGAACGTCCTGTCTTTGGGTCCTTTAATTCCGGAAATTCATTAAGTACATCTGTCATCTCATTTCCACGTTCTCCACAACCAATGTATACAACAATATCTGCCTCTGCCCATTTTGCCAACTGATGCTGAATTACTGTTTTTCCTGAACCAAATGGTCCCGGAACTGCTGCTACACCGCCTCTTGCAATTGGGAATAATGTATCTACTACTCTCTGACCTGTTACCAATGGTTTTGTTGGTGGAAGTTTCTTTGCATATGGTCTTCCTTTTCTAACCGGCCATTTCTGCATTAATGTAATTTCTTTATCGCCGTCTTTTGTCTCTACAACTGCAACTGTCTCTGTAACTGTATAATTTCCGGCTGTTATTGATTTTATTTTTCCTTTAATTCCATATGGAATCATTATCTTCTGAGTTACAACTTCTGTTTCTTTTACAGTACCAATAACATCTCCTGTTTCAACTTCATCTCCAACATTCATGCAAGGTACAAAATCCCATTTCAAATCTCGCTTTAGGGATGGTACTTCAACGCCTCTTTTCAAGTTGTTTCCTGCCACTTTCATAATATCATCAAGTGGTCTTTGAATTCCATCATATATACTTGCTATAAGTCCCGGTCCTAATTCTACAGATAATGGTGCCTCTGTTGACTCAACTTCTTCTCCCGGTCCTAATCCTGCTGTTTCTTCATATACCTGAATCGAAGCCTGGTCACCATGCATTTCAATGATTTCGCCAATAAGACGTTCTTTACTTACTCTTACAACGTCAAACATATTGGCATCTCTCATCCCTTCTGCTATAACTAAAGGTCCCGCAACCTTCTTAATTACTCCTTTGCTCATACTAGTCTCCTTACTGTGAAATAAAATCACTTCACTTTAATTTATGAAAACAAAATATCGCTGCCTACAGCCTGTTCTACACTTGCCTTAACTCCTGCAACTCCTTTCCCGGTATTTCCAAATACGCCGGGAATTAATATTATTGCCGGTGACAGCATTTCTTTATATTTATTTATCTCATGATCAATCTGTACTGCCAGACCTTCCGTCACATAAATAATTTCGTATTCACTTTTAGCCAACACTCTAAGAGTTTTAATTCCCTCTTCAGGGTCGGTTACCGGAAATGTATCCATTCCGATTGCACCAAACCCATATATACTGTCATAATCACCTAACACCGCAATCTTATACATACATTTTCCTTAACCTTTCCCGAATAAAATCATCACTTAAGTTATTTAACTTTCCAGTCAATATAATTCTAACTGTTTTTATTTCATTTTCTCTCGCAAGAAAATATGCAAGTATTGGGCCTGCCGAAAAAGAATTATATTTTTCCTCTTTGATTTTATCGATTATTCTATTATCACACCATCTTTCAAAAGCTGACGGTGATTCTTTTATATGTTCAGCTGCCTCGCTGTATCCTGCCGATTGTAAATAACTGCATATTCCATCAATTCCTGATTCCGCGCCTTTAATTAAAGAAGCTTTGCTTAAAGAATCACAGGCAACAATTGCTCTTTCCATAAAATCTTTTGATTTCTTTGTTTTAGCACATCTTACTGCAACTCTTATATTTGCAACTGCAACCATTTCTTCAGCATATTGTTTTATTAATTTTGAATCTGATTTTGCTCCTTCTTCTTTAACAGCTTCTAATGTCGCAGTATCAATTATTATGTCGCATAACTGTCCATCCTGAGTTTGTAGCAATGCCTCTGTCGCTTCATTCGCTGCATAAGCCATCATTTCAGGCAAACTGTCAAAATCTTTTCTTTCAACCATATCCTTCAACTGCTCAGGTGACCATCTGCAATTATCATAATATGCATGCTCTGCTTTATCTCCACTACATACCTGTTTAATTGCTGCTTTTAAATTATGATACTCTCTTGGTACTGTGATTACAGTAAATGCATCTTTCTCATTTACTAACTCATGTATGTCATCCCAGGTTTTCTTTCTCTCAAATGCAAGCATATCATCTTCTGTTTCCGCCGGTTCTCCATTTCCCCAACCATGATCATGAAGAAATGCCATACAGCTTTTATAATCTTTACAAGCCATCAACTGTTCAATCACTGAATCAGAAAATAGTGAGACCTCTTTTGCACGAACACGGGCAACCGCATAAGTATAATTGGTTTCTGACATATATTTTCCTCCTCAACTATTTAAACAGGAATCTGTTAATTTCATCCTGCAAATCATCTTTTTTATTGTGAAATACAGCATCAAAAGTACAATTTTCCACTATATCTCCGTAATCAAGAATCATTCCGTTTTCAATATTTATAGGTTCATTGCTTACTAATAATTTTCCATTATTTTTGTTCGCTGCTTCACTTATCTTTTCCTGAAAGTCCTTAGGAAGTCTCTCTAAGTCTTTTTTATTAAGACACATTTTTCCTTCTGTCGGCTGAGCATATTCCTCTGTCATTTTTATTAAATAACCAAAATATTCCTCATCCGAAGCATTTACCATTTTGTTATATGCCTTATTCACTATATCTGAAATAATTTTTTGTTTTGCTTCAAGATATTTCTGCTTTGCTTCCATTCCGGCTGCTGACTTAATTTTACTAAATAGTAATTTTTCTTCACTCTCAGCCTTTTTTGTCCCTGCAGTCTCTATTTTATCAATTTCAATTTGAGCGTTTTCTTTTATAGAGTCGCAGGTGTCTTGTGCCTTTGCCAAAATATCTGCCGCTTCTTCATTTGCGTCAGCTTTAATTTGGTTTAATATTTCTTCTAATCCACCCATGGGCAACTCCTTTCTGCTTATATACTTCTATTAAACCGGAATATTACTTACAGAAAGAATTGATATAAGAAGTGCTAAAATAGCATATGTTTCAACCATTGCAGGGAATAACATTGACTTACCAAACTGTTCAGGTTTCTTAGCTACGATTCCAATACTTGCAACTGCTGTTTTTCCCTGGTGTAATCCTGAGATTAAACCAACAACACCAATTGGAAGACATGCGGCTAAAATCATAAGTCCTGTTCCTGTTGATATTGATGCAAGATTTCCGTTTAATAAACCGATTTTACTTAATGTGATAAATGCAACTAATAAACCGTAAATACCCTGTGTACCAGGAAGAAGCTGTAAAATTAAAACCTTTGAAAATTTACCCGGATCTTCTGTTACTACACCTGCTGCTGCCTGACCTGCAATACCTACACCCATTGCTGATCCTGCTCCTGCCAATAAAGTTGCTAACGCTGCGCCAAGAATGGCATAAAAAATTCCTAATTCCATTATTATTTCTCTCCTTTATCTAACTCAACATATTTTGTTTTTAATGTGAATGGATTGAAGGCTCTGCCTCCTCCTTCATAGAATTTTCCGAAAAATTCTACATACTGTAATCTGTTTGTATGAACATAAGCTCCTAACAGATTGATTGCAAGGTTTAGTGTATGACCTACAATAAATACTATTATGAAAACTATTATTCCTACCGGGCCATCGCCTATCATGCTGCCCATAGAATTTACAACTGATGCAATAACTCCTGTTGCCAGACCTAATGCTAAAAGTCTTGAATATGACAGCAAATCGCTAAGCCAGCCTGTTACGTTATAAATATCATAAGCTCCAAGAGCAATTCTGATAGCCCACTTGTTACCTTTTCTTCTGCCTGACATGAGGAGCAGTCCGACAAGTCCTATTATTGTTAATGCTTTTGATAGAATTGAAAGCCATGCCGGGAATACAAATGTCATCTGTGAAATAGATGCAAATAATTCAGTTGGCAATAATAACAATATTAATCCAATTAACAGTGAATACCACAATAATACATCACATATAAAATCTACTATTTTATTGTCTTTCAAAAGCATATACCCTTTTATTCCAAGTCCTAAGAACATATGAATAATTCCTATTACCATTGAATACATTAACAGTCTCATCGGATCGTTAAGCGGAACAAACCACAACGCTTTAAGTTCTATATTTTTATGGAAAAATACATTCGATACAACTGTAATTGCATCACCAAAAAATCCTCCGAATAACAATCCCCATATTGTCGTTGATATTCCACAATACATAAACATATGCAATGATTTATTTAACGAATCGCCCATTCTAGGGAATTTTTTTATCGCTATAAAGCATGCTAAAAATATTATCAATCCATAAGCTGCATCGCTTAGCATCATTCCAAATAAAATGTAATAAAATACTGCCATTATTGTGCTTGGGTCAAACTCGCCTTTCTTTGGTAATCCAAATGATTCAACAACACCCTCTACAGGTCTTGCAAAAGCGTTGTTTTCAAGTAAAACCGGAGGTTGTTCTTTTGCCGATATCTCTTCGGCCTCAATCATAACCGTGAATTTATCAGTAAGTGTTTCTTTAAGCTTCTCAAATTCTTTTTTTGGAATATAACCTGTAATTATAAATACATGTTTTGTTTGAAGAATCCTTCCAAGTACATCGTATTTTTCTGCTCTGCTGTTAAAATAATCTGCCGCTAACTGAATGTCCTCTCTATCCTCTGCTAATTGCCTGAGTTCCTCAATGCGATTATCTATGCTGTTTTCAAACTCAGCAATCCTCTTTGTCCATTTTTCCTTAGATACCTCAGGAATACTTCTCATTATCAGCGAAGGTCTTGAAAAATCCATCTGCCTCAATGCTTCCTCAAACTGTTCCTCATCTTTTTTCATACAAAATCCTGCAACACAGGTCTGATTTTTGTCTGAATAAAATATTCTTACATCGCTCGCTTTAGGGAATTTTTCATTTGACTGGATTTGCTGATACAGTTGTTCCTGAGTAATATTTCCGGGAAATGAGCCATAAATAAACGCCGTCTTTTCAGTTCCTGTTGTCGCACCCGGAACATCCATATTTAACCATGGTTTTACAGCTTCTATATTTGCTTTTAATTTCAAAATATCATTTTGTTTTGCTGATATTTCTTTTTGCAAATTAATAATAGCTGATATTTTATCCATTATTTCATCTCTATTATCTGAAATTCTTTTAAATTCATTTGAAGCAACCTGCCTCTTTCCTTCTAGAGATGAAAACATTGATTTCTTTTCCGGTTCATATTGCTCTAATACTTCCAAAGCATTTTCTGCTAAAGCTGCATTTCTTTCAAAACTTGATTTAGCAACACTTGTATCCATCTTGGAAAAGCCTTTTTTTACTTTTCTTTCCTTGATTTCAACAACACCACTTCTTTGAATATATTCTATGATAGGCTTTCGTTCTTTTTTCAGGGCACAAATGCATATTTTTTGCATTTCTAATACTGCCATTTTATCATGCCTCCCTTCTTTATTTCTAAAGAAATAACAATTTATAGTTATATGATAATTTAATTATATCGATTAAGCATCAATTACTTCATTATATGCAATCTAATAATCTTAAATTTCAAATCACAAACAATTAAAATTTCATTACTTCTTCTACTGCCTTATTTACAGCCTCATTTTCGAGAGTTAAAGCCTTGTCATACAGTTCTTTAACATTCTTTTCATTATCACTTCTAATTGTTTTTGCTTCTTTCTCTCCTCTTTTTCTGGCTTTTTGACAATATTCTTCTATCTTGTCTTTCTGCCTTTTTACTGCATCATCAATGCTCTTTTCAGCATCTTCATTTGCCTTTTTTATATTTTTTTCAGCATCTTCATTTGCTTTATTAACAATTTCTTCCCCTTGTTTTTCAGCTTTTTTAATGGAAGCCATTGTTTCTTTAATCATTAAGACACCACCTTTCTTAAAATCTCATAAGCTATAACATTTTCATAAACATCTAAAGCTTATATTCTCTGTAGATTTCTACATCTTAAATTGAATTATACTATACATATTTTTTCTAAAAAATATACAAATTTCGCCAAATGTATAACAATTAAATGCAATTTTCTTTTACTGTAATGTATTACTTTCTTCACTAAAACTGTAAATTCATACTATTGATACAGGCACTTAATCCTATTTAATATAAAAAATATATTGTGTATTTTATCTTTTCTCTAATATATTCTTTTCATTTATTTTGTGTTTATTCTATTTTTAATAAATCCGGCTGATTCTCACAGCAAAAGAAGCAACAACCCATCTATCCAGACAGATTGTTGCTTCCGTTTATTTATCTAATAATTTTCTTCCCATAAGAACACCCATAACTGATGCCATCATAAGACCTCTTGTCCATCCTGAAGAATCTCCAAGACAATGTAAACCTTTAATATTTGTATTAAGGTTTTCGTCCATTTTTACTTTATTTGAATAGAATTTTAATTCAGGGCTGTACAACAGAGTTTCTGTTGAAGCAAATCCCGGAACTACTTTATCAAGCATTTTTATAAATTCAATTATATTTGTCATTGCTCTATATGGCATTGCCGCTGTTATATCACCTGCTACTGCATCTTTAAGTGTAGGCTTTACATTACTCTGTGCTAATTCTTTTGGCCATGTTCTCTTTCCATCGAGAATATCTCCGTATCTTTGTACCATAATATGACCTGCGCCTAACATATTTGTCAACTCACCAACCTTTTGTGCATATTCAATTGGTTTGTTAAATGGTTCAGTAAAATTATGGCTTACAAGTATTGCAAGGTTTGTATTATTACTCTTTTTTTCCTTAAAACTATGTCCATTAACTACTGCTAAATCATTATCGTAATTTTCCTGTGCAACAAATCCTCCCGGATTCTGGCAAAATGTACGAACTTTATTTTTCCATGGTCTTGGATAACCGATAAGTTTTGACTCATAAAGTACTTCGTTAACCTTTTCCATTACTTCATTTCTACATTCTACACGCACACCAATATCAACTGTTCCCGGCTTATGTGCAATGTTGTGTTCTGCACATAATTTTTCAAGCCAGTCAGCACCTCTTCTTCCTGTTGCAATAACAACTTCGTCTGCATAATATGGAACGCTATCATTACCTTCTTTTAAGACAACCCCTTTGCAACCTTCTTCATCAAGAATAATATTTTCACATTCTATTTCAAATTTCATTTCAACACCATGCTGTAACAACCATTCCTGAATATTGTAATAAAGCTGCTGTGCCTTTTCCGTTCCCAAATGTCTGATTGGGCAGTCTACTAACTTAAGACCTGCCTTAATTGCATTCTTTCTTATTTCCTTGATGTCTTCTCCCTCGTAAATTCCTTCTACATGTGGGTCTGCACCAAATTCCAAATAGATTGTATCTGTATAGTCAATTAATTCCTGTGCAAATTCTTCTCCAATAAGCATCGGCAAATCTCCACCTACTTCATATGACAAGCTTAACTTACCATCGGAAAAAGCTCCTGCTCCGGAGAACCCTGTAGTTATAGCACAATTAGGCTTACAATTAACACAATGCCCTACCTCTGCTTTTGGGCAATGTCTTTTTTCTACAGCTTTTCCTTTTTCTACCAAAAGAATCTTTTTGTCACTATTATTCTTTAATAATTCTAATGCTGTAAAGATTCCTGCCGGTCCTGCACCTACAATAATCAAGTCATAATGCATACACAATCAACTCCTGTTCTTTAAATTTGTTATGCGTCACTTTTCCCCGGACGCTACAAAACCGGATTCGTAAAGAATCCGGTTTGTTGTTTTATATCGTGATTTCTTACGTCTCATTATATCACAAGTATATATGTTTATTCAAGAATTTTATTTCTCAAGCAAATATTTATATATCGCTTCTGCAACCCCGTCATGGTCATTATCAGCAACCTTAACATCTGCTATCTTTTGTGCATTTTCATTTGCATTACCCATAGCTATGGCAAGTCCTGCAGTTTTTAATATATCTAAATCATTATCTGCATCTCCAACAGCAATTGATTGTTCAATTCCCATATTTAAATACTCACATAATTTCTTTAATCCAAAGCCCTTTGTAACACCAAGAGGTGATATTTCAAGCGATGTTTCTTCCGCATCCAACATTTCTATTGGCAAACCCTGTAATTTTTTTCTTGTATTTTCCCTATCCTGTGGAGTTGTATGGAACAAATTTATTTTTTCAATTCCCTGCTTATCTTCATAATGAAATTTTATTGTATCTTCTACTTTTGTGCATACTTTTTCATACATAGGTATATAAACACCCATATGATATTTATCCATTTTTGGTATTAACTTCTCAGGTGAAACTGAACGTCCTTGCGAAATCAAATGCACAAAAACATCTTTACCTTTAACTGCTTCAAATACTTTTTTTACAATATCTTCATCTAATGTAACTACTGATATTATCTCATCTTTTTTTAAGTTATAAACTAATGCTCCACTTTCAAGAATAGCATATTCCATATCCTTTAACATTTCCCTATACTCAGTCAATTCAGCTAATGCACGACCTGATGATAATGAAACATATTTTCCATTTGCTATTGCTTCTTTTATAGCCTTAATTACTCCATCAGTAATTTTCTTTTCTGAATTAAGCATCGTTCCATCCATATCCAACCCAATTAATTCGTATTTCATTTTCTTCCTCCTATTTTCAAATTTTCTATCAAAGACATACTATATTCTAAGAATTTAGAGTGCTACGTATGTTAGTTTGTGCAAGAATTCTTTCGTTAGTCTTTCTTAAATATGCAGTATATCTATACAGTAATTTCAGCGGTCTGAACAGGAATTACCTTTCTTAAATCTTCAAGTGTAATTTCTACCTGATAGCCGATTTTTCCACCACTTACGCAAAATTTTTCTACATTTTCTACACTCGAATCAATTGTTGTTTTAAATAATTTTTTCATTCCAATCGGTGAGCATCCACCATGAATATATCCTGTAAGCGGTAAAAGTTCCTTTGATTTTATCATTTGTATTGATTTTTCTCCTACAGCTTTTGCTGCCTTTTTTAAATCAAGTTCTTTTTCTACAGGTACAATAAATACATAGTGATTTTTTGTCTTTCCTTCTGTGACTAATGTTTTAAATACGCACTCCGGATTTTGTCCTAATGCTTTTGCAACATCAGTCCCACTTATTGCATCTGTATCACCATAATAATAATGCTGATATTTAATTTTCTTACTGTCTAATACTCTCATTACATTTGTTTTTTCGTCTTTTGCTTTCATTTTCTCTCTCCTTGCGAAAACATGTCATCATTTCTCTTGTTAGGCTTATCTTTTCTTCATCGTCCGGAACATCTTTATAATTAACCCATTCTGCTACGGACAATTCATCTTCATCCATTGTAATTTTCCTATTGCCATCTAGTTTTGCAAAAAATCCCATAAGGACATTACCATCATATCCCCATGGCTGACTTTTATAATATGTTATGTCCTTAATATGCACTCCTGTTTCTTCAAATACTTCCCTTGCAACTGTTTCTTCGATAGTCTCTCCTATCTCTGTAAAACCTGCAATTAGTGCATATCTTTTATACTCTCTGTCTGCATATTTTGTTAATAATATTTTATCATTGTCCGTCACTCCTACTATAACTGCCGGAGCGATTTTGGGGAATACCTGATTTCCACATTTAGGACATTTTAGCATTCTTATTTTTTCATCATGTTCCATATTACAACCACATGCCCCACAAAATTTATTCGACTTATACCACATATTTAAATGCCATCCTGTTGCTGCTGCCATTACTTTAGCCATTGGTTTCATTGTTCTTGTCTTAAACATTGGTACATACTCAAATCCATCAGCTTCTATTTCGTTTTTTTCATAGAAATATGAATCATTTCCTATACTAAAAAAATAAACCAAGGCATTATCCCCCTGATTTATCTGTTTATACTTCTCATATGTTAAATACTCTAGTGTTTCTGCCTTTTTAGATAACAATACCCTTCTCCCACTGTAACTTAATACATAATCATTATCTTTAGGCTTAATATTTTTATATTGATTGTTTAGTTTTGGTTCTATGTCCTGTATCATATTTACCTCAACTTTCCCTGCTTATTTTAACCGGTTATCAATCTAAGAAAAATTAATAACCGGTTATTTTAATGTTTATATTTATTATTTTGTAAATTAGTGTTTATGATATTTTCTTCCATCTTCTTCGTATTTAGGTTCACATGTAAGCTGTATTCCTAATCTCTTAAATGTCTGTTCATCTACTGATGTAAGCAATACTGTAGAATGTGCCTGACATCCTTTTAACTTATGTAACTGCTTCATCGCTACTTTTGCAACTTCACTATTTGCTGCTGTTGATGATAAAGCAATTAAAATTTCGTCTGTATGAAGTCGTGGATTCTGACTTCCTAAATACTGTGTCTTTAATGTCTGAATCGGTTCAATTGCCTGTGGTGATACCAATTTAACATCATCTTCAATTTTACCTAATTTCTTAACTGCATTTAATAAGGCTGCTGCAGATGAGCCAAGCAAATCACTTGTTTTTCCTGTAATCATTGTTCCATCTTCAAGCTCAATAGCTACTGCAGGACTACCTGTTTTTTCTTCAATTTCTTTAGCTACTTTTGCTACTTTTCTGTCATCAATAGTCACTCCTGCCTGCTGCATCAAAAGTTCTAATTTATATATATCATCTTTTGTTTCACCATTACGTTTTTTATCGCATAAACATTTATAATATCTTCGTAAAATTTCCTGCTGTGATGCTTCACAACATACTTCATCATCCACAATACAGTTACCAGCCATGTTAACACCCATATCTGTAGGTGATTTATATGGACTTTCACCTGCAATAAGTTCAAACATTGCATTAACAACAGGGAATATTTCTATATCTCTATTATAGTTAACTGTAGTCTTTCCATACGCTTCTAAATGAAATGGATCAATCATGTTTACATCATTAAGATCTGCTGTTGCTGCTTCATACGCAAGGTTAACAGGGTGCTTAAGTGGAATATTCCATATAGGAAATGTTTCAAATTTAGCGTATCCTGCTTCAATTCCTTTTTTATGCTCATGATATAACTGTGAAAGACATGTTGCCATCTTTCCACTTCCGGGACCCGGTGCAGTAATAACTACTAAAGGTCTCTCTGTTTCTATATAATCATTCTTTCCATATCCTTCATCACTTACAATGTGATTTACATCGCTTGGATATCCAGGAATCTTATAATGTCTGTATGACTTAATTCCAAGTTCTTTTAATCTCTGTTGGAATAATTCTGCTGATGGCTGTCCTGCAAATTTTGTAAGGCATACACTTCCTACAAAAAGACCAACTGACTGAAATTCGTCAATAAGTCTTAATACATCTAAATCATATGTTATTCCATAATCGCCTCTTACCTTATTTTCTTCAATGTCTTCCGCACTAATTACTATAACAACTTCTGCCTGGTCTTTTAACTGTAATAACATCTGTAATTTTGAATCAGGCTGAAATCCCGGAAGAACTCTTGATGCATGATAATCATCAAATAATTTTCCACCAAATTCTAAATATAACTTGTTTCCAAATTTTTCAATTCTCTCTCTGATATGCTCTGACTGCATTTTTAAATACTTGTCATTATCAAATCCAATTTTCATTTACTTAACCTCTACCTTTTCTAATTGACTTTAGAATAATTCCGAATTAAATTCTTATTTCTATTCAATAATTACATAAGCATCCTCTTCGGCTAATAAATCTTTTGTTTTAATCTCATTTTCCTATTCTAGCAGAAAAACATTAATAAATGAAGAGTCTATATATTAATTTATCTAAAAATAATAACAGTCCGGCCATATAGCATAAACTGTAATAATCCCTGCTATTGTATGGTCGAACTGTTTTATTTTACTTATTTGTCATAATTTTTTCTAAATCTTTATCCGGTGTACTAATAGGTGAAATGTTATAATTTTCCACTAAATAATTCAATATATTTGGTGATATAAAAGCAGGAAGCGTTGGTCCTAAATATATGTTTTTAATTCCAAGATGTAATAATGTCAATAAAATACATACTGCCTTCTGTTCATACCATGATAAAATCATTGATAATGGTAAATCATTAACTTCGCATTCAAATGCCTGTGCTAACGCAATTGCAACTTTTATAGCTCCATATGCGTCATTACACTGACCCATATCCATAATTCTTGGTAATCCGTTAATATCTCCCAAATCTAAGTCATTAAATCTGTATTTGCCACATGCAAGTGTTAAAATAATAGAATCCTTTGGTGACTGCTTAACAAATTCCGTATAATAATTTCTTCCGACTCTTGCTCCATCACATCCTCCAACTAAGAAGAAATGACTTATTTCTTTGTTCTTAACTCCTTCAATAACCTTATCTGCAACTCCAAGAATAGTTCCATGTCCAAATCCTGTCATAACATATCTTCCACCGTTTATTCCCGTCATAACTTTATCTTCTTCATAACCGCCAAGTTCAAGTGCCTTATTTATTACAGGAGTAAAGTCCTTGTCTTCTCCGATATGAACCATCTCAGGATACGAAACAACTTCCGTTGTAAATACTCTGTCTGCATAACTTTGCTTAACCGGCATTAGACAATTAGTTGTAAATAATACAGGTCCTTTGATATCATCAAATTCCTTTTGCTGATTCTGCCATGCAGTTCCAAAATTTCCCTTCAAATGAGGATATTTCTTTAACTCCGGATAACCGTGTGCAGGAAGCATTTCTCCATGAGTATATATATTTATTCCTTTTCCATCTGTCTGCTGTAATAACAATTCTAAATCTTTTAAATCATGTCCTGAAATTACGATAAATGGTCCTTTTTCTATAGTCAATGGAACTTTTACCGGAGTAGGATTTCCATAACTTTCTGTATTTGCCCTATCAAGTAATTCCATGCATTTTAAATTCTTTTCTCCCACTTCAAGCGCTACTGGCAAAAGTTGTCCAATTTCCATATCATAAGTAATAACAGATAACGCTTTATAAAAGAATCCGTTTACATCCTCATCCTCATATCCTAAAACCATTGCATGGTACGCATAAGCTGCCATTCCTCTTATTCCAAACAAGATAAGTGATTTTAATGAGCGGATATCCTCATCTTCATTCCACAACAAATTCATATCATAATCTTCTGTACTTCCACAAGGCATCGCACACGCATTGCAATTTGGTGCAATTGCATTTTTTTCTAAATGAACTTTTTGTATCATTTCCTTTAATGTATCATCATTAAAATTAACATTTGTTATCGTTGTAAATAATCCCTCTATTATAATTTTATCTGTTTCTTTTCTTTTAGGATTGTGACTTGTACTTTTTGCCAGACCGATTAACGCTCCTGTGAGTTCATCCTGCAATCTAGATGTATCCGCTGACTTACCACACACTCCCATTGCTCCTGTACAGCCTGTACAACCGGCTGTCTGCTCACATTGAAAACAAAACATTTTATTATCCATCTATTAAAATTCCTTTCTGATGTAAAATTATCACATGCAGATAGTATTATAATTCAAATAACATTTCTGTTGTTTTAACAACATTTTTCAAATAATTAATTGGCATTTTTTGCATTTGGATATATTTTTTCCATTCTGGCATCATTGTAATTATCATCAACCCATATCTGCCACTGCTTTGTTGCCACTATTCCATTTTCTCTCTGGTCATATCTATGAAGCACCATACATGTCGCAACGACATCAACACTCATAAATATAATCAATACCCATGTACATATTTTTCCCGGCTTTACAGGAATTTTTTCAATTATTGCTGATAATTTAGGGTAACATATTTTAAACCATACAACTGCTGCCATTCCCCAGAAGAAGCAATATAAAAGATTTATTCTTCCTCCTAAGTTAAATGGTATTTTGCTGTAATCCCAAAATATCTTTCCAAATACAATTTCGGTAAATACACTACACAAATATTCGTATGCTCCCCCTAAACACGTTCCCATTATAAATAAGAAACTATCACTTTTTTCTCTATATTTATAGAGCATAGCCGTTACGATTGCAATTGCCAAGCCCCACACTATACTGAACTGACCCCATATTACACTGCTTCTTCTCATCCATACTCCTGCCGTTGCTCTGCAGAATATCGTTTCTGTTACATCTCCAAGAAATGAGCCGATAAAAAACAGTAATGCTATTTTATAAAAATCACAACCCCTTGCAAATACGCTCTTATCCTTTTCTTTTTTCTCTACTTTAGAAGATTTTGGATAAGCTTTATCTATACGTAAATTTACCCTTTTAACAATCCATTTCTCAAGATTTAAACTAATCTGAGTGAATTTATTATTAGCCTCAATTATTTTATCTACGCCTTTTCCTTCACATTTAATAATAATTGAAGAAAAAACTATATCCGCAATAAGGCATCCGGTTATAATCCACAAAATAATATGCATTATAACTGTTGGGAATAAGTGATATAAATCAAGTAACAGACTATCTCCAAACTTAACAACTATGTATCCCAACACGCCCCATACTGCTGTCATCGGGACACATACATATCCTTCAAAATTCCATTTAATATCTGAATAATCCCACCATTTTTCGTGGTATATTTTTTCAACTAAATGTCCACCAAACCATTCAACAACAGATGCATATATAGCAGCAAATAAAATCAACCAAATTCCTGTAAGTTCGTGTAATGTTGTTGATATTAAAACTGCACTGATACCATATATAATACAAAATGGTCCATTTATAAGACCTCTGTTAACTACTTTTCTTTCCTTTATTGTTGCAAATACTGTTTCTAGAATCCATCCTAAAAATGAATAACTTAAAAACAGCCACATAAGTTCATATACTGACAGGTTGTCCATATTACTTTCTCCTTCGTACCCTCTGAATTTATCTTTATAATTCAAGATTATAATCGTCTGTAACGTCTAACAATCCTTAAGACTTTTATAAAGTTATCCTTATTTAAGAATCACTTCCATCTGTGTTTCCTTTACAAACATTCCCATCTTTTCATAAAATGCACGGGCATTGTCATTTCCTTCCCACACATTTAAAGTAACGTCATAACATCCTATTTCCTTTGCATAATCAAGAACATGCTTATAAAGAATAGTCCCTACATGCTTGCCTCTGCACTCTTCATCCACACACAAATCATCTATATATAAAGTTTCAAAATCAACCATATTTGTACTAAAAGGTTGTTTTTTTATTACACAAAATGCATAACCTACAACTTCATCATTATCTATAGCTACAAATACCGGCGTGTCATCATTTTGGAATATATTTGTAAGTTCTTCTTTTGTATATTTTGTTGTACCTGAAATAAAAATGTCAGATCTTAACTTCGCATGTATCTCTAATACCTCACTTAACAATTTACTTACTTTATCAATATCCTTTGCTTCTGCTCTTCTTACTGTAATGTCCATTGTAATTCTCCTACTATTATATGCATTTCCCCTCCATTTGGTTGGCGGCTATTCGTCAGAAACATTTATAGAAAATGAACTTCGTTCATTTTGTTTTCTCTTCTTATATATATATATTGCCAGTACCATTGGTCAGTGGTTATTTGTTGTAAACATTTTTACCTACATACTCTATATAATACAACAACATGCACCTATAATGCTACATATTTGTTATTTAAGATTTTGTATTTTATAATATAATCCATAAGCTGTAACTGCAGACTCGCTTATTTTCACAAGTATTATATTTAGTCCATATGTCATAAACGACATTAATGCCTGAGCTATTATAGTCGGTAAACCTATCATATCCCGGCTACTTTAGATGCTTTTTTCAAATCCTGAAACTAAACCATATATCTCTGTGCTTTATATCTCTATATCTACATCATTTAATAAAACACTATATTTTTTTCTTTTAATTTATCCCCTTCATATACTAATTTTAATGAAAAGAATCTTTTTTCATCTTCTAATAACAATTTCAAGAATACTGCATCCCCTTCCCATGTTGGCAAATTAGGTACTTCTTTTTTATCTACCCATTTAAGTTCTCCCTCATCGCATTCAATTATATTTCCTGTAAACTTATCCGCAGTAAATAGGCACATAGTTTCTGATTCACATTCGTTACTGATAAATGTTATGATTCCTCTAAATTTGTAAGAAGTAAGTGTTAATCCTGTTTCCTCTTTTACCTCTCTTACAAGACATTCTTCCGGTGATTCCCATTCGTTAGCATGTCCACCTACTCCTATCCACTTGTTTTTATTAATATCTTCTTTCTTTTTCACACGATGAAGCATCAAATATTTTCCATCATTTTCTATATAACAAAGAGTTGTCATCTGCATAATTCTACCCTCACTTTTTTATATAAATATGAGCCATCTTTCGATGGCTCATAAAAAATTTATCCTTCATTTTCCATATTGCTAAGCTTTGCTGCCTGGTCTGCTGCTATACAGTTATCGATTATTTCATCAAGATTTCCATTCATTATTTCATCTAATCTATGTGATGTAAACTTAATTCTATGATCTGTTACTCTTCCCTGTGGGAAATTGTAAGTTCTTATCTTTTCTGAACGGTCACCGGTTCCTACCTGACTTCTTCTTGCTGCTGATTCAGCATCCTGCTTCTTTTGAAGTTCAAGTTCGTATAATCTTGCTCTTAATACCTTAAGTGCTTTATCCTTATTTTTTAACTGTGATTTTTCATCCTGACATGAAATAACAATTCCTGTTGGAATATGTGTAAGTCGTACAGCTGAGTCAGTTGTATTTACACACTGACCACCGTTTCCTGATGCTCTAAACACATCAAATTTACAATCATTCATATCGATTTCTACATCTACTTCTTCTGCTTCAGGCATAATTGCAACAGTTGCTGTTGATGTATGAATTCTTCCACCTGATTCAGTTACCGGAATTCTCTGTACACGATGTACTCCACTTTCATATTTCAACTTAGAATATGCACCCTGACCGTTAATCATAAATACAACTTCTTTAAATCCACCTAAACCATTTTCGTTTAAAGAAATCATTTCTGTTTTCCAACGATTCTTTTCTGCATACATACAATACATTCTGTAAAGTTCAGCAGCAAATAACGCAGCTTCATCTCCACCTGCACCGCCACGGATTTCTACAACAACGTTTTTATCATCATTCTCATCCTTTGGTAAAAGTAAAATCTTTAACTGCTGTTCCATTTCTTCAACTTTTGCTTTAGCTTCATTTAATTCTTCTTTAGCTAATTCACGCATATCTTCGTCATTTTCTTCTTCAAGAATTAAAAGACTGTCTTCAACATCCTGCTTAGCTTGTTTATATGTCTTATACGCTTCAACAATTGGTGCTAAGTCACTTTGCTCTTTCATTAATTTTCTAAAATTATTCTGGTCATTTGCCACGCTTGGATCGTTTAACATTTCTAATATTTCATCAAATCTTTCCAATATACCGTCTAATTTATCAAACATTCTCTTCTCCTTTTCTCGCAATCACAACTCTGTCATTTTCTGACAAATCTTTATATACATTAATATCTTTAAAATTATACTGCTTCAAAATATCGGGAACTGTTTTTCCCTGATCATAACCAATCTCATAAAAAATCATCCCATCATCTGATAAATATTCATTTAACTTTTCCGATATTTTTTTATAAAATTTCAATCCGTCTTCATCACCATCTAAAGCCATCATCGGTTCATGATTTTTTACTTCTTCCATAAGCGTTTCAATATCACTTTTGCTTATGTACGGCGGATTAGATACAATTATATCATATTTACCTGATACATTTTCAAATAAATCTGATTCAATAAATGTAACTTTTGCATCTAACTGCTTTGCATTATCAATTGCAACTTTTAATGCTTTTGGGGACAAATCTACTGCTGTCACATCTACATTTTCTGCAAGTTTTTTTATTGAAATCGCTATGCATCCTGAGCCGGTACACATATCTAATACTTTAACTTTCTTGCCTTGAATCTTTTGTTTTAAATAATTTAAAACCATTTCAACTAAAAGTTCCGTATCCTGTCTTGGAATCAATACATCTTCATTCACATTAAATGATAATCCCATAAATTCCTGCTTACCGGTTATGTGCTGTAAAGGAATCTTATTACAACGCATATCTATAAATTTAAAAAACTTATCTGCATCCTCTTTATTAACTAATCTTTGAGGATTGATAAAATACTGTACTCTTGTAATCCCTAAAACTTCTTCTGCTAAAAGCCACGCATCAACAGTTGCATCCAAATCAGATGCTTTCTGCAATTTTTCTATTCCATCTTTTATCAAATCTTTTAATTCAAATTCAGTTGACATCTTCTTCTCCTGAAATTTCATCCAAAACTTCTATTCCATTGCTTTTCAAATAATCTTTCCAGTCAAAGACTTCCTCAACTGCCTTAATTGCGACTTCAATCATATCATCAGTTGGTTCTTTAGTTGTTATTTTCTGCATCCATATTCCGGGTTTACTTATTAAATTAACAATAAAATTATCGCTACTACCTGCTAATCGGATAATCTCATATGAAACACCTGCAATTACAGGTATTAAAATTAATCTTATTGTATATTTAATCCAAACTACATCCGAGCGAATGAAGATAAAGAACAAAATACTAATTATCAAAACTATCAACATAAAGCTTGTTCCACATCTTTTGTGAAATCTCGAACTTTCTCTTACATTTTCTACAGTTAATATTTTTCCATTTTCAATACAGTTAATACATTTATGCTCTGCTCCATGATACATAAATGTCCTTCTTATGTCTTTCATTAATGATATTAACAGCATATATCCGATAAAAATAACCATCTTGGCTATTCCTTCTATTACTGGAACCTGTCTGTTTCCTATTCCCGGAACAAATCTTTCAAACATATCCGCTATAAATAACGGTAACATCATAAATATTAATACTGAAAATATAATAGAAACTGCTACTACACATCCCATTATTACATTCTCAGCTTTCTCACCAAATTTATTAATAAGCCACAATTCTAATTTGCCAGGCTCTTCTTCTGTTTCATCATCATCTTCAAAAAAAGATGCTGAATATGTAAGAGATTTTATTCCAAGCACTAGGGAATCAATAAAACTAAATACTCCTCTGATAAAAGGAGCTCCCAAAATTTTGTTTTTCTGTGAAGCACTTTTATATTGCTTCTTTTCTACCTCAATTGTATTATCACTTTTTCTTACAGCTACAGAATACCAGTCCTTATTTCTCATCATAATTCCTTCTATAACTGCCTGTCCTCCTATTCCGGAAGAACCTAATTTATTTTTATTTTTCATAAATGTCCTCATTCATTATAATCGCACAAATAAAAATATTAAATATCCCTATTTTCATAATCAGATTATGCTTCTAACCTGCATATCTTTACATAAGAAAATAGGTTGAGAACAAAAATTCCCAACCTGTTATCCTTAATACTTACTGAATACCATATTTCTTATTAAACTTATCAATTCTACCACGAGCTGAAACTGCTTTCTGCTGTCCTGTGTAGAATGGATGACATGCTGAACAAATTTCAACATGAATATCTGACTTAGTTGAACCTGTTACGAATGTGTTACCACAGTTACATGTAACGGTTGCCTGCTGGTAATCTGGATGGATTCCTTCTCTCATTACATTCACCTCTTCATTTCCTTAAATTAAATTTTATGCTTATTGGCAACGCCAATCCGTCTTAACTCAATAGCCTAGTCATTATAGCATATGCTTTTACTATTAGCAACCTTTTTTTATTAAATGTCACTTTATTTTATAATGATTCGACAAAAATTACGTGAATCTGTGAGCACCTGTTGAATTTGTTGGTCCATCATTATTTTTTATTTTTGAAATTTTTGAAATAAATTCTTTATTATTTTTTGTTCTATAGAATAAATTAATTATTCTTTCTGCCGCGTCTTCTTTCTTCATTCCATTAATTTCTTTTCTTATTACATAAGATGCTCCTAATTCTTCACTATCTAATAATAAATCTTCTCTTCTTGTACCTGACTTAATTATATCAATAGCCGGGAATACTCTCTTCTCAGATAATTTTCTATCAAGAACCAATTCCATATTACCTGTTCCCTTAAATTCTTCATATACAACATCATCCATCTTACTTCCTGTATCTACTAATGCTGTAGCTAGAATTGTCAGGCTTCCACCTTCTCTCATATTTCTTGCTGCACCAAAGAATCTCTTTGGCATATGAAGTGCTGCCGGATCCAAACCACCTGATAAAGTTCTTCCACTTGGCGGTACAGTCATGTTGTATGCTCTTGCAAGTCTTGTAATACTATCCAATAAAATTATTACATCATTTCCATGTTCAACTAATCTTTTTGCTCTTTCGATTACCATTTCCGAAACACGTTTATGATGCTCAGGTAATTCATCAAATGTAGAATAAATTACCTCTACATTCTCCCCTTCAATTGCTTCTTTTATATCTGTAACTTCTTCAGGTCTTTCATCTATTAATAAAATAATCATTTTCATTTCAGGATTATTAGTCTGAATTGATTTTGCTACCTGTTTTAAAAGGGTTGTCTTACCTGCTTTTGGTGGAGACACAATCATTCCTCTTTGTCCCTTTCCAATTGGGCTGATAATATCAACTATTCTCATTGCCATATTTTCAGATGGTGTTTCCAAATGAAGTCTGTTATTAGGGAATATAGGAGTTAAATCTTCAAAATTTGGTCTGGAAATAACTTTTTCTAATGATTCATCATTTACTTTATCTAAATAATAAAGAGCTCCAAACTTTTCTGATTCTCTCTTTGCTCTTACTTTTCCTTCTAATATATCTCCTGTTTTCAAATTAAATCTTTTAATCTGTGATGGTGCCACATAAACATCATCATCTCCAGGCATATAGTTATCACATCTGATAAATCCAAATCCATCCGGCATAACCTCAAGTATTCCTGATTTAAAATCTCCTTCATCTGTTGGCTGAGGATCTCTCTTCTCAGTTTTTTGCACCTTCTGTACCGGTTTATTTTCATTTTTAGAATGTGTTTTTATTATTCTATGTTCAGTCTTTCCTTCCAATTTATGTGAATTCTTTTTCTCTATCTTTAACTCTTTATTACTTTCTGAATTTTTTTCTTTATTTTCTGACTTTTTTTTCTTTACTTCCTTTTCAGGCTTATCTTCTTTTTCTTCAGTACTTACTTCTGCTACCTGTATATTTTCTTTATTTTCTTTATTTTCATTATCAACTTCTTCTTTTTTGGCAGCTTCAGTCTGCTTTTTCTGATTTCGCTCATTCACTTCCAAAATCATATCTACTAACTGCTGTTTTCTTAACTTTGTTACACTTTTAATCCCATTTTCCTTTGCAATGGCTCGTAATTCGCTCACTGGTAATGACTGCAACTTTTCTCTCATAAATGCACCAGTCCTTTCACTATCTATCTGTTCAATATTTATTATTAAATCCGGGAAATGTGTGGGAAACCCACTTGAGTCTAGATTCTGTTTTTATATTAACACATCTTTTTTAAAAATAATAGTGTAATTTTTAAAAATGTGTTATGCTTATAAACAGGTGTTTAAATGTATTTTTTACTACTATACTTCAGACACCTGATTTTATGTATATGTTTAAAATATACATTTATTACTATTTATATTATATTTGGAGGTTATTATGACAACAGATGAAAAAGCTTTAAAGCTCCATGCTGATTTAGTAGGTAAAATCAGTACAGAAGCAAAATGTAAAATCAAAACACGTGAGGATTTATCAATTGCATATACACCGGGTGTTGCTAAACCTTGTGTTGAAATTGCTAAAAATCCGGAAGATGTTTATAAATACACAATGAAGGCAAATACAGTAGCCGTAGTTTCAGACGGAAGTGCTGTTTTAGGTTTAGGAAATATTGGCCCTTACGCCGCCATGCCTGTTATGGAAGGTAAAGCTGTTCTTTTTAAAGAATTCGGTGATGTAAATGCCGTTCCAATTTGTCTTGACACACAGGATACACAGGAAATCATTGACACTGTTGTTAGAATTGCTCCCGGATTCGGTGGTATTAATCTTGAAGACATTTCTGCTCCAAGATGTTTTGAAATAGAAAGTAAACTTAAAGAATTATTAGACATTCCTGTATTCCATGATGATCAGCATGGAACAGCAATCGTTGTTCTTGCCGGTATTATCAACGCTTTAAAAGTTGTCGGAAAGAAAAAAGAAGATTGTAAGGTAGTTGTAAACGGTGATGGTTCTGCCGGTATTGCAATTTCAAAATTATTATTAAAATACGGTTTTAAAGATCTTACAATATGCGGTTTATACGGAATATTATCAAATGATGTTAAAGATTTAAACTGGGCTCAAAAGGAAATGGCTCAGGTAACTAACCTTGAAGGAAAAAATGGTGTTCTTGCCGATGCAATGGTTGGTGCAGATATATTTATTGGTGTATCAGCTCCAAACATCGTAACTAAGGAAATGGTTGCTTCAATGAACAAAGACGCTATTATATTTGCAATGGCAAATCCTACACCTGAAATTATGCCTGACCTTGCTAAAGAAGCAGGTGCAAGGGTCGTTGGTACAGGACGTTCTGATTTTCCAAATCAGGTTAACAATGTTGTTGCCTTCCCTGGAATTTTCAAGGGTGCTCTTGAAGGTCGTGCAAAGCAGATTACTGAAGAAATGAAATTAGCTGCTGCTAATGCAATTGCTTCTCTCGTTCCTGATGACCAGTTAAGCGAAAACTTTATTTTACCTGAAGCCTTCAATCCTGAAGTTTCTGAAGTAGTAAGCAAAGCCGTAAAAGAAAACATATAACACCAGATTCAAAAAAAGACTGCGTTCATGCTTGCATGAAAACGCAGTCTTTTTTATGAATCGCCAAAATATGAGAAAATAGCCCGATAGGGTGGTTTTCGAATATTTTGTAGAATTGCGAGAGTTCGAAGAACGTAGCAATTCGTGTTATATATTTATATAAGAATATTCATAGTCCGATAGAACTGTTTTCTCATATATTTTGTAGAATTGCGAGAGTTCGAAGAACGTAGCAATTCGTGTTATACGTTGAACTGTGCCATATACAAATTATAATATGCACCTTTCTTTTCCAATAATTGTCTATGACTTCCCTCTTCTATTATCTTTCCATTATCAACAACAAATATTCTATCTGCTCTCTTTATTGTAGATAATCTGTGTGCAATTACAAAAGAAGTTCTTCCACTCAACAATTTATCAATCCCTTTTTGAACTATTAATTCTGTTTTTGTGTCTATACTTGAAGTTGCTTCATCAAGTATAAGTATTTTAGGTTTTGAAACCATTGTTCTTGCCAATGCCAAAATCTGTTTCTGACCTATAGATAATCCTCCACCACGTTCTAATAACTCGGTATCATAGCCTTTATCAAGCTTCATTATAAATTCATGAGCATTAACAGCTTTAGCAGCTTCGATTATTTCTTCATCTGTTGCATCTAATTTTCCATATCTTATGTTATCTTTGACAGTTCCTGAAAAAATAAAATTTTCCTGCGTCATTGTTCCAACCTGTTTTCTAAGGCTTTCTATCGAAACATCTTTTACATCATAACCATCTAACAACACTCTTCCTTCATTTGCATCATAAAATCTACTGATAAGATTTATTATAGTTGATTTTCCTGCTCCTGTAGGTCCAACTATCGCTATCGTTTCTCCCGGTTTAATAACAAAGCTTACATCATCTAATACTTTTTCTTCATCATATCCAAATGTAACATGGTCAAATGTAACTTCACCCTTTATATCAGGTAAATCGACAACACCTTTCTCATCCTCTATTTCAGGCTTTGTATCTAAAATTTCAAATATTCTTTCTGCTCCTGCAATATTTGTTGTTATCTGATTATAGAAATTGCTTAAATTATTAATAGGCTGCCAAAACATATTAATATATGTTCCAAATGCCAAAAATGTACCTACAGAAATATTTTCATCTTTCAATACAACAATTCCTATAAAATATAATGCAACACATCCAAATCCCCATGAGAAATCAATAACAGAACCAAAACAGTCACTTAATCTTACAGCTGATCTGAATGATGATTTATGTTCATTTAGTAACTCATCAAATGTTTCTTCTGTTTCTTTTTCAGCAGTAAAACTATGAATTATTTTCATTCCCGACATATCTTCATGCAAAAACGCATTTAAATTAGAAGATTTTTTTCTAAAAGTCTGCCATCTTGGATGAGCCTTAACCTGTATCATTGTTATTGCAATTGCCATAAAAGGTGTACTTATAAGTGCTGCTACTGCAAGTTTTGGATTCTTAGAAAACATAATAATAACAACTGCACATACTGTAATAAAATCAGGTATTAATGTTGTTACACAATTTGACAGCACATCTTTTAAGGAATTTATATCTCCGATAATCCTAGATAATATTTTTCCTGTAGGTCTACTATCAAAGAACTTAAATCCAAGTTTTTGTATATGAGTATATAATTCCTGCCTAATTGTAAGTAATATCTGATTACACATTTTAGCCATTATATACATTCTAAGTTTAATGGCAAATGTTGCAATTAAATTGATAATTAACGCTATAATTAATAATTTGTATAAGCCTATATAGTCTTTATTTCCAATATGATTATCTATTGCTGACTCAATTATTAGAGGGTTTATTAAACTTACAACTACACAATATCCCATAAGTATCAAAACTAACACTATTGTCCACTTGTATTTTAACAAATACAAAAGCAATCTTTTAAGAGTTTGAAGTTTACTCTTTTCTACGCTTTTTTCATCTTCTTTATATGAATTATAAGCCATTCACTTCACCCCCTTCTACATCACCATATTGAGATTGATATGTTTCATAATAAAGGCCATGTTTTTCTAACAACTGCTGATGCTTTCCTCTCTCAGCGATAATTCCATCTTTGAGAATTATAATTTCATCAGCATTTTTTACAGCACTAATTCTATGGGCTATTATAACCTTTGTAACACCATCTAATTTCCTTAATGCTTCCTGAATCTGTTGCTCTGTTTCCATATCCAGTGCTGATGTAGAATCATCTAATATCAGTATTGGATTTTTCTTTGCAAATGCTCTCGCTATGCTGATTCTCTGCTTCTGTCCTCCCGACAGTCCAACACCTCTTTCACCTATTACAGTATTGTATTTATTTTTCATTTTAGTAGCAAATTCACTTACCTGTGCATTATTTGAAGCTATCTCTACTTCTTCCTCACTTATGTAGTCCTTTTTACCAAGTTTGATATTTTCAGCTATTGTGTCGGAAAATAAAAATACATCCTGCATAACCTGAGAAATACTTTCTCTTACCTGACTTAGTTTCATATCCCTTATGTCAACATCATCAAGACATATTTTTCCTTTATCAGCATCATAAAATCTTGACATAAGATTAATTATTGTAGATTTTCCCGACCCGGTTTCTCCCATAATTCCAAGTGTTTCTCCAGGTTGTACTTCAAAAGAAACATCTCTTAATATATGTTTTCCTTCTTTTCCATATGCCACATGGTCAAAAGTAATCTTACCCTTAACCTCATCAAGAATTATAGGATTTTCTTTTTCTTTGATTGTTGGTACTTCATTATAAATTTTCTTTAATTTTCTATTAGATGCAATTGCTGATGAGAAACTATTTGTAAGCCATCCAAGCATTTCCATCGGCCACACTATATTATTTGAATATTCTACCATTGCAGCCAATTGTCCCAAAGACATTCTTCCATCAATAACAATTTTCCCGCCTGCGAGTAATGTTAATAGCGGTAAAATTTTTGTTACTACAGAAAAATAAGGATAATATTTTACAAATACTTTTGACTGCTTCATATTCAATTCATAATATCTGTTGTTATGATTCAGAAATTTTTCTATTTCATATTTTTCTCTGGCAAATGCCTTAACTGTTCTGACTCCTGCAAGATTTTCTTCCGCAACAGTATTTAACTCGGCATTTTCTTCGCTTATTTCCTCATACACTGCTCCTAGTTTTCTTTCCATAATTAAAGCAATACATCCACAAAAAATCATGGCTACTGTAGGTATAATCGCAAGTTTAACGTTTGTTGTATACATGCAAAATAATACTATTGATGTATGTATTACCACTTCAATCAACAGCATACTTACATAGCTTAATCCATCCCAGATTTTATCAACGTCATCCTTAATTCTTGACATCAATTCACCGGTATCCGTTCTATCAAAGAAATCCTGGCTCAATTTCTGTGTATGTATAAATAAATCTTTTCGCATAGAACTTGCTATATCAGAACCTAAGCAGTCAAATGTATATTCTTTTATATATTGAAATACCGCTCTTCCTACGCCTATTGCCAAAATTCCTGCAAGTAAATATTTTAATTTGCCTATCTGTCCACCTACAATAACATCATCAATAATATGTTTTGTAAGCTGCGGTGACATTAAATCAAGACTTACTGCAAGAATCATCGAGCCTATTGCCAAAATATATCTAAATTTATTTTTCCATATATATGCAGATAATTTTTTCACTTCTCCTCCTTTTTATCAGTAGATCTTTTATGTAATTGCAACTCCTCTTTTATAATCATTTTAATGAAGTAAGATTATAAACTCTGAATGATATTGTGCTCTTTAAAAATTTTAACGCTTCACAATATTTATGTTATCTTCTTCCGATACAGGAATCACAATGCACTTTTGTCCTTCAATTAATTGGGTTCTTATTTCATCTTTCTTATCACCTGAAACTCTTACAAAAATTTCATTATCATCTGTCTCCTGTGTTTCTTCTTCGTCATTGTTAATTGTGCTATTTGCAATAGTTTCATTTGCTTCTTCTAACTTTGCTGTAAGTTCTTCCACTTTTGCTGTAAGTTCAATCTTTTCCTTCTTCTCAGCACTTTGTTTCACAATTTTTTGGTCAACAATATTTTCTGCTTCAGGTAATTCTTCACCTAATGTATGCACAAATTCTTCCGCGATACTCTGCGCAACACTTCCCATTACGCCACTTTCAGTAATAACCTGCGCAACAACTTCTTCTGTTAATTTTTCTTCCGGTTTTTCTTCTATTACATCTGCCAAATTTTCATTAACTTTAATTAACACCTCTTTATGGTCATCTTCAGGTACATGCTCTAATAACAAATTATTAAAAATAACCTGTTTTTCTGCATTTGTATGTTTGCTTTCACATCCTAAAATATTATTTACCAATTCTTTATGTGGTTCTTTTGCATCCTTTGAATAGAACATAACATTATGTATATCCGTACTTCTATCTGTAAATGCCGGAAATAAAAATCCGCTTTCCGGAAGTCCGACAATCCAGTCCCTGTCTACTGTTCCAATTCTATTCTCGTCTTTTCTGTATCCAAGTCCCGGTTTACTTAAAGCCACAGGACATATTGAGCATATGATATATTCAAATATCTCTTCTGACTCATCTAACTTATTATTGTCTGTTGTTTTTGTCATTACATCATAAACATCATGGAATAATAAAATTAGATAATTTCCTGTATGTTCATAATTTTCTATTACCATATCATAAAATGACTCAAGCATTTCTTCATTCTTTAACTGACTTGACTTAATTGCCATAAGACTTTGCTGATGTCCTCCCGGTTCCTCTTCAGCTAATGGAAATTCATATTCCATTAAATTATTGCCTATTGTACCTGACAATGTTTTCTTGGCAATTTCAAGGTATTTATAAAATTCTTCTTCCTCTAATCCCAAGAAATTTTCATCTATATTTACAATCTTATTTTTTTCTCCATCCACATAACATCCTGTCATTTTTGTAAATGTACAGCCATCTTTTGTCATTCTTCTTTTTAATTCTAATATTCCTTTTTTATCCATCTCTCTATTACCATCTAATTATTAATTTTCTTTACAACCAACTCTTTGTTTTTATTTGTAGTTGTCTTTCTATTTAAATAATTACTATTCCTTTCTCTCTTTTTGTCTTAAGTGCATCAATTAACATCGTTTCAAATTATTATACATTTTTATTTATAGTCTATATAAATTTAATACCTATTTTTATTCACTACTCATTTTAATTCATAGTCTTTTTAGCGTATAATTCATATGAACATGATATACATTATTTTTTCTTTACAACAAAACTGACAAAATAGCCAAAGGCTATTTCGTCAGTTTTGTTATAACCATTTCATATATTTCCTGACTTGCATCTTTCCATTTAGCACACATTTTTGCAGCGCTTTCTTTATTTGGTACAGTCAGATTTATTTCAATTAATGTACTTGCATCTTCATTTACCTGACAATGCACAATATAATCTCCATCATTTACTCTATAATAGTCAGAAACTGTTCCGACTTCATTTCTAAGTTCATACTTATTTGTTATCAAAAAAGTATCCATATCATCAATTATTGCATTAGGAATTTTATTTTCAAAAAATTTTAAACTTTCTCTTCCTTCTGATGTTAAATGATAATATGATGTATTTCTTACTGTATCCGAAAACACGAAATTATTTTCGCATAACTCATTTATCGATTCCTGTAATGAAAAGTAATTCGTATACTCATTTTCTAAGAAAAATTCTGAAATCTGTGAATTTGTTAACGGAAAATCAACCTTATTAAGCATGTATAAAATCATTAATTTATACAATGTAGCCGAATCCATTGCCATTTCTTATCTACTCCTTTGTAATCTGATCTATGATATCCCATATTTCATCTCTTCCCTGTTTTGTCTGAGCTGAAAAAGGAATAATAATTGTTCCCGGTTCCACGTTAAGTTTTTCCTTAATTATCTTTACATTTTTCTGAACCTGGCTTCTTTTTATTTTGTCCAGCTTTGTTGCAATAATAATCGGATAGAACCCATTTGCCAAGATCCATTCATACATTTCTACATCATTAGTTGACGGTGCATGTCTAATATCTACCAATAAGAACACACATTGTAACTGCTTAGAGTTTCTCAAATATCTTTCAATTAACTTTCCCCATTTTGCCTTAACTTCTTTTGATACACTTGCATATCCATATCCGGGCAAATCAACATAATATAATTCATCATTAATATTATAGAAATTAATTGTTTGTGTTTTTCCAGGCTGTGAAGATGTTCTAGCCAATGATTTTCTATTCATTAACGCATTTATCAATGATGATTTACCTACATTTGATTTACCGGCAAAAGCTATTTCAGGTTTATCATTGTCCGGAATTACGCTTGTAACTCCACAAACTTTTTCTAATTCTACACTCTTTATTATCATGTTGATTTACCTTTCTATTTATATGTCGTTATTATTTAACTAACGCCTGTTTCAATACTTCAGTCATTTCTGAAACATATACTATTTTTAGTCTATCAGTAATTTCAGTTGAGAATTCTTCTACGTCAGTTTTATTTTTCACCGGCACAAGTACTTTTTTCATTCCCGCATCTTTTGCTGCCAACAATTTTTCTTTAAGTCCACCTATAGGAAGAACCTTTCCTCTAAGAGTAACCTCACCTGTCATTGCTAAATATCTGTCTACAGGAATATTTGCAATGGCTGAAACTATTGCTGTTGACATAGTTATACCCGCTGATGGTCCATCTTTTGGAACTGCACCTTCCGGAATATGCATATGTATATCATTCTCTTTAAAGAATTTACTGTCAACGCCATATTCTTTGGCAACACTTTTTGCATAACTAAGCGCAATCTGTGCTGACTCTTTCATAACATCGCCTAGATTTCCGGTTAAAACCAGTATTCCTTTTCCAGGCATTGTATTTACTTCTATCTGTAATGTGTCTCCACCTACACTAGTCCATGCAAGTCCTCTAACAATTCCAATTTCATTCTTTTCATTTGCTTCATCCTGACGGAATTTTTCTTTTCCTAAATATTTAGTAATATTTTTCGATGTTACTTTAATACTTTTCTTTTCTTTTCCAACTATTATCTTAGCTGCTTTTCTGCAAATTTTTGCAATTGTTCTGTCAAGACTTCTGACACCTGCTTCTTTTGTATAATATTTTATAATTTTATTTATTGCTTCATCAGATATTGTAAGTTGTGATCTTTTCAAACCATTTTGCTCTAATTCTTTCTGAATTAAATGCTCTTTAGCAATATGGAATTTTTCATTATCTGTATAACTTGATACTTCAACTATTTCCATTCTGTCTAAAAGCGGTCTTGGAACAGTTGACAAATCATTAGCTGTTGCAATAAACATTACTTTCGATAAATCCAAAGGCACTTCCAAATAATTGTCTCTGAATTTAGAATTTTGTTCTGAATCTAACACCTCTAACATTGCTGCTGCCGGATCACCATGAATACTTTGACCTAATTTGTCAATTTCATCAAGTAAAATAAGAGGATTAGCTGTATTTGCCTGTCTGATAGCAGTTGCAATTCTACCAGGCATAGCTCCAACATATGTTTTCCTGTGTCCTCTTATCTCAGACTCGTCTGTAACTCCTCCTAAACATATACGGACATATTTTTTATTTAATGCCTCTGCAATTGAGCGCGCAATTGATGTCTTACCTGTACCCGGAGGCCCTACTAAGCAAACAATTGGACTTTCGCCTTTATCTTTTGTTAAAACCCTTACAGATAGAAATTCGAGCATCCTTTCCTTTACATCTGTAAGTCCATAATGATCTCTGTTTAAAATTGCCTGTGCATCTTCAACATTTTGATTCTCTTGTGTGCAGTTATTCCATGGCATATCCAACATAGTTTCAATATAATTTCTTAATACATTACTATCTGCCGGATTACCCGCTGACATACGTAATCTTTTTATTTCTTTTAATATTTTTTCTTTTATTTCATCATCAGCATTTAACTTTTTAGTTTTTTCAATCATCTCGTCAATATCTGACGTAGCATCATTTTCGCCAAGTTCATCCCTGATGACTCTCATTTGTTCTCTTAAAATATGTTCTCGCTGATTTTTATCTATATTTGTTTTAACTTTTTCTATAATTTCAGCTTTTACCTGACTTATTTCATTTTCAATACTGAAAAATGACAAAATCACTTCATATCTTTCAAGTAGTGTATTTGCCTCTAAATATTTCTGCTTTGTTTTAAAATCCATTCGGATTCTCATAATAATCTGAAGCATTGTACCACTTAATGACTCCTGATTATCAATATTTTTTATTCCAACAGGTGTCAATTCATGATTAATACCATCATAAAGTGCTAATTCATCCTTAAGTTCTCTTAATAATGCAATTTCTCTAACCTGAGTAATTTTTTCATTCGGCTCTTTAATTATTTCAATATCGCCTTTAATACATGAATTTTCTTCATTGTAAGAATGAATTATTCCTCTTTCTTTTGCTTCAACCATCACACGTACTATCCGGTCAGGCATCTTATTAAGTTGTTTTACTTCAACAACAGTTCCTACTTTATAAACGTCATCAAAACCCGGTGCGTCTACCACCGGGTCTTTTTGTGTTACTACAAATAATTTTTCGCCTGTCGTCACAGCTTCATTCGCTGCTGCAATAGACTGTTTTCTGCTGACGTCAAAATGAACTGTCGTTCCCGGCAATATTGTTAATCCTCTAAGTGGTATTACCGGCAAATTTAACATTTCGTCTGGCATTTCTACTCCCTTACATTAAGCTGGTTGAATCTGTTCGTTCTTTGCTTTCTTATTTGCTCTTTTTATTTTCGCATCCAAATTATTTTTGTACTTTAACTCAGGATCTGCTAACTGGTTTACTACATCTTCATTAATAATGCATTCCTCGATTGTTTCATCTGAAGGTGTTTCATACATTACATCTAATACTGTTTGCTCCATAATTGCTCGCAATCCTCTTGCCCCTGTCTTTCTTTCAAACGACTTTTTAGCAATTGTCTTTAAAGCTTCATCCGTAAATGTTAATTTTACTCCATCAAGTTCAAATAACTTTTCGTACTGTTTTACAATCGCATTTTTTGGTTTTGTTAAAATTTCCACTAATGCATTTTCGTCTAATGATTTTAATGCAACTGTTACAGGCACACGTCCTATAAACTCAGGAATAATTCCAAATTTAACCAAATCCTGTGGCATTACTTCGCCAAATAACGCATCGTTATTCATTTCAGTATTATCTGTTATTTCAGAATTAAAACCAATTGCTTTCTGATCCATTCTGTTTTCAATAATTTTTTCTAATCCATCAAATGCTCCTCCACAGATGAACAAAACATTTGTTGTATCAATCTGAAGCAATTCCTGATGTGGATGTTTTCTTCCTCCCTGAGGTGGTACACTTGCTACTGTTCCCTCTAAAATCTTAAGTAATGCCTGTTGCACACCTTCACCTGAAACATCTCTAGTGATTGATACATTTTCAGATTTCTTTGTTATTTTATCTATTTCATCAATATAGACAATTCCATATTGTGCTTTTTCAATATCATAATCCGCTGCCTGAATAAGTTTAAGTAATATATTTTCTACATCTTCTCCAACATATCCTGCTTCTGTCAAAGTAGTTGCATCAGCAATTGCAAACGGTACATTAAGAATTTTTGCTAAAGTCTGTGCTAAATATGTCTTTCCGGAACCTGTTGGTCCTAACATAAGAATGTTTGATTTCTGTAATTCTACATCCAAATCATTTCCTGCCAATACTCTCTTATAATGATTGTATACAGCTACTGAAAGAACCTTTTTTGCCTCATCCTGTCCTATAACATATGAATCCAAAAATTCTTTTATTTCTTTTGGTTTAAGTAAGTTGATGTCATCTGTAACAGCACTATCCTGCGCATGGTATACCTCTTCTTCAACAATTTCTGCGCAAGTCTCTACACATTCGTCACATATATATACTCCTTCCGGGCCTGCAATCAGTCTCTTTACCTGATACTGAGATTTACCACAGAATGAGCAGCGTACATTGCTATCATCAAAATTTTTACCTGCCATCATAACCTCTTTCTAATTTTAACAATAAGGCACCACTAATGCGGTGCCTTATAAATTACATGCTATCTTGTTTCAATAACCTTATCAATCAAACCATATTCCTGAGCTTCTTTCGCTGTCATCCAATTATCTCTGTCTGTATCAGCTTCCACAACCTCAAGTGGCTGACCTGAATTGCTAGCTAAAATTTCATTTAACTTTTTCTTTGTTTTTAAAATATGCTCTGCAGCAATCTGAATTTCAGTTGCCTGTCCCTGAGCACCACCAAGTGGCTGGTGAATCATAATTTCTGCATTAGGAAGTGCGTAACGTTTTCCTTTTGTACCGCTTGATAAAAGGAATGCGCCCATACTTGCTGCCATACCGATACATGTAACTTCAACATCACACTTGATGTATTTCATTGTATCATATATAGCCATTCCTGCAGTAACTGATCCTCCCGGACTGTTAATATAAAGATGGATATCTTTACTTGGGTCCTCGGATTCAAGGAATAATAACTGTGCTACAACTATACTTGCTACAGCATCATTAATCTCTTCACCAAGAAATATAATTCTGTCTTTTAATAATCTTGAATAAATGTCATATGAACGTTCGCCTCGGCTAGTCTGTTCAATGACGTAAGGTACTAAACTCATGTGCCATACCTCCTGTTTCTGTTATTTATTTTGCAGCGTCAACTACTAACTTAGCAGCCTTCTGTACTGCGATGTCTTTCTTAATTGTCTCTTTATCAGCATCTGTTGTGAACTGCTTAATCTGATCAAGTTCCATATTGTACTGTTTAGCCATTTCTTCTAATTCTTTTTCGAATTCTTCATCTGAAACTTCGATGTTTTCAGCCTTAACAACTGCTTCTAATACAAGTCTTGCTTTAATTCTTTCTTCAGCCTGTGGTGTTACCTGTTCAAGTAACATTTCAGGTGTTGAACCTGTAAACTGCATATACTGTTCAAAAGAAATTCCCTGTGACTGTATTCTCTGAGCAAAATCTTCAACCATCTGCTGTGCCTGTGCTTTAATCATCTTTTCATGGATGTCCATCTTAGCATCTTCAACGATTGCTTTAATTACATCAGCTTCTTTCTGCTGTTCTGCTTCTTCTATCTTCTTTTCTTCAAGGTTCTTCTTAACATCTTCCTTGTATTCAGCAAGTGTATCAAATTCAGATACATCCTGAGCGAAATCATCATCTAATTCAGGAAGTTCTTTAACCTTGATTTCTTTAATATTTACCTTGAACATTGCTGGTTTTCCTGCAAGTTCTTCAGCCTGATACTGTTCTGGGAAAGTAACGTTAACTTCAACTTCGTCTCCTACTTTCTTTCCTACTAACTGATCTTCAAATGTGTCAATAAATGAATGTGATCCAATTGTTAATGGATAATCTTCACCCTTTCCACCTTCAAATGCAACACCATCAACAAATCCTTCAAAATCGATTGTTACCTGGTCTCCATTTTCCACTTCTTTATCATCTGCAGCAACTAATCTTGAGTTCTGTTCCTGAACCTTTGCTAATTCAGCATCAACTTCTTCATCTGTTACTGTTGTATCCTTAGCTTCTACTTCAATTCCTTTGTATTTTCCAAGTTCTACTTCAGGTTTTAATACTACTTCTGCTGTAAAGATAAATGGCTTTCCAGCTTCAATCTGTACGATATCGATTTCAGGCTGAGCAACGATTTCTAATTCACTTTCTGTTGCAGCATCAGCATAAGCTCCAGGAATCATGCTATTTACAGCATCTTCATAAAATACGCCAACGCCATACATCTTTTCAATCATCTTACGAGGTACTTTACCTTTTCTAAATCCAGGAATGCTGAATTTAGATTTAGATTTCTGGTATGCACTTTCTATAGCCTTTTCAACCTCTTCAGCAGGTACTTCAATTGTAAGCTTTGCAGTGTTATTTTCTAACTTTTCAACTTGTAAACTCATCTTAATATTTCCTCCTTGAATATGTAAAATGGACTATGAGTCAGTGTCCATCTTTCTATCTTTTTGATTGCAACAGGGCATACTACACCCTATACGCAGTACAACATTATAACATAAATGCAAGATACTGTCATCATTTTTTTATTAACTTTTTCAACTCTCTTTTTATCAATTATTATTTTTTTATTTAATACTTATATAATATTATTTGTAAACTTTCTCTATATAAATTATAAACTTCTAAGTGTTTTAACTATTGCATTTTATCAATTCTTTATTATGCAGATTTACTATCTATTAAAATGAATTGCTTCAGCAATACTTCCTGCTTTTTCTTCGCTGTCTAATATAGATACCATTTCAAGTCCCATCTCTAATGCTGCTCCTAATCCGTTTGCAGTAACAAACTGTCCATCAGTAACTACGCTTCCACCATATTCTTTGCAATCCATTTCTTTTTCAAAACTTCCATGACATGTAGCTCTTTTATCTTTTAGTAAGCCCAAATGACTATATATACTTGGTGCTGCGCATATAGCTGTAAGATACTTGCCTTCCTTATAATATTTTAATATTGCCTGTTTCAACATATCGCATGCCTCAAGATTAGGTGTGCCCGGTATACCTCCCGGAAGAAAAATTCCGTTTCCTTCATCAAAATTAATATCTTTAATTAATTTATCTGCCATAATATTTACTTTATGAGAACTTTCAACCATTAATTCATCTGTTACGGATACTGTAACAACATCAATTGTATGGCTTCTTCTCATTAAATCTATTACCATTAACGCTTCTGTTTCTTCAAATCCCTGTGCTAAAAATGCATATATTTTCTTCATGTTATTTATTCCTTTCTATATCATTTTATTAGTTTTATTCTGTACAATCACTTTCTTTATATTTGTACTTTTCTTGCCTTTATTATAGCAAACTGATAATATTATTCTAGTATTTAATGTTTTGTTATACAACTATATTTTATGAAAGGTATTAACGTATTTGTTATAATGGTATTTTTATGGAAATAGAACGCAAATTTATTCCTAAATGTCTTCCTGACAATTTAGACTCTTATGAACACCACGATATTCAACAGGCTTATTTAAATACTTCTCCTGTTATTCGAATCAGAAAACAGGATGAGGATTATTTTCTTACATATAAAGGTAGCGGAATGATGTCTAGAGAAGAATATAATCTTCCTCTGAATCAAAAAAGTTATTTTCATCTTTTGACAAAAGCCGATGGTAATATTATTACAAAAACACGATATCTCATTCCTCTATTTAATTCTCTAACAGCTGAGTTAGATATTTTCCACGATATATTTGATGGTCGTTTACTGGTAGAAGTCGAATTTAATTCTATCGAAGATGCCAATTCATTTATTCCACCTGAATGGTTCGGAGAAGATGTCACATATGACAAAAAGTATCATAACAGTAATATGAGCAAAGAAATATTGTAATTTTTTCAACTCAACAAAAAAAGGATTTAACGCAATAACTAAAAATTTTTTACCTTTTTAATTATTGCATAAATCCTTTTATTATTACATTAGTCTTTTTTATTTATTTCAAAATATTTTGGATTGTTTTATGTGATATTGTAAACTCTAATGCGCCCATATATGCCGGTGCAACATCTCCTTCTGCAAAACATATAACTAATTCACCTGAATTATTAATATAAAACTGTTGATTTTCATCTATTTTTTCAAATGTTGTATATTTTTCCTCTTCATCTATAAAATATTTATACTGTGAATTTTCTTTCATTTTCTTTTTCATCTGTTTCTTTATATCTTTAGTAATTACATCTACATATTGACTATCTTTTTTAAACAAATCTGTTAATTTTATCACTTGTCCTGTCTTTTTATCAATTGTATAAAAATAGTTTACTTCATAACCATCTGCCTGAGACATATATGCTGACAACTTAATGCAATAATAATCAATTGAATTTGTAACTACAGTATTATTCACCTTTAAAGAAGAATACCCTAAGCCACCAACTTGTTTTCTAAATTCTTTAATAAGTTCATTTGTTTTTTTCTTCATATCCTGATTTATTTTTTCTTCAGATTTATCAGCGTTTTCTCTAATTTCTAATTCCGTATCTTCTGTTTTATTTTTCACTTTTTTCAAATTAATATCTGCATAATTTTTGCCATCATCAAATTTATATTGCCTAAATGTGACCATTTCAAAATATGCACCTACAAAAGGTATTTTTTGCATAGCATATGCTGTTGATTCATTTATATTAGGAATTATTATTGTACATATAATTACTGCTGCAACCGCAACTGCCATATGCCAATAATTCTTTTTTTTAATGCATAAAGAATCTGCCTCTTTTAAATATTTTTCATTAATTCCACTCATAGCTTCCAGCAATTCTAAATTACTGATTTTTTCTTTTTTATTGTCCATGTCTATCCTCCTTAATATATTTCATATCCTTCATTTTCCAAATAACTCTTTAATTTTTTTCTCATTCTATGCAATAACACTTTTACTGCCGACTCTTTAAGATTAAACCTATCCGCAATTTCTTTTATTTCATCCAAATAAAAATATCTTCGTACAAATATTTGTCTTTTTTGTTTTGGCAGTTTTTCGAGATATTTATTAATTGAATTTTCTAATTCTTTTCTATCCATTTCTTCACTCACATTATTATTCAATAGAATTTCGCACTCATTTAATTCATCTAATGTCTTTTCAATTCTTGAATTAACTCTTTTGCTTGCATTTTCATATTTATATTTATTAATTGCCTGATTTCTTGTTATTTTTCCAATAAACGCTGATAAAATCTCCGGAATTATCGGTGGTATGGAATCCCAAACTTTCAGCCATGTATCATTTATACACTCCTCTGTATCTTTTTCATTTAACAAAATTCTAAAAGCTATTGAATAACAATATTTACCATATTTTTGTTCTATATTTACAATTGCTCTTTCATCTCTTTCAAAAAATTGTTTGATAATAACTTCATCATCCACTATTTCATTTATTTTTTTTTGATTAATTGACGAATTTTTCATTTTAATTTCCTTACTAAAACCTATTTTCAGTTATCCGTATTTATATTATTTAAAATATTATTATATAGCAACATTGCGTAAGCCTTACACCCCGATTCTGTTAAATGAATTCCATCATTCACAAACCAGTCCTTATGACTTTCTCCATATGTTGACCAATCTATTAAATTCACATTTTTATATTCGTTTACAACGCTTTCAATCATATGATTTGATTCTTCCTGCCACTGCAAATGTTCGCCAAAAACATTTACCCAATATATCTGTCGCTTTGCACCAATAGCTTTAATCAATTCTTTTCCTGTCGAAGCAGAAAATGTTCCATTTGTTCCCAATGCAATAACAACAATATCTCCTAGCTTTCCTTCTCTTTCTAAATTCTTAACAATATCTTTTGCCTGCGATACCTGCCTTGACACTTTTGCATCAATAATTATATTAGGATTTATTTTTTTCAATTCGGCTGATGCTCCTAACAATACAGAATCTCCTATTATTGTAATTTTTTCATTTTTAATTTGCTGCTTTTTTGTTTTTTTCTTTTTTTCATTAGTATAATCTTTATTATTCACTTGTTCATTTTTTAAAGTTACAGGTTCTTGATTATTTGCTATGTCATTATTTTTTTTCTCATAATTGTTTTCATTTTTTATCTCACTTACTACTTTGTTTTCATCAGCTTTTATTAATGTTCTATTCAATACCTTTGATAAGTCACATCTAACAGTCAAAATACACATAATCAAAACTATACATGCAGATAAATAACTCTTAGCTAAATAACTTTTAACAAATTTATTTTTTTTGCCTCTTATTCGATTGGTGTTTAAACGTTTTGTAAAGCAATTTTGAACTATTGCAATACCTAAAATCAACAATATCTGTATTACCCATGATGCGATTCCATAATTTGCCTTATAATATCCAAAGATAAATATAATAGGATACATCCATAAATATATTTCATAACTTATCTTTCCAACAATAGTTAGAGGGCTCTTTTCAATTACTCTACTAAATCCACTGCCAGACATCAGTAAAACAATTAATGCACAAATAACACTATTTACGAACAGTCCTCCTAAATATACATATGCGCTCTGTCCTTCTACAATAAAGTATCCACATATGCATACCACACTTAACATTACTAAAAAAATGTTTTTGGCATATGAAACTATTTTTGACTCACTATGCTTTAAATTATTTTGTATAATTGCTACAAGCACTCCCATCAAAAGCGAAAACATTCTTGTATCTGTCCCATAATATAATCTTGATACATCATTTTGTGGACTATACAAAACACTCATCCACGCTCCGCCAACTAACACTACTAAAGCAATTATTATTAAAGTTTTCTTTTTAGAAAAGTACTTTTCACTACGTTTTATCATGAAAAACAGTACAGGCCAAACAATATAAAATTGCATTTCTATAGCTATAGCCCATAAATGTGTAAATGGCGACTGGTTACTCATTCTGGCAAAATATGATGCATTTTGTTGAATTTGCCACAAATTATTATATCCTCCAAAAACGCTAATAATTTCACTTGTTTTTCCTTTTAACACTTCCGGTATAAATATCGCTAACATTCCACACACCGAGCATATCATAATTATTAATGGTGGGAAAATTTTCTTTATCCGTTTCATGTAAAATTTTTGAACAGAATATTTTCCATTCGTCACTTCCCATTCTGCCCCTTTATAAATCAAATATCCTGATAAAACAAAAAACATATTGACTCCAAGAAATCCTCCTGGAAATTTGCCTGGTATTAAATGATAAAAAACAACTCCCAGAATTGCGATTCCTCTCATTGCATCTAAACCTTCTATATAATTTTTCTTTTTAGTATTCATGTTTATCCCTTTCTAATTAGTTTTATTATTTTTATCTTATATATCTATAGACACGATAATTTCATATCAGGTTACACTTTTTTTGAAAAATTATATCTTTTAGCTTTTTTTGTGCTAACTAAATAAAAAGCCTCATTAATGTCCCGGCTTCTAATCGTTAGATTTTTTGTGCTAACTTTTAAAAGTAAGTATACTAATGAGGCTTTTCATTATTTTTTTAATTTCACCACAATCATTTAGTTCCAAAACATTATTAGATTTCTTAAATGACAATATAGTCTCATACCTTTTTCATTATCATAATATGTTAATGTGCTCTCAGGTGTAACAGCAATACTTGCTGCAATCGTACTTATAACAGCCCATATCGTACATAATACAAAAACTCGGTATATCCATTTTTTTAGTTGTTCATTCTTCATATTTCCACAAACATAGAACATAACTGCCAATCCCGCCATCATAAACTGCCATGCATAATCACATCCGTATCTTATGGAATAACCATTTTCCCATGTCATTGAAACCATTATTAACGGGAATATAATTCCAGGTATAAGCCATGTCAATGCAAGTTTTATCTTCTCTTTTTTATCAAAATTATTAGCAAGTTTCGGTGCATATAGAACTGAAAGTATTGGAAGTCCTCTTGCAATCAATCCCATTGTACATGGTGTATCCACAAAATAATACCCATTAAGCTGCATTGAGTCATAATTACCATGTATGAACGGAAATGTTGAATTAATAGTCGGTATAACTAACAATGTATTTACAACAGTAACCATAACCAATTCAATAGTTGATTTTGCCTGAGTAAAATCATTTATTGTTAATGAATATTGAATTCCAAAATCAAAAACACTACCAAATCTTGCATAATTGTACCACATTTGAATTAATCCAAATACAACATAAGGCACACCTGCTGCCAAAACATATTTGATAATCTCTATTGCATTCTTTCCATTTTGCTTATTGTTCTGAATTAATCCATATAAAATCCATATTACACATGCGAAGCACCAAAATACTGCTGTAACTCTTGCAAGAACTGCTAATCCCATAAACAGTGCAGACAAAAATAGGAAACTTTTTTTAATTTTCTTTTCCTGAAAAATTCCACTGTTTATAATAAAGAACATTCCTATCGCTGTAAAGCAAAGTCCTGATGCTGATGCTAATTCGTAAAACTTAGGTCTTACAACATTTAATGTAACTCCACTAATTATCAACGTTGTAAACAATCCCATTATAGTCATCCTAAACGGAATCTTTTTAAACCAGTTTTTTACGACGCTTATATATATTAATGCTATAAAAATCAACGCTATCATACTATAAATGTAAGTCGCTAGGGCCGTAGAAAAATATTTTCCCGTAATCTTATGATATGGCATAAATAACGTTAAAACTGTTGTTATTCCATAATATGAATAATATTTTCCATTATAAAGCAAATGATCCCATTTGTATGATTCTCCCATTGTCGTTCTTTGCGTCCAGTCATACGGATTATCCACATCGAGTAACGCCTGCGGAACAGGATCAAGCAATGATACCTGTCCTTTTTCAAACGCATCAACTAATTCCTGATTTATCTGATTCGTCACAACTTCTTCTGTTTTAAACAAATCATCTGTATACATCTTTGCAATAAATGTAAGTGTTAATGCTGACACAACTACTGCAAATATAACTACCGCCTTTTGACTTTTTTTCTTCAGATTCATTCTTCCATCAAGTCCTGGATATTTAGCAAATACATATCCCAAAACCATTATGATAAATATCATAAAAACTCTGATAAAAGAAAATTTAAATGGAATTTTTTCATTTATAGTCAAACCTGTAATTGTATACCTCTGATTTGCTTCAGATTCTATTTTCATGGTAATCGTATATGTTTCACCTGTAAAACTACAAGTAGCATATTTTGTTTCAGGCATAGATTTAACTATATTCATCTTTTTATTGCTATACCTATCTGAGTCTCTATGTGCGCTTTCTGTATATGCGATACTTACATCTGTTTGTTCTTTTCCACCATCAGCAGATGCCATATTAAACTTTATCGTTTTAACATAATCATTTACCGGAAACTTTACTGCTATTTCATTGCCAGATGCAGTATATACTCCATTACTCTCACTTGCACCTGTAACCTGTGCTTCCGACACTGGAATTGTCCTTTGATTATATTTACCTCCCAACAACGTAAAGCTCTTATAGTTAAACACAAAAATTTCCAATAAAATACATATAACTAATGTTATTAATCCAAATCTAAGAACCTTGTCTCTAAATTCTTTTTCCACCTTTTTCTCCTCCATATGTATTGGCTTTTCTTATTCTTCGATTCTAATATTCCATGTGAATAGCATAATAAATAATACCATATATCTCCTTTTAATTAAAGGTAGCTTTTTATTTGATTTTTTAGTAATTCTTCAAAAACAAAAAGGATTGTCGCAATCGACAATCCTTTTTCATGCGGGTGACAGGACTTGAACCTGCACGGTCTCCCACCAGAACCTAAATCTGGCGCGTCTGCCAATTCCGCCACACCCGCTAAATCATTTCAAAAAATAACAGGTGTAAGATTTCTTACACCTGTCAGTGAGCCACCGGGGACTCGAACCCCGGACAACTTGATTAAAAGTCAAGTGCTCTACCACCTGAGCTAGTGGCCCATATAATGTTTTACTTGGTTGCCCAATAACTGGGCTAGCTGGATTCGAACCAGCGAATGCAGGAGTCAAAGTCCTGTGCCTTACCGCTTGGCGATAGCCCATTGTGAAAGGTGGCTAGAGGGATTCGAACCCTCGGCCTCCAGAGCCACAATCTGGCGCGCTAACCAACTGCGCTATAGCCACCACAGCATCTGGCTTCTTTCCAGAACAATGTGCCCGAAGGGATTCGAACCCCCGACCCACGGCTTAGAAGGCCGTTGCTCTATCCAGCTGAGCTACGGACACGCACATTCATTAACTTCTAGGTGTTAACCTCTCAGCTTACATAGAGAATCAACTTTCACAAGGCTCTCTAATAAGCAAAGCGGGTGATGGGAATCGAACCCACGTATCTAGCTTGGAAGGCTAGTGTTCTACCATTGAACTACACCCGCGAAGTCGGGGTGACAGGATTCGAACCTGCGACCTCTTGATCCCAAATCAAGCGCTCTAGCCAAGCTGAGCCACACCCCGATTGGTGTTAGTACTTCGCGTCTTCGTTGCTGTTTTGTTCTGTGTTTTTCAGCAGCAACATGATGTATTATATATTATGTATTTCAACTTGTCAACAACTTTTTTAAACTTTTTTTATTTTTTTAATCACTTATTTTTCAAAGTAATTTAGATTGTAAAAAACTTCCCCATTGTCAAGTAATTCCATCAAAATATAACTTGGTTTATGGTTCATCTGTCGCGGTCTTGAAATACTTCCGGGATTTATAACCGTAATGTCATCTCCCTGAATAATTTCCGGAACATGTGTATGTCCATACATCGCAATATCACAACCTTCTTCTAAAGCTGCATATGACAATCTTTCTATTCCCCATTCAACGCCGTAGGCATGTCCATGGGTCGCGAATATCTTATGACATTCTAGCTCAATTGTCAAGTATAATTTATTATTTGTTTCAAAGTCACAATTTCCACGTACAATTTCAACTGGGAAATTGCACATAGAACGTAGTAATTCATCTTCTCCCTGTATATCTCCAAGATGAATTAACATATCAATATCTTTAGATCTTTTTATTACTTCACTTAAATTTCCCATGTTTCCATGCGAATCACTTACAACTAATACTCTCTTCATATTAACACCACTTTCAAACACTAACTATATTCGTTTATCTATTACTGCAATTCTTCCTCAAGTATCTTTTTTACCTGTTCTAAAGCTTTTCCTCTATGACTAATACTATTTTTTAGTTCAGGCTCCATTTCACCTGTTGTCATCCCATATTCAGGCACATAAACTATTGGATCATATCCAAATCCATTTGTTCCTTTTTCCTTATAATCTATTACTCCCTCAATAGTTCCTCGACATGTCCTTATTCTTCCATCAGGAAATGCTACAGCCATTGCACACACAAATCTGGCACTTCTGTCACTTCCCTCTACTCCTTCAAGTCTTCTAATAATGTCGGCATTTTTTTCTGAATAAGGTGTATCTTCCCCTAAATATCTCGCTGAATAAATTCCTGGTTCTCCATTTAAATAATCAACCTCGAGACCTGAGTCATCTGCTAAAGCTATTTTTCCTGTCATTTTCATAATTGTTTTTGCTTTAATTATTGCATTTTCTTCAAATGTACTTCCATCTTCTACAATATCTACATCTAAGCCAATATCCTTTAAAGTTAACAATTTCAAATCAGGATTATTGCACATCATTCCTACTTCTCTTACTTTATTTTGATTTGTTGTTGCAAAAATTATTTCTTTCATTTTTATCTCTCTCCTATCTTTTTTCAAACAAATATTAAAGCATTCCGCCATTTATCGCAAATTTTCCTTCTTTTTAGGCGGTTTTGGTCCCATAAACTGATAAAAATATGTTTTAATCATTCCATTGTATATTTTTCTATTTTTAGTTGCTTTTAACCCCATATATTTTTCAGTATCTTCGTATGACGTTATTACAAATGCAGACCAACTGTCAAGTGCCTTGTACTGTCTACCTAACGCCTGATATATTGGAGGTAATTGTTCTTTTTCTTCTAATCTTTCTCCATAAGGTGGATTTGTTATAATAAACCCATATTTTTTGCTATGTCTTAATTCACTAACCGGTCTTCTTTGGAAATGAATCAAATGGTCTACACCTGCTAGTTCAGCATTTTTTCGGGCAAATTCTACCACTTCTCCATCTATATCATAGCCTTGAATATCTACTTCTATATCATCATTTATCATATCATTTGCTTCATTTATTGCGTCATACCATAATTTCTTTTCAATAAGATTATCCCAGTTTTCTGCAGTAAATTCTCTATTCATTCCTGGTGCAATATTTGCTGCTATTAACGCTGCCTCTATTGGAAATGTTCCACTTCCACAAAATGGATCAACTAAAATTCTGTCTTTGTTCCAAGGTGTAAGCATTATTAATGCTGCTGCCAAAGTCTCTGAAATAGGTGCTTTTGCCGTATTTTTACGATATCCTCTTTTATGTAAAGAATCACCTGAAGTATCAAGCGCTATAATAGCTTCATCCTTGTAAAAAACAACTCTTAAAGGATACTCATTTCCTGTTTCTGCAAATCTGTTTACTCTATACTTTAATTTCAATTTCTCTACCATAGCCTTTTTTACAATTCTTTGTATATCAGAAGGACTAAATAACTTACTTTTTATAGAGCTTGCCTTTTTCACCCAGAATTTTCCATCCTCAGGTATATACTCTTCCCAATCCATAGCTTTTACGGCTTCAAACAATTCGTCATAAGTTGTCGCCTTAACTCGTCCTACCTGAAGTAACACTCTCTCTGCAGTTCTCAAAAAAACATTTGCCCTACATACAGCTGAAATATCTCCCTCAAATGTGACTCTTCCATCTTCAACTTTAACGATATCATATCCTAAATCCTGAATTTCTCTTTTAAGTACCGCTTCAATTCCAAAATGGCACGGTGCAACAAAATTATATTTTTTCATATGCTATTCCTTTTCTTTTTTTAACTAACAATTTCATCCATTGTACCATATTCTTAGCAACATATGTAAAGGCATTTTGCACTAAATTGCAAAATGCCTCTACAAAAACAAAATTCCTTTTATAAAAAATATTAATATTTATCAGAACAATCTTCTTCGTTTTTTGAAGTTGAGTTCTTTGATGTTGTATTCTTTGAAGTTGAGTTCTTTGATGTTGTATTCTTTGAAACTGAGTTTTTTGATGTTGTATTCTTTGAAGTTGAGTTCTTTGATGTTGTATTCTTTGAAACTGAGTTTTTTGATGTTGAATTATCTGAAATTTTGTTTTCTAAATTTGAAGTACTTTTTTTTGAATTTGAAAATTCATTTGAATATTTTTTTGACATAATGTCCTCCTAAATTCTTTTTTTGTTACATGAATATTATGCCTCAAATATTTTTATTTATTCGTTTTTAAAACAATTTTGACACTTACTATATCCTTGTGCCTCTGCCTCATCTATTGTTCCATCAAAATATACCTTATTATTATCACTCATCTGTTTTACACTTTTACAATCATCCTTATGAATTTTCTTAGTATTTTTATTTAATACATAATTGTCTGATTTATTTGAACTTTCATTTTCGATTGACCTATTATCACCTTCATTTGAGCTTATAAGTTTATTATCTTGGTTATTCTCATATGAATCTTTATTTATTTTCTCTCCAGATTCTAACTTATTATATGAATCTTTATTGAATTGGATTTCTTTTTCCGTAAACGAAAATTCAATTTCACCTTCTATATCCGTCCTATATATTTTTGCTCCTATTTTATTAAGTTTTTCCAATGTTTTGTATGCCGGGTGCCCATACGCATTGCCTTTACCGGCACTTATCACTGCATATTCAGGATCAATTTTATTTAAAAATTCACTTGAACTCGATCCACTACTACCATGATGATTTACTATATAAACATCTGAATTTATATCTATACTATTATTTACAATTTCTTCTTCAGAAATATTAGTTGCATCCCCTGCAACTAAAAAACTTTTATTATTATATTTAAACCTAATTCCAACAGAATAGTCATTTACATTGCTATATCCTGTTGAATTTGGCGCTATTATAGTGAATTCACCTCTTCCTAATGAATATGTCTCTCCTACAATTGGTTTTATTCGATTTATTTTTTTATTATCCATAATACTGATAAATGAATTATATACTCTTGTTGTAGTTGTATATTCAGGGCAAATAACATTTTCTACATCAAAAACATTTAATGCCCCTACCACTCCATTTAAATGGTCTGCATCGTAATGCGTTGCAATTACATATTTAAAATTTGTAATTTCTTTCTTTTTCAAATAACTTACCAGATACGATGACTTATCTGAGTCTCCACCATCTATAAGCATATATTCACCATCTGCTTCAACTAAGGTACTACTTCCCTGTCCTACATCCAGTACCCATACATTGCATTCTCCTTTAATTGATGAAATACTGTCAAATTCATCTGTGCTTCTTTCTACTTTATTTTCATTAGTTAAGTTATTTGAAGTCACATCTATATCATAATTTACACTTTGATTTTCATTGTTAAAATTTGTATTATCTATGTCTTCACAACCAACTGTTAATATTATTGTCATTGCTATACATATTAATAATCTTATTACTTTTTTCATTTTATTTTCCAATACAAATTTACTTGTATTTAAGACTCTCCCTTCTAAGATTTATATATAAAAAAATAGCATATACCAAATAAACTCTTATAATTACCTTAATTTAGCATAACAAAAAATCCTCTAGACAAATCTAGAGGATTTTAATGTACGTGACAGGATTCGAACCCACGACCTTCTGGTCCGTAGCCAGACGCTCTATCCAGCTGAGCTACACGTACAAACAACGTCGTTTTACGCGACATTGCATATTCTACACTAAAATTTATTAGATGTCAATATAAATTTAGTAATTTAGTCCGTGAAGTCAAAAGTTTATTTCCACTTTGAAGTGGGTAAAGTGGATTTTAGTCTTACACTTAATATATGCCTGACAGCCATTGGAAAGTCAGGTTTATATGAGTATTAATAATTCTTTTTCACATTTAACATTATATGAAAGACGCATCATTCTTACCGGCATTACCAGTGATTCTTCAAAAACGGCCATTACTCAAACCATTGGCAAAAACAAGTCAACCATTGGCAAGGAAATTAAACTTCACCGCTCTCTTTCACATAAATGCAACATGCCCTTGGAATGCACAAATTACTGCAAGTGTGTTTATGACAGGAAATGCACCACTGACTGTCCTGAGTGCATTTCCTTTAAAATTCTGCCTCTGTTACAATTAGTGTAACACTAATTGTAACAAAATGCCAAGAAAAAAGTGACATTTGCTCATTTTCGTAAGAGTAAATGCCACTTTATAATTCTCAATTTTCAAAGTGGAAATAAACTTTTCACTTCAACAATTTAATTTAGTTAATTTAGTTTTATTTTCATTTGAATATTTAATTTTATGTATATTTTTAATGTTTTTTATTAATCTCATTCTTAAGCTATAGATTGATGTACATTTTAATAAGACGATACATATTATGCTCTTAATTTTTTATCTATAAAAGTGTAATAAAAATTATAATTTAATTATATAAATTTATATCATATAATTTGCTTGATTTAATAAAAATATAATCAAATTAATTTAATTATCATTTTTACAAATAAAACTTGCATTTAAGTCTAGAGGATAATCACATCCTTTTATTCTTCCTTTATCTGAATATTGCCAAATAAATACATTTTCTAAATCATAATCTCTAAAATCATTCTTATCATATGTCCATCTTGCAACCCAAAGCCCATATTTTGCCAATTTCTTTGTATATAAGAAATCTCTAAAATAGTTTGCATCGGAATATATTACTGTATTATATCCTGCATCTTCTACTGTCTTGCAAAATGCATCAATAATTTTTGTGTTTTTCTTTTTTAATTTTCGCTTTCTTCTGTAATCATTTTCAAAATCATATGCTATTGGATAATCAATATTATATTTTTTCATTTTCTTAATTACATATTTTGCTTCCTTCTTTGCTTCACGTATGTTATCAGCATAACTATAAAAATATACGCCAATCTCTACTCCATTAGCTTTTGCATTTTTCATATTATATTTAAATTTTTTATCCTTTATTCCACCCTTTTTAGAATCTCCATACCCTATACGAATCATTGCAAAATCAACGCCTGATTTTTTTATTTTTTTCCAATCAATTTTTCCATTGTGATGTGATACATCAATTCCTTTTTCCTGAATAGCCATTCCATAACTATTAGATATTTTACTTGTATATGTTATTCCATCTATATTTTCAAATGCCTTTACTTTGTATTTATATACTAACTTTGCATTTAATTTAGTACTATTATTTAATATGTTATATTCTGTATTTTTATCAATATATTTTCCTTCATTTTCATATACTGTTCCTATTTTATCCCAATTTTTATTATCTGAACTTTTATATACATAATATCCTGACGCATATGGATTAATATCCCAAGTGATACAAATTTCATCACCCTTTCCTGTTTTTGCAGTAACGTTTGTTACTGTCTTTGGATCTCCAACTATTTTCTCTGATTCATCACTTTCTGCAATTTTTTTTGAATACCTATATGAATATATAACGTATCTATATTCTTCACCTGTTTCAACATTTTCATCTAAATATTTATTTCCATAATTTACTGTATCATATTCTTCAAACTTTCCATCCTGATTAGTTCTATAAACTACATACTTTGTCGCATTTCTAACTACATCCCATTTTATTGCTATTCCATTTTCATTATTTTTAACATAAACAATTTTGTTATTGATTACTTTTGCCTCTGTATTCACATTATTACAAAATATAATTCCCGTCATCAAACATATGCTTGTAACTGCATATAATAATTTTTTCATTATTTTTCCCTCATACCTTCTTTAATTTTTCAGATGTATCTTATACTAATACTAATTATAAACTATTCAACAGTAAGCAATATTTTAAGACAATACCTTAAAATATAAACTAATGCATAAAAAAACAAGCAACCTAAGTTGCTTGTCTATGCCGGCGACCGGAATCGAACCGGTACGATATTGCTACCACAGGATTTTAAGTCCTGCGCGTCTGCCAGTTCCGCCA
>CABJBF010000003.1:76563-508950 GCA_902363805.1 Eubacteriaceae bacterium | reverse complement strand
AGTCAAGCTACAGAAAACAAATCAAAAGTCCATAGTATCTGAATTGTATTGAACCACGATATTAAAAGAAAGGAAATATGTGATAATTAACTTCCTAATTATCATACAAGTTGAATAATGAGAAATCATAGTCATATAAAATCAAGAAAGTTAAAATTATTTTGTAAAATTCAATCTAGAGATAATGAATTATAAATAAAAAGCACCTATCCTTCAACAAACGTGAAACAATTTCAAATTTTAGATTTGAATTTGCATAATACACTATAGTTGTAAAAGGTAGGTGCTTTTATGTTTATATTTTTAATTTAAACAAAAATTATTTTGAAGATGTTGGGATGTACTGGGCAAGTGTAGATGCCATATTTGAAATAGGCATTGTCTGAAGCCATACTCTTCCAGGACCTGTAATATATGTATTGAAAATTCCTTCGCCACCAAATAAGATGTTCTTTACGCCAGGAACAGTCTTAATATCCATCTGACAGCTTTCAGACATAGCTGCAAGATGTCCTGTGTCTACAACAATTTGTTGACCTGCTTCAAGATTATATTCAACAACATGACCATCAAATTCTGCAAATACAATTCCGTTGCCTGCAACCTTTTGCATGATGAAGCCTTCACCACCAAATAAACCTGAACCTAATTTTTTTCTAAAATGCATAGAAAGTTCAACTCCACGTGATGAAGCTAAGAATGCAGATTTTTGTAAGATCATTGCATTGCCTGGAGTTATTTCAAATGCTTTAATAGAACCCGGAAAACATGAAGCAACAGCAATTTCACCGGGACCACCTTGGGCTGTGTAAATATTTTGAAATAAGGTATCTCCTGAAAATGCTCTTCCAAGTACTTTTCCAATTCCACCATTAGTAGTTGTTTCCATTAACATGTTTGGTGACATCCATGACATTCCACCACCTTCGGTAATAATGCTTTCACCGGCTTCCAAGTTCATAATTACAACTGGGAGTGTATCTCCCTCAATACGGTAATTCATAAAAATCCTCCTTATATATGTTTATATTTTGTATTCCTTTTTAATATATGAACTGTTATGTGCTAGATATTTGTAAAATCTTATCTGACATTTAAAAGTATTATAGCATATACTTACCGATAATATGTAAGAAACGGATGCAGATTAAGAAATTTATAAGGTTTATAAACATTTACTAGCATTTTTTGCAGTTAGATAGTATAATGTATGTGGTCAAACCACGGGCTTTAGTTATGTAAACCATATTTTAGGAGTTTGACTAATACAGGTAAACAGTTATTTACCAGGTACAAAGTTTAGGAGGATACTAAATGGTAAGAGCAATAGTAGGTGCCAACTGGGGCGATGAAGGTAAAGGTAAAATTACAGACATGCTTGGTGAAAAGTCTGATATAATCGTTAGATTTCAGGGAGGAAGCAATGCAGGTCATACAATTATAAATGACTATGGTAAATTTGCATTACATTTACTTCCATCAGGTGTATTTTATCAGCATACAACATGTATTATCGGTAATGGTGTTGCACTCAATATTCCATACCTTCAGAAAGAAATAGATGAAATAGTTTCAAAGGGTGTTCCAAAACCACACATTCTTGTTTCAGACAGAGCACAGATTCTTATGCCATATCACATTGATTTTGATGCATACGAAGAGGAAAGACTTGGAGGAAAGTCATTTGGCTCAACAAAGTCAGGTATTGCTCCATTTTATTCAGATAAATATGCAAAGATTGGTTTTCAGGTTTCAGAATTGTTTGATGATGACATTTTAAAGGAAAAAGTATACAGAGTAGCAGAAATGAAAAATGTTATGCTTGAACATATGTATCACAAGCCATTAATTGATCCTGAAGAATTATTAAAGACATTACATGAGTACAGAGATATCGTTGAACCATATGTTGCTGATACATCATTATTTATCAGCAATGCATTAAAAGAAGGCAAAACAGTTCTTTTAGAAGGACAGTTAGGTTCATTAAAAGATCCTGATTTTGGTATTTACCCAATGGTTACATCTTCTTCAACACTTGCAGCATACGGTGCAATTGGAGCAGGTATTCCACCATATGAAATTAAAGATATTATTACTGTTGTTAAAGCATATTCAAGTGCAGTAGGAGCAGGTGAATTTGTAAGTGAAATATTTGGAGATGAAGCAGATGAACTTAGACGCCGTGGTGGTGACGGTGGCGAATTTGGAGCTACAACAGGTCGTCCAAGAAGAATGGGATGGTTTGATGCAGTTGCTTCAAGATACGGATGTAGAATGCAGGGCGCTACAGAAGTGGCACTTACAGTATTAGATGTACTTGGATATTTAGATGAAATTCCGGTATGTGTAGGATACGAAATAGATGGAGAAGTAACAAGAGACTTCCCTGTAACAGCAAAGCTTGCAAAAGCAAAACCTGTTTATAAAGTACTTCCTGGATGGAAAGAAGAAATCAGAGGAATTACAGAATATGACAAACTTCCGGAAAACTGCCGTAAATACATTGAATTCATTGAAAAAGAACTTGAAGTACCAATCACAATGGTATCAAACGGACCGGGAAGACATGAAATCATATACAGATAGGCAATGAGCCATCGCACAAAAATAGAGAGAGATACACGATGTGAGTTTACTCACAAGAGAGTATCTCTCTCTATTTTTGTATGTGGCGAAGCCACTGACGAAATAGACCGAAGGTCTATGAGTACAGATGGCGAATTGCCTATCTGTATATGTTACAAAAAAGAAAGAGATTAAAAAGGCGAAGCCACTGACGAAATAGACCGAAGGTCTATGAGTACAGATGGCGAATTGCCTGTCTGTATATGTTACAAAAAAGAAAGAGATTAAAAGGGCGAAGCCACTGACGAAATAGACCGAAGGTCTATGAGTACAGATGGCACATTGCCATTATTTCCTACCTAAAACCTTAGCTATCAGTAAAATAGCATATATCAAACATGGAAGAACAACGATGCTCCATGCACAAGCCATAAATGCTGAATTATTTCCCATTATTGCAAAAACAAGACAGGCAATAATTAAAACAGCAAGGATTCCAATTGTAGCAAAAACTAAAAATTTTTTTAATTTATCCATAAGAACGCTCCTTTAACATTTGAGAAGTAATATTGTTTATTTGTACACAAATACTTTTGTATTATAGAATAAGATGTCAAAAAATAAAAGTACGGGGGAAGTAAAAAAATATTAAAAAGAAAAAACATATAAATAGTTAATAAGACAAATTTTATAAAAAGTTAATATGAAAAATTAAATAATAGGAAAAATAAATGAAAACCTGAAAATAAATCTAAAGATATGAAAAAATCCAATAAAAAGTTTTATTGCAATTATTCTCAATTATTCGTATAATATCTAAAGTATGCGTAGTTTGTTTACACAAATTAATTTAAAAATAAAGTAGCAGTTATGATGATGAGGTAAATGATTTCAGATATTATGAGAATAAAGAGTTTGTCAACATTCTTGTGATTCTTTTATCGTATATTACATCATGACAAAAGTTAAGTTATGGAGGAATTTGCGTAATGGCAGAGAAAAAATACTTATTAGAAACTTGGAGAGAAATTGCTTACAATCAGAATCAGACTCAGCAGCAGTTTGACGCATTTTGGGATGCATATTTTGTTCAGGAAAAAGAAGTTTACAAAGATATTCTTGGAAACAAAGATGTTGTAGTAAAAGGAACTATTAAAGAACTTGCTGATAAGTACAATATGGAAGTACTTACAATGGTAGGATTTTTAGATGGAATTAATGATAGCTTAAAGGTATCTAACCCAATTGATACATTTGAAGAAGATACAGAAGTAAGTCTTGAATATGATCCTGAATTGTTATACAAGAACATGGTTGAAGCTAAGGCAGATTGGTTATACGGCTTAGAAGAATGGAATGACATTCTTACACCAGAAAGACAGAAGGAATTATATAGAGAACAGAAAAAGTCAGGAACAATCGTTAAGGAAAAGAAGATTGGACGTAACGATCCATGCCCATGTGGAAGTGGAAAGAAATACAAATTCTGTTGTGGAAGATAATTATAGGGCGGTCCGGCTGTTAGCTTGGCCGCTTTAGTTTATTATATAGAAAATTGACAGTAGAAATTTAAGAACAATATAAGTATGGAGTTTAAAGTTTATAGAAACCTTAATTTTTAGGAGAAAAATATGGAGGCTTATACCGGATTTGCCGCAGTTTATGATGAATTAATGGATAATATTCCATATGAGGAATGGGGCAAATATTTAATAGAATTATTAAATGAATATGAAGTGAAAGATGGAATTGTATTAGACCTTGGTTGTGGCACAGGAAATATAACAGAGATTCTTGCAAATAATGGTTATGACATGATTGGAGTAGACAACTCTCAGGAAATGCTTAATATAGCGATGGAAAAAAGAGGTGACGATACATCTATATTGTATTTGCTCCAGGATATGAGAGAATTTGAATTATATGGAACAGTTGCTGCAGTTGTAAGCATTTGCGATTCGCTTAATTATCTCACTGAATATGAAGATGTTGTAGAAACATTTAAACTCGTAAGAAATTATTTAGACCCGGGTGGAATTTTCATATTTGACTTAAATACGGTTGGAAAATTTGAACAGATTGGAGATTCGGTAATAGCTGAAGACAGAGACGACTGTAGCTTTATTTGGGAAAACACATTTTACGAAGAAGAACGTATAAACGAATATAATTTGTCGATATTTGTTCAGGGCGAAGATGGCAGATATGATAAATTTACGGAAAATCATTACGAGAAAGCATATTATTTAGAAGAAATACGTCAGGCTTTAAATGAAGCAGGACTTGAATATATAACGGCATATGAGGCATTTACAAAAAATCCTGCAGATGATAATCAGGAAAGGGTTTATATGATTGCAAGGGCAAATAAGTAAAGGAATAATGATAATAAAAGAATTAATCTGGTAAGAGAAAATAAGCAGAAAATAAACAAAAGATAAAACGTTTGTGAGAACGAAATATAGAATAAAAATTAAAGGAGAAATTAAATGAGTGAAGATTATATTGTAAGAGCAATGGCGGCTGATAATCAGATTAGGGCATTTGCAATTACATCAAGAAATATAGTAGAGACAGCAAGACAGCATCACAATACAAGTCCTGTTGCTACAGCTGCTCTTGGAAGACTTCTCACCGGAGGAGCGATGATGGGAGTTATGATGAAGGGTGATGATGATATCCTTACACTTATGATGAAAGGTGACGGACCGATAAATGGAGTTACGGTAACAGCAGATTCTCATGGAAATGTAAAAGGATATGTAGGCAATCCTAATGTAATCATCCCTGCGAATTATGCAGGAAAATTAGATGTCGGAGCTGCAATTGGATATGGAACATTGACTGTAATTAAGGACATGGGATTGAAAGAACCATACTCAAGTCAGGTGCCACTTGGAACAAGTGAAGTTGCAGAAGATTTAACATATTATTTTGCTACATCAGAACAGGTTCCTTCAGCAGTAGCTTTGGGTGTTTTGATGGAAAAAAATAACACAGTAAAGCAGGCAGGCGGATTTATAGTACAGCTTATGCCATTTGCTGAAGAAGAAGTAATATCTACGTTAGAAGAAAAAATAGCTAAGATAACTTCTGTAACAGATTTGCTTGAAAAAGGGATGACACCGGAAGATATCTTAGAATTTGTATTAGGAGATTTAGGCGTAGAAATAACGGATAAGGTGCCAACACAGTTTTATTGCAACTGCAGTAAAGAGAGAGTTACAAAGGCGTTAATGGGAATTAACAAGGCTGAAATTAAAGATATGATTAATGAGGGCAAGGACATTGAAGTGAATTGTCATTTCTGTAACACAAATTATAATTTTAGTGTTGAAGAATTAAAAAAATTACTGTAAAAAAGTTTTTAGTAAATAAATTAGGACCTATTGTTTGCAAAAGTAAAATTGTAAATATTAGGTCTTTATTTATATAAGCAAACAAATTTGTAAGAAAATAGGTGAAAATTAACAAAAAATATTGTAAAAAACGTTTTCATTTGTTTAAATATATATATATCATAAAAAGAGAAAATGATTTAGGAGAATAGAAATATGAGAAAGTGGTTTAGAAAATGTATGGCGTCATTGTGCGCTGCAACAATTGCGTTCAGTGGAATGTATATTGTTGGAAACGAAAGTACAAAAGCTGTAAAGGCCGACGGAGAATACCAGTTGGTGTGGAGTGATGAATTTGACGGTACAGAACTTAACAGAAACAATTGGAATGTGGAAGTTAACGGAAGTGGCGGAGGAAATAATGAACTGCAGTATTATGTTGACCGTACAAACAATATTCAGGTTAGTGATGGCACATTAAAGATTACTGCCAGAAAAGAAAACTATGGTGGTAAAAGTTATACTTCAGGAAGAATAAATTCAAAAGGAAAACAGGAATTTAAATATGGAAAAATTGAAGCTAGAATGAAACTTCCAAGATTTTCAGGAATTTGGCCGGCTTTTTGGACATTAGGTGCTAATTTCGACACTGTAGGATGGCCTAAATGTGGTGAAATGGACATTATGGAAGCAATAAATGATAATAATACAGTATTTGCAAATCTACATTGGTCATATAAAAATACGCAGGCTGATACAAAAGGAAAAACATATGATGTGGGTGATAGAACCCAATGGCATACTTATGGAATGGAGTGGGATGAGAATAGTGCTGCATTTTATGTTGATGGATATGTATATGAAAGATATACCATTTCAACACAGTCTGAAATGGAGGAATTTAGAAAGAAACAATTTATTATATTTAATCTTGCAGTAGGCGGACAGCTTCCCGGATATAATATTAATCAAAATGGTTTTCCTGCAACAATGGAAGTTGACTGGGTAAGGGTTTATCAGAAGCCTGAGAAGGAATCAACAAAATATACAGGTCCAACAATTACAGTTAACCAGGATGCAATAGGTGAATATACAGGTGCATGGACTTCATTCTTTGGACAAACATGGTGTGGAACGTATGGAAATGTAATTGGTAATGGAGCTAAGGTAACTGATGGGGTTACTATAAATGTAACAGATGCAGGAATAATACAAGGTGATAGTCAGTGGAGTGCTCAGGCGAATATAGAAGGATTAAAATACTATGCCGGAAATGATTACGTATTAAAATGTACATTAGTTTCAACTGAAAGCAAAAAAGTATTTGTAAAAATTGCAGGAGACGATGAAGAGTCAATTAGTGGAGAATACATTACATTGGTAAAAAATCAGCCATATAACTATGAGAAAAAAGTGAGCATACCAAGTGATTATGCAGGAAAGCTTGATTTGAAATTTGGATTTGGAAGAAGTGATGGGGATCCAATGGCTCAGAATGGAAGTTTTAGTGCAAAAATAACGAATTTATCATTTTCAACAACGGCAGTAATTCCTGACCCAAGTTATGCAGAAACGACAACTAATAATGGAAATAGTGGGAACAACAGCACAACTAATAATGGAAATAGTGGAAACAACAGCACAACTAATAATGGAAATGCCGGTAATAATGAAACAAATAACAGTAATATAAATAACACAGACATAACTAACAATGTTTCTGATGTAAATAATATTGATAACATTTCTATACAGCAGATTCAGAATAGTAAAACTAAAATAATTAGTGCAAAGAGCAAAAAGAAGAGAAGCGTAAAAATAATTATTAAAAAGCAGACTAATGTTACAGGCTATGTTATCAAATATAGTACAAATAAAAAATATTATGGATATAACACAAAGCAGATAAAAAAGAATATTTATAACTTTAAAAAACTTAGCTCAAATAAAAAATATTATTTTAAGGTCAGAGCTTACATAAAACAGGATGGAAAGAAAATTTACGGAAAATGGAGCAAGAGTAAAAAAGTAAGAGTTAAATAATATAAGAAATAGCTGGACTTTCAGACTTTAGAGTGCTAAAATGTGAAAGAGAAAAAGATAACACAGGAGGCAATTTATGAGTAAGTCAGTTAGAACAAAGGAAGTAGATCATTTATTTGCAGCTATATTATCATTGGAAACAAAGGAAGAATGTTATACATTTTTTGAAGATGTATGTACCATAAATGAATTATTATCAATATCACAGAGATTTGAAGTGGCTAAGATGCTTAGAGAAGGAAAGACATATTTAGAGATTTCAGAAGACACAGGAGCATCAACAGCTACAATCAGCAGAGTTAACAGATCTCTTAATTATGGCAATGATGGTTATGATATGGTATTAAAGAGAGCCAAATATGATGATTAGCTTTGAACAGTTTGAATTAGAAGATAGTATTATAATACTAAAGTAATTAACACTTCGTTTTTTGAAAATTAAGTTTCATAAATAGGGTTCTGCCCTATACAAATTAAAAGCCTTAAATTTTGAATTAGAAACAAAATTTAAGGCTTTTAAAATACAGTTACACTAAATTCTACTATTTATCAGTTTTATTCTTATCACTCTTATTTTTGTCAGATTTATCTTTTGAGTTTTCATCTTTTGGAAGAGAGTCAATCAACTTTTCAATAATCATTTTTCTTGCAAGACATTCGTAAGTCAAAGTCGCAATTAGCGTAAGTGTCTGCAAATATTCTTTATTATTTTCATTATCCAAATTTGAAAAATACTCATTGGATTTTACATACGCATCAATAATCGACTGATTATCATCAGTATCTTTCATATATTGAATAAATAATTTAAAAATTTCTTCGAGACTATTATTTCCATCATTAAAATAATCTTTAATTAATGGGGACAAAGCTGTATCAATATCATTAATTGAAATAATATTTTTAAGATAAAATATCATCGTTAAAAGAATTAAATGGTCTTTGGAATATTTCTTCTTTTCGGGAGGTGGTAATAAACGACTTTTAGCATAATTATTAATCATGGTTTTTGTTAAGAGTTTATCGTCATCGTTACGTTTGCTTCCTTCAAATTTATTATTTAAATAGGTTGTTACCTGGTCCATATATAAATCAATGTTTGGTATATCGTCTATGTTAAATGAGTTAAAGTCGTTTAATATAGACTCAATTATTTTATCACTTTCCATATATACCTCCTTATGTACAAAAAATATTATAATACATAGTAATGAAAACTACAAATAAAATTTATTACAAATAGCAGAAAATATGTTCGATTTTTTTAGAAAATATGATATGATAGCAGAAGTATATAAAAATTTGGCTAAGTGGATTATAAAAATAAGGAAAAGGTATATTTATGAGCAGATATGATACATTAAATGATATGCAGCAGATGGCTGTATTTCACACGGAAGGTCCATTGCTTATTCTTGCCGGTGCAGGAAGTGGAAAGACTAGAGTGCTTACACACAGAGCAGCTTATCTTATAGAAGAAAAGGGTGTTTCGCCATGGAATATTATGGCAATCACTTTTACAAATAAGGCTGCATCAGAAATGCGTGAAAGAATTAACAACATAGTAGGATTTGGTGCTGATCAGATATGGGTAAGTACATTCCATTCTACATGTGTACGAATTTTGAGAAGACATATCGAATTTTTAGGATATGATAATAGATTTACAATTTACGATGCAGATGACCAAAAGAGTCTGATAAAAGATATTGTAAAAAGAATGAATTTAGATTCTAAATTTTACAAAGAAAGAGCTGTGGCAGGAAAGATTTCTTCTTATAAAGATGAACTCATAAGTCCTGAACGTGCAATAGAGATAACAAAAGGTGATTTGAGAGAAAATACAGTTGCTAAGATTTATCTTGAATATCAGGTTCAGCTTAAGAAAAATAATGCTTTAGATTTTGATGATTTAATTGTAAAAACAGTAGAATTATTTAAGAAATTTCCAGATGTGCTGGATTATTATCAGGAAAGATTTAAATACATTATGGTAGATGAGTATCAGGATACAAATACAGCACAGTTTCAGTTGATTCGCCTTCTTGCATCAAAATATAGAAATTTGTGTGTTGTAGGTGATGATGACCAATCTATTTATAAGTTTAGAGGAGCGAATATTACAAATATTCTCTCATTTGAAAAATATTTTGAAAATGCACGTGTTATTAAGTTAGAGCAGAATTACCGTTCTACAAAGAATATTTTAGCTGCCGCAAATGGAGTAATTGCAAACAATCAGGGAAGAAAAGACAAAACATTGTGGAGTGACAATGAAGAAGGAACCCAGATTGATTTGTATCAGGCGGAAGATGCTTATGATGAAGCTAATATGGTTGCAAAAGAAATTAGAAAAAAAGTCAATGCAGGAGACTATAAGTATAGTGATTTTGCGTGTCTGTATAGAACTAATGCTCAGTCAAGAACATTAGAAGAAAAACTTCTTTTGGCAAATGTTCCTTATAAGATTATCGGTGGACAGAATTTCTATCAGCGCAAAGAAATTAAGGACATTTTGTGCTATTTGAAAACAGTAAATAATTCTACTGATGATATTGCTGTAACAAGAATTATTAATGTTCCAAAGAGAGGAATCGGAGCTACTTCTATTGGAAAAGCGCAGGCATATGCAGTTGAACATGACATTAATTTGTATAATGCGTTAGAACTTGCATATATGAATCCTGAACTTAGCAGAGCTTCAGCAAAGATTAAGAAATTTACTGATTTTATTGAAGAATTGAGAGAGTACAGTCAGGAGCATTCAATAAAAGAATTAGTAGATAAGATTATTGAAGATACAGGATATGTGACAGAACTCGTTTTGGAAAATACAGACGAAAGCAAGGCAAGAATCGAGAACATAGAAGAATTGATAAGTAAGGTTGTAGAATATGAATCAACAACAGAAAATCCGGATTTGGCAGGTTTTCTTGAAGACGTTGCTTTGGTAGCTGACATAGACAGTCTTGATGAGGATAGTGATTATGTGGTTCTTATGACCATACATAGTGCAAAGGGACTTGAATTTCCTAATGTATTTTTATGCGGAATGGAAGAAGGACTATTTCCGGGAATTTCAGCAATTTGTGCCGAAGACCAAAGTGAAATTGAAGAAGAAAGACGTCTGTGTTATGTTGCGATTACAAGAGCAAAGGAAAATCTTGTAATTAGTTATGCAAAGAGACGTATGGTTCATGGAGAAACAAGATATAATATTATTTCACGATTCATAAAGGAAATACCGACACAGCTTATTAATAGTAAAAATGTAACAGACAGAGTCGCAGCAGGACAGATTCCTAAGAAAGAGGAATTTGGAAATGCGAGCAGAGCAAGTCAGAATGCATTTAGAAATAAGCCATTTAAGAAATCTTCGTATGGTGAACCTAGCACAAAACCTGCATTTGGTAAATCATTTACAATTACAAAACAGCCGGTTGATTATGTAGTTGGAGACAGAGTTAAACATATTAAGTTTGGTGAAGGAACAGTGCTTAATATTGAGGATGGCCCAAAAGATTATCAGGTTACGGTAGCATTTGACAAAGCAGGTCAGAAAATTATGATGGCTTCATTTGCAAAACTCAAAAAACTGTAGTAAAAACAGCACTAAAATGATATACTATTCTTATGAAATATAACTTGTAATGAAAGGAGTACGGATATGGACGAATTAATCAAGGGAGTTAAGATTGGCAAGATTATCGGCAAAGAAGAAAAGAAGTCTGACGTAGTTAAGATAGTTGGAATCGTACTTGGAGTGCTTGCAGTAGTGGCAGCAATTGCCGGAGTAGCTTATGCAATTTACAATAAAATTACAGAAGATTATTATGATGACTTTGAAGATGATTTCGATGATTTATTTGAAGACGACGAAGAAGATGAAAGTGATTTTGTGGAAGAATAAATCGTTACACCATAGTGAATGGCAGGTCATGTAGATTTGTTTTTAAACAATAACCTATGAATAAGTTAAGTCCACATATAACAATTGGAATGTATAGCATTTGACCGAATTGTGTATGTGGACTTATTTTGTAATGATGTTTGAGGCAAAAGTCATAACTTATAAGCAAGCTTATGTGAGTTAAAGATTTTGTGACCCTGGCATCATTAAAAATTTAGCAGATAGAGGATAAATAGATGAAAAAAGGAATGGAATACCAGGGAGTGGTAGAAAAAATAGATTTTCCAAATAAAGGAACAGTAGATTGTGGTGAGGAAGGTGTAGCTTTAGTTAAAAGAACTATTCCGGGTCAAAAAGTAAGTTTTGTAGTTTCAAAGAAACGTTCAGGCAAATGTGTTGGACGTTTAAAAGAAGTACTTGAAAAGTCACCACTTGAAAATGCAGAACCACTTTGCCCACATTTTGCGGATTGTGGTGGATGTTCTTACCAGACAATGGATTACGAAAATCAGACTAATTTGAAAAAAGAAATGGTTAAGAATATTTTAGACGGAGTAATTACAAATAAGGATTATGAATTTGAAGGAATCCTCAAAAGCCCTGTTCAGTGGGAATACAGAAATAAAATGGAATTTTCATTTGGAGATGAATATAAAGATGGTCCTTTGGCATTGGGATTACATAAAAGAGACAGCTTCCACGATATTGTTACGGCAAAGGAATGTAAAATTGTAAATAAAGATTACAACAAAATTTTGACTTGTGTATTGGAACATTTTGCAGAAAAAAATGTAAAATTTTATCATAAAATGAGACACGAAGGATACCTTAGACATTTGGTTATTAGACGTGGTGTAAAAACAAATCAGATTATAATGAGTATTGTTACAACATCGGATGCAAACGGCGAGGCAGCGGCAGATTATAATATTTTAATTGATAAGTTATGTAAACTTGATTTAGAGTGTGAACTTAAAGGTGTACTCCAGATTATAAATGATGGTCTGGCTGATGTGGTTCAAAGTGATGAGACAAGAGTACTTTATGGTGAAGATGTAATTTATGAAGAATTATTGGGACTTAGATTTAAGATTTCAACATTTTCATTTTTCCAGACAAATTCTTTAGGGGCTGAAGTCCTTTATTCAAAGGCAAGAGAGTATGTTGGAAGCACTAATGATAAAATGATATTTGACCTTTACAGCGGTACAGGAACAATTGCACAGATTCTTGCTCCTGTTGCAAAAAAAGTTGTAGGGGTTGAAATTGTTGCAGAGGCGGTAGAAGCTGCAAAAGAAAATGCTGAATTAAACGGACTTAACAACTGTGAATTTATTGCAGGGGATGTGCTAAAAGTTATTGATGATATCAAGGACAAGCCGGATTTAATAGTTCTTGACCCACCAAGAGATGGTATTCATCCAAAGGCTTTACAAAAGATAATTGATTTCGGCGTAGACAGAATTGTATATATTAGCTGTAAGCCAACGAGCCTTGCAAGGGATTTAGTAATTCTACAGGAGCAGGGATACAGGGTTGAAAAAGCTTGTGCGGTAGATATGTTTCCGCAGACCGTTCATGTGGAGACTGTGGTGGGACTACAAAGGAAAGATACCTAGAAATCCTTGAATTTACGCACTTTGTAGAGTTTTTCAGTTTCAACAAAATCGGTGAAAATCACAAGGAAAAGATACTTGTGCAGAGAGTAACCGTAGTTGTTGCCTTAGACCTCGGTACGGGGAACACAAAGAATCTTGAATATGAAAATGAATAGAGAGCTATCAGATCATTGATAGATTATAGGGATACTTGTTAAAAGCGGGTGTCCCTATTTTTTATGGGGCATTCCAGAAATGGAGTGTCTTTTTTATACCAAAATATTAAAAATTCAGGAGGAAAATGAAAATGACAAACACAGCGTTAAGAGCAGAGAATAGCAATTCTCGCACAATTACTTTCAAGAGCAAGGAACACGAAAAATTTTATATGGAATATCTGAAAAAATGCAGATATCAGGATGTTTATCATCAGGCTCTGGTTTATTGCCTGGGTATCGACAGAGACACAAGAGAAAATGTGAATAAAATCTATAATTTTAAAACTGGATGTGTAAAAACGGAATCCCTGCAGGAAGGTTGGCAGACCAGTGGAAGTTTACGGATCGTCCGCATGGCATTTAATCTTTACTGCAATGGGACACCAAGTGTCGGAGATTATGAAGCAGAGGAAGATCAGTTAAAAGAGTGTCAGTATTATACCGTAGAAGATCTGTTTTGCTGCGGATATGCTCGGTATTTTTGGGAAGCCATTAAAATCCGTTATCCAGAGTATTGTTTTTACAAAGACTGGGAGGATATGTATGCTGAAAATTAGATTACAGGGTACTTTAAAGGATATTCAATGGTTCCGTCGTATTTTGGAAAAGCATAAAGAATTGGATGTTCTGGAAGTATCGGATGCTTATGCGAACAAAGGAACAAGCAAATATTTTCGTGTTTATGTTGAAGTAGAAGAAAAAGAGTAAATCGGAGGAAAGTATATGTGTAAAGTAATTGCTATTGCAAATCAGAAAGGCGGAGTAGCCAAAACAACGACAACAATCAATCTGGGAGCCGGACTGGTGAAGTCAGGGAAAAAAGTAGTCCTGGTAGATGCTGATCCACAGGGGCACTTGACAATGGGATTGGGATTCCCTAAAAATCTCAAGGTAACATTAAAAAGCATGATGGAGAACATTATCATGGGACTGGAATTTGATCCGAAAGAAGCAATTCTGCACCATGAAGAAGGTGTTGACCTAATTCCGTCCAATAAATTGCTTGCCGGAATGGATATGTCTTTATTTACAGTAGAGGACAGAGAAAAGGTGCTGAAAGAGTATCTGGAACTGCTGAGGGATGAGTATGATTATATTCTGATTGACTGTATGCCATCCCTGGGAATGCTGACGCTCAATGCTTTGAGTGCAGCGGACAGTGTTCTGATTCCAGTGCAGCCACAATATTATGCGGCAGATGGACTCATGGAATTACTGAAAGTAGTTAAGGGAATCCATCAGAGGTTCAATCCGGATTTACAGATAGAAGGCATTTTATTCACAATGGATAATTGCCGTTACAATAATGCAAAGAGAAACAAACAGGCAATCAAAACTACATACGGAAGTGACATTAGGATTTTTGAGCAGACGATTCCGAGAACAGAAAGCCTTGCAGAAACAGCATCGGAGGGTGTAAGTATCTTTGCCTATGATGGAAAAAGCAAGGGGGCAGACAGCTATCTGGAACTGGTTCAGGAGGTGTTGAAACATGCGTAGACCGAAAAAAGATATTCAGCTTACCTCTTATGATGAATTACTGGGATTAGAGGAAACACCGGAAAAGAGTATGAACCAGGTTGTGGAAATAGATCTGGCAAAGCTCTATCCCTTTAAAAATCATCCGTTCCATGTAAATGATGATGAAAAAATGGCAGAAACCGTAGAGAGCATTAAAACATACGGTGTTTTGACTCCTGCGCTGGTAAGACCTCGACCAGATGGCGGATATGAGATGATTTCCGGGCATAGAAGAAAAAGAGGCTGTGAACTGTGTGGAAAGACTACATTGCCAGCTCTTGTCCGAAATTATACGGATGATGAAGCGGTCATTATTATGGTCGATTCCAACATTCAGCGTGAAAATCTACTGCCAAGTGAGAAAGCTCATGCCTATAAGATGAAATATGATGCAATGAAGCATCAGGGAAGTAAAGGTGAGAAATATACAGCAGATATGGTTGGGGAAGCTGCCGGGGACAGTGGGAGAACCGTACAGAGGTATATCCGTCTGGCGGCATTATCAGATGCTTTGCTGGAATATGTGGACAATAATAAAATTCCTATGATTGTGGGAGAAAAGCTGTCTTATCTGAAGCCAGAGGAACAGGGGTGGCTTCTGGAAGTGATTACCAACAGCAGCATTTTTCCGACAAAACAACAGGCAGAACAGTTAAAAGAATGCAGTGCAAATGGAAAATTAAACCAGAGTTATATCTATGCTGTTTTATTAAAAAAGGAAAGCAGTAAGATCAATGTGACGATTCCGGCAAAAAAAATTGGAAATTATTTTCCGGAGACATATTCTAAAGAACAGATAGAAGAAGTCATTTTTATGCTTTTGGATAAATGGAAAGAAAACAAAGAAGGAGTAGCAGATGCAGAAGATACAGTTTGATTATTTTACAGGGATGGAAGCGGAACAATACAGCTTCTATCGTGTCCCTAAAGTGCTGTTTACAGAATCCTGCTTTAAAACTCTTTCTTGCGAAGCAAAGGTATTATACGGTCTGATGCTGGACCGTATGAGCCTGAGCATTAAAAATAGATGGTTGGATTCAGAGGACAGAGTATACATTATCTTCACTGTGGAAGAAATTGCAGAGTTGATGAACTGCGGAACTCAAAAGGCAGTGAAGCTGGTGAAAGAGCTGGACAGCAGTAATGGGATTGGATTGATAGAGAAGAAACGTCTGGGACTGGGAAAACCGAATGTTATTTATGTGAAAAATTTTATGATCAGAGAGGTTCCAGATCAAAAGCCGACAGGTAATTGTGCAGATCTGCAATCTGAGCAGGAAGATCATAAAAAAATTGCAGATTTGCAATCGAAACAGAAAAGACATAAGGAATGTGCAGATTTGCAACAAGAAGCAGAAAACAAGGGGAAAACAGGCATTTCTCTGAATTGTGAAAATCATCATTCAGGAGTAGTGAAAACCACAATTCAGGATTATGGGGAATCACAATTCCAGAATAGTGAAAATCACAATTCAAGAATGGTGGAAACCACAAATCCAGAATTTCCAGAATCACAATTCAAAAATAGTGAAAATCATCATTCCAGAATAGTGGAAATCACAAATCCAGAATGTCCGAAATCACAATCTAATAATACTGATATTAACAAGACTGATATTAGTGAAACTGAGATAAATCAATCTTATCCAATCATATCAGGTAATTTCCAAAAGAAAAAAGATGTGATGGAGGAGATGAAAGCATATCGTGAGGTGATCCATGAAAACATAGATTATCAATATCATGCCAAGGAAGATGTAGATGAACTGGTGGAGTTGATGATCGAAGTTATGATGATGCCGGAGGACAGTATGATTCGCATTGCGGGAGTAGAAAAACCAGTTGCTTTGGTAAAAAGCAGGTTTATGAAACTGAACTATTCGCATATCGAATATGTGCTGTTCTGTCTGAACCGGAATACGACCAAGGTTGGGAATATTAAAGCCTATCTTCTGACCGCCCTGTATAATGCCCCGGCAACGATAAACAGTTATTATCAGGCAGAAGTTAATCACGATATGTATGGAGGATAAAGGAACATGAAGAAGATGATTAAAAAAGTGATAGCACCAGTGCTGGTGATTACAGTATTGTTTACAGTATTAAGACCGTTTTGTATCCAGGATGGGAAGTGCAATTATTTCTTGCTGTTACTTCTGATGGGGATACCGTTTGGAATTGGAAAAATGTGTGTCTGGATGGTTCCAAGAGGTTTTGATCTTGGAGGAACACTGGCAGTATGGACAATGAATTTTCTGATCGGAGGATTGATAGGAAGTGTCGTATTGCTGGCAATGATTGGACAGGCAATCATTTATCTTAGTGTTTTCCTGCTCACAGTTATTACAGGAATACATAAAATACCGAGAATAAAATGAAATAGATCTTTTGAAAAGCAGCTAAGACAAAATTAGCTGCTTTTTTTCTGGAAACTTTGCGACACAATGTCGTAAAGCTGGGATAAATTGCAGGAAAGGAGACACCGTATTGAGCAATCGTGCAATTTCCACAGAACTTATTGAATTGGGAGAACGGATCAGAAAACGCAGGCAGGAAATGAAGTTGTCACAGGAATCTTTTGCGGAAAAAGCAGGTATCAGTGTCAATACGGTCAGCAGGATAGAAGGAGGGCAAACGGCAATGTCTGTTGAGATTTTCAGGAAGATGATTGAGATCCTGGAAACAGATGCCAATATCCTGATGGGAAAAGAGGGGGACGATGCAGAAAAAAGAAAGCAGTTTGAGGAAGTATTTTATCGTATTCAGAAGATGGAATGGAAAGAGCAGAAAATTATTATGCAGACAATAGATTCGCTGATAGACAGTTTTAATGAGTACAGGTGAAATTTCACCATATATGGGGTGTAAAACAAAAAAACTCCCCATATATGCTAAGGATAATAGTTTTTTGTGCTGTTAAAATAGCAAACAGAGAGAAAGAGACAGAAACAAGGAAGGGAGACAGGATTGATGACCAGACAAGAAAATTTAATCTATCGGAAGCAGTGTCCCTATGATGCAATGGGAGACTATTCTGTTTTGATGGAAAATGAAAAGAACATAAAAACGGAAAGAAATGCAAAGAAGTCTGACCGGGACATCAGACGGAAAATAAAATAGAGGATGCTGTAAATTAGCAGAAAGGTGGTAATTATGCTGACATTGCAGGAATTGAAACAGGTTGTAGGTAACAGGAAAGAAAAAAGAAAGGTTCCGTCCGCCAGGTATTTGAGAGAAAACGATGTGGCAGTTGTAAAGCATAGACTGATAGATGGTGCGGAAATTATTGCGTATCAGACAGGATATGTTTTCTATTGTGCAGGTGATTATGGAACGGTTTTTCCTTTATTTACCTGTCGAGATTATGTATATGAAGCAGGAAGAAAAATAACAGTTGTTAAGGAAGATTTTTTTGATAATCAGCCCTGGTATGTGCGGTTGATATTAGAAGGTGAAGATCGGCTGTGCAGGAACAGGGAGGTACGAGAACATAATAATTGCATTTCATACAGCCATATTTCAGAAGGCTGGTGCGAATTGGTGGATAAAAGGCAGAATGTACTTGAAAAACTGATTATAGAAGAAGCTATTGGAGAATTCATGGATCTGCTGACTGACCGGCAGAGACAAGTGATCCATCAAATTTATTTTCAGCAACGGACACAAAGAGAAGTGTCACGGGTGTTTGGAATTACAGAACCGGCAGTATCAAAATGTATTTCACAGGCAAAGCAGAAAATGAGAAGAAATGCAGGCAGACTGACCGGAGTGCTTCAGAAGGGAGAATAAAAGATGCGTGGTAAAAAACCAAAGGAAAGACAACGGTATGTGCTGCGTGTAAATGAAACTCTCGTAGAAGTTACCAGAGACGTATATCTGGCATGGTACCAGTCAAGAAGAAAAGAAAGATACCAGCTTGAAAAAATGCAGAAAAATGGTGTATGCGGAATAGAAAAAGTAGGAGAAACGAGTTACAACAGTTATTTGCATATATTATCACCAGAAGAAATAGTCATCAGGGTGTCAGAAATACAAGAGCTGCAGGAAGCACTGAAATATTTGTCTGAAGAAGAAATGGAATTGATAAGACTATTATTTTTTGAAGAGTACACAGTTAAAAAAACAGCACAGTATTTCGGGTGTTGTACAAAGACAATCAGAAACAGGAAAAACAAAGTATTGCAGAAACTAAAAGACAGGCTGGAAACTTTGTAAGTTTTTGCTGTTTCAAAAAATTTTCTAAAAAAATTTCAAACAGGTTAATTTTTGCCCTTTCACACATGCGGTTAGTGGAGGGGCAAATGTCTATTTTAATTCAAAACAATAAATTCCCTCCTAAAAGTGAACCTTGACAATTTCATATCAGCAGCAAGAGGATACCTGAATTTCCCAGCTACGCATCTGGCGGCGGGTATTCGGTGGCAACGTGAAGGGCAATGGATGAGAGGCACCCTTGGCAGGAATGATTACGAATTACCTCTTGCGGCTTAATAGCTCAATCCTGTTTTTATTTAAAAGTCAATCCAAGACACAAGGGAGGTGGTTTCTATGATTGATTCATGCAGGTGTAAGCCTGAACGAAAGTGGAGTAAATTATCGAAGAAAGAGAGGACTCAGTCAAAATGAAAATGCGATTTAAAAGATTCTTGTCGGGATTTATGGCAGTTGCAACTTTGGCGTCTGTTATCGTTCAACCAGTCACGGTTTCTGCTTCTGAATTAGAACCGGAGACAACTTCATTTGAACAGCAATATCCGGAACTGCAGGATGTGCAGGATACTCTTGACAAAGACGAAATTGTGGAAGCAAAGGATATTGAGATTCCCTATGGAGAAGAATTTGAGGTGGAAGTCGATCTGTCCGGTATAGAGGGCGTGAATGAAAAAAAGGTGAAAGTTTTATTCCATGAAGCAAAGAGTGAAGCCGGTACAGATTTTGATGCACATACACCGGATACCTACAAAGCTGTCTATGCAGTAGAACCAGTCAGCGGTCACCCAGCTTACAGAGTAAGCAGAAACATTACGGTAAAAGAGCCGGAAACAGAAGCACAGACAAAGAGTTCTTCTGAAAATACAGTTGGTGAAGGAAATGCCGGTGAAACAGAAGATTCCGGTAATGCGGAGGAAGATGTTGATTCGGACGGGTCAAAAGAGATTGTAACTGATCTTACAGATGGACAGGAAGTAACAACAGATGAAGAATCTGGTCTGACTGTTTCAGAAGTAATGGATCAGGCAGAAAATGAAGGAATTGACTTGTATGAGATGGAGCCGGGTGAAACAGTGACATTTATGGCGGCAGCAGGAAATGCAAGAAGTTCACAACAGGTTTCAGTGACAAGAGGTGCCGAATACCGATATGCGGATTATGGTTATGGAACTTATCTGACGTATCAGTATACCGTAAAATTCGGTAATGTGTCCGCCACAGCTTATTGTGTACAGCCGTCCAAACCGGGACCTGGCACAGGAACATATACAATCAATAAGGTTGGAGATGGTAAAGCACTGGCTAAAGTATGTTACTATGGCACAAAGGCTTCTGGCGATGATGGATTTTTTACAGAAGAAAATGGCTATGGAAACCTGAGTGCAGGAGCCAGATTTATTCTGGTACATCTTGCTGCGTCATATGCGAATGGCAGTTCAGATGCTTTTTCTGGTGCAAACGCTACTGCACAGAATCTTGCGAAAAAACTTTATAATTATTGTATTTCTCAGCCAGATATTCCGGATGTGGCAATGTCTTTTTCAGATGCGGATGTGACAGCTTATGTAGATGGCAACAGCCAGAGAACAAAGGAAATCATTTTTAAAGCAGATGAACTGCAGAGTATCACAATGAAACTTCCAAGTGGTGTGAAACTTCACAACGTGACAACCGGAAAGACAAGCAAAGCTGGTGAAGCAGTGGAAATCAGTGGTGGAACCAAGTTTTACTTATCTGCACCTCTTACACAGGTACAGGATGTCGCAGGAAGCTGGTCGGCAACGATGAAAGGCAGTGTAACAAAAGATTATTCTGCATATAAGATCAGTACCGGATCTGGTTCACAGGACCTGGCCCTGGTATTTGGTGAGGGTGTTGATGATGAGAAATATGTGGACTTCAAAGTAACCTGGGTGCAGCACGCAAGTGTGAAGGTGATTAAAAAAGATGCAAAAGCAGACGCAAAGCTGTCTGGTGCAGTGTTTGGTTTATACAGTGATGCAAACTGTACAAAGCTGATCACAAAGTTACCGGCAACCGATGCGAACGGGGAATCGTCCGTACAGATCATTAAGACACAGGACACTGTATATCTGAAAGAGATTACAGCTCCGACAGGATACCGTATCAATGCAACTGCCTACAATGTAAAACTGGAAGTCAGCAAAACAACGACTGTGACTGTTCCGGATGAAGAACAGATGGGACAGCTGACTGTTTATAAAGAAGGTCAGGTTCTGACAGGTGCAGATGTCACCGAGAATGGAACAACATTTAAGTATGAGAAACGCAGACAGAAAGGTGCGATTTATGATGTGTATGCCGGAGTAGATATTAAAACTGCTTATGGTGCCAAGGTTTACAGCAAGGGTGATCTGGTCAAAGAGAATCTGACAACAGACTCGAATGGGGCAGTCATTCTGAAAAACCTGCATCTTGGTACATATATCATCAAAGAAAAACAGGCTCCGACCGGATTTTATAATGCCGGGGAAGAAAAGTCAGTCACTCTTTTTTATGCAGGACAGAATGTAGATGTTGTTTTTTCTGAGACAACTTTTACGAATGACAGACAGAAAGCAGAAGTAGTTGTGACAAAGCAGGATAAGGATACAGAAAATCCTCTGGATGGAGGAATTTTTGGACTTTATGCAGCCAGTGACATTAAAAATGCAGATGGAACGGTTGTTGTAAAGAAAGGCACTCTGATTGAGAAAGTGACAACTGGAAATGATGGAACGGCGAAGTTTACCGCAGATCTGCCGCTGGGATTTTCCTATGATGTAAAGGAAGTACAGGCTCCGGAAGGCTATCTGAGAAATGCGGATGATGTCTATACGTTTACTTTTTCTTATACAAACGATAAGGAAGCGAAACTGACATTTAAGCATACCTTCAAAAACGAGCGTGTGACAGCAAAGATTTCCTTACAGAAGCAGGACAAAGAAACAAAGAAGGCTGTTCCACAGGGAGATGCTACTTTAGAAAAGGCAGTCTATGGACTATATGCCCGTGAGGATATTGTCCATCCGGATGGAGCAACTGGTGTGATCTACGAAGCGGGTGAGCAGGTTGCCACTCTTACAACAGATAAGAATGGACAGGCTTCTGTAGATGGATTATATCTTGGCAATTACTATGTAAAAGAGATTACTCCTCCAACGGGTTACCTGGCAGATGAAGAAGAACATGATCTGGTCTGCAACTATGAGGGTGATTTTGTAGCGGAAGTAAAACGTGACTGTCTGTCTCTGGAACAGGTAATGAAGCAGCCATTTGAAATCATCAAGGCAGCGAGCAACGGAAAGACAGATGCCGATTTACTGAAAGGTGCAGGATTTACCGCTTATCTGGTATCTTCCCTGACAGTAAAAGAAGATGGCAGCTATGACTTTGGTTCTGCCAAGCCGGTAGTGATCGGAGAAAATGGTGCAACAGAGATCTTTACAGATGAGAAAGGGTATGCCCGCAGTATTGCGATTCCGTATGGAACTTACATCGTCCGTGAAACAACCACACCACATAATTACACTCCGGTCAATGATTTCATCGTACAGATTACAGAGAATCATCCGACTACACCGCAGGTATGGAGGGTGCTGCTTGACAAAGAGTTTGAAGCGAAGCTGAAGATCATCAAACAGGACGATGAGACAAAGAAAGCAGTCCTTCAGAAAAATACGGAGTTTAAGATTTTTAACCTGGATACAGAAAAGTATGTGGAGCAGGTAACAACGTATCCGACGACGGTAAAACACAAATCTTATTTTACAGATGAGCAGGGATACTTAATCCTTCCACAGAATCTGAAGATTGGACATTACCGTATTGAGGAAGTGAACGCACCTTATGGATATACGCTCAATGAGAATTACTATGAGGTAGATGTAGATTCCAATACAGCATATCAGATGGACGGAACTTCCGGCGATGTGATCATTGAGATCGCATACGAGAATCATCCGGTTAAGGGAGAACTGAACATCGTAAAACAGGGTGAGGTCTTAAATGGTTATAAAGATGACTTTACTTATCAGAAAGAAACTCTGGAGGGAGCAGTCTTTGAGGTATATGCTGCCGAAGATATTTATACAGCAGATTTCCAGAAAGATGATAATGGAAACCGTATCCTGGAGTATGCTTCTGGGGAACTGGTAGGAACTGTTACCACGGATAAGGATGGAAAGGCACAGATCGCTGACCTTCCACTTGGAACCTATAAGATTGTTGAAAAGACAGCACCAGAGGGATTTGTGTTAAATGAAGAAGCACAGACAGTAACATTTGAATACAAAGACCAGAAAACACCAGTTATTGAGCAGACAGCAACCTTTGAGAATGACCGCCAGAAAGTGGAAGTGTCCGTAGTCAAACAGGATGCAGAGACAAAAACGGTTGTGGCGGGTGCAGAGTTTGGTATCTATGCAAAAGAAGATATTTTGGCACATGAAGAAGTGATTGTGAAGGCAGATACCTTACTTGGAAAAGCAGTCAGTGGGGAAGATGGAAAGGCAGTATTTGACGTTGACCTTCCATTTAGTACTTACTATATCAAAGAACTTGCAGCTCCGGCAGGGTATGTCTCTTCTTTTGAGACTTTGGAAGTGACTGCCAAATATCAGGGACAGGATGTGAAAATGGTAGAGCTGGAATCTGTATTTAAGAACCAGCCGACAAAAGTAACCTTTACGAAGTCCGATATTACGACAGGCGTGGAACTTTCCGGGGCAACGCTTACGGTGCTTGATAAGGATGGAAATGTGGTAGATACATGGAAGTCTGTAAAGGGTGAGGAACACTTGATTGAAAGACTCACAGCCGGGGAGACATATACTCTTCGTGAAGAAATGGCTCCTTATGGCTATCTGATGGCGGAAGAAGTTTCCTTTACTGTGGACGATACTGCTGAAATCCAGAAGGTAGAGATGAAAGATGCAGTGCCAACCGGAACACTTATCATCAATAAAAAAGGTGAGTTCCTGGAGAAAATATCTGCACTGGATTCCATTGGCGGATGGATGAAGCATCTGTTTGAATATCTTTCCGGTTCCCTGAAAGACGTTACTTTTGAGGTTTATGCCTTAGAAGATATAAAAGCGGCGGATGGTGAGAGTGAAGATTACTACAAAAAGGATGCACTGGTAGCAACGATCACGACGGATGAAACAGGAGTGGCGAAACTGACAGACCTTCCTCTTGGCAAATACTGTGTCAAAGAGAAAGAGACAGCAAATGGATATGTCCTGGATGGAGAAGCTCGTGAAGTGGATCTGACTTACCGTGACCAGAATACCGCAGTTGTTACTTATTCTGCTGATTGGCAGAACAAACGCCAGAGAGCAGAAGTAAACGTGTTAAAGAAAGAAAAAGATTCCGACCGTGTACTGGAAGGGGCTGTATTTGCCCTGTGCAATAAAGAAAATATTGTCAATGCAAAGGGCGATGTGATCTTGAAAGCGGATACGGTTATTGAGGAGCAGGCTACGGATAAGGAAGGAAAACTGACCTTTACGGCAGATCTGCCACTTGGCTATACCTACTATGTGAAAGAAACTTCTCCGGCACCGGGATTTGCGACAACAGACCAGGTACAGGAATTTACTTTTGAATATGGTGGGGCAGATAAGGAAACACTGTCTTATGTGTTTACTTTTGAAGATGAGCCGACAACCGTAGAGTTTACCAAAACATCCCTGACAGACGGAAAGGAGATTGAGGGAGCAAAACTGAAAGTTACAGATGAGAGTGGAAACACTGTGGATGAATGGACTTCTGGTAAAGAACCACATATCATCAAAGAACTGACCGCTGGCAAGAAGTACACCATGACAGAAACACTTCCTGCGGACGGTTATGTGACAGCAGAGAGCATCACTTTTACGGTGGAAGATACCGGTGAAGTACAGAAAGTGGAAATGAAGGATGATGTGACAAAAGTGCAGATTTCCAAGACCGATATTTACGGTAAGGAGCTGCCAGGAGCGAAACTGACGATCCTTGATAAAGATGGAAAGACCGTAGAAAGCTGGACATCTGAGAAAAAACCACACTACATTGAGATGCTTCCAATCGGGAAATATACCCTCCGTGAAGAAACTGCACCAGACGGTTATCTGGTTGCAGAAGATGTGAAGTTTACGGTCAAAGATACTGGAGAAATCCAGAAGGTTGTGATGAAGGATGAGGCGAAACCGGAGGAAACTCCAACAGAGACACCGACGGAAACACCAGAAACCACATCAACACCGGAGACGAAAACCACAGAAGAAACAAAGAAATCGACTTCACCAAAGACAGGAGATAATACTCCGATTCTGTTCTGGATTCTGCTTGCAGGGGCTGGAATGGCTGGTCTTGGTGGAACAGTGATTCTTCGCAAAAAGAAGAAATAAGAAAGCATAAGATTTCTTAGTAATGGATGAGGGCATTTATGGACACAGGATTCATAGATGCCCTCTTATAAAATTTCAAGAGAAGTGAAGGGAGAAAAGAAGATGACAAAAACAGTATTGATCGTTGCTGCAGCTGCAGTATTTCTGGTATATGGATTTGTCCTTTGGTGCTGTATCAAAGTGGGGGCGGAATCAGAAAAAGAATATATGAAACTGGCAGAAAAGAGAGGAAAGGAGCAGCAATGTGATAAATAAGGATAAGACAGCAGTGAGAGAAGAAAGGGCGTGGTGTGATTGCAGGATGAAGTGAATGAGAAAACAGTCTCACTTTGTATCCGCTGTGGCAAGGTCACTGCCAACCTGCTGAAATCTGCCATGGTAAAGGCTCTTGCAAAGATGGAGCAGGAGAAAAAGCAGCAGGGACAGAAAACGAACCAGAAACAGTCCCAGAAGGAAAAGGAGGATAAGACCTACAAGGGAAAACAGAGCCTTGATAAGCTGATGAAGCAGAATGTACAGCTGTCCAACATTGAGATCACAGATGGAAACATCAAGTCTTTTGAACAGGTAGCAAAGAAGTACAGCATTGATTTCAGTCTGAAAAAAGATGTGACTGCTGACCCGCCAAGATACTATGTGTTCTTTAAGGCAAGGGATGCCGATGTGATGACTGCCGCTTTTAAGGAATACACGGGCAAGTCTCTCAATAAGGACAAAAAACCATCCGTGAGGAAGAAGTTACAGCAGGCAATCACCAAATCGCTTGCAAAGCACAGAGAACTGGAGAAAACAAAAGGAAAGGAGAAGGAGCCGTCATTATGAGCAGATTACAGAAATTGCTTGGTGTAGGAAAAGGATACCTGGAGAGGTTACCGCCGGTGGATGTACATAAGCTGCTTCGGATTGTTCTGATGAATCTTCCGTATATCGTAATCTTTTATGTGGGAAATAAGCTGGCATGGTTATATCAATACTGTGTGGGTGATTCTATGATAGAAAGACTGATGGTACTGGTCTTAAATTTCCAGATGGCATTCAGCAGGATTCTTCCAAGTATGCATAAAAATGAATTGCTGGTTGGGATTACAGGAGCCGTGGCGGTGAAGCTCTTGGTCTATATGAAAGGGAAAAATGCCAAAAAGTTCCGGCAGGGAGTGGAGTATGGTTCGGCAAGATGGGGGACGGCAAAAGACATTGCACCCTTTATCGACCCGGTATTTGAGAACAATATCCTGCTGACTATGACGGAACGGCTGACCATGAATGGCAGACCAAAGAATCCGAAATTTGCGAGGAACAAGAACGTGATCGTGATTGGCGGATCTGGCTCAGGAAAGACACGTTTTTATGTAAAGCCCAACTTGATGCAGATGGGAAAATACATCAGTTATGTGGTCACGGACCCGAAAGGGACGATCATCATTGAGTGCGGAAAGATGCTGGTACGGCATGGATATAAAGTGAAAGTATTGAATACGATCAATTTTTCCAAGAGTATGCATTATAACCCCTTCCACTATATCCATTCAGAAAAGGATATTTTGAAACTGGTAAATACGATTATGGTAAACACAAAAGGGGAAGGCGAGAAGTCCAGTGAGGATTTCTGGACGAAAGCAGAGAGACTTCTGTACTGTGCCCTGATCGGCTATATCTGGTATGAAGCACCGGAAGAAGAACAGAACTTTGCGACCCTGCTTGAGTTTATCAACGCTTCCGAAACAAGGGAAGATGATGAGACATTTAAAAATGCAGTAGATATGCTGTTTGAGGAACTGGAAAAGGAAGAACCGGAGCATTTTGCAGTACGTCAGTATAAGAAATATAAGCTGGCGGCAGGAAAGACAGCAAAGAGTATTTTGATTTCCTGTGGTGCAAGGCTTGCACCGTTCGACATTGCAGAGCTTCGTGAGATCATGAGCTATGATGAGATGGAACTGGATATGGTAGGTGACCAGAGGACAGCACTGTTTATTATCATTTCCGATACGGATGATACCTTTAACTTTGTTGTGGCGATGATGTACAGCCAGTTATTCAACCTGTTATGTGACAGGGCAGACGATGTACATCATGGCAGACTGCCATATCACGTCAGAATCCTCTGTGACGAGTTCGCAAATATCGGTCAGATTCCAAAGTTTGACAAGCTGATCGCAACCATCCGTAGCAGGGAAATCTCTGCATCCATTATCCTCCAGTCGCAGTCCCAGTTAAAGACGATCTACAAAGATGCAGCTGAGACAATCCTAGGCAACTGCGATACGATGTTATTCCTTGGCGGTAAGGAAAGTTCGACCTTAAAGGAGATTTCCGAGACGCTGGGAAAAGAAACGATTGATTTATATAACACTTCGGACACCCGTGGACAGAGCCGTTCTTACGGGATGAACTATCAGAAAACAGGAAAGGAATTGATGAGCCGGGACGAACTTGCGGTCATGGATGGCAGCAAATGTATCTTGCAGCTTCGGGGTGTAAGACCATTTTTCAGTGACAAGTTCGATATTACCAGACACAAACGGTATAAGGAGCTGTCAGACTACGATAAGAAAAATGAGTTTGATGTGGAAGCGTATATGCGGCATCGGATGGAAGTGAAACTGACGAGGACACAGGAATTTGACCTGTATGAGTTTTCGGAAGAGAGTCTGGCAGAAGAATTAAATACAGAAAACAAGGAAGCAGAGCATGTGAAAGATTCAGACACATAGCTCTTTTTTCTTTACCCTTTTGGGAGGTGATGGATTTGAGAGATCATGAAAGGCCGCCCGTAAGGGCAGAGCCGGAAAAGACTTCTTAAAGATAGAAACCAGAGAAATACAGAGATTTGAAAGGAGACAACGAATATGGCGTTTTTTAATCAGGCAATCAATATTTTACAGACACTTGTGGTGGCGATTGGAGCCGGACTTGCAGTATGGGGTGTTATCAACCTGTTAGAAGGATATGGAAACGACAACCCAGGTGCAAAGTCCCAGGGGATCAAGCAGCTGATGGCAGGAGGCGGTGTCGTTCTGATCGGCACCCAGCTGGTACCGTTACTGTCCGGATTGTTCAGCTGAGAGAAGCAGGAGGGAGATGACTCATGGATCGGATATTTGAAGCGATTGAAGAATGGATGAGGAATCTTCTGACAGGCATGGTAAGTTCCAACCTGACAACAATGTATACCGATGTCAATGAAAAGACCGGTCAGATTGCTGCTCAGATTGGGCAGACACCGCAGGGCTGGAATGGCAGCATTTACAGCATGATACAGAATCTTTCCGAGTCGGTCATTGTACCGATTGCCGGTATGATTATCACATTTGTACTTTGTTATGAGCTGATCTCCATGTTGACGGAAAAGAACAACATGCACGACATCGACACCTGGATGTTCTTTAAATACTTTTTCAAGATGTGGGTGGCAGTCTGGATTGTCAGCCATACCTTTACGATCACGATGGCGGTATTTGATGTCGGGCAGTCCGTAGTCAGCCGGGCAGCTGGGGTTATCAGTTCTGATACAGCGATCAATATAGATACGATGATCTCTACGATGGAGACAGCGATGGAATCGATGGAGATTGGTGAACTTGTCATACTGGCACTGGAAACGATGCTTGTAAGCCTGTGTATGAAGATTATCTCAGTCTTTATTACAGTGATTTTGTATGGACGTATGATTGAGATTTATCTCTATTCGTCCGTTGGAGCGATCCCGTTTGCAACCATGTCCAACCGGGAATGGGGGCAGATCGGGAACAACTATCTTCGTGGATTGTTTGCACTGGCATTCCAGGGATTTTTTATGATGGTCTGCGTGGGAATCTATGCGGTCCTGGTCGCAAACATCCAGATGTCAGATAACATACATTCTGCATTGTTCGGCGTGATGGCATACACGGTGATCCTGTGTTTCAGTCTGATGAAAACAGGAAACTTTGCCCGCAGTATCTTTAACGCCCACTAAGAAAGGAGGAACTGGCAATGGCATTTGTATCTGTGCCTAAAGACTTAACCAAGGTCAAGAATAAGATCATTTTCAACCTGACGAAACGGCAGCTGATCTGCTTTGGGATTGCGGCGGCAGTAGGGCTTCCGTTTTATTTCTTAAGCAGGGGAATCATTGGTTCCAGTAACGCAGCGACCGGGATGTGCCTTCTTATGCTTCCGGCATTTTTGTTTGCCATGTATGAGAAGGATGGACTTCCGTTAGAAAAGGTCTTAAAAAACATGATCACCGTAAAATTTATCCGTCCTCCGGTACGCAAGTACCAGATGGAAAATATGTACGAGAAAAAGTATACCGTGGTCAGAAAGAAGAAAGGGGGAACGAAGGGTGTTAAAAAGAAAAAACGATAGACAGCCGCCACAGAGCTTAGATGAATTATATCCGGATGATTACTGGCTGGATGAGGAGGATGGAGAAGAAGAACTTCCAGACCCCGCAATGAAAAAGAAATCAGTAAGCGGCAGACTGCACGATGAGCCAATGGTGACAGGGTATGAAGCACTGGAACGCCAAAGAGGTGTCCGCAGACCGAACCGGAAACTGACACGCAGGGAAAAGAAAGCCCTCAAAAGGGCACAGAAATATGAAGAAAAACTGCATAAGGAACATGAAAAAGCGGATAAGAAAAATGCGAAAAAGGAAGCAAAACTGGCAGCCAAAGCAGAAAAGCAGGCAGTGCGTGACGCAAAGAAAAATGCGAAGAAGAAAAAGAACAGACCTGCCGCAGCACCGCCGGGGCAGCGTCCGGCAGGAAAAGCGGTTTCTGGAACGAAAAGCAGTGGAACAGGAAAGAAAACATCGGATAGTGCCAGGGATAAGAAGATCACTGCACAGCAGTCGATTCCATACCATGAGATGGGAAGGGACGGTATCTGTCGGGTGCAGGACAAGTTTTATTCCAAGACGATCCGTTTTTATGACATCAACTATCAGCTGGCACAGAATGAAGATAAGAACGCCATCTTTGAAAACTGGTGTGATTTCCTGAATTACTTTGACAGCACAATTCATTTTCAGCTGTCCTTTATCAACCAGCACAGCAACATGGCAGAGTATGAGAAAGTCATCCATATCAATCCGCAGGAAGATGAATTTGATGACCTGCGTATGGAGTTTGCCCAGATGCTTAATAATCAGTTGGCAAAAGGAAATAACGGGCTGATGCGTACCAAATATATCACATTTGGGATTGAAGCGGAGAATATCCGGGAAGCACGACCAAAACTAGAACGTATCGAGTCGGATATTCTGAACAATTTTAAGATTCTTGGGGTATCTGCTTATCCGCTGAATGGGGAGGAACGGTTACAGATCATGTATGAAACCTTTAACCAGGACAGCAAAGTTCCGTTCCATTTCTCTTATGATGATGTGCTTCGGACAGGGCTTAGTACCAAGGATTATGTCGCACCGACCAGTTTTGTATTTAAGAGTGGAAAAGATTTTGAGATGGGCGGCACGATGGGAGCTGTTTCCTATTTACAGATCCTTGCACCGGAACTTACCGACAAGATGCTGGCAGAGTTTTTGGAGATGGACAGCAACCTGATGGTGAATTTCCATATCCAGTCCATCGACCAGATGAAGGCAATCAAGCTGGTAAAAAGCAAGGTGACGGATATTAACCGTATGAAGATCGAGGAACAGAAAAAAGCAGTCCGGGCAGGCTATGACATGGACATTATCCCTTCGGACTTAAATACATACGGTGGGGAAGCAAAAAGGCTTCTGGAAGATCTACAGTCCAGAAATGAGCGAATGTTCCTTGTAACAGCATTGTTCTTAAATACTGCACCGACCAGACAGGAACTGGAAAATGTGGTGTTCCAGACTGCCGGTATCGCACAGAAATATAACTGTGCATTGAAACGGCTGGATTACCAGCAGGAGACGGGACTGATGAGCTGCCTGCCGCTTGCGGTGAATTTTGTACCGATCAAACGGGCACTGACAACGACATCCACGGCAATTTTTGTCCCGTTTACCACACAGGAATTATTTATGGCTGGGGAATCTATTTATTATGGATTAAATGCCCTGTCCAATAACCTTATCATGGCAGACAGGAAGAAACTGAAGAACCCGAACGGACTGATTCTTGGTACACCGGGTTCCGGTAAGTCGTTTGCGGCAAAACGAGAGATTGCAAATGCATTTATCGTGACGAAAGATGACATTATCGTCTGTGACCCGGAGGGGGAGTATTATCCGTTAGTCCGGGCATTTCATGGACAGGTGATCCGTATTTCCCCGACCAGCCACGATTATATCAATCCGATGGATATTAACCTGGATTACGCTGACGATGATGACCCGCTTTCCTTAAAATCGGACTTCATCCTGTCTCTTTGTGAGCTGGTAGTAGGCGGAAAGAACGGACTGGAGCCGGTTGAAAAGACCGTCATTGACCGATGCGTAAGGCTGGTCTATCAGGATTTCCTTTCTGACCCGGTACCGGAAAAAATGCCGATCTTAGAGGATTTATATAATCTTCTCCGTAATCAGAAAGAGCAGGAAGCACAGCGTCTGGCAACGGCACTGGAGATTTATGTCAATGGTTCCTTAAAAGTGTTTAACCATAGAACCAACGTGGAACTGAGTAACCGTATCGTATGTTTTGACATTAAGGATCTGGGAAAACAGCTGAAAAAACTGGGTATGCTGATCGTGCAGGACCAGGTGTGGAACAGGGTAACGGTCAACCGTTCTGCGAATAAGAGTACCAGATATTACATTGATGAGTTCCATCTGCTCTTAAAAGAGGAGCAGACGGCAGCATACAGTGTGGAGATCTGGAAGCGTTTCCGTAAATGGGGTGGTATCCCTACGGGTATCACACAGAACGTAAAAGACCTGTTAGCCAGCCGGGAGATTGAGAACATCTTTGAAAACTCGGACTTTATCCTGATGCTCAACCAGGCATCTGGTGACAGACAGATCCTTGCAAAACAGCTCAACATTTCCCCTCACCAGCTTTCTTATGTAACGAACAGCGGGGAAGGTGAGGGACTGGTCTTTTATGGCAGCACCATTATCCCGTTCAAGGATAAGTTTGATAATTCCCTGATGCTGTATGCCCTGATGACTTCTAAGCCGGATGAGGTGGAAAAGCGTAAGAAACTTGGTATCGGAGAACGGGACGATTAAAGAAATAAACGAAACAAAATAAAACAGAGTAGAGGATGAGCCGGAGGAATACTTCCGGCAATTTTTCTGCCCGGAAATCATGGAGGATTACAAGATGGAAGATTACAGAAACATGGAGAGATGCAGCGGCGAACCTTGCTGCATATTTGCAGAAAGAATCTGTGCAGACAATGAAAAGGAGATTTTGAAAATGGAAAAGGACACAAAGGAAAAAGTGACGGCTGATGAAATGATGGATGCCCTTATCTATCTGGCGGAACTGATTGATTTCATGGGAATTACATCTTGTCTGGCTGTAAGGGGAACTTTAAGTGAGCGAATGACAGACAAGCTGACGGATTCCATTGCAGGGATGGCAGATGAAGTGTTGGAGAAATGGGAGGACTATCAGGATAAGACAGAATAACCGGGACAAAGCAGTAAAGGGGATGGTCAAAGTTGCAGGAGCATGAGTATAAGGCGAGAGATAAAACCGTCCAGAAAATGAGCCGGGATGGACTGCGGGAAGAAAACCTCCGGAACAAGGAAGAAAAAAGGATCACCGGGCGGGATACGGATACCGAGATTTCCCGCAGTGAGAAGAAAGAGGAACTGGATTTTAGTAAACGCAGACATGAACGGCTGAAAGAAGAACGGGAGATGGAACAGCCGGAGCAGAGTTCCAGAAAACCCAGATATAGTAGGGAACATGCAGATATATTGGATGATGAACAAGATATAGCAACTGATGCGGATGTAGAAGAGGGGCTTACAGACGATAGCAGCGAGAACCCCAAATCTGCCTTTCGTACAGAGAGTATCCGTGGACAGCCAAGAGGGGAACGGGCATATCTGGAGACAGTTGCAGACAGCCGGGATCTTCGGAAGAAAAAGATGGTCAGGGATTATGCTGCAAAGGAAAGAAGGAAGGAAAAGGAGACTTCCAGAGAAGAAAAAGCAGCCAAAAGAGAATCTGCCCGTTACCGGGAAACTTCCGAAGTGATGGAAGATTCCCTGGATAAGTTCCACGAGGAGATCAAAGACAAGTCCAAAAGGGAACGGGTGCTGAAGGAACAGCGGAAAAAAGTTTCCCGTCTGTCTTTTGGTGATGAGGGTGACGGCATGGTACATGGTGCCGGGATCGGTATCCGGAATCCGGCATCGGCAGTCAAAGATGCGGCAGTCACAGCAGCACACTGGAAAACGCACGAAGAAGAGGATGAAAATGCGGCAGTGGAAGGGGCACACCGGGCAGAGCTTGTCGGGGAAAGCCTTGCAAGGAAATCCATCTACATGCGGGAACGGCTGAAAGGGCGAAGGGAAGAATCCCGGAGATTAAAAGAAAGCGTCCTGGATGAAGCAGAAAGGAGCAGGCTGATATTTGAGACTGCCTATGGAAATGAAGCGAAGGACGCAGTGAAAAGAGAAGCAGAGAAGAAAAAGAAATCTGCCCTGCAGAAACTCTTTCAGAAGAAGCGTTACCAGAAGCAGTATCAGGCAGCCAGACAGAGTAAAAAAGTAAAGGATGCAGCGATCACTTCCGCACAGAAGTTTACGGAAAAAGCGAAAGATGCCGTCAAGATGGTGGCGGCACAGAACCGGGGGATTTTTGCCACGGTAGCTGTCTTTGCTCTGATCTTTGTGCTGATCGCAGCCAGTTTTACCAGCTGTACGGCATCTTTGCAGGGAGCTTCTTCAGCAATCATCTCTACCAGCTATTCCAGTACGGATGAAGATATTTATGCCGCTGAAAATGCTTACCGTGCCTTGGAAGAAGCACTGAATACACAGATCAATCAGATGGAATCCACCCATCCGGATTATGACGAATACCGGTACCAGATTGATGAGATCGGTCATAACCCATATCAGTTGATCTCTTATCTTACGGTAAAATACGGCGGCTTCACTTACGATGAAGTGGCAGAGGAGATTAAGGAGATCTTCCGACAGCAGTATGGAATCACCACAGACTCTACCAGAGAAACAGTTACAGAAACCAAGACTGTCCGGGTAGGGGAGTCCTTGGGACTGGTTGTGACAAGTGGGTACTGTAACTGCCCGATCTGCTGTGGCCAGTGGAGTGGCGGACCGACAGCCAGTGGGGCGATGCCGACAGCAAACCATACGATTGCCGTGGATGCGGCGAATCCATTTGTGCCGATCGGGACCCATGTAGTCATGAACGGTGTGGAATATGTAGTAGAAGATACCGGAGCGTTCGCAAGATATGGGGTACAGTTCGATGTTTACTATGACAATCATGCGGCGGCATCCGCACATGGACACCAGACATGGGAAGCCTACATAGCAGACAGCAATGGAAACCAGGAAGTGCAGGTCACGACTACAAAAGAGGTGAACCGTCTGGATGTGACGATGACAAACCACAGCCTGGATGCCGTGTTAAGGAGCCGTATGACAGAGGAAGAACAGGAACGCTACGATGCGTATAACAAATATTACGGCAACCGTGATTATCTGTTTGATCTAAACAGCATACCCACCGGAAGCAGTGGATTTGGTTATGACATACCGGCAGATGCTTTATCTGATCCACAGTTTGCAAAAATGATACAGGAAGCAGAAAAATATCTGGGTGTTCCATATGTATGGGGCGGTTATTCCCCAAGTGGTTTTGACTGTTCCGGTTTTGTGAGCTGGGTTATCAATAACTGTGGAAATGGATGGAATGTCGGAAGATGTACTGCAGATGAGCTGCGGTCACACTGTTCGCAGGTATCTCTATCGGAGGCAAAGCCGGGAGATCTGATCTTCTTCCAGGGAACCTATGACACACCGGGAGCAAGCCATGTGGGAATCTATGTCGGCAATAACATGATGATCCACTGTGGCAAGCCTGTCCAGTATACCAGCATTGCAAGTGCTTACTGGCAGGAACATTTTATGGCGTTTGGTCGTCTGCATTAAAGGAGGTGACAGGGCAGATGAACATGAAATTAAAAAAACTTCTGAATGATATTCAGAAAACGGAGGATAAGATTGCTGAATTACAGGAACACCTGAAGCGGCAGAATACATTGAGACAGCAGATGGAAGATATAGAGATCGTTAAGTCGTTCCGTTCCATGAAGCTGGACAGCCGCAGCCTGCTTGTCCTGCTTGACGGGATTCAGAAAGGAACCGTTACGATCCAGATGGATGAGGACGGTGGTATCACGGTGGAGGATGCAAAAGCTCCGCAGAAAAAGGAAAACAACGCAGAAGTTCACAGACCACCTGTTGGTCAGATGACAGAAAGAGAGGTTTTAGACGATGAGGAATAAAGTGCTAAAGAAACTGCTTATGATTGCCATGGCAGTCACCATGATCTCCGGGACATCCATTGCTACGGTTTATGCAAATGCAAACCCACCGGCAGAGGAGACAACGACACAGGTAGTAGAAGAAACGGCAACAGAATCAACAGAAGATACGGAGAAGAAAGAGGATACCGGAAGGGTCACCGGGGAAGGGGATAATTCTGCTTTTTCTACTCCGGGAAATGCCCAGCTGGTGGATGATAAGGAAAATGATGATACGAAACAGTTCCTTACCATCCAGACCAAGAAGGGAAATACATTTTACATGGTCATTGACCGTTCCAGCAATACAGAAAATGTATATATGATGTCCCTGGTCGATGAGAATGACCTGGCAGAATTTCTGGATGAGACAGAAAAGAGCAAAGAAACCGAAGAATCAACCGTAGTGATCCCGGAAACCACACCGGAAACTACCCCGGTAGCAGAGGAGGAAACCGGAGTGAAGAAAGAAGAAAAGACAGGAATGAATGTAAAAGGACTTGGAGCAATCGTACTTGCAGCGATTCTTGGAGTGGCAGGTATCGCCGTTTATAAAAAGCATGGACGTGGCAAAGAGGATGACTATGTAAGCGAACAGCTGGAGTTCTCTGACGGACCGTATGTAAATGAAGAAGAGGATGAGGAAGAAGAATAAACTTCCATCTCCAAAGAAGCAACCAAAATAAGGACAGGGGCAGCCAGAGCAGTTTGGCTGCCCTTTTTTCAGAAAGGACAAAAAAAGCGTATGTCAAAATTTTTAGTGATCGCAGAGAAACCAAGTGTGGCACAGAGTTATGCCAAAAATCTGTCAGCTTATAAAAAAGAGGACGGATATTTAGAAGGGGAGAGCTGTATTATCAGCTGGTGCCTTGGGCATCTGGCAGAGTATGCACAGCCGGAGGAATATGACCCGAAATATGAAAAATGGCAGTTTGATGACCTTCCGATTCTCCCGCAGGTCTGGAAGTTGAAAGTTTCCAGAGATAAGAAGAAACAGTTTGATGTGTTAAAAAGCCTGATGAACCGGGCAGATGTGGACTATCTGGTAAATGGCTGTGATGCAGGAAGGGAAGGGGAACTGATCTTCCAGAGAGTGTATGACCTTGCCGGATGCAGGAAACCGGTGAAGCGTTTATGGATCAGTTCCATGGAAGATACGGCAATCCGGACAGGTTTTCAGACAATGAAAGGAGCAGAGGAATACCGGAATATTTGCATGGCTGCGGTATGCAGGGCACAGGCAGACTGGCTGATCGGAATGAACGGAACCAGGGCATATACGACCTGTTATTTTAAACGTCTGGTTGTGGGCAGGGTGCAGACGCCAACGCTTGCCATGCTTGCGGAACGTCAGGATAAGATTGAGCATTTTCAGAAAGAAGCCTTTTATAAAGTAGCACTGACAGACGGAAGGCTTACGGTAGTTTCTGAAAATATTGCAAATGAGGAAGCAGCCGATCTCCTTGCTTCCTTATGTATGGATTCGGAAGCAGTGATTACACAGGTAAAGAGGGAACAAAAGAAAGCGTTTCCTCCCAAACTTTATGATTTGACCAGTCTGCAAAGGGAAGCAAACCGTTACTTTGGCTATACGGCAAAGAAAACACTGGATATGCTGCAGGAATTATATGAAGAAAAGCTGGTCACTTATCCAAGAACGGACAGCCAGTTCGTGACGGAGGATATGAGGGATACCGTAGAGGAACTGGTAGGGAAAATGCCAGTTTTACTTCCGTTCTTGGATTATGGACAGCTGGGACATAACATCACCAGAGTGATTAACAATGCAAAAGTATCCGACCATCATGCGATTCTTCCAACAAAAGAAGCCGTAGAAAAAGGAATCTCTGATCTGACAGCGGACAAAAAGAACCTGATGATGCTGGTCTGCCAGCAGCTGGTGCAGGCAACAGGGGAAGAGTATCAGTATGAGCAGACGGATATTACGGTCAAATGTCAGGGACATGATTTTACCGCCAGAGGAAAAGTGCCGGTGCAGATGGGATTTAAAGCGGCGGGGAATGCCTTTAAGAACCAGTGCGTGAAAGCCAAGCCGGAAGAAGAAACGGAAAAAGAAACTTCCATTCCATATGGATATGAAGAAGGAATGACGCTTTCTCCGGCAAAGGCAGAAAAGACAGTGCATTTTACTTCCCCGCCAAAACCATTCAATGAAGATACCCTCCTTGCCGCTATGGAAACCGCAGGGAATAAAGACTTTGATTCGGAGACAGAGAAGAAAGGACTGGGGACTCCGGCAACCAGGGCAGGTATCATTGAAAAACTGGTTTCTTCCGGCTATGCAGTCAGAAAAGGAAAGCAGATCTTGCCAAGCACAGAGGGCAGGGAACTGGTGAATGTCATGCCGGCTTATCTGAAATCTGCCGCAATGACTGCCGAATGGGAAAATCAGCTTTTAATGATGGAAAAAGGGCAGATCACCGATACACAGTTTATGGGTGAGATCACTTCTTTAGTCGGTAAGATTCTTTCTGTGTGCAGGGAAATACCGGAAACGGAAAGGAGAAGGTTCCAGAAAGCAAGGGAAGTGATTGGTAAGTGTCCGGTCTGCGGCTCTGATGTCTACGAAGGAAAGCAGAATTTTTACTGCTCCAACAGGCAGTGTGATTTTGCCCTTTGGAAAGAAAACCGTTTCTTAGGAAGCATGGAGAAAACACTGGATAAAAAGATGGCAGTGGAGCTTCTTGATAAAGCCTGCACCCATGTAAAAGGGCTGTATTCCAGAAAAAAAGATATAAAGTTTGACGCAGACCTTTTACTGACACTGGAGGACGGAAAGCCAAGGTTCCATCTGGAATTTCCAAAGAAGAAATAAGGCAAGGAGGTAGGCAGTATGTCGAAATTACAGGACATCCGGGAACTGGCACAGGAACATGCGACATCGGTGAGCAGTTCGCCAAGGGACTGGATGGGTTATATGGATACCGCAGCGAGACTATACCGGTATCCTTTTACAGACCAGTTACTGATCCACGCACAGCATCCACAGGCAACCGCCTGTGCGTCCCTGGAACTGTGGAATGAGAAGATGTTCCGCTGGGTAAACCGGGGAGCTAGGGGAATCGCCCTGCTTGACGAGAATGGTCATAATACCAGACTCCGGTATGTGTTTGATATTTCAGATACGCACATGGTGGCAGGCGGAAGAAGCCCTTACCTGTGGCAGATGCAGGAACATCAGCAGGAAGAGATTCTTACCCATCTGGCAGAAGCGTATGGTCTGGAAGAAAAAGATACAGGGACTTTATCGGATGCGTTGATGGCGGTTGCAAGGGAAATGGTCGCAGACAGTCTGGAAGAATATCTGGACGGCTTGGAATATGCAGCGGAAGGAACGTATCTGGAAGATCTGGATGAAGTTACGGTCCGCAGTGATTTCCGCCAGCTTGCAACGGACAGTGTATATTACATGCTTTGCAGACGGTGTGGTCTGGAACCGATGGAGCTTCTGGAAGAAGAGGATTTTATGCATATTACCGATTATAACCGGCTGTCTGTACTGACCTTTCTTGGAAATGCAGCAAGCCAGATCAGTGAGAGTGTTCTGATTGACATTGGAAGGACGGTACATAAAATTTCTCTGGAAGAAGCCAGAAAAGAGGTTGAAATTTCCAATGAAAGGAATTATAATAACTTTAACACGTTAATGCGTGAAAATAAGGGCGTAGAAAACAACAAAGAAGAAAATATCGAGAATGAAGGAGGAACCGACTATGGAACTGACATATCATCGCAAGGGGGATTACCTGTTTCCGAACCTGACCGTAGAGGAGGAAGAAGTGACAATAGGGAAATACGGGATGCTTCGGAGGACATTCCTGAAGGAACACAAGAACAGCCTGTATCAGAGCCTGTTCCTGACAGGAAAGCTGAACAGCCATCTGGCAGAGATCGAGAAGGCAGCACAGGAGAGGATGGACAGCCAGATGGAGAAACTGCTGAAGAACCATCCGGCACCGGACAAGGAAGCAGACCCGATGGCCTGGACAGCACATATGAACGCACTGATGGCAACAGCGGAAGAGAGCATCTTGACGGAATTGGTATACAGCTAGTTGAAGATACAAGAGAAGATGGACTGAGCAAAGCAGAGGAAGAAATTGCCTCTGCTTTATCTTTGCCCGAATATCCTACAGCAAATGAACAGAAAAGGCAGATTGGTGAAAGAGTAGCTGCTTTTTATGCCGGGGAGATTCCTATTCCGGAAAGTGTTGTGGATGATATTTTACGGACGGGAGGAAACCGGACAGGAAGCCAGCTGCGTATCATCTATAACTTTATGAGTGAACAGTCACCGGGAGAATACACGGAGTTTGTAAAGCGTGAGTATAGAAAAGGCGGCAAAGGTTTTCAGATGGATGGAAGGGAGTATTCCGTCTGGTTTGATGAAACTGGGATGCAGATCGCAGTCGGGCATACGGTGGCAGACCAGATTCTGGATAAAGCCTTTTTATCCTGGAAAGATGTCAGCAGACGTATCCATCAGCTTTTAAATCAGGGAGAATATGCCCCGCAGTCGGTATTGGATGTGGCAAGGGACAACGCATTGAAGGAACACGCACAGGCACTTGCTTATATGAAAGGGGATATGGCAGAAGGTGTGGCAGAGATTGTCTTTGATGAAGCAGATCTGCCGCATCTTCGTAGTATTTATCCGGAAATCACGGATTATCTTACTGAAAAACTGCAAGATCCAGGGTGGCTTTCGGATTTGAATGAAAGACTGGAAGCACTGGCAGAAGCCTATGAGACGGACAACTCTCTTATGCGTTTCCATCATTATAATCCGGTCAATATCTCCAGACAGTTCCAGAAGTTTGCAGATGAAGTGATCCCATACCAGGCAAGAGAGGGATTTGCATGGAAAGAACAGCAGATGTTCATTACACAAGACGAGATCGACGCATTTCTTGTCAGAGGTGGGGCGTATTCCGAAGGCAGACTCAGGACATATTCCTTTTATCTGCTGCATGAGGATGAAAGATCGAGGACAGGTTTTATCAAGGAACAGTATGGGATCGGTGGAAGCAGTCATGCACTGTCTGGTGCCGATGATTCACACGCAAATTATGATGGAAAAGGATTGTTTCTTGCAAGAGGTGCTTATGGAAATCCATATACATCAGTTTTATTATCTTGGAATAAAGTTGCAAATAGAGTAGCTTATCTGATAAAGAATGACCAGTTCCTGCAGGCAGAAGATTATGCTCGTATGCCGGAATATGAACGGGAACAGATGGCAAACAAGGTACTCCGCTTTTATGACCGTCTTCCGGAAGAGATAGACAGACCATTTACGGATGATTTCTTCTGGGAAAAACCAGGAAAAGAAATGGTGGCAGTTTTAGAGAATCCAGAGCAGGCAGAAGAACTGTTACAGAAGATGGATGCAGCATTGGCAGTTCTGCCATTAGATTTTGAGGCATATGGGACAAACTACCAGCAGAAAACAGAACTTCTTTCAGAACTTCATCAGTATGCAGAAGGAACCTATACGATTTTCCCGACACTGGAAGCAGAACCGTCTTTTGCGGAACCATCCGGGCACCAGATGACCATGTTTGATTTCTTGGATACGAAGGCGGTGACAGAACCGACCGTAGTAGATATGTCAGATGTGGAGGAAATAGAAGAGGAAGAGGTTACTGCCAAAGAATATATTCCGGAAAATCAGGAACAGGAAATAACAGAAACTTCTGAGGGACAGGAACAAAAGGAATCAGAAGAAGAGATAACGGAGTCCTGGGATGAAGGTGTTTTTGAGTATCAGGGGTATCATTTTGAAGCAGTAGGGGTATTGCCGGAAGGAATAGAAGGAAAAGATCTGGTTGCACAGACCCGTTCCAATACAGAACTGCATTTATCGACCTACCATACAGAAGATTTCCCAAAGTATTCTTATGATGATTTTTATGCAGTCAGCAATGCACCAACTGCCGATGTGTTCCGGTGTCTGGAAACCGGACACAATTATATTCCCGGAGAAAATGAACTGTTTGGATATGAGGGAGAATTCCAGCCATATTTAAAACCGGAAGTAGAAGAGATTGTAACAGAACCGCATAACTTTCGGATTCAGGATAATGACCTTGGAGCAGGTGGTCCGAAAGCAAAGTATAAAGCAAATATGGAAGCCATCCATTTATTGCAGACTCTGGAGCAGGAAGAACGTCTGGCAACACCCGAAGAACAGGAAATTTTATCCCGTTATGTTGGCTGGGGTGGCATCCCGCAGGCATTTGAAGAGAATAACAGTAATTGGACAAATGAGTATCTGGAGTTAAAGAATACCTTATCACCGGAAGAATACAGTGCAGCAAGAGCATCGACCTTAAATGCTTTTTATACATCACCGACCGTGATCCGAAGCATGTATGAAGCACTGGAAAATATGGGACTGAAACAGGGAAATATTCTGGAACCGTCCTGTGGTGTTGGTAACTTTATGGGACTGATCCCGGAGAGTATGAGCAAAACTAATATGTACGGTGTGGAACTCGACCCGGTTTCGGGCAGGATTGCAAGGCAGCTTTACCAGAAAAATAAGATTGCCATACAGGGATTTGAGGAAACAGATTACCCGGACAGCTTTTTTGACTGCGTGATCGGGAATGTACCATTTGGAGCATATCAGGTCAGTGACCGCAGATATGACCGCCACCATTTTCTGATCCATGATTATTTTATCGCAAAATCCCTTGATTTGGTTCGTCCCGGTGGTGTGGTAGCCGTGGTGACTTCCAGTGGGACGATGGATAAGCAGAATCAGGCAGTCAGACAGTATTTTGCAAACCGGGCAGAGTTATTAGGGGTGATCCGCCTTCCAAATAATGCGTTCCAGAGAAATGCCAATACAGGTGTTGTTTCCGATATTTTATTTTTCCAGAAAAGAGACAGGACTTCCATCGAGGAACCGGACTGGATACATCTGAAGGAAACTGCCGAAGGATATTCGGTCAATGCGTATTTTGCAGATCATCCGGAAATGGTGCTTGGAGAGTTTACAACGGAGAGTACCCAGTATGGAAAGCAGGAAGTAACCGTAAGACCAAAAGAGGGAATAACCTTAGAGGAGCAGTTAAAGGAAGCTGTAAAGCATATACATGGTACCATTACGGAACTGGAACTTTCCGATACCGAACTGGAAGAAGATGTGGTGTCCATTCCAGCAGACCCGGAAGTAAAGAATTTCAGCTTTACGGTGGTCAATGAGGAAGTGTATTACCGGGAAAACTCTGTGATGAACCGGATGGAACTTCCGGCAATGACAGCGGAACGTGTCAAAGGGATGGTGAAGATCCGTGATGTTACGAATGAACTGATCCAGTGCCAGATGGAAGAGGGAAGCGATGAACAGATCACAAAGCTGCAGGGAAAACTCAATGAAGAATACGATACCTTTACAGCAAAATATGGTCTGCTTAGCAGTAATGCCAATAAGCGGGCATTTGGCCAGGACAGCAGCTATTGTCTTTTGACTTCTCTGGAATTTCTGGATGATAAGGGAGAACTGAAACGGAAAGCGGATATTTTTACCAAAAGGACAATCCGCAGGGCAGAAACGGTAACTTCTGTAGATACTGCCAGTGAAGCACTTGCGGTTTCTATCGGTGAGAGGGCAGGCGTTGACCTTTCCTATATGGCACAGCTTTCCGGAAAAACAGAAGAGGAGCTTACCGAAGAACTGGCAGGGGTAATCTTTAAGAACCCAATCAGTGAAAAATGGGAGCCATCGGACGAATATCTTTCTGGAAATGTGAGGGAGAAACTGCAGATTGCCAAACAGTTTGCAGAAAATCACCCGGAATATCAGGTGAACGTGCAGTATTTGGAGCAGGTACAGCCAAAAGATCTGGATGCATCAGAGATTGAGGCAAGACTTGGGGCAACCTGGATCTCCGAGGATTACATTACACGGTTTATGGCAGAGACATTCCATACACCAAGATATTATGTAGGGAGCAAGGTCAAAGTCCAGTATGCCGAAGTGACCGGACAGTGGAATGTTATGGGAAAGAATGTGGACAGCTACGGAAATGCCCTTGTTACTTCCACTTATGGAACACAGAGAGCCAATGCCTACCGCCTTTTGGAAGATGCCTTAAATCTTAGAGATACCAAGATTTATGACACGGTACAGGATGCCGAGGGAGAACACCGGGAATTAAACCGGAAGGAAACGATGCTGGCACAGCAGAAGCAGGAACTGATCAAAGAGGAATTTAAGGAGTGGATATTTAAAGACCTGCACCGACGGGAAGATCTCTGTAAGATCTATAATGAACGATTTAACAGCATCCGTCCACGGGAATATGATGGAAGCCATATTCAGTTTGTTGGCATGAATCCGGAGATTACTCTGATGCCGCATCAGAAAAACGCAGTGGCTCATGTGCTGTATGGAAATAATACGTTACTGGCTCATTGCGTAGGAGCTGGAAAGACATTCCAGATGATCGCAGCCGGTATGGAATCAAAACGGCTGGGACTCTCACAGAAGAATCTTTATGTTGTGCCAAACCATCTGACCGAGCAGTGGGGCAGTGACTTCTTACGCCTCTATCCGGGAGCAAATATTTTGGTGGCAACGAAGAAAGACTTTGAACCAGCAAACCGAAAACGGTTCTGTTCCCGTATTGCGACAGGGGATTATGATGCGGTGATTATCGGACATACACAGTTTGAGAAAATCCCTCTTTCAAGGGAACGTCAGATTGCCATGTTGGAAGATCAGATTGCAGATATTACGTTTTCCATTGAAGAAGCAGCACATCAGGCAGGGCAGAATTATACCATCAAGCAGTTGGAAAAAACAAAAAAGAGTCTGCAGGCGAGGATGAAGAAACTCAATGACCAGACCAGAAAGGATGATGTAGTAACCTTTGAGCAGTTGGGGGTAGATCGGCTGTTTGTGGATGAAAGCCATAGTTTTAAGAACCTTTTTTTGTATACAAAAATGCGGAACGTGGCGGGTATCTCACAGACGGATGCACAGAAAAGTTCGGATATGTTTATGAAATGTCGGTACATGGATGAACTGACCGGCGGCAGAGGGATCACCTTTGCTACAGGTACTCCCGTATCGAACAGTATGACAGAGCTTTACACTATCATGCGTTATCTCCAGTATGACACACTCATGCGTATGGGTATGGGACACTTTGATTCCTGGGCGGCAACGTTCGGGGAGACAGTGACCGCAATCGAATTATCACCGGAAGGAACGGGCTATCGTGCAAAAACACGGTTTGCCCGTTTTTTTAATCTTCCGGAGCTGATCTCCATTTTTAAGGAAGCTGCAGATATTCAGACTTCTGATATGCTGAATCTTCCAGTGCCGGAAGCAGAGTTTATCAATGAAGTCTTAAAACCAAGCGAGGAACAGCAGGAAATGGTCGGGGCATTTTCGGAACGTGCGGAAAGCGTAAGGGCAGGCTTAGTAAATCCGACCGAGGACAACATGCTGAAAATCACGAATGATGGAAGAAAATGTGCCCTTGACCAGAGACTGTTGAATGAACTTCTCCCGGATGCCGAAAAAAGCAAGGTCAATACCTGTGTGGAAAATGCTTTTCAGGTATGGGATGAGGGAAAGACAGACCGGACAACCCAGCTGATCTTCTGTGACCTGTCCACACCAAAAGGGGATGGCAGTTTCAATGTTTACGATGATGTGAGGGAGAAGCTGGTTGCCAGAGGAATCCCGAAAGAAGAGATTGCTTTTATCCATGAATATAACACGGAGGCAAAGAAAGCGGAACTGTTTACAAAGGTGCGGGCCGGACAGGTGAGAATCCTCATGGGTTCTACACCGAAACTCGGTGCTGGTACCAACGTGCAAGACAGGCTCATTGCTCTGCATCACCTTGACTGTCCGTGGGTGCGACCTGAGGTCGCATAAATAACTGTTTAACAATTGAATATTGATTAAACCCACTATTCCGTTAGTGGTAGCCTAGTGCCACCTGCATCTGCGGTAACAAAGATGTTGGGAAGCTGACACGACAAAGTAGCCCTTTGCGATATGCAAGAAGTGGAAACCGTGAGGTGGAAACAAAACTGCGAGCATCAATGCGGTTAGGGAGCGAGGCTTGAGTAGTATGGTTAACATATGTGAACTGTCGATTAAACATCGTAAAGTCCAAGGAGCCAAAGATGCTGATAGGCTCTAGCCCAAAATGGGATGCGGTCAGATAGTCCTCTCCATGGTAGGACTACACGGATATTAGTACCGTCGGTGGATAGACAGAACCTAAGCTACTTATTGTTATTTATGTGAAACAGGGTAAGCCTGTATTCCTCCTATTATAAAGGAAAGCAGACCGTAAGGAATGCCGATGGGAATGCAGGTATGGGATTGTAGAAAAAGCAAATGCCATTCGGTAATAGAGTGGATAGGGGTTCAAAATTTGCCCTAACTCGAAAGAGTGCAGACTTCTACAAGGTGATTCATTAAAAGAAACTTATAGAACTTTTGAAAGGAGCAAAGCAAATGAGCGTTAATAAAACAACGTGTGCGGCTACTGACTACGAATTTGCATGGAAATCCATTGATTGGAAGAAATGCGAACGAGAGGTTAAAAAGCTACAAGAACGTATTGTAAAGGCTAGAAAGGAAGGCAGACACGGCAAAGTTAAATCATTGCAGTGGACGCTGACACACTCCTTTTCTGCAAAGGCAATCGCAGTAAAGAGAGTGACAACTAACGAAGGAAAGAAAACTCCAGGTGTCGATGGTGTTCTATGGACAACTGGGAAAGCAAAGTATGAAGCCATTCTTGATTTAAAAAGGAAAGGCTACAAACCACAGCCATTACGCAGAGTTTTTATTAAGAAAGCGAATGGTAAGTTACGTCCTTTGGGGATTCCGACTATGAAGGATAGAGCTATGCAGGCATTGTATCTGCTGGCACTTGAACCCATAGCGGAGGTTACGGCAGATGCACATTCCTATGGATTCCGTAAGGAAAGATGTTGTCAGGATGCTATTCAACAGTGCCATATGGTACTGTCTCACGGTTATTCTCCAAAATGGATTTTAGAGGGAGACATTAAAGGTTGCTTTGACCATATCAGCCATGACTGGTTATTAAATAATATCCCTATGGATAAAGATATTTTAAGAAAATGGCTGAAATGTGGAGTGATTTTTAAAGGAGAACTCTACAAAACAGAGGAAGGAACAATGCAAGGGGGAATTATTTCTCCAACACTTGCAAATATGGTATTAGATGGCATTCAACCTATGTTGGCAAAGAAATATTATCGCCATACAAGGAACGGAAAGCAGTATTCTCCTATGGTAAATTTAGTGCGTTATGCTGATGATTTTATCATCACAAGTGCAGAACGTGATGTCTTGGAAAAAGAAATCAAGCCGATGTTGGTAACATTCTTGGCAGAAAGAGGTTTGGAACTTTCAGAGGAAAAGACTCTTATTACGCATATTGATGATGGATTTGATTTTCTTGGCTTTAATGTAAGGAAATACAATAATGTACTTTTGATAAAGCCATCTAAAAAGTGTGTAAAGAAATTTCTTGACAGTATCAGATATACGATTGAGAGTAACAAATCTTGTACGCAGGAAACAATGATAAGACTTTTAAATCCAAAGATTACGGGATGGGCTAATTATTATAAAAGTGGTGTATCATCAGAGATTTTTCAGAGGGTTGACGACCAAATTTATCGCAAACTATGGCAGTGGGCAAAGCGGAGACATCCGAAAAAGAGTAAGAAATGGGTGTTAAACCGATATTTTCATTCATACAAAGGACGGAATTGGAGATTTCTTGTTGTACTGAACAAAAACAACAAAGAAGATGTTTTTCCATTAAAGCTCGCTTTTGAAACGAAGATTGTTAGGCATAAAAAGATAAAGAGTGAAGCAAATCCGTTTGATGCAGAGTGGAAAGATTACTTTGAGGAGAGAATGACATATAAGATGACACAATCTCTGAAAGGCAGAAAATCTTTGCTATACCTTTGGAATAAGCAGAATAGAGTTTGTCCGTTATGCGGAGAAAAGATAACTGCTGAAATCCAATGGAATGTTCGTGAAAAGGTAATTGATGGTAATTGTGTTAAATACTTAGTACACGATAAATGTTATAAACAAAATCGTTAGTGAACTAGCCGGCATCTATATTGGTAGATGCTTAGAATTGCTTGAGCCGTGTGAGGGGAAACTCTCACGCACGGTTCTTAGAGGGGAAGGCGATAGTAATACCGCTGACCTACTCGACAAACCGTCAAGTATTGAACAGAGAGAGGGAAGAGGAATAAGACAGGGCAATTTGAATGAAGAAGTTGCAGTATACAGATATGTTACAAAAGAAACTTTTGATGCATACTCCTGGTCACTTGTGGAGAACAAACAGAGATTCATAAGTCAGGTAATGACCAACAAGGCAGTATCAAGAACATGTGAAGACATAGATGAGGCAACATTGTCTTATGCAGAGATAAAGGCAGTTGCAACAGGTAATCCACTGATAAAGGAAAAGATGGAACTTGATAATGAATTGCAGAGATTAAAGCTGTTAAAGGCTAATTACGACAGCCAGAGATATACTTTTCAGGATAACTTTATTATTAAGTATCCGAAACTGATTCAGGCTGCAGAAGAAAAACTTAAGTGTGTAAAATATGACATTGAAGCAAGAGATAAGGAATTATTAAAAGGTGATGAATTTGCCATAACCATAGGTAAGATTACATATGATGAGCGAAGTGAAGGCGGTACCGCATTGCTTGAAGCAGTAAGCAAGAGCAAAAGCGGAGATACTTATGAGATTGGAAGTTTTAGAGGTTTTGCCCTGTTAGTAGAAAAGAACTATATGGGCATTAATTATATGATACTTCGTGGAAAGACAGAGTATAAGGCTGAAATGTCAACAAGCCCCGTGGGAAATATGATAAAACTTGACAACCTGTTTAATAACTTAAATGAAAATGAAGAATTTCTCAAAAAGAAGATTGAACAGTATAAGAGAGATATGGAGTCCTCAAAGAGCGAGTATGAGAAGCCTTTTGCCTATGAAAAAGAATTAAGTGACAAGCAAAAGAGGCAGGCAGAATTAAACGCAATGCTTGATTTGGAAAAGAACATTGATGAAGAAATATGTGTGTCAGAACAGACAAATTTGAAAGTATCAGAGAATGAGAAGAACACATATACCGTAAACAAAGACAGTAAAACACAGGATATGAGTGAATATCCTGATGAAAGCAACAGGGATGGCAGATAGCTGTCCCTTTTTTAGTAACAAGAAATTTTAAAGCATAGCATAAATTATGCGGAAAAGGAGTAGAAGATGAAATATACAGTAAAAGTAAATAAGGTAAGAAAAAATGAAGGAAATTTAAGAGGATTTGCGACAGTAGTATTTGGAGAGTCATTTAAAGTGACAAACATTGCAATCCTTGAAAACAGTGAAGGCAATTTATTCGTATCTATGCCAAGATACAGAAGAAGTGAAGTGGATGAAAAGAATAATTATATTTATAAAGACATATGCAATCCAATAACAAGAGAGTTTAGAACAGAATTATATGATGCAATACTTGACGGATATAAAAACGCAGGAAATGAAAACAGAGAGGTGGCAAAAGAAACAAATGATCTGGAAATGCCAACGTTTGCTGTGAAGGTAACACCGTATGAGAGAGAAGGTAGTAACATAAAAGGACTGGCAAGAATATATCTTGATGACAGTTTTGTAATCAATAATGTATCAGTCATTCAGGGCAAAAATGATGTATTTGTGGCAATGCCTTCTTACAAAACAAAACAGACGGATAAGGAAGGAAAGGCAGTATATCAGGACATATGTTTTCCTATAACAAAGGAGTTTAGAGAAAGATTATATGGAGAGATTGTTGAAACGTACAAGGAAGAAAAGGCAAAAGCTGTAGATGGTTCTCATCCCATAAAAGAAGATGAATTTATGCAGGTGCATGATAAGGAAGAAGGTTTGCCAATAAGATAGATTAAGCTTTTAGTTTGATTTTAGATCTGGAAACAGATAATATAATTTTTATTATTCTCAATTATGAGCAGCTTGATTTTTAGTTAAAGAGAATAAAAACTGGTAATATTCGTTGTAAGAACATTGGATATTACCAGTTTACATATTTTTTGTACAGATTATTTAATTGCAATTAAATATTATGTATACAACATTTTTTGTTTTTCATTTTTTCAAAAACAACCAGAATGGCTGACAGATTAATAGATGTAAAAAATGTAGTAGAATATAGAAAATGTTCTGTTAAAAATAAAATAATTCCCACGCAAACAATTATTAATAAAATGATACGCTTTATCTTAGTATATTGAATAATTTCATAGTCATCCAAAGAACGCACCTGGTTACCTTTTGTTTTTGTACAAAATAAGTAAAGAAAATTCACCAAAGATATTACCAGAAAAATGACAATATTTTCGTAAAAATAATTCTGAATAACCAGCAAACTGGTAATGATAATGTTGGAATATATATAGCAAAGATAACGAGATTTACAGTGTATTCCCCCACAGTATGAACGTAATGGTACAAACGAAATAAGAAAAACAGCAAATTATCTGTCTTGTGGACGATGCATAAAAGAAAAAATGGGACTATCCCAAAGTTTGGAGGTTTTATTTATAGCAAGAAAAAATGACAGCCCACAAAAAGCAACAATGAGAGAACTGATGCGTGATTATCTGAAAAACAATGATATCAGCATCAAAAATGGTACAGATGTGAATGCCGTTATGCGTGATATGATGTCTGTTCTACTGGAAGGAGCTCTGGACGAAGAACTGGATGAGAAATTCGGATATTCCGAGTATGATTACCGAAATAAGAATACGGATAACAGCCGTAATGGGCACTCTCAGAAAACCATGCATACCAGTTATGGTAACATGGATATTGCAATCCCACGTGACCGAAACGGTGAATACGCACCACAGCTCATCAAAAAATACCAAAATACCGTAACTTAGGACATGGAAGAAAAGATTCTTTTCATGTATGCAAAAGGCATGACTACCGGAGATATCGAATCCCACTTAAAGGAACTCTATGACTTTGATATTTCCGACAGCACCATCAGCCGTATTACGGACAAAATACTTCCTCTTGTAAAAGAATGGCAGGAACGTCCCTTAGAGGAAGTTTATGCCGTGTTGTTTATGGATGCTATTCACTACCATGTACGCAGCGAAGGCCGTATCGTTAAAAGGGCGGTTTACATAGCTCTCGGTATTGATATGAACGGAAGAAAAGATGTCCTTGGAATGTATGTTGGCGAAAATGAGAGTGCAAAATTCTGGCTTTCCATCATGAACGGATTAAAGAATCGTGGTGTGGAGAATATTCTTATCGCCTGTGTGGATGGTCTGAACGGATTCCCTCAGGCAATCGAAGCGGTATATCTACAGATAGAGGTACAGCAGTGTATCATTCACCAGATTTGCAATTCCACAAAGTTTGTCTCCTACAAAGATATCAAAAGTCTGATGGCTGACTTAAAGCATGTATATGCTGCACTAACCGAAGAAACGGCTTTAAATGAACGGAGCTGTTCAGAGACAAATGGGATGAAAAATATCCAAAAATTTATAAGTCATGACATGATAACTGGGCACCCCTGTCAACCTATTTCAAATATCCGGAAGCTGTCAGACGGCTTATTTACACAACGAATGCTATCGAAGGTTTTAACCGCCAGCTCCGGAAAGTAACCAAATCAAAGACCGTATTTCCAACTGATGACAGCCTCTTAAAAATGCTGTATCTAGCTATGATGGACATCACGAAAAAATGGACAGGGCACCGTCAGGACTTGGGGCAGATCCATTCCTAGCTGGAAATCTATTTTGAGGAAAGACTCTCTGGCAGAAATCTGTAAGACAAGCCTGAAAACACGCAGGTTTATTGACATGCAAAAAAATACCTGTATAATGCAGGTAAGGGCAGAACCAATCAAAATCGGCTCAGCCCTTTAGAAACTATTCACATATCTTATATCAGATTTTTGAGTTTACACAAAACTTGAAACGGTCTCAAAAAATGCTGTTATGATATTTATGAGTATCATCGTGAAACCTTATTACAACGTAATATAAGGATTGTATGAAATGCCATTTTCTCATCATCAAAATACATTTTGATAATCCCATTGTATTTATTAACAATACGCTCTACACTTTTTAGTCCAAAGCCGTGTTTGATTTTATTTTTCTTTGATGATACAGGTAAACCATTTTGATTAAACTTCGGGCAGTTTCTACAGTTATTGATAATATTAATCACGGTAATATCGGTATTTTCCTTATCGGTTATACTTAACTCAATATAAGAATCAGGAATATCAGAACAGGCTTCTACAGAATTGTCCAACAAATTACAAAACAAAGCGGTCAGCTCCGTATAATCTAAATTCTGAAGCAGTTTTTTTCTGACATCAACCTTAAATGTGATATGCATTTGATGACAAATCTTTATATAATGGCACAAAATGGAATTTAACAATTCGTTGTCGGAGACATGGACAGAATTTTGTAAATCAGATGAATTTAAAAGTGCCGAAAGGTAATGGCTAATTTTGTCATGATCATTTTGTTCATTTAATTGGGAAATCGTCATAAGATGTTTTCGTATATCATGAATCAAAATCTGTTGACTTTCATTCTGATTGAACAAGACCTTATAGTATTCTGCCATATCATATTCTTTTTGAAATTGCATGTGAAGAAGCGTATATTCTTTATTTTTTTGCTGGATATAATTGTATATGTAAAAAACTAATATATTTATTAAAATTAAAAGTACTGCACAAGCAGAAAGCATATTTCTGAAATGTGTAGAAATGGAGCTGTTAAGCAAAACTGAAGTAAGTACAACAGTAATATAGATTGAAATAAAAGGAATAATATTAATTAAAATAGCCGATATATTGGTAGGTTCATGCTCATCTTTTGAACCGGGTAGTACTCTATCAATGATGTTGATACTGATAAAATATAATGTTTTGCTTAATGCAGTTAGAATTATCAGGGAGCGTATATCTGATTGTATATACAGAACATCAGCATTGAATTGATTAAACAGTCCGATGATTATTAATTCACTAAAACTCATCATACAGGTTGTGATAAAAGAATGAAACAAGGCTGTCAGCCAGGTTGTATCATATAATGTTTTGAAAATAATAAAATTTATCAATGTAAAAGCAATGGAATTTATACCAAATGAATTCGTGAAAGAAAGTATAAACAGACAAATGTAACCAATAAAAATTAATATAAATTCATTTTTTTTGGAGTACTTAGAATAAAATCTGTGTGATGAATACCACCATAATATTAAAGCTTCTATAAGATAAACGAAGATGTATAATATTGTTTTTGACATAATTAATTACCTTGTACTTTCTAAATATAATAAATAAGCATCTTTAAACTGAGTATATTTGCGTCGTGTCAGGTATGCTTCAAACGCATTATTGTGTAAATGTATCAGAGTATGGTCAAAGTCGGAAACATACTTTAGATTAACGACAAAGCTTCTGTGTGAATTAAAGAAACATGGCATATTAAGTTGTTCAATCCAATATTTTATGTTATGAACAGAGTTGTAGTCTTTTTGCAAAGTATGTACAGTAACTGTGTGACCATGGGACTCAACAAAAATAATATCAGATGCAGAAGTAACATAAACACCGTCCCTAGTTTCAATGGGAACTTTAATTATGGTTGTATTATATATTTCCAGTGCATCTTTCATATTTCTAAAAATTCTATGCTTATCTAATGGTTTCGTCAGATATCTAAACACATGAAAACGCATTGCTTCATCTAAATATTCAGAATAAGAAGTGACTATAAATATAATGATGTTAGGATTCTCCTGTTTTAATCTGTTTCCAACATAAATACCACTTACACCGGGCATTTCCACATCTAAAAAGACAATATCTTTTGTTTCAGAATCAGCAAGTAAATCTTCACCATTATTGAAAATGACTATTTCGGGAATTTTTAATGAATTTTTTTGAAAAAAACATTGTAATATTTTTTGTAATTGCGTTGCTATATCACGGTCATCATCACAAATCAAAATACGCATAAAAAAGCCTCCTTATAGTGTAAACATAAAAATAATTATACTATAAAGAGGGTATAAAATCTAATAATTATGCCTGAAAAGACATTTTAACTACAGTTTTGGTATTACCATATAAAAAACTACACATAATGGTTATCGTTCCAAGATTTTTTATTACGGTTTACTAGAATTTCAACAAATTGACGAACAAGTTCTATATCATCATTGCTACAAAGTCGTAAACTGTCAGTAATATTTTGAGGAAGGTCGTTTGCATGTATATTTCCTAATAAAAGATAATCTGGGGTTACACATAATTCCTCGCAAATTTTCAGAAGAATATCTAGACTGGGTTTCTCTCGACCGTTTTCAATGGATGAAATATGATTATTAGAAATATCCAGTTTTTCTGCAAGTTCACTTTGTTTTATTCGAAGTTCTTTTCTACGAAGCTTTATTCGGTTCCCCATTATTATATATTGATTGTTTAAATTCAATTGTATTTGCTCCTTTTTTGTATTCAAGCTAATAATATCAATGAAAGTAAGCAATTCGAAGAATGTAATAAAGAAATAATCTGTGTAACATTATATAAATAAAATATAATACATTCTTTTTCTGCAACACCATTAAAAAATGAATAATTTTAAATAGTTTAACCAAAAAGTACAGATATTATTCTTTTCGCGCAAACAGTGTCGATTTTTCTGTTAATTATTATTATCGTGTAGCATTCAATGATTAATAAAAAAAGAGGGGAGGAATGAGTGCATGAGAGAAAAAAATCTGTCCAAGCAGACAGCTAAAGTAGTAGCAGGTACACTAAATAAAATGCTTAAAGTTGATGCAAATTCAACATCTTGTTTAGTGGTTTATCAGCCAAAAGCACCAAAGGGATTAGAGCGCTTCAAAAATGAAAAATAATGAAACGTTTGTCAGAATGTATAACCACATGGCTAATTAAATATGGAGCAGTTGAACAGGTAGACAGAGAATTATATGAGTATGCTGCTTATAGTTTTATTTTGTCTATATCACCAGTAGTTATGATAATAATTATTGGGAGTCTTATGGGGATACCGGTTGAGAGCATATTGATTATTATTCCGTTTATGTTCATCAGAAAATTTAGTGGAGGATTTCATTTAAAGCATGCATGGGTATGTATGATTTTTTCAAATAGCATACTGTTTATATGCGTGTATATGGCTGCTCATATTAAATATAGTAGTTTAACTGATATTATTATGATATGTGCAGCCGTAAGTTTGATGATTTTTAGTCCTATTGATTCTGAAAATCATTTATTAGATTTATCAGAGAAGAAAAAGTATAAGATTACAGCTACTATTATGGTAATAGCATTCGTAATCGTATATTGTTTGTTTTTGTTTACTAACCATAAAATATATGCGGTTTGTATTGCGGAAAGTGTGGTGCTAACTGCCTGTTTACAAGTTCCTTGTGTGTTGGGAAGAATAAAGTTGGCAGTTAAGCAAGCAAGAAGATAATGCTACATTAAACAAAACAGTGATGAGCATGATAAGAACCTTTGTGAATTGGAAATGAACTTATGCAACAAAGGTTCTTTTCATTTATGAGAGAATATGGAAGTGAAGTATATAAAAAACAACCAAAAATAAGTAAAAAACGTCGTTTGAGGTAAAAGGGATTGTAATATGAAATATCTTAAATATACTAAAAATAATTATTTATGTTACCAATAAAGTACGTTAATTATATGATATCAGAGAAAGATACATAAATATTTAAGCTGAAAATAAACACCACTTCATATAGAAAAAGAAAGGGGTAAATATATAGTTAATAGAACAATGAGAGAAATAAAATTTATATATTTTGATGGCGAAAAAAGTTATCTAACCTGGTGTAAATTTGGATATATTGTCGCTGCATTAAAAAAAATTAAAAATACAAGGGTAGAAGTAATAGATATTAATTACTCAAATATAAAAGAAAAATGTACAAATATAAATGCTGGTGGATCTAGTATTATCTTTATGGCGGTTAAATATGGTACATATGCTATAGCGCAAGAAATGTTGGAATTATTAGATAATAGTCATCATATATCATGGTGTCACACATTACCTACTGAGTATCCACAGAAAGTATTGGAAGAAAATAAAAAAAATAGATAGTGTAATCGTAGGTGAAGAAGATTATTCTGTTATTGAGTTATGTGAAAGAATAAATAGTAATGAAACATTGGAAGGGTGTAAAGGAGTAGTTTATAAAGAAAATGGAAAAGTTATACATAATGGAAGTAGAGAGTTGATTAAAAACATAGATATACTTCCTTTTCCAGATAGAGCAAGTTTTCCACATGATAAAAGATTTTTTCACGTGTTGGGATCTAGAGGATGTATGGGAAATTGTTCATTCTGTAATATGAATTCAAAATATAAATCAGAAAAGGGACAAAGATTTAGAACAATAGAATCAGTAATGGCGGAAATAGATATTCTAGTAGAAAAATATAATTGCAAGTATATCGGATTTTCAGATTCTACTTTTTGCGCTAGCAAAAAACAAAAATGCGATATTAGTAGATTGACGGAGTTATATACAGCTTTAAAGAAAAGAACGTATAAAATTAAATTCTTTATTAACTTAAGATCAGAACAAATTGATGAAGAATCAATTAAGTGTATAGATAAATTGAATGATGTTGGTTTGTGTAATGTATTTGTTGGGTTAGAAAGTTGGCTGGAAAAAGATCTTCGGTTATATAACAAAATTGCAAAAAAAGAAGATAATGTGAGAGCTGTTAATATTATTAATGATTATTGTAAAAAAAGAAACAAGAAAAACATACTAAATTTTGAATATGGATTTATAAATTTTAACCCATATTCAACCATTGAAGGCGTAAAAGAAAACATAACACTATTGAAGAAATTTGGAATAAATATTACTCCTAAAATTCTTTTAAGCCGAGTTGCGTTATACCATAACACTGGTATTGTTCAAGAAGCATCAAAAACAGGAATTGAATTAGAATCTGTAAATTTATATAAAAAAGAAATTGGATATAAGTTTTGTGATAAGAAAGTAGAACAGTTATATTCAATACTGGAATACCAAGTAAAGATGTTAGAAGTTTTTAATGATGAAAATTTTCCGATTTTATACAATATTTACCTTGAAACTTATGGGATAGATGAGACAGCCGATAAAGTAATGGATGCGTTTAATCGGTTTTATAATATGCAATCACAATATTTGTTACACGTTTTTTTCAGTGATTTGGGTGAAAAAATATATGAAAATGCAATTGATATAGACGATGTGAAGAAGGCGCGGCAGGAGTATGAAAAATTAATGATGAAAATTATAGTAAGGTTAAAAAGGGCGAATGAACTCATATATTATTAATAAGAAGGAAAAGATAGTATTATTTTTTGATGTTGATGGAACATTAGTGGGAGATGAAAATATTGAGTATTGTATATTGAATGAATACAGAAAAAAAGGAGTTAGCATTGGAATAGCAACGGGAAGAAGTCCTCTTAGAGCCAAAGAAATATTGAAAAATGAATGTTTTAATTATTATTCAATTTTGTGTGATGGTCAGATTTTGAAAAAAAAAGATATATATTATACGGTGAAGACTTTTTCAAAAAATGAATATATAGAGATGAAAGAATTTCTTAAATATAATACATTGTTTAGTGAAGAGTATGAAAATGGAATGATCTTTAACTCTAATAAAGCATATCGATTTTTTAAACTATCTAAGCTTTATAGCGAAATAACAGTTTTAGAGAATGAGAACGAAAGCATTTTAGATGTTCCGTTAATAGTGTGGGCAATATCGAAAGAGAAAAGGGATTCAGATAACTTATGCAATAAGATTAATATGTTATATCCGTTTGCAAATGCAACTATATATGGAAATTATTGGATTAAAATTGTACCTAAAGATATAGATAAAAGCTACGGGCTTCAACAGATTAATAAGTTGGATGTTAATAAAAAGGATATATATTATATAGCAGATGGCGTAAACGATATAAATATGATGAAAAATGTAACGCACAAAATTGCTGTAAAAAATGCGGATACAGAGTTGATAAAGCAATCTGGTTGTAGGCAACTAGATAAAAACTTACAAGATTATTTAAAAGAGGAGTTACTAAAGGAAATAGATGGATAATGATTTAAAAGAATATATGTTATATGAAGAGGAGTACCGGCATTTCTTAAAAAAATATCCAGATTATACCGAGGATGAAAATTCAATTAATATGAAATTTGACTATACGGTCCCTAAGGAATACTGTGAATCAATATCAAATAAATATGAAATTATGAAAAGAATAATTCGTAATGTATAATATATGTAAAAGGTTATACGATAAAGGGGTAATTTTGGTTTCAGCTTTTGATAATGAAGGGGCAATTTCATATCCTGCGGCATTTGATTGTGTAATTGGAGTTGATGGGAGTGATCTGTGCAGAAAAGTAGATGATTTTATCTTTTATGAGGATAAAATATTAAATGTAGCAGCTAAAGGTGGAATGCAGAGAGTTAAATGGTGCGAACCAGATAATATAATAGTAAAGGGTAGTAGTTTTGCATGTGCTCATGCTACTAATAAAATTGTAAATATATATAAAAATGGTATTAAATCATTCGAGGAAATTTTAGAATACTTTAAATCGATTGCAATACAAATAATAGCATATGAAGAAAAAGAAGAAAAAGTTTTTGAGTATAAAATAGACCGGGCAGTAATTTTCCCATTTAACAAAGAAATGCACAATTTTGTTCGGTATCCAGAATTATTGGATTTTAAAGTTATGGAAGTATATGATACAAAGTATTCTTCAAATGTTGGAAGAAAAACGACAGATGTAATGATTGATAAATCAGTTAAAGAATATTGTATTAAAAACATTGATGATATTAAATGGGATTTATTTGATACGCTTGTTATTGGTCACACAGAGAAACTATTGTCTTATATAGGTAAAGAAAACATAGTTGATTCATTAATCAAAGAAGCGATTAATAGAGGTAAAAATATATATAGTTTTGATAGGATTGATAAGGCGGAGTATAAAAATGACAATATATATTTTCCAGCGGTAATTGATAAATATCTCCCACCACTTAGAGAAGGAAAACTATTCTATATTAATAAACCGGTTCTTGGAATTTTTGGAACAAGTTCTAAACAGGGGAAGTTTACATTGCAATTAGAATTGCGAAAACGGCTAATAGATGAAGGATATCAAGTAGGACAATTAGGCACTGAACCAAATGCATTGTTATTTGGGTTAGATTGTGTTTATCCTGTTGGATATAATAGGATGGTTTGTTTGGATGAAGAGGAACAAATAAGATATTTAAACTATAAAATGAATGAAATAGCTGATGGAAATGATCTTATTATTGTTGGGTCACAATCGGGAACTGTGCCATATGAATATAAAAACACATCATATTATACATATGAACAGGTAAATTTTTTGATGGCTACAAATCCGGATGCAGTGGTTTTATGTATAAATTATTATGACGAAATAAATTATATTAGGAGGAGTATCAATGTTATAGAGCAACTAGGAGAATGTAAAGTTTTAGGATTGGTAGTGTTTCCGATGATACCAGAACAAACTTGGAAGGGAATGTATGGGAAAAGGAGAAAGATAAGAGGAACCGAAGCAGAAGAAATAAAAACTATGATAATACGAAGTACTGGAAAAAATGCATATATTTTGGGTGATAGTAATGATATGAAAGAGTTAATGAATAAAATAATAGGTTTTTTTTCATGAGAAATAAGGAGAGATAATGAAATTAAGAGATATTTTAGAACATACAAAGTATTTATATAAAAAAATATTTAATTGGTTTCCATATGCAAAAGTGTTTTTTCCCATGACTATTATATTAGGTGTATTTTTGCCATTTTTTTCATCTGCTATACCTTCAATTATTGTTCAGATGTTAACTATACATATAGAAATTCGCATTTTTATTGCAATATTAGTTGGAGTCATTTTTACAGAATTTATACTGAAAGTAATTAGTGATTTATCAGAAAAGTGGTTGGAAAGATATATATTATGGAGTCGGAATGATAAGTTTACAGAACTGTTATTACATTCCATAATGAATATGGATTATGAAGAATTAGAAGCAAACAGATTACAGGTTACAATAAAAAATGCAAGAGAGTCAATTTCTAGTAATGAGGTTGGTGTCGAATTGATGATAAGGAGTGTTCCTAGCTTATTATGTGGATTGCTAGGATTAATATTATATGCGACTTTGCTTTTTCAGTTAGATATTAGTATCATCATAATTATTTTTTTGATGTGCGGTTTTAATATTTTTTTGAATAACAGGGCAAGAAAATTTTTAGAAATGCATAAGAATACTAATTCTAACATAGAAAGAGAAATAGACTATTTATATAGTAGGACTACGGAATATAAATATGCAAAAGAAATAGTAGTGTTCCAGCTAAGCAAATGGTTTCAAAAAAAATTTGAGGCAGTATATTTAAGAAAAAAAAATTATGAAAAAAAAATAGAAGCATCGTGGATAAAAATAGACATATCAGACGCTGTATTTGTTGCAATAAGAGATGGCGTAGCTTACTATTTGTTGATTTCACAAGTATTGAATGGAACAATGTCACTTGCTGTGTTTACCTTTTATTTGGGGATTGTTTCAGGGTTTTCAAATTGGGTATACCGAGTGATTAACGATACATCCAACCTTATTAGAGCAGATATATATGTTCGGGATTATATAAAGATTGTTGAGCAAAAAGATAATGAAAGCGCAGAAAGTATATATGAGTTGCACAGATCCATTCAGGAAAAAGGAGTGAATATAGAATTTAAAAATGTAAGCTATAAAGCACAAAATGGACAGAAGATATTATCTAATTTAAATTTCCACATTAATGCTAATGAAAAAATAGCAATCGTAGGAAGGAATGGAGCAGGAAAAACAACGTTAGTTAAACTATTATGTAGATTGTATTCGCCCACGGAGGGTACTATCTTAATCAATGGGTTTGATATTTGCAGATATAATAAAGAAGAATACTATAAACTTATTACTGCCGTTTTTCAGGATATCAATGTAATTGCTTTTACTGTAAAAGAAAATATTATTGGTTCAGCTGACTATGATGAAAATAGATTTGTTAAAAGTGCTAAGGAAGCAAATTTTTATGAGAAAATTCAATCGTTAAATAATAAAGAAAATAGTATATTAACTAAAATTATTGATAAGGAAGGAGTAGAGTTATCAGGTGGGGAAAAACAGCGATTGATGATGGCAAGAGCAATCTACAAGGAAGGAAGTTTGATAATATTAGATGAACCGACAGCTGCGCTTGATCCCATAGCGGAGAGTGAATTATATCAAGAGTACAATGAAATAGCTGAAAACAGAACGGCAATTTTTATTTCACATAGATTAGCGACAACAAAATTTTGTAGCAAAATTATCTTAATGGAAAAAGGAAAAATCGCGGATATTGGTTCTCATGATGATTTGATGGAGAATAATGAAATATACAGAGAAATGTATATTAATCAAAGTAAGCATTATAAAGAAACAAGCGCTGTGTAGGAGGTGTGTATGTTAAAAAAATACAATATAGGAAAAATAGTAAAGTTTTCTTATAATATTTCAAAAAAATTTTTTTATTTATCAATAATGAATGCTTTGATAGAAACAACATTGATGTATATAAATTTATTTTATGGAGCAGAGATTCTTGATAATCTTGCAGAAAAAAAGAATTTTAATGATATTACAACGCTTGTTTCTATGATGATTATATTTAATCTGATATTAACATTATGTAGAGCAGTTATTGGAAAAGTAAAAAATATTTCCGGAAAATTAATGGACTACAAATTAAAAGAGATGGTAGGTATGAAAACTACGACTCTTAAATATGATTACATAGAAAGCAATGAAGTGAGAGAAATGCTTGTTTCTGCGAATAAAGGAGTTCAAACAAGTGGGGGAATACAGTTTTTAAGTGAAGATTTCAGCATGCTACTCAAAGAGATTGTTACGTTAGTGTATTCGTTTATATTATGTGTTCAACTATTTTATAAGCATAAAGCGAATATTAGTGGATTCTTAGAAAAAATTATGAATTCTAGTTGGAGTATAGTTATTATATTTGGTTCGATTGGAATATTAATATACTTGACTTTTAGAAATACAAAAAAGCTATCTAGAATTTTAGACAAAGCCTTTCAAGACAATGTGAAAAATAATACTTTATTCAGCTACTATACAGACTTTATGAACGAGTATAAATTCGGAAAAGATATTAGATTATTTCAATTAGGTAAGTTAATAGATAAGAGGTTATTAGAATGCGATAAAAATATTGAGATGAATCAAAGAAAGCAAGTAAAGGCAACATTAATAAATAGTTATATTAACCGTGTTTATGAATTCTTTGTTGAAATAATTATTTATGCTTTCATAGGATTCAAGGCATTTTTAGGAATTATAACATTAGGCGAATTAACATTATATATAGGAGCATTCAAAAATGGAATTAATGCAGTTATGAATATAACAAGATTATATGCATGGATACCTATAAAATGTCAATATATGTCCTATTTTGTAAAGTATATTGAAAAAGGTGATGAACTTATTCAGAAAGATGAAGGAAAAAGTATTGAGAAGATTAAGAACATTGAATTTAGACATGTTTTTTTTAAGTATCCAAATTCTGAGGAATATACATTAAAGGATGTATCTTTTAAAATTAATGAAAATAATATTGTAACAATTGTTGGGACAAATGGAGCAGGAAAATCAACAATTGTAAAATTAATATGTGGACTATATGAGACTACAAAAGGTGAAATATTAATTAATGGAATCAATATAAATCAACTTAATGTTCGAAGGTATCTAGATCATATTGCTACTTTGTTTCAAGATTTTGAATTGTTTGCCTATTCAATTGAGGAAAATATTACATTTGGAAAGACTGAAACAGGTTTAAAATCTGACGAAGTATTTAAAGCTTTAAAGATTGATAAAATAATTGATAAGTTCCCAGACAGAGAAAGTACTATTATATCTAGTGATATTAGCCAAGGGGTAGAGCTTTCAGGCGGAGAGAAACAAAAAATTGCCTTAGGAAGAGCTATGTATAAGAATTCTTCAATGCTTATAATGGATGAGCCAACAAGTGCGTTAGATCCAATCGCAGAAGATGAACTATTGTCAGATATCGTAAATATCGCACACAATAAAAAAACAATATTATATGTATCTCATAGATTATCCAGTTGCAAAAAAAGCGATAAAATTTTAGTGATGAATAAAGGGGAGCTTGTTGAAGTTGGCAATCACGAGGAACTAATGCAATTAAAAAGAGAATATTATAGATTATGGAGTACACAGGCTCAATATTATATTTAAATCTTTACATTGCCTATACAGGTAATTAGTGATTACATTTATCTTATAGGGGATATTTAAATAAAACTCTATCAATTGACAATTATTTATTAATATATGTTTTGTAAAAAAAGATATTATAAAGCAGAATTAAGTAAAAGTATTAGGAGAAGTTTGAAACAAATAAGTAGAATACAGCCAAGAAACAAAGGGGATGGCAAATAAACCATCTTATGTGGTGCTTTAAAAAGTAAATATATACACAACACCTTCAAGTAACAGAAACAGTATTAACTTTGTTGGTGTAACCTCGTTCTTTAAGTAGATTAAGTGCCTGTGAAACAGTAAAAAAATTTTCCTTATTCGTAATGCGCGATTCAAGAAATCCTTCTGCTGTATAAAGTTTTAAGTCTGTGAGTATGTATTAGATAGAGGTAAGGATTATATGACAGATTGCAAAGAAAGCTTTCTTGCGACTACGACATATATTCATTCGTCGACAACGACTGATGAATTCAGGATGTCCCTTGAATTTGATTAAATTATGGTTGCATTGAATGTTGTGAGACAACATTCGCCCCATGACACGAGACTTTTAGCAGCGATGAAGACAGGTATATAGTCTCCGATTTCTGGGAGTGCCTGAATAGCAGTAAATGAGTTTTTATCGAATTCCAGTACGATTATTATAATATTAAGGACGCTTTTGTATTTATCACTGAGACGAAAGATGTCTATATTTCTGCCTGATGTTTTTCTAATTTATTGATGAGATTAAGACACTGTCTAAGCTTCACAGTTTGTTCCGTAGATACAGCACCATCAACAGTAGCATGTATTTTTTATTGGAGTTTACATTTGTCATATACAAAAGATGCTACATCAAAAGTTATTTCAGGATGTTGTAAAATATGTTCTGCATTAGAATGAGATAATTTACCAAATATATACGAAAAACATTATCTAACTTTAAATTAGATATAGTAAGACAGTTATGAACTCGATTCTTCTCAACGGTAATTATATAAGTGAGTTTGAAACGGTATCTTACTAAATTTCTTGATTCACATATGTCAGCAGATGTGATAAAGGATAGTTTAAACATTACGCACATGTATAAATTACAAATCCACCTGATATCGTTACAATCCGTCTTGTTGCATTTGGGGGCTCGATATATTGGGGGTGAGAAAGAGTAACTCAAATGTTATTCATTTATAAGATATTGAAAATAGGGATTCAATACTTATCAGTAGATTCTATACAGACATCAGTACAAGTGTATTTGATAGTCTAGTTACACAACTCTTGCGAAGCTTTTGTAAAATAAGAAAAGCGAGCTTGTTTATATTTTGTATGATTGTTGGAAACAGTAATATCAATGTAGGCATAGACTCGGGTTTGGCGAACATTAAGTCCATGACAGTTATTTTGAGAATTTTAAAGACAATAAAATAACCATCTGCTGATTTATAATTATAAAACTGACAGTGACTGGTCATCCAGCAAAATCGAGTCGACTTTGGAAGAGATAAGTTTACATGATATGGTTATCTGCTACTCATTGATGTCTTAACGAATGACCGACAATATTTAAAATGTGAGGTCGATGCTATACAGCACTGCCATTTATCTTCATATGTTTTGTAGTGTGTCGGTCTTATAAGGAGATAATATCAGAAGGAAGATAGAATAGAAAAGCGAAAGTTAGTCAATATGTTTCATGACATATTGAGTCTTTTGCAGAAAGGCGGATTATAAAAATGAAAAAATTGGAAATAAAGCCATTTGATGATTTTTGGCTTAATTGTGGATTTAATAATAATTTTAGTATATTAACTTCATACAACAAAAAATATAAAGAATTAGCGTACCTAAACGGTTATAAATATCAAGCCTATAATGAATGGTCACCAAAGCATATAGCACTTAATAATTCAAGTAGAATACAGGATGATATTATTGGACAAGTTATCTGTAAAGAGTACTTTTTAGTTGAGTATTCAGAAAAAAATGCAAATAATTTAATTAATATGCTTCATGATAATAATATAATGATACGGGTTGACTTATATAACTGGTTACCCAATAGTTCATCATGGCATAAAGAACATAATTATCATTATTCTCTTTTAAGTGATTATGATGAAGCCAAACAGGAAATTGTGATAATAGATGATGATAATAGAGGATATGGTGTGAAAAGTATACCATATAAAAGATTTTTGAAATGTATTAACGATGAAGAGAGCAATATTACAGGTTATATAATACACATTAAAAATGAGATTGATTACGAATTGAATATGAATGATGTTTTATATCATGCAAATATTTTATTGGATAATATAGATTTTTTTTATAGAGAAAACGATTTTTGGAAAGTTCAAGTCAATGAAAAAGGAGAGAATTTATGTAAATTCTATGCATTTGAAGTATTTAAAATGGAGAATAGACAAAAAGCAAATTTGGAATTAGTAAAATGCTTATATGATAAGAAATATATTAATAAAAATATATATGAATATTTAAAAAAAGAATTTATATATTTGAAAATAGAATGGGAAAGAATTAAGAATATTTTGCTAAAAGATTATATGTATTCAGCTAATAATGTTGCTACAAATATAGACAAACTGAATCTCTTAAAAACTAATTGCATTAAGAAAGAGATAGAAATTTGGAAAAAATTCAAATGCTTGTAGCATAACACTATTTTACAAGAGAAAGGAAGAGGTACTATGAAGGAATATGTTTGTGTATGGAAAGATGAATTTGATAGCAGCAATAAAATTGACTTAGATAAATGGGAATTTTCTGTAGGAGGTCATGGATGGGGAAATGGAGAGTTGCAATACTATACTGATAATCGGGATGAAAATATAATGATTTGTAATAATAAATTGGTTATTCGTTCAAATTATGAGAGCTGGAAAGGCAATCAATTTACATCTGCAAAAATAATAAGCAAAGAGTCATGGAAATATGGAAAAATACGAGTGAGAGCTAAAATTCCATTAGCGGTGGGAACTTGGCCAGCAATTTGGATGTTGCCGATTTCATATGATGGAACAAATTGGCCGTACTGTGGAGAAGTTGATATTGTTGAACATTTTGGACACACTAGAGGCGAAATCTTTTTTAGTTTACATTCAGGTGAATACAACTTTTATAAAAACAATAAATTTCATAAAAGAATTCAAATAAATGAAAAAATTAATAATTTTAATATTTATGAACTAGAATGGAATGAGGAATCAATGATTTTTTCAGTAAATGATAAAGTATGTTATGTTGCAAAAAAAAGTGAATGTAAAAATTTTAACAGTCAGGAATGGCCATTTGATAATCATTTTAGATTAATCATTAATTTAGCAGTAGGTGGTTATGAAGCAGGTAAAAAAGGTATTGATATAGATAAATGGCCTCAGGACTTTATTATTGATTATGTACATGTTTATCAACAGAAATGAAAGTAATAGCCAATAAGGTTGTAGTAAATTATATGGGGAAAATGAAATAAAATTTCGTAATTTAGTTTATAAGCTTATGAATTAATTCTAGATACAATGAAGAATTAAAAAAAAGTGTATGATAATTAATGAGTTATATAGTTGTATTGATACCTAATTGGGATAAAAATCATATATGTAATTAATTGATTAATATTAAGTAGAACTATAGGATAAGCATGTTAAACAAAACTATTCGCTTTTGTCGTAAAAAACGGGATAACAAATCGTTTAATTATATAAATGGAGAGTTTTTAAAATTTAAATGCAATAAGCGCAAGCTTATATTGTTAATTTAAGATGTTTGATTAATGAATGGATATTTCGATGCAATAGTATGTACTTTTGAGAATGTTCAGCATATGCCTTATAATCATCAAAAATATCAGGGATGGAACGGTGGTAGCTTTTGCAAATAGGCAAAGAATAGCGGTGAAAAATACATATCAGGTTGTCTATGGTATCCTTACCTCTAAATCAGTGGAGTAACAGACTTACTGTAATTGTATGGGACATTTAAAACTGGTAGACAAATATTTTACAGGATAGTTGGAAGACATAGCTAAAAAGTAATTGAGCTGTACATATGCTCTCAATTATAAGAGCATTGGCTGTCAGAAAATAAATTTTAATCTACATCAAATAAATATGACATTATCAGGGGCTGATTATTACAGGAGATAACAACTGCCAATGACAAACCAAAATACAATCAATAAATTGATGGAAATGTGTTTGTTTGCAACGGTAGATGCGTTTCGGAACCAATTAACTAATACAGGAATGACAGATACTTCTTTTAATGAGTAGAGGGGAATGTTGGTCGATATCTAATATACATGTGGTAAAACAAATGTCCTGCATGTTTAGTCAAAAGAGCAGAATTAGAACAGTAGGATGTTAGTGGAATGGATATCAACTATACTTCTGGACAAAAGACTAGAAAATTTCTGACAACAAGACTTTTCACCTACTGAGCATTGTAACTTATTTATTATCAGTACAACAGGCAGTGGCAAAATCTATATGGCATGTGATTTGGGTATGAAAGTAGGTAAATGGTGTTCCGTTACCAAATATGTTCGACTGATAGATTTACAGTCGTTTTAGAAATGTATCGCAATGATAGGACATATAAGGTTATGGCGAAATATGCCAATCCAATATTGCTTATTCCAAACTAATGGCTGTTGCCGAAAACAACGATTGATAAGAACAGCTTGGTGGAGTGGATTTAACACTTGTATATGTAATTTTCGACAGCAGTGTTCTTGATGCATATAAAGTCATTATTGAAAGTATTGACCTATCTAAGAATATTTCAATGAGAGAAGTCTATGGCATGAATAAATCTTTAAGCAGGTAAATTTGCAGTTGCAACGGCTAACTAAGGTGATTTCCTAGTCTGAACTGTTGATTTCCAATAATTTGGACTAGCGATTTCGTTGCACCGTGATATTTAGGTATTTAAGGATTTTGTTTTAATTTAACGAACGTAAATTTGTAACTGAACAATATGAAATGATACTTGACTAATCGAACAAATGTTCTTACAATATATTGTGTCGCTACTAATAATGTGCTAAACAGTATAAATGTTCAGTTTGACGTTCCCTTTTGACTGACATTCTAATGAGAGGTTGTGGTATGATAAGTTGTTGTATGATTATAACCTCTAAAATGGAGGTGTTAGTGATTGAAGAATATGATTCAGATACGTTGTGTGAAATGCAAAAAGAGATTATTTGATTATTCATCTGGCGAATTATCTATTGCAATTAAATGTAATCGTTGTGGAAGAGTTCTAAGATTTAAAAAATGTACTGAAAAATATTTAAAAAAATGTTCTTTACATGGACAAATATATATATAAAATTGAATAATAAGGTCCACCTGATAAGGGCATGCGGTTAAACATATATATGTGACCGTAGGAGCACCAGAGACGCAGGGGAAAGATATCAGTTTATTAACTGACTTTCTCTTTGCGTCTTTTTTTTGTACGTAACTGAACTTCAGATAAATGATTAGTAATTAGTTTTTTTCTACCTGAACTGGTATCTGCCAGGAAAGGAGAAAGAAATAATGAACTATAACGTAAAAGAAAGCGGAAAAAGAATCAAAGAATTAAGAAAGGCAAAAGGTTATACACAGGAGAGCTTTGCCGAAGAGCTAAATATATCCCATAGAACCTACAGTGGAATAGAATTGGGAAATCATAGCACAACCATAGAGACCTTTGTAGAAATGGCATCTATTTTGGATACAACATTAGATTATTTAATAATAGGAAGGAATAGTAGTGAATTATTAACTGACGTTCCAGAAGAAAAGAAAGAATTAGCAATGAAAATATTAAAAGGAATTCTGGAAAATATATAAACTACGCATATGATACGTAGTTACTACGTATGAAACCTCATAAAAATGAGGATTTAAAAGTTGTAAAGTTTAATTGTGATTAAGAAACGTGCACATTGATTAGTCAAATAATATGAAAGTAGGTATATAGATTTATGTGGAAAATTTTTGATGGAAAAGAAGTTGCAAATGGAGTGATATTTATCAAGTCACAGAAGGATTTTAACACGGTAATTGATGTTACAAAACGCATCGGATATGAATGTAAGAAAAGACTCCTAAATGTGAATTACTGGTTTTTAGATGCAAGTGGTGAAACAGGAGTTCAGAGAAAAACTATTAATCAGTTTTTAGATGAAATGGCAAATAAGAACATTAACCTTATTGTATTAAGAACATTAAATGACATAAGTGATGATCCTATTGAAAAAGAAGCATTTCTTTCTGTAATGAAAGAAAACGAAGTAGGAGTTTATCTTTTGGATGAGGGATGTTTTGCAACAGTCAATTACGATTATGAATGTTAAGGAATATCAGAAAGTAATTTATCCCTCAGAGGTTGTTGTTTATGACTCATCGGGCAGGCGAGTAGTTGCCTGTCCGACAGAGCAGGAAGCGGATGAGTACATAGAGGAAAAGGTAAAGTGAAATATGAAGGTTGGAACGTCGGATCTATTATCCGGCAGTTAAGAAGAGATAAGAATATGACAATAGATGAGCTTAGCGAAGCTGTTGGAAAAAGTGTTTCTCATATTACGCAAGTGGAAGAGGGAACCAGAAGAATTAGCATAGATTTGTTATATGCATTGGTAACGGAATTAGATACGGATGCAAATACAATTCTTGCTATACAAAATAAACAGGGAAACATATCTGTTGATGAAGAATTAAGAAAACTCTCACCGGAAATGAGGACATATTTCAGTCAGCAGTTTGTACAAATGATAAAGGAAATACCAAATTAAAAGGAGAAAACAATGAGTAAAAGAAAGAAAAGTATAAATGTGATTGCATACTTATCTGTAGCAAATGCAACAGATAAAAATGTGGATTGGAAAGAAGAAAAACAGCTTAGTTACATTAGTGAATATGCTAAGGCACATAACTTGAGAATTATTAAGATTATGCACAAAAACATTATGGGCTGCAGTGTTGTAAATACGCACTTTAATAAAATGGTAAGAGAAATACAAAACGAAAAAGCAGACGGAATTTTAGTATGCAATATGGCAGCAATTTCACAAAATATAGAAGATGCCTATCAGAAAATAGGAAAAGTTATTCAGGCAGGAGGGCAGATAATAACAGTTGACGAAGGAAAATTAAATTTACAGCTCAAGAGGAGGGAAAAGGTATGAAGCAAATTATTAGAGGAGATGTTATATATGTGGATTTAGGTCAACATCCGAAAACTTCGATACAGTCAGGTGTTCGTCCGTGTGTAGTAGTAAGCAATAATAAAAATAATAAGTTTTCAAAAAACATAAATATATGTCCTTGCACAAGCAGAGTACCAAAGAAAAAAATTATAACACATATATTGGTTACACCAAAGGATGTGAAAGGATACTTTGAAGAAGAATCATTATTGTTAGTAGAACAAATTACAGTTGTGGCAAAAAAGAAAATAATAAGTAAAGTTGGGCATATTCCAGAAACATCAGAAGTCATGAAAAAAGTGAATGACGCAATAATAAAACAGCTTGGAGTTGATATGTAATGGAGATTCAACATAATGAAAAATCAAAAGAACTAGAGTTAACAAAAAAACTGGCTGTTTTAGGATGGATAATGAGAAAAGAATACATTTCAATGGATGAATATTCAAGAATTAAGAGAAAACTGATGAATGAGTATGACATAGTAAGTTTTTAAAGAAGAGCCGACATTTTATGTTGGCTTTTCTGTAGGTTTGTTCATATTTAAGTTTATATATATACTTAAGAAAATTACAAAAAGGAGGTCACAAAAATGGATGTCAAGGTTATTAAAGCGAGTGATGAACCTGTTATTAGAGATAGAAAATTTGAAGGAAACGCATTTGAATTTAATAGGAAAAGAGTGGCGGCTTATGTTAGGGTAAGCACAGATGATGAAGAACAGCTAAATAGTTTTACGTCACAAAAGCAATATTATCAAGAAAAAATATCTCAAAGTAAAGAATGGATTTTAGTTGGCATTTATGCTGATGAGGGAATTACAGGAACTAAAACAAAAAAGCGAGATGATTTTTTGAGAATGATTAACGATTGTATGAATGGAAAAATAGATATTATACTTACAAAATCAATATCAAGATTTTCAAGAAATTTAGTTGATACCATACAATATGTTAGAATGCTTAAAAGTAAAGGCGTCACAGTTATTTTTGAAAAAGAAAATATAAATACTTCAACGATGGAAAGCGAGATGCAATTAGCTTTATTATCAACGCTTGCTCAGAATGAGGTGAAATCCTTATCGGCTAATGTAAAAATGGGAGTCAAGATGAAGATGAGGCGTGGAGAATTAATGGGATTTAATGGTTGCCTTGGATATGATTATCATAAAGAAGACAAGTCTATTACAGTTAATGAAGAGGAAGCTGAAACAGTGCGGCTTATATTTGATTTATATTTGTCAGGTATGGGAGGAATATCAATTGCCAAAGAACTAAAAAGACAAGGCAGATTGAATAAAAAAGGAGTTTGTAAATGGAGTGATAGTGGTGTAATAGGAATAATAAAAAATGAAAAGTATAAAGGAGATTTGTTATTAGGAAAGACATATACTGTTGATCCAATCTCAAAAAGACGTCTGGAAAACAGAGGTGAAGAAGACAAATTTTATATTGAGAATCATCATAAGCCTATAGTATCAAGAGAGGTTTGGGATAGAGCACAGGAAATAAGAAAAGGTAGATACAGAAGTGCGGTAAATAATGACCCTGTAATACGTATAAGAAATAATAAAATGTATGCTCTCAGTAGTATGTGCGAATGTGGTTTTTGTGGAGAAATTTATACAAGAAGAATACATCATCAATCAAGAAGTACATTAAAACCAGTATGGAAATGTTCAAATCAAACAAGAAATGGAATAGCAACGTGTGAGCATAGTAGGGCAATTGATGAGTCAATAATAGAAAATTCTTTTTTAGAGATGATGAGTTTAATGGCAGATAATTTTGATGATGTATTAGACAATTTGTTGGCAACTATTGAAGAATCTTTAAACAGTGATGACTGTGTAAATAAGTTAAAACGCATAGATAAATCGTTGGCAAAGCAAGAGGATAAACGTAATAAATTGACCGATATGATGTTGGATGATAAAATTAGTGAAGAAGCCTACAATAAAAAATATGAAGAGTTGTCATACAATATTTCAAAGTTAAAAAATGAAAAGAGAATGCTAACAGATAATAATTTGAATCAAAAAACTATTAAAAACCGAATGTGTGAAATTCGTAATAATATAAAAGATGCAAATGTATTTGATGAATTTGACAGAGTTGTTTTTGAGAGCATTGTAAAAAAAGTTATAGTAGGCACGGTGCTCGATGATGGTACAATAGAACCATATAAACTAACATTTGTTCTGAAAGGAATGAGCGATGTTGAGGTAACATGTAAATAAAATAAACATTTAACTAGGAGGACTGGATATGAGTAATCTGGAAGAACTAGAAGTAAAAAATGTTTGTTCTTTATCCTGTGACGCCCCTACTAATATGTGTTCTTTACTTGGGGACCACACATGTGGAGACGGTAGTACTGATGTCAAGGAAAGATAAATAAAAGCCAGAAAGTGGCGTATTTCCGGGCTTTTTCGGAAGTTGGGATTAGAAGCCTAACTCTTGAAAAGGCTCGGTTGTTTTATATGGAAACATATCTACTGCAAAAATGTGTGTTAGGTTGTAACCTCGGATTAGATAACGCAAATTGAGTGTGTAGATTAGATGTCAGGTATTTTTGAGTAAGAGCTGAAAACTGGCAACAAATCCGGCAACTCGATAATAAGGGCATTTTCGGACAGTGAAATAGATGTTAAGGAAGGAGAGGTAATTGTGGAATGTTGCTTTGCTTCATACGATGAATTTATAACAGAATATCAGACCTATAGGTTTGATGAGTGCTCTAACTGTAATGGATGTTGTGAGCTTATTGAAACAGATTTAACTTGTACTATCGAAGGTAGGATTTTGCTTTTTTCTCCTATTCTTGTATTGCGTTGTAAAAAATGTGGAAATGAGTTCTTGCCTGAACATACGAAACAGATGATTGATGGCGCATATAGAACTGCTGTTAAGGAAAACCAGACTATAGGTGAATTTCATCCTACTGGCTATAAGAAAAAATTTGAATATTGTACTGAGCAAAATTACGATTATGACCATAGGGATTATTACAATATTCCCGGTTTGTGTTACGATGAAGAGCATTCTGTCAAAGGTTTCCTGACCCCAGTATATTTTGAAAAGGAAGCTCTAGTGTTTTTCTTGGCCATGCCAGAATATGAAGTGGAAATATTCTCAGAAAGCTACGGATATATTGCAAAGAAAGATTTTTCAGGACTGTATCAGTATGACTGGAATGTTCCATTTGGATTTAATACTAATGGGAAATTGATAATGTGGCTTGGCAATATCGATGATATGGATGATAAAACAAAAGGGATATTGAAACCATTTAATGTTCCATCAGACCATTTATTGATTGATTCTGAATTCTATCAAGCCCAGATGAAATGCGTATTTAGTGAGCCGATAATCGAAAAAAGAATCTTGATAAACAAAGAAGCATTTATTTCAAACATAAAGAAAAAGCATTCCGTCGATTTATCGCATTTAACCGATGAGTGTCAGGAACATGAGAAAAAGGTTAAGAGACCGGTTGTTTTTACCGAGACTGCAGTTGCAGAAGTTATAAATGCCTACGATAAGATTCTTGTTGAAGGGTTTAACGTTAGCGAGATGAGAAAATTGTATGAACTACTATATGATTCTTCTGAAAGAAATGCTAAATACACATCGTGGCAATCCATTAAGCTGATAGAAGCGATTTTGGTTAAACTTTCATTATCGGTAGATAACATAGATATAGCATCAGTAATGTCTCCATTATATATTCTTCATGATTATAGAATATTATTAGACCACTTGCTTTCAGCGGAAAAGATTTCTGATACAAAGCAGCATATAGTTTCTACACTTGGAGTACAAAGCTTTAATGACCAAGAAGCGATATATAACGAAGAAATTAAAAGACTGAATACGTTATTTAACTACTTAGGGGTTCTATCGAAATAAGAAAATTGTATAAGGAGTGTGACAAAGATGATTTCCGAAGAATTAAAATTGATTGTGGATAAATTCAACGAACAGGGGAAAATGAGTTTTCTTGAAGAAACAACAAAAGAAAAGATATCAGAATTTGAGAAGGAGCGTAGTGTAAAGCTTCCTACAAAATTCAAGGAATGGCTGTTGTTCTCTGATGGTGGAGAATTTTTCTTACCAGCAGGTATTCAGTTATATGGTATTGAGCATAAACCTGTAATTGATGTAGATAACAATAACAGACCTAGTGAAGAGTATATCGTCATCGGTGCACTTGCATCAGGAGACCCTATTCTCTGTGAAAAAGCTGGTGAAAAAATCGCTATTTATAATCAGGAAGCCGGAAGAATTGAAGATGATGAAATCTATGATGATTTCACAGCTTTTTTGAATGACCTGTATGATTTGCTTGGCATAGGAGGTTGATTCCATGTCGAGACGAACAGCAGAATCCAATAAAGCGATACTTGCTGCTTGGAATAAGGAACAAGAACTTGTTCAGGAAGGTAAAGGAACAAGAGAGTGGACTCCAAAACAACAGCAAGATATTTTTGAAAAAGGCAAAGCTTATGATGACGATGGCGTTGCATTTCAAGGTCATCATATGAAGAGTGCTGAAATGTATCCGGAATATCAAGGAGATCCCGGATACATTCAGTTCCTTACAAGAGCTGAGCATTTAGAGGCTCATAACGGAAACTGGAGAAATCCAACAAACTGGTATTATAATCCAGTAACTAAAGAAAAATTTGACTTTGGTGATGGCCCATTTATTCCGTGTGAAGTAATCCACTTGCCTGAGCCGATAATGAAGCCAAGCATAACTGTAGAGAAAAAAGAAGAAACATTAACAGAACCGATAGAAAAGGTTGAAACGGAAGAAACGCCTAAAATTAAACCAGAATCGGAAACAAGAACTATAAAACCGGTAAGTAATCCAAAACTCGATATCAAGCAATCTGGAGGTTTTGGAAATACGGTCAAAAAGGCCTTTAAAGCAGTAGTTGATTTTTCTAATCGTCATCCCGTTCTAACGGGAATAGTTAAGGCGGTGGGTGTAGCTGGATTGGCAGCCGCTGCAGATGCAGTAGCAAACGGTGGACGCTCTAGTTCTGGAGATAGCAGTTCAGGTGATTATAGTTATACACCATCACGGACTGGAAGCGACATTTTTGATGATAGCTATGATGAAATTTTAACTGGTGACGTAGATACAGATACTTCGGCGGAACGTTCATCACCAAAAGAACATACCGTTCGACCTCATGGGCAGCATTATATCAAAAATGGTGAGCGTGTGTGGATAGAGAAAGAGGCATATCCTCGCGGCGGAAAGAAAGATGAATGTAGTGGTAAACTAAATTTGTAACACCTTGTTCGAATAATATATTATAATATTACTTAAATAAGGAGGACATCACTATGTCAGTACGTTACAGCGAAGACTTCAAAAAAAGTCGTTAAAGCCTATATGGCAGGCGACAAATCAATACATCAACTTGCTGTTGAATTTAATGTTGCAAAAAGTTCCGTTAGCAAGTGGGCTAATGAATACAGGGAAGATTGCCTTTATACCACCGATACAACATCCGATTCTAATGACGCAAAGGAAATACGAAGATTAAATCAGCTTCTTAACGAAAAAGATAAGGAAATTTTTTTCCTAAAAAAAGCAGCGGCATTCTTTGCAAAGGAAATCGATTAGTGGTATATCGATTCATTGACGATAACAAAAATATATTTGGTTTAAGATGGTTATGTAAGAAGTTTGGTATTAGCCCTAATTGTTATTATAACTACAAAAAAGATACCAAGCGTGAATATCACAAACGGTTGGAACACATTTTTGAACTTATAAAATATGTATACTATAATAATAATCGTGTTATATGCTATAGGGCTATGCGTATTTTCATCAAACGTTATGGCTATGAATTAAGCAATACCACTATGCACAAATACATGAATAAAGAATTAAATTTATGTGCCGTAATCATGCATTCTAAACTGGGATACAAGACTGGAAAAAAGAAAACTACCCTAAAGTGATTCTGCACTCAGATCAGGGAGTACAGTTTACCTCATGGGATTTTGTGAATTTCTGTAAAGATAATAATGTAATCCAGAGCATGAGTAAGGCCGGTTGCCCTTATGATAATGCTCCAATGGAAAGATTTTATAACACTTTTAAAATCAATTTTTATAATGTAACCTCATTTTCAAGTGTGGAGATGATGGATGAACTTACCATGAATTATATCAATTGGTATAATTATGTTCGCCCTCATTCATATAATGATTATTTAACACCAATGGAAGCTCGTTACAGATAGGTATTTATCGAACAAAGTGTTACAAAAATGCTTGACCAGTACAAGATACATCCGGCAAGAGCTCTTGCTATGCCAACATTTTCTACTGCGTGCGCTGCTGTGCTGCTTGTAGCACCGCCGAAAGGAATAAACGCACCGGCCATGATGCCGAGCAGAATCCTTTTTCCAAGTGGAAGACGGGTTTTGTTCTCGCAGGCCTTGATACTCAGATCAATGACTTCTGCGGGAGTGTTAAAATGATTGTCCATGATATAACTCCTTATTCTTTTGTAATTCGGCAGCTCTCTTGCTTTAAATGGTAACACAGTAAGAGAACTGCCGTTGTTATATTGCTATTCGTCAAGAATTTAACGAGAATATTTTATACTAGAAAATATTGGATTTCAAGAGTGGAAAGGTATGTTTATATATAGATACAATAACAGGTATTACTGTTCACAAGCTCCTTATAAAAAGTAACGCAGTTTATCTGAAAAAAGCATTTTCGGAGCAGAAGAACGGCACAATCTCTTAGTTTTATCTTATGGGAGCATATCACACAGTGATCTCTCTTTTTTAATTTGGTGAATGAATATTTCCAATCAGGTTTAACCGAGTTCCAACACATACAGAAACTGTGCAGGCAATAGGAACATCATCTTCAGATATAAAGTTTGTTACAAGAAGTAAAGTGTCTTCTTCAGATAATTGTAAAAGCTCAGTTAAGGTTTGCTTTGTAATTAAAGATAAAGAATCAAGAGCATCATTTTCATAAATTCGTATGAAAAAAGACTGTACTAAGGTTGGTGGGATTTCTTTCATCTGAAACAAACCAGGGTAAATGGTATTATATTCAGTTTTTATTGCATCACAAGAAAAAGCGATGATTGTTTCATCAACACTTTCTAGAAAAGACGAAATAGTAATATTATAATCATTTGTTATACATAAAAAATTATGAATAATATTGCTCATAATTGTTGGTAAGAAATTTTGAGCTTCAGCTTTATAAGAATGGTCTTTTAACAGACTATCTGCTTCGGGAAAACTGAAATAACACAATGTCCGATTTATTTTTTTGGGACAAACAAAATAACCTTTTCCACGATGACTATAGATAATTCCCTTGTCGATCAGTTTCTGCAAACCATTACGAAGTGTAATTCGGTTTACATTTAACGATGTGGAAAGTTCTCTTTCAGTTGGAAGTTTGTCATGTGGTTTTAATTGATGTTCATTTATATATTGTAAAACAAATTCTTCAATTTCATCTGTTAGAAGCTGATAAATCTTAGGCATAATTGTTGTAAATCCTCTCTAAAAAATTATATAACAAACTGTGCATTTACTTGATAAATACCGTTTTTGAAAATGCCATCCGTATAATATTTGCTGAATTCAGGCCGTACAATAACTTCCGTATATTCGACAACCTGGTTATCAATCAGCGAGGATGTAACATCAACGTAAATAACAGAAGTATCATTTTCCAAATTAAGAAAACGTGCGTCCGTGTTATGAACTTTTGTTGTAGAAAAAACATGGCTAATATCATAAATCTTTATATTATTGGTTCGAAAAAGATCATACAAAGAGTAAATCTGAAAATCAATATTTTCAATATCAGGGATACTGTCATGTAAAATATAAGTATTTTCAATAGCTATAGGCTGTTCATTTCCGAGACGAAGTCGAAGCACCTGAAAAATCTCCGTATCTTCTGATACATCGAAAATCTTTGAAAATTTGTAACCGGCTTTTCGAGTCATTGTATTTAAAATTTTACTAGAAGGGTCATAGCCGGCTTTCTTTAGCAACTCACTCATACCTTTAAAATGCTTGGAAGAAAAATCAATATCTTTTAGCATAAAGTAAGTTCCCTTTCCATGATATTTTTTTAAAATGCCTTCAGTACACAGCTGTTCAATTGCTGAGCGAACTAAGGAACGGCGTACATTAAAAGATTTTGCTAATTCACGCTCAGAAGGAAGAGCAAGACCAAAAACATATTCATTGCTGTTGATTTTTTCTCGTATAATTTCTGCAAGTTGTTGGTATGAAAGATCCATAGTTATATCTCCTAAAATAACAGAATTACTAGACACGGTGTAGCGCAAAAAGTAACAAATAAGGTTTTCTGAGCTTATTATACCAAACAAAAATAGAAAAAGAAACCTAAAAGCGAAATTTGTATAATAAAAAATAAAAGTGGTTGACATTACAAAAATAGCGTGGTATATTGAAAATGCGAAGTGGTTACAACACTAAGCTATGCGCATAAAGTTAAAATTTAAAATTATTAATTATTATTTTGATTATGGAGGAACCAGAATATGTACGGATATGAAGACAAAACTTACAATGAAGTATTAACTCAGGCAGTAAACAATATTGAAGAAATCAATCAGGCAGTAGATGCTATTTGTGAGAAGGGATATAAGAACCTTTATCTTGTGGGAACTGGTGGAACTTATGCGATGGCAAGCCCATTATCTTATCTCATTAAGACAAATTCAACAATTCCGTGGTATTATGAAATTGCAGCAGAACTAGTTACAGCCAAACCAAAACAACTCACAAAAGATTCTGTTGTAATTACAGCATCTCTTTCAGGAACAACAGTAGAGACAATCAATGCAGCAAAATATGCAAAAGAAGTTGGTGCAACAGTAATCGTTCTTGTAGGTGAAAAGGAATGCCCACTTACTGAGTATGCAGATTATGTGTTTGAAAACAGAACAGCATCCAATGATAATCTTGTTGAAGAAATTTATATTCAGTATTTTGCACTGGGTGCAAGATTCATGAAAAACAACGGAGAATTTCCAGAGTATGAAAAGTTTATTGATGCTCTGAAACAGATGCCGGAAGTACTTCAGAAAGTAAGAGAAGATAATGACGAGCGTGCTCTTGCATTTGCAGAGAAACATAAAGATACAAAATTCCATATGTGTGTAGGAGCTGGAAACACATGGGGAGAAACATATTGCTTCGCAATGTGCGTACTTGAAGAGATGCAGTGGATCGCAACAAAATCTATCCATGCAGCAGAGTTCTTCCATGGAACAGTGGAAATGACTGAAAAAGATATGAGCTTTATGCTTTTCAAAGGTGAAGATGAGACAAGACCATTACTTGATCGTGTTGAAAAATTTGTAAGAAAATATTCAGATGTAGTTCAGGTATGGGATACAAAGGATTATGAACTTAAAGGAGTTGATCCAAGCGTAAGAGGACTTGTTTCACCACTCGTTATGGCTGCACAGCTTGAAAGAGTTAGCGCACATTTTGAGCATGTAAGAAATCATAGTCTGGAAATCAGAAGATATTACAGAACAGTAGAGTACTAAAATTAAGATGAAATAAGGAAGTGGAATAGTATGAGGAAATTATTAGTAGCAACTCATGAAAGATTTGCATCAGGGATTATGAAGACATTCAAATTAATCATGGGTGAAAATGAAAATATTTCAGAAATCAGTGCATATGTTGAACCAGGGTTTGATATGCATAAAGAAGCAGAAAAGAAGATTCATGAATTGGATGAAGAAGATGAACTGATTATTGTTGCAGATATTATGGGTGGAAGCATCGCTAATGCGTTTTCCTCATACATTCAATCTGAGAAGGTACATATTATAACAGGGTTGAATCTTCCTTTACTGATTGGTTTGGCACAGGATTTGGATTCAGATGTTTCAACAGATGAATTGATAGAAAATGCAATTCAGATGGGAAGAGAAGGAATTGTAGATCTGAAAAAAATGATTGAAGAAAATAGCAATATAGAGGAGGATTTCTAATGATTAAATTATTAAGAGTAGATGAGAGATTGATACATGGACAGGTTGCTTTTGCATGGACAAATTCATTGAAAGCAGATTGTATTCTGATAGTAAATGATGCAGTGGCAGCAGATAAACTCCGTAGCAATTCATTGAAAATGGCTGCTCCGGCGGGCGTGAAGTTTGTTGTAAAAACACTGAAAGATGCGATTCCGTTGTTGAATGGAACAAAGACGAATAAATATAAGCTGTTTCTGATTGTTGATAATACATCAGATGCGTTAGAACTAGTGAAAAATGTAAAAGATGTTGATCACGTTAATCTTGGTAATATGAAACTGACAAGTGAAAGAACAATGATTACTCCGTCTCTTGCAGTATCTGAAAAAGAGAAAGAACAGATTCATGAGATGGTTGCGGCAGGTGCAGAAGTTGAATGCAGAGCTGTTCCTACAGATAAAAAAGTCATGGCAGAAAGTTTAATCTAAACCGTTATAGTAGTAAGAAAGAAGGAGGAAATATTATGTTAATACCGGCAATTCTTGTGTCTATTGTCGCTCTTCTTGCAGCAATGGATGAGCAGTTGTTTGGAGCATCTATGATGGCTAGACCGTTGTTTACAGGTCCAATTATAGGTCTGATTATGGGAGATCTTCAAACAGGTGTAATTATTGGAGCAACATTGGAATCAATGTTCATGGGATCTATTATGGTTGGAAGTGCTGTTCCACCGGAAGTATATGCTTCTAGTATTTTAAGTATTGCAATTGCAATTCAGACAGGAGCAGGAGCAGGAACAGCTGTAGCACTTGCATTACCACTGTCTGTATTCCTGCAGCTGTGGAGAAACTTCTGTTACGCGATTCCTGGAAGTTGGGCAGGAAAACAGATTGAAAGAGCACTTGATGAGAGAAATCTGAAAAAAGCAAACCTGTTACATTTAACAGTAGTGCCACTGTCAATTGGAATCCCTTCAGCACTTTTGGTTTTCATCGCATTATTCTTCGGTTCTGATGGAATTAATAGTGTACTGAATATGATTCCTGAGGTGGTACTGAATGGATTTAATGTTGCAGCAGGAGTACTTTCTTGTGTAGGACTTGCGCTTTTGATTAAAATTATGTCTAACAACAAAATACTTCCATACCTTTTCCTCGGATTTGTAGCAGTTATGTACCTTGGAATGGATGTGATTGGTGTTGCAGTTGTAGGATTATGTATCGCATTTCTTGTAGTAAATAATATGCAATTTGAAGAGGAGGATGATTTCTGATGGAAGAAAATAAAAGAACAGAATTAGACAAAATAAATGAAAAAAAGGAAATCATGACTCCTAAGGATTATAGAAGTATTTTCTGGAGATCATTTACGATTCAGGGATCATGGTCTTTTGATAAAATGATGGCGTATGGATATATGTATGCAATTGAAAAGCCATTGCGTAAAATATATCCAAATGATGATGATTTTTATGCAGCGTTGAAAAGACATACAGAAACATTCAATGTAACTCCACATGTTTCTCCATTCCTTATGACACTTGGTGTGGCAATGGAAGAAGAAAATGCAAAATCAGATACTTTTGATACATCTTCTATTAATAATGTAAAGGTTGGTCTGATGGGACCTATGTCTGGAATAGGAGATTCCTTCTTTTGGGGAACATTTAGAGTAATTGCTGCAGGAATTGGAATTGGACTTGCAAAAAGCGGAAACATTCTTGGCGCAGTGATTTACTTCCTATTATATACAGCAATTCATTTTATTACGAAAATTCTTGGTGGAAAGTATGGATATAAGATGGGAACAAAATTCCTTGAGAATTCAGAAGAAAATCATTTGATGGACAAGCTTTCCATGGGGGCATCCATTCTTGGTATGACAGTAATAGGTGCAATGATAGGAACGATGGTCTCGTTACAAACAACCCTAAGTTTTACATTGGCAGGAACTGAAACAACATTACAATCAATTTTCGATCAGATTTTCCCGGGAATTCTTCCGTTAGGAGCTACATTCCTTTGTGTAGCCCTGTTTAATAAAAATGTTAAGACAATTTATATTATACTTGGCATATTTGTCTTATGCATTTTAGGATGTGCAATTGGAATCTTCTAAAGTAATTGTTATCTTTGATGTAGATGGCACAATCAATCAGACAGAAGTATATGCAGTAAAGGCATATAGAAAAGCCTTGGAAGAAGTAGGAAAAACTGGGTTTTCGGATAAAGAATTTATAGAACGGATCGGGGCTCCATTTGAGCAGGATGTAAGATATTTCTTTGGAGAGAATCAATCTGAACAAGTGGAGATATTCAAAACATTAATTCAGAAATATTGGATTGATGGAATGAAAGAGTCAGCAAAAACATTTGAAGGAATCCATCAAATGTTAGAAGGGTTAAAAGAAAAAGGATATAAGTTGGCAATCTGTTCTAATGCATCAAAATGGGAGTTAGATGTTATTTTAAGAAAATTAGAAGTAAATGATTATTTTGATGTGATCCAGGGGGTTACAGAAAAAAATAACAAAAAGTATAGTCTGGAAGAACTATTACTGAGAGAAAAGCCAGAACTTGCAGTTATGGTAGGTGATCGAAGTTATGATAAAGAGGCTGCCAGATATAATCAGATTCCATTTGTTGGTTGTAAGTATGGATACGGAAAACCAGAAGAATTAAGTGATTGTAAATATAGTGTCGAGACGGCATTAGAGCTGTCGAGAATAATTGATGAAATTATTTCAGCAAGGGGAGGAGCGGATTAGTCCGAACCTCCTTTTTTAAATGGTAAAATGTGAAGAAGAAACCTTATAAAGTGTTGCAGAGGAGACAAATATGAGTGAATTTATAGAAAGTATACAGATGTGGATAAATAATTTGTCTGTGAACTCGATAATTATTTTCATAATGATGATCTTTATGCTTATCGGAGCAGTTGATAGAATCCAGGGAAACCGATGGGGATATGGGCAACAATTCGAGGAAGGATTTCATGCAATAGGACCGATGATGCTGGCAATGGCAGGGGTAATTGCGGCGGCACCAGTCTTAGCAATAGTGCTAAAACCAATTGTTGTACCTATATATCAGCTGATAGGAGCTGATGCATCTATGTTTGCTGGAACCTTACTTGCAAGTGATACAGGGGGATATCCTTTGGCAATGGAACTTGCAGGGAATAATGCGGTAGGAAACTTCTCAGGGTTATTAGTAGCAAATATGTTAGGGGCAACGTTAGTTTTTACTTTGCCAGTAGGAATGTCCTTGATGAAAGAAAAAGATTATCCTTATCTTGGTGCAGGTGTTTTGGCAGGAATAATAACAATACCTATCGGATGTTTGGTCGGAGGAATTGTAATGAATTTTACGTCTTATAAGATGAGTCTTTTATCGATCATTAGGAATATGCTTCCAGTAATTTTGATGGCAGCGCTGATTGTAATTGGTCTTTGGGTCTGGCCAGAAAAAATGCTGAAAGGATTTCAAAAATTTGGAACAGGTTTGAAGATATTAATTACAATTTTTATAGCAATTGCAGTGTTTGAATATCAAACAGGAATTCATTTTCCTCTGTTTCGGGTTATGGTAGAAGAAGATTCTAATGGTACAATCCCACTTGAAAATTCTTTTTTAATTTGTGGACAGATCGGAACTATTTTAATAGGTGCTTTTCCAATGGTGAAATGGATGACAAAAACATTTGGAAGTATTTTATCAAAAGTAGGAAAAACATTTGGAATGAATGAAGTAGGCTCAGCAGGGTTAATAGCAACTTTGGCAAACAATATAGCAATGTTTAATATGATTGGTGATATGAATGAAAAGTCAAAAATCATAAATATTGCATTTGCTGTTTCGGCATCATTTACGTTTGGAGATCACCTTGCTTTTACAGCAGGAGTTAATCCAAAGATGATTGTCCCTGTGATCGTTGGAAAACTTACAGCAGGATGTACCGCTTTTTTATTAGCTTCGGCTTTGACATCTAAGTTACTTGTAAAAATTCAAATAAAAAAGTGAAAAAAGAAGTGCTAGTTATGATTATGGAAAATTATTCTATTTTTTTGCATTTTGAACTTGATTTATGCATAAATATACAATAATTATTTTGTGATATATATCAAAATATAACTCAAAACTGTTGTTTCTTATTTACTCTGCGCTCCTGGAGTGTTATAACAGCTGTTAAGACTGCCGGGAGGCATCTGTTTGAAGATTCTGATAATAGAAAAAGATAGAAGAATTATTTGAAGGAGTAAATGGTATTGAACTGACAACAATTCGTGAGTTATTTAAGAACAGAGAAGCATATCTGGACAAAGAGGTAACAGTTGGGGGGCTGGATTCGAAGCATTCGAGATTCTAAGACATTCGGATTTATCGTATTGAATGATGGATCTTATTTTGATACATTACAGATTGTATATCACGACAAGATGGAGAACTTCGATTCGTTTGGGTCTTTGTCAAAAGACAGAGATTAATAGAATTATAATAATGAAATAATTCAAACTAAAACAAAATGGATGTCTCCTGTAATTGCAGAGAAACATCCATTTGTTTTTTAGTTCATAAATATGTATCCAAAATTTTAGAAACATATTAGCTGTTTAATTATATCGTGACATTTTATTTGTTAGAATTTATCTATATACCACCAAACAGGTCCTGTTGGCGGATAACTCATTGGTACATCAGTTCTATATGGTGTATATTTACTTTCAAGTAATTTCTGGGATACTTGTTTACCTTTATTTTGACAATAGGAGCGTTAATTGGATACCGGAGTATATCAGTATGTGAAGAATTAAGTACACTAATCTGCATAAGAATACGCAGATGTTTAATCATAATCCTGTCATGATAATCACCATCTTATACAATTCACGCAATAAGAAGCACATTTAATTCTTTAAAATTGTTCATTATCGCAATCGCATATGTAAAAGGCAAAAAGATATTTTAATTTGTTTTCAGGTATGTCTAAATCTAAGCATAATTGTTCCTTTATCTGATGGATACGATAATTAATTGTATTTCTGTGTACAAATAGTTTATTGGCAACTAGGTTAACACTTCCATTACATTCAAGATATACTCGAAAGGTGTTTAAAAGCTCATAATCTTTTATTGGTGAAAGCAATTTATGGGCATAGTTATGAACATATTTATCATCAATAGATAGAGCTATGTCGTAAAGACCTATGTCAGAAAAATACATCAAATATTGTTCTTTTATAAATGAAACCTTTAAAGCCTTATTGGCTTGTATGTAATATTGGTGCATATCATTGATTGATTCAATTTTATTACTTAAACCTATATTTTGGTTGGCAAAATTTATGTTATTAGATGAACAGATATAATAATAAATGTTATCAAGTTCTACTTTAGCAAAATGTAGAAGACTTAAAGGAATCTTACTAGCAACAATTCTATAACCGATAAATTGATTAAGAATCTGTTTGTCTTCTTCTGAAGAGGAACGTAGAATGCTTCTTAGAAAAACACTGTTTTTAAGAGAAACAATTTTTTGCTCGGAAATAATTTCATTACAATATTCCTGCATTATATCTGCTATATGAGTATCCCATGGCATTGAAAATATAGGAAAGTTATTTTTTTCTCCAAACTCAATAATTCGTGAGGGAACAGTCTTAATATACATACCGGTATTGATTATTACACCACAGGCTCCCTTAGTATAGGCCTCGTTAATTAGATAATCTAATTTTTTTGTGTTTTTAGTAGTCAGACCAGTTGTGATAATAAGTTCTCCACCTCTCACAAAAGAACTATTATTAACATCATCTAAAAGATAGACCCAGGTTATTTTTTTATTTAGACTAACGGAATCAGTTAATAAATTTAAGTTATAGTTTTGATTTGTTTTTTGATAAAAATACTCAAGTGTAAGTGACATAATAATACCTCCTTTTTTAGTATATCATAATTATATTGTGCTACAAGCACAAAAATGTATTATAAAATTATGCTTCATATGCTATAAACTGTAAATGATGTGTGTTAATATTTGATTATTATAAAAGGTGAAAAGATATTATAAGGAGGTTATATGCAGAAAATAAAACTGATAGCATTGGATCTAGATGGTACTTTATTAAATGACAAAAAAAAAATTTCTTCTAAAAGCATATGTGCTATGAAAAAACTTATAAACAAAGGTATTTACATTGTTCCGACATCAGGAAGAATTTCAAATGATGAGATTGTTCAGAAAGAACTTGTGCCAATAGGAGTAAGATACTTTATTGGAGAGAATGGTGGAATTATAAAGGATTGTATTGAACATAAAAATTTAAAAGTAGTTTCAATGAATTTATTTGAATCGATTGATTTAATAAAGAAATTGGAAGAAGAGCAAATATTTACATATTTTGTAAGTAATGAAAAATTGTATTATTCAACAAAAAATATAACGAACTTTTTAATAAATACATTTAATGAATTTTTTAAAGCGTCAAGTGTAACTGAAGGAAGTTTGATAGATGTTATAAGAAATAAGAATGCTATTCCTGAAAAAATAGGAACTTTACTTAATAATCCTAACGATGGGAAAAAAATTATTGAGTTTAGGAATAAGTATCAGAAAATATTAATTATGCAGTCTAATATATTGGCAGTTGAGGCGTGTTCAAGAGAAACAAGCAAGGGTATAGCTTTAAAGTGGCTATGTGACAAGTTAAAAATAAGCATGGACGCTGTAGTTACAATAGGGGATTGTGAAAGCGATATATCAATGCTGGAATATGCAGGAATTTCTGTGGCAATGGGAAATGCAATGGAAGAAGTAAAGAAACACGCAAAGATAGTTATTGATAACAATAATAATGACGGAGTAGGAAAGTTTCTTACAGATATTCTTACAGAAATTCGTTGATACGAATGTATTTTTATAATAAAAGAACTAAAAGCAGAAAGGAGAAAAATTATGGGAATATCATTAGCAAGATTGGATAACAGATTGTTACATGGAATAGTAGCTTCCCAGTGGACACCAAAGTCTGGAGCAAACAGGGTTATGGTAATTGATGACAAAACAGCCAATACCCCAATGATAAAGGAGGCTATGAGAATGGGAAAACCGTCAGGATGTTCTTTATCAATTATTAATAAAGAAACAGCATATACCAATTTTAAGAATGGTAAGTATGATGGTCAGAAAGTTTTTGTTATATGTAATGATCCACAGATAATTTTGGACTTGATTGAAAACGGAAATGAGATAGGAACTTTAATTTTAGGTGGAACTGAAATTCCTGAAAACACAGAAAGCACAAAAGTAAGTAAAAGGGCTTATGTGAAAAAAGAAGATGAACCTATTTTCAAAAAAATTATCGAAAAAGGAACTAAAATTCTGGTGCAGTATGTGCCAAATGATAAACCGGAACCATTAGAAAAATTTATTAAATAAAAAAGGAGGACAAGACGATGGGAATAGGGTTTGTAATCGCAGCAGCTGTTATAGCAGGATTACAGTATGTAGATAACTATGGACCACAGATAATAACAGATAACTATATGTTTTATGCAGTGCTTGTGGGTATAGTTATGGGAGATCCAATGACAGCGTTAGTAGTTGGAGCAAGTATTCAGTTAATGGCACTTGGTGTAGCAGCAATCGGTGGCTCAAGTGTTCCTAACTACGGAATGGCTGCAGTAGTAGCTACAGCACTTACGATTCATACAGGACAGGATATGTCAGTAGGAGTTGCAGTAGGTATAGCAGCAGGAGCGTTAGGTGTTCAACTTGATGTAATTGCAAAAGTTTTAAATGGATTTGTTGTAAGAAAAGCACAGCAATATTGTATGGAAAAGAAATTTAAAAAGATGGAAAGAATTCTTTACTTAGGACCGGTTTTATTCTTCCTAAGTGCAGCTTTACCTACTTTTATTATTTTGGCATTTGGTGAAAACGTAACAGATTTTATAGTTAATTCAATGCCAAAATGGTTTACAGGAGGATTATCAATAGCATGTGGAATGTTACCTGTTATTGGTATTGGAATGTTGCTTACATATATGCCTACAAAGAAGTACATAGGCTTTGTGGCAATAGGTTTTATATTAGTTGCGTATATGAATTTAAGCGTATTACCTGTAGCTATTATAGGCGCAGCAGTTGCATATGAATATTATAAGAGACAAATTGTTTCAACAAAAGAAACAACTATAGTGGAAGGAGGATTTGACGAAGATGAGTGATAAAACACCGGTGTTAACAAAAAAAGATTTAAGACGTTGTGCACTAAGATCATGGATTAATGTAAATCTGTTCAATTATGAAACACAGCTTGGTGGTGCAGTAGCATTTGCAGAGGCAAAGGCATTAAGAAAAATATATCCTGATGATGACGATTATCAGAAATCAATGATGAACCAGTTTAAATATTATAATACAATGCCATATTTTCATGGATTACTTTTAGGTGCAGGATTGGCAATGGAAGATAAAGACGGACTTGAAGCTATGGATGCCGTTCAGTCACTTAAAGTTGGATTAATGGGACCTTTGGCAGGTGTAGGTGATTCATTGGGATGGATATTATTACCTACAATATTTGGCTCAATAGCTGGGTATATGGGAACTAAGGGCAATCCTATAGGATTAATTATATGGTGTGTTTTATACGCAATATTCTATATATGGAGGCTTTCATGGTGGAATTATGGTTACAAACTTGGTGCTAATTTTATATCTGCAATAGGAAATAAGCTGAGTGCATTTACTGAAAGTGCTTCTATATTAGGATTGTTTGTAGTAGGAGCAATGATTCCAAGTGTAGTAACAATGACAACGGGACTGAAGTTTAAGTATGGTGATGTGTCTATGAATATACAAACAGATATTTTAGATGCAATATTACCATGCATGTTACCCTTAGCTTTAACAGTAGTCATATATAAACTTTTAAAGAAAGGTGTTAAATTAACGTACATAATTTTAGGATTGTTGGTACTTGGATGTATAGGTGCAGCAACAGGAATATTAGCATAATATTTTAGTCTGTAGGAATTTTTGCCACAAGGAAAAGCAAGTGTGTCTTTGTGGTAAAATTCCTATAAAATGGAGAAAATCATAAAACAGGAGAAAAATAATGGTCAGATATATTTTTGCATCTCATTATAGAATGGCAGATGGATTAAAGGAAACAGTTGAATTTTTAACATCAGTAAAAGAAAATTTGTATACTATTTCAGCATATGTTACGGAAGACTACAATATTGAAGAAGAGATAAAAAAGATTTTTGATGGTTTTCAAAAGGATGATAAAGTTGTTGTAATGACAGATGTTTTGTCAGGAAGTGTTAATCAAAAGTTTATTCCATATATGGGTGAAAATGTATTCCTTATTACAGGCATAAATGTACCTCTTGCAATGGAGCTGGTGTTACGACCAGAAGAATGCATAAATAAAGAGCAACTTAGTCAATCAATTGAAATGGCTAAGGAAACAATACAGTTTGTAAATGAAATAAATGCAAATATAGATGATGATGATGAATAAATTTAGGAAAGGAGTAACTTATGATTTTAGTATCAACAAGTACAGTTGAAATCACGCCCAAAGAACAATATTTACCGTGTTATGTCAGTGGAAATCCATTAAGAGATGAAAAAACGGATAAGGTACATGATCGTTTTGAGTGGACGGTAATTGTGTTAAAAATTAATAATAAATTAATGGTTTGGGGAGAAATAGATATAATAGAAATAGATTTTAAACTGGCGGATATAATGAGAAAGTCTATAGAAGAAAAATATAATGTGCCATACGATAACATAATAATAGGCACTATTCATACACATACAGGACCTGAAACATTAGAAGAAAATGCTTTTGGACTAGATGAGATAAAAGTTGTTCCGGGATATAGAAAATTTCTGTTGGAAAAATTCGAGGAAGCTGTAGGTAACTGTTTTGATAAAAGATTTACAGAAGTTACACCATACATCAGAAATACAGTTATAGATGGTTTGTATGGAAACAGAAATGGTAAAGGAAAAATAGAAGATAAAAATATATTGGAAATTAAGTTTGTTGACAAGAACGGAAATGTAGTGGCAGGTTGTTTTAATATAGCGTGTCATGCAACTGTTAATGATCCCTTAAGTCTTGAAATGACAACAGATATTATCGGGTATATTAAAAGAAAAATTGAAAAAGAGTGGGGAGTATCGCCACTTATGATGCAGGGAGCAAGTGGGGATATGGGAAACAGACAGTACAGAAAAAACGCAGGTTTCGATGAAATAGAAAGATTAGGAGACGCAATCATTGCTCAATTGAAGTGCTCAGGTGAATATAAACGTGTATCATTTACAGATATTAAAGTGGATAAATACCATTATTTAGATGAATTCGATAAAAGCAATGATGTATTGAATAAGTTAAAAATAGAAATAACTGAAGATGAAGCAAAATTAGAAAAAGAAGAAAATTTTGATCAAAGAAAATTATTAATTAGTGGTTTGGCTTTTTTGAAAATGCAATACAATGAAAAACATGTTAAGAATGAGTTTGATGCATCAATAATCAGACTGGGAGATTTGGAAATATGTCAGATACCGGCAGAACTGTTTTCGTGTTTTGGATTGCAAATAAAGGCAGCAAGCAAAGCTGACTACTCCATAATATGGGGATATACAAATGGGATGGTTGGTTATTTGGTAAAGGCGGATGAATACGAAACCTGTTATGAGGGAAGAAGCACTAACTTTAGACAGGGGGAGCCTGAAAAAATAACAGAAAAATTGGTTGAATTAATGGAAAAAGGTTGTAACTAGCTGTTTTATTCATAAGTGGGCTCCGGAGAATAAAAAACTTCGGGGCCTGAATTTTATATTTGAAAGGGGAAAAAATGTTAAAAAACTGTAAGGGACAACTGTATATAATTACATCAGCAATACTTTTTGGAACAATGCCTTTTTTGACAAAGATGGCATATAAAAGTGGCAGTAATGCATATTCAGTTGTGTTTTGGAGATTCTTATTTGCAAGCTTGTTTATGGCAATAATTTTAAAAGGATTTTATGGGAGAAATTTGTTAATAGGCAAAGAGAAACTAATTCAAATATTTGGATTATCTGTTTTATATGCTGTCACACCAATTTTATTATATATTTCTTACAATTATATAGATTCGGGATTAGCAACATCCTTACATTTTACTTATCCTATTTCAGTTATGATACTTATGGCAATATTGTTTAGAACAAAGATGGAAAAAAAGAAAATTTTCTGTGCCATATTGTGTATTATAGGAATAGTTATGTTGTATTCACCTGAAAAACACGCAGGAATGCGAGGAATGGTTTTGGCTGTTATTTCGGGAATAGTATATTCACTTTATGTCATTTTATTGGAAAAATTCAGATTAAAAGATGAATCTGTAATGGTACTATCGTTTTGGCTATGTTTATTTGCGTCAATAGAAGTAGGAATATTTTCAATTTTAGTAGGAAAGCTTAGATTAATAGGAAATATTAGTGAATTTTCAGCAGATATATGCCTAGCATTTTTTACAACTGTAATAGCATTGGTTTTGTTTCAAAAAGGGGCATTTTTATGTGGTGCGGTAATGGCATCATTGTTAAGTACTTTTGAACCACTGACAGGTGTAGTAATAGGTTTGATTATCTTTAATGAAGAAATGACGTGGAAACTTGGAATGGGAATATTTTTGATACTTTTTTCAACAGTAATGATAGTTCTGCCTGTTAAAGAAAAAAGAAAAAATAAAAATTGAAATAAAAATACATTCTCGAATAATTTTTACGAGAATGTATTTTATTATAGGGGATTATAAATAAATATTAAGATATGTTGCAAATAAAGCAGAATATATTATTAATTCAATAATGAAATTTGACAAAGAAACAATATTTTATAATTATCAAATGAAAGGTGAAAACTGTGTTTATTTGTTAGAATTTATCTATATACCACCAAACAGGTCCTGTTGGCGGATAACTCATTGGTACATCAGTTCTATATGGTGTATATTTACTTTCAAGTAATTTCTGGGATACTTGTTTACCTTTATTTTGACAATAGGAGCGCTGCATAGTATCTGTATGTTCGTGGTCTTCTTTTTTATAGAAAGTATCGTAAGTATCCCATGCCCATGCCCAGCCTGAACCAGGTAGACCTAACACATTACAAATATAAAACATATGTATGTCCCAATCATCATGCTTTGTAGGACCGTAGAAATATTTGCCACATTCACCACAGTACATTGCATAGTTATCGCCCATTGGTACATATCTTTCATAAACATTAGGGTAATAGTCATATTCTATATCGGTGAAAGTGTCATCAAATTTTCCGCCATTATGAATACATTTGTAAGTTGCTTTGTCATTATTATTTCTGCCGCAGCCGAGGTAAAAGTCAAGAGCTTCCTTGTAAGATGAAAGTTTAATGCCATACTTTGTCTTTTGATATATTTTTTCTAGTCAATTAAAAAGTTTTAGTTTAGACTAAGAACAATTTATTATAGCACAGAGATTTGCTCTGCGATATGTTTTGTGTAATAGTGTCAAGGTGAGAATACTGTGATAAAATAACCAAAATGATAAATGGATGTATCAAAATACATTGAAAGAAGAGGGGGTAAAGTATATATATGATTAGATGAATTAATAAAAATTTATACCAAACCTATTTTAACATTTAATACACTATATAGATGAAAACAAAAAGTGCACATTTGTTTATCACGGAGGTAGATAGTGAATAAGATAGATGCAGACAAATTAATAGTTGAATACCAGCAGAAGATATTTGGATTTGCGATGTCTAAAATGAGAAACATTGCGGATGCTGAAGAACTTGCTTCGAATATTATGCTTGAGATATATAAATCATTTCTTAAGACAGATAATATTGTAAATATAGAAGGATATGTATATAGAATAGCGAGCAATGTATATGCAAGATTTGTTGATAATGAAATTTCAAATAAACACATAGACATTCTAAAAATAGAATATCCGGTAACTGAGAGTGGCTTTGATAATATTGAAAATGGAGAAACATACAAAAAACTGAGAAAAGAAATTGGGATGTTATCCAACAGACAAAGAGTAATTACATATATGAAATACTATAAGGAAATGTCAGTAATGGATATTGCAAAGAAACTTAATAATTCTGTTGGAACCGTAAAATGGCATTTATCTGACATCAGAAGTGGATTAAAGGAGAAAATTGATATGGTTAAAAACAGTAATTTAAGTGTAAATCCTATATATTTTATTAATATGGGACATAGTGGAAGCCCGGGGAAAAACGGTGATACAAAGGATATGTTTGATTCAAGGCTTAAACAGAATATTGCATGGAGTTGTTATTATCAGGCAAAGACAATAACTGATATTTCAAAAGAGTTGGAAGTGCCTATTGCCTATATTGAAGGAGAATTACGAAAACTTGTGGAATGGGGATATATTAATCAGGTTGACAGCTCAAAAAATCCTAAATACCTGACAAATATGTACATAACAGATAGCAGAGAAGATTTTTCAGAAGAGGCAAATATTAAAAAAGAAGTTGCAAAATTTTTATGTGAAAAATTCTTCAAGGACCTATTTGAAAAATTTGATAAAGCAGAGGACAATTGGGGAATGATATGCCCTAATAATGACAAAAATTATCTGAAATACAATTTGGTAATGATGGCGCTAAGCTCTTTCGGAAACGTTTGGGAAAATTGGGAAGAACTTGCAGTAAAAAGACCGGACGGAGGGAATTTTATTGCGTATGCAACTGTAACAGATGATTGTGTTAGGCAGAAGGCAGATGATAAATATGCAGGTTGTGGTTATATGTATGATCAGGTATGGAGAGATAATAAACAGGTGCTTCAAAGTAAGCAGTATAATTGTATATATAGCGATAGAAAAATAGACTGGAGGAGTAATACACAGGAAGATTGGGAAGACTTGTATTCATATTTATCAAATGGTTGTGATAAAGAAAAAATAAGTGTAAGTAGTTTTTCCAATCTATCAGCAAAGGGATATGTTGTTGATGGAGAAAATCAGGTTACAGTAATAAATGTAAAAGATGGAAATTTAGTAACTGTCATAAACAATTTTGTAGCAAATCATATACAGATTCCGAAATTTATATTTGAAGAAGGGAAAAAAGTGGATGAAAGACTTTATGAGGTAAATAAGTCAAAGTATCCGGAGCATTTGGAAAAATTAGTTAGATACAATAACAGTAACGCATTTACATGGGGAGAATTTATTCCTTATATAGTTGAAATAATGCTTGAAGTGGGAATGTTAAAACCATTGACACAAAAGCAGAAAAAAGCAGTATTTACTGTGGTAGCAATAGATTGCCGATAAATCGTAATTTTACAATATGTAAAATACTTTTGGCATAGCAAAATTGTGGGATGTCAATGATTTTTGATAGAGAAAATATAACTTTTGGATTAGTATGAACATACAAGGGAGGTATAAGATGATTCAATATTGGGTCGGAATAAAGATGGATAAGAGAGTTATGCGTAGTAAATATATTTGATGATAATAGCAAAAAATCCTTTATGGATACAGTTTTTGTAAAACTTGTATTTCATAAAGGATTTTTTGTTAATCATTCTTTTAAAATTATATTTATTAAATATATAATTAGGGCGTTAAAGCACCAAAAGTTTGACTAATTGTTTGAGTGTCTTTTATTGTATAGTCTTTATTTGACCGTTACTCTACAGATAACTTTCTTATTACCTGAAATTACTGTAATATTAGCTTTACCTTTTTTCAGAGCTTTGATTCTGCCATTTCTGTAGACTTTGACAACTTTTTTGTTTGAAGTTACGTAAGTAATTTTGTCACGACTGTTTATCGGTGTTAAAGTAACCTTTAATTTAAAACTCTTGCCTCTTTTCAAAGTCAGTTTTCTGCGGTTTAGTTTAATCTTTTTAGTGGTATACTGATTTGTCTGTGTATTCTGTTCTGAATTTGTCGTATTTTTTATATTTGCATTAGAAGAATCGGTTTTTGCCAATGTCACAGAATATACTTTTCCACATACGCTACAGGTTTTAGATTTCAGTCCTTTTTCTGTGGATGTCGGCTCTTTTACAACCACATATTCTCCATAACTATGTCCTGCTGCTTTTATGCTTCTTGTTTTTGTTTTGCCACATGTAGTGCAGGTAAAAGTTGTTATGCCGTTTATTGTACAGGTAGGTTCGGTTGTAGTCTTTCCGTCATCCCAAGTATGGTTGCCGGTTTTTTTTATGGTTTGACCATATGCCAGTCTCTTTCCACAATCAGTACAATATGTATCTCCTGTATAACCATCTTCGCCGCAGGTTGCGTCTTTTTTCTTGCGGATTTCAGTATGCTGATGTCCTGTTGCTGCAATGCTCGCAGTTTTGGTTTTGGCACATATACTACAAGTAAATGTTCGAACACCTTTCGCTGTACAGGTAGGTTCTGTTGTGACCTTTCCTTCATCCCAAGTATGAGTAGTTAATTTTGCAATGGTCTTACCGGATGAAACTTTAGTGCCACAATCAGTACAATATGTATCGCCGGTATAACCGGTTTCGCCACAGGTAGCAGCCTTTTTATTACGAATTTCGGTATGAAGATGTTCTGTTGTTTTTGCAATGTTTTCTGTTCTTGTTTTATTACAAATTCCACAAGTATAAGTTTTTACGCCTGTCTCTACACATGTAGGTTCTTTAGTGATTACTCCGTTATTCCAACTATGATTTTCTGTTTTTGCAATAGTATTGCCTGATGAAAGTTTAGTTCCACAGTCAGGGCAATATTTATCACCGGAATATCCTTCCTCTTTGCAGGAAGCTTCCTTTTGATTTCGAATTTCAGAGTGGAGGTGATTTGTTGCATCTATGCCAATTTTTTCAATTTTTGTATTATTACAAATAGCGCAGGTATAAGTTTTTTCGCCTTCCACTATACAGGTTGGAACTTTTGTAATTACTCCCTGATTCCAATGATTATCACAGTCATGTACAATTATTGTTGCCGAAGTTGTTGATGGCAATCCGTACAGTGATGTGGTTAACGTGGTGGTACCTTCTTTAAGTCCTATAATCTTTCCATCACTATAGGTGGCAATAGAAGGGTCATTAATGGAAACGGTTGGAGTATCTAACACGGTTCCGATTGGTCCAAATTGATTTATAAGAGAAATTATAGGTGTAATATTTGGAGTTAATGTTTCTCCTAATCTAAGAACATATGAATCTTGGTCAAAAGATGTCTTATAATTTGTAATCCAACTTTTAGTTACTGAAACAGTAACAGTTTGTTCACTGTCATTTGCCGGTGTTTCTGTTGTATTAATGGAAGGTCTGGAGGCAAATTCTTCCACCCAGTAGTCATAGCCATTATAAGTAACATGACCAACTCCAACGCAGGTAAATTTATAACCTAACATATTTCTACGGTGCCCCTGACCGGCATAAGGTTCGTTATCTTCACGCCATCCGTTATTTACTGCTTCTGCCTTAGAATAAACATTAGGACTTGCTACTGCAATATTCTCACCTGTATCCCATCTGGTTATATTTTCTTCAGTATAAATAGTAAAAGGATTTTGACCATTTGGGCGGGTGTGGTCGTAGGATAGTGCAATTTCTGCTGCACGTTTCATTGCAAGTCGCTCTAAATCATAGTCATAGACAAGTTCTTTTAAACCGGGATATGCAACTTGTTTGGTATCAGTCTTATCCCAAGCCCATGCGTCAGTAGGACTGGTTCTCAGTTCATTAATCATATCTAAGATTCTTCGGGCTTCTGTCTGGCCATACTTTACAGATATATTGACCGGAATGATTTCTTCTGCATTTACATTTGTAGGAATTATCATAATAAAACTCATACAAAAGCTAAATAGCAGTAATTTTAAAGATGTTTTTTTCATATATTCACCGTTCCTTTCTATAAATAAAATATTGTTGAAGGAAAAAAGACTTTCCTCTGTATAAAATTCATCGTTTCACGTTTGGCTTATATAAATATATTTTATTACAAATTTGTCCGGCTGTATATGATATTTTGCACATTATATAAGCTTTGTAAAAACAATTTATATAATTTAAGGAGGTACTATAAAATGCAGAAAGTAGTAGAATTTTTACAGAAAAACCCGGTTCAGTATTTAGCAACAGTTGGAAGAGATGGAAAGGCAAAATGTCGTCCATTTATGTTTGGTTTCGAGCAGGATGGAAAGCTTTGCTCCTCCGGAATTGCCGCTTTATACCGAGCTTTATGATATTGTGAAAAGCAAGGAGTATTTTGTAATGACTACCAATGTGGACCATCAGTTTTATAAAGCAGGGTTTGATGAAAACAGAATATTTGCAACATAGGGAGATTATGGTAAAATACAATGCCAGAGAGGATGTCATCCAAAGACATATGATGCGGAAGAAATGTTTAGAAAGATGGATGAAGCAGTCGTACCGGAAAGTTTCGGAAAGCGCGCAATCGGTATCGGCGGTGATATGGCAAAGGCAATTACAGATATAAGGGGACAGGTATTATGAACCAGAATGAGCGAAGAGAATATTTGATTAAGTATCTTTTAAAAGAAGAAATAAGGTTTGGTAGACAGAGTATTCCCGCGGATAAGCAGGGACAGGAGAATCTGTTGCGCTCACTTATGAATGTTAGACCACCAAGACCAATAAGTCATGAATTTTTGGAAATACAGGATGAGTATCTTACTGAAAGAAATATAGAGCGTGGTATCACAGATGTTGCAACTCTTACACCTGTGAAATCCGATTCAAGATTATATATCTGGCAGGGAGATATTACTACTTTGAAATGTGACGCAATCGTAAATGCTTGCAACTCACAGATGCTTGGATGCTTTTCACCTATGCATGCCTGTATTGATAATTTTATTCATACTTATGCAGGAGTAGAACTTCGTTTGAAAATGCATGAGATTATGACAAAGCAGGGGCATGAAGAGGAAACTGGAAAAGCAAAGATTACATCAGGATACAACCTTCCGGCAAAATATGTTCTTCACGCAGTGGGACCTATTATACAATGGAAAGTTACCCAAGAAGATGAAAATTTGCTTGCAAGTTGTTATAAAGAATGTTTAAAACTTGCTGCTGATACAGGTGTGGAATCAATAGCATTTTGTTGCTTGTCCACAGGAGTCTTTAGATTCCCACAGCAGAGGGCTGCTGAAATTGCTACGGAAACAGTAATGCAATTTTTGAAAAAAGATGACAGAATCAAAAAGGTAATATTTAATGTATTTAAGAACGAAGATTTAGAAATATACAGTCACTTGTTATAGGTATCTGTTGGAATGCCGGTTTATATAGTGCCATTTTTATAAATTATGCAGACATTCATAATAAAATCGGCAAAATAAGCTAGATTACATTGGCAATGAAGGATAGAAAAATATTGAATTTTGCAGTTAAGAAATTTATAGAATATTTAAAAGAAATTAATAAAGGATGGTGAAAAAATGTTATTTATATGTTATCCAAAATGTTCAACTTGCAAAAAGGCTAAAAAGTGGTTGGACGAACATAATGTGGAATACACAGAGCGTCATATAGTGGAAAACAATCCAACATATGATGAATTAAAAGAATGGTTTAATAAAAGTGGTTTGCCAATTAAAAGATTTTTTAATACCAGCGGACTACTATATAAAGAGATGAAACTTAAAGATAAGTTGCCTACAATGAGTGAAGATAAGCAGTTACAATTATTAGCAACTAATGGCATGCTTGTGAAGCGTCCGCTTATAGTTGGAGAAAATACAGTGTTAACAGGTTTTAAGGAAAGTGAATGGAGCGAGGCAATTAAATAGGAATATGTGATTATGTATTATTCTAAAAATAGAATATACTTTCTAAAAAAAGGAATGCTATATATAAGGATTTTATGTCCTAATAATTGAATTATCTCCTAAAATGCAATATAATTTAGGAGATAAATAACAAATTAGGAGATGGATTATGAGAAAATTTGATTATTCATCGTTGAAAGAAAAAAAATGGGATAGTGAAATAATTTCACTTGTTGCACAGATTCATGAATATAAGGGAAGACAGGAAATATATCTTAAGCAGAAACCGGAAGAGTTAGATAAACTTATTGAAATAGCAAAGCGACAGAGTACAGAGGCATCGAATGCAATTGAAGGAATACGGACTACAAGTACAAGATTAAGGCAGTTATGTGAGGAAAAGACAACTCCGAAAAATCGTGATGAGGAAGAAATTCTTGGATATAGAGATGTCCTGAACACGATTCATGAGAATTATGAGTACATTCCAATAAGAGCAAATTATATTTTGCAGTTACATCGTGATTTATATAAATATACGGAAAAAAATATTGGTGGTCATTTTAAGGTATCACAAAATGTTATTGCTGCTACTGATGAAAAAGGAAAAGAGTACGTGCTTTTCACACCGCTTGCACCATATGAAACGCCGTCTGCAATAGACGATATTTGTGAGAATTACAACAAAATGATTGATAGCGAAGAGTTGGATTCGCTCTTGCTTATTCCTATTTTTATACATGATTTTCTTTGTATACATCCATTTAGTGATGGAAATGGAAGAATGAGCCGTTTGCTTACAGCGCTTCTTTTATATAGAAGTGGATATGTTGTAGGTAAATATATTTCTATTGAAAATAAGATTGCAAAGAATAAAGATTTATATTATAAAGCATTAGAAAATTGTCAAGATGGTTGGCATGAAAATAAGGAAGATGTAACGTCTTTTGTGAAATATATGTTAAGGATTATTCTTGCTTCATACAGAGATTTTGAGGAAAGAGTAGAACTTGTAAGTGAAAAAATTCCTGCAAAAGAAATTGTCAGACGTGCAATATATAATAAAATAGGAAAAATAACTAAGAGTGACGTTGTTGAGTTATGCCCTTCTATAGGAAAAAAATCAGTAGAGTTAGCTTTAAAACAATTAGTAGAAGAAGGGGTTCTTATAAAAAAAGGAAACGGAAGAGCTACATTTTATGTACGCAGTGACTCTGAATAACAATCAAAAACGCACGAAAAATAAAACGTATTTTTTTATGTTTAATTTTTCGTGCGTTTTTACATATAATAAATAAAAATGGAAAGGATACAAGTAGTATGCATGAAACAAAAAAATTAGAATTTAAAGAAACAATTACAAATACATTTTTAAAAACTGTAAGTGCTTTTTCAAATTATGATGGAGGCGAGATTTTTTTCGGGATAGACGATAACGGTAATGTTAAGGGGATGCCTAATGTAAGGCAATCCTGTTTGGATATAGAAAATAAAATTAATGATAGCATTTAGCCTCAACCGGACTATACACTCGAAATACAAAGCGATAATACAATAAAGCTTACAGTAAAAGGCGGAGTCCAAAAGCCGTATTTATATAAATCACATTTTCCTGGAATTGATATTGTTAAGTTCGGTCAAAATATCAGTATTATTCAAAAAAGAGCAACGTTTGATAATATATCTGTTTTAGATGTGTATGATAAGACACTGGATGTATTCAGAGATTACTATAGATATGAAGTGATACAAGGGGCAGAACGAAAAAACGTAGAAAGAATTCCGGAAGCAGCTTTTAGAGAAGCAATTGCAAATGCACTAATTCATAGAGTATGGGATGTGGAGTCCCAAATCAGAGTATTGATGTTTGATGATAGAATAGAGATTATTTCTCCGGGTGGATTGCCATCAGGGATAACGGAAGAAGAATATTTGTCAGGTAAACTTTCCGTTTTAAGAAATAGAAATCTTGCAAATGTATTTTATATACTTGGTTTTGTTGAGATTTTTGGAACCGGAATTACAAGAATAAAGCAACTATATGAAGCAGGATTAAGAAAGTCGGATTTTGAAGTGTCAGAAAATACAATTAAGATTATGCTTCCCGTTTTTGAAGAAAACATGAATTTGACGGAAGATGAAAGAACAGTATATAAAATTTTAAGTAGGACAGTTCTTAAATCGATTAGCGAAATTGCGCCGTATGTTTCATTTGGCAAATCAAAGACAATACAGATATTGAAAGATTTGATTCAAAAGGGAATTGTAACGGCCGAAGGTAAAGGAAGAGGTACGAAATATATAATTAAGAAAAAATCCTAAAATATAATATATTTATAGTTTCAAGAGGTGCAAATCAGTTATTGGTTTGCACTTTTTTTTGATTAAGACAACATAAAATCCACATCAACAATAAAAACGATTTTAGTAAAAATATCTATAAAAATCATTAAAAAACAGTAAAATTTTGATATTTTATCTAAAAATATTCTATTTTTTTTAGGGACTATAAAATTTATAATAAATTTAGTCAATGAGACAGGAAAAAAAACGACAATATTAACAAATAGGAGGAATGTTTAATGAGAAAGTCAAAATTATTAACAGTTTTAGTAGCCGCAGTGCTCGGAGTATCAATGGTAGGTTGTGGAACATCTGGCGGAGGCTCAAGTAGCTCAGGTTCAGCAAGTTCAGTGGCAAATAAGGATAAACCATTATGTTGGTTTAACCGTCAGCCATCAAACAGCTCAACAGGTGAACTTGATACAACAGCACTTAATTTCAACAAAGATACATATTATGTAGGATTTGATGCTAACCAGGGTGCAGAACTTCAGGGACAGATGGTACTTGATTACATTAAGAAGAACATCGATAAAATTGATAGAAACGGAGATGGAGTAATCGGTTATGTTCTTGCAATCGGAGATATCGGACATAACGATTCAATCGCTCGTACATGTGGTGTTCGTTCAGCACTTGGAACAGCAGTTGAAAAAGATGGAAGCGTTGATTCATCACCAGCAGGAACAAATGTTGATGGAACATCAAAGGCTGTAAAGGATGCAACTTTAGAGGTTAACGGAAAGACATACACAATCAGAGAATTAGCATCACAGGAAATGAAGAACTCAGCAGGAGCAACATGGGATGCAGCAACAGCAGGAAATGCAATTGGAACATGGACAGCTTCATTCGGAAAGCAGATTGATGTAGTTGTTTCAAATAACGATGGTATGGGAATGTCAATGTTTAATGCATGGGCTAAAGATAACAAGGTTCCAACATTTGGATACGATGCAAATAGTGATGCAGTAGCAGCTATAGCAGAAGGATACGGCGGAACAATTTCACAGCATGCAGATGTTCAGGCATATCTTACACTTAGAGTTCTTCGTAACGCACTTGATGGTGTAGATATTGATACAGGTATAGGAACACCTGATGATGCAGGTAACTGCCTCACAAAGGATGAAGATTACAGATACAGTGAAGAAGAAAGATCATATTACGCATTAAACGTTGCTGTAACAGCAGATAACTATAAAGACTTTACAGATTCAACAAAGATTTATGACAAAGTTTCAAATCAGCTTGATTCAGGCAAGAGCGCAGAAAAGAAAGTATGGCTTAACATTTACAATGCATCAGATAACTTCCTTAGTTCAACATATCAGCCATTACTTGAAAAATATGATGATCTTCTTAACCTTAAAGTAGATTACATCGGTGGTGACGGACAGACAGAATCAAATATTACTAACCGTTTAGGTAACCCAAGCGAATATGACGCATTTGCAATTAACATGGTTAAAACAGATAATGCAGCTTCATATACATCAATTCTTTCAAAATAGAATTGTAAGTTTGGATAATTTAATAAGAAGGGTGGCAGATAAAGCCTCCCTTCTTTAAAAAAGAAAGAGGAAGTGTAGATATGGTGGAAGATAAGAATGAATACATCTTGTCGATTAATGGCATGAGTAAATCATTCGGCCGAAATAAGGTTCTGAAACATATTAATTTAAATGTTAAACCGGGATCAATAATGGGCCTTATGGGTGAAAATGGAGCAGGCAAATCGACAATGATGAAGTGTCTCTTCGGAACTTACCAAAAGGACGAAGGAACTATAATATTAGATGGCAGGGAAGTTAATTTTTCCGGACCTAAAGACGCACTTGAAAATGGAGTTGCTATGGTTCATCAGGAACTTAATCAGTGTCTCGAAAGAAGCGTTGTTGACAACCTGTTTTTAGGCAGATATCCTAAGAACTCATTAGGCGTGGTTGACGAAGGTAGAATGAAAAAAGAAGCTTCCGATTTATTTAGAAAATTAGGAATTACAGTTAATATGACACAGCCAATGAAGAAAATGTCTGTATCACAGAGACAGATGTGTGAAATTGCAAAGGCTATATCATATAACTCAAAAGTAATAGTACTTGACGAACCAACATCATCATTAACAGCACCTGAAGTAGAAAAGCTGTTTAAAATGATGAGACAGTTAAAGAGTCAGGGAATTTCATTAATATATATTTCACATAAGATGGATGAAATATTTGAAATATGTGATCAAATTTCAGTTTTACGAGATGGAAGTCTGGTAATGACAAAGGACAGTAAAGATACAAACATGAATGAACTTATATCAGCAATGGTTGGTCGTTCTCTTGATAACAGATTCCCACCTGTAGATAATGAACCGGGAGAAGTAATTTTCTCAGTTGAAAACTTGTCTACTAAGTATGCACCGAAACTTCAAAATATTTCATTTGACATAAGAAAAGGTGAAATATTTGGATTTTATGGATTAGTAGGAGCCGGTCGAACAGAACTCCTTGAAACTATATTTGGTATGAGAACAAGAGCAGCCGGTAATGTAATTTATGATGGAAAGATAATGAATTTTTCATCGCCTAAAGATGCCATGGATCATGGATTTGCTTTGATAACAGAAGAAAGAAAAGCGAATGGTCTTTTCCTTAAGGGTGACATTACATTTAATACAACGATTGCAAATATGAACCATTACAAGAGAGGCATTGCATTGTCAAAGGATGATATGGTTCGTGCAACTGCAGAAGAAATAAAGGTAATGCATACTAAATGTATGGGACCTGATGATATGATTTCAAATCTTTCAGGAGGAAATCAGCAGAAAGCCATATTTGGTAAATGGCTTGAACGTTCACCAAATGTATTTATGATGGATGACCCTACAAGAGGTATTGATGTTGGTGCAAAATACGAAATTTATGAACTGATAATTAACATGGCAAAGCAGGGAAAAACAATAATAGTTGTTTCATCTGAAATGCCTGAGATTTTAGGAATTACAAATCGTATTGGTGTTATGTCTAACGGACATCTTGCAGGAATAGTTAATACAAAAGAAACAAATCAGGAAGAATTATTAAGACTTAGTGCTAAATATTTGTAGAAGAGAGGAGTATTTGATATGGCAGAAAAAGGCGTTATTCTTTCAGCTGAGGAAGAAGAAAAACTTCTTAAGCCGATAGATGAATATGTAGGTAAAATACAAAGTCAGATTGACGAATTACGCGCAGATGGTTCTGATAAAGTCAGAAGTTTAAAGAATCATATTGCTATCGTAAAAGAAAATAAAAATTTAACTAAAGAAGAAAAAGCAAAAATTATTGAAAGTGATAAGAAGGCTTTAGAACAGGCAAAAGCAGTTGAAAATTCAAATAAAGATAAGGTATCAAAACTTATTGCCCAGGCTGAAGATTATCTTTCAAAGAATTACAACAGCCAATATTACAATAGAGTAGTAGCTAGTTGTGAAAGCGAAAAAATTGATGAAAAAAACAAGTATGAAAAGACTTGCGCTGAATTGAAGACAGAACATGAAAATGCTTTAAGCAAATTGTCTGATTCAGATGAAATTAAAGATGAAAAATATGTATATAAAAATAAATTGTATGATTCAAAAATGACTCACGAGTCAAAGTGTCAGGAAATTAAAGATAGAAAACATGATGCATTTATGCATAAGTATCATTTAATTGATTTATTGCGTACATCAAAATATACATTTGCTCAGAAAACAGAGCAGCGAATTGAAAATTATAAATATACTTTCAACTTGTCACAGTTCCTATATAAAAATGGTTTGTATATTGTTATCATTTTGATATTTATTGGGTTATGCGCAATTACTCCGGTTGTTAAAAATACCCAACTCCTTACATACACAAATATACTTAACATTTTACAGCAGGCATCACCTAGAATGTTCCTTGCCCTCGGTGTTGCAGGCTTAATCCTTTTGACAGGAACTGACCTCTCGGTTGGTCGTATGGTTGGTATGGGTATGGTTGCATCAACAATCATAATGCATAACGGCATAAACACAGGTGGCGTATTTGGACATATATTTGATTTTTCAAATATGGCTCCGAGCGCAAGAGCAATTTTAGCTTTAGTTGTTTGTATAATCCTTACAACATGTTTTGCAATGATAGCCGGATTCTTTATGGCTAAGTTCAAAATGCATCCGTTCATATCAACTATGGCCAACATGCTTATTATATTTGGTCTTGTAACTTACGCAACAAAGGGTGTTTCATTTGGTGCAATCGATGCAGCAATTCCAAATATATTTATTCCTCAGATTGGAGGATTCCCAACAATTATTTTATGGGCAATAGTTGCAATAGCAGTTGTTTGGTTCATTTGGAATAAGACAACTTTTGGAAAGAATTTATTCGCAGTAGGTGGAAACCCGGAAGCAGCAGCAGTTTCAGGTATTTCAGTATTCAAAGTAACAATGGGAGCTTTCATTCTTGCAGGTATCCTTTATGGATTTGGTTCATGGCTTGAATGTAACAGAATGGTTGGTTCAGGTAGTGCAGCTTATGGACAAGGATGGGACATGGATGCTATCGCAGCCTGCGTAGTAGGTGGTGTTTCATTTACAGGTGGTATTGGTAAGATTTCAGGTGTTGTAACAGGTGTTCTTATATTTACATCTCTTACATACTCACTTACAATCCTTGGTATTGATACAAACCTTCAGTTCATTTTCGAAGGTATCATCATTCTTGCAGCAGTTACTCTTGACTGTCTCAAGTATGTACAGAAGAAATAAAATAATGAAAAATATGTCATACGGATTGTTTCTTATAATACAAACTCCCACAATCCTGACATGTTAATAAATATTTTAATCATACGTTCAAAAAGTCGTTCTGATTATCTATAGGATAATGGGAACGGCTTTTGTCGTAACAAAAATGTTGACTTTTATATAAAATATTTTATTAGAATAGATTATTTGTTATAATAAATTGACAAAAGATAAACGGAAAAAATAAAATTAAAAGAGGTAGATTTTCTATTAAATGTATGAAGATTGCCTGAGAAAAATATTGCATTAAATTTAGAGTGAGATAAGGAAAGTATTATGGATAAATATAAAGTTATCCTGGTTGACGATGAGGCAGAAGTTATTGATGTTATTGAACAAAAAATAGCGTGGAATGAGTTAGGCTTTGAAGTTGTCGGAAGTGCAACAAATGGAGTAAAGGCATTAGAACTTGTCGAAAAAACTCAACCGGATGTTGTTATTACAGATATTAAAATGCCATATATGGATGGACTTGAGTTGTCCAAAAGGCTTAATGATGATTATAGAAATATTCACATAATTATATTTACCGGATTTGACGAATTTGAATATGCAAAAGAGGCAGTTCATCTTGAAGTTGAAGAATATATGTTAAAACCGATAAATTCTGACGAATTAACTGAATGTTTAAAGAGAGTAAAAAACTCACTAGATTTGGAAAGAGAAGAAAAATTAAATGTTCAGAAACTTGAAAATTATTTTAATGATGTACTCCCAATTCTTCAGACAAATTTGTTTGTTTCGTTGATTGAAGGAAGAGTTGATGAAGAAGAATATGTAAAATTTGTCGATTCCTATAAAATAGATTTAAAGGGTCCGTTCTATTGTTGTGTGGTTTTCCATACATCTACACATCATGTTCCTGAAAATATGGAACCCTTGCTATTATCAATGTCTGTAGAAAGAGAAATAAAAGAAAGAATTGCGAAAAAATTTAATTGCAAAGAATTTATTTATTTGGGGAATACAGTACTAATTGTTGAATTAAGCTCTAAAGAAAAAATGGTAGAGTTTACGGATATTTGTGATAAATTCTGCAAATGGGTTAACAGAGTTATTGGTGCTGTTGTTACAGCAGGTATAGGAAGAGTATGTGATAACATATTAAACATAAACAATTCTTATGAAGGAGCAAGAGAAGCAGTATCATATAGAGTTTTATATGGAACAAACAGGGCAATTAATATTGAAGAAATTGCACCTAATGAGCAGAATATGACTTTACAGTCAGAAGATTCTAAAATGCATGATTTGTTTAAAGCGATATACTTAGGAGACAACAAATCAATAGAAGATGCGGTTAGTAAAGAAATTGAAAAATTACATAAAAATGCAAATACTGTAAGTCAGTATAATTTAGTGATTATGGAAATGGTAGGGGCATTTTATAGATTTTGTGCCAATAATTTTATAGATTTTAATGACTTTTTAGGAGATATAAATAATCCTTACGAAAGGGTGCCTCAGATGGACGAAAGCACTTTGAAAAACTGGCTTATTAAATGTTCATTAGGAGTAAGTGAAAAATTAAAAAGTGTTCGAAACAGTAAATCCAGAAGTTTGGTTAATGATGCACAAAATATAGTAACAGACAGGTATATGGAACCTGATTTATCACTGGATAAAGTATGCTCTTTAATGGGAGTATCAAATTCTTACTTTTCATCTGTATTTAAGAAAGAAGTAGGTAAATCATTTGTTACATATCTTACAGATTACAGAATGGATATCGCAGCCGGATTGATACTTGATACAAATGAAAAAAGCTATAAAATAGCTGAGCAGGTAGGATATTTAGATGCAAATTATTTTAGCTATGTGTTTAAGAAGAAATTCGGAGTATCTCCATCAAAGTACAGAAATGAGAGATTAAATAAATAATATAAAACAACGTGTAGCATGAAACAATCCGTAGTCATCAAAATCGGGGCTTTTGCCCCAAACATCATAATATATACAGGGAATATGGGAAGATTGAATAAAGTTAAAAAAAAAGAAAGCAAAAATGTAAAAATAAAAAGATTTCGAAGCTGGTTTCACCGTGGCGAATTTATTAGATTAGACATTCAATCTATTATCATGGCGGTCTTTACAACGTTAACAATAGTGACAACTATTGTTATGGGAATGCTTATTTATAATAGATTTAAAATTTCAAATAAAGAAACTTTAATATCAAGTACACAGGGAATTATAGACAGTATAGTAGATAAAATGGACTCTGACTTATTAAATATAAGACAGATTTCAAATGCTGCAAATTACAATATAGTTCAGCAATATGATGTTTCGAGTCAGGAGTTTAACAGACAGTTTAGTTTATTGTATGAAATTAATTCAGATAAGATTCAAAGTATGGCACTATATGACAATTCCGGAAATCTGATAGCATCAGAGCCTATAGCATCTGAAAAAGATAATGTTGATGTTAAAAGTCAGAGTTGGTTTAGTATGGCTAAAAGTGAAATTGAAAATATTCATTTTTCTATTCCTCATATACAGAATCTGTTTGAAGATGGTGCTTATAAATATTATCGGGTTGTGTCGCTGAGCCGTTCGGTGGATGTAAATGATGGGGAAAAGCCGGTAAGTGGAGTACTACTGGTGGATATGAAATATTCAATCATTGAAGAAACTTTAGATAGAATCAATAAAGATTCAAATGGAATTTATTATTATTTATGCGATTCAGATGGACAAATTATCTATCATCCTAGAATAACTGAGATAGACAGGGGTATTTTTAAGGAAAATAATAATAAAATGGCAAAATGTGAAGAAGGAATACATGAATTAGAGTTTAATGGACATAAAAATAATTATATAATAAGCAGTATTTCATACACAGGATGGAAGGTAGTAGGTGTAATTCCGGACAAGGTACAGACAGTGAGTATAAAGCAATTCAGATATTATATAATTACGACTGTAATTATTTTAGTGATGATGCTTCTTGAGGTAAACAGAATTATATCAAGAAAAATATCAAGACCAATACTTAACCTGAATGAATCTGTTAAGGCGTATGAAGCAGGTGGAAAAAATGATATTTATATAGGTGGTTCATCGGAAATAAGACATTTAGGATATTCAGTGCGAAAATCATATGAACAGATAGAAGAGTTAATGCAGGAAATAATCAGGCAGCAGACTGAACTAAGAAAAAGCGAAATGGATGCATTGCAAAGTCAGATTAATCCGCATTTCTTATACAATACGCTCGAATCAATTACATGGATGGTTGAGGCAAATAAAAATAAAGAAGCTGTGTTTATGATATCAGAACTTGCTAAGTTATTGCGTATAAGTTTGTCTAAAGGAAGAACAATCATAAAAATATCTGATGAAATACAACACAGCAGAAGCTATATGAATATACAGATGGCAAGATATAAAGAACGATTCAAAATCAGATTTGAAATAGATGATGAAATTAATGACTATTGTATTGTGAAACTTGTTATTCAGCCATTGTTAGAGAATGCTATATATTATGGTGTAGGAAATATGGATATAGATGATGACGGTGAAATAATTGTCAGAGGTAAAAAGATAGATAATGAAATCTTTATAACCGTTGAAGACAATGGAATGGGAATGAGAGAAGAAGAGGTTGAAAATATTCTTAAGGATAATAATAAAACACCTAAACATGGTTCAGGAGTTGGTGTCATAAACGTTCATTCAAGAATTAAGCTAATGTTTGGCAATGAATATGGATTAAGTGTAGAAAGTGAAGCTGACGAAGGAACAAAGGTTACAATTCATATACCTGCAATTCCATATAATGAAAGTAATCTCACAAATTTAGAAAAACAAAATGTAGAAAGGAAGGTTGAAAATGAAAAAAAATAAAATAGCCTTTCTTATTGCAGAAATATTACTTTGTGTTATGGCAATATTTTTTATTACTAAAATATTTGACCAGAATACTCCTGAAAAAAAAGTGGCAGTAATTATACCAAATTCAGGAGATAAAAATTGGGAGGCACTTATTAAAGGACTAAAAGATTCAGCTAAGGCAAATGAAATACATTTAATAATATGTAACACAGATGATATTGAGGAAGTAGAAGATGAAATCGAATTAATAAATGAGCAGAAGCAAAATAATATAGATGGGTTTATTATTTGCCCTGCACCAGGAAGCGATACGAGAACACAATTAAAAAACGTATGTGGCAAAATACCATTCATGTTAATTACAGAAGATGTTTTTGTGAGTGGGAATGATGGTGAATCAGGCTATCCGGTAATAAAACCTAATCACTACAATATCGGATATGAGATAGGAAAGAGACTGATAGCAGATTCAGGCGAAAAAGAAAATAAGAAAGCAGGCATTGTTTTTGCCCAGTATGCGAAAGAAGAAACCATTGACAAATATAAAGGATTTTGTGATGCCATAGAAGGGACTAACATAGATATAGGTTGGACATATAATGGTAAAACGGATCAGGATATTTGTGATGTTGTAAATGGCAAGGATAAAGTAGATTATTTAGTTATTATGGATAATTATTCTTTAGATGACTTAGGCGAAAAAAGTGATAATGGAATATATAACGGAGCGCAGATATATGGTATTGGAAATAGTATGAAATCATTAAATTTGCTTCAGCATGGCAATGTAAAATGTCTTATTATTCCTGATGGATATGAGATTGGATACAATAGTGTAAAAGAAATAAGTAAGAAAATTAATATTTCATTTTACACCATGAAAGGCTATGATGTTGATTCAAAAGAACTTTATCAAAATGATTTATTTTCTAATGAAATAGAAAGGTTTTTGTATTCTTATGAATAAAAGAATTGTTAGTTTAATAATGGCATTTGTATTGATTTACAATTTTACAGGATGTCAGAAAAAAGAAAAAAATTTTAATGAAACACTTAGGGTAGGTGTTGTAACATACACGCAGGATGATCCATTCATAAATGCAATGACACAGGAACTTAAAGATAATCTAAAGTCAATGGAAAATGATAATTTTAGAATAATAGTGTCTGAAAAAAATGGAGATGATAGTCAGCGTGATCAGGATGAAGTTGTTGAGGAAATGATTGATGCAGGTTGCGATATAATGTGTGTTAATTTAGTTGACAGAACAGCTCCGGGTAAAATTATTAAACTGGCAAGACAGAATAATATTCCAATTATTTTCTTTAACAGAGAACCGGTAAAAGAGGATTTGATGCAATGGAACAAATTATATTATGTTGGGTGTGATGCAGAACAGTCAGGAGTAATGCAGGGACAGATTGCAGCAGATTATATAAAAGCGAATAAAAATGTAGATAAAAATAATGATGGAAAAATACAATATGTTTTGCTAGAGGGTGAGGCCGGGCATCAGGATGCAATAAGCAGAACAGACTGTTCAGTAAAAACAATTATTAATAATGGAATTAATTTAGAAAAACTTAGTTACCAATTTGCTGATTGGAACAGAGGACAGGCAGAAAATAGAACGACACAGCTAATAGATCAGTATGGCAACAATATAGAAATGATTATTTCAAATAATGATGAGATGGCGATTGGTGCAGTGGAAGCTTATAAAAAATCAGGTTATGGCGAGGATGAATGGCCTATTATATGTGGAATAGATGGACTTAATGATGCATTAATTGCAGTAAAAGAAGGTCAAATGCAGGGGACTGTGTACAACGATAAGGAAGACCAGTCTATGGAAATAGCAAAATTAGTTGTGGATATTTTTAAAGGAAATGATTTGAAAAAACATAACTTGGACAGTGGGAAATATTATGTATCCCAATATAAAAAAGTTGATATTAATAATGTAGATGATTTTATAAGCAGATAATAAATATGGAGAAAAACGGAAATATGCAGAATACATGGATAGAAGAATTTTATAATGAAACAAATGCAGACAACAGACTTAGAATATTAAATGATAATAAAGATAATAGTGAACTTGATTCATTTAGAGAAAAATTATGGATTGCAAGATATGGAAAAAGGAAACCTAAAAAAGATAAATTTGTTGGATACCTCATGGAAATGAAATATTTATCTGAGGGTAATTCTGTAGATATTAGTGGAAGCAAAAGAAAGCAGTTGTATGAAATAATTAATGGCTTATGTTTATTGAATTCAGATGAAATACAGGATGAAAAGCGTGAAATTTTGTTTTTGGAACTTAAAAATGTATTTTTTAAATTTATAGAAGTAAGTAAAAATGGAAGAGGATTTACGTCAGCAGTTTTTGGAATGGGACAGTTATCAGATGAAGGAATAGCAAAAAAAATCGCTGAACAAATAAGTGCGATTGCATTTTCCACTCCACATGCATTTAATTTAGATAAAGAATTTTCTATTTTACAAAAAGCCGCATTGGCAGCGTACAGAGAAAAGTATCCTAACAGAGAACATTTTCTTACGAAATAATTTTGAAAGTGTGGAATAATATAAAATTTTATAGTGTTAAATAGCAAATAAAAATGAAGTTAGAAGAAAAAAGAAAAAGTTTAAGAATAATCATAAAGAGGAAAAAGATAATGAGAACAAGACAGGAAGCAGTAGAATTTGGTTTGACATTTAAAGATACATATGTAGAAACACCATTTAGAGATGCTAACTGGCAGCTTGTAAGAGTAAAGAAAAGCAAGAAGGCATTTTTATGGATATATGAAAGAGATGGATTTATCAACTTAAATATAAAAGTTAACCCTGAATGGAGAGATTTTTGGAGAGAAACCTATAAATCTGTAATTCCCGGATATCATCAAAATAAAGAACATTGGAATACAATAATTCTTGATGGAACTGTTCCCGAAAAAGAAATAAAGAGAATGATATCTGAAAGTTATGATATTATCACAGACAGCCCGACAAAAAGAATTTATGAGGCGGTTAAGAAAATCCCAAAAGGTCATGTGGCAACTTACGGAAGAATTGCAGAAATGGCAGGCGAACCTAAAATGGCAAGAGCAGTAGGAAATGCACTTCACAAAAATCCTGATCCGGACAATATTCCATGCTTTCGTGTAGTTAATTCTAAAGGAGAATTGGCAGGAGAGTTTGCTTTTGGTGGAAAAGGAGCTCAGGCAAAACTACTTGAAGCCGATGGGGTTGAAGTAGTAAATGGAAAAGTTGATTTAAAGAAGTATGGAATATAGGGTATTTAAAGTAGTATAGGTATATGGGCATTTATAAAAGTATGGAAAATGGAGATTAAAAAAAGTATTGAATATAAGGGACAAAAGAGTATGGAATATTTTTATCTTCATACTCTCTGCAAAGGCGGTCGGGGCGCCGTATTCGTCCCATAGGTTCAGTATAATTATAAGTCAAATCAAGATAAATAAATAATCTTCAGAAATTGAAAGTGTATAAAAATCTTCAGCAAAAAAATCAAAGAATTAGATATAAAAATTTCTTATTTAAAATTTAAAATCCCAAGTTAAAAAAATATCAAAAGTTTCATCTATCACAAATCTTCTATCAAAAAAATTCCAAAATAAAATGAATAATTCGTGTAAAAAACATGCCCTCTTATGAATCAACCAACAGGTATTCAGAAAGGAGGGCTGGGTAAAATTGGAAAAATACCTGGCAAATTTCAATGGAATTTACATGGAAAACAGCAAATGGTAACTTCAAAGATGTTTCCGTAGAATTAGACTCAGAGGTGATGGAATTGAGTGGTAACACGGAAAATTACTGCGAAGTGTACAAGGAACTTGCAGAATTGGTAGGAGAATCAGGAGCAAAGAAAATTTGGACACATTATCGTGGGCTATCTATTCAATTTCCGCAAAGATTGTATTCAAAAGAGTATACAAGACAATTTATTGGGGAAAATTTGGATACGATGAAACCGAAAGAAATGGCAAAACTTTTAAGTTTGACGGAAAGAAGAGTACGTCAGATTGTAAAAGAAATGAAGGAGGAAAAGAACTATGACAAATCAGCAACAGAATTCTAATGAAAATGTGAGTAACAATGGGGTTTACAACATACCAAAACAAAAATTCAGAATCAGACAACTCATTAAGTATGGCAGCAGATTATGCAAAATATTTAAAGAAATATACTGATACAATGGATAAGTTGGACGCTATTGATGAAGATTCATTATCAGATGCCGACCTTGAATATTACATAGAAGTTAGTGGAAGAATAACTTCAAAACTTGCAGAGGTGGCAGCTCAGTAGAAACTATAAAAAAATAAAAACAAGGGTAGAAAGTTTGGATAGTTAAACTTTCTACTCTTGTTTTTTATATGAAATATTTATAGATTATTGTTATATTTGTTTAATAAACATAAAAAAGAGGTAAAATAATACCATACTTTGTTAAAATAGTAAAAATACAACAAATTTTATCGCAGTTTTTATTAAGAAAGTATCTATTGCCACTGTAAAAAAAGTAGTAGTTTATGTTAATTTTATTACATTGATAATTCTATATTAAGTCTCACAACCATATTATTTAAAAAAGTAACATAATTTTAATAAATTCTTTACGATATTAACTAAAAAAATTGGTAAAATATTGTTATAAAATGATATCGAGGTTAAAAACACGACTTTGATGCTTACGGATTGTTCTGTGTTACGAACTCTTACAATCCGTCAAAAGTCATTCACCCACTTATGAATAGATATATGTGGGCTTAGATTTTTAGAACATGGCATTATAATCTAGGAGCGTATATGAAGGATAAAGAATTTAGAAAAAATAAAGAACATCGTGAACGTGTGCAGACTAACAGATACATGGCTGACGTTAATAATGGATTAAACAGACAACAGGTTGAAGAATATACTAGAAATGGCTGGACAAATGAACCGGTTGATCCACCATCAAAATCTGTACAGGAAATAATACAAAGTAATGTATTTACGTATTTTAACTTAGTATTTGCGGTACTTGCTGTATTATTAATTGTGGCAGGTTCTTTTAGAAATCTTACATTTTTACCGGTTATCATTGCTAATACATGCATTGGTATTTTTCAGGAAATAAGAGCAAAAAATACTTTGGACAAGCTTTCGGTATTAAATGCACCAAAGGCAGTAGTTGTTCGTGACGGACAAAAATGGGAGATTCCTGCAGAAGAACTTGTTCTTGATGATATTGTACTTTTTAAGGCAGGCAATCAGATATGTGCTGATGCCATCGTAGTTGAAGGTGAGGTCTCAGCAAATGAATCATTACTTACAGGTGAATCTGATGAAATAACAAAGAAACCGGGGGATCTATTAATGTCAGGAAGCTTTGTTGTTTCAGGAGAGTGTTATGCAAGACTTGATAGAGTAGGCGAAGATTCCTATATATCAAAACTTACATTAGAAGCAAAGGCAATGAACCACGAAGAACAGTCAGAAATGATTCGCGTTTTAGACAAATTAGTAGGAGTTGTAGGTATTATAATTATACCGATTGGAGTATTGCTTTTTGGACAGCAGTTTATATTTGCGAAAGCATCATTTAGCAAGAGCATTACTTCTATGGTAGCTGCAGTTATAGGAATGATTCCGGAAGGTTTGTATTTGCTTGCAAGCGTGGCATTAGTTGTAAGTGTAATGCGACTTGCATCGAAAAAAGTTCTTGTGCATGATATGAAGTGCATTGAAACTTTAGCAAGGGTAAATGTTTTGTGTGTAGATAAGACAGGAACTATAACTGAAAATACAATGGAAGTTAACGGTACAGTTCCAATGGACGGATATGATAAAGAAAATATGCCATCTATTAAAGAAATGCTTAGTGATTTTGCGGCAGGAATGTCAAGTGATAATATAACTATGGAAGCAATTAAGAATTATTTTAATTCTCCATCAGGAAAAAAGGCAGTATCAATAAGTTCATTTTCGTCAGAATTTAAATATTCAGGTGCAGCATTTGATGATGCAAATTATGTTTTAGGAGCACCGGAATTTGTCCTTAGAGATGACTATGAAAAATATAAAGAAGAAATAGAAAATTACAGTAGTGAAGGATATAGAGTTCTTGTATTTGGAAAATATGATGGTGAAATAAATGGAAAAGAATTGACAGAAAAAGTTGTGCCTATTGCTCTTGTATTTTTGTCAAATCCAATCAGGCAAGAGGCGCCTGAAACATTCAATTATTTTGCAAATCAGGGCGTTGAAATAAAAGTAATTTCCGGTGATAATCCTATTACGGTATCACAGGTAGCACAACAGGCAGGAATTGAAAATGCTGAAAAATATATAGACGCAACAACGCTTGAGAGTGAAGAAGACATTCAGGAAGCAGTGCTTAGATATACAGTATTTGGACGAGTTACACCAAACCAGAAAAGACAGTTCGTGCAGGCACTAAAGAAAGCAGGAAGAACTGTTGCAATGACAGGGGATGGTGTAAATGATGTGCTTGCATTAAAAGATGCGGACTGCTCTGTGGCTATGGCGTCAGGTAGTGATGCGGCAGCACAGGCTTCTCAATTAGTATTGCTTGATTCAAATTTTGCATCAATGCCTTCAGTTGTATTAGAAGGAAGAAGAGTTGTAAACAATATAGAGCGTTCAGCAAGTTTGTTTTTGGTTAAAAATATATTTTCATTTTTGTTATCACTGTTTTCAGTGTGCTTTATGATAAATTATCCGTTAGAGCCATCTCAGGTATCGCTTATCAGTATGTTTACAATAGGAATTCCGGCATTCTTCTTAGCACTGCAACCAAATAAAAACATTATACAAGGAAGCTTTTTAACAAATGTTTTAATAAAGGCGCTTCCTGCCGGAATCACGGATGTTCTTGTAGTTGGAGCATTGGTTGTATTTGGACAGGTATTTGAGGTGAATGAAGCAGATATTTCCACAGCATGCACTATGCTCTTATCTATAGTAGGCTTTATGATTTTATATAACATAAGTAAACCGATGAATACACTTCGCTGGTGTGTATGGGGAGGAAGCATAGTTGGACTTTTATTGTGCAGTATCTATTTAGGTGATTTATTTGCAATTAGAGGAATGTCAACAAAATGCATTATGCTGTTTGTCGTATTTGCAATTGTTACTGAACCAATGATGAGATACGGAACAATGATAATTGAAAAGATTGGAAAAAGAATAACAAGAAGAATAGAAAAAAGAAAAAAAGAAAAAATGTTATAAAACTAAAGGCACGAATACTGAGCTACTTAATGTTAGCTCAGTATTATTTTTATGTATAAACTATAATGTCCTATATAAAATAAGAGGTAAAATACTGTATTTATTAGATATGTGGGTATATAATAAACAAAAATGTTAGTATATGGTTAGGAGTAGAATATGGATATATTTGATATTGTTGGACCGATAATGGTGGGGCCTTCTAGTTCTCATACAGCAGGTGCGGTTAGAATAGGATACGTAGCAGGAAAATTGCTGGAAGAACCAATAAAGAAAGCAGAAATATTGCTTTATGGTTCATTTTTAGCAACAGGTGAAGGACATGGAACAAGGAAAGCAATTGTAGCGGGATTATTAGGTATGCATCCTGATGACTACAAGATTTCAAGAAGTTTTGAAATTGCAAAAGAAAAAAATATAGAAATAGAATTTGGTGAAGCAAAACTTGTAGAAGCACACCCAAATTCTGCTTTAATTAGATTAGAAAGTATATATGGCAATAGGCTGGAAATTTTAGGAGAATCAATAGGAGGCTCAAGAATAAATATTGCACAAATAGATGGAATTGAGACAAATTTTTCTGGTGAATGCCAAACTCTTATTGTTCACAATATGGACCAACCGGGCCATGTTTCAGAAGTAACATCCATGCTTGCACACAAATGTGTGAATATAGCAACGATGCAATTATACAGAGCTACGAAAGGTGGAAGTGCAGTAATGGTTGTAGAATGTGATCAGGAAATTCCAAAAGAAGGAATAGAGTGGTTAAAAAATGTTGAAGGAATATTAAAAGTTACTTATTTTGCAGGAGTATAAAGGAAACGGAGAAATGCTATGTATAGCTATAATACTTTAAAGGAATTAGAAGAATTATCGAATAAAGAAAAAATAGAAGTATGGAAAATTATTCAAAAATCTGATATGGAAGAAAATGGAAGAACTGAAGAAAAATCATTTGGTAAAATGAAGATTATGTATGAAGCTATGAAAGAAGCGGACAAAAACTATGATGGAAATCTAAAATCAGCTAGTAAACGAGCAGGTGGAGATGGAGAAAAGTTACACAAGTATAATAAAGAAAACAAAAACATATGTGGTGAATTTATAGGGCTGGTTATGGAAAAAGCAATTAAAATGGGTGAATCTAATGCCTGTATGAAAAGAATTGTTGCAGCTCCTACGGCAGGGGCATGCGGGGTGTTGCCGGCAGTATTAATAAGTTATCAGGAACATTTCAATATAGAAGATGAAATAATGATAAAAGCAATGTATGTTGCAGCAGGTATAGGAAAAGTTATTGCAACAAATGCATTTATTGCAGGAGCAGCAGGAGGATGTCAGGCAGAGATAGGTTCAGCAAGTGCCATGGCAGCAGGAGCATTGGCATTTCTTCAAGGTGGAAAAGTAAGAGAAATAATTAATGCAGCAGCACTTGCATTAAAAAATATGCTTGGACTTACATGTGATCCGGTGGCAGGTTTAGTAGAAGTACCATGTATAAAAAGAAATTCATATGGGGCAGTTAATGCAGTCACATCAACACAACTGGCAATGGCAGGAATAGAAAGTGCAATAGAACCTGATGATGTAATAGATAGCATGAGAAGAATAGGAAATAGTATGTCGCCTTGCCTTAAAGAGACGAGTACAGGAGGTCTTGCAGTTACTGAATCGGCAAAGAATTATTTAAAATAAATAAGGGGTAAAAATGTCAAATAAAAAAATATTAATTATAGAAGATGAAAAAACAATTTGTCAGGAGTTAACAGAGCTTCTGACAAATGAAGGTTACGAAGCAGAGTATTTAAAGCAATTTGATAATGCAAAGAATGATATATTAGAAAAAAATGCAGACTTATTATTGCTTGATATAAATATTCCGGGAATAAATGGAGAAATGCTGCTTCGTGAAATAAGAAAAACATCGGATGTTCCAATTATTATGGTTACAAGCAGAACAGGTGAAACAGATGAAGTCCTGTCTATGAGTTATGGAGCAGATGATTACATAACAAAGCCATACAACCCGACAATTTTGCTGTTAAGAATTGCAGCCATATTAAAGAGAGCAGATAGTGGAAAAAATATTGCAAATTACAAAGATGCCCAGGTAAATTTTAGTAAAGGCACAATAAGTAGAAATGGACAGGAACTGGTTCTTACAAAGAATGAAATGATTATTTTCCAGATGCTTCTTAATAATAGAAACCGTATTGTATCAAGAGATGAGTTAATGACTGATTTGTGGGATAACAATGAATTTGTAAATGATAATGCACTTACCGTAAACATAAGCAGATTAAGGGGAAAACTGACAGAGATAGGATACGAAAATGCAATAGAAACAAGAAAAAAACAGGGGTATTGTTTAACATGAAGTTTGGCAAATATATAAAAGACAATAAAATAACAGTGATAATATGGATAATGTTTTTTGTAATTACATTTTCCATATTTTCTGTATTTAGAATAAAATTTGAAGCCATAGTGATGTACGCAGTATTATGGCTATTTGCATTTATATTCTCTATACTCTGGGACTTTTTCAGAAAAAAGAATTATTATGATGAACTTATAAATAATACAGAGGGACTTGATAAAAAATATTTTGTAAGTGAAACAATGAAGGAACCTTCATTTTATGAGGGGCAAATTCATTATCAGATTTTGCAGGATATAAATAAATCAATGATTGAAAATGTTAAAATTTATGAAAACAGTGTTAATGATTTTAAGGACTACGTGGAAATGTGGGTTCATGAGGTCAAGCTCCCGATATTGAGTCTTAGACTTATGTGTCATAATGATAAAATGGATAAAAAATATGTAGAACAGATTAAGAGAATTGATGACTATACAGAACAGGTTCTTTATTTTGTCAGGTCAGAAAATGCAAAGGAAGATTATAAATTTACAAAAGTTTCTCTGCAGTCTTTAATAAAAAATGTGGCAATGAAAAATAAAGATATGATTCTTGAAAATAGAATAAATTTTTCAGTTAAAGATGTTGAAAATGAAGTAGTTACAGATAACAAATGGATGGAATTTATAATCAATCAGATAATGAGTAATTCATTTAAATATATGAAAGACCATGGCGAAAAAGAATTAAAAATATATAGTGAAAAAAGTGAAGAAGGAGTTGTACTGCATATCCTAGACAATGGAATTGGAATACCAAAAAGAGATTTATCACGTGTATTTAACAAGTCATTTACAGGAGAAAATGGAAGAAAATATGCAAAATCAACAGGAATGGGTCTCTATATTGCGAAAGGACTGTGCGAGCAGCTTGGACATAAAATAGATATTGAATCGGAGGAAGGAAAATACACTGAAGTCAGAATAACATTTGGAAAGAATGATTATTTTGACACGGTGGTTTAGGAAAATAATTTAAAATGGTAACATTACAAAATTGTAATGTTATGTAATATTAAAAAAACGACTAATATGTGTTTTTCATATAAAATTATGTCAGTATAAAAAATGTGAAAGGAGATTTAAATATGGAAAGCATATTAAGAATCGAACAAATAGAAAAATATTACGGAAACAAATTAAATCTTACAAAAGCAATAGACAATATCTCATTTGACGTGGATGAAGGAGAATTTGTTGCCATAATGGGAGCTTCAGGAAGTGGAAAAACAACTTTACTTAACTGTATTTCTACAATTGATAAGGTAACAAGCGGACATATATTTGTAGGCGGTGAAGACATAACAAACTTAAAAGGCAACAAGTTAAATAAATTTAGAAGAGAAAAGTTAGGATTTATTTTTCAGGACTTTAATTTACTTGATACATTAACAGCTTATGAAAATATTGCTTTGTCATTATCAATCCAGAATGTACCCGCAACAAAGATTGACGAAGCAGTAAAAAAAGTTGCAACACAACTTGGAATAGAAGAAGTTTTAAATAAGTACCCATACCAGATGTCAGGAGGTCAGAAACAAAGAGTAGCTTCAGCAAGAGCACTTGTTACAAATCCTGAATTAATATTAGCTGATGAACCAACAGGAGCATTAGACTCAAAGTCAGCAAAGATGTTACTTTAAAGATTTTCGCACTTAAATAAATATTATAAAGCTACAATTTTAATGGTAACTCATGATTCATTTACAGCAAGTTATGCATCAAGAGTAATATTTATAAAAGATGGAAAAATCTTCAATGAATTAAATAGAGGTGATGATACAAGAAAGGAATTTTTCGATAAGATTATCGATGTAGTTACTTTGTTAGGAGGTGACTTAAGCGATGCTCTATAAATTATCATTTCAAAACATTAAAAAAAGTATGAAAGACTATGCAATCTATTTTTTTACTTTGATATTAGGTGTTGCAATATTTTATATATTTAATGCAATAGAAACACAGTCGGCAATGTTAAAAATTTCAAATGACACAAGGGAAATAGTCAAATTATTAACACAGATTATGTCATGGGTTAGTGTGTTCATTGCATGTGTATTAGGATTTCTTGTAATTTACGCAAGCAGATTTTTAATGAAGAGGCGTAATAAAGAGTTTGGCCTTTATCTGGTATTAGGAATGGGAAAGAGAAAAGTTTCGTTGATTCTATTCTTTGAAACATTAATTATCGGAATTATTTCATTAGTAGTCGGAATAATTATTGGAATAGGAGCTTCTCAGTTTACAAGTTTTCTGGTAGCAAGTATGTTCCAGGCTGACATGTCAAAATATCAATTTGTATTTTCAAGTCAGGCTTGTATAAAGACCATTTTAAATTTTGTATTGATATATGTAATTGTAATTATATTTAATACTTTTAGTATTAATAAATGCAAATTAATTGATTTATTTCAGGGTAATAGAAAGACTGAGAAAATTAAATTAAAAAATCCTATTATCTGTGGAATTATTTTCGCCATTTCTATTGTAATGCTTATAATAGCATATTATAACGTTACTGCAGGATACAGTAAAATAACAAACGGAAAACAGTTAGCAATTTATATTGTAATGGGATGTGTTGGTACATTTCTATTTTTCTGGTCAGTTTCGGGATTATTACTTAAAGTTGTTTCATCAATGAAAGGAATTTATTATAAAGGATTAAATACATTTACTTTCAGACAAATGAGCAGCAGGGTAAATACGAATGTATTTTCAATGACAATAATAAGTTTAATGTTATTTATTACAATTTGTGTACTCTCAAGTGGGTTATCTATTAGGAATTCATTAAATGATAGTTTAAAGCAGGGAGTACCGGCTGATATTAACTTTAATAAAGTTGTAAATTTAAGCAAAGAAGACGGATATGGTAAGAAGGAAGTTGAAAGTTCTAATAAGAGTATTTTTCAGTTTTTTGAGGAAAACGGTTATAATATTGAACCATATTTAAAGGAATATGTAGATTTATATATTTATCAGTCAGAAAATGTTACATTGAATGACACATTAGGAAACAATGATGAAAAGGATGATTCTCCGACAATGCTTGAGGTACCGGAGAACATTGTAAAAGTTAGCGATTATAACAGACTTGCAAGATTTTACGGAAAAGATACTATTGAATTAAATGATGATGAGTATATTGTTTTATGTGACTATAGTCCAATGATAAAATTAAGAAATAAATCGTTAAAGGCAGGAGTGAAAATCAATGTATTTGGTAATGAATTAATACCAAAATACAAGGAATGCCAAGAAGGTTTTATAGAAATGTCAGGAAATCCTTCAAATACAGGAATAATAATTGTTCCTGATGGCATAGTTGATGAAAATCATAAAATAAGAGAATTTATTGCAGCTAACTATTCTATGGATGATAAGAAAGAAGTAGAAAAATTTGAACAGAAAGTAGAAAAGATTTATGATGAGACTAGATGGAATTATATGGTACCAATGGTTAATACTAAAAATAATATTATAGACAGTGCAGTTGGTATTGGAGCAATAGGTGCATTTATAGGTCTTTACATTGGAGTTATTCTTCTGATATCAGGTGCAGCAATTCTGGCTTTGAAAGAATTATCAGAAAGTGCAGATAATGTGGAAAGATTTAGAATGATTAGAAAACTTGGCGCAGATGAGAAACAGATTAATAAGGCATTGTTCAGACAGACAGCTTTGTTTTTCATATTCCCATTAGCACTTGCAATTGTCCATTCGATATTTGGAATGATGTTTTCAAAACAAATACTTGATTTTATTGGAACGAAAATGATTGGACCATCAATTGGTATGACAGCAATAATTTTACTTGTAATATATGGTGGATATTTCTTAATATCATATTTCTGCAGTAAAAATATAATAAAGGAATAATTGGTGTTTGTTTAATATATAAATATTATTTCATACACATATTTGACATTTTGTTTTTATAAAATAAAGGAGGACGTCGCTAAAACAACGCCCTCCTATTATTATTTATAAAAGAGTTATGACTTTTGAATATATTTTTTTTAATAATGTATCGCTGAAATAATGTTAATTATAAAAAAGGGATAGTGCTTTATATTGACTTGCATAAATAATTCTTCTAAAATGGTGGCAGAATAAAAATAGAAAAAGATTTAAAAGTCTTGAACATAGATTTGGAAAGGAATGAGCAATATGGAAAGAAAAAATGCATGGAAGACATATGATGAAGCACAGATGAAAGAATTACAGCAGTTAAATGCAGATTACATTAATTTTTTGTCAGAGTGTAAAACTGAGAGAGAATGTGTAAAAGACACAGTAAGAAGAGTAGAAGAAAAAGGATATATAAGTATTGAAAAGGCGATGGAAGAAAATAAAACTTTACAGCCGGGCGATAAAATTTATGCTGTATGCATGAATAAGACAGTTGCTTTATTTAACATAGGAAATAAGCCACTTGAAAAAGGAATGAATATTTTAGGTGCTCATGTGGATTCTCCAAGAATGGACATAAAGCAGAATCCTTTATATGAAAAAGAAGGAATGGCATATTTAGATACTCACTATTATGGTGGAATTAAAAAATATCAGTGGGTTACACTTCCTTTAGCAATACATGGTGTTATTGTAAAAAAAGATGGAACAACAATTGATGTAAATATAGGAGAAAAACCGGAAGACCCTGTATTTTGTGTAACAGATTTACTTATTCATCTTGCATCTGCCCAGATGGAAAAGAAAGCTGCTAAGGTAGTTGAAGGTGAAAATCTTGATATATTAATTGGAACAATTCCTTTAAATGATGAAGAGAAGGAAGCAACAAAGAAAGGCGTTTTAAAGATTTTAGAAGAACAGTATGAAATGGAAGAAGAAGATTTCATGTCAGCTGAACTTGAAGTAGTGCCTGCAGGCAGAGCAAGAGAAATGGGATTTGACAGAAGTATGATTATGTCATACGGTCAGGATGATAGAGTTTGTGCATTTACATCTTTAATTGCAATGCTTGACATGGAAAGCGTAGATAAAACATCATGCTGCCTTTTAGTAGATAAAGAAGAAATCGGAAGTGTTGGTGCAACAGGTATGCAGTCAAGATTCTTTGAAAACACAGTAGCTGAACTTCTTAATTTAACAGGAGAATATAGTGAAATTAAACTTAAAAGATGCCTTGCAAACAGCAGAATGTTATCATCTGATGTAAATGCTGCATTTGATCCTTTATACGCAGACGTATTCCAGAAAAACAGCTCATCATTTATGGGCAAAGGTGTTGTATTTAACAAATTCACAGGACGAGGCGGAAAATCAGGTTCTAATGATGCAAATGCAGAATATTTAGCTGATTTGCGAAAGATTATGGATGATAATGGTGTTAATTTCCAGATGGCGGAACTTGGAAAAGTTGATGCAGGCGGTGGCGGAACAATCGCTTATATTATGGCATTATATGGAATGGAAGTTATTGACAGTGGTGTGGCAGTATTAAGTATGCATGCCCCATGGGAAGTAACAAACAAGGCAGATGTATATGAAGCATACAGATGCTACAAAGCATTTTTAAAGGACGCATAGAAATAAAGTTGTTTATATTTAAAGATGTTAGGAGCAAAAACCCCTTACTTTGATGAAATTTATTTGAAAATTCAAATACAGGTTTTTATATAACAATTACCAATTTTATAGTACAATAATAAGCTGTGGTTTTATGATTTAGACATATAAGACCACAGCTTATTATTCGTTGACAAAAATATTATGTAATTTTATAATTATCCTATTAGAACAGTAGGAAAAAAGAAATGAATTTCTTATTGAATAAATGAGAAAATACAATAGAAAGATAGAGAGATAAAATATGTTAAATCAGTTTTCAAGAACAGAACTTTTATTTGGAAAAGAAGCGATGGAAACATTGGCAAATAAGAGAGTAGCAATATTCGGTATAGGTGGTGTCGGTGGCTATGTATGTGAAGCACTTGTACGTAGTGGAGTTATGCATTTTGACCTTATAGATGATGATAAAGTCTGCCTTACTAATTTAAACAGACAGATTATTGCTACAAGAAAGACTGTAGGTAAATATAAAACTGAAGTTATGAAGGAAAGAATTTTAGAGATTAATCCTGACGCAGAAGTACAGATACACAATTGTTTCTTCCTTCCTGAAAATGCAGATGAATTTCCGTTTGACAAATATGATTATATTGTAGATGCGGTAGATACTGTTACGGCAAAGATTTCTTTGGTAATGAAAGCTAAAGAATTAAATATACCTATTATAAGTTCAATGGGAGCAGGAAATAAATTAGACCCTACAATGTTTAGGGTTGCAGACATTTACAAGACAAAAGTCTGTCCATTGGCTAAAGTTATGCGCCGTGAATTAAAGAAGCGCGGAGTTAAGAAGTTAAAGGTAGTTTATTCAGAAGAAATGCCAAAGAGACCAATTGAAGATATGGCAATAAGTTGTAAAACTCACTGCATTTGCCCACCTGGAGCTAAGCACAAATGCACGGAAAAAAGAGACATTCCGGGAAGTGTAGCATTTGTTCCTTCAGTTGTGGGATTAATTATCGCAGGAGAAGTATTAAAAGATTTGGCACAGATACAAAGGTAATATGGGAGATTATATATGAGTGTTTCAATAGAACAGTTAAAATCCATGAACGAAGATGAATATCAGTTAATAGATATGAGAAATGAATCAGAGATTGCACACGGAGAAATTCCTGGAGCAATAGTTATTCAGGCAGACGAAATAGAAAATAGTGAATTGGTTGATAAATCAAAAAAATTAATTATTTGCTGCAGCAGAGGACAAAATAGTATAGAGGTAGCAGAAAATCTTGTGGAAAAAGGATATGATGCTGAAAGTTTAGAAGGCGGATATATTGCATGGCTTTTAGATATGATGAAAGAAAAAGAAGCAGAAGATATAAGCAAAGATGTTGAGCAAAGCCTTCGTAAGAAATTTAAGAAAAAAATCTGGTGCAAATTTACAAAAGCAATTAATCAGTATGAACTTGTAAAAGAGGGAGACAGAATTGCCGTATGTATTTCAGGTGGAAAAGATTCAATGCTTATGGCTAAGCTTTTTCAGGAATTAAAACTTCATAATAAATTTGAATTTGATGTTAAGTTTTTAGTTATGGACCCGGGATACAGCCCTGCTAACAGAAAAGTTATAGAGGAAAACGCAAGAAAATTAAATATCCCAATTCATATATTTGAATCAGATATATTTGAGTCGGTGTTCAATGTTGAAAAATCTCCATGTTATTTGTGTGCAAGAATGAGAAGAGGACATTTGTATCATTTTGCACAGGAATTAGGATGCAATAAGATTGCATTAGGACATCATTATGACGATGTTATAGAAACAATACTTATGGGAATGCTTTATGGTTCTCAGATACAGACAATGATGCCAAAACTTCACAGTACAAATTTTGAAGGGATGGAATTAATCAGACCATTGTATCTTGTAAGAGAAGATGACATTAAGGCGTGGAGAGATTATAACAATTTAAGATTTATTCAGTGCGCATGCAAATTTACAGATACATGTACTACATGTAATAATGAGGAAAACAAATCTAAGAGAGTTGAAATTAAGGAACTTATAAAAACATTAAAGCAGACAAACCCTTATGTTGAAGGAAATATTTTTAAGAGCATAGAAAATGTTAACTTAGATACTGTTGTTGCATACAAAAAAGATGGTGTTAAACATCATTTCTTAGATACTTATGATCTTCCAAAGACTAACGGAGAAAATAAGTATGAATAAAAAAGAAATAGAAACAGCTTTTATAAAATCAATTCCAATAATGTGCAGTTATTTATTTGTAGGAATGGCTTATGGAATGATGATGCAGGAGGTAGGATTTAAATGGTACTATTCACTTCTTGCAAGTTTAACTATATATACAGGAGCATTTCAATTTGTATTAATTACATTTCTTAGCAGTAGTGCTTATGAGACCGTCAAAGAGTGTTTAGGATTTACAACTTAAATCAGTAAAGAAGAAATATAAAAGCAAAGGATTTGCAGCAGGATGTTCAAGAGAAGTAATGGAACGTGGCGCAGATATGCTTGGCTGGACATTAGATGATTTAATAACACAGACAATAGAAGCATTGAAAACATTCAGACCATAAATATTTGAAAATATAAAATCTAAATATGCATTTATGTTATAAAACAGTAGAACCTTATTAACTTTTCTGCTAAAATATATTAGTTGAGATTATAATCTTGCCTGTAAAATGCAGACGGAGATAAACAAAAGTAAAATATATTATAGAATACGAGGTAGTAAATAATGGGTGGATTTTTTGGAGTAGCATCTAAAGAAGATAGCGTTTTTGACTTGTTTTTTGGAATTGATTATCATTCACATTTAGGAACAAGACGTGGTGGAATGGCAGTTTATGGAGAAGATGGATTCAACCGTTCAATTCATAATATTGAAAATTCTCCTTTTCGTACAAAATTTGATAAAGACATACAGACGATGAAGGGAAAATACGGAATTGGTTGTATTTCAGATTATGAACCACAGCCATTAATTGTACGTTCACATCATGGTACATATGCACTTACAACAGTTAGTAAGATTAACAATATGGATGAACTTACAAAGATGTTATTTGACAAAGGTCATTCACATTTTCAGGAGATGAGTGGTGGAGAAATTAATGCTACAGAGCTTGTTGCTGCACTTATAAATCAAAAAGATAACCTTATTGAAGGAATGAATTATGCACTTGAAAAAATAGACGGTTCATTATCAATCTTACTTATGAATCATGCAGGAATTTATGCTGCAAGAGATAAATACGGAAGAACACCGATTGTAATCGGAAGAAAAGAAGGTGCATTTTGTGCGTCATTTGAAAAGTTTGCTTATAAAAATTTAGGATATACAGATTATAAAGAATTAGGTCCTGGAGAAATTGTAGTTATGACAGAAAACAATTGCATAACTCTTCAAAAACCAGGTGATGATATGAAAATCTGTACATTTTTATGGGTATACTATGGTTATCCGGCAAGTTCATATGAAGGTGTAAGTGTAGAACAGATGAGATATAACTGTGGAATGAAGATGGCACAGAGAGATAATGTTAAGCCTGACATTGTAGCAGGTGTACCAGATTCAGGTATTGCACATGCTGTTGGTTATGCAAATGAATCAGGAATCCCATTTTCAAGACCATTTATCAAATACACACCAACATGGCCTCGATCATTCATGCCAACAATTCAGAGTAAGAGAAATTTAATTGCAAAAATGAAATTGTTAGCAGTAGAAGAATTAATTAAAGATAAAAGCCTTTTATTAATTGATGACTCAATTGTAAGAGGAACACAGCTTAGAGAAACAACAGAATTTTTATATGAGAGTGGTGCTAAGGAAGTTCATATAAGACCTGCATGCCCACCATTATTATATGGCTGTAAATATTTGAATTTCTCACGTTCATCATCAGAAATGGAATTAATTACAAGAAGAGTTATAGAGAGACTTGAAAATGGAAATGTAACAGATGAAGTTTTAGAAGAATATGCTAATCCGGATTCTGAAAAATATGAATGTATGGTTGAAGAAATCAGAAAAGAACTTAACTTCACATCATTAAAATTTAACAGATTAGATGATATGTTAGATTCAGTAGGAATAGATAAATGTAAATTATGTACATATTGCTGGGATGGAAAAGAATAATATTAATATTTTTTATGCAAATGCAAATAATAAGCAGTAGCATAATATAAGAGGTAAATTATATGGAACAGTTAATTAAAAATATTAATAAAGCAGAGGTTTTAACTTTAAAAGAACAGGTATCTTATCAGGAAGGACAGGTAGTCAGTAAGACTCTTGTACAGAATGATGCTGTAAGTGTTACATTATTTTCATTTGATAAAGGTGAAGAAATAAGTACTCATGAATCAGGCGGAGATGCATTTGTAACATGTCTTGACGGAGTTGGGGAAATTACAATTGATGGAAAAAAATATGAACTTCATGAAGGAGAATCAATTGTAATGCCAGCAAAACATCCACATGCAGTTCATGGTAAAGAACAGTTTAAAATGCTTTTGGTAGTTATCTTTTAATAAAAATATTAGAACTTTTAATTTGAAAATTTAATTATTTAAATGAAGTAAAAGAGTTGTCGCTTGAATTACTCGTTTTCACATACACAAGTATAAAAAATATTTGCTACTTAGATTAGAAATGAGTAAATCGTTAGCGACGGCTCTTTTTTTGAGCTTTTTTATGATAATTTTCTCAGATATATTTAATAATATGTAATAAGCAATAAATTTTATTTTTATCGATATACTGAACCACGGACGTAGGTATCGTCTTGACTGCATTTATAGGGAAAATGAAGAGAAAATATTTATAATTTACAAAAAGTTACAAAATTTATAATAGAAGCAATAACATTGTTATAGGTACTTAAGAAAATATTAAAAAATTTCATAACAATATATGTATTATTACAAGACTATAATAATGTCGTAGCCAAAAGTTATCAACTTATGAGCAAGCTCATATGGACCTAGAACTTTTGACTTTGGCATCATATATACAATTGGGTTAGAAAAAAGATACATTGTGGATTTAGATTTTTGAACGCGGCATCTAAATAAAAAATACATATCACAAAAAAGGAGAAAAAATCATGGAAAAGAAAAAATGGATTGCAGTATGGTGTATTTTAGCTGTACTGGTAGTAGGAATGGGAGCAAGTATTACATTAAGTGCTGTAATGTTTAATAAAGTCAGTGGATTAAAGACAAGTGTTGACAGTACCCTTGCAAAAGATGAAGATGTGGCACAGGAAGATGATGTTGTTATTGCTGACGAATACACAATTAAATCAACAAAAAATATCTCTGATGCATATAAAGAAGGAAAAGAAGATTCTTTAAATAAAGAAGATAAAGATACTCTTGATATGGCTAAGAAAGTTCTTGATGAAATAATAACAGAGGGAATGTCAGATTATGAAAAAGAACTTGCTGTGTACAATTGGATGGTAAAAAATATAAAAAATGATTCAGGAATGATGTCTGTTATTCCAACATCAGGTCAGAACGCAGCAACTCCAAATGGTGTTCTAAAATCTAAAACAGCAGTTTGTGTAGGATATGCAACAACTTTTAGATTATTTATGCAAATGATGGATATCGAATGTAAAGTAGTACATACAACAGATAGAATACACTCATGGGACGAAGTAAAACTTGATGGTGAATGGTATCATACAGATATTTATTCAGATGCAGGAAGTCCAAATTATTCACATTTTAATATGAATGATAAAGAATGTAGTGACAATTATGAATGGAATACAGATTTCTTCCCGGCAGCAACAGGAACAAAATATAACTACGCAGTAGTGAATAATGAAAAATTAGATGATGTATATAAACTTCCAAAGAAAATAAAAAAAGCAATCGAAGATAAGAAATATTTTCTCGCTTATAATTTAGGACAGGATGTAGATGATGAAAAAGTCAGCATAATAAATGCAATTGTACAGTCGATTTCAAATTATGTTACAGATAGTTATAATTTATCAGCTAATTTGATTGATGCAGACAATGGCGATAAAGTAATGGCTGTATATATCTCATCTTATAACGATACATCAGCTATGGATAATTTATCAGATAAGGTTACTGAGAAGATTAACAAAGCTGTAGATAAAGCTTTTAGTGATTTTGCAGAAATGTCAGGAATGGAAGACGAAGATTTAGGAGACATAACAAGTAGTTCAAGAACAATTGGTTCATCAGATGAAGCAATAGAGAATGAAAGCTTAAATGAAGGAGCAGCTGATGAAAGCGAATAAGCAGTAGCTGAATAAGAAAACTTATGTGGGCTTAGGGCTTTTGATTCTGGCAATATAAAAGATTATAATGAGAGGAGTCCAAGGTGCTGTAATGGCACCTTGGAAATATTAATATGAAAAATAAGTTTATTAAAAAAATATTTAACATTGCATTAGTGTGTGTATTTGCAATTCAGTTGGTTGGATGTGGAAATAACAATAATAAAATAGATATGACTAAACTTGAAAAAACAATGATGGCAGCAGACACAGATATGCCAACAATGTTAGCAGTAAATTCTGATTCAGATAATACAAAAGATTTATTTGCGTATCTTTCGGATATGGATTACAGTAAGGTTGACAAATATTTTTTAGATTATGCACAGGAAGGAACGGCTGAAGAGGTTGCTGTTATTAAAGTTAAAAACAGCAAAGACGTAGATGAAGCAAAGAAGAGCCTTGAAAAACATATTCAGGACAGAATTTCATTTTACAAAACTTATGACCCAACACAGGTAGACAGAGCAAATGATGCACAGATATTTGTTAAAGATGATTATGCTGTTTTAATTGTAAGTGATAATGCAAGTGAAATAAAGAAAGCATTTGAAGATAGCTTTAAATAAAAAAGGAAAAATATATGGTATTTAGCAGCGGAGTTTTTTTATTTTTATTTTTGCCTGTTGTATTGGCACTATATTATATATGCCCTGGAAAGCTAAGAAATACAGTACTATTTGTATTCAGCCTTATTTTTTATGCATGGGGTGAACCAATATATGTTGGAATAATGATTTTCTCAACAGCATTTGACTATTGTAATGGAATGCTGATAGAAACATTTAGAAAAAAACATAATGAAAAAATCTGCAAAATCGTAATGATAATGTCGGTATTTGTAAATTTGGGAATACTGGCATTTTTCAAATATACGGATTTTGTAATTACAAATATAAATAATTTATTTGGTGCATCTGTATCATTATTGCAGATAGCCCTTCCGATAGGTATATCATTTTATACATTTCAAACATTATCTTATACAATAGATGTTTATCTTGGAAAAGTTAAAGTTCAGCACAATATAATAAATTTTGGAATGTATGTGAGCATGTTCCCGCAATTGATAGCAGGACCGATTGTAAGATATAGTGATGTTGAAAATCAGATAGCCAGACGAAATGAAAATATAGATGATATAGCAAATGGTTTTAGAAGATTTATTGTTGGACTTTCTAAGAAAATACTCGTAGCAAATCAGGTCGGAAATTTATGGGATGAAATATCGGCAATGTCTTCAATCACTACATCAATGGCATGGGTAGGAGCTATCGCATATACTTTTCAAATTTATTTTGATTTTTCAGGGTATTCGGATATGGCAATTGGCTTAGGGCAAATGTTTGGATTTAAATTTCCTGAAAATTTCAACTATCCATATGAGTCAAAAAGCATTACTGAGTTTTGGCGCAGGTGGCATATGACTCTTGGAACATGGTTTAGAGAATATTTGTACATACCACTTGGTGGAAATAAAAAAGGAGATCCAAGACAGATATTTAACTTATTTATAGTTTGGTTCTTAACAGGATTATGGCATGGTGCAGGTTGGAATTTTGTCTGTTGGGGATTATATTTCTTTATAATTTTAGTTTTGGAAAAATTTGTGTTAAAAAAAGTGTTAAATAAATGCCCAAATATTTTAAAACATATCTATTCATTGATTTTAATAGTATGTGGCTGGGTTATATTTGCATGTACTGACATGTCAGAAATGGGTACATTCTTTAAGGCAATGTTTGGAATTAAAACTCCGTTTCTTGGAGAAATGTCTTTATATTGTATAGGATCATACGCAGTTATTTTAATAATTGCAGCTATAGCAAGCACAAAATTACCAAAATATATTGCAGGTCAGGTTGCAATTAAAATGAATGTTTCAAATAATGTTAAATTAATTGTAAGTAATATGGCATGTTTAATTCTGTTCTTTATATGTGTTACATTTTTAGTAGGAGATTCATATAACCCGTTTTTATATTTTAGATTTTAAAAGAAAGGGTAAGTATATTTTTAATAGAGATATGTGTTTATACTATAAGAAAAAATTAGTATTAATATGTAAGTCTTGTTAGAAGAACATTAAAAGGTGAAAATATGAGAAAAATAAATTGTATATTTGTCATTGTGATGGTACTTATTCTTGCCGGAACGGGAATAGAGATTTTTGTCACAAAGGATAGAAGTTTTTCGGAGAATGAAAACAGATATTTAGAGGAAAGACCCCAAATTAGTTTAAGCAATATAGAAAATACTGATTTTCAAAAGTCATTAGAAAATTTTATTAGTGACCAGATTCCTGAAAGAGAAAAATTGATTACTTTAAGGAGCGTGGCTAAAGAGTTAACGGGAATTAAGGATATAGAAGGAGCTTACATTGGAAAAGATGGTTATTATCTTGAAAAAATAACGAATGAAGATGTGAGTGAAGAACAGCTGAAAAATAATATAAGATACGTAAATACATTTTTTAATAAAAATAAAGAACTTAAAAGTTATGTAATGTTAATTCCTGGTTCCGGAAATATATTAACTGATAAATTACCAAAACATGCAGATGTTTACGACTATAATTATTATGAAAAAATAGCAGAAAAGGAATTTACAAACAATGCAGACAATAATACTCAAATCGTAAATACATATGATGCATTGAAGAAATTATCGAAAGATTATATTTATTATAAGACAGACCACCATTGGACAACTAAAGGTGCATTTATTGCTTATAATGAATTTTGTAAAGTGGAGGGAATTGAAAGTGAACCTTATGAAAATTTGGAAATGAAAAATGTGACAGATAAATTTTATGGAACATTATATTCAAAGGTTCTTGATAAAAAGAAAAAAGGCGATTCGATAGAAATAGCAGAAAATATTCCCCAATGTAATGTGATGATTAATGGTAAAAAATCAGAAATTTACCATATAGATAAATTAAAAGAAAAAGATAAATACCAGGTATTCTTTGGTGGAAATTATGGTGTAGTTAGTATTGAAAACAATGAGGCAAATAACGATAAAAATTTGTTAATAATAAAAGATTCATATGCAAATAGTTTTACACCATTTTTATTAAAAGATTATAAGACAATTACAATTGTGGATTACAGATATTTTAGTGGAAATCTTCAAAGTATTGTAGAATCTAATAATATAACAGATGTGCTTGTTTTATATGAAATGAGCAATTTTATGAAAGATAAGAATTTGGTAAAGATGATGTTTTAGTCTGAAATATACTTAAAGCCCGGAGTGTGGACAACGCCCCGGGCTTTAGTATAAAAGTGTTTATCATATATATAAATCACAGATATTTTAAGAATTAATTTATTCACTTCTCAACGCTGCAACAGGGTCTTTCTTTGCTGCCTTTTTAGCAGGAATAAATCCGCCAATCAATGTTAAAATAACACTTAAAACAATTAGTATAATTCCACTTTGAACAGGTAAAAATGCATTTACATTAGTTGAGTCTGTAACTGCATGAATAATTGCATTTATAGGAAGCAGTAGAAGACAGGTTATTCCTATACCTATCATTCCGGAGAATAGTCCTATAATAAATGTTTCAGCATTAAATACCTGAGAAATATTTTTCTTTGATGCACCAATTGCACGAAGAATACCAATCTCTTTTGTTCTTTCAAGTACAGATATATAAGTTATAATACCAATCATAATAGATGAAACTATAAGAGAAACTGCAACGAAAGCAATTAATACATAAGTTATTACATTAATAATTGTAGTGATACTTGACATAAGTAAAGCAACGTAATCAGTATATGTTATTTTATCCTTATCGTCCTTTACATCTTTATTATACTTGTCAATACAATCAGATATTGAATCCTTATCTTCAAATGTATCAGCATAAATGCTAATTGATGAAGGAGCGCCAAGGCTTACGTATCCAAAATTTTTCATATTATCATCATAGCTTCCAACATCTATATAGTTATCATATATAGAAAGCATTTCTTCATCTTTAGGATTCTCTAAATATGAATCAAGCATGGCAGCTAACTGGGTTTCAGTCATTGAATCAAGCATTTGAATCTGCTCAGGAGAATCAGCATATGCAGTCATTGCCATGGATTTCCATATATTTGCTTTGTCTGATGTAGAAAGGTTTGACAAATAAGTTTTGGCATCATCAATTTTTATACTGTCATTGTCCGGATTAAAATGTAAACCGTTTAATACATTTACGTCAGGACTATTTTTTTGAGCTTTAACAATATCACTTTTATTTCCATAATTAATTAAATAATTAGTAAGAGCCTTAGTGTAGCCAACACTTCCTGATATTTGAATATTAGATGAGTCATCTGAAGTCTGTCGGATGATACCTGAAACTTTCAAAGTAATACCTGATTTTAGTAATTCCTCAACTTTATTATTGTCATTGCCAACATATTTAAATAAATCAGATTTATTTTTCTGATAAAGGTCGCTATCCGCAATTAAATAAAAGTTGTGATTACATATGTCTTCATATGATATCTTGGAAGTTTCAGGATTGACTTCTTCCCCTTTATTAATTTGCTTTAAAATATCTTTATAATCTTTTGATGGTAAAAGCCCAAGATAATAAAGAGTAGTAAGTGATACTTCATTATTTTTATCTAAAACAAGAACAACTTCATCATAAGCTTTAGGCCAGTCACCATATACAACTTTATAATTATCTTTTATGACATCACTTACGAGTTCATCATTTTTGCCGGATAACATTTCAGTAAATGGACTGCTATTTATATTTCCTGTCATCATATCGGTGCTCATAGAAGTACTCATATCCGCATTCATTGAGACTGACATACTGCCATTCATCTGGGCAATTGAACTTGTATTAGAATTAGAATTTGAAAATGTGCTTCCATTAGTATTTACAAGAGTATTGTCTGAATCATAAGAAAATACAGAAAATGGAACATCATAAGAATAGACTATTCCATTTTCACCAACATAATTGTTGATTTCACTGTCCTTATTATCAAGATATTTTTTAAATTCAGTCAAATTATTTTCGCTAATACTTGTTGCCATTTTACTTGTCATCATAATATCTGTTCCATTTGAAAAAACAGCATTTAATTTATGATTAACTTTCTTTTTAGAAGCCTGTTCGCCGGCATTCATCATGCTGGAAAGGTCAAAGGTTTTTTGCTCTATGGTTATTGGATATGAAGTCATGGTATCCTTTTGAATATCAGTGATGTATTGATTGACACCTGTTGAAAGCGATAATATTAATGCAATTCCAATAATTCCTATTGAGCCTGCAAATGCAGTTAAAAATGTTCTCCCTTTCTTGGTTTTTAAATTATTAAAACTAAGGGCAAGAGAAGTCAAGAACGACATTGACGATTTACCCATATTTTTATGCTCGGGCGGAGCTATTTTTTTGTCATTAAGTTCAAATGGATTAGAATCATCTAATATATGACCGTCTTTTACTCTGACAATTCTGTTTGCATAGAGATTTGCAAGTTCAGGGTTATGAGTAACCATAATGACAAGTTTGTCTTTAGCAACTTCCTTTAAAAGTTCCATAACCTGAACACTTGTGTCACTGTCTAATGCTCCCGTAGGCTCATCAGCAAGTAAAATATCAGGATTATTAACTAAAGCTCTGGCGATTGCAACACGTTGCATCTGACCACCTGAAAGTTGATTTGGACGTTTATGAATCTGTTCACCAAGCCCCACATCCGTAAGAGCCTGCTTAGCTCTTTCCTTGCGTTCTTTTTTTGAAATCCCTGAAATTGTAAGCGCCAATTCAACATTTGATAAAATGGATTGATGAGGTATAAGATTGTAACTTTGAAATACAAATCCTATAGTATGATTTCGGTAAGAATCCCAGTCTTTATCTTTATATTTTTTTGTGGAAATTCCATTTATAATCAAATCTCCGGTATCATATCGGTCAAGACCTCCAACGATATTAAGTAATGTAGTTTTACCGGAACCGCTAGGCCCTAAGATTGCAACGAATTCATTGTCACGAAAATTCAAACTCACATTATTGAGGGCAGTTTGCACAAAATCACCGGTTGTATATTTTTTTGAAATATTTTTAATTTGCAGCATAAATCCTCCTAAGAATTTTAAGTAGATGTATGGGTAATTTATATATATCAATTATAAAAAAGACAAAGCTAAAATCCTATAAATATGTTATGTCTATATAAGAGTATTCTTTAAAATTTATGCCCGCCAAAAAATAATAAATTTTCTTATACAAAACCCAATAATATCATAACTATAGTTTATAAATAAAATAACAATATTTTGTTAACAAATTTTTGTTAACAAATAATTATTTAGGAGTATAATTAAAGAAAAGAGGAAACAAAATGAATGAAGTTCATTTTAATAAGTGTTTACGCTAAACAGCCACTGACAAAAGGGAGGGGCATTATATATTAAAGGATAGGTGTGGATATGAAAAAAAGATATATTGAGTTGCATCTTCATTTAGATGGAGCAATTACGCCTGATATAGCAAAAGATTTGGCAGCATTGCAGAAAATAAAACTTCCATATAAAGACGAACGTGAATTAGAAAAAGCTCTTATGGTTTCTAAAGATTGTAGAAGTTTAAATGAGTTTTTGGAATGCTTTAAATTACCTTGTAGTTTACTGCAGACAAAAGAAGGAATAGCGAGAGCTGTTTATTTGGTTCAGGAAAACATAAAAAGACAAGGTGTAGTATATGCGGAAATAAGATTTGCACCACAACTTCATATGGATAAAGGTTTGACTATGAGAGAAGTTATTGAAAGTGCTTTGGACGGATTAAAGAAGTCTGATTTGAAATGTAATCTTATTTTATGTTGTATGAGAATGGCTGATAACAAAGAACAGAATTTAGAAACAGTTAAACTTGCAAAAGAATATTTGATAAATGAAGAAAGCAGTGAAGATTACGGAGTAGTTGCACTGGATTTAGCAGGAGCTGAGGCATTATATAAAACAGAACAATTTATTGATGTTTTTAAACTTGCAAACGAATTAAATGTACCATTTACTATACATGCAGGGGAGGCCGATGGCGCAGAAAGTGTAAAAAAAGCAGTTGAATTTGGCGCAAAAAGAATAGGACATGGAGTAAGAAGTGTAGAGAATTTGGCACTTATGAAAGCACTTTCAGAGAAAAAAATATGTTTGGAAATGTGTCCTACAAGTAATTTGCAGACAAAAGCAATTGAAAAGATTGAAGATTTTCCGATAAGAGAGTTTATGAAATTAGGAATTCCTGTTACAATTAATACAGATGATATGGCAATATGTGGAACGGACATGGGGCATGAGATGAACTTAATAAGAAATAAATTTGACATTACGGATAATGAAGAAAGTGAAATTTATGCAAATGCAGTAAGATATTCATTTGCTAAAAATAAGATTAAAAAACAACTAATGGAGGTACAATAATGGCAGAAAAAGTAGAATTTTCCAGCAAGCAGATGTTGGATTGGATGGGATATATTGCAGATATGTTGCAGATAAGTCCGGAAAAAATTAAGTTGTTAAATACATGCAGCAAAAGAAGAAATGTATTGGCAACAATAGCAACTCATAAGAGAGTTTTGATTTTTGCTGATGAAACAAATGAAAATATGCTTTATAAATTATGGGAAGCAGGATACGGCGATTATGAAATGTATTACGGACAAGGATATGAGCCGGGTGAAATGAAACACTGTAAAGTATTTGAACTCATGGATGTAAATATAAGTGGACCTACAGTTATTTTTGTAGTAAATGAAAATACACGTGAGTCTATGATATTTGGAATGAAAAATGAAAACTTTTCAACAGGTAGTGTAAAATATGTTGGACACGAAATACGTTCCGTAATTATGAATAAGTTAGAAATGGATGTAAGGGATACAGTGCTTATAGCCAGTGGTGAAAGTATTGTAATTGAAGCATCAATGGTTGCATATGAAGGTGTGGTAATTGCTGTTGAAAGAGATAAAGGTTCACTTGCTTCAATGGAAGAAAATGCAGCAAAATTTGGAGTACATAATGTGGAAATAGTATCGGATTTAACAGAAGAAGTATTAAAGGATAAGCCGGTTCCAAGACTTGCTTTTCTAGTTGCACAAAAGGATACAATTGAGCAGGATATTGTAACACTTAAAAAGATAAATCCAGACATGAAAATTATAATATATACTTTAGAGCTTGATATACTTTCAGATATTCCATATTTATTCAAGAAACATGGAGTTAATTTGTCTGAAGTAATGCAGATATCTGTTTCAAAGACAGATAAGGACAGTGTATTTGTTGCACAGCCTGCACCATGGATAATTTCAGGTGAATAAAGGGGCATGCCAAAGGTCTTTCACACACTTATGAGTAAACTTATGTGGGCTTATACCTTTTGACCATTGGTAATATATATAATATTTAATATAAGATGCTGTTTCGATAGCAAATTTAATTTGCTATCGAAACAGCATCTTTTTTTATGGAGTAACAAATTTGTTCATAGTTACATTAAATAATGTATCGCTCGACTAAGAAAATATATAAACAACTAAAAAATTGTGGAAAATGTATAAAAATAAATTCTAAAAGAGAAAAAATTGGGTGATTTTTTATTGTATATAATTGGCAAAAATTGTATGGATTTGTTTTTGGCAAAAAATAGATACTTGTATAAAAAAAACACACTCTTCTTTAAAAATACAAAATGATAAACTTGTGAAGAAAATGTGAAAGTTGAATTTTACTATGTAAATGGGTAACAAATAGGAGACAAAAATGTATTGAGGAGGTAAGAAAATGAGTCTTTACTATTTCACAAAGAGAAACTCGTTATTTGGCAGAGTTTGCAGTTACGTGTTAACATTTGTTTTAGTACTTTCAATGGCTTTGGGGTGTGTAGTTTTACCACAGAGAGTAAGTACAAGTGTTAAGGCAGCAACAACTGCTAAGTATCGTAACGTAATGTATTACGGTGACTGGTCAATTTATTCAGGACAGAAAAACTTTACACCTGACAAGATTGACGGAAGTTTAATAACACATTTGAATTTTGCATTTATGGATGCAGATGCAAATGGAGACTTAATCACAACAGACACATGGGCAGATTATCAGAATCCAAACGTTGGATACTCAGTTGGAAGTGATAATAAATATGCAGGTGTGTTGGGAGCAATGGTACTCTTGAGACAGAAATATCCAAACATGAAAATAGGTATTTCAGTTGGAGGATGGACAAGATCAGGAGATTTTCCAAAACTTGCATCATCAGACAAGACAAGAAAGAATTTCGCAAACAATGTGGCAAAGTTTGTTCACTGCTATGGATATGACTTTGTAGACATCGACTGGGAATACCCAACAGCAGACAGAGATCCTGATCCTGAAGGAAACGGAGTGGCAATAGACAAGGGATGCAAAGGCTCAGCAGCAGACACAAAGAATTTCACATTATTGTTACAGGAAATCAGAAATTCATTGGACAGCTATGGAAAGACAGATGGAAAGCACTATGAATTATCAGTGGCAATGTCAGCATCACCAAAAATGATGTCAGCAATCGAATATGACAAGGTGTTAAACATAGTAGATTTTGCAAACATGATGACATATGACTTAAACGGTGCATGGGGAGGATTCACGGCTCACCAGACAGCATTATACACAAACCCTGCATATGACGAAGGGGATGCATCACTTTCAGTAGATTCATGCATAAAATATCTTGAAAATAAATATGGAGATGACATAGATTACTCAAAGATAGTAGTGGGAGTGGCACCATATACAAGAGGCTGGAAGGAAGTAAAGAAGGACACCGGAAGAGATCCAAAGAATCCGGGCTTATATGCAGACGCAACAGGAGAAAACGGAGTAACATATGCATACGGAGACATAGATTCATTAATAAGCAAGTATAACCTTACAAAGTACTGGGATGATGTTGCAAAGGCAAACTACTTCTACAGTGAATCAACAGGAATGTTCTTCACATGTGACACGGAAGAATCAGTAGCAGAAAAAGGAAAATATGTAAGAGAGAAACATTTGGGCGGACTCATTTCATGGATGGCATCACTTGACAGCACAAACTCAATCACAAAGACAATGAAGGAATCACTTTATGGATCAGAAGCATTACCAAAGCAGAACATAATAATTCCTGGAAATGACGGTGTTGAAACAACAGTAACAGCATCAGGAGATACATACACAATAACAGTAAAAAATACAAATCCAAAGATTACAATGCCTGGAGGTGCAAAGGACATATCAGTAATGCCATGGGCAGAATACTTTGGAAAGACATTAAGTTATCCGTCAATAGCGATAGAGACACAAAATGGAGAGACATTATCAGGAGACTGGAGTGCAGGCGGAACAATTACAAGTGAAAACGGAAAGACAGTAGTGACACCACCGGAATGGAGCTCAAAGACATTAGAACCGGGAGCATCATTAACATTTACATTAAAATCTGGAAAAGGAACAGCAGGTACAGGAAACATTAAAGGAATAGTATTAAGACAGAGAGCTGTTTCAGGAGGAGAAATCCTTTCTACTAATTTAGTATATGGAAATGGTGGTTCAGAAGGAACAACAGTTCAGAATACAACAAAAGAACAGGATGTAACTACAACAAAGAAACAGGAGACAACAAAAGCTTCGGAAACAACAAAGGCACCTGAGACAACAACTAAAGTAGCAGAGACAACAACAAAGGTACCGGAAACAACTTCATCTCATAAACCAATACAGGGATTGAATTCAAGATTATTAATAGGTTATTACCATACATGGGATAATTCAGGAAATCCTTTCATTAAGTTAAGAGATGTAGATAAAAACTGGGATGTAATAAATATATCATTTGCAGAACCTGTAAGTGCAGGAAGTACAGACGGAAAAATGAAATTTGATATTTCAGGACTTACAGCAGACTACACAAAGGCAGATTTCAAAAATGATGTGAAAGCATTACAGGCACAAGGTAAAAAGATTGTACTTTCAATTGGTGGATATGAAGGATATTTCTCATTAACATCACAGAGTGCAGTTAACCAGTTTGTAAGCGATATCAAATCAATTGTAGATGAATACGGATTTGATGGAATAGACATTGACCTTGAACAGTCATCAGTTCAGTTTGAAAGTGGAAAAGATACAGACATTAACAATCCAACATCACCAAAGATTGTTAACATGATTAATGCAATAAGAACAATTGTAAACAGTTATGGAGATGACTTCATTCTCTCATGGGCACCTGAAACATTCTACGTACAGTTAGGATATCAGTTCTATGGTGGAATAAATCAGTACTGTGATGCAAGAGCAGGTGTATATCTTCCAATGATAAATGCACTTAGAAATGAAACAACATATGTACATGTACAGCTTTACAATTCATCACCAATGATTGCAACAGATAATCAGTCATACAACATGGGAACAAAAGAAGGAATTGTTGCAATGTGCAATATGTTATTAAACGGTTTCTATGTAAATAACTATTATACAAAGTCACAGACTGCAGAAAAGTATTTTGCACCACTTAGACCTGATCAGGTAGTAATAGGTGTGCCTTCATCAGCAAGTGCTGCAGGAAGCGGACAGGTTTCAAATGAAACATTACAGAGTGCATTCACAGAATTAAACAATGCACATCCTGGATTAAGAGGAATTATGACATGGTCAATTAACTGGGATTCATCACAGAATAAGAACTCATTTGCACAGAGCAATGGTAGATTCCTTGATAGTCTTTCAGGAGAAGAAACAACAAAGACACCAGAGACAACAAAGACACCTGAAACAACAAAGGTGGCAGAGATAACAACAAAGGCACCTGAAACAACAAAGGCACCTGAAACAACAACAAAGGCACCAGAAACAACAACTAAAACACCAGAAACAACAATTGATTCAGAATATCCACAGTGGAATAAAGATACAATTTACACAGGTGGAAACAGAGTTATATATAATGGAAAAGTATATCAGGCAAAATGGTGGACACTTGGAGAGAATCCGGAAACATGTGGTCAGTGGGGTGTTTGGAAATATGTTGGTGATGCAACAGTAACACAGCCAACAACAAAGGCGCCAGAGACAACAACAAAGACAGTTGAGACAACAACTAAACAGGAAATAGTTTTAGATAAACCATTTGGATTAGTAGTAACTTCAACAGCAAATAACTCAATTACAGTTGTATGGGGCAGAGGCACAATTGATTTATATAATGTTTACATTGATGGAAAATTAGTATCAAATGCAGTAGCATGTGGCTCATATACATATACAGGCTATACAGCTGGAAGACATACAGTTGCGGTAACAACAACTTATAATGGAAAAGAGTCAGAAAAGACAGAAACTGTAGTAGATGTAAAAGGTCAGACAGAGACAACAACAAAGACAGTAGAGACAACAAAAGCACCTGAGACAGAAGCAACAACAGCTAAAAGTGAAGAAACAACTAAGGCTGCTTCAGGCTATCCTGAATGGGTAAATGGAAAAGTTTATGTAAAAGGTGATAAAGTGTCTTATAACGGAAATGTTTATGAAGCTCAGTGGTGGACAAATGGTGATAACCCTGAAACATGTGGCCAGTGGGGCGTTTGGAGATTGACAGACGGAACAACAACAAAACCGGCGGCAACAACAAAGCCTGTGGAAACAACAAAGAAACCTGAAGTAACAACAAAAGCTCAGGAAGTAACAACATCAAAAGAAGAAGAAACAACTCAGGATAATAACTATACAGTTAACAAGAGTTTACCTGAACATATTGTTACAGGATATTGGCATAACTTTACAAATGGAGCTGCAAACTTAAAGTTAAGTGAAGTACCATCATACTATGATTTAATTTGTGTTTCATTTGCAGATTCAACATCAACACCTGGAGAAGTAACTTTTAGTGTAAATGGAGACTTAAGCAAGGCAGTTGGTGGATATACAGATGCACAGTTCATTCAGGATATTAAGACATTAAAGGAAAGAAATCAGCATGTAATTCTTTCTATTGGTGGTGCTGAAGGTACAATTTATATTACAAGTCAGGCAGCAGCAGATAATTTTGCAAACAGTTTAATTAAAGTAATTGAACAGTTTGGATTTGAAGGTGTAGACATTGACCTTGAAGGTGGAGCAGTAGCAGGAACGGAATATATTGCAGGAGCACTTAGAAAGGTTCATAACCATTTCGGTGACGAATTTATTATTACAATGGCACCTGAAACATATTATATGCAGAGTCCAACATCTAATTACTTTAAGTTAGCATTAGATATTAAAGATATTTTAACAGTAGTTAATATGCAGTATTACAATTCAGGTAGCATGGTTGGATATGGTGGAGGAGTTTATAGCTGTGGTTCAGTTGATTTCCTTACATCACTTGCAACATTGCTTATTGAAAACGGATTAAGACCAGATCAGGTCGGAATTGGTGTTCCATCATCAGCACCGGCTGCAGGAAGTGGTCTTGTATCTACAAATACATTAACATCAGCTCTTAATTGTTTAACAAAAGGAATGGCAAGTGGCGGAAGCTTTATGCCGCCTAAGACATATCCTTCATTAAGAGGTGTAATGACATGGTCAATTAACTGGGATGCATCTAATGGATACGCTTGGGGAAGCGCAATGGATAAGGCAATAGATACATTACCAAAAACAAAATAAAGGTATTAAATGTAGCTGGGGAGCTATAACTATTGGGGGTTAAAGTAAGCCGTTTAAGTGAGAAATCACTTAGACGGCTTTTTCGATTTTTATTAGAATGATTTCTTAAAGCTAATTTTGAAAGAAAGAGTTGTGAGGTTTTGTTTTGGATTGCTAGTTAAATAATAATTTTTATAGGATATAAAAATTATATTTAATAAAGATAATACAAATAATTTGAAAAATATATGAATTATAATTGACGACATAACCAAAGTGTGATATTATTCTAAACACCAAGTAAAACAACATAATATATGTATAACATATAAAACATAATATGTATCTATAACTAAACGATAAAAAGAGTATTGAATAAATAATAATTAGTAGAAATAAGGCTTTTATTATCGTATTTATAAAGAAACATAAATGTGTAGTTCTTACCCGAAACGTATAATATGTGATTATTTGGAATAAAGTATAGGAGGTAAATTATGGACATTTTTTTACAGGAACATGGTAAAACAATTTTCATTGCAGTATGCATTTTGCTGTTAGTGGGTGTTGCTTATGTTGTGGGACCGATTATATCAGATGCGATTAAGGGAATTGTAAACAGTTATGCAGGTTCTGTAACTTTTAACAGTGTAGCAGGAAAGATTAGTTAATTATAGGCGAAAGGGGAATACAGTTGAGAAAATTGTCATTGCCGGATAGGGCATTTGGAAAGTTATTACCATTTATTTATGACGATAACATTACGGACATCAATTATAGTCGTGAATTATGGGTGAATGATTTAAATAAGGGAAGGTATAAGATTGAGGGATTTACGTTAGATGAATTGTTTATACAACAGTTTTATACAAAAATAAGTAATTTAATGAATGTTCAATTTAACCAAAACAATCCATTATTAGAAGCGGAAACAGAAAATTTAAGAATTTCAATTTTGCATGATTCAGTTACAAATACAGGAATCAGTATAAGTATTAGAAAAACTCCTGCCGTAAGAAGAATAAGCAGGGAAAGTATTTTAGAAAGTGATTATTGTCCAGAAGTATTGGATATTTTTATGGAAAACGCCATCAAGGCACACTGCACTGTGATTGTTGGAGGGTTACCGGGAGTGGGTAAAACAGAATATGTAAAATATTTAACAAGTTATATTCCGGACTATGAAAGGGTGTATACAATTGAGGATAATCTTGAATTGAGATATTCGTCAATTAATCCGCAGAAAGATTGTGTGGAAATTAAGGTAAGTGATAATTTTGGATATGCTGATGCACTAAAGGCAAGTAAACGACAATTACCAACATGGGTTTTGCTTGCGGAGGCAAGAGGAGAGGAAGTTAAGTATCTTCTGGAAAATATTTCGGCAGGAGTACATTGTATAACGACAATCCATTTGGATGATGCAGGCAAAATACCCGATCGCTTAAGAAACATGGGACAGTCGGTTTATGAAAATGATGTTTATTCGTTTATTGATATTGGAATACAATTGCAGTCGGTAGTAAAACAGGGAGAGAAAATTTCAAGAAAAATAACACAGATTATATGTTTATCAAGATATGAGGATAGAAATGAAAAAACGATGATATATGAAGATGGAAGAATATTATGTAGAAAACTTCCGCCTGAACTGATGAGAAAATTCAAAATGGCAGGGATTGCAGATCCTTTTAAGAAAAGTGAAAATTAGGAGTTGGATGAAAAAAGTAAAATATTTTAAAAAGTACATAGGTATTGTAGCTATAGTTGTAGGAATAGCATTGGCTTATAAATTAAAGATATCTATTGTGATTACTATAGGTGTAGTAACAACATTACTTATGCCTATACTATATAAAGAAGAAAAAAAGAAAAAATATTATAAAAAGAAATTTGAAGATTTAATAAGCTATATGGAACAGATGTGCTATTCCTTTAAAAAAAGTGGAAAAATCAGACTATCTCTTATAGATGCACAAAAAATAAGCGATGGTGAAATGAAGGAAATAATTGAAGAAGTTGTAGTAAATATTGATTCTAAAATGAATGAAGATATTTATGAGCAGGCACTTAAAATTCTCGAAGAAGAATATTATTGTAAAAGGCTCGTTTCACTTCATGAATTTATTATAAAAATAGAAAAACAAGGTGGAGAATTTGAAGAATATATAAATATTATTCTTAGTGATATAAAAGAGTGGAGTGACAGAACAGAGCTATTTAGAAGAGATATAGATAGGATAAGAAGAAACGTTCTTATATCAATTGGAGCTACACTGTTAACATGTGGATTTATGGCATATCTTATTCCAAAAGAGTATTCATTTACTGGAAACATAGTATATCAAATAAGTTCAATGATTATTATTTTGATAATGCTTGTCATTTATATTTTGGTTTATAAGAAACTGAATATTAATTGGTTGAAAGAGGAAAATTTTCTTAATTCTGAAATGATAGATAAGTATTATGACTTAATTATGAAAAGCGAGAATGAAAAAATAAAATTTATGGACAAGTTGTCGATTAATAAAGCTAAAAAGAGGATGAGACGGGAAATATCGAAAGTGTTTCCTGATTGGTTAAGACAGGTTGCATTGAATTTGCAACTACAGACAGTTCAGTCATCAATAGAAAATTCGTATGATGAAGCACCTTACATTCTAAAGAGGCCAATAAGACATTTGTTAATTGACTTTGAAGAATATCCGCTAGGAATTGAGCCTTATGACAATTTTCTTCAAGAACTTAATATGCCTGATATACAGTCATCATTAAAAATGTTTTATTGCATAAATGAGTTAAGCAAGGAAGAAACTTACAAGCAGACAAATGCAATTATAGATAGAAACAATAAGATGTTGAAACAAGCAGAAGAAATGAAGAACAAGGACAGAATAGGATTAGCAGGAACTTTGTCAGCAGGACCAATGATGGTAGGAGTAGTAAAAATAATTATTGATATGGTACTTATGATTTTAGTATTTACATCAGCATTGGGAAATGTGATGAATGGAGGATGAAAATGAAATTATTATTATCTGAATTGGGTCAGACTTTGATTTATGGAATATTATTTTTGTTCATTGCTGCGGGATTTTACCATGTGTTACAGCAGGTTACATAGTTTTATGAGAGTAAAAATAATATGAAAATAAGTTTTTGATTTATAAAAATAGTAAAAGTCGAACCTTATATTATAAAAAGAACAAATGGAAGAATAGAGTAATTTGGGATAAAAGGAAGGTAGAGAATGGAGAATTTATTAGAAGAACATGGTGAGATAATTATAAGTGGAATTATTTCGGTAATATTAATAATTTTGTCTATTGCAATTATGTATACTGCAGCGGGAATGAATGTAGATTTTTTTACAAAACTGGTAGGAGGATAACGCATGGAAGTATTTTTAAGCGAACATGGACAAACTATTCAATATGCGGTAATTGGTGTAATTATTGTTGCACTTATTAGCATTATAACAAACACAAGTATTAAAAAAATAATGCCTACATACAACTGTGAAGGAAGTAATACTAACAGAGAGTTTTCGGAAGAATACAAAAAGAAATGCCCTATTATTGTAGGTGACGATGTTATATATGTTACATATTTAGATAAAAGTTTTGATGTGACAAATCAAATTAGTGCAAGGGATTATGATGGAAAAGATATAACAGATAAATTGAAAATATATGGAGATGTAGATGTGTTTCACAGAGGTGTATATAACATTAAATGTATTGTAAGAGGTGAAAGTGGCATTAAAAGTATTAGGAATATGAATGTTGTAGTGGAATAAGCAATGGTAATACAGATTGGCCAGGAAATAAAAAGTCAATGTTAAATTAGAGGAGGAAAAAGATGAAACTGGCAATAGAAATGTTTTCTATAGTTATAGTAGTAACAATAGCCTGTATAGTTTTTTCGTCGTATATAAGCACGGAAAATCAAAATGTAAAAGCGAGGGATTTTTATAATGTAGCAGTTAATCGTATAGAGGATAGTAATTGCGATGCACAAGTTATCAAACAATGTAAAGAAGAAGCCGGTGAAAAAGGATATATGTTGGTTACAGAAGATAATTCATTATCAGAAAATGAACTAAGTTGTTATGTTAGTATGGAATATAATATAACGTTTCCAATTTATCAAATGTTTGGAGAAAACAAGAGTAAAAAAGTTGTGATTGAGGGGTATGCAAGATGATTGGAAAATGGAGTGTAGTAATAGAAAAAAATATTTTGAAAGTATGCGTTGTGCTTGCTTTTTGCTGTATGGTTCTTTTGCAAAACAATGTTTATGGCGCGACTACAGAAAATGGAAGTAGAAGTAATCCGTATCTTGTGCAAACAGAAAGTAAATTAAAAAATATATTTAGCAATAACAAAAAAACAAGCGTAGTATATATTGCCATAGTTGGTAATATAAAAATTAAAGATGGAATAAAAGTAACTCAAGGAAGATATATGCTTTATTCATCAGGTGGTGAAAGAACTATTAGTAGAAGTAAAGACATAAGCGATGATGTAAATAAATCAGATAAATATTGTTTTAAAATCTCAGATGGAGCGGAAGTTCATTTTGGCGATGGAATGGGTGGATATAAGTTATATCTTGATGGAAAAAAGAATCAAATTTCTTTTGCAACAAAAGGGTTTATAAAAGTTGATGACAGTTCAACAGGAACGATTGGAAATGCATGTGTAGTAAAAAATGTTACTAATTATAATGGCGAGACGGAAGCAGGAGCGGTTAGAAGCACAGGAACATTGAATGTATATGGAATTATTCATGACTGTGATGGAGTAAAAGGCGGAGGAATTACCATTAAAGGCGGAGTGTGCAATATATGGCCCGGAGCACAAATATATAAATGTTTTACTCTAAGTCAGGGTGGTGGAGTATATGTTGGAAATTATTCAGAATTAAGGATATATGATGGTGAAATTTTTGAAAATGAAGCATTAGAAGAAGGCGGAGGAATTTACATAGGTGGTTCTTCGCATTTATTAATGACTGCAGGAATAATACATAATAACAAATCAGGTGAGGAAGGTGGAGGCATATTTGGAACAGGATTAGGAACAATTGTAAATATAAATGATGGATGGATATATGGCAATGATGCCGGAGCCAGTGCCGGAGGCGTATTCTCAGGATATCAGGCAGGTCTTATTCTTGGGTCAGGCAGTACTGCACCGACAATTAGTGGAAACGAATCAAGAGGAAGTGGTGGTGGAGTAAGATGTAATGGTGGTGTAGGGTATGGACATGGAGGATGCACCGTTATATATAATGCAAGGATTATAGGAAATATATCCGGAAATTTAGGAGGCGGAATAGCTTGTGGAGAAGATTCTAAAATAACTATTGAATCTATAAATGTATTTAACAATTCAAGTTATGATAATGCAGGTGGAATATATATAGGTATGAATGTAGAGGATATAAACGGCGGAGCTGTAAAACTTTATAATAGTATAATAGGTGAAAATGGAGCTGTTGATAAAGGTGGTGGAATATGCACGGATTCTTCTGTTTTGATGAGAAATACCTCAATAAATAACAATTCTTCACGAAACGGAGGAGGCCTTTATATTGGCAATACAGCTACGGTTAATATGTGGATGGGAAGTTACATAAATAATAATTATGCATACAATAATGGCGGGGGTGTATATATAGGTGAAAAAGCTAACTTTTTACTGACGGACAATAACATATATCAAAATAATTGTGCTAAAAACGGAATGGGTGTGTATGTAAGAGGAAAGTTTCAAATGTTTAGCATAGCAAGTGTAGATGAAAGTAATGAAGTATATCTTACCAGACAGACATACATATCAATAATAGACAGATTGCTAAAACCTAGCGGATATGTTGCAGTTATAAGGACAACATTAACTGACCCGGGAACAATAATTGCACAGGTTGAATATAGTACAGATGCACAGAGTGAATTATATTATGTAGGTGATGCAGTTGCAGAATTAAATAACCAAAATTGTGTAAAAAAGTTTTCGGTACGAAATATTGGTGAAAATAAGCTTTTGAGACCAACCAAATTTGTAAAAACTTATGTGGATAATGAAATAATAATAAGTGAAAAATATGATGTTATATTTAATAAAAATACTTCTGAACGGGTTTTAGGAATGCCTGATAATCAGATTAAATTTTGGCAGGAAGACATAATAATAAGTGGTGTTACAGTCAAAAGAAATGGATATGATACAGTAGAAAATAAACATTGGAATTTCCAAAGTGACGGCAATGGAGCAACTTTAAAACCTGGTGGAATATTATATGCAAATGGAAACAGGGTATTATATGCTCAATGGGAAAAAGAAAAAGTTGTAAATTTATTTATAAATGCTACTGATAGATATTACGTGGTTAATCAGAATATAAAATTAGATATGGATGAATTGGTAAAAAAGGTAACAGTTACTGATGATGTATATTCAAATACAAAATATCCACTATATATACAAAGGATAACTGACGTAATAACTGGTAAAAACTATTATGAAAGAGGTAAGAATAAAGAATTTGAAGATATAAATAACTCAGATATCGTACTAACTGAGAAGTTTATAAATACAGAGTCTATTGCAGAATTTATAGTGACAGTTTGTACAAATGCCGGAGATGATAGTTCTTATACAGAAAAGAAATTTGGTGTTTATATTATAAATAATAATAACTATAATCCTATGGTTAGATTTGTTTCAAAGGAATATATGGATACGTTAAATAAAAATTCCAAATGGAATCTTACATTAAAAAATAAACTGGAAGAAAGTCTTAATAAAAAGAAAGGAGAGGGAATAAAAAAATATAAAATGTCAAAAGAAATGATAAATAACATTAAGAAAGGAAGAAATTAGTGAAGCAAATCGCAATAGTGATTGGATTAATTGTGTCATTTATGATTGCAAGTATGACTATTATGTCATTAGAAGAAAATAGTTCAAGAGAAACAGAACTAAATAGAGCAGTCGCAGCAGCTGTAAAGCAGACTGTAAAGGTAAGTCAGAATAAAAAGGCTAAATTCAAAAACAACGAAGATATGATGAATTTTTGCTTGAATAATATAGCGTATAATGTTAGTGGAACATCAGATTATGAAATAGAGGTTATTTCAGCTGATTATAAAGAAGGAATGTTGGACATAATAGTTACAGAGAAGTATACAAGTGTTGCTGGAAAAGAAAAACAAATAATAGTTAGAAAATCAGCTATTTATGGATGAAAATAAGAAATATAACAAGATAATAAACAATTTCTTTTGTAGAGTTGTAGAAATAGAAATGTTACAATGATATGATATTAACGAAAATAAATGACATTTTGTTTAGGTTGAAAGGAATGTAGATAATATGAGAGATTATGTTATTGTAACAGATTCAGCAAGTGATTTGCCAAAAGAAATCTTACAGGAATATGATATTCCTTGCCTCCCTTTATATTATAGTATAGACGGAGTGATATACGGAGATGAAAAAAATATTGAGCCGCATGAATTCTTTGAACTCATGAGAAAAGGTGCGATGCCTACAACGATGGGATGCAATCCGGAATATGCAACAGAGATGTTTAGAAGTATTTTGAATCAGGGAAAAGACATATTGCACATTGCATTTTCATCTGCATTAAGTGTTAGTTATAATTCAGCACGAATTGCAGCAGAGGACTTAAAAGAAGAATTTCCGGATAGTAATATTGTTGTTATTGATTCAAAAGCGGCATCTTTAGGTCAGGGGCTTTTAGTATATAAAGCTGCAACTCTGAAAAAAGAAGGTAAAAGTTTAGAAGAAGTAAAGGCATGGATTGAAGAAAATTTAAATCATATGTGCCATTACTTTACTGTAGATGATTTATTCCATTTACATAGAGGTGGAAGAGTATCAAAAACAACTGCAGTTGTAGGAACTTTAATACATGTAAAACCTGTACTTCATGTAACAAATGAAGGAGAATTAAAACCATTCCAGAATGTTCGTGGAAGAAAGAAAGCATTACAGAGTCTGGTTGATTCTATGAAAAAAGAAGGCGCAGGTTATGAAAATAAAGTTGCATTCATTGTACATGGTGATTGTATAGAAGATGCCAATAAAGTAGCTGATAAAATAAAAGAAGAATGTGGGGTAGAAAAAGTAATCATAGGAATGCTAAGTCCTACGATTGGAACTCATGCAGGACCAGGAACAGTTGGTTTGTTCTTCATAGGAGAAAATAAATAAAAAAAATTATTAATTGAAGTGATACCAAGATAAATACAGAGATGAAAATTACAAAAAGAATCTGTACCAGATTGTATGACTTTGGTATTGCATATATATTGTATACTATACACTAACAGCCAGGCTTCCAAAAAGTCTGGCTGTTAGTGTATAATTAACAAATCTAAAATAAACATATATATTATGAATCAGATATTTTTAATATGTGTGAAATTAATCCAATTTTATACTAACTTCTCCGGAAGAAAGAAGTTTTTCAGTTCCGTCTTCAAATCTGACAAGAAGATGACATTCATCGTCAATTGAAATTGCCTTGGCAGGCTTGTTACCATCTTTGTCAATAACAGTAATATTTTTTCCTAATAATATAGAGCGGTCAATATATTCTTTAAGGTAACTCTTTGATTCAAATGAATTGTAAAAGTCCATAAAGTAATTTAAGACATGAGCTAATAATTTGCTACGCTTGTTAATGGAATCGCTTTCTTTGTCAAATATAGCTGTAGCAACTTTGTCGATTTCTTCAGGAAATCCACCTTCAGGAAAACAAACATTAATACCGATTCCGACAATTGCATAGTTAAGTTTGCCTGTTTCCATATTAAAAGTAGCTTCAGTTAATATTCCACATACTTTTTTGTTATCTACAAAAACATCGTTGACCCATTTTATTTTTGCCTTTTTATCGGAAACATCTTCAATTGCCTTAGCAACTGCAACTGCTGCGCTTGTAGTTAAAAAAAGTGAATCACTGGCAGGAATATCAGGACGAAGTAGTATACTAAAATAAATTCCTGTATCGGCAGGTGAAACAAATTTTCTTCCCATACGACCACGACCTAAAGTCTGTTCGCTGGCTACAAGAACAGTTCCTTCTTTTGCACCATCTTCAGCCATTTCTTTTAAAACAGTATTAGTTGAAGAAATTGTATCATATACGTGGATATCTAAAGGATATTTTAAGAACTCACCAACACTGTGCTTACTTAAAATATCATTTGATTGTTCAAGACAATAACCTTTATTTGTAGCAGCCGAAATCTTATACCCTTCATTTTCTAAAGACTTGATTGCTTTCCAAATAGAATTTCTGCTAACGTTTAATTCTTTTGCAAGAGTAGCTCCTGAAAAATACCTTCCTTTATTTGCTTCAAGCATATGTAAAACTTCATCTTTAACGCTCATAATATTCCTCCTAATGCTTCTATAAGTATAACAAATATGAATAAAATATCAAATGAAGCCCGAAAATAAAATAAGAATTAAAATCAGATAAAAAATTTATTGCTATATAAAATTAGATAAAAAAATTATTGTTAATGAAGAAAAAAATTAAATGTGTTAGAATATAGAACGAGTATATCGGTTGAATAGATTTTTAGTTGAAGTTGATAATATATTAAGATAACACGGTGAATAGTATAAAATGATGGCACATTTATGTTAGAGCGAATAGCGAGTGATAATTCATAAGATATTTTTGACCGAACATCTTAAAAAGAAAAATATTATGGAAAGGAAAAATTAATGGCAGTAAAAGATATCAAAGAATATGAAATTATAAAACAATATTATATGGAAGACTTAAATTCACAGGCTTATTTATTAAAGCACAAAAAGACAGGAGCAAGAATTGCGTTATTATCAAATGATGATAATAATAAAGTTTTTAATATTGGTTTTAGAACACCGGTAAATGACGATACAGGAGTACCACATATAATAGAACACACAGTTCTTTGCGGTTCAGATAAATTTCCGGTAAAAGACCCATTTATTGAACTCGTAAAGGGGTCACTTAATACATTTTTAAATGCAATGACATATCCGGACAAGACTGTGTATCCGCTTGCAAGTTGTAATGAAAAAGATTTTCAAAATATAATGGATGTTTATTTGGATGCAGTATTTAATCCACAAATATATAATCATCAGGAGATTTTTAAGCAGGAAGGATGGCATTACGAGTTAGAATCACCGGAAGATGAGTTGAAAATAAATGGTGTAGTTTATAACGAAATGAAGGGAGCATTTTCATCAGTAGCAGGAGTTCTTGACAGACAGGTATTACATTCACTTTTTCCGGATACAACATACGGTTTTGAGTCAGGTGGAGATCCGATATCAATACCTGATTTAACTTACGAGGAATATTTGGATTTTCACAGAAAATATTATCATCCGTCAAATAGCTTTATATATTTGTACGGAGATATGGATATGGAAGAAAAACTCCGTTTTATAGATAAAGAATATTTGAGCAAATATGATACATTAGAGATAGATTCTGAAATAAAAATTCAGAAGCCATTTGATAAACCGACAGAGGTTGAAAGTTACTACCCTATATCAGATGGTGAATCAGAAGAAGACAATACTATTTTGTCATGGAATGTAGTTTTAGACACAACACTTAATAAAGAAGAAGTGTTGGCGTTCCAGGTACTTGATTATGTACTTATGACAATGCCGGGTGCAGTTTTAAAACAAAAGATTATAGATGCAGGCATAGGAAAGAACGTAGAAAGCACATATGAGTCAGGAATTTTACAACCATATTGGTCTATAGTAGCTAAATATGCAAATTATGAAGATAAGGATAAATTTAAGGCAATAATAAAAAGTGGATTAGAAGAAATAATACAAAATGGTATCGAAAAAGAAAGCCTTATTGCTACAATTAATAATTTGGAATTTAAATATCGTGAAAGTGATTTCGGACGTTGGCCAAGAGGATTAATGATTGGTCTTCAGATGTATGAAAGTTGGATTTACGATGAAAATCAGCCATTTATATATGTAGAATGCAATGAAACATATGCGTTTTTAAAGAAAATGGTTGAGACAGATTATTTTGAAAAATTAATTGAAAAGTATGTTTTAAACAGCAAAATTGAATCAACAGTAGTCCTTAAGCCAAAAAAAGGTCTTGTAGCAGAAACTGAAAAAGAATTAGCGGACAAGTTAACTGCAAAAAAGGCAACTCTTTCAAAGAGTGAAATTGATAAGTTAGTTGCAGACACAAAGGCATTAAAGAAGTATCAGGAAGAACCATCACCTGAAGAAGATTTAAAGAAGATACCGATGTTGGAAATAAGTGATATTGACCCTGAACCAAGAACTATAAAGTCTCAGATAAGAGAAATTAATGGAATACCTACGGTTTATTATGACTGCTTTACTAACGGAATAGGTTATGCAATATTGTCATTTGACTGTAAAAATATACCTACGGAACTTTTACCATATATTGGTTTGCTGAAAAATACTGCAGGATATATGAATACGGAAAGTTATAATTACACTCAGCTTGCAAATGAAATAAATAAAAATATTGGTGGAATATATGTTGATGCAACATTATATCCGGATGCAATTGAAAAGAATAAGTTCGAACATCGAGTTGAAGTTAATTTTAAGTCGATGATAAGCAGAATGGATAAGGCATTTGAAATTGCAAAAGAAGTTATGCTTACTACAAAATTTGATGACTATAAGAGATTAAAAGAAATTATAGATGAAATAAAAGCAAGACTTCAGAATACACTTATGGAAAGTGGAGATTCTGCTGCAGCACTTAGAGCAGGCTCATATTTCTCAGAGACGATGTATAGAAGGGAAAATTATGCTGGAATTACATTTTACAAATTTATTGAAGATATAGCCAACAATTTTGAAAATGTAAAAGAGGAAGTAGCAGCAAAATTAAAATTGCTTACAGAGTATGTCTTTAGAAAAGAAAATCTTGTTATCAGTTATGTATGCAAGGATGATGAATATGACAGTTTACCGGGATTAGTGGAAGATATGACAGATTCATTATATGACAAAGAACCTGACAGTAGTATATTGAGTAGCGATAAAGTGGAAAAATTTGCAAAGAATGTATTAAATGAAGGATTTAAAACATCAAGTCAGGTGCAATATGTAGTAAGAGCAGGACAATTTGATACAGACAAATATCCATATACAGGAACTTTATCAGTACTTAAAACTATTTTAGTTTATGAATATTTGTGGAATAACGTAAGAGTAAAAGGTGGCGCGTATGGCTGTAGCAACTTCTTTACAAAACAGGGTGTTGCAATGTTTACATCTTACAGAGACCCTAAATTAAAAGAAACAAATGAAATCTATGAAAATGTTGTGGATTACATCAATAATTTTAATGCCGGTGACAGAGATATGCGCAAATTTATTATCGGAACTATAAGTGAATACGACCAGCCACGCACACCGTGTAGCGAAGGTGGAAGATTGTTAACATTGTATTTTAACCATAATACTTTTGAAAATCTTAAAAAAGAAAGAAGTCAGGTGTTAAGTACTACAACAAATGCAATCAGAAACTGTGGAAGCCTTGTTGCAGATGCACTTAAAGAATATTATGTTTGCGTTATTGGAAACGAAGGAAGAATAGAAGAAAACAAAGATATGTTTAAAAATATCTACAATTTATTTGAAAATAAAAATTAAAAAATAAATACAAATATAAATGAAAAATAAATACAAATATAAATGAAAAATAAATGCAAATCAGATGATAGAATGTAAATAAAGTATAAAACAAAAGTTTGGAAATGGAGAACAAATGGAAAATAAAGAGTACAAATCAGGATTTGTTGCATTAATAGGAAGACCGAATGTTGGAAAATCTACATTAATGAACAAAATAATAGGACAGAAAATTGCTATTACATCAAATAAGCCGCAGACAACGAGAAATAAGATTCAGACAGTATATACATGTGATCAAGGACAAATTATATTTCTTGATACACCGGGTATTCATAAGGCAAAAAATAAATTAGGTGAATATATGGTAAATGTGGCTGAAAAAACATTAAAAGAAGTAGATGTTATTTTGTGGCTTGTTGAACCTAGTACATTTATTGGGGCAGGTGAACAGCATATTGCCGAACAGCTTAAAGACATAAATGTACCTGTAATTCTTGTAATTAATAAAATAGATACTGTTAAAAAAGAAGAAATTTTGGTATTTATTGATGCGTACAGAAAAATTCTTGATTTTGCAGAAATAATTCCTGCATCAGCATTGAGAGATAAAAATGCTGATGAAATAGTAGAATCTATTTTTAAATATCTGCCACAGGGACCTCAGTATTATGATGAAGACACAGTAACTGACCAGCCAATGCGTCAAATTGTGGCTGAAATTATAAGAGAGAAGGCATTACATGCACTTAATGAAGAAATTCCGCATGGAATAGCTGTTACAATTGAAAAAATGAAAGAAAGAAAAAACGGCAAAATTACTGATATAGAAGCAACAATTATATGCGAAAGAGATTCTCATAAAGGCATAATTATCGGAAAACAGGGTAGTATGCTTAAAAAGATTGGAAGCAATGCAAGATATGAAATAGAACAGATGCTAGAAATGAAAGTTAATCTTCAATTATGGGTAAAGGTTAGAAAAGAATGGAGAGACAGCGATTTGTTATTGAAGAACTACGGATATAATGAAAAGCAGCAGTAAGATACAATTTTTTAAATATAAGAAAATTTTTTTGATGTAATAAATTTTTGCTATTAAAGCCGTGTCTATACGGCTTTTAGCATTTATTAAATATTTAGAGATTTGAGTTAAGAAAGGAGAGGCACGACTATGGTTGAAACGGTAACGGCTATGGGAATTGTAATGTCAGCAATGCCGATGGGTGAATATGATAAAAGAGTTGTGCTTCTTACAAAACAATTTGGAAAGATAACGGCTTTTGCAAGAGGGGCAAGACGACCTACAAGCCAGTTTCTTTCAGGAACGCAACCTATGAGTTTTGGCGAATTTACCATGTATCGTGGGAGAAATTCGTACACTATAACAAATGTAAAAGTGACAGAATATTTTGGCGGTGAAATGACCGACATTAATAAAATGTATATGGGAATGTATTTTCTTGAAATGGCGGACTACTATGGAAGGGAAAATATAGATGGAACAGATACATTAAAATTAATCTATCTTTCACTTAAAGCACTGCAAAATGATTCTATTCCTGACAAATTGGTGAAAAATATATATGAACTTAAATCGCTTGTGATAAACGGGGAATATCCAAATGTGTTTACCTGTGTAAATTGTGGCAATAATAGTGAACTGGATTATTTTGATTTGAGAAAGAATGGCATGATTTGTTCTAAATGTCATGGAAATTTGTCAAAAGATAAATTAGTATCGCAATCGGCAGTGTATGCGCTTCAATACATAATTTCATCGCCACTTAACAAATTATATACATTTAATGTAAAAGATGAGGTGTGGCAGGAAATAAATGGAATTATAGAAAGTTATTTGAAAGAACACATAGAAAAACAATTCAAAACTCTGGAATTTCTGGAAATTAGTTATTGAAAATAATGAGTATACAATGTAAAATTAGGTATTGCGAGGAGGAGCGGATATGCTTAAGAAAAAAATTATATCATTGCTTATGGTTATGACAATAGCTCTTACATTTGTCGGGTGTGACAATAAAGTTGGAGATATTGCTTTAGAAAAAGGCCAGACAGCAATTCATATTTCAAAAGATGGTAAAGTACAGTACGGAGTAGCAGAGTCATTCGATAAAGATTATTATGACAAGAAGGAACTTAAGAGTACTGTTGAAAATGAAGCCGATGAGTTTAATTCAGATAGTGATGCATCAGGAAAAGATGCACTTTCTTTAAAGTCAATGGATGTAAAGAAAGATGTTGCGACTATGATTATGGAATTTGCATCAACTACAGACTTTGGAACATATATTTTAAAATATAACAATCCTGATAAAGGAACTTTCTATATAGGTGACATAAGTGACAATGAAGATTGTGAAATTAAGGGGAAATTTTATGCCCCTGACAATAAGAAAAAATCAGTGTCAGAAGACAAGATTAGTGATTTAGATGATAATATTTTGATTGTTAATGAACAGATGAAAGTCCAGATTGAAGGAACAGTAAAGTATGTGAGCGAAAACTGTAAAATCAGTGATGGCGTGGTAGAAACAGCGAAAACTGATGACGGAATAAGCTATATTGTATATACATTAAAATAATAATGATAATAAAAAGATGCCCTATGGATTGCTTAGTATTTCCTAACGTGGCATCATAAAAAATAAAAGGTGGAGAAGTATCATGGAAAAGACAATGGAAAAAATCGTTGCAGTTGCAAAAAGCAGAGGATTTGTATATCCGGGTTCAGAAATTTATGGTGGACTTGCGAATACATGGGATTATGGTAACCTTGGTGTAGAATTAAAGAATAATGTTAAAAAAGCATGGTGGAAGAAATTTATTCAGGAAAACCCATATAATGTAGGTGTTGACTGTGCTATTTTAATGAACCCTCAGACTTGGGTTGCATCAGGACATCTTGGTGGATTCTCAGACCCTCTTATGGATTGTAAAGAATGTCATGAAAGATTTAGAGCAGATAAACTTATTGAAGATTATATGGAAGAAAATGGAATTACAATAGAAGGTTCTGTTGATGCATGGTCACATGAAGAAATGGCTAACTACATAGAAGAAAAGAACATTGCATGTCCAACATGTGGTAAGCACAATTTTACAGAAATCCGTGAATTTAATCTTATGTTTAAGACATTCCAGGGTGTAACTGAAGATGCTAAAAATACAGTATATTTAAGACCTGAAACTGCACAGGGTATTTTTGTAAACTTTAAGAATGTACAGAGAACTTCAAGAAAGAAGATTCCATTTGGTATCGGTCAGGTTGGTAAATCATTTAGAAATGAAATTACACCTGGTAACTTCACATTCAGAACAAGAGAATTTGAACAGATGGAACTTGAATTCTTCTGCGAACCGGGAACAGACTTAGAATGGTTCCAGTATTGGAGAGGATTCTGCCGTGACTGGTTATTAAGTCTTGGAATTAAAGAAGATGAAATTAGATTAAGAGATCATTCACCTGAAGAATTATGTTTCTACTCAAAGGGAACAACAGATATTGAATTCTTATTCCCGTTTGGATGGGGTGAACTTTGGGGAATCGCTGATAGAACTGATTACGATTTAACTCAGCATCAGGAATTATCAAAGCAGGATTTATCATATTTTGATGATGAAAAGAAAGAAAGATATGTTCCATATGTTATTGAACCATCACTTGGTGCTGACAGAGTAACACTTGCATTCCTTTGTGCAGCATATGATGAAGAAAATATCGGAACAGAAGAAAAACCGGATATGAGAACAGTTATGCATTTCCATCCGGCTATCGCACCTGTTAAGATCGGTGTACTTCCATTATCAAAGAAGTTAAATGAAGGTGCAGAAAAGGTATTTGCAGAACTTAGCAAATTATATAACTGTGAATATGATGACAGAGGAGCAATAGGTAAGAGATATCGTCGTCAGGATGAAATCGGAACACCTTGGTGTGTTACTTATGATTTTGATTCAGAGGAAGATGGAGCAGTTACAGTTCGTGACCGTGACACTATGAAACAGGAAAGAATCAAGATTGAAGATTTAAAGGCATACTTTGAAGAAAAGATGGCATTTTAATTGGAATTGTCAGCATATAACACGCAAAAGTATGTAAGACATATTTAAAAACAATTATCCTTAATGGATATAAAATATGATTTTAAATAATAACAGAGTTGAAATTCATATTGGATTTTAGCTCTGTTATTTTTTATTCTTTGTTAAAAAGTGAAAACTTAACTTATAATTAAAAAATAAATGCAATAAAAAATATGACCTCTTCGTTTAATAAGTATAAGACAACAAAGAAAACAAAGATTTTTAAGGAGGGTATCTATTATGAAATCAAAAGTATTATTATCAGGGGCAGTAGCCTTAGCTATGGCAACAACAGTTATGGGACCTGTTGCAACCAAAAGTGTTAATGTGTATGCAGCAGAAACAACACAAAATCAACAGGCAACACAAAATCCGGAAACAACGAAGAACGTTGAGGCATCTAAAAATGTGTTAACCGGAAAATGTGGTGACAATGCAACGTATACATATGACAAAGACGCGAAAACAATTGTAGTTTCAGGAACAGGTGCAATGTGGGATGATATGGAAATACTTGGCAATTATGATTCTGTAAAAAGCATAACAATCGAAGATGGAATCACATGTGTTGGCGAAAATGCGTTTTCAACCTTAAGTGTAGAATCTATAAAGATTGGAAAAGATGTCCAAACAATAAAAAGAAAAGCATTCGGATTTGTTTGGGGCGAAGAAACAACAATAATACCTGCAAATGTAAAGACTATCGAGCAAAATGCATTTGCAACTATTAAAAACATTGAATTTATGGGAGATATTGATGGTTTTGAAAATGGAATCGTTGAAAGTAATACGGACGATATTAACAGTGTAATTTTGCATGGAACAGCAACAAAACTTGGTATGATATTTAAAAATTCACCAATATATAAAGTGATAATTGCACAGGACAATACAAAATCTACTTTTGATAAAGGATGTATATTGTCAGCAGACAAAACAAAATTGAATTATTACATAGGAACAAATGACAAAGTTGTTATTGCTGATACAGTAGAAGAAATTGATGCAGGGGCTTTTAGAAAAAAATTAGTTAAAAGTGTAAAATTAGGTGAAAATGTTAAAAATATAGGTGAACAGGCTTTTTATAGAACATATGACCTTGCATCATTTGTTTCAAATAAAAAATTAGCATATATTGGAGACAAAGCGTTTGCAAACTCAACATTAAAGAAATTTGCTTTTGATACAAAACCAAAAATGGGAGAGAAAGTATTTTCTAGAAATTCAAGTATTACATATTCAAAAGGTCTGAAAAAGGCTGGTACATCAATTGAATTTGCAAAGTTGCGCAAAAAGAAATACACAATAAGATTTGCAAAAGTAAATGGAGCTACAGGATATGAAGTTAAGTTCAAAAGTGCAAAATACAAAAAAACATTTACGACCAAAAAGAATATGTTTACTAAAGCAGTTTCAAAAAATGATGTAAATAAAATGGGCATCACGAATGGAATAGAAGAAGATGGAACATGGACAGCAGGTACTGTAATGGTAAGACCTTATAAAGTAGATAAAAAGAAAAAAATCTATGGGAAATGGTCAACAAAAACATTAGTTTTATATTACGAATAACAGACTATGAAGTAGAATAGACAATAAAACATAATAAGTATAAAAGCGTAATAAGCTAAAACATAATAAAAAGTAACAAAAAACAAAAAATAAAATAAAATATGATGCCTACGGATTGTTCCGTGCTGCGCACTATCACAATTCTACCCAATATTCGCATATCGCGGGAATTATCCCGCTTTTATGCTCATATTGAGTTTAGAAGCTCTTCAAAATATGATGCCTACGGATTGTTCCGTGCTGCGCACTACCACAATCCTACCCAATATTCGCATATCGCGGGAATTATCCCGCTTTTATGCTCATATTGAGGCGGGTCCCAAGGTCTTTCACCCACTTATGAGCAAGCTCATGTGTGTGAAAGACCTTTTGACCCTGGCATCATAATAAATTACAATGTTATGTTAAAATTATTAATGTAGCCCTTATTTGCATAATCTATTATTCCAAAAATTTCACCGATTGCTCTTTCATATCCGGCAGGAGTTTTATACCAGTTTTCTTTAGTTGTGAAAGAGTCATTAACTGGGCATGGAATGATATTTATATCTTTAGAAAACATTTTGTCAACTAATAAAAGGCATCTTTTCATATGAAATGAAGTAGTGATTAAAGTGATATTTTTAGGTGTAAAATATTCAATGCTTTTAAGCAAATCAAAAGCATTTTTCAAACTTTCAAATGTAGAATGAGAATTGCAGGCCGTATAAATATTTGAAGAAGGAAGTCCTGACTCTATGGCAAAATCTTTCATGATATCAGCCTCTTCATAAATTCCAGAATCAATAAGCATTTTGCCTCCGGAAAAAATAAAATTTTTAACAAGTCCTTTATTATACAAAGCCACAGCCCTTGGCACACGATATTTAACAGCACTATAGCTACCCATAACGATTCCTATATCCGAATTGGTGTCTGAATATTCTATATTTTCAAAAAGCATTGAACTTATTAAATCCCGGGAAATATCTTTATATTGTAAATCAGAAACGTTCATGAATAATCCTCCAAATCTATGAGAGAAACATCAAAGTTTATATGTAAATATTCCCTTAATATAGTATATGAAATGAAGTGAAAAATGTAATATTGATTAATAAAAAGAGTAAACGACAAATTGCATTCGAACCATTGACAATTTGAATAAATTGTAATGAAAATAAATTTGAAAAATGATAATATTATAGTTAAATAAAAACAAAATAATGAAACGAAAGAAAACAAACAAAAAAGGAGTGCAACTAATGAGAAAGAAAGTAGCCGTAATACTTTGTGCATTATGTGTTACATTGGCATTTGTCGGATGCGGTAAGAAACAAAAGGAAACAAAGACAACGGAAACAAATGTAACAACGACAGCTGAGCATACAACTATAGAGGAAACGACCGAACAGGAAACATTTAGATATTCAGTAAAATATGAAGCTGTAATTGATACATCAGACCTTACAGACCAGGAAACGTCAGATATGATTTCTAATTTGCGAAACATTGCACAGGAAAATAATATGAAGATAGGCTTGGGTCAGGCAAGATATCAGGAATTAGTATTGGAGATTACCTGTTTTTATAATGATGAATCCATAACAGTTAATGAAGTAAAAGAAAAGTTATTGTCAGGATTAACTATTAAATCAATTCAATAAATTTATAACTGAAATAATTTGTATAATGTGGTAAAATAGTGTTATCGATAACATTATCAAGTGAACGAATTATTAGAAAACAATTAGGAGAGAACAATGGCAATAACAATTAAAGACATTGCAAAAGCTACAGGTGTATCGACAATGACCGTTTCACGCTTTCTCAATGAACCGGAAAAATTAAAACCATCAACTTATGAGAAAGTAAAAAAGGCAGTAGACGAAATGGGATATGAACCTAATCAGGTTGCCAGACTTTTGCAGACAAACAAAACAAACATTATATGTGTATATATTGCAAATGGAATTGACCCTCTGCATCCTTTTACACTAAGAGCAATTTCAGGAATCGGAGAAAAGTTAGGACTTGAAGGCTATTCAATGCAGATATGTAGACATGATTACAAAAAAGTTAAATGTGATGGCGTAATAGCCATGGGTATGACTGAGCGTGAAGAAGATGAAGTGATGAAGTGGTTTAATGATAAGCCTGTAATTGTATTTGGAAATAGTAGTTACAAGAATAACTGGATAGACATAGACAATTATAAAGGTGGATATATGGCCACAGAACATCTTCTTAAACGTGGTTATAAGAAAATTGCAAATATTGGAATAAGAAGTGAAGAAAAATACACGCAGGACAGATTAAATGGATATATGGATTGTATGAGAGACTACCATATGGATATACCACAATCGGGAATAATGAGAGTGTGTAATAATGAAGACGATGGATATTTGGCAGCTTCAAGAATTTTGAAAAATGCAGATGTTGATGCGATAGTTTGTGCCAGTGATGCTTTAGCACTTGGAGTAATGAGATGTGCCGTTAAGATGGAAATAAATGTTCCTAATGAACTTGGTGTTACAGGATTTGATGGATTAGGATATGAAAAATTAGTAACACCTCATATCACAACGGTAGAACAACCTGTATATGCATCAGGAATAGCTTTGGCAGAATGTATTGTCAATATATTGCGAAATAATGACTATTCAGAAACCGAAAAATTTATTAAACCTATTTTGAATATTAATGGATCAACAAAATAATGTGTGTCGTATGAAGTTTAGTAAGATTTGATGAGTTTTAGTGATTTTTTGTGGTAACATATGGCAAATGAACTTGACTATCAAATGCCTTATGTTATAATGTTTTATAGGGATTTTTGCCCAATTTTTGTGCGCAAAAATACCGATATTAGAAAATATGAGTTGGTTAAAGAGAGCCATTCTCCACAACTCATAAAATAAATACTAAAGTTTTAGGAGGAAAAATTAATGGCAAACAAATGGGTATACCTTTTTAGCGAAGGTAACGCAAACATGCGTGAACTTCTTGGTGGAAAAGGTGCTAACCTTGCAGAAATGACAGGTTTAGGACTTCCAGTACCTCAGGGATTCACTATTACAACAGAAGCTTGTACTCAGTACTATGAGGACGGTAGAGAAATTAACGAAGAAATTCAGGGACAGATTAACGAGTATATCGTAAAGATGGAAGAAATCACAGGAAAGAAATTCGGTGATAAGGAAAATCCATTACTTGTTTCTGTTCGTTCAGGAGCTAGAGCTTCTATGCCAGGTATGATGGATACAATTCTTAACCTTGGTCTTAACGAAACAGTAGTTAACGCAATTGCTGAAAAGTCAGGAAATGCTCGTTGGGCATGGGACTGCTACAGAAGATTCATCCAGATGTATTCTGACGTAGTTATGGAAGTTGGTAAGAAGTATTTTGAAGAACTTATCGACAAGATGAAAGCTGACAGAGGTGTTAAGCAGGACGTTGAACTTACAGCTGATGACTTAAAGGAATTAGCAGCACAGTTCAAGGCTGAATATAAAGAAAAAATCGGAGAAGACTTCCCAGATGATCCTAAGGAACAGTTAATGGGAGCTATCAAAGCCGTATTTAGATCATGGGATAACCCACGTGCTAACGTTTACCGTCGTGACAACGATATCCCTTATTCATGGGGAACAGCTGTTAACGTACAGTCAATGGCATTTGGTAACATGGGTGATGATTGTGGTACAGGTGTTGCATTTACAAGAGATCCAGCAACAGGTGAAAAGAAGCTTATGGGTGAATTCTTAAAGAATGCTCAGGGTGAAGACGTTGTTGCCGGTGTTAGAACACCAATGCCAATCGCTCAGATGGAACAGGAATTCCCAGAAGCATTTGAAGAATTTGTAAAGGTTTGTGAAACACTTGAAAACCATTACAGAGACATGCAGGATATGGAATTTACTGTTGAAAACAGAAAACTTTACATGTTACAGACAAGAAATGGTAAGAGAACAGCTCAGGCTGCTTTACAGATTGCTTGTGACCTTGTTGATGAAGGCATGAGAACAGAAGAAGAAGCTGTAGCTATGATCGATCCTAGAAACTTAGATACATTACTTCACCCACAGTTTGATGCTGCTGCTCTTAAGGCTGCTACACCAGCTGGTAAGGGACTTGGAGCTTCTCCAGGAGCTGCTTGTGGTAAGGTTGTATTCACAGCTGATGATGCTGTTGAATGGAATGCAAGAGGAGAAAAGGTTGTACTTGTACGTCTTGAAACATCTCCAGAAGATATCACAGGTATGAAGGCATCACAGGGTATCTTAACAGTTCGTGGTGGTATGACATCACACGCTGCCGTAGTTGCTCGTGGTATGGGTACATGCTGTGTATCTGGTTGTGGCGACATCGCTATGGACGAAGAAAACAAGAAATTCACTTTAGCTGGAAAAGAATATCATGAAGGAGATTTCATCTCAATCGATGGTTCAACAGGTAACATCTATGATGGAATTATTCCTACAGTTGATGCTAAGATCGCTGGTACATTCGGACGTATCATGGGATGGGCTGATAAATATAGAACACTTAAGGTTAGAACAAATGCTGATACACCAGCTGATGCTAAGAAAGCTAGAGAACTTGGTGCAGAAGGTATCGGTCTTTGCCGTACAGAGCATATGTTCTTCGAAGAAGACAGAATTGCAGCATTCAGAGAAATGATTTGTTCTGATACAGTAGAAGAAAGAGAAGCAGCTCTTGAAAAGATTCTTCCATATCAGCAGGGAGACTTCGAAGCACTTTACGAAGCACTTGAAGGTAACCCAGTTACAATCAGATTCTTAGATCCACCTCTTCATGAGTTCGTTCCAACTGAAGAAGAAGATATTAAGAAACTTGCAGATGCACAGGGTAAGACAGTAGAAGAAATCAAGACAATCATTTCTTCACTTCACGAATTCAACCCTATGATGGGACACAGAGGACTTCGTCTTGCTGTAACATATCCTGAAATTGCTAAGATGCAGACTAAGGCTGTTATCCGTGCAGCAATTAATGTTCAGAAGAAACATAGTGATTGGACAGTTAAGCCGGAAATTATGATTCCATTATCATGTGATGCTAAAGAATTAAAATATGTTAAGGATATCGTAGTAGCTACAGCTGATGCTGAAATTGCAGCAGCAGGTGTTGAACTTGAATACCAGGTAGGTACAATGATCGAAATCCCAAGAGCAGCTCTTACAGCTGATGAAATCGCTAAGCAGGCAGACTTCTTCTGCTTCGGTACAAACGATTTAACACAGATGACATACGGATTCTCAAGAGATGATGCTGGTAAGTTCTTAGATGCTTACTATGATGCTAAGATCTTTGAAAATGATCCATTTGCTAAGTTAGATCAGGTTGGTGTTGGTAAGTTAATGGAAATGGCTATCAAACTTGGTAAGCCAGTTAACCCTAACCTTCACGTAGGTATCTGTGGAGAACACGGTGGAGATCCATCTTCAGTAGAATTCTGCCATAAGATTGGTCTTGATTATGTATCATGTTCACCATTCCGTGTACCTATCGCTAGATTAGCAGCAGCTCAGGCAGCTATCGCTAACAAGTAATACACTGACAAGTGAAAAGAATATAATTACTTAAAATAATGAACTCCTGTATACCGGAAATGGTATGCAGGAGTTTTTTTGTTATAGCGACGAGGCAAGTGGTCATCAGGCTTGCATGAATGAACATTTGCCGACCGCTAATCAGATACGAGATATGCATAGCGTATCTCGTATCTGTTAGAGGAAAAAATAAGAAAAAATATTAAATCCAGGTTGTCAAAAGTAGATTAAGAAAATGGAAGTAGATCTTTTGCAAGATACGCATTTGTATATACAAATACATTCTTGTTAGGGGAAGTCTCGCCTACCGGCTCGGTCCATGCTCCTGCTTACGCAGGGTCATCCACTGGATGACCGCACCCCAAAACCTCTATGTCTCAAATGTTGTATTGGCGGGTGAATCTGCTTTGAGGAGATGTCAATTGGACACAAATATTCTAAATAATTTGAACTGAAATTTTGTAATTGATAAAATAATGAAATATCAATCTAGTTATGGATATGGTAGAATTAAGCTGTATAAATGTTGAGCGAAATATAATAAAACGAGTATGGCGTGATAAAACACTAAAGGCACTGTGTATAAAATAGAAAATTGGGTAGATGATAAATTAAAATTTAGGGAGGTGAACATATATTGGCAAGAGCAAAATATCAGGTATTAGTCATTCCATATCATATTGAAAACGGCAATGTAAAATATTGCATATTTAAAAGAAATGATATGAAAGTATGGCAATTTATAGCAGGTGGTGGAGAAGATGAGGATGAAACTATAATAATATCTGCAAAACGAGAGGCATATGAAGAAGCAAACATAGGTATGGATTGTAAATATTCTGTACTTGATACACAAAATAGCATACCAACATACTGTTTTAAAGAAGCAAGAAAAATATGGGGTGAAAATTGTTTAGTTATTCCTGAATATACATTTGCTGCTAGGATGAATACAACAATTTTGGAATTGTCTCAAGAGCATACAAAATATGAATGGGTTGATTATAAAACTGCATTAAAAAGACTTAGATATGATAGTAATAAAACTGCGTTATGGGAATTAGATAGTAAAATTAAATTAGGAACATTAAATTAAGAATATTCATATTATGATTTAAATACAACAAAATTGTAGTGTGTTACAGTTGTAAGCTTGTCATAAGCTCTAGATTTTGAAATATAGGCTGAAAATTAGGGCTATTAGCAAATGAGGTAAAAAAGAATGAATAAGTATTTAGAAAATTTAAACAGAATAGAGTTTGTTGTAACAATGGCATGCACAGGAAGATGCATACATTGTTCAGAGGGAGAACATAAATCAAGTGGAAAACACATAGATGGAGACATAGCAGTGCAAGCAGTTATTGATATATGTAATAACTATGATATTAAATCTTTAATGACTTTTGGAGGAGAACCTTTGATATATCCGGAAGTGGTTTGCAACATTCATAAAACTGCTAAAGAAATGAACATAAAGGATAGGGCAATAATCACTAACGGATTTTTTTCTAAAGACAAAGAAAGAGTAAGAGAAGTGGCGCAAATGTTGTCATATAGTGGAGTTCAAAAAGTGTTATTATCTGTTGATTCATTTCATCAAGAGACTATACCACTTGATATAGTGAAATATTTTGCAATGTGCATAAAAGAGAGTGGTGTAGAAATTAAATTAAATCCTGCTTGGCTTGTGAGCAAAGAAGATGATAATGAATATAACAAAAAGACAAAGAAAATTATTTCTGAATTTGAGGATTTAAATATTCCACAGGCAAAAGGAAATGTTATTTTTCCAAATGGAAATGCAGTGAAATATCTAAGTGATTACTTCGATAAGAACAAGGAATATATAAATCCATATGAGGAGAATCCAATAGATGTTAGAACAATTAGTTTTTCAAAAAATGGGGATGTGTTGAATGGGAATATTTATGAAAAATCAATTATGGAGATAATTGAGGAATACAAAGTTTAGAATAAAGATACATTTCTTTTTTAAAGAAATAGTAAAACAAATTTAGAATTGACCGAGCTCTTTGAGCGAGGGATGCTTCTTGTCCGAAGGGCAAGAAGATGGGATATAGAAAGAACTTAACAAATCGGAATTTTAGTTATAGTAATAAGTATAACGAAAATATTTTATTTAATAAATAATAAGCTAGAAGAAGGATATTATATATAATGACAAATGAAATCGTATTATTTAATGATGGTAATGTTAACATAGAGGTTCAAATAAATCCGGAACAGGAAACGGTATGGCTTACTCAAAAACAGATAGAAACATTGTTTGGAGTTAGTCATGCAACAGTAAGTGAACATATATCTAATATTTTGAAGTCAGGTGAGCTGGATGATACTTCTGTCGGTTTTTCCGACAAAAGTACCGGAGGCAGAAAACCAAAAATATACAACCTTGATATGATATTGTCAGTAGGATATAGAGTTAATTCAAAAAAAGGTATTGCGTTTAGACGTTGGGCTAATGGTGTGTTGAAACAATACATAATGGAAGGATATGCAATAAACGAAAAAAGGATGTTTGCACTTCAAAAAACGGTTAATATTCAGACAAAAATGTTAGCATATTCCTTAGATTTGGAGGAAAAAGAAATATTAAAGGCAGTAAATCAATATACTGAAGCTTTGCTTCTCTTGGATCAATATGATCACCAGTCTTTACAAAAACCTGAGGGAAATGAACCGATTTATAGAATTACTTATGAAGAATGTCGAAGGATGGTTGATGAAATGGAAGATTCATTTAAATCAGATGTATTCGGCGTTGAGAAAGAGAAAGGTAAGGTTGAAGGAATATTAGCAGCTGTTTATCAAAATGTGTTTGGAGGAGATGTGTATCCGTCATTGGAAGAAAAAGCTGCAAATTTACTTTACTTTATAATAAAGGACCATCCTTATGCTGATGGGTGTAAGAGAATAGCTGCATCTCTTTTCCTCGAATTTTTAGCACGCAACAATGCTCTTTATAAAGATGGAGTAAAAATTATCAGTGATGGAGCATTGGTGGCAATTACACTTATGATTGCAGAATCCAGAGCAGAGGAGAAAGAGATAATGGTAAAGTTAGTTATGAATTTCTTGGCAATGTAGATAACTTGAAGCAGTTGCTGTTTTTAGATTAGATGTCTATAAAATATCATGGAAAGCAAAATAATTGATAACCAAGTTTTGGTTTGATATTGATTATGAAAGTCTAGCATGGGAGAATCGATAAAATTCTCAAATAGACGGAATAATTAGTATTTCAAATAGGAATTTTAGAGTGCCACTATACAACCTGATTATCTCATAAAAGTCGGAAATTGCAAACATTCAGTTCTATATGAATTTATTGGTAAGAAAGTCGATATCCGTACAACAGAAAATTGCATTGAGGTATTCTATCATAATAATCATATTGATTTGAACGTATCCATCCATTTCAAGATGGTAATGGTCGTGTTGGAAGAATTATTATGTTTAAAGAATGTTTAAAACATAACATTGTTCCGTTTATTATTGAAGACAATTTGAAATTTTTTTATTATCGTGGATTAAAAGAATGGGATAATGAAAAAGGTTATTTAATGGATACATGTCTAACAGCGCAAGATAGATATAAGGCATATTTAGACTATTTTGAAATAAAGTATGAAAAGAATTGAAAGGAGAGAACGATGAAAGTACTACTGGGAACAACTAATCCTTCAAAGGTAAAGAGGTTTTCTAAACTGTTAGAAAATTGTGATATAGAATTTATAACATTAAAATATTTAGAGATAGAAGATGAACCGGATGAGACAGGAAAAACGCCGGAAGAAAATGCAATATGCAAAGCAGGATATTATGGCAAATATTTTGACTTGGTGATTTGTAATGATTCGGGATTGTATTTTGAGGAACTAAGTTTAGAAGATGAGAGACAACCGGGATTAAATGTTAGGACTCCAATGGGAATGAACAGATTATCAGATGAAGAAATGATTGAGTATTATTCAAATCTTATAGGAGAGCTTGGAGGAAAGGTATCTGCCTATTACCTGGACGGTATAGCTGTTTATAACAATGGTAGGATTTCATCATTTATGGATAGAGAGTTAGCAAAAAATGTAGGGGCTTTTTATATGATAGATAAAGCATCAACTAAAAGATTTGAGGGTTGGCCGCTTGATTCTTTGTCAATTAGTAAAGAGACAGGAAGATATTTTGTTGAGGGCTGTGATTCTGAAAGTAAGGAAAATATAATATATGGCGAGTATGAAAAGAGAATAGTAGGATTTTTAAAGGAAGCATTGGGGATAAAATAAGTATGATATCCAGCAAGAGATAGAGGTAATATTCAAAGGAGGAACTTCTTTATCTAAAGCATATGGTGCTATTGATCGATTTTCTGAGGATACAGATATTACGTTTAAAGAACATTTGGGGGAGAGTAGAAGAAAAAAATTGAAGTATAACATACTGAAACCTATAGCTGAAGATTTAGAAATAGAAATAAAAAATTGGAAAGATATTGAAAGTGATAAAAACTATAATCATTATGATTTTTATTATAATTCTGTTAGTGATAATAGTAACTTTTCCGGACTGTCTCCTTTCGTTAAGTTAGAAACAGCGTTGATGTCTTATTCTTTTCCAACGGAAAGAAGACAAATAAGTAATTACATATATGATACGCTAAAAAATGAAGAACCTGAGTTAATAAAGAAATATAATTTAATACCGTTTGAAATGAGTGTTCAATGTATAAATAGAACACTTGCGGATAAAATATTTGCCGTATGCGATTATTATTTGCAAGGAAAAGCACAAAGAAACTCCAGACATTTATATGACATATTTAAGTTATTAAATTATGTTGAAATTGATGAAGAATTTGTAGAATTAATGATGAAGGTAAGAGAACATAGAAAGACTGTGGGGGAGAAAATTGCACCGGCGGCAAATGAGAATGTTGATATATTACAATTGGCAAGAGAAATATACGATAGTAGATTTTATGAGAATGATTATCATAACACTACTGAGAATATAATTTCGGATGAAATTGATTATAGTATTGTAATTGAACGTTACATTCAGGTCGTGAAAGAGCTATTTGAAAAATAGTAGATTTATTATTATATTGAAAATGACAGAATAGAAATGTTTGCTCAACTTAAAGAAGAATTTATAGATGTAACAATGTCTATGAGTATTTCACCTTCTGAGTTTGAAAAAATTCAAACAATGGTATTTAATAAATCGCTTGAGTCAAAATTGAAGAATATGTTTAAACATAGAGCGGATGGAAGTAGATTATATGCAAGAGAAAACATTGTTGAAGCAGCAATTTTAGTAGTAATAAAAGAACGCCCAAAAATTTATGATGAAGATGTTATTAATGGGGTTGTTCAATTAAGTTATAAAAAGGAGGTATGAAAAATGACTACACAAGAAAAATATTTAGTTTCATTTACAACTTCACATGTTATCAGTAGTTTGATATTTGCAAAAGAAATGAAATTTAATTTGCCATTTCTGATGTATGTTTTTATATTTGTGCCAGTGGCGATAATGATTGCATCGCATATATTATACAAACGAATAAAGTCAAAATTATTTTACATATTATCGTTTGTAATATTAGCAGGATGTATGGGTGCGTTTTGGATAAATGGAAATGTTACAAAAAATATATTTTTATACAAGCCGTCTTATGGTTGCATTGTGTATTTGATTATAATGATTGTAGCAGCAGTAGTTATGCCATTTACCAGTGAAAATGGATTTTTTGGAATTAGAATTCAGCAAACAATGGATTATCCTGAAGTTTGGAGGAGGACACATATATTTACTTCTGTATTGTTAAGTTTTGTAATTTTGCCAACAATTATTTCAATAAATCATGTTGAACAGACTTTAAGTTTTGTTATCTGTAATGTCTTTTTGATTGGGCCGTTGATAATAGGGATTATTTACGCTGTAATTATTACAATACCAATTGAAAAAGTAGAGAAAGAACAACTTGCAAAAGAACTTGAAAGGCAAATCAAGAAAGAGCAGGGATATCGTTAGAGAATTTTGACAATAATGTTAACGGAGAAAGTTAGAGAATGACTATGGATGAATTATATTTTTATGACTGTAATTTAAATATAAAAAGTTTCGCAGGAATGTTGGAAAATCCAACTCAGTGTTACAAATTCTTTTGGCTTGATTCCATAATGCAGTTGGTGGCAAGAGGAGAAAATGAGTTTACATTTTTGGAAGTTTTTGCGGGCATGATAGCGGATGCATGGTATGCGGTAAAGGAATATCACTTGAGACTAGGGCCAAAATCAGTAGATGGTACAAGTTTTAATCTTTTGGAAAGAGCAGTAAATAAAATTAGCGAAAATGTGGATGTGAAAAATGATGAATCAAGGGATATTATCATTGAAAAAATAAAGTGCAACAGTAAATGTGTTAATTCTGAGATGCAGGACTTGGCGAAGAATGTACCATATAGATTACTTTCTTCGTTTGTGAAAGAGTTAGGTGGGAATAATCCATTATGGAGTAAGACTGGAAAACTTATTAGTTATTTTGAAATGATTAATAAGAAAAGATGTTTACTGTATACGATAGAGAATGGTAGAGGATTAACTAAAAAGGTTATTATAAATAAGTTGTGGAACAATTTTCTCATCGATAATATGGTTACAATCCGTGGCTGGATTAAGATGAAAAAAATTAAATATTTGCAGGATAGAAATCCGGGAGTTCCGGGACTTATTTATAAACTTGAACCGGAAAAAGACAAGGAAAGAAAACTTGAAAATGTTAGAAAGCTGTGGGACTGCGTAATAGATATTAATGGTGTTGGGTTTAAAGATATATATTCAAAGCGGCATATAGAGAACAAATATGCGATAGATCATTTTATACCATGGTCATATGTTGCCAATGATGAATTGTGGAATTTGATTCCAATGGACGGAAATCTGAATTCTTCCAAGAACAATAAATTACCGGACTGGGATGCTTATTATAAGAAGTTTTGTGATAATCAGTATATTTTAAATGAAACAATTCAGACAAACGAAAAGGCAAGAGAAAAATTTGAAAAATGTAAACAACACAATCTTAATTCGATTTGGCCATTGGAAGAATTATACATACAGAAAATTGAAAAAGAAAGATTTTTCAATGTGCTTTATGGCAGACTTCATCCCATATATGAGTCTGCAATGACACAGGGATATGATATATGGAAAAACTGTTTAAAAGAAGGTTCTTAATCAGGTATTTGCTGAGTAGTGAAAAATTAAATTTTATTCGGTGACAATCGACTCGGGCGAAACCGAATTAAATAAATACATGTAGATTTCGCAAAGATGATACAACAAAATCAAGTATTTAAATTAATATTTTTTATTATAAAAAGCATTATTGTAATTAAATAAACAGGCATTTTGTAGTATAATGTTTATGTACAAACTGGAACGAAAAATTGAAAGGAAAAACATATGAAAAATACGCTAAAGACACTAATGTTAATTGCAATAATTGCAATGGGAATTAACTTGACAGAGATAAAAGCTGAAACTATGGGAGAAATAACAATACCGGAAACGACCGTACAGGAAGCAACAACGATACCTGAGACGACTACACCTCAGGAAGCAACAACAATACCGGAAACGACTATGCCTCAGGAAACAACAGTAATACCTGAAACAACGGTGCCTCAGGAGACAACAACAATACCTGAGACAACGGCAAAACCGGAAGAAACAACAACTGTACAGCCGATAACTAAACCGGATGTGGACACAACAGGAAAGAACGTGAAAAAAGGTGGCTACGTAAAGAAGAATGTTTCTGCATATAATTTGAAATTAGAGAAAGTGACAGAAGTTGAAAAAGGTGTTCGTTATTATGTTTATAAAGAATGTAATAATGGATATTCATTAATTAAAGTGGGAAATCAGGAATTATTAGTTGAAACGAAATATATTACCTACAAATGTAATGCTAAAAAAATAGTAAATACATCAGATAAAAAATATTCATACTCAGATATGAAAGTAGATTTAAAGAAATTAGAGAAAGCCTACGGTTCAATATTAAAAGTTGATATTGCAGTAAAAAGTTTGGATAAAAGAAATTTATACTATGTTACATTGGGTAATGCTAAAGCAAAGAAAACGGTTTATGTAGAAACATCCGTGCATGCAAGAGAGTATATGAATACTAAATTTATGATGAAAGTTATTGAAGATTATTGCAGAGGATATGATACGAAAAAATATAAAGGAAAAAAATATAGTACAATCTTTAATAATGTTAAATTAGTAATTATGCCAATGGTAAATCCGGACGGAGTAACAATCAGTCAGTATGGACCTAAAAAAATAAGAAATGCTAAGCTGCGTAGTAATCTTTATAAAATAGCAGATGGAGTTGATTTCAAGATATGGAAAGCAAATGCCAGAGGTATAGATATAAATAGAAATTACGCAGAAGGTTTCGACAGAGGTGGTGCAAAAACACCAGAGCATAAACAGTATGCCGGCAAAACACCTATATCTGAACCGGAAACAAAGGCACAGGTATCGGTAGTAGAGAAAGTTAAACCTGATGTAGTAATTTGTTATCATCAGGCAGGTGAAGTTATGTATCATCTTAATCACACAAAGCTTAGCAATATGCTTTATTCCATGACACATTATACTCACATAATAAGTGGGAAGACTCATTATGGAACATTCAGTGATTATCTTGATGCCAGAAATATACTAAATTGTACATTAGAAACAGGATTAACACCGGCACCTGTAAAAAACAGCATGTATAAGAAAATATATAAGACAAATAAAGATGTATTAGTAGCGGTTGCAAAAATGTATTTATAATAAAAAGGCGAAGTCCGGATTCTTTAGGATTTCGCCTTTTCTGAAAAAATATAAGAGGTTAAACAATAAATGGGTTAATTTGATTTGAGAAAAATTCCCCGCTAAATTTATTTGCACTTAATAAATATCTATCAGAGTAAGTAAGAAAGGTGGTAGTATATGAATAGAAATACAATAAAAAAAATAATTGCATCAGGACTGATTATAGTAACAACAGTTGTATTTGCAGAAATTAATAATAACGGACTTAAAATGCCGGGTAATATTGCATTTAATTCTATAGTAGAAGCAGAAGAAATTTCTACAGGTAATACAGAGGCCGTAAAAGAAGATAAAAGTAAAGTTTTGCCGGAAGTTAAGAATTATTCCCTTAAGCAAAGCAATATTAATATATTATCAGGAAAGTCGGGAAATGTTACAGTTTCGTGGACTAAAAATAGTAAGGCTAATGGATATCAGATTCAATATTCTACAGACCAAAATTTTGTAAGCTCAAAAATTAAAACGATAAAAGGTCAAAATAAAAATTCTACAAAACTTGCTAAATTAAATAGTAAGAAAAATTACTATGTAAGAGTCAGAGGATATGCAAAGAAGGGTAGAAATAAATATTATTCAGACTGGAGTAGCTGTGCTGAAATAATTTCGTGGAATTCTAAATGGGAATTTGCAAGTTATTCAAAAATACATACAGATTCAGCTGTTTTATATTTTTCAAGTGCATCAAAGGTTAAGAACAAAACTGTTTGCATAAATGCAGGACATGGAACTAAAGGTGGTGAAAGTGTTAAGACTTTATGCCATCCTGACGGTAGCGCCAAGGTAACCGGCGGAAGTACTGCACAGGGAGCAATAAGAGCTACATCAATTAATGGTGGAACTACTTTAAATGACGGGACACCTGAAGCAAAGGCTACATTAAATTTGGCAATGATAGTTAAGCAGAAACTTTTAAAAGCAGGATATAATGTTTTAATGGTTAGGGAAGGCGAAGATGCTCAGATAGACAATATAGGAAGAACTGTATATGCAAATAACTGCGCAGATTATCATATTGCACTTCATTATGATTCGACTTCATCAAATAAAGGGGCTTTTTATATTGGTGTTCCAGATAATCAGTCATATAAAAATATGTATCCGGTTTCTAAAAATTGGAAAAAACATAACAAATTAGGAAAAAATCTCGTATTGGGAATGAAAAATGCCGGAGTTAAAATACATGGGAATGGTGTAATGGGAATTGATTTGACTCAAACTTCCTATTCTACAATACCTTCTGTAGATTTAGAAGTGGGAGATAAGAGTAGTAATCATTCAAATAAGACATTAGAAACAATTGCCGTAGGAATTGTTAAGGGAATGAATAAGGTGAATAAGTAATTGAGTTACTGATATTAATAGGTCAAAAAATGGAAAGTGTAAGATAGGAGATATGCATTTTTGCGATAAATTATGAAACAAGACAAAAACGAAATAAGGTGGGACAAACTTCTTAAGATTCGCACCACAGGAAGAGATGATTCAAAAGCAGACCAATATAGATATCCTTATGAGCCAACGCCGTATTCAGTGCTAGAGCGTCTTGCCAACAGTGGGCTTATACGTAAAAATAATACATTGATTGATTATGGATGCGGCAAAGGAAGAGTTGATTATTTTATGGCATATCAGACAAAATGCAAATCAATTGGAATTGAGTACGATGAGCGTATTTATGAAAAGGCAATGACAAATAAAGAAACTGCAGTGTCATCTAATAAAGTCATAATTGAACTTGCAAATGCAGAGAAATTTGAAGTACTTGAAAGTGTGGATAAGATTTATTTCTTTAACCCATTTTCTGTAGAAATCTTGCAAAAAGTAATTGCACAGATACTAGATTCTTATTATGAAAATATAAGAACGATACAACTGTTTTTTTATTATCCATCAGATGAATATATTTCGTATTTAATGACGGTAGACGAATTAATGTATTATGATGAGATTGATTGCAGAGATTTATTTGACGGAAATGATAGTAGAGAACGGATTATGATTTTTGAAATTATGTAGGCGATAATTATGTGATTGAAAATAAGTTTCTGTATAAATATTGTAATTTTTAAATATGAAATTAAACTTTTGGGGTTAATTTTAATATATAAATTATAATATTTAACCTGTTTAGCTAACCGTGTATAGGTATCGGCATCACTTTTTATTTCTATTCCATATATATTTTCAGGAGTAACCAGTACTGCATCAGCTCTGGCTTTACCCGTTTGTTTCTCTTATTGGAAAAAAAATTGCAGATAGATTAAGAAATGTAAGAAAAAGACGTTCTATTTCTCAGGAAAAACTTGCAAATATGAGTGGAGTTAGTTATGGCTCAATAAAAAGATTTGAAGCAACAGGACAGATATCGCTAATAAGTCTTATAAAGATAGCAACAGCTTTAGGTGTAGCAGATGAATTAAGGGAATTATTTACGGATGTTCCTTATAGAAATATTCAGGAGGTTATAAATGAAACAAAATAAAATGAAAAATTTTTTAAATAAACTTGTAGCAACAGTATTAACAATATCGTTAAGTTGTTCATATGGAATTGTGTCAAAGAAAGAGGTTAAAGCAGATAACGGACTAATTCCGACAGCATATGATAATTTGAACGTTTCATTAAGAAAGAAGTCACAGCTGGTTAATTTGGCGAATGGATATATGCGTGTTTTTTATAATGAAGAAAACATTGGAATAGAATATTATGACAAGAATTTTAATATACAGAGCAGAAAAAATATAAACATGGAATTGCCGATGTGGGGTGGATTTTATGCAGGAAATAATGGATATTATTTGGTTGAAGGAGTAAGCAACACTGATGAATCAGATACTGCAGAGGTAATTCGTGTAATAAAATATGATAAAGATTGGAACAGAATTGGAGCAGCATCAATTACAGGAAACAGCAATTTATTTGGTGGAGAAGTAAGGTATCCATTTGACTATGGGTGTGTTGAAATGACAGAATGCAATGGGAAATTATTTGTTGTAACAGGGCATCAGGGTTATGTAGATCCAATGTATAAGCAGGGACATCAGGGATTTTTAATGATTAGCGTGGATGAAAATACAATGACGGGTCAGATAGTTAAAAGCGATTTGTGGCATTCTTTTGCACAATACATAGTTGAGAAGAATTCAAATTTGTATGTTTTAGAACAAAGTGAAGGTTCAAGATATACTAAACTTACAAAATACAATGCTGATTCATTAAGAGCAGAATCAATTCCATTACTTGAATATGGTGGTGAGCATACATCCGCATGGGCTATATCATGTTATGCAAGTGTAGATGATTTAGCTGTTTCGGCAGATAATGTTTTGTGTTTGGGAACATCTATAGATCAAAGTCAATATGAAGTTGTAAATACGAATACAGCACATAATATTTATCTTACAGTTACTTCACAGAATGAATTTGATGAAGAAAATACACAGATAAAATGGATGACTAACTATAAAGATGATGGAAGTTGTTTTATTGGAACTCAAATAACAAAAATAAATGATAACAAGTTTATGATTTCATGGGAAGAATATGGAAAAAGTCAGACTGCAGGGACAGAAGATTTATTAGAGTCATCTATTTTACATTACATTTTTGTAGATGGAAATGGTAATAAAATTAGTCAGGAATTTACGGCATCAGCACCAATTTCAGATTGTCATCCGATTGTAGATGGTTCAAAGATTATATATTATGCATCAAGTTCAAATATGGTTGATTTTTATTCTATAGATATTAATAGTGGAAAGATGGATAAAAAAATATATCGTGTAGCAGGACAAAATGCAACATGGGATTTTGAGTCTTCAAATGGAACATTAACAATATCAGGTTCAGGTGCGATAGATATTGATACAAAAGTTCATTATAGATATCCAGTTTCATCAACAAGTAGAGGATTTAGTTATTCATCATCTGACAACACATGGACAAATATAAGGAACAAAGTAAAGAAAATTGTAATTAAGTCAGGAATAACAAGCATTCCGGATAATGAATTTAAAAGTTTTGATAATTTAGAAGAAGTTGAAATTGGCAAAGGTTTACAGAAGATAGGGGATGAAGCATTTTATGGTTGCAGAAATTTGAAAAAAATAACAATTCCTGCAAGCGTTAATAGCATAGGAAAAAGTTGTTTCGAAACAGGATATTTCTGGATTGGCAGTGGAAAACCGGTTATTTCAGTTACAATATATACAACTGAAAATTCATATGCAGCACAGTATGCTAAAGCAAATGGAATACAATGCAAGATTGTGAATAAAAACGCAGATAAAACGAATCAAACTAAGGAAAAAACTAAAATTGCGAAAGCAAAAATTAACATAAAATTATCATCTAAAAAGAAAAAGACAATAACAGTTAAATGGAATAAAGTGTCTAATGCCAAAGGCTATCAGATACAATACGCAATGAATAAGAAATTCACAAAGAATAAAAAAATTGTGAAAACAAATAAGCATTCAATACAGATTAAAAAACTTAAAGCTGGTAAGAAATATTTTGTAAGAGTAAGAGCATATAACATAACAAAAGGAAAGAAAAAATACACAAAATGGAGTAAAGTAAAAAGCATTAAATGTAAGTAATACAGGAACTCATGATGTCAAAATTAGGAGTGTCCAGATAAAATGCCACTTGATTGAAATAAAATCAAGTGGCATTTTGAGTTTGTAATATCTTTTTAGATAATAAATATCTAAATCATTTATTAAATATATCTAATCTAGGTTATCTGTCTGATTTTAATTTTAATATATTAATTATCATAAAGTTAATTATAAGTAGAAAAAGAGGGATTAAATAAGAAATTCCTCCAATATAATAAATATTAAAACTATTTTCAATTAATTTTCGTATATAATAATGTAATACAAATTACAGGAGAAAAAGAATGCATTCAGATTATAGGCTTATTAGAGAGATAAAAAAGAAAAATGACAGAAACTCAGCAAATGAACTGGTCAGCAGATATTATGACGAAATTTATGTTTATGCTTATAAACAACTTCAGGAAAAAGAGTTAGCGATGGACATGACGCAGGACATTTTTATAGCAGTATTAAATGGATTACATAGCTATGATGAGAAAAAAGCTTCTTTTAGAACATGGCTTTACAGGTTGGCATCAAATAAAATAACAGATTTTTATCGGAGCAGATTTTATAAACAAAAATTATTAGAAGCCGGTCCGGTAGAAACAGATTACATCGGGACGAATGATAATCAGGAAGAAATGATTATTAATAAAATGACAAATGAAAAAATGATTCAGGATGTGATGATACTTATATCCGGATATAACAATGAGTGGATTAGGATATTCCAAATGAAAATATTTGAGGAGTTATCATTTAAAGAAATTTCTAAGGAATTAGGTATTTCAGAAAACACGGTTAAAACGCGTTATTATACGATGATTAAAATGTTGAAAAAGGAGTTAGCGTAATTATGGAAAATAAATATAAATTTGATATTGAGTACCCTACACAAATCGAAAAACAAAACAGTATAAATTTTATACTTGATGCGACTAAAAAAGAGGAAGAGCCATTGATTACAAGGCTAAAAAATCTATTCTTAGGACCGGGAATAAATGTTATATTCTATCAGTCAAAATTACTTGTATTAATGTCACTTGCTATATATTTGTTTGCAATATCTTTAGGATATGTTTCATTTTCAATAAATGATTATATAAGTCCTGAATACATGATAATAATAATGTTTCCTGTTATTAATGTGTCATTTTTTGCACTATCAATGTGGAATGAAGAACAGTCTGCAATAGTAGAACTTAAACGCACATTGAAATACTCACAAAGTTATATTATTACACTTAGAATGTTGTATGTGAGTATATTAGCAATCGTCATCAATGAGGCAATGCTGTTAATTATAACTGATGTTAAATATCAGTTAAAAATAGTCATTATTGCTTTTGCTACGTCATTTATTTTTTCTGTAGTATCACTATGGCTGTATGACAGGTTTAATAATTATTACAATATAGTTTTTTTATGCATAGCATGGATAGTGGGAACGACAGGAATATCAAAATATAATTCATTAATTATAAATACAATGCTAAATACAGTGCCTACTGTTGTTTGTGTTGCAATTGCAGCTATTAGTTTTGGAATATTTATAGCTTATTTAAGAAAGGTGGAAAAAGAAAATGCTTACGCTTAATAATGTATCGAAAAATTTTGGAAAATTTACGGCAGTAGAAAATATAAGTTTAAACATGGATAATGGATTATATGCACTGTTAGCACCAAATGGAGCAGGAAAGACGACCATTATAAAGATGATAACAACTTTGCTTAATCCTACTGAGGGTGAAATTTTATATGATGGAGTAAATATAAAAACAATGGGAGCGGCGTATAGGGAATTGCTTGGTTATTTGCCACAGGATTTTGGATATTACAAAAATAATACTCCAAAGCAGTATCTTTCATATTTGGCAGCTTTAAAGGGAGTACCTAAAAAAGAAACAGCAGAAAAAATTGATTATTTGTTAGAAATGGTAGGATTGTCAGAAAATGCTGACAAGAAAATGAAAAAATTTTCAGGTGGAATGATTCAGAGAGTTGGCATTGCACAGGCAATGTTAAATGACCCTAAGATATTGATTTTAGACGAACCGACAGCAGGATTAGACCCAAAAGAAAGAGTGAGATTTAGAAATATAATTTCAGTATTGTCTAAAGATAGAATAGTCATATTATCTACGCACATTGTGTCAGATATTGAATCAATTGCAAATCAGGTAATTCTTATAAGAGATAAGCATATTTACAAAATGGATTCCGTAGCAAATATTTGTAACGAGTTATCAGGAAAGGTATTTGAGATGCAGGTAAGTGACAAAGAATATGAAAAGATGGAAGAAAAGTATATTGTTTTGTCAGCAAGACAGGAAAAAGGATATATGACTATCAGAGTGTTTGACGAGGCAGATGATGGAACGGATAATGATAATAAGGTAAGTGTTTCACCAAATTTGGAAGATGTATTTTTAGTTAATTACAATTAACATAATAATGGTTAATAGGAGAAAAATATGATTAAATTTGAGTTAAAAAAGATATTTAATATAAAAATCGTGCTTGTAATCTTTGTACTAACAGCATTATTTTACAATATGTTTTTAAGCACTAATTATTTTGCTACATCTAATATGGGGGCAGAAGATAAACTATGCACCATATTAATGAAAGAATACGGAATAAAATTACCGGTTAGTAAAAGAAATAAGTTAGAAGAAATAAAACAAGAATATATTGAAAAAGTTGACAAGTATATTGCAGGGGATGAAGTATTGAAAAATGCAGGTATAACTAACTATAAAGATTACAAATCAATGCGCTCAGAAGAAGGACTGGATGATAAGGTCAAAGAAAAATTAGATGACATTTCATTTGGCAGCTATGCTGAAGAAACATTTCTGATTCAGGAGGTGGATTACTGGCAGGAATGGGAAACACGTTTACAGTTTGCAGGGCTTAGTAGGGAAAATGCAGAGAGTAATATAACAGAAAATGTAAGACGACATACAGGGGAAGTAAATAAGCTGAATCCTAAATTTCTTGAAAGAATGGAAAAACTATATACAAGAGATTACACGTCGCTTCTATCAGAAGATGCAGCTGAATGTGTAAAAAGTGATTTACCTTTGATTGGTTTGCTAATGTTAATATGTTCTGCTTTATTGATAATACCTTATCAGATACGGGAAAGAATAAGAAATGTGAATACATTATTTTATACTACAAAACATGGAAGAAATTTGGTTAACACCAGAATAACAGCTACCGTTATTACTACCGTTTTAGTTGGAATAGCACATATAATTATATTTTATGTATATTTGATAATTAGAGGAGTTGGAAAATATTTGGATTGTCCTATATATTGCACTGCAAGAGTTAATTCATGGTATGATTTGAAATTTGGTACATATATTTGCCTAAATCTGTTGTTATATATATTTGCAATAATGTCACTCATAATGTTGTATTTTTTTATATCAAAAATATCGCTTAATTACGTGGTCGGTTTTGCATGTGCCATTCCGTTTACGGTTATTATTGCAATCATTTTCAATAAAGTAATGTATGGATATTTGATAATAGAAAACAAAATGAAAATAACTTACGATGTTTACCGCCCTATATTGATTTGCGTAAGTTTTACAATTATTGGTTTGATTATTGCAGTAGCGTTAGCAAAATATGAAAAGAAAAAAGATGTAGTTATTTGTTAATAAGCAGATTAAAAGATAACTATTTATTAATAAGTAAAATTTAAGTATAAAAATTTGTTAATAGATGAAAAAGGAAGTGGTAATTTGCTGATAAAATATGAAATAAAAAAAATAATGAAAAATCCGGTTATGTGGATATTAATGTTATTTTTTCTTACTATTAATATTCTTAACATCGAAACGCAGATTAGTGAATATAAAAAGGATATGAAACTTACACATCAGTATATTTTAGATAATAAAATTGATAAGGAATATCTGAATTCTGTTGTTTCAATATATGATGATTTTAATATGCAGATTGTAAAAAATACTAAAATGGATTTGTATGATTACAATCCAAGTGGAAAGTATAAACTGTTTATAGACAACTGTTATAAAAAATTAGAAAAAAGAGTAGAAGAAATAAAAAATGATGGAGAAAGTACACAATTAACTTATCCGGGTCAGGTATATAGATTACATAAGTTGCTTTATTACAACATATTTAAAAAACTATTGCTGGAAATGGCTGTTGTAATAAGCATATGCACATTATTTTTAATGGATTATGAAAGGATAAACAATACGACAGGAATAGTATATGCGACCAAAAAGGGACGAACAATTCAGAACAGTAAAATGATAAGTGCAATGATTGCCGGGAGTGTTATTAATGGTATTTTGATGATAGGAACTCTAGGATATTATTTCGCAAATATTTCTTATAAAGGACTTTGGAATACCTCATTATCATCGGCAATGGCTATGGAATCGAGAGGAATTCTTACATATCCATTCATTACTTATGCGAAAATGAGTTATGCAAAATATCTTTTATTCACAATATGCTACGCAACAGTGCTGATATTACTTATCAGTGTTTTAAGTAGTGCCATTCAATTAGTAACTAACAATAGTTACATAAGTATAATTATCGTTGTAATTACAATGTTGGGATTGTTAAATATATTACAATTTTCTACAAATACATGGCTTGATTTGTTGTTATCATTTAATTTGGCTTCAAGTTGGAAGGATTGTGGTTCATGGTTTATGGAAAATCATTTATTTACTTCGTTTAAAGCTTATGATTGGATTAGTATTTTGGTGCAAACCTGTATTGTAAGTATTTTATTTAGTGTTGCTTATAAGAGATTTTGCAGAAAAGATTACGTGTGATGAATAACGGGTGGGTATTGGAAGGATAAGTGTGAATAAAAGTAGCTCAAAGTAAGTAAAGAAGCAGAAAAAATTTTGTTAAATATTGAATTATCCTCTAAAGATGATATATTATTAATTAATATTATTTTAGGGGATGATTTTATTTATAGGATAGACGAAACAAAATTGATGAAAAATGTATTCTTATGATTCCGGCAATGTTAGATGCACATTTTTCATTGCTAAATTATGCTTTTTATTCTAAAAATTATCATCCGATAATTATAGAAAATGAAGAAGGAATAACAGATATTGGGCTAAAATATGTAAACAATGAAATGTGTTATCCGGCTATTTTGAATAAAAAAGAGGAAAAAATTATGTTAAAAAACGAACGAAAAATTGTAGATATTTTAATTAAATATTCGGATTATTTATTTGTGTTAGCAATAACAATATTATCTATTTATATAAGAAACAGATTGCTTCCAATCGTATCAGGTGATGCCAATTATTTCTTACTACCATGGTATGAAGAAATTAAAAATAGCGGAGGCTTAGATGCACTTTCTAAACAGACAGGTGATTATTGTATTTTGTACCAGACACTAATTGCCTTATTTACATATTTACCGCTTAAACCATTAGTGACATATAAGGTGATATCGTGCATTTTTGATTATTTATTGGCATTAGCATGTGTTATGGTCATTAGAGAATTAACTGAAAATCGTTTGTATATGATTTGGACTTTCGTACTTGTTGTATGTTCACCTATAGTTATATTTAATTCATCGGCATGGGCACAATGCGATTCGATATATGCAACCTTTTGTGTGTGGACAATATATTTTTGTATAAAAGAAAAGTATTCTTTTATGTTTATCGCATATGGGGTTGCTCTTTCATTAAAATTGCAGGCTATATTTTTGCTCCCATTTATTTTTATAATTTATCTGATAAAGAAACAATTTTCTATTATAAAAATTTTTTATGTACCATTTATGATGATTGTTTTAAGTGGTGTTGGAATTATTTATGGTAGAAAAATTTGGGATGTGTTTTTAATTTTTAAAAATCAGACACAGGCTTATAATTCAAGTCTCACATCTAATTATCCGGGATTATGGGCCATATTCTCTACAGAGATGGCAGATTTAAATATAAAATATTCAACTGCTGCTACAATGATATCAATATGCATAATAGGAATGATTTTTTATTATTTAATGAAAAAAATGTCAAACATTAATAAAGAACAAATTTTACAGTTGGCATTTATTTTTGTATACATAGCAGTACTTACTATGCCGCACATGCATGAGAGATATGGATATTTATATGAGATATTTGCAATTATGCTTGCATTGCTTTATAAGCGTACGATTATTCCATGTATTATATTACAATTAATTACATTTTTTACTTATTCATCATATTTATTCAAGCAGGAACATATGCTTACGGTTTTGGCGGTAATAAATATAGGAATATTCATATATTATTTTTGGATATTTTTTGTTCAAAAAGAAAATGAAAAAACTGAAAACCTATGCAATAACAATTAATAAAAGAGGAACAGTGTATGTAACAGTTAAAAGAAGCATTTCCATAATTTGGAGATGCTTCTTTAGGTGAGTTAATGAAATTTCTAACGATGTTTGAAATTTTTTATATAATTGTGCCGGAAGTTAAGTTATTTCTTAACAGGCACAAGGTCCATAAGTTCTTCGTCCCATTCATATTCAATTTCTTTAATCATATCTAGGTGCCTCCTTTTTATTTAATAATTTATGAAAGATTTAGTTTCTATAAGTATAATACATAAAAATATGCAAAAATAATACAAATATCAAATTTATATATTATAACAATAGTGCAAAAAAATAAAAATATGTTATAATTATATAAAAATTAATGTAACAATCGAACAATATAAATATAACAATAGTATAAAAAGATTATAACAATAGTACATTTATACAATACATAGATTATTTGACATTAAAGAATATAATAAAAGCTTATTAAACATAAAGCGATAAAAGATATTGGATTATGATTAATTATTACAGGAGATGAGTAAATAATGGAAAAAATTAAAAACATCAGACTTAGAACGGACAATTCTGAAATTGTACCATATACCATAGAAAGCATACCAATATATGCAGTGAGAGAGCAACAGTCAAACTATCCTAACATGTGTGGGATAATGCATTGGCATGATGATATTGAATTTATTAGAATTGTCTCAGGTAGAATGAATTATTTAGTAAATGATAATGTAATAGAATTGAACGAAGAAGATATTATATTTGTTAACAGTCAACAGATTCATGGACACAGGCATATTAATTATGAGGAATGTATATTTGATGGAATATTGGTCCCTACAAATGTTTTAGTTTATCCGAAACAATTGGCAGAAAAGTATGTAAACCCATTTTTCTATGACTCTAAGTTTTCAAGTTTTGTATTCAGAAAAGGAGACAGGGGACATGATGAATTGACAAATGCATTTGATACAATGATGGCACGATTGGAAAAAAAAGTGGACGCTTATGAGTTTGACATGGTTGCAGGCGCCTACAAATTAATGTCAGCAATAATAAAGAGATTAAATTGTAGAGGTGTAGAAAGAATCGGAGTGTCACCGTGGACAGATACTCTCCACAAAATGATTGGATATATTCAATCTAATTACAAAAATGCAATAAGTCTTGATGAGATTGCTCAGATGGGAAATGTTAGCAGAAGCCAGTGCTGTAAAATATTTAAAGGAATAATGAATAAAAGTCCGAATGATTATCTTACGGAATATAGGATAAATAAAAGTGTTGATTTAATTTTGGAAACTGATATGAAAATGACGGAAATAGCATATGAATGTGGGTTTAATGGCTCTAGTTATTTTGCGGAAATTTTTAAAAAAATAATGGGTGTAAGTCCTAGAGAATATAGGAAAAAGAAAAGTAATAAAGAGATTTAGAACATAAAAAAGAAATCCAATGTAGCATGGTATCAGATTCTAATTACTGACAAAGAGTGCAATTTTAGAACGGTACCTGTTAATATATGGATTTCTTTTTTTAGTTAATCTTTTATTTGATATGATGTCGGGGAAAAAGCCATCAACTTTGATACCTTTGGATTGTCCCATGCTACGTATTTCCACAATCAGAGAGAAATATTTAATCAGCCAAGAATGTGTATGATTGTCCCATGCTACGCATTCCTACAATATTACCCAATTATAATATTTTACATTAATTAATGAACGTTATTTCTTCGTTTACCTGTCATATCAGAAACGACAAGTTTAAATACAGTAGTGACTTTCATCATATCTGTATTAAATTTGAAGTCTTCTTCGTGATACTGAGCCATAAGAATTTTTAATGCATCAAATTTATCTTCGTCCGGTACAAATTCAATGGTTCCGTGGCCAATGACACTTTCATATCCCATAGTACAAGACATTCTTTCTTCATACATTATAAATCGGTGACCACAATCCATTTCAAATGTGGCTCTGTTATCTTGTCTGATTAAATCTAATTTAGTTCCTTCCTTAGCACAATGGAAATATAGTTCGACTTTATCGCCATCAACATGTAATCCAAAATTAAGAGGTACAATATAAGGAAAATCCTTGTCATTAAAGGCAAGTCTGCAACAGTCACACTTGCGGATTATTTCGATTATTTCATTAAAATCTGTTATTTCACGGTCTTTTCTTCTCATAAAAATCACTTAAATCCTTTCATTTGTATAATTAGGAAAAATAAATTATATATATTTTATAATATAACATTGTGCGGGAATATAAAACATATATTTAAATTGCTTTATGCATTTATGATAAATAATAAACCATTAATTTTATATTAAGATATTACATAAAAGATATAAAAATTGTACAGACAATACTGTATAATAAATAAGTATATAAGATGTCGGGGCAAAAGCTACCAACTTTGATGCCTATGGATTGGTCCGTGCTACGCACAGGTATCGTATATAAAAAGTTATTATAAAGATAAACTAAACTAGTTTTATTTTATAAAAATTCGTAAGAATGATAATCATAAAAAGAGATTAATAATAAATTTGGAGAAAAACAATGGAAAATCAAAGCATAGATGTTACAAATGAAAATACAGAATATGAACAGGAAGAACTTGAGGCTTTATATAATTTAGAAAGACTGCTAGAATCGGGGCAGTTTGAACTTGTATCAGACAAGCCTGAGAATGGAAAAATCCGACTGATATATATAATGAATGATGCGGTAGAAAGTTTCATTGTATTTGACAATGCAAGATTAACAGGCATATATGATAGTAAATTTGAAGGAAGTGTTACTGCTTCATTAACCGGAAATGAAAAAGAATATGTTATGGTAGTACATCAGAATGAATCAGTATTTTCAATATTTTTTCAAAAAATGTACATGGAAAATCATTTATACAACTACGGAAAAATCGGACATTTTTGGGTGAAAGGATACGAATATTTAAGAAATATTGAATATAAGATTGCAATAGTGCGGGACAAAAGGGAATATTTAGGAGAAGAGTATTGCAATAATCAAGAATTAAAATTAGCACATTTGTCGGATTTTCCACCTTTAAATTATTGCTGCTATCCGTCAGTGCCACAAAAATATATTGTTCCAAAAGACGATCCATGGACTCCGTCAAATGAAGCAATTCAGGTAATGTATGATATGGCAGAATTGACTAGAGACAGAAAAATGCAAAGGATGCTGAAATTTTATAAAAATCATCCTGAAAAATGTGTCGCAAAAATTATAGCTTCTATGTTACATAGAAATTCTCACAAAGAATTGGTTGATTATTTGGTAAATATATTTGTGAAAGCGTCGGAAAATTATCCTGTGAGAAATTTTGGAAAAGAAAATGAAAAATTAGAAAAATATATAAAGAAAGCAGAACAGTTAAAGGAAGAGTTAAGTAAAGATGGAATTGAGGCATCCGTCATTACTGAAGAACCTTTTGTTGAGGTAAAAGACTCAATAGAATTTAAAGTATATTTGATGATTTGGAAAAAAGGAGTGTTAAATCGAAAGGTCGAATTAAGAAGAATTGTGTAAATAGGTTATTTATTCAAATTTAACAATCAAATAACATTTTTCAGATAAAATTAAGAAAATTTTAACAACAAAATTGCATTCTTTTATTGAAATAAAAACGTTTTCGATATATGATTAGAGTAACAAATTGAAAAGGAGAAGAAAAATGAGAAAGTTATTTAAACAGATTACTGCAGTAGCTATGTCAGCAACAATGATTATTGGTGCAGCAGGAGTTACATCAGCAGCAGTTGCACAGGGAACTAACGTATCACAGAATGAATGGACATCATATTCTCTTCATACAAGAGAAGACAATGGTGAATGGGAAGACAAGTTAATTAAAGATGGTCAGAGTTACATGAACACAGCTAATGCTTACAAGAGTTATGGTGAAAATGCATCTTTAACAGCTAAGACAGCTTCATCATTTACAATGAATGTTGTAAGTACAGGATGGAGTGCTAACTGGAATCCATTCACAGGAAAAGTTACACAGTCTAATCCATGGGGAGTTACAGCAACTCAGATTATGAATGTTGAAAGAGGAAGATATTACAATCTTTCATTCAAGATTAAGAGTACATTATCAAATGAACTTACAAAGACAGTAGAAAGAGCTGATGGTACAGCTTATAATGAAGGAACAGGAAAATATAACTATGTTAAACATGTTCACTTCAAAGTATTTGATAATAATGATAAAGATGGTGCTGCATTAGATTTAACAAATTTAACAGCAACAATTGGTGGCGCAAGTGTTCTTACAACAGGCGATGCTAACATCAACAAAGATTTCTCATCATTTATCGCACTTGATAGCAAGAATACAGCAGATGACGGATGGGTTACAGTAACAGCATCATTTATGATTCCATCACTTAAGTCAGAATACCAGAGTGGAGTTAAAAATCCTACAGTAGGTGTTAAATTTGCATTCGGTGCATTATTAAGAGAATATGAAGATGAAAACAACATGAGTGGTACAATCGAAGTAAAAGATTTCTCTGTTGTAGCTGATATTATGTCACCTTCACAGGTTAAAGTTACAAAAGTAACACCTAAGAAGAAAGCTATGATTGTAAAGTTTAAGAAATCAAGCGGAGCAAAAAAATATGAAGTTCAGTATTCATTAAAGAAGAACATGAAAGCTGCAAAGGTTAAGACAACAAAGAAGACATCAATCAAAATTAAGAAATTAAAAGCAAAGAAAACATATTATGTAAGAGTAAGAAGTTACTTTGAAAACAATGGCAAGAAGATTTACAGTCCATACTCAGCAAAGAAGAAAGTTACAATTAAATAATTTTACTTAATAAAAAAGGGACGTTGAGCTAAAAAGATTAGTTCAGCGTCTCTTTTTTGTATTCATTGCCCAATATGGTGTAATTCAGGTCTTAGTATGAATGGTAACCAATATCTACATTTTTTGTTATGTGCAGTAAATCTCATTTCAACACTTTTATCTTAATTAAACATATAATAAATATTATCAGAAATATAATATGAGGTTTATGGTGGATAGTAATGTAAATGGACTTATGTTTCAATTAGGAAATATAATGAGAATAGATAATGGGTTTGTTGAAGAATCGGTATGTTTTAATACTGCGGGAGGCTACATTGTAGTTTCATATAATGATACATCAATGGGAAGAAACAATAGGCAGCAGGTCAGATTAAATATAAATAGAAATACAAAAATTATTAACTTTAGAGGACAAAATTTATGTACTTGTTGCATACAGGAAGGTATGTGGATTAATGCAATTTTTTCAGGTGCTATGACAAGAAGTATTCCACCACAGGCAAATGCATTTTTAATTATTGTACAGGGAAGAAGTCAGCAATCGGTTAGCTCAGTAACAATAGACAGAATTGCATCTATAGATTTGGAGAACAGCTCTTTTTATACGGGAAATAGAAATGATATTAATTCACAAACGAGATTTATCGTAAATAATAATACAGTTATAACAGACAGAGAAGGAAACAGAATCAGATTACGAAACTTAAGACCGGGACAATTAGTTAGAATAAATCATGCAAATTTCCAGACGGCAAGCATTCCACCACAGACAACAGCGTTTTCGGTTCAGGTGTTGCAATAGGGAGAAAAATACTGGAACTGAGCAATAAAGTATGATAAAATCGATATAGGTTTTACAAATTGGGATGAGCATAAAAATAATAATTAATGATGGCAGAATCACCCTACATATTGGCAGATATGTAGGGGTTTTTTATGAATGGAAGAATTGAATGATGAAAAAAAATTTTAGGCTTATACATTCTGCATCCAAATAATGTAGGAAGATGCGGACATATCTGTAACGCAAGTTACACAGTATCATCAAAAAGCAGAGGATTGCATATTGGAGAAAAACTAGTAAAAGACTGCATTTTAAAAGCTTACGATAATGGCTATAAAGTGCTTCAGTTTAATGCTGTAGTGGCAACAAATGTACATGCAAGACATTTATACGAACGTGTTGGATTTAAACAATTGGGTATAATACCTAATGGATTCAGATTGAAAAATGGGAAATATGAAGACATATGTCCATATTATATTGAAGTGTAATAATTTTTGAACCATTACTGGCTCCAAGCAGTGGAACATCCTAAAATTAAACTTACCTATTTTACAAATTAAATATTATAAGTAGAAAATGGAGGAAATTATATGTGTACAGCAGCAACATATAAGACAAAAGATTTTTATTTTGGCAGAACACTTGATTACGAATTTTCTTATAATGAGGAAGTTACGATTACACCAAGAAACTATAAATTGAAATTCAGACATGGAATTGAGGCAAAAAATAATTATGCAATTATTGGAATGGCATTTGTTGTAAATGATTATCCTTTATATTATGATGCGATAAATGAAAAAGGATTAGGAATGGCAGGACTCAATTTCGTAGGAAATGCTGTGTACAGTGAAGTAAAATCTGACACTAAAAATGTAGCACAATACGAATTTATACCATGGATACTTAGACAATGTGAATCAGTAAAAGAGGCACGAAAAGTATTAAGTGAAATGAATTTAGTAGGAACTCAGTTTAGCGAGCAATTGCCGGCGGCAAGTCTTCACTGGATTATAGCAGATGCAAATGAAGCAATAACAGTTGAATCAACTGAATCGGGATTACATGTATATGACAATCCGGTAGGGGTATTGACTAATAATCCACCATTTGAACAGCAGATGTTTCAACTTAACAATTACATGCATTTATCATCAAAACAACCGACTAACAGTTTCTCAGATAATTTGCAACTTAATTCATATAGCAGAGGAATGGGTGCAATTGGAATGCCGGGAGATTTGTCTTCAGGGTCAAGATTTGTAAGAGTAGCGTTTACAAAAATGAATTCCAAATCAGGGGAAACGGAAAATGAGAGTGTTAGTCAGTTCTTTCATATTTTAGGTTCAGTTGAACAACAAAGAGGATGTTGTGAAGTAGATGAGGGTAAATACGAAATAACTATTTATACTTCATGCTGCAATGCGACAAAGGGAATTTACTATTACACTACTTATGAAAATAATCAGATTACTGCAGTTGATATGCATAAGGAAAATCTTGAAGGGGAAAGCCTTGTGAGATATCCTTTAATACAGGGACAGCAGATAAAAATGCAGAATTAACAGATGAAGTGTATGTGCCCACGGCCATAGGTTCAGTATAAATTTAAAGTAAAAATAAAATTACGGATAATATTTCAAATTGAAAAATTATCCGTAATTTGGTTTACATAATTTAATTGTAGAATTCAAAATAATTAAATTACTAAAATATATTACGGACGAAAATTGATTTAATATTATCCGTAAATCAAGTCCGACTTACACAATCACAAGTCGTCAGACGCATCCACGAGCCTTTATTTCTTCTTATCATACATAAGTGTTTTTATTCCACGCTTAAGTCCATCAACAGTTAAAGGAAACATGTCGATGTTTTCGCGAATTACTCTTTCAGATTCCATCCAGTACATATTGTTCAAATCTCCATAGTGATATGAAGGATTTAACCAAATGCTGTGTGGATATTTCTTCTTAAAAAGTTCAATCCATTCCTTACCTGAAAGTCCACCGTTTGGACCACTGTAATTACCGTTTTTATCTTTGAATTCTTCAGGTGCCATACCTGCATCGCCAACAATAATTACTTTATAATCCTTATCATAATTTCTAAATGCCCATGTAGTATCTATCCAATCACCACTTGCGCATTCAGGTGTTTTATATAATTTAGCATAAATACAATTGTGGAAGTAAAAAGTTTTTACATCCTTAAAATGATTAGCTTTATGCACAGCCTGAAAAAGCTCGTTACACAAAGAACTATAAGGATACATCGAACCACCACTGTCAAATAAAAGCATAAGCTTTACAGTATTTTTTCTTGGTTGTTGGAATTCTAACTTTAAATAACCACCCTGATTACAGGTTGAATTAATCGTTCCGTCGATATCAAGTTCAGTTTTTGGCAAATCAAGTTTTCTTGAATATTGACGAAGTTCACGGAAAGCAACCTGAAACTGTCGCATTGTAAGTTTTGTATCACGTCTGAAATCTTTATAACGTCTTTCGCCCATAACAGTGAAAGCAGTTTTCATTCCGGCTTCATTTCCTAACTGAATACCACCGGCTACGTGACCTCTTTTACCAAATTCAGAGCCACCGCCCATACCAATCCAGTAAGTTCCACCGTGATGCTCAGTTTTCTGTTCACCAAGTCGTTCCTCAAATTTACGATGAACTTCCTTGGCTTCACGCTCGGTACGCTTGTCTATATATTTGCTTGGGTCAGTTTTCTTGCCCGTTTCAACATCATTGTGCAGCCATGCATCAATTTTACTCATATCAAAAGAATTATCTTTTATATCGTTAAAATATTCCTGAAAGGCAATATCAAATTTGTCATAATCACCTTCGCTTTTAACTAAAATTGTACGGCAAAGATAATAAAAATCAGTAAAATTTGAATGGGCCAAATCTTTATCAAGTGCGTCCATAAGCATAAGCCATTCGGTGGTAGAAATGTTTAATCCGTGATTTTTCAATACATAGAAAAAGTCAGTAAACATAAATTCCCTCCTATAAGCTCATCTGTTTTATTGTTTCTAAATCTTCATCCTTCTTAATTAAAACACCAAGATATGGAAGTGTTTTCTCAATAGAATCAGGGTCAACGCCACCAATCATAAGAGCTCTAATCCAATCTATAAATTCAGATGTGCTAGGTTTCTTTCTAACATCTCTAATACTTCTAATCCAGTAAAATGTTTTCATTGCCTGCTCAAGCAAATGTTCTTCTAAATTTTCAAAATGAGCATTAACAATCTGTCTCATTAAATCTGCATTTGGAAATGAAATATAGTGGAAAATACAACGACGTAAAAATGCGTCAGGAAGTTCCTTTTCAGCATTTGAAGTAATGATAACTATAGGACGGATTTTTGCCTTAACAGTTTCTTTAGTTTCATTAATATAAAATTCCATTTTATCAAGTTCCCAAAGAAGATCGTTAGGAAATTCCAAATCAGCCTTATCTATTTCATCAATTAATAAAATAACCTGCTCCTCTTTTTTGAAGGCTTCTCCAAGTTTTCCAAGTTTGATATATCTGCTGATATCATCCACACCATCTACACCAAACTGGCTGTCATATAATCTTTGAATTGTATCGTAAATATATAAACCGTCCTGAGCTTTAGTTGTAGATTTTATGTTCCAAATTAATAATTCTTTGTCGAGAGCTTTAGCAACTGCCTCAGCAAGCATAGTTTTACCTGTTCCCGGTTCTCCCTTAACTAGCAAAGGCTTTTGAAGCTTTGTTGCAACCTCAACTGCTGCTAATAAATCGTCAGATGCTACATAAGTATCAGTCCCGGTAAATTTTGTTTCTGCTGCCATATTAAAATATCCTTTCCGTAAATAAGTATAATTTCATTTATATTTCAATCTGACAAAATTAACAGAATTACGCTTGTGCAACTTGTCACTCGCAACAGTTCTAAATCTTCAACATGTAGTTTGAATTTCAAACGATGGTTTCATTCAAACTACATATATGTCGATTTGAACCAGCGACGACAAATGCAATTTTGCTAAATTTTGTCAGATTAAAAATGTAATGATATTGACCTTAAATTTTAATTAATTCTTAATAATAAATTTATCGTTTTCAAAAGTTATAGTACCATAATGAAAATATGAATGTCTACAACAATTGAAAAAACTATTTAGGTCGGTTACAATGGTGTGGAAAGAATAAATTTTAGGAGGCATGAAATGGTAAAGCATATTATTTTATGGAAGTTAAAGGAAACATTAACAGAAGAAGAAAAGATACAGGCGAAGAAAGATATAAAGGAAAATTTAGAAGCATTAGAAGGACAGATTGACGGATTGTTAAAAATGAACATCCGAATAGAATATTTGCCATCTTCATCTGCTGATATAATGATGGATAGTGAATTTGAAAATGAGGATGCATTGAAGGCATATCAGACACATCCAAAACATCAGCATGTTGCAAACACATATGTAAGACCTAATGTTGAAACAAGACTTAGTATGGATTTTTAGACATTGCTATTTTATCAGAAAGGTGGATTATAATTATGAAAAAATTTATTACTTTTACATGGGCATGCACAATAGCACTTATTTTGGCAGGAATGTGTGAAATGAGTTCATTTGACAATGGGATTCAGAAGTATTCATATGTAAAAAATGTTAAGGCAGAAACTGTAAAAAATCACGAAAAAAATCAGAGCATAATTTTAAATGCTCCGACAGTTAAAGTAAAGAATAAAACTGAAAAACAAGTTAAGATTAAATGGAATCGTGTAAAAAAAGCGAATAGTTACAAAGTATACAGAGCTACAACAAAGGGTGGAACTTATAGTCTTCTTACATCAACAACTACCAGAAATTACGTGGATACAAATACAGTAGGCGGTCAAAAATACTACTATAAAGTGCAGGCTATAAGAACAGTTGCCGGAAGCATGGGAGAAAGCAGTCTTTCAAAGGCTAAATATGTAAAGGCTGCAACTAAAGATTTAAGTATTGTAGTTGCAGGAGAATGCTATGTTGAAGGAATTGAACTTTGGGCAAAGAATCAGTATCCAAAGGGAACACATTTTATAAGTAGTGTAGGTGTAAGTAGTTCAGGATTTATAAATTCAAAGAAATTTAAAGTTAATGGAAAAAGTGCTACAGGTATAGAAAAAGTTGCATCATATAATCCTGACAGAGTATATTTTTTAATAGGAATGAATGAATCAGGTACTGACAATACAACTCCTGCAATCAACAATTTTAAAACGATGATAAATAAACTTAAAAAGAAAAATAAAAATGTACAGATAGTCCTTCTTCCAATAGCACCAACGGGCAAAAGAAGTACTGCAAATGTGCCAAAGAAATCACAGCGTTTGAAATTTAATAAAGCGTACTCAGATTTGGCAGCAGCAACAGATAATGTATATTATTATGATTACACAGGTTTGTTTGATGATGGAAAAGGATATTTGAAATCATCATGTGATGGCGGTGACGGATGCCATTGGACATCAACAGCAACAATTAATTTTTCAAAGAGCCTGATGGATTGGTCAAAGAATAATTTATAGAAAATATAAAATTTATTATGCCGGGAAATATTTGAAATCATTATATATTGGATAGGTTTTAGATTAATGTTCCCGGCATAAATAATATTAAGGTAATCAAAGGAGTCACAATAATGGGTGGTAGTCATATAGCAATACCTACAATTTTGAAAGTCGGAAAAGGAACATTAGAAAATCTTGGTACTTATATTAAATCGAGTGGAATGTCTAATGCCGTAATATATTTTGGAAATGATTTAATAGACATGTTTGGTGAAACAGTAATGAAGTCACTTAAAGATGCAGGAGTCAATGTGCTTGGCTACAGAGAAATGGATTCAATTAAAATAGAAGAATTGATAGGGATTGCATTTGATATTGATTCTAAAGCACAGGTTGTAGTAGGTATTGGTGGTGGTAAAGTTATTGACGGTGCAAAATATGCCGCATATCTTAGAAAATTACCATTTATAAGCGTGCCTACTTCAGCATCCAGTGATGGCTTTTCAAGTGCTAGTGCATCACTTCTTGTTAATGGAAGACGTACATCGGTTCCGGCAAGAATGGCATATGGAATTGTTGCCGACACACAGATAATAAAAAGTGCTCCTGAAAAATTTATTTATTCAGGAATTGGAGATATGGTATCAAAAATTACTGCACTTTATGACTGGGTGTATGAAGACCAAAAAGGTTATACTGAATTAAATGATTTTGCAATGATGATTGCAAAAAAGGCTGTAAATAGTTTTGTAAGAACACCGTTTGAAAGTATTAAAGATGATTTGTTCTTAAAAGAGTTGTTAGACTCGCTTGCGATGAGTGGAATTGCAAATGAAATTGCAGGAGGAAGTGCGCCTACAAGTGGAAGTGAACATTTGATTTCACATGCTCTTGATAAAATGCTTCCTGTACCACAATTACACGGAGTTCAGGTTGGCATTGCAACTTATCTAATGAGCGTTGTTCAGAATCACAGATATAAGAGAGTAAATACAATATTTACCGATACGGGATTTTGGAATTTTGTTGAGAAATTAGACTTGGATATCAAAGACTATGAAAAGGCAATAGATATGGCACCTTCAATAAAGCCTCACAGACATACTTATTTACATGAAAAAGAATATAGAGATTTGGCAAAGAAGGTATTATATGAAGATGAAAGATTGAAAAAGGTATTTCATATTTAAAGAAATTTTTATAGTAAACGTGAATTTGTATAGACAAATTCACGAAAACTGTAAACAAATTGTAAATCGCATTGTATATATCAAAAAAAGCGATATACTATAAATATAGTAAATATATTTAGCAAAGCAGGTGAAAACCTGTGACGCAAAGCTATAGGGCCTTTAAAATGGCAGCCAGTTGCACTTTATTAGTCTTGGTGTGCTGTGCCCAAGACTTTTTTTGTACAACAGTCTAGCTTTATTCGTAAAAAGCAAAGTATATTGAACATCTTATTCTAAAGGAGGAAAAATGAATAAAGAGTTGTTAACACAAGCGGGAATTGATGTTAACGATGGAATAAGAAGATTTAATGACAAGGAGGATTTGTATGAAAGATTTTTGTTTACATTCCCAAAGGATGTAAACTACGACATAATGTGTGAAGCAATTAGCAAAGGAGACGCAGAACAGGCTTTTCAGGCAGCGAATGCATTGAAGGGGATTACAGGTAACTTAAGTTTAAACCAGTTGTATAATCATATTATTCCATTAGTCGATTCTCTAAAGAAAAGAAGAATGGAGAAGGTAAATGAACTTCTTGAGGTGGTTTCAGTGGATTATGACAAAGTTATTAAAGCGTTATCTACTAATGATAAAAAATAAAAAGTGGACAGGTCATCTTATCTTTATATTTTTTATTGAACAAAGAAATCCGGCAGACGGTTAAGTGCTGCCGGATTTCTTTGCTTTTATATATTTATTTAGTTGAAATGATTTATTCAAATTACAAAATTTTATAATTAAATAATAGTAATTTGTCATTAAATTTCATTACAGAAATAATATTTTAGTGATGGAATAAACGGATTCCTGTAAAGCTCATTACCATGTCATGTCTGTTACAAGCATCGATAACATCCTGATCACGAATTGAACCACCAGGCTGTGCAACATATTTAACACCGCTCTTAGCAGCTCTTTCGATATTGTCATCGAATGGGAAGAATGCATCAGAACCAAGTGTAATATCTGAAGCCTGAGCTAACCATGCCTGTTTCTCTTCTTTTGTAAATACAGGAGGTTTTTCTGTGAAAATACTTTCCCATTTGCCATCTGCAAGAACGTCCATATAATCTTCACCAATGTAAAGGTCTATTGCATTATCTCTGTTAGCACGTTTCATACCTTCAATAAATGGAAGGTTAAGTACCTGTGGAGCCTGACGAAGTAACCAGTTGTCAGCTTTCTGTCCTGCTAATCTTACACAGTGAATTCTTGACTGCTGTCCTGCACCTACACCTATTGCCTGACCGTTTTTAACGAAACATACTGAGTTAGACTGAGTATATTTTAATGTAATCATAGCAATTGCCATGTCAATTTTAGCTTTTTCAGGAAGGTCTTTGTTTTCAGTAACAATATTGTCAAAGAAATGTTCATCAATATTTAAGTCGTTACGTCCCTGTTCAAATGTAACACCAAATACTTCTTTATGTTCAATTGGAGCAGGTTCATAATCAGGGTCAATCTGAATAATCGCGTAACTTCCTTTTTTCTTTCCTTTTAACATTTCTAAAGCTTCAGGTTCATAACCCGGAGCGATAATTCCATCTGAGAATTCTCTCTTAATGATTGCTGCTGTAGAAACATCACAAACATCAGAAAGAGCAATGAAGTCACCATATGAAGACATTCTGTCAGCACCTCTGGCTCTTGCATAAGCGCTGGCAAGTGGTGATAATTCTCCTAAATCATCAACCCAGTAAATCTTTGATTCGATTTCACTTAAAGGAAGACCAACAGCAGCTCCGGCAGGTGATACATGCTTAAAAGAAGTAGCAGCAGGAAGTCCTGTAGCTTTCTTTAATTCTCTAACTAACTGCCAACCATTGAAAGCATCAAGGAAATTGATGTATCCCGGTTTTCCGTTAAGAACTTCGATAGGAAGTTCACCTTCATTCATAAATATTCTTGATGGCTTCTGATTTGGATTACAACCATATTTTAATTCTAATTCTTTCATTATAAATCTCCAATCTTTAAATTATTTATTCTTGTTAATAATCTTAGTTTCGTATTTCCCTGTTTCAATATCGATATATCTTACAAATAAAGAAACTTTGTTATCTTCATTTAAACTGTTCCAAAGCATATCTGTAAATTCGTTCATATCATCTTTAATTGAAACAAGCTTTGGTTCACCTTCAAAACTTGGAAGCGGATTTCCATCATGCATATATGTGTGAATAAAATGACCTTCACCATTTACCGGATTTTCATATGTAAATGTGTATCTGTTGCATGCATCAGGGTTACCGTTGTTGCTCTTTAAAATAGACATTGCATAGTTATAAGAACCGTCTTCAACCTGCATAATTCCTGAAATTCTAGGAGTATAGTTAGGACCGTCAGGTTCAAATTCTCTTGTTCTTAATGACTGTTCAAAAGTCTGACCTTTATCCATTAATTCGTAAACAGTATCTGTCTGGTCGCCATTTGTAACAATTGTTTTGTTGCCAAGAACACGAACAGGAGCATAGATAATAAGACTTGGGTCAACTAATTTAGAAGGGTCAAATGCCTGTGTGCGGATTCCTTCGCCATCTTCGACAAAAACTCTGTTTCTGCTGTTTTCGCTTCTTCCCATAATGAAGTAAGCTGTTACTGCGTATTTACCATTAGGAGTTTTTCCGATTACAATTCCTCTTCCAGGGTACGCATTTTCTTTTAATTCATTTTCAAGTGATAACATCTGCATAGTGTTTCTCCTTTATAAAAAAATTTTTCTTTGGTTTCCAAATATAGAAAGGTAAGCGAGGCATCTTATAAGACATAGCTTACGCAAATCCTGCCACATAGGTACAAAAAAACCACCTGGGAAACCTAAATGGTTGCCCAGGCGGTCGGCTTCGATACATCTCCATACTCCCTGTGAGTGCTCTCACTTATCCGCCAGTCGTATGGAATCTAAAACTAGAATAAACCATTTGAAAAATAATTTCAACACCTTTAGAAAGAAAATTGAAACAAAATCGATTAGAATATGTGATATAATGAGCGGGGAGAGCGAAAAGCTACTTGTAGCTTTACAGCGAACGGCAAATTGCGATAATGATAGACACGGAAGCAGCAAAGCTACGAATTATGATATAATGAAAAATACAAATAAAGATAAAGATTAACGGAGAAGGTAAATATAATGAATATTAATATTGCAATATGCGATGACAATAAAATATTTATTGATAATATGAAGACAAAAATCATAAAAATATCAAAGAATATGAAATACAATACTGAGATATTTATTTATACGGATGGTAATATTTTGCTAAATGAAATCTGTGAAGAAAAAGAAAGCATAGATGTTCTAATGTTAGACATCGATATGCCTCATATATCAGGGTTACAGATTGCGAATGAAATTAGAAAAAGAAAATTAAACATTACTCTAATATTTGTATCGGCACATGATGAGATGGTGTTTGATGCCATACAATATCAACCATTTAGATATATGAGAAAGACACGGTTAGATGAGGAACTGCCTCAGGTATTAGAAGATGTTTTTGAACTTTTAAAGGATAAAGATGATAAATATACAATAATTAAAACAGATGAAGGAAATAAAAAAATAAAAAACTCTGAAATAATGCATATAGAAGTGGATAAAAGAAAATTAAAAATATGCATGTATGATGGAAGAGTAATGTATATTGGAAAAAGTTTAAAAAATTTTTTAGAGGAACTGGATGATAATAACTTCATTCAAATCTATAGTGGATGTGCAGTAAATATTAAATATGTAAGTGAGTTTTCTAAAGTTGAAATCACACTGGATAATAACGAAAAACTGCCGGTTAGCAGAACGAGGATGAGTGATGTTAAAAAGACATTATTAAAGTATTGGAGAGAGAAAGTATGATAGCTTTTTATTGGGTAGTAGAGTATTTGGGGAGTTTTATTGACACATTAATGTGTTGTATATTTTGTGGAATATTTATAGGCGAAAAAAATGATGAATACAGAAAGAAAATATTTTTGTATTCTTTGATAGGGGCAGCGATAATAACAGGGTTAAATACCATAAAGACGGTTTCATTTATTTTATCATTTTCTTTTATGATTATGTATATTATCATTCAATGGGTTATATACAGACAAAAACAGAAGTTCGCCATATTATTGGTATTTTTATATGGTGTAATCATAACAGCAGTAGAGTTTGTAGTTGTATATGTAACCTTATTCCTGACAAATCAATCTTCTATTGAAGATAAAAGTCCTACAAGATATGTATGTATGGTAATTAGCAAAGTACTTTTAGTTCTGGTAATAATGATTATTGATAAAATTGTTAGCAAAAGAAGGATTATTTCAGGAAAATATGCAGCAATTATAGGATGTGTTGCATTCTTTATTTTCGCATCAAATTTTTCAATTATATATTTAGGATTAAAACAGCAGGATTCAAATGTTGCATTAATAAGCACTATATTTTTTGTGGCAGATATGATATTGGGAGTGCTTCTTTTGTATTTCATACTTAAACTGGCCGACAGTTATGAAAAACAGAAAAACATAGAATTAGTTGAAATGCAAAATAGAATGCTTAGCAAATCACTTGAAGACACAGAGAGAGCATTTGATTTGTGGAGAGAAAGTATTCATAATTATAAAAATAATATTATTACATTGGCACAGCTTGTTGAAGAGGAAAGTACAGCGGAGATAAAAAAATATTTAAATAATGAAATACAACAACTAGGAATAAAGACACATTACGCAATGACAGGAAATAAAGTTATTGATGCTGTTTTAGCAACAAAGAAAAACTCGGCAGAGCATAAGGGAATTAATTTTTATGCAGATGGAAACATTCCTGATAAATGTATTGTTGATGAAATTGATTTTACAAATATAATTGGAAATCTCCTAGATAATGCAATTGAAGCTGCTGAAAAAGTCGAAAATGGAAACGTAAGTATTGTAATAAAACCACAGAAGAAATTTATAATAATAAAAGTAAAAAAATCTTATGATGGAAATAAAAATAATGAATTACAAACAACTAAGAAAGATAAAGAATACCACGGAATTGGTTTGAAAAGTATAAAGCGTATAGTAGAAAAATATCAGGGAGAATTTGAACTTGAGTTTAAAGAAAAAGAGGTTGAAGCTACAGCATTATTGCTAAATGTATAGCCAAAACTATTTTATATTCGACAAAATTCGACATCACATAATATATAAAACTGCAAAAAATTGCCTTTCCCCAGGCAAAAAATGACAAGTTACGCAAAAAATGATACAAGTTACGCAAAAAAATGTTTTGAAGCATTTTTTTTGGTAAAATATATCTGACTCTAATAAATAGGGGGAAAAAATTGAGATTCATATATAAGAAGCTGGATGGATTGTAGGAAGTACAGTTTAATCCGGCTTCATTTTTTAGAAGAAATCTGGATAATATGAAACTAATATAAACAGTGAAGACAAGGTGGGAAAACTCAAAGAATACGTCAAAAGATTTTGGTATAGAGAACATAGACAAGCCTTTTGGCATAATACGCACAACTTAAGCACTAACTGTTATTATGGATAGTGGAGCTTTGAAGCAGGGGCTATAGCTAAAATACTTAAATTAGATGATTATGAATTAAAAGATATGAAATACTATCCATACGATTTGGTACATTACAAATAGGAAAAAGATTATTTGAATACAAAAGAATTGCATTATGTAAATAATAATGCTATCATAAAGACGATTTAAATTTCATATCAGTATATGGTTCGACAGAATTATATTCGTGTCGATTAATAGGGAATTCGGTTAGAATCCGAAGCAGTCACCACTACTGTAATGCAGACAAGAAAGCAATATGCCACTGGGAAACTGGGAAGGCGCTTTTAAGGATGAAGCTGAGTCAGGAGACCTGCCATATATGCGGTTTAAATATATTTTCCGGGTGAGGAGGATGTGTTTTTTTTGTTGCCATTTTTTAAAGAGAAAAATTAGGAGAGGCTATGGTGAAAAATAATAAACGGATTATTAATAGAATAATAGTTATACTTACTGCCATGGCTTTAATCATAGGAACGTGGGGTATTCGGTATCACAAGGGGGATACACCGGTAAACCCAATGAATAATGAGGCAAAGGCATCTAAAGTGTATGAAAATGATGGCTTGCAGGTAGATGAATTTAATGATTATTCTAATTTGCAAAATTCAGATAACGAAGATAATGAAGAAAATAATGACAGTAATGACAACAGTGAAGAGACTAATAATGAAACAGATGGAAATGGCAATGGAAATGTAAATCTTAAAAGCACTTCTAACAAATCAGGAAATGGAAAAGAATCCGCAGATGAAGGAAAATCCAATAAAAGCAAAGGTAAATCTTTTGTGGATAAAGTAAATCAAAAAACAGAAACCCTATATTTTACAACTTCAATTATAGATGGAGAAACAATTTCTACATATGAATATGCATTTACGATTACACATTTAGTTGAAAGTCTTACGGTAGAACAACAGTTAGTGTATGTGAATGATGAGCAGATAAATAATTTTGATGGCAGAGTTATTCTTAGAGAAGGAACAAATATTATAGAAATAGTGGTTAATTACAGAAGAGATGACGGTCGTGAAATTATTGCAAAGAAAAAATATACGGTAAATGTAGATACAGGCAATTTGTTTATATCAACAGATTTGAAGAACCAGACTGTAAACAATCCGTTTTTCAAATTTAATTTGCAGGCAAAAATGGGTGAAAATAATGCAGATGTAAAGGTATCGTTAAATGATAAAAATATAACGGGAAAAGATGGCAAATATTCTGTAATTTTAAAAAAAGGAAAAAACACAATAGTCGCAAAAGCTGAATATGATAAATATTCGATTACAAAAAAGTATGAAATAACTCTTGAATATGAGGATGGTTTTGGAATTGAAACCGATTTGGAAAATAAAACAGTTAATGCAGAAAATATTGAATTTCAGGCAGTTATAAGAAATGGAACAGATAAGGCGAAATTATCTGTAATTGTTAATGGAAACATAATTACAGGAAATGAAGGAGCATATACTTCCAGTTTAAAAATTGGTAATAACACCATTAGACTTAAGGCAACAGATTCAGGAAATGTATCCTTGAATAAAACCTTTACAATTAAATATGTTCCGTTGGCTACAAAAGATACTGAACCGGTTATTTCATATATAAATGTCACTGATGGAATGGAGATAAAAGGCGAAAGTTTTACTTTATACATCGGAGCGATGGATTATAAGAAGAACAAAATTTATTATGACGGAATTGAAGTTAAATTAAATGGAAAGAAAATTCAGTACAGATGGTCTGCTAATTATGTTGGATATTTGCTTAATTTGCAAAATGGAGACAATAGCCTTGAAGTTAAGATAACAGACAGCGATGGAAGGTATAAGGAATATAGTTACAAATTAAAATGTACATATATAGATGAAGGAACCGTTATTGGTACGGCAACAGTAAGCATCGATGCGAAGGTTATTCATTTAGGAGTCCTATTAAGACCTAAAACAGTAGATATTTATTATGGAGATAACGCAGCAGATATATTTGAACGTGCTATAGAGAAAAGCGGATTCTCATATACAAACAGCGGAACAGTGGATAAAGGATTTTATCTTGAAACTATATCAAGACCGGGAATTTTAAGAGGCTGGATGATTGATGATAAATTAAAAGATGAAATCATTGAGGATGGACTTCAGTTTAATATAGACCCTTCAACCGGAGAGTACATATATGACATGGATAGCTTAGGACAACTTGATTTCTGTCAGGGTTCAGGTTGGGCGTATAGTGTTAATGATGAATATAAAGAATACGGAATGTCGGAATATAAGCCAAAAGATGGTGATGATATAAAGATTAGATACACTTTGGCATATGGAAAGGATATTGGAGGATATAATCCGTCAAGCGGTTCTTATGGTATCAAAGATAAATATAGTGTTACATATTAAACGACTAGGCTTTCAAAAGAAAGGTATTAAAGATGAATAAAAAAATAGAAGATATTGTTTCAGAAGTTAAAAAGGTTGTAATAGGTAAAGATGAAATCATAGAAAAAGTATTAATGGCGATATTAGCCGGAGGACATATTTTATTAGAAGATGTGCCGGGAGTAGGAAAAACTACATTGGCATTAACTTTTAGTAAAGTATTAGGACTTGATTATAAGAGAATGCAGTTTACACCCGATAGTGTACCATCAGATATAACAGGATTTTCGGTATATAACAAAAATAGTGGCGAATTTCAATATATGGAAGGGTGTGCAATGACAAATCTATTGCTTGCAGATGAAATTAACAGAGCTTCAAGCAAAACCCAATCTGCGTTACTTGAAGTAATGGAAGAAGGAAAGATAACGGTAGATGGAGTTACAAGAACAGTGGAAAAACCATTTGTTGTAATTGCAACTCAAAATCCTACAGGATGGATTGGAACACAAAGTCTTCCAAATTCTCAGTTAGACAGATTTATGATTAGACTTAATATGGGATATCCGGATATGAATAATCTGATAGAAATTATGAAAGACAGACATCATGAGAATCCGTTAGACAAAGTAAAGCATGTTATTAATAAAAATGAATTAATAAACCTGCAGGAATTGGCGGGGAATATTTATGTGTCAGATGAAATTTATGAATATATAAGTAAGCTTGTAGAAAAAACGAGAGAACATGAACTCATAAAATTAGGAATCAGCCCTAGAGGAGCATTGGCAATTTGCAAAATGGCGAAGGCAAAAGCGATGCTTGGTGGAAGAGATTATGTAGTGCCACAGGATGTTCAATATATTTTTAAAGATGTATGCAGTCACCGTATAATCGTGGAATCAAGGTCAATGATTAATGAAGTAAACACTGACGAAATAATGAAAGAAATAATAGAAAGTGTAGAAAATGAATAGAAAGAGCTTAGGATTTTTTTTACTGCTGTTATTATTTCTGATATCAGCAGTAGTGTGGCGGCAGAAATTATTTTTAATAATTCCTATAATTATGATTTTGACAGGAATACTTACATTTGCCTATGCAAAATTAGCAACTACGAATTTAAATGCAGAGCTTAAATTCACAAATGTAGTGGATAAGGGCAAAAATGTTACAGGAAAAATAATAGTAAACAATAAATACCCTGTTCCATTAAATGAGATGGTTCTTAATTTTGAAATAAAGAACATACTTACAGGCGAGACAAAGAAAGTTAAAGAGAATTTGTTCCTTGGTATAACAAAGAAAAGTGAAATGCCACTTGAACTTGAATCTAAATATTGTGGATGCATAAAGGTAGAACTGAAAAATATCGAGATATTTGATATTTGGGGAATAGCGTCTATTAATAAAAATTTTAATGAAAGTCAGCAGATATATGTTATACCATATACCATTACACAGGACATTGAACTTGGAAATTCGAATGCAAAGGAAGCGTCAGATACATGGCAATTTATGGAGAATGTAGCAGGAGTTTCAGGAGAGGTATTTGATATTAAGGAATATCAGATTGGAGATAACATTAAAAATATCCATTGGAAATTAACAGGTAAATATGAAAATCCAATGGTTAAAAAAATGGCTAAAGAGGCAGAAGATTCAATCATATTAATTTTTGACAACCGATTTGAAAATTCCAAATATGAAATGGCGGATGCTTTAGCAGAAATGTTCATATCATTAAGTAGGAATCTTTTTAACGAAAATATTCCTCATACTATAGGATGGTGGCAGGAAGATAAAGAAAAATATATTTCATATAACATAAGAAGTGAACAGGATTTAGTAAGCAGATTACCTAAAGTATTAGCAGCAGGAAAATGCTTAAACAAGACATCAGAATATGAGAATTATATAGCAAAAATGTCATTTGAAAAAGCACATACGGTTATTGTGGCAGAAACAAAATCTGATGTACATAATATAGCGGCAAAAGGCGTTACGTGGCTTACTGTAGATGATGAATTAAATTCGCACAACTTAAAACAAAGAAGGGCAATTAAAATATGAAAAATCAAAATACTGTTGATTTAAGAAAACTGAATAAAGAAGATAAAAAATCAACAGATATTTTGATGACTTTGATTATGGAATTAATTGTTCTGGTTGGAATAACAGGGTTTGTATTTAAAGTGACAGAGTTTAGGATAACGGCATTTGGATTAAATATGAAAGTTATTTTAAATGATATTTCTGATTTAATCGGAAAAAAATATGGAATGATTACTCAAAAGTACATATTAAATCCTGACTTTAAAATGGATTTGCTTTTAATAGGACTATTAGCTTTAATTGCAATTGTTTTATATATTGCAATTAAATATGAAAATCAGGCAGTATTTGCAATTGGAATAATAGTCACAGTAGTTATTCAGGGAATGTTTGGTGGAAAAAAAAGTTGCCTTATGGCAGCAGTTTTAATATTTGCAAATATAATTTGCCTAAATAAAAAAAGATTAAGCAGTGCATTTGAACAAAATAATAAAAGCAAAGTATTAATAGTCTTTTCAATGCTTGTTATTAGCATTTTATGTGTTCCAATATCATATGAGACTAATACAGATAAGATGTTGGAAAACTTAAACCAAAATATAAATCATAAAACAGATGATTTGAGATATTTAGAGAAAAATAAGATTGCATTGAAAGTAAAAATGTCAAAGCCACAGTCTTATTATTTGAAAGGCTTAGTGGCAGGAGATTTTTCGCAAAACGGTTGGAATGAAACAGATAAAAAGAAAATGTACAAGTATGCAGATTTATTCTTCTGGTTACATAAAGAAAATTTTTATGGGCAGACACAATTGTTTAATGCAAAAAGCGAGGGCAATAGTGAAATTGATATAAACAAGATGACTATTAATGTTTTAGGGGCATCTTCTAAATACATTTATTCACCATATGAATATGTTTCAGATAATTATGGGTTAACAGATAAAGATGAAATAGGAGATGAAAAGCTTCTGTCAAAAGGCTTATATGGCACAAGAAAATATGAACTTGATGTGTCAGATAACATAGTGACTAATTATTCAGATATTGTGGAAAATCTTAAAAATAATGGAGATAAGCCGACAAAGTATTTAAAAAACGAAAATTACTATAATGAATTTGTATATAAAACATATTTGGATTTGACAGTAAAGCAAAAGGAAATACTTGGTACATATTTGAAAAAAGATAATGATAATCATGATTCATACAGTTACGCGAAATCAGAGATACTAAATTATTTAAATAAAAATATTAAATATAGTAAAAAGTTTCAGGGGATAAATGATTATGGAAATTTTTTAAATGAATTTATGGAAGTTAGCAAATCAGGAAATGATAAAGATTATGCTACGGCAACAGTTTTAATGTTCAGATACTTTGGAATACCGGCAAGGTATGTTGAAGGATATCTTATTACGCAGGATGATGTGAAAGATGCTGATGATAACAGCACTATTAACATACCTAAGAATAATTTTCATTGTTGGGCAGAATATTATCAGGATGGTGTTGGATGGATTCCATTTGAAACTATTAAATCATATATGGATTTGATGGGAACGAATGACAGCTTTACATCGGGCTTGGAGAATGAAACAAATGATAACAGGCAGATTAGTCAGGAAATAGACAGAGATAATTATAATGGTGAAGAACCTGAAAAAGAAAAAAAGGATGATAATGATAAAAATAAATCTGAATTAAATTACCTGATATGGATTATTTGCAGTTTATTAGCAATTGCAATTATTACGGCTGTTATCTATGAAATAAGATTATATTTTATCAGAAAAAATATAAAACAGGATAACAACAATGCCAATACAAATAAGGCAATAATGAATTTATTTTCATATCTTATGAATGCATACTTTATCATTGATAAAACTAATAGATTTAAGAATTTAGAAAAATATGAAGAATTTCTAAAGGCTTATGAGAGTGAGTGTGAAGCAGGATATTTGGAAATGATGACATTATATCAAAAGGCAAGATATAGCAACAAGACTTGTACTAAGGAGCAGGTAAATCAAATGAAATATTACTGTGAAAATGTTAGAAAAGATATTTTCCTGAAACTTAGCAAATGGCAGAAATTTAAATGGAAATTTGTTTATAAATATGGAAGCCTTAAATAATGTTTAAATGCAAAATAAGAGAAATATAAGATAGTAGCAAATAGTTTATGAAAAAACATATAAAGTAAAATGAGTGAGAACGAAATGAAAAAAAGAATTTATGGATGGATTTTAAGTTTAATAATTGTAATAACCACATGTTTTGCTAATTGTGGAAGTCTAATTACTGTATATGGAGAAACAGAAGAGAAAGGTACCGTTACAGTTTATTTTACATTGAGTGAAGATGGAAAATTTGTAACGGGAAATGATGATAATGAAACTGTTTTGTGCCATATTCCTGTGACTATAAGTTATTTTGACTTAGCTGAATATGGTATGGAGGATTACTACAGATATGAAGCAGATTCATTTGAAGAAGGTGGAAGATACAATAGTGATAAAATTGTAGAAAGACCGACATTACTTCATCTTTTCATTAAAATGCTTGAAAAGTATTATCTTAGAAAAGGAGAAAAATTTGTAGTAAATGACAGATTACAGGATGCAATGAGTATTTCCGGTTCTGCAACAAGTTTATATATGACAAGATTTTGGGGACATGATGAAAACTTAATGTATTATGTTAATCACGAATATCCGCTTCAGGCAGCAGGATGGGGGTCAACATCTGACTACATTTTGCTTGAAGATGGAATGGAAATCGATGTGGCAATGTTTTCTGATTGGGATTTCTATCACACGGGTGCATTTTCATTTTTTACAAGTGAAAGCACAAAGTGTACAAATCCCGGAATTTTTGACATACATACAAATGAAAACATAACTTTGACAATGAGGGGAACTGCAACAAATGCAGCAAATGATGGTAATTCATCTTTCGTAGGTGAAGCAATGCCCGGTGAAAAAGTAGTGTACTGTAATGCTTTGCAGGCGATGTCGGATTATAACAATGATAATTGGAAAGAATTAAGTCAGGAAACTGACGATAATGGACAGATAACATTAACATTTGATAAACCCGGAACTTATTATGTTTCATCAACATCAACTTATGAAAATTATAAATTGAGTTCAGGAAATGCATGCGTTGCACCACCAATTGCAGTAATCAATGTTTCCGGAGAAAACGTATCAGAAGAAACAACAGAAAATCATCCCGGAGAATATGACGGCAGATTAATAAAAAACATTGAAATAAGTAATGGCATTTCAGATAATTCGAAATCTTATAAGTTTGATGCACCATTTGATGCAAATACAAAAGAATATACAATTACGGTTCCCGATTATGAAGATTCAGTATGCGTAAAGGTGGGATTAGAAGAAAGTGTACCTGATGGAACAGAAATTAAAGCTAACTATACGGATACAAATGGTGAAAGCAAAGAAATAACTATCAGTGGAAATGATGAACTGGGAAAGAAACTAGGAAAAATCATTGAAAAAGGAACTGTTGATAATAAATTTGTATTAACAGCAGCTTATAGCAAAGTTGTAGAAAAATACACATTCAATATAAAAAGACAGACAACATTAAAAGGTATTACATTTGCAAATAAAAAAACAGGCAGAAATATTTCCATACAACCTGAATTCAACAGGGATACTTACGAATATGAAATAAGCATTCCGAAAAATTTGGAAAAGATAGAAACACAGATAGTTCCATATGATGAAAATTACAACATATATGTAAATGACGAACCTGTTGATGGAAACAGTAAGATTGATATTAGCACAGAAATAGATGGAATAAAGATTAGTGTTAAAAAAGATGAGTGCAGTTATTCGACTTACATAATTAAAATTGCAAAAATAAATCTTGCTAATACAGATTTTAAATTAACGAACGGAAGTATTATTCAGATAAAAAATAGTGATGGAGAAATTATAGCAGGTAAAAATGTTGTTGATACGCAGTTTACGGCAGAAAATTTGCTTGAAGGTGAAAAATATACTTATGTCGTTACTAAATACGGATATAAATCTGTAAGTGGAAGCTTTGTTGCAGGAGCAAATACTAATATAGATGCAACACTAAAAGAAGCTGATGTTAATAATGCAATAAATAAAGGAATTACTTCTATATGGAGTAATTTCAGAGGCAATGATGAAAATAATGGTGTGACAAAAGCACTAATACCTACTGACTATACAAATTCTATGCTTTATTGGGCAGAAAAAGTTGGTACGGGACTTGGAAGCGGGGCACCAAGTTCGCCGATTCTTGTTGGAGATGATTTGGTATATACTACAGCGACATCGATTGTAAAGGTAGATACCATAACAGGAAAAGTAATTAAAAGTGGAAACATGATAAGAACCTCAGCTTTTAATATTACACCTCCAACATATGCAGACGGAATGATATTTGTTGCTCTTGCAAGTGGAGCAATACAGGCATTTAATGCAGATACATTAGAATCCTTATGGGTTTATGAAGACCCATTATATGGTCAGCCAAATTCACCGATTACCTATCACAACGGATATATTTATACAGGATTTTGGAATGGTGAGACAGGAAATGCAAATTATGTTTGTTTGTCAGTTACAGATGAAGATGTAAATGACAAAACAGAAAAAAAGACAGCGAGCTGGACATATACATCAAAAGGTGGATTTTACTGGGCAGGAAGTTATGTATGTGACAAATATCTTGTAGTAGGAACAGATGATGGAGCGAAAGCGGATGAAGAAGGTAAAGGTTCATTGATAGTTCTTGATTCGTTAACAGGCAATCTTATATCAAAATATGATGATGTAAGAGGCGATATTAGATGTAGTGTTAGTTTTGATAAAGAAACAGAAAGATTTTATTTCACATCAAAAGGTGGAGATTTCTGTTCAGCAAAAATTGATTCAGATGGAACAATTGAAGAAGTGAAAAAACTTGATATGGGAAGTTCAAGCACTTCAACTCCTGTTATTTGCAATAAAAGGGCTTATGTTGGAGTTAAAGGAAAAGAACAGTTCGGAGTTAATTCAGGACATCATATTGCAGTTGTAAATCTGGATGATATGAGTGTTGCATATAACTTAAGCACAAGAGGCTATCCTCAGACAAGTGGTCTTGCAACGACAGGATATGAGTCAGAAGACGGATATACATATGTATACTTTATAGATAATTATGAGCCGGGAAAAATAAGAGTACTTAAAGATAAACCGGGACAGACCAAAGCAATAATTACAAGAGATAGTGAGTACGAGGATGAAAATGATTATAACGTTTTGTTTTCACCAAAAGGTGCTCAGGCAAATTATGCAATCTGCAGTTTGATTTCGGATGATTATGGAACAATGTATTTTAAAAACGACTCAGCATACATGATGGCACTTGGAAGTAAAATAACAAAAATACAGGTAACAAAACAGCCGGATAAACTTGAATATAAAGCAGGCGAAAAATTTGACCCTAGCGGAATGGAAGTTACAGCTTTTTATTCAAATGGAAAAACAAGAAATGTTACTAAATATGTAACTGTTGATGATAGAGCACTGATGTCAGTGATGTCTGATGTGGAAGTTTCATTTAATTATGTACTTTATAATGATGAACTTTCTACTTACGGCAAATTTGATCCATTAATAGACACTGTAAACATTACCGTTACAGACAAAGAAGGTGAAGAAAAAGCAGCAGATGTCGTAAATAAAATAAACGGTATAGGTGATGTTATAACTCTTGATTCAAAGCAGGCAATAATTGATGCAAGAAATGCATATGACCAGCTTGATAGTTCACTTGAAAAATTTGTAACTAACTACCAAAAGTTAATTGATGCTGAAAATGTATTCAGAAGAATTGCAAAAGAATATTTGGATTCAAATTCACTTGGATTTACCGGAAACAATAAAGGATTCCAGAAAATAAATTTAAGTTGGAATAACTTAAGTTATGCAGACGGATACCTGCTTTATAAGTTAGATAATAAAACAGGGGAATATAAGGAAATTGCAAACTTTAAAGAAACAGGATACGAAGATACACAGGCAATAGTTGGTAGTACATATCAATATAAAATTATTCCTTTTATCAGAATTTCAAATAAGGCAGATGGGGTAATTTTAGGAAATGAATCCATTGTACAGACAAAATCAGAACTTGAAAAAGCAAACGGACTTAAGGTAAAAAAACAGGGCAAAAAATACTTAAAAATAAAATGGAACAGAAATAAAAACTTTAGTGGATATGTTGTCTACAGAAAAGAAGGAAAGAGTAAAAAATTCAAAATAATAAAAACAATAACTTCGAATAAGAAGACAACATATATAGACAGAAAAGTAAAAAGAAACAAAAAGTATTATTACAAAATCAGAGGTTTCAGAATAGTAGACAAAAAGAAGATATACGGAAAATATTCAGCCGTAAAATCTATAAAACGTTAAATTATACATAAGTAGCCATAACTGCAGATTACACGTGCATGGAATTTGCAGCTATGGCGAAGATGTATAAAAGTATAACTTTTGGTTTAAATTGTGAAATTTGCCATAGTTAATGAAATAAAATTTAACATCACTGATACGAAGAAATAGCTTTATTTTGTTTATTACAGCTAATATTTGTAGCTTTTTGATGGAACATAATTATATGTAGCAAACGATAGGAAGTTTTTCGCAATTTTGCGAGCATAGTGTAAATAAAAAAGTAATGTTTGAGCCATTAGGCGAGTTTTACTTTTTTATTTACAATAAACGGCGCAGCAAAATAAGAAAAACAACGTGTTTGATATATATAATTATGTTTCGGCAAAAAAGTAAAAACAGAGCAGGCGATAAATAAAATATGGATGATGTTTGAGCTATCAGGTAAGTTTTACTTTCACTAATTATGGCAAGTCTCACAGCAAAAATATGGGACTAAAAAAACAAAGGAGAGAAGAGATGAAACAAGTGGGAAAGAAAATGCTTGCATTTTTATTGGCAATAACAATGATTGCCGGTATGACACTTAATGATGTCACAATTGCAAGAGCAGAAGAAAAAGCACCATGCATTACATTAAGCGATGGTGTAAAGGAAGAAGTGAATGAGACAACTTATATCTATAATGGATATAAGCCATATTTAGGGGACAAATTCACTGACAGCGAAAAACATGGAATGCTTTATTATGTAAGCAGAAGTGTTTACGATGAAGAAAGTGAAACATGGTCAGAACCTTCAAAATATGAAGAAATCACTATCGGCTTTGCAAGCAGTCTTCCGGAATATGCAGTAACAGAAAGCACTCCGGGAAAATATAAGTATAGCTGGAAAGCATATTGTAAAACAACAGGCTTACTTTCAGAAGCAACTTATACAGTTTATTTAACTGTACAGGACCCTGAAGAAACAACATATGACATGACATTTTATGTTGGAAGAGATAATGAAGGGGCAAATAAGAATCCTGAAATAAAATTGTATAAGACATTAGGACAGAATGAAGAAACAGGTTACGATGAATTTGATGAATCAGAAGAAATTAAACTTGAAGGTGGAAATCTTGATTCAAGTGGACAGTACAGAGTATACACAGCTTCATTAAATGGTGGAACATATTCATACAGAGCATTTGGATATGATGAAAGTACACAAGAGTATACAAATCCATTAGGCGGTATGTGCGTTAACGTTCCAATGTCATCTAATGTAACTCAGTCAGGATATGATTCAAAATCAGTATATATCAGATGTACAAATGTAAGTTCAAGAACAAAGTATGACGGAAATAATTATTTAACAGCGGACCAGTATACTACAGAAGTTGTTTGCCCTTATTATAGTTGTACAGCTACACCTGGTACACCATATGTAAATGCAGGCATTACATACTATCCATATATGCTTGTAGCTCAGGGAAATGCATGCCTTTACAATTATTTTGCATATCCAAATAAAGACATAGCAGAAGAATATGATCTTACTTATGGATATGGAATTAACGGTACAGTACAAAAAGGTTATTCAACATTTTCATGGTCACCTTCAGTTGTTTCAAGAATTACATCAGCTATTACAGTACCTGATGAAGCGAAAGCACAGGTATATTTCCAGATGAACAACTTTAGGGATAAAGAAATTGAAAGTTATAAGCAAAAAACTAATTCAGATGGAACAGTAACATGGTATTTCTATGTTCCAAAGTCAAATGGAAATTATTCATATCGTGTATCTAAAGATGGATATGTAACTAAGGCAGGATATATGAGCCTTGGAAGCGAACAATCAGCAACATTTTCAGTTGATTTGGATAGAAAAGATGTTACAAGTCATGATTTCAGTGGCTTAGACAGCAGAGTATTAACAAGAGATGAAGCAAACTTAATTATGAATGTAAGCGATAAGAATGTTAAGAACATTGACGTTGATGAAACATTCAGACTCAGAGCTTACAGAGTATGGGAAATTATTAATAGCGATGCAGGAAATATAATGATTGAACCTGATTTTAATTATGAAATTTTATCAGGTGCAGATAATATTGATATAGAAGAAGTAGAAGATAATAGAACTAACGGAAAAGGAAACTGGTTAGATATTAAAGGGGTTAAAGCAGGAACAGCCGTAATTGCAGTTACTTATAACGCTATAGATGTAGATGGTACATCAAGCGGAGGATTTTATCCTGCAATATCTCCAAAGAGAACAGGTATAGCAATAATCCATGTCGGAAATGAAAAATCAGACATTTCTGATATTGGAGTAAAAAATGTGAATGGAAAAGACTGGTGTTGGAATTATGATACATTCTTCTTTAATGGAAAAGAAGGAAGTATGAACATTGCACCATATGCTTCAAGTGGAATAGATAAAGTTGAAGTTATTCCGATAAAAACAACAGATGACTTACATAGTAGCTTTGAAGACGGAACAATAGTTGAAGCAAATGAAAATGGAACATATGATGTAAACCTTAAAGAAGGAAACAATATTATAAAAGTTACATCAAAGAATGGTTCTGTAGGATATCAGGTTGTAAGAGCTGCTAAAGTTCAGATGAATTATGAAAACATGTCAAATCCCGGAGAAAAAATTATGCCGGGAGATAAGGTTAAAATAATATTTGACGGGCTTTACAGATCGATTCCAAAGGTTTCAGGTATTTTCAATCCGGTAGTATTACAGATAGTAGGAAATACACCGGATGGTACTAAGTTAACAGGTCAGATTTCACAGTATCAGGTTGCTGATAGTGGTTCATTAGAAGTTACAATACCTTCTGATTTAACATTTGAAGATGGACAGGAACAGACAGATTATACAATTTCAAACGGATACATTAACTTACAGTCAATGTACAGCTATGCAGATGCATGGAAGTATATGTATACATTAACAGATGCAGGTGTTGGAACATGCTTTAACGCAGTAATTGTTACAGGACAGCATTCAACAATTTCAGATTTCTCTATTCCTGTAAATAGAAAGGTAACTTATGGAGTTAATGTTAATGTAACAGATGAACAGGGAAATGAAATTAAAGACTATGACTTATCTGTAGTAAATAAAAATACAAACGAAACAATTGAAGATTTCAGTGCTCTTGGATATGCAAAATATAGTTACAGCGTTAGTGCACCGGGATATGTGGCAAAATATGGTACATTTACATTAGGTTCTAAGACAGAAGTAACTGACGGAAAAACAACATTAACTATTGTATTAAAGAAAGCTGATGAAAACGCATGGGACGGAAAAACATTTACTGAACCACAAAAGGATGAAGATGGAACATACTTAATTAGTACAGGTGCAGAACTTGCATGGTTTGCTAACGAAGTAAATTCATCAACAGCAAAGACAACATCAGCATTAAATGCAAAATTAACAAAGGATATTGATCTTGCCGGATACAATTTCCCACAGATTAGTTATTATACTTCAAGTTCTGCATATGTATATTACGGTGGAACATTTGATGGTGATAATCATAAGATATACAACTTAAGAGTTGATAAAACAGCAATTAATGCCTCAACAGTTTATGGTGGATTATTTGCATATACAAATGGTGCAAAATTAAACAATCTTACAGTAGAAGGTGATGTTGTAATTACAGCTCCATCTACAATGAGTGTAACAAAAGCAAATACAGGTGGTATTGTAGGATACGCTTCAAATACAGAAATTAATAATGTAACAGCAGATGTAAATGTTGAAATTAAAGACTACGTAAAAGGAAACTGGAGTTACATTGGTGGTATTTGTGGATATACAAAAGGAACAGTAATTAAAAACTCAAAGAACAAAGGAACTATTTCAGGAAACAGATACACAGGTGGTATTGTAGGTACTACAAATGGCACTGTTGAAAACTGTGTAAACGAAGGAAATGTTGTTTCAACAGCAGGTTATGCAGGCGGAATCGCAAGTGAAATTACAACAAGTGCAACGATTACAAACTGTATTAATACAGCAAATATTGAAAGCAAAACAGGTTTAATGATTGGTGGAATTGTTGGCTATGCAAATGGTTCTGCAGATTCATCAGTAAATAACTGTATCTCTCTTGGAACAGTTTCAAGTGCTGCAACAGGTGATACATTAGGCTCAATAATAGGTTCAATAACAAGAGGAAAAGTAACAAACTGTTACGGTGTTTCAAAAGATAAAGTTGTATGCGGTAAAGTAAATGCTACATATGCAACAGTAACAGATAGCTATGCATCAGATGATTGCAATGAAGTACTTTACAAATATGCAACAGGAAAAGATTTAAATGATTGTAGCGAAGATGCTAAAAATGAAATTGTAGAAATTACTTCTAAGTATGCACAGTTACTTATGGATAACAGTAAGACTACAGAAGAAAAAATAAATGCAATTTCAGATATTTCTAATGAAAACTTTGACAAGTGCATATTAGAAAATGAAAATGTAAATGTTACGGTAAATGCTCAGGCTAATAACAAATTTATCGTAGCTTCAAAGACAGTAGAAGTTAATGGATATTTAGCTGAAAGATATGGCTATACAGATGCAGTAAAAGATGGAGTATCAGCTCTCGATGTTCTCGTTGCAGCACATGAATATGTATACGGAGATAAATTCACAACTTCAACAGCAAAAGATTACATTGATTTTAGTACAAGCCAGTATGGAACATTTGTTTCAAAGGCATTTGGAAAAGATGCTTCAACATTTATGTATTCAATTAATGGAAAATATCCACATAATGATGAATTAGTAAATGGATATTACACAGGATATACAGTAGACCAGGCTAAAACAGCAGACAATGATGTAGTTGATTTCTATTTCCTTCAGGATGCAGGATATTCAGATGATTTATCAACAATTAAGCTTGATACAGACAGCACAACAACAGATAAAACATTTAATGTATCAGTAAGCGGATATAATTATGCATGGTATGGTGCATGTGAACAGTCAGTTATTGATGCAAGTACACATGCTGTTAAAGGTGCAAAGATTGGAATTGTTGATGTTAAAACAGGTGAAGTTACACCAATCGATGGAGCAGTTACTGACGAAAATGGTAATGCAACAGTAAACATTGATAAGGCAGGAAAATATATTGTTACAGCATATGTTGATGATAAAGACAACACTCCAATATTAATGCAGCAGGCAACAATTAATGTAGAGTGGGCAAAGCCATTAGAAGTAAAAGGTGTTGCAATTGCAAAACAGAATAAAAATGAAGTATCAGTTATGTGGCAGCAGAGCTTAGAACAGATAAGATTAGGACAGATTTACAATGTATATGTTGATGGAGAGTTATACAACAAATATCCTGCAGCAACAACTGTAACATATACATTTGACAAAACAGGAAAGCATACAATTAAGATTACTTCAGAACTTAATGGATTTGAAACAGAAGGCTATACAGTTGAGGTTGAAATTGGAGAGGAAACAACAACTGAAATAACAACAGAAGCAGTTAAAGAAAGCATAACAAAAGATTTAACAACAGAAAGCACAACTGCAAAAGACACAACAAATGTTTCTACTACTGCAAATCAGACAACAACAGAAAATGTAACTACAACAACTAAAGCTACAACAAAGGCAGTTAAGACAGTAAAAATTAAAAAGACAGTAAAGAAAAAATCAGCTAAGAAAGTAGCAATTAAGTTAAGAAAAGTTAAGAAAGCAAAAGGCTATGAAGTTTTAGTTGCTAGAAATAACAGATTTGCCGGAAAGAAAGTTATTAAGATAACTTCTAAGAAGGTTAATGTAGTTGTAAGAAAACTTAAACCAAATAAAACTTATTATGTTAAAGCAAGAGCATATGAAGTTGTTAATGGTAAAAAAGTATATGGCAATTGGAGCAAAGTAAAGAAGATTAAAAACAAAAAATAAAAAAATAAAGCAATAAAATCGTTTTATATTTTTGACCCTGTAATCATAAGATGATATAATAAAAATATTAATTAGTTCGGATTAAAATTTAATATAAAGGGGATGATTTTATGATTCTAACATTTCTTGGAGCAGACCATGAGGTTACAGGAAGTTGCCACTATTTACAGGTTGGGGATAAAAAAGCTATTGTAGATTGTGGTATGGAACAGGGAAAGGATATTTATGTAAATCAGGAGTTGCCGGTGGCAGCAGGAGATATAGATTACATATTTTTAACTCATGCCCACATTGACCATTCAGGATTAATTCCGCTTATGGTAAAGAGAGGCTTTAAGGGACAGGTATTTGCAACGAAAGCAACTTGCGAATTATGTAACATAATGCTTCGTGATAGTGCACATATCCAGGAATTTGAAGCTGAATGGAAAAGCAGAAAGGCAAAGAGAGCCGGCAAGGAAGAATATGAGCCAATCTATACGATGGCAGATGCAGTAGCTGCCTGTGAATTAATGGTTCCGGTAAACTATGATGAAACTGTGAGTGTATGTGATGAATTCCAGATTAAGTTTGTAGATGCAGGACATTTGCTTGGTTCATCAAGCATCGAGGTAAAAGTTACTGAAGGTGATGTGTCTAAGACGATAATTTTCTCAGGAGATATTGGTAATATTAATAAACCAATAATTAAAGATCCTAAGACAATGGATGGAGCTGACTATGTCTTAATAGAATCTACATATGGTGACAGATTCCATGAAGAAAGACCTGATTATGTAAAAGCTCTGGCGAGAATATTAAACGAAACATTTGCAAGAGGTGGAAATGTAGTTATCCCGTCATTTGCCGTAGGCAGAACTCAGGAAATGCTATATTTCCTCCGTATTATTAAAAGAGATAATATGGTTAAGAACTATCCTAATTTTGAAGTGTATGTAGATAGTCCGCTTGCCATAGAGGCAACAAATGTATTTAATAATAACGTAATTGATTGCTTTGATGAAGAAACAATGGAATTAATTAACATGGGAGTTAACCCGTTGAAGTTCGATGGATTAAAGGTTTCAGTTACAAGTAATGAATCTGTTGCTATTAACCAGAATAATATGCCAAAAGTTATATTGTCTGCATCAGGTATGTGTGAAGCCGGAAGAATACGACACCACTTGAAGCATAATCTGTGGAGAGAGAACTCTACAATATTATTTGTAGGTTATCAGGCAGTCGGTACGTTAGGAAGAGCAATACTTGAAGGAGCAACAACAGTAAAACTTTTTGGTGAAGAAATAGCTGTTAAGGCAAGAATAGAATCCTTAAAAGGTATAAGCGGTCATGGAGATCAGAAAGAGTTAGTAAAATGGCTCGAAGCTATGAAGAAAAGACCACAGAAAGTCTTTGTAGTTCATGGTGAAGATGAGGTATGTGATATTTTTGCAAAACTTTTAAGAGATGAACATGGATATGATGCATATGCTCCTTACAGTGGAACACAGTTTGACCTGGCAACAGGTGAATTAATAAAAGAAGGAGTTCCAATCAGAATACAAAGCAACTCTTCAAAACAGAGAAAACCATCTACTGTATACGAAAGATTACTTGCTGCAGGGCAGAGACTTCTTGCAGTTATTAAACGTAATGAAGGCGGTGCAAATAAAGACCTTGCAAAATTTGCCGATCAGGTACAGGCACTTTGCGATAAATGGGATAGATAAAATTTTATTATTAAGTTAAAAGCTATTAATTAAAAAAGCTACCACTTTACAAATTACGTAAAGTGGTAGCCTTTTTTTGTAAAACATCCCAATTTGGTATTTTTACATGATTAGAAAAACATTGTTTTTCTAAAAGTGGCTTTTTGATTTTAACATTACAAATTAATTATAGTCGAAAAAAGTCGATAATTATTTTATTTGAAAATAGTACGCTATTTTTAAACTAAACTGCATTTTTTCTTCACATCATCACTATAATAAGTGTTTTTGACAAGTTTATCATAGTAGAGGTAAAGTTTTTGTACTCCTCTTTCGAGAAAGAAATAATGCCTTATGTAAAATAAAAGAAGAATGTATATTGCAAGCAAAAATACAAACACACATATACTTTGGAGAACATAATTTGCCAAAGTTGTAAAAATTGCAATAATTGCAAATGTAACTGTTACGATTAAATGAATAAGTCTTTCATTTTGGAAAAACTGAATCTGTTTCATAAAATCATTAAAAACTGCTTCACGTTCATTGTCTGACAATTCTTTTGATGTGACCATTTCCATATGGTCCAAAAATTCCTGTAATCGTTCTCTCATATAAACCTCCCAACTTTGATGTTTATTTATATGTATATTTTACACCTAAACAAACATAAATAAAGTCTAAAATTAAATTGATTTTCTTTATTTTCATAATGAATCTACAATTTACGGAAACAAGTTGCATGCATTAAAGTCGCGTTAGCTCCACCGATATCAAATAAATTTATTTAGCTAATATTTATGCCATCCAGACTAGATAGATTAACATGTAAATTATTGTTGATTTGTATTTATTTGTTCCAAATAACAAAAAATAAAAACAAATCTGACAAAAAGAGAAAAGTAATAACAAGTACGTTCATTCAAAAAAGAGATTATATTTGCTATCATTATTTTAACTAAGAAAATAGGCAGGGAGAGGATTATGAGATACGGACATTTTGATAATGAAAAAAGAGAGTATGTAATAGACAGAGTGGATCTTCCTACATCATGGACGAATTATTTAGGTGTGAAAGATACATGTGTGGTAGTTAATCATACGGCAGGTGGTTATATGTTTTATAAAACACCTGAGTATCATAGAGTAACAAGGTTTAGAGGCAATTCAGTGCCAATGGACAGACCGGGACATTATGTGTATGTAAGAGACAATGATAATGGTGATTACTTTAGCATTTCATGGCAGCCGGTAGGAAAGACACTTGATAAAGCTAAGTATAAGTGCAGACATGGATTATCATATTCTGTTTATGAATGCGAATATGATAAATTAAAAGCAAGTCAGAAACTTTGCGTTCCAATAGAAGATGATGTTGAACTTTGGGATGTAGTTATTGAAAATACAGACAATAAACCTAGGAACTTAAGTATTTTTTCTTATTGTGAATTTTCCTTCCATCATATTATGATAGATAATCAGAATTTTCAGATGAGTTTGTATTGTGCGGGTTCCTCATATAAGGATGGAATTATATTGTATGACTTATTCTATGAAGAATTTGGTTATCAGTATTTTACTTCAAATTTTTCTCCAGATGGCTTCGATTGCCTCAGAGACAAGTTCCTGGGTTTATATCATACGGAAGATAATCCACAGGCAGTAATAAATGGACAATGTACAGGTTCATTTGAAAAAGGAAATAATCACTGCGGTTCTTTACAGAAAAATATTGTAATACAACCGGGCGAAAAAGTCAGACTTATCTTTATGTTAGGTGAAGGCGATGACACAGAAGGCAGAAGAATAAGAGAAAAGTATAGCGATTTTACAAATGTGGACAAAGCATACAAAAATTTGGAAAAGTATTGGAATGATAAAATTAATAAATTAACAATTGAAACTCCAAGTGAAGCAATGAACACAATGATTAATATATGGAATTTATATCAGTCAGAAGTTAATGTAATGTTTTCAAGATTTGCATCTTTCATCGAAGTAGGTGGAAGAACGGGATTAGGATATAGAGATACGGCGCAGGATTCAATGACTATACCGCATTCTAATCCGGAAAAGTGTAAACAGAGAATAGTACAGCTTCTTAATGGATTAGTTTCAAAAGGATATGGATTACATTTATTCCAACCGGAATGGTTTGAAAAGAAAAAGGATGATAAGAAACCTTTTAAATCACCTACAGTAATTCCGGGAATTAATAAGTCAGATATAATACATGGTATTGAAGATGCATGCTCAGATGATGCTTTATGGCTTATACCATCTATTGTGGAATATATAAAAGAAACAGGAGAAATCGAATTTGCTAATCAGATTGTTCCATATGCAGATAAGGGAGAAGGTACTGTATATGAACATATGATGAGAATATTAGATTTTTCAGCAAAAGAAGTAGGAGCAACAGGAATTTGCTTAGGACTTAGGGCAGATTGGAATGACTGCTTAAATCTTGGCGGAGGAGAAAGTGCTTTAGTATCATTTTTACATTATTGGGCAATAAACAATTTTATAGAATTAGCACAGTATCTTGGAAGAGATGATGATGTTAAGAAATATAAGGAAATGGCCATGCATGTAAAAGATGTATGTAATAATGAATTGTGGGATAAAGATTGGTTTATAAGAGGAATAACCAAAAACGGAAAGAAAATTGGAACAAGTACAGATAAAGAAGGTAAAGTTCATTTAGAGTCAAATGCCTGGGCAGTATTGTCGGGGGCGGCATCGGAAGAAAAAGGCATTAAGGCTATGGACAGTGTAAAAGAATATTTGGCAACACCATATGGAATAATGTTAAATGCTCCATCGTATACAGTTCCTGATGATGATATAGGATTTATCACAAGAGTATATCCGGGTGTCAAGGAAAATGGTGCTATATTCTCACATCCAAATCCATGGGCATGGGCAGCGGAATGTGTACTCGGAAGAGGCGACAGGGCAATGGAATATTATAATTCATTGTGCCCATACAATCAGAATGACATGATTGAAATCAGAGAAGCAGAACCATATTCTTATTGCCAGTTTATCATGGGAAAAGACCATACTGCATACGGAAGAGCGAGACATCCGTTTATGACAGGAAGTGGAGGATGGTCATATTTCTCGGCGACAAGATATATGCTTGGAATCAGACCTGATTTTGATAAATTAAATATTGATCCATGTATTCCAAAGGAATGGGATAAATTTAAAGTTCACCGTGTATGGAGAGGCGCGGAGTACGATATAAATGTAGTTAACCCTAATAAGGTTAATAAAGGAGTTAAAGAAATAAAATTAAATGGGGAAATAGTAGATTTTATTCCGGTTATGGAAAAAGGAAGCCATAATCTGGTTGAAATCACCATGGGGTAGCATAAGGTATAATGAGGAGGCTTACATGATTAAATTTGGAACAGGCGGCTGGAGAGCAGTCATAGGAGATGAATTTACTAAGAAAAACATTCAATTATTAGCTCAGGCTATGTGCAACAAAATGAAAGCAGAAGGCAAGACTGATAAAGGAATGATAATTGGTTATGATAAGAGATTTTTGTCAAAAGAAGCTATGAGATGGATGGGACAGGTATTTGCAGCACAGGAAATTACAACATTGCTCGTTAACAAATCAGCGCCTACTCCTCTTATTATGTTCTATGTAGAAAAACATGAAATGCCATATGGAATGATGGTAACAGCAAGCCATAATCCGGCTATTTACAATGGTGTAAAAGTGTTTACTTATGGTGGCAGAGATGCTGATGAAAATCAGACAAAAGAAATAGAAGACTACGCTTCAAAAATAGATGTGGATTCTATAGAAGAAATGGATTATGATGAGGCAGTAAGCAAAGAGTTGATTAAAGAAATTTATCCTTTAAATGAATACTTAGATAATATAATTAATGCTGTAGATATGCAGAAAATCAGAAATGCAGGTCTTAGAGTTGCTTTAGACCCGATGTATGGAGTTTCTGAAATACCTTTAAAAACATTACTGCTTACGGCAAGATGTGATGTAGAAACAATACATGACAGACATGATACCTTATTTGGTGGAAAACTTCCATCACCAAGTGCATCAACTCTTAGAGGTCTTATGACAAGAGTAATTGATTATGGATTTGACATAGGAATTGCTACAGATGGAGATGCGGACAGAATTGGAGTTATTGATGATACAGGAAGATTTCTTCATCCAAATGACATTCTTGTGTTATTATATTATTATCTTGTAAAATATAAAGGATGGCATGGTGCAGTAGTTAGAAACGTAGCTACAACACATATGCTTGATAAGGTAGCAAATAAGTTTGGGGAAACTTGTTACGAAGTTCCGGTAGGTTTTAAGTATATATCAGCAAAAATGACTGAAGAAAATGCAGTTATTGGCGGGGAATCTTCCGGAGGACTTACAGTACGTGGACATATTAATGGTAAAGATGGTATTTACGCAGCAATGTTACTTATAGAAATGATAGCAGTTACAGGAAGAAAGTTATCTGAAATATATAAAGACATTGAAGCTGAATGCGGAGCTATTTATATGGAAGAGCGTGACTACAAATTTACAAAAGAAAAGAAAGAAGAAATTCACAAAATATTAATGGAAGATAAACAGATTCCGGAATTACCATATAAGATTCAGCATGTTTCGTATATGGATGGAAGCAAAGTTTATTTTGAAAACGGAGGATGGGTAATTGGCAGATTCTCAGGAACAGAACCGTTGATTCGTATTTTCTGTGAAATGCCAACAAAAGAACAGGCTATTGAAGTTTGTGAAATATATGAGAAATTCTTAGGATTAAAGTAGTAATTTTGGAGTAACATAAGTTTAATAAGTCATTTATATAATAATTATTTATATAATATTAGTAACAGAATAATAAATAAGTTTCCCGACAGAAATAATAGTAAAAGTTGAAGGGAGACTAATAATGAAAAAGAACAACAGATATAATGCACTAAATAAAGAAAGGAAAAAGGCAAATCTGACCTTTGGGATGATTCGACTGCTGGTAATATGCCTTGTAGTACCGTTTGGAGCATTGTCGGTTGTTCTTTTTTTCTCGTCAGCTTCAAAAACTTCTAATCAGGTAAGAAATACAGTAGTTACATCTATGGAAAATGCTGCAGAAAACTGCAACAGTAATATAGAAAAAGTAATACAGGAATCAAAGCAGGCTTCATATGACAATGTCATAAGAACAAGTTATTTACAATTCCTAAAAGATAAAAATGAAGCGGTAATGTACAGAGAAATATCTAGTTATCTTAGTGAAAAGTACAAATATAATTCAATGATTTCAAGCACAATTGTTGTATTTAAAGAAAAAACAACAATGGAATATTATACGTATAGCAATGTTGCGGGAGCGACTTATGCAAGTATTTCAGATTTTAAAAATAATGCTATGACACAGATAAAGTCAGTAGCTCAAAGAATGGGAACTAATACTAAATTTATAGAGATAGGAGAACATCTGTATTTAGTTAGAAATCTGGTTACAAGTGATTACAATCCTTATGCAATTATTGTTATGGAAATAAATAAATCAAATATGTTTAAAAGCATGGATAATGTAGTGTGGAGAGAAAATGGGGCTATATTTCTAGATGGAGATATGGTATGTGAACCTGATTATGAAAATGATATAAATAATGAAAAATTCAAAATTTATGCTGATAATAATAAAAGAAATTATGGAGAAGTTACAGAAACAGAAAGCAATTATGATAGTAACAATTATACTGTAAATCTGTACACAAGATGCAATAATCAGCAGTTTACATATATTGTTAAATTAAATCGAATGGAAGTACTTAATGAATCGTTTACGTATGTATATATATATGTATTAATCATTTTGATTACAATTTTATTGGCAGCGTTAACATTTTATTATTTTTACAGAAATATCAATAAACCAATTTCAGATTTGATGGAAATGTCTGAAAAGATTGAAGAAGGAGAATATGGAATAACTTTACCTGCATTTGAAGGAAATAAAGAATTTGGAAAACTAATAGATACATTTAACCATATGTCATTAGGACTTGAAGAATCTTTTAATCGAATATATGCAGAAGAAGTAGCATTAAGAGATGCAAATATGCAAGCGTTGCAGTCACAGATTAATCCACATTTTCTAAATAATACATTGGAGATTATTAACTGGAAGGCCAGAATGAGTGGAAATCATGATGTAAGTGGAATGATTGAATCTCTTGGAGTAATGATGGAAGCGACAATGAATAGAAAAAAAGAAAAATTCATCACTATTGAAGAGGAACTTAAGTACGTAGATGCTTATTTGTATATCATTCATCAGAGATTTGGAAGCCGATTCCATTTTGATAAAGATGTGGATGAAAATTTACTTAATTTAAAGATTCCAAGACTTATAGTACAGCCAATTGTAGAAAATGCTGTAGAGCATGGAGGAGATAAAGAGGGGAACATTATAGGAAGCCTGAAAATATATGCAGATTACAATAACTTGTATATAGTTGTTCATAATAATGGAAATATGACTGAGGCTGATAAAGCGAAGATAGAAATATTACTTTCGGATCAGAAACTGGAAGAGAATGTACATAATATCGGAATTAGAAATGTAAACATGAGACTTAAGCTTTTATATGGTGAAAACAGTGGTTTATCTATAGAAAACATTGATGACAATCTTACTGAAAGTAAACTGAAAATAGATAGGTTCAAAATGGAAAATTGACAATAATAGCAAAATTTTTAAATTGAAAACAATAAAATACAAATTTTTGCAAAAAGATTAAATATTTTATACAAAAATGAACAACTATATTCAACAAATAAACAAGCAAAATCATTAACTTTTTTGTGCAATTCGAATAGAATAATACATGTAATAAATAATAGATACGGAAAAAACTTATAACCAAATAAAAAAAGCATATGGTTATAAGGAAAAAAGAAAAGGTATCAGTGAATGGATTGGAGGAGTTATATGAGAAAACCATTAGCACTTATGCTCGCAGGACTTATGGCAGTATCCATGGTTGGATGCGGAAGCAATGGAGATGCCGCAAGCAGCAGCGACAACAAAGACAAAGCAGATTCAGGAAAGGTAACATTAAAGGTTACAACAACATATGCAGGTGAAGACACAAATGCAGGAAATTATAAAGATGCCTGTGCTGCATGGACTAAAGAAACAGGAAACAAGATTGAAGATAGTTCAGCAACATCTGATGAAACATTTAAATCAAGAGTTATTACAGACTTTGAAACAGGTTCAGAACCGGATGTATTATTCTTCTTCAACGGAGTTGATTCAAACCAGTTCGTTGAACAGGGTAAGGTAGTTTCAATTGATGAAATCAGACAGGAATATCCTGATTATGCATCAAATATGAAAGATGACATGCTTGGAGCATCACCTGTAGATGGAAAGAATTATTCAGTACCGGTTAATGGATACTGGGAAGGATTATTTGTAAACAAGGATGTACTTAAAGAAGCAGGAGTTGAAGCTCCAACAGCAGATACAACTTGGGATGAATTTATGACAATGTGTGAAACAATAAAGAAAGCAGGTTACACACCAATAGCAGCTTCATTACAGGAAATTCCACATTATTGGTTTGAATACACAATTTTCAACTTCCAGGATGTAGCTACACATAGTACATTACCTAAATCAGCAGATGATGAATATGGTAAAGCTTGGGTAAATGGTATCAATGATATCAAAGACCTTTATGAAAAAGGATATTTCCCAGACAATACATTAACAGCATCAGATAGTGAAACATTTGAGTTATTTACATCTGATAAAGCAGCTTTCTTAATTGATGGTTCATGGAAAGTTGGTGGTATTGAAGAAGCAGTAGATGATATTGATAACTACACAGTTACATACGTTCCCGGAAAAGGAAATCGTAAGTCAACAGACCTTATCGGTGGTCTTTCAAGTGGTTACTATATTACAAAGAAATGCTGGGATGATCCTGAAAAACGTGCAGCAGCTGTAGATTTCATTGAATACATGACAAGTGATGAAATGGTATCAAAATTTGCAGGAAGCTCAGCAACAGCATTAAAGAATGGTGCAACAGTTGACGCTGATTCAATGTCAAGTCTTGCAAATGCAGGTGTAGAATTATGTGCAGGAGCAACTGGAATTTCTCCAGCTGTACAGGATAGTTTATCAACAGCAGCAAAAGATCCTATTTTTGCAGGTATGGCAGATATTGTTCAGGGTAACAAAAAAGTTGCAGCAGCTGTAGATGAAGCATTAACAATTAATTCTGGTGAATAAATTATTAAAATAATCAAGTAGAAATTAGAGCCGGAAGGAACAAAAACCTTCCGGCTTTAAAAAAATAAGGAGATATAATATGGGTGCAAAAATATACCAAAACAAAAAATATATTGCATTTTTCTTAATACCGGCATTTGTTTTTATGTTGATATTTCTTTACTACCCATTCATACAAAACATAATTAACAGTTTTCAACATATAAAGTATATGGGGACGGCAGCTGACAAATGGAATGCTCCGTTTTACAAAAATTATCTTGAAATTTTCAAGGATCCGAAAATGTTAATAGCCTTGAAAAATACAGGAATTATGATTATAGCAACAATTGTTGGAGAAGTAGGACTGGCTATTGTCCTTTCATTGTTAGTAAGCAATATAAAGAAAGGTGCAGGATTTTTCAGAGTAGTATATTTTTTCCCAATTGTTATTTCAGCAACAGCCCTTGGCTTATTGTTTAACTTAGTTTTCCTTTACGATAAAGGAATGATAAATCAGCTTCTACAGCTTATTGGTGTTTTGGATGCAGGTAAAAATGAATTGATTGACTGGAAGGCAACACATCCGATGTTTACAATGCTTGTTCCGGTTATATGGCAATATGTTGGATTTTATTTCATAATTTTACTTACGGGATTAAGCGGAATACCGGAAGATTTATATGAAGCAGCAGAAATTGATGGAGCTTCAAAGCTTCAGCAGGTTAGATATGTAACGCTTCCATTATTAAGAAATAGTATTTGTACATGCGTAGTATTAGCAGTAACAGGAGCTTTAAAAGTATTCGATTTACCATGGACAATGTTTGTAAATGGTATGTCAAATACATGGTTAACAGGAACATACATGTACTCAAAAGTATATGTAGATGTTGACTACAGTTCGGCAATAGCAGTTGTTATTGTAATAATAGGTGTAGTATTGTCAGTTGTAGTAAATCAAATATTTAAGACAAATGACGATTATGATGTATAGAAGGGAGAAAAGACATGAAGAAGAAAAATTTTAAAATATCTTTGGTATTTGTATATACAATTCTTATTGTTTGGGCTCTTACGACAATTTTCCCTCTGCTATGGTCCATCATGAATTCGTTTAAAAATAAAAAGGCAATATACAATAATTCATTTGCATTGCCTGTTGGTAAACTGTTCTCATTAGATAATTATAAAGCAGTATTTGCCAACTATGACATTTTGAATGCATACAGGAACAGTTTTATTATATCTGGTACTGTTGCAGTAGTTGTTATTCTATTCTCCGGAATGGCAGCTTATATATTAACGAGGTATAAGTTCCCGGGCAAGGGAATTTTGGATGCCTTACTTTATGCAGGAATGATGTTCCCTATCTACTCCACCATCATTCCTGTATTAAGAATGATGACAGGTTGGGGAATTGTAAACACACCACATGTTTCATTAAATTTGTTATCAGTTATACTTCCGCAGATTGCAGGAAATATGTCATTTGCTATAATAGTACTCAGAAGTTACATGAGAGGGCTTCCGGTGGAACTGGAAGAGGCAGCGTATATGGAAGGCTGTAATATATTCCAGATTTATTTTAGAATAATCATGCCGCTATCAAAGCCATCATTTGTAACAGTTGGAATTTTTAGTTTCCTTTGGAGCTACAATGATTTGTTTACTCAGATGTTCTTCCTTAGAACAAAAGATAACTGGGCAATTACAATTCTTCTTAATAATATTGCTTCAAAAGAAGGTGTAAATTATGGTATGCTGTTCACATCAGTAACTTTGATTGTAATACCTATTTTAGTAGTATACATGGCATTACAGAAATACATTATTAAAGGTATGACAGTAGGTGCTGTTAAGGGATAATAAGGAGAGAGTTTTTATGTATAAAGTAATTATCGTGGATGATGAGCCGATTATAGTAGAGGGGCTTAAATTAGGAATTGAATGGGCAAATTGGAATTGTGAAATTGTCGGTACAGCCAGCAATGGATTAGCAGGTTTAGAACTTATGAGAAAAATAAAACCTGACATTTTAATTTCAGATATATCAATGAATAATATGGACGGACTTGCAATGGTTGCAGCAATTAAGTCTGAGTATCCCGATATTGAAGTGTGTTTATTGACAGGATTTAGAAATTTTGAATATGCACAGCAGGCTATAAAGCTTGGAGTGACAAGATTTTTATTAAAACCGTCAAAGATAGATGAGTTAGAAGAAGCAATAAGTGCAATGACTAACAATCTTAAGCAGAAGGGAAATGATAGCAGCAATGCAGAAATTGATTCTATATGGAGCCGTTCAGATGAAGAAGAGAATTATATATATGAAACATTTATAAAAAATCATCCTGAATGTGATACTCCTGAAAAGGATAGATTAAAATGTACTGATGCTAACAATTTTATACTTAAAAACGCATTGAAATTTATATATGAACATTACAAATTGAAATTAAGTCTTTTAGATGTGGCTGAACAATGTTTTATAAGTAGTTGGCATTTAAGTAAGTTACTTAATCAGTACACAGGAAGAGGATTTTTTGAAATAGTTAACACAATAAGAATAGATAAGGCGAAAGATTTGTTAGAGAATAAAAATTATAAGATTCAGGATGTATCTGAACGCGTAGGTTTTCAGGATGTAACACACTTTTGCCGTATATTCAAAAGTTATGTAGGAAAATCTCCATCGGATTACAGAAATTATGGAGGGAAAGGAAAATAAATGCGTGTTATAGAAACACAGGATTATTATCATATGAGCAGAACTGCAGCAAATATTATTTCAGCTCAGATAATAATTAAGCCAAATAGTGTCATTGGGTTGGCAACGGGTTCTACACCAATAGGAACTTACGAACAGTTGATTCGCTGGTACGAGAAAGGTGATTTAGACTTTTCTAATGTTACTACAATTAATTTAGATGAATATAAAGGAATTGCTCCTGATAACGAACAGAGTTATAGATATTTTATGAACAAGCATTTGTTTGATCGTATCAATATTGATAAAAAGAATACATATGTGCCTGATGGTTTGGAAATGGATTCTGATAAAGCATGCTCAGATTATAATAGAATAATAAGAGAATCAGGAGGGGTTGATTTACAACTTTTAGGTCTTGGAAATAATGGACATATCGGATTTAACGAACCAGGTGAAGCATTTGAAAAAGAAACTCATTGCGTTAAATTGACAGAAAGTACTGTTAAGGCAAATTCAAGATTCTTTGATACTATCGATGAAGTACCTAAGGAAGCTTATACAATGGGAATTAAAGCCATAATGCAGGCTAAAAAGATTGTTGTTGTAGTAAGTGGTGAAGGTAAGGCAGAGATAGCTAAAAAAGCCTTCTTTGGACCGGTAACTCCAAAAGTACCGGCATCAGTATTACAGTTACATAACGATGTAACAGTAATTATGTGTAAATAAGTAGAATACTAAAACAAGTAAAAGCAATTACTAAAATAACTTTATTTAAACTTTCGGTTAAATTTCGTATTTTGGTAATTGCTTTGTGTTAATAAAGGATTAATTTTATAGAAAAGCAAAAGTGAGGGTTTTATGGAAATTATAAAGAATGGTAAGGTTTTTACAAAGAATTTTACATTTGAAAAGGCAGATATAATATTAGATAAAGGTGAAATTAAGGATATTATATATTTTGGAAATAATGGTGACAGTACAAATAATACAAGTGATATTAGCGGTAGTACAGATGCAAATAACAATAAATCAGATAATAATTACACTAGAATTATCGATGCTAATGGCTTAATGGTAATTCCGGGGCTTGTAGACATCCATTTTCACGGATGTGTTGGCAGTGATTTTTGTGATGCAACACTTGAAGCTGTAGAAAAAATGGCAGAATATGAAAAAGAGCATGGAATAGCTGCCATTTGTCCGGCAACAATGACATTGCCAAAACAACGTCTTATGGAAATTTGCAAAAATGCAAAAGAATATAAGGATATTCAAATGAATACTAAGTCTTTGGAAAAAAATAATGAACAGGCAAATACTTCAGAAAAATTAAAGGCAAAGCTCGCAGGGATAAATCTTGAAGGCCCATTTATATCTCCAGACAGGGTAGGAGCTCAGAATCCTGAATATGTTCAGAAACCGGACGCAGAGATGTTACAAGAACTTATTGACGAATCAGGTAATATGGTAAAGCTTGTAACAATAGCACCTGAAAGAGAAGGAGCTATAGAGTGTATTTCAAAATTACACGATAAAGTCAGATTCTCAGTAGGACATACAATGGCAAATTATGATGAAGCAACATTGGCATATGAAAGCGGAGCAAAACATGCAACACATTTATATAATGCAATGACAGGATTAAATCATAGAAATCCGGGCGTTGTAGGTGCAGCAAGGGATGCCAAAAATGTTACAGCAGAATTGATTTGCGATGGAGTACATATTCATCCTTCAGTTGTAAGAGCAACATTTTCAATGTTTGGAAGCGACAGAGTCATACTTATAAGTGATAGCATGAGAGCTTGTGGAATGCCTGATGGTGAATCAGAGTTAGGTGGTCAGGTTGTTATAAAGAAAGAAAATGAGGCAAGACTTGTTACAGGAGAACTGGCAGGAAGCGTAACAAATGTTTACGACTGTATGGTTAAGGCCATAGAATTTGGAATCCCTATAGCAGATGCGATTAAAGCAGCAACTTATAATCCGGCAAAGGCAATAGGAGTTCTTGATGAATTTGGAACTATAGAAATAGGCAAAAAACCGGGATTTGTATTGGTTAATGAAGACTTTTCAATAAATCAGGTTTTATAATAAGTATAATAAGAACTCTTCACAAACTGTATGTACCTTCTTTGCCGGACAAAAATGTCCGGCAAAGAAGGTACATATCAGTTGAACAAGTTAACACAAGCCTGAAAAATTATTGATTTCATGATATAAGCGCGAAATAGGAAGACCTACTACGTTGTTGTAATCACCATTTATTTTCTCAATATGAATTGCAAAAGGTCCCTGAATTCCATATGCTCCGGCTTTATCAAAAGAATCTTTTGTATTAATATAACTGTTTATTTCATCGTCAGTCATAGGGCATACATGTACATCTGTTTTTTCATAAAAAGATTTAACTTTCGGAGATGAATTTCCGGATGTGTAATGAAGTAAGGTTACGCCTGTATAAACCTGATGCGTTTTATTCTGTAATTTCTTTAACATACGAAATGCATCATCATAATCAGATGGTTTTCCCATGATTTCATCATCGCAAAAGACGACAGTATCAGCTCCAATAATTAAAGTGTCGTTCTCCAATAAAGAAAGGGAATTTGCAACGCCAAAAGCTTTGATAGATGAAAGTTCCATGGAAACGTCAAAAGGAGCAGTTTTAGTTGTGATTTCAGGAGTGTCAGAAGTAACAATTTTAAAGTCATACCCTGCCTGCTTCATTAGTTCCATACGTCTTGGCGATTTAGATGCCAAAATAATATCTGTATTTGTAATATTCATATCAATTAATTCTCCTAAATATTTAAATTCATAATAGAGTATACAACAAAATAGTGTAAATAAATATAGTTATATGTTAACATCATAGTGTAATCAAAACTTACAAAAATGTTAATAAAATTTAATTATGGAGAGAAACATATGAATAAGTTTAAGGGATATCTTATTTGCACGGATTGCGATGGAACATTGACAGACAATGAAGGAAAAGTATCAGATGCAAATGCAGAGGCTATTAAATATTTTGAAAAAGAGGGTGGATTATTTACATTAGCTACAGGCAGATTTCCTCATTTCGCAAATAATTTTAAAGATAAATTTAAGGTTAATGCACCAATAGTATCCTTAAATGGTGCGGTACTCTATGATATTAACGCAGAGAAAATGTTAAATTCATGGAAAATGGAGAAAGAGCGTTTTGCTAAAGTTTTAAGATATGTAAATGAAGAATGGCCACAAATATGGGAAATATGGACAAGTGGAAACATATATGAAAGTGTAGGTTATAAGCCGGCAGAACATAAGTATGATGAAAATAGTTTGGAAGAATATATAACAAAGCTTCCGGATTATTTATATAAAAATCTGTTTATTCAACCTTCTGATGTAACAAAAAAATTGCAGGAGCAGTTAAAAATAAGATTTGGGGATAAATTCAGATTTGATTTAAGCTGGCCCGAAGGAATAGAAATGCAGTCGATAGACAGTGGAAAAGGAATTGCAATAAAATATTTGAAAGAACATTTAGGAAAAGAAAATGGAAATACTATTCATACTACAATCGGAATTGGAGATAATGAAAATGATATAAATATGATTGAATGTTCTGATATTGGATATGCAGTAGGTAATGCAGTAAAAGAATTGAAAGAAAAGGCTGACAGAATTACAGTTGCAAACACTGAGGATGCTATAGCAAAGATAATTTCACAACTTTAAATAACATTAAAATTTTTATTGAAAAAAGTATGTGTATTCGTTATTATGGACTATGGATATGTAAATTATATGTAAAAATCAAGGAAAAAATAAGAAAAAATGAAGTAAAATATCTATTTTCCATAGGAAACAAAATGGACAAAGTTCATTATATATAAGTGTTTCCGACGATTAGCCACCGACCAAAGGGAGGGGGCAATACATAGTGTGCAAGGAGAAAGTAATTATGGACTATGTACTTTTAGTATTAGAGTTACTTGGTGGCGTAGGACTGTTTTTGTATGGAATGAGTCTTATGGGTTCATCTCTTGAAAAGTTAGCAGGTGGAAGTCTTGAAAAGATTTTGGAAAAGCTGACAACAGGAAAGAGCAAAAGAACAGGACAGATTAAAGGTTGGGGCCTTGGAACAGGGGTAACTGCCATTATTCAGAGCTCAGCGGCAACTACACTTATGCTTATCGGATTTGTAAATGCCGGAATTATGAAATTAGGACAGGCTATTCCGGTAGTATTTGGTGCCAATGTTGGTAGTACAGCGACAGCTATTATTTTAAGTTTAGGAGATGTTGGTGATAATCTTTTAATTTTAAAATTAGTTAAGCCTAAATATTTAGCATGCGTATTATTGGTTGTAGGTGCTTTTATTATTCTTTTCTCTAAGAAAAAGAAATTAAAAGATACAGCGGGAATTTTAGTTGGTCTTGGCATACTTTTTACAGGTATGACAACAATGGAATCTGTGTTTAGCGGTAATGCACAGATTACGGCAGCTATTGAGCATATGTTTGGAACAATAAGTAATCCATTACTTGCATTTTTAATAGGTATGGTACTTACGGCAATTATTCAGAGCTCATCTGCTTCAGTAGGTATTTTACAGGCACTTTCCGCTACAGGAGTAGTAACATATGGAACTGCAATTCCTATTATTATCGGTCAGAACATTGGTAAATGTGTTGCTATTATTTTAGGTGGAATCGGTGCAAATAAAAAAGCAAAAAGAGTTTCTCTTAGCTATTTATTGTTTAATATTATAGGTGCATTTTCATTTATGGTTATATTCTGTGTATGTAAAGAAGCATTTGGTTTAGCAATATTTGGAGAAACTGTAAACAGAAGTAAGATTGCTATTATCCATGTAGGATTTAACCTTGTTACAAGTTTAGTTTTACTTCCATTTTCAGATAAAGTAGGTGATTTGACAGGAAAGATTGTTGGAAATGAAGAAGAGTCTCTTATGGATAAGGAACTTGGAACACTTGATCCAATGTTATTAAAAACACCTACAGTAGCTTTAAAGCAGAGTAAAGAAGTTATGTGGGCAATGACGGATGCAATATCAAATAACTATAAGATTGCATGCGAGCTCATTAAACATTTTGATATTAAGTTATTAGATGAAGCAAGAAAAAATGAAGACTTTATTGATAAATGTGAAAGCGTTTTAAGTTCATACATTTTAAAGATAGATGCAAAACAGCTTCCTGGAGATGGAAAAAGAGTCGTATCTGAATTATTAAATTCAGTTGGAGATTTGGAAAGAATAGGTGATCACTGTATAAATATTTCATTCCTTATGGAAGAAATGAATGAAAGAAAAGCTCATTTTTCTGATAAGGGGTTAAAAGAAGTTGAGGTCTTAGTAGATGCAATAGAATCTATTATTAATACAACATTCCAGGCATTTAAAGAAGATGATGAAATATCAGTTATCAGAGTAGAGCCAATGGTTAAGATAATTTCAAGATTAAAAAATATGATAAAAGACAATCATATTTCAAGATTGGAAAACGGACAATGTAGCATAGAAGCAGGTATTACTTTATTAGATTTACTTACTAATTTTGAGAGAATTGCCAGCCACTGTGAAAATATAGCTTTGCATATTACTAAGAGAGTAAATAAAGAATTGCATTTAGATGATATGCATGGACATATGATGGACAAACATAGTGAGGAATATAAGGGACTTTACTTATATTACAAGTCTCAGTATGTAGATAAAATTGAAAATGAATAATAATATTGACATATGGTATGGATGATGTTTAAATTAAACTATCTGTACTAAGGGGTGGTATTTATGTCAAAGAAAAAAAGTATAATTATAGTAGGAATTGTGGCAGTTATTTTAGCAGTAGTTTTGATTGTTGTGTTACATCCTTCAGGCACCGGAAAAGATGCTGAGAATAAGATGGAAGTGACAACAGCTAATTATCAGACAGATGAGGCAGATGACAACAATTCAATGGATAACGAATCAGCTGAAGGCGAAACGAATTATTGGGATTCAGTAGACATGATAGAAGATGGCAATGCAGCTGATAACGAAGGTAATAACGAAAATACAGCAGATGAACAGGTAAGTGGCGACTCAGAAGAATATCCGGGACAGGATGATGGATGGTCACCAATTGTACCGGCTGATGATGTAAATTAAATTATTTTAGTTGATTGTGGGTATATACGGGGTGAAAGATTTAGCTTATTTAGAATTTTATAAAATTAATTATAAAAAGCATTTGGATTTCATGTGTAATAAACCACACGAAAGTCTGAATGCTTTTTGTTTGTAGAAAGTATGGAGAAGAAGACGCAAATAGTGTGTCTACAATAGAAAAAGCAGAGGCAGAGGTGGATTCTGTAGAACTAAGATATAAGGAATGTGATATGAAAACGGGAAATATTACGGACTGGAAAATAAATTATGATTTGAAGGAAAAATTAATTAGGCCTCAGTGTATTTCAGAAAATTATATATATGGTTTTATAAGTGAATTTTCTGATACCAACAGAGAAGATGATGAAGAACTGATCGTGATAAAAAGATAAAAAAGATGAACACAAATAAGTTACGTTTAGTGATAACGAATTTGTGTTCATTTTTTATGCTTATCAAAAATTTTTCATATATTACTTAGAAGTATCTTCTATAAGTCTTGTGATAATATCATGGACTGTGTTGTATACAAATACAGCCATTTCTTCAGGTGGTGTAACGCAATCAGAAAAAATCCATGTTTTAAGCATTCCAATACAACCGCTTCTTAAAAACGAATAAACATATTCAGGGGCGATTGATTTGTTAAAACAATATATAAGATTAATCTGTTTTCTTACCTTACTTTCGATTACGTCTTCCATACGTTGTATAAAAAATGCATCGCCGTGATATCCCATTAAAGCTTTTAATGAATCTCTGTTTGCTTCAAAAACAGAAATCAGGTCAGTTACAAAACTGTAACTTTGAGCTCTCGATAATGAAGGATAGGAATCAAGTACCTTCTGAATCTGGGAAATAATGTCGTTTTCCATTTCTTGTAATAGGTCAAATATATCCGTATAATGCAGATAAAAAGTTGAACGGTTTATATTTGCAAGAACAACAAGATTTTTAATTGTAATATCATTAATATTCTGTTTTATCATCATTTGCGCAAGCGTTTTCTTCAAAGCTTCCCTTGTGCGCTGACTACGTTTATCTATTTTAATATTCATGTATAATATTAGTCATTACATATGGTATAATGGCCTTTCCTTTACTTGAAGTTATTTACAAAAATATTATAATAGAGGATAAGAAAAAAGACAACATGATGTCTATAAAAATAAGAAATATTTAAGAGGTCAAAAATGAAAAATAAAACAGTTGTAGTAGGGTTATCAGGGGGAGTTGACTCATCGGTTACGGCATATTTATTAAAGAAACAGGGTTACAATGTAATTGGCGTTACAATGCAGGTGTGGCAGAAAGATATTCCTGAAAGTGGAGAAACAGGAATAGCAGAGGTGGAAGACGCAAGGAAAGTGGCGGAGTATTTGGGTATTCCTCATTATGTGCTTAATTTTAATGAAGAATTTCATAAAAATGTTATAGAATATTTTGTTAAAACTTATAATGACGGAAAGACACCTAATCCTTGTGTGGTATGCAACAGATATGTAAAATGGCAGGCTTTAAGGGAAAAGGCAGGAAATTTAGGAGCGGATTATATTGCAACAGGTCATTATGCAAAGATAGAAAAATTAGAAAATGGAAGGTACGCAATTAAAAATTCAAAAACGGCAAAAAAAGACCAGACATATGCATTACATTTACTGACTCAGGAACAGTTAGAACATACAATTATGCCTCTTGGCATCTATGAAAAAGATGAAGTGCGAAAGATTGCTGAAAGAGTAGGAATTCCTGTTGCACATAAAAAAGACAGTCAGGATATGTGCTTTATTCCCGATGGAAAATATGCAAATTTTATATACAAAGAAACAGGAAAAAGGGCAATACCGGGAGATATTGTGACAATGGATGGAGAAGTTGTTGGAAAACATAAAGGAATTATTTTTTATACAGTCGGACAGCGAAAAGGTTTGAAATTGCAAAATAAAAATATGTATGTTTGTGAAATCAATGCCAATAAGAATCAGATTGTGGTATGCGACAATGAATCCCTGTTTAAAAAGATAGTAGTTGCGCACAATGTTAATATGATGGCAAAGGAAAGTATTAGTGGAAAACAAAGAGCATTTGCGAAAATAAGATATAACCATGAAGGGGCAGACTGTACTGTTTGGATGGAAGATGAAAAATTGTATTGTGAATTTGACAAACCTCAAAGAGCAGTGACCCCGGGACAATCTTTAGTTGTATATCAGGATGGATATGTGCTTTGCGGAGGAGAAATTATTTCAGAATAAAATATGTTGGAATCAAAAGCACCAACTTTGATGTTTACGGATTGTTCCGTGCTACGCATTCCAATAATCCTACCAAATATTCATAATAAGTAGACAGTAATTATGCAATATCTACTCATTGATACAAATTTGCGTATTTTTTTACAAAATATTTAAAAATAATGTTGACGGATTTTAAACATATGCGTATAATTGTAAGTTGAATAACCAACACTTAATGTGGATAGGTCTATCTCGACGAAGAGAGTTTTTATATATTTATGAGTTCATGATTAGTCGGAGTTATTCAAATTCAAAGAAAGGGATTGCTGTAGTGAAGAAGAAAGACTTTACAGAAAAACTGACAGAATTAGTAGAACTTGGCAAGAAGAATGGTGGAGTGGTTACAACTGCTGATGTTGATAACATGTTTCAGGGGATGCCACTTACAGGCGAACGTAAAGATGCTATTGCCGAGTATATAATTGAAAATGGATTGACAATTAAAACAGGTGATTCAGACGGAAAGTCAGAAACAAAGAAATTAACAAAGAAGACAAGTGTGAAAACTGATGTGGAAGCGGTAGATGATACTGATAATGAAGAGGTGGATAATGCAGAAGAAACTGCATCTGATGCAGAACCAACAGAAGCAGATTTGACACTTGCAGCAGAAGGCCCTATTGATTTAGAACCTACAGATGACGATTTTGAAGATGAAGAAGAAATTGTTGAATTAGATAATGTTGGTTTACTTGAAGGTGTCGGAACAGAAGACCCTGTTAGAATGTACTTAAAAGAAATAGGTACAGTTCCATTGTTAACTGCAGAAGAAGAACTTGAACTTGCCAAACGTAAATCAGAAGGCGATCCTGTTGCTAAAGACAAATTAATAGAAGCTAATTTACGTCTTGTTGTTAGTATTGCTAAGAGATACACAGGAAGAGGTATGAGTTTCCTTGATTTAGTACAGGAGGGCAATTTAGGACTCATAAAAGGTGTTGAAAAATTTGATTACGAAAAAGGATATAAGCTAAGTACATATGCTACATGGTGGATTAGACAGTCTGTAACAAGAGCACTTGCAGACCACGCAAGAACAATCCGTGTACCTGTTCATATGGTTGAGACAATTAACAGAATGTCAAAGATGCAGCGTAAATTAACTTTAGAGTTAGGTTACGAGCCATCAACTCAGGAATTAGCCAATGCATTAGATATAACAGAAGAAAAAGTTTTAGAGATAATGCAGATAGCAAGAGAGCCTGCATCATTAGAAACACCTATCGGTGAAGAAGATGATTCTAACTTAGGAGATTTTGTTGCAGACAACAATACAGTTACTCCGGAAGCTAACATTGAATCAGTTATGCTTAGAGAACACATTGATGTATTACTTGAAGATTTGAAAGAACGTGAAAAGGAAGTTATTATCTTAAGATTTGGCTTAAGAGACGGACATCCAAGAACTCTTGAAGAAGTTGGAAAGGAATTCAATGTTACAAGAGAGCGTATCAGACAGATTGAAGCTAAGGCATTAAGAAAGTTAAGAAATCCTGTTAGAAGTAAGAAGATTAAGGATTTCCTTAATAGTTAATAAATAAAAATTCTTCCGTGCATAAAGAAAAGCATTTTTGCATGGAAGAATTTTTTTATAAAAGGCTTTCTAAAGTAAACCAAATGGTTAAATTAGTTAAGACAGACTAAGTTAAGGCACATACTTAAAATAGAGAAAGTAAAAAAAATAAAAAAATATGTATTTTTTACTTAATTTTACTTGATTTTGTCATAAAAATAGTTTATAAAATTAAGTAAATAAAAAAGTAAGCATAAAGGTACAAAGGCGTACTTCAGTGTTGCTATGCAACTGAGGCAGTCCTTTGTACCTTTTTTATATTCTAACTATCAGGAGGGATACGATGAATCAAAACGAATTATTTGAGAAAGCAAAAAAAGATGGCTTATACGATGAAAGATTTGAACATGATAACTGCGGTATTGGTGCAGTTGTAAACATTAAAGGTATCAAATCTCATGAAACAGTAGAAAATGCTTTAAAGATAGTAGAAAATCTTGAGCATAGAGCAGGTAAGGACGCAGAAGGAAAGACTGGTGACGGAGTTGGTATTTTGTTACAGATTTCACATAAGTTCTTTAAGAAAGCTACAAAGAATTTAGGATTTGACATTGGAAATGAAAGAGAATACGGAGTTGGAATGTTCTTTATGTCTCAGGATGAACTTGTCCGTAAGCGTGAAATGAAAATGCTTGAAATAATAGTTGAGAAAGAAGGACTTGAATTCTTAGGATGGAGAGAAGTACCAACACATCCTGAAATTCTAGGAACTAAGGCAGTTGAATGCATGCCATACATTATGCAGTGCTTCATAAAGAAACCTGAAGATGTAGAAAAAGGATTACCTTTTGATAGAAAATTATACATTGTAAGAAGAGTATTTTCACACAGCAGTGTTGGAACATATACAGTTTCAATGTCAAGTAGAACAATAGTATACAAAGGTATGTTCTTAGTTGGAGAACTTAGAATGTTTTTTGATGATTTACAGAGTAAAGATTTTGAATCAGCTATAGCAATGGTTCATTCAAGATTCTCAACTAACACAAATCCAAGTTGGAAGAGAGCTCATCCAAATAGATTTATTGTTCATAATGGAGAAATAAATACAATTCGTGGAAATGCAGATAACATGCTTGCAAGAGAAGAATCAATGGATAGTGAATATATGAAAAATTCTATTCAGAAAGTTATGCCTGTAGTAGATACAAATGGTTCTGACTCAGCAATGCTTGATAATACATTAGAATTCTTAGTAATGAATGGAGTAGATTTGCCTCTTGCAGTAATGATGTGTATTCCTGAACCATGGGAAAATAACAACACAATTTCACAGAGCAAAAAAGACTTCTATCAGTATTATGCAACAATGATGGAACCATGGGATGGACCGGCATCTATCCTTTTCTCAGATGGAGATTACATGGGAGCAATCCTTGATAGAAACGGACTAAGACCATCAAGATATTATATTACAGATGATGATCAGTTGATTCTTTCATCAGAAGTAGGTGTCCTTGAAATTGACCCTGCAAAAATAGTAGTAAAAGATAGACTTCGTCCGGGACGTATGCTTCTTGTAGATACTGTAAATGGAAAATTAATTGATGATGATGAATTAAAAGAAGAATATGCAACAAGAAAACCATATGGTGAATGGTTAAATAACAATCTTGTATATTTGAAAGATATAAAGATTCCAAATAAAAAAGTTGAATCATATACAAAGGAAGAAAGACAGAGATTACAGAAAAACTTTGGATACACTTATGAAGATTTAAAGAAGATAATTCCAATGGCAAATAACGGAGCAGAAGGAATTAGTGCAATGGGTAAAGATACACCAATAGCAGTACTTAGTGAAGCAAAGAATCCATTATACAATTACTTTAAGCAGTTATTTGCTCAGGTAACAAATCCACCTATTGATGCAATCAGAGAAGAAATAGTTACATCAACTTCTGTTTATATAGGTAAAGACGGAAATATCTTAGAAGAAAAACCTGAAAACTGTAAGGTATTAAAAATTCATAATCCAATTCTTACAAGTACAGATTTACTTAAGATTGAAAATATGAATGTAGATGGATTTAAGGCTGCAAAGGTTCCAATCGTATATTACAAAGGAATTGCATTAGAGAAAGCTATTGAACAGGTATTCGTAGATGTAGATAAAGCGCATAAGGATGGAGCAAATATCATAATACTTTCAGACAGAGGTGTAGATGAATATCATGTACAGATACCGGCACTTTTAGCTGTATCAGCAGTACATCAGCATCTTGTAAAAACAAAGAAAAGAACAACACTTTCACTTATTCTTGAAAGTGGTGAACCAAGAGACGTACATCATTTTGCAACATTACTTGGTTATGGTGCAAGTGCAATCAATCCTTATTTGGCACATGATACAATCAAACAGATGGTTGATGAAAATATGATTGATAAAGACCCATACGCAGCAATTGATGATTATAACGATGCGATACTTCATGGAATAGTTAAGATAGCATCTAAGATGGGTATTTCAACAATTCAGTCATATCAGGGATCACAGATTTTTGAAGCAATCGGAATTAGTAGTGAAGTAATTGATAAATATTTTACAGGAACTGTAAGCAGAGTAGAAGGTATCACAATGCGTGATATTGAAGAAAATGTTGAAGAACTTCATTCAAAAGCATTTGATCCATTAGGACTTGATGTCGACCTTACTCTTGAAAGTTCAGGCTCTCATAAATTAAGAAGTGGAAAAGAAGAACATAAATATAATCCACAGACAATTCATACTCTTCAAATGGCAACATGGACAGGAAACTATGATTTATTTAAACAGTATACGCATATGATTGACGAGGAAATGAGTCCGGTACATTTAAGAGGATTAATTGACTTTAAATTTCCTGAAAATGGTGGAATCCCAATTGATGAAGTAGAAAGTGTTGATTCAATTGTTAAGAGATTTAAGACAGGAGCAATGTCATATGGTTCAATTTCTCAGGAAGCACATGAAACAATGGCAATTGCAATGAATATGATTGGTGGAAAATCAAATTCAGGTGAAGGTGGAGAAGCTCCTGAACGTTTAGTTGTTGGAAAAGACGGACTTAACAAATGTTCAAAGATTAAGCAGGTCGCTTCAGGACGTTTTGGTGTTACATCAAGATATCTTGTAAGTGCAGAAGAAATTCAGATTAAAATGGCACAGGGTGCTAAACCTGGTGAAGGTGGACATTTGCCTGGAAAGAAAGTTTATCCTTGGATTGCAAAAACAAGATATTCAACACCGGGTGTAAGCTTAATTTCACCACCACCTCATCATGATATTTATTCAATTGAGGATTTGGCACAGTTGATTTATGATTTGAAAAATGCAAACAGAGATTCAAGAATTTCAGTTAAATTAGTTTCAGAAGCAGGTGTTGGTACTGTAGCAGCAGGTGTTGCAAAAGCAGGAGCGCAGGTAATTCTTATTTCAGGATTTGATGGTGGTACAGGTGCAGCTCCGGGAAATTCAATTTACAATGCAGGTCTTCCTTGGGAACTTGGATTAGCAGAAGCACATCAGACATTGATTGCAAATGGTCTAAGAAATAAAGTTATTGTTGAAACAGATGGTAAGTTAATGAGCGGACGTGATGTAGCAATTGCTGCAATGCTTGGTGCAGAAGAATACGGATTTGCGACAGCCCCATTAGTAACAATGGGATGCGTAATGATGAGAGTATGCAATCTTGATACATGTCCTGTTGGTGTGGCAACACAGAATCCTGAACTTAGAAAGAGATTCAAAGGAAAACCTGAATATGTTGTAAACTTTATGAAATTTATAGCTCAGGAACTGCGAGAATACATGGCAAAACTTGGTGTTAGAACAGTAGATGAATTAGTTGGCAGAGCTGATTTGTTAAAGGTAAAAGAAAATGTTACTGCAGGTCATGCACCTGAAGTAAATCTTGATAAGATAATCAATGCTGATTTTGCAAATGAAAGAGTTCAGTACAACAAGAAAAATGTATACGACTTTAAGTTAGACCAGACAAAAGACGTAACTGTATTATTGAAAAAATTAGGCAAGGCTTTAGATGCTAAAAAGGCAGCAAGTGTTGAAGTTGATGTAAATAACTTAGACAGATCATTTGGTACAATATTTGGCTCAGAAATTACAAAGAAATATAACGATACATTAGATGACGATATGTATGTTGTAAAATGTAACGGTGCCGGCGGACAGAGCTTTGGTGCATTTATTCCTAAGGGATTAACTATAGAACTTACAGGTGATAGCAATGATTATCTTGGTAAAGGTTTATCAGGTGGAAAGATTGTTGTTAAACCACCTAAGGAATCTAAGTTTAAACAGGATGAAAATATCATTATCGGTAATGTTGCTTTATATGGTGCTACAAGTGGAAGTGCATATATAAACGGTGTAGCAGGAGAACGTTTCTGTGTAAGAAATTCAGGTGCTACAGCAGTTGTAGAAGGTGTTGGAGAACACGGATGTGAATACATGACAGGCGGACGTGTAGTAATTATCGGTAAAGTAGGTAAGAACTTCGCAGCAGGTATGAGCGGCGGTGTTGCTTATGTACTTGATGAAAACAACGATTTATATATGAAAACAAATAAAGAGTTAGTATCTACAGAAGAGTTGTCAAATAAATATGATGTTCAGGAATTAAAGAAAACGCTTGAAGAACATGTTAAATATACAAACTCAGTACGAGGAAAAGAAATACTTGAAAACTTTGAAGAATATCTTCCAAAATTCAAGAAAATCATTCCTTACGATTATAAGAAGATATTAAATGCCATTGCAAAAATGGAAGAAAAAGGATTAAATCCGGAACAGGCACAAATCGAAGCATTTTATGCGGCAACAAGATAGGACAAGCAATAAATAATTACTACGCCGGCAGGACGTTTACGTACTGCCGAAGGAAGTAATTATTTATTATTTGCGTAGCAAAGCGAGTGAGATGAAGCAGCGAAGGCTGCGGAATCGAACTGCATGTCCTATCTTATGAAATGATAGGAAAGCAAAGCGAGTGAGATGAAGCAGCGGAGGCTGCGGAATCGAACTGCATGTATGGAAGAAATTTAAATGAAGAGGAGAAAGAAAAATGGGAAAACCAACAGGATTTTTAGAATATGAGCGTGAAGATGCACCGGCTTATTCACCAAAAGAAAGAATAAAAAACTTTAACGAATTTCACGAACCATTATCATTTGAAAAACAAAGATGCCAGGCTGCAAGATGTATGGATTGCGGAGTTCCGTTTTGTCAGTCAGGTAAGATGTTAGCAGGCATGGCATCAGGTTGTCCCCTAAATAACCTTATACCTGAATGGAATGACCTTTTATATCATGGAAATATGGAACAGGCTTATAATCGTTTGCACAAAACAAACAATTTTCCTGAATTTACATCGAGAGTATGCCCTGCTTTATGTGAAAAGGCATGTACATGTGGATTAAATGGAAATCCGGTTTCATGTAGAGCAAATGAAAATACAATTATTGAAAATGCATATGCAAAAGGATTTGCGGCAGCAAAGGCTCAATCAATGAGAACAGGAAAAAAGGTTGCAGTTATCGGCTCAGGTCCTTCAGGACTTGCAGCAGCTGACCAGCTTAATAAACGCGGACATAATGTTACAGTATTTGAACGTGCAGACAGAGTTGGTGGATTACTTATGTATGGAATTCCAAATATGAAACTTGAAAAGCATATTATTGATAGAAAAATCAATATTATGAAAGAAGAGGGCGTTGAATTTGTAACAGGCAAAGATATTGGAAAAGATATAAAGGCAGACAAGATATTGAAAGAATATGACAGAGTAATTCTTGCGTGCGGAGCTACAAATCCAAGAGATATTAAGGCTACGGGAAGAGATGCAAATGGAATTTATTTTGCAGTAGATTTCTTAAAATCAACAACAAAGAGTTTGCTTGATAACGGACTTAAAGAAGGAACTTTTGTTTCAGCAAAAGGTAAAGATGTAATTGTTATTGGTGGCGGCGATACAGGAAATGATTGTGTAGGTACATGTATCCGTCACGGAGCAAAAAGCGTATTACAGTTAGAGATGATGCCAAAAGCACCGGATGAAAGAGCAGCAAATAACCCATGGCCTGAATGGCCAAAAGTCTGCAAGACAGACTATGGTCAGGAAGAAGCAATTGCTGTATTTGGACATGACCCAAGAGTTTACCAGACAACAGTTAAAGAATTCAAGAAAGACAAAAATGGAAATCTTGAAAAAGTTGTTTTAGTTAAATTAGAGTCAAAGAAAGATGAAAAGACGGGAAGATTTAACATGGTAGAAATACCGGGAAGTGAATATGAAGTAAAGGCTCAGCTCGTGTTAATAGCAGCAGGATTTCTCGGTAGTCAGGATTACGTAACAAAGGCATTTGGTGTTGCTGTAAATGAAAGAACAAATGTTAAGACAGCACCTGAAAGTTATCAGACAAATGTTGAAAAAGTATTTACTGCAGGAGATATGCATAGAGGCCAGTCATTAGTTGTATGGGCAATTCATGAAGGTCGTGAAGCAGCAAAGGCTGTTGATGAAAGTCTTATGGGATATACGAATTTATAAAAAAAAGCGGCTTTTTAGTCGCTTTTGTTTTTTTAGGGTGTCGCAAATTGGATAATGTTGTTTCATAAATCAATTTGTGATAATATGTACATTATAAATAGTAACAAATATAATGGGGTGGATGAAAAACAACGATAAATAAAAGATAAAATTTTTTAATATAGTTCACTCAGAATTGTATTAAACAATTTTTTTAGCAATAATGAGAGGGATATAATGTAAATGGAGACGTTTTATTTAATAGATTTTGAGAATGTTCATAATAATGGAATTGCAAATATTGATAATTTGTCAAATGAAGAACATGTACATATTTTTTCGACACAAAATGCATTAAACATTCGACCGGAAGTATTTTGGCTTAAAAGCGACATAAATGCTCATTTAGTACCGGTTAGAAATCAGTCATTGGATATGCATTTAGTTTCTTACCTTGGGTATATAATCGGAATTTATGGGAAGGAATGTAAATATGTTGTAGTAAGTAAGGACAAAGATTACGATAATATTATCGAATTTTGGAAAAAAGAAGGTTGTTCCCACATATGTCGTGAAATAGAGATTCCAAAAAAAGATTTAAATAGAGCTGAATTGGAGAATGAGTTAATAAAAAGAGGGACTAATACACAGAGATTGAACCATAAGATTAGTGAAGGGATGAACTGTAATTTTTCGGGGGAAGATAGGAGTGAATTAAATAATTTTGTACAACATGGTTTGGTAGAATTAGGATATATAGCAAATGATGCAAATAAAGTATGTAAATACGTAATTACACATTGCAATGATGAACAAATGCTAAATAAAATACATAATGATATAAAAAGAGAATTTGATGATTATTCTAAAGTATATCAGGATATAAAAATAGTTCTTGAAAAATTTGTTGAAATAAAAAATAAGTCGGAAACAAAAAGAGAAGCACAGGTACGTTCTTTTTTTGGACAAAATTTTAAGAAAAAAATATATGTTGACAATAAGGAAGAAATAATAGAAATAATGATAAATGCGAAAACAAGACAGGAGGTAAATAACAAATTGCTAAAATTGTATTCGGATAGTAATGTTGTTAAGCAAATCTATCATACAATGAAACCACTCATAAAGGAGCTACCTGGAAGATGATTGGCTTAAAATGAAAAAAATTTTTCACAAATGTTAATAAGAAATATTCAAGTTCACAAAAACTTAATGCAAGTTTACAAAGAGTTAAAGGAGGAAGTCTTGCACATCATTGTTTTTGTGGATATAATGAATAAGAATTTAGGGGAAGAGAAAATAACTTTTTTCTTCGGAAAGGAAATGACATGAGTGAAAATATGACTGAGAAAGAGGCTAAGAAGGCAGAAGAACTGAAGAAGAAAGAGTTAGAGAGGGAAAAGTATCAGGAGCAATTGAATGATCCTAATTTAACTAAGAAAGAAAAGAAAAAGATAAAAAGAAAATTAGAAGAATTAGAACCTTTTGATTTGAAAAAAGAAATTTTCAGTTGGATTAGAATATTTATTGCAGCAGTTGTAATTGCATTTTTAGTAAATAATTTCGTAATAATTAATGCGAATGTACCAAGTGGCTCAATGGAAACAACAATTATGACTAAAGATAGAATGCTTGGTAACAGATTGGCATACAAAACAGGTGACATAAAGAGAGGAGATATTGTAATTTTTAAATTTCCGGATGATGAAAGTCAGTTATTTGTAAAGAGAGTAATCGGTTTGCCTGGTGATAAGGTTGTAATTAAAGAAGGAAAAATTTACATAAATGATTCAGAAGAACCGTTAGAAGAAGATTATTTACCAGAAGAATGGACAGTTGGAAATGATGCAAGCAATCTTCCTGATGGAAAGAACGAATACAATGTGCCGGAGGGAAGTTATTTCTTAATGGGTGATAACAGAAATATTTCAAATGATGCAAGATACTGGAATAACACTTATGTAAAGAAAGATAAAATAATTGCAAAAGCAATGTGCGTTTATTTCCCATTTAATCATATGCATGCTTTAGAATCAGCGGAATATAATTAGAAAAATACAGAAAAATAATAAAAAGAGTTTCGTATGTATCAGTTTAAAACAGATGTAAAATCTGAAAATTGAAAGTGATACAAATACGAAGCTCTTTTTATTCCTCAAAAAATGGGGAAAACTAAGCTTGCTTTCTTATTTTATTATAAATTAAGACAATAGTAATCAAGACTTGAATCGACAACAAATCCCATCGACTGATAAAGGCGGAATGCAGGTATATTACTTTTAGTAACGTGAAGGATTATTTTGTCAATATTTATTTCGTCTAAATAACCTAACAGACAGTTAATTAAGTGTGCACCAAGTCCAAGTCCGCGATATTTTTTTATAATTTCAACTTCACTTAAAATACAATAGGAATCATTTATTAAAGTTATTGAGCATGAACCGACAAAAAAATCGTCTTTAAAAAATGCACATTGTTGCGCACCTTTACCTGATTCTGTTATATCTATGTCAAATTCAGAAGGATAAATGATTAAATTTTTCAAATTTAAAGACATTTTACATTCTGTATCTGAGTATCTGAAATTATTTTTTCTCAAAACTTCAGCTGCATTTTTGCAATGAGCAGGAAGCGGAAATGAAAGATTGATATTTTTATATTCTTCTTTAACAGCAGTTAATAATTGAGAAAAAATTCCGTTGTTACGATAGGCAGGCAGAACAAAACCACATACATCAAAGTTTTGCCTGTCGATTCCGGAAAGACAAATAAATCCTAATATATTATTGCTGTCATCACTAAAATAAAAAAATCCCGGGTGACCAAATAAATAAGAGTCATCCTCCTCGTAAAAAAAGGAATATTTTTTCGAATCATTCTGACAACAAATGGATACAATATTTTTTAGTACATCCATATGGTCAGAACGGACAGTTTTTTCAATTGTTAAACCCATAAAAATCCTCCCAACAACTGTTTCCAATAAAACTATTGTATCACATTTTGGAGAATTTTAGAGATAAAATATTGGAAGTAATGGAGATTAAATATATTACAGATGTGGTCAAGTATGAATGTTTGTAGTAAAATATCAAATGGACTGATTAAAAATGAGAGGAAAGTAAAATGATACGTATTGGATCCCATGTTGGAATGAATGGTAAAGAAATGATGCTTGGTTCTGCAAAGGAAGCAGCTTCATATGGTGCAAATGTGTTTATGGCTTACACAGGTGCTCCGCAAAATACAAGAAGAAAAGAAATAAGTGAATTAAATATTGATAAAGCCTGGGAATATATGGATGAACATGGAATAGATGAAGTGGTAATTCACGCACCATATATTATTAATCTGGCAAATACAGTTAAACCTGAAACTTATGAATTAGCTGTAGAGTTTCTCGCAAAAGAGATTGAAAGAGCACAGGCGATGAGGGCAAAAAGCATGGTACTTCATCCGGGTTCTCACGTTGGAGCAGGAGTAGACGTAGGAATTAACAAAATTATCGAAGGTTTAAATGAAGTACTTACGAGTGATACTAAGATAAATATTGCACTTGAAACAATGGCAGGAAAGGGCAGTGAAATCGGAAGAAATTTTGAAGAACTAGCAAGAATTTATGATGGCGTAAAATACAATGATAAATTAAGAGTGTGCTTTGATACATGCCATGTAAATGACAGCGGATATGATTTGGTAAATGATTTAAGTGCGACTTTAGAAAAATTTGATAAGACAATCGGAACAGACCAGATTGCGGTATTTCATATAAATGACAGCAAAAATGAACTTGGAGCAGGTAAAGACAGACATGAAAATATCGGCAAAGGTTATATTGGCTTTGAAACATTGCATGAAATAGTTCATTTGCCTGAATTTGAGAGCGTTCCTAAAATTTTGGAAACTCCATATATTAAAGATGAAAATGACAGTAAGAAATCATATCCTCCATACAAGGAAGAAATAGCGATGCTTCGCAAGTGATTTCATATTTTTATCATAAATAAGATTGATAATATGATGATAGGTAAATCAAAGGCAACTATGCATCTTACGATAACAGCCATTTATCATAAATGCTTAAATGATTACTAAGGAGACAAAATAATGAGTAATTTGATATACAGCCTCAACGCTACGGTTCCTGTATTTTTGGTAATTGTAGTAGGATATGTTTTGAAAAGAATTGGCTGGATAACACCTGAATTTATAAAGGTCGCAAATAAAATAAACTTTAAAGTTACATTGCCATGCCTTTTGGTACAGGATTTAATGAATACAGATTTTAGACAGGAATTTGATGGCAAATATATTTTGTATTGCATGATAGTGACATCACTATGCTTTTTCGCAACATGGGCGCTTGCAAAAGCTTTTCTAAAAGATAAAACTCTTGTTCCGGAATTAGTGCAGGGTTCATTTAGGGGAAGTGCGGCAGTGCTTGGAACGGCATTTGTATTAAATATGTATGGTGACACAGGAATGGTTCCGCTTATGATTATTGGGGCAGTTCCGCTTTATAACATATATTCTGTAATAGTGCTTACAATAGAAAGCCCAAGAAGAGAAGAAATTGAAGGCTCACCTGTCAAAAATACAATAAAAGGTATTGCTACAAATCCAATTATTATAGGTATTGTAGTAGGATTGCTACTTTCAATTTTCAGAGTAGATTTCCCACTTATGATAGATAATACTATTGGGAATATAGCAAAAATGGCAACACCTTTAGCTTTGCTTGCGATTGGCGGCTCATTTGAATTTTCAAATGCATTAAAGAAAATGGGACCGGCAGTTACAGGTTCAGCTATAAAACTTGTAATTATGGCTGCTGTATTTTTACCTGTTGCAGTGTGGCTTGGTTACAGAGATGCTAAGTTAATGGCGTTAGTAATAATGTTAGGTTCACCAACAACGCCAAGTTGTTACATAATGGCAAAAAATATGAAGTGTGATGGAACTCTTACAAGCAGTATGGTAGTAATAACTACTATGATGTCAGCATTTACAATAACATTAATTGTTTTTGTATTGCGTACATTAGGATATTTGTAGAAGAAAACACAATGAACAAAGTTTATTTTTATAAAGGTTTCTGATGATTAGCTGCCGACTTAAAGAAGAGGCAATACATATTTTAGGAGGAACAGAATATGAAGAGAATAGAGCAAAAAGTAGAAGATACATGGTGTCTTGAAGATATGTTTGAAAGTGATGATTTCTGGGAGGAGGAATTTGGAAGACTCCAGAGAATGATTTTTCAGTATGAAGATTTTGAAGGCACACTAGGAGAAAGTGCAGACAGTCTTCTTGAATATCTTAAATTCAATGATGAAACAAATTTGCTAATGGAGCGTTTATATGTTTATGCAAATATGAGATATCATCAGGATATGGCAAACAGCATGTATCAGGAATTTGCTGCCAGAGCACAGAAATTAATGGTGGAGATAAGTGGCGCAAGTGCATTTGCTGAACCTGAAATATTAGAAATAACAACAGAAAAAATAAATATATTTTTTAATGAAAATCCTGAACTTGAAACTTATAAGAGATACATTAGTGAAATTTTAAGAGGTAAAAATCATACTCTTGATAAAAAGACAGAGACAATCCTTGCAAAAAGCAGACAGATGGCAAATGCAGCGGAAAATATTTTTTCAATGTACAATGGAGCTGATATTAAATTCCCTTCAATTACAACGGAGGAAGGGGAAGAGATAGAAATTACCCACGGAAATTTTGTGCCATTGTTGGAAAGCACGGACAGAGAAGTGAGAAAAGCAGCATTTGAAGGTGTATATGAAACTTATGGTAAGATGAGAAATACATTGGCTGCTACATTTGCAGCAAATTTGGATCAGGCAAATTTTTATGCACAGGTTAGAAACTTTTCATCAGCAAGAGAAATGTATCTGTATGGAAGCAATATTCCTGAAAGTGTGTATGATAATTTAATAGAAACAGTTCACAAAAATATGGATAAGATGCATAAGTATGTATCTCTTAGAAAAAAGATTTTGGATGTTTCTGAACTTCATATGTATGATTTGTATACTCCGATTGCTAAGGCACCGGATACTAAATATTCATTTGAGGCAGCAAAGGATATCGTGTTAGAAGGCCTGGCTCCTATGGGAGAGGAATATATTAAAGTATTAGAAGAAGGATTTGACAACAGATGGATTGACGTGTATGAAAATGAAGGCAAAAGAAGTGGAGCTTATTCATGGGGTGCTTACGGAATACATCCATATGTTCTTATGAATTATCATGGAACATTAGATCATGTATTTACTTTGGCACATGAAATGGGACATGCTATACATTCTTATTATTCAGACGCAAATCAGCCGTATGTAAATGCCGGCTATAAGATTTTCGTGGCAGAAGTTGCATCAACATGTAACGAATCACTTCTTATACAGCATTTGCTTAAAATTACTGAAGATGAAGAAGAAAAAGCTTATTTGATAAACCATTTTCTTGAACAGTTTAAGGGAACATTATATAGACAGACAATGTTTGCTGAATTTGAAAAAATTGCCCATAGCATGGTACAAAATGGTGAGGGTGTAACAGCAGACAGACTTTGTGAAATATATTACAATCTTAATAAAAAATATTTTGGAGATGACATTGTAATAGACAAAGAAATAGAACTTGAATGGGCCAGAATTCCGCATTTTTACAATCCATTTTACGTATATCAGTATGCAACAGGATTATCTGCAGCAATTGCTCTATCAAAGCGTATAATAGAGGAAGGCAAGCCGGCTGTTGAGGATTATATGAAATTCCTTAAAGGTGGAAGCTCACAGGACCCAATTGAGTTGTTAAAGATAGCGGGCGTTGATATGACAAGTGCTAAACCAATTGAAACTGCTCTAGAGTTGTTTGGTAATTTATTAGATGAACTTCAGAAAATGACAGATTAGGAGATTTATGAACAAAGAAAAATTCAGATTAGACATGCAGGGCGCTATATTTGACCTGGATGGAACTTTATTTGACTCAATGTGGGTATGGAATCAGGTAGATTTAGATTTCTTAGGTAAAAGGGGATTTGAAGTGCCTGACGATTATACAAAAGCAATAGCACATATGGATGCACATCGCACGGCAAGATACACAATAGACCGATTTGGGTTAAATGAAGATATAGACGACATTGTAAATGAATGGTTTGAAATGGCAAAAGATAAATATGCTTATGATGTAATTTGCAAACAGGGAGCGTATGAGTACGTTGAAAAATTGCACAATCAGGGCGTAAAGATAGCCATTGCCACTTCATCAGATAAAGTTTTATTTGAAAAGACATTAGAACGTACAGGCTTAAATAAATTCATAGATGCAGTTGTAATGGTAAAGGAAGTGAACAAAGGCAAATCCCATCCTGATGTGTATTTGGAGGCGGCCAGAAGGCTTGGCACAAATCCATGCGATACGGTTGTGTATGAAGATATACTTGCAGGAATTCTTGGAGCAAAAAAAGGCGGTTTTAAGACAGCAGCAGTATATGAGGAACGCTCAAAGGAAGATGAAAAAGAAATATTAAAAGAATGTGATTATTACATAGATAGTTTTATAAATTTTTTGTAAAATAGAATATGAAACTAATTTAAATAGTTAAAATAATGATTAAGAACAATAGCAATAGTAAAAATAGCAATAGTAAAATAGGAGGTAGAATATGAATCCGGCAGCATTGTTTAAAATAAAAGGAGCTTGGCAGAAGTTTTCAAATAATCACCCAAGATTAGTACCGTTTTTGAATGCAGCAAATGCAAAAGGAATAACACCTGACACTATAATTGAAGTTAAAATTACTTACCCTGACGGACAGGATTTAACTACAAATGTAAAGATAAAACAGGAAGATTTGGATTTGTTTGCACAGATAAGTGAAATGACGAGATAAGAATAAAAAAGTCGAAAAAGTTGAGAAAATTAAAAAATAGTTGACAACAGCTGAGCCTTATAGTATAGTAATTCTTGCATTTAATGCGCGCGAGTGGCTCAGTGGTGGAGCACCTCCTTGCCAAGGAGGGGGTCGCGGGTTCGATCCCCGTCTCGCGCTTTTATTTTTTAAGAGGTATCCAATGGATACCTCTTTTGTTATACGAAGATTAAATCAGCTTCTTAACGAAAAAGATAAGGAAATTTCTTTCCTAAAAAAAGCAGCGGCATTCTTTGCAAAGGAAATCGATTAGTGGTATATCGATTCATTGACGATAACAAAAATATATTTGGTTTAAGATGGTTATGTAAGAAGTTTGGTGTTAGCCCTAATTGTTATTATAACTACACAAAAGATACAAGCGTGAATATCACAAACGTTTGGAACACATTTTTGAACTTATAAAATATGTATACTATAATAATAATCGTGTTATAGGCTATAGGGCTATGCGTATTTTCATCAAACGTTATGGCTATGAATTAAGCAATACCACTATGCACAAATACATGAAAAAAGAATTAAATTTATGTGCCGTAATCATGCATTCTAAACTGGGATACAAGACTGGAAAAAAGAAAATTACCCTAAAGTGATTCTGCACTCAGATCAGGGAGTACAGTTTACCTCATGGGATTTTGTGAATTCCTGTAAAGATAATAATGTAACCTCATTTTCAAGTGTGGAGATGATGGATGAACTTACCATGAATTATATCAATTGGTATAATTATGTTCGTCCTCATTCATACAATGATTATTTAACACCAATGGAAGTTCGTTACAGATAGGTATTTATCGAACAAGGTGTTACAAAAATGCTTGACCAGTACAACTGTGCAGATGTGGACGAAATGAAAAAGCTGTTTATAAATTTGAGTCCATATTATAAAAATGCGGATAAAGAAGGACAAGGTGAACGGAATGATTGAATTATTAGGTGTTAATATAAAACATAAGAGTTTTGGTGTCGGCAAGGTCATTGAACAAACAGACACATATCTTAAAATCGAATTTCCGGTAGGAACAAAGCAGTTTCAGTTTCCTGAAGCTTTTGAAAAGTTCTTACAATGCGAAAATTCAAATATACAGAATATAGTGCTTGAAGAATTGGCGATAAAAAAGGAAAAAGAAGCGGAAATCAAAAGACAAAAGCAAGAAGAACAAGCTCGTTTAATAAAAACTCAAACGATTGTTAAACCATCTGGAACAAGACAGAAAACATATCCGAAAGAAAACATTGCTTTTAAGTGTAACTATTGTAATGGTGGCTTGGCTGAAAACGGAATCGGATATATATGTGCTTGTAGTGATGAAATGATAGATTATAACATTGAGGTCGCTCAGCATAATTGGTGCTGTGATGATGACTCTCCTTGTAAGCAGTATTATGACGGAATTATTACAAGAAAAGAATTGGATAGCATTTCAGAAGAAGATGGATTCGTTTGCTATGAAAGTCAAATGCTTAGAAACTGGACAGCGTTTGCCGGATTTGCATTGACAAAAGAAAATCATCAAAGACCTATGAAGTTGAATAAGGTTCAGGTAAACAGTTTAGCTATTCTTACGACAAGAGAACCTCACGATTCTGAAAAAGATAGATTTGTATTTGGGGTATTCCTTGTTGATGAAGCCTATGAAGGCGACAATCGTGATGAGGGTTATGTAACAACCTCATCAAAATACAAATTAAGTCTTACAAAAGATGAAGCAAAAAAAGTGTTGTTTTGGAATTACTATCATAATGAAAATGCTCCTGAAAAGGTAGCTTGGGGTCAAGGATTGCACAGATACATAACCGATGAACAAGCAGCAAGCATTTTGAAAGATATTGTATCTGTTAAAAAAGGAAAAAAAGATGAAGCTCTTGCTCAGGAATTTTTGGAACGTTTCTGTGAAATAAACTGTATAGATATTTCTGACTTTCCGATTATGGATGGTGCATTGCAGAGAAAGTAAGGTGTGTGCTGAATGAAGGATATTGATAAATTTAGAGGCTGCCTAATAGGTGGTGCTGCTGGAGATGCATTGGGATATGCTGTTGAATTTCTTGATGAAGAAACCATCTTTAGTCGTTATGGAGAAAATGGAATAACTGGATACGACCTTGTTAATGGAGTTGCAGAGATTTCAGACGATACACAAATGACTTTGTTTACTGCTAATGGGTTATTACTTGGTACAACAAGAGGAATGACACGTGGAATAATGGGGTCATATCCGAGTTATATTGCCTTCTGTTATAAGGATTGGCTTCGTACTCAGTGTGAAAAATATCCCTTAAATGAAGAATACCCTTACTCTTGGTTAATCAATATTCCTGAATTATATAATCGCAGAGCGCCCGGAAACACTTGTCTGACCGCTATTGAAAACGGTGCAAACGGAACAATAGACGAGCCAATAAACCAAAGTAAAGGTTGTGGTGGCGTTATGAGGGTTGCACCTATTGGTTTGTATTTTGAAACCAAAAGGCGAACCATTGATGAAATTGATATGATTGGTGCTGAAACAGCAGCTATAACACACGGTCACGAATTGGGCTATATACCAGCAGCCGGATTGGTACATATCGTTCAGTCGCTTTCTCATAATGAAGATATTTCATTGTTGGATGCTGTGTTAGATATGAAAGAAGCACTTCGTAGACAATTTACTAACAGAAAACACTTATCGGAACAAATTGATTTAATAGATAAAGCTATTGCATTATCAAAAGAGAACATTGATGCTTTGGAAGCAATCAGAGAACTTGGGCAAGGTTGGGTTGCTGAAGAAACGCTTGCGATTGCTATTTATTGTTCCTTAAAATACTCCGATGATTTTGATAAAGCAATTATCGCTTCTGTTAACCATAGTGGTGATAGTGATTCTACAGGAGCTGTAACTGGAAATATATTAGGTGCATACCTTGGGCTGAAAAGTATCCCCAAAAAATACTTAGATAATCTTGAATTGAAAGATGTTATTTTGGAGATTGCCGATGACCTTTACAATGATTGCAAGATTTCAGAGTACGGGTCATATCACGATGAGATATGGGAACAAAAATATATTTACAAGACATATAAGCGAACAAAATGAGATGTGTTTTTGCAAAAAGATGCTATATCATAACAGCCAAGGAAAATTTGATAGGTTTGGTTTTGATGAAGTTTTTGGAAGAAGTGCAGTTATGGAACTTCTTGAGATGAAAAGTTCAGGTGCTTCAAAACTTATTTCCAATTTGGTGCAGGCGGATATTATTGAACCGGTATCTGGTTATGGAAAAGGAAAATATAAATTTAAGAAGTAAATTAGAGAATTCTAAGGAGTGATGATTACTGATGACATCTTAAAAGATATTAGTGGGGCACTATCGAAAAAAATAAAAAAGGACTTTACAAAATATAAAGAGTATAGTATATTATTTCTTGCGTGTGACGTGCACGTAAGATTTGCGCGAGTGGCTCAGTGGTGGAGCACCTCCTTGCCAAGGAGGGGGTCGCGGGTTCGATCCCCGTCTCGCGCTTTTATTTTTTAAGAGGTATCCAATGGATACCTCTTTTGTTATTTTGTTCCCACGACGTGTATCGAACCCGCGCGGGTTCGATGTCTCGCCTACCGGCTCGGTCGTTGCTTCTGCTACGCAGAGGTGTCCACCAGACACCCGCAACCCGTCTCGCGCTTTTGGTAGCGATAAATAAGTTCACCTGTTTTGATTGCAAAAACGAGCCCAATCCGGGGCTAGAAGGTTCGATGTCTCGCCTACCGGCTCGGTCGTTGCTTCTGCTACGCAGAGGTGTCCACCGGACACCCGCAACCCGTCTCGCGCTTTTTTTGACATTTTTAGGAGTTTTTTGTGTTTGTACATAATATATATATGGAAAATTTTAAAATTAAAACACTTTCCTAAAAAATTAATCCCATATATAAAAATAGTATACTTAAAAAAACTCTTTACAAGTGTATAATTGCAATGAATGTTTAATCAAATGAAAGAGAGGTTAAGAAATGAAAGGGTTAAAGAAATTTGGTGCAATTATTTGTGCCATTGCAATGATAGTATCTTCGATTACATACTATCCAACAAGCAATGTAAGTGCAGCAACAGCATTACCTAAGAAAGTAATAGGACTTGTTGCTAATAGCAAAAGTGGTTCGGATACAATTGAAAATGCAATTATGTTTGCATGGGCAGGAGCTGATGACCCAGCAAATGTAGCTGGATATGATCCAACAGTTACATCAACAGTTATTTATATTTACAAGGATGGAAAGCAAGTTACAAAGATTGGCAATGCTACAAAAGGCGGTGTAGTAGGTGGACTTTCAGCAGGTTCATATACAGCACAGGCTGCAAATGTAAACAGCATGGGTGAGGGAGATTTATCAGAAAAAGTTAGCTTTACAGTAACAGGAGCAACTCTTAATTACACATATCCTGTTAATTGCATAGGTCCAAAAACACCGGCGGGATTAAGTTATATTACAGGAAATCCGGAAGTTCCTGCTGACAATCCGGCGCAGGCAGACAATAAATTAGGTGTTGCATGGGCACCATCATCAGAAGCAAGTATTCCATCAGCAGATTCATCAGTTGTAGGTTACAATTTATATTTATTTGATGCAAAGACAGGTACACCTTACAGACGTGTATATGTAGACGGAATTACCAAGTCATATGTTATATTGGAAAGTGTATCGGCAGGTGAATATCTGGCATATTTATCAGCAGTGGATGCAGAAGGCAGAGAGTCAGCTTTGGCGGCAACATCATTTGGTCAGTCATCAAAGGTTACTGTTAAAGGTCAGATTATAGATAATGCACAGTCATTTGACAAACCAAATCAGCCAACATTACCAGATGGACTTTCAATTTTAACAGAAGGTATAGACTATGGATTTACTATTGCATGGTCTGGTGTGGCAGATTTAACAGGTCAGAGATTGAATCTTTTTGTAGATGGTGTTTGTATCAAGGTAGGAATCAATGGGAATGTGGCAAGTTACTATGAAAACAGACTTGCGACAGGTACATATGAAGTAGAAGTAAGATCACAGTATACAAGTAACAATGTAGAATCATTTGGATTAAAGAAAACTGTGTCAATTGAGGCAGACCCTGGACTCCCAGGAAAAACACCTGCAGAACTTGCAGATCCTGCATATTCAGAATACAAGGAACCAACTACAAATCCAACAACTACTGCAGAAAATGAAACAACACCAGTAGTTGAGACAACTCCATCAGTTGAGACAACACCATCAGTTGAGACAACACCTGAAATAGAAACTACAACTGAGAAAACAGAGACAACACCATCAGTTGAGACAACACCTGAAATAGAAACTACAACTGAGAAAACAGAGACAACATCAGCAGTAGAAACTACAAAGCCACAGGAGTCAAATACAAATGCACAAACAACGACTAAAAAACAACCAAGTCAGACTACAGAAAAATCATCTGTAAATGTTGGAAAGGCAGTTGTTAAAAAAGCAATTAAAAAGAAAAATGCTAAGAAAATAAGTCTTACATTGAAGAGAGTTAAAGGCGCAACCAAGTACAAAGTACAGATTGCAAAAGATAAGAAGTTTAAAAAGACAATAGTGACAAAAACAACTAAGAAATTGACATATAGTGTATCAAATAGCAAGTTTATAAAGGCTAAAAAATTGTATGCAAGAGCAAAAGCCATTGTTGTCAAAGGAGAGAAAACTTATCAGGGCAAATGGTCAAAGCCAAAGCAGGTTGAGATAAAAAAATAAAATTATAAACAGTTAAAAATAGAAGGGAAAGCCAAAATCCGGTTTTCTCTTCTTTTTTTAATGCTTGGAAATAGACAAACAGCCATATGACAAAACGTTACCTCATGGATTGGGCTTATTCAAAAATTATAGACTATCAATTAACCTCTAAAGCCTTTGGCAGTATGGTATTGATATTACGAGAAATTTTTGATTTGGCTTCTGATGAAGAATTTAACATTATTGACAGAAATATTAAATATCGGTCTGTTCATAAGATAAGAAAAACTGTATGTTCTACTCTGATTGATTCAGGTATCAATATTAACACAGTTCGTGAAATCATGGGACACTCCGACGAAGAAACAACTTTAAGAAATTATACATTTGACACTAATGAAGCGTCAGACACCGATAAAGCAGTCATTAAAGCCTTATCTATTCAGCTAACAGTAACTACAAGGTAACTTAAAAGTAATTAAAAGTAACCTTATTTATCGGGATAAATTGCCAGAACCCCTTTATTTATGGGGGCTCTGAACAATTCACTTTAGGGTTCGATGTCTCGCCTACCGGCTCGGTCGTTGCTTCTGCTACGCAGAGGTGTCCACCGGACACCCGCAACCCGTCTCGCGTTAAAAATCGTTTTGAGTTTAAATTAGATTTGTATATGTATATGTATATTTATGCCTTTGATTGATATATTTTATTTACAATGCATTAGCAAATTTTTCACCATTATTATCCATATTGCAACCGATTACAAAGTCAATGATTTCCTGCAATTGTTGTGCCATAAATTCTTTTGTATAAGATTCCATATAACCTATTGCACGGTCATTGTATTTGGCACGTTCAGTCTCTGATGCAAGAACTTCCTGATGATATTCATACATGCTTTTCATTTGTTCTTTTAATTCATCTAAATATTTTTTTGCCTCATCGATATTGTCTAATCGAATTTCTGCAAAAATAATAAACTTATAAATATCTCTCATAAAGCCTCGACAATATGATTTCATTTCTTTTTTCTGGCAAAAAGTTTCCATTAATGAAAGAGAATATTTGCCATGCTCAACAGCTTTCTTAGGATTTCCCCAAGCAAAACTTTGTACTGCATATAAATTCTCTTTGTTAATTGCTCTGACAAAATTTTGAAGATTAACAGTTAAAACTTTACTCATTTCTTCAAATCCATTTTCAAATAAAGTAATTTGAGCTAGTATGCTTTCCTGCAGACGATTCGATTTTATTGTTGGAAGCTGTTCGATATGCTCCCTGGCATATGCATAATTTCCATCATGAATATAAATCCAGGCGAGTGCGAAATGAGCTCTTTCATTCCATTCTCTATCATCTGTAAATCTTATTGCATTTGAACCATATTTAATTGCAAGTTCCCTAAATTCAGACCATTTATCTTCCGCAAAATGATTATAGTGAACAAAACGGCTTAAATTTGCAACCTGCTCTACGAAATAAACTGAATAAATATAATTATCAGGATCTTCGTAGATCTTCTTTAACATGAACTGGCATTTTGCCAATGCAGCTTCCTCGTTGCTTTCTGCATCTGCTTCAATTTTTTCGATGTTTCTCTTAAGATTAATATAGATTTGACTGTCATATTTTTCTTCATTAATGCCAAAAAGTGAGTCCGTAGAAACACGAAGAGTTTTTGCAAGTGGTACAACTAAAGAAATATCCGGCATTCCGGTTCCGTTTTCCCATCTGCTTACCGCCTGTGGTGTTACTCCTACATGCATAGCAAGTTCTTCTTGTGTTAAACCTAATTGTTTACGTATTCTTTTTATATTATTTCCTATTGATTCCATAAAATTTTTAGCCAATAATCTGGCATCCTCCTAATTGATTATCGGTACCGTGATTAAAATATATCATTGAACATTTGACTACACAAACAATGCTCTATTACATGAATTCAATTTTGCGTTGAGTTAAAAAGAGCAGGGGTGTTGTTAAAAAAGTATAACATAGCTTGTTATTAATTTAGCAAAATCTTTAGAATAGTTAAATTATTAATACTGAATGAAAGATAGTAAAAGGTGTGACTATATTGACGGTGTATAGCACAAACACGCTTCAAGCGATGAAAGTGTAATATATAAGTCAAAATACTACCATCATGGCGCAAAACCAGTTAAATAAACACTCAACATATAAAATAGTGTACTAAAAATAAAAAATGAGAACTTTAATTATTCAGTGAAAAAAAGTATTATAATTATTATAAAATTGAAAGGGAGCAGATTATTTATCTGTTCGGATATAGATTTTCCATCAAGGAAAATCAGGAGAGGGTTTAAATATTATATAGTGTAACGGGAGGTAAAAGGGAGCAGTAGTTGCTCTCTTTTATTGTATAAAGTGATAATTTAATTTAAGTATTTTTGTATAGTCATACAAAGTCGTGTAAAGTTGGTGTGATTTTATGGAAATCAAAAATGTAATCTGATATAATAGCAACTAACGGCGACGTCGGTAAGAACGGCTAGTCATGTAACGATTTAAATATATGAAGGTATTGGTTAATTAACCATTATATATCATAAAATAAAAGACGCAAAGGAGACAGAATAATGGGCGAATTAGTTTTTAGAGGCATTCAGGTAAATGAAATCGACATGTCAAATGAATTACAGGGACAGGTAAAGTTAGATATTGAACAGAGAGCATCTTTCAATGTTAAATATACACAGGATATGAAACATTGTATTGCAACTTGTGTAGTAGATATGATGAATAAGAATGCACCAAATGATTTTAATTTCAAAATAAGCGTAAGAGCAAGCTTTGATATTGAAGGAGAAATGGAAAAGAAAGAAGTACATAAGAAAGCATACGATGAAATGTATCCACATATGAGAGCATTAACAATGTCAGTACTGACAACAGCAGGTATGCCACCTATTGTAATTCCAAAGATTAAGATGGATGAAAACAACATCAAAGTTGAATCAGGAAACAAAAAAGAAGAAGAGAAGTTCTATAGTTAAAGTAAAATATAACAATATAATAATAAAGTGAGAAGAAAATTTTCTTAATTATAATTAAATATAACAGTAAAAAATAAGAAAGGATTTTCTTCAATTGCAATTAAATATAATGATAAAAAAGGATAAAAACATTTTTATCCTTTTTTTATTGGTTAAATAGTAAAAATAGGAGAAAAAGCTTCAAAAATTTACAAAAACGACTTAAAAAATGTGCATTATGTATAAAGAAATAGATGAAACATAGAAAAAATTCACAAAAAAAATAATATTTTTAAAGAATATTGCAAAAAACGTTTTTAATTATTAAACTAAAGGAGTATTAGATTTTTAGGTAATATAATAATCTAAACCCTTTCAATTTTATGGCATCTTAGAGGCATCTAAGATGCCATTTCCTGTTTCTTATGTAGAATCAATTTGAAAAAAGTGTTTATTCTATAAAAAAGATTCCCATAGTGCTATTAGTAAAAATAAAAAACTCACCATAATAGTACTTGATAGAATCAAAAAAGTTCACCATAATAGTACTTGGTAAAATCGAAAAAACTCACCATAATTGTACTTGATAAAATCAAAAAAGTTCACCATAATAGTATTTAGTAAAATTAAACAAAAATAAAGTAAATAATTAGAGCTACTTTCTTATGCTATTCCTATTGACTAATAAAGAATAGAAGTGGTAAAATAATTTGAAAATCGGGTTTTTTGTAACGATTTTTTTTAGGAAAGAAAATTCTATATTTTACAATAAAGATAATATGTTAGAAAGAGGTTGTAATCATTATGAAGAAATTAATTCTGGTAACATCACCACCAGCATGTGGTAAGACATTTGTAACAAGAAAATTAGCTAAGGCAATGCCTAATTGTGTATATCTTGATAAGGATACATTAATTGTATTATCAAAACAGATATTTGTAGTTGCTAATCAAGAATATAACAGAAGTTCAGATTTCTTTGAAGAAAATATTAGAGATTATGAATATGATGCAATAATGGAAGTTGCATATGAAGCATTAGAGTACAATGATACAGTATTTATCAATGCTCCATTTACAAGAGAAGTAAGACAGCCTGAATATATGGAAAACTTAAGACAGCAGTTATTAAAACGTGGTGCTGAATTAGTTGTTGTTTGGGTTAAATGTGACGTAGAAGTTTGTCGTCAGAGAATGATTCAGAGAGATTCAGACAGAGATACATGGAAATTAGAGCATTGGGATGAATATGTTAAGAAACTTGATTTCTCAATCCCACAGGGAATTAAGAATTTATTTGAATTTGACAATTCATCTGATAACTCATTTAAGGAATCATTAAAGAATGCAGTAGATTATTTCAATAATTTATAATTGCAGAATATTAAGAATTAGAAAAGATAAAAAGGATGTTATTACATAGATAGCTTTTAGCTTAGAGTGTAATGACATCTTTTTTGACGTAAAATATGATAAATAAAGGAATAGAAAAATCTTTAACCTGTCATACGAATCAATAGACAACCTATAAAAAATAAACTATAATAAAAATAGTGTGTAAAAAGAGATACTTAAATCGAGGAGAAAGAAAATGTCAAAGGTTAGAACAAGATTTGCACCAAGCCCAACAGGCAGAATGCATGTAGGAAATTTAAGAACAGCATTGTATGAATTTTTAATCGCAAAACATGAAGGTGGCGATTTTATTTTAAGAATTGAGGATACAGACCGTGAACGTTATGTTGAAGGTGCTGTAGACATCATTTATAGAACATTGGAATCTACAGGTCTTATACACGATGAAGGACCTGATAAAGATAAGGGATATGGTCCTTATATTCAGAGTGAGCGTCAGGCATCAGGAATTTATCTTAAGTATGCTAAGCAGCTTATTGAGCAGGGAGATGCATATTATTGTTTCTGTGACAAGGAAAGACTTGAATCTTTAAAGACAAAGGTAGAAGAAGGTGCTGATAAGGAAATTACAGTTTATGACAAGCATTGCCTTTCATTATCAAAAGAAGAAGTAGAGGCTAATCTTGCAGCAGGAAAGCCATATGTTATCAGATTCAATATGCCAACAGAAGGAACAACAACTTTTGTTGATGAAATTTATGGTGAAATAACAGTTGAAAATAAGGAATTAGATGACATAATTTTAATTAAGTCTGACGGATATCCAACATATAACTTTGCAAATGTAATTGATGATCATCTTCAGAAGATTACACATGTAGTAAGAGGAAATGAATATATTTCATCATCACCAAAGTATCAGAGAATATATGATGCATTTGGATGGGAATCACCAAAGTACGTTCATTTGCCATTAATTACAGATGAAAATCACAAGAAGTTAAGCAAGAGAAGCGGACATTCTTCATATGAAGATTTACTTGAGCAGGGATTTGTTTCAGAGGCAATTGTTAATTATATAGCACTTCTTGGATGGAGCCCTGAAGATAACAAGGAAATCTTTACATTAGATGAATTAATTAAAGAATTCGATTATCATAAGGTAAATAAATCACCATCTGTATTTGACATTGTTAAATTAAAATGGATGAACGGTGAATATATTAAGGCGATGGATAATGACAAGTATTATGAACTTGCAATGCCATATATAAAGAAAGTAATTACAAAGGATTACGATTTAAAGAAGATTCTTGATATGGTAAAAACAAGAATTGAAGTGTTCCCTGAAATTCCTGAAATGGTTGATTTCTTTGAAGAATTACCTGAATATGATGTGGCTATGTACACACATAAGAAGATGAAAACAAATTCTGAAAATTCATTAGAAGTATTAGAGGAATTATTACCAATATTAGAAGCTACAGACGATTATTCAGTACAGAATCTTCATGATGTAGTATTTGAATATATTGCTAAGAAGGAATGCAAGAATGGTCAGGCTTTATGGCCACTTAGAACAGCAGTGTCAGGAAAGCAGATGACACCTGCCGGAGCTTTTGAAATAATGGAAGTTATTGGTAAGGAAGAATCCTTAGCAAGAATTAAAAAAGGAATTGAAATGTTAAAAGCATAGTATATAAAAATATGGGTATATCGCTTTGAGGCGGTGTGCCCATATTTTATGGCCAAATGAGGCTATTATAATAAAGCATATACTAAAATATAAAAAAGTCGAAAACTAATAAAAAGTTATTATCATTACCGCATGGTGTGATAGTAGCTTTTTTGGATATGGATTTTAGTTCGGCAAAAAATAAGTAGGCAAAATTACTGTTGAAAGAATATATACAATATGATACCATCTAAAAAGAGAGATGCCGCGAAAGGTGACATATGTTTAATGAAAGTCAGTTAGAGGCAATAAATCATATTGATGGACCTGCATTAGTATTAGCGGGTCCTGGCAGTGGAAAAACAACGGTAATTACCAGAAGAACAAAGAAACTTATAGAGGAAGGAGTAAGTCCTGATAATATTCTTGTAGTTACATTTACGAAGGCAGCAGCAGTAGAAATGCAGGAAAGATTTACGAATCTGATGAATGAATCTGATAGTAATAGAAACGAAATAATAACTTATCCTGTTTCGTTTGGAACATTTCACAGTATATTTTATAGGATTATACAAGATAGTAATGGAAGAAAGTGTTCGATATTAACAGAGCAGAATAAGGCAGATATTATCAAGGAGATAGTTGCCAGATTAAAAGTACAGACTAATGATTTGATGGAGTTTACAAGATGTATAATCGGAGAAATAAGTAAAGTTAAGGGAAATGGAATACCTTTAGATGAATATGAATCATTAGTGTGCAAAAAGGAAGAATTTGACAGAATTTATGCTGAGTATAATTGCGAATTGCGGGAAAATAATAAAATAGATTTTGATGACATGGTAATTATATGTAATGAAATATTTAAAAATGATGAAAAAGCATTACAAAAATGGCGGGATAAATATAGATATGTATTAATAGATGAGTTTCAGGATATTAATAAAATGCAGTATGAAAATATAAAAATGTTAATAACTCCGAGAAATAATGTTTTTATAGTAGGGGATGATGACCAGGCAATTTATGGATTCAGGGGTTCTGTACCAAGGCTGATGTTTGATTTTAAGAAGGATTTTCCTGATTGCAAAGAAATTTTGTTAAACATCAATTACAGATGTCCGGAGGAAGTTTTACAGATGTCGTTAAGTCTCATTGAAAATAATAAAGAAAGATTTAGTAAAAAAATTATTGCAAATAAAAAATTTAAAGATATAAATAAACCTGATGTGAGGATATTTTACAATCAAAAAGAAGAATTTGAATATATAGCAAAGAAAATAAATCAATATCAAAAGGCAGGAATTGAATTAAAAAACATTGCAATACTTGTAAGAAATAACAGCCAGATTCCTTCAATAAAAAATGTGTTTTCGGATTATAGGATTAATTCCAGCGTAAAGAAGAAAAAACAAAGCATATACGATAATTCGGTGGGAAAAGATATATTATCGTATGTAAGATGTGCCTATTCAGATTTGAATAAACCTATTTGTGAAAATGAAGATTTAGTAAGAATTATGAATAAGCCTGTGAGGTATATAAGCAGACAGGTTATGAATGACAATAATATGAATTTTTATAATTTGAAAAAGATATATGGGCATAATGACGAGATAATGAATAACATAAGAAACTTAGAGTTTCATTTTAAAATGATAAGAAGAATGAATCCGGCAGCCTGCGTTTTGTATATAAAGAACGGATGCAATTATGAAAAATATTTGCAACAGTATTCAAAAGAAAAAGGCATAAAATTTTCAAAATTATCTGATATAATAAATATAATTCAGTATGATGCTCAGAAATATGAAACAGTTGAAGCATGGATGAAACATGCAATTGATAATGAGACGGCAAAAGAGTGTGAGGGAGTAAATATAATTACAATGCATAGTGCTAAGGGGCTTGAGTTTGAGGTGGTTTTTATAGTTGATGCAAATCAGGGCCTTATTCCTTCAGCAAGGGCGATAAAACAGGATGAAGTTGAAGAAGAAAGAAGATTATTTTATGTTGCAATGACAAGAACAAAGAAAAAACTGCACATTTTTGGAATGCGGCAAAATCTTGGAAATACAATGCAAATGTCGCAGTTTGTGGGAGAAGCATTGCAATTTTAGGCGGTTTTTGATAAAGTAGTGGTATTAAAAATATAATTAATAGAGGTGAACTATGGGAAAACAGTTTGAAGATGATGAAGATGACATGGATATGTATGTAACAATAGAATTTGATGATGGCTCAGAAGTAGATTACAAAGTAATTGGCATTTTTGAGATTGAAGGTCAGGATTATGTAGCAGTATCTGATGATTATGAAGAAGATAAGCCAGATTTTTCAGTAGAATTTTATCGTCATTATGAAGATGAAGAAGGAACACCTTCAATTGAATCTATACCTGATGATGAAGAATATGAAATGGTAGCAGAAGTATTTGAACAGATTTATGCAGAAGAAGAGGATGCAGAAGAATAAATTGCATCTTAAAAAGGAGGCAGAGTTAATATGCCAAGAACTTATGATGATGAGATACAGCAGAGAATTTTAGAAAGAAAGAAAAGAGCTGAGCAGGCCAGAGAAGAACAAATCAGAAAGAGAAATCAGATTTTTATGATTGGTGGCATAGCTTTAGTTGTTTTAATTGTTCTGATAATAATTATCTCAAAGATTGCTTCCGGAGGAAGTAAGAAAAAGAATGAAGTACCTACTACAACACCTGTGGTAGAGACAACAACTCAGGAACCAACTACTGTTGAAGAAACAACACAGGCGGTACTTACAATGTACACTACAGATACATTAAATTTGAGACAGTCAGCCAGCACAGAAGCTGAGATTATAACACAGGTACCTTCAGGAAAAGCTGTTACAGTTTTAAATAACGAAGGAGAATGGTATCAGGTACAGTATGGTGACAAGCAGGGCTATCTTAAAGCTGAGTATCTTAAGGCTGATGAAAGTCAGACGACACAGCAGGCTGGAGAGTCAGGCACAGTTGCAGAGACTACAAGTGCAGTAGAAACAACTTCTACACCTTAGAATGTATTTAGGATTTCGGGAACACGAAGTGCGAAGAAATCCGTGTATCATAGGGGCAGAACACCTTTTGACCCCAACATCATATGATATAATAAAAGTTGCAGCATATTTGCTGCAACTTTTATTGTATAGAAAATGTAATTTTTGTTATGAAACCTTTATTATGAAAAATGCAAAATATAGAATAAGATTAGATATAAAAGAGAGAAGATTATGAATTATAGTGAAGCAAGAAAATTTGTTGAAGAAACTACAAAATATGGAAGCATATTAGGATTAGATACTATAAAAACACTGCTTGGTGAACTTGGAAATCCTCAGGATAAAGTGAAAATAGTTCATGTTGCGGGAACAAACGGAAAAGGTTCAGTTTTTACATTTGTACAGAATGTGCTTTTACAGGCAGGGTATCATGTTGGCAGATATGCTTCTCCGGCAGTATTTGAGTATAGAGAAATAATTCAGTTTGATGGGAAAAATATAACTGAAGAAGAATTTGCAAAATATATAACAACGGTAAATATGGCTTGTGAAAGAATGGTAAGAAAAGGAAAGCACCACCCTACATCGTTTGAGGTTGAAACAGCGTTGGCTTATTTATATTTTTCAAACAAGCCTTGTGACATAGTTTTGATAGAAACAGGTATGGGTGGAGAGACAGACGCAACCAATGTGGAAAAGGAAGCATTATGCAGTGTTATAACATCGATTAGTCTGGATCATATGCAGTTTTTAGGAGAAACTATAGAAGAGATTGCCAGGGTTAAATCTGGAATAATTAAAGAAAACAGTGATGTAGTAGTGGCAAATCAGGATGAAAGCATAATAAATGTTATAAAGTCTAAGGCAGAAATTAAAAATAGCAAAGTTGTTGTAGCAAATGAACCTTGCAACATAAAGATAGATGGGTATATAACTTCATTTGACTATGTAACGGCAAATGATACAAAACTGTCTATTAAAATATCAATGATGGGAGCATATCAGTTAATTAATGCCTGTACAGCTATTGAAACGTTAGAAGTCTTAAGAAATAAAGGGTATAATATTTCGGATGAAAATATAATAGAAGGAATGAAGAATGCAAAATGGCCTGGAAGAATGGAGATAATAAATGAGTCTCCGCTTATTGTAATTGATGGTGCTCATAATCCTGGAGCGGCAGTTAAGCTTAAAGAATCTATAGAAATGTATTTTACAAATAAAAGAATAGCCTTTATAATGGGAGTGTTGGCGGATAAGGACTACAGTAAGGAAATAAAAATTGTAGCAGGTTTAGCCAAAAAGATTTTTACAATTACGCCAGATAATAAAAGAGCACTTAATGGTAAAGCGTTAGCTTTGGCGGTTGCCGATTCTAATAAGAATGTGATATTTGAACCAACATTAGAAGAAGCAGTAAAGGAAGCAGAAAAATTGTACAGAAATAATGAAATAGATATGATACTTGCTTTTGGTTCCTTATCGTACTTAGGTGATTTGAAAAATATTATTAATGACGCAAACAGTTAAAGCCGGAAGGAGAGATTGACATGTTTGACAAGAAAAAAATTGAGCAGGCGATTACATTATTGTTAGAGGGTATTGGAGAAGATGTAACAAGAGAAGGGTTAGTGGATACTCCAAACCGTGTGGCACGTATGTATGAGGAACTGCTTTCAGGGATGAATCAGGATCCCGGGGAACATTTAGCAAGAACATTTTCGTGTGATAATAGTGATGTTGTTATTGAAAAAGACATTACATTCTATTCAACTTGCGAACACCATTTAATGCCGTTTTACGGTAAGGCACATATAGCGTATATTCCAAATGGAAAAGTGGTAGGAATAAGCAAACTTGCAAGAACTGTCGAAGTGTATGCAAGACGACTTCAGATTCAGGAACAGATGACTAATCAGATAGCAGATGCTCTTATGGAATATTTGGATGCAAAGGGTGTATTAGTTTTAGTTGAAGCTGAGCATATGTGTATGTCAGCAAGAGGAATAAAAAAGCCGGGAAGCAAAACCATTACAATTGCTTCAAGAGGTGAATTTAATGCAGATAAAGAATTGAAAAGAGAAATTATGGGAGTTTTACAATGCAAATAGGAAAATATTATTTTGATTTAGACAACGAACCTGTTATTATGGGAATTTTAAATGTAACACCGGATTCATTTTCAGATGGTGGTAAATTTAATTCAATAGACAAAGCTTTAAAGCATACAGCAGAGATGATTAGAGATGGTGCAAAGATAATAGATGTAGGTGGAGAATCTACAAGACCGGGATACACAAAGATAAGTGACGAAGAGGAAATAGAAAGAACTGTACCTATTATTGAAGCAATAAAAAATAATTTTGATGTAGCAGTATCTCTTGATACTTACAAAGGAAATGTTGCCAAAGCAGGTGTGAAAGCCGGAATAGATATGATTAACGACATCTGGGGATTTAAATATGATGAGGAAGTAGCAAAATCAATAGCAGGAACAGATGTTGCAGCATGTGTAATGCATAACAGACCTAAAGCAGAATATGATAATTACGTTGAAGATTTATTAAATGACTTAAAAGAAAGTGTTGATATAGGAAGAAGAAACGGTGTAAATGACAGCCAGATAGTGCTTGATCCGGGAGTAGGTTTTGGTAAAACATACGAACATAATCTTCAGATTATTAATGAATGTGACAAGATAGTAAATCTTGGATTCCCTGTGCTTCTTGGAACTTCAAGAAAATCAGTTATCGGTCTTACATTAGATATTCCTGCACCTGAAAGAAGCGTTGGAACATGTGCTACAACTGTTATCGGATATGAAAGAGGTTGCAGAATATTCAGAGTACATGATGTAAGAGATAATTATCAGGCACTTTTAATGGCTCAGGCTATTTGCAAACAAAGATAAGATAATATTTAATGAAAATGAATAAGAAATAAAGTGACATCAAAGTTGAGGTTTTTGACCCCGGCATTATATTTATGTCACTATTATTATAGAAGATAATCTAATTTTAAATATATTAATGGAGTATTTATGGACATTATTAGAATAGAGCAACTTGAGATATTCGCATATCATGGATGTAATGAAGAAGAAAAGAGAGATGGTCAGAAATTTTATGTAGATGCTAATCTGTATACAGATGTAATGACACCGGGACTCAGCGATGATTTAGAGGATACGGTTAATTATGCAAAAGCATGTAAATTTATAAATAAGTTTTTAACTGAAAACAGATTTGATTTAATTGAGGCAGTTGCTGAGCAGACAACAAGGGCATTATTAAAAGAATTTCCGAAAATAAGAAAAGTAGATTTTACTATAAATAAGCCAAATGCCCCTATTAAATTACCATTTGGAAATGTGGCTGTAAGTGTGAGCAGAGAGTGGCATAAGGCATATCTTAGCATAGGCTCAAATATAGGTGATAAAGAGGGATATCTTAATCAGGCTGTAGATATGCTATATGATGATGAAAACTGTAAAGTAGGAGCAATTTCCAAGTTTATACAGACAAAGCCTTATGGTCCGGTAGAACAGGATGATTTCTTAAACGGATGTGTTGAAATTGAAACATTATATTCTCCACAGGAATTATTGAAGGCTGTTAATGCTATCGAGGCATCAGCTAACAGAACAAGAGAAATTCACTGGGGACCAAGAACATTAGATGTGGACATTGTTTTATATGATGATGAAATAGTTGCAGACAGCAATTTATTTATTCCACATAGGGAAATGCATAAAAGGGAATTTGTGTTAGAACCATTAGTACAGATTGCGCCATATGCAATAAATCCAATAAGTAAAAAGACAGCAGAACAGCTTTTAGATGAATTAAGAGGACAGTCAGAAAATGTTAATTCGGGATGTGCAGGATGTCAGGGCTGTGCAATGAGAAAATAAATCATAGAGAAGCAGGTACTATTATGTTAGATCTTAAAGAAACAAGAGGCGAGATTGATCGCGTAGATAAACAGATTATAGAATTATTTGAAGAGAGAATGGAACTTTGCAAGGAAGTTGCAGAGTATAAACTTTATACAGGAAAGCCTGTATTAGACAGAAAAAGAGAGTTAGAAAAAATAGCAGTTCTTAAATCAATGGCTTCAGATGAATTTTATGCTCATAGCATTGAAGAATTATTTGAACAGATAATGTCCATGAGCAGAAAATTACAGTACAAGCTATTAACAGAAGAGGGAATAAATAATGATATAGGATTTGATATCATAAGCAAACTTCCGATGGAAAATGCTAAGGTGGTATATCAGGGAATCGATGGAGCATACAGTCAGCAGGCAGCAATGAGTTATTTTGGTGACAATGCTACATACCATAATGTGCTTACCTTTAAACAGGCAATGAAAGAAGTAAGAGATGGAGTTGCAGATTATGCTGTACTTCCATTTGAAAATTCAACAGCAGGAATTGTAACAGACGTGTATGATTTATTGGTTGAATTTGAAAATTATATAGTTGATTCATTTGATGTAAAAATCAGCCACTGTTTAAGTGCGGTAAAAGGAACAACTTTAGAAACAATTAAAGAAGTTTATTCTCATCCACAGGCATTAATGCAAAGTAGCAAATTTATTGATGAATACGGATGGAATAAAGTAAATTGTGCTAATACTGCAATTGCGGCACAGATTATATCTCAGGAAAAAGATAATACAAGAGCATGTATTGCAAGCAGAAATGCAGCAAAATTATACGGATTAGAAGTTTTGGCTGAAGATGTAAATCAAAGCAGTATAAATACAACAAAGTTCATAATAGTAAGCCGTAGAAAGATTGCAAGACGTGAAGCAAATAATATATGTATAAGTTTTGAAATGCCTCATGAAAGTGGTTCATTGTATACAATGCTTTCACATATTATTTATAATGATTTGAATATGACAAGAATTGAATCAAGACCGGTTCCGGGCAAGAAATGGGAATACAGATTTTACGTTGAATTTGAAGGAAAATCAGACCAGCCGGGAGTTGTTAATGCTTTAAGTGGTATTAATGCAGAGGCGTTAAATATGCAGATTTTAGGAAATTATTAGAAATATAATTTTATGACGGATGAAAATACTTTGAATTTTCAAAGGGAAAGGAAAGAATATGATACACAAAAAGATTAGTGTAAAGATAGGGGAGCATCATCCAACAGCTGAGATAACTACATATATGATTGGCAATTCAGAAGAATTGTATGATGGAAGATTAAGACCATTGATTATTATATGTCCGGGTGGCGGTTATGAGATGACGTCTGATAGAGAAGCTGAAGGAATTGCTTTAAAATTCATGGCTATGGGATATCATGCTGCAGTATTAAGATATTCGGTAAAACCGGCAGTTTATCCAACAGCATTGTTACAGTTAGCAGCAACTGTTAAGTATTTTAGGGAAAATGCTGACAAATATTACATAGATGCAGATAAGATAATTACCTGTGGATTTTCAGCGGGTGGTCATTTGGTCGCAAGTTATGGAAATTCATGGAATAAAGCACAGTTTACAAATAATAGGGTAAATGGAAATGAAGTATGCAGACCTAATGCACAGATTTTGTGTTATCCGGTTATATCATCAGGTAAATATGGACATAAGGAATCAATAGAAAACCTTTTAGGAGACAGATTTGATGAACTTAATTATAAAATGTCCATGGAAAAATATGTGAACAATGATACTCCACAGACTTTTATATGGCATTGCTTTGATGATGAGACAGTACCTGTAGAAAATTCATTAATGTTTGCAACAGCATTAAGACAGCATAATATACCTACAGAATTACATGTGTTTGCAGGCGGAGCGCATGGAATCGGAACAGCAGGAGAACTTACAATGAGTTCTGACGGATATGGAGTAGTAAAGGAATGTGAATGCTGGATGGATTTGGCAAATGCATGGATAAGGAATATATAAATAGTTGAATGAGGTAAAAAAGTAATTAAAATAATATAAAACCTCCTGTGATACATCTTAATATCACAGGAGGTTTTATATTTATTCTCTTGAAGTTTCAATTCCAAGTTTAATTTCTATAAATTTTAAAATATCATCAAAAACTTCTTCTCTACCCGGTTCATTAAATAATTCATGTCTCATACCGGGATAGGTATTTGAAAAGGTATTCTGGAATCCTCTTTTCTTTAAAAGAAGTACGGATTCTTTAAATTTCTTATCGTTAATTTTGCAAGGATCATCATCACCGGAGATAAACATTATTTCTAAATCACGGTTTTTATTTTTATAGCCCTCTTTATTGTAGACATACTGCATTAAAGAAAATAATGAATAATAACCGTTTAATGTGAAATCAAATCCACATCTTTCGTCTTTGTTATACTTGTCAACTTCATAAAGGTCACTGCATAACCAGGCATTTTTTATGCCATCTTTTTTAAATGGTTTTTCAAATGGTCCGTTTAACATTTTTGAGATAAAAGGACTTCTGTATCTGTTTCCAACGAAAACTTCCATTACACGAATTAATATTTTACCTAATTCAGTAAATGAATTTTCAGAAGGTGAACCACATACAACTAAAGCGTCAATTTTTTCTGAATTTTTCTTAATGTAACCTCTTACAAGAAGGGAACCCATGCTATGACCAATTAAAATTAATGGAAGATTTGGGTATTCTCTTTTTAAAAAAGTAGTATAGTCATCTATATCCTGAATAAGTCCCTTGTAACCGTCTTCACCAAAATATCCATAGTCGTCAGGAGTAAGAATATTTTCTCCGTGTCCTTTAATGTCTGCAATTGCACAGATAAATCCTTTATCACTGAAATATTTAAGAACGTGATTATAACGATTACGATGTTCACACATACCGTGAACAAATTCTATAATTCCTATTGCCTCCATATCTCCGGGAGGTAACATTATAGTTGCAGGTCTCATAATATTCTCCATTCTATTACGTCATAAAAGTAATATGAATTGTAATGAAAATGATATTTAACAATATATCGTAGTAATACTAAATTAGTTGTCAGAATCCTGACCGTCCATTGTATATACAGTACGCTTTCTTGCCATTTCGTCATTTTCAAGATATTCATCATAAGTAGTAACTTTATCGATTAATTTACCGTTTACAATTTCGATAATACGGTTAGCTGTTGTCTGAACTACCTGATGATCTCTTGAAGAGAATAATAATACGCCAGGGAATTTGATTAATCCGTTGTTAAGTGCTGTGATACTTTCCATGTCTAAATGGTCAGTAGGTTCGTCAATAATTAAAACATTAGCACCTGAAATCATAAGCTTTGATAACATAACCCTAACCTTTTCACCACCGGATAAAACTTTAACTTTCTTAACACCGTCTTCGCCGGCAAATAACATTCTTCCAAGGAATCCTCTTACATATGTAGGATCTTTAATCTCAGAATATTGTGTCAGCCAGTCAACAATGATGTCGTCACAATCGAAGTCTTTTGTGTTGTCCTTAGGGAAATATGACTGAGAAGTTGTAATTCCCCATTTATATGAACCTTCATCGGGTTCCATTTCTCCGGCTAAAATCTGGAATAATGTTGTCTTTGCAAGTCCATTAGAACCAACAAAAGCAATTTTATCTTCGTGTCCGACTACAAATGAAATGTCATCTAACACTTTAACACCGTCAATTGTTTTTGATAAATGCTCTACAGTTAATACTTCATTTCCAATTTCACGGGCAGGACGGAAATCAATGTATGGATATTTACGGCTTGATGGCTTAATGTCGTCAAGTTCGATTTTTTCCAAAGCACGTTTTCTTGATGTTGCCTGTTTTGATTTAGAAGCATTAGCACTGAATCGCTGAATGAAGTCCTGCAATTCCTTAATTTTTTCTTCTTTCTTTCTGTTAGCTTCTTTCATCTGCTTAACAATTAACTGACTGGATTCGTACCAGAAATCATAGTTTCCGGCATAAAGCTGAATCTTTGCATAATCAATATCTGCAATCTGAGTGCAGACTTTATTTAAAAAGTATCTGTCATGAGATACAACAATAACTGTATTGTCAAAGTTGATTAAGAATTCTTCTAACCATCCGATAGCGTCTAAGTCTAAGTGGTTTGTAGGTTCGTCGAGAAGAAGAATATCAGGGTTACCAAATAATGCCTGTGCAAGTAATACTTTAACCTTTAAATTACCGTTTAAATCTTTCATTGTGTTGTAATGGTATTCTGTATCTACACCTAAACCATTTAAAAGAGTAGCGGCATCACTTTCAGCTTCCCATCCGTTCATTTCTGCAAACTCACCTTCTAATTCTGAAGCACGGATTCCATCTTCATCACTAAAATCAGGCTTTGCATAAATGGCATCTTTTTCTTTCATAATTTCGTATAATCTCTGGTTACCCATAATAACAGTATCAAGAACAGTATATTCATCATACTGGAAGTGATCCTGCTTTAAGAATGAAAGACGCTCACCCGGAGTTATAATAACTTCACCGCTTGTTGGCTCAAGTTCACCTGTGAGAATTTTTAAAAATGTTGATTTACCGGCACCGTTAGCACCAATTAATCCGTAACAGTTACCCGGTGTAAATTTAATATTTACGTCTTCAAATAAGGCTTTCTTGCCAAATCTCAATGAAACATTACTTGTACTTATCATTTAATATTACCTCTCATGAATTTATAATACTCAAAAATTTTCCGTAAATTAGAGTATATCAGTTTTTATGTATTAAAGCAACGGTGAAAAATACATATAAATAGGAAAATAAAATTTTGAAAAATAGCAATTGTGACAATGAAAAATAAAATTATAAGGATGTAAAATTAAATTCAAGGTTTCTCTTATATTTTTACTATGATATAATTACATTTATATTAGGGTCTGTAATAAGCAATAATGTATTGCGTAAACAACAAAAGCTTAAGTTTACTTACAGATTTTTATGATAAAAATGGTCAGCAAATCAAGGAGGCAGCATGGATATAACTAATATAAAAATCACAAGAGGAAACCCTCTAATAATGGGGGCAAGTGTAATTGGAAATAAAGTTAATTTTGCAATTACGGCAAAAAATACAAGTCAGTGTAAAGTGATTCTTTATGACAGAGAGACAGGAAAAGAAGAACAATTATCATTTGAAGCTTCTCAGGTTATAGGTAATGTTCATGCAATGTCAGTAGAAGGTTTGGATTATAGAAAATATGATTATAATTTTCTTGTAGATGGTGAGATTGTGACAGATGTGTATGCGAAATCATTATCAGGAAAGAAAGAATGGGGAGTACAGCCACAAAATTTAAGAGGAACAATTATAGATGATGATTATGATTGGGAAGGTGACGGACCTTTGCATTATCCGTTCGATGAAACAATAATATATCGTTTGCATGTAAGAGGGTTTACAAAGCATAAGAGTGCAAAGTCAAAGCATCCGGGAACATATCTTGGAATTGTAGATAAGATTCCGTATTTAAAGGAACTTGGAATTACAATGATAGAACTTATGCCGGCATATGAATTTAATGAAGTATATGTTGAAAAACAGCCGACGTCAATGAAAGGCAGCTTTAGTATTCCTAATGAAAAATTAAATTATTGGGGATATACCGATGGATATATTTTCTCTCCAAAGGCTTCTTACGCTTATGCTAATAAATCAGGCGGTGAAGTAGATGAATTTAAATATATGGTAAAGGAACTTCATAAGAACGGAATAGAAGTTTCAATGGAATTTTTCTTCCCGGAAGGAACGAATCCAACACTAATTTTAGATTGCCTTCATTATTGGGTTATGAGTTACCATATAGATGGAATTCATGCAAATTGTGAGCCTGCGGTTATGAAGATGATTCAGACAGATAATTTGTTATCAGATACAAAGATATTTACATATAGTTTCGCTACAGATACAGATTTTTACAATGACAGACCGGAAATAAAGAATCTTGCTAATTTTAATGACGATTTTATGGTTTCAGCAAGAAGATTCCTTAAAGGGGATGAAGATATGCTTAATACCATTTCATATAAGATAAAAGCAAATCCACCGGGAGCAGCATATGTAAATTATGTGGCAAATCATAATACGTTTACGTTATTTGACATGGTTTCGTATGATAGAAAATATAACGAAGACAATGGTGAAAATAATAAGGATGGAGCTGTTTATAATTACAGTTGGAATTGTGGATTTGAAGGTGAGACCCGTAAGAAAAAAGTTATGGACCTTAGAAAGAAGCAGATGAAAAATGCTTTAGCCTTAGTATTACTTAGTCAGGGAGTACCAATGATCTATGCAGGAGATGAGATGTGCAATTCTCAGAAAGGAAACAACAATCCGTATTGTCTTGACAATGAAATTTCATGGACAAACTGGAATACTAATGCATGTGCAAAAGAAATATTTGTATATACAAAGGCACTGATAAAGTTTAGAAAAGAACATAAGATTTTACATATGCCTGAAGAATTAAGACTAATGGATTATAAATCATACGGACTTCCTGATATGTCATATCATGGAAGTAAAGCGTGGTATCCGGATTTCGCACATATTAACAGACATTTTTCTGCTATGTATTGCGGAGCATATGCCATGGAGGCAGGAAGAAACGAAGAGGCAGATGTGTATGTAGCCTATAATATGCATTGGGAACCACAGAAATTTGGAATCCCATCAGCAAGAAAAAAGAAAAAATGGGAATTATTATGCACAACTGATTCAAATACAGCTTACGATGGTGACAGAATATTTACTGCCCAACCAAGGAGTGTGGCAATTTTAATTGCAAAATAATACTAGAAAGGAAAAGCCAATTACAATTTAGTGTAATTGGCTTATACATAATCTATGAATTTTCAAGAATTAAATAAAAAAGGAATGAGGATGTATATTGATTTGGACAAATATGGACTATCCTCATTTACCTTAAAAATTATAGCTGTAGTGACTATGCTTATTGACCATATTGCTATGGCTTTTTTAGCGCAAGGTAGTAGTTTATATATGGTAATGAGAAGTATTGGAAGGCTGAGTTTTCCTATTTACTGTTTTTTGCTGGTTGAAGGATTTTACCATACAGAAAATAAGAAAAAGCATCTGTATATGTTATTATTATTCTCCATAATTTCGGAAGTGCCTTATGATATGATACACGGACATTTTATAAGTCTGTCAGGACAGAGCGTAATGGTTACATTATTATTAGGCTATGTAATGATATGGATTTTATATAGTATATCAATGTTCAGAATAAGATATCCAAAAATCTTATTAAAAGTATTTAGTTTTGGTACATTAAACTGGATTACCCAGTTAATTGCCGTATTTGGAGCCATGGGACTTGCATATATACTAAAGGTTACATACAGTTATACAGGAATTTTACTTATATTCTTTTTCTATACATTTAGAGAATATCATATAGGAAAAGCAATTGGAAATATGGTATTTAATATGGGATTTTATTCTTTGGGTATTCAATGGCTTGGAAGTTTAAGTGTTATTCCTATTGCCTTTTATAATGGAAAAAGAGGAAAATATAAATGGAAATGGTTTTTCTACCTTTTCTATCCGGTTCACTTGTTTGTACTGGCTGTAATTAAAATAGTTGTCTATTAAAAAGGTTTGTGTTATAGTACTCGATTGGAACTAAAAAATTATTAAACTAGAATTATTATAGATTGTTATATACTTAATATTTTAATAATCATGAGATAGCAGCTTGGAGGAAAAATGAGTCAGGAAATAGCAACAGAAGTAAAAGAAGAAAATAAAATGGGAACAATGCCTGTAGGTAAACTGATTTTTAATATGTCATTGCCTATGATGGTATCAATGCTTGTTCAAGCATTGTACAATATTGTGGATAGTATATTTGTTGCCAAATTGTCAGAAAATGCGTTGACAGCAGTTTCGTTAGCGTTTCCATTACAGACATTGTTAATTGCAGTGGGAGCAGGTACCGGAGTTGGTATGAACGCTTTATTATCAAAGTCATTGGGAGAAAAGAATTTTAAAAAGGCAAATGACACGGCGGCAAATGCAGCAGTATTATATATTTTAAGTTATATTTTATTCTTGATTTTAGGATTTAGTGTTGTTAAGCCTTTTTATTTAAGTCAGATTGGCAATGCAGATGTTGAAATAATGGAAATGGGAATTGAATATTTGAGTACAGTTATGATTTTCTCATTTGGGTTATTTACACAGTTTTTCTTTGAACGTTTATTAACATCAACAGGAAGAACTATTTTCAGCATGACATCACAGCTTACAGGTGCAGTAACTAATATTATTTTAGACCCTATTTTAATATTCGGTTTATTTGGGGCACCAAAAATGGGTGTTACAGGTGCGGCGATTGCGACAGTTATTGGACAGTGTGTTGCAGGAATTGTGGCAGCCGCATGTAATCATAAATATAATCATGATGTTAAATTAAGCTTTAAAGGATTTAAACCGGACTTAAAAATTATTGGAACAATATATGCAGTAGGTGTTCCATCTATTATTATGCAGTCAATAGGTTCAATTATGACATATTGCATGAACCGCATTTTAATAGAATTTTCATCGACGGCAACGGCTGTTTTTGGTGTTTACTTCAAATTACAGAGTTTCTTCTTTATGCCTGTATTTGGATTGAACAACGGAATTACACCTATTATTGCTTATAATTATGGAGCAAAGCAGAGAAAACGTATGATTCATACCATTAAATTAAGTATGGCAGTAGCATTTTGTCTGACGTTTGTTGGATTTATAGCATTTGAAGCAATACCACAGGTACTTCTTGGAATGTTTAATTCTTCACAACAGCTGTTAGAAATTGGTATACCGGCACTTAGAATAATAGGAATTCATTTCTTAATTGCATGGTTCTGTATCGTTGCCGGAACAGTATTTCAGGCTTTAGGAAAAGCGGTATTTAGTATGATAGTTTCTATTATGCGTCAGTTATTTGTTTTAGTACCGGCAGCATATATTCTTGCAAAAGTAGGCGGATTACATGCAGTATGGTGGTCATTCCCAATTGCAGAAATTATTTCGTTGGCAGTATCACTTACATTTTTAATAAGGATTTATAATACAATCATAAAGAAATTACCGGAAGGAAGAGCATAGTTTAGGAGGCAAAAATGCTTTACATAATGCGACATGGAAAAACTGAATGGAATGAATTACATAAACTTCAGGGAAGAACAGATATACCATTAAATGAAGAAGGAAGACAGATGGCAAAAATTGCCGGGGAAAAATATAAAGATATTAATTTTGATGTATGTTATTGTTCACCTTTAGTAAGAGCGAAAGAAACAGCTAAATTAGTTCTTGAAGGAAGAAATGTTCCTATTATATATGATGAGAGATTAAGAGAGATGAGCTTTGGAATATATGAAGGAATGGAAAATCCGGCGAAAGCGACAGATAGTCCTATTCGTACATTTTTTAAAGAACCTGAAAAATACAAAGGAGTTAAGGAAGGCGAAACATTTTATGAGTTGTTTAAACGAACAGGAGAATTCCTTAAAGAAGTTGTTATGCCTGATTTAAATGAAGGAAAAGATGTTCTTATTGTAGGGCATGGAGCAATGAATTCAAGTATTGTGTGTCAGATTAGAAACCTTCCTTTAAGCAAGTTTTGGGATGCAGGTATAGAAAATTGTAAATTAATGAAATTAAAATAGTAATAGTAAAGACCCTCTTATTAAATAAGGTAAGAGGGTCTTTGTTATATATAACAATATATTTTATTCAGGATAAACTAATTGCTCAGGAGTAATATTTGATAAAATGTCATAATATTTTGCAGCAATAAATTTAGCCATATATAAATTTAAATCAAGATAATTTCCACAGTCTTTTGCACTTGCACCCGGAATATCACCTTCATAGTTCTTTATAAATAGGAACATATCTTTTACAAGCTGCAATACATCATTAGAAGTGAGGTCTCCGGCAAGAATCATATAGAAACCTGTTCTACATCCCATTGGTCCAAAATATATAGTTTTATCACCCCACTCAAAGTTGTTTCTAAGGTAAGTTGCACCAAGATGTTCTATTGTATGAATTTCGGCAGTATTCATAACAGGTTCATAATTTGGACGGGTAATTCTAAGGTCAAATGTTGTAAGAACATTATCGCCTACTTTATCTTTTCTTGAAACGTAGACACCCGGTAATAATTTCAGGTGGTTTATTGTAAAACTTGTTATTTTATTCATTTTAAAATCCTCCGTAAATATATGATTAAATCGTATAATTTTACTATCTTTATAATTATAACACAGGTTGAAAAAAAGTGGAAACGTGTTATACTAAGCCATAGTTGTGAATATTATGGAGATAGTGAACAGAGAATGCGTGTGAAACACTAGGAGGAGAATATGACAGGACAGGGAAAGCAGGCAATTGATTTAGCGTTGGCAGAAAGTTTCAAGGAACTTGCAAGTAGACATCCTATCGAAAAAATAACCATAAAAGATATTACGGATAAAGCAGGAGTAATCAGACCAACATTTTATAATCATTTTCAAGATAAATATGAACTGATAGAATGGATAGTTATGGAGCAGATTATAAGGCCGGCAGCTCCGTTAATTGAGAATGGTATGTTTAATGAAGCGGTTGTTTTAATGTTTACATCATTAGAAAAGGACAAGCCTTTTTATATGAATGCAGTAAAGTTAGAAGGACAGAATTCATTGCAGAGCATTGCAGAGGATTGTGTAAGACAGATACTACTTGCAATTATGGAGAAAAAGGGACCTAAGATGGATAAGGCTCATCCGTGGATTACGTATGAGAGGGTTGCACAGTTTTACGCACAATCAATGTGTTATATTGTTATAGAATGGATAAAGTCAGGAATGAATATTCCACCAAGGGAAATTGCAGCAGCTTATGAATATATGATGACTAAACAGATGACAGATTTCTTTTAAGTAAAAAGTGTCATGTGAAAAATACAATGGCATTATAGTTGAATAAAACAAATATACAAATTAATGGATTTGTATATTTAAAAAAGACATGGAAAAAAGATTGAATATTTAAGTATTCGGTCTTTTTTTTTATACTGAGTGCAGAAAAATAAGAAAGGTGAAGTGATAAGAATGAAAAAATTCGGACAAAAAGTTGTTAAATACAGAGTATTGATATTTGTTATCAGTTTACTTTTATTAATACCTTCTGCATTTGGTTTTATAACAACAAGAATTAATTACGATATTTTATCCTATTTACCACAGGATATGGAAACTATGAAAGGACAGGATATTCTGTTAGATGAATTTGGAACAGGAGCCTTTTCTTTATGTGTAGTTGAAGGAATGGATGAAAAAGATATATCAGCAATGAGAAAGGACATGGAGAAAGTTGAACATGTAAAATCAGTTATCTGGTATGACTCAATTGCAGGCCTTACAGTTCCAATGGATGTTCTTCCAAATGATATCCAGGAATTTTTCAATAATAAAGATGCTGACAGCACATTAATGATTGTTTTATATGATTCGTCAATGTCTTCAGATGAAACAATGGATGCAGTAAAAGAATTAAGAAAAGTTGCATCTAAAGATTGTTATATAAGTGGTATGTCGTCTGTAGTTACAGATATTAAAGATTTGGTAATGCATGAAATTCCAATTTATGTAATTATCGCAGCAATCCTTTCACTTATAATTTTACAGTTAACAATGGATTCAGCAGCAGCACCATTATTCTTCTTACTTGGAATTGGTATGGCAATTGTTTATAACCTTGGTACAAATTTCATTCAAGGTGAAATGTCATATTTAACAGAAGCGTTAACAGCAGTACTTCAGTTGGCTGTTACAATGGACTACTCAATTTTCCTATGGCACAGTTATGAAGCACAGTGTGAAAAGACGCCGGATGATCATAATACGGCTATGGCAAATGCAATTAGTGAAACACTTGCTTCAGTAACAGGAAGTTCAATAACAACAATTGCCGGATTTATTGCATTATGCTTTATGACATTTACATTAGGTTTAGACCTTGGTGTGGTAATGGCAAAAGGTGTAGTATTCGGTGTAATTGGATGTGTAACAATTTTACCATCAATGCTTTTAATCTTTGATAAATTTGTTCAGAAGACAAGACATAAACCAATTATCCCTGATGTAGGTAGAATTGGTAAAACAGTTATTAAGAGAAGAACTATTTGCATAATTATTTTCTTAATATTATTAGTACCTGCAGCATTTGGTTACAAGAACAACAAAGTATACTACGATTTAGTTGGTTCATTACCAAAGACACTTCCAAGTATTACAGCAAATACTAAGATGGATGAACAGTATGCAATGGGTGCAACTCATATCGCGATGGTAGACAGTAGTCTTTCACAGGCTGATGCAAATAAGATGATTAATCAGATGAAAGACTTAGATGGAGTTAAAACAGTATTAGGTATTGATTCAATATTAAGTCCGTCAATACCAAGAGATATCATTCCGAAGAATCTCTCAGAAGATTTGATTAATGATAAATATGAACTTTTATTAATTAGTTCTGAATATGCGGTGGCTTCAGATGAAGTAAATGAACAGTGTATTCAGTTGGAAAAAATAATAAAGAGTTATGACAAGCATGGAATGTTAATAGGTGAAGCACCTTGTACTAAAGACTTAATTGAAACAACAGATACCGATTTTAAAGTAGTTAATGCACTTTCAATTGCAATGGTATTTGTAATTATATTATTTGTATTTAAATCAATTTCATTACCGTTTATTTTAGTAGCGGTTATTGAAGCGGCTATTTGTATGAATATGGGAATTTCATATTACACAGGAACAACATTGCCATTCATTGCATCAATCGTAATTGGTACAATTCAGTTAGGTGCAACAGTTGACTATGCAATTCTTATGACAACAAAGTATAAGAATGGAAGATACTCAGGATTAGGTAAGAAGGAAGCCATTACAAAGGCACTTACAGAATCCATGCAGTCAATTATAGTTAGTGCTTTAAGTTTCTTTGCAGCTACATTCGGTGTAGGTATGTATTCTAATATCGATATGATTAGTTCATTATGTAACTTAATGGCAAGAGGAGCAATCATAAGTATGATAGTAGTTATATTTGTTTTACCATCATTATTTATGATATTTGATAAATTAATAATTAAAACAAGCAAAGGTTTCATTAACAAAGAGTTAGTTTCAAATAAATAGGAGGTTCGCTATGAGAAAATCAAATTTAATTAGTAAGAAGTTTATAATAAGAACAATCGCATGTGCAATGACAGTTGTTGTTGCAGGTGCATCAACATATGGCTATACAACATTTGCAAATCCGGAGGATGTTTCTACAGAAGAAACTCAGACAGATGTAAATAGTGATGACAAGAGCGAGTTAGAAGATGCAATTGACAATGTTATCTCAGTTTCAGAAAAAGAAATAGGCAAAGATGAAACAGTATATGTAATTGCTGATAACACAGGTAAAGCTACAAGCACAATCGTAAGTGATCATTTGAAAAATGCAGCAGGAGAAGATGTTATTGTAGATAAATCTGATTTGAAAGATATTAAGAATGTAAATGGAGATGAAACATTTACAAAAGATGGCGAAAACATCAAATGGGAAGCAAAAGGAAATGATATTTATTATCAGGGAACTACAGAAAAAGAAACTCCTGTTAATGTTAAAATAACATATTATTTAGACGGAAAAGAAATGACAGCAGATGAAATCGCCGGAAAGAGTGGAAAAGTTACTGTAAGATTTGATTACACAAATAACGAAAAAGTTAAAGCAGACATAAATGGAGCAGAAGAAGAAATTTATGTACCGTTTATCGCAGTTTCGGGAATGATTTTAAATGATGATTTCCAGAATGTAGATGTTAAAAATGGTAAAGTAATTTCTGATGGCAAAAATCAGATAGTAGTTGGTATGGCAATGCCGGGAATGAAAGATAATCTTGATTTGAGTGATGATGAAGTGGAAATTCCTGATTATGTTGAGATGACAGCAGACGTTGAAAACTTCAGTCTTGATATGACAATGACAGTTGCGTTGTGTAATGAAGGATTTGACATTAGCGATATTGATTTATCTGATTTAGATGAAAAAGTTGACGAAATTGATGATGCAGCAGGAAAATTACAGGATGGTTCAAGCGATTTGGCAGATGGACTTGATACATTAAATAACAATATGCCTGAATTTAAATCAGGAATGGTTACACTTAAAAATGGTATTGCAACATATACAGGTGGTGTAAGTCAGGTTAGCTCAGGAATTAATACATTATATAAATCTTCAGGAAAACTTGTAAAAGGCATGAAGTCAGTTAAAAAAGCTGTAGATGCTATTTATACAAACTTTGGAACAAAAGAAAATTCAAAGACAATCCGTGGTGGTGCTAAAGCACTTGCAAATGGAAGTAAGACATTAAATGAAGGTGTTAATAAGTTATCAACAGGTGCAGATACATTAGCTACAGGAAGTAATACTGTAAGCACTAACATGGAAACATTAAGCAATGGTGTAACAACAATTGCAGGTCAGGTTTCAATATTAAATACTTCAATGACAGATTTGAAGAATGGAGCATTGAAAGTAAGCGCAGGTGTTGATGAAGTAGCTGACACAATTAACGGACTTGGAAACACAATCGCAGAGCAGGAAAAAGGAATTTATACAAAATTAGCTAAAGCCGGAGTTAAGTCATACGATGAGGCTGACAAAGCATTAAAAGATGCTAAGAAACTTCAGACTGCAATTCTTACAGCAATTGCAGCAGATACTTATACAGGACTCGATGCTTATGGTGTTACAGATGCAAAGAGTGCAGCAAAGGTTCTTACAAAAACAACAGAAAATGTTAATTCTTTATCAGAAGCTGTAGCTTCATTGAAAGTTATGGATGAAGTAGCAGACAATGTTTCAGCTAAGAAAGAAGATTTAAAAGAATTACAGGATGGTGCTAAAGAATTGGCAACAGGAGCCGGAAAAGCTGCAACAGGTGTAAATACATTAGACACAACAATGACAAGTGTTGCAACTAGTACAAAGCAGTTAGCTGCAGGAGCTAAATCTGTATCTGAAGGTGCAAGCCAGATTAAATCAGGTTTATCATCAGTCGCATCCGGAAGTTCAGATTTAAAAGATGGTGCAAAATCATTAGATTCAGGAATTGAAACTTTATATGAAAAAGCTATTTCTCCACTTTACACAGGTGTAGGAACATTAAATGACAGTATGCCAACATTAAAGTCAGGTGTTAAGAAGTTAAAAACAGGTAGTGACAAATTAGTTGCAAACAATGATACTCTTAACAAAGGTGCAAAACAGTTAAATGAAGCAACAACAACTATTAGTGATGGCGTAAGCAAGTTGGATGACGGTGCAAATGAACTTAAAGATGGAATGAAAGAATTCAATGATGAAGCAATTCAGAAACTTATTTCATCATACAACGGAGATGTTAAGAAGTTAGTTAATAGAATTAACGCAACTTCAAGAGCAGCTCAGAATTATACAACATTTACTAAGACAGCAGATGGAGTAAACAGTAACGTTAAGTTTATTATTAAGACTGATGGAGTTTCAGCTGATAAATAATAAAAATAAAGCACATAATATGTTATGTGAGTAACATTAGGTTTAGTTAGTTGTGAAAATAAATTGATATTAAATAAATTGATATTCAACCTCAAATTAAAGCAGATAAAAGGGAGGGGTTGTGTGACTTGGATTGAAAATGTAATGATTATATTTGGTATATCCTTTGAAGTATTTGCAATCATGGAGTGTAATGGCTCCATGGTGGCAAATATTAAAAAAAGCAGACTTACTATAATTGGAGTAATTCTTTCGTTGCTTCAGCTCGTAATGCTTGGAGTAGGATATATAATTTCAAGACTTTTAATTAACATAGTAACAACAACCGACGAAGTAGTTATTGGACACATTTTGGCAATTGCTATATTTGTATTGCTAGGAATAAGGTTAATTATTAAGGCACTAAAGAATGATATAATCAATGAAAAATTAGAAGAGAAAATGGAAATAAAAAAATACATTCTTCCATTGGTGGTAATTGGAGGATATACAATAACTACAGGTATTGCAGCAGGATTTTGTAATACGAATCCTTTGAATTTAGGAATTTTAGTAGTGGTTGTAACATGGGTTGCTTCATATGCAGGAATGTATACAGGATACAGAGCAGGATTTGAACAAAAAACAAAGGCTTATATAGCAGGTGGAGCATTGTTGATTATCGTTGGAATTGACATGGCAGTCAGATGCTTTGTATTAGGTTAGAAATTGAAAAATAAACTTAATAAGAAAACCGAAAGTGGTATGAAAACCGACTTTCAGAAAAAAAGTATAAAAATAGTGCTTTGCTGGAAAAGTGAAGCACTATTTTTTGTTCTTTGTCAAGAATGGGGGTAACCCAAGTTAATAACAAGTCTGCGAATTACATTCACAGCCTGGTATTTGTTTGCGTGCAAAATAAGTGAAAGCTGGATTATAACTTTCGATTTTGAAGTATACACATAATTTTTTCAATTCCGATAATCAAATATCCAATAGACAAAATAATAAAAAGTATAATTATTGAAAAAATTGTTACCCGCTCATATCCAAGTTTATTTATATCAAGAAAAAAATAAGGAGCCTCATTTAAATGAAAATATGAAGAAGCAGGCACCTGATAGAGTCTTACAAATGTAAAAATAAGATAAACAAAAGGATATAAAGCCCAGATGAAGGGAGCATTTAATTTCTGCAATCCCTTAGGGGCGAAAAGAAGCCAGTCTAAAACATAAAAAAGCGGAAGCAGATAATGAGCGAATAAATCTTTTATAGGAAGGTTTAAGGTGTTATTTATAAGCAGAGGATATTTGTAATTAGCAACCATATAGTGAAATATGAAAAATGTTAGGATTATTGACATAAGGCTCATTCCTTTAAATAAAACAAAAAAATGTGAGTATTCTTTTAAAGCATTATATTTTTCCGGTAAAGAAATATGGTTATACATCATTTTGATAATATTTAAAAGTAATATAATAAAACAGAATAAATTAGAAAGTACGGTAAAGTATCCAAAAAATCTAAATGTATTTGGTAAATCATCAATGTCAATATGTAAATATAAAGAAAATGATGCTATTCCTAAAACGAATAATTTGAAAATCAGGGAAAAACTAAAAGAATTTATAAAAGCATATCTGTTTTTCATATCTGTAATTACCTCCGCAAAAATAATCTACAAAATGGGTTTACAAAATAATCTGCATAAAAATAGTGTGGGCAAAATGAAAAATAATAATCATGAAAATAAAGCAAAAACAAAGCAAAAAATAAAATTTCTTGAAGTGAATTGGCAGATAAAGTATAATGTATTAGTTAAAGTGGGCAAAATATGTGATTGAATAGAGGAACAAGATGGTACTTAAAGAAAATGTTTTAGATGTAGATACATATTTGATGTTAAGGGGAAAAGTTAAATGGAAACCATTGACTAAAGAACAGGCTAAAAAAGCATTGGAAAACAGTTTATATACAGTTGTTGCATATGAAAATGGCAAACCGGTAGGAATGGGAAGAGTCGTGGGAGATAGAGCAGTTATATGCTATGTACAGGATTTGATTGTAATACCGGAATATCAGGGAAGTGGTATAGGATACAGACTATTACAAAATATAAAAGAATTTGTTTTAGAATTAAAGATTCCAGGTACAGAAATGATGTTTGATTTAATGTGTGCAAAGGGAAGAGAACATTTTTATAAAAAATGTGGATTCATAGAAAGACCAACGGATAAATTAGGTCCTGGAATGATTCAATACCTGTGATACCAGGGTTATAATTCCATAAACCACATGAGCTTGCTCAAATGTGGTTTATGGAATTCATGACCCGCCCCAACATGAGCATAAAAGTGGGATGAAATCCCACGATATGCGAATGTTGGTCAGATTGCGAGAGTGCGAAGCACGAAGCAATCTGAAGGTATCATACATATGTAGAAAAAAGGAAAGATTTAGATAAGGCAGGTGTGATATGAATATTTATTTAATTAGACATGGCAGACAGAACAGTAAATTATGTAATGTAGATGTGGAATTGTCCGGTGAAGGTAGAGAGCAGGCGCACTTGGTAGGAAAGCGTTTAGCTAAATATGGAATTGAAGCTGTGTATTCAAGCAATTTAATTAGAGCGAAGGAAACAGCAGATATAATAAATGAATATGTTAAGAAACCAAGATTTGTTGATGAAAGATTAAGGGAAGCAGAGTTTGGTGATTTAACAGGACTTGAAAACAGTGTCCTTAAAGAAAGATATAAGGATTTCCTCGCAGAGCGTTCAAAGATGGAAAAGGATATGGCATATCCCGGTGGTGAAAATTGTGAAATGGTATTTAACAGAGTTTTTGAAGCGATAGATGAGATAGCACATAAAGATTATGAAAATGTAGTGGTAGTAACTCATGGAGGTGCTATAAGGGCATTACTTACAGGCATAGTTAAGGCTGATTATGCTAAGTGGCTTACATTTGGCAGACAACTTGAAAATTGTAGTATATCTGAGATTATGTATGATAAAGATTTGGGAACATATCATATCGAGAGACTTAACGATTATGCTCATTTTGAAGATGAAGACAGATTATTAAGAAAACATTTTGGCAATGGATTTTTGAATCCAAATAAGTAATCAAGGAGTTAGTAATGGCAAAAAGTAATTACGACGGTAATAGTATTGCAGTATTAGAAGGGTTAGAAGCGGTTAGAAGAAGACCCGGAATGTACATAGGAAGTGTTGGAACAAAAGGGCTTAATCATTTGATTTATGAAATTGTTGACAACTCAGTTGATGAACATTTAGCAGGATATTGTAATGAAATAAAAGTAACATTGGAAAAAGACGGTAGTGCTACTATTAGTGATAATGGTCGAGGCATTCCGGTTGATATAAATGATAAGACAGGGCGTCCTGCAGTTGAAGTAGTATTTACAGTACTTCATGCCGGAGGAAAGTTTGGAGACGGAGGTTATAAGATTTCCGGTGGTCTCCATGGTGTTGGTGCATCAGTTGTAAATGCGCTTTCAGTATGGTTAGAGGTAAATGTTAAAAGAGACGGAAAAGTTTATAATCAAAGATATGAGCGTGGGAAAATAATGTATCCTTTGAAAGAAGTAGGAACATGTAGAAAAAATGACACAGGTTCAACAGTACAGTTTTACCCGGATGGCGAAATATTTGAAAAAACTTATTTTAAAGCAGATGCAATTAAAAGCAGATTACATGAAACAGCATATTTAAATCCGAATCTTACAATTATATTTGAAAATAAAAGAGTTGCAGAAGAAGAAGTAATTACTTATCATGAGCCTGATGGAATTTGTGCGTATGTTGCAGAATTAAATAAAGAAAAAGAAAAGGTTCATGATGTAATTTATTTCAAAAAGACTGTTGGTGGGATTGAAATGGAAGTAGCATTTCAGTTTGTAAATGAATTTTCTGAAAATATTTTAGGATTTTGTAACAATATTTACACACAGGAAGGTGGAACACATCTTACAGGATTTAAATCAAAATTTACAATGGTAATAAATCAGTATGCAAGGGAATTAGGAATATTAAAGGAAAAGGATGCTAATTTTACAGGGGCAGACGTTAGAAACGGTATGACGGCAGTTGTGGCAGTTAAGCACCCTGAACCAAGATTTGAAGGACAGACAAAGACAAAATTAGATAATCCTGATGCCGGAAAAGTTGCTGCTGAAATTACAGGTGAAGAATTGGTATTGTATTTTGACAGAAATGTTGAAGTACTTAAAAATGTTATTGCATGTGCTGAAAAATCAGCAAAAATCCGTAAGCAGGAAGAAAAAACAAAAACAAATATGCTTACAAAGACAAAGTTTTCAATAGACAGTAATGGAAAACTTGCTAACTGTGAAAGCAGAAAAGCAGAAGAATGTGAGATATTTATTGTCGAAGGAGATTCTGCCGGTGGTTCAGCAAAAAGCGCAAGAAAGCGTAGAACACAGGCAATTTTACCTATAAGAGGAAAAATCTTAAATGTTGAGAAAGCTTCTATCGACAAAGTTCTTGCAAATGCAGAAATTAAGACAATGATTAATGCGTTTGGATGTGGATTTTCTGAAGGCTATGGAAATGATTTTGATATAGAAAAATTAAAGTTTAACAAGATTATTTTAATGACGGATGCCGATGTTGACGGAGCTCATATCGATACATTGTTATTAACATTTTTCTATAGATTTATGCCTGAATTAATTACGCATGGACATGTTTATTTAGCAACACCGCCATTATATAAGGTTGTACCTAAAAAGGGAAAAGGTCAGTATTTATATGATGACAAGGCTTTAGAAAAATACAGAAAAGATCATAAAGGATTTACGCTTCAAAGATATAAAGGCTTAGGAGAAATGGATGCAGACCAGTTGTGGGAAACTACACTCAATCCTGAAACGAGAATTTTGAAGCAGGTAGAAATAGAAGATGCAAGATTAGCATCAGAAGTAACAGAAATGCTTATGGGAAATAACGTAGGACCTAGAAGGGACTTCATTTACGAACATGCGACAGATGCAGAATTAGATATATAAGCATTTAGGAAACAAAATGAATTTATTTTCTATAGATGTTTCCGATTACCAACCCCATCGTAGAGAGGGACAATACATATTATATAGGAGTAACATATGTCAGAACAGATAGTGAAAACAGAATATTCTGAGGTAATGCAAAAATCATACATAGATTATGCTATGAGCGTAATTTGTGCCAGAGCACTTCCTGACGCAAGAGATGGACTTAAGCCGGTACAGAGAAGAGTTTTGTACGCCATGGAACAGTTAGGACTTAACTATGATAAACCACATCGTAAATCAGCACGTATAGTTGGTGAAGCAATGGGTAAATATCATCCACATGGTGACAGCTCAATTTATGAAACATTAGTTGTAATGTCTCAGGATTTTAAAAAGGGAATGGCTTTAGTAGACGGGCACGGAAACTTCGGCTCAATTGAAGGAGACGGAGCTGCCGCAATGCGTTATACGGAAGCAAAATTAAAGAAATTTACACAGGATGTATATTTAGCAGACTTAGATAAAGATGTTGTTGATTTCATGCCTAACTTCGATGAAATGGAAAAAGAACCTGTAGTTCTTCCGGTAAAAGTTCCTAACATTTTAGTTAACGGAGCAGAAGGTATTGCCGTTGGTATGGCAACAAATATACCTACTCATAATTTAGGTGAAGTAATAGATGCAGTTATCGCATATATGGAGAATAATGACATTTCAACAGAAGAATTACTGGAAATAATGCCGGGACCGGATTTCCCAACAGGAGGAATTGTAGCCAACAAATCTGAGTTGGCAGACATTTATAAGACAGGAAACGGTAAATTAAAATTACGTGGAAAGCTTGAATTTGAAAAAGGTAAAGGAAAAGAGAAAGACAAGCTTGTAATAACAGAAATTCCTTACACAATGATAGGTGCTAATATTAGTAAATTTATATCAGACGTTATTTCACTTGTGGAAAATAAAAAAACAAATGATATTGTTGATATTTCAAATGCATCAGATAAAAATGGTATAAGAATAGTACTTGAACTTAAAAAAGGAGCAGATGTAGAAAAACTTACAAATATGCTATATAAAAAGACAAGGCTTGAAGATACATTTGGTGTAAATATGCTTGCCATAGCTGATGGAAGACCGGAAGTTATGGGGCTTAAATCAATAATTAAGTATAATGTGGATTTTCAGTATGAAATAACTACTAGAAAATATACAACAATGCTTAATAAGGCTTTAGAACAAAAAGAAATAAAAGAAGGTCTTATAAGAGCAACAAATATTATTGATTTGATTATTGAAATTATCAGAGGAAGTCAGCAGTTAAAACAGGCAAAGGAGTGTCTTGTAAATGGAAATACTGAAGGCATTAAATTTAAGAATCCTGAATCAGAACTGTTAGCAGCTAATCTTAATTTTACAGAAAAGCAGGCACAGGCAATTCTTGATTTAAGACTTGCTAAATTAATAGGTTTAGAAGTTCTTGCATTGCAGAAAGAATATGAAGATTTAGTAAATAAAATTGCTAAATACGAGGATATTCTTCACAGCAGACGTTCCATGACAAAAGTAATCAAGAAAGATTTGCTTGCAATCAAGAAAGAATATGGTCAGCCAAGAAGAACTGTTATTGAAGATGGAAAAGAAGCTGTATTTGATGATAATAAGATAATTGAGCAGGAAGTAGTATTTGTAATGGATAAATTTGGTTATGCCAAATTAATTGACCAGGCCACATTTGACAGAAACAGAGAAGCGGTAATTAAAGAAAACAAATATTATTTTAATTGCATGAATACAGACAAGGTGTGCATTTTTACAGACAATGGAAATATGCATCAGATAAAGATAATAAAAATGCCGATTAAAAAATTTAGGGATAAAGGTGTTCCAATAGATAATCTTGGAAATTACAGTAGTGCAGGAGAAAGCATTGTGGCATTATTTAGTGCTTCAATGATTAAAGATAAGAAATTATTGTTTACTACTAAAAAAGGTATGATGAAGCTTGTTGATGGCAGTGAATTTGAGACAACAAGAAATACAATTGCAGCTACAAAGCTTGGGGAAGATGACAGTCTTGTAGGAGTTCAGATTACAAGAATTACTTCAAAGCCTGTCGAGGATGAAGAGTATGAAATGCCGATTGCATTAACAGGAGGTTCAGATGACGAATTTATGCCTATGGATGATGTTCAGTTAGAAATGAATTTTGATACACCTTCGCAAATGGATAGTGCAGGAAATAATACAGAACTTCAGTATACAAGGGAAATATTAGTTCTCCAGACGGAAAATGGGGTATTTTTAAGATTTCCACTTAAGGAGATTCCTGAAAAGAAGAAAACTGCAGTTGGTGTAAGAGGAATTAAATTAAATGCAGATGATTTTGTAAGTAATGTTTATCTGTTAGATGTAGGAGACAATGATGTTGTTGAATACAAGGGAAAGAAAGTTGAACTTAGAAAACTTAAAACAGGAAGAAGAGATACGAAAGGTGTTAAAGTTCGAATATAAATGAGGACTTAGGAGAAAAGAGGGATACACTTGAAAAGTAAAATTTTTACAAAAATAGCAAAGAATATACAGGTTACAATTTTAGCAATTGCAATTATCGTAAGTAGCATACAGTTTAGTGGAGTTACGGAAGTCAAAGCAGATGATGCAGCATTTGAGGCAAGCATAAGTGGATTTCCGGAAAGTTACAAGCCTTATTTAAGACAGTTACATGCAACATATCCTAACTGGACATTTCAGCCTTTTAATACAGGAATTGATTTTGGAACAGCAGTAGATAATGAAGCATCTAATGACAGAAGTCTTACACATACAAACTATTCAGAGTTTTTACAGAGCAATGCTTCAGGTGACTATAATACAGCTACAGGAAAATATATTGCAAAAGATGGAAGTACATGGGTAACAGCTTCTAAAAATGCAGTAGCATACTTTATGGATCCAAGAAATTTTCTTAACGATACATATGTTTTTATGTTTGAAAATTTAGCATATGATGCAGCTAATCAGACACAGGCAGGCGTTGAGGCAATACTTACAGGTTCATTTATGGCTAATACAAATATAGCTTACCGTGATGCAAATGGAACATATATTCCAACGGCAGAAAGCTATTCATCAAAGATATTGCAGGCGGCTCAGACTTCAGGTGCAAGTGCATATTATATTGCTTCAAAAATATTACAGGAAGTAGGTTCAGGTAGAAACGGAACTTATGCAGGAATGGGAGCAAGTGGAAGTGTATCCGGAAATTATTCAACATCATATAAAGGAATTTATAATTTCTATAATATAGGTGCAAGTACAAGTTCACAGCCCATTTTAAACGGTTTAAAATGGGCTTCAAACGCAAAGAATGGATATGGTACACCTTGGAATACTCCGGGAGCTTCAATAATAGGTGGAGCACAATATATAGCTGAAAAGTATATCAATGTAGGACAGAATACAACATATTTGCAGAAGTTTAATGTAACAGCTAAAAATACATATAAACATCAGTACATGACAAATATATTTGGCTGTGCATCAGAGACAGGAACTACAGCAAAAGCTTATGATACATTGGGAATTAAAAGTAATCAGCGTCATTTTATAATTCCTGTATACAACAATATGCCTGGAGATAATACAACTGTTACAATGGGCAAATCAGGAGATAAGACAGGTGTTATTACATCAAATGTAAATCTTAGACAGGGCCCAAGTACCGGATATAGTTCATTAACTAAATTAAGTAAAGATGATGTCGTTACAATAAAAGAAAACGTGCTTACAGACAGAAATTATTCAGTAAGCTGGTTAAGTAATCCATATTGGACCAAAGTTGATGTAGTAAAAAACGGAGTTTCTTATACAGGATATGTTTCAACAGAATATGTTACACCTGAAGTTGAAAATAATTTGATTACAGGTACAACAGTAAGTATTAAGGCAACTACATCAAATCCTAATGAAAAAGTAATTTACCGTTCAGACAATCCTGCTGTAGCAACAGTTGATGATGCAGGAAATATTACCGCTGTAGGTGATGGAACAACTACAATAAGAGCATTTGCAGTAAGTGGTAATTTTGCAACATATACAATACAAGTATTCACAAAAGGATGTGTATTAGATAAGACAAAGGCAACAATTGGTGTAGGTAAGAAAGTAAAATTAAATGCAACAGTATATCCTACTGATGCACCGGATAAGACAGTAACATGGACTTCAAGTAACACGTCAGTAGCTAAAGTTTCAAAAACAGGAAAAGTAACAGGTGTTGGAGTAGGAAATGCTACAATATCTGCGACTGCAACAGCTATAGGTGGAGCTGTAGGTACTTGTAAAATTAAAGTTATACGTCCGGTAACAGGAGTAAAACTTAATAAAACAAAGAAGACTTTAAGAGTGGGAAACACATATACTTTAAAAGCAACTGTGATTCCTGAGGATGCTACTAATAAAAATGTAAAATGGAAATCAGATAACACGGCAGTAGCTAAAGTTAAAAAGGGAGTGGTAACAGCAATAGCTCCGGGAACAGCAACAATTACAGTTACTACTAACAATGGTAAAAAGACAGCAACGGCATTGATAACTGTTATTTCAGGTCAGATTGGCTTTAAGTCTGTTGCTTCATATAATCAGAACACAATTAAACTGACATGGAATGCGGCAACAAATGTAAGTGGATATATTATTTACAGAAGAAACAGTGCAGGCAAATATAAAAAGATTGCTAAATTGTCGGCTTCCGTAACATCATATAAAGATAAAAAACTTGTTACAGGAAACACATATAGCTACAAAATAAGAACTTATACTGTTAGTGGTGGAAAAACACATAAATCATCATTCTCAGCAGCAGCATCTGCAAAAGTAGTTCCAAAGAGGGTAAAATTTGTATCCGCAATGGCGTTGCAGGGAAATAGTGCTGTAGTAAGATGGAAGAGAGATAAATGGGTTACAGGATATCAGGTATACAAAAAGTCAAACATCCAGTTAAAATATAGAAGAGTAAGAACAACAAAGAAAAATACTGTTGTAAAATTTACTGATGGTAAAGCAGTTTCCGGCTATACATATTATTACAAAGTAAGAAGTTACAAGGTAGTTTATGGGAAAAAAGTATATGGAAAATATTCTAAGGTTGTATCTTTGAGCAAATAGCAGTAATATGTAGTAATAAATTAAAAGGAATTGAAAGAGAAAACAATGATAAAGTTAGTTGTAAGCGATGTAGATGGAACATTAATAAAACCGGGGGAGACAAGAATAAGTGAGAAAACATTGTCTCTTTTAGGTGAATTAAAGGAAAAAGGAGTTTTGTTTGCGGTAGCATCAGGGAGAGACTATGATGCTATCAGACCCCTTTTTGGAAAGATAAAAAATGACATTATTTATATCACTAATAATGGTGGAGTTGTTATGTATCAGGGGAAAGTCTTATGTAAGACACCTATAGATAAAATGCTTAGCGTAACAATAATGAATGAAATGCAGAAGAAAAGAGACTGCAGAGTTCTTTTAGCAGGAGAAACAGGATCTTATGTAAGCACATATGATACTGATTTTACAAGATATCTTGCAGAGCATGGATTTTCCACAGAAAATGTAAAGGACTTTAAGGAAGTTAAAGAACCTATTACAAAAATCTCCATATATGCAAAATATGGACTTACAGAGGAATTTTATGAATCAATAGTTGACAGATGGGGTGATAAAATAAAAATCGCCATATCAGGCAATAATTGGGTAGATTTAACTGATGAATATGTGAATAAGGGAAATGCACTTGCAGTTGTACAGCATATATTCGAAGTTACTTCAGAAGATACAGTAACATTTGGAGATAATTATAATGATGTTGAAATGTTTGAACGTTCTTATTATAGTTATGCAATGCAACATTCTCCTTCAGATATAAGAAAGTGTGCAAAGCATATAACTCCTGATGTTGACTCTATATTAGAAGATATTTTGAGAATGTAATTGAAAGGTAGGGTATCAGTTATGATAAAGAAAAAAGTTATTGCCTTAGGCATTAGTATGGTAATGGCAACAACAGTTATTAGTGGATGTGGTTTAAAAAGCGATACTCCTGTAGTCGGAGATTTGTTTGGACTTAAAAGTGATGAGGCATTTGTAGTAGACAAATTAATATGCTCGGTGTCAGAAGCAAAATTAATAATACTTAACAGTGCAAATAAATACAAAAATGACTTTGGAGGAATTGTTGACTGGAGCCAGAAACTTGAGAAGACTACACTTGGTGATTTTGTAAAAGACGAAGTAAAGAATGATATATCAATCACATACACAATGGCAGCTTTAGCTGATAAGAATAATGTAACAATAGATGATGCAGAAAAGACTTCAATAGCTGCAGCAGCAAAAGAGTATTATAATAGTCTTACAGATGAAGAAAAGGATTATACAACGGCAACAGAAGAGACAGTTGAAACATTATTTACAAATTATTACAAGGCAAAGAAAGCTTATAATACATTGACAGCTAATGTAGGAGAAGAGATAAGCGATGAAGAAGCCAGAGTAATTAAAGTTCAGTATATTCATATCGATACTACAAAGACGAAAACAAATAAAGCAACTAAACAGTTAGAGGAAGTAATAAGTCTTGTTAATGGTGGATATCAGACATTTGCAAAAGAAGCAAAGCAGTATAGTGATGATGAATTAGTAACAAAAACAATAAAGAAAAATGAGGCAACACAGGATTATGAAATTGCCGCATTTGATTTAGCAAATGAAGAAATGAGTTCAATAATTACTCAGGATGACGGATTATATCTGGTATATTGTGAAAACAGTTATTTAAAAGATGAGACAGCACAGAATAAGAGTGCAATTATTGAAAGTACTAAGAATTCTGCATTTAGTAAGGTATATGACAATTATATCAGCGACGTAAAGAGTGATTTTAATACATCTGCATGGGATGATATAGCACTTCCTGATGGAGAAAATATGGTTAGCACAAATATAATGGATGTGTTTGATACTATTGCAGCTGAATAATATAATTTGAATTATTTAAGATTGGGATTGTGAGTGTACATGACACAAAAAATCCGTAAGTATCCAAACTGGGGTTTTTGACCCAACATATATTTAATTTAATAATAAAAAAAAAAGAACTGAAAATGATACGTTAATGTCAAGCAGACAAAATATCATTTTCAGTTCTTTTTTTATATTGTTATGAATGAAATATAATACATTGATATATATTCGTATTAGTATATATTCATATCTATGCTTATTATTAATTCTAATTCATAAATCTTTTATTTGATTAATGCTCAGAAGCTTTAGGATTATTATCTGTAGCATTGTTTTCAGAAGTTATTTCTTTCTGTTTATTTTTATTACTATTTGTATTTATACTTTCATTTTTAATTTTAGAATTATTACTTTTGGCATTATCTTTTTTGCTCTTGCTGCCATTGCCGTTTATAGCTTCTTTCTTTATTAATGCAATTAATTTTTTCTTAAATATAAGAGCTAAAAGAATTAACAATGATACAAGTGAAATAAGTATTCCGTAAACAAATCCACTAGGTGTATATTTAAATGTAACGGAGTGTGTTCCCTGCGATACATAAGCACCCATTAATGAGCCGGAACATATAGCAATAGGTTTTACTTTGTTCCCGTCAACGTATACTGACCAACCTTTGTCATATGGAATAGAAGTGTAAAGCAATCCGCTTGAAGCAGCAGTTACAGAACCTTCAATTTTTGTATCTTTAAATGATTCAATAGTGTATGGTTGAGAATTTAATAATTCGTAATCAACAGCCCATGCATCACTATCAAAAGCATATCCATAACATTCAGAAATTGCAGAACCGTCTCCGGCTGTAATTGTAATTGCACTTCCTTTCTCAACAGTACCAATGTGGCAGATATAATTCTGCTGTGTTGATGAGAAAGATTGTGAAGTTGAAACACCATCAGGTGTAGTAATATTTGCATTTAATGTTTCAGCAGATGTAGGACAGTAGAAATATACATCCAGGCTTGAAGGAGTAACAGATGGAATATTGTTATCTGTTCCGTCGCTTGTAGCAAATTCTGCAGTAAATGAAGCTGTACTATCTGACTGAATTTTATGGAATATTGTACTGCCACCGCTAATAGCTGTAGTTACAAAACTGTTTTGAATTGTAAATGGGTCACTACCTGATAAATCCCATTCAGACATTGTACTTGAATTAATTACAAATCCAAGAGGAAGACTCTTTTCATATTTATAAATATTAAGTGTTGTCTGATTATTTCCATCAGCCATATAACTTGCTGATGATAAAAGTGAACTTTCTGAAGGGAAAGAAGTATCACCGGTAGAGTATTCATATCTTAATGAGAATAAAGCTGCTGTAAGTGGAGTAATTCCATATGATGAATAAGCGTTAAATGATGTCTGTAATCCGATAGAAGTAAAGTAATCCTGAATAGCTGCGGATGATACAGATGAGAAAGTAGAAATACTATTGTATTTGAACAATGCTCCATCATTACGTGTTCTATGTGATAACTGTTCGCTTCTATAGAACTTAACTCCATCAGCGTCAGCATCTTTCTTTGCAGCTTCATTTAGCTGCTTGAAGGCTTCGTTACTTTCAACATAAGCATCCCTGTTAGAAGTACTTGGAATACCTGTAACGTTGAAGTTAAGAGTTAATTCTATAAATACAACTATTGTTAATAAATATGAAATAAGGAATTTAAAATTCTCATGATATTTATACAATGCAATAAGTACAACGTAAATAACAAGGAATAATAAACTTGTGTAAATTATTTTTGTAATGTCTGTTGTTATTACTAAATCACTGAAAAAGTCAGCATTCTTGAACAATTCTTCTAATACAAGAATTAATAAAGCAGAGCCTGCAAAAGTAGCGACTAAATGTTTTCCATTTATTTCTCTTATATGTAAAAATGCTTCATATGCCATAGTTACAATAAGAAAAATGTAAATAAATGATTCTCTACATGGAAGGCTGTTTGGAAAATGGAATCCATGCCATATGTAGTTTGGAATATTAAAACTAAAGCTTAAAAGGAAAATTAAAGCTAAAGCTGTTTTACCAATTCGCTCTTTGATATTAATTTTTTTGCAGATTACAAATAATGGAACCAAAATAAATACTATAATAGAACAGTAGATATTAGGGTCATGTGGATACTTTAAATCTGCAACTGGAATTGCAAATAACGATCTGAATAACATATATAATACTGAAAAATATTCTTCAAGTTTTTCAGGAAAACTTGAGTCAGCAGATTTTGTTGTTAAAAGGTTAAAATATTCAGGAAGAACAACGCATGCTGCAAGTCCACCTGCTAATAATGAATATAAAGCAAAATCTTTAATTGCAATAAGGTGAGATTTAACTTTATTTATTTCTTCATCAAAATTACGAACTAATGATAAGTAAATGAAGTATAAAACACTGTAAATACATAACATAATTGCTATATAGTAATTAGAAAAAATTGTTAAAGCAAGAGAAATGCAGTACATTTTACATTTTCCTTCATTAACAAGTCTTTCAAGTCCAAGCATAATAAATGGAAGAAGGAACATACAGTCAAGCCACATAATGTTCCAGCTAAAAGCTGCAAAATATGCTGATAAAGCATAAAGCATACTAAATATCACAACGCTTAAGTCTTTATTACCAAATCTTTTTGAAAGATAGTATGCAGCTGAAAAACCGGCAAGTCCCATTTTAGCAACAATAAAGAAACTTACTGCATCTGAAATTGTTCCCGGTAAAAATAAAACTAAGAGATTGAACGGACTTGCAAGATAGTAAGCCGCAAGAGCTACAAAGTTCATACCACCACCAATTTCCCAGGTATAAAGAAGGCTGCCACCGGAAGATAATTTTTCTTTTAAAATATCTAAGTAAGGTGCATACTGATGATAACAGTCACTACGAAGGTACATTTGGTCTCCAAAAGGATAGACATCCTTAAAGTAGTAAACAAATAACATTGAAATTACAGGCAAAATAAAAGCAAGCAAATATAACTTGTTTTCATCGAACCATTTTGAGATTGAAAAATTTTTCTTGTTCATTTTTATTCTCCTTAAACATCCTCAATTCATTATATATTAATGTAAACACGAACCGATATAAATATTAAGTCCGCTTTACTTAAAAATAAATAATTTACTTATTATGTAATTGATAATTACCGTTAAAATCATGGCAAATATCTTAGTACGATATATATTGAAAGCCGCAAGCTGTGCTATTAATAACATTACTTCAGTCATGATAAGGGTGGCAAATCTTGCACACACAAATTTATTAAAGGAATGTAAAACATCCTTAATATTATCAAAACCCATTTTAAAAACCCATCGTCTGTTAGTCGAGAATGAAAATATCACGGCACATAACCATGACAATGCATTTGAAAACATAACGTTCATTCCAAGAACAGACAAAAATGCATAAACGCAATAATCTATAATAGCTGTAAATACGCCAAAAAAGATGTATGATATCATTTCATAACTTAAAAGACCATATAGAAACTGCCTTATTTCAGGATTTTTTATATGGCACAAAATAGCCTTGCGGATAACAATAATTGAATCTTTTACTTTCATAATTTATTATCCTTTTTATTATCTTTTATCTGTAAAATCGGGTGATTGGTAAAAAGTAATAAAATCACCGTAATAACTAACAATGATAATCATTAAACACAAAGACCATTTTACTATAAAATGTAAAAAAAGGAAAGACAAAAAGCCTGACAATCAATTGACTGTCAGGCTTTTAAATTTTAATTAATTATTTATTGTTATTTTTTTCTAATTCCTGCATTTTCATAGCTCTTACTTTTAATGGTAAGCCAAATAAAGTAATGAATCCGTCAGCGTCATGATGGTCATATAAATCACCTGTTGTAAATGATGCAAGACTTTCATTATATAATGAATATGGAGAAGTTGTTCCTGCTTTAATAATGTTTCCTTTGTAAAGTTTGAATTTAACTTCACCTGTAACATATTCCTGAGTTGATTCAACAAATGCCTGAACTGCTTCACGAAGAGGAGTAAACCATTTTCCTTCGTATACAATCTGAGCTAACTTGTTGCCCATATCTTTCTTTGTTTCCATTGTAGCACGGTCAAGAACTAATTCTTCCAGTTGTCTGTGAGCTTCCATAAGAATTGTTCCACCTGGAGTTTCATAAACACCACGTGATTTCATACCAACTACACGGTTTTCAACAATATCAATGATTCCGATTCCGTGTTTTCCACCAAGACGGTTTAATTCACGAATGATATCAGAAACTTTCATCTGCTTTCCGTTAACTGATGTAGGAACACCCTTTTCAAATGTCATTGTAACATATTCAGGTTCATCAGGTGCCTTTTCAGGAGAAACACCTAAAACTAAAAGATGTTCATAGTTTGGCTCATTTGCAGGATCTTCTAATTCTAAGCCTTCATGGCTGATGTGCCATAAGTTTCTGTCACGGCTGTAACTTTGATCTGTACCAAATGGAAGGTCAATTCCATGAGCTTTACAATATTCAATTTCAGCTTCACGAGAATCCATTTTCCACTTATCATCTCTCCAAGGAGCAATAATCTTAATGTCAGGAGCTAAAGCTTTGATACTAAGCTCGAAACGAATCTGGTCATTACCTTTACCTGTAGCACCGTGGCAAATAGCAACAGCACCTTCTTTTCTTGCAATTTCAACTAATCTCTTTGCAATGCCCGGACGAGCCATTGAAGTACCTAATAAGTACTTGTTTTCATATACGGCGTCAGCCTGAACGCAAGGAACAATATAGTCATCGCAAAATTCATCTGTAATGTCTTCTATATATAATTTAGTAGCGCCTGAATATTTGGCTCTTTCTTCAAGACCATCTAATTCTTCACCCTGTCCACAGTCTACACAACAGCAAACTACATCATAATTATAATTTTCTTTTAACCAAGGGATGATAGCAGTAGTATCAAGTCCACCTGAGTATGCTAAAACAACTTTCTCTTTCATGTGATTCCTCCATTAATATTTTTACTATCTGATACTATACAACAATGATGTATAAAATGCAAGATAAAATTAAAAATGAGCTATTTTATGCAAAATTTAAAGAATATATTGCATAATATGCATAAAAGATGTATACTGAACCACGGACAAAAGAAAGAGAAATTAATAAATTTATATCTTTAATAAGAAAAGATAGGATTACAGTAACCAATCTTTGACATATATAAAGGAAAGGATTAAAATAAAAGTTACGGCAATTAAATAGGTAATTATAGAATTTAGTTAGTTTTTTACCGAATAAATAGAGGAGGCTGTTATGATAAAAGTAGGAATCATAGGTGCTACAGGATATGCGGGAGTAGAAATAGTAAGATTGCTTCAGCAGCATAAAGATGCAGAGGTTGTATGGTATGGCTCAAGAAGCTATATAGATAAGAAATATGCAGACGTATTTGCGAATATGTTTGAGATAGTTGATGAAAAATGTCTGGATGACAATATAGAAGAGTTGGCAGATAAAGTAGATGTAATATTTACAGCAACACCACAGGGATTATGTTCATCATTAGTTAATGAAGAAATATTAAATAAGGTAAAGATTATAGATTTAAGTGCAGACTTCCGAATTAAGGATGTTGCTACTTATGAAAAATGGTACAAGATAGAACACAAAAGTCCTGAATTTATAGATGAAGCTGTTTATGGATTATGTGAAATAAATAGGGAAAAGACAAAGGGAGCAAGATTGATTGCAAATCCGGGATGTTACACTACATGTAGCATTTTGTCAATATATCCTATGGTAAAAGAAGGATTAATTGATCCAAAATCAATTATTATAGATGCTAAATCAGGAACGTCAGGAGCAGGAAGAGGAGCAAAAGTTCCAAACTTATTTTGCGAAGTAAATGAAAACATAAAAGCTTATGGTGTAGGAACACACAGACACACACCTGAAATAGAAGAGCAGTTAGGATATGCTGCAGGCGAAGAAGTGCTTATAAACTTCACACCACACTTAGTACCAATGCAGAGAGGAATATTAGTAACTGCATACGCAAATCTCAAAAAAGAAGTTACATATGAAGAAGTAAAAGCAGTTTACGATAAATATTATAAAAAAGAACAGTTTATAAGAGTATTAGAAAACGAAACACCACCTGAAACAAGATGGGTAGAAGGAAGCAATTATGTAGATGTAAGCTTCAAAATAGATGAAAGAACAGGACGAATCATAATGATGGGAGCCCTTGACAACCTCATAAAAGGAGCAGCAGGCCAGGCAGTCCAAAACATGAATATAATATTTGGATTACCTGAAAACGAAGGCTTACAACAAGTACCTATGTTCCCATAGGTACAGCGCATCGCCATTCTACTAAATATGCAAAACAATTTGGGCAAGCTAGCTTGCAGAAAAAATGTTTTGCATATTTAGTAAGACACGGCGAAAGCCGTGTTGCGCATCGGAACGAAGGGACGATGTGAAAAGAATGGCGAAAGTCAGGGAATCACAAATGTAAACACAGCGAGATGGAATCTGCGAAGCAGATGAAATCGAGCTGAATATGGAAACAATTTGGGCAAGCTAGCTTGCAGAAAAAATGTTTTGCATATTTAGTAAGACACGGCGAAAGCCGTGTTTCACATCGGAACGAAGGGACGATGTGAAAAGAATGGCGAAAGTCAGGGAATCACAAATGTAAACACAGCGAGATGGAATCTGCGAGGCAGATGTAATCGAGCTGAATATGGAAACAATTTGGGCAAGCTAGCTTGCAGAAAAAATGTTTTGCATATTTAGTAAGACACGGCGAAAGCCGTGTTGCGCATCGGAACGAAGAGACGATGTGCAAAGAATGGCGAAAGCCGGGAAATCACAAATGTAAACACAGCGAGATGAAATCTGCGAGGCAGATGTAATCGAGCTGAATATGGAAACAATTTGGGCAAGCTAGCTTGCAGAAAAAATGTTTTGCATATTTAGTAAGACACGGCGAAAGCCGTGTTGCACATCGGAACGAAGGGACGATGTGAAAAGAATGGCGAAAGTCAGGGAATCACAAATGTAAACACAGCGAGATGGAATCTGCGAAGCAGATGTAAAATTTGGAGGCAATATAATGAAGAAAATAAAAGGCGGCGTAACAGCACCACAGGGCTTTTCAGCAATGGGCTTAAACGCAGGAATAAAAAAAGATAAAAAAGACATGGCAATGATATACAGTGTTGTACCTTGTACAGCGGCAGGAACATTTACAACAAATCAGGTAAAAGCAGCTCCCGTAAAATGGGATCAGAAAATGATATATGAAAACGAATTTTCACAGGCAGTTGTATGTAACAGCGGAGTAGCTAACGCATGCACAGGTGAAGAAGGAATGAAATACTGTGAAGAAATGGCACAGGAAACAGCAGCTATGCTTGGAATTAACAAGGAAAGCGTATTAGTTGCGTCTACAGGTGTAATAGGGGCTCAGCTTCCTATGGATAAAATTGTAAACGGAATAGGAATGCTCGTACCTACATTAGATGCAAGTTTAGATGGTGGACATTTGGCAGCGGAAGCAATAATGACAACAGATACAGTACCAAAAGAAGTAGCAGTTGAATTAATGATAGGTGGCAAGAAGGTTACAATTGGTGGTATGTGTAAAGGCTCAGGAATGATTCATCCAAATATGTGTACAATGTTAGGATTTATTACAACTGATGTTAACATTTCAAAAGATTTATTATATGAAGCATTAAGTAATGATATAAAAGACACATTTAACATGATTTCTGTAGATGGAGATACATCCACAAATGATACAGTATTATTACTTGCAAATGGATTAGCAGAAAATAAAAAGATTACTGAAAAGAACAAAGACTATTATAAATTTATAGAAGCATTGCATGAAGTAACAGTAACTTTATCAAAGAAGATTGCAGGAGACGGTGAAGGGGCAACAGCTCTTTTAGAAGTAAAAATGATTAACTGCGAATCAAAAGAACAGGCAGTTACATTAGCAAAATCCGTAGTTACATCAAGTCTTGTAAAAGCAGCAATTTACGGACATGATGCAAACTGGGGAAGAATCTTATGTGCAATGGGATATTCAACAGCTAAATTTAATCCTGATATTGTAGATATTTATTTTGAAAGCAAAGTTGGAAAATTAAAAATAGTTGAAAATGGTAGAGCAACAGATTACAGTGAAAAGATGGCAACAAAGATTTTGTCAGAGCCTGAAGTTACAACAATTGCTGATGTAAAAATGGGAGATTGTGAAGCAACAGCATGGGGATGTGATTTGACTCACGAATACGTATCAATTAATGCAGATTACAGAAGCTAAAAAAGCAATTAATAATAAAAAAGGAATAGAGAAAGAAGGATAGGCAGGTCATGATTATGAAGGGATCAAAAGAACTTGAGATGGAAAAATGGATTGAAAAAGGAAATGTATTAATTGAAGCGTTACCTTATATTCAGAGATTTAACAGAAAGATTATTGTTATTAAATACGGCGGAAGTGCTATGCTTGATGAAAATTTTATGCAGAGTGTAATACAGGATATTACTCTTTTAAAATTAGTAGGATTTAAGCCAATCATTGTTCATGGTGGAGGCAAAGCAATAAGCGGTTTTGTTAATAAACTTGGAATGGAGCCAAAATTCATAAATGGATTAAGAGTAACAGATGAAGATACATTAGAAGTTGCAGAAATGGTCCTTAATAAAGTAAATAAACAACTTGTTCAGATTGTGGAACAGCTTGGCGTAAAAGCAATCGGAATAAGTGGTAAAGACGGTGGCATGCTTACTGTTAAAAAGAAATATTCACAGGGTGAAGATATTGGATATGTAGGAGAAGTAACAAAGGTAAATCCGGATATCCTTTTAGATTTGATAGAAAAGGATTTCCTTCCTATTGTATGTCCGATAGGATTGGATGAAGATTTCCACGGATATAATATTAATGCTGATGATGCTGCAAGTGCAATCGCAGAAGCAGTAAATGCAGAAAAATTGGCATTCCTTACAGATACAGAAGGTGTTTATATGGATAAGGATGATCCAAATACAGTTATTTCTGAAATGACAGTATCTGAAGCAAAAAATTTGATTGCAGATGGAACTATTCAGGGAGGAATGCTTCCTAAGATTAATAACTGTATAAATGCTATTAACAATGGCGTATCACGAGTACATATATTAGATGGAAGAATTCCACATTGTTTATTACTTGAAATATTTACAAATAAAGGTATCGGAACAGCTATTTTAGCAGATGACCAGGAAAAATTTGGGAATGAATAGAAAATAAAATGACCAGAGTTTTTCTATAAATATTTCCTACAATTAGCCACCAATTAAAGGATGTGGCAATATATTTATACAAGGAGAAATGAAATGACAGCTCAGGAATATATGGATAAAGCAGAGCAATTTTTAGTACATACATACAACAGATTTAAAATTGTAATAGAAAAAGGCGACGGAGTATATTTGTATGATGTAAATGGAAAGAAATATTTGGACTTTGCAGCAGGAATTGCTGTATTTGCATTAGGATATAATAATAAAAAATATAATGATGCATTGAAAGCGCAGATTGACAAGGTAATACACACTTCTAATTTATATTACAATGTACCGGCAATTGAAGCAGCACAAAAAGTTGTTGAGGCAACAGGTCTTAAAAAAGTGTTTTTCACAAATAGTGGAACAGAGGCAATTGAAGGTGCTATAAAAATGGCTAAAAGATATGCGTATGATAGGGACGGTCATGCAAATCATGAAATTATAGCTATGAACCATTCTTTTCACGGAAGAACATTAGGAGCGTTGGCAGTTACAGGAAATGCACATTATCAGGAACCATTTGGACCTATGATTGATGGAATAAAATTTGCTGAGTACAACAATCTTGAAAGTGTTGAGTCATTAATAACTGATAAAACATGCGCGATTGTTTTAGAAACACTTCAGGGCGAAGGCGGAATATATCCTGCAGATGAAGAATTTATCAAAGGAATAAGAAAGCTTTGTGATGAAAATGATATAATAATGATTTGTGATGAAATTCAGTGTGGAATGGGACGAACAGGTAAAATGTTTGCTTATGAACATTATGGAATTAAACCGGATATCGTTACAGTAGCAAAAGCATTAGGTTGTGGTGTTCCTGTTGGAGCATTTGTTGCAGGAGAAAAAACATGTAATTCATTAGTACCGGGAGATCACGGAACTACATATGGTGGAAATCCATTAGCTACTGCAGCAGTTTCTACGGTATTTGATTTATTTAAAGAAGAAAAAATCGTAGAAAATGTAAATGAAGTTGCTCCATATTTGGAAGAAAAATTGGATGAAATAGTTAAAGATTTTGACAATGTAACTGCAAGAAGAGGAAAAGGATTTATGCAGGGACTTGTCCTTACAACACCTGTAGGAGAGACAGTTAATAAGGCTATTGAAAATGGTTTATTAGTAATTTCAGCCGGAAGCGATGTACTAAGAATGGTGCCACCGCTTACGATAACAAAAGAAAATGTTGATGAAATGATTGAAATATTAAGAAAGTCATTAGTATAAAAATTTCAAAACCTCACATAATACTTCAAGAGGGAGGAAAGTATTATGTGGGGTTTTATTATTGCATTAATTTCAGGAGCTCTAATGAGTATTCAGGGAGTTTTTAATACGAAAGTAACGGAAAGTTCAAGTATGTGGGTCGCAAACAGCTGGGTACAGTTTACAGCTTTAATTGTCTGCATAATTGCATGGTTTGTAACAGGCAGGGAAAGTATGACTGCAATATTTAATGTAGAACATAAATACATGCTTCTTGGTGGAACTATAGGGGCAGTAATTACATGGACAGTAATTAAAAGTATGGATAATCTTGGCCCGGCGCAGGCTGTACTGATAATTGTTATTTCCCAGATTGTTGTTGCATATCTGATAGAAGTTTTTGGAATATTTGGAGTGGAAAAGGTACCTTTTGAATGGAGTAAATTAGTGGGAGTTGTTTTAGCCGTTGTGGGTATATTTATATTTAAAAAATAAAGTTAGCATATAAAGTAGATTAATATTAAATAAAATCAATAAAATCAGGTATTTGGATATTGCGATTTGAAATTTTATTAGGTATTATTATTGTGTACGTTTAAGGGAAACTCCGTAAAAAGGAGGAAAAATGTACAAAATATTAAATAAATTAAGTTATTTTATAAAGAATGTAAGCATTGTAGTGTTGATGATAGGTGCAGGTATTATTTTAACGGCATGCGATGATTCTAAGGAAATAATGATTAACGAAGAAACAATTGAAGAGAGTCACGAATATACAGAAAATAAAAATCATATTTATGTATATTTAAGCGGAGAAGTTGAAAGCCCGGGTGTTTATAAATTAGAAAATGAAGCAAGATTATATCAGGCAATAGAGTTAGCAGGAGGCATGACAAAAAATGCCCAGAAAGAATATTTAAATCTTGCAGAGACAGTATACGATGGACAACAGATTCATATATTGTCTAAGAAAGAATATAAGAAAAGTCAGGAGCAGGACACTGATATTGTGCAGAATACAGATAGTGATAATGCTTTGATAAATATTAATACAGCGACACCTGAAGAACTACAGAGTCTTTCAGGTGTAGGTGAAACAAGGGCTAAGGCTATAATAGAATACAGGGAGAAGAATGGAAAGTTTCAGACAATAGAAGACATAAAGAATGTGTCAGGAATTGGAGATTCTACTTTTGAAAATATACAAAATGATATAACTGTAAATTAGAAGAAGAGGTATAAATGAAGGTTTTAGTGGTAGATGATGAGAAATTAATTGTTAAAGGAATCAAATTTAGTCTTGAACAGGACGGAATGGATGTTGATTGTGCATATGATGGTGGAGAAGCTATAGAGAAAATCAGAGAGAATACATATGATATGGTTTTACTTGATTTAATGCTTCCGGTATTTGACGGGTATGAAGTGTGCCAACAGGTGCGTGAATTTTCAGATGTTCCAATAATTATGCTTACGGCTAAAGGCGATGATATGGACAAAATATTAGGACTTGAATACGGTGCAGATGATTATATCACAAAACCTTTTAATATTTTAGAAGTTAAGGCCAGAATCAAAGCAATAAACCGCAGAAATACGAAGAAGGCACCTAAGGCTGTGGAAAAGCCAAAGGTTATTGTAAGTGGTGATATGAAGCTTGATTTAGAAGATAAGAGATTATTTATCGAAGGAAAAGAAATAAATGTAACGTCAAAAGAATTTGATTTGTTAGGACTTTTAGCGACAAATGTTGGAAAAGTTTACAGCAGAGATGAATTGTTAAGATTGGTATGGGGAACTCATTTCCCGGGAGATGCAAGAACAGTGGATGTTCATGTTAGAAGATTAAGAGAAAAAATAGAAAAAAATCCTGCCCAGCCACAGTACGTACATACAAAATGGGGAATGGGATACTTTTTCCAGGGTTAAATAAATGAAGAAGATAGTAGATAAATTTATAAATGTTATTACAAGTATGAGATTTAAAGTATTTGTAATAACATTTATTGCGATTATAATACCGGTTATTGGCTCGAATTTTTTAATTGGAAAGATGGCGGTCAATAACTATTCAAAACAAAGATTTGAAAAATTTAAAGCACAAAATTATATACTTAGAAACTGTATATTAAGCGAAAATTATATGGACAACCAGGATTCTGAAATTGCTGAGGCAGAAATGTCACAACTTGCTACAGGATTTGAAGGAAGAGTTGAAGTTATAAATAGTGACTATATTATAATAAAGGACACATATAATTCAGACGAAGGAAAAACAAATATTTCTTCAAGTGTTATAAAGGCAATGACAGGTGATGAAGTATATAATTATTATGAGGAGCAGGAATATGTTGAATATGTACTGCCCATAATGTCTACTGTTACAGATGTAAATGGTAACAGTCAGACTAAAATACTTGGAGCAATGTATACAAGATATTCAACAACAGCATTTAAGGAATTTTATTACACAATACTTAACTACATAGTTGTTATTGATTTACTCTTGGGAGTATTTGCATTGATAATGTCATGGATTTGTTCAAGAATATTAGTTAAGCCTATTAAAAGTATAGAAGAGTCTATTGAACGAATTTCAACCGGAAATTTGAAGGCGAATATAGAAGAAAAAGGTGAGACGGAAGTTAAAAACATAATCAGGGAATTTAACCAGATGGTTGAAATAATTGCTAAGCAGGATGAGTCAAGACAGCAGTTTGTTTCAAATGTATCCCATGAATTAAAGACGCCAATAACTTCAATGAAGGTTCTTGCGGATTCTTTAGTAGGTCAGGAAAATGTGCCGGAAGAATTGTATCAGGAATTTTTAACGGATATAGCAAAAGAAATTGACCGTGAAAATGATATAATAACAGATTTGCTTAATCTGGTAAGAATGGACAGCGGAAATGATAAAATTAATATTTCAACAGTAAATATTAATGAACTTGTTGAAAGTACTTTAAAGAGATTAAGACCTATAGCAGAAGTAAAAAATATTGAAGTTGTGCTTGAAAGTTTCAGACCTGTAATGGCAGATGTAGATGAAGTCAAATTTAACATGGTTGTAACTAATTTAGTTGAAAATGCCATTAAATATAATGTGACTGACGGATGGGTAAGAGTATCGCTAAATGCAGATCATCAGTATTTCTATCTCAAAGTTGCAGACTCAGGAATTGGAATTGAAGATGACCAGCAGGAGCATATTTTTGAAAGATTTTTCAGAGTTGATAAGGCAAGAGCAAGAGAAACAGGTGGCACAGGACTTGGTTTGTCAATAACTAAAAATATTATATTACTTCATAAAGGTACAGTTAAAGTTCATAGTAAAGAGGGAGAAGGAACTACATTTACAGTTCGTATTCCATTAAAGTATATTGAACAATAAAGATTGAAACGTGGTGTTTAATAAAATGAACAGATATAAGAAAATAATATGCAGCATTCTTGTGTGTGTACTTATGGTTACAGCGGTAGGCTGTGGAAAAGCAAAAAATAGCAACACAAAAAAATATGATGGGAATTATATTTTTTATGTTAGCCGGGATAAAGATAAACTTGAAAATGAACAATATAAAACAAAGAGTTCAGATACTTTAGAACAGGTAGATGAAATGATAAAGAAGTTAACAGGTAAAGCCATTCCGAAAAAAGTAATTGTAAACAGTTACAATCTTTTGGATGGAATTTTAACATTGGATTTTAGTGAGGAATATCTTGAAATCAGCAAGGATGAAGAAGTGTTAATAAGAGCAGCAGTAGTCCTTACTTTAACTCAGATTGAGTCTGTAGATTATGTCGCATTTACCGTTAATGACAGTGCGTTGACAAGAAGAGATGGAACTATTATAGGAAATATGCAGGCCACTGATTTTGTGGATAATTATGGTAGTGATAATAACATTGTATTTTCAACAAGATTTATTCTCTATTACGGAAATGAAGATAGTTCTAATTTAAAAGAATGTGATGTTATGGAAAATTATACAGGAGAAGAATCTAAAGAAGAATTTATTGTAAAGAGACTAATAGAAGGTCCGGATGAAAAGGGATACAATAGAATTTTTCCAAAAGATATAAAGTTAATCAGCGTTATGACTACTGATAATATCTGTTATGTAAATTTCGATTCAAATTTTCTGACAGAACAGATAGTTGGTTCTCCTGAACTTGCAATATATTCTATAGTAAATTCTTTATCAGAACTTAACTATGTTCACAAAGTTCAGATAATGGTAAATGGAAATACAAATGTAAGTTTTAAAGGAGTGAAGTTAGACAACGCTTTCATTAGAAACTTAGATTATATTGAAAATGAAACAAAAGAAGGAGAATAGCTATTAAAAGACCAATATTAACAATAACATTGGCTTTTGTACTTGGAGAGGTGATAGCTATATATGCACAGGCAGCATTGTTATTTGTAACAGTGCTACTTGTTTTGCTTTCATTTATTTTACTACTATTTAAAAACAGGGAGCAAAAGATTGAAAAAGTAATGTTAATGACATTAAGCTTATGCTTTATGGTTGTTGGATATTTGATTACTGAGGGAGAACTTTCTAAAAAGAAATCAATAGATGAGATAAATGGACAAACAATCGTTGTTAATGGAGAAATTTTACAGATAACAGACACAAAATATGGATTTAGATACAAAATAAAAACAACGATAGAGAATTTAGCAGAAAATAATAAAAGAAATTTGAAAAAAATAAAGGATGTAAATTTGATTTTTGAAACGAAAGAAGAGTTATCTGTATCTATCGGCAACAATGTTAAATGCAAAGGCATAATTAATAGATTTGACAAAGCACGAAACAAAGGAAATTTTGATTCAGACAAATACTATCAGTCTCTTGGAATATATGGAGAAATAGCAAATTGCAGTGTAGAGATAACTTCTAATGAGACAAACCTTATAAAACAGAGATTATATGATTTGAAGAAAAGTTATACAAGGCAACTTAAAAAGATTTGCAATGATAATAACATAGGTGTTTTTAAGATATGTAACCTGGAAAACGGAGGGATTATACAGGGAATTTTGCTTGGTAATAAGAATGATATTAATGACGATATTAAGTCACTATATCAAATGAATGGAATTTCACATATTTTGGCAATTTCCGGGTTACACATTTCATTAATCGGCTTGTTTGTGTATTCATTAATTAGAAAGAAACTTAAATTTATACCGGCAGCGTTTTTTTCAATTTCAATTATCTTGTTATTTTCAATGATGACCGGATTCGGGGTGGCGACAGTAAGAGCAACAATTATGTTTATAATGAATATTGCCGGCGAAGTTTTGGGACGAAAAAATGATAGGATAAATGCAATAGCGTTAGCATTATTACTTATTGTATGCAGTAATCCGATGGCAATAATAAACAGTGGATTTCAAATGTCATTTGCGGCAATAATAGGAGCAAATTTTGTATGGAAAATAACAGAAAAATTTATGGATATAAAAGGAAAAAGGTGGAGTGCATTTGGATTTAGCTTGTGCATCACTATTGTTATGAATCCTATTATAGCCTGGAATTATTATCAGATACCAATGTATTCAGTACTACTAAATTTAATTATTGTTCCATTAATGGGAATCGTTATAGTGAGTGGATTTGTGGGACTATATTCTTCATATTTGTTCGTAATTATTGGAAAGATAACTATTTTGCCGGCGTGTCTGATTATAAAGATGTATGGTTTGTTATGTACAATAGTAGAGCATATTCCATTTTATAATGTGATATGTGGTAAGCCTAATGCAATTGTGGTTATAGTTTATTATTTTACAATTGCAGGCATGTGTATAGTAATGAAAATATATTTAAAGAAAAATGAGGATAAAGAGAGCAAAAAGATAATACCAAAAACAGGCCAAATTGTCGAAAATGAAAGGAGTAAGAAAGCAAAAAAGAGAAAAAATTTCATTAAAAAAATTACATTTGTTTTTGGAAGTTTCATAATAATAACAATAAGTTTATTTGTGCATATATTTACAGGAATTGAAGTTAATTTTCTTGATGTAGGGCAGGGAGATGGAATAGTCATTCAAACAAAAAATATTGTTATGACGGTTGATGGTGGAAGTACTGATATAAAAAATGTAGGAAAATACAGAATAATTCCATTTATTAAATATAAAGGGATTAAAAGAATTGATTATGCAATGATAAGTCACTTAGATAATGACCATGTAAGTGGTGTAAAAGAATTGTTGGCTCAGTCAAAAAATGGAGGAATAAAAGTTAAAAATCTGGTGCTGCCAAATCTCTATATTAAAGATGATGAATATATGGAGTTGGAAAAAATGGCTAAAAAGATGGGAGCAAAAATTATATATTTGAAAAAAGGTGATTCAATAAAGGTAGGAGAGTTAAAAGTAAAATGCATTAATCCTGACATTAAAAATCAAATGGATGATAGAAACGATAACAGTATCGTGCTTGATGTGAAATATAAAACTTTCTCTATGCTTTTGACAGGCGATATTAGTAATGAAGTAGAAAAAAATATTGAAAATGATTTGGCACAAAATTATACAGTATTAAAGGTTCCGCATCATGGTTCCAGATTTTCTTCATCAGAAAATATGCTAAGTAAAATTGAACCTAAATATAGCGTTATTTCGTGCGGTGAAGGAAATAGCTATGGACATCCTCATATAGAAACCATAGATAGATTAAATATGCATAATACAGAAATATTGCGAACAGATTTAATTGGCGAGATTGACTTTAGGATGGAGTGAGATTTCATTTGACAGAGGAGTATTTTGAGAATATACTAACAATAAGTAAAATGTATTTTTACTTATTGAAAGTGAGGGCTATATGATGTTAGAATATTTAATAAAAAATTATGAAAAAGGAGAACCTATTTTTTTAACAGATTTATGTATTGATGGAATGACACAGGAGAATATTAGGTATCATTTAAAAAAATTAACAGACGATGGAATAATATGCAGATTTGAAGCAGGAACATATTATATGCCAAAGATTAATTTGTTAGGAGAAAAGACAACTCTTTCATCAGAAACAGTAGCATTGCATAAATATATATATAGAAGAGGAAAAAGAGTTGGGTTTTATTCAGGATATACACTTGCGAATCGTATAGGATTATCAATGCAAGTCCCGTTAAAAGAAGAAATAACAAGTAATTATGCACCCGCTCAGGTAAGGGAGATAAGTATAAAAAATAGAAAATATATTATTAGAAGACCAACTATAGAAGTAACAGAAGATAATGTATACGTGCTTCAATTATTAGATTGTTTAAAAGAGATGGATCAAGCAGTAGAAGAAGATCCTAAAGTTTGTGGTGAAGTTTTAACTGAGTTTGCGAAAGAACACAAAATAACAAAAAAACAGGTTGATAGACTGCTAAGATATTATCCTTTGAAAATTTATAAAGCTATTTATGATACGGAGGTGAAATATGTATCTACATGAGGATAAGCAAGTATTTAAAGAAACAATAGAGCAAGTTGCAAACTATACTGGTAAGGCAGCAATTGTAATAGAAAAAGATTATTATGTAACTATGATTTTAAGATTTTTATCTGAAAAAATGTCGAATATTGTATTTAAAGGGGGAACATCTCTTTCAAAAGGTTATAAAATTATTAACAGATTTTCAGAAGATATAGACATTACATTTGATGAACATATTGGAGAAGCAAGAAGGAAAAAATTGAAAAATTGTATAATGAGAGAAATAAGTGAAAAGTTACATATGCCAATATCTAATTGGAATGAATTGCAAAGTGATAGGGATTATAATGCATATTATTTTACTTATAAATCAATCTTAGGGGTAGAAGGTGATTTTATGTTGTCTTATGTAAAAGTTGAAACCGCATTGAGTTCATATGCGTTTCCAACAAATAAAATAACTATAGGAAATTATATAGGTGATTATTTTGTTAAAAATAATAGAGCAGATTTGGCAAAGAAATTTTTTGTTGATAAATTTGATATGAAATTGCAGGCGATTGAGAGAACTTATATAGATAAAATTTTTGCATTATGTGATTATTATATACAAAAGAAATCTAAGAGATATTCTAGACATTTATATGATATTTATAAATTAACAAAATATATTGATTTTGATAAAGAGTTTGAGGAGCTTTATAATGAAATAAGAGAACATAGGAAGGAAATAAAAAACTGCGTATCAGCCAAAGATGAAGTTAATATACCCAAAACTATTAGAGAATTTTGTGACAATGATTTTTATAAAGCAGATTATCAAACAATTACTAGTTATTTTTTGGATGATTATGTGGCTTATAATAATACTATTAAGCAAATGAAGAAAATTGCAGATATAATTGAAAAGTACAAATAATTAAGATTATATATCATAAACAATAACTTTTAAAAATAAAACAGATGAACGGAACAAATTTCTGTGTTAAAATTATTTATACACTTAATAAGTAATGAGGATATAAGAAAAGAACAATGAAAACATTATCAGAAGACATAAAGACAAGAAATTTTAAAAGATCATATCTGTTATGTGGCGAAGAAGAATATCTTGTAAAAAATTATAAAAAGCAGCTTATTCAGGCAATAAATGGTGGAGACACTATGAATTCTAATTTTTATGAAGGGAAAGGCCTGAATGTGAAAGAAATTATCGACGTAGCTGAAACAATGCCATTTATGGCAGAATATAGATTAGTGGTGCTTGAAGATACTGAAATGTTTAAGTCAGGTGGAGATGAATTAGCAGAATATGTTAAGTCCATACCTGAAAGCACGATTATGTTATTTGTAGAAAGCAATGTAGATAAGAGAAGCAAATTATATAAAGCAGTAAAAGCAAATGGATATATTTGCGAAATGACAAGCCAGACAGAGGGAGATTTGAGTGTGTGGGCTGCCAGATTGTTTGCAAATGCAGGAAAGCGCATAACAAAAGCAAATATGATGTATTTGCTTCAAAAAGTAGGAACGGATATGGAAACCTTATCTACTGAAATAGAAAAGTTAATCTGTTATTGTATGAAATCAGATGTAGTTGATAAAGAGGCAATAGATGCAGTGTGCATAACTCAGATGTCTGTTAAAATATTTGACATGATTGATGCCATTTCTACAAAAAATCAGAAAAAGACTCTTGATTCATACTATGAGCTCATAGCGGCCAAAGAACCACCAATGCGTATTTTATATATGATTACAAGACAATTTAATCTTATGCTTCAGGCAAAGGATTTGTCAAATCAGGGTATGGGTAAAAATGATGTGGCAAAAGCAATGGGAGTCCAGGCGTTTATAGCCGGCAAAAGTATACAGCAGGCAAAAAATTTTCAGATGAGAGAACTTAAGGATGGCTTAGCAGAAAGTATAAAAACAGAGCAACTTATAAAAAGAGGTGCTATGGATGAAAATATCGGCGTAGAAATGCTGCTTATTAAATATAGTAAAAAAGAAGAAAAAAAGAAACGAATTTAACAAAAAGAGCATTGAGTTAGTGATTAAAATCAAAACACAATGCTCTTTCTTGTGACTGAGTATATAATATGAATAAAAGCCGAAACTTTTTGAAATAAGCTTCGACTTTTATTTTGTTTTATAAAACTAAATAGAAATACGGATTTACAGAGAGTATTTCACACTCTCAAATATTCTTACATAATTTTTCTGAATAATTCTATAAAGTCATCAACACTTGCATCTTTAGGATTTCCAGGTGCGCAAGCATCTGCAGCAGCAGATTCAGCAAGGAAAGGTAAATCATCTTCTTTGATTGCATCAAGCTTTGAAGGAATTCCAACATCAGTTGATAATTGTTTAACAGCATCAATTGCTGCTTTTCTATATTCATCAACTGACATTTCATCAACACCCTTAACACCCATTGCACGGGCAATTTCACGATATTTTTCACCTGTGCATTCTTGATTGTATTCCATAACGATAGGAAGCATCATGGCACATGCAACACCATGAGGAGTGTCATAAACAGCACCTAAAGTATGAGCCATTGAGTGAGCAATTCCAAGACCTACATTTGAAAAACCCATTCCGGCAATATACTGACCAAGGGCCATTCCTTCACGACCTTCTTTAGTATTTTCAACTGCACCTCTAAGAGATTTGCTAATTATTTCAATAGCTTTTAAGTGGAACATATCTGTCATTTCCCATGCAGCTTTTGTTGTGTAACCTTCTATTGCATGAGTAAGAGCGTCCATACCTGTAGAAGCTGTAAGCCCCTTTGGCATTGAAGACATCATGTCAGGGTCAACGATTGCAATGATTGGCATATCGTGTGGGTCAACGCATACAAATTTACGCTTTCTTTCAATGTCAGTGATAACATAATTAATTGTAACTTCAGCAGCTGTTCCGGCAGTAGTAGGTACTGCAATAATTGGAACGCAAGGCTTCTTAGTTGGTGCTACGCCTTCAAGACTTCTTACATCTTCAAATTCAGGATTTGCAATAATTATTCCGATTGCTTTTGATGTATCCATTGAAGAACCACCGCCAATTGCAATAATATAATCAGCACCTGAATCTTTAAAAGACTGAACGCCATGTTGTACATTTTCGATTGTTGGGTTGGCCTTGATATCTGAATATATTTCATAAGCCAGTTCATTTTTATCTAAGATATCTGTAACCTTAGATGTAACGTTGAATTTGATTAAGTCAGGGTCAGAACATACAAAAGCCTTTTTGAATCCGTGTGCCTTTGCTTCTGTTGCAATTTCATTAATTGCACCTGAACCGTGATAAGATGTTTCGTTTAACATTATTCTGTTTGCCATGTTAAAATCTCCTTTCAATATTTTTTAAAAGTTAATTAATACGATGTCAGGGTTGGTTCTAAGGTCTTTCACCCATTTATGCGCAAATGCATGTGGACTTGAAGCTTTTGACTCTGACATCTTAATATATAACTAATGTTAATAACTTAACATATTAGTTCTTTAAGTATTAATAATTATCTTACGAATTGATTCCTATAGTCTTTCGGACTAAGACCTGTGTTTTTCTTAAAAATAACAGAAAAATATGCAGGGTCATGAATTCCTATTTTATCAGATATTTCAAATGTTTTAAGGTTTGTATTTGCTAAGAAATCCTTAGCCATACTTATTCTAAGCATTGTAATGTAACTTACAATTGAATGACCGCATTCTTTTTTGAAAGTTCTGCTTAAATAGGATTCATTAATGTGAACATTTTGTGCGATAAGCTCAAGTGACAAATCATCAGCAATATGTTCTTTGATATATATAATTGTTTCCTCTATGAAAGAACTGTACTTTTTAGAGGACTGGGTTAATTGTTTTTTTACATCATCTATAAGGTTGCTGACAGTCTCTTTTAACTGGAAGAAATCTGAACCTGAAATTATTTTATTTATATATTCATCTTCTGTAGGAATAGTATTACTTTTAAGCATTACTCTATAGCAAATAAGATAAATTTGAGTGCAGATGCTTCTAACAGTATTTTCATCAGAAAAATTGCTTTCAAGTTTATTAAATATAGAGCCTAAAATATCTGAAGCAGATTTAAAATCTAACTGTATAACTGAGTTCTCAAAATCGTGTAGCAGCAAATTAATATCCGCAGAAAATGTTTCTTTACCTGCAACGTAATCACTGGAAAATTCAACAACATGGGCAGAGGAATAAAAATTTAAGGATAATGCTAATATTGCCTCTGAAACAGCTGTTGAAAAATCACGTGCACTATGATGATAACCACTTATACCCGCATTTACATTTAATGATGTAAACATTTTAAATGAAGAATCAATTGTGTTGCAGTTATCAATTATTGCGGATGTGTCTTCGGTTTCATAATCAAAATATACATTTATAATAAGATTGTTATATCTAAAGCAATAACTGTTAAGCTTGTTGTCGATTATTATATCTTTTAATGTTCCAACCATTGACATGTCGTCAGGTAATTGAAATGCAGCTACGTAATAATTGTTTAAATTAATATCAAAATTTGATAGCTTGTTTAAGGAATCATCAGGTACAACATGGTCTGTAAGTTCCTGAAAAAATTGGTCCTTAAGAAAAGCCTGTTCACTTTTGCTGATAGAAGATTTAGATTCAATTAGTTTTTTCGCAACATTTTGAACTGCATTTATTACATCCGTTTTTACAGCCGGTTTTAACAGGTATTCTGCAACATTATACTGAATTGCAGAACGTGCATATTCAAATTCTGAATATCCTGAAAGTATGATTACAGAGATTTCAGGATGGTTTTCATGAATGTATTTTGCAAGCCCAATACCATCAAGCGAAGGCATTCTTACATCAGTTATTACAATATCAATGGGAGTACTTTCGATTATGTCGATAGCCTCTGTTCCGTTCTTAGCTGTAGCTGAAACAACACAATCATATGTTTCCCAATTTATATATTGTGACAGACCTTTTCTAAATATAGCTTCATCGTCTACTATTAATAAGTGAAAAATCATACCATCACACCTTTCTTATTTTTCACATGGAATTTTAAATGAAATAGCTGTCTTTACCATAGGAGTACTTTCAATGTGTAAGGCACATTCAGGACCATACATTAATATTAATCTTCGATTTAAATTTCTAAGCCCAACATGTGTATGTCCTTTAGATGTACCTGATTCTTCAGAGGAAGGTGCCTGGTTATTAAAATCAGGGATTTCATTAAATCCAATACCATTATCTTCAATTGAAATATGAAGATATTCATATTTTTCGTATAAGTAAATGTTCAGTTCACCTGAACTTTCTTTTGGTTCAAGACCATGAACATAAGCATTTTCAACAAGTGTCTGTATACAAAATACAGGAACTTTATATGAATCAAGACCTGCATCAATATGAAAGTTGATGCTTATTCGGTCTTCGAATCTAATTCTTTGTAAATAACTGTAAAATTTGACATATTTTAATTCTTCTGAAAGAGGTATTGCAAAGTCATTTTTAGATTTTACAGTTGCTTTTAATAATTCGCCAAGAGCGATTGTCATATCATAAATTTCATTGTTATCAGACATTTCAGCTTTCCATGCAATAGCATTAAGAACATTAAAGAGAAAGTGAGGATTAATCTGAGATTGCAATGCTCGTATTTCAGAATCCTTTAACAATAGCTTTTGTTCCGTAATATCTTCATGGAAGGAATGAATCTCATCCAACATATTGTTAACTGATAATTGGAGAGAATAAAATTCTTCGTATTTTTCAAGCCCATTTATATTTCCGGAGTAATCTCCCTGGGCAATTCTATTTACATAATTAATCATTAAGGAAATAGGCTGGGTGATTAGTCTGCTTATTCCAAATGCAAATATTAAAACAATAATTATAATTGATATGATTGCAATAATATATGGCAAAAGAATATTGTAAATCTGATGCTCTATCTGGCTGACAGGGGCAAGCACAGCAGCATTGATGTTAATAGACCCCATTTCATTTGATAAAACAAAATAATCATCAGAATCAAATTGAACAGAGGATATTTTTAATGTATCAATTGCATTAATCTGTTTATGTATTGCTGATAATTTAGTTGACTCAGCATTATATTTAAAACCCGACATAACTTCTAAATCATCATTGTATATAAATATGCGCCAGTCGTCGGAAACATATTGACTAAGGGAGGTCATCCATTCATTAATATTAATTGAAATAAGAATATCACCAATCTGCTGACCATTATTTGAACTGTATATTGTCTTTATAAAATAAATGCAGTTTGAATCATTAAATGTTCTAAATGAAAGTGAAGGAGAAGGAGATGCAAGAGAATTGTAAATCCTTCTATTCATAATTAATGAATCGCTTGTTTCATTTTTCGAAACATGAACTTGCTTTCCGCGTTTGTTATAAATATAAACTGATTCAAGATAATTTTTTTCCCATAAATTATTCATGATAAGGGAAGAAGTTATCTGCTTTGCAGTAGTAACAGAATTAGTTGAGTCAGCATAATTGCTCTCTAACCAATCATATACGCTGGTGTTTGAAATTAATATACGATATATTGAATCTATAGTATCTATATTAGTTGATATAGCGCTGATTGTAGAGCGGCTTTCCTGTAAAATTTGTTCTTTAAAACTTTTTTGAAGTTCATTAATAGTCTTATAGCAGAATAATACACCACTAATAACTAAAGCAAATGCAATAGTAACTGTAATTAATATGGTAACCTGTGTTCTTAGTTTCCTTTTTTTATGTAAAAATCCTTTTGCCATGCCTTGTCCTCGAATGATGCTATTTTATAGTTCCGTACCTTAAAGTAATTATTTTTAAAGAATTACTTTTGAATGCTATAAACATTATATCAAAAATATTAAAGTATACAAAGAAATTGTGAAAAATGTCTAAAATTGGTAAAAAAATTAAAAGTATTTGTAAAAATATTACATTAAAACTGGAAAATAACTCCGATATAATGGCATTATCATATAAATGGAAAGATGAAAAAATTGAAATTATTGGCAATGTCTCTTGCAGCAATAATGGCCGTGTCAACAGTTGGTATGGGTGATTATACAGCTGCTAAGGGAGACGATACAGTTACATGCGAAGTAAGCACATTTTCCGGAAATGAGTGTGTGACTTATGGAAAAACAGTTACTTCGGATATGGGAGCATCCACTGGAAGTATATCAGATATTGTGGACGGAAATGAAGATAATTTATGGATAGCAGGTGGAAGATTAACGGGAACAATAACAATTGATTTAGGAGCATACTATAAAATTTCGGATTTTAAGATCGTATTTGAAGCTTCAAGAGATGATGGAGAATGGGGATATACAGTCGAAGGAACTGATGATGAAAGCAATTGGGATATGTTATGGGATAATAGTAGCAATTCTGATAATAGCAAATCCATCACAGGGAAAAATAAAGAATATAGTGAAAAAGTATATAACAAATTAAGAATAAAAATAGTTAAAATACCTGGTACACAAGTTTGGACGGCAATGAGAGAATTTTGTGCTTATGGTGTTAAAATTAGTGATTCTAAGGTGACAAATGTTGCAAAAGGATGCTCGGCGAAAGGATACGACAGTGCTGGAAATGGTAATGAGGCTTATGGATTTCCAGCTACAAATATTACGGATGGAAACACTTCATCAAGATGGGGCGGAAATGGTAATGGAAATGGTCAGTATATAATAGTTGATTTAGGAAAAACTAGAAAAATAGAAGGATTCAATGTTTTGTTCCAAAAAGATGCGTATCCGACATTAGAAGAAGCCGATGCTGATAAATCAGATGGAGAAAGTCAGTATGGTCAGACATGGAAATATGTCGTAGAAGGTTCTAACGATCAGAGTACATGGACAATGTTGTGGAATAATAATGAGAACGATGACAATGTAAATTGGAGTAGAAGTCAATCCGGTGTATGTGAAGATAAAGATAATGAATATCAATACGTAAGATTTACAATAAAAAGAATGCCTTTACATCAGGAAAGTCATGCACAGGTATGGGCAGCAATGTACGAATTTAACATTTATTCACCGGTTTATACTGTAACAGAAGGAGATTCAACTACAGAAGCAGCATATGGAGATACATATACAGTTAATGGAGATGCTACATACGGTTATTATTATAACGAAGAAATGTACAAAAAGGGTGATGAATTAACAGTAAAAGACAATGTTAATTTGGAAGCTGTAAATACATTAAACTTATCAATTGCAAATGGTGCAGGAATCAGAACGGCAAATCCTTATGGAATGAGATTCCAGACAACGGTTACAAGTGATAATTATAAAGCGGTTAATGAGCAGAAAGCTATAAAGGAAGGAATGCTTATAACTACAAAAGATTTATATGAAAAGAATGGTAACGTATTAGAAAAAGACAGTAACTACACAAAATTAGATATTGCAAATAATGGTTGGTATGGAGAAAACGAAAGTGCAAAAACAAATACTTACTGTGGTTCAGTTGTAAATATTAAAGAAGAAAATTTTGCAAGAGGTTTTATTGCAAATGCATATGTAACAATTACTTATAAAGATGGAACAACTACAACAGTTTATTCTGACAATATGAGTGATACAAGATCAGTTGCACAGGTTGCGTATAACATGACAAAAAGCGAGGGCGGACAGGCTGAACTTAATAGGCTTGGTGACACTATAAAAGCTATGATAGAAGGTTGGGCAACAAAGTACAATGCTAACCAGGCACAGTAAGGAGAAATACATGAAGAGAAAATATGAATATCCTGAAATGGAAATAATAGAATTTGATACAAAAGATGTAATAACAACAAGTGGTGTTAGTGATGATGATTTTTTGAATGGATTAGATCATGTAATAGATATAAATAATGGAAACGGTGGTTGGACAGGTTTATATTAAAAATCGCTTTCTCATTTCCCGGGTCTTGAAGTCATATGCTTTATATAACTTTTAAAATGGGCATATGGCTGTAGACCTAAATGCAAATTTCAACTAAATAAATGTCATGTCATCAGGTTTGTTAATAATGAAAATAAATCAGATTACAGACGATAACGGGTAACCGTGAAAATTCAAAGAATATCTCCTTTTGATAGTTTGGGTAAAACCATACTCTGAAAGGAGGTATTTTTTTGTAAAAAAATATATATAAAATAGAGGAAAACTGATACACTATAGCAATGGGAAATTGAAAATGAGAGTATTAATTAGTATTAGCATAAAAGGAAGGAAGTAAATAATTAATTATTATAAGTAAATTAAAGAACTTAAATTCTTGAATACTAATATTTAGATAAAATGTTAATTTAAATGAATATGAAAGAGAGGAAAGAATATGGTTACATTATTATTAGCGCTTATTTATTTGGCATTTATCAGTCTTGGATTGCCGGATTCACTTTTAGGTTCAGCTTGGCCGCAAATGCATTTGGATTTAGGGGCACAGCTGTCAATGGAGGGAATTATTTCAATGTTAATTTCCTGTGGAACGGTTATTTCAAGTTTATTTTCTGAAAAGATAATATATAAGTTTGGAACGGGGATGGTTTCTGCGGTAAGTACACTTTTAACAGCTGTTGCATTATTTGGATTTTCAGTTTCCGGAAACTTTTATATGTTATGCTTCCTTGCGATTCCTTATGGATTGGGAGCAGGAGCAATAGATGCAGCACTTAACAATTATGTTGCTCTTCATTTCGCGTCAAGACATATGAGCTGGTTACACTGCTTCTGGGGAATTGGAGCAGCTGTTGGACCGTATGTAATGGGTGCAGCAATGTCACTTGGAAAAGGATGGCGTGGAGGATATTTAGCAATATCAGTAATACAGCTTGCTTTGACTATTGTTTTATTTGCAGCATTACCATTATGGAAAATAAATCAGGTAAAAAATGAAGAAAGCATAACTGAAAAGAAAGAACCAAAGAAATTAAAAGAAATATTCAAAATAAAAGGTGTAGCTTTTGTTTTGACAGCGTTCTTTTGCTACTGCGCGGTAGAACAGACAACGGGATTATGGGCATCAAGTTATCTTGTAATAAACAGAGGGTTAAGCAGTCATACAGCAGCAAGTTTTGTTGGATTGTTTTATATTGGAATTACGGGTGGCAGATTTTTGAGTGGCTTTATAGCAGACAAATTTGGCGATAAAAAAATGATCAGACTTGGAATATGTGGAATTTTAATAGGAGTTGTTTTTTTGCTGATTCCGGTAAATCAGTTATTTCCAAGTTACAAAATGTTAAAAGAAATGTTCCCTCTAATTGGGCTGGGATTTGTTGGATTTGGATGCGCTCCAATATATCCATCGGTAATACATGCTACACCTGATAATTTTGGAAAAGAAAATTCGCAGGCAATTATAGGAATACAGATGGCATTTGCATATATGGGAGTTATAATTATGCCGGCTTTGTTTGGAATAATATCCCAGTACATAACAATTGCATTATTTCCAATATATATTATGTTAATTACTTTAGTTATGTTTATAATGTCGGAAAAGATGAACAAACTTAAGAGCAACAGATAATTTAATAATTAGTATAACTTACGATGAGTATAAGTTTAGATATTAAATGCAATCTGTAATATATAGAAATTGTGATACCAAGTAAGAGTATGTTTAATATATCGAAAATTATGATGTTAATTGTAAAATATGTAAATTGAATAAGATTTAAATTGTTACGGATGAAATCTAAAATAGCAGGTTTCATCCGTGAATTTTTTACATAATTTAAACTTAAAGAAATGAATTTAAATCCAAATTTACGGATTGCCTTTGGAAAACTGTATTTATCCGTAAATATTAATTTATTTTAAATTTTTATATTAAAGAATTACGGATATATTTTAAATTTAATTGTATCATCTGTAATTGAAGAGTTTTATTAAATATATTTGCAAAATAATTATATTTTTTTACGGATATCCAGAGAAATTAATAATAAATCCGTAATTGTAAAGAAATTGAAATTTTATACTGAACCCATGAGCGTGGACAACGCTCATGACGACTGTGTACGGAAAATGAAGATATAAATTTTTAAAAAATTTTTCTGTTAGCAAATTCCAGCATAAACTGCTTATTAGAGAGTGATGAATTCATGTGAAAAATACATACAATTTAGTGCCCGCAATATGGGAAATGTTGGGGACGAATTATAAAAAAACTAAATAATTTCCCAAATTATCTAACAATTTTATACTTATTCCCCCTTATATTTAATATCTACAATAAACAAAAAGTAAATTTATTAATAGTATTGTCTAAAATGTATAAAAAATTAAATAAACAACACAGTAGTATGTAATTTTTTACTATATATAATGTAAAAAAAACACAAGTTTATGTAAAAATATTCTATTCAGATATTTGCAATAAAACAATATAATGTGAACATAAACAAAACAACTTTAAGGAGGAAGTTAAGATATGAGAAAGAAAATGTTATGTGCACTCATGTGCTTGACAATGGTAGCTGGTCTTATGACAGGCTGTGGCTCAGACGGAAAGTCAAGCAAGAAAGACACAAAGAGCGATGATGGAAAGGTAGTATTAAATGTAATTAACTACCATGTAGGTACTGATTATGCAGCAGATTATTATGAATATTTATTTGATGCATTCCAGAAGACAGAAGAAGGTAAGAACGTAGAATTTAAGTTTGAAGAAATTCCTACAACAGATTCTTACAACCAGAAGATTAAATTATTAATCTCAAGTGGTGATCTTCCTGACATCGTATTAAACGGTGGTAACAATATTACAGCTTTAGCTGCTGAATCAGGAAAGGTTCAGGATATAACATCATATTTAGATGATGATCCGGAATGGAAAGCAATGTTCAGTGATCAGGACCTTGAATTCAACTCATATGAAGGAAAGGTATACGGAATTCCTGTATCAAAGGAAATTTCATATATCTACTATAACAAAGACTTATTCAAAAAAGCAGGAATCGAAGCTCCTGATGTAGCTTATAGCACATGGGATGAATTCTATGAAGCTTGTGACACATTAAAATCAAAAGGTATCACACCTGTAAGTATGGATAGTGCAGACTTAGGTTGGTTATCAAATCTTTGGTACAGTGGTTTAATTGGAACTGCAGGAGATGAAGGAAACACATTTATGAATACTCAGTATCCAACAGATTACAACATACCTGTAGTTGAAAAAGCAACAGCAGAACTTCAGAAGATGTTAAAGAACTACACAACAGCAGATGCTTTAGGTGGAAAATATGACACAATGGCAACTCACTTCTTTAACGGTGAAGTAGCAATGCTTCCTAACGGACCATGGATGATTCCTGATTTCAAGAGCGAAGACAAAGCGCCTGAAGGATTCTATGACAAAGTTGGTATCATGCTTCTTCCAGGAAACGGAATGGAAAGTGTTCCAACACCTGGTGACATGGTAGGCGCAAAAGACCCTGAAAAGATTAAAGCAGCAGTAGCATTCCTTAAGTTCGAAACAACAGCTGAAAATCAGTTAAAGGCATTGGAAATGGCAGGATTACAGCCTGTATCAAGTAACATTGAAGTACCTGAAAGCTTAAAAGAATCTGATCCATTAATGGCAGAAGTATTAGACATTCAGTCAAAAGCAACATATACATATGGTCAGAATCAGGCTTACTGGTATCAGAATGTAATCGATGAATTTTCAAATCAGTTACCTGAACTTGCAAGTGGCAGCTTAGATGCAAAAGGATTTTGTAAAAAGCTTACAGATGCAGCGCAGAAAAACGATTAATTCTTAACAATCAAGTGTTGCACTAATAAAAGTTAGTGCAACACTATTTTTTTGAAAGGAAGTATAAAATATGTCTACAAAAAACAAGAGAGGATGGATATTTTTATTTGCATTGCCTTGTGTAATCCTATTTTGTATAGTGTACGCTATTCCATTCATAATGGTTATGACAACTTCACTTTGTAATTATACATTGACTCAGTCACCAACATTTTTAGGATTAGATAATTTCAAGACAATATTTGCAGACCCGGACTTTAGAGTATCTATCATTAACACATTAAAATGGGTAGTAATTCAGTCAACATTACATGTACTTATGGGATTTATAATGGCTCTTATTTTAAGAAGAAAGCCAAAGGGATGGAAATTTGCAAGAGTTGCATATGTAATTCCTAACATTATCCCAACAGCAGCAACAGCAGTTATGTACTCATTGCTTTTAAACCCTACATTCGGTGTAGTAAAAATGTTATATGAAAAATTAGGAATTGATACTATGCAGGTTGTTAACCTTTTCGGAAATTCAAAATATGCTTTCTGGACAGTAACAGCTACATGGGTTTTCTACTCAGGATTTAACATGCTTATATTCTTAGGTGAAATGGGAGCTATAAGCCCTGAAATATATGAAGCAGCTCAGGTTGATGGAGCTACAGCAGGACAGGCTGACAGATACATTACAATTCCAATGATGAAAAATGCATTTGGAACATGTGTAATTTTAGCATCAGTAGCAATGGTTTCTCAGTTCGATATTATTTACATGACAACACGAGGAGGCCCTGGAAACTCAACTCTTAACCTTCCAATGTATTTATATAAAATCATAACACTTGAAAATAACTATGGTAAAGCTAATGCAGTAGGTGTAATTCAGATTATCTTAGGACTTGTATTAGTTATATTAATTCAGAGATTGTTTAATCAGAAGAAAGAAATAGAGGAGGTATAAAATGTCAGAAACAATTAACGTACCAAGAACTTTAAAAAAACAGCCTCTTGCTATTAGAGTAATCGCAGGCATTGCGAAATATATTTTCTTATTAATAATAGTAGCTATTTCAATTGGACCTATTATTTGGGCAGCATTAAGTTCATTTAAAACTTATGCAGAAATCAATGCATCAGCATTGTCATTGCCAAAGAGTTTTAATTTTAAAAACTATGCAGATGCATTTAAATATGCACCTATTCAGAAATATTTCTTAAACAGTGTAATTGTAGTAGGTGTCAGCGTATTAGTTACATTATGTGTAGTTGCAATGTGTGCATATGTAACAGCAAGATATAATTTTAAATTAAAAACAATTTTGGTTCTTATGATTTCAGCATCATTAATGCTTCCTGCACAGGCAATTTCACAGCCATTGTTTTCAATCTTTAAGACAGTCGGATTGTATGATACAAAGCTTGGATTAATTATTGTTTATGCAGCTATGGGTATTCCAATGTCATTCTTCGTTATGACAAGTTATTACAAAACAATACCTTTAGCATTAGAAGAATCAGCGTACATTGACGGAGCTACATTTATTCAGACATTTACAAAGGTAGTTTTACCATTAGCTAAACCGGGACTTGCAACAATCGCAATGTTACAGTTTATCAATACATGGAACGAATTCTACTTCGCATTAATGCTTACAAGTGGTGATACGGCAAGAACAGTACCTATTGCACTTAACTATTATTTAGGAACATTTGCAAATAACTATTCTGCACTTTTTGCGGCGGTAGTAATTACGGTGTTACCAACAATTATATTCTTTATCATATTACAGAAACAGGTAATGGAAAGTTTGACAGCAGGAGCAGTAAAAGGATAAGAGAAAGGAGATTGCAGCATGGGTGCAAATACATATCCTATCGAAGAATGGGTAATTACAGAAGAAAAATTCTTAAAAGAGTGGAACTATAGAAATGAGACTACATTTGCTCTTTCTAATGGATATATAGGAACAAGAGGAACATTTGATGAGGGATATCCATTTACGGTAGATGAAGGTCTTGAAGGAAATTTCATTAACGGATTTTACGAGAGCGAACATATTATGTATGGCGAATGGAATTTCGGATTTCCTGAAAAAAGTCAGTCATTATTAAATTTGCCAGATCTTAAGAAAACAAAGATTGTTATTGATGGCGATGTGTTTGATTTAAATCAGGGTGAAATAATTAATTATAATCGTAAGCTTTTAATGAAAGATGGAGTTGTAGTAAGAAATGTTACATGGAAATCTCCTAATGGTAAAAAAGTTGTAGCTGAATTTAGAAGACTTGTTTCTTTAGAAAAGAAGAACATTATGGCGATTCAGCTAAAATTAACTCCTGTTAATTTTAGCGGAAAAGTAGAACTTACTACATATCTAGAAGCAGGAGTAGAAAACCATACAAGAAAAACAAATCCATTAATTGACTATGGCCCATATGGAAAGCATTTAGCAGTTAAAGAGTTAAAAGCAGAAGGTGATTATTTACTTCATAAAGGAAAAGTAATCCACAGTGGATTGTCAATGGCATGCGGTAGTCTTACAAAATGTGAAGGTGTAATAAAAAACAGCGAAGTTTTAGAAGAAGACGCATCACTTACATATGAATTATCAGTGGAGGAAGGTAAAACATATGTATTTGAAAAAATGATCGCATATACTTGTGATTTTGACATCGCAGAAGACAAGATGATTGACTTCATTAAGGATGAACTTAAGAAGGCAATGGATCTTGGATATGATGAAATGGAGAAACTTCAGAAAAAACATATGGACGAATTCTGGAGTAAAGCGGATATAAAGGTTGAAGGTGATGAGGCACTTCAGCAGGGAATAAGATTCAATTTGTTCCACATAATGCAGTCTGCAGGTCGTGATGGCAGAACAGGCATGGGAGCAAAGGGACTTAGTGGTGAAGGCTATGAAGGACATTATTTCTGGGATACGGAAATGTATGTGCTTCCGGTATTCATTTACACAGAATCAGAGTTAGCAAAACAGCTACTTAATTACAGATATGACACATTGAATCAGGCAAGAGACCGTGCAAAAATACTTGGACATGAAAAAGGTGCGTTATATCCATGGAGAACAATAAATGGAGAAGAAGCTTCTACTTACTTCCCACTTGGAACAGCACAGTATCATGTTAATGCAGACATAGCTTACGCTTTTAAACTTTATCTTGATATTACAGGAGATGATAAGTTCTTAGTAGATGAAGCAGCAGAAGTTCTTGTCGAAACGGCAAGAGTCTGGGCTGATGTAGGATGCTTTGCAGAATGTAAGGATAACAAGTATTGCATTTGTGCAGTAACAGGACCGGATGAATATAATGCTATAGTTGATAACAATTTCTATACAAACCTTATGGCAAGGGAAAATATAAGAGATGCTAAATGGGCACTTGAAAAAATGAAAGAAATTGATAAAGATGCTTATGATGCATTAGTTAAAAAGATAGATTTCAAGGAAGAAGAAATTGATTACTGGGATAGAATCATTGAAAATATGTATTTCCCATATGATGAAAAAATGCAGATTTATCCTCAGGATGATGGATTTTTAATGAGAAAACCTTGGGATGAGTCAAAGATTCCTGACGAAAAGAGACATTTGCTTTATGAAAATTATCATCCATTGTTTGTTTACAGACAGAAGATGGCAAAACAGGCTGATGCAATTTTAGGAATGTTACTTCATAGCAATTATTTTACAAATGAAGAATTAAAGAGAAATTATGATTTTTATCAGACAGTAACACTTCATCATTCATCATTATCAACATGTATTTTTGGAATCTTAGCAAGCCAGATTGGATATGATGATGAAGCTTACAAATATTTCTCACAGTCAGCACGTATGGATTTAGATGATATTCATAACAATTTCTATGCTGGTATTCATGCAGCAAATATGGCAGGAACATGGCAGGGAATTGTATTTGGATTTGCAGGAGTAAGATCAAATGCAGGATATCTTCAGATTAATCCTAAATTACCAAGTCAGTGGAAGTCATATGAATTTCGCCTTCAGTACAAAGGAAGTAATCTTAACATAAAGGTTGCTGATAAGAAGGTAGAATATACACTTCTTAATGATTGCGAACTTTCATATGAAAGTTTAGGAGAAAAGATAGTTCTAAGTAAGGAAGGAGATAGATATGTCCAAGAAATATAAAGCAATATTTTTTGACTGGGATGGAACAGCAGTTATGTCAAGACAGGCCCCTGTAGAAGAAGTTGTAGCAGCGATGAAACCGTTGCTACAGCAGGGAGTAAAGCTTGTTATTGTAAGTGGAACAACTTATGACAAGATTGCAAAGGGAAAACTTCATGAACATTTTACAAAAGAAGAAGCTTCAAATCTTTACTTAGGACTTGGACGAGGTGCATATAACTATGAAATGGTTGACAGCAAACCGGTAGTGTTTGCCGACTGCATCCCGGATAAAAATGGCTTACTTACTATTCATGATATTTGTTATCAGGTTCACAGAGAGTTATTAGAAAAATATAACTTAGAAACAGATATTGTTTTCTCAAGACCTAATTACTGCAAAATAGATTTAATGGTTAATGACGAACGTGGAGACCAATTGTTTATGCAGGAAGATGAAATGTCAAGAGTAAAGAATATCTTAAGTGAGCATGGAATAAATGGTGGCTTAAAGCAGATGGTTTCAATTTCAGAAGAAATTGGAGAAAGATTTGGAACAAAGGTTTCAGCAACATGTGATGCAAAATATTTAGAAGTAGGAATTTCATGTAAGAGCGACAATGTTAATACTATTTTAAGTAAATTTGAGTCAGAAGGAATTAAAGCTGAGGAATGTTCATACTGGGGTGATGAGTATGTGGGAATTGAAGACGGACTATTTGGAAGTGATAGCTTTATGAAGACAGAAAAAACAAAAAATGGTGATTTCTACGATGTATCTTCACTTGAAGGAAGCAGACCTGAAAATGTAGAAGTACTTGGTGGTGGGGTTAGCACATTTGTTAATTTTTTAATAGAACAGGGAAAGAGGTAATTTCACAATGAAGATTATTATAGCTAAAGATTATAATGACATGAGCAGAAAGGCTGCAAATTATTTATCTGCACAGATAATAATGAAGTCTAATGCTGTAATTGGACTGGCAACAGGCGAGACACCTATTGGAACATATAATCAGTTAGTTGACTGGTATGAAAAAGGAGATATTGATTTCTCAGAAGCAAGAACAGTTAATCTTGATGAATATAAAGGATTACCTGCAGAACATGAACAGAGCTACAGATATTTTATGAACAAATATTTGTTTGACAGAATTAATATCAAAAAAGAAAATACTCATTTACCAAATGGAATGGCAATAGATGATGATGCTGAATGCGAAAGATACGAGAATGTCATAAAGAGTGTAGGCGGAATCGATATGCAGTTATTGGGAATCGGATTAAATGGTCATATCGGATTTAATGAACCGGGCGAATCATTTGAAAAGACAACACATTGTGTTGAACTTACACAAAGTACAATCGATGCAAACTCAAGACTATTCCATGAAGGAGAAAAAGTTCCTGAAAAAGCTTTTTCTATGGGTATTAAATCAATAATGCAATCTAAACGAATTTTACTGATTGCAAATGGCGAAAAGAAAGCACAGATTGTAAAAGATGCATTCTTTGGACCTGTAACTCCAAAAATTCCGGCATCTATTTTACAGTTACATAACAATCTTACGGTAATTGTAGATAAGGATGCTGCAAAGTATTTATAATTTGTCCGCGCATATAGTGAACGGATTTTTATTTAACAACGTGGAACACCTGCAACTTTTGTTGTGGGAAAATGTTATAAACAAAGGAGAAAAGATATGAAGAGAAATCGTTTGTTGGCACTTTTTCTTTCACTTGCTTTAGTTGTTACAACAGTTATGGGCAATGTGACATTTGCGGCAGCAGATACAGAAAATAGTGCAAAGGCAACAGGTGTAAGTTATTATGTTGATTCCGAAAATGGAAATGACGATAATGACGGTACTAGTGAAACAAAAGCCTGGAAGTCACTTGAAAAAGTTAATGCAACTACTTTCAAGCCGGGTGATAAGCTTAGATTTAAAAGAGGATGTTCATGGAGCGGTCTTTTAAGTCCAAAGGGTTCAGGTGAAAAAGGAAACCCTATTACAATTGACGCATATGGTGACGTTAAAGACGGCAGACCTGTTATCAATGGTGATAGCTGGTGCGGAGACAAAGGTGATGATTTAGAGAATCGTGTATTTAACACAGCAGTATATTTCTATAATCAGGAATACTGGGAAATCACATCTATTGAAGTAACAAACCATACAGAAACAAAAGATGACCACATTAAGAAATATGGTATTTTGATTATGGGTCAGGATACAGGTACACTTCATGAAATTAATGTAAAGAATACATACGTTCATGACGTAATTTCAATTCCAATCGGACAGCAGGCAGGTATCGGCCGTGGTGGTATTGTATATGCTATCCGTGGTAACAAGAAAGCTACTAATTGGGAAGACATCACTGTAGAAGGAAACTATGTAAAAAATGTTAATCATTATGGTATTAACTTTATTTCAACTTGGGGAAGCTCAACATTCCCTGGTGAAAGTGGAATTACTGAAGGTGGCGGTGGAACATATAGAAGTAAAAATCTTGTAATTCGTAGCAATTACTGCGAAAACGTAGGTAACGCAGCTATCTGTCCATCAGATTATGAAAATGCATTTATTGAATATAATGTTGCAAATGGTTGTAACAGTGGTCCTAACGGAAACGTTCCTATTTGGTGGGAACATGGTCAGAAAACAATCTGCCAGTACAACGAAGTGTTTGGATCAGGAGCTTCCGACGATAAGGAAGATTCACAGGCGTTTGACGCTGACGTTTATGCAGACTTAAATTATGTTCAGTACAACTATACACATGACAATCCATCAGGTTCATTCTTTGAATGTGCATTAGGAACATCATATCAGACATACTACAGATATAACATCAGTGTTAATGATGGATATGGTACAAACCGTTATGGAGGTGGTGCTGTATTAACATTATGTCAGGGCGGTAATGGAAGCTTGGATGCATATAACAACTTGATTTACATGGATGCAGACCATGATGGATCTATTACACGTAGCTGGGATGATACAACAGCAGTAACTTCTACTGATAGATTTAAAATTAGAAATAATGTCATTATAACAGAAGCTCAAAAGATAGATGACAACGGAGTAAATAAGGCACAGGCTTGGGATTCACGTTATATGGGTGTTGTAAATAACAATGCTTATGGTGGAGCAAACCTTAACAATAGAAGAGCTGACGATGAAAATGCTAAGGTAGCAGTTAAGAGCGACTATGTTAAGTTAGAAGAAGGAACAAGCGCAACAGTTGAAGACGTTAACGGCGAATTTAAGATTACTTATGGTACTGTTGACGGATACAAACTTAAAGATGGAGCAACAGTTATTGATCAGGGTATTTCAGTTATTGATAATGGAGGACAGGATTTCTACGGAAACGAAGTAAAATCATTTGTTAAGCCTAACATTGGTGCTGATAACAGCTACAACAGTGGTATTAAAGAAGACCTTGGTGAAGGAAAGATTTTATTAGATTTTGATGATTGCAATAACGGAGCATTAACAGGTGTATATTCTAACTGTGACTTCGGTAACCGTGGTTGGAACGTAACAGACGGTAAATTATGGGCTACTTCATATACTAATGAAGAACAGGCTAACAAAATAGCTATTCCTGACAAGTATGCTTTAACAAGTTTTGAAGCATATTGTGCTAAAGGAACAGCTACTGTAAAGGTTGAAGCAGGAGAAGAAAGCGAGACATTTACAGTAACAAGCAAGAAGCAGACATTTACAACTAACTTTAAGAAAAAGGTCCCTGCAACATACATCGTAATTAAGTCAGATAATGGTGTAGATCAGGTTAAGTTTGATAACATTGTTTTATCAAAGAAGAAAAGAATTTCAGATACAGAAACTAATATTTCACTTGATAAGACTGTAACTACATCATCTCAGAGTGATTGGGATCCTGGATGCGTAGGATCAAACATTGTGGATGGTGATGAAACAACAATGTGGATTTCAAATGGTTGGTCAAATCAGGGTGATACAGTTACAGAAGACAGAGCAAACTTTATTGTAGATTTAGACGGAAGTTATAATATCGAAAAATTAGATGTTACTTTCGGTGGTGATAAAGCTAAATCAGCATGGAAATATAAAGTAGAAGCTTCAACAGACAAGACTAACTGGGATGTTATCTGGGATCAGACAGCAAATGAAGAAGTTGCATCTACACAGAAAGTAACTTTAGATAAATCTATAACAGAAAAGAAATACTCATATGTTAGATTTACATTTGGAGATACTATTGAAGATGCATGGCCTGCAGTAGCAGAGTTTAACGTATACAGACCAAAAGAACTTACTAACTTTGCACTTGAAGGAGAAGCAACAGCTTCAACAGTAAGTAGAGATCCTGCAAATGCAATTGACGGAAACGACGGAACACTTTGGGTAGGTAATGGAGATTCAGAAAAAGTAGGTGCATGGTGGATGGTTGATCTTGGAAAGGCTCAACAGATTCAGGCGTTTGACTTAGTATTTGAACATGAAGTACTTCCTACACTTGAAGATGCTCAGGCAGCTTCAACACCGGCTTACGGTCAGGCATGGCAGTATAAGGTAGAAGGTTCAAATGATAAGAATAGCTGGGATATGTTATGGGATAACACAGCTAACACTGATTTCTCAAAAGAACAGTACGGTAAGATTGCAGCAGAATATGCAAATAATAAATATCAGTATGTTCGTGTAACATTAACACAGTTACCACTTCACAAAGAGTTAAGAGTAGAAGTTTGGCCTGCAATTAGTGAAGTAAAAGTTTTAGGTGAAGAAGTAATCAATCCTGAAGAAGAAAACAAGATTGTTCTTACTGAAAAAGGACAGAACATTGATATTGACTTGGCATACAGCCAGCCGGTAACAGTTTCATCATCTAAGGATGGAGAAAATGTTACAGATAGAGATGCAAACACAACATGGACACCTGATGCTGATGATGAAAATCCATCATTAACAATCGGTTTAGACAGAGAATACAATATTGAAAACTTCAGCGTTGATTTTGAAGGCGAAGCTGCACCATACAAAGTATTGGTTAACACATCTGAAGGATGGGTTGAAGCAGGTTCATGTGATTCAAAAGATTCAGGAAAAGTTGTATCAGCATCAAAAGACGAAATTACAGGAATTAAGTTCCAGTTCGAAAAGGGTATGACTGCAAAAGTTTCAGAAGTACACTTTGACGGTGTTGACGCAAAAGTTAAACATCATAAGAGAATCTTAGTAATGGCACCTCACGAAGATGATGAAATGTTAATGGCAGGTGGTGCTATGAACAGAGCTGTTGCAAATGGTGACGAAGTTTACGTTGTATATGCAACAAACGGAGATTACAGTGGTGTAGACCATGGTAAATTAAGAATCAGAGATACAGTAAATGCATTAAATACAATCGGTGTACCAACAGATCACTTGTACTTCTTAGGTTATGCAGATAACGGTGGTATGGGTGTTGGACAGTACACAACAGCATTTACAGATAGTTTTGTATATAATCTTTATATTTCAGAAGATGATAAACTTTTATCTTCAAGAAATGGTGTAACAGAAACATACGGTAATGAAAACGTAAGAAATGATTATCATTATCTTATGACAGGAGAACATGCTTCATACACACGTGCTAACTTCTTAGCAGACCTTGAAAGTGTAATGAAGAGTGTTAACCCAACAGATGTTTATATGACATCAAGATATGATATGCATTATGATCATGCATACTTTGGTTTATTTGGAATTGAAGCTATTCAGGATATTCAGTTAGAAAATGAAAAATTCCAGCCAACAGTTCATGAAGCTATTATTCATAGTCATATGACAGATGAAGTATATCCTAAAGATCAGGGTAACTACGGTTGGGGCAAAGAACTTAACACATATTTAGGAGCTTGGCAGCATCTTGATGGTCTTGAAGAAAAGACAATGCTTAACTGGAGCGAAAGAGAAAACGTATTAACTCCATACAGCATGCGTCAGGGACCATTTAAGTATAACTTAAAGGATAAGGCACTTCGTGAGTATACAACAGAATACTACAACTGGATTGCTTCATTCTCAAAGGTTAACGAAGTATTCTATAAACATGAAACAAATAGTATTGGATTATTTGCAGACATTACTGCATCAAGTGAAAACAGTAGTGACAGCAGATGGGATGACCAGAGTGCAGTTAAGGCAGTTGATGGTATTGCAGATGGTTATGCAACAGGACTTGCAAATCTTCATACAAGATTCCCATGGGCTGAATGGGTAACAAAGAACGAAGGAGCAGGAGCTTGGTTAAATCTTGCTTTCAATGAAGAGTACAAAGTTTCAACAATTAAACTTTATGACAGACCAAACACAGATGATCAGATAACAGCATCACATTTAGAATTAGATGATGGAACAAGAATTGAAGTTGGAGAACTTCCAAATGATGGTTCTGTTAAGATTATCAATTTAGGTGAAGAAAAAGTTGTTAAAAATATTAAATTTGTTGTAGATAAAGTTTCAGATTCAACAACAGCAGTTGGTCTTGCAGAAATAGAAGTTTTAGGCTCAAAGGCAAAAGAAGAAGAAACAACAACACCGGAAGAAACAACAACAGATAAGAGTGAAGAAACAACTACAGGTGATGTAGAAGAAACAACAACCGGTAACGTAGAAGAATCTACAACAACTAAGGTAGAAGAAACAACAGCTAAGGTAGAAGAAACTACAACTAAGAAAGCAGAAGAAACAACTACTAAGAAACCGGATGTTACTACAACAGGTTCATCAAACCAGGAAGTAACAACAGGAACTTTAACTGATGGTTCATCTGTAAAATCACCTGCAAAGGTTAAGAAAGTTAAAATTTCTGCTAAGAAGGCAAAAGTTACTATAACATGGAAGAAGAACAAGAAAGCAAAAGGTTATGAAATTCGTTACGCAACAAATAAGAAGTTTAAGAAAGCTTCAAAAGTTAACGTAAAGAAGAATAACAAGACTAAGAAAGTTCTTACAAAGATTAAGAGTAACAAAGTATACTATATAAAAGTACGTGCATATGTAATTGTAAACGGAAAGAAAGTATACGGAAAATACAGTAAGGTTAGAAAAATTAGAAGTAAATAGAACTAATAATTACAAAAACTGATAATAGTTAATTAAAAAATATTAACAAATAAATACAGAGCTGTCTCGTTAAAGAGGCAGCTTTGTTGTATAAGAAAGTAAAAAGTACGGATTAAAAAAGAAGCTGTAACTCTAATAAATAGAGCCACAGCTTCTTTTTATTAATAATTAAGCAATTGAGTTAACTGCTTTTGTTAATCTTGAAACTTTTCTAGCAACGTTGTTCTTGTGGAATACTCCCTTTGAACCAGCTGTTTCAATAAGCTTGATTGCCTTAATTAATTCTGCCTGAGCTGTTTCTTTGTCTTTGTTAGCTACAGCAGCTTCTACTTTCTTAGTAGCTGTCTTGATTGCAGATTTAACTGATTTGTTTCTTTCATATCTTGTCTGATTAACAAGAATTCTTTTCTTTGCTGACTTAATGTTAGCCATCGTGTCCACCTCCGTGAAATAATAAGTTTCTTAATTCCCTTGAGAGAGATTAGGAATTAAATAGTTTCACCATCTGTGCCATTGGATTTGCGGACGTATGACACAGACATCAACTAGTATTCTATGATATTGAGCATGTAATGTCAATATATTTTTGAATAATAAATTACAATTATTTGCACAAAATAAATAAAAAATGTGAAGGTGAATAATATGAAGTTTAAAGGATTTAAAAATAGAGAAGATAGAGTGGATATATATACAGATTTAGCTTTAGAAGAACGTGAAAAATTTAAAGATAATGTTGAGATAGATGGAGTTGAGTTAAAGAAAAAGTATAATGATGAACTTAAAATGACAACAACTCTTGTAAATATTAAAACTGAAAAAGGTGCTAAAGTCATGGGAAAGCCAAAAGGGCATTATATTACTATAGAAACAAAGTATGCCAAAGAAGATGATAAATATAACCAGAAAAAAATTTCAGACGAATTATTGAAAAATATAGGACATTTAATTAACGCAAATATCGGAAAAGACAAAAGACCTGAAGCTATTTTAATAGTAGGATTAGGAAATGCTCAGGCTACACCTGATGCAATAGGACCAAGAACTGCCTCATTAGTTCAAATAAGAAAAAACATATATTGTATTTCACCGGGAGTCCTTGCACAGACAGGAATGGAAACATTCTCAATAGTAAAGGGTATAGTAGATGAAATGAAGCCTGATTTGATAATAGCGATTGATTCGCTTGCGGCAAGAAATATTTCACGTGTTACAACTACAATTCAGCTTACTGACACAGGAATTATACCGGGTTCAGGAATAGGAAATAATAGAGAGGGGTTAAATAGGGAAAATCTTGGATGCACAGTAATAGCAATAGGTGTTCCTATGGTTGTGCATAGTGTTACGATTGTTAATGATACGATGGATAAGTTGATATATCTATTGTCACAGAATATGGAAAATAACTGTCTTCAAAAAGTGTTTGAGGATTTTACTGTTGAAGAAAAATATCAGTTATTTGCAGAAATTATGACAGAGGATATAGGACAGATGTTTGTTACGCCGAAAGACGTCGATGAAATTGTAGACAATCTAAGTACCATAATTGCAAATTCAATAAATAGATTATAAACATGCTGCATATAATGATTGTGTGGATAAAGGTTTTTACCATTATACTGCTAATCAATACAAAATGTTGAGGTGATAGCGTGCAGCAGGGAATACATGTAAACGGATGGCGATTAAATGTAAAAGAAAAGACATTTCAGGTAATTGTGTCAGTACTGATTATAGTATTGAGTATATATATAGCAAGTAAATGCATTAATACAATTGTTAAAGACAAAGCAAAAGGAAATATTAATGAGGCTGCCGTGCAGACAGCCAATTTTCTTGTGGGAGAAATTATTGAAAATACAAGCATATTAACGCAGTATATGATATATATGGAGAATCATGGCGATTTGTCAGAAGAAATGAAGAAACAAATTTTAGAATCGGTAGTAACAGAGTATATAAATGGAAGTGAATATTCTTATGATACAAATGACCCGGGATATAAACAGGTTGTGCAGTTAATTTATGATAAAGTTAATGCAACTGAACAACCGGAAACGACGCAACTAGAAACCGTGGAAGAGACAACTACACAACCACAGACAAAAGTAGAAGAAGCGAAGAAAGAATTAGTTCCAATACCTGAAATGACAGGCACAAAATATACAAAGGATAATTTAGGCTCGTTTAAAAAAGTCATTGAAAGATTTTACACTGTTACAGCAGCTACTACAATAAGAGAAAGTGATATGCCACTTGATAAGGCGTTAAGCGAAAAATTTAAAATAAAAGGAAATAATAAAAAGCCTCAGATATTAATTTATCATACACATTCCATGGAGACATTTTCAAATAGTAATTCAGAGGATAAAAATACAACCATAATAGGTGTGGGAAACAGATTGGAAAAAGTATTATCAAAACAATTTGGATACAATGTAATCCACGATAAAACAACATATGATATTGTAAATGGCGTACTTGATAGAAATGAAGCCTATACCCAGTCTGAAAAAGGTGTAAAAAAGATATTAAAAGACAATCCTTCAATATCTTTGGTGTTGGATATACATAGGGATGGCGTAAATGACAATACCCATCTTGTGACAGAAATAAATGGAAAACCAACAGCTAAAATAATGTTTTTAAATGGAATGTCAAGATTTAAGGAAAGTGGAGATATAAGCTATTTGCATAATGATTATTTATTTGAAAATTTAGCACTTACGCTCCAGATGAAATTAGCTGCGGAAGCTTATTATCCTGATTTTACACGACGAAATTACATTAATGCATATGAATATAACCTTGGAGTGTGCAGACAGTGTATGCTTATTGAAATTGGCGCTCAGACAAATACATATCAGGAGGCCGTAAATGCAGCAGAACCTCTTGCTGTACTGATAGATAAAGTAATGCGGGGAGAATAAAGAATGGCACCTTCGATTTTTGTATAAAAATTGAAGATGCCATATAACTTAGCGTTATTTTATTTAGTTTTTTCCGCTGGAACCAAAACCACCTTCACCACGAACAGTATCATTTAATTCATCTGTTTCGATAAAGTTAGCTGTTAAAAATGGAGTGATGACCATTTGAGCAATTCTATCGCCGGGTTCTACAGTTTTTGCAGAATCACCATGATTATGAAGAGCAACAATAATTTCACCACGATAGTCAGCGTCAATAACACCTACTTTGTTTGCAGGAGCCAAACCTTGTTTGCAGGAAAGACCACTGCGGGCATAAATAAGTCCTGCATAACCTACAGGAATTTCAAGAGCGATACCTGTTGGAATGAAAACAGTATTTCCTGGAAGAATTGTTGTCGGTGTATCAAGGCATGCATACAAATCAGCTCCGGCAGCCCATTCAGAGCCGTATGTTGGAATGACTGCTGAATCTTTAAGTTTCTTAATATTAATATTTGCTGTCATAGTTAAATCCTTTCATAATGAATATTAAAAGTTAGTAATATATTCCGGTTTTTCCCATAATACAAGAGAGCCGGATTTCATTGATTCCTGAACTAATATATGTCTTTGATTAGCTGAACCTTTAAATACTAAAGATAAGTCTTTTTGAGCTTCGATAAATTCACCATCAACTAAAACATCTATGTAAGAAAGAAGTTCTTTAGTTTCAGGCCATTCATTAATCATTCGACCGAGTACATCTTTTTCAAAATCATATCCTGTAAAACACCAAATTGATTTTTCAGGATATACTTCACGAATCTTTCTCGCAAGAGGAAGAAGCCCCTGCTGATTTACGTGTTCTAAAGGTTCACCACCAAGAAACGTAATACCTTTGTAGAAATCAGGTTTAAGCAAATCTATTATATAATCAATTGTTTCCTGTGTAAAAGGTTTTCCAAAGTTAAAGTCCCAAGCTTCTTCGTTAAAACAACCGGGACATCTGTGAGTACAGCCACTAACAAACACGGAAACTCTTACTCCGGGACCGTTAGCAACATCATAACGCTTAATATCTGCGTAATTCATAAGCAACCTCCAATTTATTGAAATAATACATTAAAATGGGCCTTCGCCAAATTAATTGCAAAGGCCCTGTAGGAAATATATGTTACTATAAATGTAAAACTCGTGCTTTAATTTCTTTTGTCTTACCAACATTCCAGAAGTTCTCACCTAAATAACCGCAAGTTCTTCTTGTTACATTCATCTTAGAATGATCTTTGTTGTGACACTGTGGGCATTCCCATTCGCCATCATCATTGATAATAATTTCTCCGTCATATCCGCATACATGACAATAATCTGATTTAGTGTTAAATTCAGCGTACTGTATGTTATCGTATATAAATTTAACTAATTCTTCAAGAGCTTCAAGGTTGTTACGCATGTTAGGTATTTCAACATATGAAATAGCACCACCTGAAGAAATAGACTGGAACTGACTTTCAAAAGTAAATTTGCTGAAAGCATCAATCTTTTCACGAACATCAACATGGTAAGAATTAGTATAATAACCCTTATCTGTAACATCCTTGATATCGCCAAATTTTTCTTTATCAATTCTTGCAAATCTATAACATAATGATTCAGCAGGTGTTCCGTATAAACCAAATGCAATACCTGTGTTTTCTTTCCATGAATCACAAGCAGCTCTTAAACGTTTCATAACACGCAATGCAAAATCAAGTCCCTTAGGGTCTGTATGGCTAACTCCTTTAACTAATTTAGTTACTTCATATAAACCAATGTAACCAAGAGAAATAGTTGAATAACCATCGTGTAATAATTTATCAATAGGTTCATTTTTACCAAGTCTTGCAATAGCACCATACTGCCAATGAATTGGGCTGACGTTAGAAAGTGTACCTTCTAATGCATGATGTCTGCACATAAGTGCTTCAAAGCAAAGAGATAATCTCTCTTCAAGAAGTGGCCAGAATTTTTCTTCATCCTGTCCTGAAATAATACCAATCTGTGGAAGGTTAATACTTACAACACCCTGGTTGAAACGACCTTCCCATTTGTAATTACCATTTTCATCTTTCCAAGGAGAAAGGAAAGAACGGCAACCCATACATGAGAATACCTGTCCTTCGTAATTTTCACGCATTTTCTTAGCTGAAATATAGTCAGGATACATTCTCTTAGAAGAACATTTAACAGCCATCTTAGTAATGTAGTCGTATTTGCCACCCTTTAAGCAGTTATGTTCATCTAAAACATATATAAGTTTAGGGAAAGCAGGAGTAACGTAAACACCCTGTTCATTTTTAATTCCCTCATAACGCTGTCTTAAAATCTCTTCAACAATCATTGCTACTTCATCTACATATTCATCATTTTCATCGATGTTTAAGAAAAGAGTAACAAATGGTGACTGACCGTTAGTTGTCATTAAAGTATTAATCTGATACTGGATTGTCTGAACACCTGACTTTAATTCATCATAAAGTCTGTCATTTACAAATGATTCTAATGTCTCAGGGTCAACCTTATCTCCATATTTTGAAAGATAATTTCTTGTATATTTTTCACGGCTTTTACGGAGATATTTTCCTAAATGCTTAATGTCAACAGACTGTCCACCGTACTGACTGCTTGCAACGCTTGCAATAATCTGAGTCATTACAGTACATGCAACCTGAAAACTCTTAGGACTTTCAATTAATTTTCCGTTGATAACAGTTCCGTTATCAAGCATATCTCCTATATTGATTAAACAACAGTTAAAAATAGGTTGCAAATAATAGTCTGAATCATGGAAATGAAGAATTCCTTCATCGTGAGCTTTAGAAATCTTTTCAGGAAGTAAAACTCTTCTTGTTAAATCCCTTGAAACTTCACCGGCAATTAAGTCACGCTGAGTTGATGCAACTACAGCGTTCTTATTTGAATTCTCTTCCATAACATCCTTATTAGTATTACCAATTAATGCAAGAATAGAATCATCAGTAGTATTGGCTTTTCTAACAAGTTCTCTTGTATAACGATAAATGATGTATGTTTTTGCAAGAACAAATTTCTTCTCTGCCATAAGCTTCTGTTCAATAATATCCTGAATATCTTCAACTGCCATCTCATCAAAACCACGGTTTTCAATAGAAGCTAATATATTATAAATCTGTTCCTCACTAATTCTTTCTTCCTGGTCGACTTCTGTGTTCGCCTTCTGAATAGCTGATACAATTTTGTTACGATCATAAGTAGCTCTATGACCGTCACGTTTAATAACACTTATCATTTTTTTCGTTCCTTCTTTCTTTTTCATATATCATGTATACAGCATTAAAAATGTGATAATAATGCTGTTCTATATTAAACACAATTAAATACATTGTGCTTTTTAGGCAATAAAAAAGCGATGTGTTAAACTATGATAATCAAGTAAGGTGTTTAACTCTTTCGCATGCATTAGATTATAGCACTAAGCTAAATGAATGTCTACCAAATATTGCGAAAATTAAAAAACAAAAACACAATATATAGTGTTTGCAAAATGAATGCCCTAAATAAAGGGATGGAACAAAAAAAGAAAAATTGTCAAGTGAAAAATAAATTAATTTAATTAAGTGATATATATTTTATTTGAATGCAATTATAAATTTAAAGAGAAAAATATATTGCATATGTGAATGAAATTAAAAATCATTCTTCATCTTGATTCGGTTTTCTTTTCGTTTAAGGGCACAGTCCCACTCGGCCTGCTGAAATTCATTTTCAATGATAAGCGGTGGAACTTTTGTTGGTCTGTTATTAGCGCCCATTGCAACCATTACAAAGAAAGCTCTGTTAATAGGGTGGCGCATTCCTTCATTATTTTCAACATAAGTATCTATGCGAACTTCCATTGAAGTGTTTCCGGTATATGTTACATAACCGATAATTACCAGCAAATCATTTACATAGGCTCCATCTTTAAAGTCTAAATGGTCGATTGCAGCAGTTGTTACATTATTGCAGCCGGAATGGCGCTTTGCAACAATTCCTGCAATTTCATCAAGCATAGAAAGTAATGCTCCGCCAAATAAACGACCGCCACCATTTAAATCACATGGCTTTATTACATGTACCTGCTCAGTCCTTGAAAAAGAGACTGTTTTTCCATTAATATTTTTTCTATTCATATATAAACACGCTCCTTTGTTACATCGTACGAGTAAAATTATTTTATAACATATCAGGTTATTAAGGAGATATCCTGATAACAAATTTATTATAATACACATTTTGTTTTATTATCTTTATTTTAATCATAAAAATTACTTTATCAATCAAAATGAAAATATATTTTAGAAACTTTCCCATAAAGAGTATTTGTGGTATAATGTGACAATATTAGTGTTTATAGAAGAAACAGTAATTTGAAAAATTAAAATGATAAAGAGAAGATAGGAAATAGTAGTTATGGGAAAAATTATTTTAACAGGTGACCGCCCAACAGGAAAACTTCATGTAGGACATTATGTAGGTTCATTAAAAAGACGAGTAGAGTTACAGAACTCAGGTGAATTTGATGATATTTTTATTATGATTGCAGATGCACAGGCATTAACTGATAATGCAGATAATCCGGCAAAGATTAGAGACAATATCATGGAAGTTGCACTTGATTATTTGTCAGTAGGAATTGACCCTGCTAAGTCTAATATATTTGTGCAGTCAGCAGTTACAGAATTAACAGAATTAACATTTTATTATATGAATTTGGTTACAGTATCTAGATTGCAGAGAAATCCTACTGTAAAATCAGAAATTCAGATGCGTAACTTCGAAACAAGTATTCCTACTGGATTTTTCACATATCCAATCAGTCAGGCTTCAGATATTACAGCATTTAAGGCAACAACAGTTCCTGTAGGAGAGGATCAGATGCCTATGCTTGAACAGACAAGAGAGATTGTTCACAAGTTTAACTCAGTATACGGGGAGACACTTGTAGAACCACAGATTCTCCTTCCTGATAATAAGGCATGCTTAAGACTTCCGGGAATTGATGGAAAGGCTAAGATGAGTAAGTCTCTTGGAAATTGTATCTATCTTTCAGAAGATGAGAAGGAAGTTAAGAAGAAAGTAATGTCTATGTTTACAGACCCTGATCATATCCGTATCGAAGATCCGGGTAAGATTGAAGGAAATACAGTATTCACATATTTGGATGCATTTTCAAATGAAGGACATTTTGCAGAATATCTTCCTGAATATGCAAACCTTGATGAATTAAAAGCTCATTACCAGAGAGGTGGACTTGGGGATGTTAAGGTTAAGAAGTTCCTTAACAATGTTATCCAGGAAGAGCTTTCTCCAATAAGAGCACGTAGAAAAGAATACGAAAAAGACATCGAAGGTGTATACGAAATCCTTAAAAAAGGAACAGAAGTTGCACAGGAAAGAGCAGCACAGACTTTAAGCGAAGTTAAACATGCAATGAAGATTGATTATTTTGAAGATCCTGAATTTTTAAGTGAACAGATTAAAAAATATAAATAAGATTTAGAAATATAAAAACCACATCAGATATACTATTTTTAAAGTTAAAACTAAAAGAAAATAGATAAAGATGTGGTTTTTGTTTTAAATTAAAGTGAATAAAAATTTCATATCTGAGTTATAAAGTTGTTTAAATTCTCCGAAATAAAAGTTATTTAAAGTTTAACAATAAAGTTGGTCAAATTCTCCAAGTAAAGTTATTTAAAACTCAAAAATAAAAAAAGTTAATTAATTTACAAAAATAAAACTCATTTAAATTCCCAAAATATCAATAACATCTAATCCAGTTTCTACAATATATGCGGGAATGGATTCGTACTCAGGTTCAGGAAATTTTAAGTCAGGTATGCAAATAGAAGAAATATTTGCATTCTTTGAAGCTAATAAACCATTTTCAGAATCCTCCAATATAAGAGCAGCTTCTAAGGGAACATCCACTGATTTCCATGCTTTAAGAAAAATTTCAGGGTTTGGTTTAGATTCGTTAACTTTGTCACCACCAATAACGAAACTAAAATATTTATCAATTCCTGCACACTTTAAATATTTTAATACAATTTCAGTTTTAGTGGATGAAGCAACTACACATGGAATGTTTGCAGCAAATAGAGCATGCAAAAGCTCTTTTATTCCGGGCTTAATCTGAACTCCGTTTTTTTCAATTATATAATTCACCTGTTTTCGGGTCTCGTTAGAGATTATCTCATCAGGATAATCAGAACCGTAAATATCATAAAGAGTACGTTTGAGAGTCTCTCCGGCAATACCTAATGTTTTTACATAATTTTCTTTTCTTTGTTTATAACCGTATTTTTCTAATATAGGAGCCTGAGTTTCCATAAACAACTTTTCCGTATCAAAAATCAGTCCGTCCATATCAAAAATAACAAGTTTAGTTTTGGCTTTTAGTTCTCTATTTTTACAAATAATCATATATAATCTCCAATTCATAATAAAAATAATTGAATACTTAAATGATAGTGATAAAGGCATAGAGGTTACAAGTTCTGAGGCATATTATGATACTTTCATCACATCTAAAATAAATCATAAAATAAAAATTTAATTAGGTCAAAATATTTATTAAAAAATTAATAAATGTGGTAGGAAAATAAATCTTTCATAAAAAAGAACCAAGAAAATGATTTTCATAAAAGATATTGACGTGAAAATGATTATTGCGTATTATAAAGACGTGAAAATGATTTTTGTGAAAGGAAATAAGATGGAAAAAAATATTTCGATAATTGAGAAAATAAACAGATTATATGACTCGTTTTTTGAACAGGAAAAAAAGATAGGAAATTACATACTTAGCAATTATAAAGAAGTTGTAAATATGACAATTTCAGAATTAGCTAAGAATAGTGGAACAAGTGTAGCAAGTGTTTCACGATTTTGTAAAAAGTGTGACGTGGACGGATTTCACCATTTAAAGATTGCACTGGCTAGAGAAATTGTTGAAGGTGATGACAACATACCGGTTTCTAATGATATTACAAGAGAAGATATCGGACAGTCATTACAAAATATTTTGGCAAATAAAATAGAAGAAATGAAGCAGACCATTTCGTTAATAGATACAAAAGAATTTGATAAGATTCTTGAAAGCATACAGAATGCGGGAATTGTACAGTTTGTTGCAGTAGGAAATACGATTCCTGTAGCTTTAGACGGAGCATATAAGTTTAATGAAATTGGAATCCGCTCCATGGCAGGAAGCATATGGGAAACTCAATTATCATTTTCTATGACTTTAAAAGAACAAGATGTGTTAATTGCAATTTCTAACACAGGAGAGTCGAAGCAGGTTCAGAAAATGGTTGAGGCCGCAAAGGAAAATGGAGCAACAACCATTGGCATTACAAATAATCCCGATTCGACTATTGCAAAGACAGTAGATTATCATATACAGACGGCTACCAGAGAAAAATTATTCTTAAATGAGTTTTATTTCTCAAGAGTATCAGCAACAACAATTATAGAAATTCTATATTTGTTCTTAACAGTAGGACAGCAGAAAAGTTATGAAAGATTAAGCAAATGTGAAAATCTTATGGCAGATGAAAAATTATAAGAGGAGGAAACAAAATGAACGAAGTTCATTTTTTATAAATGTTTCCGACGAATAGCCGCCGACCGAAGGGAGGGGGCAATACATATTAATAGGAGGAATTACAAAATGAAACAAAAATGTGCAAAAGCAGCTTATGAAATGATTAAAGATGGAATGGTTATAGGACTTGGTGGAGGAAGAACAATAGCTTTTCTTATTGAAGAACTAAAAAATGGAAATAAGAAAGTTAAAGCAGTTACACCTAGCGAAGATACAATGAATTTATGTGTCAAAGCAGGAATAGAAGTATTACCGTTAGAATTTGTTAAACAAATTGATATTGCGTTTGACGGATGCAATGAGATTGACAAAAATCTTAATGCGTTAAAGACTGATGGCGGAATTTTTACAAGAGAAAAAATAGTAGCTGTTATGGCAAAAGATTATGTGATATTAGCGGATGAAGAAAAATATTCAGATGAGTTAACATTTGAACATGCAGTTGCAGTGGAAGTAATAAAAAGTGCAAAAGAATATGTTAAATCTAAATTAGAAGAAATGGGAGCAAAAGTAGAAGAACGTTCAACAGAAATGAAAATGGGAACTTTAGTAAGTGATGACGGAAACTATCTTATGAATGCGTACTTTGAAAAAGGACAGGATGTAAAAGTATTAGATGAAAAATTAAAGCACATAACAGGCATAGTAGAAACATCATTATTTTACAATATAGTGTCAAAGGCATTAATTGCAGGAGAAAGTGGCATTCGTGTAATAGAGTAAAAGATTGTGGTGTTATACAAAAGCAATTTGAAAAATGTGGATATTAAGTTAGGAGGATAATCATGAGTAATTTAAACTGGGGAATAGTTGGTACAGGATGGATTGGCAGTGAAATGGCAGAGGCTTTGTGGGCAGTACATGGAACTGTTTATGGAGTGTGTGGAAGTTCACTTGAGAAGGCTGAAAATTTTGCCAAAGAATATAAAATAGAACATGCATATAATGATTTAGATGAAATGCTATCAGATAAGAATATTCATATAGTATACATTGCGACTCCACACAATATGCATTATGAAATGATGCTTAAATCATTAAAGGCAGGAAAGCATGTATTTTGTGAAAAGGCAATTACGGTAAACAGCAGACAGTTAGAAGAATGCGTCAAGGTGGCAAAGAAAAATAATTTAGTTATATGTGATGGCGTGACACTTCTTCACATGCCTTTATATAAGAAGATAAAGAAAATGATAGAAGATGGTGAAATAGGAAAGGTAAAAATGGTGCAGGTTAATTTTGGAAGCTGCAAGGAATATGATGTAAATAACAGATTTTTCTCAAAATCATTAGCAGGTGGGGCATTGCTTGATATAGGAGTATATGCAGTATCATTTGCCAGATATTTTATGGAAAGCAAACCAAATGTTGTTCTTACTACTGCAAATTATTTTGAAACAGGAGTTGATGAAACAAGTGGAATTATTTTAAAAAATAATGATGGGCAAATGTCTGTTATTGCACTTACAATGAGAGCAAAACAACCAAAAAGAGGTGTTATTTCAGGAGAAAAGGGATATATACAGATAGATGAATATCCAAGAGCTCAAAAAGCAACAATTACATATACTGCTGACGGACATACTGAGGTTATAGACGAAGGTGATACGAAAAAAGCACTTCAATATGAAGTTATGGATATGGAAGAATATATTAATAATAATTCAGGACAGGAAAATCTTCAGATTGTAAGAGATGTAATGGAAACTCTTACTTCAGTTAGAAATCAGTGGGGAATGGTTTACGATTTTGAATAAGTAAAATTATGTAATGCCACAAGTTATAGATTAAAAGCCACTATATGCTTATGATAGTATATCTTTTTAGTAGATATTTGATTATTTACCTTTTCTACGTTAAAGAATACTATTGTTGCATGAGGTGGCTTTTAAATTATTGTAAGGTCTCGACATATAAAATTTATCAGGAATAAAAGTAATCCCGTTGTTCTGGGAAACTAAATGAAGAACAACATATTCGTCATGTGTTTCGTATATATATCTTGACTCAAAATTACCAACCTCATTACATAGTTTATCTGAAAGAACACGATGGAAAATAGTTTTATAATATGCTATAATGAGCGTTAGTGTGGAAAAGTATGCATTATATTTAAAATAGAACATAATCAAACAAGAAATTAATATAAAACAACATGGAGGAACAACAGTGGCTCACATTGATCAGAGTAAAATAAGAAACTTTTGCATTATTGCCCATATTGACCATGGAAAGTCAACTTTGGCAGATAGAATTATTGAAAAAACAGGATTGTTAACAAGCAGAGAAATGCAGGCACAGGTTCTTGATAATATGGAACTAGAGAGAGAACGTGGAATAACGATTAAGTCACAGGCAGTAAGAACGGTATATAAGGCAAAAGATGGAGAAGAATACATTTTTAACCTTATCGATACACCGGGACATGTCGATTTTAACTATGAAGTATCACGAAGCCTTGCAGCATGTGATGGTGCAATCCTTGTTGTCGATGCAGCACAGGGTGTAGAAGCACAGACTTTGGCAAATGTTTATATGGCACTTGATCATGACTTGGAAGTATTCCCTGTTATCAACAAGATAGATTTGCCTAGTGCAGATCCTGAAAGAGTTATAAATGAAATAGAAGATGTAATCGGACTTGAAGCTCATGATGCACCACTTATTTCAGCAAAAACAGGATTAAATATAGAAGAAGTATTAGAACAGATAGTGGAAAAAATACCGGCACCACAGGGAGATGTTGACGCACCACTTCAGGCATTAATATTTGACAGCTTATATGATGCGTATAAGGGAGTTATTGTTTTTTGCCGTTTAAAACATGGTGTTGTAAAAGCAGGTATGAATATAAAAATGATGGCTACGGGAGCAACAGCAAATGTAGTTGAAGTAGGATATTTTGGAGCAGGACAGTTTATTCCATGTGATGAACTTAGTGCGGGTATGGTTGGATATATTACAGCCAGCATCAAAAACGTAAAAGATACGCGAGTAGGTGACACTATTACTAATGCAGATAATCCTTGTGCAGAACCACTTCCCGGATACAAAAAAGTTAATCCTATGGTTTACTGTGGACTTTATCCGGCAGATGGAGCAAAATATCCTGATTTAAGAGATGCTCTTGAAAAATTACAGTTAAATGATGCAGCTTTGCAGTATGAACCTGAAACATCACTTGCATTAGGATTTGGCTTCAGATGCGGATTTTTAGGATTGCTTCATTTGGAAATTGTACAGGAAAGACTTGAGCGTGAGTACAATCTTGATTTAGTTACAACTGCACCTAGTGTTATTTACAAAATATATAAAAACGATGGAAGTGTTATAGAACTTACGAATCCTTCTAATTTGCCTGACCCAAGTGAAATTGAGCATATGGAAGAACCTATTGTTCATGCGGAAATAATGGTAACAACTGAATTTATCGGTGCTATTATGGAATTATGTCAGCAAAGAAGAGGAACATATATAGGAATGGAATATGTAGAAGGTTCAAGAGCATTACTCGAATACGATATTCCGTTAAATGAAATAATATATGATTTCTTTGATGCACTTAAATCCCGCTCAAGAGGATATGCGTCATTTGATTATGAATTGAAAGGATATGAAGCAGCTAAGTTAGTTAAACTTGATATTCTTATTAATAAGGAAGAAGTGGATGCACTTTCATTTATCGTTCCAGATGTTACAGCATATGAACGAGGCAGAAAAATGTGCGAGAAACTTAAAAATGAAATACCACGTCAGTTATTTGAAATTCCAATTCAGGCAGCAGTCGGAAGTAAAGTAATTGCAAGAGAAACAGTTAAGGCAATGCGAAAAGATGTTTTGGCTAAATGTTATGGTGGCGATATTTCACGTAAGAAAAAACTTCTTGAAAAACAGAAAGAAGGAAAGAAGAGAATGCGTCAGGTTGGTAACGTTGAAATACCACAGGAAGCATTTATGGCAGTACTCAAATTGGACGAAGATTAATATAAAAGGTCTCTTTGCAGCAGGCAGAGGGACCTTATTAGTTGAAAAGAGAGGTAAAAATGAGCAAACATTTAGAAATATATATCCATATTCCGTTTTGCGTAAAAAAATGTGATTATTGTGATTTTCTCTCCGACAGGGCAGATTGCAAAACTAAAGAGGAGTATGTGGATGCGTTAATAAAAGAAATTGAATTGTCAAAAAATATTTTGAATGGATATGAAGTAGATTCAATCTTTTTTGGAGGAGGAACCCCTTCTATATTGGAATCACATTTATTTGAAGGCATAATGAATGCAGTAAAAAAATATGCAAATATAAATGAAAATGCAGAAATAACAATAGAATGCAATCCGGGCACTTTGACAAGAAAAAAATTAGAAGTTTACAAGAAAACCGGAGTGAACAGATTAAGCATAGGACTTCAGTCGGCAAATGATGATGAATTAAAAAGCATCGGAAGAATACACACATGGCAGGAGTTTTTGGATAATTATCGAATAGCAAGGGAATGTGGATTTGACAATATTAACATTGACTTAATGAGTGCACTTCCGGGACAAACGATTTCATCATATAAAGAAACCCTAGAAAAGGTAGTTGCCTTGAATCCAGAGCACATATCGGCGTATAGCCTTATAGTAGAAGAGGGCACGATAATGTATGACAGAGTAAATGAAGCAGCACTGCAGGGAAAGGATATACTTCCTGATGAAGATACTGAGCGTGAAATGTATTACATGACAAAGAATATCTTAGAAGAAAATGGATATCACAGATATGAAATATCAAATTATAGTAAAGAAGGCATGGAATGCAGACATAACGTAGGATATTGGCAGAGAAAAAATTATATTGGCTTTGGAATAGGAGCAGCTTCTTTATTAGAAAATGAACGATATAATAATATTTCAGATTTAAATAAGTACATTGCTTTCATAAATGAAATATACAATTGTGAAGATAATATGGATGAAATGACAGCTTTTCAATATGGTAGTGAAGAAATGATGGATTATTTATTTGAAGATGAAGATGATTATGAATTTGAAAATAATAATCAACAATCAAGAGAAGATGAATCTGTATTCGAAGAAAAAATTTATCGAAAGAAAAGTGATAATGATACAGACTTTGATACTGATTATAACAGATTAGGTTCAATTCATAAAAATATTGAAAGACTTTCTAAAAATGATCAGATGGAAGAATTTATGTTTTTAGGCCTTAGAATGATGGAAGGAGTAAACAAAACTAAATTTGAAACACTTTTTAATAAGAAAATAGAAAACGTATACGGTAATGTCTTAGAAAAACTCACACAGGAGAAATTATTGAAAACCGAAAACGACAATATAAAACTTACCGAAAGAGGAATTGATGTAAGCAATGTAGTATTATCAGAGTTTTTATTATAATATGGAAAATATTCTATTTAATACTAATAAAAATCATAGCACAAACCAGATAGATGTATATACTATCGAAAGAGCATTTGCCGCTCGTAGCAGTTCTTTCGATAGTATATATATCCTTAAGGTTTGTGCTATTTTTCTATGTTCACAAATTATTTACAAAAGTTTCTATAATTTTTTTTGCAAAAATGTTGACAAATAATATGGTGGGTGCTATTTTAATTTATGAAAGGTGTTAGCACTCAAAACTAACGAGTGCTAATAAAGTAGAAAGGAGATGGAATATGGAACTGACAGAGAGAAAAGTAAAAATATTACAGGCAGTCATTCGTAACTATTTGGAAACAGGCGAGCCCGTTGGTTCAAGAACCATTTCTAAGTATACAGATCTTAACTTAAGTTCAGCAACCATTCGTAATGAGATGGCTGACTTAGAAGAGATGGGATATATAGTTCAGCCTCATACATCAGCAGGACGAATTCCTACAGATAAAGGTTACAGACTTTATGTTGACGATTTAATGAAAGAAAAAGTTCAGGAATTAGACAACAGAGAAAAGAAAGTAACTGAAAGAGAAAACCTTTTATTTGAAAAGGTTGATAAGGTTGAAACCCTTCTTCAGAATATGGCGAAGATGCTTGCAACCAATACTAATTATGCAACAATGATTTCAACATCAAGAGATAACGAAGATAAGATAAAATTCATTCAGTTGTCACTTATGGATGACAATCAGATTTTATGTATTGTTGTTTCGGGAAGAAACAGAGTAGTAAACAAGATTATAAAAGTTAAAGACCAGATTAATGAAGAAATGGTTTTGAGACTTAATGTGGCACTCAATACAAGTCTTGCAGGATTAGCAGTTGAGCAGATTAACATAGCTGTTATTTCAACACTTACATCTAATGCAGGTGAACATAAAGAATTAGTAACAGATGTGTTACAGGCAATTACAGAAGCCATTGCATCAGAAGCACAGATGAAGATTTATACATCAGGTGCAACGAATATTTTGAAGTATCCTGAATTAAGCAGTAACGAGAATGCAAGTTTGTTGCTTTCAACATTTGAAGAAAAGAAGCCATTAACCAATTTGGTAAATGATAATGAAACAGGAATTCAGGTTTATATCGGTGAAGAAACTCCGGTAGAAGGAATGAAGGATTGTAGTGTTGTAACAGCAACTTATGAATTAGAAGATGGCATTAAAGGTACCATCGGAGTTATAGGTCCGAAGCGAATGGATTATGAGAAAGTTGTAGAGACATTAAGAACAGTTAAGGGCCAGTTAAGCGATGCTTTCAAGAAGGAAGACGAATAGAAAGGAAGGTCCAATGGAAAAGAATATTAACGATATGCCTGAAGAAGAAAAGGTAGAAAAATCTGAAACTGAAGAAGAAACAGTAGAAGATACAAATGAAACAGTAGAAACTGAAAAAGAAACAACAGAAGATACTAAAGAAGATAAAGACAAAAAAGAAGCAGAAGATAAAAATTCTTCAGACAAAAAAGAAAAGAAAAAAATATTTGGAAAGAAAGATAAGAAAGACCAGCAGATAGAAGAGTTAACTGATAAACATAAAAGACTTATGGCTGAATTCCAAAACTACAGAAACCGTAGCGAAAAAGAAAAATCAGCAATGTTTGAAGTTGGTGCAAGATCAATTATTGAAAAACTTCTTCCGATTGTGGATAACTTTGAAAGAGGTATCGCAGCATTATCAGAAGAAGAACAAAAATCACCAACAGGTCAGGGAATGAATTTAATATATAAGCAGTTGATGACAGCATTTGAAGAAATGGGAGTTACAGTCATTGAAGCTAAAGGCCAACAATTTGATCCGGAATTACACAATGCAGTAATGCATGAAGACAATGACGAATTAGAAGAAAATGTTGTTGTTGAGGAATTCCAGAAAGGCTATAAATATAGAGACAGTGTTATAAGACATAGCATGGTTAAGGTAGCTAATTAATTTTACAAATAAGAAATTATTTAACATATATTTGAACTCGGAAAACCGAGAAATAAGAAAATTATCAATTTAGGAGGAAATATATCATGGGAAAGATTATTGGTATTGACTTAGGAACTACAAATTCATGTGTAGCAGTTATGGAAGGTGGAAAACCTACAGTTATTACAAATGCAGAAGGTGTTAGAACAACTCCATCAGTAGTAGCATTTGCAAAATCAGGTGAAAGATTAGTTGGTGAAACAGCTAAACGTCAGGCAGTTACAAACGCTGACAAGACAATCTCTTCAATTAAGAGACATATGGGAACAGATTACAAAGTAGCAATTGATGATAAGAAATATACACCACAGGAAATTTCAGCAATGATTCTTCAGAAGTTAAAAGGTGATGCTGAAGCTTACTTAGGTGAAAAGGTATCAGAAGCTGTTATTACAGTACCTGCTTACTTCAATGATGCACAGAGACAGGCAACAAAAGATGCAGGTAAGATTGCAGGACTTGATGTAAAGAGAATTATCAACGAGCCAACAGCTGCAGCATTAGCTTATGGTCTTGATAATGAAAAAGAACAGAAGATTATGGTATACGATTTAGGTGGTGGTACATTTGATGTATCTATTATCGAAATTGGTGATGGTGTAATCGAAGTATTATCAACTTCAGGTGATAACAGACTTGGTGGTGATGACTTTGATGAAGCAATTACAAATTATATGATTTCTGACTTCAAGACAAAGACAGGTGTAGACCTTACAACAGATAAGATGGCACTTCAGAGAATTAAAGAAGCAGCAGAAAAAGCTAAGAAGGAACTTTCTTCAGCAACACAGACAAACATTAACATCCCTTACATTACAGTAACAGCTGAAGGACCACAGCATTTTGATTTAACTCTTACAAGAGCTAAATTTGATGAATTAACAAGAGCATTAGTTGAAAGAACAGCAGTTCCTGTACAGAATGCATTAAGAGATGCCGGAATTACAGCAGCTGAACTTGGAAAGGTATTATTAGTTGGTGGTTCAACAAGAATCCCTGCAGTACAGGATAAGGTTAAACAGCTTACAGGTCATGAACCATCTAAGAGTTTGAATCCTGATGAATGTGTAGCAATCGGTGCATCAATTCAGGGTGGTAAACTTGCAGGTGATGCAGGCGCAGGCGAAATCTTACTTCTTGATGTTACTCCACTTTCATTATCAATTGAAACAATGGGTGGTATCGCAACAAGATTAATTGAAAGAAATACAACAATTCCTACAAAGAAGAGCCAGACATTCTCAACAGCAACAGATAACCAGACAGCCGTTGATATCAACGTAGTACAGGGTGAAAGACAGTTCGCAAGAGATAACAAGAGCCTTGGACAGTTCAGACTTGATGGAATCCCACCAGCAAAGAGAGGTGTTCCACAGATTGAAGTTACATTTGATATTGATGCAAATGGTATCGTAAATGTTTCAGCTAAGGATTTAGGAACAGGAAAAGAACAGCACATTACAATTACAGCAGGTTCAAATATGTCTGATGAAGATATCGATAAGGCTGTAAAAGAAGCTGCTGAATTTGAAGCACAGGATAAGAAACGTAAGGAAGGCATTGATGCTAAGAATGAAGCTGATTCAATGGTATTCCAGACAGAAAATGCTTTGAATGAAGTTGGTGATAAGATTGATGCAAATGATAAGGCAGCAGTTCAGGCTGACATCGATGCATTAAAGGCTGTAATTGCTGAAATTACAGATGACCAGAACATCACAGATGCTCAGATTGAAAGCTTAAAGAATGGAAAAGAAAAATTAATGGAAAGCTCACAGAAAGTATTCTCAAAGATGTATGAACAGGCTCAGGCACAGGCTGGAGCACAGGGAGCAGGTCCTGATATGGGAGCACAGGGAGCTTACCAGGATCCTAATGCAGGAGCAGGAGCAGATGATGTAGTTGATGGTGACTATAAGGAAGTATAATCTGAATACACATATAGCACTGGGTTATAGAATATGATAGAATGTATCCCGTCCGGGTTTAGCCCGGACGGGTTTTACAAGTTATTTATACTAATATAAAAATAATGAAAATAGGACTAGGGTATGACATCCGTGTTTTATTTGCAGATTATTTATTCATACTAATATGAAAGGTGATAAAAATGGCGGAAAAAAGAGATTATTATGAGGTATTAGGCGTTGATAAAAATGCTGATGAAGCCACAATAAAAAGTGCATATAGAAAATTGGCTAAGAAATATCACCCGGACGTAAATCCTGGGGAAGAAGCTGCGGCGAAGTTTAAAGAAGCATCAGAGGCATATGCTGTACTTAGTGATGCTGATAAGAGACGTCAGTATGATCAATTCGGTCATGCAGCATTTGATGGAAGCGCAGGAGCAGGAGCCGGAGGATTTGATTTTAATTCTGCAGACTTTGGAGATATATTTGGAGACATATTCGGAGATATATTTGGCGGAGGCAGACGTAGTTCAAGAAACAGCAATGGTCCTATGAGAGGAGCAGATATTCGTGCTTCAGTCAGAATAACATTTGAAGAAGCTGTATTTGGATGCGAAAAGGAATTAAGTCTTAATCTTAAAGATGAATGTACAACATGTCATGGAACAGGTGCAAAGCCTGGAACACAACCTGAAACATGTAGCCGATGCGGAGGTAGAGGTCAGGTAGTTACAACACAGCAGAGCTTCTTTGGAACAATGCAGAATATTACAACATGTCCTGAATGTAACGGAACAGGTAAGGTTATAAAGGATAAATGTACAACATGTCACGGCACAGGATATACTTCAAGTCTTAAAAAGATTGCAGTTACAATTCCGGCAGGTATTGATGACGGACAGAGTGTAAGAATCAGAGAAAAAGGTGAACCTGGAAGAAATGGCGGACCAAGAGGAGACTTATTAGTACAGGTTAGAATTATAGGCAATCCAAACTTCCAAAGAAATGGAATGGATTTATATACAAATACATCAATCTCATTTGCACAGGCAGCAATAGGAGGAGATGTAAGAGTTAACACTGTAGATGGAGATGTATTGTTTAACATAAAACCGGGAACACAGACAGGAACAAGAATCAGATTAAAAGGAAAAGGTGTTCCAAGTATTAGAAATAAAGCAGTTCGTGGTGATCAATATACAACTTTGATTGTAAGAGTACCTGAAAAATTGACTCATGAACAAAAAGAGTTAATTAAACAGTTAGACAAAGTATCAGGAAATACACTAAACCAAAGTGAAGATGAAAAGCCAAAGAAAAAGAGCTTTAAAGATAAATTTAAACTAGATTAAGAGATTAGAAAAAAGAAATATTGCGGATATAAAAGTAAAATTGCTTTTATATCCGTATTTTTATATATTAAAAATTTGAAAAAATTTTATAAGTTAGAAAATATTAAAACAATCATTTAAATAAATAAAGAAGAAATAAGTAATGTATATATTAAATTAAGTGACAATAAAACAAGAAAAAATTGCAAAAAAAAGTTTTTGTGAACAATAAAACCAATGAGAATAATTACTAATAGTCAAATTGTACAAAAACAAGCAAAAAAATAAGCGGTTTATAATAAAATATGTTGACTTTTGAAACGTTTTTAACTATACTGACTGTATAATAGTTATAAAGTTCAGGAGGAAAATTGAAATGAGAAAGAATTTAAAGAAAATCGCTACATTAGCAATGGCAGCAGCAATGGCTATCGCAGTAGTACCTGCAGTACCAACTCAGGCAGCTAAAACAGAATTAATTAAGAATGAATGGGACAGTTACTTTGGTGCTTCATCAGGATGGGCTGAAGGAGCAGAAGGAGCTTTGACAGAAAATTCTAAGTCATCTTGGACAGCTGATATGGATTCAATTGGCTGGGGTGGAATCTGGGGAGCTCAGATTAAGAATGAAAACCTTAAGTACCAGAAAGGCCAGTCATATACAGTAAGTTGTAAACTTAAAGCAACTAATTTAGATAAATGGGTTCTTGTTAAGGTTGAAGGAGATGATCCTAATGCATACGAACCTGATAAGGCTCCATTAGCATTTAAGTGGGTACAGTTACAGCAGGATAAAGAACAGACAGTAACATTAGATTTTACTTTGGCTAAGAATTATAGTGGACATCTTTCATTATACTTTGGCGTTGGCGGAGAAATGGGTGACAGAGAAGATGAACAGTTAGCAGGTCTTTACAATGGTTTAGTTACATTACCAAAGGATGGAGATCCTACATTTTCATCATCTGTAAAATGTTCTAACATTTCAGTAAAACAGGTTGCTACAACAATTAAGAAAGTAAGAGCTAAGAAAGGCGTAGCTAAGGTTACTATTAACAAGAGTGCAGTAGCAAAGAAATATGTTGTACAGTATTCAACAAAGAGCAGTATGGCTGGTGCAAAGAAAGTTGTTACGGCTAAGACAAATGCAACATTAAAGAATCTTACAAGTGGAAAGAAATACTACGTTAGAGTTGCTGTTGTAAACAAGAATGGAAAGCAGAGCAAAGAATGGAGTGCAAAGAAAGTAGTTAAGGTTAAATAATTAAAGCTACATATATAAACTGTTTGAATTGCAATAATAAATAAACAAGAGAAACCTTATAATTAGGAAGAATTCCTTTTTATAAGGTTTCTTTTATATTGGCGTGCCCAGTGCTGTATGTTCCACTTTGTAACATACAGTTTATGGAAAAATAAAAAGTGAAAAGGCTAAAATGGATATTTATGAAAGGTTGCATTAAAAAGTTTTAGCGTTTATAATAAAATGATGTTTTGTGGTTTAAGAGAGGATTTTATTTATGAAATGGAATAAATATACGTTAAAAACAACAACAGAAGCTATAGATTATATAAGTGGTTTGATGATTGAACTTGGGATAGATGGAATACAGATAGAAGACAATGTGCCTTTATCAGAAGAGGACAAGAAGGCAATGTTTATAGATTATCTTCCAACACTTCCTAAAGATGATGGAACAGCATATATAAGTTTTTATACAGAGGAAGATAATGACGATGAAGCATTACTTCATAAAGTTAGAGAAAAATTAAAAGAAGCATCATCATTTATAAATGTTGGAGAGGGAACAATAGAAAAAGATATAACAGAAGACATTGACTGGGTTAATAATTGGAAACAGTTTTTTAAAGCTTTTACTGTAGGAGAATTTTATATTAAACCTACATGGGAAGAAATTGATGAAGCTCATAAAGATATGAAGATGATTGAAATTGATCCCGGGACTGCGTTTGGAACAGGAAAACATGAAACAACTCAACTTTGTATCAATCAGCTAATAAAATATGTAAAACCTGATGATACAGTACTTGATTTAGGATGTGGAAGCGGTATCTTGTCTATAGTTGCAAAAAAATTAGAGGCAGGTAAAATGGCAATGACTGACATCGACCCGGCTGCCATTACTGCATCAAAAGAAAATTTCCAGGTAAATCATATTGCGATGGATGAAATTGATTTGTATGATGGAAATATTATAGATGATGAAGAATTACAGAAAAAAGTCGGATTTAATAAATATGATGTAGTTGTTGCAAATATATTAGCAGATGTAATTATTCCAATATCAGCAATCGTAGATAAATTCTTAAAGAAAGGTGGAATATTTATTTCATCAGGGATTATTTACATGAAAGAAGAAGATGTAGTTGATGCCATAAAGAAAAATCACAAATTAAAATTTATGGAAACAGTAAATCAAGGTGACTGGCGTGCAATTATGGCACAGAAGATTTCAGATTAAAAGAGTGGTATAGAATGTATAGATTTTTTGTTAATGCCGAAAATATATTAGAAGATACTATTTTAGTTACAGGTAGTGATGTTAATCATATAAAAAATGTTCTTCGTATGAAAATCGGAGAAGAAATCCTTATTAGCGATGGAAATGATAAGGAATATGTCTGCAGCATTTTAAATATGGATGATGAAAAAGTTGAAGCAAAAATATTAGATATAAACGGACCGGGAAGAGAATTGCCTATAAAAGTATATTTGTTTCAGGGATTGCCTAAAGGCGATAAAATGGAAACAGTAATACAGAAAATGGTAGAACTTGGAGTTTATGGAATTGTGCCGGTAAGTACAAAAAGGTCAATAGTAAAGTTAGATGCAAAAAAGGCAGCCAATAAAGTGAAAAGATGGAATGCCATTTCAGAAAGTGCAGCAAAACAAAGTAAAAGAGGAATAATTCCTAGAGTAAATGATGTCTGCACATTTAATCAGGCAATCGATATGGCTAAAGAATTAGACATGATTATAATGCCGTATGAAGAAGCAGATGATATGGAAAAGACAAGAAATATCATTAGAGGCTTAAAAAAAGACACATCTGTTGGAATTTTCATAGGACCTGAGGGAGGATTTGCTAAAGAGGAAGTAAATGCCGTTATGGAGGAAAATGGAACTCCAATAACTTTGGGGAAAAGAATTTTAAGAACTGAAACGGCAGGCATGGCTATTATGTCAGTAATTATGTTTATGATGGAAGAATAAGGAGCAAAAATGGAAGCGTATTTTGATAATTCAGCCACAACAGTAGTGACAGAAAATGTAAAGGATATAGTTGTAAAAGTTATGACGCAGGATTATGGAAATCCATCATCTATGCATATGGTAGGTGTAAATGCTGAAAAATATATTAAGCAGGCCAAGGAAAATATATCAAAAATATTAAAAACAGACCCGAAAGAAATATATTTTACATCAGGTGGCACAGAGTCGAATAACCTTGCAATAATAGGAAGCGCTAATGCAAATAAAAGAGCAGGAAATAGAATAATAACTACAAAAATTGAACATTCTTCTGTTGCGGCAACGATGAAATATTTAGAAGAACAGGGATTTGAGATTGTATATCTACCTGTAGATAACAAAGGCATTGTAGCTATGGAAAGCCTTAAAAATGCTATGAATGAAAATACAATTCTTGTTTCTGTTATGTTTGTAAATAATGAAGTAGGTGCAATAGAACCTATTGAAGAAATTGGAAAATATATTAAGTCAGTAAAAAAAGATGTTGTATTCCATGTTGATGCTATTCAGGCATTTGGAAAGTTAGACATAAAACCTAAAAAGCTAAATATAGATATTCTTACTGTAAGCGGACACAAAATTCATGGACCAAAAGGTTCAGGATTTATATATATAAAAGACAAAACAAAAATATCGCCAATTATATTTGGTGGCGGACAGCAAAAAGGAATGCGTTCAGGTACAGAGAATGTGCCTGGTATTGCAGGAATTGGTGAAGCGGCAAGAGCAGCTTATGAAAATTTTGATGAAAAGGTGGACAAACTTATTTCCTTAAAAGACAGACTTATTGATATTTTAAATGAAATGGAAGATGTTACTGTAAACAGTCAGAAAGGGAAAAAAGGTGCACCGCATATTGTAAGTGCAAGTTTTAGAGGCGTAAGAAGTGAAGTACTTCTTCATGCGTTAGAAGAAAGAGGTATTTATATATCAGCCGGCTCAGCATGCTCATCTAACAGACCGGCAGTAAGTGCTACTTTAAAAGCTATGAATATAGATAAAGATTTGTTAGAATCAACTGTAAGATTTAGTTTTAGCACATTAAACACTATTGAAGAAATAGAATATTGTGGGGAACAGTTAAACAGCTTGTTACCTATGCTAAGGAAATACGTTAGAAGATAGAAGGAGAGTAAAATGACACAATCACTTTTGATTAAATATGCCGAGATTGGCATAAAGGGAAAAAATAGATATTTGTTTGAAAATGCCCTTGTTAAGCAGGCAAAGATTGCATTGAAACGTGTAGATGGAGAGTTTGTTGTAACAAAAGAAGCAGGAAGAATTTATGTTACTACAGAATCTGACTGCGATATGGATGAAGCAATTGAAGCATTACAATATGTGTTTGGTATTGTAGGCATTTGCCCAATGATGCAGATAGAGGACAATGGATTTGAAGATTTAGCTAAACATGTAATAAAACATATCGAAGATAACTATGAAGATAAAAATCTTACATTTAAGGTTGCAGCCAGAAGAAGCAGAAAGAATTATCCAATGGATTCCATGGAAATTAACATGGAAATGGGAGGCGTAATTTTAGATGCATTCCCTGAAATGAAGGTGGATGTTCATAATCCTGATATTGTAATTAATATCGAGATAAGAAATAAAATTAATATTTATTCAAAGATAATTCAGGGACCGGGTGGAATGCCTGTTGGAACAGCCGGAAATGGTATGCTTTTATTATCAGGAGGAATTGATAGCCCTGTTGCAGGATATATGGTTGCAAAACGTGGAGTGCACATTGATGCAGTATATTTCCATGCACCACCATACACATCTGAAAGAGCAAAACAGAAAGTTGTCGATTTGGCAAAAATCATATCAAAGTATACAGGACCAATGAATTTATATGTAGTTAATTTTACAGATATACAGATGTATATTTATGACAAATGTCCACATGATGAGTTAACTATCATTATGAGAAGATATATGATGAGAATTGCAGAGTATTTTGCAAATAAAGAAGGCTCATTAGGACTTATAACAGGAGAAAGTATAGGACAGGTTGCAAGTCAGACAATGCAAAGCCTTGCAGCTACAAATGAAGTATGTACTATGCCGGTATTCAGACCTGTAATTGCATTTGATAAGCAGGAAATAGTAGATATTTCATTAAAGATTGGAACATATGAAACATCTATCCTTCCATATGAGGATTGTTGTACAACATTTGTTGCTAAACATCCGGTTACTAAACCAAATATTAATATTATTAAAAGATCAGAAACACATTTGGAAGAAGAAATTGACAGAATGTTTAAGGAAGCAGTTGAAACTGCAGAATTAATCGAGATAAGAAGAGACTAATTAAATAAAAAAGAGGGTAATAAAAAAGCAGGCAAACCTGCCTGCTTTTTTAGCAACATCAATTATACAAGATATGGCTTTAAAACATCTAAAATAGCGTTAACGTCATCTTCGCTATGGATGTTTAAGTCAATTGGTTTAGAAAGATCAAGACTGAAAATTCCCATAATTGACTTTGCATCAATTACATAACGACCTGATACTAAATCAAAATCAGAATCAAATTTTGTTATGTCATTTACGAAAGCTTTTACTTTATCAATTGAATTTAAGCTGATTGTAACTGTTTTCATAATAAATACCTCTCTTAAATATATTTTTATACGTCAATATTAACACGAGGCTGATAATAGGGCAATGATAAAAGTATACAAAATTTAATCAAAAAAATTGTTTGGAGTTTGTAAAAATGTTAAAAGTAGCATTACATAATTTAGGATGTAAAGTAAATGCATATGAGACTGAGGCAATGGCACAAAAGCTGGAAGATGCCGGTTACGAAATTGTACCATTTAATGAAAAGGCCGATGTGTATATTATAAATACATGTTCAGTTACAAATATGGCAGATAGAAAATCGAGACAAATGCTTCATAAAGCTAAGAAAATGAATGAAGATGCAGTAGTAGTTGCAGCAGGATGTTATGTTCAGACAGCAACAGAAAAATTGTTAGAAGATTTGTCTGTTGACATTCTTATTGGAAATAATAAGAAAAAAGATATAGTTGAAGAACTTCAAAAATATTTTGATGATAACAAATATAATAAAAATGTAATTGATATAAATGCTACAAATGAATATGAAGAGTTAGAGCTGGCAACCGTAACAGAACACACCAGAGCTTATATAAAAATTCAGGATGGATGTAATCAGTTCTGTTCATATTGTATAATTCCTTATGCAAGAGGAAGAATCAGAAGTAGGGAATTTGACAATATAAAACAGGAAGTTACAGAACTTGCACAAAAAGGATTTAAAGAAATCGTACTTACAGGTATTCATTTAAGTTCATATGGCAATAATGAAAATAAATTAATAGATGTTGTTGAAATGATTGCAGGAATTGAAGGTGTTGAAAGAATAAGATTAGGTTCTCTTGAGCCGAATATCGTGACTGAGGATTTTGCAAAACGATTAGCAAAAGTTGATAAAATATGTCCACATTTTCATTTATCAATGCAGAGTGGATGTGATAATACATTAAAAAGAATGAACAGACATTATACATCTGACGAATATTTTGAAAAATGCGAACTTTTAAGAAAATATTTTGACAATCCGGCATTTACAACGGATGTAATCGTTGGATTCCCAGGTGAAACGCAGGAAGATTATGAAATCTCAAGAGAGTTTGTAAAAAAAGTAAGATTTTCAGAATTACATGTATTTAAATATTCAAAACGAGATGGCACTGTTGCTGCAAAAATGGAAAATCAGATTCCTGAACCTGTAAAGACAGAAAGAAGCGAGGATTTGATTAAAGTTGGCGAAAATCTTACAATGGAATATAGAAGAAAATTTATAGGAAAAAAGGTAAGTGTATTGTTTGAAGAAATAATTAATGTAGCAGGAGAAAATTATTGGGTAGGTCACACAAAAGAATATATTAAGGTTATAATGAAGAGTGACAAAGACATATCAGGAGACATTAAAAACGTTTCATTAATTGGATTCGCAAATGAGTGTTTAAATTGTGAAAATATTGAAAAAAAAGGTGTGGGCAAGGAAATAATGCTTGCCACAATATAAGTTTTATATTAGTATAAAGGTACATGGAAAATGCCAAAAGGGCAAAAGGACGGGATAAGATGAGTAATTTAGGAAACACACAATACTTCAAAGTTCCACAGGAACAGAAGTTAGGCGTTGAAGAAATTTTAGAAAGAGTATATCAGGCGTTAGCAGAAAAAGGATACAATCCGGTTAACCAGATTGTAGGTTATATTATGTCCGGAGATCCTACATACATTACAAGTCATAATAATGCCAGAAGCCTTATTATGAAAGTAGAACGCGATGAATTAATTGAAGAAACAGTTAAGTATTATATCAACAACAAATTAAAATAAGCAACGGCTATACAAATGGGAGTTTCATTGAAGAAACTCTTTTTTGTAGCAAAAGCCCGGAAATGCGACTGCGCTTGCGCAGAGTCGCATGAGCCGGGCGCAAGAACAGCGAGAAACAAATGTTTCGAGCTGGCGGAAGCGGAAGCGGCGAAGCCGATTAGCAAAAGCCCGGAAATGCGACTGCGCTTGCGCAGAGTCGCATGAGCCGGGCGCAAGAACAGCGAGAAACAAATGTTTCGAGCTGGCGGAAGCGGAAGCGGCGAAGCCGATTAGCAAAAGCCCCAAAATGCGACTGCGCTTGCGAGCCCACGGTTTGGCAGGGCTTATTCTGTATGCTTAAAGGAGAAATGTTATAATGAGAATATTAGGACTTGATTTTGGCTCAAAGACAGTAGGAGTTGCAATTACAGATCCGTTAGGGATGACTGCACAGGGCATGGAAATAGTGAGAAGAGAATCACCTAATAAATTAAGAAAGACTCTTTCAAGAATAGAGACAATTATTAAAGAAAATGATGTTGAATTAATAGTATTAGGATTACCTGTAAATATGGATGGAAGTTCAGGTGAAAGAGTTGAAAAGACAAAAGAATTTGCAGATATGCTTACACGTAGAAGCGGAGTGGAGATTATTTTTCAGGACGAACGATTAACAACGGTTGAAGCATATGAAATAATGAATGAAGCAGGAATAAAAAGGGAAGACAGATACAAATATGTTGACCAGATTGCTGCCACAATTATTCTAGAGGATTATCTTAATTCGCATCGTTAAAAGTTATATGGTAGGAATATGACTTTTCATAACAGACTATGTATAGATATTTTTATTAACTGTCAGGAAAAAATCATTAATTTGATGGAATGTACGCAGATAAATAGTTAGATTAATTAAAAAATGAAGGTATTATTTCGTGAAGGATAGGAATGTTTATAATTATAAATAATAATTATAAATGCCTAATTAAGTACTTTGCAGATACCAAAGTTAGTATAGAAAAGTAATAGGAGGAAACAAAATGAACGAAGTTCATTTTCTATAAATGTTTCCGACGAATAGCCGCCGACCGAAGGGCGGGGGCATTACATATTTTTCAGGAGGAGATATAGTCAAATGGATGGAAAGATAATTTTCAAAAATGAGCAGGGTGAAAATGAAGAATTCACAGTTTTATTAGAAACAAAAGTAAATAATATAAAATATATTCTTGTTGAAAAAGAAGATGAAGAGATAGCATATATTTTTAAGGACACATCAGATGATAGTAGTGAAGAAGCTGTTTATGAAGTAGTTTTAGATGAAGATGAAGTAGGATATATCGGAAAGATTTTTTCAGAACTATTAGAAGATGTAGATTTAGTATAATACGAATATGAACGGAGAAATATAGGAGGGAAATATTAATGAGCGAGACTGGAAAGTTGAAAATAATTCCATTAGGCGGTTTAGAGCAGATTGGAATGAATATGACAGCTTTTGAATATGAAGATGGCATAATAGTAGTCGATTGCGGATTGTCATTTCCGGATGATGATATGCTTGGAATAGATTTAGTAATACCGGACATTACTTATTTAAGAGAAAATAAGGACAAGATAAAAGGATTTTTTATAACACATGGACATGAAGATCATATTGGTGCGTTACCATATGTTTTAAAAGAAATCAGTGCACCATTGTATGCAACAAAACTTACAATGGGAATTATAGAAGGAAAGCTTGAAGAACATCAGATCAAAGATATAGTTAAAAGAAAAGTAGTTAAATATGGTCAGAACATAAATGCAGGTAAATTCAGAGTTGAATTTATTAAGACAAACCATAGTATAGCTGATGCGGCAGCATTTGCCATTCATACACCTGTTGGTGTTATTGTTCATACAGGTGACTTTAAGGTAGATTATACACCTGTATTTGGTGATGCAATTGATTTAGCAAGATTTAGTGAATTAGGAAAAAAAGGCGTATTGGCAGTTATGTGTGACAGTACAAACGTATTAAGACCTGGATTTACACCTTCAGAAAGTACGGTTGGTGCAACATTTGACCACATTTTTTCAGAACATCCTAAGACAAGAATTATTATTGCTACATTTGCATCAAATGTAGACAGAGTTCAGCAGATTATCAATTCAGCTGACAAATACAACAGAAAAGTTGTAGTAGAAGGAAGAAGTATGGTTAATATTATTTCAGTTGCAAAAGAATTGGAATATTTAAAGATACCTGATAATACATTGATTAATATTGAAGAAATGAAAAATTATACTGATGACCAGTTGGTACTTATTACAACAGGAAGTCAGGGAGAATCAATGGCAGCCCTTTCAAGAATGGCAGCATCACTTCATAGAAAAGTAAGTATTAAACCGGGAGATACTATTGTGTTTAGTTCAACACCTATCCCTGGAAATGAAAAAGCTGTAAGTAAAGTAATTAATGAATTATATATGAAGGGGGCAGAGGTTATTTTCCAGGATACACATGTTTCAGGGCATGCGTGTCAGGAAGAAATTAAATTAATATATTCTCTGTTAAAACCTAAATATGCAATACCTGTACATGGTGAATACAGACATTTAATGGTTCATGGACAGTTAGTTCAGAAATTAGGAATTCCTAAAGAAAATGTATTTATTATGAAATCAGGGGATGTTTTAAGTATTGATGAAAATGATGCAAAGATTACAGGAAAAGTCCCTGCAGGTTCCGTATTAGTTGATGGTCTTGGAGTAGGTGATGTAGGTAACATCGTTCTTAGAGACAGACAGAATCTTGCTGAAAACGGAATTATAATTGTGGTACTTACTTTGCAAAAATATACAAATCAGTTACTTGCAGGACCTGATATTGTAACAAGAGGCTTCGTATATGTAAGAGAGTCAGAAAATCTTATTGACGAAGCAAAGGAAGTTGTGGCAGAAGCATTAGACAACTGTTTAAGTAAAAACTCAGTTGACTGGGGTAAAATTAAAATGGTTGTAAAAGATAGTTTAGGTGAATATTTATGGAAGAAGATGAAGAGAAATCCAATGATTCTTCCAATAATCATGGAAGTTGAATAATCCGGGAGGAGCTTATGGTTAGGCGAAAAACATCAGAAGGCTTTGCAAGAGTTATGAGTAAAGTATTAAAATATTTGGTGATGTTTGTTGTCATTTACTATTTTGCAGCAGCAGCTTTTGTATTTGGCAGACAGTTATTCACAGACAAGGGAGCAGCACCTGCACCTGGGATGGATATGACAATTGAAGTAACTAAGAACACATCAATAAAAGATTTTGCAAAGACATTAGAAGAATACGGAATTATAAATGATGATAAAGTATTATGGGTTGAGTCATTTATATATGAAGTAAAGGTTGTAAAGCCAGGAACATATACTTTCAATACTTCTGATAACGGTGAAAAAATATTAAAAGTTATCAAAAGTGAAGGTAAAACTGATGAAGAAGAGACAACAACGGAATAAGAGAGGTTGATATGATAGTAAATGAAAGAATTGTATCATACATGCATTCGTTGGAAAAAAATAATAGTCAGGTTTTAGAGCAGATAGAAATAGAGGCTCATAAGGACAATGTGCCGATTATCAGAAAAGAAATGGAAAGTTTCTTAAGAGTTATTCTGGCAATAAAAAAACCTAAAAGAATATTAGAGCTGGGTACCGCAGTTGGGTACTCAGCCATTTTAATTAGTGAATGTTTAGATGAAGATGGAAAAATTACTACAATAGAAAATTATGAAAAAAGAATTCCTATCGCAAAAGAAAATATAAAAAAAGCAGGAAAAGAAAATGTGATTGCTCTTTTAGAAGGAGATGCGTTGGAAATTATGCCTACACTAAAAGATGATAGCTTTGACTTTGTATTTATGGATGCGGCAAAGGCTCAGTATATTAATTTCCTTCCGCATGTTTTAAGATTAATGAAAACAGGAGGAGTACTAATTACTGACAATGTTCTTCAGGAAGGTGATTTGATAGAATCTAAATATGTTGTAAGAAGAAGAGACAGAACAATTCATAAACGAATGCGGGAATATATGTATGAAGTAAAGAACAATGAACAGTTAGAAACATCCATCGTTCCAATTGGAGATGGAATAACAATAAGTGTAAAGAAGAGATAAATATGAGAAATGTAGAATTATTAATTCCGGCAAGCAGTCTGGAAGTTTTAAAAACAGCAGTAAAATATGGGGCGGATGCCGTATATATTGGTGGAGAAGTATTTGGACTTAGAGCAAAAGCGAAGAACTTTTCATTAGAAGAAATGCGAGAAGGTGTAAAATTTGCACATGAACATAATGTAAAAGTATATGTTACTGCAAATATACTCGCCCACAATGCAGATTTAGAGCCTGTAAGAGCTTATTTTGAAGATTTAAAAACAGTAAATATGGATGCACTTATAATCGCTGACCCTGCAATATTTACTATTGCAAAAGAAATGCTTCCGGATACTGAAATTCATATCAGCACTCAGGCTAATAATACAAATTATGGAACATATAATTTCTGGTATAATCTTGGAGCAAAGAGAGTTGTAACCGCAAGGGAATTATCAATGAAGGAGATAAAAGAAATAAGAGAACATATTCCTGATGATATGGAAATTGAAACATTTGTACATGGAGCAATGTGTATTTCTTATTCAGGAAGATGCCTTTTGTCAAGCTTTATGGCAGGACGTGATGCAAATAAAGGAGCATGCACTCATCCATGCAGATGGAAATATGCTGTTATGGAAGAATCAAGAGAAGGACAGTATATGCCTGTTTATGAAAATGATCGTGGAACATATATTTTTAACTCAAAAGATTTGTGCATGATAGAGCATATTCCTGAACTTATAGATGCCGGAATCGATAGTTTTAAAATAGAAGGAAGAATGAAAACTGCTCTTTATGTAGGTACGGTTGCAAGAACATACAGAATGGCAATTGATGATTATTTAGAAAGTCCTGACAAGTATTATGCAAACCTTGATAAGTACAGGGAGTTGATTTCACAGTGTACATTCAGACAGTATACAACCGGATTTTTCTTTGGAAAACCAGATGAAACAACACAGATATACGATAAAAATGTGTATGAAAGAAATTATGTTTATCTTGGACTTGTCGGAGAAAAGGTTGGGGAACATAAATACACAATAACACAGAAAAATAAATTCTGCGTTGGAGATACAATTGAGGTTATGAAAAAAGACGGAAGAGACATTGAAGTTAAAGTAATTTCAATTCAGGATGAAGAAGGAAACGAAATGGAAAGTTGTCCACATCCACAACAGAAGTTATTTATTGATTTAGGAATTGAATTAGAACTAGGAGATATTCTTAGAAAAAAAGATGTTGTAACAGCGTAAAATAAATAGGAAGTGACAGGCACCCGTTATGTGATTTGTGCATAAAATGTATAAAGCATGTGACGAGGTGCCTTTTTTTGAAGACATTTAAAGAGCCTTTGACACCAAAGGAAGAGAAAAAATATCTGGAAAGATATGCACAGGGAGATAAGCTGGCGAAGGATATATTAATAGAGAGTAATTTACGCCTTGTTGCACATGTGGCAAAAAAATATTTGGGTGAGAGAGATAATGAAGATTTAATTTCTATTGGAATAATAGGCCTTATAAAGGCAATAAATTCATTTGATATAAATAAGGGAAACCGTTTAGGAACCTATGCGGCAAAATGCATTGAAAATGAAATGCTAATGATGTTTAGAAATGAGAAAAAAAGAAGCAGGGACGTATCGCTAAATGAACCAATAGGAACAGATAAAGAAGGAAATACAATATGTCTTATAGATGTTGTTGAGTCAGATAATGAGGACGTAATAAGTAATATGGAAAGACAGGAAAATGTAGAAATGATTAGGGATATTGTAGAAAATAAACTGACCAAACGGGAAAGAGAAATAATAGAAAGACGATATGGAATGAACGGGAGGGAGAGCGAGACGCAGAAAATAATTGGTAAGGATTTAAACATTTCAAGGAGCTATGTAAGTCGTATTGAAAAGAGAGCATTAGAAAAAATAAAATCGGCAATTGACTATTCATATAAAATGTGATAACTTACAACCTAAATAATAACGAAATGTTTGGAGGGTATATGGTTAGTAAAGTTAATTGTTGTGCAATTACGGGAACGGAAGTTTTACCGATTTGTGTTGAAACAGATGTATGTAGTGGCTTGCCATCATTTGATATGGTAGGCCTTTTATCGTCAGAAATAAAAGAGTCAAGAGAGAGGGTAAGAACCGCAATAAAGAATTCGGGATTTATGATTCCGCCAAGAAGAATAACGATAAATTTGGCTCCTGCGAATATAAGAAAATCAGGAACTTATTTTGATTTGCCAATATCTGCGTCGATTCTTAAAGCACTTGATATAGTAAAACAGGATGTCAGTAAATTTATGATTGCGGGAGAATTAAGTTTAAATGGAGATGTGATAAAGGTTAATGGAATATTACCTATGGTTTTAATGGCAGTGTCAAAGGAAATTAAAGTATGCATCATTCCTGAAGAAAATTATGGAGAGTGTGTAGCCATTGAAGGGATAGAGATAATAGGAGTGAAAAATCTTGCAGAATTAGTGTATGTGTTAGATATGAATCCTGATGAGTTGAGCGAGGAAATATTAAGGCAGAAAGCTAATTTTGAAGAAAAGAAGATTCAGGAAGAAATAGAGGAAAGTTATGATTTTGCAGACATTTGCGGACAGGAGCAGGGAAAAATAGGAGCGATGATTGCAGCAGCAGGAAGACACAATATGCTTATGGTTGGACCACCGGGCGCCGGAAAAACTGTAATAGCAAGGACTATTCCTACAATACTTCCTGATATGACATTTGAAGAGAGAATACAAATATCAAAGATTCATAGTATAGCAGGGAAATTAGATGGAAGACTAGTGGATAAAAGACCATTTTGCAGTCCGCATCATACTACAACGGTAACGGGAATGACGGGCGGCGGAATGAAACCAAAAGTAGGACAGGTTACCCTTGCTCATGGTGGAGTATTATATTTAGACGAATTTCCTGAATTTTCGAGAAATGTTATTGAAGCATTAAGGCAACCGTTAGAGGACAAAAAAATTGTGCTTTCAAGAAATAGTGGAAGCTATGAATTTCCGGCAGATGTGATACTCATAGCATCAATGAATCCGTGTAAGTGTGGATATTATCCTGATAGAAACAGATGTAGCTGTACACAAAGGGAGGTTAATAAGTATTTGTCAAAAATAAGTGGACCTATATTAGATAGATTTGATTTATGTGTGTATTTAAACAGAGTAGAGTATAAGGATATTAAAAAAAGTGAAAAAACTTCAGAAAAGATGAAAGAAAGGGTTATTGCAGCAGCACAAATTCAAAGGGAAAGATATAAGAATGAAACAGTGTCTTACAATGGACAGTTAGATGGCAGAAATATTAAAGAATTTTGTAAATTAAATAAGCCTGAAGAAGAACTTATGGAACAGATTTTTAATAAATTTAAATTGAGCATGAGGGCGTATGGAAAGGTATTAAAAGTAGCAAGAACGATAGCAGATTTGGACGAGAGAAAAAATGTTTCAAAGGGCGATATATCAAAGGCTTTGACATTTAGAACTCCGGCTTGGATGAAGTAAAAAGGGGGACACTATATATATGGAAGAAAGAGATTATTTTGCATGGATTTCTACTGTAAAAGATATACAATATACGAAGTTAAACAGACTGTTAAAAGGTGTAAATGGAATAGAAGAATTGTATCATTCAAGTGAGAAAAAATTACTAAATATGACAGATATTACAAAGAAAGATGTTGAGGCAATTCTTAAGGCAAAGACTGAATTTGACAAAAACAGATTTTATGATGAATTAGAGAAGAATAATATAAAATTTGTAACAATTAAAGATGACGAATTTCCGGATAAATTAAGGATATTTGACCATAAGCCTTATTTCCTTTTTTACAAAGGGAGCCTACCTGATAATGATAAAAAATCAGTTGCAATGGTTGGGGCAAGAGCGTGCAGTAATTATGGAAGAAATATGGCAAAAAGTATAGCTAAAGAACTGAGTGAAAACGGAGTGCAGATAATTAGTGGAATGGCAAGAGGAATTGATACATACAGTCAATTAGGAGCAATTGAAGGAGGAGAAAAAACTTTTGCAATTGTTGGATGTGGAGTTGATATTGTGTATCCGATAGAAAATATTGAACTTTATGAAAATATTATAGAATATGGTGGGATAATTTCAGAATATCCACCGGGAAGCAAACCTCTTAATTGGCATTTTCCGCAGAGAAACAGAATAATAAGTGGATTGGCGGATATAGTAGCAGTAATCGAGGCAAAAGAAAAAAGCGGTTCGCTAATAACTGTGGAATGGGCATTAGAACAGGGCAAAGATATTTACGCACTTCCGGGGAGAGTTGGAGACGCTTTAAGTGGCGGTTGTAATAGGCTTTTAAAGGTTGGTGCAGGGGTATTAACATCGGCAAAAGATATACTTGAAGAATTGCATATAGAAGAAAAAAATAGGGCTTCAAAAATAACGTCCCAAGAAAATTTACTTGAAAAAGATTTTTCCTTGGTGTATATTGAGTTAGGTTTACAGCCGATTAACATCTCAGAATTGATAGAGAAAACCGGCATTGAATATGAACGTTTATCAGAAATATTGTTACAGTTACAACTAGATGGAATGGTAGAACAACCAATGGAAAATTATTATGCAAGGGTTGTAGTGTGACATAAATAAAAATATAAAGGGGTAATTATGGCGAAGTATTTAGTTATAGTGGAATCACCGGCGAAAGTTAAAACAATTAAAAAATTTTTAGGAGCTAATTATGAAGTAGTAGCTTCAAATGGTCATATTAGAGACTTACCTAAAAGTACGCTCGGAATAGATATCGAACACGATTATGAACCAAAATATATAACCATTAGAGGTAAAGGTGGAAAACTTGCAGAATTAAGAAGACAGGTTAAAAAAGCAGATAAAGTATATCTTGCAACTGACCCTGACCGTGAAGGAGAGGCAATTTCATGGCATTTGGCAACAGCATTGAAACTTGACATGAAAAAAACAGCAAGAATAACATTTAATGAAATTACAAAGCCGGCAGTAAAGGCATCTTTAAAACAGCCTAGAGATATTGATATGAATCGTGTTGACGCACAGCAGGCAAGAAGAGTTTTAGACAGAATGGTAGGATATATGATTAGTCCGCTATTATGGGCTAAGATAAAAAGAGGATTAAGTGCAGGTAGAGTTCAGTCTGTTGCACTTCGTATGTTATGTGACAGAGAAGAAGAAATAAATTCATTTATACCTAAAGAATATTGGGATATGAATGCAACTTTAAATGTAAAAGGTGAAAAGAAACCATTAACAGTTGAATTTTACGGAGATAGAAATGGAAAAATGGAAATTAGCGGAAAAGAACAGCTTGATGGTATTGTGAAAGAATTGCAGAATGCTGAATTTACAGTAAAGGATGTAAAGAAGGGAAGCCGTTCAAGAAAGAGTCCGGTTCCTTTCATAACAAGTACATTGCAGCAGGAAGCTTCAAAAACTTTGAATTTTTCAACTCAAAAAACCATGAGACTTGCACAGCAGTTGTATGAAGGTGTGGATATTAAGGGAAGAGGAACAATAGGTTTGATTACTTACCTTCGTACTGATTCTACAAGAATTTCAGATACAGCAGAAACTCAGGTTAGAGAATTTATAGACAAGACATATGGTGCTGAAAATATAACAAAAGAAGTTAATACAGGTAAATCTAATAAAAAGATACAGGATGCTCATGAGGCAATAAGACCTACAGATGTAAATATTACACCTGCTGAGGTTAAAGAACAGCTTAGCAGAGACTTATTCAGATTGTATCAGTTAATATGGAAGAGATTTGTAGCAAGTAGAATGGCAAGTGCCGTATATGAGACTACATCAGTAAAAGTTGCAGCAGACAAATACATTTTTAATGCTTCAACTTCAAAGCTTAACTTCCAGGGATTTATGCAGGTTTATACAGATAGTGACAGCGAAAAAGTAACAACGGATAATGTAATTGCAAAACTTACAAAAGAATCAGAATTGTCATTAGTTGAATTTAATGAAAATCAACATTTTACACAGCCACCTGCTCATTTTACAGAAGCTGTACTTGTTAAGGCACTAGAAGAACAGGGAATTGGACGTCCAAGTACTTATGCTCCAACAATTACAACAATTATTGCAAGAAGATATGTTACAAAGGAAAAGAAGAATCTTTATGTAACAGAACTTGGAGAAGCGGTTAACAATGTAATGAAGACAGCATTTAGCGCAATTGTAGATTTGAACTTTACTGCAAATGTTGAATCACTTTTAGATATGGTGGAAGAAGGAAAAGTAGAATGGAAGACAGTTATAAGAAACTTCTATCCTGATTTAGATGCCGCTGTAAAGAGTGCTGAAAAGAAATTAGAAAAGATTACAATTGCTGATGAAGAATCAGATGAAATATGCGAAGAATGTGGAAGAAGAATGGTTATCAAATACGGACCGCACGGTAAGTTCCTTGCATGTCCGGGATTTCCAGAGTGTAGAAATACAAAATCATATCTTGAAAAGACAGGAATCCCTTGTCCTAAATGTGGAAAGGAAATTATTCTTAAAAAAACACAGAAGGGAAGAAGATACTATGGATGTATCGACAATCCTGAATGTGATTTTATGTCATGGCAGAAACCTTCTACAGAAAAATGTCCTGAGTGCGGTGGATATATGCTTGAAAAAGGAAACAAGTTGGTATGCGCAGACGCGACATGTGGATATGTTACAGATTTGAAGAAAAAAGAGGAAGTAAAATAGATGAAATTTAAAATGGTTCATGAAAACTACAATGTAGTTGACTTAGATAAATCAATGGAATTTTATTCAAAAGCTTTAGGATTAAAAGAATCACGCAGAAAAGAAGCAAAAGACGGCTCATATATAATTGTCTATATGTCAAACGAAGAAGCAGATTTTGAATTGGAATTAACATGGTTAAAAGAGTGGGAAGGAAATTATAATCTTGGAGATTGTGAATTCCATCTTGCATTTGAAACAGATGATATGGAAGCAGCTCATAAACTTCATGAAGAAATGGAATGCATTTGTTTTGAAAATAAAGAAATGGGAATTTATTTTATTGAAGACCCTGATGGATATTGGTTAGAAATTGTTCCAGCAAAATAGAGGTAAATGAATGAAGGTTACGTATTTAAAGCATAGTGGTTTTATGGTTGAAAGCAGAAATTATATATATTTGTTTGACTATATTGGTGGAAACATAGATAAAGCCATAAAATCGGACAAGAAAATTTACGTAATGGTAAGCCATATTCATGATGATCATTTTAGTAAAATAATATTTGATATAGCAACTAAGCATGATAATGTAACATATATTTTATCTTACGATGTTGTTAAGAAAATAAAGAAAAATGCTATATTATCAAAAATGACTGAGCAACTTAATATAATAAGAGTTCAGGCTCATGAAAAATACAAGATAGATGATATAGTTGTTGAAACATTGAAATCAACAGATGAGGGCGTAGCTTTTATAGTAAGTGAAAAAGATGGAACAATATATCATGCAGGTGATTTGAACTGGTGGCACTGGGATGGAGAACCAAAATCCTGGAACCGAAATATGGAAGTTAATTTTAAAAGAGAAATTGACAGCATGAGAGGAAGAAAGATAGATATTGCTTTCGTACCGCTTGATCCAAGACAGGAAGAAGCCTATTATATGGGAATGGACTATTTTATAAAAAATGTTGGAGCAAATGAAATTTATCCTATGCATTTTTGGGGAGAGCCCCGGATAATAGACAGATATAAAAGTGAGTATGGTGGGGAAAACATAGTTAGTAAGGCATTTTTTTGCAAATAAAAAGTGCTTGAATTATAAAATGACTTATGATAAGATGTCTAAGTTAGAGTAAACACGTTTGATGAAATCGGACCGGTGCCCATGCTCGGGGTTGTCCGATGAATTGGATTCAGACGGAAGATTAAAACCAAATGGAGGTAAAAAAATGAGCGTTATTTCAATGAAACAGTTATTAGAAGCAGGTGTTCATTTCGGACATCAGACAAGAAGATGGAACCCTAAGATGGCTCCATACATTTACACAGAAAGAAATGGTATCTACATTATCGATTTACAGAAGTCAGTAGGTAAAGTTGATGAAGCTTACAAGGCTATGGCTGATATCGCAGCTGATGGTGGTACAATTCTTTTCGTTGGTACAAAGAAACAGGCTCAGGAAGCTGTTAAGACAGAAGCTGAACGTTGCGGAATGTACTATGTAAATGAAAGATGGTTAGGCGGAATGCTTACTAACTTCAAGACAATTCAGTCAAGAATTAAGAGATTAAAAGACATCGAACAGATGGCAGAAGATGGAACATTTGATGTTCTTCCTAAGAAAGAAGTTATCGAAATTAAGAAAGAATGGGATAAACTTGAAAAGAACCTTGGCGGTATCAAGGATATGAAGAGAATCCCAGACGCTATTTTCGTAGTAGATCCTAAGAAGGAAAGAATTTGTATTCAGGAAGCTCATGCACTTGGAATCAAATTAATCGGTATCGCTGATACAAACTGCGATCCTGAAGAATTAGATTACGTAATTCCAGGTAATGACGATGCTATCAGAGCCGTTAAACTCATCGTTGCTAAGATGGCAGATGCTGTTATCGAGGCTAATCAGGGTGAAGAAATGGTAGCTGAAGCTGCTGAAGAAGTAGCTGAAACAGAAGCAGAATAATTAAATTTTTTCTAAATAGGAGGATATAGTAATGGATATTACAGCAGCAATGGTAAAAGAGTTAAGAGAATTAACAGGCGCTGGAATTATGGCTTGTAAGAAAGCTTTAGTTGAAACTGATGGTAATCAGGAAGCAGCTATCGAAGTATTAAGAAAGAAAGGCGAAGCTACTGCAGTAAAGAAATCAGGTAGAATCGCAGCTGAAGGTGTTGTTGCAACATTAGTTGAAGATGGAAAAGCAGCAATCGTAGAAGTAAACTCAGAAACTGACTTCGTAGCTAAAAACGAAAAGTTCCAGACATTCGTAGCTAACGTAGTTAAGCAGATCGTAAACTCAGATGCAGCTGACGTTGAAGCTTTATACGCTGAACCATGGGCTCTTGACACAGCAAAGACTGTAAAAGATGAATTAACATCACAGATTGCTGTTATCGGTGAAAATATGAACATCAGAAGATTTAAGAAAATTGTATCTGACGGTGTTGTTGTATCATACATCCACGCTGGTGGAAAGATTGGTGTATTAGTAGAAGCTGATGCACAGGCTAATGAAACTGTTGAAGCATCAATGAAGACTATCGCTATGCAGATTGCAGCTATGAGTCCTCAGTACATTAGCAGAGATGACATCTCAGATGATGAACTTGCTAAGATGAGAGAAATTACGATTGATAGTGCTTTAAATGATGTAGCTTCACTTCCAAAGCCAATTCAGAAAGATATCTTTGCTGAAGCATTAAGCACAGATGCATTAAATGCTGAAGACAAAGCAATCTTAGAAGAAAAACAGAACGACAAGTACTTATTCAACTTCCTTTCAAAAGAAGCTATCGCTTCATTAGCAGCTATTTCAATGAGCAAGAAGGAAGAAATCTGTGCTAACAAGATCTTCAACGGATTAGTTGAAGGACGTGTTTCTAAGCAGTTAAAAGAAGTATGTCTTCTTGATCAGACATACGTTATGGCTGCAGATGGAAAGCAGACAGTAAAAGCATACTTAGCAGAAGTTTCAAAAGAAGTTGGTGCTCCAGTTGCACTTAAGAGCTTCATCAGATTTGAAACAGGAGAAGGTATCGAAAAGAAAGAAGAAGATTTCGCAGCTGAAGTTGCAAAACAGATGCAATAGTCAGGCTAAAGCCGTGCAAATAAAAAGAAGAACATCCACGAGCCATGTTTACATGGGCGAGAGGGTGTTCTTCTTTTTATGGCTCTTTGTCAAGCATGGGGGTAATCCCTTATAAAAATCGTGTGTGATTTGTAATCACACACGATTTTTATATAGTATCACATGATAACATTATTCTGTTTCTGAAATTTTCAAAATTCCTATATCCATAAGCATTTCGCTTAATTACTTTAATCTTATTATTCATTCCTTCTGTATATCCGTTTGTATATGGGCAATCAAAACTGTTGAGTATGTATTTCGCCCAATTGGCAAGTGTAATAAGTACTGAATTGAATTCATCCAGTTCACTGACAGAGGCAGCATTAATAAATTTACGAAGTTTGAGTTTGGCTTCAGTACTGCTTTTAGAGTTCATAAAGTCATAAAAAAGTTCTTTTAAATAATAAGCCTGAGCTAGATTGTTTGATTGTTGTAACATTACTTCAAGAGCCTCAAGATTTTCTTCATTTAACTTATCCTTATGGGCGAGAATTAATTTACGGCTTCGTTTGAAATATTTTCTCTTTGAAGGATGCATCTGTTTTTGAATTCTAATTCGTACTCTTTCGGTAGCACCGGTTACCTGTTTAACCACATGAAATTTATCAATAACAATGGTTGCGTTAGGCAACAGCCTCTGTGCAATATCCTTATAAACCTTGTACATATCCATAACAAAGTAACGAACATCCTTACGGTTGGGAAAGTCTCTTAAGTATTCTTCAAGCCTGTATTGGGTTCTGGAAGGAAGAATGTCAAAAACTTTATGCTCTTTTGGTGCTGTCAGAATGGAATGATATTTATTTCCACCCGAATTACCCTTAAACTCGTCGATTGAAAGTACTAAAGGAAGCGTTTTCGGTTTCTGATGTTTGATGTCTTTGAGCCGCCTGAAAATAGAGGAAACGGATATCCCCAGCTGAGAGGCGACATTTGAAACATTAAGAGAACTCTTTAGCAAGTGTATTGCTTCAAAACATAAACGGGTGGTAAGGCGACAGTTCTTAGGAAGAAGCGAAAAAGGTTCCGTAAAATGTCTGTCACATGAATCACAGTGGTATCGCCGTTTTCTATAATGAAGGAAAGTACTTTTTCCCATAATGGGGCTGTCTTTAATAATGGAAGTCCTGTAGTCATGAACTTTGTTGGTTATGGCTTTACAGTGAGGACAGACACAGTCTTTACGCTTTAACATGAAGTAAATATGGTTTTCTTTTGATGTATAATCGATATTTGTGATAAAAAGGTCTTTTATTTCCAGTATATTTGAAATATAATCATTGTTAGGCATAGTAATAATCTCCTTTGTGGTTTTGTGGTGATTCTATTATAAGAGATTATTTTATCTATGCCTACTTTTTTGTAGAAATATCACAAAAGATAAAAAAGGAACTATACCTTACCCCCAAGTAAAGTATAGAACCTATTTAATAAGATTTTCTTCTTCGTGTAATATTAAATGTGTCGGCTGTAAAATTAACAAAAATTTAATTGGATTTTCATTGACCCATATAACACCTTACAATATAATAAAAGCAAATATATAGCTTATAAAGGAGGTTCCTTAATGACGAAAAAAATAACCGCAATATTCTTGGCATTGTGCATGGCAATTTCCGTTTTGCCGATGACCATTCAGGCGGCATCAAAGCCCGATATTAAGGTTGGCGACTATGTTAAAATGGGCGCGTATAACAATGCCTCAATTCTTTGGCGATGTGTAAGCATTGACAATAACGGACCGCTTATGCTTGCAGACAAAATTGTTGACACCCTTGCATATGATGCCAAAACAAATGACAACAGCAATTCAAAATCACACAGCAGAAGCTATAAGCGTGATGATTACGGTTCTAACTATTGGAAAGACAGCAATATGCGTTCTTGGTTAAATTCGACCGCAGCTGAAGGCAAAGTCGATTGGCTTTGTGGCAACCCTCCGAAAGACGGATATGTAAGCGGTGTGGGAGCGTACAACGAAAAAGCGGGTTTTCTCAACGCTTTTTCAAAATCTGAAATTGCGGCAATGAAAACCGTTACCCAGCGTTCTCTCGTTTCTCATCCCGAATACAACAAGGGCATAGTTGATGGAGACGCAAATTCGGATTTGTTATACTACACCGATATTTCGGAAGCGGTGGCAAACTACGACAGTTCATATTTTGAAACTACAACCGAAAAGGTTTTTCTTCTTGATGTAAAGCAGGCTAATGCCGTGTGGAAAAATCTCAAAGGTTATTATGTTGCGTATAATAATGACGGTATGGCTTGGCCTTATTGGCTTCGCACTCCTGTTACCGATTGCAATCACGATATGCGTTATATCAGTTCATCGGGTCAGGTCGGTCGTTATGCTCCGTGGTATTCCGATTTGGGCGTAAGACCTGCATTTTATCTCGATTCCGAATATTTTGTTACAACTTCCGGCAGCGGCTCACAAAGCAGTCCTTATATCGGCTCTGCTCCAAATAAGCAAGAGGATGATTATACAATTTCGGAACCTGCCGAGGACGCAAATCCCGATTGGAATGTCAGCACCGAGCAAAGCATTCAGCTCACCCTCGGCCCGTGGTATTCAAATGACGGAAAATATTCTAATCCTACCATCCCTGTTTATACCATCCAAAAAACACGCAGCGACACGGAAAATATGGTTGTTGTCGTTTGCGGCGAGGGATACACAAAAAGTCAGCAGGGCAAATTCATCAATGATGTCAAACGACTTTGGCAGGACGCTATGAAATATGAACCGTATCGCAGTTATGCCGACAGATTCAATGTTTACGCTCTTTGCACAGCTTCCGAATCGACTTTTGACAATGGTGGAAGCACCTTCTTTGATGTTATAGTCGACAAATATAATTCGCCTGTTATTTCTAATAATCTCCACGGAAGTCAGTGGAAAAATCATATTTTTGAGAGATGTATCGGTCCTGAATTTATCGAGAAAATTCACGATGCTCATATCAAAAAAAAGTGTGATCCAAACACAATTCCGTCCGGTTCGGAATATGAGCCTTATTATTATGTTCACGATTATATTGCTCAGTTCGCTATGGTTGTAAACACAAAATCAGATTTCGGCGGTGCTTATAATAACCGTGAATACGGCTTCCATTATTTCATTTCGCCATCAGACAGTTATCGTGCGTCAAAAACTTTTGCACACGAGTTTGGACACGGTTTGCTCGGTCTCGGTGATGAATACAGTAACGGATATTTGCTTGACGATAAGGAACTTAAATCACTCAATCTTTCCTCGGTTGAAGACCCGGAAAAGATAAAATGGCGACAGCTTTTAGGTTTTAGAAACACATATACTTGCCGCAATGCTTACGGCTCAAAAATGCTTGTTTCAAGTTATGAGTGCATAATGAGAGACACAAACTATCAATTCTGTGAGGTTTGCCGTTTGCAGGGCTTCAAGCGAATGTCTCAGCTTGTTAAGGATGTAGACCTTTATGTTGCAACTCCCGAGGTTAAGGAATATACGGGCGCTTATTCAAAGCCGTCTGATTTTACCGACCTTGAAACAAGTTCATATTATAATTACACATATAATCGCAATGACCGACTTTTGAGCGGCAACAGCAAAAGCAGATTTAATACTAATATGAACGGTAAAAAAATCGAGCTTAGAACTGTTATTCAAAACATTTCAGATAAAAATGCACGACAATTAAAATTCAAAATGTGGATTAAGCACTCCGACGGAAGCGTTGCGACCGATTCATCGGGGAATCCGCTTCAAACAGTACAAACCTTTGACATTCCTGTTTGGAATGATAAGGCAAATTTCTGGCCGCTCGGTGCTTTGGATCACATCAAAAGCGACTTTAATTCAGGCTTAAAGAGTTGCTCGCTTATTTATCAAATTCCGTCTGATGCACAGCTTAAGAGCGGCGATACCGTGGCATTTCAGGTGCTCGATGAAAACGGAAATGTGCTTGCAGACGACAATACGGAAACACAGCGCTACACAACCGTTTCAATTCAGTATAAATTTGAGGACGGCTCTGAAATTCCAAACACTGCCGGCGGAACATTTACCGTGCCATACGGCACAAAGCTTGATTTAACACCGGCAAAAACACTTTATGATTATGAATTTATAAAGGTTGACGGCTTGAATAAGCCTATTGTTTCGGACGGAACGGTTGTTACATATTATTACAAAAATAAAAACGAAGAACACACTCACAATCTGACTTTGGTTGCTGCGAAAGCTGCCACCTGCACTACTGCGGGCAATTCCGCATACTACACCTGCGATGGCTGTGACAAGTGGTTCGCAGATGCAACAGGATCGGTAGAAATTACCGATAAAACCAGTGTGAAGATTCCGGCTCTCGGACATACCGCAGGCACAGAATGGAAGTCTGATGATACTAACCACTGGCATGAATGTTCTCGTTGCCACGACAAAAAGGACGAAGCGGCTCACGATTACGGTTCTGACAATGTTTGCGACACCTGCGGATATTACAAAACTGTACCGCACACTCACAATCTGACTTTGGTTGCTGCGAAAGCTGCCACCTGCACTACTGCGGGCAATTCCGCATACTACATCTGCGATGGCTGTGACAAGTGGTTCGCAGATGCAACAGGATCGGTAGAAATTACCGATAAAACCAGTGTGAAGATTCCGGCTCCCGGACATACCGCAGGCACAGAATGGAAGTCTGATGATACTAACCACTGGCATGAATGTTCTCGTTGCCACGACAAAAATGACGAAGCGGCTCACAGCACCAGCGAGTGGATCATTGACACGGCAGCTACCGAAACCGCAGAAGGCGCTAAGCATAAGGAATGCACCGTCTGCAAGAAGGTTCTTGAAACCGCAACGATCCCCGCAACAGGCAGCAGCCATACCAATAGCTACGGCGTATACGTTGGAATGACATATACGGCAGGAAATTTAATATACCAGATTACATCAATTGATACTGCAACAGTAGGACAATCAAAGGTTATTGGTGTAGTAGCTGCTAAAAAGAATAAAATAAAGAAAGTTACAATTCCGGACAGAGCAGATTGTAAGGGATATAGATTAAATGTAACAACAATTGGTAACAATGCGTTTGCCGGCTGCAAGGCCCTTGAGAAGCTTACAATAGGTAACAAGGTAACTGTTATCGGAAAAAATGCATTTAAGAACTGCTCAAAACTTGAAACAGTAGTAATTGGAAAAGCAGTTAAGACAATAAGTTCTAAGGCATTTATAGGAGATAACAAGATTAAGAAGATTACATTCAAAGGTGACAAACTTAAGACTGTAAAGAAGAATGCATTTAGCAAGAAAGCAAAGAAAAATATTAAGTCTAAGAAGACTAAACTTAAAGGAAATAAGAAAGCCATTAAGTTGTTTAAGAAGAAACTTAAAATTAAATAATTAAAAAGTAATTAAAGAGGCTAGCTTTTCAAGAGTTGGACATGTCATGTATGTCTTGTATTCTGCGAAAAGGTAGCCTCTAATAAGTTTATTAAGAGGGAGATAGTGTGAAAGAAAGTAGAAACAAGCCATAAATTGGCGCACTTGAATAAGCTGTCTAAGGCAGGCAACTTTTTTGAAGTGTTATAGAGTTAAAAAAATAGATTAAGAAGCTAATGGCTTATCAGGTGGAAGTGTTCCTTCACGTTGTAATAGCTTCTTTGCCTGTCTGATAGCTTTTGCCTTTTGTTTTTCAACAAGAGCTACAGGCATATCGATTTTATAAAGATTGCTCGGATTCCACTCCTCACCGGTAGACAGCATCTGGTAGATGGCAGTAAGAATCATACGGGCAATAGCGATAATGGCTCTTTTCTTGCCACGACGTTTAACTAGAGCTTCATATTTCTTTTTGTAGTAAGGAGATTTGTCAGATTTTACGGCTGCATGAGCACATTGTACTAATGCAGGCTTGAGGTAGACACCAGCACGCGTAATCCAGACAGATTTCTTCTTACCAGCAGATTCATTGCTGTCAGGTGTTAAACCAGCCCAGCAACATAAACGTTTGGAACCCGAGAACTGAGACATATCCGTACCGATTTCGGAGATGATAGTGATTGCACTATCACGTTTGACACCCGGAATGGTACAGAGGAACCGGACAGCATTTTCAAAATCAGGATTAGAAGAAATCATATTTTCTATCATTTTATCAACATCATTGATTTCGGCTGTGATATAATCCATGTGTGCGCGAACAAGACGCATACGGTATTTTTGGGTATCAGTCATCTGATATCCTTCGACGGATTCTATAACAGCATCTTCTTTGGATTTGAGGTTTCTAAGAAGTTTAGATGCGATTTCTTCGTGGTTAATGGATGTCCCCGATTGATCAAGCAGATAGTCAATAATGGACGTGGATGACTTCCCAAAGATATCGGAAACAACAGAATCTAATGCAACATTACAAACAGTAAGAGCATTCTGATATCTATTCTTTTCACTTGAACGACAGGAAACGAGCTTGTAACGATAGCGGGTGTATTCCCTCAGAATACGGACTGCCTTGCAAGGAATATAACTGCCTTTGACAAGCCCAAGACGGAACAAGTCTCCAATCCATTTAGAATCTTTGGTATCATCTTTGTTGCCTTTTACAGCCTTTACCCATTTGGGATTGGCAATGACAACATTGATTTCATCTTCCAGAATATTAAAGACAGGAATCCGGTATTTTCCTGTGGATTCCATACAGACATCAAGGCAGTCGTTGTCGAGAAGCCATTGACTGAACTGCCACACAATTATATTGGATATTCGAGGAGGAAGATGAATAGAGATTTACGAATAAATGGATAAAAATTATCAATAAAGAACTTCTTTCCATACACGAAAAGTGGTTGAGCAGAATTATAAAAAATCCAAAAATAGCATAGGTTAAGAAGTCAGTTGTAGTAGAAATAGGTTGGGACCCCGTGTCCCAACCTTTCCTTTTTATAGCCATCAAATAATTTAAAACACAATACGGTTTATTTTCCTAAATCTCATCCATGTTAGAATTCGACATTGATACATCGCAATAGTAAAATATAACCATAAAGTTTAAGAGCAACAAACCCTAAAACTTTAAATTAAAAATAAATAAATGTCTTATTGAGAACAGTAGTTTAAGAACTGACTGTTTTTCAATAGGGCATTTTTTATTGCAAAAATGGAGGTGTCTTATGAAAAGTGAAAGCATTTTAGTTGTTCCACCGTAGGAGTGAAACAGGGCCAATATTAGAATTATAAATTTTTTAGGAGGACGAACATGAATTTAAATTACGAAGAATTTAAGGAAAAAATTAAGGATGATATTAAGGATTATATGGATGAAAAGTATAAGGATTATGGAGTTGTAATCAGAAAGGTTAACAAAACCAACCGTGAAGTTGATGGATTGAATTTTTATGATATTCCGGGGTTAAAAAATGCTACACCAACTATATATGTAAATAATCTTTATGAAGAATATGAGAGAACAGGAAATTATGAAGAGGTCGTAAGAATGGCGGCTGAAACAATGGAAAGAGGAATCAAGTCATTTAATGATGAAATCAAGGCAGAGCTTTTGGACACATCAAGACTTAAAGATAACGTGTTTTTTACTTTAATAAATGCCGAGCAGAACAGAGAGATATTAAAGACCGTTCCCCATAGGGAGTTTGAGGACCTTGCAATTGTGTATAGATGGAATCTTGGAAATGATTCTTTGGGAACATATACAAATCTTGTTGACAATGATTTGGCAAAGAAGGAAGGTCTTACGGAAAATGATTTGTACAATGCAGCAAACAAAAACACAAAGGAACTATTCCCTATATTAGTTAAGAATATGAACGAAGTCATTAGCGAAATCATATTTGGTGAGAGTGGAATTGATGAAGAAATGCAAAAAGAGTTCAGTGAAGTAATGCAGGAAACACCTGATGAAAATTGTATGTATGTCATTACAAATGAAAGTAAGTTGTTTGGTGCAGCATCAATGTTATACGAAGAACCTATCCACGAATTAGCAGAGCAGGTTGGAGGTGACTTATATATTTTACCTTCAAGTGTTCACGAGGTTATTGCAGTGCCCGCAGATTTTGGCTCACCGGAGGAACTTGCTGAAATGGTTTATGAAATAAATATGGAGCAGGTAGATATAAATGACCGCCTTTCAAATCAGGTTTACCACTATGACAGGGACTTAAGGACTTTGAGACTGGCAACAGACACAATAAACAAAAGTCTTGATGATGTGGACCTTGGGGCAAGAGAAAACACAGAAAGAGGTGGAAGATAGTCGTAATGGATTTTGAAAAAAAGTTAGCAGAGATAATAAAGATTGAAATTTCAAACTTAAACCAGGATGAAGAGTTTGTCATTAAAGTTGAGGTGGTAACAGATGAAAAAGATAAATCAGGTATCGATTAGGCTTGTTAATGAGCGACCTCTGTTATCTGAAGAACAACTTACTTCTCCTGAAAAGGTGGCAATGGTAGTTGGAGACTATATAAGGGATTTAGACAGGGAAGCATTGTGTGTAATCAATTTTAACAGCAAGCTTCAACCTATATTTACGATTGAAAGTAGAAAATTCTTTGCTTTTGGTGGGGCAAGCAGTCATGATATTTCAGATGGCATTTTATGCCCAGATAACTGGAAAGAAAAAGCTAAAGAATTAGAAAGACAAGGCAAGTATGGGTTTAGAGTAAAAGATATTAGCTGGTGGAAAGAAGAACTTCCAACAGAGGAAGAAATGAAACATGGAATGGATGTATTAAAAAGAAATAATAATATAGTAGATTATATTATCAGTCATAGTCCTAGTACATCAGAATTATATTTGATTGGAGGCGTAGGATTGTATGAGACAGATGTTTTGACTAACTATTTGGAAGAAATTAAGGCAACTACAAATTATAAAAAACATTTCTTTGGACATATGCATGTTGATCAGGCTATTAATAGCGAAAGTATTTGCTTGTATGAGCAAATCATTAGAATTATTTAATTAACAAATAAGTTTTATTAGATTAACGATTAAGCCAATACGAGTAAAATAATTTCATGCAATTAAGATTAACGTTATTTCACTAATCAAAACTCCTTTTTGCACCTTATATGAGAATATGATACAATGACTCCAGATAAATAAAAATTTGTGATAAGGAGAAGCACAATGGAAGAAAAAACAATGGACAATGTAGCAGAAAACGAAATAGAAAAAATGGAAGATTTAGGACAGGCATTAGAGGAGTCTTATGCACATATGGGAAATGGAGAGTATGATACAGATACTTTGTTGGCATGGGAAAAGATTAATGAATATAAGGAGGCAGGAACTATTCTGTCGGTTACGATTTCGGGAATCGTAAATAAAGGTGTGATTGCTTTAGTGGAAGGTGTCCGAGGATTTATCCCGGTTAGCAGATTAGATATTAATCATGTGGAGGATACAAATGATTGGTTAGGCAGAGATATTAGAGTTCGTGTTATTGAAGCGGATATGGAAAAAAACAAACTCGTTTTATCAGCCAGAGAAATTCTTCGTGAAGAAAGTGCAGCTGCCAGAAAGGCGCAGCGAGAGATGGCTGTTTCAAAGATAGAGGTTGGTTCTGTTGTTGAAGGAAAAGTAGAATCTATTCAGCCATATGGTGCCTTTGTAGACTTAGGAAACGATGTAACAGGTTTGGTGCATATTTCACAGATTTCCATGGATCATATTAAATCTCCAAAAGAAGCTCTGGAAGTAGGACAGATTGTGAAGGCAAAAGTCATTAAAAATGATGGCGGAAAGATAAGTTTAAGTATTAAAGATTTGTTGGAAGAAAAAAGAATTCAGGAAGAAGAGGAAATAAAAAACAACATGCAGGAAGTGGAAAGTATTGGAACTTCTTTAGGAAGTTTACTTAGTGGATTTAAATTAGATTAAATTTCAATTTTGAAATTGAGACGGTAATCTTAGCATGATAACTTCTAAATCAATATATGAGTGAGGTGTTTATTTATGGAATTACCTGACAAAAAATATAGAATTTTAGATATATTTTATATGGGGATTAATGACAAATATTTTCAACTCAGGAGTTATCCTACAAATATGATGTATCTAAAAAAACAGTATCAAGAGACATAAACGAGATTAGAAGCTTTCTTTCTGAATACAGAGACATAATCGGAAATGTAGATATTGTTTATGATAGAAAAAGAAAAAAATATCATATGAATATTATGATTAACCAATTATAGGGATATAGGTAATAATGTTAATTGATATATATATTAGACGATTAAAAAGTTAATAAAAGGCGTTCTATGGTGTAATAGCTTCATAGAACGCCTTTTATTATGTTGAAGATGATGAAAATACGGTTTTTAACTTAGAAATGCAAACGACAAAATATGAAGAACTACCTAAAAGATCACGATATTATCAGGATATTATTGATTTAAACCTGATTGAAAAAGGTGAAGCATATGATATACTTAATACAAGTTATGTAATTTTTATTTGCACTTTTGATTTTTTTGAAAGCAATAAAAGTATGTATGAATTTGAAAATATATGTATTAATAAGCCGGAATTAAAATTAAATGACGGAACGCATAAAATTTTCTTAAATACCAAGGGAGATAGAAGCAGCATAAGCAAAGAGTTGAAATTATTATTAGATTATTTCGATGGCAAAGAACCGGAAAGCAAACTTGCTAAGAAAATTGATCAGAAAGTGTTTGAAGCCAAAAGAAATGACCAATGGAGGCGAGAGTATATGTCATATCAGATGGAATTAAATCAGCAGTATAGGAATGGAAAGGAAGAAGGAAGAAAAGAAGGAATAGGCGATATGAGTAAGCTGATAAAAATGCTAATATAAGAAAATAAATATGAAGAACTTGAAAAGGCAGTAAATGATGAGGAATACCAGAAGGCACTAATGAGAAAATACAGAATAACTAAATAGAACAGTGAACATAAATAAAATTTGGAGGAATTAATATGGATAAGAAGGCAATTTATAACTTGACTTATGGGGTATTTATGGTATCCACTAAGGCAGGGGATGTGATTAATGGATGTATTACAAATACATGTATTCAGGTGGCTAATAATCCGGTTAGAATAGCCGTGTCGGTGCTTAACAGTAATTATACATGTGAATTAATTAAAAAGAGCGGAATTTTAGCAGTTAGCATTTTAGATAGTGATTGTACGTTTGAGTCTATAAAGCATTTTGGTTTCCAATCAGGAAGAGATGTGAACAAGTTCTCAAATATTACACCACCAACTGATAATGAAGGAATTCCTTATCTTGGATGGCAGTCATGTGCAGTTATAAGTGGTAAGGTTGTTGAAAAGCATGACCTTGGAACACACACTTTGTTTATTGCAGAAGTTACAGATGCAAAAGTTTTAAGTGAAAAAGAACCATTGACTTATGCACAATATCAAAATGAAATAAAACCAAAGCCTAAAAAGGATGATGAAAGTAACGGAAGAAAAATAGTAGGCTGGAGATGTAAAATCTGCAATTATGTATATGAAGGAAGTGAGTTGCCTAAAGATTATGTATGCCCGGTTTGTGGACATGGCGCAGATGATTTTGAACCAATTTACGCTTGATAGAAAGATGTTGATTTTGTGGTAGCATAATATAAAATTGCGAGAAGAATAAAAAGAAGCATATTCTAGCTGAAATTACGTTAGAATATGCTTATTTTATGGCTGGCTTTACACCTGTGGCATCTGTGGAAATAATGGATGCGGCAGTGGAAACATATAAATACAACTTCATTGAACAAAAAGGATTCAATGAAACCGTAGAAACTAGAGACATAAGGGAAGAGGAAGTTAAGCAAAAGCTTTATGATGAAATAGGAGAAAGACATGTAAACTTGGTGGTTGGAGGATTCCCATGCCAAGGATTTTCAATGTCGGGAAACAGGGTAATAACTGATGAAAGAAATAGCTTGTATTTGGAAATGAAGAAGATTGTTGAACGCCTTAAGCCGGAATATGTGGTAATGGAAAATGTTGAAGGATTGCGTTCAATGATGAATGGAGCAATAGAAAAGAAAATCATAGAAGATTACAAGAAAATTGGATATGACATTAATGTAACCATTTTAAATTGAAAAAAATGGGCATTTATGTTCAATTACATCGGCAGGTGAACAAGAAAAAATAGAAGAGGAAATTAAAAAAATAGATTCTGCAAATTTAATGAATAATTATTGGATTGGAGCATATGAAAACTTTCAGTATGAGGAATGGACATGGATTACTGATGAAGAATTTTTATATAATAATTGGGCGTATGATGAACCTAATAATTATCATAACATAATAGAAGGATATGGTCATATCATTACAGGAGATTATACTTCTGTAAACAAGTATAAAACATTGGGGACTTGGAATGATTCATCACAAGATGGAGCTGGTTACGCAAATACATTTTTTGATTTAAAAAACTACGGATTCATATGCGAAATAGACAACGTAAATGTAAATATTTCAGATCATGATTATTCGGATAAAAAAGTTACAGTTAATGGTAAATTTCCTTTTGAAATGGGAACTGGTGGAAATAGTACAACAACTGATTTCTACTATAGAGACAGTTATTTTAGTGAAGATTCATCATCATATAATGCAAGTTTAGCATCAATGTCTATTAGTATGGCTCTTGCTGGTTTTGGGACACCTAATAGTAAGGATGAACCCAAAAATTTTAATAAAAATATCGTAGAAGTGTATAATCAAATAGGATTTGAAGATGAATACAGTTGTATATATGATTTTGATAAAGAAGAAAAATTGTATAACTCGCATGGAAACTTATTATTTTATGATACATCTTTAAGTGGACCAAATTCTACAGATAACTCAATAGGTGTTCATATTGCAAAAAAAGAATAAAAATAAATGATAAAATAAAAACTCTTTTGTCTGTAGTAGCCTGCAAATAAAAAGTCAAGGCTAATCTAAAGAACATTGAAAATTTTATACAGGTTGAAAATTAGGTATCAAAATAAAACCACCACACTAGTGCTGGTCTGAAAATCGTAGTGATAATTAGGATTCTGGAAGGGATGAAAGATATTCTTTCACTCGTCCATAGTAGATTCTTAGAAACTTGTTGGCACCAGCCGTCATATAGACATAATAGGGTTTACCTTGAGCACGTTTCTTGTCTAAGAACTGATACACAGGATCATCCTATGGTTTGGTCTTGATTAAAGCGTCCATTACCTGAAATAAGGTTTTTCGTAGGTCAGTTTGATTTCAAAAGGTGTGGAAACAATTTCACCAAAAGGTCGCATAATAGCAACCATACTTTTAACTTTTGAAACATCAATACCTACTGCGTTCATAAATTTGTCACTCCTTAAGATTATTGCAATGGATAAATATCAGTTTTACTCATTGCCTATTCGATCTACTGTGGTGTGACACGAATGCACCTATGGCGATTCAACCTGCATAAAATGAACGCTGCGAATGAGGAGCTGGTTATCAGTCTTTTTTACGGACGCGAAGTCCAAGAAAGGAGAAGATATCCAATTGCTACCTACATTCTAACAGCTTAAGCAACAAGATGGATAATTCCTTACTGGCTGTAAGGGTTATTAACCATAAATATATTGTAGTAGAAAGGAAATAGAAAATGTTTAAAACAAAATCGGGACGAAATATTTCATATTTCGGAAATGAATACACAAAAGAAATACATAGAAAAAATGGAAATAATTGCAAGATAAAAACTATTGATGAATTGTTTGAAATTTTACTTGATGTTTGGTGTAGAGAAACAGCCTATCCTAGCTGTCAAAAAGAGTATGATGAGGAAAATGATCCTACATATGGACAGTGTGCAATAACAGCAACGCTGGTTTATGATATGTTTGGAGGCACAATTCATAAAATAAGAGTTTCAGGCGGTGGTACTCATTATTTCAATAAAATTAACGAACATTATATTGATTTAACAAGTGACCAATTTGATTTGTATGATATTTATGTAGATTATAGCAATAATGAACTTGTAAAACGAGAGTACTGTGGAAAGAATGCCGATACATTGAAAAGATATAAATTATTGGTGCAGGCTATTGATAACAAAGTGAATAAAGAATAAATTTAAAATAAATTTCAGATATTTATAGTTGAAAGTAGAAAAAGAGTTGTTGTGAAATAGACTATCGTAGGAAGCATCAATTGAACAAGAACCATATACTGAGGCAGAATTGAAAATAAATCTAAATTCATACAGACAAATATAACGATATAATTTGCCGGCTTAGTTGATAAAGGAAAAATCAATTATAAAAAGAAAGGGTATTACAATGAATAATGAGCAGATGATAAAAATTAAAAATTTTGATTATTTAAATCAGAACATATTAAAGGAAAAAATTCTTTTTACAGGGTCATCACTGATGGAACAATTTCCTATTTGTGAAATTGCAAGAAGTAAAGGATTTGATGAGGTAATTTATAATCGAGGCGTTGGTGGATTGAATACAGATGAGTTTTTGGAAAACATTAATACATTGCTTTTAGACCTTGAACCATCGAAGATATTTATCAATATAGGAACAAATGATATTACGGAAGCACGATATGGAGATAAGTGGATGTCACATCTGATGGACAATTTTTGCAAAATTATTGAAACTACAAAAGATAGTATTCCTAATGCAGAAATTTATATAATGGCATTTTATCCTGCAAATTTACATTTGCCTTGGCATACAGAAGAGGCAATTCAATGGATGAAGCTTAGAACTACTGAAAATATTCGAATGTGCAATGAGCATTTGAAAGAAATCGCAAATAAATATGAATGCTATTATATTGACTGCAATGCAGGTCTCGTTAATGAAAATGGAGAACAAAAAACAGAGTATGCAATTGACGGTGTACATATGTATGCAAATGGATATTTGAATGTTTTTGAAGTAATAAAATCCTATTTGAATTAATCGTTTATTTTATATTAATCAAATATAGGAGCATAAAAATATGAATAATATTGAAATTATATTTTTTGAAGAATACAAAAAATTAGATAATTTATGTAAGGATTTACTGGGAAGCAATCAAGGAGTTACGCAGTATGTAAATGAAATGGAACAAATACCATTTGAGAAAAGCAAACTTGTTGAGTCATGGCAATACGATTATAAAATGCTTAAGCATATAAGATGGATACGTAATAATATAGCTCATAATAATGGAGATTCAGAATGTAGCGAAAGTGATGTACAATATGTAAAAAATTTTTATCAAAGAATAATTAATAGAACAGATTCATTTTCATTAATAAATGTTGAAATTAGAAAAGCAGAAGACAATCAAGCTAGTAAAAATATTACAAATGAAAATGTGGATAATGTTGTAAGTAGAGATAATAGTAATAATGTATTTATAGGAATAACAATGATTGCATTAATAATTATTTTGGTAATATTTGTTTTGATGATACATTATTTTATGATAAATGATTAAAACTAAAAACTGCATATATAATTTTCACGTGTTAAAAAAGATAAATGAATATATGCAGTTAATAATTAGAAGAATTTGTATAAATGGAGTTCGAAAATGACAAAGGAAGAATGGTACAAACAACTATTTAGCAGACTTAATAATTCAAAATTTCGCAGTAGTTTTCATTTAAAACAAAAGGATATTGATTACATAAATGAAAAGGGAATGGAAACTATAAGGGAACATGCAAGAGAATTTATTTTTAAAAGAGAAGCTCCTGCATTTATTCCAAATGACGGAAAGCAAACTCCAACAAAAGGACATCCGGTGTTTGTTGCTCAGCATGCAACAGCTACATGTTGCAGAGAGTGTATCAGAAAGTGGCATAAAATTCAGCCGGGAAAAGAATTAAGCAGAATTCAGCAGGATTATTTGGTAGATGTAATTATGACATGGATTCAGAGTGAAGTGGACAGGTACAATAATTGAAGGAACGGAGTAATAAAATGTGGAAAATTAAGCATATATTTGATGGCGATTATGGATGTGAAGAACGTTCTGAAAGTGAAAAGCCAAAGGTGACAGTTACACTTGTAAATGAAAATAATGAGAAAAAAATCATATCAGTAGAAGACAAGTGGCTTATGGATAATAACTTAGATGAAGGCGACGAATGGCCTGAAAATTTGCTAAATAAATTAAGGAGATAGATAAATGAAGCATACTAAGGTGATGAGACGAATTAAATACTCGGTGCAGTTCTAAAACAGACAACAGATTGTATTGAGGTTAATTAGAGGCAAAAGCTTATGTTGTTGGACTGCACCCTTTATGAATTTATTTGAAAGGAAAGCAGTAAATATGAATAAAAAGGAATTATACAATATATGGAAAAGAGAAGAAGAGGTCGCACAGATTCAAGGGTGGGATTTTTCGCATATTGAAGGACGATATGATGTAGAAAATGATTTACCTTGGAGTTATGAAGAAATTGTAAGAAGTTATCTTGATAATTCAAAGCAGATAATGGATTACGATACAGGTGGTGCAGAATTTTTGTTATCTCTGAATCATCCATATGACAAAACGGCTGTGACGGAAGGCTATAAACCAAATGTAGAACTTTGCAAAAGAAGATTATTACCGCTAGGTATTAATTTCAAAGAATGTTCGAATCCTAAAAATATTCCGTTTGAAGATGAAATGTTTGATTTGATGATAAATCGACATGGAGAATTTGAACAGGATGAAATATATAGGTTATTGAAAAAAGATGGTATTTTTATAACAGAGCAGGTTGGAGAAAATAATGAACGTGACTTAGTTCAGATGGTTTTACCAGATATACCCAAACCATTTCCCAATATGAACCTAACGGTTCAAAGGAAAAAGTTTGAAGAGGCTGGTTTTAAAATAATCAGAGCCGAAGAAACATACAGACCTATAACATTTTATGATATAGGTGCATTTGTATGGTTTGCACATATTATTGAGTGGGAGTTTCCAAATTTTTCAGTGAGCAAGTGTTATGAGAATTTGCTAAAAATGCAAGACATAATAGACAAGTATGGAAAAGTGCAGGGAACTATTCATAGATATTTAATCGTTGCACAGAAATAAGTAGATGTGGTGTGGTGGAGTAAAATCCACCACATTAAATTTACTTGGAATGCATAATTTTTATATTTAGAGCAACATTGGAAAAGCAAATATCCATTCAAGATGATATTTTTAATATATCATTTAATCACAAGAGGCAAGATATATGGATAGAAAAACAGTAACAACAGAGAGTCTTAACTATATCGAAAACAACATAAAGAATAAAATAACCATTGATGAAATCGCTGGTAATGCAGGTTATACAAAGTTTTATTTTTCAAGACTATTTAAACAAGAAATGAAAGTTTCTGTTATGGAATATGTCAGGGAAAGAAAATTGATATATGCAACCAGAGAAATCTTAAATGGAAACAAAATTCTCGATGTGGCAATTGAATATGGCTGGGAATCGCACAGCGGATTTATTAAAGCTTTCAAAAGTTATTATGGTTTTTCACCTTCACTCTTGTATGCAATGAAATTAGAAATAATACATTTTGGAGATAGAGATATGAGCAATTGCAACTTTTATAAAATAATGGATGAACATTTATCAAAAGAAGAACTATTCAAAGTATTGTGCGAAAAAATGATAGAGCATGGATATGATAATCAAAAATTAAATAAGGTCTACAATTTCTGTCAGAGTATATATGGAGACAGAAAAAGATACTCGGGTGATGATTATGTAACGCATTTATTAAATGTATCTTTGTTGCTAGTGCAAATGGAAGCGGAAGAAAGTGTCATTTATGCAGGAATGCTTTGCGATGTTTTTAGAAAAACTAATGTAGCAATTGATGAGTTAAAGGAAAATTTGCCTGATAGCGTGGTGCAGATTTTAATAAGATTAAAGGACTACGATATTGAAAAAGTAGGTCTTGAAGATGAACAATGTGCTGTTATAAAGATTGCAGAACGACTTCATAATATGAGAACTATAGAGTATATGGAAGAACGTGAGAAGCAGAAAAGGGCAAAAGAAACAATAGCAATATTTATGCCTATTGTAAAGAAATTGCAAGACGACAAATTAATAAGTGAGTTAAATGAGATTTCGATAAATTGTTTAAAATAGGAATTATATGCAAGTCGATTTTGTGAATTCAAAACCGGCTTTTTCTTTCAATAGCTAAATGTATATGATAATATTATAAAAGAATAAGAGCTATGAATCTAAAAATAAGCAGAATTGCATATTATTTGCAATATCGAATACTATTTGGAGAAATAATATGTTAGGAAAGATTGTAAAAGTTACGGTTGATAGACCAATGGGGCATATCACCCAAAGCATAAAGATATTTATTATCCGATAAATTATGGATATATCGAAGGAATAATGGCACCTGATGGAGAAGAACAAGATGCTTATATATTGGGTGTAAATAAACCGGTTGAAGAATTTACAGGGAAAGTAATTGCAATAATTCACAGGCTAAATGATGTTGAAGATAAATGGGTTGTGGTGCCAGAAGATGAACTATATTCTAAGGAACAGATAGAAGAACAGGTCAAGTTTCAAGAAAAATATTTTGAGTATGAAATAGAATGTGCGGAAGAGTAATTCGTAAAGGAAATTTGGACAGATTACATCATGAAATATATTTATCTGATGCAAGAAAGGTTGTCCCGGAAAAATGGAAAATGGTTACTAGACATCCTATAAGAAAGATTTAGACAAATTACATATAGTCACTGAGTTAGAGGAGAAAGAATATGCAGGATTGTGGATTTACAAGAGAAAATAAATGGTTTAGATATCGTGCAGCAGCAATAATAATTGAAGAAGGTTGTGTGCTATTTGCAGGAAATGAAATAGATGATTATTATTACTCAATCGGTGGTGGAGTTCATGTTGGAGAATCATCTGAGCAGGCAGTAAAAAGAGAAGTGCTTGAGGAAACAGGTGTAGAATATGAAATTGAACGCCTTGCAGTTATTCACGAAAATTTCTTCAATGAAAATCAGGGAACTTTAAAAGGAATGGATTGCCATGAAATATCAATGTACTATTTGATGAAGCCTAGAGGAACAAAACAGCTTAATAGTGATAGTTATAGCCAGGGAGTAAGAGAAACAATGCATTGGATACCAATAAAAGATTTGGATAAATACAAAGCATTTCCAACTTTTTTGAAGGAATATCTTAGTAAGGAACATTCAGGAATAGAGCATATAATTACGGATGAAACAAAAACTGGATTATTATATTGAAAAGGTAAACCAGGGAAATTAGTCTCGTAAAAACTTTTATATAAGGAGAAAATTTATATGATAGGTTTAATAGTAGCCCGTTCAAAAAATAATGTTATTGGAAAAAATGGAAAAATTCCGTGGAAAATAAAGGGAGAACAAAAACAATTCAAGGAACTTACAACAGGAAATGTTGTAATAATGGGACGAAATTCATACGATGAAATTGGTCGCCCGCTTCCAAATAGAGAAACGATAGTTATTTCGAATACTAAAAAATATATAGGTGAAAATCTTCATACAGCATCTAGTGTAAAAGAGGCTATAGAATTTGCAAAAGGAAAAGATGTATATATAGCCGGTGGCTATGGAGTATACAAAGAAGCCATACCACTAGTGGACGTAATGTACATTACTGAGATTAATATAAATGTAGAGCAAGGGGATGTCTTTTTCCCAGAATTTGATGACAATAATTTTAATATATCTATTGTAGAAACATCTGAAAATAATGAACTGTTTATAAGAAAAATTTATAGAAGAAAGAATAAGCAATAGTAATTTCCAGTTTTATTAACGATAATAAGGAATTAGACGGGTAAATTTTAAAATGTTAGAAGAGATGGAAAATATTAAATATGGAAATTTAGAAACTGCAATGTATTATTGTGAGAGAAATAAAATAGGGAAATGGATAAATCGGAAGTTGTGGAGAGATTTCCTGAACTTTCCTTATTTTTCAAGGCTTACAGCCTCTTAGATAGTGAAATGATATGTATTTTCCCTTATTTTTGCCCTTATGCGGAATCCCGTTTTGCTTTTCTTGTTGGGTGAGCGTAAATATTCATTGTGGTACTGACATCATAGTGTCCTAACAGTTCCTGTACTGGTGCATGTGATTTATATTGGAATTCGATGCTATGTGAAAGACTGGATGGAAGAACGGGGATATTATTAAGAAAAGACGGACGGCCATCAAAAACAAGGCTGTCCGTTTTATGGATGAAAAGGAATTACATTAAAATATTGTTTTTAACATTTCAGCAAAATCTTCAATGTAGTATCCTGAATTATCCTTTCGCCAGAAGGCACAGTATGTTTTTCTGACAGACTCACCATTTCTGACGAGAGGAACTCGCTCAATGGTTGAATCAAACCATCTTCTTTTTGTTGTTTACCTATAATAACGATTGGAGTAGTCGATTATAGACACTGCAATCAAAAAAATCTGAAAATATATTTATCAACATTACATAAAAGTGTGTAGATGCACATAAAATAGGAATACATATTGAAATTCACGTCGTTCTGTGATAGAATCTCATTACTAAAAAGTGTGCAGATGCACGGAAAGGGGGAGCGTAACGATGGAGATTAAAAGAGACGCTTACCTACAGCAGCTGACCCTGCGAAAAGATAATGGAATGATAAAGGTGATTACCGGCATTCGTAGATGTGGCAAATCCTTTTTGCTGTTTACCATCTTTAAGAGATACTTACTGGAGAACGGCGTTGATGTTGATCATATTATTGAGATTGCATTGGACGGTATTGAAAATGAGGAACTAAGAGATCCTAAGGTGTGTTTCAAGTACATCAAAGATGCCATGAAAGACGATGGCAAATACTATCTGCTTCTTGATGAAGTGCAGTTTATGTCACAATTTGAGGAAGTGCTGAACAGCCTGCTCCGCATGAGCAATATTGATGTGTATGTCACCGGAAGTAATTCCAAGTTCCTGTCCAGCGACATTGTGACCGAATTCCGTGGCAGAGGTGATGAGATTAGAATCTACCCTCTCTCCTTTGCAGAGTTTTATTCTGTCTATGACGGCGATTATGATGATGCATGGGATGACTACATGATCTACGGAGGATTGCCGCAGATCGTAAGTTTCCAGAGCGAACGACAGAAAGCGGACTATCTGAAGAACATCTTTGCAAATGTCTATCTGAAGGATGTTATTGAAAGAAATAAGATTCAGAACGTGGATGAGATTGGGATTCTGGTTGATGTGCTTGCATCTGCAATCGGCGCACCGACCAACCCTTCAAAGATTGCCAATACCTTTGACAGTGAGCGCCAGATGACTTATGCTAATAAAACCATCTCCAAGCATATCGACTATTTGACAGATGCCTTTTTGATTTCCAAGGCAAGCCGATACGATATTAAGGGCAGAAAGTATATCGGTGCAAATCTGAAATACTACTTTACGGATCTGGGACTGAGAAATGCACGTCTGAATTTCAGACAGCAGGAGCCTACTCATATCATGGAGAACATTGTTTATAACGAGCTGTTGATCCGTGGCTACAATGTTGATGTGGGTGTCGTGGATATCTTCGATAAGGATAAAGAGGGCAAACGTGTTCGCAAGCAGTTGGAGGTTGACTTTGTGGTGAATCAAGGAAACCAGAGATACTATATCCAGGTTGCATATGACATGACTTCGGAAGAAAAACAGACGCAGGAGTTCAATTCTCTGCGTAATATCCCGGACTCTTTCAAGAAGATCGTCATTGTAAATGGCAGCAAAAAGCCTTGGAGAAATGATGAAGGTTTTGTCATCATGGGAATGAAGTATTTCTTGCTGAATGCGAATAGTCTGGAATTTTAAGTCGATTTGAGTTGTTGCTGTGGTGTTGTTCTATTTCAAAAAAGAGTGAAATGATATAAATAAGGCCAGCCGATGTGGTAGCATTTATGTGGGAGTACATTAAAGTACCGGAGGATTCAAGAGAAAAAGTTAAGAATCTGTTTAAAGATGCAAATGAAAATGGAGTAAAAATAAGTCATTAGGCACCAACACTGTATGATGTTGTTCCGAAAGAAGAAATTGCTTAATTTGAAGAGCTTATGCGCAAAACCATAGCTGACATTGTATCAGAAGCCAGTAGCGTTGCCTGTTGGGTGTATGCGCAGAAATATGTGAAGCACAAAACCCTAAACGAAATGCTGCAAGAATTGCCAGACGTAAGTCAATTCATCCTAGCTATGGATACCTGGTTTGAAAAACTGATGGAGAAATAATCTGGGAAAATAGTTTAAAGTTTACATGTTATGATCATGTATGAAGTTGGAACAAAATAAAAGAATTGTGCTCTACTATTGTTCAAGAAAAAAACTCATTGACATATTTCAATCTATTTAGGAGGATAACAGGATGATATTAAAGTTATTGAAATAAAAGATTATATAAAAAATCCAAAATCGAATGGTTATCGAAGCTATCATATGATTGTTGAAATACCAGTATTTTTTGCTAAGGGTAAAACACCTATGCGTGTAGAATTACAGATTCGAACCAATGGTATGGATTTCTGGGCAACATTGGAACATCAACTTCGCTATAAAAAAGGAATTGAAGAAATGCCTGGCTATGATGAGATAAGTGAAGAATTACTTCATTCTGCAAGAGCTATCATTGAAGCAGATAATGAAATGCAGAGAATAAAAGACAAAATTGGTATGTTACACGAAATTTAGGGAGAAAACTGAGCAAGTAGGAAGGTGGAATATATATGAAACAAGATACTTTAGAGGGCAAAGCAAAAACAAAAAATGGGGTAAAACGGCTGTGTTTTTCCATAATCTGCATTCTTCTGGAAGTGATTTTTATTATTACTATCGTAACACGCTTGAATGAATATGCAGAAATCATAAATTTATTTACAAGGATTTTGAGTGGGATCTTGGTTTTGGGATTGTACGCATCAAATAAGACATCCTCTATGAAAATGCCTTGGGTCATCTTAATTCTAATTTTCCCAATTATGGGTGTAGGCCTGTATTTGTTGATTGGTTTGAATGGTGGCACACATAAAATGCGTGCGCGATATGCAGAAATTGATAGCAAATTGTTACCAATGCTTCCGGACAGTCAGGAGTGTTTGAGCAGAATAAAAGAAACAATTCCGAAAGCAGGAAATATAGCAAGTTACATACAAAGAAATTCGCAGTATCCAATCTATCAGAATACGGATATTGTATATTTTGATGAAGCAGTGAAAGGATTAGAGGCACAGCTTAAGGATTTGGAGAAAGCACAGAAGTTTATCTTTATGGAATATCATGCGATAGAAGACGCTGAAGCATGGCATAAGATTCAAGATGTTCTGGAAGAGCGAGTAAAAGCAGGTGTGAAAGTTAGAGTATTCTACGATGATATGGGTTCTATAGGCTTTATTAACACAGATTTTGTGAAAAAGATGGAGGCAATAGGAATTCATTGCCGTGTATTCAATCCGTTTGTGCCAGGTTTAAATCTGTTTTTGAACAATCGTGATCATAGAAAAATAACAGTTATTGATGGAAAAGTCGGATTTACAGGTGGATATAATCTAGCAAACGAATATTTTAATTACACACACCCGTATGGACAGTGGAAAGATACAGGTATTCGTTTAGAAGGAGATGCTGTTCAGTCGCTTACGGTGACATTTTTGGAAATGTGGAATGCAGTAAGTGATAAGGATGCTAATGATTCTGATTTTAGTAAATACCTTTTCCACTATGATTATGCGGCACAGCAAACTGGGTTTGTTCAACCTTATGCAGACAGCCCTATGGATAATGAGCAAGTAGGAGAAGAAGTTTATATCAGTATGATAAATAAAGCTGAAAAATATTGTTGGTTTATGACTCCATATCTAATCATAACAGATGAAATGACGCATGCGTTATGTCTGGCTGCTAAGCGAGGGGTAGACGTAAGAATTATCACACCTGGTATCCCTGATAAAAAATTCATTTATAATATAACTCGTTCTTTTTATCATGGATTGGTTAAACATGGTGTTCGTGTTTATGAGTGGACTCCTGGTTTCTGTCATGCAAAAATGAGTGTGGCAGATGACTGTATGGCAACTTGTGGAACAATTAATCTGGATTATCGAAGTTTATATCACCATTTTGAAAACGGCTGTTTTATGGCAGATTGTCAGGCAGTTGTGGAAATAAAAAATGATCTGATAAGAACGATGGGAGAATGTCGTGATGTGACAGACCAATATCAAACCGGACGAAGTGCATATTTGCGACTGGGACAATTATTTATGAGATTATTTGCTGGATTGCTATAAGAATCTGATGAAACGACCTTTCAAAAAACAGTTGATTTAGAAGTTAACTGTTTTTGAAAGGCCGTTTTTGCTATATCTAACAGTCTGTTGTACAAAGAAGATTTTGCATTGATGAAAAAACAAACCTTGTTGAGGTTAAATTGAGATTGACTTTGTATTGTATAAGTATGAAATAAAAAGGAATTAGGTGATGTACAATGAAAAAGTATAAAATATGTAAAATCCTTCTTGTTATACTGGCAATTTTTTTATGTGTGGCTTTTTATGAATTGCTCGGAATCTGCGTTGCATATAAAAAGCAGCCGGAAGTGTCCAATACAACCAAAAAAGAAACAAAAAATGGGTCATGGAACGAATGCAGTGAAAATACAGAACGGGCAGTAATCATAGAAAAGAATCCAGAAGCGCTTTTACAAAGAGTGCGTTTGATCCAGAATGCAAAAGAGGAAATTATTCTTTCTACTTTTGCATTTAAATCCGATGAAAGTGGAAAATTAATCTTAGGAGCACTGCATGATGCGGCAGACAGAGGTGTGCATATTCGTCTGTTAGTAGATGGAATGGAGAGCTGGATTGATATGGAAGGGAATCCGTATTTCTATGGATTATCTTCCCATGAGAATGTTGAAATTAAACTGTATAATAAAGCCAACCCGTTGAAACCATGGAAAATGATGGGTAGAATGCATGATAAATATTTGATTGCAGATGGTAAGACATATATTCTTGGCGGAAGAAATACATATAATTATTTCCTGGGGGATTTTCCGGGACATAAGAACTATGACAGAGACGTGTTGGTTGTTTGCAATGAACCTGAGAAAGAAAATTCAGTTAACCAGTTGTTAGATTATTTTGAAACTATATGGGATCAGGAAGACAGTGGTTATTTTCATAACAATAAAAAACTGGCAAATAGAAAATCTGTAAAGAACGCAGTTTTAGAGCTGCAGAACGGCTATCAGAAATATTTTGAAGAGAATAAGGAAAGAATCTGCGATACCGATTATACGGACGAAACTTTTGAGACAGAAAAGATTGCATTAGTGTCAAATCCTATTCACACAGGTTCCAAAGAACCAGTAGTGTGGTATCAGTTGGGAGAATTGATGAAAAATGCAAAAAATCGTGTGAAGATCCACACGCCATATATTATCTGTAATGATATGATGTATAATACATGGGAGGAGATTGCAGAGAACGTTTCAGATTTTTCTATCATGACAAATTCAGTTGCGAATAATGGAAATCCATTTGGGGCTGCCGATTATGCGAAAAACAGAAATAGAATCTTAAGTACAGGAATTAATATCTGGGAAAATGAAGGCGGTTATTCATACCACGGAAAAAGTATTTTGATTGACGATGATCTGTCTGTAATCGGTTCCTTTAATATGGACATGAGAAGTGCATATCTGGATACGGAACTGATGCTTGTAATTCGCAGTAAAGATATTAATAAACAGTTGGAAGAGGGCATGATGGAATATGAAAGAGTGTCCCGCCAGGTATTGGAAGATGGAACCTATCGTGATCCATATCATGTAGAGCCAATCGAATTAACAAAGAAACGTCAGAGAAAAATATTTTTGGTACAGCATCTGCTTGGATGGGCAAGGTATCTGTTTTAATAAGGAGGAAGGAAAACGTGTTTCAAATATTGATTGTAGAAGATGATAAAGAATTAAGCCAGCTATTCCAAAAAGTGCTTGAGAAGAATGGATATCAGGTCAAAAGTGCATCGGATGGAGCACAGGCATTAGAAGTATTGGATAAGGAATATATTGATCTGATCATTTCTGATATTATGATGCCGGTTATGGATGGCTATGAACTGGTGTCAGAACTTCGCTCAGCAGGATATCAGATACCGGTACTTATGATCACTGCGAAAGGTTCCTTTGATGATATGCGCCAGGGATTTCTTTCGGGAAGTGACGATTATATGGTAAAACCGGTAAATGTGAATGAAATGGTTTTAAGAGTCGGAGCACTGCTTCGCCGTGCACAGATACTGAATGAACACAAAATTGTGATCGGTTCAACAGAGTTTGATTATGATGCAATGACGGTTACAACTGATAAGGAAAGTCTTGTTTTGCCTAAAAAAGAATTCCTGCTTTTATATAAGCTTGCAGCTTCGCCAGGCAGAACATTTACAAAACAACAGTTGATGGATGAAGTATGGGGATACGAGACGGAGGCAGACCCACATACGATAGAGGTACATATAGGAAGAATTAGAGAGCGTTTTAAAGATAACCCTGATTTTGAAATCGTAACAATGCGTGGAATTGGATACAAGGTGGTGAAAAAATAATGGAACAAAAGAAAGAAAAAGGATTGCGGATCCGATCCTGTCTGACTGGTGCAATCTGGCTGGCACTTGTATTTTCAACAGTCATATCTGCTTTATTATTTGCTTTTTTGAATCATTTTTTTAATCTGCCGGGCAGCATACCTGTGCTTGGCTGGCTTTTGATTTTCAATACATTGATTGCCGGGCTGATCACTTCCTTTATCAATGCAAAGTTACTGGAACCAATTACCAGACTTAGTAAAGCAATGAAGGAAGTTTCTCAGGGAGATTTTGAACAGCATTTGGAAACGAACAGCCGTATAGCAGAAGTTGGAGAATCTTATCAAAGTTTTAACGTTATGACAAAAGAACTTCGTGCAACAGAGGTGCTGCAGATGGATTTTGTATCTGATGTTTCTCATGAGTTTAAGACCCCGATTAATGCCATTGAAGGATATACAATGCTGCTTCAGGGAGAAGAACTGTCTCCGGATCAAGAGGAATATGTAGAAAAAATCTTATTTAACACCCAAAGACTTTCCGGATTGGTTGGTAATATTTTGCTGTTATCCAAGTTAGAGAATCAGAATATACCAATGAAAAAAACAGAATATCGTCTGGATGAACAGATCCGCCAGGCATTTCTTTCATTGGAAACAAAATGGACAGAAAAAGAAATTGGTTTTCAGGTAGAATTGGAGGAAGTTAAATATACTGGGAATGAAGGACTTTTTATGCATATCTGGATAAATCTTTTGGATAATGCGATTAAGTTCAGCCCTTCAAAGGGGACAATTACGATGTTTCTGAAACAAGAACAGGATTCTGTTAAGTTCATTCTGGAAGATGAAGGACCAGGAATAGAGGATGATGTAAAATCCAGAATATTTGACAAGTTCTATCAGGTAGATGGATCTCATAAAGCAGAAGGAAATGGCCTAGGTCTTGCACTTGTAAAACGGATTGTAGATAGTGCCGGAGGAACAATCAAAGCAGAAAACCGTGAATATGGTGGATGCAGATTTGTTATAGAGCTGCCAAAGCAGAAAGATGAGATTATATAGTTTTAAGATAAATTAGAAGATGGGAGGATTTATATGACATTTTATCAGGAGTTGCAGTTAAATCAGGCAGGTTCTAAAAACCTGTTGAAAAAGAGTGAAACACTAAAAGAAAAATTATATCATATGTGGGTATATCTGGTGAAGATAGCTGTTACAATGGCATTTTGTTTTTTCTTTGTTAGTATTTTCAGCATCCTATTTGGAAAGGAGAACAGCATTGTAGGTGTAGTAGTCTTATTATGTCTCATGGTGTTTAGAAATGCGGATCTGGGGATCCACATCGGACAATCTACGATGCTTTTGGCTTTGTTCTTTGTAATTATGACTGTATGTCCGCATTTAGCAAATCAGTTTTCACCGGTATTGGGAATGCTGTTAAATATTGCGGCACTGGCTGTGTTGATTCTGTTCGGATGTCATAATCCATTCATGTTTAATCAATCTACATTGGTTCTTGGGTATCTACTGCTATATGGTTATGATGTTACGGGAAAAAGCTATCAGATGCGATTAGTCGGAATGGCTTTAGGTGCAGCACTTACCTGCTTCGTATTTTATCGAAATCATAAAAACAGAACCTATAAAAGAAATCTGAAAGATCTGATACAAGAATTTGATATCATTTCTTCCAGAACAAAATGGCAGATATGTCAGATTTTATGCGTACCGATAGTCCTTTGCATTGCAGAACTTTGTAATATGCCACGTGCAATGTGGGCTGGTATTGCGGCCATGTCCACGATTTTGCCGTTTATGGAAGATATGCACTACAGAGTCCGTAAAAGGATTGTCGGAAATATTGCAGGTGTTATATGTTTTACAGTATTATATTTTCTGCTTCCTTCGTCAATCTATGCATATATAGGAATTCTTGGTGGAATCGGTGTAGGATTTTCAGCACAATATGGCTGGCAGGCAGTATTTAACACATTTGGTGCTTTAGCCATTGCTGCAGAGACTTATGGACTACAAGGAGCGGTTAGTCTTAGAGTGATTCAAAATGTTTTTGGTGTTGTGTTTGCTTTAGCATTTTGTGTTATGTTTTATTGGTTTATGTCTAAAAAAAACGGTTCATGCGGGACTCAATGTACGCTTTAATGAAGAAAAACAGATTACTTCTGATAACGAAATTCAAAAGTGGGCGAAACAGATTGTAAAATAGTACTCTTAGCGGAACTAATCAGGTGATAGGTAACATTTACTTCAGGATCAGTTAAGGGAATCCGTTTGTGTTATACTGTTTTATAGATTTTTCTTGCCCTTGTATTTGCCCTTATCAGAGTTCATAAACATTGATGGGACGATATAACACAAGGGAAAAAATAAGGGAAAGCTCACCTGCGACAAATCCAGTGTTTTCAAGGGTTTGCGGAGAATTTAATAACAAAATATAACAGTTATTAAATCTCTTAAAACAGGTGAAATCTCAATCGAAGTTTGTAAGGAACAGAAACTTTGAATTTCATGGAGGTAAGTCGTAAATGGATTGTATATTTTGTAAGATATTAAACGGAGAAATTCCGAGTTTGAAAGTATATGAAGATGAATATACAATGGTTTTTATGGATATTGCAAAAGATGTTGACGGCCATATGGTTGCAATACCTAAAAAGCATATTAAAAATATTCTAGATTGTGATGTAGATACGCTTAGCCATTTGATGTCCACAGTGAAGAAAGTAGCCAACTATTGTGTTGATAAATGTGGGTACGAAGGTGTGAATTTACTGAATGCAAGTGATGAAAGTGCTGGTCAATCTGTTCCGCATTTTCATATTCATATTATTCCAAGAAGAAGAAACGATAATGTGGATGCGTGGCCTAAATTTGACGGGGCAAATTGCGAAACAGAAGAAATTTATGAAAAGATAAGAATGAGCTAAATTTGAATCTGTGGAGATGTTGAGATGATAAAAAAATACAAAATAGGTTTTGATATATGGGGATTGATTACTTTTATTATTATTATGATTCCCAATTTTATTTGGTTCGCAGTTCCAGCACCGAATGATATTTTAAGGGGAGAGTCAATTACAAAAACAGTAGATGTAATAGCATCTATATGTCAGGTGTTAATGGTAATGTCGTTATGTATATTCATTAATCAAGACCGTAAAAAAATAAGTATCACACGATTTATTATGGCCACAATTATTTGTTGTCTACTGTATTTTTTATGTTGGATATTTTATTATGTAGGTGTGACGAATGGCATTGTTATATTGGGTTTGACTATTTTTCCATGCTTGGTATTTCTGTTTTTCGCTATTGAAAGAAAGAATATGATTGCTGTTATACCTATTTCAATATTTATGGTATGCCATTTGATTTATGGAATAGTTAATTATATTATTTAAGAAACTTCCAGTTTGGAGAATTGAAAAAAACGGAATTTACCTATTAAGACATATAAACTCTTGACAATAAAGCTCCTATATAGTATGTTTTTGATAAACTACTATATAGGAGCTTTTGTATGGAAATGAATGGAGGATTTCTTGTCACCAAAATAAAACAGCTTGGAGACCGGATTTTCGAGAAGATTCTCAGTGAAAAGAATATTGATGCGTTTAATGGAGCCCAGGGGCGTATTCTTTATGTGCTGTGGCAGAAGGATGGTATTTCAATCAGGTCACTCTCGACTAAATGCGGATTAGCGATAACATCTCTTACTACGATGCTGGAAAGAATGGAAAAACAAGGGCTGATAAGCCGTGTTCAGTCTGAAACGGACAAAAGGAAGACACTCCTGTTTCTGACTGAGAAAGCACATGCCTTAAAGGGCGAGTACGATTCTGTATCTGATGAGATGGGTAGTATTTACTACAAAGGTTTTTCAGAGGAAGAAATTACCCGGTTTGAGGAATGCCTCGACCGCATCAGAAAGAATCTTGAGGAGTGGCAGAAGTCATGAGTATTTGTATCAAAAATCAGATTCAGAACATGAATATCGTCATTGGCTGCACAGTGGGGTGTGCATATTGCTATGCCCGCAACAACGTGAAACGCTGGCATATGATTGATGACTTCGCTGACCCTGAATTCTTTCCGGGTAAGCTCAAGATGATGGAAAAGAAACGTCCGCAGAACTTTCTTCTTACCGGCATGAGCAATCTCTCCGGATGGAAGCCGGAATGGAGAGACGAGGTATTTGCAAAGATCCGTGAAAATCCACAGCATCAGTTCCTGTTCCTTACCAAGCGACCTGATTTGCTGGATTTTGATACCGATCTGGAAAACGCATGGTTTGGCGTTACGGTGACGAGGAAAGCAGAACTGTGGCGTATCGACGCCCTTCGGAAAAACGTCAGAGCAAAACATTACCATGTTACCTTTGAGCCGTTATTCGATGATCCCGGCACAGTTGACCTTTCCGGAATCAATTGGATCGTTGTCGGCACCATGACCGGAGCTCAGAGCAGGAAGATTCATACGGAGCCGGAATGGGCATGGTCTCTGACGGACCAGGCACATAAGCTCGGCATTCCGGTGTTTATGAAGGAAGACCTTGTCCCTATCATAGGGGATGAAAATATGATTCAGGAAATGCCGGAAGAATTTAATAAAGTGTTAGAGGTACAGAAATCATGGAAGAAGTAATGAATGGAATCCTCATTCGTGAGGTGGAAACAAAGAAAATCATGACTAAGTCTAGTCTGCCGGTAGGCGGTTACTCGGTCAATCCCTATGTGGGCTGTACACATGCCTGCAAGTATTGCTATGCTTCTTTTATGAAGCACTTTACCGGGCACAAGGAGGAATGGGGCACTTTCCTTGATGTGAAGCATTGGCCAGAAATTAAAAATCCGAAGAAATATGCCGGACAGCGGGTGGTCATCGGTTCTGTGACAGATGGCTACAATCCACAGGAGGAGCAATTCGGGAATACCAGAAAACTTCTGGAGCAGCTGATCGGCAGTGACGCAGATATTCTGATCTGCACAAAGTCGGATCTTGTGGTACGGGATATTGATCTGTTGAAGAAGCTTGGACGTGTAACCGTTTCATGGTCGATCAACACACTAGATGAAAATTTCAAGAACGATATGGATTCTGCTTCGAGCATTGAGCACCGTATCGCTGCTATGAAGCAGGTATATGAGGCAGGTATCCGTACAGTCTGTTTCGTATCCCCGGTATTCCCCGGTATCACGGATTTTGAAGCAATCTTTGAGCGGGTAAAGGATCAGTGCGATCTGTTCTGGCTCGAAAATCTCAATCTTCGAGGCGGTTTCAAAAAGATAATTATGGATTATATCGCCGGAAAATATCCTGATCTTGTACCACTTTACGACGAAATCTATAACAAGCATAACCGCAGCTACTTTGAAGCACTTGAAGTAAAAGCTGAGAAAATGGCTAAGAAGTATGATTGTGCCTTTGTGGATAATGAAATGCCTTATGGCAGAGTCCCGCAGGGACATCCAGTGATCGTAGATTATTTCTATCATGAGGAAATCCGTGGGACAGAGAATACCGGAAAAAGAAATCGCTAACTTCCAGTTTATAAGGATATTTATTAATATAGAAACAAATGATATTACAGAAGCACGATATGAAGATAAATGGCTGTCACATTTAATGGACAATTTTTGTAAAATTATTGAAACCACAAAAGATAGCATTCCTGATGTAGAAAATATTAATGAAAAAGTAGCATAAAAGTGATATAATAGTTATTAGACAAGGAGACAATGTTTATGCATTATGAGATGTAAGACATTAGTGAACGGAACACAAAAATAAAATAGAGAAAAGAGATGTGTATGAGCAAAATCAAAAGGCATTTTAAGATGATGATTGGTGGCTTTCTGTTTTTTGCAGTTTTTCTTATTGGAATGAGATGTATGAGAGAGTCTGTCTATGCACTGGGAGATGTGTCAAGATATCATACAGAATTTATTAATCAGGCATGTCCAAATATAAAAGTAATAGGTAGGGCATATCTGGTTGGTCCCGACAATGTGGCACATTGGAAAAATCATATTGCCATGGATGTAGTACCTGCAGGAACAAAGATTCAGGGTAAAACAGTAGATCCTAAGTATCTGCCACAGGACAATATTGAAAATTTAAAGGTGCTGTATTCAAGTGTTATAGGATATCAAAATTTCACATGGATTAACGGTGCGTATCTGGAAAGTGAAACAGCTAATTTACAGGTAGTAGAATATGATAAGAATACTGTTACTTTTTGGAGTAATGGATATAAAAGTTTTACAGGAGCACCTGTTATGTGTGCCCAGTATTTATTACAAGCTTCACATCCACCTGGATTTTATAGAACATCCAGAAACAATGTCTGGATTGATCTTGACAAAGAATATAACCGTATACCGGAAGGCACAAACATTACAAAGGTTGCTGACGGAAAGGTAACATGTGGATTTATTGGGATTAGTCCAATACCGGGAACAGCAGATAGTGGTGATGTATATAGAGTAGGAATAAATCAAAAAATATATATAGTTACTACGAGAAGACTTTATTCTAATACATCAGATACAGATGATTTGTATTACAAAGTTATATTCCAGGGGGACAACAGTACCAACTATTTAATGAACGGATATGGTTACTATTATGTAAAAAGTAAGTACATAAACCTTTACAAAAATGGAACAGAAGTGCCAGCGGGTGCTGTAATGAAAAAAGTTTATAACTTGAAAACATTAAAGGAAATTGGTGTTAGAAAATCAAAGGATGAGTCGAATGATGACAATGTTGTAGGACTTCTTCAGGCGGATGCAGAGATAGAAACGTTGCCAAATGAAAGTGATTCAAATTGGACCACGGTATGGTTTAATAGTGAAAGAGCTTATGTTAGAACACAATATCTGACAGATGTAGAGCTGGTTGAAAATAAAACTAAAGTAAAAAATCTTTTTGTAAGCAATGTAAAAAATAATCAATATGTATTGTCATGGTCTAAGTCTTCTGGATGTACAGGTTATAACATTACATATACCGGTATAGGGAAAAACTCGAAAGCTTTCTTTAAAAAGACCGATTATAAGAAAACATCAATTACTGTAAACAGATCTTATTTTAAAAATAACAGAAATACTATTCTGGTGAATATTGCAGCAAATTATAAAACAGGAGCAACAGAAGCTACACAGATAGTTCTTTCGTTGGACAACAGACCACCAAAGATGAAAAAGAAGCGTCTTAATATAAAGAAAAAACAGATATCCTTTGAAAAAATGCTGATACCTGTTGATATTGTTCAATATTCAACAAATAAATCATTTAAGAATGCTAAAACTGTATGGGATAAAAAGGGTGGTGGACTTAAGGCAATTAAAAAGCTAAAGCCTAACACAACTTACTACATAAGATATAGTATTACAACTGACGTATCCACTCTAAAAGGATATAAGAAAATTGGTGGAATTTGGTCCAAGACGATAAAGGTAAAGACAAAAAAATAATACTATTTAACCGCAAAATGAAATTAAATAACAAATTTATTTTCATTAAGAGTTTCATAGTTGTCGATATGGCAGATTTCAATGTGGTCACCTTTTCATCCGATATCACAGTCACTATTAAATTTAATAGTAACTTTAAAAATAATCACCTTCAAGCTATAATTGAAAAAATATAGTTTGAAGGTGATTTTATATGGCTAGATAAGGGATATAATTGAATTGGCTGAATATGGAGTGATTGTTGAAAATAATCCAGTTGTAGTTGATGAAAATATTATAACGTCGTATTGTCCTCAAACAGCGCCTAAGGTGGCGTTTACATTATTATAAATGTTAATAGGTAAAGAAAAAACATATGAAGTAAGAGTGGCAATGGGACATAAATAAAAAACATACTTTTATAAACATGAGGGCTTTATATGATTAGAAAATTCAGAGAAAATGATTTACCATCAATTATGCAAATATGGTTTGATTCAAATGTAGAAGTACATAGCTTTATTCCAGAAAAATATTGGATGGATAATTTTGAAATGGTTAAGGATATACTTCCTCAGGCGGAAATATATGTATATGAAAATTTAGGAAAAATAAGTGGCTTTATAGGATTAAACAAAGATTATATAGAAGGAATTTTTGTTGAAAAGAATATGAGGTCAAAAGGTATAGGAAAACAGTTATTGAATTATGTTAAGAAATTAAAAGAGGAAATGCATTTAAGTGCGTACAAAAAAAATTACAAAGCAATTTCATTTTATCAAAGAGAAGATTTTGTGATTCAGTCAGAAAGTATTGATAATGATACAAATGAAAAGGAACTTCTTATGAGTTGGAAGAAATAATATAAGGTTGGGAGGACATACTTGCTTTTCATATTATGAAATTATCTCGAGAATTAATGATTAAAAATAATATGCTTAAAACTTGTATAAAAATTGCAATCGTGACATCTTCTTTTCATATGAGACGAAGTATTATGATAGCAGAAAGAGTTTTTAGAGATGATGGTGTTAATATAGTTTCTTTGCCTGGTGAAGATAATTCTACAAGAAGAACAACCTGGTTTACGAATGAAAAAGGACGAGTTAGAGCGATAGGGGAAGTAGAGAAGATAATAGATTATGTTAAACAGGGCAAAATTGACGATTTCGAAATTATATAAAAAATAGAGTATTTATAAAAGTGTTGTTAGATTAAAAAAGAAAGACAAATGAAGCAATTAAGAAAGTGCAGGTTTTTAGCTAGTATGAAAATAATTACATTTGAAGAAAAGTATAGAGATGACCTTATTTTTATGATATTGGAAGCAAAAGATGCTTTGGGAAGAGTTCCGGGACTAAATGAAGATTTGTTAGATATCCAAAAGAATTATATGTATAAGGGTGGAATGTTCTGGATTGCCATAGATGAAAATGACAGAGTTATTGGAAGTGTGGGTGTGAGAATGATTGATAATTCCAATGAATGTTATATTCATCGTTTGTTTGTGAAATGTAATCAAAAACACAACGGCATAGGAACTAAACTTTTGACTACCGCAGAAGAATACGTTAAGAAAAATGGAAAAGATGCTACGCTTGTACACTTAGGTAAACCTAAAGAACAATGGTTTGAGTCATGGAAGTTTTATCCGAAGAATGGTTATGTTGAAATTGAAGATAGTATTATGAGAAAAGAACTTTAATCTATTAGTATTTTGATGATAGGTGGTTATCAAGTGCAGTATAAGGAGAAAAAGATGGCACAAAGATTAATACATTATTTATTAGGGGAGATTTTTTCAGAAGAAATTGAACTAAAAAACAAGAAAAGATTTCTATTGGGAAGCATAATGCCTGATGCATATATGAATTTGAAAGACAGAGACAAAACTCATTTTGCCAATAGAACAGAAGAAACAACATATTTTGATTTTAACTTATTTAGGGAGAAGTTTGACAGGCAGATTAATGAAGATAGCTTGTATCTTGGCTATTATATGCATTTGGTTGAAGACGTTTTTTACAGACAATTTATACATAGGGATGAGTTTAGAATAACGAAAAGTCAGAAAGAAATTTCAATGCTACACAACGATTATCATATTTTAAATTCTTATATAGTTAGTAAATTCAATTGTCAAAATATTTTGCAGGAAAAAATTAACCTTGATTCAGAAAAAATTATGGAAATTGCAGAGTTTAGAATAGAAGGATTCTTGAAAGATTTTGCAGGAGATTTTTCAGATAAAACTCAGGGTGAAACAGTTTTCATAACGGAAAATATGCTAGACCAATTTATAGAAGAATATGTGCCTGTGATGCTGGAAGAATTGAGAGCAGTAAAAAAAGATAAATCTATTCTGGTAGCAAAAGATTATAAATGGAAAAGAGGGAAGAAATGATTGAAGTAAATTTTTATGATGAAGTAGATGATTCTTTACTTGAATTTGCTGTTATTATTTCAAAATCTAATGGTAAATGGGTATTTTGCAAGCATAAAGAAAGAGATACATTTGAAGTACCGGGAGGACACAGAGAAACCGGTGAGAAAATTGAAGATACTGCAGTAAGAGAATTAAAAGAAGAAACAGGAGCTGTAGATTTTAACATAAAACCAGTTTGTGTATATTCAGTAAAAGGAAAAACGCGTGTAAATGAAAATGCAGCAAAAGAATCTTTTGGAATGCTTTATGCAGCAGAGATTTTTTCTTTTGAGGAGATACATAGTGAAATCGAGAAGATAGTTTTAAGCGATGACTTAATACGTCAGTGGACATATCCTTTGATTCAACCTAAGTTAATTAGCGAAGCAAAGAAAAGAGGTTATCTATAAGAGCAGAGCAAATATATGTAGAACTCCAATTTGGATATTGCAAAATCACATCCTGAAACACAGATAGTGGCAGAACATTTTTTTATTGAAATATATCCTATTGAATTGTAGTGGGTAATGTAAACAATTAAAATTAAGGAGGTTCTACAATGGCAGAACTATGGGATGCATACAATAAGAATTTTAATAAAATAGAAAATAAGACATTGATTCGAGGCGAATCCATTCCTGATGGAGCGTATCATCTTGTAAGTGAAATAGTAGTAAAGCATACAGATGGCTCATATTTACTAATGCAACGTGATTTTAGAAAACATCACGGTGGAAAATGGAAATTGACTGCAGGAGGTTCCGCGTTACAAGGAGAGGATGAGTTAGAAGCAGCAGTTAGAGAATTAAAAGAAGAAACCGGCTTAAGCGGTGAAATGAAGGAAATTGGGCGTGCTGTTCGTCATGACCACCATTCATTTTATGTAGTATATTTGTGTGAGGCGGATTTTGAAAAGGACTCGATTGTTTTACAGGAAGGAGAAACAATTGGTTACAAATGGGTAGACAAGGAAAAATTGCTAAAGATGAACGAGAAAGAGTTATCAGCAAGTAGAACATTGGCATTGGTTAAGAGACTGGATTTGTAATTGATTATATTATGTAGTGAACATACGAGAGTAAAGGAATATAAGATAACGGAGTATTTATGAAATACACAATAAAAGAAAATCAATTGAATTATGAAACATATTATACACTTAGAAAATCAGTAGGATGGAATAATTGGAGTAAAGAACAGGCGGAAAAAGCCTTGGAAAATTCATATTATTCAATTGTAATTTTTTATAATGATAATGCAATAGGAATGGGAAGAGTTGTTGGTGATGGCATATATTTTACTATTGTGGATATTGTTGTCAGACCTGAATATCAGGGTAGAAAGATAGGTACAACAATCATGAACTCAATTTTAGAGTATATTGAAAAAAATATGTGTGAGGGAAGTCGTGTAAGTGTACAATTGTTGGCAGAAGTTGGAAAGGAACAATTTTATATAAAACAAGGATTTAAACTTGTTCCACACGAGTATTGTGGTCCGGCGTTGAGAAAGATAATATATAAGAAATAAATTCTAAAAGAGAAAAAATTGGGTGATTTTTTATTGTACATAATTGGCAAAAATTGTATGGATTTGTTTTTGACAAAAAATAGATACCTGTATAAAAAAAACACACTCTTCTTTAAAAATATAAAATGATAAACTTGTGAAGAAAATGTGAAAACTGAATTTTACTATGTAAATGGGTAACAAATATGAGACAAAAATGTATTGAGGAGGTAAGAAAATGAGTCTTTACTATTTCACAAAGAGAAACTCGTTATTTGGCAGAGTTTGCAGTTACGTGTTAACATTTGTTTTAGTACTTTCAATGGCTTTGGGGTGTGTAGTTTTACCACAGAGAGTAAGTACAAGTGTTAAGGCAGCAACAACTGCTAAGTATCGTAACGTAATGTATTACGGTGACTGGTCAATTTATTCAGGACAGAAAAACTTTACACCTGACAAGATTGACGGAAGTTTAATAACACATTTGAATTTCGCATTTATGGATGCAGATGCAAATGGAGACTTAATCACAACAGACACATGGGCAGATTATCAGAATCCAAACGTTGGATACTCAGTTGGAAGTGATAATAAATATGCAGGTGTGTTGGGAGCAATGGTACTCTTAAGACAGAAATATCCAAACATGAAAATAGGTATTTCAGTTGGAGGATGGACAAGATCAGGAGATTTCCCAAAACTTGCAGCATCAGACAAGACAAGAAAGAATTTCGCAAACAATGTGGCAAAGTTTGTTCACTGCTA
>CABJBF010000003.1:0-76463 GCA_902363805.1 Eubacteriaceae bacterium | reverse complement strand
CACTGCTATGGATATGACTTTGTAGACATCGACTGGGAATACCCAACAGCAGACAGAGATCCTGATCCTGAAGGAAACGGAGTGGCAATAGACAAGGGATGCAAAGGCTCAGCAGCAGACACAAAGAATTTCACATTACTGTTACAGGAAATCAGAAATTCATTGGACAGCTACGGAAAGACAGATGGAAAGCACTATGAATTATCAGTGGCAATGTCAGCATCACCAAAAATGATGTCAGCAATCGAATATGACAAGGTGTTAAACATAGTAGATTTTGCAAACATGATGACATATGACTTAAACGGTGCATGGGGAGGATTCACGGCTCACCAGACAGCATTATACACAAACCCTGCATATGACGAAGGGGATGCATCACTTTCAGTAGATTCATGCATAAAATATCTTGAAAATAAATATGGAGATGACATAGATTACTCAAAGATAGTAGTGGGAGTGGCACCATATACAAGAGGCTGGAAGGAAGTAAAGAAGGACACCGGAAGAGATCCAAAGAATCCGGGCTTATATGCAGATGCAACAGGAGAAAACGGAGTAACATATGCATATGGAGACATAGATTCATTAATAAATCAGTATCAGTTAAAGAAATACTGGGATGATGTTGCAAAGGCAAACTACTTCTACAGTGAATCAACAGGAATGTTCTTCACATGTGACACGGAAGAATCAGTAGCAGAAAAAGGAAAATATGTAAGAGAGAAACATTTGGGCGGACTCATTTCATGGATGGCATCACTTGACAGCACAAACTCAATCACAAAGACAATGAAAGAATCTCTTTATGGATCAGAAGCATTACCAAAGCAGAATATAATAATTCCTGGAAATGACGGTGTTGAAACAACAGTAACAGCATCAGGAGATACATACACAATAACAGTAAAAAATACAAATCCAAAGATTACAATGCCTGGAGGTGCAAAGGACATATCAGTAATGCCATGGGCAGAATACTTTGGAAAGACATTAAGTTATCCGTCAATAGCGATAGAAACACAGAATGGAGAGACATTATCAGGAGACTGGAGTGCAGGCGGAACAATTACAAGTGAAGACGGAAAGACAGTAGTGACACCACCGGAATGGAGCTCAAAGACATTAGAACCGGGAGCATCATTAACATTTACATTAAAATCAGGAAAAGGAACAGCAAGTACAGGAAACATTAAAGGAATAGTATTAAGGCAGAGAGCTGTTTCAGGAGGAGAAATCCTTTCTACTAAGTTAGTATATGGAAATGGTGGTTCAGAAGGAACAACAGTTCAGAATACAACAAAAGAACAGGATGTAACTACAACAAAGAAACAGGAGACAACAAAAGCTTCGGAAACAACAACTAAGAAACCGGAAACAACAAAGGCACCTGAGACAACAACTAAGAAAACAGCGACAGGTGTATATCCTGTGTGGTCACCGGATAACGTTCACTATAAAATAGGTGATTTGGTTCAATATCAGGATAAAGTGTATGAATGTACATATGAACACAATTCCAATTCCGGATGGTCTCCTACAGTAGCAGTAACTTTATGGAAAGAAAGAACTGACTTAGTTGCGGGAATAGAAGAAACAACAAACGCATCAGGAACAGAAGAAACAACTCAGAATAATTATACAGTTAATTCTAAATTGCCTGAGCATATGGTAACAGGATATTGGCATAACTTTCTCAATGGATCAACTGCACTTAAACTTTCAGATGTTCCATCATACTACGATATGATTTGTGTGGCTTTTGCAAATTCATCAACAACAGCCGGAAAGGTTACATTTGAACTTGACAAAGATTTATCTACTGCATTAGGAGGATATACAAAGGCTCAGTTTATTCAGGACATAAAAGATGCTAAGGCTAAAGGTCAGCATGTAATTATTTCAGTAGGTGGAGCAGAAGGAACAACTTATATAACAAATGAAGAATCAGCAAATCAGTTCGCAACAAGCCTTATTTCAATGATAGAAGAATATGGATTTGAAGGTGTAGATATTGACTTTGAAGGAAGTGCGGTATCAGGAACTGATTACATAGCTGAGGCACTTAGAAAAGTGCAGTCTCATTTTGGAGATGATTTTATTATCACTATGGCACCTGAAACATTATATTTTCAGGATACAAATCCAAACGGAACAGCAGTAACATCTGCATATTATAGACTGGCATACAAGATTAGGGATATTCTTACAATTTGTTATCCACAGTTCTACAATACAGGTGGAATGAATGGTTATAACGGATTTAATGCACAGGTTGGAAATGCAGATTTCTTGACATCACTTGCAACATTATTGTTAGAAAACGGATTGAGAGCTGATCAGGTAGCATTAGGATTGCCGTCAACACCAAAAGCAGCTTCAAGTGGATATGTGTCAACAGATGTTATTTCTACAGCAGTAACATCACTTGTAAATGGAACATCATCAGGAAGTTTTACAGCACCAAAAGCTTATCCAACATTTAGAGGTGTAATGACTTGGTCAATTAACTGGGATGCTACAAATGATTATGCATGGGCTAAATCAATGGATTCACTTATGGATTCATTGGAAAAACATGAACAGCCAACAAAAGAAACATCTACAACTAAAACAGAAGTTACAACAAAAAAAGAAGAAACAACAAAGACAGAAGCTACAACAAAAGCAGAAACAACTTCATCTTCTCAGACAGAGGCAAGGCCAACAGAAGTAATTGGCTTAGCAAAGCAGAGTCAGGATGGCGGAACAGTATCATTTGTTTGGGGTCAGACAAATGAGCAGATGGAAAGTGGACAGACATATAGAGTATATGCTGATGGAAAATATGTTGAAACATTTGCTTTAGCAACAGCAACATCATATACATTTACAACAAATGGCAAACATATTATAAAGGTTACAGCCAATTTAAATGGATATGAAACAGAAGGACAGACAATAGAGGTAACAATAGAAGGATTAGAAACATCTGAAACAACAAAAGTTGCAGAAACAACTAAACCGGGCACAGCAACAAGTGATTTGGCATCAAGACTTTTAATTGGCTATTACCATACATGGGATAATTCAGGAAATCCTTTCATTAAGTTAAGAGATGTAGATAAAAACTGGGATGTAATAAATATATCATTTGCAGAACCTGTAAGTGCAGGAAGTACAGACGGAAAAATGAAATTTGATATTTCAGGACTTACAGCAGACTACACAAAGGCAGATTTCAAAAATGATGTGAAAGCATTACAGGCACAAGGTAAAAAGATTGTACTTTCAATTGGTGGATATGAAGGATATTTCTCATTAACATCACAGAGTGCAGTTAACCAGTTTGTAAGTGATATTAAATCAATTGTAGATGAATACGGATTTGATGGAATCGACATTGACCTTGAACAGTCATCAGTTCAGTTTGAAAGTGGAAAAGATACAGACATTAACAATCCAACATCACCAAAGATTGTTAACATGATAAATGCAATAAGAACAATTGTAAACAGCTATGGAGAAGATTTCATTCTTTCATGGGCACCTGAAACATTCTACGTACAGTTAGGATATCAGTTCTACGGTGGAATAAATCAGTACTGTGATGCAAGAGCAGGTGTATATCTTCCAATGATAAATGCACTTAGAAATGAAACAACATATGTACATGTACAGCTTTACAATTCATCACCAATGATTGCAACAGATAATCAGTCATACAACATGGGAACAAAAGAAGGAATTGTTGCAATGTGCAATATGTTATTAAACGGTTTCTATGTAAATAACTATTATACAAAGTCACAGACTGCAGAAAAGTATTTTGCACCACTTAGACCTGATCAGGTAGTAATAGGTGTACCTTCATCAGCAAGTGCTGCAGGAAGTGGACAGGTTTCAAATGAAACATTACAGAGTGCATTTACAGAATTAAACAATGCACATCCGGGATTAAGAGGAATCATGACATGGTCAATTAACTGGGATTCATCACAGAATAAAAACTCATTTGCACAGAGCAATGGTAGATTCCTTGATAGTCTTTCAGGAGAAGAAACAACAAAGACACCTGAAACAACAACTAAGGTGGCAGAGACAACAACAAAGGCACCTGAAGAAACAACAAAGACACCTGAAACAACAACTAAGGTAGCAGAGACAACAACAAAGGCACCTGAAACAACAACTAAGGTGGCAGAGACAACAACAAAGGTATCTGAGACAACAACAAAGACACCTGAAACAACAACTAAGGTGGCAGAGACAACAACAAAGGTATCAGAAACAACAACTAAGACACCTGAAACAACAACTAAGGTAGCAGAAACAACAACAAAGGTAACTGAGACAACAACAAAGACACCTGAAACAACAACTAAGGTGGCAGAGACAACAACAAAGGTATCTGAGGCGACAACTAAGAATGATGAAATAACAGAATCTGGAACAACAGAGCCACAGCAGGTTACAACAACCGGAAACGGAAAAAATGAAGGCACAACAACTACAAATGCAGTGATAAAAGATAATGGCAATGTAACAACAAACTCTTCAGTAGGTAATGTAAAAGTACCTAAAGTAAAAATTAAAAAAGCAATTAAGAAGAGAAGTGCTAAAAAAGCAAAAATCAAACTTAGAGCTGCAAAAGGTGTAAATGGATATCAGATAAAGATATCAACATCAAAGAAATTTAAGAAAGCAAAGACTAAAAAATATAAGAAAGCTAAATTTACAATTAAAAAACTTAAAGCTAACAAAAAGTACTATATTAGAGTAAGAGCATATAAGGTTGTAAATGGAATAACTTATTATGGTAAATGGTCTAAACGAAAAATTAAAATGAAAAAATAAATAAAGCAAAGAGTCTGTATTCTTATGAATGCAGGCTCTTTTTAAGTAATAAGTTTATTAATAAGCATATGTTACATGGTATAAAATAAAGAAAGAATATTGGTGAAAAATACTTGACCTAAAGTTGGGTTCAGGTGATAATATACAATTATAAATACACGTAAATGTGAAAGGAGATTTTATAATGTATAACAAAAATTTAACTTTAAATAATGGTGTTAAAATACCACAGTTATGACTTGGAACATGGTTTATTGATGATTCAAAAGCAGCGGACGCAGTAAAAGATGCAGCAAAACTTGGATATAGACATTTTGATACAGCACAGGCATATGGAAATGAGCGAGGTGTCGGTGAGGGAATTCGTACTTGTGGCATTCCAAGAGAGGAACTATTTGTAGTTTCAAAGGTGGCTGCTGAGCACAAAACTTACGAAGAAGCGAAGGCAGGAATCGATGAGACATTAAAAAAGATGGGACTAGATTATCTCGATATGATGATAATTCACAGCCCACAGCCATGGGTAGAAGTAAATCAGAGTGATAACAGATATAAAGAAGGCAATCGCCAGGCATGGAGAGCACTAGAGGAAGCTTATAATGAAGGAAAGTTAAAGGCAATCGGTGTTTCTAATTTCCAGATTGAAGATATTGAGAGCCTTATGGAAACAGCAAAAGTAAAACCAATGGTTAATCAGATTCTTTGCCATATCAGCAACACCCCACTTGAACTTATAGACTACTGTCAGAAGAATGACATTGCTGTAGAAGCATATTCTCCAATAGCACATGGAGAGATTCTTAGTCAGCCGGAAATCAAAGCAATAGCTGATAAATATGGAGTATCAGTTCCACAGCTTTGCATCAGATATACATTACAACTTGGAACAATATCTCTTCCAAAAACAGAAAATCCGGAGCATATGAAGTCTAATGCAGAGGTTGACTTTACTATCAGTGAAGAGGATATGGAAGTACTTAAGAATTTTAAGAAGATTGAAAATTATGGTGAAAGTAGCGGATTCCCTGTATATGGTGGAAAAATGTAATTAGAAGAAACCATATATTATCTGCCACATGATGATTTCCATTGGTGGAAGAATCGACTGTGCCATGACATCGAAGCTGCCGGAAGTTGATGATTATTACACGACATTGGATGAAATTAATGTGCCAACTACAGTCAGTGGACGAGTAACAGCAGAGCTTGAAATGGCAGATCTGGGCGAATTCCATGCAAAAAAATACAGAAAGCTATGAAAAAGAGGGCTTTTCCAAGAAAGCAGATGTCACAGGCTACGAAGTTATTATTGATACAAATGAGAACTTCTATGGATGGAGGCGTCTGGTATGATAAAGCCATATCTGATCGTAACCAGTGAAAAAGTATCCAAAGAGTATCTGAACTATTTGGATGGACAGAATATTTCTTGGATTGCATGTGGAAAAGAGAGTGTTAACCTAGTACGTGCAACAGAAATTCTTGCAGAAGAGTTTGATGTAGAACGTATAGGAGTTGTTGGAGGCCCAAAGATTAATACTGCATTTTTAGAAGCAGGACTTTTAAATGAAATAAGTCTGTTGATAGGAGCAGAAATTGACGGCAGAGGTGGTATGTCTGCTGTGTTTGATGGACTAGCGATGGAACAGGATGTTACAAGGTTGAAACTAATTGATGTAAAGAAATTTGATAGTGATGCGGTATGGATAAAGTATCAGTATTAAGAAAAATGACTACAAACCTAATAAAAGATTTGTGGTCATTTTTATTTTTTACATTGATATGTGTGTTACATTATAAAATCGCCAGATAAAAATATATATGATGATTTATAAAATAGCAAAATGGATATTAAATTATAATATTGCAATGTTTATCATATTTCTCTTTAATATCAGTGGAAATTGATGGATCAGTTACGATAGCAGTTATTTCCGACAAATTAGAAACCTTATATTGAGATATTCTGTCAAATTTACTCGCATCACATAAATAGTAGACTTCACTACTATTTTGAGAAACTGCAAATTTACTTCTGGCTTCTAAATCGCTTGTGGTAGATATACCAAAATTAACATCTATACCATTTGCACCTAGAAATGCCTGATTAAAATGCATTTGTTGAATTTGATTAATAGAAGTCATACCTTCAATAGTTCGGGCGGTATTTATATAATTACCACCTAAAATTATAAGATTGTAATCACTTCGCTTGGAAATTATATTTGCAACATCAAGAGAATTAGTAACTATTGTGAGTCCTTTTGCGGTTAAATAACAAGATAGTATATTTGTAGCAGTAGATGTTCCTAGAAATATAGTTGAATTGTTCTTAATCATGTTTGCAACTTTCTTCGCAATTATTTCTTTTTCTTTGGAGTGCAAAGTTTTTTTTGCATTATAGTCATATTCAGTTAGGGAGGATTCTATAGGAATAGCTCCTCCATGAGTTCTTTTAACAAAACCAGATTTCTCAAGAGAAGATAAATCTCTTCTTATAGTGGATTCGGAAACAGAATATTTTTTTGCAAGATTTGCTACGTTTACACTTCCCCTTGCTTGAATGGTATTTAATATAGACATTTTTCTCTCGTCGTCATACATAGAGCTTACCTCCTAAAATATATTTATTAATGACAATATAGCATAAATGAGCATTTGATGCAACAATATGAAAGAAAATGTGCGAAAACGAGCATAAATAAGCGTGAAAAATATTGAATTAGGCAAAAAATAGTGTTATATTGAGCATATCAAAAACAAGTCGTTAATAAAAGGAGGAAAGAAAAATGGCTAAAAAGATAGTAGCAGTTACGGCGTGTCCGACAGGAATAGCACATACATTTATGGCGGCAGAAAATTTAGAAGTAACTGGAAAAGAATTGGGATATGATGTGAAAGTTGAAACTCAGGGAACATCAGGAGCAGAAAATGTTTTAACACAGAAGGAAATTGATGAAGCAGATGCGATAATACTTGCAGTTGACCGTGATATTGACGAGAGTAGATTCGTAGGAAGAAAGGTACTTAAATGTAGCGTTGGTAAAGCAGTTAAAAAAGCTAATGAGGTTATTAATAATGCGATTAATGATGTAGGAACGGAAGTTATTAAGGGAGAAAAGAAGGCTGACTCAAGCAATGGAGAAAAAGGAATTAAATCCATATATAAACACTTAATGATGGGAATTTCCTATATGCTTCCAATTGTAGTAGCTGGCGGAATTTTAACAGCGATTTCATTTGCATTTGGTATATATGCATTTCAGGATGAAGGATCAATAGCATGGGGCTTTTATCAGACAGGTGCTGTAGCAGCTTTAGGTTTGATGGTTCCTGTATTGTCGGCTTATATAGCTCATTCAATAGCAGATAAAGCAGGATTTGCAGCAGGTTTAGTTGGGGGCTTTCTGGCAAGTACAATAGGTTCAGGGTTTATCGGAGGCATTATAGCAGGCTTTTTAGCAGGATATGTAACTTTGTTCTTAAATAAATACATAAAAGTACCAAAGACAATACAAGGTGTCAAGGACATTCTTATCGTACCGATTTTATCAGTTGGAATTGTTGGATTTGTGATGTTGTTTGTTGTTGGAACTCCAATTTCAGCAATGAATGCAGGAATAACAAGTTTCTTAAATAGTCTTAATGGAGGAAGTATCGTAATTTTAGGCTTAGTATGTGGACTTTTATATTGGGACTTAGGTGGACCATTTTCAAAAATTTTATATGCATTCGCAATTGGATTAATTTCTGAAGGTGTATATGGTCCAATGGCAGCAACAATGATTTGTGGTATGGTTCCACCACTTGGAATTGCAGTAGCAACATTAGTGACAAGAAAAATGTGGACAGAAGAACAGAGACAAGCAGGAATCTCAGCGTTGTTCTTAGGAGCTAGTTATATAACAGAAGGTGCAATTCCATTTGCAGCTGAGAATCCAATAGTAGTACTTCCAGCCTGTATGATTGGAGGAGCAGTAGGAGCAATTACCTCATTAGCACTTGGTGTCGGAATTTCAGCACCTCACGGCGGATTATTCTTATTATTAATTCCAGGAGTAATAACAAATGTAGGAGGATTCTTAATTGCATTATTAGCTGGAACATTAGTGACAGCAGCTATGCTTATAATATTGAAAAAAATAACAATGGGAAAAACAAAATAGTAATTATGAAATGTTGTTGCTCTAGATATAATAGTTAGTTATGTTTAGAGCAATAATTCCTAGGAGTCAAGGAGGCAATTATGAACGATAAAAGCGTAAAGGAAATAGTCGAGATTAGTAAAAAAATCCCTTGTGAAAAAACTATAGAAGAACAGGTTTCTATAATGGAAGAATATACAGAATGTTATAAAAAATATTCGGATGTATCTGTAGCAAGAAGAGAAATTGAATGCTTAAAGGTATTATTTCCAAGAATGTTTAGGAAAATAGAGGACAAAGACTTAGTTGTCGGAAGAAGTGATATTTTGCCAATTGGTTTTGGCTGTGTAACTTCAACAGGTGGAGTAGGACATTATTGTACATTTCCTAAATTAAAAGCTTTAAGAGACAGTACAGATGATGAAGGATTGAAGGAACGTTTAAATGTACTTGAAAATTTTTGGGATAAGCATGACACGAGAAGTATGTTTTTTGACAAGGCATTAGAACCAAATAAATTTGGAAAGTTTGTTGACGCAAAATGTCCAACAATTTTAACAGCAAGACTAAGTGGAATGTATCTGGATTATCCAAAGCTTATTAAAAAAGGAATAAAAGGAATAGAAGAAGAAATCAGATTTCAGAAAAGCCAGACACAGGATGAGGAAAAAATTGATTTGTATGATTGTTTTTTAGAGTGTATGCAGTTATTAAGAGATAGTATTAAGCATTATATTAATGAATGCAACATAGAAAAAGAAAAAGCAAAAACAGAGAAAAGAAAGGAAGAAATGCAGACAGTAATTGATGCATTAGAACATATACTTGTAGACAAGCCTGAGACTATGATTGAGGGTATAGAGTTAGCATGGATATATATGATGCTTTCAATGGTAGTTAATTATGGAAGAATGGATGTTTACTTGGGAGAACTTTTAAAAAGTGATTTAGATAAAGGACTTTATACAGAAGATGAAGCTATAGAATATATTAAATCATTTTTCAAATTATTAGAAGCAAGAAGAACAAATGTTAATGGAAGAGTAATTGTTGGTGGAAAAGATAGAGAAAATGTTGAGGCATGTGATTTATTTTGCAAGTTAGCTATTAAAGCAGTAATGGCTAATAAGGATATAGAACCTCAATTTACTCTTAGGGTATATGATGGTATGAATAAAGAAGTATACAATCTTGCATTAAAAGCAATTGCTATAGGTTGCACATATCCGATTTTATACAACGATGAGGTTAATATACCGGCTGTTCAGAAGGCACTAAAAGTTGATGAAAAAACAGCGGAAAAATATGTTCCATTTGGATGTGGTGAATTGGTTATATCAGGGAAAAGTGTAGGAACACCAAATGTATGTATTAATGTATTAAAAATTTTAAATATCGCATTAAATAGTGGAATTGATCCATGGGATAATATAGATAAAAGTGGTGGAATTGAAATGAAGAAGCCTTGTGAATTAAAAAGTTTTGCTGATTTACAGGAACAGTATTATAAATTGTTAGATTATAATATTGAGCGAGGAGCAAAAAGTCATATGGAATCATATAAGCTTATGAATTCTCAGGTTAAATATTTATTTACATCACTTTTACTGGATGATTGCATCGAAAGAGGAAAAGCTGCTTTAGATGGAGGAGCACAGTATTTAGGAGGTACACTTGAAACCTATGGAAATATTAATGCATCAGATTCGCTTACATCCATTAAATATTGGGTATATGATAAGAAAAAATACTCATTAGAGGAAGTTGTGAATGCAATGAATAATAATTTTGAAAATTATGAAAACTTGCGAAAAGATATGCTAAATGCACCTAAATATGGAAATGATAATCCATACGCGGATGATGTTGCAGTAGAACTGCATGAATATGTGTGTAAAAAAGTTAGTGAACAAGCTGAAATTAACGGATTTGATTCATATAATGTCGTAATAATCAATAACCAGGTAAATACTGAGTGGGGTAGAATGACAAGTGCGTCTGCTGATGGAAGATTAAGCACTGTATATATGAATAATGGAAATAATCCTCAGGGAGGTGCTGACAAGAACGGTCCTACAGCAATGTTAAATAGCTTAGTTAAGTTAAAACCTGATTTACATGCCGGCTCAGTACAAAATATGAAATTTAGTAGAGATATGTTTATAAATCATGAAGATAAAATAAAAGCTTTACTAAGAACATACTTTAAAAATGGTGGAGGCCAGATTATGATTTCGGTTGTAAGCAAGGGTGAATTAGAGGATGCATATATTAATCCGGAAAAATATCCGAATTTGCTAGTAAGAGTTGGTGGGTTTAGTGCAAAATTTATAAACTTAGATAAAGATGTTCAACGGGAGATAATGTCAAGAACTTTAAATTAAAACGAGGTGATATCAATGGGTGTTGTATTTGATATACAAAAATTTTGTGTCAATGATGGACCGGGAATAAGAAGTGTTGTATTTTTAAAAGGATGTCCACTTAAATGCCTGTGGTGTCATAATCCAGAATCTAATTCTATAAAACCACAATTATATTGTGAATGGAGCAAATGTATTTCATGTGGCAAATGTGTAAGTGTGTGTGAAAATAATGTACACGAAATAAAAAAAGGAAAACATATAGTACATTTTGAAAAATGTACTATGTGTGGAAAGTGTATAGAAGTTTGCACAAATGAAGCTATGGGATGCTATGGATACAACGCTCAAATAGAAGAAGTTATAAAAGAGGTTGAAAAGGATAAAAATTATTATGCAGAGTCTGGTGGTGGAGTCACAATTAGTGGTGGTGAGCCAATGGCACAGTTTAAATTCACTTATGAGCTTGCTAAAGAATTATTTAGAAGAAAAATAAATGTATGCATAGAAACTAGTGGCTTTTCCAATAAAGATTATTTTGAAAAAATAGCACAATATGTAGATTGTTTTTTATTTGATTACAAGGCGACTGGAGAAGAAAAGCATATATATTTAACAGGTGTAAGTAACAAAGAGATTTTAAACAATCTTTTACTTTTGACAAAAATGAAAAAGAAAGTTATTTTAAGATGTCCGATTATTCCAGGACAGAATTTGTCAGAAGATCATCTAAAGGCAATTGCTGATTTAAGTAATAAAGGAGTGCATTCAGTTGAAATAATTCCATATCATAATATGGGAGTTGCAAAGGCAAAAAAGATAGGGTCTGGAATGTATCTTAGTAATGTGAAAATACCACGGGCAGATGATGTGGAAAACTGGATTGAAAAAATAAAAAAATATGGGGGAATTAATATAAAAAAATCATAAATAGATAACTAAATTTTTCATAATATTAAGGATGTCATATGTTTAATAGCAAATGGCATCCTATTTTATTAAATATATGAAAATTTATATCGTAATAATTGCTTTTTTATAATAAAATAGAAAATGAAAATTATATTTTGCATATGAAAATGAGTTAATGTTATGCAAATAAAGAGTAAAATCATATGTTTTTACAAGGAGGAACACAAATGAGTGAAGTATTAAAAGAAATGAAAGAAAGAAGAAGTATTCGTAAATATAAGTCTGATATGGTCCCACAGGAAATTCTGGATCAGATTATCGAAGCAGGATTATATGCAGCAAGTGGAAAAGGAACTCAAAATACAATAATTATTCAGGTGACAAAAAAGGAATTAAGAGATGAAATAGCTGAGATGAATAGAAAGATTGGTGGATGGGAAGAAGGATTTGACCCATTCTATGGAGCTCCTGCAATGCTAATTGTTTTAGCTAGAAAGGATTGGCCAACAGGAATTTATGATGGAAGTCTTGTAATGGGAAATCTTATGTTAGCAGCACATGATTTGGGTATTGGAAGTTGTTGGATACACCGTGCAAAGGAAGAATTCGAAACGGAATGGGGAAAGAACATTCTTAAATCATTAGATATTACAGGAGAATATGTTGGAATAGGTCATTGTGCTTTAGGTTATGCAGATGGAGAAACACCAAAGGCTGCAAAGAGAAAAGTAAATAGGGTATTTTACATTAAATAATGTGTAAAACATATTTTAATGACTGTCAACTTAAATAAAGTTTTGAGTTGACAATCAAAACTCCTTTAATGTAATATTGAATAAAATGAATTATGAAAAAGGAGATTAAAAGATGAATATGTTAGATTTGGCACAGGAAATTATAAAAGGCAGACGAATATCAAGAGAAGATGATTTGTCTGTCTTTTTAAATTGCGATTTAAAGGAACTTTGCGCGGGAGCAGATAAAATTCGCGAATATTTTATAGGAGATAAAGTAGATTTGTGCTCCATAATTAATGGAAGAAGTGGAAGGTGTCCTGAGGATTGTAAATATTGTGCTCAGTCTGCACATTATAATACAAATTGTGAAACTTATGATTTTCTACCGGAAGAGAAAATATTAGAAGCCTGTAAGTTAAATGAGAGAGAAGGAGTAGACAGATTTTCAATTGTTACAGCAGGGAGAGCTTTGACCGGAGAAGAATTTGACAAAGCGATTCATGCATATGAGACGATGAAGTCACAGTGCAAAATTGATTTGTGTGCATCGATGGGATTTTTAAATGAGGAGCAGTTACATAGACTTCATATGGCAGGTGTCACAAGCTATCATCATAATATAGAAACATCAAAACGTAATTTTCCTAATATATGTACAACACATACTTATGAGCAGAAAATCGAAACACTAAAAAAAGTAAAAGCAGAAGGTATGTGTGCATGCTCCGGTGGAATTATTGGAATGGGAGAAACATGGGAAGACAGATTAGATATGGCAGTAAGCCTTGCAGAATTAGAAATTGACTCAATTCCAATAAATGCACTTATGCCTATAAAAGGAACACCACTTGAAAATCTTCCAAAGCTTACAGAGGATGATATTTTAAGAACAATAGCATTTTTCAGATATATTAATCCGGAGGCAAATATTCGCTTAGCAGCAGGAAGAGCATTACTAACAAATGATGGAGAAATAGCATTTGAATCAGGTGCATCTGCAAGTATTACAGGAGATATGCTTACAACTGTAGCGTGTGCAACGATTAGAAGTGATAGAGAAATGTTAAAAAATTTAAATCGTGATGTGACACCGGAATATTGGAAAAACAACTAAGATAATTTACTACATAAAAAGTGTGTCTACAGTGTATAAAAAATTTATGGCGTAGAAAAATGCATATTGTAATTACGGTACAGAAAAATACTTTTATGCTATATAAATAAAAAGCATATTATGTTGTTAAAAAAGCAAAAATATGTTACCTTTAAATACAGCAACTTAATTTAATTAAGTAAAAATAAAATTTATGAGGTGACAATTATGAAACAAAAAAACGGGTTTAGTGGGCAGGTAGGATTTGTACTCGCTGCGGCAGGAAGTGCTGTAGGTGTAGGAAATCTTTGGAGATTCCCATATCTGGCAGCAAAGGATGGTGGAGGACTTTTCCTTATCATATATTTGGTGCTTGTATTGACAGTAGGTTTTACATTATTAACAACTGATATTGCAATAGGTCGTAAGACAGGAAAGAGTGCGATATATGCATATCAGTCAATGAGAAAGAAGTGGAAGTTTTTAGGGGTTATTACATTTTTTGTTCCGGTATTAATTATGACTTATTATGCTGTAATCGGTGGATGGATTCTTAAGTATATGACTATTTATATTTTCGGTTCAGGAAAAGATGCAGTAGCGGACAATTGTTTTACAAACTTTATTTCTTCACATTCTTCAGTATGGTTTGGAATTATTTTTATGCTTTTAACAGCAATTATAGTTTATAACGGAGTTGAAAAAGGTATTGAGAGAGTTTCTAAATTCGTTATGCCGGTACTTTTACTTCTAGTAATCGGAATAGCAATTTTCTCATTAACGTTAAAAACAACTTTAGATGATGGAACAGTTAGAACAGGTCTTCAGGGATTAAAGGTTTATTTAAAACCTGATATGTCAGGTATTACCGTACAGAAATTTTTACAGATTTCATTAGATGCAATGAGTCAGTTATTCTTCTCATTAAGTGTATCAATGGGTATTATGATTACATATGGTTCATATGTTAAGAAAGATGTTAATTTAAATAAAGCAGTATCTCATATTGAAATTATGGATACGGCAGTAGCTTTCTTAGCCGGTATGATGATTATTCCTGCTGTATTTGTTTTCTCAGGTATTGATGGAATGTCAGCAGGGCCGGGACTTATGTTTGTATCACTTCCAAGTGTATTTTATAGAATGGGATTTGCAGGCAGAATTGTAGGACTTATTTTCTTTGTATTAGCAGGATTTGCGGCATTAACTTCATGTATTTCTGTATTAGAATCAATCGTTGCAAATTGTATGGAAATTTTCCATGCAGATAGAAAGAAAACTACAGGAATTCTATCTGTTATTTATTTAATTGCAACAGCAGTTATTGCTTTAGGATATAGCATTTTCTATGTAGAAGTTAAACTTCCAAACGGAAGCACAGGACAGCTTTTGGATATTATGGATTATATTAGTAACAGTTTCCTTATGCCATTTATTTCATTGCTATCAGCGATACTTATTGGTTGGATTATGAAGCCGTCATGGATTGCAGAGGAAATGGAGTTAAATGGAGAAAAGTTCTCACGTAAAAAATTATATAATGTTATGATAAAATATATAATGCCATTAATTATGATTATTTTATTCTTGCAGTCAACAGGTTTACTAAATATGATTACGAAATAAAGATTCTAAAGAACAGAGACTCTGATAGTTTAAGAGTTTCTGTTTTTTTGTATAGGGCAAGGCCATATTTATAAAGGCGAGTTTTTTGTGAAGAAAAAACGAGGCTTTAATTAATCACTTTTTATTTAAAATTAATTTTAAGTTTGTTTTAGGAGCAAATAAGTTTGTTGACAACACTTTTTCAGAAGTCTAAAATGAAGCTGATTTGAAATGAAAATTATGAGGAAAAGTTATGAATGCAACAGATACAACAGAATTTTTTGGACAGGAAAAGATTAGTAAAATATTATTTAAACTAGCTCCACCTGTTATGTTTGCACAGCTTATACAGGCATTATATAATATTGTGGACAGTTTATTCGTAGGAAAATATTCAGATTCAGGACTTACGGCATTATCAATTATTTATCCTATACAGCTACTGATGATTGCATTAGCAGTAGGAACAGGTGTTGGCATTAATACAGTCATGGCTGCTAAGCTTGGAATAGGAAATAAAAAAGAGGCTGACGAGTATGCAGGAGTAGGAACGCCTTTAGCAATAGTTTTGTGGTTATTATTTGCCGGCATTTGCTGGTTAATTATGCCGGGATATGCAAGAATGTCTACAAATTCCGTTACAGTAATTAATGATGTTATAGTTTATGGAAGAATAGTATGTATATTCAGTTTTGGCTTATTTTTGGAAAGTGTATGGACAAAAGTAATTCAGGCAAATGGAGATATGAAAACGCCTATGATAGCTCAGGTGATAGGGGCAGTTACAAATATTATTATTGATCCATTGCTAATATTTGGAATGTTTGGATTGCCTGAAATGGGTATTGGAGGAGCTGCAATTGCAACAGTGGCAGGCCAGATAGTGGCAGCAATAATTGTTTGGAAAAAAGGTTTTAGAAAATCACCATCAAAGAAATTATATCCTCAGTATATTAAAAAAATATTTCAGATGGGGCTTCCTAATATATTAATGCAGTCAGCGTATACTTTTTATATATTAGGACTTAATTTAATATTGGCGACATTCTCAGACCAGGCAGTAACTACACTTGGGCTTTATTATAAGTGGCAGACATTTTTCTTTATTCCACTTGGAGCAATGCAGACATGTATAGTTCCCGTAATAAGTTTTAATTATGCGGCAAAGAGTATAGATAGATGCAAAAAAACATTATTTACATCAGTAGCATTTGGATGGGTATTAATGGCAATTGGAACATTGTGCTTTGAAACTATTCCGGCTCAAATGTTACATGTATTTACTAAAGATGCGTTAGTAATAGAAATTGGACGAATTGGGTTTAGATTTATAGGTGTAGGTTTTATTCCAATGGTAACTTCACTCATATTTCCTGTATTTTTTCAGGCAGTGGGATATAGTTTCAAGAGTTCAGCATTAACTGTAATTAGAACGGTATTCTTATTTGTTCCACTTGGATATTTATTTTCGAGATTTGGACTCAATCTATTCTGGCTGACATTTCCGGTAACTGAGATTATAACAAGTATAGTCGGATATGTGTTTTATAGACAGTTTATTAAAAATTTTGAGTAGAGATTAGAATGTAATTTTAAGGAAAGAGTTGCCATTAATAAAAACGCAAACAATTTATTTGAGAATAGTGAAATTAAAAAAATATAATAATAAAAATACAACGAGTTAATAAAAAGAGGAGACAACATGGCAGAAAATAACAGTAATTATAGAAATACATCAAAAGAACTAATGGCGTTTATAAAGAAAAGCCCTACAGCATTCCATGTAGTAAATAATTTTTCAAAAATGCTTGAAAGTGCAGGCTTTGTTAAGTTAAATGAAATGGATAGATGGGAAATTAAACCTAATGGAAAATATTATGTAACAAGAAATGATTCATCAATAATTGCATTTTGTATGCCTGAGAATGAAGATTTTTATAATTTCCAGATAGCAGCTGCACATAGTGATTCACCGGCATTTAAAATTAAAGAAAATCCTGAGATGATAGAAGACAGTAATTATGTAACATTAAATGTAGAAAAGTACGGTGGAATGTTGATGGCACCTTGGCTTGACAGACCACTTTCAGTAGCAGGACGGGTTATTATAAAGGATGGAAATACCCTTAAGCCTGTTCTTATAAATGTAGATAGGGATTTGTGTGTTATACCAAATCTTGCAATTCATATGAACAGAGATGCTAATAACGGAATAAAATATAATCCACAAAAAGATATGATTCCGTTATTTGGTGAAATTTCTTCTAAGAATAAATTTAAAGAATTGATTGCCAAAGAAGCGGACACAGATGCTGAAGCTATCATTAGCATTGATTTATTTGTGTACAATAGAGAATTGGGGACAATTTGGGGAGCAGAAAATGAATTTATATCAGCTCCAAGACTAGATGACGTAATGTGTGCGTATAGTTGCATAAATGCATTGATTAAAAGCAAAGAGACAAATAAAGAAAGTGTAAATGTATGTGCTGTTTTTGACAACGAGGAAGTTGGAAGTACTACGAAACAGGGAGCTGATTCATCATTTCTTGCAGATGTACTTTCACGAATTTCAATGTGTAAGGGAAAAGACAATGAAGATTTTGTAAGAGCGTGTGCATCATCATTTATGCTTTCAGCAGATAACGCTCATGCGGTACATCCTAATTATAAGGAAAAAGCTGACCCAACAAACAGACCATATATGAATAAAGGAATTGTTATTAAATATAATGCAAATCAAAAATATACAACTGATGCAGTATCGGCAGCAATATTTAAGGAAATTTGCAAAAAAGCGGAAGTGCCTGTTCAGTCATATGTAAATCGTTCAGATATTCCGGGTGGCTCAACTCTTGGAAATATTTCAAACAGTCATATATCACTTAATACAGTAGATATAGGACTTGCACAGCTTGCAATGCATTCGCCATACGAGACGGCAGGAATAAAAGATACAGAATTAATGATAAAGGCTGTGAAGAAATTTTATGAGACAGCTATTATAACAGGCGAAAATGGAGAGATTAGTTTAAAATAGAAAGTTCCATATCTTTCAACCAGACGAAAAGAATGGTATAAATAATTATAGTAAAATTAAGGTGTCTTTATATCAGAAAAAAACTGATGTAAGGACATTTTTCGCAATATCGGTCAATATATGTATATTATATTTAAAAATAAAAAAACTAATATAGAATATATATTGGGAAGGAATTAAGAAATGGATAAATTAAATATTAGTAGAAGTGGTGATAAGTTGACTAGAGAAGATGTAATAGAAAAAATTAAAGAGTATTTAAAAAGACTTAAAAATAAAGACAACCTCGAAAGTGTACGTGCTGATTTTGTAAAAGAATTTAAAGAGGTTGACGCGTCTGAAATTATGTTAGCGGAACAAAGGCTGTTAAAAGAAGGAACGCCTTTAGAAGAGGTTCAAAAGTTATGTGATGTACATTCTGCATTATTCCATGGAAAAACTACAGAAGAAAGAATTTTAAATGCAGAAAAAGCTGCAAATCAGTCTGTTAAAGAAAAAAGGATGGCTGCAACCAAAAAACTAATTAGTATTTCGGGACATCCATTATATACATTTACCCGTGAAAATGAAAAAATTGAACAGCTAGTTGAAAGATGTATGGGTGTTGCAAATGATGGAAATATTGAGAAAGAATTATTAACTAATCTAAGACAGATAGCAATTCATTATGCAAAGAAGGGAGATTTGCTGTATCCCCATTTAAAAGTTAAGTATGATATTAGTGGACCATCGGATGTAATGTGGACGGTAGATGATGAAATCAGGGATGAAATAACAAAATTATACAATGCAGATGAACAGGATAACGAATGGAAAGAGAGATTTAAAGCGGTTTTAATTCGAATAAAAGAAATGATATATAAAGAGGCAAATATACTTTTTCCTAATTGTGCATTAAATTTTACGGAAACAGAGTGGTATGACATATATATAGACTCAAAGGATTATGAAAAATGTCTGGATGTAGAAAATGTGATTTGGGAAGAAGCAGAAAAGGCATATATTACTAAAAAGAAAAAAATAGTAGAAGACAGGAAAGTAAAAGAAGATGAAATAGTGATGGCTGGAGGAACAATGACAGTAGAACAGCTTGCAGCTATGCTTAATACAATTCCACTTGAAATAACATTTGTAGATACAGAAAATATAAACAGATATTTTAATGAAGGCCCTAAGGTATTTAAGCGACCGGAAATGGCTATTGGAAGGGAAGTGTTTTCATGTCATCCTCCAAAAGTAGAAAAACAGGTGAGAAGAATTATAGAAGAATTTAAAAGTGGAAATATGGACAAGGTACCGGTATGGATGGAAAAGAATGGAAGAACAATGTTAGTGACCTGTATGGCAGTAAGAAATGAAAAAAAAGATTATTTAGGAACAGTAGAGTTGGTTCAGGATATGGAATTTGTAAAGGAACATTTCAAATTGTAACAAAAATTAAATAAAATTTATGGTTATGATAATATTGAAAATTTAGAAAATTATTTAAGATTAAGGCTAAGAAAATTTTAGTCATAATGAAATAAAAAATACAGATAAATTTTAATAACAAAAGTTTATCTGTATTTTTAAATATAATATTTCCAGTTTTGTGGTTATGCAAACATAGAAAATCCCATAACAACAATTCCAAGAACTACAAGTATAATACCTGTTGCACGATTTAAGGTTTTAGGTGTTGCTTTATTTGCAAAAACTGCTGCAATTCTAGCCCAGATTAATGTGAACAAAATACACAAAATCCAAACTTTCACATCAGGTACGCCACCTATGGCAAAATGAGATGCAGCACCTGTAAATGCAGTAAATGCCATAATAAATACACTTGTTCCGATAGCAGTTTTTAATTCATAGCCAAGAACAGATGTTAGTATAAGTAACATCATCATGCCACCTCCTGCACCGATGAAACCACATATAAATCCAATTAAAACGCCACATATAACTGACTGGATGGCACGTTTTTTTGCAGATACATTTTCCATAGCTTCCTTAGTTGTCATAACAGGTTTTACGATAAATTTAATACCCAGAATAAAAGTCATAAATACTGAAAATCCACCCATTGTAGTTGAAGGAACAAGACTGGAAACATAGCTTCCGACAACTGTAAATGCAAGAACACTGACCATCATAATAATACCATTTTTAATGTCAAGATTCTTATTTTTCCCATAAGTGTAAGCAGAGATAGCACTGGCAAGAACATCTGATGAAAGTGCTATACCTACAGCCATATAAGGGTCCATACCAAGAAAAGTGATTAACATAGGGCTAATTACGGCAGCGGCACTCATTCCGGCAAACCCGGTACCAAGTCCTGCTCCCATTCCCGCAAAAAAAGTAACTAGTATTGTAATAAATAAAGACATTGTAAAAGTCCTCCTTTAAGCATTAAGTATAATGAAACTGGAAAATATTATAACAGATACGTATTGTGAAAGCAAACAGGTTACAGAAATATATGTAAATACAGTTACATAAATATATGTAAATATATAGATATAAAAAATGTTACAGTAAGCTGTGAAAATATATGGAAAAATGCTACAAAAAATGTTACCGTTATACAGAGACGTAAAATAGAGGGATGAAAAACTTTAATTTTGTTTAATGGGTCAATGAATATCTAGAACCAACTTTGTAGGAAGTTTCTTAAGACCGGAGAAGCTTAAGGAAGCAAGAAAACAGTTCGAAAATGGAAATATAGGGTACGAAGAACTGAAAAAGGTTGAGGATGAAAGCATAACAGAGTTAATTATAAAAACTAAAAATTTAGGATATAACGTAATTACAGATGGAGAATTCAGACGTGCAACATGGCATCTTGATTTTATGTGGGGATTCGACGGAGTGGGAAACACACCAACTAAGACAGGCTTACCTTTCCACGGTGAAGACGCAATGGCCGACGACACATATTTAGTAGGAAAAGTTGGCATAAAAGGAGAGCATCCTTTTGTTGAACATTTCAAATTCGTGAAACAGTTTGAAGATGAAAATACTATAGCAAAGCAAACTATTCCATCGCCTGCACAGTTTTTAGCATAGTTTACAATGCCATTTAGCAGAGAACACACATTAAAATATTATGCTACAGATAAGGAATTAGCAGACGATATTGTAAAAGCATACGGCATGGTTATTAATGACTTGTATGAAGCAGGATGCAGAAACATTAAGTTAGATGATTGTACATGGGAAATGATGGCAGATAAGTCAGGACATCTTGCATACGGAACAACACAGTCAGGATTAATTGAAATCCAGAAAGCACACAAGGATATAAATAATAAGGTTATCGCAAATGCACCTAAGGACATAGTAATTAACACACATGTATGTCGTGGAAACTTCCATTCAACATATGCTAACAGCGGAGCATATGATCCGGTAGCAGATATATTGTTCGGCGAAGAAAATGTCAATGCATATTATCTTGAATTTGATGACGAACGTTCAGGCGGCTTTGAACCACTTGCCAAGGTTTCAGGGGACAAGAAGGTAGTCCTTGGCTTAATTACAACTAAGTCACCTAAGTTAGAAAACAAGGAAGAAGTAATAAAGAGAATACACGAAGCAGAAAAATATATTCCATTAGACAGACTTTACTTAAGTCCTCAGTGCGGATTCGCATCATGCGAGATCGGAAACAAGCTTACAGAAGAAGAGCAGTGGGCAAAGCTTAAGCTTGTTAAAGAAATAGCTAAAGAAGTTTGGGGATAGTTGAATATGTAACCATAAGCTAACCTTTATGGGGAGCTTCTGGTTTCTTTTTGTTATTTGGATAAGTGTATTGTTTTCTATATATTTTTTGCATTTTTTTAATATTCAGATATTTTTAATGACTTTAATTTCACTTTTTTATTTTTTACGTAACTTTGACATAAAGTATACAGAGGCTTTAATATTACGAATTATTATATGTGAGTACACGTAAATTAAGTTTAGAAAAGTGAGAGGAAATTATGAGAAAAAATACAAGTAAAGCAATAGGGGCAGTTCTTATTGCCGGTATTGTGGCATCAGGATTAAATGGAATGCCATTAAATAATAGTGTAAATCAAATTAATGCGGCAACTGTTGAAGCAGGAACTCCATATGACGGGGCAGGAAATTATAATGTAGCAGTAAATCATGTAATTATTAACCAGGTGTATGGTGGCGGAAATAATAAGGGTGCAGGTTCGCACGGTTTTATTGAATTATACAATCCTACAGATTCAGAGGTAGACTTATCCACATGGTCTGTTCAGTATGAAGGTGCTACAGGCGATGACAAGAATGATCCGGGATGGCATAAGCTTGATCTTAATGGAAGTATTCCGGCACATTCATCTTATTTAATAAGAACTAAGAAGTATAAGGATAACACTACACCGGCTAATTTTCAGGTTCCTACAGGTGACATGCAGTGGGATGATATTATAATTAATGGCAAAGGTGTAGCAGTTACATTAATGAGCAATCAACAGCTTTTAACAGATAATAATATTTTTGATAACACATCGAAGAAACCGTTAAAAGAAGGATATGTTGACCTTGTAGGTGTTCATGGCAATGATTCAATGGAAAGCGAAAAGGCTTTTGCTTTTGAAGGTTATGCAACAGACAGTCAGTCAACTAAGAAGGCTGTTAGAAGAATTGATTTTCAGGATACTGACTGTAATGCAATTGGTGAAGATGATGGTGACTTTGTAATAATTGAATATAATGCAACAGATGCTGATTATCTTCAGTGGGCAAGACCAAGAACAACAGCAGATGGTGCATGGTACGCAACACCAATGCCGGAATTTAAGGAAACTACATCATTAAGCAGTAGTGAAATTAACGTATTAACAAATACTTTTGGCAACAATGTTGAAAGTACCAGAAAGTTTACATGGCAAATGCCGGCTAGTTTTTCAGAAGGCTATGTAAATGTATCTGTAAATGAAAATATGACAAATGCTAAGAAATTTAATGCTACAAAAGCTTTAAACCACAAGGAAAGTGCAAGTGTGTTTAGAGCAGAGGCAACAGAACTTTCAAAGAATACAAAATATTATTATCAGGCAGTATGTGGAGATGTAAAATCAGAGGTTTATTCATTTACAACAGGAAGTTTATCTGATGATTTTACTTTTGTAAGAGCATCAGACAGTCAGTCTAAAACAGAGTCGGGATATGATATTTTCCAGAAAGCAGTTACAAAAATAGCAAATACATATAACCCTGTATTTATTATGGAAACAGGAGATCTTGTAGATACAAATTATTTTGAAGATGAATGGAGATGGTTTATAGGAAAGTCTCAGGGAATGTTTGGAAGTACAGCATATATTCCGGTAGTAGGCAATCATGAACAGACATCTTCATATGATGCATGGGCTTTTAGAGAACATTTTTCAGTTCCAAATGAATGTACAGAAGAAGGTGTGACACCGGGAACAGTTTATTCTTTCGATTACGGAAAAGTACATTTCGTAGTTTTGAATTCAGAATGTAAGGGTGAAGGCTTAAAGTCACAGGCTAAGTGGGCAGCAGATGATATGTCAAAAACAAAACAGAAATATATTATCGCAGCAATACACAGAGGACCATATGGCGGAGCAGGAATTGCAGGAGATGTTTCAGAAGCATTTACACCTGTTTTTGACAAATACAATGTAGAATTAGTATTATTCGGTCATGACCACTCATACATTAGAACAAAAGCTTTAAAAAATGGAGTAGAAGATAAAAACGGAACAGTTTATCTTGAGTGCGGTGGCTGTGCATCAAAACAGGATTCAGCTAACAGCACAATTCCGGGATATGCAGAAATTACTGGAACACCGGGAATGCCTGTATATGATGTTATTACAGTAACAGATGAAAGTATAAAGGTTAAGACAGTAACAGTAGATGAATCAACTGACACAATTTCAGATTTACAGGATACGGGAAGCATAAATTACGTAAACCCTGATGCTAAAATTGAATTTGAGGTTTTGCCTAAGAATCATTCAATAAAAGAAAATGAGTCGACGACAGAACCTGCAACAAAAGAAAATGAGTCAGCAACAGAACCTGCAACAAAAATTGAAGGTATCAATACGACAGCTAATGCCGAAACAACAAATAATGAAACTTTAAAGACAACAGATATAATTAAAGAAAAAGTACCTGCAAAGGTAAAAGATCTTAAAGTAAAGCAAGTAAAAAAACGTTCAATAAAAATAAGCTGGACAAAGAGTAAGAATGTTAAAAAATACGAGGTAAGTATTTCAGCAAATAAGAAGTTCAAAAAATCAAAAACAACTACATATATGACAAGTAAAAAAGTATATGTATTAAAGAAACTTAAAATCAGGAATTACTACATTAGGGTTAGAGCAATAAATGGCAAAAAAACAGGAAAATGGTCAAAGATATTAATCAAAATAGTTAAATAATTTCAATAAAAAAAGGATGCTATTAATGGGTGAATTGCTTCATGTTAAGTAGACAATTAAAACAATAAAAAATTTTTCTATCCAGCAGGATATTCCTGCTGGATGTTTTTATTCTACTTTTAAATAGTTTTTGTGTTTTCAATAAGTGTTAATATTCCTAAATTTCTTTGTAATCTTTTATTGCTGTCTCTGACTACGTAAGCAACAATTTTTCTGTCATATAAATCGAGTATTGCACTCAAGTACACATTATATTTTTCAGTTCAAATATAATACTTAAATTCTGTAACAGCAGTTAACTATTTTTATTTGGTGTATAGGCAGAAAATTCACGGCTTAATATGTTTTTAGTTTCAGTAGCCGGGATTTTCCTATTAAGTCATTTATAATAGGAAGCTCAACTTACTTTTCCAAGGTTGCATAGTGCATTAATGGAATATCCATAAATTCTATTTCCTTCCTTGATTGTCTGAAAGATAATTCAATACAGCTTGCTCTTTTAATTATTTTGGGTAATGTTTATATGTAGATACGTAAAATTCATCTTCACTAGAATTGTTGTAAATAGTTATCCATTGCTAAATAGAAGTTAGTGTAATTTCTAGTCTATTGGCCATATGAGTCATACTTTCTTTACAGATTTAATTATATGAATAGAATCAAGATTATCTTATGGACTGATTGTGGATTTTAACATAGAAAATGCTCCCTTCTAAATATTAAGTGATTTTTCACTTGTCTATTTAGAAGGAAGCATATCCGAGGTATGAACAGCCTCAATCTTATGTATTTAAATCTCATAAGTTATGTTTGACATTCATAATTTTATTTTTCTAACAATTGTTCAAGAAAGAACATTAGACTGTCAGCTGATACAAGTTTGTTAACTTTTTCAGGCTTTTCTAATGTCTGGACTATACCATTATATAATTCCATGAATTTTTTCCTGTCATTTTGTTGGACGGCTAACATTAAAACAATATGAATAGTATGTTCGTCCCATTTAATGCCATTTTCACTAGTAAGAACACAAATCATAGTATGGGTAGCGTTCATGTCTAAAGCATGTGGAATTGCAAAGGTGTCAAAAAAACATGTTGAAGATAATTGTTCACGTTCTAAAACAGATTCAATAAAACCATCTTTACACAAACCATAATCTATAACATTTTGTCCCAAAAACTTAATAACATCTTCCTTATTGCTAAAATTGTTTGATTTAAAGAAAAGCTTTTTATCAAAAAATGATGATAACATATTGTTTCTTTTAATTTTTTGCTTGTTTTCTAAACATTTATGAATGGCATTATCTATGTTTATTTGATCCATCATAGTAAAAAATGGTGATACCACAATAACTTCTTTTCCAATGAGATTTAAAGGTTGTGTAGTTATAATCAAATCAGAGTATGCATCAATTAAAGTAGAACTGTTATTAGTGTTAAATAATTTTAGTGTTATAAAATTGTCATAATTATCTAAAAGTTTTTTTTCAATATTAGAGTCAATATGGTGGTAATCATGACATAAAAGCAAAATAGAAACTTTATCAGAATCAGTGTTAGATGATTCAATAAGATATCCAATATGTATGCTTATGTATCCGATTTCAGAATCAGCAATATGAATGTTGTATTTTTTATTTAGTTTTTGAGCAATATTAACAGATACATCATATATAAAAGGACAATTTTTCTTTATATTATAGAGAAAATCGTTTCCTGATGACTGAATACTGTTAGCTCTTTTAATTAAACCATGTATATGTAGAGCAAAACTATAAAGATACTCATCAAAATTAATTTCTAACATGTAATAAGAAAATACATTTAATAAAATCTCTCGGATATCTTCTATAAAATCTTCCGACAAGATATCTTTAGAACTTATCAGATGATTTTGGTTTATAGGTTTTATTATTCCCTCTAATAATGATGAAATATAAAAAATATCATCTTTTGTAGGAGCAATATTGCAATGTGCTGAATACTGAGTACAAATTTCGTTTGCAATTTTCGATTCTATATTATCAGAATGGTCGGATATATTATTAATCGGTTGTGAAACATAATGATCCGTACGCATTCTGTATAATGCTATAGTAATGTTTACAATTAAATTGTTATAGTAAGCATTATCAATATAGTAGTCATATTTATTTATTGAGTTTAGAATAATTATCTTTATTTTATCAACATCGATGCCTTCAAAATAATTGGTCAGATTGTCAATACTGTTAAAAGCCGGATTAATTTCATCAAAAATAATTTTGTTTAAGTATTTGCGCTTATTTAATTCGTTGCCAACAACAAAAACAGTGTTGTTGTTTCTTGATATTTTTAAATCAAAATTTTCTAAAGTTTTATTTATTGTTTTAAAGTATTTTTCCAAGGTAGTAGTGCTAATATATAGAGAATCCGCCAGGTCATCAATATTATAATGAGGCGTGTGAAAAAATACTTTTTTCAAAATTATATGTTCCAAATTTTGTTCATCTTCAGATAGCTGGAAAGTTAATGCTTTATACATATTGTAATCAAGAGAATATCCTCTGTTAGTTGATAAAATTAACGGTAGGACTTTATTTATTTCAGCAACTTCAGATTGAATAGTTCTTAAAGAAACATTTAAAATCAAACTTAGTGATTTCCCTGTTATATAATCATTAGAACTACTGATTTCTTTAATTATTTTTTTTTGCCGCTTAGTGAATCTGTTCATAACAATCTCCTTAATAAAAAATACGTTATAAAAGTAATTAAATTATACAATATTGATAAAGTACAGGCAAATACTTCAATGCGGTGTATACCGCAAAAGTCGATTTGTAATCGCAAATCAAGTGAAATATAATAGCAGCATAAAGAAACGAAAGGAGAAAAAAATATGAATAGAGAAGAAGCACAAATGGTAGCTTTTCAACTTATAAGCTATGCCGGAGATGCGTTTTCATCTTTTTTTAAGGCAGTGGAAAAAGCAAGAAATGGAGAGTTTGATGAAGCTGATGAGCTAATAAAAAAAGGAGAAAGTGAGTTAACTAACGCTCATAACGCTCAGACAGAATTGCTGGCAAAGGAGGCTCAGGGAAAGGATATTGAATATAGCATAATGTTAGTTCATGCACAGGATCATTTAATGACGACAATAATGTATGAACGTGTTGCAAAAGAATTTATAACATTGTACAGGGAGAAAATTAATGGATAGAAAATTCTTGTGGGGAAGTGCTACAGCAGCTTATCAATGTGAGGGAGGATGGAAAGAAGGTGGCAAAGGAATGTCCAATTGGGACACTTTTTGTCATAGTGAAAAAAACAATATAAATCCTGTAACAGGAGATGTAGCATGTGATCATTATCATAGATATGAAGAAGATATAAAAATGATAGCAGATGGAAATCAGAATGCATATAGATTCTCCATTGCGTGGACAAGAATAATACCGGATGGTGTAGGAAAAATCAGTAGAGAAGGTATTGATTTTTATAATAGATTAATTGACACATGTAAAAAATATAATGTAGAACCGTTAGTAACATTATATCATTATGACTTACCACAATCCTTATTTGAAAATGGTGGATGGGAAAACAGGGCAACAGTTGATGCGTATGAAGAATATGTAAAGGTTTGCTTTAAGGAATTTGGAGACAAAGTAAATTATTGGGCAACAATAAATGAACCAAATTACGAAACACTTTGCTGTTATGGTTTTGGAAATTATCCTCCTAATGTAAAGAATCTTGAGAGACGGTGGAAAGCTATGTATCATTTAATGTTAGCTAGCGCAAGAGCTGTTAAAGCATATAAAAATATGGGATATAAGGGAATGATAGGACTTGTAAGTGATAGCTATCCAATTGAAATATTAAAGGATAATGAAGAATATAGGAAGGCGAAAAAGCTTGCAAATATATTTTTTAACACGTCAGTTAATGATACATGCATAAAGGGATATTATCCTGATGAATATATAGAACATTTAACAGAGTTAGGTTATGATTTGTCATATATGAAAGAAGAAGACAAAGAAATATTTAAGGCAGGAACAGTAGATTATCTTGGTGTGAATGCATATTGCAGATTTTTGGTTAAACCTTGTACAGGAAGAGAAACTGTAATGGAGGTGAATAATACAGGAGACTCATCAAAAAATGAGGAAATGGAAATAAAAGACTGGTGTGCGCTGGATGATGATCCAAATACGAAGAAAACACCTTGGGGAACAGAAATATATCCTAAATCAGTATATGATATGTTGATGGAATTTAAGGAATTATATCCTGATACACCAATTATTATTACGGAAAATGGTTTGGGAGAGTATGACATAGTTGAAGGTGAAAAAATACATGATCAGTATAGAATTAATTTTCTACAGGGATATGTAGATTGGATTAAAAAAGCTATAGTTGAAGGTTGTGACTGTAGAGGATATTTTGTATGGTCAACAATGGACGTTTACAGTTGGATTAACGGTTATAAGAAACGTTATGGTTTAGTTTATATAGACTTTGATGATAACTGCAAGAGAATACCGAAAGACAGTTATCATTGGTATAAAGAATTTATAAAAGAAAAAGGAGGAAGTTACAATGGAAAAATTTAGTAATTGGATTGAAAAGAAGATATCTCCACTTGCAAATAAATTGGCAAGACAGAAATATCTTCAAGCTTTGCAAAACACATTCCTAGCTTTAATTCCACTATTCACTATAGGAAGTTTTGCTCTTATTATTATATCACCGCCAATGGATTATACAACAATGGATTCAGGTGTGCTTAAGGCTATTATGCACGGATGGGCAAATATTGCATCGTTTACAAGTCCAGCACTGGGGTATGTTTATTCGGTAACAATGTCTCTGATTGCATTGTGGACATCAATTGGATTAGCAATTAATTTAGGCAAACATTATAAGATGGACAAATCATGGGTTACAGTTGCAGTTTCAGTTGCGTCATTTATGATAACAGCAACTATGAACAAAGAGGGAACGTTAGTTTTTGATTATCTGGATGGAAAAGGTTTATTTGTTGCAATATTAGTAACAATTGTATCTTTTGAATTATACAGATTTTTATCTGACAGAAAGGTTGGATACATCAATTTGGAAGGTGGTGGAGTTCCACCTGCACTTGCCGAATCGATAGGAAACCTTGTTCCAATAGTGATTGTTTTGGTAGCAGTTGCAACAGTTAGCGCAGTATTATTAAACTTTACGGGAGTAGGAATTCCGGCAATAATGCAACTTATTATGACACCTATAGTTAATATGGTTGACAGTATTTGGGGAGTTGTTATATTAGCATTAATAGTTATGATTTTCTGGTGGTTTGGTATTCATGATACAGTAATAACAGGTCCGTTGGATACATTCTTAATGAATAATTTTACAGCTAATCAGGCTGCCTTTGCAGCTGGTACAGCAGCAGTAGCACTTCCGTATATTGTTACTGAGCCATTTTGGTGGACATTTATGGCTATTGGAGGTAGTGGTGCAACACTTGGACTTGCTATTTTAACATTGTTCAGTAAATCAAAACAACTTAAGACAATAGGAAAAATAGCTATTATTCCTTCATTATTTAACATTAATGAACCGTTGATTTTTGGTTTGCCACTTATGTACAATTCAACAATGATGTTGCCTTTCATATTGGTTATGCCGTTAAATGGTGTAATTACATATATAGCAATGAATACGGGAATTGTAGCAAAAACTTTTGCATATGCAAGTTGGAATATGTTTTGTCCAATAGGTGGACTTATTGATACTATGGATATTAAAGCATTAATTTTAATTTGTGCTTTAATTGTAATTGACATAATTATATACTTCCCATTCTTCAAAATATATGAAAAACAGAAAATAAAAGAAGAAGTGATGGAAGAGAGCACGCAGGCATAAAATAGATAATTTTACATCGTAGGATAATAGGTTGAAAAATAAAATTTTTCATTACTATTTGTGCCCAAACAACGAGAAAGGAATGAAGATTAATATGAAGATTTTGTTAGTATGTAATGCAGGTATGAGTACCGGGATTATGAAAATGAAACTTGAGCAGGAAGCAAAAACAAGAGGGTTAGATGCCAGTGTAGATGCTATCCCAATGGTAGAGTTAGGTGATAATCTTGAAGGAACAAGTGTTATACTTCTTGGACCACAAATAAGATTTGCATTAGATGACATAAAAAAACAGGCAGAAGGAATTCCGGTAATGGCAATTGCTGCTCAGGATTTTGGAATGATGAATGCAAAAAAAGTTTTGGATGAGGCATTAAAGGAAATATAATGTTAAGGAGGCAAATATGATTCAAATTGACCATATAATAAGTTGCATAGATGGATTACATGCACGACCAGCCGCAGAATTAGCAAACATTGCAAGCGAGTATGCAATTGAAGTGTATATAAACAAAGATGGAAAGATAGCAAATATAAAAAATATAACTGAAGTTGTAGGTTTATGTGCTAAATATGGTCAGAAAATATCAATATTAATTAATGGAGATAATGAAAAAAAATCATTAAAGACTATAAAAAAATATATAGAAGAAAAACTATAAATTAAATAATATGGTTTGATAATATATGAAGGATAATTTGGCCTTAAATATATTTATTTTATCTTTCTTATTTAGAGGGGCTGTCGCTTTAACGAATGAAAATTCGTGAAGTGACAGTTTCATTTATGCATTTTTTGAGGTTTCTATTGAAGTTTTAATCTTTTCTGTCACTTTTTATGGTGTAATTTAATAAGCCGTTATTAGCGGCTTATTAAATTTATACGACGTTTAGTCTGATTCTTTGTTACTGTTTTCTTCTATGTTATATTTAGTTGCACTGATTTAAATTATAAATTTTCTGTAAGTTAATGTTTGAGTTCATACATTAATTTTACATCAACTGTCAGAGTCTTTTGAGGCATGGCAGTTATTTTTTGAAAATTTTTACATGAAAAAGTAGCATATAAACTAATTACTTTTTCAATAATATAGTATCCCTTTTTTATATTGTAATCAATCCAAATGCATTTGCGATTGAACTAAGAAGAATAATTGTTGCAAATATAGGACAAAGATATTTAATCATAAAATTAAAAATTTTCTTTCTGCGAAATTTTCCCTCGCCGTTAAGAACCTCTTCCTCAATCTTATTAAGACCAATTACCTTTGAAACGAGTATACATGTGGCAAATGCTGCAATTGGCATCATTACAGAGTTTGTTAAAAAGTCAAAGAAATCTAAAAATTGCATTCCAATGATTTTTACACAGGCTAAAGGTCCATAACCAAGAGCTGATAAACTTCCAAGAACAAGCATTATTCCACCAAGAATGAAAGTAGCTTTCTTTCTGCCCCATCCAAATTCATCTTGAAAAGTTGAAACTGCACTTTCAGTTAAGGCTATTGAACTCGTAAGTGCTGCAAATAAAACTAATGTAAAGAATAAAATTCCAACAACCGTGCTAAGTCCCATGCTTTCAAACATTTTAGGAATAGTGATGAACATTAATGAAGGACCTGCATTTAAGGCATCAGGGTCACCACCAGAGAAAGCAAATACTGCAGGGATAATCATTAAGCCAGCCATAATCGCAATAGCGGTATCAAATATTTCTACATTTTTAGTAGAATCTTCGATTGATAAATCCTTCTTCATGTATGAGCCGAATGTAATTAAAATTCCCATAGCAATTGATAAAGAATAAAACATCTGTCCCATTGCAGCAACAACAGTCATCCATGAAAAATTATCAAAATTAGGAATAAGGAAATATTTTACTCCGGCTAAAGCACCAGGTCGTGTCACAGAATAAATTGTAATTATAATTGATAAAACAATTAAAATAGGCATCATAAATTTTGATACACGTTCAATACCATTTCTAACTCCGGCATAAATAATGGCTAAAGTAATAAATGTAAATATTATAAAGCAGATTTCAGCGGAAAAACCACCTGTAATAAAATTAGTAAAATAGTCATCACCCGCTAATAATTTGCTGCCGCCAATTATATATTCGGCTAAATATTTAATAACCCATCCACCAATTACAGAATAATATGGAACAATGAGAATAGGAATAATAGCGTTAATCCATCCGCCTAAAGATGCAAACTTAGAGTTGCCAAAAAATTTAAAAGCGCCCACAGGACTTTTCTTAGTCATACGTCCAATAGATGTTTCAGCAACAATCATTGTATATCCAAATGTCAGGGCAAGAATGATATATACTAATAAGAACATCCCGCCGCCATATTTAGCAGCTAAATATGGAAATCTCCATATATTTCCAAGACCTACAGAAGCTCCGGCAGCGGATAATACAAATCCCAGCTTTCCGGAAAAAGAACTCCTTTTATTATTGTGTTTTTTCATAATTTTTTACCTCTCATATACTTTTTAATCGCAAGTATAAAAAGTGTAACATAGAGCAGATAAAAACACAACAAAAGTAAAATAAAACATGGAAATGTTGTGGGGTATCAGATGAGGTTAAAGTTTTAGTTAAACTTTATTACATAAGAAATAAGGAAAAACCGAAGAATAAAATTTACATAAAAAATACGGATAAAATGAAATGTGTGTTCATTTTATCCGTATTGTGCTTATATAGGTAATTCGCAAAAAAAGAAAATTACCCTTTAATAACTAATTAACAACCGAATTTGAATAAATTGCAAAGAGCATTAAATAACTCGGAACAGCTATTGAATTTAAAACACATAGTTTCGTCCTCCTTATTTTAGATTTGTATTGGCCAATTACAAAATGAATTGTAACAATTTCGTAACATTTAAACAATAGGGGATAAATGGAAAAAAATTTACATGCTTATAATAAAATTTTCTATGTACAAAATTTGTGCAATTTTATTAAATATATATAGACTTAAAAGTAAATGTAGTTCGTATTTGTTTAATAATTAATACAGATTGGAGGATGGTAAAAATGTATGTAGCAGACGAACGAAGATATGAAGAAATGCAATATTCAAGATGCGGAAGAAAATTTTGGTAGAATTTTAAATAAGGAACTAGGGAAATATAGAGATGAATTAGTAATCTCGACTAAAGCAGGATATGACATGTGACCCGGACCTTATGGAAATTGGGGAAGTAAAAAATATTTGGTTGCAAGTTTAGATCAGAGTTTAAAAAGAATGGGACTTGAGTATGTTGATATTTTTTATCATCACAGACCTGATCCTCAAATGATCCTCAGACTCCAATTGAAGAAACCGCAAGAGCATTAGACGGAATTGTAAAAAGTGGAAAGGCTTTATATGTAGGAATTTCAAATTATGATAAAGAGCAGACAATAGAAATTGCTAAAATTTTTAAAAAATTGGGAACACCATTTATTATTAATCAACGAAAATATTCTATATTTGAAAGAAAGATAGAAGAAGATGGATTAAAGGATTATGCAAAGGATAATGTAATTGAAATATGAGCGATTTAAGGTGATGTGTAATGGAGATGAGATTTGCAAAGAAGCATTGAAGGATTTGCTTCGTGTTATGTATTAGCATTGTCCAGAGTTTCTGGATATGTTACTATAATTACAAATTACTATTAAGAAGAAAGAGAAGGTCAGAAAATGAATATTGCAATTTGTGATGATGATAGGGTGATTATTGAACAGATTGAAGAATTTCTTCAAATTATTCACGATAAATCATTGGAATATGAGGTGTTTTTTTGTGCGGAAGAATTACAGAAATACATAACAGAAAATAATGTTAATTTTGATGTGTTTATATTAGATATTGAAATGAAAGAAATGTCAGGGATAGATTTTGCAAAAAAACTTCGAGAGAAAAATGTTGATTCTTTAATTATTTTTATGACCAGTCATTCGCAATATGTATTTGATGTGTTTGAAACCGTAACATTTGACTTTATACAAAAACCGTTAACCTTCGAAAAAATAAAAAATACATTAGAGAAAACAAAGAACTATTTAGAAATAAAGAGAAGGAGCTTTGTGTTTTCATACAAAAAAAATAATTACAACATTGCATTTTCAGATATTTGTTATTTAGAAAAAGATGGTAGAAAAGTATGGATATATACAATTGATGATAAAAAATATCAATGTAATATGACATTGAAAGAAATATGGTTACAATTAGATGATGAAATGTTTGGAATGTTAAATAAATCGTTGATTGTAAATCTTTCAAAAATCGAAGGGATTATAGGAGAAAATGTAATTTTGCAAGATCACAGGATGCTATATGTAAGCAGAGATTATAGAAAAGAAATTAAGAAAAAGCACTTGAATTATTTAAGGGGGCAGGTATGAGCATAATTTATGATTTAATAATAAATATAATTGATTATTTGATTATTTTCAAATATTTTAAGAGTTTTAGTGAAAAAAGAACTATGAAAAAGAAATATTGTACGATTCTTTTTTGTGGATGCATAATTTTGATTAGTGTTGTAAATCAGTTTCACAATCCAAATGTAAATCTGATTTTATGTATATTGATGATTTATCTATATAGTTGCTCATTTTCATATAGTATTTCGTATCATATAATTCTACCGGTTTTGTACATAGGATTTGGAATTGTAGCGGAACTGATAGGATTTTTTGTTTTGAATTTTTTAGGACAGGCAATTCCATATTTTATCCGTTACTATGGAAGTTCTTTTATCTGCGAAATTATCCGCTTTTTAATAGTTTATGCAATTTGTAAAGTTAGGAAAATAAAATTCCCTAAATTGTCTTTTGATATAAGTAAATATCTGGTTATTATTCCACTTACATGTGTTTGTATATGTTGTATAACTATGAATATTATTCAAAACAGTAAGAATAATCCGGTTATTATAATGTGTTTAATGATAATAGTTATGACGATTTCGAGTAATGTTTTAATGTTTAAAATGTTTGTTAAAGTGACAGAAACATTATCGGATAATTATGAAAAGGAAATGTTGTTACAAGAGGCACAGGCAAAAGAACAATATTATAATGAAGTGGAAAAAAGTAATAAAGAGATACGAAGAATTAAGCATGATTTGAAAAATATGCTATTAGCGATATGCTCAGAGGCACAAAAGAATAATGAGATTTCAAAAGAAATTTATAAAATTATTAATGAGTTAGATGCGAGTAACAAAAAATTATATACATCTAATATAGTTATAAATACGATAATAAATCACAAGATGTGCCTGGCAGAAAATTTGAAAATAAAGACATATGTAAACATTAAAGTACCAAAATCCGTTAATCTTGATTATAAAGATGCAGGAATCCTGTTAGGAAATATATTAGATAATGCAATAGAATCTTGCAAAAAAATTAATATGGAAGACAGATGGATTAAAATAGACATAATTTATAAGAAGAATACAATGTTTATAAAAATCTGCAACAGCAAGATAAAGGAGTTAGTGAATATAAAACAAACTAGTAAACATGATGTGCATAATCATGGAATTGGAGTATCAAGTATAGAGAATATTGTAAATAAATATGGTGGGTATGTAGAATTTATCGATAAAGGAGAAGAATTTGAAGTAGCTGTAAGTTTGTATGGAATATAAGAATTGTTAATAAAAATGGCAATCGGGCAATTATTATATTGATATTTGTAAATGCGAAAAATATTTTACAAATGATTACATATAAAACACAAATGATTACATTGTGGCAAAAAAAGAAAAAATTTAAGGTATGATAGAAAAATCTGAAGCAAAATAATTACTGGAAAATTATATTCTGAAAACAAAAAGGAGAGGTTATGAATAAAATATTGGAGAGGTTTAAAAATTTCTTTTCTGCATCCCATGATAGGGAACAAAAAGGAATTCAGTCAACTAAGCATGGAATGCTTAATAATTTCATGTATGCAGTTAAGCTGACGTGGAGTTTTAGCAGAATATTTATTATATCGGTTATTGCCGGTGGAATATTAATCTCATTATACAATCTTATTGGAATTTATATACCCAAAATTGCTTTAGCATTGGTAGAGCAAAAGGTTAGTACAGACGTAATGATTAAGGTGATGGTAATAGTGGGAGTGGCAACTCTTATACTTAATCTTATTGCCTATAAGGCTGGTTATGTTTGCGAATATCAGTGGGAAAACGTGTACAAAGGTATAGTTTCAAAATATCTTAGAAAATCATTTACAACGGATTTTAAAAATATGGAAAATCCGGATTTCCTTGATTTAACTCAAAGATCAAAACAGGCATTGTATACATATCAGGGAATCCATGGATATTGCATGAGAGGGCAGAACATAATTTCCAATCTTACCATGGTATTTATTTCCGGCTTTGCCATAGCTTTAGTTAATCCGGTGCTTGTACTTGTTATAATTGCACTTTCATTTTTTATCTATAAAATATTAGATTCAACAATGGAGTGGAGCAAGACAGAATTTAGAGATGCTATGGCATCTAATTATAGAAAAAATAGTTATTTTTCAAATACAGCAAGAGACTTTAAGTACGCTAAGGACATAAGACTGTTTAAAATGCAGGAGTTTATACAGAATATGTGGAATGACATTAACACAATATATTATGCTGCCTGCAAAAAACATCACAGTAAGTGGATTATGTGTGAAGCAAAAATGAGTATGCTTAGATTAATTCAAAATGTATTGCTATATTCAGTGCTTATTTACATGATTATGTTTAGGGGCATGAGTATTTCTAATTTTGTTTTATATATTGGATTAGTGGCTGCATTTTCAACAGCCATGACGGATCTGTTTTGTAATCTTGTGTGGATGAATATGAACAGAATGCAGTTAGATGATTTTAGAACATTTATGGATTGGACAGAGGAGATACCTGATTATCAAAAGGGTGAGGGAACAATAAAGAATATCAAATTAGAAAAATACGAATTTAAATTTGAAAATGTCTCATTTAAATATCCGGGACATGATAAATTTATTCTAAAAAATCTTAACCTCACAATAGAGGCAGGAAGTAAACTTGCAATAGTAGGAATAAACGGCGCAGGAAAAACTACTCTCACAAAGCTTCTTATGAGACTATATGAACCAACAGAGGGAAGAATTTTACTTAATGGAGTTGATATAAAACAGTTTGACAGAGAATCATATTTTAATATCTTTGCTCCGGTATTTCAGAATATAGAAATATTTGCTTTCCCTGTATGGCAGAACATTTCAATGAAGCCTGAAAATGAAACTGACAGAAATAAGGTTATGGAAACATTAAAAAGAAGTGACTTAGAGGAGAAGATTAACAAGTACGAAAACAAAATTGACACTACACTTCTTAGAATTATTGACCCTAAAGGTGTGGATTTTTCCGGTGGAGAAAGACAAAGACTTGCTATGGCAAGAGCATTATACAGTGACAGGGAGGTACTTGTACTTGATGAACCTACGGCAGCACTTGATGCACTTGCAGAAGATAAGATGTATCAGGAATTTAACGAAATGGTAAAGGGAAAGACTGCAATTTTTATTTCTCACAGACTTTCAAGCACAAGATTTTGTGACAAAATAGTTATGTTTGAGGATGGAAAAATTATTGAAGAGGGAACACATGATGAATTAATGAAAACTGGCGGAAAATATAGTGATATGTTTCAGATTCAGGCACAGTATTACAAAAGTGAGAAGGAGGGAGTAACATGCTAAAAAAATTATTTAGTGGAATTAAAGACATAGCTTTTTGCACCGGATATTTTGCAAAGTTTGCATGGAAAAAGCTTCCAATCTATTACTTTTATATTTTGTTGTCAGTTATAGTTAACACAGCAGGACCTTTTGTTTCTATTATCGGCTCAAAATATTTAATTAATGAAATCGTATATGAGCAGAACAGAAACATTGGTATGATAATTTTCTGGGTAGCTTTTATCTGCATTGGAACTTATCTTTATGCAGTAGTAGGAAAGTTTGCAAATGAGAAGCAGAATTATTGTAATGACCGTTTTGACAGAATGCTTCAAATGGAAATAAGTTTTAATACTATGCAAATGAAGTTTGAGTATACTGAAAATTCTGAAATGCTAGACAGTGTAAATAAAGCAGGACGGGCATTTGAACAAACTAACCTTATACAGGGACTTACAGACGGAATCGTAGGACTTATAAGTAATATATTAGTGCTTGCAGGGGTTATGTATATAGTTGTTAATTGCTCAGTATGGTTACTTATTCCTGTATTTTTAAGTTTCGTTATTAATACATATATGACAATGAAAACAACAAAATTAAAGGAAAATTATTTCTCTGAAGCAATGGAAATAGACCGTGTTGTTGATTATTATCTGGATGAACTTACAACAGGTGAGTATGCCAAGGATATTAGAATTTATAATGCAGATAATATGATTATTGATAACCAGAAGGAACAGAGTACTAAGCAATATAATCTTTCAAAAAGAAGCATGAAAAAAATATGGAATAATGAAAAAATTTCAATAACATCAACGGAGATTTGTAATATAGCAGTTTATATTATTCTTGGTGTAAATACATTAACAGGAAAGATTACAATCGGAGATTTTAGCAGCCTTACACAGGCAGTTATTAAGTTTACGGAAGCACTTTATAATATTTCAAGAGGATTAATGGGATTAAAGTATACAGCATCAATTCTAAAATATTATCTTGATTATATTGAAAAAGCTGAAATTGATATAAAATATGAGAAAAGTAAAAATGCAGAAGTTCCAAATGTTAATGATGGTGTATCTATAGAATTTAAAAATGTAAGTTTTAAATATCCTAATACAGATGTTTATATTTTAAAAAACATAAATACATCAATACATCCGGGAGAACATCTTTCAATAGTAGGAAAAAATGGCGCAGGAAAGACAACTTTCATAAAACTTCTTTGCAGATTATATGAAGTTACAGAAGGAGAAATTCTTGTAAATGGAGTAAATATAAATGATATAGAATACTCTAAATATTTAGATTTACTTTCAGTAGTTTTTCAGGATTACAGGCTTATGGCATTTTCCATAAAGGATAATATTGATATGGGACAGAATAAATATGCCAATGGCGATATGGAACAGAAAGAATATTCAAATGTTGATATGGAACAGAAAGAATATGCCAATGGCGATATGGGACAGAATAAATATTCTAATGTTGAAAATAAGATTAATGAACTGTGCAAAATAGTAGAGATTGACGGTTGGATTAATTCTTTGGAAAATAAGCAAAATACAAACCTTTATAAAATGTTTGATGAGTCAGGAGTTGAACCATCAGGTGGTCAGGCTCAGAAGCTTGCAATTGTCAGGGCATTGTATAAGGATGCACCGGTAGTAGTACTTGACGAACCTACAGCAGCCTTAGATCCAATCGCTGAATTTGAAGTCTATAACAACTTTGATAAGCTTGTTGGTGGAAAAACCGCAGTTTATATATCCCATAGACTTTCATCCTGTAGATTTTGCGACAGAATAATAGTTTTTGACGGTGGTACAATAATTGAGGACGGAAGTCATGACAAATTAATGGAAAATACAAACGGATTTTATTTTAATATGTACAATACTCAGGCTAAACACTACCAGAATTAATTGCTACAGGATTTAAGTAGTATCGGAGTTATAGATAGCCATATTGGAATAAGAGCAAGTATTTTATTAAAAAAGAAAAATAAAAAATTATTGTAACTTGAAAAAACGCACACATCCATAGTATCATTGATAAATAAGCTGAATTTTACAGAACCAATATGAGTAAAAACCTAAAAGAAGAGGAAAATAATCAATGACAGTGCAGAAGAAAAATATTCTGGTTATAGAAGATAGTGAACAATACATGGATATGATTTGTAGCAAATTATCAAATATTACCGACATAAATGTTTACAAGGCAAAAGATAGTGCGCAGGCATATAAATATGCGTTAGAAGAAAATATAAGCGTATTTATAGTGGATATAATTCTTGATACAAATGCTTTAGGAGATGTGTCAGGAATTAAATTCGTTGAAAGAATACGAACCATACCTGAATACAAATTTACACCAATTATAATCACATCATCTTTAGAAGACCCTAAGTTACATTCATACAGTTATTTGCACTGTTATCGCTACTTTGAAAAATCTTATGACATCAATGAACTTATGGATACAGTTAAAGAAGTATTAGAATTTGAAACTCCGAAGGAAGAATCGAAGATAATATATTATAAAAGAGACGGAATTTTGTTCTCACTTCAGACAAAAGATATTGTATATGTAGAGAACAGAAACAGGTACATAGAATATCATTGCACAGATGGAGTACATAAGGCACCATATGCGTCATGTAAGAGTATTATTCAGGAGTTAGGAGATAACAATTTTGCACAATGTAATAAACATGTTGTTGTAAATATGAACTATATTTTAAGTATAGACTCAGTTAACAGATATATTAAACTTATAAATAATTATGGAGAACTTGAAATAGGCCCTAGATTAAAAAAAGAATTTATGAGCAGGTTGAAAAATGAGTGAGATTTTAATTTATTTTTTTGAAATAATATCTGTAATAATATGCATACATAACTTATATGGTCGAAAAAATATAATTTCAATTTATACATTAAGTTTTATAAGTTTAGAGATAATTTATATGTATTTAGTTAATGAAGAAGTGCTTTTTAAAGAGACAATGTTAATAATGTATTTGTTTTTCATTATTTATTCGATGCTTCAGTTTGGTGACAGTATTGTAAATTCTGTTTATAACTGCATGTTGACAATGCTCATTGTATCAGTTACGCAAATGATAATGTACATACCTGCAAGTCTTCTTATTTATAAGTTCATTAAAAATGAAAATTTTATGGCATTGTTTATAAACATAGCTGTTCTGATATTTGTATTCTTTTCACAGAAATCAAAATTATATAAGATATTACACAATATAATTGTTGATAAAGAAAAGAGGGGGATGGTGTGTATATTAGTAAATGGATTAATTCTTGCATATTATCTTTATAAGTTCAAAAAAGACAATTTTATTATGACAGATGCATATCTTACAGGAGGATTATTGTTTGTTATAGTAATATTTGCCATCTATAGATGGCAGCAGTCAACTTACGAAGTTAAATTAAAGCAAAAGCAGTTAGAAATGACTAGAATATATAATGATTCCTTTAAAAGTCTGATAGATGTTGTACGTAAAAATCAGCACGATTTTAATAATCATTTGCTTGCTTTATCAGCTCTGGAAAATGAAGAAAACAATGAAAAGATAAAACAGCGAAAGAATGAATATAAGAACAGAATTTCTGAAGAAAATAAGTATAATAGTATTTTATATAGAATTAATGAACCTATTATCGCAGGATTTTTATTTGGCAAATTAAAAGAAACTGAAAATATGGGTGTAGAAACAACGTATGATGTAAATTTATGCACTGGAGAATTTAAATACATATCAGTTTATGATTTCATAGAAATTCTTGGAATATTAATAGATAATGCAAGAGATGCAATTCTTTCAAATAAAACTATACAAGATAACCGGGAAAATATAAGAGATAATAATGAGTGTGGAAATGAAGGAAGTGTAAAGGGCAATAATGACTGTGAAAAAAAAGAAAACATTACAATTAAAATAGCTGAAACTGAAAAGAAAGTAATAGTTGAGGTCTCAAATCCTTATACATATTGTACGGAGGATGAGATAATTAAGATGTTTGAAAAAGGATATTCTACAAAAGGTGAAGATAGAGGAATTGGTCTTAACAAAATAAAAGAATATCAGGATAAATATAAGTTTGATATTTTAGTAGAAAACATAATGACTAAAATTGGAAATACAATAAAGTTTTCAGTAATAATTGAAAAATAAATTCCATAGGCATCAAAGTTGAGGCCTTTTGCCACAACATAATAATTTTGTGTCTACATCGTAATAATCAACAAATAAAAATCTGCCTTTCATTGTAATGACGGTCATACAGACTGTCGGGTGTGTCAATGAAGGCAGATTTTTTGGAGTAAAAGATTATGAAGGTTAATTATTCAAAGTCTTCTTTGCGAGGAAGTTTAGGTTCCCCAAAGAAACAAAAGCTAACTTTTGAAAATTTAAAACCCCATGATAATGCTAAACACAATGTACAAAGTGTGTTTAAAGTAGAAAGTTTGAATTTACGCATTAGCACATTCCTCCTTTTTTGAGATTTTAGCAATAAATAATTGCGCTGTATGTAACACAATAGTCCAGAATCCAACTTGAAAGTATGTAGTAAATAAGCTGAATTCATGGAAAAAGCTAACAAAAATAATAAAAATAAAAATTATAACAAATCCGGTATTTCGACATTTCTTAATCAAAATACTGTCAGGCGAAGGTCTGAACGGTGATGCTATTGGACCTATTTTATAATTGATAATCATACATATTGTACATATGGAAATTATTAATATAGGTGCTACAAATAAAAGTTTGGGAAGTAGTATAATTGAAGAAAATAAAACGACAAATGTTAATAAAAAACATGTAATATAATGTTTACAATGAATTCCACCGATGTTAATTCTTAAAAATAAAAGCAAAATCAAAGAAACTAAGAATGACTTAAAATAACCTAAAAATCCAAAAAATATACCAAAAATTATAAGTTTTGAAAATTCATAAAAGATGCTTGTAAGTACATATTTTACCATTGCTATATCATAACTGCTGTAGTCGTATTCATCTTTTAATTCATCGATAAGACTTTGCATATTAATTCTCCATTCTTCTGCCATAAGATTTACGGCAGGAATAGTAATGAAATAAATTCACACTAAAACCACACCCAAAGATGTGTAGAGTATAGAAAGATATTTGACGAATTAAAGAAAAATAGTAAAAGGTATGTTGTTTAAATGAAAAAATACAGAAAATTGCTGATAATATGAAAAAATGTGCGTTTTTTAGTAAAAAAACATATAATTTAAAAGAAATATTGGTGATACATACTCAATATTTGACGAATTAAAAATCAAATAAGTATAAAATTTAGAAATAGGAAATATAAAATTTGAAAAATTAACTAATGGTTTATATGAATGATAACCTTCAATTTAATAAAACAATTGAAAAAAATAATTGAGTTTGCTATACTCTTATCGGCAAACAAGCGTTCTTAGAGTTGAAAAAGCAGAATAATATAAAAGCTCATCAACGCGAACTAGGGAAATATTAAACGTTTAGAAGAGAGGATTTAAATTAATGAAAAAAGGTACAGCTTTAAAAGATATTTTTAATGATTTTCTCAAAAATGAATTAAAAGACATTGCTAAGCAGAAAAAGATAAGAGGATATTCAACACTTAATAAAGAGCAGTTAATTGATAAGATTGTAGAATATATGTTGAATGACGAAGAAGTAGAAAAATATTTCCAATATCTTACAAATGAAGAAATTGAAGCAGTTAAAAAAGAAATTACTTCAACTGAAGGTGGAAAGTCTAACGACGCTTTATATGAAAAATTATATGCAGCCGGTTATTTAGGCGGAATGAATAATGGTGAAATAGTAGTGCCGGTAGAAGTTCAGGCAGTACTTGAAAAAATAGAAAATAAAGAGTTTAATGAGAAACGTAAAGTGACCAGTTTCTTATTAAGCAGTTTGAGAACAATGTGTGTATTATATGGAAAGATTTCGATAGATTTGCTTATGCAGATTATGAAAGATGGAATTAATTATAATGAAAGCACAGAAGAGTTAATTAACAGAATTGAAAGTATACCGGAAGTATATAATGAATTTGAAGTTAATGATAACGTTGTATCTCATAAGAGATTGTCTGATTCAGAAGACAATTCTATAAAAGATGAAAGTAAATATTATATTCCAACTGTTGAGGAAATAAATACAATAGGTGTTTATGGTGAACTTCCTAATGGTCCTTCTAATGTTGAATTAGTAAGTTCTGTAGTTAAAGAAAACAGCAGCGAAAAGAAAGCAGCAAGAAAAGTGATTTCTAATCCGGCAAGAATTGATAATTCAATTCAATGGACATTTGATAATATGGGAAAAAGATTAATTAATCAGCCGGTTGTTAAGACAAAGAAAGTTTATCCTAATGATAAATGCCCTTGTGGAAGTGGAAAGAAGTATAAATATTGTTGTGGAAGATAGAGGTGAATAATAATGTGGATGGTATTTGCAATTTTATCATCTGTATTTGCAGCTTTAACATCTATACTTGCTAAAGTTGGAATAGATGGGGTTAACTCTAATTTAGCTACAGCCATAAGAACTCTGGTAGTTTTAATTATGGCATGGGCAATGGTGTTTTTGACTAACAATCAGTCAGGAATTACAGAGATAGGAAAGAAAAGCTGGATATTTTTAATTTTGTCAGGAATAGCTACAGGGGCTTCATGGTTATGCTACTATAAAGCATTACAGATGGGAGATGCATCAAAGGTAGTTCCAATAGACAAATTAAGTGTAGTGATAACTTTGATTATGGCTTTTGTATTTTTACATGAAGATTTTACATCAAAATCAATTATAGGATGCATACTTATCACGTCAGGAACTTTGTTCATGGTTATTTAGAGAATATAAGATATAGAATAAGCAGTTTAATATACCAAATAAGTTTATATTAACTATAACGAACAACAGTTTTATAAAAATTTATAAATATAAAATACACTTTTAGTAAAAAAATCAGAAGTAATATTGTGAATTTAATAAACGCAATATTGCTTCTGATTTTTTTTGTAAAGACACCAAACACAAAATAATTAGAAGATTCTATATTATAAAATAGATTAAACTGCAAATAAATATAAAAATGCAGGGATTGTAAATAGAGATAAAAGTGTTGTTAAAAAAATAGTTCTTGAAGTTAATTTTTTGTCTAAATCATATTCTGTGGCAAATATAAGTGCTGTATTTGCTACAGGCATTAGTGATTCAATAAAAAAGACATTTCTAACTAAAGTATCTTTAATGAATAGTTGAAATAATGGATAACAAATTAGTGGAATAATAATTAGCTTGACAAATGTAAATAAGTAAACTCTTTTATCTTTAAATATTTCACCTATTTTCATAGATGCTAACGTTGAACCAATTAACATCATTGCAAGTGGTGAGGTCAGATTACCAAGTATTGATATTGCATTTGTTATAGGAATAGGAAAACTTATGTCTAATGCATAAATTACAATGGAAAGCAAAGAGCATATTATACCTGGTGATAATATGTTTTTTAATGTAAAGGCCATCTTTTTCGCAGTCCCATATCCTATTAAAACTACTCCATAAGTAAATGTACAACAGGTAAATATAATGTTGAGAATGGCTGCATAAAATACAGCGGTAGTTCCCTGCTCAGAGCCAAATGCAGCCTGAATAACAGGAAAACCCATAAATCCTACATTTGAAAAAGTTAGCATAAAAGTATATATGCCTTGTGTATTGAAAGGCATTTTAATTAATTTAATTATTATAAAACTGATAATAGGTAATACTGCGTATAAAACAATTGAAGCAATAAATACGAATAACACAGTTGAACCTTTAGGACGTTGTGCCATAGACAAAACAGAATCTATTGTTGTCATGGGTAGGGTTATATTTACAACCAGTTTATTTAATTTCTTATTAGTAAGTTCGTCAAAATATTGTAATTTATATGCAAGATATCCGGTACATATAATTAAAAAAAGCATAATGAGCTGATTAAAAAGAACGGATATATTTATCATTTGAAAAACCTCCGGAATTTGTAAATGTGTAGATAGTCATTAAAAATATTATCGCTAAAACGTTAAATAAGCAATGCTTTTATTAAGTGAAAAAATTCTCGGATTTGTGCTATACTTTATATGATAGGGCAAAAGCATAAAGGATTGATGCTCATTTTGTGAATGACTTAGGAATATTCACAGAGCTATTTATAATCTGCCTTTACCTATAATATTAATTTTACTTTAGCAAAGGAAATATAAAATAAATGGAAAATTACAGTATGCATCTTCCAAGTTATTCAATTGGAGATAAAGTATATAATAAAATACCTGAAATTTGTGAGCCATATGGTACAAAGGTTATTGCTATAGGTGGGCATAAAGCAATTGCAGCCGCAAAGGATAAAATAATAGCAGCCTGCAAAGAATCAAAATTAGAAATATTAGATTTTATCTGGTATGGTGGAGAAGCAACTTACGAAAATGTAGAAAAATTAATGGAAAATGATTTGGTAAAACAAGCAGATATGATTTTCTCAATTGGTGGAGGAAAATCAACAGATACTGGAAAATGTCTTGGGGTAAAATGTGGTAAACCTGTATTTTCATTCCCAACAATAGCGTCAAACTGTTCTGCCTGCACAAGTGTTTCCATTATGTACTATCCTGATGGAAGATTTAAAGAACCGTTTTTCTTTCAGGCACCACCGGTACATGCATTTATTGATACGGATATTTTAGTACATTCCCCTTCAAGATATATGTGGGCAGGAATGGGTGATACTATGGCAAAGTACTTTGAAAGTTCAATGTCTTCAAGAGGAGAAGAATTAAATCACTATACACAGATGGGTGTAGATGTAAGTAAAATGTGTTATGAACCGGTTCTTCGATATGGAAAAGAAGCAATGGAATCAAATAATGCGCAGGAAGTTTCATATGCCTATGAACAGGTTGTATTAGCAATTATAGTTTCAACAGGTATTGCATCTATATTTTTGACAGCGGAGCATATAATTGATTACAACACAGGACTTGCCCATGCAATATTTTATTCTCTTACGGCATATCCACACATAGAAAAGAATCATTTGCACGGAGAAGTAGTAAGTTATGGTGTATTAAATTTGCTGCTTGTAGATAAGAATGAAGAAGACTTTGAAAAAGTGTATAAGTTTAGTAAAGATGTAGGTCTTCCAACATGCCTTGCAGATTTAGAATTTGGAAAGGACAAGTTAGAAGAATTGGCTGAAAATGCAGTTGCCATGAAAGATATAGAGCATAATCCTTATAAAATTACAAAAGAAATGGTTGCCTGCTCAATGGGCAAATTAGAAAAAATGAAATAGTAGGAAGAACTTTGGAGGTGGTTTATGAAAAAGAAAATCAGTATTATTGCATTATGTGTAGCTGTTGCAGGAGTTATAGCTTATTTTCCAATAAAGACTGCACTTGGTGGTAATGATGTAATGTCACAATGGGGTAAAATTTTAAGTGATGACAGCAAAAATGAAACATCAGGAAGTAAAGGTAAATTTAGAATTGCAACTGACGGACCGGCAGCACAAACATATTCTGCATCAGATGAAATATTTGAGTGTGGGAAAGATATTTTAATAACTAAAAGGGAAATAGAAGTTTCAAAGGCTTTTTATATGCTTAAGGGAGAAAGTGAGAAGACGGCAGAAAAAGAAGCTGTAAAATATATGGAAGAATTTAATGCAATGTATGTTAAGGCAATAAAAGCAGGTTTTGATGTTACAGATGAAGAAGTGGATAATTATATTGCTGATTTGAAGAAAATGTCAGATGAAGCTGAGAATGCCGATGATGTAAAAAAAGTGATAGCACAGTTTGATTCAGAAGATGAGTATTGGGCTTATGAAAAAGAAGTATATCAGAAGCAGTTGCCGATTCAAAAGTACGTTGAATCATTGGAAAGTGATTATGTTAAGAAGCCAGGTACGGATGTAAACAATGAGTCGGGTACAAAAGCGTGGAACAAAGAGTTAGATAAAATTAAAGAAAAAGCAGCAAAAGAGCAGAAGTACAAAAAAGTAAAATCTGTAAAAGATATAGATAATAAATTCGTTAAGTAATTAAAAAAAGATGCCGGAATTGTGGTGCGTAGCACTCAATAGTTTCGGCATCTTTTAGTATATGCTTAATTTTTATTTGAAAATAATGTAAGCCTAAAATCCACTATCACAAATTTTAAGTAGAAATAAATTTTGCTTCACGGCAAAAATTTAAACGTATAGAAAATATAAGTTAGTGTAAAATTTTAGGTGGCAAAAATATAAAAAAATAATTGACTTGTATTTTTTATAGCGTTATAATTCAAAACAACGATATAGATGACCATTAAAACCGTTGATGCGGAGGTAAAAGTGAATCGTGCACTTACAGAGAGCAAGGGCTGGTGGAATCCTTGCAGAACGCAGCTCACATAAATGGACCGCAGAGGGCACAGAACAAAGCATTATATTTGTTAGTATTCTGTGACGTGAAGGCATACGTAAGTTGCACAGAGTATGATAGTACTCGTTGAGTGTGTAAGATATTTTTCTTACGAATCAAGGTGGCACCGCGGAATATTATTTTAGTATTTTCGTCCTTGATGATAACATTTTGTTAAGTGTTATTGTTAAGGATTTTTTTATGCAATAAATACTCTAGAGGTTATCCAGATTGTTAAAAAACTCAAAGTGAAGAAAAGGAGAAAAAAGATGAGAAAGATGAAGAAAGTTTTGAGCGTTTTATTAACAGTAGGAATGGTAGCAACAGCATTTACAGGATGCGGAGGAAACGGAAGCAACAGTTCAGGAAAGACTGATTCAAAGGACACTAATGGAGATGGAAAAGTAAAAGTTGGTGTAGTTTCAATGATTGAAAATGGAGCTTTTACAGATATGAGAGATGGTATTATTGATGAATTAAAAGCACAGGGATATGAGGATTCACAGATAGAATATAAATGTGCAGCAGGCGATTCAACAGCACTTACAACAATTGTGACAAATATGACAGATGGAACATATGATATGGTATTTACTATTGCCACACCTCCTACACAGGCTATGGTTAATACAGAAACAGATACACCTGTATTTTTCTGTGCTGTATCAGCACCTGTAGCAGCAGGAGTAATTACAGACATGGATAAACCGGATAAGAATGCAACAGGAACATCTAATGCAATTCCTGTATCAGACATTATTGATTTTGCTCAGTCAGTAACACCGGCAAAGAAGGTTGGTATCATTTATAGCGGAAATGAGGATAATGCAACAAACACAGCAAAGCAGTGTGAAGAATATTTAGGCAAAACAAGCGTTGAATATGTTGAAAAAACAGCACCAACATCAAATGATGTAGAATCTGCAACAAATGCATTAGTAGCAGAAGGTGTAGATATGATATTTATTCCAAATGATTCAATTATTCAGGACGGAATTAGTACATTAACAGATATTTGCAAAGAAAAGAAAATTCCAACATATTGTTCATCAGCAACAACAGTTGTTTCAGGCTGTTTTGCAACATTAGCAATTGATGATAAGGGAATTGGTAAGAAAACAGTTGATATTGCAATGGACTATGTAAATGGAAAGAAAGTTGAAGATATTCCGGCACAGGTTGTAGGAATTGATTATTGCACAGTTAACAAAGCTACAATGGAAGTATTAGGAATTAGCGAAGATAACATTAAAACAGATTATGAAGTTAAGTTAATTGAGAACTAAAGAGGAACAAAGATGATTGAATTACAGTATTATATATCAAACATTCCGGATTGCTTGATCTATGGATTGTTGGCAATGGGAATATATATATCACTTAGAATATTAGATATACCTGATTTGACAACAGAAGGAAGTTTTGGATTCGGAGCAGTTATTTCAGTATTAGTTGCATTAAACGGACACCCTATTCTTGCATTATTTGCAGGAATTGTGGCAGGAGCAGTAGCAGGAGCAATTACAGGTTTATTGCAGACTAAGTTGCAGGTACATCCTGTACTTGCGGGAATAATAACAATGAGTGGATTGTACTCGATAAATCTTGTATGTTATTCCCTTACGGAAAAAGGTGCAACAACGAACTTAAGTTATAACAAGATTACTATATTTGAAAAAGTAAAAGAGATATTTGCAATTCGAGGACAATTTGAAACAAGTGTTGTAAAATCAGTAGTTAGTTTGATAATTGTAATCGTAGTTTTATCATTAATAATATGGTTCTTTAAGACACATATTGGACTTTGTATACGAGCTACAGGAGATAATCCTGATATGGTCAGAGCATCTTCAATTAATGTTGACAGAACAAAGATTATAGGACTTATGCTTGCAAATGCCTTAATAGGACTTGCAGGAGCAATGGCATCACAAAGTGTTGGATATGCAGATATAAATACAGCAAATGGAACACTTATATATGGCTTGGCTGCAGTTATTATAGGTGAAGCCGTATTTGGAAAAAGAGGAGCAACTATTGGAATGATTTCAGCAGTTGTAGGTTCAATTGTTTACAAAATAATTGTTGCATTTGTAATTAGAGAAAATTTATTTGGAGATTTGAGCAGTAATCTTATGAAATTTACATGTGCATTAATCGTAGCAATTACACTGGCGGTTCCTGCAATAAAACAGAAAATTGCAGAGACAAAACAGAGAAAGGCGGCGAAATAATGTTAGATATTCAGAATATTTCAAAGACATTTGAAAAAGGGACAGTAAATGAGCATGTAGCAATTAACAATATGAGCCTTAAGTTAGAAGATGGCGAATTTGTAACAATTGTAGGCTCAAACGGAGCCGGTAAAAGTACATTGTTCAATGCTATATGTGGTAGTTTTATGGTTGATTCAGGTCATATTTTGCTTGATGGGAAAGACATAACTTATGACAGTGAACATTCAAGAGCTAAAGTTATTGGAAGAGTATTTCAGGATCCAATGAAAGGAACAGCTCCTAATATGACAATAGAAGAAAATCTTGCTTTAGCATATTCAAGAGCATCTAAGGGTTCAAATCCATTTGCAAGAGCAATTACTAAAAAGAAAGTTGAATTTTTCAGAGAAAATCTTGCACGTTATAATATGGGGATTGAAGACAGAATGAAAACAAAAATAGGTTTGCTTTCAGGAGGACAGAGACAGGTTGTAACACTGCTTATGTGTACTTTGTCAATTCCTAAATTATTACTGTTAGATGAACATACAGCAGCTCTTGATCCTGCAACGGCACAGAAGGTTATGGACATTACAAAGACAATTGTAAGTGAAAATAATATAACAACAATGATGATTACTCATAACATGAAGCAGTCATTAACAACAGGAACAAGAACGATTATGCTTGATTCAGGGGAAATACTTCTTGATTTGTCAGGAGATGAAAGAGACAACATGACAATGGAAGACATGATTAAGATGTATTCAATGAAGAAACAAAAAGAATTTGATAATGATAGGATATTGTTAAGCTAGCAATTTTTATATGTAAAATTTTCCATAAATTTTACATGGAATATATTTGAAATTGACTAAGCTTTGTTATTATACAATCACAGGCTTAAATAAGTCAGTTAAAAGCCTACAAGTTCATATTTTGATAGAAGACATCTTAATAACTCCGTGTCATTAATTAGTCTGGGAAACTAAATAGTGTTAAATAAGATGTCTAAAGTGAAATTACGTTGTAGTTTCACATTAAAAACACCTACATCAGGAAATGACTCATTTCTTTTTCATTCAAATATTATGCGGGTGCCGTATTAGATATGGCACCTTGCATAGGAAAAGGCATATTTGAAAGAAGAAGGTAGACAATAATAAGGCTTATCTACATTTGCTTGACAATACATAATCATAGCGATATAGTATGGAATGAAAAAAAAACTATACCCCTATAGGGTATGAGAAAGAGGCATAATTATGTATAAAACAGTTGTAAAAGTAGATGGAATGATGTGTGGAATGTGTGAAAGTCATGTTAATGAGGCTGTAAGAAAAGCAGTACCATTAAAAAAAGTAACATCTTCTCACGGTAAGGGAATAACGGAAATTATTTCAGAAGACAAGATAGATGAAGAGGCTGTAAAGAAAGCTATTGATGATACAGGATATAAGGTATTGTCGATAGAAACACAACCATATGAAAAAAAGAAGTTTTCATTATTTGGAAGAAAATAATAAATCAGAGATACCTGAAATTACACAAAAAAGTGTTTTTTTAGGTATTTTTTATAGAAACAACATATTTATATAAAGATTTTATTTTGATAGATTAAAAAAGTAGGAAAAAGTAATAAGTAATCGGAAAAGTCGATAAAAAACAGTTGAAGATATTTGTATTTATATTAAAATATATAGTAGGGTATTTTAATAAAATAATGATGGGTCGCAAGATGCAATTGGCATTGTGTATGCATTATAGATACGAAAAATAAAAATAATACAAACAGATAAAATATAGACGATTTTTATTTAGGAGAAATGAAATATGTTTATAGGAATATGTGACGACGATAATATAATGAGGGAAAGAATAGAGAGAGTATGTAAAGACGTCACGAAGAAATACAACGAAGAAACAATTATAAAAAAATATAAAGACGGACAGGAAATTACTGATCAGAACATAGATATTTTAATACTTGATATCGAAATGCCTATGGTAGGTGGTATTGCAGTAAAAGAAAAATTAGAGAATGCAAAGAGTAATACAGTAATTATTTTTGCAACGAGCCATGAAGAGATGATGGCTCAGGCATTTGGAGTAAATGTTATTGGATTTGTTACAAAGAAATACATAGAAGATCAGTTGCCGGTAGTTTTAGAGAGAGCTTTAAAGATAGTAAGAGGAACAGTTCTTATAGAAGGCATAGACAGTAGAAATATTGAATACATTAAATCAGAGCATATTTATTGTAATTTGTATCTTACAGACGGACAGGAATTTTTACTGAGAGAAAGTATGAAAGCCTTAGAGGACAGATTGGAAACTGTAGGATTTATAAAGATTTTCAGAGGATGTCTGGTTAACATGGAACAGGTGGAAGAAATGAAGAATGGTAAAGTGTATATGCATGGAGGAACAGTTCTTCAGATTAGTAGCAGATTAAAAGCGTCTGTTGAGAAAAAATACACCAGCTTCTGTATAGAGAATGCGAGGTTTTGCTAATGATTTATGGATTAAAGGTGTTAAGCACATTTTTAAGCTTCATTAAATACATAGTATTTCCAATTGGCATTATGGGATTTAATTTGCGAAAGAGTAAATTAAGATATGCAATAATACCTATTTTAGGTTTGACGGCTGCTTATTTGTTTAATGTAAATAAGCCTACTGTTACAGCAGAAGTTATATTTCAAATAGTAATTCTTTTAGTGCTGTTTGATGAAAAAATACAGACTATTATAAGAGGATTCATTATAGAGTTTGTTTTAGTATCGCTTATAGATTTAATGGTTTGGCTGATACTGGTTGGAATTACTTCACTTGGAAATGATTATGCTGATTATGAACGAAAAATTTATATCTATGGTAATTGCATAGGAGTTATAGTAATTTTTATGGCAGCAATATTTTTGTATAAACGAAGAAAAGATATTGCTGAGGTAATAAGGAATATAAAGATTAAAGAACTTATTTTTGTTATCGCTGTAATGGGAACTTTAGGAATTGTAGTTGCATGTATTCAGGGTGCTTATTTAGGTGAAATGACATTGAGCATTCAAAGAATGGCAATGATTGTAGCAGTTATATTTTTAGTCATAATAATTGCAATGAGTGTTATGTTTGTGTATGTAGTAAACTCAAGAAAAATCTTAATGGAAATTAATGATTTGAATGAAGAGTGTATGAAATACCAAAAAAATTATTATGAGAGACTTATAACGGAAGATAGTGAATTAAGGGATTTCAGGCATGATGTTAATAAGCATTATAATGCAATATCAGCATTGTTAAATGAAAATGATGTTGAGCAGGCAAGAGACTATGTAAATGAACTAATAAATAGAAAAGATGTACATTTTACGTATAAGACAGGAAATGTGGTTGCGGATTACATTATTAATGGCGAAGTACAGGCAATCAAACAGGAAAATGGTGATGATGTTAAAATTCAGATTCTTGGAAAATTCCCACAGTCAGTAGGAATAGAACAAACTGATTTATGTATTATTCTGGCAAATTCATTGGATAATGTTAAAGAGGCTTTTAGTCGATTTGAAGGAAAGAAAGAATTAGGAATAACAATTCAGAACCACAAAAAGAGAATAATTTTAAAAATAGAAAATACATCACAGCCGGTGGATGTGAAAAATATAAATACATCAAAGAAGGACAAAAAGAACCATGGATATGGTATTTCAAACATAAGGAGGGTAGTGGATAAATATAACGGCACAATGCAAATCAAATATGTTGATGGCAGATTTTTGTTAGAAATGCTAATTTAATTTTATTGAACGGGTCGTGAATATAAAGGTTAGCGGATAAAGTAAGTTGATGATTAATTAAAGATAGTAAGAAGGTTATGTAGAAGTAGATGTGTTAGGAACGAAAATGATTAAGTTAAGAACAGAAAACTTACACTCGTAACAGATTTTACTACGTTAAGAACAAAAAAACTGCGTTAAGAACATATGGATTGCAGTTAAAAGAAATATTAGATACAATTAAATTCAGAAAGAAACAAACAAGTAAGTTTGGAAGAGGTAAAAGATATGTTTATTGATACATGTGCAATGGATACAATTTGGAGAATAATTAAATTTTTCTTCAAATAGAATAAGTTTAACAGATACGATTTGAAAACATTAATTTCAATCGTCAACAAATAATTAACAATTAGAAGGTACACGTTGAGTGTAGCATTTGGAAATATATGTATTGGGACTAATAAGAGACAGGTTTTCCGTATGAGGTGTATACAAAATAATAATGTAATTGGGGAATTACAAGTGGAACGACCTGTTCACTAAAGAAGCCTTTCAAGTAGAGTAATCTATTTGAAAGGCTTTTCTTGTTATACGCAATGAGCCAAATACTTTCAGCTTTTTGCTTGCAAAAAAAGCTGAAAGTATTTGGCGAATGCATAATCACTGAGAAGAAGCGAAGCGGATTCGAAGTGATTACATGGCGAAGCCATGGGTATAACAAAAAAAGATAAAGAGTAAGAGTCGGCGAATGCATAATCACTGAGAAGAAGCGGAGCGGATTCGAAGTGTTATGAACGGCGAAGCCGTGCGTATAACAAAGTTATTTCAAAGCGTCTTTAATTTTAGGAATCATCTTTTTGCCGTAAATATATCCGGCTTTTATACAATCATTAATCATATTAAAAGTTAAAAGACCGGCATTTTTATCAAGTGAAGGTTCAAGTAAAAGTCGTTCTCCCTGAGAAAGGCATGTTTTCAAATTGTAAGACATAATAGAAAAAGAATGAGAGAGAATTTCAGTAATAGAATTGTTGTGAGGAGTTTTATAATCTACACCAATGTCAACAGCAATAATTTTGTCAACGCCTGTGGACATTAAAAGATTTACCGGAAGGTTGTGGGTGACACCACCATCAACCAGGTAGTACTTGCTCATTTTGACAGGACGAAATATTCCGGGGACAGAGCAACTTGCGGTAATAATGTCACATAGTTTTCCGTTAGTTTTCCACACTACATTTTCTAGAGGAGATTTTACTTTGGAATTAGTAAAAGCAATCGTATTGCCGGAAATTAAATCTACAGCAGGAATTACAAGTTGAGTATTTAAGTCAGAAATTTCTTTACCATCAGTATAAGAGCAAAGAAAGTTATTAAGTTTATGCCCTTTTAATAACCCCGTTAAATGCTGCTTGCGACAAGTTAAAAATTGAGGAAAAAATAAAAGCATTCCAATAATATCCGGGTCTAATATAGTAGTTGGGTGAGAAGTTAAAATCTGGGCAATTTTTTGCATGGTATCAATAGAAATATTTGCAGCATATAAGCCTGCGATAATACTTCCGGCACTCGTTCCTGCGATTGAAGAGGGCAACATATTTTCTTCAGCGAGAGCCATTAAAATTCCGATGTGAGCGCTTCCTCTTGCACCACCACCAGATAAAGCTAATCCGTAATCCATTTTAAATCCTTATACTAAGTATAAATTAAATATATGTTTAAAAAAGCAAAAAAGAACTGAAATGTAATGTTTATTATAATTTTTGAAAAGAGAAAAAATTTATATTATTAAAAGTAAAAATGCTAATAAACATATTGTTCCTGATTATGCCGTTCTTGAAAATGAATATAAAAAATAGTATACTTACTATAATTAATTGTAAAATGTCGAGATTTAATTTATGCAATAGTAATTTATTCTATAAGATATTTACAATTAATAGGTAAATTTATAGTATAGATGTTGCAAAACACAAAGGTAATTCTAATCATTGTGTTTTGAAATGCAGGAAGGGACGGACTAAAAAGTGAAGCTGATAATAATGAGATTTGAGGACGCAATGGTAGTTTGTGAAGACACGAATGGAAAAGAGTACGTTATTCAGAAAAAGAAGATTCCGGAAGAAGCAACAGAAGGAAATGTAATAAAGAAGGGAATAACGGGAAAATATTCTATGGACACAGATGAAGAATTTCTTAGAAAACATCGTATGGAAAAAATGAATGAAAAAGAAGAAAAAGTTATTGTTGAACCGTCGATATACAGTTGATAATAAAAACAGGCACTGCAAGTGAGCCGACTCTAAAAAGTTATAACTGGAATTTTAACTTTTTGGGGGTCTGTTCAGTATGTAGTGCCTGTTTTGTATAAGGATATTAAACGTAATACTTATACGTTCTATGAATGTTTAACTGCAAATTCAATTTATTTTAAAACATACATTTCGAACTATTGTCTTTTCCACGAAATTGGTGCAAAAAGCATTAACATAGGGAAAATTTCAAGTCGTCCGGCTAACATATCAAACATTAAAATAAATTTTGAAAAATCAGAAAATATTCCAAAATTACGGGTAGGTCCAACAAGTTCTAATCCGGGACCAATATTATTTAATGTGGCAGCTACGGCTGTGAAATTAGTTGTGAAGTCTAAATTATCAATGCCGATAAGTAAAATTGAAAATGCCAAAATAAATATGTATGCAACCATAAAAATATTTGTTAAACGTACTGTTTCATGTTCAATAGGTCGTTTGTCCATAGTTATTTTTTTGACTCCGCGAGGATGAACAATAGTAAATAATTCTTTTTTTAATGTTTTGATTAATATTAAAAGTCGTGAAACCTTAATACCACCACCTGTACTTCCGGCACAGGCACCCATAAACATTAGCATAATAAGAATTGTTTTGGATACTTGTGGCCATAAATCAAAATTTGTGGTCGAAAATCCTGTTGTAGTAATAATTGAACCAACCTGGAATGCCGCATGTTTTAATGCTTCACCTATAGTTGGGAAAAAACTACGAATATTAAAAGTAATAATTCCTATAGTTGCAAAAATTACTAAAAGGTAAGCTTTTAATTCTTCAGAATGTAGTGCCTGTTTAAATTTTTTACATAAAATAAGATAGTATATATTAAAGTTTAAACCAAATAATATCATAAAAACAGTTACTATAATCTGAATCGATGAGTTATATCCGGTTATACTGTCATTTTTTATTCCAAATCCACCTGTACCGGCAGTACCAAAAGATGTAGTTAAAGCATCAAATAACGGCATACCTGATATAAGAAGAAGTAGTACTTCAATAAAAGTCATAACAGTATATATCCCATATAAAATCATTGCAGTATTTCTAACTTTTGGTACAAGTTTTTCAACAGAAGGTCCGGGACTCTCTGCTTTCATAAGATACATTCGCTGTCCACCACGCATTGGGAGAATCGCAAGTATAAAAACCAGAACTCCCATACCACCAATCCAATGCGTAAAGCATCTCCACATATTATTACAATAGGATAAAGATTCAACATCAGATAAAATACTTGCTCCTGTAGTTGTGAAACCGGAGATGGTTTCAAATAAGGCGTCTACCATTGAAGGTATCTCTCCACTTATAACAAATGGAAGACAACCAAATATACTTAAAATTACCCAGCTTAATGAAACTGTTATGTAACCTTCTGTTGCATAAAATTCTGTATCTTTTGGTTTCTTGTGACTAAGAATAGTACCAATAATCAGACACATAGCAATGGTAATTACATAAGAGTATGCTGATTTTTCAGAATAAATTATGCCCACAATCAAAGGCAGACACATTAATATGCCTTCAAGTTTTAATACAATTCCTAAAATATATCGTATAATTGAATAATTCATGACTTTATGTTAATCCTCCAAAATATCCCTAGCGTCTTTTAAGCCTAAAAGAGTTGTAACTATAATCATTGAGTCACCAGGAGCAATTACATCATCTCCACCCGGAATAATTAATTTATCATCACGGGTTATACAACAAATTAATACACCCTTTTTTATATTAAGGTCTTTCAAAGGAACACCTGTCAGTTTTGATTTCTCGGCAATGTTAAATTCCAAAGCTTCAACCTTATCGTCACATAATCTATATAGAGTAACGATATTACTTCCAATGGCATTTTGCTTTGCACGTACATATTGTAAAATTCGTTCAGTACAAAGATTTTTAGGATAAATAACACTGTCTAAATTTAAATTATGAACCACTTCAGTTAACTGTGAACGATTTATTTTTGACACAACTTTAGTTTTTACTCTCTTTTGAGCAAATAAAGCAAGAAGTATATTTTCTTCATCATAATTAGTTAATGTAACTAATGCATCAGTCTGATCAATTCGCTCTTCAATAAGAAGAGTATTGTCTGTTCCGTCACCGCAAATGATAGTAGCATTAGGTAGCATTTCACACAATTCCTGGCAACGTGCAGGGTCATGTTCGATTATTTTTACTGAAATCTTTAACTTCAAAAGCATTTGTGCTAAATATACAGCAATTTTTCCACCACCAACAATCATCGCATTTTTAACTTCGTGAGTATGGAAATTAATAAAATGGAAGAAGTCAATGGTTGTCTGTCTAGAAGACATCATTGATACAACATCTCCTGATTTTAAAACAAAATCACCTGTTGGGATTGTTACTTCATTATCCCTTTCAATAGCACATATAAGAACACCTGCAAATATACGGGATGATAAATCTTTTATATGTACATTATCAAGAACAGAATCCTTAGGAATTCTAAAACGAATCATTTCAGCTCGTCCTTTTGAAAATAGATCAACATCAATTGCATTTGGAAAACACAAAATACGTGAAATTTCAGTTGCTGAAATAAATTCAGGATTAATAATCATGGATAATCCTAATTCTTCCTGAAGAAAATGACGTTCTTTGTTATATATAGGATTTCTGACTCTGGCAATTGTGTTACAGTTGCTTCCTTTTTTTGCAATCATGCAGCATAAAAGATTTACTTCGTCAGACTTAGTTACAGCGATTAATAAATCAGCATATTCAAGACCGGCTTCCTGTAAAACGCTATAACTTGCACCGTTACCGATAATTCCCATAACATCATAAGTGTCAGCTAACTTGTGAACAACATTTCCATCAATGTCAACAACGCAGATACTATTATCCTCTTTGCTCAACTGTGCAGCCAGATTTTTTCCAACTTTACCACAGCCAACTATGATTATATTCATTTTCCGTACCAAACCTTGTAAAAACAAGACACAAATCAAAGATTAGACAATGACTTGTATTTAAAATCCTTTCTTAATATTAGTTTAAAACTATCAACAAAAATGTTTAAACTTAATACAAGAAACCTATAATTAGTTTGAATAATTATAAGTTCCTTGCGTCAAAGATTATAACATAGTTAGATTGGAAAGTATAGGATATTAGATAAACAAAAAAATCGACTGAAAAGGAAAGAAAAGAACTATTGTGAAAATAACGGGAGTGAGCAGAAAATCAATATTAATATAGTAGATTATTTAATAGCATTAAAGAAAAAAATATGTTGACAGAAATGAAAAAAAAATATACTATAAACATATGAACAATTATTCATATGTTTGGAGAAAGGTGGAATTAGAATGATAAATCACAATGTAGAATGTTGCGATGAATGTAAGACTCATGAAGACTTGTTGAAAATCGTTAATGATAATATGCCTGATGAGGATGAATTATATGATTTGGCAGAGTTATTTAAAGTATTTGGCGATTCTACAAGAATTCGTATACTTTTTGTATTATTTGAATCAGAAGTATGTGTATGTGATTTGGCAGAAACTTTGAATATGACTCAGTCAGCCGTATCTCATCAGTTGAGAATTTTAAAGCAGGCTAAACTTATTAAGAATAGAAGAGAAGGTAAATCAATTTTCTATTCACTTGCAGATGGTCATGTGAGAACGATAATTTCCCAGGGAATTGAACATATAGAAGAAAAATAAATATATTAGAGATTAGAGAGTTAGTACTAAAGCATTAGTGGAAAGGATGTTAATTATGAAGAAGAAATTTAAATTACAGGATTTGGATTGTGCAAATTGTGCAGCAAAGATGGAAGATTTAATTAAGAAAATTGATGGAGTAAATGATGCATCTGTAAGCTTTATGACACAGAAGATGATGGTTGATGCAGACGATGCAAGATTTGATGGCATTATGAAAGAAGTAGTAAAGGTTTGTGCAAAGGTAGAACCTGACTGCAAGATTTTATTATAATTGTCCATAGTTATAAAGCCGGCAGATTTTCAATGCATAAGTCAAAGAAAGTTACCGGCTTTATAAATAGAAATTAGAAAAGACAGTTTTTGATTATACATCCGTAAAATAAATACGGAAGAATGGAGCATGTTATGAGTGAAAAGCAAAAAAAGGTGTTAGGACGAATAATAGCAACATTAATTTTATTTGTAGTTCTTCTTGTATTAGATAAAACAGGAAAGTTTGATGATGTAAATAAGTGGATATTATTTGTTATTTATCTCGTACCATATATTATTATTGGATATGACATTGTTTTTAAAGCGTTTAGAAATATAAGTCACGGACAGGTGTTTGATGAAAACTTTTTGATGATGATTGCTACATTTGGTGCATTTGGAGTTGGTGAATATTCAGAAGCAGTAGCAGTTATGTTGTTTTATCAGGTAGGTGAATTGTTCCAGGCATATGCCGTTGGTAAATCAAGAAAGTCAATTTCAGATATGATGGATATTTGCCCGGAATATGCAAATATTGAAACTGAAAACGGATTAGAACAGGTCGATCCGGATGATGTTGAGGTAGGAAGTATTATAGTAATTAAACCGGGTGAAAAAGTACCTCTTGATGGAGTTGTAGTTGAAGGAGAGTCATTTGTTGACACTGCAGCTTTAACAGGTGAGTCTGTTCCAAGAAAGGTTAGTGCAGGTGATGAAATCATAAGTGGCTGTGTTAACGGAAGTACGACTTTAAAAGTAAAAACTACAAAGGAATTTGATGACTCTACAGTAGCTAAGATTCTTGAATTAGTAGAAAATGCAAGCAGTAAGAAAGCTCGAGTTGAAAACTTTATTACAAGATTTGCAAAGTATTATACACCTGTAGTTACTATTGGTGCAGTTGCTTTGGCAATAATACCGCCTTTGTTTTGTGGTGGACAGTGGGGGGATTGGATTCAGAGGGCTTGTATATTCCTTGTAATCTCATGTCCATGTGCTTTAGTTATATCAGTTCCGTTGGGATTTTTCGGTGGAATTGGAGCTGCTTCTAGAATTGGAATACTTGTAAAGGGAAGCAATTATTTAGAAGCATTGGCAGAAATGTCAACAATAGTATTTGACAAGACAGGAACTCTAACTAAAGGTGAGTTTAAAGTATCAGGGATAAATGCAGTCGGATGTAGTGAAAAGGAATTGTTGGAAGTAGCAGCATATAGTGAATCGTATTCGACACATCCTATTGCTGAGTCTATTAAAAATGCATATGGAGAAAAAATAGATACATCAAAACTTCAGAATGTTGAAGAAATTGCAGGGCATGGAATACATGCACAGTTTGCAGGAAAAGATGTTTTTGTTGGCAATGAAAAACTGATGAATAAACAAAACATTTCCTATGAAAAATGTGATGCAATTGGGACAATAATTTATGTAGCGATTGATGGCAAATTTGCAGGCTCTTTAGTTATTTCTGATGAAATAAAAGAAGGTGCTAAAGAAGCTATTTCAGATATGAAGCATGTGGGTGTTAGAAAGACTGTAATGCTTAGCGGAGACCAGAAGGAAATAGTTGAGAAGGTGGCAAATGAACTTGGAATTGATGAGTATCATGCTCAATTATTACCGGCAGACAAAGTAGACCGTGTAGAAAAACTTCTTGAACAAAAGAGTGAAAAGGACAAAGTGGCATTTGTTGGTGATGGAATTAACGATGCTCCTGTACTCACAAGAGCTGACATAGGTATTGCAATGGGAAGTATGGGAAGTGATGCGGCAATTGAAGCAGCGGACGTTGTATTAATGGATGATGATGTTACAAAAATTGCCTCAGTTGTGAAAATATCAAGAAAAACACTTTCTATTGTAAAGCAAAACATTGTATTTGCGTTAGGAGTTAAAGCATTAGTGCTTATATTAGGAGCTTTTGGCGTTGCAAATATGTGGGAAGCAGTATTTGCAGATGTAGGCGTATCGGTTATAGCAATACTTAACTCGATGCGAACATTAAAAGAAGAATAGATGAATAAAATGAAAAACTTGACCGGTTAAATTTTGACCATGTTTTTTGAGTTTAAAGATAATATATAAACAAATAAGTATATAAAAATTATACAGGAATAACATGGTGCAAATTTGTGATTAATAATTTAGTGCCATTTATTGACACAAAAAAACAAGTGTGCTATAAAATGAGTTAGAAACAAATAACTACAGATAGATGATTGAAACATTTTAGTAATGCTTTGCATAATAGGGCAATAAAATGGATTGCTAAATTTTAATAAGTTTTACAATAGTTTTGAAGTCTTAAGGTAGCAGTAGAATTAGGAGGAGAAAAATGTTAGACATATTAAAGAAAATTGATATTAAGAAAACAGGAATTTTTGCAGCAGGTGTATTGTTTGGAACAGCAGGTGTAAAAGTTTTAGGAAGTAAGGATGCTAAAAAAGTATATACAAACTGTACAGCAGCAGCTCTTAGAGCTAAAGATTGTGTTATGAAGACAGCTACAACAATTCAGGAAAATGCAGAAGATATTTATGCAGAAGCTCAGCAGATTAATGAAGAAAGAGCTGCAGCAGAGGAAGCAGAAAATATTGAAGATGAATTTGAAGATGTAGTTGAAGATACAACAGAAGATGCAGAGTAAATTTGAAGTTAATAGTTTATAACTTATTAAATTACATAAATGCAGATAAAAATAACTTTATATCGAAATAGGTACTATGAAAGCAGCGAGGGCAGGGAATAACTGCTTAAGTTGCTTTTTATAGTTGTATGGAGGCACAAAAATGAAAGTTAAAATAATGCATGAAATAAAAGGTCGTATACGTTTTCACGTCATTCAAAATAGAATGTCATATGAACAGGCAGACATACTACAATATTATTTTTCTATGGGAAAGAATATTACTCATGTAAATGTTCAAAACAGAACAGGTGATGTAACTGTATGTTATCAGGGAGACAGGGAAGAAATAATTAAAATGATTAAGACATTCTCTTATGAGAATGTAGAAGTACCAAAGATTTTTCTTGAAAATTCAGGAAGAGAATTGAATGAAAAATACAAAGAAAAACTTATAAATAAAGTAGTTCTTAGATATAGTTCAAAGTTATTTATTCCATATCCTATAAGAGCAGCCATATCAGTTGTTAAATCGACAAAATATATTAAACATGGAATACAGACACTTCTTAAAGGAAAAATTGAAGTACCGGTATTGGATGCGACAGCAATAACAGTTTCTATGCTTAGAGGAGATATGGAAACGGCAGGCTCGGTAATGTTTTTACTTGGAATAGGTGAGATTCTTGAAGAGTGGACTCACAAGAAATCTGTTGATGATTTAGCAAGAAGTATGTCACTTAACATTGATAAGGTATGGCTTGTTGGCAGTGATGGAAAAGAAATCCTTGTAGATTCAAATAAGATAAAGGCAGGGGACAAAGTTATAGTACATATGGGAAATGTTATTCCGTTTGACGGTACTGTTACAGATGGAGAAGCTATGGTAAATCAGGCGTCAATGACGGGAGAATCACTTCCGGTACAAAAGGAAAAGGATAGTTCAGTATATGCAGGAACAGTTGTTGAAGAAGGGGAACTTACAATTTGTGTTAAAGAGGTAAGTGGCTCAGGAAGATTTGATAAAATTGTATCAATGATTGAAGAGTCGGAAAAACTCAAGTCACAGGTAGAAGGAAAAGCAGAACATTTGGCAGACAGACTTGTTCCATACACTTTGCTTGGAACAGGTATAACGTGGCTTATAACAAGAAATGTTACAAGAGCTTTGTCAGTGCTCATGGTTGACTTTTCATGTGCATTAAAACTTGCTATGCCGATATCTGTTTTGTCAGCAATTAGAGAGGCAAGTATTTATAACATAACCGTAAAGGGTGGTAAATATCTTGAAGCAATAGCAGAAGCAGACAGTATTGTGTTTGATAAAACAGGCACACTTACAAAGGCACAACCTACAGTTGTAGATGTTATTTCATTCAACGGACAGTCTCAGGATGAATTGTTAAAAATTGCAGCGTGCTTAGAAGAACATTTTCCACATTCTATGGCTAAGGCTGTTGTAGATGCAGCAGCAAAGAAAGGCCTTGAACATGAAGAAGAACATACAAAAGTTGAATATATAGTTGCTCATGGTATTTCTACGTTTTATAACGGAAGAAAAACAATTATAGGAAGTTCGCATTTTGTGTTTGAAGATGAAAAATGTGTGGTTCCAAAAGGAATGGAAGAAAAGTTTAATAATTTGCCATTACAGTGTTCTCATCTGTACCTTGCAATTGAAAATGAACTTGCAGGCGTAATTTGTATAGAAGACCCATTAAGGGATGAAGCAGAAGCAGTAATTAATTCGTTGAAAAAAGCAGGATTAAGTAAGGTCGTTATGATGACAGGTGATAGTGAAAGAACAGCTTCAGTTATAGCAAAACGTGTTGGTGTTGATGAATATTATTCAGAAGTACTTCCGGAAGACAAAGCTAAATTTGTAGAAAAGGAAAAGTCACTTGGCCGAAAAGTTATAATGATAGGTGATGGTGTAAATGATTCACCGGCGTTATCAGCGGCAGATGTAGGAATTGCAATAAGTGATGGCGCTCAAATTGCAAGAGAAATTGCTGATGTTACAATAGGTGCTGACAGTTTATATGAAATCGTAACATTAAAAGCAATTAGTAATGGACTAATGAAGAAAATTCATAAAAACTACAAAGATATAGCAATATTTAACACAGGATTAATTGTTCTTGGAGTGGCAGGAATTATTCAGCCTACATTAGCAGCACTTTTGCATAATACATCAACTTTATTAATAAGCTTGCGTAGTATGCAGAATTTATTGGATGACTAATAAGTTAAAACAATAACAATTATGTTTGGTCAAAAGTTTACAACTGTGATGGATACGGATTGGTATATAGTATTTTATAAAAGTGAAAAATTCAAGGCTCTAAATCTTAAGAAGTAAAGTTTAGAACCTTGAATGATGAACTTTAAGAAAATTATATAAACCAATCCTTTTTATTATTACAGTTTAATTATCACACTCTAAAACAAGAACTTCACAGCTTTCAAGGCTAATAGAGGTAGTCGGTAGAGAACTCCTGCCTTTATTAGAAAGAATAATGTGCTTAAAGGAATATTCAACGGGAACGGTAGCAGTATCCTTTCCAAAGTTTGCAATAACAAGTATACGTTTGTTATTAAATACACGATAATAAGCCATAACTGTTTCAGTGTTTTCATATGCAGGAATAAATTCGCCGTAAGTAAATGTTTCTATATATTCAGGAGATTTGCGCACTGACACTAATTTTTTGTAGTAGTTAAGCACAGAGTCAGGATTTTTTTCCTGGTTTTCAACATTAATTAGTTTATAATTTGAATTTACTTTTAACCAAGGTGTACCATTTGTAAAGCCTGCATTATTACAAGAACTCCACTGCATAGGTGTTCTTGCATTGTCACGGCTCATTTTACAGCAAGCAGCTAACGCGTCTTTGTTATTAAGTCCGGCTTTTCTTGCAATGTAATATTGGTCTATTGTGTTTATGTCGTTAAATTCATCAACGCTTTTCCAAATGGCATTTTGCATTCCAATTTCCTGCCCCTGATAAATAAATGGAATTCCACGAAGCAAAACACTTATTGTCCCTAGCATTTTTGTACCATCAGCGTTTCTGGCATATTCAGGTAAAAATCTTGATACTCCACGAGGTTCGTCATGGTTTTCTATAATATTTGCTTCAAATCCAACCTTTTGGACATCAAGTTGTGAGTTAATTATGGTTTCACGCCACTTCTTAAAAGTGATGTCAGGTGAATCATACCAACCATGTTTACCGTCACTAAGGCACTGCGCACTGAAATCAAAAATAGTTGAGAAATATCCGTTTTCGCCAATAAACTTATTAAGTTCAGATTTGTTTAAATTAAAAGCTTCGGCAACAGTAAATGCTTCATATTTCTCAAACGTGTTTTTCTTTAAGTCGTCTAACAATTCGCCTATTCCATCAACACTCTCTATCATGCGCCAACATCCTGACAAGCCATCAGGACCGTCAGGTCCAAAATCAGGAAAATCAAGGTCTTTTTTGATATTCATAATTGCATCAATTCTAAACCCGGCAAGACCTTTTTCAAGCCACCAGTTTACCATATCAAAAAGTTTTTGTCTTAGAATTGGATTTTCCCAATTTAAATCGGGCTGTTCTTTTGCAAACATATGTAAATAATATTTATCAGTTCCAGGTACAGGTTCCCAACAACTACCACCAAAATATGAACGATAATTGCTAGGTGGATTACCATTTTTGCCTTCTCTGAAATAGAAATAATCAGCGTATTCGCCATCAGGGTCAGCTAAAGCTTTCCTAAACCATTCATGTTGATCAGAACAGTGATTTATAACTAAATCCATTATAATGTACATATTACGTTTTTTTGCTTCAGAAAGTAATTCATCAAAATCTTCCATAGTTCCGAATTCTTTGGCAATAGAATAATAGTCAGAAATATCATAGCCCTGATCAATAAAAGGTGACTTGTAAATAGGAGAAAGCCATATAATGTCAATTCCTAATTCTTTTAAATAATCCAGTTTAGATATTATACCTTTTAAATCACCAATTCCATCCCCATTAGTATCAAGAAAACTTTTAGGATAAATCTGATAAGCAACCTTATCATGCCACCATTTTTTATTCATATAAATACCTCATTTTTACTAAAACTGATGCTTAGTAAATTCTTTCACTCATATAATGTAAATACATTGAAATATATGTATTATACTGCTATTATAAAAATAAAAAATGAAATTATCTTGCAGTATTTTAACAATATATAACACAATACTGCTATTGAAAATAAAATATATGAAGTAATGATAAGAGGTAATAAATTTGAAAAAGGTACATACACTTGCGATAGATCAAAAAGAAGATGCTAAACATGGAGAAAGTTTTTTTCCTGTACAAAAATATATAACAAATCTTTCTTCAGAATACATGGGAGTAACTAACCATTGGCACGAAGAGGCGGAACTTACGTTGATTACAAGTGGAAAATGTATATATAAGATTGATTTAGTTGAATATGAAGTAGAAGAAGGAGATATTTTATTTGTTCCTCCATTGTTTTTACATTCAATAACATTAGGAAATAATAAAAAAGTAAGTTCTGAAACATATGTATTTCACCTGAAATTTTTAGGAGGAAATTCTACAGATATATGCTCGACAAGGTATCTTGCGCCTATTATGAATCAGGAGTTTTCCATGCCATACGTTATAAAACCAAATCATCCGGCATATGTATCTCTTAGAAAAATATTTAATCAGATTAATACAACATATGACGAATCAATAATTGGTTATGAACTTGCATTGAAATCATTATTTTTACAAACAATATTCTTATTGCTTCAATATAGTAAAAAGGTAGCGGTGCCGGAGACAGAAAAGGTGTCGGACAAGATAAAAAATGTACTTGATTATATTGAACTTCATTATTCTGAAACAATTACCGTGTCACAATTAGCTAAACTTTGTTATTTTAGTGATTATCATTTTATGCGATTTTTTAAAAAACATATGAATATGACTTGTGTTGAATACATTAATAATTTGCGACTTGAAAAAGCAGTCGAACTATTTGAAAAGGGAAACTCATCAATAATGGAAGTTTCATTATCTGTAGGATTTCACAATCTTTCATATTTTCATAGGGCATTTAAGAAAAAGTATCGCATGACACCTCTTTCTTTTATAAATGATTTGAAAAAATATAGTTAAAATATTTAAGAATTAATGTTTTTTTCTGTACCTTCCCGGAGTAGTGCCGTATTTTTTCTTAAAGCATCTGTTAAAATAAGATAAATTCTCAAATCCGGTATTAACAGAGATATCAATAATATCATCAGAAGTTGTGGTTAATAATTTAGCTGCAACTTCTAAACGATAATCATTAAGATATTGTATAAAACTCATACCCATAGTTTCCTTAAAAAATTTCATGAAATAGGATTTACTGTAAAAGCAATGACCTGCAATTTCCTCTATAGTAATATTACTTTGAAAATTATCTGCAATATAAGTCAGAATAGACTTTACCTTATCAAGGGACTTTTTACTGATAGGTTTAACTTCGTTTAAGCCACAACTTGAAATTAAGATATAAAATATTTGAAACAGATGGGATTTGACTGATAACTGATATGCATATGGACGAAAATCACATAATCTGTCAATTTCATTAATTTGGGTAATAACAGGCTTATAATATTCAAAACAATCATTAATAACAGGATATATATTTAAACTCCCTGAAAGTAAGGACTGAACAAATTTATCATTACATAAATCATATCCTGAAGATTTAAGAAGACTCGATTTAAATAATATATTTTCATATTCCATAATATTATCTTCATTCTGACTTATTGAATGCAATTGACCTGGAAATACAAAAATTATATTTCCGGCTTCAACTGAGTATGATACTAAATTAACATTAACTATTCCGCAACCTTTCTTTATTACTATAATTTCAACTTCATTATGCCAATGCAAATTAACAGATTTGAAATCTAAAGGAATAGAACAGAGATATGTGTTGTATGGGAAATCGTCCGGTGTATGAGTTTTAGTTTCGTGATATATCTTGTATTGATCTTTATTCATAAATAACCTCCAAAATAAAAAAAGGATAGTATTGTGCAAATAATCGAAAGAATAATGCAATAAATTATAAGATGACAATATTATAATATAAACACAAAAATAAAACCATAATATTTTAGGAGGTACAAAAATGCAACTTTCGGAAATTATTAAAACAGAATATAATAAATCAATTTCAGAATGTACAAACGAAGAGATTTATTATTCATTGCTTACTTTAGTCAAAAATATGGCTGAAAGTAAACAACATAAAAATTCTAAGAAGAAACTATATTATATTTCAGCGGAATTTCTTATAGGAAAATTGTTATCAAATAATCTTATAAATCTTGGAATTTATGATGATGTAAAAAAAGAACTTGCAGATAATGGGAAAAATCTATGTGAAATAGAAGAATTTGAAAAAGAGCCGTCTCTTGGAAATGGTGGGCTTGGAAGACTTGCGGCATGCTTTTTAGATTCAATAGCAACATTAGGCCTTAACGGGGATGGAGTAGGATTAAATTATCATTTTGGCTTGTTTAAGCAGATATTTAAAAATAATGCCCAGACTACAGTACCCGATCCATGGCTTACTAAGAAAAGCTGGTTAAATAAGACAGATGTAACATATAAGGTTAAATTTAAAGGAATGACTGTTACTTCAAGAATGTATGATATTGATGTTACAGGATATAACAGCACAACAAATAAGCTTCATTTATTTGATATTGAAAGTGTTGATGAAAACATTGTAGAAGACGGAATTAATTTTAATAAAGAAGATATAGAAAAGAATCTTACGTTATTCCTTTATCCTGATGATAGTGATGATGCAGGTAGAATTTTAAGAATTTATCAGCAGTATTTTATGGTATCAAGTGCGGCGCAACTTATTTTAGATGAGTGTATTGAAAAAGGGTGCAAACTTTATGATTTATCAGACTATGCTGTAATCCAGATAAATGATACACATCCAACAATGGTTATTCCTGAACTTATTCGTTTGTTGGTAGAACGTGGATTAGAAATGGACGACGCAATAGAAGCAGTTACTAAGTCATGTGCATATACAAATCATACAATTCTTGCAGAGGCTTTAGAAAAGTGGCCTATTTCTTATTTGAAAAAGGCAGTACCTCAGCTTATGCCAATTATTGAAGTATTGGATGATAAGGTAAGAAGAAAATATGATGACAGCTCAGTTTACATTATTGACAGAGAAGAAAGAGTTCATATGGCTCATATAGATATTCATTATTCTTCTAGTGTAAATGGAGTAGCATCGCTTCATACGGATATTCTCAAAAATGTTGAACTAAATAATTTTTACAGAATATATCCTGAAAAATTTAATAATAAAACAAACGGAATTACTTTTAGAAGATGGCTACTTCATAGTAATCCGCAGCTTACAGAACTTATCATATCACTTATAGGAGACGGATATAAAAAGGATGCTACACAATTAGAGAAACTTTTAGAATATAAAGATAATGAAGAAGTGTTAAATAAAATACTTGAAATAAAAGACACTAAGAAAATGGAATTGAAAAATGTATTACGTGATAGACAGAATATTTCAATTAATGAAAATTCAATATTTGATATTCAGATTAAAAGACTTCACGAATATAAACGTCAACAGTTAAATGCTTTATATGTGATTCACAAGTATTTGGAAATTAAAGCAGGTAAAAAGCCAACAACTCCAATAACAGTAATTTTCGGAGCAAAAGCAGCTCCGGCATATATCATTGCACAGGATATTATACACCTTATTCTTTGCTTGCAGGAACTAATAAACAATGACCCTGAGGTTAATCCATATCTTAATGTAGTTATGGTTGAGAATTATAATGTTACATGGGCAGAAAAATTAATTCCGGCATGTGATATTTCTGAACAGATTTCACTTGCATCAAAAGAAGCAAGTGGTACAGGCAATATGAAGTTTATGCTTAATGGAGCAGTTACATTAGGAACTGAAGATGGTGCAAATGTAGAAATACATGAACTTGTAGGCGATGATAACATCTATATTTTTGGCGATTTAAGTGAAACTGTTGTAGAAAGATATGCAAACGGAAGTTACAATGCAGCGCAATATTATAATGAAAATGCAGAAATAAAAGAAGCTGTAGACTTTATAACAGGTAAGGAACTTATGGCAGTAGGTGATAAGGAACGTTTAGAAAGACTTTCAAATGAACTTATTTGGAAAGACTGGTTTATGACATTCCCAGACTTCAATGATTATGTAAAGACAAGAGAGCAGGCATATGCTGATTATGAAAACAGATACGAATGGGCAAAGAAGATGCTTGTTAATATTGCTAAGGCAGGATATTTTTCATCAGATAGAACAATAGAAGAATATAACAGAGATATTTGGAAATTATAAAAATATATAGAAATATATAGAAATAAAAGTACCGTAAAATGGTTGGTTATAAAACTTTTTTACGGTACTTTTTTATTGCGTATTTGTCAGAAAAATAGACAGCAAAATGGCAAAAAGAAAGTGTTTAACAAGAGTGACAAAATGCAGAAAAACTGTGGTAAATGTATAAAAAAAATATAAAAACGTTGCAATAGATGTGAAAAATGCACAAAAAATACACGAAAAATTAGCTAAAAGGCTGAAAAGACCGAAAATGGTCAGAATACCATTGAAAACGTTTCCGAAAAGTGCTAGTATCAAGCCATGGGAAACGTTTCCAAAACGAAGTTAAATGAAAAACTTTGAGAAGGAAACAACGGAGACCTTTAGTTATTTTTTTATTTGAAAAGGAGAAAGAAATATGCGTAGAAAATTATTTAGCGTAGCATTATGCGCAACAATGGTAGCAGGTTTATTTGCAGGATGTGGAAACAGTTCAAGCAGTGATAAGTCAAGTGCTAAAGGATCAGTTTACTGGTTAAACTTCAAACCTGAAGCAGATGAAGCTTTACAGGATATAGCTAAGACTTATGAAAAAGAAAAAGGAGTTAAAGTAAAAGTAGTTACAGCAGCTTCAGGAAACTACAATTCAACATTAACATCTGAGATGGGTAAATCAGCAGCTCCAACATTATTTGTTGTTGGTAACCAGGCAGCAGTTAAGACTTGGGATGATTATTGCATCGATCTTAAAGATACAGATGTTTACAAAGAATTAAGTACAGATGCATTTAACTTAACAGATGAAAACGGCAAGGTTGCGTCAATAGGTTATTGTTATGAAAGTTACGGAATTATTGTAAATAAGAAATTACTTAAGAAAGCAGGTTATGAAGTAACAGATATTAAAGATTTTGCTTCATTAAAATCAGTTGCAGAAGATATTCATAAGAGAGCTGATAAACTTGGATTTGATGCATTTACATCATCAGGCATGGATGATTCATCATCTTGGAGATTTACAGGACATTTAGCTAATATGCCTTTATTCTATGAAGGAAGAGATGACGGATGGAAAGAAGCTCCTTCAGAAATCAAAGGAACATATTTAGAGAACTTTAAGGATGTTTGGGATTTATACATCAACAACAGCAAATATGACAAGAAAACTTTGGCAACAGGTGGTTACGATGCTGAAGCCGAATTCAAGAAGGGCGAAGCAGTATTCTACCAGAATGGTACATGGGAATATGATGCTTTGAAAAAGTCAATTTCAGACGATGATATGCAGATGATTCCAATTTACTGTGGAGTTGAAGGTGAAGAAAAAGCAGGTCTTTGTTCAGGAACAGAAAACTGTTGGGCAGTTAATGCTAAGGCTTCAAAAGCAGATCAGAAGGCAACACTTGAATTTATGAAATGGTTAGTAACATCAGAAGAAGGAACAAAAGTTATGGCAGAACAGTTTGGTGCAATCCCTTATAAGAAGGCAGCAGACAGCGGTAACGTATTCTTAAAGAATGCTAACGATTTACTTGAAGCAGGAAATTACAATGTAGACTGGACATTTAACTATACACCAAATGTAGATGAATGGAGAGCAAGTCTTGTAGCAGCAATGAACAAATATGATGCAGGCGGATCATGGGATGATGTTAAGACAGCATTCGTTCAGGGCTGGGCTACTCAGTACAAAGCAGCTAACAAGTAATAAGGTTTTAGATTGATAAGTATAAAATCATAATTAAATTATTAACACATTGTGGGGCAGACAGTGTCTGCCCCTTTATTAAAAAATAGAAAAATATTGAAAATTCTATTTTGAATAAGAATTAGGAGGAGATTGAAGTGAAAGGAAAAAAGAAAAAACATAATGGTGGAACATCTGTAAATTCTAAACTTCTTCGCAAACCTATTCAAAGATGCTTTCTTCTATTTTTAGCACCTACATTTTTAGCATTTTGCATTGGATTTATATATCCTTTCTTGAGAGGTATTTATTTATCATTTTGTGAATTTGTTACAATAGGTGATGCTTCTTTTGTAGGTTTTAGAAATTATATGGATGCATTTAATGATGCGTCATTTATACATGCATTTTGGTATACAGCTTTGTATGCAATAGTATCCCTATTTATAATAAATGTGTTAGCTTTCTTAATAGCATATTTATTAACATTGGGGATTAAGGGAGCAAACTTATTCAGAACAGCATTTTTTATGCCTAACCTTATAGGTGGTATTGTCCTTGGTTATATTTGGAGTATGATTTTTAATGGCGTTTTAGGAAAAATTAATACTTCAATTCTTATGGAAACAAGATATGGCTTCTGGGGATTAATTATTCTTATGTGCTGGCAACAGGTAGGATATATGATGATTATATATATTGCAGGTTTGCAGGCAGTTCCGGGAGAATTAATTGAAGCAGCAAAAATTGATGGAGCAACAAAATGGCAGACATTGACAAGAGTTACAATTCCAAATATTATGCCATCAATTACAATTTGTTTATTCTTAACAATAACAAATGGATTTAAACTTTTTGATCAGAACTTAGCTTTAACAAACGGACAGCCGTTTGAACAGTTAAAGGATGGTTCAGTTATAAAGACAACAGAAATGTTGGCACTTAACATTTACAACACATTTTACGGACAGTCTCTTACAGGTAAGGGAGTTGCCCAGGCGAAAGCCGTTATATTCTTTATCTTAGTTGCAGGTATATCAATTATCCAGCTTAAGGCAACAAGATCTAAGGAGGTGCAGCAGTAATGAACAATGAGAAAACAGTGAATTCAACAATTAAAGATTCTACAGTGAAAGCTACACCGAAAAAGAAAAAAATGAAAGAGACAAGTGAAATTCCATTAAAACATGGAAAACTGTTGACTGCAATAATGACAATTGTAACTTTAGTTTATGTTAGTCCTATATTTATTGTGTTAATGAACTCTTTCAAGGCTAACACCTTTGTAAAAACAGACACATTTGCATGGCCTACTGGTGAGGCGTTAGTAGGTTGGGCAAACTATATCAAAGGTTTTACATTTGGAAATTATCCGTTTTTTAAATCGGTATTATATAGTTTTGTAATTACAGTTTTATCAACAGCGTTGATTTTGATTTGTACATCAATGGCAGCATGGTACATAGCAAGAGTTGACAGCATGGTTTGTAAGATAGTATATTACTTGTTTGTATTTTCAATGGTAGTACCATTCCAGATGGTAATGTTCACATTGTCAAATACAGCAGATTCATTGGGACTTAACACACCTTGGTCAATTCCAATTATATATTTGGGATTTGGAGCAGGAATGGCAGTATTTATGTTTACAGGATTTATAAAAGGTTTACCACTTGAAATTGAAGAAGCAGCAGCAATTGATGGATGTGGACCAATAAGAACATTTTTTATTGTCATTATCCCAATGTTAAAGCCAACGCTTATATCAGTTGGAATTCTTGAAATAATGTGGATTTGGAATGACTACTTACTTCCATATTTAGTTCTTGACTTAGATAAATATAGAACAATTCCTATTCATATCCAGTACTTACAGGGAAGTTATGGTTCAGTTGATTTAGGAGCTATAATGGCACTTATTATATTAAGTATTATACCTGTTATTATATTCTATCTGACATGTCAGAAACATATTATAAAAGGTGTGGCTGCAGGAGCAGTAAAAGGTTAAATGATATTTAAGGAGACCAGCTATGAAAAGTCAACCATAAATTAGTAAAAAATTTCTTTTTCATATCGGTGGTAAAAAAGGGTAACTTTAATAGAGCTCCCTTAGGGTGCTTTTTCAAA
>CABJBF010000002.1 GCA_902363805.1 Eubacteriaceae bacterium | reverse complement strand
GACTTAATTTACCAGTCAGGATTTGCAGGAATGAGATATTCAATATCAAATACAGCAGAATATGGTGATTATGTAACAGGACCAAAGATTGTTACAGCAGAAACAAAGAAAGCAATGAAGAAAGTACTTAGCGACATTCAGGACGGAACATTCGCAAAAGAATTCTTACTTGATATGTCACCGGCAGGACGTCAGGTACACTTCAAGGCTATGAGAAAGTTAGCTTCAGAACATCCATCAGAAAAAGTTGGACAGGAAATCAGAAAACTTTACAGCTGGAATAATGAAGAAGACAAGTTAATCAACAACTAAGATTGATTTTTAATGAAATGCGGTTAATTCGATAGGATTGACCGCATTTTTTAGGCTCTTCTTTAAGCATGAGGTAATCCAAAGTGTATAATCAGATTGCGAATAACATCCACAGTTTGGTATTTTTTATTTTAAAAGGTAGACAATTTGCACTTCAAGTAATAAAATTAAAAAAATATACAAATATAATAAAGAAAGAAGACTAAGAAAAATGGGAATAGTGAAAAACAAAAAGAAAGACAGAGGTAAGTTTGATGAAAATATATAATGGATATAAACGTTTACCAAGAAATTATACTCTTATGACAGATGAATATGAATTTACAATGGCGAACGGATATTATCAGAATGGAATGCAAAATCAGATTGCTGCATTTGATGTTTTCTTTAGAAAAGTGCCTAACAATGGCGGGTATGCTATTATGGCAGGATTAGATAAAGTAATAGAATACATTAAAGATTTCAGTTTTGGAGAACAGGAATTATCATATTTAGAAAGAAAAGGATATGGTAAGTCATTTGTAGAATATTTAAAAAATTTGAAATTCTCGGGTGATATATATGCAATACCTGATGGAACTCCTGTATTTCCAAATGAGCCTATAATAACGGTAAAAGCACCTATAATTGAAGCGCAGATAATTGAAACTGCAATTTTATCTATGGTTAACGGAGCAATGGAACATGCAACAGGAGCAAGAAGAATAGTAGAAGCTACTCCTGATGATGTGACAATAATGGAATTTGGAGCTAGAAGAGCAGATGGTTGTGAAGCAGCAATAGATGCGTCAATATATGGAATTATGGCAGGATGTGATGGAACAAGTAATGATATTGCTGCGGATATGCTTAATATGAAAGGACTGGGAACTCAGGCACATAGTTGGATTGAGTCATATGACACTGAGTATGATGCATTTTTAGCATATGCAAAAGCTTATCCGGATAATTGCTTATTATTAGTTGATACAATTGATACTCTAAGAAGTGGCGTTCCAAATGCTATAAGAGTTGCAAAAGAGTATTTAGTTCCAAACGGTTATAGATTAAAAGGAATTAGAATTGACTCAGGAGATTTAGCTTATTTATCTAAGAAAGCAAGAAAAATGCTTGATGATGCAGGATTAGAAGATGCAGGAATATGCTTAAGCAATGGACTTACAGCTGAATCAATAGAATCATTAATTATACAGGGAGCAGAGTTCTCAAGTCTTGGTGTTGGCGATAACATTTCTAAACCTGAAGGAAGAATGGGATGCGTATATAAAGAAGTTGCATTAAAGAAAGATGGAAATTGGATTCCTAAAATAAAATTAAGTAATGATGTTTCAAAGACAATCAATCCTGATTTTAAAAAATTATATAGAGCATATGATAAAGAAACAGGATATGCAATTGCAGATATAATGGCAAGAAGAATAGAAAATGTATCAAGGGATAAAATAGTTATTGCTGATCCGGCCAATATATTAAAACATACTACAATTACTAATTTTAAATTAGAAAAATTACAAAAGACAATATTTAAAAATGGTGAATTAGTGTATGACGATCCGGAAATTTTAGAAAAACAGAAGTATTGTAATGAACAAATGAAAAAAATTTATCCTGAAGTAAAGAGAACAAAAATGCCACATGAGTATTATGTTGACGGAACTGAAGAATATGTGGAATTTAAAAATGTTTTGATTGACGAAACAAAGAAAATAGCTAAAAATAAAATATAAAACTTAAAAAGTTGAATAGAAACTAAACTTTTTGCTTAATTTTTATTCGACTTTTTAGTTTATATGCAATAAAAATCAGTTTTGCATTTAATTTATGCAATAAAAATTGAACATATCACGTTTAATTAGTAGATAATAGAGTATGAGATGATACTAATTACGGGGTGAATAAAAAGGGGATATAATAAGGTAATATTTATGCAAAGTGAAAATAATAAAATAGATGAAGGATTATTTGCAAAAATAGCAGATGGTGATAATGAAGCTTTTGCACAATTATATTATGCATCGTATAAACAATTGTATGGGTTTTTATTATCGCTTACGAGAAACAAAGAAGATGCAGAAGATATGCTGCAAAATACATATATAAAAGTGCGTAATGGAAGTCATTTATACACAAAACAAGGTACACCTATGGGGTGGATGTGTCGTGTCGCAAAAAATATATATCTCGACCACATAAGAAAATATGGAAAAATTACAAAAGTTGATTTTGATTTGGTGGAGAATTATGTGACAGATAATGAAAATAATGTTAGTGAACAACGAATTTTATTAGAACAGGCACTTGCGTCATTAAAAAAAGAAGAAAGAACGATTGTAATTATGTACATATATATGGGGATGAAACATAGAGAAATTGCTGAAATTACAGGATTACCGCTATCAACTGTATTATCTAAATATAACAGAGCATTAAAAAAAATGAAGAGTAAAATTGAAGCATAGGAGGCATATGATGAAAGAAAAGGATATAAAAGAAATTTTAGATGACAAATTTGAATCAATGGCTCCAGATTTAGTTAATAAAATTTGTGAAAATAAAATAGAAAAAATAAAAGATGAGTCTGAACTTTTTGGTAATGATGAGCCGTTATTTAGAAAGAATAATAAAGTTATATTTGGTGGTATTGTTACTGCTATGGTGGCGTGTATTATGATTGTTATAATGGTATTTTCTCCAAAACAGCAGTTTAAGGAGGAAAAATATGCTTTTTCCATAATTGTAGATGTTAATCCAAGTATTACGGTACAATTTAATAAGGAAGGATGCGTTGAAAAAATTGTAGCAGGAAACAAAGATGCAAAGTTAATTGTAAAAAAATTGAGAAACAAATTGGATGAAAAATCTAAATGCGAAGATGTAATGAATGGAATTATAAAAGAAATATCGAATGAAGGATATTTGAAAAAAAATAAGAATTCTATGCTTGTAACAGTTGTGTCAGATAATGCAAAGACAAGAAAAGAAGTACTAAATTCAGTTCAATATAATACTGAAAAATACGAAATTGATAAGGGAAAGAAATTTAAAACAATTTATCAGGATATAAAAGTAGATAAAAAGGTTGAAAAAGTTGCAAAGAAAAATAATGTTTCACTAGGAAAAGCTGCATTGTGTATAAAATTGGCAGAAGCAGGAAAGGAAGATTATAATAAACTATGTAGGAAAAGTATTAATACCCTGGCAGGAGAAGTTGAAAAAAAGGGTGTGGCAAATGACGATGATGAGCTAATATTGAATATAGAACCAGCAATAGTTGAAGAAGAGATTTCTGAACCTTTTACTGAAGAAGAAATCACAGAAACGATAAGTGAAACAGAAAGTCAGGAAACTACTTCTGAATATGAAAGTGAAGTAACGACAGAAGAAACCAGTGAAGTAGAAAATACACAGGAAATTGAAACTACACAAAGTCAGGAAATACAAACAACTCTTGAGAGCGAAACAAAACAAGGTGTAGTTAAGTAAATAGTTAGTTGATAACTTTACTCCCTTGAATAATGTCCATATCAGATAAATATTTATTGAGAGTATTTAAAACTAATTTTTTATTTCCGCTCCATAAAGGCTCTATTAATAAAGATTTTGGACCATCTCCGGTTAATCTATGAATAACAATGTTTGAAGGAATGTGCTCAAGACATTTGCCTATTAGGGAAACATATTCATCCATAGTGAAAACATGAAAAGGATTTCGCATATAAATATCTGCAAGAGTAGTGTTTTTTAATATGTGGAGTAATTGAAGCTTAATGCCTTGAATATGTAAGGAGCAAACATAATCAACTGATTGTAATATGTCTTCTATAGATTCTCCGGGAAGTCCTAATATTAAATGTACTATAATATCTATATTAGCTTGATTGAGACGTGTTACAGCGTTATTAAAACAATCCAAATTATAACCGCGATTAATGAATTCTGCAGTTTTTTCGTGAATTGTCTGTAATCCAAGTTCAATCCAGACAGGTTTAATTGAATTTAATTCATTTAAAAGTGCAATTACTTCGTCAGGCAAACAGTCAGGTCGGGTCCCAATTGACAAAGCAACAATATCAGGATGATTTATTGCTTCTGTAAATATTTTTCTTAAATATTCAACAGAACCATATGTATTTGTAAATGATTGAAAATAGGCTATGTATTTACCTGATGATATTTTCTTTGAAACTTTTTCTTTTGCTTCCTCAATTTGGGCAGTTATTGAATATGAAGGATTGCTAGCAAAGTCACCTGAACCACCTTCACTACAAAAAATACAACCCCCCATACTAATATTACCATCTCTGTTAGGACATGAAAGGCCGGAACTTATAGACAATTTATATACTTTACATCCAAATTTATTTCTTAAATAAGCATTTAAAGAGTTGTAATACATTGCGGATACTCCTTTATAAATTAGTAAAATGATAAAAGTGACAATATTGAAATTGTCAGCATAAATAATAGTATAAAGTTTATGCCAGGGGCAAAAGGTTTAAGTCCACATGAGCTTGCTAATGAGTGGGTGAAAGACCTTTTTGATTCCAACATAAAGTTATAAACTATTATACTAAACACACTTTGTTGTTTCATGCTTTTTTGTTTTGGCATAATGATATATTTTATCATAAAAATTATCAAAAATAAAATATACATACATGTGAAATAAAATATAAAAATAACCAAAAAATAAGACGCAATATTGGCTATATTTGTCCGTGGAAAAACAAGCTTAGTCATAGAAAAACAAAGGAAAAAATGATATAATTTTATATAAATAATGGAGTCGGATTTTAGAAAGGAGGAATTCATTATGGAATTTTATGAAAACAAAAAAGGAATGGTGATTTTCTTCGGATATTTAGCTGTTATGTGCTTTTTATTATGGTGTTTTATGATGGCAGTATAATTTGATTTCATAAGGTTAAAGTCACGTAAAAGAAAAAACTCATCTTACATGAAGAGTAATGCATGTGAATATGCAAATAATCATGTAAGATGAGTTTTGTTGTTATATACAAAAAAGTCATGTTTATAACAGGAGCAAAGCGGAGCGAGTGGGATTCGAACCCACGTGCCCAAGTAAATGGACAAACTGATTTCGAGTCAGTCTCGTTATGGCCTCTTCGATACCGCTCCAAAAAGCAACAAGAAATTTATAACATATTTTAAAGAAGAATGCAACAAAATAGAAAAAGAAGAACACTATATATTTGAAGGGTAAAGTGTACACAACCTGGAAAACACTATTGTTTATTCAGGAATAAATTATGGAGAAAACAATATGAATTATGAAATCAATGATGTAGAGAAAGCAAAGGTGGGAAATAAGACTGCATTTGAAAATCTGTATTCAGCAGTATATAGAGATTTGTACAAATTTGCATTTTACACAATAGGAAACAGTGAACAGGCTAAAGATGCAGTAAGTGAAACATTTTTAGATGCTTATAAAGGAATTGGAAAACTAAAAAACACAGATAAATTTGATATTTGGATTATAAAAATATTATCAGGCAAATGTAAAAGACAAATGCGGGAAAAATATGATAAAGTAACAATTCAAAATCCTAAAGTTATCCAATTTGATGAATTAACAGGTGTTGAAGGAAAAACAGATAATAAAGAAGAAAAAATCGACTTGGAAATGGCTATGAGCATATTGAATAAAACAGACAGAATGATTGTGACTTTATGCATTATAGAAGGATATAAAAGTGAAGAAGTCGGAAAAATATTACATATTAAATCATCAACCATAAGATCTAAATTGAATAGAAGTTTAAACAAATTGAAAAAATATTTGGAGGATTAGGAATGGATAAGAAAGATTTTTTTGAGGATGTAAATAAAGAAAATAAAAAAATTGCAAGTTTTATAAAAGAAGAATCTGATAAAACAATAATTCCTGACAAAATGAACAGTGAAGAATTAAACGGATTATTAAACAAAAGTAATGAAAGAAAAAAACAGGGGAAAATGCTTAAAATTGGAACAATTGCCGCATGCCTTGCGTTAATTGTTGGAGTATTTAATGTTACATACAATTATATAACTAACGATAATAATAGTGGAACGTTCAATGTAGTTGTAAATGAAAAGAATAATGAGAGCAAATCAGACAATAATGAAAGTTATTCGGATATATATGATAAACTTAAAAATTTACAAATTGCAAATAATGCAATTTACTATGGAATGAAAGAAAGAAACGGACTTAAAACTGCAAAATCTGAAAGTACTAATGTAGCAGATTCTTCAGCATCATCACAATCTAAATCTTACAATACAAATGTACAGACGCAAGGCGTAGATGAAGCAGATATCGTAAAGACGAATGGCAAGAATATATTTCTTCTTAATCAAAGCAAGAGTAAAGTTTTAATATGCAATGCTGATGGAGAAAATACTAAACAGGTTGGAGCAATAAACTTATCATCAGGAAAAAATAAAAATAAATATGAGTATCAGGAAATGTACGTTAATGATAATAGACTCGTAGTTTTTGCAAGTAAATATAGTTCCTCAACCGGAAAAATGGGATGTTATGATATAGCAATTTATTCGGGAAATACAGAAGTATTGATTTACGATATAACAGATATTGAAAATGCTAAATTAGCATCAACTTTGAAGATAGAAGGCAATTATAATTCTTCAAGATTAGTTGGAAATATTTTATATACTGTTACAAATAAACCGATAGACAATATTTCAATAGATAATTGCGTACCATATGTTCAAAATGAAAAAATGGCAGCATCGGATATTTATATTCCTGAAAATAGTGATGGTAGTGATTATGTTATTGTTACATCAGTTAATATTTTAAAACCCGACAAAATAATGGGAACAAAGGCTATAGCTGTCGGAAATACTAATGTTTATATGAGTGAGGACAATTTGTATTTATGCGTATCAAAAAGCAGTGAGGAAGATATTTCTGATACAAAGGAAGGAAAAAAATATATAAGCAAAATAGATATAAAAGATAAAGATGTAAAAATAAGAAAGGAATATAAAAAATATCTTAAAAAAGCATATCCGGATATTAATTTTAATGAAGTATATGCAAAAGAAAAAGTTGTTTATGTACGTGAAAAAAGCAATACCGAAATAATAAAAATACAATGCAAAGATGGAAATTTGAAAATAATTGCAGATGGAGTTGTAGATGGAACAATAGATGACAATTTATCTGTTGATGAATATAAAGGGCATATTAGAATGGTTACAACCGTTAATGATTATAAAAATCTTGTTAGCAGAATTGTTGTTTATAATAAACAGGATGAAGTAATCGGATACGAAGACATATATAATGAAAAAGTTTTAGAAAATGATTTCTATAAAAATGATATGCACAATAATCTGTATGTTTTAGATTCAGGTATGAAAGTTGTTTCAAAAACAGAAGGATTAGCTGAAAATGAAGAAATTTATTCAGCAAGATTTATGGGCGATTATGGATATTTTGTTACATATAGAAATACAGACCCTCTTTTTGCAGTTGATTTTTCTGATATAGAAAATCCAAGTATTATTGGAAAATTAAAAATTTCCGGATACTCAGATTATTTGCATTTCTATGGAGAAGATAGTTTATTAGGATTAGGAATGAATACAGAAAATGAAAATAATCAGGAAATAAAACTTGATATGTATAATATTAAAAATGGAAAAGCTGAATTAGAATCCAGAAAGGTGATAAGTGGAACTGAATATTCAGAAGCGTTATATAATTATAAAGCGGCTATGGTATCTTATGAGAAAAATATAATCGGATTCATGGCTGAAGAATATAAAAATGGTAATATAGAAAATTATTATTATATATTTGGATATGATAAAGAAAATGAAAAATTTGTAAGAAGAGCAAAAATAAAAATGTCCGGAAATATATATTCTTCTAGAGGATTATATATAGACGATAATTTGTACGTTATTGGATTTGATGGAAATGTAATAGTTCTCGATATGGATAATTATAATGAATTGTTAAGGTTTAAAATGAAATAAATAATTATCATCAATTGACGCTGATTGAATTTTGTTATAAAATAGTGCATTAGAATAAAAGCGTATTCAATTAAGGAGGAATCTGAACATGGGAATGACTATGACTCAGAAAATTCTTGCAGCACATGCGGGATTAGATAAAGTCGAAGCAGGACAGTTGATTGAAGCCAATTTAGATTTGGTTTTAGGTAATGATGTAACAGCTCCTGTAGCGATTGGTGAAATGAAAAAAATGAATGTTGATTGTGTGTTTTGCAAAGATAAAATTGCATTAGTACCAGATCATTTTACACCAAATAAAGATATTAAATCAGCAGAATTATATAAATGCGTTAAAGATTTTGCAGAAGAAAACGAAATTACTAATTACTTTGAAACAGGAAGAGTTGGAATTGAACATGCATTACTTCCTGAAAAAGGGTTAGTTGTTGCCGGAGACGTAGTTATTGGTGCAGATTCACATACATGTACATATGGAGCCCTTGGAGCTTTCTCAACAGGTGTAGGAAGTACTGATATGGCAGCAGGTATGGCTACAGGTCAGGCTTGGTTTAAAGTTCCATCAGCTATTAAATTTAATCTTACAGGTAAACCAGCTAAATGGGTAAGTGGAAAAGATATTATTTTACATATAATTGGTTTAATCGGTGTTGACGGTGCATTATACCGCTCAATGGAATTTGTTGGAGATGGAATTAAATACTTATCTATGGATGACAGATTCGCTATGACAAATATGGCAATCGAAGCAGGTGGAAAGAATGGTATTTTCCCTGTAGATGATTTGGCTATTCAGTATATGAAGGAACATTCTACTAAAGAATTTACAGTATATGAAGCAGATGAGGATGCTGAATATGATGAGGAATACACTATTGACTTAAGTAAATTAAGACCGACAGTTGCATTCCCACATCTTCCTGAAAATACAAGAACAATTGACGAAGTTGGCGAAGTTAAGATTGATCAGGTTGTTATTGGTTCATGTACAAACGGAAGAATTGAAGATATGAGAATTGCTGCCAAAGTATTAGAAGGCAGAGAAGTTAAAAAAGGTGTAAGAGCCATAATTTTCCCAGCAACTCAGGCAGTATATTTACAGGCAATTGAAGAAGGATTAATTCAGACTTTCATTAAAGCCGGATGCGCAGTAAGCACACCAACATGTGGCCCTTGTCTTGGAGGACATATGGGTATTCTTGCAAAGGGAGAAAGAGCAATAGCTACAACAAACAGAAACTTTGTAGGACGTATGGGAGACCCTGAATCAGAAGTTTACCTTTCAAGCCCTGCAGTAGCAGCAGCAAGTGCAGTTACAGGTAAGATTTCAGGACCAGAAGAATTAGGACTATAGGAGGCAGAAATGGAAGCTAAAGGAAGAGTATTTAAATATGGCGATAATGTTGATACAGATGTAATTATTCCAGCAAGATACTTAAATGTTCCTGATGCAAAGGAACTTGCAAAGCATTGTATGGAAGATATAGACGTTGATTTTGTAAAAAATGTCAAAGAAGGCGATATTATAGTAGCTGATAAGAACTTTGGATGTGGTTCATCAAGAGAACATGCACCAATAGCAATTAAGGCATCGGGTGTAAGTTGTGTTATAGCTGAAACATTTGCCAGAATTTTTTATAGAAATGCAATAAATATTGGTTTGCCAATTATTGAATGCCCGGAAGCTGCTAAAGGCATTGAGGCAGGAGACGTGGTAAGAGTTAATTTTGATACAGGTATGATTTACAATGAAACAAAAGGAACTGAATTTAAAGGTCAGGCATTCCCGGAGTTTATGCAGAAAATCATTAAAGCAGAAGGTTTAATAAACTATATAAATAACAAATAAGGTTATCAGTAGGAGGAAAAGATGGAAGTATTATACAGAAGTACCCGTGGACAAGGTGGAGAAGTAAAGGCATCACAGGCTATTTTAAAAGGATTAGCAGATGATGGAGGATTATTTGTACCTACAACTATTCCAAAGTTAGAAGTATCTGTAAATGAATTGTCAAAAATGACATATCAGGAAGTTGCATATGAAGTTATGAAATTATACTTTACAGACTTTACAGAGGAAGAATTAAAGAATTGTATTAATAAAGCATATGATTCTAAATTTGATACAGAAGAAATTGCTCCATTAGCAGAAGTTGATGGCGCATACTATTTGGAACTTTTCCATGGCGCAACAATAGCATTTAAGGATATGGCATTGTCAATACTTCCACATTTACTTACAACATCAGCTAAAAAGAATGATGTTAAAAACGAAATTGTTATTTTGACAGCTACATCAGGTGATACAGGTAAGGCTGCTTTGGCAGGATTTGCAGATGTTAAAGGAACAAGAATTGTAGTATTTTATCCACATGGTGGAGTAAGCCCTATTCAGGAAAAACAGATGGTTACACAGAAAGGTGATAACACATTTGTTGTAGCAATAAATGGAAACTTTGACCAGGCACAGAGTGGAGTTAAAGCTATATTTGGAAATAAAGAACTTGCAAAAGAAATGGATGAAAAAGGATTCCAGTTCTCATCAGCAAACTCAATTAATATTGGACGTCTTATCCCACAGGTTGCTTATTATGTATATGCATATGCAAAATTATTTGCAGAAGGAAAAGTTGCTAAGGATGAAAAAATTAATGTTGTAGTTCCAACAGGTAACTTTGGTAACATTTTAGCAGCTTACTATGCAAAGAATATGGGACTTCCGATTGATAAATTAATATGTGCTTCAAATGATAATAAAGTACTTTATGATTTCTTTGAAACAGGATGCTATGATAGAAACAGAGAGTTTATTTTAACAAACTCACCATCTATGGATATTTTGATTTCAAGTAATCTTGAAAGATTAATTTATAAAATTGCTGAAAATGATTCAGAAAAGAATGCTGAATTAATGGCAGAACTTGCAAAAGACGGAAAATATACTATTACTGATTCAATGAGAAAGCAACTTGCTGATTTTTATGGAAATTATGCTACTGAAGCTGAAACAACAGAAGAAATTAAACGAGTATATGACAAGACAGGATATATTATGGACACTCATACTGCAGTTGCTTCATGTGTATATGGTAAGTACAAGAAAGATACAAATGATGATAAGGTAACTGTTATTGCAAGTACAGCAAGCCCATTCAAATTTACAAGAAGTGTTATGAATGCAATTAATCCTGCATATGATAAGCTTGGCGATTTTGAATTAGTTGATGAATTAAGCAAGATTGGAAATGTTAAGGTTCCAAATGCAATTGAAGAAATCAGAAACGCAGAAATCCGTCATAATAACTTATGCAATGTAGATGAAATGGAATCTGTTGTAAAGAAATTTTTAAATATGTAAAGAGAGCATAATTGTGTAAACATGTAGTGCACAAGAGTTTGTGAAGTATTATTTTATTTCTCAGATATATATTTAAAAATTTGAAATATGAAGTTAAATAATATAAATATATTGTAAGCGAAGGTAATACCGTAAATTACAAATACAAAGGTCTTTTTGTTGATGATGTTTAATGACAAAAAGACCTTTGTATCTATTTAAAAGGTAGAAAACTTTTGTAATGTGGAGAGAATAAATGAACAATTTTTTTGGTATGCTTGCCCGAATGAAATATATAAACAGATGGGGGCTTATGCGAAATACAATTCAGGAAAATATAGCAGAACATAGTTTAGATGTGGCTGTTATTTCCCATGCTTTAGCTACTATAGGAAATATCTATTTTAATAAACAAAATGATGCAGAACACATAGCGGTTTTAGCGATGTTTCATGATACATCCGAAATTATTACGGGAGATTTGCCTACACCTATAAAATATTATGCACCTGAAATAAGAGATTCTTATAAAAAGGTAGAGGAAGTGGCTACTAATCAGCTTATAAATGAATTGCCGAAAGAAATGAGAAAGGTTTACAGAACTATCTTAAAAGAAGAACAAAATGAAGAGTGGAAATATGTAAAGGCTGCAGATAGATTATCAGCATATATAAAGTGCATAGAAGAGTCAAAAATGGGAAATACAGATTTTGTTAATGCACAAAATTCAATTAAAAAGAGTATAGACGAAATGAAGATGCCGGAGATTGCTTTTTTTATTGAAAAATTTCTTCCATCATACAGTATTACATTAGACGAGATAAATTAATTACCGGACAAGGCAGGAGTGTTAATGGGAAAATCACTATTTATAGCAGAAAAACCAAGTGTTGCTGCTGAATTTGCAAAAGCATTAAAAGAGAATACAAAACGTGGTGACGGATATTTAGAAAGTGAAAATGCTGTAGTAACATGGTGTGTGGGTCATTTGGTTACTATGAGCTATCCGGAATGTTACGATGAAAAATTGAAAAAATGGAATATTCAGGATTTGCCTTTTATTCCGGAAGGAGAATGGAGATATGAAGTAATTCCTGGAGTAAAAAAGCAGTTTAATATTGTAAAAGGTCTTTTGAACAGAGAAGATGTAGAGACGATATATGTTTGCACTGACTCAGGAAGAGAAGGAGAATATATATACAGACTGGTGGCTCAGGAAGCAGGAGTACATGATAAAGTACAAAAACGTGTATGGATTGACTCTCAGACTGAAGAAGAAATTTTAAGAGGAATTAGGGAAGCAAAAGATATATCTGAATATGATAATTTGTCTGACGCGGCTTATTTAAGAGCGAAGGAAGATTATTTAATGGGAATTAATTTCTCTAGATTATTAACTCTTAGATATGGAAATTCAATTGCAAGATTCTTAAATAAAAAATACACAGTAATTTCTGTAGGTAGGGTTATGACGTGCGTATTAGGAATGATATGCAATAGAGAACGGGAAATAAGAAATTTTGTAAAAACACCATTTTACAGAGTAAATGGTAAATTGCAGATTGAAGATTACAAAGTAGATGCAGAATGGAAGGCAGTTGAAAATACAAAATATTTTGAAACACCATTTTTATATAAGGAAAATGGTTTTAAAGAAAGAAAGACGGCAGAAGAATTAATTGAGGCAATAAATGTTTCACAGCCGGTCGAATTAATGGTTAAGTCAATTACTAAAAAAGATGAAAAAAAGCAACCTCCATTGTTATTTAATCTTGCAGAACTTCAGAATGATTGCTCTAGATTATTTAAGATAAATCCTGATGAAACATTGAATGTAGTTCAGGAACTATATGAAAAGAAACTGGTAACTTATCCAAGAACTGATGCACGAGTTTTATCTACTGCGGTATCAAAAGAGATTTATAAGAATATAAATGGATTAAGAGGATTTACTCCGGTAAAAGGATTTGCTGAAAATATTTTAAAAGCAGGTTCTTACAAAGGGTTAGAAAAAACTAAATATGTAGATGATAAGAAGATAACAGACCATTATGCAATAATTCCTACAGGACAGGGATTAAATGGCTTAAATAGTTTAAAACCGGTTGCACAGAAAGTATACATGCTTATTGTAAGAAGATTTTTAAGTATTTTTTATCCGCCGGCTATATACAAAAAAGCATCATTGATAGGAAATGTTAAATCTGTTTTCAAAGATGGTAGTGAAACAATGGAACAATTTGGAAGCAATTTTAAAATATTAGTTCAGAAAGGTTATTTTGAAATTGCAGGCGTTCCGGGCGAAAAGAAAAGCTCAAAAGATAAGCAGGAAAATGATGCTGAAAATCAGGATGGCACTAATGATAGTGAAAATCAGGAGTTAACACTAGACAGCAAATTTTTTGAATTGTTGAAAAATATAAAGAAAAATGATAAAATTTCAATGGTAGGTCTGGATATTAAAGAAGGTGAAACAAAACCACCAAAAAGATATAATTCAGGTTCTTTAATTCTTGCAATGGAAAACGCAGGTCAGCTTATAGAGGACGAGGATTTAAGAGCTCAGATAAAAGGAAGTGGAATTGGTACAAGTGCTACCAGAGCCGGAATAATAACCAAACTACAAAAAAATGAATACATTAAGTTAAATAGTAAAACACAGATTGTGACACCAATGCAATTAGGAGAAATGGTTTATGGCGTAGTTTATATGTCAATAAGATCTCTTCTTAACCCTGAATTGACAGCAAGTTGGGAATTAGGTCTTACCAAGGTTGCAGAGGGTGAAATAACAGCTGATGAATATATGAAGAAATTAGATGATTTTATAAGAGGTAGAACAGATAATGTTCTAAGAATCAACAATGCTAATCAGATGGTGAATTACTATAATTATGTGGCACAATTTTACAGGAGGAACAAATAATGTGTGGAATAGTAGGATATGTGGGCAGTAAAGACTGCGCTGATGTATTAATAGACTCATTAAGTAAACTTGAGTATAGAGGATATGATTCAGCAGGAATAGCAGTATTTGAAAAAGGTGAAATATCTGTATGTAAGGCAAAAGGAGAATTAAAGAACCTTACAGAAAAAATGAAAAAAGAACATAAACCATATGGACATTGTGGTATTGGACATACAAGATGGGCAACACATGGTGAACCATCAGACATTAACTCTCATCCACATGGAAATAAGAGAGTATCAATTGTACACAATGGGATTATAGAAAATTATAAAGAAATTAAAGATTTCCTAATTGATAAAGGATATACATTTGTAAGTGAAACAGATACAGAAACAGTTGCAAAATTATTAGATTACTATTATGAAGGTGATCCTATAGATGCAATAATTAAGACATTAAAAGATGTTACAGGTGCATATGCATTGGGAATTATTTTTAAAGATTTTCCTGATACAATTTATGCAGTAAGAAAAGACAGCCCGTTAATTATTGGAAAAGGTGAAGAAGAAAACTTTATCGCCAGCGATGTACCTGCAATCTTAAAATATACAAGAAATTATTATCTTCTTGAATATGGTGAGATTGCAACAATTAAGTCAGATAGAATTGAATTTTGTGATTTTCATAAGCAGAATATTAAGAAAGAAATTCAGGTTTCAGAACTTGATATGGATGCAGCTGAAAAGGGTGGATATGAACATTTCATGTTAAAAGAAATACATGAACAGCCAACAGCAGTAAATACAACAATTGCACCAAGAATTGTGAATGGTATGCCTGATTTATCAGAATGTGGACTTACACCTGAAAAATTAAAATCATATCATAAGTTATTTATTGTTGCATGTGGTACAGCAATGCATGCAGGAATGGTTGGAAAGTATGTAATTGAAAAATTAGCAAGGACAGAAGTCACAGTTGATATTGCATCAGAATTTAGATATAGAGACCCTATAATTGGAAAAGATGATTTGATGGTTGTTGTATCACAGTCAGGTGAAACGGCAGATACTAAGGCAGCATTGCAGTTAGCACATGAAAGAGGCGCAGAAGTACTTTCAATTGTTAATGTTAAGGGCTCTTCAATTGCAAGAGAATCAGATATGGTTCTTTATACTCATGCAGGTCCTGAAATCTCAGTAGCATCAACAAAAGCTTTCTCAGTACAGATGTCTGTTATGTATTTAATAGCATTTGAAATGGCATATGCTAAAGGATGTATAGACGAAGCAGAGTGTAAGAGACTTACAGAAGAGTTAAAGAATATTCCTGAGGTTTTAGAAAAAACAATGCAGGCTGAGAGTAAATGTAAATATATTGCCAGCAAGTTAATAACAGCGTCAAGCTTATTATATATTGGTAGAGGGCTTGATTATGCACTTAGTATGGAAGGCTCACTTAAGTTGAAAGAGATTTCATACATTCATTCTGAAAGTTATGCTGCAGGCGAATTAAAACACGGAACAATTTCTCTTATTACAGATGGTATGCCGGTAATAGCAGTTGCTACACAGAGTCACTTACTTGAAAAAACAGTAAGCAATATTGTTGAAGTTAAATCAAGAGGGGCAATGACAATTACTGTTTGTAAGGAAGGAGAGCAGTTTGCAGAAGGTGTAAATGATTATATAGTAGAAGTACCTGAATTAGAAGATGTATTAATGCCAATGGTAACAGTTATTCCGCTACAGATGATAGCTTATTATACTTCAGTATTAAAAGGATTAAATGTAGATAAACCAAGAAATCTTGCAAAATCAGTTACAGTAGAATAAGATCATATCGAAAAACTGTTACTTATATTAGTAACAGTTTTTCTTTAAATAGTGAAAAAAATAATTCACAAAGAGAGGTGCTAGAATGTACAAAATAAAAGATTTATATGATTTAAACGAAACAATTGCAGCTAAATTATTTGATGGGGTAGAATATCCATGGGAAGTATTAGCTAATATAGGTGATTTTATAATTGAATTAGGTAAGACTTTGCCGAAAGATAAATTTGACCATCCACAGGAAGATATATGGATTGCTAAAGATGTAACAATAGCAAAAACAGCAACATTAAACGGACCATTGATAATTGATGAAGGTACAGAAGTAAGACCTGGGGCATTTATCCGTGGAAAAGTTATTGTTGGAAAAGATTGTGTTGTTGGTAATTCTACAGAATTAAAAAATGTTGTATTATTCAATACTGTTCAGGTCCCACACTATAATTATGTTGGAGATAGTATTTTAGGAACGCATTCGCATATGGGAGCCGGATCAATTACTTCAAATGTAAAATCAGACAAAACATTAGTTGTGGTTAAAGATGGAGAAGAAAAGATTGAAACAGGTTTAAAGAAATTTGGAGCAATGCTTGGAGATTACGTAGAAGTAGGATGTGGTTCAGTCCTAAATCCGGGAACAGTCATTGGAAGAAATGTAAATATCTATCCTTTATCAAGTGTTAGAGGCGTAGTTAAAGCCAATTCAATCTACAAAAAGCAGGGAGAAATAGTAGAAAAAAGATAAGGTTAAAAAAAGATTGTTATACGACAATCTTCAAGTGGAAATGCAAATTATAATGTTAAAGTTTTGTGAAAATAATAAATAGTCAGTATTTTCCATTGATAAAAAGAATAATATATTCTATAATAATATTACAAACAACACAGTCATTGATTGTGTTTGTTTCCTTGGAATGCTCGTAGACTTGTATATTTTGAACCTACATTTATCGAGACGGGATTCCTATATCTTTGCATGGATGTCAGGCCTCATATATGCCGTCAGTACATAGTACAGGTGGCTAGCTAGTGGAAGGCAGAAGTGTGAATGCGGTTGCCCACCTGGCGCAAGCTAGGACTCAAAAGGCAAGGACGGCATTTCGAGTATAAATCAAAAGATAAGTTGGCACAGCATTTTTGCTGTGCCTTTCTTATGTAATAGTAAATTTAGATATAAAGCTGTAAGTCGTATTTGAAAGGCTGGGTGCAAAAAATGAAAAAGATAATTTTTGCTTTATCTACAATACTTATAGTTACTTTTTGTGCATATACAATTAAGTGTCAGGATGTACTTATAAAAATCAATCAGTTAAAAACATATGGTCAGGATATCATAGTTAATAAAATTATATATGATGATGAAAGCAAAGCAAATGAAGAAAAAAATCAGACTGAAAAAATTATAAATATGGAATTGAATAATGTAAGAATAGTTCTTATGAATAGTGATTTTAGTTCGATTTATCACAATAATATAGAAATAAAGAAAAAAGAAAAAATAAATATTAATTATGGAAAAGACTTTCAAAATTCAGAAATTGTAAATGAAGATAAAATAATTTCATGTGGGTCAGAATATTTTAATGGAAGTAGTATAATAAAGATTTCAAATAATAAGAAAAAAATTCATATTAACTCGATAAAAAGAAATGGAAAAATTAACGGTTACAAAGGAGATATATATTTATATAAGACAGAAAATGGAATTGTTGTAGTAAATGAAGTGGGAATTGAAGACTATGTAGCGGCTGTTGTATCAAGTGAATTAAATAACTCATATCCAAATGAAGCATTAAAAGCCCAGGCTGTTTGTGCAAGAACATATATTGCAAAAAGAATTAATAATGAAAAATATAAGGAATATAATGCTTTTGGAGATGATAGTACAGCGTATCAGGTATACAATATAGTTGAGCCTGATAATAAAATAAAAGATGCGGTAGCACAAACAAAAGGCGAAGTAGTTACTTATAATGATAATTTAATAAACACTTATTTCTTTTCTACATCATGTGGGTATACTACAGATTATAAAATTTGGGGAACAAAAAAACAAAAATATCTGGAAAGCGTTCATGTAAAACAAAATTTAGAAGAAGCAGAAACGCAGGCAGATTTTGATACTTATATAAAAAAGAAATCTAAAACGGATTTAGAAAATAAATATCCGTTCTATAGATGGAATGTAAAAATGTCTAAGTCTCATTTAAGATATGTTGTAAATAATTATATAGGATACGATATAGGAAAAATTAGCAAAATAGAAATTAATAATAGAGGTGCAGGAGGTATAGTTTCTAATATTACCGTGTACGGAAAAAATAAGCAGATTAGCATAAGCAACCAAATTAATATAAGAAAAGCACTTAATCCATATGGCTTAGGGATAAAGCTTAATGATGGTGATATAAGGAGTAATATGTCAATGCTTCCTAGTAGTTTTTTTTCAATTGAAAACATTTATAGGAATGGAAAATGGTGGGGGATTAAAATATATGGTGGAGGATTTGGACACGGTTGCGGAATGAGTCAGAATGGTTGCAAAGAACTTGCACTTTCCGGCTATAATTACGAAGATATAATTGAATTTTTTTATAAAAAAACAGCAATTGCCGTTATTGGTTAATTGCTGTTTTTTTTGAAATTTCAGGATAAAAATAAACATTTATTTCTGCTCCGATAAATAAAATGTAAATACAAAAGTAAATCCAAAACATCATAATTATAACTGCGGTTAAGCTGCCATACATATATGTCATATTAGAAAAATTATCTACATAAATTGAAAATGCAAATGAAAACAAAATCCATCCAAGAGAACTGAATACAGCTCCAGGTAATATTTTCCTGAATTTAGCTAACTTTAAATTTGCAACCTTGAATATTATTAGAAAGAATAGTGTTAATATTATAAAAACTGCCGAGTAACTTGTTATTGTATATAAAACAGAAACATTTATCAAAGGCGGAACAATTGAAATTGCAAGTTTAAACAGTTTGTTTCCAAATACTAAAAGTACTAATGTGACAACCATGGCAATTACAAAGAAAACAGTATATATCATAGAGATAAATCGTGATATAAAATAGTTCCTTGATGAATGCACATTATAAATATTATATATACCAAACATAACAGATAATACACCTTTTGACGCAGACCATATAGCGACAATAGCTGTAATGGAAATAACAGTACCGGATACATTTGAATACATCTCGTTTATTATTTGAATAATAAGAGGCTTAACGCTATCAGGTAAATAAGAATTTGCAAAATTAACTATGTAGTCTTCAGTGATTGGAGTAAGCCCAATCATATTTAAAATCAACATAGCAAATGGAAAAATTGAAAGCATAATAAAGAAAGAGGCCTGAGCACTATATACACCAACCTTGTCTTTACCAATTGCATTAACAAAATCCATGATAGTGTTGATAAATTTATTTTCTATTTTTTTCATAAATATACCCTTTTCATTTTAAATAGAAGAAAACGATATTACTTCTAATAAATAATTATATTCTTTTTGTATTTAAATAATTCCTTTATTAATTTAAGGAAAACATATTTATTATAACATTTTTTGTTTAATGAAACAAGAAAGACGAAAACTAATAATGAACAGAGTAACAACAGCAGAATGGTTATTGCTGCAAAATGAGTTAAATAATGCCTAATTAGCGTGTTGACACTAAATTTTATGTGTGTTAGAATTACTAAAGTTAAAGGCAATGATAGTGTAAGTAAAGTTGCAGTATTCTTTAAGAGAGAAAGATTCATCGGCTGAGAGATTTTTTAGGTTACGCTGCAATTTGAATTTCCCACTGGAGCTGCATTTGTAAACGGAATTTTCTTAGTAATGAATGACGTTTATGCGCGTTAAGCATATAGAGAGCTTGATTATTTTAATCAGGAACTAGGGTGGTACCGCGGATATTTCCGTCCCTTAATCAAGGGTACTTTTTTTATGCAAAAAAATATTTTAAACAGTATCCGAAAATAAGTGAAAGGAAAAATAAATAATGAAGGAAAAGTTAAAAGCAATCAGAGAAGAAGCTGTTTCTAAAATCTTAGAATCAGAAAACTTAGATAAGTTAAATGAAATTAGAGTTGCTTATTTAGGTAAAAAAGGTCAGTTAACAGAAGTACTTAAAGGAATGAAGGATGTTGCTCCTGAAGACAGACCTAAGGTTGGACAGATGGTAAATGAAACAAGAGCAGCCATCGAAGAAAAAATGGAAGAAGTTAAAAATAATTTAGCTGCTAAAGCAAGGGAAGCTAAATTAAAAGCAGAGGTAATTGATGTTACACTTCCTGCAAAGAAAAATAAGATTGGTCATTTACATCCAAATACAGTTGCATTAGAAGAATTAGAAAAGATTTTCGTAGGACTTGGATATGAAGTTGTTGAAGGTCCGGAAGTTGAATATGATTACTATAACTTTGAAGCTTTAAATATTCCGGCAAACCATCCGGCTAAAGATGAACAGGATACTTTCTACATAAACAGAAATATGGTTTTAAGAACTCAGACATCATCAGTTCAGGTGCATGTAATGGAAAATGAGAAACCTCCTATCAGAATTATTTCACCGGGAAGAGTTTTCCGTTCAGATGAAGTAGATGCAACACATTCACCATCTTTCCATCAGGTAGAAGGACTTGTAATAGATAAGAATGTTACATTTGCTGACTTAAAAGGAACATTACAGGAATTTGCAAAAGAATTATTTGGAGCAGATACAAAGGTTAAATTCAGACCTCATCATTTCCCATTCACAGAGCCAAGTGCTGAAATGGACGTTACATGCTTTAAATGTGGAGGAAAAGGATGCAGATTCTGTAAAGGTGAAGGATGGATTGAAATTTTAGGATGTGGTATGGTTCATCCTCATGTATTAGAAATGAGTGGAATTGATCCTGAAGAATATACTGGATTTGCTTTCGGCGTTGGTTTGGAAAGAATCGCATTATTAAAATATGAAATCGATGATATGAGATTGTTATATGAAAATGATGATCGTTTCTTATCACAGTTCTAATTTTGTTTATAGAGAAAGGAAGAATTAATCATGAATACACCATTATCTTGGATTAAAGCATATGTTGATGATTTGGATTGTACAGATCAGGAATATATGGATGCAATGACTTTGTCAGGTACAAAGGTAGAAGGATTTGAAAGATTAGATGCTGACCTTGATAAAATTGTTGTAGGTAAAATAGAAAAAATTGAAAAGCATCCTGATGCAGATAAACTTGTTGTCTGTCAGGTTAATGTTGGAAAAGAAACAGTACAGATTGTTACCGGAGCACAGAATGTATTTGAAGGTGCCATCGTACCAGTTGTTCTTGATGGAGGAAGAGTTGCCGGAGGACATGACGGCTCAAAGACTCCGGGTGGTATTAAAATCAAAAAAGGAAAACTTCGTGGAGTTGAAAGTTTTGGTATGATGTGTTCAATAGAAGAATTGGGCTCAACAAATGAAATGTACCCGGAAGCACCTGAAAATGGAATTTATATTTTCCCTGAAGGAACAGAGGTAGGAAGTGATGCAGTAGAAGCATTAGGATTACATGACAGTGTATTTGAATATGAAATTACATCTAACAGAGTTGACTGCTACAGTGTAATTGGTATTGCAAGAGAAGCTGCAGCAACATTTAGAAAACCATTCCATGCACCTGAAACTCATGCAGTTGGAACAGATGGAGATGTTAACGAATATATTAAAGTAGAAGTTAAAGATTCTGATTTATGCTCAAGATATTGTGCAAAAGTAGTTAAAAACGTAAAAATTGGACCATCACCTAAATGGATGCAGAGACGTTTAGCAGCTTGTGGAATCAGACCAATTAACAATCTTGTAGACATTACAAATTATGTTATGGAAGAATTTGGTCAGCCAATGCATGCTTACGATTTAGATACAATTGCAGGTAAACAGATTGTTGTAAGACGTGCAAATGATGGTGAAACATTTACAACACTTGATGGACAGGAAAGAAATCTTGATAGTGAAATGCTTATGATATGTGATGGAGAAAAAGCAATTGGATTAGCAGGAATCATGGGTGGAGAAAATTCAAAAATCACAGATGATGTTAAAGATATGATATTTGAGGCAGCATGCTTTGATGGAACTAACATCCGTTTATCATCAAAACGTTTAGGCTTAAGAACAGATGCATCAGGAAAATTTGAAAAAGGATTAGACCCTAATAATGCTGAAGCAGCAATCAACAGAGCATGTCAGTTAATTAAAGAACTTGGAGCAGGTGAAGTTGTTGCCGGAATAGTAGATATCTATCCTGAAAAGAAAGAAGAAAATACAGTTAAATTTGAGCCTGAAAAAATTAACAAGTTATTAGGAACAGACTTATCAAAAGAGGAAATGTTAAGTTACTTCCCTGCATTAGAATTAAAATACGATGATAATACACAGTTAATTACAGTTCCTACATTTAGACAGGATTTATACAGAACATGTGATATTGCAGAAGAAATCGCAAGATTTTATGGATATGACAAGATTCCAATGACACTTCCGTCAGGAGAATCAACATCAGGTAAGATTCCACTTAAAGTACAGATTGAAAAAATTGCAAGTTCAGTTGCACGGTTCTGTGGATTCTCTCAGGCAATGACATATTCATTTGAAAGCAAGAAAGTATTTGATAAACTTTTATTACCTGAAGATTCAGAACTTAGAAATACAGTTTCTATAATGAATCCATTAGGTGAAGATTTTAGTGTAATGAGAACTACATCGTTAAATGGAATGCTTACATCACTTGCAACAAACTTCAATAGAAGAAATAAGAATGTTAAGTTATTTGAACTTGGAAATATTTATCTTCCAAAATCAATGCCTGTAACAGAACTTCCAGATGAAAGAATGCAGTTTACACTTGGATTTTATGGAGAAGGTGATTTCTTTACAATGAAAGGTGTTGTAGAAGAATTCTTTTCACAGGTTGGAATGGATAAAAAAGTAACATATGATGCTAAAGCAGGAAAGACATTTTTACATCCGGGACGTCAGGCAAATGTTATTTATAATGATACAGTTGTTGGTTATTTAGGAGAAGTTCATCCTGAAGTATTAGATAACTATAATATTAAAGACAGAGTATATGTTGCAGTAATTGATATGCCATATATCGTTGAAATGGCATCATTTGATACAAAATATAAAGGAATTGCTAAATATCCTGCTGTAACAAGAGATATTAGTATGGTAGTTCCAAAAGAAATACTTGTAGGTCAGATTGAAGAAGTAATAGAGAAATGTGCCGGAAAGAATCTTGAAAACTATCAGTTGTTTGATATTTATGAAGGAAATCAGATTGAAGAAGGATTTAAGTCAGTTGCATATAAGATTGTATTTAGAGCAAGTGACAGAACACTTGAAGAAGCTGATATCACAAAGGCAATGGACAAGATTCTTAAAGGATTACAGGAACTTGGTATTGAATTAAGAGGTTAAAGGACAAAAATGGATCATATAGAACTTTTTAATAAAATGATTGAGTATTATGAAGGCGATCCAAAGAGAATACAGCATTTTACAAAAGTATTTGAATATTGTAGACTCATTGGAACAATGGAAAATATTCCTGAAAAAGAGCAGTTTGCTTTAGAAACAACAGCTTTAGTTCATGATGTTGGAATAAAAAAAGCAGAATAAGTACATGGAAAAGGAAACTGTAGTGGAAAATTACAGGAAAAACTTGGACCTGAAATTGCTGAAAAAATGTTAAATGAATTAGGTTATCCTAAAGATGTCATTGAAAGAGTAAGTTATTTAGTTGCTCATCATCACACATATAATGATATATGTGACAGCGATTACCAGATTTTAGTTGAAGCAGATTTTTTAGTTAATATGTATGAAGACGGATTGCCGTCTCAGAATGTAAAGGCTGCTTATGAAGCTGTATTTAAGACAGAATCAGGCAAGCGTATATGCAGAACGATGTTTGGAATTAAATAATTTTAATTCATGCATTATTTGCAAAGTTCCAATAAAGAAAGGAACATTGTCTGTGCGGATGTATGTGAACAAAGTTTTTCATATATCTGTAGGATTAAATTAAACAGGGAAGGTTGGAATAAAATTTCAACCTTTCCTTTGTTGCTATAGTAGGAAACAAAATGAACGAAGTTCATTTTTTATAAATATTTCCGACGAATAGCCGCTGACAGAAGGGCAGGGGCATTACATATTGCACAGGAGAATAAAATGAAATTTGTAATACAAAGAGTAAATCATGCATCAGTTAAGGTTGATGGAAATGTAGTAGGTAAAATAGATAAAGGCTATATGGTACTTATAGGTATATCTGAAAATGATACAAAGGAAATAGCAGATAAAATGATTAAGAAAATGATTGGCTTAAGAATTTTTGAAGATGAAAATGGAAAAACAAATATTAGTTTAAAAGATGTATCAGGTGAACTTTTACTTATTTCACAATTTACTTTGTATGCAGATTGTAAAAAAGGAAACAGACCTTCTTTTATCAATGCGGGAAAACCAGATATGGCAAATGAAATGTATGAATACATTATAGAACAATGCAAAAAAGAAATAAGCGTTGTTGAAAAAGGAATATTTGGCGCAGATATGAAAGTTAGTCTGGAAAATGATGGACCATTCACAATTGTTTTAGATAGTAAGGAAATTATAAAATAATGGAAAAAACAATGAATTTACATGATTTTTATTATGATTTACCACAGGAACTGATAGCTCAGGACCCACTTGAGGACAGAAGTAGTTCAAGACTTATGGTATTAAACAAAAACACAGGAAAAATACAACATCATATATTTAAAGATATTGTTAAATATTTGCATAAAGGAGATTGTCTTGTAATTAATAATACAAAAGTTATTCCTGCCAGACTTTTTGGAAGTAAAGTCGGAACAGATGCGAAGATTGAAGTATTATTATTAAAAAGAAAAGAAAATGATGTTTGGGAAACATTAGTTAAACCGGGTAAAAAATGCAAAGTTGGAACTGAAATTTCATTTGGTGAAGGACTTTTAGTTGGAAAGGTTATTGATGTTGTTGAAGAAGGTAACAGATTAATACAATTTAAATATGAAGGCATATTTGAAGAAATACTTGATAAGTTAGGACAGATGCCGCTTCCACCATATATTACACATCAGTTAAAAGATAAAAACAGATATCAGACAGTATATGCAAAGTATGAAGGTAGTGCCGCAGCGCCTACAGCAGGTCTTCATTTTACAAAAGAATTGTTAAATGAAATCAAAGAAAAGGGTGTTGAAATTGCAAATGTAACTCTTCATGTCGGACTAGGTACATTTAGACCTGTAAAAGTAGAAAATGTATTAGAACATCATATGCATTCCGAATTTTATGATGTAGAGGAAGAAGAGGCTAAAAAGATTAATGAATGCCGTAAAAATGGTGGACGAGTTATTGCTGTAGGGACAACAAGCTGTAGAACACTAGAATCTGTTACAGGTGAAGATGGCATTGTTAAGGCAGGAAATGGCTGGACAGAGATATTTATTTATCCGGGCTATAAATTTAAGGCAATTGACTGTCTTATAACTAATTTTCATCTTCCTGAATCAACACTTTTAATGCTTGTATCAGCACTTGCAGGAAGAGAAAATATTATGGCAGCTTATGAAGAAGCAGTAAAAGAAAAATATAGATTTTTCTCATTTGGAGATGCTATGTTTATAACAGATAATGAAACAGAAGAATAGACACATAAACTTATATGAGGATTAGTAATGACAGATGTTTATATAGTACAGAAATTAGAAAATAATAAAGATATTATTGTAAATGTGCCGGGTTCAAAAAGCATAACTAACAGAGCATTAATGTTAGCTGCATTGTCTGATGGAGAGTGTAACTTAGATGGGGTACTTTTTAGTGATGATTCCAGAGCATTTTTAGATTGCCTTGAAAAATTGGGATTTCAATTATTTATAGACGAAAATGAAAAAAGAGTAAAGGTTGTTGGAACATCAGGGAAAATACCAAATAGAAAAGCAACAATAGATGTAAGAAGCGCCGGAACTGCAGCCAGATTCCTAACGGTTATGCTTGCAGTTACAGGAGGAGAATATACTCTTAATTCTTCAGAACAAATGAAAAAAAGACCGATGGGTGAAATTATTGATTTGCTAAGAAATGCAGGAGTTAAGATTAGTTGTTTAGAAGAAGAAGGTCATTTTCCATTTATTATTTCTTCAAATGGTTTAGACAAGAAAGAAGTTTCGATTAACACAGATACAAGTAGTCAGTATGCAAGTGCATTATTAATGGCTGCTGTTATGACAGGTTTGAAAATAAAACTAACAGGAAAACGTGTTAACGGTGCATATATAAAAATTACCTTAAATATGCTTAAGCAATTTGGAATTAAATATATTCAAGCTGAAGAAAATAAATATAATATAGAAAAACAAAGTTTCAGATTAGAAAAATATCAGATAGAACCTGATATGTCAGGAGCATGTTATTTCTATGCAATGTCATTAATGCTTAAAAAAAAAGTTTTGGTAAAAAATCTGCATTTAAATTCAATGCAGGGAGATATTAAATTTTTATATGCTTTGAAAAAAATGGGATGCCTTGTAAAAGATACTGATGAAGGGATTATAATTGATGGTTCAAATGTATCTGAATACAAAGGAATAGAAATTGATATGAATGATTTTTCTGATCAGGCATTGACAATGGCGTGTGTAGCTGCATTTGCAAAAAGTAAAACATTAATAAAAAATGTAGGACATATAAAAATGCAGGAGTGTGATAGAGTAAATGCCATAATAACTAATCTTAATTGTTTAGGAATAAAAGCAAGAGAAGAATTAGCGGATGGTAAAGTTAATATTTGCATTGAACCGGGAAAAGTCAACAGTGGAGAGATAGAAACTTTTAATGACCACAGAGTTGCTATGGCATTTACACTTATTGGGTTAGTTTGCGGAGGCATAACTATAAAAAATCCGATGTGCTGTAAAAAAACATTTGAAAATTACTTTGATATAATTGATTCGTTGTATTAAATAAAAAAGTGTAACAGTTATTTTTGTTAATTGTTACACTTTTTTGTTATATTTATTGTCTCTTTACTATGTCATATTTATGTCTTTCAAGCATTTCTACAGCTCTATCAGCTGAATCCTGGTCATAGAAAGAAATTTTAAGAACACCATCTTCAAATTCCCTATTATGAACAATTCCGATATTTTTAATGCTGACGCCACTTGTTGCAAGGATAGTTGCAATAGTAGCAATTGCACCTGATTCATCGATAATATTACAGTAAATTCTGTAACTTCTAGGTATGATAGAATTGTTATGTTCTTCAATGTTATCTCTGTAATCACGGCTTTCAGTAATAAGAGCATTGATGTCTGAGCCACGTTTGTTATCAAGGCTTGATTTAATATCTTTTAAATCATGAATATATTTGTCAAGCATAATGCTGATGTTTTTGGTGTTAGTCATACAAATCTGTTCCCACATTTCAGGTGAAGAACTGGCGATTCTTGTTATGTCTTTAAATCCTCCGGCAGCTAAAGTTTTCATATACTCTTCCTTTGAGTCGTTATGTTTTACTAAGTTAACAAGACTGGCTGCAATCAGATGAGGAAGATGACTAATTGCTGCAACAACTTTATCATGCTCTTCATAAGATATACGAATTGGAATTGCTCCAATCATTTTAACAATTTTAGTTAATTCATCTACATATTTTTGCTCAACTTTATTTGTAGGAGTAAGAGGGTAGTATGCATTTTCAACAAGTCGGTCATTAGCATTTTCATATCCTGTTTTCTCAGAACCGGCCATAGGATGTCCGCCGATAAAATGTTCTTCAAGACCAAGGGCATTTACAGCCTGATGAATATTTGTTTTTACACTACCAACATCTGTTATAATACAGTTATCATTTATAATTTTTTTTAAAATACTTAGGTATTCAACATTTTTTTCAACAGGAGTGCATAAGAAAATATAATCACATTGTGAAAATGTTGAATCAACCTTATCAGTTGCAATATTTGCAGTACCATCATTTAAAGCTAATGTTCTGGATGATTCACGTCTGTTATATACAATAATTGTTGATTCAGGTAAAACACGTCGAATAGCTTTTGCAATAGAACCACCAATTAATCCGATTCCAATAAATCCAAATGTTAGTTTTCTCATTTTTTAAGTCCTTTCTTCCCGTAAATTAATCTTCCAACTTTAACGCTTTAAAGTTTAGCACTTTAAAGCGAGATATTCAATATAAAATTTAAACTTTATGTATTAAATAAAAAATTATAAGAATTATTCAAGGCATTATAACCCATTTTATAGGAAAAAACAAATTTTTATTGTAACGTTTTTTAACATAGAGGAATGTTGTAAATCATATAATAATTTTGTAAAATAGATTATATGATAATGAACGGATTAATTAAATATTAAAAATGGTGAACGAAATTATTTTTTATAAATGTTTCAAGAAATAAGCCACCAACCACTGGAAGGGGCAATACATAATAATATTAGGAGGGTACAGCTATGAATGTGTATAAAACATCTCAGGTTAGAAATGTAGTTTTTTTAGGACACGGAGGTGCAGGTAAAACTACATTAGCAGAAGCAATGGCGTACGCAACAGGAGTGATAACCAGAATGGGCAGTGTCGATAATGGAAACACTATAAGCGATTATGACTCAGAAGAAATTAAGCGTAAGTTTTCTATTAATGCGGCAGTTATTCCAATAGAATGGAACGGATTAAAGATTAATATATTGGATGCTCCGGGTTATTTTGATTTTGTCGGACAGACAGAGGATGCCATGAGTGTGGCAGATGCAGCTGTAATAGTAGTAAATGGCAAAGCAGGATTAGAAGTAGGAACGATAAAGGCATGGGAAATATGTGAACGAAGAAAAATTCCAAGAATATTTTTTATTACAGGAATGGATGATCCTAATGCTAAATATATGGAAACCGTAAAGCAATTAAAGGAAACATTTGGTAAACAGATTGCTCCGTTTCATTTGCCAATAATTGAAGATGGCATTTTAACAGGATATGTAAATGTTGTTAAAATGGGTGGACGAAAATTTGTAGGTGATAATGGCGAATATGTGGAAAGAGATATACCGGATAATCTTGAAAGTGATTTGATTCCATGTAGAGAACAGCTTATGGAGGCTGTGGCGGAGTCAGACGAAGAACTTATGGATAAATATTTTAGTGGGGAAGAATTTTCAAATGAAGAAATATCAAAAGCACTTAGAAAAAGTGTAATAAGTTGTGATATAGTTCCTGTACAAATAGGAGCAGGTATTAACTGTAAAGGTGTAAATATGCTTTTACAGACATGCGAAAAATATTTTCCATCACCTGATAAGGCAGAGGTATTTAAGAAAGGAAAAAATCAGGATACAGGTGAGGATGTAATAGCTGATTTTGATGAAACTAAACCTGTAACGGCATATGTATTTAAAACAATAATGGATCCGTTTGTCGGTAAATATTCATTAGTAAAGGTAAGAACAGGTATACTTAAGGCATCAACTACAGTTTATAATCCGTCAAAAGGAATCGAGGAAAAATTAGGAAAACTTTATACTATATGTGGCAAAAATATTTCTGAAATAACCGAATTACACGCAGGAGATATAGGAGCGGTAGGCAAGCTTACAGGCACCAGAACAGGCGATACTTTAGCAACAAAGGAATGGCCGGTAGTTTATCACCCGACTACAATGTCTAAACCATATACATATAAACGATATAAGGCAGTAAAGAAAGGTGAAGAAGATAAATTAGCACAGACATTGGTTAAGTTGTGTATAGAAGATTTGACACTTAAGACAGTAAGTGACGAAGAAAACAGACAACTTTTACTTTATGGTATAGGAGATCAGCAGTTAGATGTTGTAGCAAGTAAATTAAAGGAAAAATATAAAGTAGAAATTGAATTGTTAAAACCAAAATTTGCATTTAGAGAAACAATTAAAAAGAAAGTTCAGGCTCAGGGCAAACATAAAAAACAGTCAGGCGGACATGGACAGTATGGCGATGTAGTAATTGAATTTGAGCCATCAGGAGATTTATCAAGACCATATGTATTTGAAGAAAAGATATTTGGTGGTTCAGTTCCTAAAAATTATTTTCCTGCGGTCGAAAAAGGAATACAGGAAAGCGTTTTAAAGGGACCTCTTGCAGGATATCCTGTTGTTGGAATTAAGGCAACATTAATTGATGGTTCGTATCATCCTGTAGATTCGTCAGAAGTTGCATTTAAAACAGCAACCATGATTGCATTTAAGAAAGGATTTATGGAAGCGATGCCTGTATTACTACAGCCAATGGCATTACTTACAGTTACAATACCTGATAAATTTACAGGAGATGTAATGGGAGATTTAAATAAGAGACATGGAAGAGTTGTTGGAATGACTCCTGATAAAAATAATATTCAAATTATAGAAGCAGAAATTCCTATGTCTGATTTGTATGGATATTCAACAAGCCTTAGAGCAATAACAGGTGGACTTGGTGAATTTGAATATGTATTGTCCAGATACGAGCAGGCACCGGTTGATGTACAGGAAAAAGAAGTGCGTGAAAGAAGTGAGGCTAATAATAAATAATTTTGCATGATTCTTGTGTAAAGTATTATGTTTGAAATTATAAAAACTAAATGATATGTTAAATGTAAGTGACTATAGGGTTATTTGCTTAAGCAAATAATCCTATAGTTTAATATTGTGGTAGGATTGTGAGAGCGCGTAGCACAGAACAATCCGTAGGCATCAAAAACTCAATATTATATTGTAAAAGAAAATAAAGTGAACACGACTCATTTAGTTTAACGTTTCTAACGATTAGTTGTTAAATAAAGAAAAATAAATTATAAAGGAGAGAATGAGATGGATATTAAAGAAATATTATCAAAAGTTGATCATACGTTATTAAGACCGGAGGCGACATGGAATCAGATAAAAAATATATGTGATGAGGGCATTAAATACAATACAGCTTCAGTATGCATACCTCCTAGCTTTGTAAAACAGGCTGCAGAATATGTTGATGGAAAAATTGCAATATGTACGGTAATTGGTTTCCCAAATGGATATAATACTACAGAAGTAAAATGCTATGAAGCACAAAGTGCCGTTAAAGATGGTGCTACAGAAATTGATATGGTTATAAATATCGGATGGGTAAAAGAAGAAAAATGGGGAGAAATATTTAATGAGATTAACAAAGTAAAAGATTCATGTAATGGAAAATTACTTAAAGTTATTATTGAAACCTGTCTTTTAACAGATAAAGAAATAGAAAAAATGTCAGAAATAGTTTCTCTTTCAAAAGCAGATTATATAAAGACATCAACAGGATTTTCCACAGAAGGGGCAACTTTCCATTCGGTAAAATTATTTGCTGACAATGTATTCAACAATACTAAAATTAAAGCCGCAGGTGGAATCAGTAGCTTAGAAGATGCAGAAAAATTTATTGAATTAGGAGCAGACAGACTTGGGACAAGCAGAATTGTAAAAATAGCTAAAGAAAAAGAAGAAAATCAGTAGGGAATATCATATATCAGGGCTTATGAGCGACGTCTATATTCTATTGCAAAAATAACCATTTGTTGTATAATATAACAGTATGCGTGAAATTATGGGAAGGAATGATTTTGTGAGTAGAAAAGATAATTCAAAAGCTAAAAATTTAAAAAATATAATTACAACATTAATAGAAATTATTATTGTTGCAGCTATTATTTTTGGCGGTCTGATGTATGTTCAGCATAGATTACAGTCAAGAGGAACTGCAAGTACACAAGGAAAAGGAATTGACAGTAAAGAAGAAACACAGGATGAAGAGCAGAATAGTGGGACAGGTAAATATAATCTTGTGGTCAATATAAAAAAGAATGCTCTCATTGTATACGAGACAGACAAGGATAATAATGAGGTTCCTACCTATGTCTTTCAGTGTTCCGTTGGAGATGGAATAAATGAAGGCAAGGGTAAGGTTCAGAAAAAATACACTTGGCTTGATATTAATAAATCATGGCATAAATATAACTCACAGATTTCTGAAAACAGTTGGATTCAGTCAGTTAATTATAGTGAAAAATATAGTTGGACTTTAAATAAAAAATCATATAACAGTTTAGGAGAAAAGCAAAAAGCAGGTTCATGTATTTTGCTTACTGCAAGAGATGCAAAATGGATATATGATAACTGTGGAACAGGAACTAAAGTTAAAATTGTAAAAGGTTCAAAGAAGGATGTATTACCTATGGAACCGCTTGCAAAGACTGAAACATATAAAAAATGTGGGTGGGATCCTACTGACACTGATGAAGCTAATCCTTATTTAAAGCTTGCTAACAGTACAATTGCTGTTGGTGATAAGGTTGTATATGTTGAAAAAGGTACAGATGTAAAATACCTTGAAAATATAATTGCAATTAATGCTAACGGACAGGATGTTACATCGAAATTAAAATACAATAAAATAGATTCAGGCACGCTTGGAAAAAATAAAGTTAAATTTACATATAAAAATAAAGCCGGAGAAAAATTTTCTCAGACAGTTGTATTTAAAGTAATTGATACGACCTGTCCTAAGGTAACATTATCAACATATAAATTTAAATATGAAGTTAAGAGTGCAAGCATAAAAGATTATCAGAAAGATAAAGTAAAAAAAGCAATAGAAGATTTAGTTAAGTCAAAAGCAAGTTGTGATGAAAGTGGAGTTACAATTAAAGCAGTGGCTTTTCCTAAAGATCAATTAGAAATTGGAGATAATTCCGTTAAAGTAATTGCTACTGATGAATCAGGTAATATTGGAAACTGTGAAGCAACAGTTGAATTAGTTATTAAGGAAACTAAATTAAATAAGAAACCAAAAGTACCTGAATCGACTAAGCATAAAAAAGAAGAAACTACTACAAAGAAGAGTAAAGAAGAAACAACGACAAAGAAAAAGTCTGAGGAAACAACAACACAGAATTCTAAGGAAACTACTTCTCAGACAAGTGAAATGCAAACAACAGCAAATTTAGCTGAGTAAATAATAAAATGATTATAAATTATAATCTATAATCTAGGAGGAAAAATAATTATGTCTACAGCTTATAATCATAAGACAGTTGAAAAAAAATGGCAGAAATATTGGCAGGAAAATGAGACATTTAAAACGGATGTCTGGGATTTTAGCAAGCCAAAATATTATGCTCTTGATATGTTCCCATACCCATCAGGTGTAGGACTTCATGCAGGACATCCGGAAGGCTATACAGCTACAGATATTATGTCACGTATGAAAAGAATGCAGGGATACAATGTACTTCATCCAATGGGATATGACTCATTTGGACTTCCTGCAGAACAGTATGCGGTAACTACAGGTAATCATCCTGCAGAATTTACACAGAAGAATATTGCAACATTCTCAAAACAGTTAAGAGAGTTAGGATTTGATTATGATTGGTCTAAGATGATTGCAACATCTGATCCTAAGTTTTATAAATGGACACAGTGGATATTTAAAAAATTATATGAAGCAGGATATGCAAAACATATTGATATGCCTGTAAACTGGTGTGAAGAATTAGGAACAGTTCTTTCAAATGACGAAGTAATTGATGGAAAATCAGAACGTGGAGGATATCCTGTTGTTAGAAAGAATATGAAACAGTGGGTAATCGACCAGCCTGCATTTGCAGAAAAACTTTTGGAAGGCTTAGAAGAAATTGACTGGCCTGAATCAACAAAAGATATGCAGAGAAACTGGATTGGTAAGAGCACAGGTGTAGAAGTTGAATTTGAAATCGTAGGCGGAGGAAAATTCTCTATTTTTACAACATGTATTGAGACAATATATGGTATCACATTTATGGTATTAGCACCGGATGGTGAAATTGTTAAGAGTCTTATGGACAGAGTGGAGAACAAGGAAGAAGTTGAGGCATATATTGCTGAAACAGCTAAGAAGAATGATTTTGACCGTACAGAATTAAATAAAACAAAATCAGGTTGCAGACTTGAAGGCATTTATTGTATCAATCCTGTAAATGGTAAGAAAGTGCCTTTATTTATTGGTGATTTCGTACTTGCAAGTTATGGTACAGGAGCTGTTATGGCAGTTCCAAGTCATGACCAGAGAGACTTTGAATATGCGATAGCACATAACATCGATATGATTCAGGTAATTGAAGGCGCAGATGTATCTGAGCATGCATTTGAAAAACAGGATTATCTTGGAAAAGGTTGCAAGCTTATTAATTCTGAAGAATTTACAGGCCTTACAGTTGAAGAAGCAAAAGTTGCAATTACAAAGAAATTAGTAGACATGGGAGTTGCAAAGGAAACAGTAAATTATCACTTCCGTGAATGGATTTTTGCAAGACAAAGATACTGGGGAGAACCTGTTCCTTGTGTATATAAAGAAGATGGAGAAATTTATTTTCTTCCTGACGAAGAACTTCCATTAATTCTTCCACCATTGGATGATTATAAAGGAAAGAATGGTAAAGCTCCTCTTGAAAATGCTGTTGAATGGAAGCAGTATGATAAAAATGGAATTAAGGGTGTGCGTGAAACAGCAACAATGCCCGGTTCAGCAGGATCTTCATGGTATTATATGAGATATATTGACCCTGATAATGATAAAGAATTTGCAAATCAGGAATTGTTAAAACACTGGATGCCTGTAGATTTATATGTAGGTGGTCCTGAACATGCTGTAGGTCATTTGATGTATTCACGTATTTGGAACAGATTTTTATATGACCAGGGTCTTTCACCTGTAAAAGAACCGTTTAAGAAGTTAGTTCATCAGGGAATGATTCTTGGTGAAAATGGTATTAAGATGGGTAAAAGATTCCCTGAATTTGTTGTAAATCCAAGCGATATTGTAGAGGAATATGGTGCTGACACATTAAGATTATATGAAATGTTCATGGGACCGATTGAAGTTTCAAAACCATGGAATTCTGATGCAGTACAGGGAGCTTATCGTTTCATTAAGAGAGTATGGGCATTCTTTACAGATGAAGAGAAAATCGTAGATGAAAACGATAATACATTAACAAAGATTTATCATCAGACAGTTAAGAAAGTAACAAATGACTTTGAAGAGTTAGGATATAATACAGCTATTGCTCAGATGATGACATTTGTTAATGAAGTATACAAAGCAGGAAAATGTCCAAAAGAATATGCAGAAAACTTTATTAAAATGTTTTCATGTATATGTCCTCATGTAGGTGAAGAAATCTGGCAGATTTTAGGTCACAATGATACAATTGCATTTGAAAAATGGCCTGAATATGATGAGAGCAAGATGGTAGAAGATACAATTAAAGTTCCTGTACAGATAAATGGTAAAACAAAAGCAGTCGTAGAACTTCCGGCTGATGTTTCAAAAGATGATGCTATTTTAGCAGGAAAAGAAGCAATAGCAGACAAGCTTACAGGAAACGTTGTAAAAGAAATTTATGTTCCGGGACGAATCATTAACATAGTAATGAAATAATTGGGACAAAAAACACAATAAAATAATTTCTTGAAATAAAATAGAATTTATATTTCGGGAAATATAAAATGACGCAGGTAATGTTATCTGCGTCATTTTTATCTTGGGATTCTGCTAATCAGTTTGTATCCATTTTCCTTTAGCCATTTTCTTTGAACTCTGTAATTTGGTAATACATTTTCAACAATAGACCAAAAAAGGGCAGAATGGTTCATTTCAATTCTATGACTTAGTTCATGAACAACAACATAATCAATTACGTCTTTATAAGTAAGCATAAGCAGAGCATTAAAATTAAGGTTGCCCATGCTGCTACAACTTCCCCATCTCGTTTTCTGTGTTCTAATTGAAATACGGTTATAGGAAACACCCATTATTTTTGCAAAATAAGAAACACGTGTTGGAATATAATCGGAAGCAGTAGATATTAAATTGTTTATTTCATCTTTTGTCAAATAATTATTTTCTAAATCAGCCTGATTGTTTTTTATTTTGCTTAAATGGGAATTAATCCAATCCTGTTTACTGTTAACAAATTTTAATACATCATCATTTCTCATGAAAAACGGAACTCTTACAATAAGCGTTCCGTCATGTTTTATTTCTAAACACATAGTTTTTCTTTTACTTTTAATTATTTTAATAGGATATTCGCTCATCTTTAAGGTACCTTTCATATCGTCAAAAGCATAGATAGTGTATGTAAATAATTTGAATTACATGCAAGTTATAGTATTTAAAACATCCATATTTAATTTAATTTACACGCAGATTACAGTATTCAAACTGTCCATATCTAATACAATTTTTACACAATCTAATACAATTTATACATAATCTAATAAATATATATATGTAATAAATATACTTATTAAAATGAGTAAAATCAAGAAGCTATCTTGCAATTTTAAATTCTATCAAATTATCAGGAAAAATCAGCTCTTCTTATTTTTGCTCATTAATTTTGTAAGGCGCTTAACCATTTCAATTCTTTGCTGTTCTTTTGGTGTCATTTTTTGTTTTAAAACATTTAGAATTGCATCGGTTTCTTCATTTGTAAATGAAGCTCCCTGTTTTGTTGCCTCATTTGACGCTTTTATGAAATAAGGAATCATTTGCTTTGCATCCATTTCACCTGTGTTCTCAACAATGTCTGTAAGAATCTTTAATTTTTCATTAGAAATACCTGATAAAACAGGATCATTCATCCATTCGTTATTGCTCATATAAAATCTCCATTCTGCTACAATAAATGCAGCACATAATAATTTTTAATCTGCATTACTATACGCTAAAAATTTATAAAATGTATTATGAAAGCAGATAAATTTTAAGTTAAAACATTTCTTTAAACATATCCATATATTCACCAAACATAGATTCTTTTGCCTCGTTATCCATTGAAAACATATCCATCATACCGATAAATGTTTCAAACATTTCCTGTTCATCAGTTGTAAGATAATCTTTTACAATGGGATATAAAGTAGAAAAATCAAGAGGCTTGTCACAATTCATGGCTTTATAATTTCCGTTTTTATCTTTAATCATGTATGAACCGGGGTTAATAGAAAATGAATTTTTTAATTCCTGAAATTTTATATATATTCCAAGAGATTTGCCCGTATCATAATCTATGTAAGGGAGAACAGCCTTTAGAATCTGCAGATTTCTGTTAGTAAGCATGCTGTCAAATAACGTTTGCTTCATATTTGCATTATCCATAAGGCTGACCTCCTTTTTAATTTAAATGCTTAATGCCATTAGTAATAAAAACAGATTTGTATCTTCTAAAAAATTAGTGGCAAGTGCATTTTTCAAAAGACATTCTAAATCATATTGATAATAATCTTTCGAATCAATTAACAGCCGCAACCGTTTCCAAAGAAGCCACCGTTATTATTTCCGCATGCGCAAAGAAGTACTAAAATCCAAAGAATGCTCTGACAACCACAGCCATCGTTTCCGCCACAACCGCATCCGTTATTTCCACCACAGCAGAATAAAAGGATAAGAATTAAAAATAAAGTATTGTTTCCTCCTTCACAACCGCATCCACATCCGCAGTTTGTTGCTGCTAAATCACTCATATTTGTTTCCCCTAAAATATTGTTTACACTAAATAATATGTAATGAACTTGAAATTGTTTACAAAAAAATAAACTTTAAAAGAAAAAAACATATATTAAAGTATAGACAACATAAGAACTTTTATATGCCTGCTTATTACATATCAAATTTTAGTGGAAAGTTGAAATGAATACAGTTAGAAAATTATTGAAAATAGATTATATAGAAGAAAAGGGAATATTTGGGCAGGATATTGTTGTAGCAATACTTGACACAGGAATGGCAGAACATCCTGATTTGAAGGGAAAAATTATATTATTTAAGGATTTTATTGGAGACAGGGAAAAATGTTATGATGATAATGGACACGGAACTCACGTTGCAGGGATAATAGCCGGAGAATCTAAGGATAGATTATATGGAAGAATGAATATAAATGGAATTGCAAAAAGGTCTCAGCTAGTTGTTTTAAAGGTTCTTAATGCAAAGGGAATAGGCATAGAAGATAAAGTTATAGATGGTATTAAGTGGATAATAGATAATTATGAAAAATATAATATAAAAATAGTAAATATATCCTTTGGAACAATTCATAATAATTGCTCTGAAATGCGTTTGATTAAATATGTAGAAATACTATGGCAGTTAGGATTAGTTGTGGTTGCAGCTGCAGGTAATAATGGTCCTGATATAGGCAGTATAACTGTGCCCGGTGTGAGTAAAAAAATTATTACTGTTGGTGTAGTAGAGGATGGGAAAAAAGTAAATGTAAATGGGAGATACACATCGAATTATTCTGGAAGAGGTCCAACATGTGAATGTATTCAAAAGCCTGATTTGATAGCTTATGGTAATAATATTGTAAGCTGCAACAATAATTATAAATTGAAAAAATATACAGTAAAAAGTGGAACATCGATGGCAACACCTGTTGTTACAGGATGTGCTGCATTGTTGCTATCTAAATATCCTGAATTAAAAAATATAGATGTGAAAAGAAAGATGATAGAATCATGCAAGGATGTTAATTTGCCGGCTAATATTCAGGGCGCAGGAGTTATAAATCCTGTAGAATTATTGGGTGTTAAATGATGATTGTTATATTTGCTTTTATATATTTATGATGATTAAACTATAATACGCATCAAATATTTTGCCGGTTATAGATTTTTAAATCAGGTCTTTAAAAGTGTAAAGTGTTAAAATGTTTAGTTTACAAAGATGGTTCAATGAAGTATAATTTAACACGAGTATATTTCTAGGAGGAAGTAAGATGGCAAAAATTAAGATGACAACTCCATTAGTTGAAATGGATGGAGATGAAATGACAAGAATTCTTTGGAAATTAATCAAGGATGAGTTATTAGAACCTTTCGTAGAGTTAAAGACAGAGTACTATGATTTAGGCCTTGAGTACAGAAATGAAACAAATGACCAGGTTACATTTGATTCAGCAGAAGCTACAAAGAAGTATGGGGTAGCTGTTAAGTGTGCAACAATCACACCTAATGCAGCAAGAATGACAGAATATAATTTAAAAGAAATGTGGAAGAGTCCAAATGGAACAATTCGTGCAATTCTTGATGGAACAGTATTTAGAGCTCCAATTATTGTTAAAGGAATTGAACCATACGTTAAGAATTGGACAAAGCCAATTACAATAGCAAGACATGCATATGGTGATGTATATAAGGGAAGCGAAATGAAGATTCCGGGACCTGGAAAGGCTGAAATTGTATACACAAATGAAGCAGGAGAAGAAACAAGAGAATTAATTCATGAATTTAAGGGTGCAGGAATTGTACAGGGTATGCATAACCTTAACGATTCAATTGAAAGTTTTGCAAGAAGCTGCTTCAATTTTGCATTAGATACAAAGCAGGACTTATGGTTTGCAACAAAAGATACTATTTCTAAGAAGTATGACCATACATTCAAGGATATTTTTGCTGATATTTATGAAGCTGAATATAAAGAAAAATTTGAAGAAGCAGGAATTGAGTATTTCTATACATTAATCGATGATGCAGTAGCAAGAGTTATGCGTTCAGAGGGCGGATATATTTGGGCTTGTAAGAACTATGATGGCGACGTTATGTCAGATATGGTTGCAACAGCATTCGGTTCATTATCAATGATGACATCAGTACTTGCTTCACCAAATGGTTACTATGAATATGAAGCTGCTCATGGTACAGTTCAGAGACATTATTATAAGCACTTAAAGGGTGAAGAAACTTCAACAAATCCAATTGCAACTATTTTTGCATGGTCAGGTGCTTTAAGAAAACGTGGTGAGTTAGATAATATCCCTGAATTAATGGAATTTGCTGATAAGCTTGAAAAGGCATGTATTGATACAATTGAAGATGGAGAAATGACAGGAGATTTATATATTATTTCTACATTAGAGAATAAAAAGAAATTAAATACACAGGATTTCATTTTAGCAATAAGAAGACACTTAGAAGCATTACTTTAATTTTGATGTATATAATTATCGATTTAAAATATAAGATGAACATTTTATATTTTGAATATAAAAAATTTATTTAAGGAGAAAGTATAATGAGAAAATTAGGAAAAATGATTACTTTACTTGCAGCGACAACTATTATGGCTGTAGGAATGATTACAACAGCGTTTGCGGCTGATGCAATTACACCGACAGAATTTTATTATGGCACAGAAGCAATGACAGCTCCACAGACATTTAGCTATAATAATAGCAATTTTATTAATGGAAAGTATTATCAGGGTGTTGTTGTACCTGTAAATGTTACTAAGGCGGGAAGCTTAAAAGTTGTAACAACAGCTACAAGTGTATTAAAGGATATTAATATTGAAGTATATTCTGATGCAGCATGCACTAACAGAATGGAATATTTAACAGATTTGAAGGTTGGTTCAACAACAGTTGAAGATTATGTTTCATTTTCAAATGCGGGAACATATTACATAAAATTTGATTCATATTGCTATAACGGTGAAGATGTTTATACAAATACATTCACAGTACAGACAGGATTCTATACACTTGATGCAAAAGTAATCAAGGATGGTGAGACAATTACATATTATAGAAACTCAGGCGAAGATAAGTATGTTTTTAATTATACAGCTACAAAGACAGGAAAAGTTACAGTAACACTTCCTTATTCTATGGGCAGTTATGTAACATTTGTTGATTCAGGTAAGACTGTATGTGAAAAAAAATGGGTATCTGATTTGACAAGTGACAGTCAGGCATCTTTTGCAGTAAAGAAGGGTAAAACTTATAAATTTGAGGTTACTTCTAATGGAACATCATATGGTAAAGAACAGAGCTTTTCTTTAAAGGAGACAGCTGTTAAGGCTAAAAGCAGAGCTAAGAGAGCTAAAGCAGTAAATATAAAAAAAGGAAAAACAGTAAAGGGAATTGTTACAGCAGGAGATAAGAAAGCAAATTGGTATAAATTTACAGTAAAGAAAAAGAAACCTGTTACAATAACTCTTGACGGTAATGTAGAAAATAATCTCAAATTTACTATTTACAATAAAAAAGGTAAAAAGATTGATAGCACATCATATTATGGATACAAGAGAGATTTAAAACTTACATATAGTACAACTTACGGAAAGGCTAATGCAGGAACATACTATATTAAGATTGAAAAAGCAAATGCAAACAGCAATGGAGTTTATTCTATAAAGTGGAAATAAATTTATTTGAATATGGAATAGACAATTTTTATTATTAAAATTAAAGCATAAAATTATAGCACTTGGCTCATAATGTGGGTCAAGTGTTTTTATGCGTTATAATAAATATTTATTCCCAATGCCAATAGACTAATAAAATATTAGTGTATTGGTATTAGGAACAAATCAGAAAAAAAGAAAGGATAGTGTGTAAAAAATGAAAGAAAATTTGAAGAAATTATTTCAGTATTACAAACCGTATAAACATGTATTCTTTATAGATATGTTTTTCGCATTTTTAGCATCAATTATAGCGCTTGTAATTCCGTTAGTAGTTAGATATGTGACTTCAACAGTAGTATATTTACCGGCTAAAGATGTTTTTAGACAACTTATAGTTATAGCAGTAGTTGTAACAATATTAATTGCAATACAGGCATATTCTAATTTTTATATTTCAAATTATGGACATGTTATGGGAGCAAAAATTGAATATGACATGAGAGCAGAAATATTTGCACATTATCAGAAATTATCTTTTTCATTTTATGATGACCAGAAGGTAGGACAGCTTATGTCAAGGGTAACATCAGATTTATTTGACATAACAGAGTTACTTCATCACGGACCGGAAAATTTGACAATTTCTTTTATAAAAATAATAGGGGCTCTTATTATTCTTTGTACAATCAGTCCACAACTTACAATTGCAGCATTTATTCTGGTACCGTTTATGATTTGTTATGCTTACTTTTTTAATAAAAAAATGAAAAAAGCATTTAAGAAAAACAGAGTAAAAATAGCAGCAATCAATGAAAAAATTGAAGATAATTTATCAGGAATACGTGTTGTTAAATCATTTGCAAATGAAGAACTTGAAAATGAAAAATTCCAAATTGGAAATCAGGAATTTTTAGAAGCTAAAAAAGATAATTACAAATATATGGGTGGTTACAATTCGGGATTAACTGCATTTACTACAATGATTAATCTGATTGTAATAATCGTAGGTGGATTTTGTATAACAAGAGGAATTGTAAATGTAACAGACATGATTACATTTTTACTTTATATAAATATATTTACGGATCCAATTAAGACTCTGATTGATTTTACTGAACAGTTTCAAAATGGGTATTCAGGTTTTGAAAGATTTTTGGAAATATTGGAAATTGAACCGGATATTAAAGATAATGCTGATGCAATTGAATTAAATGATGTAAAAGGAAATATTAAATTTAATGACGTTTCATTTAAGTATAATGACACAGCACATAGAGTATTAAAGCATATTAATTTGGAAATTCCACAAGGACAGTATGTAGCTTTAGTTGGTTCATCAGGTGCCGGAAAAACCACTTTGTGTAATTTAATACCGAGATTTTACGATGTTACAAAAGGTGAAATTACAATTGATGATACTGATATTAGAAAAATAAAATTAGAGAATCTTAGAAATAATATTGGAATTGTGCAACAGGATGTGTATTTGTTTGCGGGAACGGTGTATGACAATATACGTTACGGAAAGAAAAATGCAACGAAAGAAGAAGTTATTGAGGCTGCAAAAAATGCAAATGCCCATGAATTTATTATGTCACTTCCAAATGGATATGAAACTGATATAGGGCAAAGAGGAATTAAATTGTCAGGTGGACAAAAACAGCGATTATCAATTGCAAGAGTATTTCTTAAAAATCCGCCTATTTTGATTTTTGATGAAGCAACATCAGCTCTTGATAATGAAAGCGAAAAAGTAGTTCAGGAATCTTTAGAAAAGCTTGCAAAAAACAGAACGACATTAGTTATTGCACATAGACTAACAACAATCAGAAATGCGGAAAAGATTCTTGTTCTTACTGAAAATGGAATAGAAGAGCAGGGAACACATGATGAACTTATAAATAAACATGGAATATATTATGATTTATATAATGTAAATAATTAGTAGAAAATAAATACAAATGCCGCCATCCGCATAGCAGGTGGTTTATAGTCCGAAAACAATAATATGCTGCGTGATTGTTTTCGGACAGACTAAAGTCCATAAACAAAAAAATCAGGGTGGGTTTAAACCATCCTGATTTTTATAAAAGGACCTATTGATTATTTATTTTTTTGTCTACTATATTATAAATTGTACTAATTACAAAACATAATATTCCACAGACAAAAAAGCTTAAAGCATGTCCGATAGTGTTATCATATGTAATATCTAATAAAATTAGTTTTGCAATGCTTACTAAAGAAAGTACAAGCCCGTAAATACGAAGCGATTTGAAAGAAAAACAAAATCCTAACACAATACATAATATTGCAAACAAAAAGGCAAAAATGCTAATTAAGTAATTTGGTGAATTGAATGAATTTAAAATTATAACCATTAGAATAGTGAATTTAATTCCAACATATATACCAAAAGTAATTTTTTCTTTCTTTAAATAATTCTGTGAATTTATCAAAAATAGTACTAGAGTCACTAGTATGGCAATGATATGTAATGCAGGACTATTTAGTTTGATAATAAAACGTAATCCACAAATCATTAAAAATAAATTTACAATATCAGTTGTAATATTTGTACTTTTTTCATTCTTTCCTGATATCCAGTTTTTAGAGAATGGCGTGAACTTTGCCACAATATTAACTAAACATATAATAATAAAGCTTGTAAAATCCTTAGCTATATGTGTAGAAAATAAAGGAGCAATTATATTGCTAAAATCATTTATCGTAATAAAGATGAACATACAGTATAATAATATTTTTATTTTATTACTATAATCTTTTGTATATTTCATTAAGAATGAAAATAGACATAAAAGTGAAATGCTAATGAGTAATCTTGAAACATTATTAGTAGAACTGTTTAGTACGAAAAATATAAAATATACAATACTGAATATCTTATATATATATTGCTTGTAAAAATAACCGTATACAGCAAATGGGATAATAAATATTGATAAATAAAAATAATTATAAATAAAATTCCCGCTGTTATCAAAAGCAATTTGTACCATACTAATTATCGGAACAAGCATCATAGCAGTTTGAAGAAGTATAATATCAAATTTGTTTTTGTCTTTAAATTTTAATTCAATTCCAATAAGAATTAAGAGCGCTATGGCTATATTAAAGAATTCATTGAAACTAAAACAATATAAGGTCGTTAAAGCAATATAATAAAACATATTTGTAATACTGAATACAGCAGAAAAATTGTTATCTACTTTCATTTTAACAAACCCGGTAATAATAATAGAGGATATAAAAAGTAGTAGGATGCAGTAAGACAAAATAATCACTGTGCTATTTCCTGCATAAAGTTTATAGTCAGGCATTGTAGCATTAAAAGTGAATAAGCATATTATATTGAATATATTGCAAATTGAATTTTTGTGATATTCATCTTGAATATTAGTGTAATAAAATATTGATTCTGTTACTACAAAAAATGCAGAGAGAAAAAGCAATTTGTTCCAATCGCCTGAAGCGTGACAAAAATAAGTGCCAAATAAAATGGAAATTGTAATACCTGCCTGACCAATAATTGCAAAAATATATGATTTTGTTTTAGATAATACACAAACAAATAATGCCCATACAAATATAAATAAATATAATGTTATTTCGTTAATAATTTTAAAATACATGTTACTCAGCAACAATGAAATGAATATTGCCCCTGTGCCACATCCACTAATTGAAATATAAAGCTTGTTATGTGAATCTTTTTTTAGAAGAAAAATTCCGGCTATCATAAGTGCAAAACTGAAAATATATAAAATTAAAATTTTTGTAGTATCAGATAACATTGGCAATACTAAAGTGGCAAATAAAATTAAACTGATAAAAATTAATACAGAGGCAAAAATTCCCATTAAAGATTTGCCCATGAGTAATTCAAAATTATTGAAATTTTTAGTTGAATTTTTTCTAACACCATTGTCAATGCTAGTGCCTGTAGTAGAAGTGACAGGTGAATAAGGATGAACCTGCCCCTTAGAATAATAAGGCTGTGGTGCAGAACTGTGCCCGGCAGAATAATAAGGTTGTGGATTAACTGTAGGTTTGTCCGCAGAATATGTATTATTATTTTCGGTTTCATTCTCAACAGATAATTTTAAAAGATTTAACTGGTTGTTAAGATAGTCTAATTCTTTTGTTAAGTATTCAATTTTATTTTCGATTATAGCTTTGTCTATGTTTTCTTTATTGTTAGAATACTTTTCAATTAAATCATTTAGTTCTAATCTGGTTTTAATTAGCTTTTCTTCATATTGTAAAATATCGTGCATAAATACCCCTTTTATATACAGAAATAATAAAAAGATGATTTCTGTATGTATACATTATTTTTGAATAAATAATATGCCCGCTACTAAAATACACATTGTATATTTTGTAGAGAGCATATAGTAAACATTTGTTAATTAAATTGACTGTTATTCAATTACAGTGCCAATTTTTCCTCTGATTGCATCTTTAGCTTTAGCAAGGTTAGAAATGATAGCCTTTCTTCCCTTCTTTGCTAATACGAAATTGAGAGATGCATCAATCTTAGGAAGAGAAGTAATAGGATCAAAGTATCCTTTATCAATTAATTCTTCAGCTTCTTTTGTAGTTAAAGTACCGAGTTCTTTAACTTCTCCGTCTACATCAATTGTAAGATTATCACTTGATGTAAGAATCATAAGAGCATCAGCATCTAACATGTCTGCAAGTTTAGCTGCTGTATAATCTTTTTCAATAACAGCACTGGCACCTTTTAATCCTGTACGCTGTTCAAGAACAGGAATTCCACCGCCACCTGCTGCGATAACTAACTGATGAGCATCAACTAAAGCCTTGATTGCATCAATTTCATAAATATCAATTGGCTTAGGACTTGCAATGATTCTTCTGTAGCCTTCATCGCCTTCTTCGTATTCAACGTAGTTACCTTTTTTCTTCTCATTTTCAGCTTCTTCCTTAGTCATAAGACGTCCGATAACTTTAGAAGGAGCGTTAAATGCTCTGTCAAAAGGATCAACTCTTACCTGAGTAATAATAGTACTTACAGGTTTATATAATCCTCTTGAAAGTAACTCTGAACGAATTGCATTCTGTAAATCGAATCCAATATATCCCTGACTCATTGCACTACAGATTGACATAGGTGCAACAGTTCTGTCAGGGTCAAGTCTTGAAAATTCAGTCATTGCAGTCTGAATCATTCCGACCTGAGGACCATTACTGTGAGTAATAACAACATCATATTTTTCTTCTACCAAATCTGCAATAGCTTTTGCAGCAAGTTTTACACGTTCCTGTTGTTTAGGAAATGATTCACTAAAAGCATTTCTTCCTAAAGCAACTACAATTTTTTTGTTAGCCATAAGTAGTCTCCTTTACTGATATCAGGATAAAACCTGATGTAATTTGAGGTCCGTTGAGACCAAAATCTTATAAATATTTTAACTTATAATAAGGAAAAATACAATAAATAAACCGTTTATTCGTCAAGTAAATCGGATAATTCTTCCCATTGAGCCATTAGCTCGTCGAGAGTTTCGCTAATTTTATCCTGTTCTTTACTGATTTCGTTTAATTTAGCTGAGTTTTTAGCAATTTCAGGGTCAGCTAAAAGTTCATCTAATTCATTTAAACGCTCTTCATTAGCTTTTATCTTTTCTTCAACTTTTAAAATATCATTTTTCAACTTCCTAATCCTTGCCTGTTCGGCTTTCCTTTCTAAATAATTTTGCTTATTAGTAGAAGCAGAAGGAGTATTAGAAGAAGTTTGCTCTTCTTTTGGAGCATATATTGCTGTAAGTTCGTCCTTCTTTTCTTCGTAATAGTCATAATTTCCAATATAATTTACAATTGCTTTATTTGTTAATTCAATGATACGTGTGGCAGTTTGATTAATAAAATATCTGTCATGAGATACATAAAAAATTGTGCCGGTATAATTGTTTAATGCGTTTTCAAGAATTTCTTTTGAAACCATATCAAGATGGTTAGTAGGTTCATCTAATATAATGAAATTAGCTTCTGAAAGCATTAATTTTGCTAAAGAAAGACGACCTTTTTCTCCACCACTTAAATCTCCTACGCGTTTAAATACATCATCACCTGTAAACATAAAAGCGGCTAACACATTTCTGATTTTTGTGTTTGTAAGATTAGGATAAGAATCGCTCACTTCATCAAACAAAGTATTTGAATCATTTAATGTATGATGTTCCTGATCATAATATCCGATATTAACATTTGTTCCGAGAGTAAAAGAACCGCTATCTGCAGCAATTAGTCCGTTTATAATTTTTAAAATTGTAGTTTTTCCGGTTCCGTTATCACCGATAAGAGCAACACGTTCACCTCTCTTAATTTCAAAAGAAATATCGGAAAATAATGATTTGTTATCAAATGACTTTGCTAAATTTGAAACACTTAAAACATCATTGCCACTCGTACAGTTTGGTTCAAGTCTAAGAGTCATGGCATTTTCATATGTATCAGGATTATCGATTACTTCCATTTTACTTAAAGCTTTTTCACGACTTTCAGCACGCTTATAAAACTTTTCCTGTTTATATGAGCGAAGCTTGGCAATGACTTCTTCCTGATGCTTTATTTCAGCCTGTTGTTTGATATAGAGTTTAATTGCTGCTTCTCTAAGTTCTTTCTTTTTAACAGCGTAAGCTGAATAGTTGCCATCGTAAACATGGCAGTGTGTATTTTCTATTTCAACAATCTTAGTTACAATCTTATCTAAGAAATAACGGTCGTGGGCAACGATTACAACAGCTCCGTTATAGTTAGACAAATAAGTTTCCAGCCATTTGATAGAATTTAAATCAAGATGGTTTGTAGGTTCATCCAATAAAATAATATCCGGTTTTTGAATTAAAAGTTTACATAGTGCAACACGGGTTTTTTGACCTCCGGATAAAGTCGAAATTTTTTTATTAAAATCACTGTCTTCAAAACCAAGTCCACGAAGAGTACCATCAACTTCACTTTTGTATGTGTATCCGTTTAACAATTCAAACTGATGATGTAGATTTGTGTAACTGTTAACTATATCATCATAGTTGTCGCATCCATTTGCCATTAAGGATTCATATTCCCTTAATTTATTTTCCATATCTATAATATTTTGTTTTACGGAACGTACTTCTTCATATATAGAATTGTCTGTATCTAAATTCTGATATTGGGCAAGATAACCAACAGACTTGTCCTTTCCGATAATTACATCCCCTGAATCAGATGAAAGTTCATTCATTATTATTTTTAATATAGTAGACTTTCCGGCTCCATTATTGCCTACAATGGCAGCTTTTTCATGGTCATTTACAAAAAAACTGCAATCGTCAAGAATAACTTCTTCACCATAAGCCTTGCTTATATGATTGCATGATAAAATCATAGGAATCCTCCTGTGTTTGTAGTGTTTTTATATAATCAGCAAAAATAGGCTGATACCACGTAAGATTATAAAACGAAAAGCTAAAACAATCAATGAAATACTGTAAAAGAACAGTGTCAAAAAGAATGATAAATATTTGACAATGTTTACCCTAAAACATATAATTGAAGTGGTTAAATAACGAAGGAGAACGGAAATGAGAAAAATATCCAAGGCGGTAATCACAAGATTGCCAAGATACTATAGATATTTAGATGAATTAATACAGCAGGATGTCGAAAGAGTTTCGTCTAAAGAATTAAGTGACATGATGAATGTTACGGCCTCTCAGATACGACAGGATTTGAATAATTTTGGTGGGTTTGGACAACAGGGGTACGGATATAATGTTAAATATCTGTATGATGAAATCGGAAAATTATTAGGACTTGATGTGACGCATAAGATGATAATTGTAGGTGCAGGAAATCTTGGACAGGCAATTGCAAACTATGGAAATTTCAGAAACAGAGGATTTGAAATTACGGCTTTATTTGACAAAAATAAAGATTTAATTGGTAAAAAGACAGTGAATGGGACTGAAATCAGAGACATTTCTACTATAATAGATTATGTGAAAAATGAAAATATTGAGATTGTGGCATTGGCACTTCCTAAAGGACCGGCAACAGATATTGCTGGAAAATTAGTCGAATGTGGAGTGAAGGCATTTTGGAATTTTGCTCACACTGATTTAGGATTTAGCGATGACATAATAGTTGAGAATGTTCATTTATCAGAAAGCTTAATGAAACTTACATATAGAATATCAGAAAAAGCAAATAAAAATAAATAAGAGGTGAAGTACTATGGAAAGAATAATTTCTGGTACGGATATGAAAAAGGTTGATGAATATACAATTAATGAAGTTGGAATCCCAAGTTTAGTATTAATGGAAAGAGCAGCAAAGAGTGTTGCTGATTTAATTGAAGAAACAACAGATAAAAACAGTGAGGTAATTGCTATTGCCGGAACTGGTAATAATGGTGCCGACGGCGTTGCAGTTTGCAGGATGTTATACATAGATGGATATAACACCTGCATTTATATTATGGGAAACATAGATAAGGCAACACAGGAATTCAAAACACAGATTGAGATAGCACAGAAAGTTGGAATTGAAATCAAAGATGCTTCAAGACTGACAAGAGATGAAATGGATAAGAAACATGTAATTGTTGATTCAATATTTGGAGTCGGATTGTCAAGAAATGTAGAAGGCGATTACAAAAAGTTAATTGAAGCAATAAATCAAAGCAAGGCAAAAGTTTATGCTGTAGACATTCCATCAGGCCTGAACGCAGATACAGGAAAAGTGATGGGTGTGGCAGTTAAAGCTGATTATACAGTATGCTTTGGAGGACTTAAACTTGGAACAGTTCTTTATCCGGGAGCAGATTATTGCGGAAAATTATCATTTGATAATATAGGTTTTCCGGATATTTCCTATAAAAAGTGTGAAACAGTTTATAAATACCATACAAGCGATGATTTAAAATTAATTCCGAAACGACCGAATTATTCTAATAAAGGTACATATGGAAAACTTCTTGTTATAGCAGGTAATAAAGATATAACAGGGGCAGCGTTTTTATGTGCAAAGGCAGCGTTTAGGACAGGAGCCGGACTGGTAAGAATATTTACTGCAAAGGAAAATCGTGAAGTAATACAAAAACTATTACCTGAAGCAATGGTAAATGTATATGATACAGATGATTTTGACAAAAAGGCTTTAGATGCCTGTATAGAATGGGCAAATGTTATTGCAATTGGTCCGGGAATTGGAACAGGTGGAATACAAAAAAATATGGTTGAAGCAGTTCTTGAAAGCAGAAAGAACACGGTAATAGATGCAGATGGAATTAATGTTATTTCACAAAATGTTAAACTAAAAAAAATGCTTCATAAGAATGTAATATTGACACCGCATTTAGGCGAAATGGCCAGATTTGAAAATAAAACGATAGATGAAATAAAGGACAATCTTGTAAAAAGTGCTTTCAATATTAATTATATGTACAATGCAAATGGAATTCTAAAAGATGCAAGAAGCGTTGCTGTTACGCAAGATGATATATACATAAATATGACAGGAAATAGTGGCATGGCGACTGCAGGCTCGGGAGATGTGCTTACTGGAATTGTTGCAGGATTGTTGGCTATTGGGTGCAATGTAGAAAACGCTACAACGCTTGCACCATACATTCATGGAATTGCCGGAGATTTGGTAGCAACAAAGATGCCTAAAGCGTCTTTAATGGCTACAGATATAATTGAGGAAATAAAAAATATTATGCCTCAGTAAATAATTGTGAAACAATAATGATGAAGTTTCATTTAAAACTATACATAATAGAGATAATTTGAAATTGTAATGTAATAAAAAACGATAAAGATATAAATTCAAATAATTTATAAACGTGGAGAAGAAGAAAATGAAAAGAGAAATATGTGAAGAAGAATATTTTAGGGGCTATGCAGAAATCAATCTGGATGCAATATACAAAAATGTATATGAGATGAAAACAAGACTTAATAAAAATACAGGAGTTGTTCTTGTAATAAAAACAGATGGGTATGGGCATGGAGCAGTGCCTATAGCTAAAGCACTTGATGATTTGTGCTATGGATATGCAGTTGCAACTCCATATGAAGGCAATAATTTAAGAAATCATGGACTTAATAAACCTACATTTTTATTAGGTTATGCGGATGAATCATCGTACGATATGATTATAGAAAAAGAATTAATTCCAGCAATTTTTTCTTTAGAAATGGCAACAAAATTATCAAAGCACGCACAAAAACTTGGCAAAGAAGTAAAGATTAATATTGCTGTTGACACGGGAATGAGCAGAATTGGTTATATTCCGGGAAGTGATGCAGTAAAAGAAATTGTTGAAATAAACAAACTTCCTTTTATAAAAATAGAATCTATATTTACACATTTTGCAAAAGCAGACTATGTTGACAAGTCATTTGCTGACAAGCAGTTTGATGAGTTTGTAAATTTTGTTGATGAAGTAGAAAAAAATGGAGTTAAGATTCCGATACATCAGTGTGCAAATAGTGCAGCAATGATGGAAATGCCAAAGACTTCATTATCATTGTCAAGAGCAGGAATTTCAATGTATGGATTGTATCCATCAGATGAAATGAGCCGTGAAAATATGAAACTATATCCTGCATTATCTCTTCACAGTCATGTAGTTTACGTAAAAACAATTAAAAAAGGAAGAGGAATAAGTTACGGACAGACTTATATAGCACCTCATGATATGAAAATTGCTACAATTCCACTTGGATATGGGGACGGATATCAGAGAAATCTTAGCAATAAAGGATATGTACTCATTAATGGCAGAAAAGTAAATATTGTGGGTAGAGTATGCATGGATCAATTTATGGTTGATGTTACGGGAATGGATGTTAAAGAAGGAGATAAGGTAACTCTTATTGGAAAAGAAGGAGACGAAGAAATAACAGTTGATGAATTAGCAGCATTAGCAGGAACCTTCAATTATGAATTTGTATGTGACTTAAGCAAACGTATTCCAAGAGTTTATGTTAAAGATGACAAAATAGTTGGAACAAAAGATTACTTTGATGACAGATATGACGTTGATCTGTAAAATAATTAAATTTTTCCAAAAATGAATACACATTTTGAAAAGTGGAATAATATAATTGTGTTAACACAATCTATTTTTTGGAGTGTGGATATGGTTATTAGACGTGGTGATATTTATTACGCTGACTTAAGACCTGTAATTGGGTCAGAACAGGGTGGAATAAGACCTGTGCTTATTATTCAGAATGATACAGGAAATAAACACAGTCCGACTGTTATTATTGCAGCAATTACGTCAAAGATGAATAAGGCGAAACTGCCAACTCATGTTGAGGTTGATTCGCATAAGTATAATATAATAAAAGATTCAGTTATTTTATTAGAACAGTTAAGAACGATAGATAAAAAAAGATTGAAGGATAAGGTATGTCATTTAGATGATGAAATCTTAAGTGCAGTCAATGAGGCATTAGCTATAAGTTTAGAACTCAATACATAATTTGCAAAAGTTGACTAATAATAGATAAAATGATATATTTTTATAGTGTGTGTTTTGATTAAGACACAATGAAAATCAGGATTAAATCCTGTTATAAGTTATAAATACGGAAGAGAGGATATATAAATGTCAGGACATTCAAAATTTGCTAATATTAAGCATAAAAAAGAAAAAAATGACGCAGCAAAAGGAAAGATGTTTACCATCATTGGTAAAGAAATTGCAGTTGCAGTAAAGGAAGGCGGAGCTGATCCGGATAATAACAGTAAGCTTCGTGATGTTATTGCTAAGGCTAAGGCTAACAATATGCCTAACGATACAATTGAACGTGGAATTAAGAAGGCTGCAGGTAATGTTAATGCAGTTAATTATGAATCAGTTACATACGAAGGATATGGTCCTAACGGAACAGCTATTATCGTTGATGCGTTAACAGATAATAAAAACAGGACAGCAGCTAATGTCAGAAATGCATTTACTAAGGGTGGCGGAAACGTTGGAACTCAGGGATGTGTATCTTTTATGTTCGATAAAAAAGGTCAGATTATAATTGACAAAGAAGAATGTGATATGGAAGCAGATGAGTTAATGATGATTGCACTTGATGCAGGTGCAGAAGATTTCTCAGATGAAGAAGAATGCTATGAAGTTCTTACTCAGCCTGAAGAATTTAGTGCAGTAAGAGAAGCATTAGAAGCAGCTGGTGTTAAGATGACAGAAGCAGAAGTTACAATGATTCCACAGAATTATGTAACACTTACTGACGAAGAAGCTATTAAGAAGATGAATAGAATTATCGACTTATTAGATGAAGATGATGACGTACAGGAAGTTTTCCACAATTGGGATGAATAAATAAAAGGAAAAATATGAATACAGTACTGTTTGATTTAGACGGAACGCTTTTACCAATGAATATGGATGATTTTATGGATACATATTTTAAGGCGTTAGAGTCAAGATTTGAAACGTTAGGATTTGATCCTGAGAAGATTAAAAAATGTTTATGGGCCGGAACAAAAGCCATGGTTGCTAACGAAGGCTACATAACAAATGAAGAATGTTTTTGGAATGTTTTTGAAAAATATTTTTCGGACGACGGGAAAAAATTAGAACGTAGAAAAAGAATTAAGATAGAAAGAGAAATGACTAAGTTTTACAAGAGTGATTTTCAGGTGGCAAGATTTAATACAAGACCTGACAGTCTTGCTAATGAATGTGTTGATTTACTTAAAAGTAAAGGATATCAGATTGTTGTAGCAACTAATCCTTTATATCCGCAGGTTGCAACATATGAAAGACTTAGTTGGGCAGGATTTGAACCGGATGAATTTTTGCATGTTACTACATATGAGAATTCGTGCTTTAGCAAACCTAATCTGAATTACTACAGACATTTGCTAAAGACATTAGATAAGGATGCTGAAGATTGTCTGATGGTTGGTAATGATGTAGATGAAGACATGTGTGCATTAGAAATTGGCATGGATGTATTTTTACTTAATGAATGTCTAATCAACAGTAAGAAAAAAGATATTTCTCAATATAAAAAAGGAAATTGGAAAGTGTTTAGGGAATATATAGACACTCTTCCGAATATTTAATGAAGACAAAGGGGGCTTCAATAGAGGCTCCCTATATGTATGTATAAATTAATTTTTGTTTTTGGGAGAAAATTATGAAGGATAAAATAATTAATCCGTTGTTGTTACTTCTTACAGCAATAATTTGGGGAAGTGGATTTGTAGCACAGAGTGTTGGAATGAATTTTGTTCAGCCATTTACATTTAACTTTTCCCGATGTATTGTCGGAGGCATATTTTTAGCCATATATATTATGGTTATGGGTAAAGGAAGTAAAAAATCAAAAAAGAGTACGGAAGCAGTATTTATTGGAGGATTGTGTTGTGGATTATGCCTTTTTGGTGGGATGACATTTCAACAGATAGGAATTCAATATACTGAGGTCGGAAAAGCAGGTTTTCTCACAGCAATGTACATAGTGTTAGTACCTGTATTGTCAACTATGTTTTTAAGAAAGAAAACAGGAATACATATTTGGCTTGGAGTTGTATTAGCAGTTGTAGGAATTTATTTGTTGTCGATTTCTTCTGACTCATTTACAATTGCCAAAGGCGATATATATGAAATTATATGTGCATTAATGTTTGCCCTTCATATTTTGGTAATTGATTATTTCAATACAAAAGCAGATCCGGTAAAAATATCATGTGTTCAGTTTTTTGTATGTGGCATTTTAAGTGGTGTGTTTATGATGACAGCAGAACAGCCACAGGTTCAATATATATTAGCTGCATGGCAGCCGATATTGTATGCAGGCATTGTTTCAACTGGAATTGGATATACACTACAGGTTGTAGGACAAAGAAATGTTAATCCAACGGTTGCATCTTTAATTTTGAGTTTAGAGTCAGTTGTATCTGCAATTGCAGGGCTTTTAATTTTAGATCAGCAGTTGACTCAGCGTGAAATATATGGTTGTATATGTATGTTTGCTGCAATTGTTCTTGCACAGTTGCCAATAAAGAATAAATAATCAGTTAGCAACAGATTAATATGATAAGTTCAATATAGTTGCAAAATTATATTGTCTTAAGTATAATAAACCTATTGTAAAAATAGGAGGAAACAAAATGAACTAAGTTCATTTTATGTAAATGTTTCCGACGAATAGCCACCGACCGAAGGGCGGGGAAATACATATTATTTAGGAGGAAATTCAAATGAAAAAAGTATTAGTAGTAGCACTTTCAGCAATTTTAGCTGTATCAATGTTTACAGCATGTGGAAGTAAAAAATCAGAAACAGCTAATGGAACAGTTAATGAAGACAAGTTAATTATGGGAACAAACGCAGAATTCCCACCATATGAATATTATGGAGATGACGGTGAAGTTACAGGTATTGATGTAGAAATAGCACAGGCAATTGCTGACAAATTAGACCTTAAATTACAGGTTGAAGATATGAACTTTGATTCAATCATTACAGCAGTACAGAGTGGAAAAGTAGATGTTGGTATTGCAGGAATGACAGTAACAGAAGATAGACTTAAAAATGTTAACTTTACGGACAGTTACGCAACAGGTGTTCAGGTTGTTATTGTAAAAGAAGGTTCAGATATTACTACAGTTGACGATTTAGTTGCTGATGGAGCAAATCATTCTATAGGTGTACAGAGTGGAACAACAGGTGATATTTATTGTACAGATGATATTGAAGGCAAAAAATTAGGAACAGTTGAAAGATTTAACAAAGGTGCAGATGCTGTTCAGGCTTTAATCGCAGGAAAAATTGATTGTGTAGTTATTGATAATCAGCCTGCTAAAGAATTTGTAGCTGCAAATTCAGGATTAAAGATTCTTGATACTGAGTATGTAACTGAAGACTATGCGATTGCAATTAAAAAGGGAAATGATAAGTTAACAGATAAAATTAATGATGCATTAAAAGAGTTAAAAGATGAAGGAAAGATTCAGGAAATTCTTGACAAGTATATTAATGCTGAATAATTAGTAATAAGGAAACAAAATGACTAAAGTTCATTTTAGATAGAGGTTTCCGACGAGTAGCCACTGACCGAAGGGCGGGGGCATTACATATTTTATAGGAGAAACAATGGAGAATTTTATTATTAAAGCTTTTTCTATGGCTGACATAAAAGATGATTTTGTACTTAATTTTATAAAGGAAAACCGTTGGAAATATTTGACTGACGGTTTGAAAATAACTCTTGAAGTTACATTCTTTGCAGTTATTTTAGGTATTGTTTTAGGTTCGGTAATAGCTATTATCCGTTCTACTTATGATACAAATTATGAAAGTATGAAATCTAAAGTCGGTAAGGCAGTATTAAAGATTTTAAACTTAGTAGCAAAGATATATTTAACAGTAATCAGAGGAACACCGGTAGTTGTTCAGTTAATGATTATGTATTATGTAATTTTTGCAGCATCAAATAATAAAGTACCTATTGCTATTTTGTCGTTTGGAATTAATTCAGGTGCATATGTTGCTGAGATAATTAGAAGCGGTATTATGGCAATTGACAGAGGTCAGTTTGAGGCAGGAAGAAGCTTAGGATTTAATTACATTCAGACAATGATTTATATTATTCTTCCACAGGCATTTAAGAATATTTTACCTGCCCTTGCAAATGAATTTATTGTTTTATTAAAGGAAACATCAGTTGCAGGTTATGTTGCTCTCCAGGATTTAACAAAGGGTGGAGATATTATTCGTAGTAGAACATATAGTGCGTTTATGCCACTTATAACAGTTGCTGTTATTTATTTGGTAATGGTAATGTTCTTTACTTATTTAGTTGGAAGATTAGAAAGGAGACTAAGAAATGATGAAAGATAATAGTCAGCCTTTAATTGTTGTGAAAGATGTAAAGAAATACTACAAAGGTGAAGTTATCAAAGCTTTAGATGGTATTAATCTTACAATTAACGAAGGAGAAGTTGTAGTTATTATTGGACCTTCAGGTAGTGGTAAAAGTACAATGCTCCGTTGTTTAAACCTTTTAGAGATACCTACAGATGGAGAAATTATATTTGAAGGTGAAAATCTTTTAGGGAAGAAAACTAATATAGATAAACACAGACAGAAAATGGGAATGGTATTCCAGCATTTTAATCTTTTCCCTCATATGACTGTAATGAAGAATATGACTATAGCACCAACAAAACTCAAAATTAAAAACAAAGAAGAAGCCGAGGCTAAGGCAAAGGAACTTCTTAAAGTTGTTAATTTAGCTGATCGTGCTGAGGCGTATCCAAAACAGTTATCAGGTGGACAGAAACAAAGAATTGCAATTGCAAGAGCTTTGTGCATGGATCCGGAAGTAATGCTTTTTGATGAACCTACATCAGCACTTGATCCTGAAATGGTAGGTGAAGTTTTAAGTGTTATGAAGGATTTGGCACGTAGAGGAATGACAATGGCTGTTGTTACACATGAAATGGCATTTGCTAGAGAAGTTGCAACAAGAGTTATATTTATGGATGCGGGAAAAATAATTGAAGAAGGTACTCCGGAAGAAATATTTGAACATCCAAAGAACCAGAGATTAAAAGACTTTTTATCAAAAGTGTTATAAAGATTAATGGAATTGTAAAAGTGTTTTATATACAGCATTTTAAGATTTATTTTTGATATATATACTAAAAAGCAGTGAGTTAAGAATCACTGCTTTTTAGATTTTTGTGTAGAATAATTTGCTTTTATAAAATTTAGTTTTCAAATGTCGAAGTTAAGAATGAAGTGTCGCAAACTTTATTTATGATTTATTTGTGATAAGGTTCATTATTTATGATTCTGTAACTTCTATATATTTGTTCTAATAAAATTACACGCATTAGTTGGTGTGGAAAAGTCATTTTTGAAAAGCTTAATTTAAAATCAGAACGTTTAGAAACACTTTCATGTAAGCCTAAAGAACCGCCAATAATAAAAATAATATGACTTTCACCGGTTATTCCCAGTGAATTAATCTTTTTAGATAATTCAACGGAATCCAATTGCTTTCCTAAAATTTCTAAAGTAATAACATATGCGTTGTCTGGAACGTGCTTTAAAATTCGTTCAGCTTCTTTTTCCTTAATTAAATTAATTTCTGTATCGGAACTGTTTTCGATTGTCTTTTCATCGGCAACTTCAACAATATTTAATTTGCAATATCTTGAAAGACGTTTAGAATATTCAGCAATTGCATCTCTATAAAAATTTTCTTTAATTTTGCCAACAGTAATGAGTGTAATTTTCATATTTAAAATCCTTTCACCTTGTTCAAAAACAAATAATAGAGTATAATGATATAAGGATACCGAAGCGGGAGTTTTTTGTGCTTGCACAAAAAAACTCACATTTATGGTATCCGTAAAACATGAGGAAGTAGCCCGATAGGGCGAAATCCGAATGTTTTTAGGATTGAGAAAGCACGAAGTGCGAAACAATCCGTAAATATCATTATACAATAAAAGTAAATGTTTTTAGGATTGAGAAAGCACGAAGTGCGAAACAATCCGTAAATATCATTATACAATAAAAGTAAATGTTTTAGGATTGAGAAAGCACGAAGTGCGAAACAATCCGTAAATATCATTATACAATAAAAGTAAATGTTTTAGGATTGTGAGAGCACTAAGTGCAAAACAATCCGTAAATATCATTATACGGTATACGGAGGAAATGTAAATGCCATTTTGCCCAAAATGTAAATACGAATTTGTAGATGGAATAAAAAAATGCAACGAATGTGGTTGCGATTTAGTAGACAACTTAGATGATATAACTAATGAGTCTGATGAAGAAATTATGGATAATGAGAATATAATTAATGCTGAATTAGAGAATGCTAATTTAGGCGAAACATATGAATCTTTAGAGGATGGAAATGTATCAGTTGACAAAGAAGATGAAGAAAGCAGATTTATGAGTTCTGCAAAGACATATCAGAAATTATCAGATAAATATGAAGATGTAAATTCATCAGCATATACATTGATTTTAGTTGGTGGAGTTGGACTTTTTGTTATGATTCTTCAATGGATTAATGTTATTAAATTTCCAATATCAAGTCAGACTAAATGGTTGTTTAATTCTGTTTTAGGAGGAATGTTTATAATATTCCTTGCTGCCGGAATTGTATCATTTATGCATGCTAAAAAAGTTAAAATTGAGGCTGACATTGAGGATAAACTTATAAATAAAATTAATCAATTTGCAAAAGAAAACATAACAAAAGAAATAATTGATAAAGAAGTACCACAGGATGATCCTGTAGAAATATTATTTTTCAACCGTGCTGAGGTAATAAAAAACATATTGATGCATGAATTTGAGGATGCTGATGAGGCATTGATAGATGAACTTATTGAGAATATATATCAGAGTATATATGAAGAATAAATATAAAATAAAAGCTCTTGCATTAATAGATATAAAATGCAAGAGCTTTTTTATGCTTAGCACTAATAATAGATAGTGAAAAATAGGATAATATATGAAGAGAATGTATACGTAATATAGTTAATTAAGAGGAGAAAAATAAAATGAGTGAAATTAAAAAAATTGCAGTTTTAACAAGTGGAGGAGATGCACCGGGAATGAATTCAGCTATAAGAGCAGTTGTATTTAGTGCGGTGCGTTTTGGAATAGAAGTAGTTGGAATTTTTAGAGGATACGAAGGACTTATAGATTGGGAAACTATAAAATTAGAGCCTGATGATGTTAGAAATATAAACAATCGGGGAGGCACAATTTTATACACAAGCAGAAGCGAAAGATTTTTAGATGAAAAATTTAGAAAACAGGCCGCAGATAATTTGAGAAAAAATAATGTTGATGCTGTTGTGGCAATCGGCGGAGATGGAACTTTAAGGGGTGCAATTGATTTTGAAAAAGAAGGAATAAACATTTCTTGTATTCCAGGAACAATTGATAGAGATGTTTCATGTAGTGAATATACGTTAGGATTTGATACTGCTGCAAATACTGCGACAGAAGCAATTGATAAAATCCGCGATTCATCTATTTCGCATGGTAGATGTAGCGTTGTAGAAGTAATGGGAAGAAAACGCGGATATATCGCTTTGTGGGCAGGAATGGCAACATCAGCCGATGCTATTATTTTACCTGAAAAATGGGATGGCAATTATGATAATGTAACAGATGCAATAAAGAGACGACATGAAGATGGAAGAAACAGTTATTTAGTTGTGGTTGCTGAAGGCGTAACAGATGCGAATGAACTTGCTGATTTAATAAAGAAAAAAACGGGTATTGAATCAAGAGTTTCAGTATTAGGATATATCCAGCGTGGTGGACAACCATCAGCTAAGGATAGAATGTATGGTTCATTAATGGGGGCTTATGCCGTGGAAATATTGGTGAATGGCAATAAGAACAGAATTGTTGCTATAAAAGATGATAAGCTTATAGATTATTCAATAAATGAAGCTTTAAATATTCAGAATAGCCAGATTGATTCATTTCAGTACAAATTAAGTTTATTATTATCAGATTAGACTCTCAGATTAGACAAATAAATTTATTGATTACAAAAATGCGTAGTGTAAATTAAGCACTACGCATTTTGTTTAATGGTACGCCCTGCGGCGCACGTTTCAAACCGTATAATATGAAACAATCTCTATAAGGTACTTGTTTAGTTAAAAAAACGTAACAAAGATAAATGATACAATATTTAATTTAATAGCAATTGTAATACATAGTTCCGGGTTTTAAGCTCTTTTTGTTTAATTTGAAAAGTTCACTGACAGTTACAAGTTCATAGCTTTTTTTGTTTAATTCAGGCAACGCTTTAATGAATCCGTCTACAGATGTAGGATGTGAGTCGTGAAGAAGAATTATTTCTCCTTTGTTAGCGCTTTTAATAATTTCTTTATATACATAATCAACATTTCTATTTTTCCAGTCAAGAGTATCTACAGACCAGTAAATCATAGGAACATCTGCAAGTTTTGATACAGTATCATTAAAACTTCCATATGGAGGTCTTATAAGTGTAGGATAGATTCCAATTGCAGATTTAACCACAGATTTAGTTTTGCTGAATTCATATTTAATATCTGATTCTGATAAACTGGTTAATTTAGCATGGTCATATGAATGACTTCCGATTTCATTTCCGTTGTTAAAAGATTCTTTTAAAACAGATTTTTTAGCAGTTACATACTGACCAACAACAAAAAATGTTGAATTGTAATTATATTTTTTTAACGAATCAACTAATTTTTTTGTGTATGGACTTGGACCGTCATCAAATGTTACAGCCATATATTTAAAATTTCCGACAACAACCTTGCATTTGGCTTTAACTTTTTTGGACTTAGACATACAGTAAACATATGTAGTGCCCTTTTTCTTTCCTGTAACAACGCCTTTTTTGTTGACTTTAGCAATAGATGGATTTTTGCTAACCCAGATTATGCCTTCTTTTTTCTTGTCAGTATAAAGTGCTTTAAGACTACGGGAATCCTTTTTGTTTAATCTTAAAACAGTTTTGTTAAGTGAAATCTTTTTTATCGTAGATTTAATTTTCGGCTTTTTCTTAACTATAGTAGCGTCTGTAGGTGTATTTGTAGTAGATGCTACAGTAGCGTCTGTAGTTGAAATAACCGTTGTTGATGTTTCAGGTATAACTGCAGAAGTAGAAATTTCCTCAGCCATTGTTATAGTAGAACATGCAAAAATTCCAAGTGCTGCTAAACATAATGTTTTTAATAACTTTTTTTTCATAAAAATCTCCATTCTATTGCAAGTAATAAATGTAATCCTAATAAACCTAATAAAGGATTATACTAATCAGATGCAAAAAATAAATTTATATATATAACATAAATCCATTTTAAAGTCCAAATTAAAAAAAGTAAATAGCATAATTGTGGCATGTCCTCATATAATTCAATATGGGAAATGAAAGAAAGAATGTATTAGAGTATTTGCCACAAAAAATAGCCTTAGAAATAAAAAATAAAGTGCCTGATATAGAGCAAATATTGGAAATTAGAATAAGGGTAAATAAACCGATTTGCGTTAGGACAATAAAAAAAGAATATGTAATCGATGGAATTAAAATTGAAAATACAGATATGAATCGGATATTTAACATAATTACGGAATTCTCTACATACGCATATGAAAATTCAATAAAAAAAGGATTTATTACCGTAAAGGGTGGGCATCGAATTGGAATTTGTGGTGAAGCAGTTTATGAAAATAATGAAATTAAATATATAAATAATGTATCGTATTTAAATTTCAGGTCTGCAAAAGAAATTTTTGGATGTGCAAACGATTTATATGAAAAATTATATAAAAATAACATATTTAAAAATACTTTAATTATATCAGAGCCCGGAAAAGGAAAAACAACATTACTTAGGGACATTATAAGGCTTTTAAGTGATAAAGGTAAGTTCAATATATCTGTAATTGATGAGCGAAGCGAAATTGCGGCAAGTTATAAAGGAATGACTACAAATGATTTGGGAATAAGAACAGATGTTATGACTGCATTTGAGAAAAAAGATGGAATAGTCATGGCAATACGTGCAATGGCTCCCGACATAATTGCTGTTGATGAGATTGGAAATAAAGAAGATATAGAAGGTTTATATTTTGCTAAGCAAAGTGGGGTTGGTGTTATTGCTACAGCACATGGTAGCAATGTAAATGAAAAAGTGACAAAATATAAGGATTTGTTTAAAAAATATATTTATATAGAAGAGATTGGAGAATATGAATGTATATAAAGTTTATTGGAGCAGCATTTTTAATTGTAGCGGGTTGCATGTCGGGCAAAGAGATTAGTTCGAATTATTTAAATCGACTAAGGCAGCTTGAGGAAATAAAGAAAACAATTATTTTTATTTGTGGAGAAATTAAATATAACAATTCGAATCTGGATTATGTTTTTACAAAAATCTCCAAAAATTCCAAAGAATTTATAAAGGAATTTTTGGAAAGTGTAGTTAAGGATTTGAATGGAAATACTGAAAGAGAAATAACAGATGTATGGTGCGAAAATGTAGAAAAAGAAATTAAGACGAAAACCAGTCTTGAAGCATCTGATTTAAATGATTTAAAGGATATGGGAAATTTGCTTGGAATAACGGACAAGGATACTCAGATAAATAATCTGAATCTATATTTAGAAAAAATCCAATTGCAAATAGACAAGCTTGAAAAAGAAAAGGATGAGAAATGTAGACTTTATAAAACAGTAGCCACGATGTTTGGTTTACTTATTGTTATAACGATAATTTAATGGTGATGCTATGGATATAAGTATAATTTTTAAAATTGCTGCAGTTGGAATAATTGTTTCAGTAATAGGACAAATATTAAAACACAGCGGAAGGGAGGAACAGGCTTTTTTAACAAGTCTTGCAGGATTAATACTGGTTCTTATGTGGATAATTCCTTATATATATGAGCTTTTTAATACTATAAAAAACCTGTTCGAATTATAAATGTTTACCGTTGGAGTTTTAGGAATAATAATAGTTATTCTGGCCCTGCAGTTAAAAAATATTAAAAGTGAATATAGTGTTGTAATTATGATTGTCGGCTGTGTAATTATATTTTTTTATTCTATTTCAGGAATAATTAAAGTTGTTGAAATATTGAAAAAAATAATTAATGATACCGGCATAAATGACGAGCAAATTATAATTCTTCTCAAAATAATGGGAATATCTTACATTGCCGAGTTTGTATCAGATATTGCTAAAGATAGCGGATATAGCGCATTGTCAAATCAAATCCAAATTTATGGGAAAATTACAATTCTTGTAGTAAGTGTTCCAATATTAGAAGCGTTAATTAATTGTATAAATGGGTTGCTGTTATGAAAAGAATAATATTAGTTTCAATAATTGTAGGAATAATTTGCTGTAAAAGCGTTTATGCAAATGAATTTGAATCAAATACATATATTACACTTGATGATTTCGATTTAAAAGAAACACAAAATGTTATGCAGAGTGAAAAGTATTCTATTGATATAGATGAACTGTTACAGGAAATTTCTAAGGGAAATGTAATGGCTGCGGTAAATATAATTATCGATAATGTAAGAGATAAATTGGAAAATCAGTTTAATGATATAAAACAGGTAATAATTACTATCATATTTACAACAGTATTTGCGGCATTGATTGTTAATTTCTCGTATTCATCATCTAAAAATGGCGTTAATGAAATGGCATTTTATGCTTGCTATGTTTTGCAGATTTCTACACTAATGTATATTTTTCAAATTGCAATGGAAATTGGAGAAAAACTTGTTTTGTTTATATTACAGCTTATGGGTGCAATAATTCCTACATATTTGCTGGCGGTGGGAATTACAAGTCAGGCAACAGCACTTGGTTTCAATAGTCTTATTATGACACTTATAGCAGTGATAGAGGCTGTCATACTGAATATTGTATTTCCTATGCTTAAAGTATATATGGCAATATCCATGGTTAATTCAATTTCAAAAGAAGATCTTTTGTCAGGTATGGCAGATTTGATAAAAAAAGCAATTAATTTTATTTATAAGTTTATATTAGGGACAGTTACCGGACTTAATTTAATTCAAAGTCTGATTCTGCCGACAACAGATTTAGCAAAAAATAATATAGCAAAGAAAATTATTTCAAATGTACCGATAGTTGGAAATGGGACTGACGCAGTAGCACAGATAATATTGAGTTCAGTAGGAATAATAAAAAACAGTATCGGGGCTCTTGCAATAATATTGATTGTATTTGTTTGCATTGTTCCAATGGTGAAAATGACTGCATATTCAGCTGTAGTTCAGATAAGTGGTGCAGTATTACAACCAATTGCAGATAAAAGAATATTGAATTGTATTAAGCAGACAGGTGAAGGAATAAAACTATTAAACAGAGGGATAAGTGTTGTTGGTTTTTTATTTATTATTACAATTGCAATAATTTGTATTTCTACCGGCAATGGAGGATAAGCATGTTTGAAGAATTAACAGAATATATAAAATGGATAGTTTTTTTTAGTCTTTTTGCAAATTTGATTTTAGATTTCATGCCAAACATAAACTATAAAAAATACATAAAAGTTTTAATAGGAATATTACTTATAATAGTTATTCTAAAACCTATTTTAAATTTTGACTTTTTGTTAAATGAAATTAATGACAAAGTGGATGATGTTTCATTTGAATTAAATAATGATTTACAGGTTGATGAAAAAATAAATGAAATGGAAACAAAAATTTATGAAAGAATTCTAGAAGGAGAGAACTTTGAAAGATGATTTATTTTCGCAGTTGTATGAAAATATAAAAAAAATAGGACTTACAAAATGGATAATGCTTGGAATAGCAGGAGTATTATTGATTGCAAGTTCTTATTTAAAAAAAGATGAAGTAAATGAAAATAAAGCAAGGTATAGTCAGTATGAAGAAAAAAATACATTTAATCAGAAATACGAATATAAAGATGAGATTGAAAAAGAAGTTGAAGAACTTGTTAAAAACATAAAGGGGGTGAATAAGGCAAAAGTGATGATTACTTTAAAATCATCAGAAGAAAGAATCGTTAAAGAAGACAATGAAGTTGTTGTTGAAAATGATGAAAGGGAAACAAACAAAACGGGCAAAGAAAGTAAAAAAAACAACACAGTAATAGTAGATGGAGAGAATGGAGAACAGCCATATGTAGTCAAAGAATTATATCCGCAGGTTGAAGGTGTGGCAGTGTGTATCAAAGGAAATTTTGATAGTGAAATAAAAAATAATATTATTAGTATAATTCAGGCATTATTTGATATTGAATCACATAAAATATCGGTATCAGAAATGAAATGATAGGAGGAATCATGAAAAAAATATTTAAAAAGAATCAGATAATAGTAACAGTTTTGGCAATACTAATTGTAATTGCAGGATACCTTAAGTATACGGATGCAAATTTTAATGACAAAAACAAAGAAGTCACAAATGAAATATATGAGTCTACATATGGAACTGATGACATGTTAAGTAATGGAGAAATTGCAAGCCTCGATGAAAATGAAACAGGTGAAGCAGTGGAAGAAACAACACTTCAGCCGGGAGAAGCTGTAATGACCAGTTCGAAGCTTACGGATTTTATCATTCAGGCACGTATAGACAGAGAACAAATCCGCTCAAAAAATAAAGAAACATTATTAAAAGTTATAAATGACGAAACAGTAAGTGAAAAAGAAAAAACAAGTGCAGTAGAAGCAATGGTTGAGATTACCAAAAGTAGTGAGTTGGAAAATACAATAGAAACATTGCTTGAGGCAAAAGGCTTTTCAAATGTAATTGTAACGCTTTCGGATAACCAGGTAGATGTAATTATAGATGAACAGGAAATAACAGACCAGAAGAGGGCACAAATAGAGGAAACGATTAAAAGAAAAACAGATATTAGCGCAGATAAAATTGTAATAACCCCTGCGCATAAGTAAGTAAATTAAGTTGTAAAAATACTGCCGCAATGATATACTTATACGTGACAAGCACAAAGATGAAATAATTAGGAGGCTTTAAATGGAAGAAAAGAGAACTACTTATACTATATATGAAGGTGGAGAAGTTGGAGAAGTTGAAATCAATGATGATGTAATCGCAGTGATCGCAGCTGTTGCAGCAATGGAAGTTGAAGGAGTAGCTTCGATGGCAGGCAATATAACAGCTGATATAGTTGCTAAACTTGGAATGAAGAAACTTTCAAAGGGAGTAAAGGTTACAGTATCAGAAAACAGCATGGTTATCGACTTATCATTAAACCTGGAATATGGAACAAATATTTTAGAAGCTTCTAAAGCAGTTCAGAGTAAGGTTAAAAGCTCTGTAGAGAATATGACAGGATTGAATGTCGATGTAGTCAATGTCAACATCGCAAGTGTAGAAGTAAAATAATAATACCTTAAAAGCGGGTGTCATTTATGACACCCTTTTTTGGGATATAGATTGATGATTGTATGACATGATATGATTTATATAGATATACTTTGATTTATATAGATATACTAGTTGGGTTATGAAAATATTCGCTTAGTAATTAAAACTTAGGAGGCAGATATGAATAGAACGGAAATAAGAGAAAACACATTTAAATTACTTTTTTGTAAAGAATTTCATAGTAAAGAAGATATGGGAGAACAATATAAACTTTACATGGAATCCTTAGAAGATGAAGAAAGAGAAAAGACTAATAAGATTATTAGTGAAGATAGTGTAGAAGAATTAATTCCATTTGAAGATAAAGAATATATAGTAGAGAGAGTTAACAAAATAATTGATGCAATTCCTGAAATTGATAAAGCAATTGATGAAGTCGCAGTAGGTTGGAAGACTGACAGAATGGGAAAAGTTGAATTGTCTATATTAAGACTTGCATATTATGAAATGGCTATGGATGATGATGTACCCGGAAAAGTTGCAGTTGATCAGGCTGTTATTTTAGCAAAGAAATATGGGAGTGATAATTCACCTGCTTTTATAAATGGAATTTTAGCTAAATTATTTCAGGAGTAAATAATGAAATCAGTATATTCAGTATCTCAGGTAAATTCTTATATTAAGAACATGTTTACCCAGGATTTTGTATTGAACAGTATATATATAAAAGGTGAAGTAAGTAATTGTAAATATCATACGTCAGGTCACATTTATTTTTCCTTAAAAGATAAGGGTGGTGTTATTTCCGGTGTGATGTTTGCAGGTAACAGAGGCGGACTTAATTTCACATTAAAAGAAGGACAGAATGTAATTGTTCTTGGAAGTGTTTCAGTATATGAAAAAAGTGGATCATATCAGGTATATGCAAAACAGATAATGCTAGATGGAGCAGGACAACTTTATCAGAAATACGAAGAATTAAAGAAAGAATTAGAAGAAATGGGCATGTTTGACATTATGTACAAACAGCCTATTCCTAAATATGCCACAAAAATCGGAATATGCACAGCAAGTACAGGAGCAGCTATTCAGGATATAAGAAATATATCTTCAAGACGTAATCCATATGTTCAATTATATTTATATCCGGCAATCGTACAAGGCGAGAATGCAGCTGCAAGCATTGTACAAGGACTTAGGTATTTAGATGAAATGGACATGGATGTTATAATTGTAGGACGTGGTGGTGGTTCTATAGAAGATTTATGGGCGTTTAATGAAGAAGCAGTTGCAAGAACAATTTTTAATATGAAAACGCCGGTAATATCAGCTGTTGGGCATGAAACAGATACTACAATAGCTGATTATGTAGCTGATTTGCGAGCACCAACACCATCAGCAGCTGCAGAATTAGCTGTTTTTGATTACAATGAATTTAAAAATAAGTTATTCCAATATAAAAGAACTCTTGAAAATAAACTTGAAAGAGAAATTCAAAAGAATAGAATTTTAGTTAAAAATTATGAGGCAAGAGTAAATTATGCAAGTCCTAAAAATCAACTGTTAACAAAGAAACAATACGTAGATGAACTTTTTACTAAAATGGAGAATTTATTTAAAAATAAATTAACAAATGATAAACATACTTTGGGAATTTTAGCAGAACGCTTAAACGGTTTATCACCATTAAATAAATTATCTAATGGATATGCGTATATAACTGATGATAATTTGCATACTATTACTTCTGTCGGACAGATTGATGTAGGAGAAAAGGTATTGTTAAATCTTAAAGATGGAAAAGTAACAAGTGTCGTAGAAAAAATAGAAAAAGGAAGTTTATAAATGAGTAAGGCAAGTACAATCGAAGAAAATTTTACTAAACTCGAAGAAATAATTGAAAAAATGGAGTCAGAAGATGTTACGTTAGAAACATCTTTTGATTTATATTCAAAAGGATTGAAATTAATAAAAGACTGTAATGATAAGATAGATAAAGTTGAAAAGGAAATGAAAGTGATTGAAGGTGGTAGTGAAGATGAATAATTATGCTGAACAGAAAAAAACTGAAATTTCCAAAATTGAAGATATTATTAAACAGTATTGCCCTAAAGAAGAAGGGCTTCAGAAAATAATTTTTGAAGCAATGAATTATAGTGTTGAAGCTGGAGGAAAGCGCCTTCGTCCAATGCTTATTTTAGAATCATGCAGACTATTTGGTGGAAATGATGAAGAAGCGTATCCGTTTATGGCTGCAATGGAAATGATTCATACATATTCATTGGTGCATGATGATCTTCCAGCAATGGATAATGACGAATACAGACGTGGAAAAAAGACAACACATATAGCGTTTGGTGAGGATATGGCTATTTTAGCAGGAGATGCCTTGTTAAATTATGCTTTTGAAATTATGTCTGAAGCTGTTGTTAACAGCAAGCAGCCTGAAAAAATGGCAAAAGCCATGAGCACAATCGCTAAAAAAGCAGGTGTTTATGGGATGATTGGCGGACAGACAGTAGATGTTTTAAATGAAGAAAGACCTATGGATATAGATACTATTAATTTTATATATAAGTTGAAAACTTCAGCTTTAATAGAGGCGTCTATGATGACAGGTGCAATACTTGGAAATGCAACCGATGATGATATCAAAAAAATGGAACAGATTGCAAGAAATGTGGGACTTGCATTCCAGATTCAGGATGATATTTTAGACGTTACAAGTACAACTGAAGAATTAGGAAAACCGGTTCTTAGCGATGAGAAGAATCACAAAACAACTTATGTGACTTTAATGGGAATTGATGACGCAAAGAAAAAAGTTGAAGATTATTCTAATGATGCATTAAATTTATTAGATGAATTAAATTATAAAAACGAGTTCTTGAATAATCTTATTAATGAATTGATAAACAGAAAGAAATAGATATGAGCAAATATGTATACTTAGATGAAATAAACAATATAAATGATATAAAAAAGATACCACACGATAAGTATCCGGTTTTGGCTCAGGAGATAAGAAATTTTCTTGTAGAAAATGTAAGTAAGACAGGTGGACATTTAGCTTCTAATTTAGGAGTAGTAGAGTTGACGATGGCATTGCATCTTGTTTTAAATCTTCCTAAGGATAAGATAGTGTGGGATGTAGGACATCAGGCATATACACATAAAATTCTTACGGGCAGAAAAGATGATTTTACTACATTAAGATGCTTTGAAGGGTTAAGTGGATTTCCAAAGAGAAATGAAAGTGAAGCGGATTCATTTGATACAGGACATAGTTCGACATCAATTTCAGCTGCATTAGGAATTGCAACAGCAAATAAATTAAATGGTAATGATGACAAGGTAGTAGCTGTAATCGGAGACGGTGCACTTACAGGTGGACTTGCTTTTGAGGCTTTAAATAATGTTGCTGCATTAAAAAGAAATTTTGTTATTGTTTTAAATGACAATAATATGTCTATAGCTGAAAATGTAGGTGGAATGTCAAAATACTTAAATAAAATACGAGTTGGCGAACATTATAATGAATTTAAAGTTGACGTTGAACATTTACTTAAAGGTATTCCAAAAATTGGTGATAATTTAAGTGCCGGAGTAAAAAGGGTTAAGGATAACTTTAAACAGTTCTTTGTACATGCCAAATTTTTTGACGATATGGGTGTAACTTATATAGGACCTGTAGATGGACATAATATAGATGAACTAATTAGAATTACAGAGGATGCATTAAAAATTGAACATCCTGTATTAATTCATGTACTTACCAAAAAAGGAAAAGGCTATTTGCCGGCAGAAAATAATCCTACTAAATTTCATGGAATTGATTCATTTGATGTTAAAACAGGTGAAAAAATTAATGAGAGCAATGTAAAAACATATACAGATATATTTTCAGATAAGATATTAGAATTAGGCAATGAAAATAAAAATATAGTTGCAATAACTGCTGCAATGCCGGATGGAACAGGCTTGAAAAAATTTGGTGATAAGTACCCGGATAAATTTTTTGATGTAGGAATAGCAGAAGAACATGCTGTTACTTTTGCAGCCGGTTTAGCAGCAAATGGCAAGAAACCGTTTATATCAATTTATTCATCGTTTTATCAAAGGGCATATGATCAGATAATACATGATGTATGTTTGCAAAACTTACCGGTTACATTCATTATCGACAGAGCAGGGTTGGTTGGAAAAGACGGTGAAACTCATCAGGGTATATTTGATATATCATTTTTCTCAAATATTCCTAACATGACCATAATTGCTCCTAAAAATGGAAGAGAATTAGAAAAAGCATTGGAATTTGCTCAAAAATATAATGGACCGATAGCAATTAGATTTTCGAGAGGTAAAGCAAGTAATGTATTTGAAAATTTGAATAATGAACTTGTTATGGGCAAAAGCGAAACGTTAATAGAAGGAAAACACGTTGCAATAATTGCGGTTGGAAATATTATTGAAGAAACGTATAATGCAGTAAAGAGTCTTAATGATAAAGGATGTAATCCAACTCTCATTAATGCATTGTTTTTAAAACCGTTTGATAAAGAAATGATAGATTCTATAGCTAAAAAATATAAATATATAGTTACTATAGAAGAAGGAATAAGACATGGTGGTTATGGCGAAGCAGTTATATCTTATATGGCTGACAAAAACTATAAAAATGATGTTATGAATTTAGCTATAGAGGATGAATTTGTAGAGCAGGGAACTGTAGAAGAATTGAGAAAAAAATTGCAGTTAGATGCAGACAGTATATGTGAAAGGATTTTAAATTTCATAAAATGAAAGAAAGATTAGATGTTTTATTAGTTAAAAGAGGTTTAGCAGAATCAAGAGAAAAGGCAAAGGCAATTATAATGAGTGGAATTGTTTTTGTCAATAATGAAAGAGAAGATAAAGCCGGTACATTTTTTAAAGATACAGTTAATATTGAAGTTCGTGGTAAAACATTGAAATATGTTAGCCGTGGAGGACTTAAACTTGAAAAAGCAATGGACAAGTTTGGAGTTACTTTAGATAAAAAAATATGTATGGATGTAGGGGCTTCTACAGGTGGCTTTACAGACTGCATGCTTCAAAATGGGGCTGTAAAAGTTTATTCTGTTGATGTTGGACATGGTCAGCTTGCATGGAAACTTGTTCAGGATGAAAGAGTTGTATGCATGGATAAAACAAATATCAGATATGTTACAAGAGATGATATAGATGATGTCATAGAATTTGCATCGATAGATGTATCATTTATATCTTTGACAAAAGTTTTACTCCCTGTAAGAGAACTTTTAACTGATGATGGTGAAATAGTATGTTTAATAAAGCCACAGTTTGAAGCAGGAAGAGAAAAAGTAGGGAAAAAAGGTGTTGTTCGAGATAAAAATGTACATATCGAAGTAATAAATAATGTAATAGAGTATGCAAAAAGTATTAATTTTAAAATTTTAAATTTAGATTTTTCCCCTGTAAAAGGACCGGAAGGAAATATTGAATATTTATTGTATTTAAAGAAAAAATTAAATGAAAATGAAGAAGATGTCGAAATTACCGTTAAAGATGTAGTTGAAAATTCCCATAAGGAATTGGACAAATAAATTTGGAGTAAATAAATGAAAAATTTTTGCATAATTACAAATAATAATAAAGATAAAGATTATGTTTTATCAAAAAAAATCGAAGGCTTTATTACTGAAAAAGGCGGAACGTGCTTTATTTCTGAAAATTCAGATTTAACAGATGAAAAATACAATTACACAAATCCGGATAAGATGCCTGAAAATCTTGAGTGTGTCATTACAATTGGTGGTGATGGAACGCTTTTACAGGCAGCACAGGATTTGATGTCAAAAGATATTGTGTTTTTGGGGATTAATAAAGGAACTTTAGGTTTTTTAGCAGAAGTCAGTGTTGAAGATATAGAAGATGCATTATATAGATTGCTTATGGATGATTTTAAAATTGAATCACGAATGATGTTGAAGGGAACAATAATAAGAAATGATAAAGAAATATATTCAGCATCTGTATTAAATGATATTGTAATTCATAGAGGTGCAGACATTAGAATTTCTGATTTTTATGTTCATGTAAATAATCAGTTACTTGGTAAATTTCAGGCTGATGGCATAATTTTATCAACACCTACAGGGTCTACGGCTTATAATTTATCGGCAGGAGGACCTATTGCAAGACCTAATTCAAATTTAATTATTCTTACACCAATTTGTGCTCACTCAATAGGACAGAGAAGTATAGTGTTATCAGATGAAGATAAGATAGAAGTTACAATAGGTACATGTAAGAACCCCAAAGGAGAATTTAGAAGAATTTCTTTTGACGGAGATAATATAGTTGAGGTTGAATCAGGAGATGTTATAGCAATTGAAAAGTCACAGGTTTCAACAAAATTAGTGAAGCTTGATGATAGCAGTTTTTTACAGACAGTAAAGAAAAAAATGGGAGATAAATAGTGAAAGTTCAAAGACAGCGAAAAATTGTAGAGTTAATAACTGAAAAAGACATTGAAACACAGGAAGAATTGGCAAAATGTCTTGTTGATGAGGGTTATGCCGTAACGCAGGCAACTGTTTCAAGAGATATAAGAGAACTTAACCTTACTAAGGTATCTATTAATGGTGGAAAACAAAAATATGTATTACCTCACAGTAAAAACATGACTATTAACAGCAAATATATAAGGGTTTTAAAAGATGGAATACTTTCCATGACATGTGCAGGAAATCTTTTGGTAGTACGAACTGTTGCAGGGATGGCAATGGCTGTAGCTGCTGCTATTGATGCAATTAATATGAAGGAAGTTGCAGGATGTATTGCTGGAGATGATACAATTATGTGTGCGATAAGAGATGCACACGATACTGAAAATGTAAAAAAACATTTAGAAAGTTTTATTATATAATGGCTAATTAACCTGTGAATTTGGAGAGATGTGCAGGCTAGGAGGAAATATGTTACTTAATTTACATGTAAAAAATTTAGCATTAATAAAAGAAGTTGATGTTGATTTTACAAATGGTCTTGTAGTTTTGACAGGGGAAACCGGAGCAGGAAAATCGTTAATTCTTGGTTCAGTGAATATTGCTTTAGGTAAAAAAGTTGAAAAAGACATTATTAGAAAAGGTGCAGAATATGCACTTGTTGAATTAACGTTTTGCATTGATTCAAGATTGAAAGAAAAGTTAGAACAATACGATGTTTATCCGGAAGATGAAAATATAATAGTGGTTTCCAGAAAAATAACCCATGGTAGAAGTGTGTCTAAAATAAATGGAGAAACTGTTAGCCTTACAACTTTAAAAAGTGTAATGGATTTACTAATAGATATACATGGTCAGCATGATCATCAGTCTCTATTGTATAAAAATACACATCTTCAGATTTTAGATAAATATGCAGGTGAAGAGGTAAAAGAACTAAAAAATACTATTTCCGACAAATACAGTCAATATATTGAAATTAAAAAAGAATTAGACAAATTCGATATGGACGAAACAAAAAGGCTTAGAGAATGTGAATTTGCCGAATTTGAAATTAATGAAATTGAAGCAGCCAATTTAAGTTTAGGTGAAGATGATGAAGTAGAGAATGAGTTTAAAAAATTATCAGGTTCTGAAAAGATTATGTCTTCGCTTTCGGATGCATATCAGATTATGGGATATGAAGGTAATCAGGGTGTGTGTGAGTGTATAAGTCGTGTTGGATATGATTTATCGGAAATATCAGATATAGATTCTAAATTATCGGATTTACAAAAACAGATATATGATATAGATGATATGTGCAAAGGACTTGCCAGAGAAATATCAGATTATATAGATGAAGTAAATTATGAGCCTCAAAGAGTTGCTGAAGTTGAAGAAAGATTGAATCTTATTAATCATTTAAAATTAAAATATGGACAGTCAATTGAAAAAATATTAGCTTATAAAGGTGAAAAGCAGGCATATTTGGATAGTTTAAATAATTATAATTTGATGAGAGAAGAGACAAAAACAAAATTAGATAAAGAGATGAGCGAGTTAGTTGTATTATGTGATAAACTTTCATCTCTTCGTAAAAAATATGCTATAAAACTTGAAGAAACGGTTGTTAAGGCTCTTGAAGATTTGAATTTTTTATCTGTTAAATTTAAAATTAATGTATCGAAAAAAGAAAATGTATCAGCTAATGGACAGGACGAAGTTGAATTTTTAATTTCTACAAATCCAGGAGAAGAAGTAAAATCTTTAGCAAAGGTCGCTTCCGGAGGTGAGTTGTCAAGAATAATGCTTGCTATTAAATCAATACTTGCCGGTGAAGATGAAATTGATACAATGATTTTTGACGAAATTGATACAGGAATTAGTGGAAAAACTGCACAGATGGTAGCGGATAAATTGATGGGCATAAGTAAGGAACATCAGGTTATTTGTATTTCGCATTTAGCTCAGATTGCGGCTATGGCAGATTCACATTATCTAATTGAAAAAAATACTGATGATGAGTCAACTGAAACGAATATATATAGATTATCAAGAGAAGATTCGATAAAAGAGCTGGTAAGAATTAGCAGTGGAGGAGAAATTACCGAGACAGCTATAAAACATGCTACAGAAATGAAAGAAATGGCAGAACGTGCAAAATTAGGTCAGTTTTAAAGTTATATTACTACATAAACTAAGAAGGAATAAAATATTCCTTCTTTTTTTATTTGTGTAAATAATAATAAAGTATATTTTATGCTGAATTGGTGTATATCACAAAAAATAATCAGAAAGTAACAAATAAAGGCTTTCTTATATTTGTTAAAAAGAAGGAGAATAGGAGGATAAATGAGTATGAAACAAATAAATAAAAATACACGTAGAGCTAAAATTTATAAAAGATATCTGATAGTTTCCATAATTATAGGGTCGATTATGGTGTTTGTAACAGGTAAAGAATATATAGAAAAAAATATTCCTAAGGAACTTACGGCAGCTTACAATTCTTCAAAAGATTACGATAGTGGAATTAATTATGAGTATGATGTAAAAAGTGCCAGCGCTCAGATAAATGGAAGTGATACTAAAATATATGCATGTGGAATGCCTGTAGGTCTATATCTTCACACAGATGGAATAATGATTATAGATTATGCAGGTTTTGAAAGCATAGATGGCAACAAGGTTACACCATTGAAAAATAAAGTAAAAAAAGGCGATTATATTGTAAAAGTAAATGGAAAAAAAGTAGATTCAAAACAGGAAGTAATTGATTTAGTCGAAAAAAGCAATGGGGAAACAATAGAACTTACTATAAAAAGAAATGATGAAGAAATAACAGAAAAAGTAAAACCTGTGAAGAACAAAAATGGAATATACAAAATTGGACTTTGGGTTAGAGACGATACACAGGGATTAGGAACTATTACTTTTGTTACTTCAAATGGAATTTTTGGGGCATTAGGACACGGCATAAGTGATTTAGATACAGGAGAAATGGTTACTTCATTTTCAGGAAATCTTTATTATGCAAATATATGGGGGATTAAAAAGGGAAAAATAGGAGAACCGGGAGGATTTTGTGGAAGCATAGATTATAACGAAGAAAATAAGGTTGGTACAATTACAAAAAATTGTGAAACAGGATTGTTTGGCAATGTTGATTTAAAGAAAATTGATGTAGAAAAATTTAAAGAGGTTTCAGTTGCTAAAACAGATGAAGTAAAATGTGGAAAAGCAAAAATTATAATTTATAAGGATGGTAGATATAACGAGTATGATATTAATATTAATAGAGTTAGAAAGAGGGCAAATCAGAACAAAAATCTCGTGATTGAGGTTGTAGACAAGAAACTTTTAAGTAAAACAAATGGCATAATTCAGGGGATGAGTGGAGCACCAATTATTCAGAACGATAAACTAATAGGTGCGGTTACTCATGTGCTTATAAATGACCCACATCAAGGGTATGGAAGCCTTATAAGTAACATGATTCAATAATTTCATTGAATAAAAAACATTTTTTTAATATAAATTGTCATAAATATGGTATAATTATTCATAAGTATAAATTACAAAGGAGAGACAAATGGCTTCAAGACGATCAGAAAATATTAGTGAAATGAGTAATTTTGAAATAATTAAGGAAATGGAGGACTTGTTAAAGAAGTATAACAGAAAAACTGATAAGGCAATTTACAAAAAAAGCATTGTTAAGTTATTACAGAGTGCAGAAGTAATTTTAGCTGCAGATGTTGATTTTAAGAAAGCTCAAACAGATGGGGAATTTTTAGAAAAAGTAATTCTGAAAACAGATGTAGTTAAAGATTCTGAAAGAAAAAGAATGTTACCTATATTTACTTCTTTTGATCAGATACCGGATGATTATGCAGAACACTTTTCATTGATAAGAGTTCAGTCAAGAGTATGTTATAATCTTATGAATGAAAGAGATGACATCGATGGATTGGTTATAAATCCGTTTACAAAATCAATGCCATTAATAAAGAAAGTTGATGATAATCCGATAAGAAAAACAGAAGTTAAGGCTGAAATTGATGACTTTGTTTTAGTACACAATGGCGAAAGATATGTAGTTAATAAATGGCCGTTTACTATTGGTAGAGTGGGAACGGATATTGAAATTAACGAATCATATATTTCCAAAATTCACACTATTTTAGTATATAAGGATGGAAAATATATTATTGCTGACAACGATTCAACTAATGGAACTAAGGTAAATGGAATCTTACTTAAACCAAAGGTACCTGTTGTATTACACAGCGGATATAAAATACTTATTGCTGATGAAGAGGAATTTGAAGTCTATATAAACGAATAAAGTTTTTGACTTTTGTAAACCTGTTTCGACATTTTGTTTATCGTTTATTGACATAAATAATCGTTATATAAAAATTAAATCCAGATATGTAAACCACAATGTCATATACAGTCGAATATTGCGATTTGTTTAAGTTGAATCGCGTTTAATAACTAATTATAATTTATCTTGTTGAATGAACAGATAATTCGTGGCGCTGTGATTAAGTCATTCTAAACAATAATGTATTAGGAGAATATATATGGATAAGATTAGGGTAGCAATAGTAGATGATAACGATAAAATGGTTGAAATGATGGATGAGTATTTAGGCTCAGATGATGAAATAAATGTAATTGGCAGAGCAAAAAATGGAGAAGAAGCATTTGATTTGATTAAGGGGACCAGTCCTGATGTAGTATTACTTGATTTGATTATGCCTAAAATGGACGGTCTTTCTTTGATGGATAAGATACATAAAGACGGAACTATGATAAGGATGCCTTTTTTTATAATAACTTCTGCAATAAGCAATGAAGCGGTTATTCAGGATTCATTTAATTATGGAGCGGGATATTATATGTTAAAGCCTTTTGAAATGGATATGATTGTAGACAGGGTAAAAAGTGCAAAAGGAATTAACGGGAAAAAAATTCCAGAAAATAAAAAGATAATTGCTCCACTTGAAGATATGCAGAAATTTATGGAAAGAAATATTGAAAGCGACGTTACTAATATTATTCATGATGTTGGAGTTCCAGCGCATATTAAAGGGTATCAGTATTTGAGGGAAGCGATTATAATGTCCGTTAACGATAATGAAATGTTAAATTCCATAACAAAAATTCTTTACCCATCAATTGCAAAGAAATTCCAGACTACACCAAGTAGAGTTGAAAGAGCAATAAGACATGCCATTGAAGTTGCATGGAACAGAGGAAAAATGGATACAATTGATGAATTGTTCGGATATACAATAAATGCAGAAAAAGGTAAACCGACAAATTCAGAATTTATAGCATTAATTGCTGATAAGATAAGAATTGAATATAAATGTAGATAGTTGTACTTTAAAATAGTCACAAAATACTATATACTAGATAATAAGAGAAAATCTATATGTACAGGAGGTTCTAGATATGAAGAAAATATTATTTGCGGCATCGGAATCTGTACCCTTCATTAAGACTGGCGGGCTTGCAGATGTAGTAGGTTCGTTACCTAAGTGGTTTGATAAAAAAGAATATGATGTACGTGTTATTATTCCAAAATATATGTGCATTGATGAAAAATGGAAAAGCAAAATGCAGTATGTAGACCATTTTTATATGGACTTATGTTGGAGACGTCAATACGTCGGAATTTTGCAGATGGAACTTGATGGAGTAACATATTACTTTATTGATAATGAATATTATTTCTCAGGACCAAAGCCTTATGGAGATGTAAGATATGACCTCGAAAAATTTGCATTTTTCTCAAGAGCAGTATTGTCAGCACTTCCTGTTATTGGATTTAGACCTGATATTATACATTGTCATGACTGGCATACAGGACTTATACCTGTATATCTCAAAGATAGTTTTGCGTATAGCGAGTTCTATCAAGGCATTAAGTCAATTATGACAATACATAACTTGAAATTCCAAGGTGTTTGGGATATTAACACAATTAAAGATATTGCAGGACTATCAGATTATTATTTCACATCGGATAAATTAAAAGACTATGATAATGGTAATTATTTAAAGGGTGGAATAGTATATGCAGATTGGGTTACAACAGTAAGTGATACATATGCAGAAGAAATAAAGATGCCTTTCTATGGCGAAGGGTTAGACGGCTTGCTTAGAGCAAGGTCTAATTGCCTGTCAGGTATTGTTAACGGTATAGATTATGATGAATATAATCCGGAAACAGATGAGAATATAGCAAAGAATTACAGTGTAGCTAATTTCAGAAAAGAAAAAGTAAAGAATAAAGTTGCTTTACAAAAAGAATTAGGATTAGAAGTAGACCCTAAGAAGATGATGATTGGTTTAGTAAGCCGTTTGACAGATCAGAAAGGTTTGGATTTAGTTGCATACATAATGGATGAACTTTGTTCAGATGCAATTCAGTTTGTTGTTCTTGGAACAGGTGAAGACCGTTACGAAAATATGTTCAGACATTTTGATTGGAAATACGGACAGTCAGTTTCAGCAAATATTTACTATTCTGAAGCAATGTCTCATAAAATATACGCAGCATGTGATGCGTTCCTTATGCCTTCATTATTTGAACCATGTGGATTAAGTCAGTTAATGAGTTTAAGATATGGAACGGTACCTATTGTAAGAGAAACAGGTGGATTAAAAGATACTGTTGAACCATATAATGAATTTGAGGGAACAGGAACAGGATTTTCATTTGCAAATTACAATGCTCATGAGATGTTAGGAACAATAAGATATGCTGAAAAAATATTCTATGATAAAAAGAGAGATTGGAATAAGATTGTAGAAAGAGGAATGAAAGTCGATTTCTCATGGAAAACTTCAGCGGAAAAGTATAAGAATTTATATGAGAATTTAATAGGATAATATATTCAAAAAAGTTTTAAACGATATTAATGAATATATATGATATAGAAGGAAAGATTGCTTATGCAGTCTTTTCTTTTTTTGGATTTTTTTTAAAACATGGGTGGTCCAAATGTTTATAGAAATTTTTTGCTCTTTATTAAGCATGGAAATCCAGATTTTTATAGAAAATTTTTGGACCTATGTCAAGTGTAGGAATTCGAGTATTTATAAAAAATTTTACACATATATCAAGCATAGGACTCCAAGTTTTTATGGGAATTTTTTGATGTTAAAAAATTACGAATAAATAATTTAAAAGAAGAAATACTAAATAAGGTAATGATAATTAGGAGGTACAATATGAGTAATTTATCAGAACTTGATTTACAGAATTTAAGACATTTAATTACAGGATATGAAACATGTGGTGAAAAGATGTCATGTTATGCAAAAGAAGCTACTGATCCTGAAGTAAAAAAATTTTTTGAAGATGGCGTTAATTCAGCAACACAAAATAAAGAAAAATTAATGAAATTTTTAGGATAGGAGAAGTAATAAAATGCAGGAAAAATATATGGTTATTGATTCATTAGAAGGAATTAATTCTGAGATTGAGAAGTTTGGGAATATGATTCCTCAGACGGAAAATAAAGAATTAAAACAGACATTAAAAGAGATGAGAAATAAATGTGAAATGTCACAGGAACAGTTAGCACAAATTGCTACAGCAAAGAATTATTATGTTCCGGCAGCACAGGCATCAGAACAGGAAATTCAGTCAGTAAAATCTATATTTCAGTAGTAAAGTTAATTTAGTATACAAATAAAGTAGTAAAAATACTTTAATAAAAACATGTTTTAAATTAAATTTATCAAATTAAAAAAATCCGCCATCTTTTTTGATGGCGGAAAATGTACATATTAAATAATCTCCTGTATACCTGTTATATCAGGAGTGATTGCCATAGAATAGTTTGTATGGTAAATAACAAATCCTGGCATAGCACCGGCAACTTTTTTTACCTGTTTTCTTTGAATGTAATCAATTTCGACTTTATCCTGATTACATCCCTTAGAAAAATGAGCAGCAAGTCTTGCAGCCTCTTCAAATGTAGCGTCAGGTAATTCCTTACCCTCACATTTGACAATTACGTGAGAACCCGGGAAGGTTTTGCTATGGAACCACCAGTCATTACCGTTTGCAACTTTAAATGTAAGGTTTTCATTTTGAATGTTGTTTTTTCCAACATACATATGAAATCCATCAGAGGAAATGAAATGTAAAGGCTTATTTACTATTTTTTCTTTTTTTCCTGTTCGCTTAAATTTAATATATCCGGTCTGAATTAATTCATCCTTAATCGCTTTTAAGTCATTTTCGCTTGTAGCAATATCAATTGAAGCACTGACAGTTTCAAGGTAATCAATAGATTTTTTTGTCTCTATAATAATATCTGATAATGCTTCATTAGTACGTTTTAATTTTGCGTATTTGTCAAAGAATTTTTTCGCATTTTCAATTGGTGAAATAGTAGGGTCAAGCGGAATTGATATTGGCTCATTAGTATAAAAATTAATTGTATCGAATTTCTTGGCGCCGTGTTCAATTGAATAACCATAAGTTGTAAGTAATTCACCATATACTTTATATTTATCTTTTTTTAATGTATCTTTCATTTGCTTTTCCTGAATAGCAAATTTTTTTCTGTCTTTTTCTAATGCGTTTGTTACGACACGCCTTAAGTCAGAAGATTTTTGCCTCATACGTGTATGCAAATTTTTCTTGGCATAATAGTTCCTTAACAAAGAACTCATGTCGTCGTAAATAATTTCATTACAGTCTGAATGAGTAGAAAGACGTACAGCTGAAAAATCTACAGGTAAATCATCTTTTTCATATATAACAGGTGTAAATTCACCTTTTTTAATTTTGTTCATTAATTCATAAAATTGAATCCAGATTAAGTTTTGATTCCCATGTTCTAATACGTTTGCAGGAATTGATGAATCAAATTTTGCAGCATAACATATGCTTTCAGCAATAGTTGGACTAATTCCGGTAAAGGAAGTGTAAATTGCTTTTGAAAGATTAATCGGTTTAGAGAATACTGTGTTAAAGAATTCTTCTTTTGAAACTGATAATGGGTCAAATTTATCCATTGTATCAGGAATGAAATAGTCTTTTCCGGGGAGAACCTGTCTTACAGAACTCATAACGGCTGATACATGTTTTATGCTGTCTAATATCATATTATTTTCATCACAGAAAATAATATTGCTGTGTTTGCCCATTAGTTCGACAATTAAATGCTTTTGTCTTATGTCTCCTAAATCATCTAAATGCTGTATTTCAAAATCCAGGATTCGTTCAAGTCCCGGCTGTGTAATGTTTATGATACGTCCATTATTTATATGTTTTCTGAGTAACATACAAAAGTTAGGAGCTGTCATTGGACTAGGTTTAGATTCTTCAGTTATGTATGTTAATGGAAGGCTTGCATTAGCTGAAATTAAAAGTTTGTATTGAGCTTTGCCATTTTTAATAGTTAATGTGAGCTCGTCATTTTCTGTCTGGGCAATTTTATACAGTCTTCCATCTGTAAATTTATTTTTAAATTCCTGTGCCAAAGCAGCAACAGTTATTCCGTCAAATGCCATAATTTGAAATTCCTTTCGTATATCGAAATTTTAAAGTTACTGATAATATAATAATGTATTTTTCATTTTATTATTTTATGAATTTCAAGTCAACCTTGACTGAATATTTCAAATGAATTATAATAAGTTGAATTATGGCATTGTATGCTTAAAAAGAAATGAATGGTGAATGATATGCTATGTAGTATGACGGGATTTGGAAGAAGTGAAGTGTCAGTAGGAGAGAGAAAGGTTACTGTTGAAATTAAATCAGTTAATCATAGATTTCTTGAGGCAGGCATAAAACTTCCAAAAAAATTAAATTATTTAGATGGAGATATTAGAAGAATATTAAAATCTAAGATTGAAAGAGGAAAAGTAGATGTTTTTATTACTTATGAAAACACAGGTGAAGGAAATGTCTGCTTGAAGTATAATTCTGAACTTGCAGCTGAATATTACAATATATTTAAGAAAATGAGTGATGAGTTAGGAATAGACAATGATATAACAACATCTAAATTAGGACGTTGCCCTGAAGTTATAATGATGGAGGAGCAGAGTGAAGATGAGGATGAATTATTACACATTGTTGAAGATGCAATGATACAGGCATGTGATAAGTTGGTTCAGGCAAGAAATGCAGAAGGCGAAAGACTTAAAGCTGATTTAATGAATAAGTTAGACAATATAGAAAAAAATGTTTTATTTATTCAGGAAAAGTCCCCTTTAATTGTTGCGGAATATCGTGAAAAAATTAATGAAAGATTGCATGAATTACTTGAGGATAATCAGATAGATGAAGGCCGAATTGCACAGGAAGTAACAATTTATGCAGATAAGATATGTGTAGACGAAGAGATAATAAGACTGCTTAGTCATATTAAGGCTATGAGAGACAGTCTTAATAGCAATAAAGCTATAGGTAGAAAATTAGATTTTATTACTCAGGAAATGAATAGAGAAGCTAATACTACTTTATCAAAGACGTCTAATCATGAAATTGCAGATGTGGCAATCGAATTAAAGACTGAAATCGAAAAGATTAGAGAACAAATACAGAATTTGGAGTAAGAGTAATGAGTAAACAGGGTAAATTATTAATTATTTCAGGTTTCTCAGGTGTTGGAAAAGGAACTGTAGTTAATAAATTAATAGATAAATACGATGATTACACAATTTCAATTTCAGCTACAACGAGAAAACCAAGAGTTGGAGAAGTTGATAAGGTAAATTATTTCTTTGTTAGTAAAGAAGAATTTGAAGATATGATAGCTAATAATAAATTGTTAGAATATGCACAGTATGTTGACAATTATTATGGTACTCCGCTTGAATTTGTTAATGAAAAGTTAAATGAGGGCATTAATGTTATTCTAGAAATTGAAACTCAGGGCGCTTTGAAGGTAAAAGAGATAATGCCTGAAGCAATGATGATTTTTATTCTTCCTCCAAGTGCAGAGGAGTTAAAAAAACGTTTGGTCGGCAGAAACACAGAGTCTATGGAAGTAATAAATAAAAGACTCATGAAAGCAGCTGAAGAAACAATATTTATGGATAATTATGAATATTTCGTTGTTAACGATGAAATAGAAGGCTGTGTCGAAAAAATCAATTTAGTTGTGAATAACGATACAACAGGAACAGCTTCAAAAAAAGAAGTTGAAGAAATTAAAAATGATATTAAAAAGTTTTCGAAAGGAGAATAAATTATGTTACATCCATCATATTCAGATTTAATGGCAATAGCAAACAGCGACGTTGAGGAAGGTGAACATCCGGTAGTACAAAGCAGATATTCAATTGTTATGGCTACATCAAAGAGAGCAAGACAGATAATTGCAGGTGATGCACCACTTATTGATGATGCTGATGATAAGAAACCACTTTCTATCGCAGTAGAAGAATTATACAAATCTAAGATTAAAATCTTAGGAGACGACGAAAGCGAAAATTAGAAAATAAGGGAGGCTTTTGTAGAATGACATATAGAATGATTCATTTTACAAAAGTCTCTTGTTTTGTAGGAGATAAAATGAAAATCTTATTTATTTCATTAGGTTGTGATAAAAACTTAGTTGATTCAGAGCACATGATAGGACTTTTAGGAAAAGCAGGTTATGAATTTACTTCTGATGAAACTGAGGCTGATATTATAATTATAAATAGTTGTAGTTTTATTAAAGATGCAAAAGAAGAAAGCATTGAAACAATATTTAATATGGCAAGAATGAAAGAAGAAGGAAATTGTAAAGCTTTGGTTTTAGCAGGATGCCTTGCGCAAAGATATCATGAAGAAATTAAAGATGAAATTCCTGAAATAGACATTGTTGTTGGTACTACGGCTATTGATGATATTGTAACTATAGTAGAAGATTATTTTAATAAGAATGAAAAAAAGCAATATATTAAAAATATAAATCTATTAGCCGGTACAAAAGCACCACGTGGTAATGCTGGAACAGACAGATATGCTTATTTAAAAATTGCAGAAGGTTGTGATAAACATTGCACATATTGCATTATTCCAAAAATCAGAGGAGACTATAGAAGTGTGCCAATGGAAGATTTAATTGCTGAAGCAAAAGATTTAGCTGAGTCAGGCATACGCGAGTTGATTTTGGTTGCCCAGGAAACAACAATGTATGGAAAAGATATATATGGAGAAAAAAGACTTCATATTTTATTAAAGGAATTATGCAAGATTGAAGACATCGAATGGATTAGAGTGTTATACTGTTATCCGGAAGAAATATATGATGAATTGATTCATACCATTGCAAGTGAAGATAAGATATGTAATTACTTAGATATTCCTATTCAGCATGCAAGTGATAATGTATTAAAACGGATGGGACGAAGAACAACTAATCAGGAATTAAGGGATGTTATTGCAAAACTAAGAAAAGAAATACCTGACATAGTACTTCGTACAACTTTAATTACAGGATTTCCCGGAGAAACACAAAAGGATCATGAAATTCTTATGAATTTTGTGGATGAAATGGAATTTGAAAGATTAGGTGTATTCACATATTCAAAAGAAGAAGGAACACCTGCTGAAAAGATGGAAAATCAGATTCCGGAAGAAGTTAAAGAAGAACGTAGAGATGAAATTATGGAACTTCAACAGGAAATTGCCTTTGATTTTTCTGAAAAAATGATTGGAAAGGTTATGAAGGCTTATATTGAAGGAAAAATTTCAGGAGAAAACGCATATATTGCAAGAACATATATGGACATACCGGGTGTCGACAGTAATGTTTTTGTAATTACCGATGAAGAATTAATGACGGGTGATTTTGTAAATGTATTAATTACAGGCTCAAATGATTATGATTTGATAGGTGAACTTCAATACAAATAGATGAGAAGGAGATAAAAAGATGAATTTACCAAATAAACTAACGGTTTTCAGGGTGATTTTAATACCGTTTTTTGTATGTTTTATGTTGGCTGATATTTTTGGAGGTATAGACAAATATATCGCTGTTGGAATATTTATTGTTGCAAGTTTAACAGACTTACTTGATGGAAAGATTGCAAGAAAATACAATCTTGTTACAAATTTTGGAAAATTTATGGATCCATTAGCAGATAAATTGTTGGTAAGCGCTGCTTTAATTTGTTTATCAGAAAGTAAAATTCCAGTATGGATTGTAATTATAATTATCAGTAGAGAATTATTTATCAGTGGATTTAGAACACTTGCTGCAGATAAAGGAGTTGTTCTTGCTGCAGGTTGGTGGGGTAAATTTAAAACAACATTCCAAATGATTATGATTATTGTATTAATTATTGATTTGCCTTATACATTTATGGGAGTTATAGGAACTGCTTTAATATATATATCATTAGCTCTCACGATTATTTCAATGGTAGATTATGTATATAAGAATGTAGATGTACTAAAGGGGTAATATTTTAAAAATATTTATATGTACAACAAATATACGTTGTCTGAAATAGTCAGGCATTAAGCTTAAAATAAATTAAGTAAAAATAAAAGGATAGGTGTCTGCTTAAGTAGGCATCTATGTTTTTATATAAATATATTTGGCTGGTTTTAATGCAGTATGCTAATAATAAAATCCCACAACTGACCGGGAGAAAGGAGTATTCAATTAATATATAAGATAATTGAAATGGATGGAATAAAATGAATTTAGAGGAAAGATTAGTTAAAATGTTATTAGATAGAAACGAAAAAGTTTCTACAGCAGAATCATGTACAGGAGGCTTAGTGGCTGGAAAGATTGTAAATGTTTCAGGAGCATCTGAAGTATTTGACGAAGGATATGTAACTTATGCTAATAAATCAAAAGCAAAATTATTAGGGGTAAGTAAAGAAATTTTGGACAATGAAGGAGCTGTAAGTAAAGAATGTGCAATGGAAATGGCAATTGGATGCGCAAAAGCAGCAAATGCCCAGCTTGGATTATCCACAACCGGAATTGCGGGACCGGGAGGAGGAACACCTGATAAACCTGTAGGGTTAGTTTATTTTGGATGCTATTATAATGGAGAAGTTTCCTGTGAAAAGCATATATTTAAAGGAGATAGATATGAAGTACGTACTCAGGCTGCAGATAAAATTTTGGAAATTGCCTTAAATAAAATGACTTTAAAAAATTAAGTAAATGCTATACAAAACAAAATATTATAAAAAATGATTGAATAATACTTAATTTTATTATAGAATCTTATAGACGAAAAAAGGATAGGAGGCCCACTAATGTTTTATAATGAATATAGCAAAGAAAAATTGCAGGAAGAATTAGAAGGACTTTACAAAGAGTACAATAAGATTAAGGAATCCGGAATTAGTTTGGATATGTCAAGAGGAAAACCGGGACCTGACCAATTAGATTTGTCAATGGATATGTTAGATGTATTTAATTCAGAAAGTGATTTAAAGGCATCAAACGGTTTCGATTGCAGAAATTATGGTGTTTTAGACGGAATTCCGGAAGCTAAAAAAATGATGGCTGATATTATGGAGTGTAATCCGGAAAATGTTATTATTGGCGGAAATGCAAGTCTTAATTTAATGTATGATGCAATTTCGAGAGCATATACACATGGAATTATGGGTGAAACTCCTTGGTGTAAATTAGATAAAGTAAAATGGTTATGCCCGGTGCCTGGATATGACAGACATTTTGGTATTACAGAACATTTCGGTATTGAAATGATAAATATTCCACTTAAAGAAGATGGACCTGATATGGATATGATTGAAGAATTAGTTTCTAAAGATGCATCTATAAAAGGTATTTGGTGTGTACCAAAATATGAAAATCCAACAGGATTGTCTTATTCAGATGAAGTTGTAAAAAGAATGGCAGCACTTAAACCGGCAGCTAAAGACTTTAGAATTTTCTGGGATAATGCATATGCTATTCATCATTTATACGATGAAGAAGAAAAACAGGATACTATATTAAATATTATTGATGAATGTAAAAAAGCAGGAAATGAAGATATGGTGTACGAATTTGCATCAACATCGAAAGTTACATTCCCAGGTTCAGGGATAGCTGCGATAGCTTCATCTGTAGCAAATGTTGATGAAATTAAGAAGAGAATGTCAGTACAGACAATCGGATTTGATAAAATGAATCAGCTTCGTCATGTAAAATATTTCAAGAATGCTGAAGGTGTAAAAAAACATATGGCTAAACATGCAGCTAAATTAAGACCAAAGTTTGAAGCAGTATTGAAAATGCTTGATGCTGAATTAGATGGATATGGAATTGCTACATGGACAAAGCCAAATGGTGGATATTTCATATCTTTTGATGTTATGGAAGGCTGTGCAAAGAAAGTAGTAAATATGTGCAAAGAAGCAGGAATGGTTCTCACAGGGGCAGGAGCACCTTTCCCATATGGAATAGATCCTAAAGATAGCAATATTAGAATTGCACCATCATATCCTTCACCTGAAGAATTGATCTATGCAAGTAAAATATTGATTGTTTGTACAAAAATTGCAGCAATTGAAAAATTGCTTGAAACTAAGTAAAATAATAATATTTTGAAATATTAGGATTAAGTTTGCTTTTGATGTCATTATGCAATTATTATTTTTGATAATTTATGATAAAAAATAAATCTAAAAATAAATATATAAATAAGCCGTATGAGTAATTAGTGCGATAGAATGCAACATAATTTTCATACGGCTTTAATTGTATCCGGACGAATGTTTGAAGATGGAATCGTTAGTTGTCATGCATTGGAGAGACTAATCTTATGGTTTGATTAGGATTGGTTTGTAACTATTCAAATATATACTTAAATTGTTAATTGTCTGTAATATATATTTAAAATGCTGATTGTGACGATAAAGTTTTAATAAAAATATTTAAACAATAAATTTAATATTGCAATTTAAATATAAAATGTGATATTATAATAGCGTCCGTAATAAAAAAAGGTTGACATTGGTTCAATGTTATAATAAGATAATAACATAACGAACATAAGTTCGAACAGAAAGGGAACGAAATGAATAAAGAAGATAAATTAAAAGCACTCGATGCAGCGATTGCTAAGATTGAGAAAGATCATGGTAAAGGATCAATTATGAAACTTGGGGATTCAAGGGCGCAGATGAATGTAGATTCAACACCTACAGGTTCATTAAGCCTTGATATAGCACTTGGAATTGGAGGGATTCCTAAGGGAAGAATTATTGAAATATATGGCCCTGAATCAAGTGGTAAGACAACGGTTGCATTACATATGATTGCTGAAGTACAGAAACAGGGCGGAGTTGCAGGGTTTATTGATGCTGAACATGCACTTGATCCGGTTTATGCTAAGAATATTGGTGTTGATATAGATAATTTATATATTTCACAGCCTGATTTTGGTGAACAGGCATTAGAAATTGCCGATACAATGGTTCGTTCAGGAGCAGTTGATATAATTGTTGTTGATTCAGTTGCGGCATTAGTTCCTAAAGCTGAAATTGATGGCGAGATGGGTGATACACATGTAGCACTTCAGGCAAGACTTATGTCACAGGCATTAAGAAAATTAACAGGTGTTATAAATAAGACGAATTGTTCTGTTATTTTCATTAACCAGTTAAGAGAAAAAGTTGGGGTTATGTTTGGTAATCCGGAAACCACAACAGGTGGTAGAGCATTGAAATTCTATTCATCTGTAAGACTTGATGTTAGAAGAGTTGAAACATTAAAAGCAGGTGGAGAGATGATTGGAAACCGTGCTAAAGTAAAGATTGTTAAGAACAAAGTAGCTCCTCCGTTTAAAGAAGCTGAGTTTGATATTATGTTTGGTAAAGGAATATCTAAAGAAGGAGATATTTTAGATTTAGCATCTAAAATTGGAGTTATTGTAAAGAGTGGCGCATGGTATGCATATAATGGTGAGAAGATTGGTCAGGGTAGAGAAAATGCCAAGATATATCTAAGAGAACATGAAGCTGCTATGAACGAAATAGAAAAGAAAGTTCGTGAACATTTTTCTTCACATGATGAGGAAAGTGAATCAGAAAAGCAGGATAATGGTAAGGTAGAGGAATAACATGCACTATATTACTGAAATAAAAGATATAGGAAAGAAATGTAGAATTATAATCGATGACGATATCGTAGTTCAATTATATAAAGGAGAAGTTCGAAAACTGGGAATAAAAGCAGACTCTCAGTTCTCGAATGAGTCTTATAATGAAATGTATAATATCTTAAATAAGAGAGCGCGTGAGCGCTCATTATTTTTATTAAAAGATATGGATAAGACAGAAAAACAGATAAGAGATAAGTTAAAATTAGGTGATTACCCGGAAGATATAATAAATAATGCAATTGAATTTTTAAAGAAATATGGTTATGTAGATGATATACGATATGCGAAACTCTATATATCTTCTAAACAAAATTCGAAAAGTATAAAACAAATAGAACTTGAATTATATAAAAAAGGAGTTAATAAGGAAAATGTCAGTAAAGTTCTTTTAGAAATGGATTTATCTAATGAAGAGGCATTAAATAAATTAATAGAAAAGGTTATAAAAAAATATGATTTGAATGATAAAACACAGTATAACAAGATGTGCAGATATCTGTTAGGAAAAGGATTTTCTTATGGAGAAATACAGGAAGCACTATTTAAGTACACCAACTATGATACGGAATGGTAATGCACAAATGTTAGTTTGTTCAATTAATATTTATACAATATGTAGTGAGAAATGATGGTATATGTGACAGGATAAGTACCCCCTTTTTACTTGACATAACATTGATTTGGGAGTAAAATTAATTTGTTGTGTTTGTACAATGAAAATTTAATAAGGAGGTGCTCCTGTGAAACCAGAATTAGTGGCTATTATAGTAGTTGCAGTCGCAGTTGTATTCTCTATTATTTCCTCAGTTATCACTTCGTTATATAGAAAGAATGTAAGTGAAAAGAAGATTGGAAATGCTGAAAGCAAAGCAAGAGAAATCATAGATGAGGCAATTAAAACAGCAGAATCTAAGAAGAAAGAAGCTTTATTAGAAGCAAAGGAAGAAAATCTCAAGACAAAGAATGAGTTAGACAAGGAAGTAAGAGAACGCAGAGCTGAGATTCAACGTTACGAAAAAAGAGTTCTTAACAAAGAAGAAACCATTGATAAAAAGATGGATAGCTATGAAAAGAAAGAAGCTGCACTTAAGGTTAAAGAGGAAGAGTTAGCTGTTATGAAAGCTAAAGTTGAATCACTTAATGAGCAGCGTGTACAGGAATTAGAAAGAATCTCTGGATTAACCTCCGAACAAGCAAAAGATTATTTATTGAAAACTGTTGAAGAAGAAGTAAAACATGAAACAGCAAAATTAATCAAGGAAAATGAAGCAAGAGTAAAGGAAGAATCTGAAAAGAGAGCTAAGGACATAATTGTTAATGCAATTCAAAAATGTTCAACAGATCATGTTTCAGAAACTACAATTTCAGTTGTAAATCTTCCTAATGATGAAATGAAAGGTAGAATTATTGGTAGAGAGGGAAGAAATATTAGGACAATAGAAACTCTCACTGGTGTTGATTTGATTATAGACGATACACCTGAAGCAGTAATTCTTTCAAGTTTTGATCCAATTAGAAGAGAAGTTGCAAGAATTGCACTTGAAAAGCTGATTGTAGATGGACGTATTCATCCGGCCAGAATCGAAGAGATGGTTGAGAAAGCTCAAAAAGAAGTTGAAACAATGATTAGAGAAGAGGGTGAAGCAGCATCCTTAGAAGTTGGAGTACATGGATTACATCCTGAACTTATAAAACTCTTAGGAAGAATGAAGTTCAGAACAAGTTATGGACAGAATGCCTTAAAGCATTCAATTGAAGTTGCTCATTTATCAGGGTTGATAGCAGCTGAAATCGGATTAGATGTTCGAGTTGCTAAGAGAGCAGGTTTATTACATGATATAGGTAAATCTGTTGACCACGATATGGAAGGAACACATATTCAGTTAGGTGTTGATATTTGTAGAAAATACAAAGAATCTGCAATTGTAATTAATGCAGTTGAAGCACATCATGGTGATGTTGAACCTGAAAGCCTTATTGCCTGTGTAGTTCAGGCAGCTGATGCGATTTCAGCGTCAAGACCGGGTGCTAGAAGAGAAACACTTGAAACATACACAAACAGATTAAAACAGTTAGAAGATATTACGGACTCATTTGAAGGAGTTGAGAAGTCTTTTGCTATTCAGGCAGGAAGAGAGATTCGAGTTATGGTAGTACCTGAGAAAGTATCTGATGCTGATATGGTACTCATGGCAAGAGATATTTCTAAACAGATAGAAGCTGAGTTAGAATATCCTGGTCAGATTAAAGTTAATGTAATTCGTGAAAGCAGAGTAACAGATTATGCTAAATAGATTTTAATTACATAATCATTCGGCTATACGAAATAATACTTTATAAAATTATAAAAAAGTGCAAGTTAATTGCACTTTTTTTTTATTATGATATACTTTTACAGAAAAGATGTTGGAGGTAAATATATATGGCTAAAATTGGATTTATCGGAATGGGTAATATGGGATATGCAATGTTAAAGGGTGCTTTACGTGAATTTGATGTACAGGATATTGTATTTTATGATGTAAATGTAGATAGAATGAAGCAGGTTTCTAATGAAACTAAAGTTGATTATCTTGATTCTAATGTACATGTTGTACGTAGTGTTAAATATTTAATACTTGCGGTTAAACCTCAGTTTTATAATGATGTCTTAAAAGATATAGCAGATGAAATAGAAAAAGAAAATGTTGTTATTTCCATCGCACCGGGAATTACAATTAAACAATTGAAAGACAGAATTGGATTTGATGCAAGAATTGTTAGAGCAATGCCCAATACTCCGGCGTTAGTTGGTGAAGGTATGACAGGAGTTGCTTATAATCCTACAGAATTTAATCTGGAGGAAAAACATATTATTGAAAAGATATTTAAGGCAATTGGTAAGATGAAAATTGTTAATGAAAAACTTATGAGTGCAGTTACATGTGCTAGTGGAAGTTCACCAGCATATGTATTTATGTTTATTGAAGCACTTGCAGATGGAGCAGTAAGATGTGGTATGAGCAGACAGGATGCATATGAATTTGCAGCTCAGACAGTTTACGGCTCAGCAAAGATGGTTTTAGAAACAAAGGCACATCCGGGAATCTTAAAAGATATGGTTTGTTCGCCGGCAGGAACAACAATAGATGCTGTTAAGGTTTTAGAAGATAATGGATTTAGAAGTGCAATTATGAAAGCAACAGAAGCTTGTTTTGATAAGTGTGAAAATATAAAATAATTTGTCGTTTTTTATAAATGTCTATTTGTTTTTTGAAATATGGAGTGGAGAAATATATGAAGGAGTTTAATAGAATAAATAGAGAAATTGTTTATAAAGGTGCCATAATTGATTTTTGTAAGGATACAATTATTACACCGAAGAATCATACTGTGAAATGGGATTTGATAAAACATAAAGGTGCTGCAGCAATTATTCCTGTAACGAATGATGGAAGAATAATTATGGTGAGACAGTGGAGAAATGCAGTAGACAAGTTTTCATTGGAAATTCCGGCAGGAGGTTTAGATGGAGCAAATGAACCTACTAAAGTATGTGCAGCCCGTGAACTTGAAGAGGAAACAGGTTATACATCTGAAAAAATCGAATTTTTACAGACATTAATTCCTGCAATAGCATATTCTCAGGAAAAAATAGATGTATATGTTGCATTTGATTTAAAAGAGTCTCAGCAGAATTTCGACGAAGACGAAGATATTACATTAGAAATATATTCTGTAGAGGAATTGTTAGAAAAGATTATGAAAAATGAAATTAACGATGCCAAAACTGTTTCGGCAATTTTAACGTATTATAATAAGTATTGTTGTAATAAGTGATAAAATAAATATAATTGCATATTATATAATACACTTTAATGAAGAGTGATTATATGGTAAGATGGCAGTTCTCAAAAACTAAATTTAGAATCTGTGCATTTATACTCGGAAATATTATAGGATTTATGATGTTTAGGTATTTATGGACAGATTCTTATTTTGTAAATAAATATTGTGAAAGTTTGTTGATAGATAGAAAGTTTGTTCAAATAAAATTAGATAGTATGATTTTTTTTACTATATATTACGAAATGAAAAAAATGATATTTCTAAATTTTATTGGAATAACGAAATATAGAAAATATTTTATAGATATATATATTGTTTATGTTGGTTTAACTTTTATGATTCAGTTATGTATGTTGTTGAAAAGACCTGGGTTTATTTTCATAGTATCAGTATTCATATATATATTGGAAAAAAGTCTTCAATTGCTTTATGTTCTTTTTATCGAAAAATATATGATTAATTATGAACAACAAACAAAAACAAACATAAAATATAAATGCGTTATTATGGGAAATCTCCTTTTCATAAATATAGGATTTATAGGAATTCTTAGTTCCTTTATTGCATTTATATTTAAAATTATATTTTTTTAATAAAATATTTTGACCAATATGTAGTTGATTAAAAATGAATCAAACGATATATAGTGTATTTATTGCAAAAATAATATATTTATATAATTTTGAATGTAAATAGATGCAAAAATGTGTTTGATTTTATCGTAAAAGAAATATATAATTAATAGTAATCGACTATAAAATGACACATAATATGCGACTATAAAATCTTTTGTGTGATGTTGTTTTAGGATGAATTAGGAGACGGAATATGCATTTGGAAATTGAAAAATTTATAATAAAATTGCATAAAGAAAAAGATATTTCTGAAAATACTGAATTATCATACAGAAGAGATTTGAAGAAACTTGTGGATTATTTAGAAAATAAAGGAATAGATGATTTTAAACAGATAAATGAGAGTGATTTAGTTGGATATGTTGAATGTTTGCATAAATTAGGACGTAAATCATCTACTATAACAAGATCAATAGTAAGTATAAAATCCTTTTTTAACTATCTGTTTAACGAGGGATTGGTCGAGAAAAACTATGCCTTAAAATTAGTAGCTCCTAAAATAGAAAAACATGCACCTAATGTATTGACTTTAAATCAGGTTGATGCACTTTTAAGTGCACCTAGTGGAGATACTCCAAAAGAATTGAGAGATAAAGCAATGCTAGAATTACTTTATGCTACAGGAATGAGAGTTACAGAGATTATCACATTAGAATTAAAAGATGTTAATTTTGAGTTAGAATATGTAGTTTGTCATGACAGAACAAAAGAAAGAATGATTCCATTTGGTAGCGATGCAAAAAAAGCATTAGTAATGTATCTGAGAAATGGAAGAGATTATTTGCTTGGCGATAATGAAAGTGATTGCCTGTTCCTTAATTGCTCAGGAAAAACAATGAGCAGACAGGGCTTTTGGAAAATTATAAAACAGTATGGTAATAAAGCGGAAATAGATATGGAAATCACTCCGCATGTGTTAAGACATACATTTGCAACGCATTTAATTAATAATGGTGCAGCATTAAAGTCTGTACAGGTTATGCTTGGACATTCAGATGTGTCAACAACCCATATGTATTTGAATGCTGAAAACAGGCAGATAAGGGAAGCTTATGATAGGGCACATCCTAAAGCATAGGTTATATAAAAGAGTAATTAGTATACATAAATTGAATGCAATAAATAAAACTGTGGTTGATAAAGCCATGGTTTTTATTATCCGGTAAAGTTTTAGATAGTTTAATATAGAAAAATCCGACAGTACTAAAATGTCTGTCGGATTTTTATTTCATCAAGCTTGATCAGCAATTTCGTAAATTAATTCTTTAGATAAGTCCCAACCTAAACATGGATCAGTAATAGATTTACCATATGTATGTTCAGATAATGGCTGATTTCCGTTTTCAATATAACTTTCAATCATAAGACCTTTAACGAATTTCTTCATGTCGTCAGAATGTTTTCTGTTATGCATTACTTCTTTAGCTATTCTAATCTGTTCTAAATAGTTTTTGTTTGAATTAGAATGGTTTGTATCAATAATAACTGCAGGATTTGCAAATCCCTTGTCCATATATGAATCATGTAAATTAATTAAATCTTCATAATGATAGTTAGGGATGCACTGACCGTATTGGTTTACGGCACCTCTTAATATAGCGTGTGTTAAATCGTTTCCGGATGTCTGGACGTCCCATCCTCTATAGATGAAAGAATGACCACATTGTGCAGCTTCAATTGAATTTAACATGATTGAAATATCTCCACTTGTTGGATTTTTCATTCCGACAGGAATGTCAATTCCACTTGCAGTTAAACGATGCTGCTGATCTTCAACAGATCTTGCACCAATAGCTACATATGATAAGCAGTCTGAAAAATATCTGTAATTTTCAGGATATAACATTTCATCTGCTAAAGGTAACTTAGTATCTTCCATTAACTTTAAGAATAACTGTCTTATTGTGATTAACCCTTGAAGCAAATCAGGTTTCTTTTCAGGATCAGGCTGATGTAACATACCTTTATATCCCTTACCTGTTGTACGAGGTTTGTTTGTGTAAACTCTTGGAATGATAAGAAGTTTATCTTTAACTTCTTCCTGAATTTTAGCAAGTCTTGAAATGTAGTCTTCAACAGCTTCCTGATTGTCAGCTGAGCAAGGACCGATGATTAATAAAAATTTGTCAAGTTCGCCTGTGAAAACTTTGCGAATTTCTGCATCGTTTAATTCTTTTTGTTTTGCAACTTCATCTGACACCGGATACATTGTTTTGATTTCCAATGGAGTCGGAAGTTTTCTGAAAAATTCATAACTCATAATTTTGCTCTCCTTTAGTAAAAGTCGTTATAGGATGTATGGGAATAAAATTATTTCTGATTTAATCAGAATAAAAATGTTGATTAAATATAATCAACTTACTTGTTAGAAAATGCTTTTATTCAATGCATTTTTGATTAAAAATAATCAATTATAAGATAAAATTCACCATATAAGGTAATTGAAGGTTACCCATCGCTAACGCTCATTATACCATATAAATTTAATTCTTCAATAAAGAAAAAATATGCCATCATATTTTTATTTTAAAAGTAAAAGTAGTATAATAAACATATAAAATGATGTAAAAAGTTAGATTAAGATTAATTTGTCTACACATCTAGAGCGATATTTTGTTTGTGGAGGTGGTTTAAATGTTAAACAGAGTAATTTGGATTATATTAGATAGTGCAGGTATAGGTGAACTTCCGGATGCTGATAAATTTGGAGATGAAGGTGCTGACACATTTGGACATATTTATGAATCAAAAGAGGGGTTTGGACTTCCTAATTTAGAAAAACTTGGGATTGGGAATATACAAGGTGTGAATAAAAATATTAGAAATGTAGTAAATCCTGTTGGAATATATGGTAAAGCTATGGAGAAATCTAAAGGAAAGGATACAACAGTTGGTCATTGGGAAATGACGGGGATAATTACGGAGACTCCTTTTAAAGTATATCCAAATGGTTTTAATGAAAAAATAATAAATAAGTTTATAGAATCTTCAAATTTACCGGGTATATTATGTAATAAGGTTGGTTCGGGAACGAAAGTAATAGAAGAATATGGAGTCGAACATATTAAGACGAAGAAACCAATTGTATATACCTCAGCTGACAGTGTTTTTCAGGTGGCATGTCATACATCTGTTTACAGCTTGGATGAATTATATGAAATGTGTGAAAATGCCAGAAAGATTCTTTGTGGAGATGATAGCGTGGCAAGAGTAATTGCCAGACCATTTGATGGCAATCCGGGAAACTTTGTAAGAACAAGCGATAGAAGAGATTTTTCAGTTAAACCATCAGACTCTAATTTGCTTAAAATATTACAAAACAATGGAATTAGTGTTACGGCAGTTGGAAAAATAAATGATATATTTTGTGGAAGCGGAATAGAAAAGGCAATTCATACAACGGATAATATGGATGGCGTAAATAAAACATTAGATGAAATGAAAGAACTAGAAAAGGGGCTTATATTTACAAATTTAGTAGAGTTTGATTCAAAATGGGGACACAGAAGAAATGTAGAAGGTTATGGACAGGGACTTATTGATTTTGATAGCAGATTGCCTCAAATAATTGATAATTTAAGGAATAATGATTTACTTATAATTAATGCAGACCATGGCTGTGACCCTACTTTTAAAGGAACTGATCATACAAGAGAATATATTCCTGTTATTGCATATTCTAAGAATTGTAAAAATGGAGTAGATTTGGGAATATTGAATTCATTTTCTGATATTGGAGCTACAATAGCAGAAATATTTGGTGTAAAAATAAGCAATGGTGAAAGTTTTTTAAATAAAATTCTTTAGCATTGTTTTAGTTGAAAAATATAATGATTAGAGTACAAAAATGGATTTTGCTATTTGAGGATGTGTTTGCATTATTCCCATTTTTGATATTATATCATATGATTTTAGAGGATTGAACAGGAGGGTACTATATGGGAAAACAATATCATATACAGGTAGATGAAAATGACGTTGGAAGATATGTAATTCTTCCGGGAGACCCGGGCAGGTGTGAAAAAATAGCATCTCATCTAGATGATGCAAAGTTTATAAGCAGAAATAGAGAATTCGTTACGTATACAGGATATTTAGAAGGGAAAAAAGTTTCTGTTACTTCAACAGGAATTGGTGGCCCTTCAGCTGCAATAGCAATGGAAGAACTGGTTGCGTGTAAAGCGGATACATTTGTGCGTATAGGAACCTGTGGCGGAATTAACATGAAAGTAAAATCAGGAGATTGTGTAATTGCAACCGGAGCTATTAGAAATGAAGGGTTAAGTAGAGAATATGCACCAATTGAATTTCCAGCTGTTCCAGATTTTTCTATTGCAACTGCATTAGTTAATGCTTGCAAAAAAAATAAAATAGTGTATCATTGTGGAGTGGTACAATGTAAAGATTCTTTTTATGGACAGCATGCACCTGAGCGAATGCCGGTGTCTTATGAACTGCTAAATAAATGGAAAGCATGGAAACGTTTGGGAGTGCTTGCAAGTGAAATGGAATCAGCTGCATTGTATACAGTTGCAGCGACTTTAGGCGTTAGATGTGGTTCTGTGTTTAATGTAGTATGGAATCAGGAAAGAAAGAAGGCAGGATTTGTAGAAGAGGACTGTCTTAATACCGAAAAGGCTATAAAAGTTGCTGTAGATGCTATAAAAATTTTAATAGAGGAAGACAGGGATGTTAGATAACATTAAAAAAGCAAAAGAGGAATTAATTAAAGTAAAACATTTTTTTAAGGAAACTTATAATAAACATATAATTTATATGTATATTACTGTTGCATTACTAGTTAATCTTATTATTGAAATGTTGGCAAGAGGTTCTTTCCTAAAAGGAATTTTTTATCTTATTTCAAGCCCATATGTTTTTATATGTAATTCGATAATAATTTTAATGACGTTGTCAGTTACATTACTGATGAGACGAAGATTTTTTGGTATATCAATTATATCGATTGTTTGGATTATATTTGGTATAGCCAACTGTGTATTGCTATCGTATAGAGTTACACCATTTACTGCGGTAGACATGATGCTTATTGATAGTGCATTGGATGTAATGAATAAATATTTAAATACTTTTGCATACATACTTATTATAGCTTTAGCGATTTTAGCAGTTGTAGGATTAGTATTTGTTTGGATTAAAGTACCTAAAGTAAATCATAAAATTAATTATGTTCGTAACATAATAGCAATAGCAATTATATGGGTGATAGGTTTTGGCGCAATTAATTTAGGAATTGCTTCATCATTATTGTCAGCTAAATTTGGAAATCTGGCTGACAGTTACAGAGACTATGGTTTTGTTTACTGCTTTACTAACAGTTTGGTTAATACAGGTGTAGATAAGCCGGCAGACTATTCAGATAAAACAATAAAAAGTTTGACTGCAGATGTAGAAGAAACGAAGGTAAAGAAAAAGCCTAATATAATATTTTTGCAGTTAGAGTCATTTTTTGATATTAACAATATGACAAATATAACTTTTTCTGAAAATCCGGTTCCATATTTTGAAAGCCTGATGGAACAGTATCCAAGTGGATATTTAGATGTTCCAATTGTAGGTGCAGGAACTGTAAATACAGAATTTGAAGTTATGACAGGAATGAATCTGGATGATTTTGGCCCTGGTGAATATCCTTTTAAAACAATTTTAAAAGAGACAACATGTGAAAGTATAGCATATAACTTAAAGGAATATGGTTATGCTACTCATGCAATTCATGATAATACAGCAACTTTTTATAGTAGAAATGTAGTATTTTCAAATTTAGGATACGATACATTTTCAAGTATAGAAACAATGAATATTGATGACTTTACTCCTATGGGTTGGGCAAAAGATTATTTCCTTACAGATGAAATAGTTGCAGCACTTGACTCTACAGAAGGACAGGATTATATTTATACAATTTCTGTACAGGGACACGGAAGTTATCCTACTGAAGGAGACTATGATTATCCGATTACTGTAAGTGGATTAGATGATCAGGCAAAGACAAATCAGTATCAGTATTATGTTTGGCAGATAAATGAAATGGATAAATTTATACAGAAACTTGTGGAAACTCTTTCTAAGAGAGATGAAGATACAATATTAGTTATGTATGGAGATCATTTGCCAAGTTTAGGTATAACGGAATCAGAACTTGTAAATGGTGATGTATATCAGACACAGTATGTTATCTGGTCTAATTTTAAGACAAAATACGAAGACGAAGATATAGAAGCATACCAGTTACAGTCAAAAATTCTTGGCGGATTAAATATGACTGCAGGTACAATCAATAATTATACACAAAAGCACAAGAATGATGATGATTATGCAGATGGTTTACAAAATCTTGAATATGACAGCTTGTATGGGGATCATTTGCTTTATGGTGGTGATAATCCATATGTAGCAACAGATATTCAGTTTGGTCTTACAAAGGTGTCTGTTTCATCAATTTCGCCAATGAATGATGGAAGTGGAACAGTTTATATTTATGGAAAGAACTTCACAAATTATAGTAAAGTTTATATAAATGACGAAAAAGTTTCTACTGTATTTATTGATGATAGCACATTAATGATAAATTATGGCGATTTGAAAGATGGAGACAGTTTCTCTGTATACCAGCAGAATTCAGATACTCATGTGTTGAAGAAGACAGATCCGATTATTTTTGAATCGGAAAATCTGGCAATGCCACAGGAAGAAACAACAATTCCTGAGACAACCGTACCTGAAACTAAGAAAAATAGAAAGAATAAAAAAAATAAAGAATAATTTTAATGAAACTCCATTACAATGTTATATAGGTTGTAATGGAGTTTTTTATGAAGAAAATAATTATATACATACTTTGTGTTTGTCTGATGTTTACATTTATCTTTAGTAAAAGTGTCTTTGCAAAAAACAACAAAAATGAAACTGTTGAAAATTCATCAATAGAAAAAGAAATAACAGCTAAGGCGGCAGTACTGATGGAGCCTGAATCTAAAACAATTTTGGTAAACAAAAATGGGGATGAGAAATTATGTCCGGCAAGTATAACAAAAATAATGACGCTATTACTTGTTTTTGAAGAATTAGAAGCGGGTAAAATTAAATTGGATGATATGGTAACGACAAGTGAACACGCAAAAAGCATGGGTGGTTCACAAGTGTTTTTGGAAACAGGAGAACAGCAAAGTGTGGAAACACTAATTAAATGTATTGTTGTTGCGTCAGGAAATGATGCCTCGGTTGCCATGGCTGAATACATAGCCGGTTCTGAAAGCGAATTTGTTGATAGAATGAATAAAAAAGCTAAAGAACTAAATATGAATAATACTAATTTCGAAGATTGTTGTGGACTTACGGATTCGGATAACCATTATTCGAGTGCAAATGATGTTGCGATTATGTCTTCAGAATTAATTACAAAATATCCGCAGATATTTAAATATTCAACAATATGGATGGAAACCATAATTCATAAAACGGATAAGGGGGAAAAGGAGTTTGTTCTGTCAAATACAAATAAATTACTTAAAACAAATGATTGCATAAAGGGGTTAAAGACAGGAAGCACATCAAAAGCAAAATATTGCGTATCTATTGTAGGGCAGAAAAATGATGTCACATTGGTGTCGGTAATAATGGCAGCGCCTGACTATAAAACAAGATTTTCTGAGTCAGAAAAACTGATTAATTATGGATTCTCAAAATGCAAATTTTATAAGGATGAAAATGTGCATAAAAGTAATGTGAAAATAAAGAATGGTAAAAAAGAATACGTAAAATCAGGGGTTAAAAATAAATTTTCATATGTAGAAATCAAGGACAGAGATATTAGCAACATTAAAAGCAAAGATAAGATTAAAACTAATATTAAGGCTCCGGTTAAAAAGGGGGATAAACTTGGTGTATGCGAATATTTTATTGACAAAGAAAAAATAGGAGAAACAGAAATAATATCGTATGAAAATGTAGAGAAGAATAATTTTATAACAGAATATTTAAAAATGTTTAAAAATGTATTTAGATGCTGCATTTAAAAATGAGTTGAAAAAATATATGAATTTATGTAAAATTAACAATGATATTAATTTGAAAGAGTAAGATACATGGAATTAGAAGTAAAACTTGAAGTGTTTGAAGGACCATTAGATTTGCTTTTGCATTTGATAGAAAAAAATAAAGTAGACATTTATGACATACCTATTGTTGAAATTACAAGACAATATTTAGAGTACGTAAGTAAATTAGCAGAAGAAAATCTTGACCTTGCCAGCGAATTTCTGGTAATGGCATCAACGTTAATTGATATAAAATGTAAAATGCTGTTGCCTAAAGAAGTTGATGAAGATGGTGAAGAAATTGATCCGAGAGCAGATTTGGTTCAAAAATTAATCGAATATAAAATGTATAAATATGCAGCTATAGAACTTAAAGACATGCAGCTTTATGCGGGAAAGTCACTATATAAAGAACCGACAATTCCTGAAGAAGTTGCAAAATATCAAACGCCTGTAGATTTAGATGAAATTTTAAAGGATGTTGATTTAAATAAGTTAAAAGAAATTTTTGATACAGTAATTAAACGCCAGATAGATAAGATTGACCCTGTAAGAAGTAAATTTGGTAAAATTGAAATGGAGGAGGTCAGCCTTACTGATAAAATAACTTATGTGAAAAAAGTAGCTGTAAAAAAGCATAAATGCAGCTTTAAACAGTTGCTTGAAAACCAGACATCAAAAATGGAAGTTATAGTTACATTCCTGGCAGTATTAGAACTGATTAAAGTGGGAGAGATTAATGTAAGTCAGGAAAAGACATTTGATGATATAATTATTAGCACAAAGGAATGAGTAGGTGTAAGATTTAATGGAAACAAATAATTATGAAGCTGCCATAGAAGCAATATTATTTACTATGGGAGAATCAGTAGAAATAGATAAGATTGCAAAGGCCTTAGAATTAACTAAAGCTCAAGTTAAAAAGATTGTTGCAAATATGCAGAAGGAACTTGAAAGTGATTCAAGAGGAATTAGAATAATCGAGTTAGAAAATGCATATCAGTTATGTACTAAACCTGAAATGTATGATTATTTAATAAAAGTTGCAAAGCAACCAAGAAGACAGGTGCTTACGGATGTAATGATGGAAACACTTTCTATTATTGCATACAAGCAGCCGATTACAAAATCTGAGATTGAAAGTATCAGAGGAGTAAAAAGTGATTTTGCAGTCAATAAACTAGTTGAATACGAATTGGTTCAGGAGGTTGGAAGATTAGATACTCCGGGTAGACCGTTACTTTTTGGTACTACAGAAGAATTTTTGAGAAGGTTTGGAGTTGACTCTTCAGAAAATCTACCTGAGATTAATCCTGATGTTATAGAAGAAATAAAAGAAGAAGCAGAAAAAGAAGTTTCTCTTAAATCAAATGACTAAAAGATAAAGTAGCAAAGAAGCTGGAATATAAATCTGGCTTCTTTATTTTTTTAATTAGTATGTAAAATATGACCAGGGGGAGTTATGTCTAAAAAAAGTATTTATAGATTGATAAGTTTTTGCATAACGATAATTATCGCATGTAATATACTTTGTATTTGTAAAATAAATGCTGATGAGGAAAAAGTAGTAAAATACGCAAAGTCTGCTGTTTTAATAGATGGGGACTCAGGTAGAATTTTGTATGAAAAATCTGCACACAATAAAGTGTCTGTGGCAAGCACGACTAAAATTATGACATGTATAATTGCAATCGAAAATGGAAATCTTGCTGATATGGTTACTCCGTCTGATTATGCGATAGCTATGCCAAAGGTTAAAATGCATTTAGACTCAAAAGATAAATATAAACTTGAAGACTTACTATACGCAATGATGTTAGAGTCATATAATGATGTCGCTGTAGCAGTCGCTGAGCATATAGCTGGAAGTGTTGAAAAATTTGCAGAGTTAATGAATATTAAAGCAAAAGATATTGGAATGAAGGATACAAATTTTGTTACACCAAATGGGCTTGATGCCAAAAATCAATATTCAACTGCTTACGATATGGCTCTTTTAGGCATGTATGCAACAAATAATGAACTGTTTGTAAAAATCACAAATACAAGAAACTATTCTTTTGCAAGCGAAAACGGAAGAAGAGTTTCTGTAAGTAATAAAGATGCGTTTCTAGATAAAATGAGTGATGCAATAGGTATAAAGACAGGATTTACTGGAAATGCAGGATATTGTTTTGTAGGTGCTTTAAAAAATGAAAATAAAAAACTAATTTCATGTGTTCTTGCATGTGGATGGCCACCTAATAAAGGATATAAATGGAATGACACTTTAAGCTTAATGAAATATGGTGAAAATTATAATTATAAAGAAATAGTCGATATACAGAATGATTTTGTTAAATACGATGTTAGGAATGGGGTAGAAAATATATTAAATACATATACGAATGAAAAATTTGGATTGCTGCTTAGAAATGACGATAAAGTTGATAAAAAGATAGTAATAACCAAAAAGAATGCACCAATTTTTAAGAATGAAGTTGTTGGATACGAAAATATATATGTAAATAATATTAAAATAAAAGCTATAGAGATTAAGGCAAAACAAAATATTAAAAAGTATGAATTTAAATATTGTTTAAAAAAATTTTTTTTGATATTTTTTTCTTTAATTTAAATGGAATAGGTGTAGTGATATACAAGATTTTAAACGCCAATGATATAAATTAAAATGTTTTACTTTAATATTTATATGTGGTATATTTATACCAAATTTGTTTTTAAAAAATAGTATATTTTAAATAAACAAATTGAAATTAATAGATACAATTTCTTATTATTGATTATAAGTAGCAGGAAGAACAGGAGAGTTTATGAAGTTTACAAAGATGGAAGGTTGCGGAAATGATTATGTTTACGTAAACGGATTTGAAGAAAAAATTGATAATCCCAATGAAGTTGCTATAGCAGTTAGTGACAGACATTTTGGAATAGGTTCAGACGGACTTATAATAATTAATCCATCAGAAGTAGCTGATTTTAAAATGTGTATGTACAATGCTGACGGTTCAGAAGGAAAGATGTGTGGAAACGGAATCCGTTGCGTGGCAAAATATGTTTATGATTTTAAACTAACAGATAAAGATGTAATAACAGTTGAAACTTTATCAGGAATTAAGACTTTAAAATTAAATGTTGAAAATGGAAAAGTTAAAACTGTCAGAGTAAATATGGGAGCACCAATTCTTGAGTGCGATAAAGTACCGGTTAAATATGACGATGAAAAGATGATTAATAAGCCTGTAAAGGTAGATGGAAAGACATTTAACATAACATGCGTTTCAATGGGTAATCCTCACGCAGTTACATTTATAAATGATACAGATAATCTTGAAATAGAAAAAATCGGACCTAAGTTTGAAAATAATGAAATTTTCCCGGATAAAGTAAATACGGAATTCATTCAGATTATTGATAAGAAGACAGTAAAAATGAGAGTGTGGGAAAGAGGCTCAGGTGAAACTTTTGCATGTGGAACAGGAGCCTGCGCAAGCGTAGTTGCAAGTGTGTTAAACAGGCTTACAGAAAATAAGGTAACAGTAAAACTATTAGGTGGAGAATTAGAGATTGAATATAATCAGGATGAAAATACTGTATATATGACAGGACCTGCAAGAGTTGTTTTTACGGGAGAATATGATATATAAAATGAAAGGAACATTAGACTGTTAAGTCTATGCATGGGAAATAATATGAAATTATCAGATTTACTCACAGATATAGAATATGTGCTTGTACAGGGCAATTTAGATATTGATATAAATAATATAGTGTATGATTCAAGAAAGGCACAGAAAGATGATGTGTTTGTGTGCATAAAAGGAACAGGCGTAGATGGGCATAAATTTATACCACAGACAATTGAAAAAGGAGTTACGGCTTTAATAGTTACTGATGAAGTTAAGGCCCCTGAAAATATAACTGTTGTAAAAGTTAATGACGACAGAAAAGCGTTAGCTTATATGTCTGCTGCCTATTTTGGATATCCTGCTAATAAATTAAAAACAATTGGAATAACAGGAACTAAAGGAAAGACAACAACTACATATATGATACGTCAGGTATTAGAAAGTGTTGGAATAAAAACAGGCTTAATTGGAACAATAGAAACAATTATTGGAGATAAAAAAATACCTGCAAGCAACACAACTCCTGAATCATATGTTGTACAACAAAGTTTTGCAAAGATGGTTGAAGAGGGATGCGAATGTGTTGTTATGGAAGTATCATCTCAAGGACTAAAACAAAACAGAGTTGCAGGAATTCAATTTGATTATGGAGTTTTTACAAATATAGAACCAGATCACATCGGTCCTAATGAACATGCAGATTTTAACGAATATGCACATTGTAAGGGATTGCTTTTAAAACAATGCAAACATGGAATAATAAATGCAGATGCGGACTTCTTAGATAAGATATTAGATGGTCATACATGTGATATTGAAACATACGGCATTGATAATGAATGTGATCTTAAGGCTAATAATATTGAATTGTTTACAAAACCGGGATGCTTATGCGTATCTTATAATTTATCAGGAGAATTATCATTCCCTGTAGAAATTCATATACCCGGAAAATTTAGTGTATATAATTCATTATGTGCTATTGCTATATGCAAACATTTTACTAACAGCATTGAAGATATTAAGAAGGCTTTGATTGATGTAAAAGTTAAAGGCAGAGTTGAAATTATTCCGGTTTCAAAGAGATTTACATTAATGATTGATTATGCTCATAACGCTATGAGTTTAGAAAGTTTAATTACGAGTCTTAAAGAATATAATCCGAAAAGAATAGTTACATTATTTGGCTGTGGTGGAAATCGCTCAGCTGAAAGAAGATTTGAAATGGGAGAAGTTTCATCTAAATTATCAGATTTAACAATTGTTACATCTGATAATCCTAGATTTGAAGAACCTATGGATATTATAAATGATATTATTACGGGAATTAAGAAAGCTGATGGAGAATATGTTGTAGTTCCGGATAGAAAAGAAGCAATAAAATACGCTATTGTTAATGCAAATGATGGAGATGTTATTGTTCTTGCTGGAAAAGGACATGAAGATTATCAGGAAATTAAAGGTGTAAAATATCCGATGGATGAGAGAGTTCTTATTGATGAAATTATCAATGAAGATGAAGTAAAGAAAATATTATAAATAAGACGAAAGAGAGATTGATATGTGTGGAATATGTGGATTTGCAGGAAAAGTAAATAACAGCAGAGATGTTCTTAAAACTATGATGGATAAGATAGCACACAGAGGACCGGATGATGAAGGTATGTATGTAGACAATGATGTGGCTATTGGGCATAGAAGACTTAGCATTATTGATTTAAGTCATGGCGCACAGCCTATGTATAATGAAACAGGCGATATTGCAATTGTATTTAACGGTGAAATATATAATCACTTAGAAATCAGAAAGGATTTGATTGCTAAAGGACATACATTTGCAAATGACTCTGATACAGAATGTCTTATACATGGATACGAAGAATATGGTACAGAATTACTTGGAAAATTAAGAGGAATGTTTTCTTTTGTTATCTGGGATACTAATAAAAAACTTATGTTTGGTGCAAGAGACCACTTTGGCATAAAGCCATTCTATTATTCATTGTTTAATGATAATTTTATATTTAGTTCTGAAACAAAAGCAATATTAGAATTTCCGGGATTTAAAAAAGAAGTTAATGAAGAAGCTCTTGAACAGTATTTAAGTTTTCAGTATTCTGTTCTTCCTGAAACATTCTTTAAAGGAATATATCGTCTGCCGGCAGGACATTACCTTATATTTAAAGATGGAAAACTCGAAGTCCAAAGATATTTTGATCCAATGATGGAACCAGCAGAAAGTGGAGATTTAGAAAAAACAGTAGGTGAAATTGAGAATGTTGTTAAAGATACAATTAACGCTCATATGATTGCTGATGTAGAGGTAGGTTCACTTTTGTCAAGTGGTGTTGATTCAAGTTATGTCGTTTCGGAATTTCCAGGTAAGAAGACATTTACAGTTGGATTTCTTGATAAAAACAGTAAATATAATGAAATCAGATATGCCGAAAGTCTTGTAAAAGAATTAGGCAAGGAAAATTATAATAAAACAATTGACAGTGATGAGTATTTTAATTCAATTCCTACAGTTATGTATTATATGGATGAGCCTTTAGCAGATCCCTCATGTATAGCACTTTATTTTGTTGATCAGGTCGCTGCAGAACAGATTAAAGTTGTTCTTTCAGGTGAGGGTGCTGATGAGTTCTTTGGTGGATATAATATTTATCATGAACCTTTGTCTCTTAAAGGATATCAGAAACTTCCAAAAGGACTTAGAAAAGGACTCGCAGCTATAGCTAAAAAGTTACCTGATATAAAGGGAAGAGATTTTATAATCAGAGGCAGTAAAGATGTTGAAGAAAGATTTATTGGAAATGCCAATATGTTCTCAGTTGAAGAAAGGGAAAAGTATTTGAAACATCCAATTACTCATATTCCACCTAAAGATATTGTGGCTTCAACATATAAAAAAGTAGAAGGCTTAAATGATATTGCTAAAATGCAGTATATTGATACAAATTTCTGGTTACAGGGCGACATTTTACTTAAAGCAGATAAAATGAGTATGGCTCATTGTCTTGAATCAAGAGTTCCGTTCCTTGATGTAAAAGTATTTGATTATGCAAAGAAACTTCCAATAGATTTTAGATGTAATGAAGAAGCTACAAAGAGAGCTTTTAGAATTGCAGCCAAAAGACATTTACCGGAAGCTACCGCCAATAAAAAGAAACTTGGATTCCCGGTTCCAATCAGAGTTTGGTTAAAAGAAGATAAATATTACAATAAAGTATATGAAATGTTTACAAGTGATGTTGCAAATAAATACTTCAATACAGAATTACTTGTAAAATTATTAGAAGACCACAAAGCAGACAAAGCAGATAACAGTAGAAAGATTTGGACAATTTACGTTTTCCTTGTTTGGTATAACGTATACTTTGTTGAAGAGGATTTTAAACCTATTAATGATGAATGGGTTAAAAATAGAATAAAAACTGCCTAGAAATATTTGGAAAAATAACTTGATATTTGATTGAAAACAGTATAATCTATATAAGGCAGAAATTTGGTTGTAACACACAGATTACTGTGTGTAAATTATAATAAAATGGAGGACTGATTATGAGTACAACAGCAAAAGTATCAGCAAGACAGAGAATTGAATCTATTCTTGATGATAACAGTTTTGTTGAAATTGGAGCTTTAGTTAAGGCTAGAAGTACAGATTTCAACATCAAAACCAACGATACTCCATCTGATGGTGTAATAACCGGATATGGTATTGTCAACGGTAAACTTGTGTACATTTATAGCCAGGATGCATCAGTTATTGGTGGATCAGTTGGAGAAATGCATGCAAAGAAAATAGTTAATCTTTATAATATGGCTATGAAGACAGGTGCGCCTGTAATTGGACTTGTGGACAGCACAGGTTTAAGACTTCAGGAAGCTGTTGATGGATTAAATGCATTTGGAGAAATTTACTTAAAGCAGGCAATGGCTTCAGGCGTTATTCCAATGATTACAGCAGTATTTGGTAGCTGTGGTGGTGGATTAAGCGTTGTTTCTTCAATGGGAGATTTCACATTTATGGAAGGTGAAAAGGCAGAATTATTTGTTAACTCACCTAACGCAATTAATGAAAACCGTAAAGAAGTATGTGATAGTGCTTCTGCTAAATTCCAGAGCGAAAGCGGTACAGTTGATTTTGTAGGTACAGAATCAGAAATATTTGAAGGAATCAGAGACTTAGTTTCTATACTTCCATCAAATAATGAAAAGGCTGATTATGAAGAAGAATGTGAAGACGATTTAAACAGAGCGTGTGAAGGAATGGAAAATTGCGTTGAAGATACATTAATCGCAATTTCAAATATTTCTGATAATGGTTATGTATTCGAAGTTAAAAAAGCATATGCTCCTGAAATGCTTACAGCATTTATTAAAGTAAACGGAGCAACAGTAGGTGTAGTTGCAAACAGAACAAAAGTATATGATGATGATATGAATGTTGCTGCTGAATACGAAGCTAAATTAACAGTTGGTGGATGTAAGAAGGCTGCAGAATTTGTTGAATTTTGCGATGCATTCGGAATTGCAATTTTAACATTAACAAATGTTGATGGATTTAAGGCAACAATGTGTCAGGAAAAACATGGTGCTAAAGCAACTGCTAAACTTGTATACGCATTTGCTAATGCAACAGTTCCTAAAGTAAATATTTTAATTGGAAATGCAATGGGAAGCGCATATGTTGCAATGAACAGCAAGGCAATTGGAGCAGATGTTGTTTATGCATGGCCAACAGCTAAAGTTGGAATGATGGATGCTAAGAGTGCAGTACAGATTATGTATGCTGACGAAATTGAAAAGGCAGATGATGCATCTGTAATTATCAATGAAAAGACTAAAGAATATAACGAATTACAGTCTAATGTAATGTCGGCAGCTGCCAGAGGATATGTTGACAGCATAATCGAACCTGTTGATACAAGAAAATATGTTATTGGCGCATTTGAAATGCTCTATACAAAATATGAGAATCGTCCAGGTAAAAAACACGGCACAGTATAATATAAGGAGAGAAACATGAAAAAAATAATAAAATTGTTTTGTATCGTTTCTTGTCTGATGGTATGTTTTGCAGGTTGTGGAAAAGGTGATGATAAGGCTTCTTACAATGCACAGGATGTACGTGCTTATTTAGAAACTCAGGTTGCCGATATCTCTAAGGGAGAGGAAGAACCTGTTGATGACGAAACTGCTACATTCAAAAAAGAAGAAGGAATGTATAAGTCAGCTGTAGAATCTTGGAATAAATTAGCAGACGAATGTGGTAAGGCTACAGATTCAGTTTCTGATTTTGCTATAAATGAACAGAATGGCGAATTAGCCGTAACTGAAGTGATACAGTTTGAAGATAGAAAAGTGAATATTACTTCTACATTTGAAGAAAGCGATAATGGATATATTATGACAAGCTTGTCTTTTGACCCTATTTATTCAATGGGTGAAAAAATGGAACAGGCAGCTTTAAATACAGTAATGGGAATGGGAACAGTATTTGCTGTTTTAATTTTCATTTCAGCAATTATTTCATTATTTAAATTTATTCCGTCAATCATTGATTCTTTTGGTAAAAATAAGAAATCAGAAGAAAATAAAGAAACAGCAACAGAGTCAAAGGCTTCAGTTCCTGTTGTAGAACAACCGGTATCTGATGATGCGGAACTTATTGCAGTAATTGCAGCGGCAATTGCAGCGAGCGAAAACACAACAACAGACGGATTTGTAGTTCGTTCTATAAGAAAACGCTAGATACTTATGAATTATTTAGGAGGAAATAAAATGAAGAATTATACAATTACAGTTAATGGAAATGTATATGATGTAACAGTTGAAGAAACTGGAAGCACACCAAGTGCAGCTCCAGTTAGAAAAGCAGCACCAGCAGCTAAGGCAGCTCCTGCACCTGCAGCAGCACCAGCAGCAAGCGGAGCAGAAGGTTCAGTTAAGATTACAGCACCTATGCCTGGTAAAGTTTTATCTATCAGTGCAAATGTAGGTCAGGCTGTTAAAAGAGGCGATACAGTTTTAGTATTCGAAGCAATGAAAATGGAAAACACAGTTGTAGCTCCGGAAGATGGTACAGTTGCAAGCATTAGCGTTGCAGTTGGAGACAGCTTTGAAGCAGGTGCAGTTATCGCATCATTAAACTAATGGCCTTTTAGTCAGACTTGGAGGTAACATATGAATGTTTTAGATACATTGGAAAATTTGCTTAACCAGACAGCATTTATGAGTTTGACACCAGGAAACTACATAATGATTTTGGTAGCTTGTGTTTTCCTTTATTTAGCAATTAAAAAAGGATATGAACCATTATTATTGGTTCCTATTGCTTTTGGTATGCTTTTAGTAAATATGTACCCTGATATCATGCTTCATCCTGAGGATTCAGCAAACGGAACCGGTGGATTACTTTATTACTTCTATATTTTGGATGAATGGAGTATTTTACCATCGCTTATTTTCCTTGGAGTAGGTGCGATGACAGACTTTGGTCCGTTAATTGCAAATCCAAAGAGCTTCCTTTTAGGAGCGGCAGCACAGTTTGGTATTTATTCAGCATATTTCTTAGCAATATTTATGGGATTTGGTGGAAAGGCAGCCGCAGCTATTTCTATTATCGGTGGAGCTGACGGACCTACATCAATTTTCCTCGCAGGTAAACTTGGACAGACAGCACTTATGGGACCAATTGCAGTAGCAGCTTATTCCTATATGGCGTTAGTTCCAATTATTCAGCCACCTATTATGAAGGCTTTAACAACTGAAAAGGAACGTAAAGTCAAAATGGAACAGTTACGTCCTGTTTCTAAACTAGAAAAAATATTATTCCCAATCATTGTTACTATAGTAGTAGTAATGATTTTACCAACAACAGCACCTTTAGTAGGTATGTTAATGTTAGGAAACTTATTTAGAGAATCAGGTGTAGTAAAACAGTTACAGGAAACAGCATCAAATGCGTTAATGTATATTGTAGTTATTTTACTTGGTACTAGTGTTGGTGCCACAACAAGTGCAGAAGCATTCTTAAATATGAGTACAATTAAGATTGTAATATTAGGATTAGTTGCGTTTGCTGTTGGTACAGCTGCAGGTGTATTATTTGGTAAATTAATGTGCGTTGCAACACATGGAAAAGTTAATCCGTTAATTGGTTCAGCCGGAGTTTCAGCCGTTCCTATGGCAGCCAGAGTTTCTCAGAAAGTCGGCGCTGATGCGGATCCTACAAACTTCCTGTTAATGCATGCTATGGGACCTAATGTTGCAGGCGTTATTGGTACTGCAGTAGCTGCAGGTACATTTATGGCAATATTTGGTATTTAATATTTATGGAGGATAAAATAATGGCAGAAAAAAGACCGGTAAAAATTACGGAAACAATATTACGTGATGCTCATCAGTCATTAATCGCAACAAGAATGCCAACAGAAGAGATGCTTCCTATCATTGATACAATGGATAAGGTTGGATATTATTCAGTTGAGTGTTGGGGCGGTGCTACATTTGACGCATCACTTAGATTCTTAAAAGAAGATCCATGGGAAAGACTTAGAAAGTTAAGAGATGGATTTAAAAACACTAAATTACAGATGTTATTCAGAGGACAGAATATTTTAGGATACAGTCATTACTCAGATGATGTAGTTGAATATTTTGTTCAGAAATCTATTGCAAATGGTATTGATATAATTAGAATATTCGATTGCTTAAATGATCTTAGAAACCTTGAAACTGCAGTTAAAGCTGCAAATAAAGAAAAAGGTCATGCACAGATAGCTCTTTCTTATACATTAGGAGATGCTTATACTCTTGACTACTGGAAAGAAACAGCTAAAAGAATTGAAGATATGGGTGCAAACTCATTATGTATTAAGGATATGGCTGGACTTCTTACACCTTATAAGGCAACAGAATTAGTTCAGGCATTAAGAGAAGGAACAGATATTCCTATCGACCTTCATACACATTACACATCAGGTGTAGCTTCAATGACATACTTAAAGGCTGTAGAAGCAGGATGTGATATCATCGATACAGCTATTTCACCATTCTCAATGGGAACAGCTCAGCCTGCTACAGAAGTTATGGTTGAAACATTTAAGGGTACAGAATATGACACAGGATTAGATCAGAAATTATTAAAAGAAGTTGCTGATTACTTTAAGCCATATAGAGAAGAGTGCCTTGCAAACGGATTATTAAATCCAAAGGTAATGGGTGTTAATATTAACACATTAATTTATCAGGTACCTGGTGGTATGTTATCTAACTTAGTTTCACAGTTGGATGAAATGGGTGCTTCAGATAAATTTGATCAGGTGCTTGAAGAAGTTCCTAGAGTACGTAAAGACTTTGGTGAACCACCTCTTGTTACACCATCTAGCCAGATTGTAGGTACACAGGCTGTTCTTAATGTCGTTATGGGAGAAAGATACAAGATGATTAACCAGCAGGCAAAAGATCTTCTTGCAGGTAAATATGGTCAGACTGTAAAACCATTTGATAAAGAAGTACAGAAAAAGGCAATTGGTGATGAAGAACCAATTACATGCAGACCGGCTGATTTACTTGAGCCTTCACTTGATAAGTTCGAAAAAGAATGTGCTCAATGGAAACAGCAGGATGAAGATGTATTAACATATGCTTTATTCCCACAGGTTGCAAAAGAATTCTTTGAATACAGAGAAGCTCAGCAGACAAAGGTTGATCCATCTGTAGCAGACAAAGAAAACGGAGCATATCCGGTATAAATATAATTTGTGCAGAAGAGAGGCAGTTATTCTGCCTCTCTTTATAAGTTAAGGAGACTTATGAGTAAAGTAATGATAATTGGTGGTGGTGCTGCCGGAATGATGGCTGCTATTGCTGCTGCATATAACGGAAATGATGTAACGTTATTTGAAAAAAATGAAAAATTAGGCAAAAAAATCTTTATAACCGGAAAAGGAAGATGTAATGTAACAAATGCATCAGACATAGAGAATCATTTTAAAAATATTATAAATAATTCGAAATTTTTATATAGTGCATACAGTACTTTTGATAGTGAAGCAGTAATGAATTTGATTGAAAGTGCCGGAATAAAACTTAAAATAGAAAGGGGAAACAGGGTTTTTCCTGAAAGCGATAAATCGTCAGATATTATATACGCATTGAACAAGTTAATGAAAGATGCAGGTGTAAAGATAAGATTAAACACTGAAGTGAAATCTGTTGAAAAAAATGACAATAAAATTAAAATTGAATTAAATAATAAAAAATATGAAATTGCAGATAAATGTATAATTGCTACCGGTGGATTATCATATAAGACAACAGGAAGTACCGGAGATGGATATAAATTTGCAAAAAAATTTGGACATACTATTATAGAAACGCATCCGTCATTAGTTCCGTTTAATATAACTGAGGGTTATTGTAGGGAATTGCAGGGATTAGCTTTGAAAAATGTTAAAGTTTCAGTATATAATAATGATAAAATGTATTTCTCGGATCAGGGAGAAATGTTATTTACTCATTTTGGAGTAAGTGGACCACTTATTTTAAGTGCGAGTTGCTACATAGCAGATAAAATAAATCCTCAAAATTGTGAAATCGTAATTGATTTGAAACCGGCGCTAGATAACGACACATTAGACAAAAGAATATTAAAAGATTTTAAAGAGAACATTAATAGAAATTTGAATAATTCATTAGATAAACTGTTGCCTAAAAAATTAATTCCGATTATTATTGATAATGCAAATATAGATCCGTACAAAAAAGTACATGAAATTACAAAGGAAGAAAGAGAAAGACTGGTTAAGGCAGTAAAAGAGATGACTCTTCATGTAAATGGTCTTAGAGATTATAATGAGGCTATAATTACAAAAGGCGGTATATCCGTTAATGAAATTAATCCAAAAACAATGGAGTCAAAAAAAGAACCGGGAATATATTTTGTTGGTGAAGTTTTAGACTTAGATGCAATGACAGGCGGATACAATTTGCAAATTGCGTGGTCTACAGGATATTTAGCCGGAAATAGCATATGTGATTGGTAACGTGAATATAATATGGTATTTGCCATTTGAAATAAAGAAAAGAAAGGCGGCTTAAAGCCGGGTGAAGAAAGATGTACAATATAGCAATTGATGGACCAGCAGGAGCTGGAAAAAGCACAATAGCAAAAATAGTTGCTAAGGAATTAGGTTTTATTTATGTTGATACAGGGGCAATGTATAGAACAATAGCTTTGGCATGTTTTAGAGCAGGAATTAAAGCAGATGAAGCTGAAAAAGTAATTGCAAAACTTGATGATATTGAAGTTACATTAGGATATGATAACGGAACACAGAAAGTATATTTGAATGGAGAAGATGTTAGTTTAGAAATAAGACGCGAAGAGATTGGCAATATGACATCTGCTATAGCAGTATATGAAAAAGTAAGAGAAAACATGGTAGAAATGCAGAGAGAGCTTGCTGCAAAAAATGATGTTGTTATGGATGGAAGGGATATTGGAACGGCAGTTTTACCAAATGCAGATTTAAAAATTTATCTTACTGCAAGTTCAAGAACAAGAGCAGAAAGACGATGCAAAGAACTTGCTGAAAAAGGTGTAAATTGTGATATTGATACAGTAGAAAAAGATATAATTGATAGAGACTATAGAGATATGCATAGAGAAATTTCCCCACTTACTCAGGCTGAGGATGCTGTTTTGGTAGACTCTTCAAACATGTCAATTGATGAAGTAGTGAAAGAAATTATTAAATTAAAAAATGAGAGGTAGCAATGAAAGTAACTGTTGCTAAAAATGCAGGATTTTGCTTTGGAGTAGAAAGAGCTGTAAACAGAGCATATGAAGAAGCAAGTAAGAGTGATAAACCTATATATACTTATGGCCCGATTATCCATAATGAACAGGTTGTTGAGGACTTGGAACAAAAAGGTATAAAAGTTGTGAATTCATTAGAAGAACTGTCAAAAAAAGAAATTGGGACAGTAATTATACGTTCACATGGAGTATCTAAAGATGTATATACGAAAATAGAAGAAATGGGAATGAATATTGTAGATGTTACATGTCCATTTGTTAAAAAAATTCATAAAATTGTTGAGGAAGAAAGCTCAAACGGCAAAATTATAGTTATTGTTGGAAATGATATACATCCTGAGGTAGAAGGCATAAAAGGATGGGTTAATGGAAAAAGTTATGTAGTTAATTCTGAAGAAGACATAAATAAATTAAATATTCCACTAGATAAAGAAATATGTATAGTTAGTCAGACGACATTTAATTACAATAAATTTCAATATTTAGTTGAAATTATAGAAAAAAAAGGTTATTATATAAATGTTGTGAATACAATATGTAATGCGACTCACTTAAGACAAGTTGAGGCTAGAAAGGTCTCTTCAAGTGTTGATGCCATGATTGTTATTGGCGGAAAGCACAGCTCGAACACACAGAAACTATATGAAATATGCAAAAATGAGTGTAAAAACACTTATTATATACAGACTGTAGAAGATCTGGACTTGTGTGAATTAAAAACAATAGAGTCTATAGGTATTACAGCGGGGGCTTCCACCCCAAACAATATAATAGAGGAGGTTCATACTATATGTCAGAAATGAGTTTTGAACAAATGTTGGAAGAATCATTAAAAACAATTCATACAGGAGAGATCGTTGAAGGTACTGTTATCAGCGTTAAAGAGGACGAAGCAGTTCTCAATATCGGATACAAGTCAGATGGAATTCTTACACGTAACGAGTATTCAAATAACCCAACAGACTTAACAACTGTAATTTCTGTAGGTGATGTAATGACAGTTAAAGTACTTAAGGTTAATGATGGTGAAGGTCAGGTTGCAGTTACTTATAAGAGACTTGCAGCTGAAAAAGTAAACAAGAAATTAGAAGAAGCTTTCGAAAATAAGGAAGTTCTTAAGGCTCCTGTAGTTCAGGTTTTAAGCGGTGGTTTAAATGTTGCTGTTGAAGAATCAAGAGTATTTATTCCTGCAAGTTTAGTATCTGATACTTTCGAAAGAGATTTAACAAAATATGAAGGACAGGAAATCGAATTTGTTATTATCGAGTTCAATCCTAAGAAGAGAAGAATTATTGGTGACAGAAAACAGCTTATTGTAGCTGAAAAGAAAGCAGCAAAAGATGCTTTATTCGCTAAGATTGAAGTTGGAATGACTGTTGAAGGTGTTGTAAAGAATGTAACTGATTTTGGTGCATTTGTTGATATAGGTGGAGCTGACGGCTTATTACATATCTCTGAAATGTCATGGGGACGTGTTGGTAATCCAAGAAAGCTTTTCAAAGTAGGCGATAAGGTTACAACATTCATTAAAGAAATTAATGGCGATAAGATTGCATTAAGTCTTAAATTTGAAAACACAAATCCATGGGCTAATGCTGAAGAAAAATATGCAGTAGGAGCAATTGTTACAGGTAAAGTTGCAAGAATGACAGACTTTGGTGCATTCGTTGAACTTGAACCAGGCGTAGATGCACTTCTTCATGTATCTCAGATTGCTAAGCAGCATGTTGAAAAACCATCTGATGTATTAAAGATTGGTGAAGAAATCGAAGCTAAGATTGTTGACTTTGATGAAGAAAACAAGAAAATCAGCTTAAGCATTAAGGCTTTACTTCCAGATGATGATGAAGTTGTAGCTGATGAAGTAGAAGACACAGTTGAAGAATAATTTATAAATAATATATAAGAAAAAAGGGTAGGTTTTCCTACTCTTTTTTCATTTTTTGCTCAGTTGTATTAAATATGTAACAAATATTTAACAAAATAAAAAGAAAAAATTATTTGCAAAAAGCTATGAACGGTATTATTATAATAGAGGTTTAAGAAAGATATAAGATTTTGACTTTGGAGATGATATGAGAGTAATTGCGGGAAAAGCAAGAAGATTGCAATTGAAAACAATTGAAGGAATGAATACAAGGCCAACACAGGATAGAACAAAAGAAACAATGTTTAATGTAATAAATAATTACGTTCCGGGATGTTATTTCTTAGACTTGTTTAGTGGAAGTGGTGGAATTGGAATTGAAGCTGCAAGCAGGGGAGCAAAGAAATGTGTTTTGGTAGAAAATAACAGGCAGGCATACGATTGTATAATGTATAATTTAAAATATACAAAGCTTGAAGATGTTTCGAAGGTTATGTTTACAACAGTAGAAAGTGCTATAAAACAATTAGATAATACCGGTGAACATTTCGATATTGTATTTATGGATCCGCCATATAATCATTTGTTTGAAAAAGATGTATTGAATTATCTTAAAGAGTCCAACTTAATTTCGAATGAAAGCATTATTATAGTAGAAGCTTCTAATGAAACAGAGTTTGATTATTTAGAAGACATGGGTTATGAAATAATTAAAGAAAAGGTGTATAAAACAAATAAACATGTTTTTATACAATTGTGTGGTGAATAATATGGTAAGAGCAATTTATCCGGGAAGTTTTGATCCTGTTACATATGGACATTTAGACGTAATTAAAAGAGCATCTAAAATTGTAGATGAGTTAATTGTCGGAGTATTGAATAATAAATCAAAAACGCCGTTGTTTTCTGTAGAAAATCGTGTTAAAATGTTAAATGATGCTGTATCGGACTTGCCAAATGTTAAGGTTATGTCATTTGAAGGCTTGTTGGTTGACTTTGCAAAAAAAGTTGATGCACAACTAATCGTAAGAGGCTTACGTGCGGTTACAGATTTTGAATATGAACTTCAGATGTCGCAGACGAACAGTGTTTTAAATAATGAAGTAGATACAATATTTTTTACAACAAGTTTGGAGTATGCGTATCTTAGCTCGAGTACAGTTAAGGAAGCTGCATATTTCGGAGCAGATATTAGTAAATTTGTTCCACCAAATGTCGTAATAGAAGTAAAGAATAAATTAATGAAAAATAAAGGAGATAGATAAGATGAGCAAGATTGAACAAATCATTACAGAAATTGAAGAATATATTGATGGATGTAAATTTAAGCCATTGTCTTCATCAGTAATTATGGTTAACAAAGATGAAATAGATGAAATGTTAGCTGAATTAAGACTTAGAACACCTGATGAAATTAAAAAATATCAGAAGATAATTGCAAATAAAGATGCTATTTTAAATGACGCTAAAGAAAGAGCTGAAAATATGGTTGCTGAAGCAACAGCACATATTAATCAGTTAGTTAGCGAGCATGAAATTATGCAACAGGCATATAAAGAAGCTAATTCAATAATTGAAAGTGCTCAGAAACAGGCACAGGAAATGTTGGATTCTGCTACAAATGAAGCTAATTCTGTAAGAATGAATGCAATGCAGTACACAGATGATATCTTAAATAATGTTCAGGGAATTCTTACAACAGGCATGAATAATTTCCAGAATATTCAGGATACAATGATGAATGCATTAAATGGTTCATTAGATGTTGTTGTTGAAAGCAGAAGAGAATTAAGTGGTGAAGAACCTGAACCACAGGCTCCTGAAGTTGCAGATGACGTTGATGATTATACAGTTGATTTAGATAAATAATATAATAAAAATGTAAAAAAAACAGGCAATGTTTTCGCTATCAAAGTGATAATTTGCCTGCTTTTTTAAATAAGTAAAAATTCTTTAAGACAAGGAAGAGGGAAAACTAAGATTTTTATGATTAATATAAAAATTTATTTGAATCTATAAATTACATTGTTAAATAAATACTATCTGTTAAAAATAAAGTGCTTAAATTGATTTATAGTAAACTTATTATGAAATTAAAAATGGTTTTGTAATTGAAATATATATAAAACAATATACAAAATATTAAAAGTGATTCAATTTTTCCGATAATATAATATTTTATGTATGATTTACTAGGAAGAAAAGATATGGATTGAATAAAAATGCATATTCCACCTGTAATAGAAAAAATACATAAGGTAAATAATTTGTGTATAGTTGAAAGCGATAATTGACTTACATATTTTGAACCGGATATTATTTCCATAAACGAAGTAATAATATTTAATGGTATATTATCGTTGCTTATAAAAATAGAAAGCCATGCATTTATAGTTGTGAATATGATTATGTACATTCCAATTTTAATTAAAGATGATACCGTGTTGTTTAGCACTGAAATGGATGAATTATTGTCAGTATTACATATGTTGACTTGTTGTTTGCTAAAAAATAAATGAGAATTAATTATACCTGTAATTATAGGCGGCAAAAAAATAAACATTATAACTATTGAATTTTTAAAATAAGAATCGAGGCAAAGATATGATACGTAGTTAATTACATAAGAAATGCTTGGGTTATTACAGAATGTTAATAGTTTTTTTGCCTCGTTTTCGGAAATTAGATTGTTTTTTAATCCTTCGAATATTGTTTTACAACCTAAAGGATATCCACTTAAAAATCCACATATTATAATAAATGAACTAAATTGGCTTGCCTTAAAAATGTGTTTTAATATTGGATAAAAGAATTTGGAAATAATATTACATAGGTTTTTTTTTATAAGAATGTTGATGATTAAAATAAACGGCAGCAACGAAGGAATCATTGAGTATAATACAAGATTGATGCCTGTTTTCACGCCTAAGATAGTTTCTTTTGGAAGTAGAATGATAAATAAGATACAAAGCAGACAACAAATTAATTCAAAATATTTTACAAAGCTTTTTTTCATTTTTTTATTTATTATATAGTTTAAAGGAATGAAATAGAACTTGAAATATATATAAAAATACAATAGAATGTACAAAGAAGATTTCAAAAGAAGAGGATTGCTATGAAATTTAGTTCTATAGCCAGTGGCAGCAAGGGAAATTGTCTTTTGTATGAAAATAACGATGTAAAATTACTTGTAGATGCTGGGATAAGTAAAAAAAGAATTGAAGAAGGTATGAGTGAATGCGGAAGCAGTTTAGAAGAAGTGAATGGTATACTTATAACACATGAACATTCTGACCATATTTCCGGATTAGGCGTTGTATCGAGAAAATATCATATTCCAATATATGCTACAAAAGGAACCATATCAAAGATACTTGAAGACAGTAAGGTTGGAACGATTGATAGGAATTTGTTTAATGAAATTGAAGAAAATAAAGATTTTTATATGGGAAGTACATTAGTTACTCCATTTTCGATATCGCATGATGCGGCACAACCGGTTGCATACAGATTTGATTCTGATGGGAAATCAATGGCTGTGGCGACAGATATGGGGATGTATGATGATTACATAATTGGTAATTTAAAAGGACTTGATGCAGTATTAATTGAATCAAATCATGATATTAATATGTTACAGATAGGTCCTTATCCATATGCACTTAAAAGACGTATATGGGGAAATAAAGGTCATTTATCAAATGAGACATGCGGCAATTTGTTAAATGAAATTATATCTGACAGACTTAAGAAAGTAATTCTTGGTCATTTAAGTAAAGAAAATAATTTGCCTGAATTGGCATATGAAACAATCAGAAATGAAATAAATATGGCTGATGGTAATTATTGTGCTGATGATATCAGTATACAGGTGGCAAGTAGAACTGAAACTTCTTGCCATATTGAATTTTAATTTAGGAGGCATAAAATGAAAAAAACTATTATTACTGTTGTGGGAAAAGATACAGTAGGTATTATTGCAAAGGTATGTACATATTTAGCAGATAATTCTGTAAATATTCTTGACATTTCACAGACAATTGTACAGGATTATTTTAATATGATGATGATTGTAGATTGTAATAATGCCAGCCAGCCTGCAGATAAACTTGCAGATGATCTTGAAAAAATAGGTGATGATATTGGCGTTTCAATAAAGATGCAGCACGAAGACATTTTTAATAGTATGCATAGAATTTAATGGAGGAATCATGATTAATTTATTTGAAGTAAAAGAAACTAACAAAATGATTGAAAATTACAATCTTGATGTAAGAACAATCACTATGGGAATCAGTTTGTTAGATTGTATTAGTGATGATTTAGAGACATTAAATAATAATATATATAACAAAATTAAAAAATATACATCAGATTTAGTAAAAACAGGTGATGACATTGCAAAGGAATTTGGAATTCCTATTGTAAATAAAAGAATTTCAGTTACTCCTATTTCATTGATTGGTGGTAGCGCATGTAAAACTCCTGATGATTTTGTTACAATTGCAAAAACACTTGATAAAGTAGCAAAGGAAGTTGGAGTTAACTTTTTAGGTGGATATTCAGCTTTGGTATCTAAAGGTATGACACCGGCAGAAGAAAATTTGATTCGTTCAATTCCTAAAGCACTAGCAGTGACAGAAAGGGTATGCAGTTCAGTTAATGTTGGCTCTACAAAAACAGGAATTAATATGGATGCTGTCAGACTTATGGGTGAAATTGTTCTTGAAACTGCAGAATATACAAAAGAACAGGATTCTCTTGGTTGTGCAAAATTAGTTGTATTTTGTAATGCACCGGATGATAATCCATTTATGGCTGGAGCATTTCATGGTGTTACAGAAGCTGATGCCATAATTAATGTCGGTGTAAGTGGACCTGGTGTTGTAAGACATGCATTAAAGAAAGTTCGTGGAGCAGACTTTGAAGTATTATGCGATACAATTAAAAAGACTGCTTTTAAAGTAACAAGAGTGGGTCAGTTAGTTGCAGAAGAAGCTTCTAAGAGACTCAATGTACCATTTGGTATTGTTGATTTGTCTTTAGCCCCTACACCTGCGATTGGTGATAGTGTAGCTGATATATTAGAAGAAATTGGATTACAAAGAGCCGGAGCTCCGGGAACAACTGCAGCATTAGCATTATTAAATGATCAGGTTAAAAAAGGTGGCGTTATGGCATCTTCATATGTCGGTGGTTTAAGTGGTGCATTTATCCCTGTAAGTGAAGATCAGGGAATGATTGACGCAGTAAAAGAAGGAGCCCTTTCAATAGAAAAATTAGAGGCTATGACATGCGTATGTTCAGTTGGTTTAGATATGATTGCAATACCCGGGGATACAAAATCAACTACAATTGCCGGAATTATCGCTGATGAATCAGCAATCGGAATGATTAATCAGAAAACAACAGCTGTAAGAGTCATTCCTGTAATTGGAAAGGGTGTTGGTGAAATGGTAGAATTTGGTGGATTATTAGGATATGCACCTATTATGCCGGTTAGCCAGTTCTCTTGTGATGCTTTTGTAAACAGAACAGGAAGAATTCCAGCACCAATTCATAGTTTTAAAAACTAAATTAATTCTAATATATTGCGTTAGCATTATTATATTATAAAAAAACTTCCCTAAATATCGTTATTTGATGTTTAGGGAAGTTTTTTATAACTGCTTCATAAAAATATAAAGGTTCTAAACTTTGCTCTAATTAAAGCCTAGAACTATGTTTTTTAGAAACTAAACAATTATAATTTTATAATTAAATTCTGTTGGCATATATTTTCCGGATTTATTCATATAAACTAATCTGTAAATTGAATCACAATAAAGCCAATTATCTAAAAGCTTTTTAATATCTCCTGTTGATGTTTTGTAATAGATCGATAATTTTGAAATTATATCGACATTACTGTTTTCTTTGATATGTTTAAGTATATCTGAAGAGGATTTCTTAAAGCCTAATAATCGACCAACCGGTAAATAGCCAATTCTTTTATAAAAATCTATATCTTCTGAATGAATATTAAGCATAATATGCATTAATGTCCTTGATATTCTTGAGTAAGTATAGTTCTTACTTTGTAATTTTTCTATAAATGATTCAAAACTGTAAAAGTTTGCTCTTTCATTTAGTATTCTGTTTGATAAATCTGTATTTATATCGTTGAATTTATCAAATGAATCATTATTTAAGAGTGTAAGTCCTAACATACTCGAAAAATCATTTAATGTAATCAAAGAGTTTTGCTCTTTTTCATTTAATAAAGATGAAAATGCAGCCTTTGGAAGGTGATTTGCAATAGAGTCTAAAGCTACATCATTTGTAAAAGCTTCTCTGATTCCACTCGCTGAAGCAAATGAGCTGTTAAGTGATGTTGAATTGTAACCTGAGCCTTCTCTGTTAATTCCAACAGGCACTATTGGAGAATTTAACTCGATTAAAGCCTTTATATATTCAATTGCTAATATATTGTTAGGTTTTGATAAAACGTCTGCTATGTTCGAATTGACATCGATTAACATTAAATAATCAGTTAATGCTTTTTGTCTTGCAACAGGGTAATTATTTCCGCTTTTTAAATGCAAAGCTAAAGATGCTTTGTATTCATCCGGTTCATCATGTAATATTGATGCAATCGACTTTAGTAAGTCAAGATTGTTGTCTTCACATCCAAAGCATAAATAATTGATACAATTTAAATTATGGAGAAAATATACACTCGCTTTAGCGAAAGTTTCAGCACTAGCAGTAGAAAATACAGGGGGTAATTCAAAAACGCAGTCACAACCATTTTCTAATGCATGTAAAGTGCGGTCGTATTTGTTTATTATTGCAGGACAACCACGTTGAACAAAATTTCCGCTCATTATTACAATTACACGATCTGCTCCGGTGAATTCTTTTGCTTTTTTTATTAAATATGCGTGCCCATTGTGAAATGGATTAAATTCAGCAATTATGCCTATAGTTTTCATATAATTTATTCCTTCTAACTTAATTTATTAAATATTTTATCACTGTTTTATTTAATATGTAAACTGTTAAATAAATTATACTAAAAATTGAATGTTGTGTTGTGAAAATTAGCCATATACGTTATAATGTTAGAAGTTTACAAAAAGGAGAAAATAGATGGATTTTATTGAGTCAGTGAAAGAAAAAGCAAAAAATAATAAAAAGACAATTATTTTGCCAGAAGGTATGGACAAAAGAACGTATAAGGCTGCAGAGCAGATATTAAAAGAGGGGTTTGCAGATTTAATTATTTTAGCAACACCGGAAGAAGTTGAAGAAAACAGTGACGGTGCTGACGTATCAAAAGCAACTATTATTAATCCGAGAACTTGCAAAAAAACACCCGAATATGTAGAAGGGTTTTTTCAGTTGAGAAAAGCAAAAGGAATGACAAGAGAACAGGCATTGGGTATTTTGACATCTGATTATATGTTCTTTGCGTGTATGATGTTAAAATGCGGAGATGGAGATGGCGTTGTTTCAGGAGCATGCCATTCCTCAGCTAATACATTAAGACCTGCTTTACAGATTATAAAAAGTAAACCTGGCACAAAATTAGTGTCAGCTTTCTTTGTTATGTGCGTGCCTAATAAAGAATTAGGAGCAAATGGTGTATTTGTAATGGGTGATTGTGGTTTGAATCAGAATCCAACATCAGCAGAATTAGCAGATATAGCAGCAAGCAGTGCTGAGTCATTTGAATATTTAGTAGGTGAAAAGGCAAGAGTTGCAATGCTTTCTCATTCAACATATGGAAGTGCAGCTCACCCTGATGTTGATAAGGTTGTAGAAGCTACAAAGATTGCAAAGAAAGAATATCCTCAATTTTTAATAGATGGAGAATTGCAGACTGATGCAGCTGTAGTACCTGAAGTAGCAGCGTTGAAAGCACCGGATAGTGAAGTCGCCGGAAGAGCAAATGTTTTAGTATTCCCTGATTTAGATGCAGGAAATATTGGATATAAATTAGTTCAGAGATTAGGACAGGCAGAAGCTTATGGACCATTGTGTCAGGGTATAGCAAAACCTATAAATGACCTTTCAAGAGGCTGTAGTGCAAAAGATATTGTAGGCGTTGTTGCAATCACGGCGGTTCAGGCAGGACAGGAATAGGAGGAATAATGAACGTTTTAGTAATTAATTGTGGCAGTTCATCATTAAAGTTTCAATTAATTGATTCTGTAAGTGAGAAAGTGTTAGCAAAAGGATTGTGTGAAAGAATTGGTATTGATGGAAGTAAGATTGAATATGAACCATACAATGGTGAAGAACAGGAAAAAGAAGTTTCAATGCCAACACATAATGAAGCTATTAAAATTATTATAGATTCATTACTTAATAAAGAAACAGGAGTTATTAAAGATTTAAGTGAAGTTGGAGCAGTTGGTCATAGAGTTGTACATGGTGGAGAATATTTTTCAAAATCAACTATTGTCACGGATGAAGTTATTAAGAAAATCGAAGAATGTAATGATTTGGCACCTCTTCATAACCCGGCTAATATAATAGGAATCAAAGCTTGTATTAATGCAATGCCTGATACACCTAATGTTGTCGTGTTTGATACAGCATTTCATCAGACAATGCCTCCTAAAGCTTATTTGTATCCTATTCCATATGAATATTATAAAAAATATAAGATAAGAAGATATGGATTCCATGGAACATCTCATAGTTATGTTTCAAAGAGAGTCGCTCAGATTATGGATACGCCATATGATAAATTAAAGACTATTGTCTGTCATTTAGGAAATGGTGCAAGTATATGTGCAGTTGAAAATGGTAAATCTATAGATACAAGTATGGGTCTTACTCCGTTAGCAGGAGTTGCTATGGGAACACGTTCAGGAGATATTGACCCAAGCATCGTTGAAGTTATTTCAGAAAAAGAAAACATGAATGTTAAAGAAGTGCTTAATGTTTTAAATAAAAAATCAGGTGTTTTAGGTTTGTCAGAAGTATCAAGTGATTTTAGAGATATAACAAAGGCTATTGAAGAAGGAAATGAAGTAGCAAAGAATGCATTAGAAGTATTTGCAAATACAGTAGTTAGATTTGTTGGCGCTTATGTAGCTGAAATGAATGGTGTTGATGCTATTGCATTTACGGCAGGCGTAGGAGAAAATAATCAGGCTGTAAGAAAGATGGTTTGCGAACAATTAGGATATTTAGGTGTGTCTCTTGACGAAAAGGCTAATGAAAAGAGAAGAGAAGAAATTATGATTTCAACTCCTGATTCAAAAGTAAAAGTATTTGTAATTCCAACAAATGAAGAATTAGCAATAGCAAGAGAAACTCTAGAACTTTTATCATAAAACAGATAATAGCTGATTGTTTTTGAGTGAAAATTTTTGTGAAACTATGATAAACATATTTGGTAAACAAATCACAAAATAATTAAATAAAAAAAGTGTTTGACAAAAATATACCATATATGTATAATGGTAAAGGTGTCTTTAGGGAGAAACAAGTTATGTTAATTGATTTGATAGAGATATTACAGAAAGAAGAAGGAACTAAAAAAGTTCAGACTAAAGTTGAAAGGGAGAAATTTCTAGCTGCTAAGTTTGAATATAAGATAACTGACAGTGATGTAAAGTTTGTATTTACAAACGCCGGAAAGAAACATATCAATGTTAAATGCACTGGGAATGTTATTATAGAAGCACCTTGTTTCAGATGTCTTGAACCGGTCACATTTACAATAAATATTGATTCAACCAAAGATATGGATATGAATAAAACAGCAGAAGAGAAGATTGCCGATTTAGATGAGGAAAATTATCTTGAAGGAACAGTCTTTGATACTGAGGTTTTTGTATTCAATGAGATTCTGGTTAACTTACCGATGAAGGTTCTCTGCAAAGAAGATTGTAAGGGAATTTGCAATAGATGCGGCGCTAATCTCAATAAAGGATTCTGCGACTGCGATACTGCGGTACCAGATCCGAGAATGTCGAAAATATTAGATGTATTTAATCAGTTTAAGGAGGTGTAAACCATGTCTATCTGTCCAAAGAATAAATCTTCTAAAGGAAGAAGAGATAAGAGAAGAGCTAATTGGAAAATGTCAGTTCCTGGTCTTGTAAAGTGTAGCAAATGTGGAGCTTTAATGATGCCTCACAGAGTTTGCAAGGCATGTGGATCATACAACAAGAAAGAAATCGTTTCAGTTGACTAATTAGGATGGTCCGTGTTTATGCACGAGAAAGCGTTAAAATAAGGCTTTGCGGATATTTATATCTGCGAAGCCTTATTTTTATGTTGTCTTATTCAAGTTTGCTTGATTTTAAAACATAATTTTAGTATAGTTATTTTATGTGCTTAAGGAGGAAATAATTATGTCACAGACAATAGTTGCATTAGATTGTATGGGCGGAGATAACGCACCTGGTGAAATTGTAAAAGGCGGTATTGAAGCGTTAAAAGAAAATAAAGATGTTTTTCTTAAAATGGTAGGAAGACAGGAAGATGTTAACAGAGAACTTGAGAAATATGATTATGACAAGACTAGAGTTGAAGTTGTAAATGCTACAGAAGTTATTGAAACAGGAGAACCTCCGGTAGTAGCTATTAGAACGAAAAAAGATTCCTCTCTTGTTAAATGTATGTATATGGTAAAACATGGGGAATGCGATGCTCTTGTATCAGCAGGAAGTACCGGAGCCACTTTAGTTGGAGGACATGTAATTGTAGGTCGAATTAAGGGAGTTGAAAGACCACCTCTTGCACCTCTTATTCCAACGGAAAAAGGCGGAGCACTTTTGATTGACTGTGGGGCTAATGTTGATGCTAAGCCTTCTAACCTAGTTCAGTTTGCACAGATGGGTTCTATATATATGGAAAATATTTGCAAGGTTAAAAATCCAAAAGTAGGTTTAGTAAATATTGGTGCTGAAGAAGAAAAAGGAAATAACCTTGCTAAAGAAACGTATCAGTTGTTATGTAATCTTGAAGGTATTAATTTTATTGGCAATATTGAAGCAAGAGAAATTCCTGAAGGAAAAGCTGATGTAGTTGTATGTGATGCATTTGTTGGAAATGTTATTTTAAAAATGTATGAAGGTGTTGGTGGAGTTCTTTTAAAGAAAGTTAAAGGAACTTTAATGACAAGTTTGAAAACTAAAATCGGTGCATTACTTATAAAAAAAGAATTGAAAGAAACTTTGAAAACATTTCAGATGGATCAGTATGGTGGAGCACCTTTACTTGGATTGAAAGGATTAGTTGTTAAGACTCATGGAAATTCAAAGGCCATAGAAGTGAAGAACTCTATCATTCAGTGCATTTCTTTTAAAGAAATGAATATAAATGATAAAATATCAAAAAAATTAGCAGTTAAAAAGGAGAATTAAAAATGGAAATCGAAAGACTTTATAAAGCAGTAGCAAGTGTATTGGATATTGATGAAAGCACAATCACACCGGAATCAAAATTTGCAGATGATTTAGGTGCAGATTCTTTAGATGTTTTAGAAATAATTATGAGCATTGAAGATGAATTTAATATTAAGATTCCAACTAACGGAGCTGAAAATATTGTTACAGTCGGAGATGCTTTTGAAGCAATAAAAAAGGTTATGAATAAATAATATTTGACTATAAAAATTATTTAAGTACATTAGAAAAGGTGCAATATCACTCTAAAATGATATTACCCTTTTCTTTTGTGTGTAAAAAGGAGTTAATATGAATTCAGATTATGAAAAATTAGAAAGTGTAATCGGATATGAATTTGATAATAAAAAGTTATTAGTTAATGCTTTAACTCATACATCATATGCTAATGAGCATAAAAATAGAAAAGTTAAAGACAATGAAAGACTTGAGTTTCTTGGTGATGCTGTTTTAGAACTTGTATCTAGTGAGTTTTTATTTTTGAATTATGAAATGCCGGAAGGAAAAATGACACGACTTAGAGCAAGTCTTGTATGTGAAGGCACTCTTGCAAGAGATGCTAAAGAAATTAATCTTGGAGATTTTTTATATCTTGGAAAAGGTGAAGATGAATCAGGAGGAAGAAATCGTGATTCAGTAACATCAGACGCATTAGAAGCACTAATAGGAGCTATATTTTTAGATGGTGGTTTTGACAAAGCTAAAGAGTTTGTGCTTAAATTTGTGCTAAATGACATTGAAAATAAAAAATTGTTTTTTGATAGTAAGACAATTTTGCAGGAAAGAGTAGATATGATTAAGGCTGGCAAAGTGTCATATAAAATAATAGACGAAATAGGCCCTGATCATGATAAGAGTTATACTGCACAGGTATTGCTTGGAGAACAAGTTATAGGTGAGGGCATAGGAAGAACAAAGAAGGCTGCAGAACAACAGGCAGCATATGTCGCGCTTAAATCTATGGATAAGAGGAAATAATATGTACTTAAAAAGTATTGAAATACATGGTTTTAAATCATTTGCAAATAAAATAAAATTTGAATTTCATAATGGTATAACTGGAATTGTTGGACCAAATGGCTCAGGAAAAAGTAATGTTGCTGATGCTGTGAGATGGGTTCTTGGTGAACAGAAGGTAAAACAGCTTCGTGGATCTAAGATGGAAGATGTAATATTTGCCGGAACTGAAAACAGAAAACCGTTAGGATTCGCTTATGTAGCAATTACATTGGATAATTCTGACCATAAATTAGATGTTGATTATGAAGAAGTAACTGTTTCAAGAAGATTATTCAGATCCGGTGAAAGTGAATATATGATTAATGGAACTCAGGTTAGACTTAAAGATGTAAATGAACTTTTTTATGATACAGGTATTGGTAAGGAAGGTTATTCTATTATTGGGCAGGGTCAGATTGATCAGATCTTAAGTGGAAAACCTGAAGAAAGAAGAGAATTATTCGATGAAGCAGCCGGTATTGTTAAATTTAAAAGAAGAAAGAATCAGGCTTTAAAGAAATTAGACGATGAGAATCAGAATCTTGTCAGAGTTCAGGATATATTAGCAGAACTTGAACGTCAGGTTGGCCCATTAGAGAAACAATGTGAAAAGGCAAAAAAATATTTACTTTTTAAAGATGATTTAAAGAAATATGATGTGAATATGTTTTTAGTCGAAATGGAAGATATTAAAAACAGATTGTCTGATTTAGACAAAAAACTTGAAATAGCAACATCAGATATGAATTCCTCAAATGAAGAATTTGAAAATATAAAGAAGCAGTATACTAAGTTAGAAGCAGATTTGGAAGAAATAAACAATTCAATTGAAGCCAAAAAAACAATGTCAACAGATACTGTTCTTAAAATTGAAAAATTAGAAGGAAGAATTCTTGTTCTTAAAGAACAGATTAATTCAGCTAAAAACAACGAAGAGTTTATTGCAGCAAGAGTAAATGCTATTTCTTCAGATATAGCCCAGAAGGAAAAGAATTTGACTGAATTATGTAAAGAAAAAGACGATAATGAAAATGTAATTCAGGAAACTATTAAATCGCAGTCAGAAATAACGACTGATATTTCTGTTATTAAAGAAGAAATTGAGAATTTTGATAAAGAAATTGCAGAGCATAAAGCCGAGATTATCGAAATATTAAATTCTAAGTCAATGATTAAATCAAAATTGCAAAGATGTGATACATTGCTTGAACAGATTAATATAAGAAAATCTCAACTTAATCAAAAACTTATAGAATTTCAAAGCGAAAAGGAAAATCAGGAAAGTAAAATAGAAGAACTTAAAGCTGAGTTAGATAAAGTAAACTATTCAATCGATGAATTAAACAAAACTGTTTCAGAATATAGAAATGACTTAAATGATTTAAGAGTAGAAAATTCTAAAATAACAAAGTCAATATCTGAAAACCGGGAAAGATATCATAAGTCAAAATCAAATCTCGAAGCTTTAAAAAACATTACTGAAAGATATGAAGGTTATGGAAATAGTATCAAAAAAGTAATGGAATTAAAGGAAAACAAGAAAGGTATTATTGGTGTTGCTGCTGACATTATTAAAGTTGAAAAAAAGTATGAAGTTGCAATTGAAACAGCTTTAGGCGGAAATATTCAGAATATAGTAACTGATACAGAAACAACAGCTAAGGAAATAATTGAATATTTAAAGAAAAATAAATATGGTCGAGCTACATTTTTACCTTTGAGTAGTATGACTAAGAAAACGGGCTTTAATAATGAAGATGTATTTTCTGATAAAGGTGTTTTAGGTCTTGCATGTGATTTAGTTGAAATAAAAAAAGAATACGAAGGCGTAACTAAATATTTGTTAGGAAAAGTCGTAGTTGTAGACACGATTGATAACGCAATTGCACTAGAACGTAAATATAGATATTCTTTAAGAATTGTAACTTTAGAAGGTGAATATTTAAATATTGGTGGTTCTATTTCGGGTGGTGCATTCAAAAATAACAGCAACCTGTTAGGAAGAAGAAGAGAAATAGAAGAACTTGAGAATAAATTAAAAGACCTTAAGAATGAAAAAGAAAATCTTGATAAGAATTTAATAGAAAACAGAAGTAAAACAAGTGTTTTAAATGATGAACTTGATAAAATTAATAAGGCACTTCAGGAACAGAACATTGCAAAAAACACATTGGAGTTGAATTTAAAACAAGCTAAAGACAGAAAGAATAACATTGATACAGAATATCAGGAATATACTGCTGAAAGTGGAAATATTGCATCTGAAATCGGAAGTATCAATAATAATAGTTTAGAACTTAACAAAGAACTTACTAATGTTGAAGATAGAAATTCCGAATTAGAAGAACTTATTAAACAAAAAAGTAATAATATGGATTCTATAAATGCAAAGCTTGTTGAAAAAACGTCGTTGTTAGAAGAGATTAATATTGAAATTTCAAGTTTAAAGCAAAAGCATGAATTTTTATGCGAAAAGATTCAAAATAGCAATAATCAGATTTCAGATTTAAAGAATGAATTGGAACAGATTAAAAACAATTCAAGTGAAAACAACAATGAGATTTCAGCTAGAATTGAAACTATTGATGGCATAACAAAGGAAATCGAAGAAGGACGTAAACTTATTGAAAAGCTTAATTTAGAAATTGAAGACCTTAAAAATGCTAAGGAAAAGCAGAATAAAGATCATAAAGAATTTTTCGATAAGAGAGAAGAACTTTCTTCAAGAATAACACAATTAGATAAAGAAATTTACAGACTTAACAGCCAAAAAGAAAATTTACAGGAAAAGAATGAGACAAAAATTAATTATATGTGGAACGAGTATGAAATCACATATAGAAATGCTATTGAACTTAGAGATGAAAGTCTAAATGATAAAGCCGAACTTAGAAATAGCATTGCCAATTTAAAACGTCAGATTAAAGAGTTAGGAGACGTAAATGTAAATGCTATTGAAGAGTTTAAGGAAATAAACGAAAGATATCAGTTTATGAAAGAACAGCATGAAGACTTAATGCGTGCAAAAGAAAATCTTTTGAAAATTATTGACGAATTAGAAGTTGGTATGCGAAAACAGTTTAAAGAAAAATTTGCTGAAATTCAGGTTGAATTTGATAAGGTATTTAAGGAATTATTTGGCGGTGGCGCAGGAGTTATTGAACTTACTGAAGCAGATGATATTCTTGATGCAGGAATTAATATTATTTCACAGCCGCCTGGAAAGAAACTTCAAAATATGATGCAGCTTTCAGGTGGAGAAAAAGCACTTACGGCAATTTGTCTTTTGTTTGCAATTCAGAATTTAAAGCCATCTCCATTCTGTCTTCTTGACGAAATTGAAGCTGCATTAGATGGCTCAAATGTAATCAGATTTGCGGAATATTTGCATAAACTTACAGAAAATACACAGTTTATTGTTGTTACACACAGACGAGGAACAATGGGATGTGCTGATAGATTATATGGTATTACAATGCAGGAAAAAGGTGTATCAGCCTTAGTTTCAGTAGATTTATTGGAAGGAAATTTGGATAAATAAAGGAGTTTGTAAATGGAAGAAAAGAAAGGCTTTTTTGGAAAACTTGTATCAGGGCTTACAAAAACAAGAAATTCTATAGTATCAGGATTAGATTCAATATTCAGTGGATTTTCACATATTGATGACGATTTCTATGAAGAATTAGAAGAAATTTTAATTATGAGTGACATTGGTGTTAATACAACAATGGAAATAATAGAGAAACTTAAAGAACAGGTAAAAGAGTTAAAAATAAAAGAACCTGAAGATTGCAAGGAGTTGCTGATTAAAAACATTGAAGAACAGATGGATTTAGGAGAAAATGCATATGATTTTGAAAATGAAAAATCAGTAGTTATGGTAATCGGTGTAAATGGTGTAGGAAAAACTACATCTATCGGAAAACTTGCGGCACAGCTAAAAGGAAATGGCAAAAAGGTTGTTATGGCGGCTGCTGATACTTTTAGAGCTGCTGCAGCTGATCAGCTTAAAGAGTGGGCCAGACGTTCAAATGTAGATATTGTAGCGGGAAATGAAGGTTCAGATCCGGGAGCTGTTTTGTTTGATGCAATTGCATCTGCTAAAAATAAAAATGCTGACGTACTACTTTGTGATACTGCGGGGAGACTTCATAATAAGAAGAATCTTATGGAAGAACTTAAAAAATTAGACAGAATTATTGAAAAGGAATATTCAGGATGTATAAGAGAAAATCTTATCGTTCTTGATGCTACGACAGGACAAAATGCTTTAGTACAGGCTAAAACATTTATGGAAGCAACAGATATAACAGGTGTTGTTCTTACAAAAATGGATGGAACGGCAAAAGGTGGAATTGCTATTGCAATTCAGGCTGAATTAGGAATTCCTGTTAAATATATTGGTGTAGGTGAAGGCATAGATGACTTACAGAAATTTAATTCTCATGATTTTGTGTCAGCGTTATTTACAAAGTAAACTTGATTTTTGTATTTTATTTGAAAAAAATATTTTATAATATGGAAAGTTGATGTATTATTACAAAGAAAAAATTATTATAATTAGAATAGGAAGTGAAGATAATGAGCGAAGGATTAACTTTAAAGAAATTTGAAGAAGCTTCAGAAATAGTTAATAAAGTAACATTAAATACAAATCTTATATATAGTGATTACTTTTCAGAACAGACAGGCAATAAGGTATATATTAAACCAGAAAATATGCAGTTTACAGGTGCATATAAAGTAAGAGGAGCTTATTATAAGACAAGCACATTAACTCCAGAAGAAAGAGCTAAAGGTTTAATTACTGCATCAGCAGGAAACCATGCACAGGGGGTTGCATATGCTGCCAAATTATATGGCGTAAAAGCAACAATCGTTATGCCAACTGTTACTCCTCTTATGAAGGTAAATAGAACAAAAAGTTATGGTGCAGATGTAATATTATATGGAGATGTTTATGATGATGCATGTAAGTATGCGCTTGAGTTAGCAGAAAAGGAAGGATATACATTTATTCATCCATTTGATGATTTAGATGTAGCTACAGGTCAGGGAACAATTGCCATGGAAATTATAAAAGAACTTCCAACTGTAGATTATATTTTGGTTCCAATCGGTGGTGGCGGACTTGCAACAGGTGTAAGCACATTAGCTAAATTACTTAATCCAAATATTAAAGTAATTGGTGTAGAACCGGCAGAAGCTGCGTGTATGAAAGCTTCACTTAGTGCAGGAAAAGTTGTTACATTAGACAGTGCTAATACTATTGCAGATGGTACAGCGGTTAAAACTCCGGGTAGCAACATATTCCCATATATCCAGAAGAATATTGATGATATCATAACAATTGAAGATGATGAATTAATAGATGCGTTTCTTGATATGGTTGAAAATCATAAACTTGTTGCTGAAAATTCAGGATTGCTTACAATTGCCGCTCTTAAGCATTTAAAATGCAAAGATAAGAAGATTGTTTCTATTATCAGTGGTGGTAATATGGATATTATTACAATGTCATCTATATTACAGCACGGTTTAATTCAGAGAGGAAGAGTATTCACAGTATCTGTATTACTTCCTGATAAGCCGGGTGAATTAGGTAAAGTTGCAAACACTATCGCAGATGTACAGGGAAATGTAATTAAGCTTGAACATAATCAGTTTGTATCTGTTAATAGAAATGCTGCCGTTGAACTTAGAGTTACTCTTGAATGTTTCGGTCACGAACATAAAAAACGGATTATTGCGGCTCTCGAAAAGAAAGGCTATAAGCCAAAAGAAGTAAGACCAAATTTATAAATAACTAATATTATTTATATAGATTTATTTTACACAATGAACAGATAGTGATTAAAATACAAAAAGGATTCATAAATTATTTTAAAATGCAAAATATAAATTCAAAATAAAACACAAGGGTGTCAAGAAAAAATACTTGACACCCTTTGCTTTGTATTGTATTATACTCTAAGTGTGATTTTGATATATTTTATTTTCAATTTTAGATAGATGCACTTAGAGGTAAATATGAAAGATATTTTAAGAAGTTCTCTTTTATATGATTTCTACGGAGAACTGTTGACTAAACATCAGCAGGAGATATATGAAGAAGTTGTTTTAAACGACTATAGTCTTGGAGAAATAGCTGAGGAGAGAAATATTTCCAGACAAGGCGTACATGACTTGATAAAGAGATGTGATAAGACTTTGAATGAATATGAAGAAAAGTTACATCTTGTAAGCAGATTTGAAAAGACTAAAGAACAGGTTGAACGTATTTGTCAATTGGCAGATGAGAATAATATGCAAGACATAGAGAATATTGCCAGACAGATTTTAGAGAATTATTAATATAGGAGGTAAGGGCTTGGCATTTGAAAGCTTATCCGATAAATTACAAAACATATTTAAAGGCTTACGTGGTAAGGGTAGACTGACAGAAGATGATGTTAAGGCTGCTCTTAAAGAAGTTAAGATGGCTTTGCTTGAAGCTGACGTTAGTTTTAAAGTTGTAAAACAATTCATTAAAACAGTTACAGAAAGGGCTATAGGGCAGGATGTTCTTAACAGTTTGACACCGGGCCAGATGGTAATAAAGATAGTTAATGAAGAACTTACTAATCTTATGGGTTCTGAAACAACGAAACTTAAACTTTTGCCTGACAATGAAATAACAGTCATTATGATGATGGGTCTTCAGGGGGCAGGTAAAACAACAACAACTGCTAAGATTGCAGGAAAACTTAAAGGTAGTGGAAAAAGACCTTTATTAGTTGCCTGTGACGTTTACAGACCGGCAGCTGTTGAACAGTTGCAGATTAATGGTGATAAACAGGGTGTTCCGGTATTTGCCATGGGAACGAATCATAAACCTGTAGATATTGCCAAAGCAGCAATTGAACATGCTAAAAAGAATAACAATAATGTTGTTGTTTTAGATACAGCAGGTCGTTTACATGTTGATGAGGACATGATGAACGAACTTATTGAAATTAGAGATAATATTGACATTACACAGACAGTACTTGTTGTTGATGCAATGACAGGTCAGGATGCAGTGAATGTAGCAACCCAGTTTAATGAAAAGATTGGAATTGATGGAATTATCATTACTAAGTTAGATGGTGATACAAGAGGTGGTGCAGCGTTATCAATTAAGGCTGTAACAGGAAAACCTATATTATATGTTGGTATGGGTGAAAAGCTTTCTGATTTAGAACAATTTTATCCAGATAGAATGGCTTCAAGAATTCTCGGTATGGGTGATGTCCTTTCATTAATTGAAAAGGCTGAACAGGCAATTGACCAGGAAAAAGCAAAGGATATGGAACAGCGTCTTAGAAAAGCACAATTTACCTTTGATGATTATCTTGAATACATGGGTCAGATTAAAAATATGGGTGGTTTATCAGAAATGCTTAGTCTTATTCCGGGATTAGGCGGTCAGATAAAAGAAGATATGCTTCCAGATGATAAACAACTTGGACGTATTGAAGCAATTATTTATTCCATGACAAAGGAAGAAAGAGGTAATCCTGATATTCTTAATCCGTCAAGGAAACAAAGAATTGCTAAAGGTGCAGGTGTAGATATAAGTGAAGTAAACAAATTGGTAAAACAATTTGACCAAGCAAAAAAAATGATGAAGAACATGCCGGGCATGATGGGTGGCGGCAAGAAGAAACGAAGAGGCGGTTTTAAGATGCCTTTCGGTTTCTAGATTTAAATTTAGACAATATTGATATTAACGAAGACATTGGTTTTCTTAATATATATAAATAATAATTATAATTAATTTTTTTACGGAGGAAAGTAAAATGGCAGTAAAGATCAGATTAAAGAGAATGGGTAAGAAGAAAGCTCCTTTCTACAGAATTGTAGTGGCAGATTCAAGATCACCAAGAGATGGTAGATTTATTGAAGAAATCGGAACATATGATCCAAACAGAGATCCTAGCGTATTTGATTTCAACGAAGAAGCAGCTAAGAAATGGTTATCAAACGGAGCTCAGCCTACAGAAACAGTAGGAAAATTACTTAAGATTGCCGGTATTGAAAAATAATAGTCAGGAGGTCTAACTATGAAAGAATTAGTAGAGACAATTGCAAAAGCACTTGTAGATTCTCCGGACGAAGTAGTTGTTACTGAAAAAGAAACAGATAAAACTATTGTTTTAGAATTGAAGGTTGCAACTGATGATGTTGGAAAGATTATCGGAAAACAGGGAAAGATTGCTAAAGCAATTCGTTCTGTTGTTAAGGCTGCATCTTCAAAATGCGACAAAAAAGTTATAGTGGACATTATATAGTAACCACAAGTGCAACGGGACTGAATTCAGTCCCGTTAATCATTTAAAAAGTTAATTTAATTATCATTAAAAATTTAAAAATATAACTAAGATCTAACATTAAATAACATTTAATAGATACTGTTTGAAAGGAAATATATGGAAAAATATTTTAGGGTAGGAGTTATTGCAAATACACATGGTATACGTGGTGAAGTAAAGGTATATCCTACAACAGATGATATTAATAGATTTAAAAAATTAAAAAAATGCATCTTAGATACAGGGAAAGAATATATAGATTTAAACGTAGAATCAGTAAAATTTTTCAAAAATATGGTTATTCTTAAATTTAAAGAGTATAACAATATAAATGATATTGAATGCTATAAAGGAAAAGATATTTTAGTTTCCAGAGATAATGCAGTTAAACTTGAAAAAGGCGAATATTATATAGCAGATATATTAGGGGCAAAAGTTATTCTTGAAGATGGTAGCGAATTTGGTGTTTTAGAAGATGTTATGCAGACAGGTGCTAATGACGTTTATGTTGTTAAAACATTAGACAACAAAGAAGTATTACTTCCTAAGATTGATGAATGTGTCAAGAAACTAGACATAGAAAACAAAATTGTTACTGTGCATATCATGAAAGGATTGCTAGACTAATGAATTATCATGTATTAACACTTTTTCCTGAAATGATTACAAATGGAGTAAATACAAGCATTACAGGAAGAGCAATTGACAAGAAGTTAATAAATTTAAATGCAATAAATATAAGAGATTTTTCCGGAAATAAACATGGTCAGGTTGATGATTATCCATATGGCGGAGGAGCAGGAATGCTTATGCAACCCGGACCTGTATATAGAAGTTATGAATCCGTTGTGGAAAAAATAGGATATAAGCCAAGGGTTATTTATTTAACTCCACAAGGAGAGACGTTTAACCAAAGCATGGCAGAAGATTTTGCCAAAGAAAAAGATTTGGTATTTTTATGTGGACATTACGAAGGCATAGATGAACGTGTTTTAGAAATGATAGTTACAGATAATGTTTCTATTGGCGATTACGTCCTTACAGGAGGCGAACTCCCGGCGATGGTAATGATAGATACCATTTCAAGACTTATTCCAGGTGTCTTGAATAATAACGTATCTGCTGAATTTGAATCGTTTAATGATAATTTATTGGAGTATCCGCAATATACACGTCCTGATACTTTTATGGATAAAAAAGTACCACCAATTCTCTTATCGGGAGATCATGCTAAAGTAGATAAATGGAGAAGAGAGCAGTCGATAATCAGAACTATTAAGAGACGTCCTGATTTGATGGAAAAAGCTAATTTAACAAAAGAAGATATAAAATTCATTGAAAAATTAGAAAATGAAAAAAATGCTTGCAAATGATATAGTCTTATGGTATTATTACAAATGCTGTAAAAAGGAGATGTTCCGCTGTTGCTTTGATAGCATTAAGAATGTCTAATGAAATAAGGAGGCAGTTATGAACGATATTATCAGAGAAATTGAGGCAGCTCAGTTAAAAGAAAACGTAGCAGATTTTAATGTTGGTGATACAGTTAAAGTATACGCTAAGATTAAAGAAGGAAACCGTGAAAGAATTCAGGTTTTCGAAGGTTTAGTAATTAAGAAACAGGGTGGAAGCACAAGAGCAACATTTACTGTAAGAAAGAATTCAAACGGTATCGGTGTTGAAAAGACTTGGCCATTACACACACCTACAATCGACAAAATCGAAGTAGTTAGAAAAGGTAAAGTTAGAAGAGCTAAACTTAACTACATCAGAAGCAGAGTTGGTAAGGCAGCTAAGGTTAAAGAATTAGTTAAATAATTATTATACCATAAAAAGGAGCGAGTATTTAACTCACTCCTTTTTTTAAACCTGAAGATTAGATATATTTAAATGTAAAAATATACGATATCATAAATATACGATATCATTTTAAAGTAAGTAATTAGTAATGATTTTATGAAATACAATAACGTTTTATGTATAATTAAGGAGGAACTATGGATTATCAGTGGTATCCGGGACATATGACAAAAGCAAAACGTCAGATGCAGGAAGATATAAAATTAATTGATTTAGTAATTGAGCTTGTAGATGCAAGAGTACCTTTAAGTAGTAGAAATCCGGACATCGATGATTTAGGAAAAAATAAAGCTCGCTTGATTTTACTTAATAAATCGGACTTGGCTGATGATGCTCAAAATGAAAAATGGATTGAATACTTTAAGGCTAAAGGTTATCATGCATTGAAAATAAATTCAAAAAATAAATCAGGAATTAAAGAAATAAATAATGTAGTTAATGAGGCGTGTAAAGAAAAAATTGAAAGAGACCGTAAACGAGGAATTAAAAACAGACCTGTAAGAGCTATGGTTGTTGGTATCCCAAACGTAGGAAAATCTACATTTATTAATGCATATGCCGGAAGAAATTGTGCAAAAACAGGAAATAAACCGGGCGTTACAAAAGGAAAACAGTGGATTAAATTAAGTAAAACATTGGAATTATTAGATACACCGGGTATTTTGTGGCCTAAATTTGAAGATCAGGCTATAGGGCTTAAATTAGCGTTAATCGGTTCTATAAATGATAATATTCTTGATGTAAGCGATATGGCATATGAATTTGTAAAAATATTAAATAATAGTTATGAAAATGCTATACCTAACAGATTTGGCGTAGAAAAGAATGATGATCCATTAAAGATGTTAGAAGGAATAGCAGAAGTAAGAGGATGCAAATTAAAAGGAAATGTTTTAGACTTAGAAAAAGCATCTTCAATTTTACTTGAAGAATTTAGAAGTGGAAAACTAGGAAAAATTACATTGGACAGACTGTAAGGAATATAAAATGGGACAAAAAAGTATAAGTGATATAAATAATATATTAAAAAGCTTAAGTGTCAAAGAATTAAATTCTTTTATAATGGAATTTAACGTTGATGAAAGACAAGGTGTAAAAAAACTTGTAACAAAAGCTCAAAAAATGCTTGAAAAGTATGAACTTGAATTACAACGTACCTACAAGATGGGTGAATTTGAAAGAAAATACAGCGATTATGAATTTATCTGCGGTATAGATGAAGTTGGTCGTGGACCATTAGCCGGTCCTGTAGTTGCAGGAGCTGTAATATTGCCTAAAGATTGTGATATATTATATTTGAATGATTCAAAACAACTTTCAGCAAAGAAACGAGAAGAACTTTATGATGAAATAATGGAAAAAGCTGTTGCTGCAAAAACTGCAATGGTTAGTCCGGCTCAAATAGATGAAATCAATATTTTACAGGCAACATATGAAGCTATGCGTACTGCAATAAGTCAGCTAGAAGTTAAACCAACACTTCTTTTAAATGATGCCGTAAATATTCCGGGTGTAGATATTAAGCAGATTGGAATTATTAAAGGTGATGCTAAAAGCAAATCTATCGCAGCTGCAAGTATAATTGCGAAAGTAACCAGAGATGCAATGATGGTAGAATATGATAAATTATATCCCGAATATGATTTTGCTTCAAATAAAGGATATGGTTCAGCCAAACATATTGAGGCAATTAAAAAGTTTGGCCCTTGTCCTATTCATAGAGAAACATTTATTACTAATTTTGTAAAGTGATTAACTTACCGAATAAGGAGAGATATTGAACAAGAGAATTATTGGAGGGTATAAAGAAGATATAGCTACAGAATATTTGATTGAACATGGCTATAAGATAATTGATAGAAATTTTTCCTGCAAAAGTGGAGAGATAGACATAGTTGCAAAAGATAAAGAATATTTATGTTTTATCGAGGTGAAATATCGGGAGAATAATAAATATGGCGATGCTTTAGAAGCGATAAATTATAAAAAACAACAGAAGTTATTTAAATGTGCTAATATATATATAATGGCTAATAAGTTAGTCGAAAATCTAAATTATCGCTTTGATGTTGTAGCAATTAAAGGTGAAAATATAGAATTAATTAAGAATGCATTTGGAGCAATGTAATGATTATATTAAATAAAAAGAACAGAACAACAACAAGTATAAAATTTGGAAACGGAATTCCTTATATCAGTTTTAATGCATTAGAACAGACAGGAATGGTTGTCAATGCATTTTCTACAAGACAGGGTGGTGTAAGTGTAGGCCGCCTTGAATCCATGAATCTAGGATTTAACAGGGGAGATTTAGATGAAAATGTATTAAAAAATCATAAAATATTTGCTAAGGCTGTCGGATTTCCATATGAAAATATAGTTACGACAAATCAGACACACACTACTAATGTAAGAGTTGTTACAAAAGAAGATTGTGGTAAAGGCATTACAAAGGACAGGGACTATTCTGATGTAGACGGTTTAATAACAAATGTTCCGGGAATTGTTTTGACAACATATTACGCTGATTGTGTTCCTCTTTATATACTTGATCCGGTTAATAAAGCAATTGGCTTGTCGCATTCAGGATGGAAAGGAACAGTAAACCGCATAGGTGAAAATACATTGAAATTAATGAACGAAAATTATGGTACAAATCCAAAAGATGTAATTTGCTGTATTGGTCCGTCAATATGTCAGGATTGTTATGAGATAAGCGAAGACGTTGCAAGTGAATTTATAAACGAATTTGGTAAAAATAATAAAATATTATATAATAAAGGGAATGGAAAATATCAGTTAAATTTATGGGAAAGTGTAAAACAGGTATTTCTTGATGCGGGTGTTGAATATGACAATATCTACACTACAGATATTTGCACATGCTGCAATAAAGATGAATTGTTTTCTCATAGGGGGCATCATGGAAAAAGAGGAAACTTAGCTGCATTTTTAATGCTTAAATAATATCAGCTTAATCATGTTTCCTTCATATAACTATTATTTGTACTAAAATGGAGAATCATATGAATAACAGGCATTTAATAAAAAGTGTGACTCCGGGTTCTATTGCAGAAGAAATGGAAATAGAAGCAGGGGATTACCTATTAGAAGTAAATGGTACAACAATAGTTGATATATTTGATTATCAGCTTTTGTGTATGGACGAATTTATAGATGTTGTAATAGAAAAAAGTAATGGTGAACAGTGGGAATTAGAAATTGAAAAAGATGAAAATGAAGAGTTAGGTTTAGAATTTGAAAACGGCCTTATGGATGAATATAGGTCATGCTGTAATAAATGTATGTTCTGTTTTATTGATCAGATGCCACCCGGCATGAGAGAGACTTTATATTTTAAAGACGATGACTCGAGACTTTCATTTTTACAGGGAAATTATATAACTTTAACTAATATGAATGAAAATGATGTTGACCGTATAATAAGATATAATCTATCTCCAATTAATATATCTGTACACACTACAAATCCTAAACTTAGATGTAAAATGCTAAATAACAGATTTGCCGGTGATAAACTTAAATATATAGATAGATTAAACGCAGCTGACGTTGAAATGAACGGACAAGTTGTATTATGCAAAAATGTAAATGATAAAGAAGAACTAGAAAGAACGATTAGTGATTTAGAGAAATATATTCCAAATATGAGAAGTGTTTCTATTGTTCCTTCAGGTCTTACAAAATTTAGAGACGGTTTATATCCTTTAGAATTATTTGAGAAAGAAGATGCTTGTGCTGTAATAGATACTATTGAAAAATGGCAGAATCATTTTTATGAAAAATATGGGATACACTTTATACATGCAAGTGATGAATGGTATATTTTAGCAGAAAGAGAAATGCCTGAAGAAGAGAGGTATGATGGATATTTACAACTGGAAAATGGTGTAGGAATGATTAGAAGCTTTATAGAAGAGGTGAAGGATTACCTTGATTCTATTGAAGGTGATGATAGAGTTATAAATGTATCTACAATAAGTGGAGTGTTAGCATATGATACTATAAAGTCAAGTTGTGACAAGATAAATAAAAAATTCCCAAATGTAAATGTACACGTATATAAAATAATTAATGACTATTTTGGACATTCAATTACAGTTACAGGACTTCTTACAGGACAGGATATATGTGCTCAACTTTCGGGAAAAGAATTAGGGGATAACTTACTTTTACCTACAAATACATTGAAAGCTGATGAAAATATATTTTTAGATGACATGACATTAGAGGAACTTGAAAAGAATTTACAAATAAATACAATTATTGTAAAATCTAGTGGAATGGATTTTGTGAAAACCATTATAAACGAAAATGAAGATAATAATCCAAAAATAAGTACAAATTCTAAATATGAATTGTAGAGTACTTGAAATTAAACAGATACAAATAGGAGATTAGATATGAGTAAACCAATAGTTGCCATTGTAGGAAGACCTAATGTAGGAAAATCTACGCTCTTTAATGCATTGGCAGGAGAAATGATTTCTATAGTAAAAGACACTCCGGGTGTTACAAGAGATAGAATTTACGCAGATGTAGAATGGCTTAACCATAATTTTACATTGATTGATACAGGCGGAATTGAGCCGGACAGTAGAGATATTATTTTATCACAGATGAGAGAACAGGCTCAGATAGCAATCGATACTGCTGATGTAATTATATTTATAACAGATGTACGTCAGGGACTTGTCGATTCAGATACAAAAGTAGCTGACATGCTTAGAAGAAGTCATAAGCCGGTAATCTTAGCTGTTAACAAGGTGGATAATTTTGATAAATTTATGCCTGATGTATATGAATTTTATAATTTAGGAATTGGTGATCCACAGCCTATATCAGCATCATCAAGACTTGGAATTGGTGACTTGCTTGACCGTGTAGTTGAACACTTTGACGGACTCGAATTAGAAGAGGAAGAAGATGAAAGACCAAGAATTGCAGTTGTAGGTAAGCCAAATGTAGGAAAATCATCTTTGGTAAACAAACTTACAGGAAATAATCGTGTAATTGTATCAAATATAGCCGGCACAACAAGAGACGCAATTGATACTGAAATTACATGGAATGGTAAGGAGTACGTATTTATTGATACTGCAGGTTTGAGACGTAAAAAGAAAATAAAAGAAGAAATTGAAAGATATAGTATTATAAGAACTGTAACAGCCGTTGAAAGAGCGAATGTAGTTGTTGTAATGATTGATGCAACAGAAGGTATTACAGAACAGGATGCTAAAATTGCGGGAATCGCTCATGAAAATGGCAAAGGTGTAATTATTGCCGTTAATAAATGGGATGCAATTGAAAAAAATGATAAAACAATATATCAGTTTACTGCAAAAATACGAGATGTACTTGCGTATATGCCATATGCTGAAATAATGTTCATTTCTGCCCAAACGGGTCAGAGACTTCCAAAATTATTTGATATGATTGATAAAGTTTTAGAAAATCAGTCAATGCGTGTTGGAACAGGTGTATTGAACGAAATAATGACAGAAGCAGTTGCTTTACAGCAGCCGCCATCAGACAAGGGTAAACGATTGAAATTATACTATATAACACAGGTAGCAGTTAAACCGCCAACTTTTGTTATATTTGTAAATGATAAAGAACTGATGCATTTTTCATATACAAGATATATTGAAAATAAAATAAGAGAAAGTTTTGGATTCAAAGGAACTCCTTTAAGATTTATTATAAGGGAACGAAAGGAAAGTTAAATGATTGCTCAGAGAATTATTTGCATAGTTTTAGGATATTTTTTCGGCCTTATAGAAATGGGATACATTTTAGGCAAGATAAAAAATATTGATATTAGAGATTTTGGAAGTGGAAATTCAGGAACAACAAATACAATGCGTGTTCTTGGTAAAAAAGCAGGATTAATCACATTTTTTGTTGATGCATTAAAAGCAGTATTTTGTGGTTTGCTTGTTTATGCTTTGTTTCATAAATCATGTGAAAATATTATGTTTGTTTTATTGCTTTATTCTGGATTTGGTGTTATTTTAGGACATAATTTTCCGTTTTACATGAAATTTAAAGGTGGAAAAGGAATTGCGGCGTCAGCAGGAATGATTACATCTTTAGCTATATATGATTGGAAATTTGTTGTTCTTGGATTTTTTGTGTTTTTTATATCTTTATATATAACAAAGTATGTATCGTTTTCATCGTTAATGCTTATGGGATCATTGTTAATAGAAATGATTGTATGGGGGCAGCTTGGAATGGTACATAATCTTAATCCGGAATGCAGAATTGAAGCGTACATTATTACAGGTCTTATGACAGCACTTGCTTTTATAAGACATAAGGACAATATAAAAAGATTAGCCAATGGTACAGAACGAAAAATTGGCGAAAAGAAGGAGGCATAATATGTCAAAGATTACAGTATTAGGTGGTGGTGGATGGGCTATAGCATTAGCTATGGTTCTTAATGATAATGGTCATAATGTCACAATATGGTCAGCAGTAAACAGAGAAGTCGAAGCACTTAAAACTCATAGAGAAAATAAAATAAGTCTTCCGGGAGTAATCATTCCAGAAACAGTTGAAATTACAAATGATTTAAAAAGTGCTGTTAATGGAGCAGAAATTATTGTTATGGCAGTTGCATCTTCATTTGTAAGAAGTACTTCAAAACTTTTAAAGGATTTGATTCCAAATGGTCAGATTATTGTAGATGTTGCTAAGGGAATTGAAGATGATACGTTTAATACAATGACGGAAATAATTGAAGATGAATTACCAAATTGTGATGCAGTTGCATTATCAGGACCAAGTCATGCCGAAGAAGTAGGTCGTAAAATTCCAACAGCCGTTGTAGTAGGAGCAACAACTAAAGAAACAGCTGTTAAGGTTCAGGATTCTTTTTCAAATCATTACTTCAGGGTATATGTAAGTCCTGACAGAAAAAGTATTGAGCTTGGTGGAGCTTTAAAAAATGTTATTGCATTAGCTGCCGGAATTTCAGATGGCTTAGGATTTGGTGATAATACAAAGGCACTTCTTATTACAAGAGGAATGAAGGAAATTAGTCTTTTAGGAACTGCAATGGGTGGCCACACAAGAACATTTAACGGATTATCAGGAATTGGTGATTTGATTGTTACATGTGATAGTAAACATTCAAGAAACAGACGTGCAGGAGTATTAATTGGACAGGGATATTCTTTAGAAGAAGCTGTTAAGGAAGTAAATATGGTTGTTGAAGGTGCTGTATCTGCAAAAGCTGCACTTAATCTTTCAAAAAAATATCATGTTGATATGCCACTTACAGAAGCTGTTAATGACGTATTATTTAATGGAAAAAAGCCTTTAGATGCAGTTAATGAATTGATGAACAGAGATAATACAAGTGAGCATGTAGATTTATTGTGGAAGTAAAGAAATATGGATGATTTAAAAAAAATACAAAATAAATTTATAGGTCAGATTGGAAATTTTGACATTAATCCTACAGAATTTAAAATGCTCATGACATATTATGAATGTGCTATTTTAGAAGTAAAGACAAAATTAGATGTTTTAAATAAAGAATTTTCTGCAAATACTATGAGAAATCCTATAGCATCAATTAAAACCAGAATTAAATCTCCTGATAGTATATATGAAAAGTTAGATAGAAAAAATTTGGATAAAACATTAGAAAGTGTACAGAACAATTTAGATGATGTTGCGGGAATTAGAATTATATGTTCTTTTTTAGATGATATATATAGCGTTGCAGACATGCTTACAAGTCAGGATGATGTTAAAGAATTAACCAGAAAAGATTACATAAAAAATCCAAAGAAAAATGGTTATAGAAGTTTGCATCTGGTTATAGAAATTCCTATTTTCTTATCTAATGAAAAGAAGGGTGTAAAAGTTGAGGTACAAATAAGAACAATTGCTATGGATTTCTGGGCTAGTTTAGAACATCAGATACACTATAAGAAATTTGAAAATTCTAATGTGGAATCAATTAAGCAATTAACGGATTGCGCAGATACAATTTACGAAACAGATATAAGAATGTTAAATATCAGACAAAATTTGTTAGACAACGAGGATTAAATTTATGGAAAGTAGAGCAAAAGAAACTGCAAAGAAAACAGCAAAGAAAGGTAAAAATGGGATTGTTAAGCTTATATTCAGCCGTATATTTATTTTTGCCCTGCTTATTTTTCTGCAACTTCTTGTATTGTTCTACTTTTTTTGGCATGTAAATGAGCAATTTAAGATATTTTATGATTTTATAAGAATTATCACTGTTTTTCTGGTTCTTTATATTGTTAATGAAAAAAAATCAGATCCAACCATGAAAATGATATGGTCAATTGTAATTCTTATAATTCCAATTTTTGGCGCACTTTTATATTTGTTTGTAAAATTTCAACCTACATCTGTGCTGTTAAGAAAAAGATTAGAAGTAATTAACCACAGGTCGGATAATTATTTAGAATATAAAACAGACATTAAAGATAAATTACAAAAAGATGATCCGCTTATAGAAAATTTAGGAGAATACATCTATAAATATTCAGGATGTCCACCATATGAGAATTCAAAAATTACATATTTTGCTTCAGGAGAAGAAAAATATGATTATTTGATAAAAAAACTAAAAGAGGCAAAATCATTTATATTTTTAGAGTATTTTATAATTGAAGAAGGTGAAGTCTGGAATTCTGTTCTTGAAATATTAAAACAAAAAGTTAAAGAAGGGGTTGAAGTCCGTGTAATATATGACGGAATGTGTTCTCTAACCAAACTTCCAATGGGTTATTTTAAGAAACTTAGAGAATATGGAATAAAAGCTAAATCTTTTAATCCAATGAAACCATTTCTTTCAACGCATCAAAATAACAGAGATCACAGAAAAAATCTTGTAATAGATGGAACGGTTGCTTTTACCGGAGGAATTAATCTTGCCGATGAATATATGAATTTAAAAGAGCGATTTGGTTATTGGAAAGATACAGCTGTTATGATAGAAGGAGAAGCTGCTAAAAGTTTTACGTTATTATTTTTGCAAATGTGGAATGTAGATGAAGAAATTATTGGCGATTATAATAAATATTTAGATGTAGACTGTCCTTCGTTGCCGGATACATCAGGCTATATTATTGGATATGGAGATGAGCCGTTTGATGATGAAAAAGTTGGAGAACAAGTATATTTAAGCCTTATAAATACTGCAAAAAAATATGTTCATATAATAACACCTTATCTTGTAATTGATAATGTGATGATGGAGGCTTTGACATTTGCTGCAAAAAGAGGTGTTGATGTAAAAATTATCATGCCGGGAATTCCAGATAAAGCATATGCGTATTGTCTTGCAAGAACCTATTATGAAGAATTAATTAAAAATGGAGTTGAAATATATGAATTCACTCCGGGATTTACACATGCAAAACAATTTGTAGTTGATGATGACAAAGCGACTGTTGGAACAATTAATTTAGATTACAGAAGTTTATATCTTCATTTTGAATGTGGATGTTTAATGTATAAAAACAAGGAAATATCATTAATAGAAGATGATTTCGAAAAAACATTACAGAAATCTAAAAAAATCACATTAGAAGACTGTAGAAATCGGTCGGCATTATATAAATTATGTGGTTCAATATTAAAAATGATTGCTCCGTTAATGTAATGTTGTATTAAAGGGAGGATGAATATGCTTCATATTAAGTGTGGCGATGGTGTAGGAAAGACAACATCTGCTGTCGGTCAGGCTGTTAGAATGTTAGGCTATAATAAAAAAGTAATATTTGTTCAATTTATGAAAGATGGTCTTTCCGGAGAAATAAACTTTTTAAAAAATAACAGCAATATTTATGTTTTGCATCCAACAGGTCCAATAAAATTTATATGGAATATGACAGATTCTGAAAAGAGCGATTTAAAGGATATCCATACAAATTTAATAAAAGAAACAGAAAAAATTTTAAAATCAGAGCATATATCAATGGTAATATTTGATGAATTTAACTCTGCAAATGAATTGAATTTGTTGGATAAAGATTATGCATATAAGATTATTTGTGAATATAAAGATAAAACTGAAATAATATTGACAGGAAGAAACCCCGAAGAAAAATATGTAGAAATTTCAGACTATATATCGGAAATTAATTGTATAAAACACCCATTTGAAAGTGGTGTAAATGCCCGTAAAGGTATAGAATATTAAGAATATATAAAACCTCTTTGCATATAATTATAAAAAATGTAAAGGGGTTATTTTTATGGATTTTAGTATTTATAAAGACATTAAAAACCGTACAAACGGTGAAATTTATATTGGTGTTGTCGGGCCTGTCAGAACAGGAAAATCAACATTTATAAAGAATTTCATGAATTTAGCAATTATTCCAAACATAAAAGATGAAAATGATATTAAAAGAGCTCAGGATGAACTGCCACAATCAGCAGCCGGAAAAACAATTATGACCACAGAGCCTAAATTTATTCCAAATAAGGCTGTTAATATTAATTTGAAAAATGATATAAATGCCAGCGTAAGACTTATAGATTGTGTAGGTTATATGGTTGATGGTGCAACCGGATATTTAGAAGAAGATAAAGAGAGAATGGTAAAAACTCCATGGTTGACACAGGAAATTCCTTTTTCTAAAGCAGCGGAACTTGGAACTCAAAAGGTTATTTCAGAACATTCAACTATAGGGATTGTCATAACTACAGATGGAAGCTTTACAGATATTCAGGCTGAAAATTACATGAAAGCAACAGATATGGCAATTAAGGAATTGGAAAAAATAAATAAACCTTTTGTTATAGTTGTAAATTCAATGGAACCTGAATCAGAGAAGTGTAAAAGTGTCGTAAAAAAATTAGAAAGCAATTACAGGTCAGCTGTCATTCCGCTTAATTGTCTTCAGTTAAGCGAAAAAGATATAAATGAAATTCTAAGCAAAATTTTGTTTGAATTTCCAATAGCAAAGATTAATTTTATGTGCCCTAAGTGGGTAAATGTTTTAGAAGATGACAACGAAATTAAGAATGCGGTTTTAGAATTGTCAAGAAACATACTCATGGTTCTTAATAAAATAAAAGATATCAATTCTTTGCCAAATACTAAAGAAAACCCGTACATAAAATCAATCACGATTAATAATGTTAATTTGTCTGACGGAGAGGTAACAATAACCTATGCTATATATGATAAATATTACTATATGACATTAAGTGAAATGACTAATACACAAATCAATAATGAACTTGAACTGGTTAGTTTTGTAAAGGAACTTGCTGAAAAAAAAGATAAATTTGAAAAAGTAAATTATGCAATAGATGAAGTTAAAACTAAAGGATATGGAATAGTAGTGCCTACAAAAGATGAAATAACACTTGAGAATCCGCAATTGATAAGAAGTGGTGGAAAGTTTGGAGTTAAAATTAAAGCTAATGCTCCATCAATGCATTTTGTCAAAGCAAATATAGTAACTGAGATTTCTCCTATAATAGGAAGTGAAGAACAGGCAAATGATTTAATTGATTATATAAACGGACAAAAGACAGATGAAAATGCAAATATATGGGACACTAATATTTTTGGTAAAACAATTGAGCAAATTGTTAAAGATGGGATAGTTGCAAAAATCAGTGGAATGAGTGATGAAACTCAGGGTAGAATGCAAAATACTATAGAAAAAATCACTAACGACCAAAGCAAAGGGGTTATTTGTATTCTGTTGTAAAGCTAAAATCAAGTAGCATTCGTTTATATGTTTAAATGAAGATAGATATCTGCATTCGATTGTCTATTAGAAAAATTAAATATATTTACTTAAGAATATGATAGCGAGCATTAACAAATAGATGCGTAAGTATGCAAACTAAATCAACCTATAATGCAAATTAAATCAATCTATAATCTTGAAAAACAATAGTCCTTATGCTAGAATTATTTATTGAGTTTTAGCATAAGGATTAATATTTGGAGGATAAATAAATGCAAAAATACGGATTAAACGAATTAAGAAAAATGTATTTAGATTTTTTTGCATCTAAAGACCATTTGGTATTGGGTAGCTTTTCTTTAGTTCCCCACAATGATAACAGCTTATTGTTGATTAATGCAGGTATGGCACCTCTTAAGCCATATTTTACAGGTCAGGAAATTCCACCTAAGACAAGAGTAGCTACATGTCAGAAATGTATCAGAACAGGTGATATTGAAAATATAGGTAAAACAGCAAGACATGGTACATTCTTTGAAATGCTTGGTAACTTCTCATTTGGAGATTATTTCAAGACAGAAGCAATTCATTGGTCATGGGAATTTTTGACAGAAGTTGTTGGATTGGAAGCAGACAGACTTTATCCTTCAGTTTATCTTGAAGATGACGAAGCATTTGATATATGGAACAAAGAAATGGGTATTCCTGCTGATAGAATATTTAAGTTTGGTAAGGAAGACAATTTCTGGGAGCATGGTGCAGGACCTTGCGGACCATGTTCAGAAATTTATTATGACCGTGGTGAAAAATATGGTTGTGGTAAGCCGGATTGCACAGTAGGTTGTGAGTGCGACAGATACATTGAAATTTGGAACAACGTATTTACACAGTTTGAAAATGACGGAAAAGGAAATTATACAACTCTTAAACAGAAAAATATTGATACAGGTATGGGTCTTGAAAGACTTGCAACTGTTGTTCAGGATGTAGATTCAATTTTTGATGTTGATACAATCAGAGCTTTAAGAGATAAAGTTTGTGAATTTTCAGGAAAAGAATATAAAAAAGAATATGCATGGGATGTTTCAATTAGAATTATAACAGACCATATCCGTTCAGCTACATTTATGATTTCTGACGGAATTATGCCATCTAACGAAGGAAGAGGTTATGTTCTTAGAAGATTAATCAGACGTGCTGCAAGACATGGACGTTTACTTGGAATTGATGGAAAATTCCTTGCAAAATTAAGTGAAACTGTTATTGAAAGTTCAAAAGACGGTTATCCTGAATTAGAAGAAAAGAAAAACATGATTTTTAAAGTTCTTACTGAAGAAGAAAACAAATTCAATAAGACAATAGATCAGGGACTTGGAATCCTTACTGATATGCAAAAAGAAATGGATAATGCAGGTTCAAAGACTCTTTCAGGAAAAAATGCATTTAAATTATATGACACATATGGATTCCCTCTTGATTTGACAAAGGAAATCCTTGAAGAAAAAGGATTTAATGTTGATGAAGACGGATTTAAAGCATGCATGGAAGAACAGAAAGAAAAAGCTAGAAAAGCAAGAAAGAAAACAAATTACATGGGTGCAGATGCTACAATTTACGAGCAGATGGATAAAAATATCACATCTAAATTTGTAGGATATGACAAATTAGAAAATGAATCAGTAATTTCAACAATTGCAACTGAAGATGAAATTGTAGAAGCAATCACTGATGGTGATATGGGAACAATCGTTGTTGATGAAACTGTTTTCTACGCTACAATGGGTGGACAGGCAGGAGATATTGGTGTAATTACAAACGGTGACAGTGAATTTGAAGTAAAAGATACAATTAAGCTTTTAGGTGGAAAGATTGGTCATATAGGACAGGTTACTAAGGGAATGTTCTCTGTTGGAGATAATGTTACACTTAAGGTTAATAAGCATAATAGAGAAGATACAGGCAAAAACCATAGTGCAACACATTTATTACAGAAAGCTTTAAAGATTGTATTAGGAGATCATATTGAACAGGCAGGCTCATTAGTTACTGCAGACAGACTTAGATTTGACTTTACTCATTTCCAGGCTATGACTCCTGAAGAAATTGAGAAAGTTGAAGATATTGTAAACAATGAAATCGCTGAAAATCTTCCTGTAATTACTAAAGAAATGTCATTAGAAGATGCTAAGAAGACAGGGGCTATGGCATTGTTTGGCGAAAAATATGGTGAAACGGTTCGAGTTGTTTCAATGGGTGATTTTTCAGTTGAATTATGTGGTGGTACTCATGTAGCAAATACAGGCGTTATTTCAGCATTTAAGATTATTTCAGAATCAGGTATTGCTGCCGGAGTAAGACGTATTGAAGCTTTAACATCAACAGGTCTTATGAAACATTATGAATCAATTGAAGAAGAAATGAATCTTGCAGCTAAGGTTGCTAAAACTGAACCTATAGCACTTGTAAAGAAAATTGAAGCTATGCAGGAAGAAATAAAAGCTCTTATGAGTGAAAACGAAAAACTCAAGAGCAAAATTGCTAATGCATCTGTTGGAAATGCTGATGACCAGATTGTTGACGTAAATGGAGTTAAGTTATTAGCGATAAAAGTCGCAGACGTTGATATGAATGGTTTGAGAAATTTAGGCGATCAGATGAAAGAAAAGACAAACGATGGAGTTGTTGTTATCGTATCAACTTTAGGCGATAAAGTTAATGTTATTGCAATGGCTGGTGATGATGCAATCAGTAAAGGTGCACATGCCGGAAATATCATTAAGGAAGTAGCTAAATGTGTTGGCGGTGGCGGCGGCGGTCGTCCTAATATGGCACAGGCCGGAGGAAAGAATCCTGCAGGTGCAGATGACGCGTTAGCAAAGGCTAAAGAAGTTTTTGAAAGCCAGGTAAAATAATAAGCAAAAAATCTTCAATATACTATAAAAAGTGGTTGACGATGTGGAAATATATGTTATAATATTTTTTGTGTGTTATGAAACACAATACCTACAGTTTTAGGAATATCGTAACTGGAGGGAGGTAAGGAAAGAATGTCAAGCGTTATCGTTAAAGAAAACGAATCAATCGACAGTGCTTTACGTAGATTCAAGAGAAATTGCGCAAAGGCTGGTATTCAGCAGGAGATTCGTAAAAGAGAACATTACGAAAAACCAAGCGTTAAGCGTAAGAAGAAATCAGAAGCTGCTAGAAAGCGCAAGTATAATTAATTATAAAAAACCGGAGTTTATGCTCCGGTTTTTTTATGTATTATATTTTAAACAATTCATATACTTAATAATAATAGCTATATGTGGAGAAAAGCTATAGATAAATATAAAATTTGTGATGCCGGCCAAATACCTACAGATGTAGTTTTTAAAGAATCTATTGTCGATATTTTAGGGAAAAGGTGTGCTTATATAGAAAATTATATTTCAATAATTGAATTATCAGATACAAACATAATAGTTAAGTGCAAACATTACTATATATTTATAAAGGGTAACAGATTAAATATCGAATATTATAATAATAAAATCTGTATGAAAATAATAGGAGATCTTAATGAAATATCATTTTGTAGAAATTTGCATTAATAGTTACGATATAAAAAGATTATTGAAATTTAACGAATTAGAGTATAGAGAGATTAAGATTTCAAATAACGAAGCTACTTTTCTTATAAACAAAAAATATTTAGCAAGGCTAACAGAAAAATGCGAGAAATACAATATTGAAATTAAAAATGTTTCCGAAATTGGAAATATAAATAAAATAAAAAAAATTAAATACATAAAAATATTTGGTATTTCGTTAGCATCATTTTTATTGATTGTAGTTATATTATCTATGTTTATCTGGAACATTACAATAGATGGCAATGTAATGCATACTTCCAATGAATTATATAATTTTATAAGAAAACAAAACGTATATGTAGGAGAATATAAAGGAAAAATTGATTGCGATGAAATAGAAAAAAAGATTCGTAATAAATATTCTGATATAACATGGGTTTGTGCAGAAATTAAAGGGACAAATCTCATAATTCATGTAAATGAAAATTATAATCGAACGATAAAGGAACAGGAAAATTCTCCGTATAACATTATTGCAAATTGTGATGCACAAATAGATAGCATAATAACAAGAGCAGGTGTCGGCAATGTAAAGAAAGGTGACAAAGTTAAAAAAGGTGATTTGCTGATTTCAGGAGAAGTAGATACATATAACGAATTTGAAGAAATTATAGCTAAGAAATATGTTAAGGCTGACGGTGAAATTTATGCCAAAGTTAAATATGAATTTAATAAAAAATATAAAATAAAAGAAAAAGTAAAAAAATATGGAAAGAAATATTCATATTTTAACGTTTCGTTTGGTGATATGGCAATATTAAATGGCGAAGGCAAAAATAAAGACATTGTGATTGAAAAAAATAAACTTCATTTTTTGAAAAATTATTATCTGCCTGTTACATTTACAAAAATTACAAATATTCCTTTTAAATATGTTGAAGTAAAAAGAAATAAAACTCAAATAAAAACACTAATAGATAATGATTTTACATATTATTTAATGACTTTAGAACAAAAAGGGTATAAAATTCTAGAAAAAAATGTTAAAATGGAGATTGTCGGTGACAAATATATAGGAAAAGGACAGGTGACAGTTGTTCAACCTTTTGGGTCACTTGAAGAGTTAAGTATATCAGAGGAAGGAACTACAGTTAATGAGCGTGATTGAGAGTATTATAGATATTCCTGCTGAGCATGAAAAAAAGATTTATGGAAATTTTGATGAAAATATAAAGAAAATAGAAAGAACACTTCATGTCACCATTATATCTAGAGATTCACAAATAAAAATTATTGGTGGTGAAGTTGCTGCCAAAAGGGCAAAAAAAGTATTTGAACAGCTTTTTAAATTATCTTTACGTGGCAATGAAATAACAGAGCAAAATGTTGATTATGCGTTATCATTATCTTTTGAGGATAACGAACAGGCGATTGTCGAATTAGATGATGATATGATATGCAGAACTGCGGCAGGAAAGCCTGTTAAGCCTAAAACATTAGGTCAGAAGCATTATGTAGATGAAATACGTAAGAAGATGATTGTATTTGGAATTGGCCCGGCAGGAACAGGTAAAACATATCTTGCAATGGCAATGGCAATAACTGCTTTAAAAAATGATGAGGTAAACAGAATCATTTTGACAAGACCGGCTATTGAAGCAGGAGAAAATCTTGGATTTTTACCAGGCGATTTACAAAGCAAGGTTGATCCATATTTACGTCCTTTATATGATGCGTTATATCAGATAATGGGGGCAGAAAGTTTTATGCATAATTCTGAAAAGGGAATTATAGAAGTTGCTCCTTTAGCTTATATGCGTGGACGTACATTAGATAATGCATTTATTATCTTAGATGAAGCACAGAACACTACGCCTGCACAGATGAAGATGTTTTTAACAAGAATCGGCTTTGGATCAAAGGTAATCGTGACTGGTGATTTAACTCAAAAAGATTTACCTAGAGACGCTGTTTCAGGATTAGATGTTGCGTTAAAGGTTTTAAGTAAAGTTGAGGATATAAGTTTTGTTAACTTGACAAACAAAGACGTTGTAAGACATCCTCTTGTTCAGAAAATCGTTAAAGCATATGAAGAATATGATGAAAAAATGGCAAAAAAGAAACAACAAAGGGAAAAGAAATAATGAATATTTATATTGAAAACGAATATGACAAAGAAATGAAGGAACGACTTGATTATGAAAAACTTATAGAAGAGGTTGTTAATGAAGCCGTGGATTATGTGAAATGTCCATATGAGTGTGAAGTTAATGTAACTATTGTAACGAATGAAAGAATTCATGAGATAAATAACGAGTTTAGAGGAATTGATAAAGAAACTGACGTATTATCATTTCCGATGATTGATTATGATAAGCCGGGTGATTTTACAGGATTTGATGAGATTGATGATTATTTTGATTTAGATACCGGAGAATTAATTTTAGGTGATATTGTTATTTCATATGACCGTGTAATAAGTCAGGCACATGAATTTAATCATTCAGTTAGAAGAGAATTTGCTTTTCTTGTTGCCCATAGTATGCTTCATCTGTTTGGATATGACCATATGGAGGAAGATGAAAGGGTGGAAATGGAAAGAAAGCAAAATGATATTTTAATAAATTTAGGAATTACGAGGGAGTAAACATGCAAAAAAAGATACTAACAGCATTAACATTAATCATAGTAGCCATGATTTTAGTAACAGGATGCAAAGGAAAGAAAACTGAAAAAGAAGAAAAAACAACTGTTGAAGAAACAACAATTGAAGAAACAACTGTCGACAATTCACATATCGGACAGGTAAGAAGTAAATTAACCGGTGAATATGTAGATGAAAAAATTGCTAATAGAAGACCTGTTGCCGTAATGTACAATAACATTATAAATGCAATTCCTCATTCAGGACTTAGCAATGCAAGTGTATGCTATGAAGCACCTGTTGAAGGATGCATAACACGTATAATGGGTATTTTTGAAAATTACGATGATCTTAAAAAGATTGGTTCAATAAGAAGCTGCAGAATTTATTATTGTTATTTTGCATTGGAATGGGATGCTATCTATGTTCATTTTGGACAGTCTAAATATGCACTTGATTTTCTAAAAAGCGATAAGATTGATAATGTAGGTTCATATCAGTCTGTTGCAAATAGCATTTTCTTTAGAACAACAGATAGAGTTGCACCACATAACTGTTTTATTGATGGTGCAGGAATTAAAAAGGGAATTAAAGAATTAGGCTATAGAAAGAATTACAAGAAAGATTACAATTCACATTTCCAATTTGCTGATGAGGGAACTAAAGTAGATTTAGCAAGCGAAAAGATTGCCAATAAAGTAGAACTTGGTTACCAGATAAATAAACCTTGGTTTGAATATGATGCAGCTACAGGATTATATAAGAGATTCCAATATGGAAAAGCACACATTGATGATCAGAATAATGAACAGCTGTCTTGTTCTAATATAATTATTCAGTATGTTAACGCTACTCTTTATCCTGATAATAAGAGTTTGGATATGACTTTAACAGGCTCAGGAAAAGGTTGGTATATTACAAACGGTAAGGCTGAAAAAATTACTTGGAATAAATCAGACAAGCTTGGAAGAACTACATATTTAGATAAATCAGGAAATGAAATTGTTTTAAATGATGGTAAAACATGGATTTGCATGGTTCAGAATGAATATTCTGATAATGTAAAAATTTCAAAATAAGAGTGAGTATTATGAGTAATGATGAGTTGATATCAAAAGCATATGAGGCAATGAAAAATTCATACGCACCTTACAGCAAATTTAATGTAGGGGCAGTTGCTTTATGTGGTGAAAAAATTTACATGGGATGTAATATTGAAAATGCATCTTTCGGTGCAACTATATGTGCTGAAAGATGTGCTATTTTCAAAGCTGTATCAGATGGATATACAAAAATTGACAAAATAGTAATTGTATGCTCTACGCACGATTTTGCGTATCCATGCGGAATATGCAGACAGGTTATGACAGAATTTATGGATGAAAATGGAATAATTGTTGTAACTAATGATAAGGAAATAAGAGAATACAAACTTTCTGACTTGATGCCGGAAAGTTTTCGTATGTAATTAGGAGATTTCAATGTCAAAGAAAAAAATGAAAAACAGCTTTCTTCTACAAGGAAGCATTTTAGCTGTAGCAGGTTTATTAGTAAGAGTTATAGGTTTAATATATCGTGTTCCTTTAACTAATATTTTAGGTGAAAAAGGCATGGGATGTTATGGCACGGCTTATGATGTGTATAATATTTTAATTTTATTATCATCACAAAGTATGCCTATTGCAGTCTCAAAGCTTGTTTCTGAAAAATTAGGAAGAAATGAAAATAATAATGCTCACAGAATTTTTAAAGGTGCATTAATATATGGGCTTGTAATTGGTGTTATATGTGGATTAATTGCATTTTTTGGCGGAGAATGGCTTGCTTCAACATTTTATCATGCTCCATCAGCCGGAAGAGCATTAAAGGTATTAGCTCCGACATTAACAATAGCATGTATTTTAGGAGTTTTCCGTGGTTATATGCAGGGACTTGGAGATATGGTACCAACTGCGATTTCTCAGATTTTTGAACAGATTGTAAATGCTTTTGTAAGTGTGTTTGCAGCATACGAATTATTAAATTATGGATACTCTGTTTCTACAATGTTATCAGAAAGTAAAGCAGAAGCAAATGCAATATCATATGGTGCTGCAGGTGGAACTTTAGGTACATGCCTTGGTGCGGCTACAGCTCTTTTAGTCCTGATTATTATCTACTTAAAAAGAAAGTCGGATATATTAGCTGACATTTCAAAGCAGGATAAAGGCGCATTGGATTCATTTAGTAGAATAACAAAAATGATTATATTTACAATTACACCAATGCTCATAAGTACAACAATTTATAACATTAGCAACTTGTTGGATAATCCGATTTTCCAGAATATTATGGAGTTGAAATTTGGCTTAAAAGAAGATGCAAGATTAGCATTGTGGGGTGTATACAGCTCACAGTATAGAGTACTTACTACTATGCCAATAGCTATTGCATCTGCATTAGCGGCAGCAATTGTACCGTCAATGATTCGTTCATATGCTGCCGGTGATAAACTAATTGTAAATAATAAAATAGATTCAGCAATTAAATTTTCAATGATAATTGCCCTGCCTTGTGGCTTTGGATTATCAGTATTAGGTGGACCAATCAACAAAATGCTATTTCCTAATTTGAGTAATGATATGATTGTTTACATGATGATGTTTAGTGTATTTACAGTTACGGCATTTTCTTTATCAACAATCAGTAATTCAATATTACAGGGAATTGATAAATTGAATGTTCCTATTAAGAATTCAGCAATTTCATTAGGTATTCATTTAGTTATTTTGCCTTTATTACTTGTTGTATTCAAATTAGGAATATACGCTGTTGTAATAGGTGATTTCACATTTGCAATGACAGTATGTGTATTAAATTCATATTCAATAAAAAATTATACAGGCTATACACAGGAAATAAAAAATACATTTCTTAAACCTATTATTTCATCGGTAATTATGTCTATATGTTGTTATTTAGTTTATTTATTATTCCATAAATTAATCGGAAGTAATACAATATCAACGTTAATCGCTATATGTGTAGCTATTGCAGTATATGGAATTATGGTTATTAAAACGAAAATTGTTACAGAAAATGAATTAGAATCTGTTCCAAAAGGAACTATGATTATTAAAATATGTAAAAAAATTCATCTGCTGTAGTATATAAAAATATAAAACGGTAAAAAATATATGCAAAGGAGTTTATTTATGAACAAGCGTGCATATATTTTTTGTTTAGTTGCAGCTGTAATTGTTGCAACATTTGTAATTGGATATAATATTGGAACAGATAAACAATCAAAGAAGAATAATTCTCAGACTAATGCTAAAGTAATAGAAAAAGAAGGCTATTGGTTGCAATCAGTGGAAGGATACATTGTAGTATTTGAAAATGATAGAGCAACTGTTGTTGCATCCACAGAAATACCAGTGTCCAGTTTGTCAAAAAAAGAGCAGGATGTTTTAGCTGAAGGTTTTTACTTTGATACAGCAGAAGAATTATTTAAATTTCTTGAGGCTAATACCAGTTGAGGAATATTTACAATGAAAATATGTATAATCGGTGCCGGAGCGGCAGGAATGATGGCTGCAATAAATGTAGCAAATGAAAATAATGAGGTTTTTATTTTAGAACACACATCAAAAATAGGTTCTAAAATAAGAATCTCCGGTAATGGAAAATGCAATTTGACTAATGAATCAGTTTCAAAAGAAAAATATAATAATCAGGACTTTGCAGATGTAGTGTTAAACGAATTTTCTGTCGATGATACAAAACAATTTTTCTATAATTGCGGTTTAATGTTAAAAGATAAAAATGGATATTATTATCCTATGAGTGAGCAGGCAGCATCTGTTATTGATGTATTGCAAAGTGAATTGTATAAAAGAAATGTAAAATTAATTTCTGATTTTCATATTACAAGAATGCATAGAAAAGATGATAAATTTATAATTAAGGGTAATAATAAAGAAATTATAGCCGACAAGCTTATAATTGCAACTGGTGGAAAGTCTGCTGCAAAAACCGGTTCTGATGGAAGTGGATACAGTTATGCAAAAATGTTTGGCCATAATATAATTGAACAGGTTCCCGGATTAACAGGAATTGTATGCAAAAATAAAATCTGTAAATCTTTTGCAGGCGTAAGAACTAAAGCAACTGTAACAGCTTTTATAGAAGGAGCATCAGTATATAAGGAAACCGGAGAAGTGCAATTTACTGATTATGGCTTATCAGGAATTCCTATATTTAATTGCTGTAATTATATTTCCAGAGCTATAAATTTAGAAAAAGATGTTGAAATAACAGTTGATTATTTACCTGATATTAAGAGTGAGGATATAGAAAAATTTATTATTACACAAAAAGATAACGGAAAAAGTGTATTATATGCTTTAAAAGGAATGTTACCGTCAAAAATAGCTAATGGAATTTATGAAATAGTAGTTAATAAATGTAAAAAAGATTCTGAATATTTTATTTCAAATGTAATAAATTCTATAAAAAAATTTGATTTTAAAGCAATAGATACAAGAGATTACGAACAGGCTCAGGTTACGTGTGGAGGAGTTGATTTATCAGAAATAAATCCTAAAACAATGGAATCTAAACTTGTAAAAAACTTGTATTTCGCAGGTGAAGTGGTCGATATTAACGGTTTATGTGGCGGTTATAATTTACAATTTGCATGGTCAAGCGGTGCAATTGCAGGAAAGAGTTGTTTATATGATAAAAATTAAAGTTAATCAAATTAAGATGAATGTTAAGCATAGTATAGATGATGTTGTTAAGGAAGCACTTAAAAAAGTTCATACACAAAAAAACAACCTTGTGTCATATAAAATTATAAAAAAATCAATTGATGCAAGAAAATCACCAATATATATATATGCTGTTCAATTAGAGTTAAATAAATACAATTTAAAAAAATTACCTAAAGATGTTTCAATTGTAAAAAAAGAAGAAAAATACATATACAATGTTACGGGAAATAAAAAAATAGAAAATCCACCTGTTGTTGTAGGATTTGGTCCGGCCGGAATGTTTTGTGGCTATCTTTTAGCAAAAGCAGGTTATAATCCTATAATAATTGAAAGAGGCAAGGATGTTGACAGTAGAATTATAGATGTTGAAGAATTTTGGAAAACCGGTAAATTAAATACAGAGTCAAATGTTCAATTTGGAGAAGGTGGCGCGGGAACTTTTTCTGATGGAAAATTAAACACAGGAATTAAAGATAAAAACGGTCGTCAGAATTTTGTTCTGGAAACATTTGTAAAATGTGGTGCACCCGAAAATATCATGTATGATTCAAAACCTCACATAGGAACAGATATTCTTCAAATTGTTGTAAAAAACTTAAGAAAAGAAATAGAATCACTTGGTGGAAAAGTATTGTTTGAAAGTAAGCTTACTAACATCGAAAAAGAAGGTGGTTTTTATAATTTAGAAATCAATAATTCAGAAAAAATTCAGAGTCAAATATGTATTTTGGCTATAGGTCATAGTGCAAGAGATACTTTCGAAATGCTATATAACAAATCATTTCCAATGGAACAAAAACCATTTGCAATAGGTGTTCGTGTTGAGCATTTACAGGATATGATAAATAAATCACAATATGGAGTTGATAATTGTGAAGGTTTGCCTGCTGCACCATATAAATTAACATACAATACAAAGAGCAAAAGAGGCGTATATTCTTTTTGTATGTGTCCTGGAGGATGCGTGGTTAATGCTTCTTCTGAAGATAAACGTTTAGCTGTCAATGGTATGAGTTATAGCGCTCGAGATGGTAAAAATGCAAACAGTGCGATAGTTACAACTATTACTCCAAATGATTTTGAAAGTAAACATCCATTAGCAGGAATGTATTTACAACGTGAATTAGAAGAAAAAGCATTTAATGAAGGAAAAGGTGCAATTCCTGTTCAACTATATGGTGACTTTGTAAATAACAAAATCAGTCATGAATTTGGAAATGTTATTCCTGACATAAAAGGAAAATATTCTTTTGCGAATATAAAAAATGTATTACCTAAATATATTTGCGATTCAATAGAAGAGGCAATGCCATATTTTGGCAAAAAAATACAGGGATTTGATAATAAAGATACTGTATTTGCGGCGATTGAAAGCAGAACGTCATCACCTGTAAGAATTATAAGAGAAGACGATTTTCAATCAGTATTTAAAGGTGTTTATCCTTGTGGTGAAGGGGCAGGTTATGCCGGAGGCATTACAAGTGCAGCTATTGATGGTATAAAGGTGTTTGAATCGATTATTTCTGAATTCAGACCATAGCATTATTATTTGAACAATTATATTTAGATTAAAGGTTTGCAATTTTGAGTTATACATATCTAAGAATGAAAATATAGACCTTTTTTCAATTTTGTAGTATGATTTAGTTTGTAAAAATTTCGTTATATAAACGCGTGAGGAGTCATAATGAACATTAGATTTTTAGCCCAATCAGAATATTTTAATGGAATTCATTTAAAAGATGATATAATTCTTGAAAAAGAATATGAAGATAGTAAGTTTAGCAATATTAAAAAAGTACACTATTTCGTGTATCATTTAGAAGATAATATAAGAAAAGAAATTCTTCCAAGAAGCGAAAAACTACAGGTTTTTAATATTACAGACTGTCAGTTTCAGTCAGATTATATTTATTTTACTGAATTCGATGATCAATATGATGGAAATTACAATTTAAATATAATTAAATATAATTATATTGATGATACATATTTAAAAATAATTACTTTAAAGGATAATTTAAATCTATATCCTGATAAAAAACAAATAAAAATATATATATTAAATGAATCTAATTTAATAATACAAAGGGCAATTCCAAGAGGAAATTATAAAGATAATTATGCCGGATTTTTTGATTTTTCATCTATTTTATTTAATTTTGTAGATAATAAGCAATATAAAATCAACGATGAAAATTTAATTAACAATGGAATTGAATTTATGATTCCATATAACGAAAATTCATGTATTATGAAAACAGGATACTCTTTATTTGATGAGAATAAGCATGATTTACTCGAAAAAGAAGAAGCAGCTGTTGAAACTTTAATGGTAATAAACATTCAGCAATTTATATCGGATTTATTACTTGAACAGACACATATGGTTATACCGTCAATAGCCCAGGCATACTATGATACTACATTAGTATTTGCTGAGGTTCAGAATAATTATTTGTTATATTCTACATTCGATTTTAATAAGGATGAAGAAACGATTTGCTTTTATAATCTTGAAAGCAAAGAAGAATATACATGTATTAACAAAACAAAAACCGGAAGTTCAACAAGAGCAAATGCTATATTAATTAACGGAACACCATATGTTAAAATTGACAAAGATTCTAAAAGTCAATTTCTTAATTTAGAGACTAACGAGGTTGATGCAGTTTACAGTAATAAAGAAAAGATAGTTTTCATTAATAATAATCTCATTGCAAGTGTCAATGAAAAAAAGCCTTTATTTGGCAAAGAATATGAATATGTTGCAATTCAGAAATTCCCTTCGACAGAAGTATTGCTTGAAGAAAAAGGGTATTTTATTGGTGCAATCGCGGCAAATAGTGATACTACATATATATTTCTAAAATAAAATAAAAGGAAAAGAAAAAATGGATCAGAAGAAAATAAAGAGAATAAATGAATTGGCAAGAAAATCTAAAGCAGAAGGATTAACTGACAGTGAAAAGAAAGAACAGGAACAGTTGCGTACAGAATATAGAATGGCTGTTATTGGTAATTTAAAAGGTGAATTAAAAAATGTAAAAATTAAAAATCCCGATGGAACAATTGTGGATTTAAAACCTAAAGGACATTAAAATGGATTTAAACATTCTTAGAAAAGAAATAAAGCAAAAAAGATTATCTCTTGATTACCAAAAATTTGAACTTTATAATTTGGAAATCAATAATACAATAATAAATAGCGAAATTTATAATAGCAGTAAAGTTGTTTACTGCTATTGTAGTGTAAATAATGAAGTTGATATGACAATGCTTATGAGTGACTGCTTAAATAAAGGTAAAATTCTTGCACTTCCAAAAGTAATTGGAAACGACATGACATTTTATATAATTACTGATTTTAACCAGTTACAAAAAGGCTATATGAAAATACCTGAACCTGTCACAGATAATATTGCACCTAAACCGGATATTGTTATAGTTCCGGGACTTGCATTTACTAAAGAAGGAAAGCGAATTGGATATGGTGCAGGCTTTTATGACAGATATTTAAAAAATATAGATACATATAAAATCGGTGTAGGGTTTAATTTTCAAATTGTGGATGAACTTAAGCAGCATGAAAATGATATCAATTTAGATACCATAATAACAAATGAGATAGTTTAGGAGAAATAAAGTGAATTTTGTAAATGAAACAGAAAAGCAGGCTTATTACATAGCTAAATGTAAAGAAATAATTTCTAATAGAGAAAAAGAATTAGGGAGAAAATTAAAGGCATGTGTAGCAACATTTGGATGTCAGATGAATTTTAAAGATTCAGAGAAACTTATAGGTATTCTTAATGAAATCGGATATGAAGAAACAGAAGATGAACATGCTGATTTAGTACTTTATAATACATGTACTGTACGTGAAAATGCTAATTTAAAAATATACGGAAGATTAGGATATTTATCAAAATTAAAAAAAGAAAACAGCAATATGATTATAGGTTTATGCGGATGCATGATGCAGGAAGAACATGTTGTTGAAAAAATCAAAAAGAGTTATAAATTTGTTGACTTAATCTTTGGTACACATAACATTTTTAAGTTAGCAGAATTATTATATGAAAGACTTTCAGGTCAAAAATCTGTAATTGATATATGGCAGGGCACAACAGAAATAGTAGAAGATTTACCTAGTGAAAGAAAATACAGTTTTAAATCCGGAGTTAATATAATGTATGGATGCAACAATTTTTGTAGTTACTGTATTGTACCATATGTTAGAGGAAGGGAAAGAAGCAGAAAACCTGAAGATATAATTAATGAAATAAAGAAATTAGTAAGTGAAGGTGTAGTTGAAATAATGTTGTTAGGTCAGAATGTTAATTCATATGGTAAGACATTAGAAAATCCAATGACATTTGCACAACTTTTACAGAAAATTGAAAAAATAGACGGTCTAAAGAGAGTTAGATTTATGACGAGTCATCCAAAGGATTTGTCAGATGAATTAATTGATGTAATGGCTCATTCTAAAAAAATTTGCAAGCAGATGCATTTGCCATTACAGTCAGGAAGCGACCGTTTATTAAAAATAATGAATAGGCATTATGACAAACAGCATTATCTTGAAATTGTTGACAAATTAAGAAAAGCAATTCCTGATATTGGAATTTCAACAGATATCATTGTTGGTTTTCCCGGTGAGACAGAAGAAGATTTTAATGAAACACTAGATGTTGTTAAGAAAGTTCAATATGACAGTGCATTTACATTTATTTATTCAAAACGTTCGGGAACACCTGCTGCCGAAATGGAAAATCAGGTTCCACAGGATGTAGTTAAAGATAGATTTGACAGACTTTTAAAAGTTGTAAATGAAATCTCATCAAAGAAAACTGCCAAATATGAAGGAACAACACAATTAGTTATGGCAGAAGAAGTAAACAGCCATGACCCTGAATTAATTACAGGACGATTAAGCAATAACACGGTAGTTCATTTTAAGGGAACTAAGGATTTAATTGGTCAGGAATTAAAAGTTAAATTACTAAAAGCCAAAGGATTTTATTATTTTGGAGAAATAGAGGCATAATATGAGTATTACACCAATGATGCAACAATACTTAGAAACTAAAAAACAATATAAGGATTGCATTATTTTTTACCGTTTAGGTGACTTTTATGAAATGTTTTTTGAAGATGCTATTACAGCATCAAAAGAACTTGAAATCACTTTAACAGGAAAAAACTGCGGCTTAGAAGAAAGGGCGCCAATGTGTGGTGTCCCTTATCACGCTGTAGATTCTTATTTAAACAAACTTGTAACAAAAGGATATAAGGTTGCGATTGTTGAGCAGGTTGAGGATCCTGCAACAGCAAAAGGAATTGTAAAAAGAGAAGTTGTCCGAATTGTTACTCCCGGAACAAATCTAAACACATCTGCATTAGATGAAACTAAAAATAATTATTTAATGTCTATTGTATGTGTGGAAAATTGTTTTGGAATAGCTATTGTAGATATTACAACAGGAGATTTTTTTGTCACTGAAGTTGAAAACAACAGGGCATTACTTGATGAAATCTATAAATTCATGCCAAGTGAAATAATATGCAATGATGCATTTTTACTTACAGGAATTGATATTGACGATTTAAAAAACAGATTAAATATCACATTATTCCAGTTAGAATCATGGTATTTTGATGATGACATGTGTAAAAAAGCATTAACTGATCATTTTAAAGTTTATGATTTATCAGCATTAGGAATTGATAATTATGATGTTGGAACAAATGCTGCCGGTGCTCTAATGCAGTATTTAACAGAAACACAAAAAAACTCACTATCTCATTTAACTCAGATAATTCCTTATTCAACGAATAAATTTATGATATTAGATACTTCTACCAGAAGAAATTTGGAGTTATGTGAAACATTACGTGAAAAACAAAAACGAGGATCTCTTTTATGGGTGCTCGATAAGACAAAAACGGCTATGGGTGCAAGAATGCTAAGAAGCTATATAGAACAGCCGTTAATTGATAAAGAATCTATTATAAAAAGACAAAAAGCAATCGAGGAATTAAATAAATCTTTAATTACAAGAGATGAATTAAGAGAATATCTTTCTCCAATATACGATTTAGAAAGACTTATAAGTAAAGTAGCATATAAATCAGCTAATCCAAGAGATTTAATAGCTTTGCTTAATTCTTTAAAAATGTTGCCACATATAAAAACGGTAATACAGGATTTTAAGAGTCCTCTTTTTAAAGAAATTACAGAAGATTTAGATGTTTTAGATGATATAACTTCATTGATAGACAATTCAATAAACGAAGATCCACCAATTAATATCAAAGAGGGGGGAATTATTAAAGAAGGATATAATGAAGAGGTTGACAGATTACGAAAAGCTAAAACAGAAGGAAAAACATGGCTTGCAGAACTTGAGACTAAAGAAAAAGAAAAGACAGGTATTAAAGGACTTAAAATAAAATACAATAAAGTATTTGGATATTATCTTGATGTTACAAATTCGTATAAGGATTTAGTCCCGGATTATTATGTGAGAAAACAAACATTGACTAATTCAGAACGATACACAACTGATGAATTAAAACAATTAGAAGATGTAATATTAGGTGCAGAAGATAAATTATTTTCATTAGAATATAATTTATTTAGTGAAATAAGAGATGAGATATCATCGCAGGTTGTTAGAATACAGACTACTGCAAAAGCATTAGCAAAAATTGATGTATTTGCTTCATTAGCATATGTTGCTGAACATAATAATTATGTTAAACCTAACATAAATGAAAAAGGTATTATAGATATAAAAAACGGCCGACATCCTGTCGTTGAAAAAATGATGCCTGACAGTATGTTTGTAACTAATGATACATATTTAGACATGAATAATAATCGTGTATCAATTATTACAGGCCCAAACATGGCCGGCAAATCAACATATATGAGACAGACAGCACTTATTACTCTTATGGCTCAGATTGGCTCATTTGTTCCGGCAACGAGTGCAAATATAGGCGTGTGCGACAAAATATTTACAAGAGTAGGGGCATCTGACGATTTAGCAAGCGGTCAAAGTACTTTTATGGTTGAAATGACAGAAGTTGCTAATATTCTTAGAAATGCAACACCAAAAAGCTTGTTGATTCTTGATGAAATAGGTCGAGGAACAAGTACTTTTGATGGATTAAGTATTGCATGGGCGGTAGTTGAACATATATGTGATATAAAATTACTTGGTGCAAAAACATTATTCGCAACTCATTATCATGAATTAACTGAACTTGAAGGAACTATGAAAGGTGTAAATAACTATTGCATCAGCGTAAAAGAGCAGGGCGATAATATTGTATTTTTACGTAAAATTGTTAAGGGCGGAGCAGATAAAAGTTATGGTATACAGGTTGCCAAATTAGCCGGTGTTCCTGATAGTGTTATAAATAGAGCAAAAGAACTTGTTGCTGAATTATCAAATGCAGATATAACAGCTAAAGCAAAGGAAATTGCTGCAAATATGACTCCCGGCAATTCCATAAAAGGAGTAAATGATAATGTTGAACTACATCAGATGTCTTTGTTTGATACAGTAAAAGAAGATGATATTATCACTGAGATTGAAGAACTTGATTTAGGAACTATGACACCAATAGATGCTTTAAATCATTTGTATAAAATACAGAACAAATTAAGGAATAGATGGTAAATGAGCAATATTAAATTATTAGATCAAAATACAATTAATCAAATAGCTGCCGGAGAAGTAATTGACAGGCCTGCATCGATTGTAAAAGAGCTTATGGAAAATTCAATTGATGCGGGTGCTGATAAAATTAGTGTTGAAATTAAAGACGGTGGCACTAAACTTATAAGAATTACAGACAACGGATGTGGTATTGATAGAGATGATATTAAAACTGCATTTTTGAGACATGCTACAAGTAAAATTAAATCTGTCGAAGATTTAATGGTCGTTTCTTCTCTTGGTTTTAGAGGTGAAGCCCTTTCAAGTATCGCAGCTGTATGTCAGGTAGAGTTAATTACAAAAACACAAGATTCATTTGTTGGATGTAAATATACTATAGAAGGAGGAAAGGAAAAAGGACTCGAAGAAATAGGTGCTCCTGATGGAACAACATTTCTTGTAAGAAATATTTTTTTCAATACTCCTGCAAGAAGAAAATTTTTAAAAACTCCTCAGACTGAAGCCGGATATATTTCAGAAATTGTTGAAAGGATAGCACTTTCGCATCCTGAAATAGCCATTAATTTCATAAATAATGGACAACCTAAGTTACATACTCCGGGAAACGGTAATTTGAAAGATGTAATTTATAATATATATGGTAGAGAAATAACTAATAATTTAATAGAAATAAATGAAGAATGTGAATTTGCACATCTTAAAGGTTTCATCGGAAAGCCATTAATTTCTAAAGGAAACCGAACATTTGAGAATTATTTTGTAAATGGAAGATATATTAAAAGTACTATTTTAACAAAAGCGATAGAAGAGGCGTTTGCACCTGTTATGATGCAACATAAATATCCTTTTACAGTCTTGCATTTGAAAATTAATTCAGACCTTTTAGATGTAAACGTTCATCCGTCTAAAATGGAACTTAGATTTAGAAATGGAAAAGATTTATATCCATGGATTGTGGAAGTTTTATCTGAAGCAATTATTGAGAAGCCGAAGATTCCACAGGTTAAACTTACAGAAGAAAAAGAGGATATTCCTGTTGCAATAAAGGTGCCTGAGCCATTTGAAACAAAAAGAACAGATGAGATTGAAAGAAAACATGACATTGAATCTGATGTGAATAAATCAGATAATTTTATTTCAGAGGAAGTAAATTACAACAAACAATCAGATATAAAACAATCAGATAGTAATTTTAAATCAGATATTACTAATAATAACGATAATATAAATGATGTAAACTATAATATTGAAAATAATACTAATGTTATAGTTGAGAATAAAGATTTCCTAAAAAATAATCATGATAACAAAGAAATATCAGTAATTATTAGGAACAAAGAGTCAAATCAAATAACTAAGGAAGATATATCTTTAGATAATACATCTAATATGGAAAACGCATTAATTCCAGAAGAAAAAGCCGTAAATGTTAAAACCAGATTTGATGTTCCAAAAACTTCAAAAGATATGACAATGAATCTTTTTGAAGATAACTTTTTGACAGATACAGCAAGAAAAAAACATAAAATAATAGGGCAGGTATTTGATACATACTGGATTGTTGAGTACGAAGATAAAATGTACATCATTGACCAACATGCGGCTCATGAAAAAGTTATGTTTGAAAAAATTATGGCTGGTTTAAAAAATAAAGAAATTAACACTCAAATGGTTAATCCTCCTATAATTTTAAATCTAAGCATGCTTGAAGCACAACTTTTAGAAAAATTTATAGATAATTTCAGAGAAATAGGTTATGAAATAGAGGAATTTGGTGGTCAGGATTTTGCAGTAAGAGGTATCCCGGCTGATTTATATACATTAGATGCAAGAGAGGTATTGATGAACCTTATTGATAATTTGTCAGAACAGACAACAAAATTAAATTCTGAACTATTAACAGAAAAAATTGCGTCAATGTCATGTAAAGCAGCAGTTAAGGGAAATAACAAATTAAGTTATGCAGAAATGGATTCTTTAATTGACCAACTGTTAAAACTTGAAAATCCATTCAACTGTCCTCATGGAAGACCAACAATCATTTCATTATCAAAATACGAACTTGAAAAGAAGTTTAAACGAATAATTTAGGAGTATATATGAAACCGTTAGTTGTTATAACAGGACCTACAGCAGTAGGTAAAACAGAATTATCCATAAAAATTGCAAAAGCAATTGACGGAGAGATAATCAGTGCTGATTCCATTCAGGTTTATAAACATATGGATATTGGTTCTGCCAAAATAACAAAAGAAGAAATGCAGGGAATAAAGCATTATCTTGTTGATGAATTTGAACCGGATGAAGAATTTAACGTTCATGTATTTAAAGAAAAAACGTTAGAATACATGGACAAAATATATGAAGCAGGAAAAATTCCAATTATCGTAGGCGGTACCGGATTTTATATTCAGTCTGTATTATATGATATTCAGTTTAATGATGAAGAAATAGACAGTGCTTATAGAAAAGAACTTGAAAATATAGCAAAAGAAAAAGGAAATGATTATTTACATAATATGTTAAAAGAAGTAGATGAAGAATCTGCATTAAATATACATAAGAACAATTTAAAGCGTGTAATAAGAGCATTAGAATTTTATAAAAATACAGGTGAAAAAATTTCAACTCATAATGAAGAACAATCTCAAAATATTTCTCCTTATAATTTTGTTTATTTTGTGTTAAATGATAAAAGAGAACTTTTATATGAAAGAATAAATAAAAGAGTTGATATTATGTTTGATAAAGGCCTTGTAAATGAGGTCAAAAACCTTTTGAATATGGGATATACAAAAGATTTGGTTTCCATGAACGGTATAGGATACAAGGAAGTTGTTGATTATATTAATGGTAAATATTCTTTAGATGAAACTAAAGAAATAATAAAAAGAGAAACCAGACATTTTGCAAAACGACAGCTTACATGGTTTAGAAGGGAAAAAGATGTGACCATGGTCAACTATTTTGATTATGATAGTATCGATGATACTTTGAAATATATGATTAATACACTAAGGGAAAAGGATATAATTAAAAATGATTAAGGAAATGTATAAAAATCTGGGAATAGATGAAAATGTATATAATTTTACAAAAAATATTGAAAATGAATTAAAAGATAGATTTGCAAAAATAGATGAAGTAGCTGAATATAATCAATTAAAAGTTATGAAAGCATTTCAGAAGAATCAGGTTTCCGAAGCGCATCTTGGCGTATCTACAGGTTATGGATATAATGACATAGGCAGAGATACTTTAGAAAAAGTATATGCTGATGTATTTGGTACAGAAGATGCACTTGTCCGCCCACAGATTACATGCGGAACTCATGCATTAGGGATCGCATTATCAGCAAATTTACGACCGGGCGACAAAATACTTTATATTTCTGGTAAGCCTTATGATACACTTGAAGAAGTAATCGGAATTAGAGAATCAAAAGGATCTCTTGCAGAATATGGAATTAAATATGGACAGGTAGATTTACTTCCTAATGGTGATTTTGATTTTGATGGCATAAAAAAGGCAATAACTTCTGATGTTAAGATGGTTGGAATCCAAAGATCAAAAGGATATGAGACAAGACCTACTATTTCTGTTGAAAAAACAGGTCAGGTAATTAATTTTGTAAAAGAAATAAATAAAGATATCATTGTAATGGTAGATAATTGCTATGGTGAATTCGTAGATATAGTTGAGCCATCAAACGTAGGTGCTGACATGGTTGTAGGTTCTTTGATTAAAAATCTTGGTGGCGGATTAGCTCCTATTGGAGGATATATATGTGGAACCAAAGAATGTGTTGAAAATTGTGCATATAGACTTACAACTCCAGGACTTGGAAAAGAAGTTGGTGCAAGCCTTGATGTAATTCATACATTTTATCAGGGATTATTTATGGCACCAACAGTTGTTGCTTCTGCATTAAAGGGTGCAATTTTTGCAGCAAATGTATTTGAAAGATTAGGATTTAATGTAATTCCTAATTCAACAGAAGAACGATACGATATCATTCAGGCTGTTACATTTGGCTCTCCTGAAGGAGTAATCGCTTTTTGTAAAGGAATTCAGGCAGCTGCTCCGATTGACAGCCATGTTACACCTGAACCATGGGATATGCCGGGCTATGATTCACAGGTAATTATGGCAGCAGGTGCATTTGTATCCGGTTCATCTATTGAACTTAGTGCTGATGCTCCAATTAAGCCTCCATATGCTGTCTATTTTCAGGGTGGCCTTACATGGCAGCATGCAAAATTTGGAATATTAAAGGCATTACAGCAGTTAGTAGATGAAAATATTGTCTCTTTATAAAATGTTAAAATTTGGTTAAATTTACTTAAAATATTATTTAATTGTGTACACTAAAAATTTATTGTGATAAAATCTAAAATTAGCAAGTTATTGTTTGATACCTCAATTTGTACTTGGAGAGATGAATGGAGGTATTTATATGAACAAAATTGCAGATATGCCTGTTAATGAAAGACCTTATGAAAAATGCATTGAAAAAGGACCGGCCTTTTTAAGTGATGAAGAATTATTAGCTGTTATTCTAAGAACAGGAAACAGAGAATTGAATTCTATGGAACTGGCAAGAACAATAATAACAAAAGAAAATAAGACAGATATTTTATCAATTATGCATTATACATTTGAAGAATTGACAAGCTTTAAGGGAATTGGAACTGTAAAAGCAATTCAGATTATGTGTATAGGAGAACTTTCTAAAAGAATAGCATGTACGAAAGCAATTCATAAGCTTGATTTTTCAAGACCTGACACAATTGCAAGATACTATATGGAAAGCATGCGCCATAAAGAAAAAGAAGAATTAGTCGTTGCATATTTAGACACAAAATGTCAAATGATAAAAGATATGATGATAACATCAGGAACAATAAACCAGTCTCTATTTTCAATAAGGGAAATATTTGTTCAGGCATTAAGATTTAATGCGGTTAATATCGTAATTGTACATAATCATCCAAGCGGGAACAGCGAACCTAGTAAAGATGATATTATTTCTACGAAAAAAATATGTGAAGCCGGACAGTTAATTGGTATAACTGTTCTCGATCATATTATTATAGGAGACAAATCGTTTACCAGCTTAAATGCATTAGGAATTATATAAATCAAATTAATTGGAAGGACAATAAAATGAGTCAGAATGTTTATGGAATTGACATTGGAACAAGTAATTTAAAGATTTTCAATGGACAAACTAAAACTATAATAAATGAAAAAAATATAATAGCAATTCGAAATAAAAAGGACGTTTTTGCAATTGGAAATGGAGCTTTTGAAATGTATGAGAAAGCTCCTGATAATATTGTTGTAAGTTTTCCTATCAAGGATGGAGTAATTGCAGATATTAAAAACATGAAAAGTCTTATAGAAAAGATGTTTATTAAATTAAATTATCCTAAAATTGTAAGAGGTGGACGATTCTGTATTGCAGTTCCTTCTGATATAACTGAAGTTGAAAAAAGCGCTTTTTATGATGTTATTAACGACTCAAGTATTAAAGCAAAAGAAATAAAGATAGTAGAAAAACCTATTGCAGATGCAGTTGGTCTTGGTATTGATATTGACAGTGCTAAAGGGAACATGATTGTAAACATCGGTGCCGATACAACTGAAATTACAGTTACATCACTTGGTGGAATTGTAATTAGCAGAATTGTAAAAATTGGCGGAAACAAACTTGACGAAATAATTTGTAATATTGTAAAAAGAAAATATAATATTATGATTGGCATGAAAACAGCAGAGCAAATAAAAATCAATCTTGCAAATGCAATTTATGATGAAGAATCAGATGATAATTATGAAATGTGTAATGTATTTGGGAGAAACATTATTACAGGACTTCCTTGTGAAAGAACGGTTACATCTGATTTAATATATGAAGCAATAAAAGAAGTATTATCGTCTATTATTGATTCAATAAAACAGTTACTTGAACGTACACCACCTGAATTATCTTCTGATATAATTGACACCGGAATATATCTTACAGGTGGTTCAGCGCAGATTACAAATTTAAGTAAACTAATAGAAATGGAAACAGATTTAAAGGTAAATGTTGTTAGAAACCCCGGTGAATCAGTTGTAAGAGGAATTTCAAAAATTATATCTGATTCAAAATACAGAAAGTTGTTATATACACCAAGCGAAAATAAATACTAAGAGGTAGGTAAAAAGAAATGAAAAGACCTTCTAAGTTTATAAATATAAATACAAAAGTTTTAATATTTGTTCTAACTGTATTTTGCGTGTTTAGCATAATTTTGTCATCTATATTTTCAAATTATTCTAAACCTGCAAAAATAGTTTCCGGTGCAATTGTTGTTCCTCTTCAGGATGGAATGAATGGCATTGGTAAATGGTTTACTAATAAAGCAGATTACTTTAATTCAGTAAAAAAACTTACAAAGAAAAATAAAGAATTAGAAAGTCAGGTTAACGAATTAACAGAAGAAAACAGTTTGTTAGCTCAAAATAAATATGAACTTGAAAGACTTCGTGATTTATATCAGTTAGATCAGGACTATTCAAGTTACGAAAAAATTGCAGCCAATGTAATTGGAAAAGACTCCGGAAACTGGTTTGATATCTTTACAATTAATAAAGGTTCAAAAGACGGAATAAAAAAAGATATGAATGTAATAAGCGGTGGTGGACTTGTTGGAATTGTTACTGACGTCGGTAAAGATTATGCAAAAGTTAGAGCTATAATTGATGATGAAAGTAGTGTAAGTGTTTCGTTTGCCAACACAAGTGATACCGGAATTGTAAGTGGAGATTTAAAGCTTATGGATGATGGTGTTATGAATGTAACAGAAGTACTAAAAGATGCTAAGGTTACAGAAGGCGATATGGTAGTCACATCAAAAATATCAGACAAATTTGTTCCGGGAATATTAGTCGGTTATGTAACAAATATTAAATTAGATTCGAGTGAATTGACACAGTCAGGACAAATAATTCCTGTTGTAGATTTTAAACATATAGACGAAGTATTGGTAATTACTCAGTTAAAGGATGATATGTAAAGGAGAAAAAGCATGAAAGAGAAAATAAGAAATTTCATAATATTTGCGGCAGTGATTCTCGTTGCCTTTTTGCTACAAAACGCATTTTCTCTTGCATTGCCTCAGGAAGTTTCTACACCTAATCTTCTTCTGATAGTTGTATGTTTTTTTGGACTTATGTGTGGAAGCAACAAAGGAATAGCCATTGGATTTGCATGTGGTTTACTTGTTGATGTTTTCTATGGTGACGTAATAGGATTTAACGCTTTAATTTACATGTATTGCGGATTATTTAGTGGAATCTTTAGAAGATGGTTTTATAGTGAAATCATTATTATGCCATTGCTTTTAGTTTTTATAAATGATTTTATGTTTAACACAGTTTACTATGGATTCAGATTGCTTTTAAGAAATAAGTTAGACTATCCATATTATTTTGAAAAGATAATTTTACCTGAAATGATAATTACAACATTTTGTGCTTTAATTGTATATATATTGTTTTATTTATTAAATGAAAAGGTAATTTCTAAAGAACAAAGGAGTGCATTAAGTTTTGATAAGTGATTTTTTCTACACGATTTATAACATAATAAAATCAAGAATATTTATTGTCGGTGCGGTATTAACAGTTCTTTTTGGAGTTGTTCTTTTTAGATTATTTGATTTACAGATAATTAACGAGAGTTACTATATGAATACTTATGTACAGCAGGCTGAAAAGACGGTTTACACGCCAGGTACAAGAGGTAATATTTATGATACAAATGGTGAATTATTAGCTTATAATGAATTAAGCTATGCCGTTACATTTGAAGATAAAATTGACAGCTCCGATGAAAAAAACGGAATATTAAATGAAATTGTATATAATGCAATAACAATAATTGAAAAATATGGTGATAAAGTATCTTATGATTTCCCAATTGTAATTAACAGCGATGGCAATTATGAGTTTAATTTTACATCAGATGCATCAAGAACCTTATTTATGACTAATTTATTTGGTAAAAAGATGAAAAAAGGTAATGTTGACTATTCTAATGCCTCAGCTGCAGAAGTCATGGACTATTGTGTAAATTCCTTCTTTGATTTAGAGGGTGATTACGATATGGAAATGACTTTAAAAATTATTGCAATAAGATATAACATATTCCAAAATTCATACCAGAAGTATGTTGCAACAACTATTGCAACAAATATTTCAAAAGAAACAATGACAGCGATTTATGAAAATGAAGCAATTCTTACAGGTGTATCAGTTGCTGAAACAACAATCAGAAGATATGTTGATAGTGAATATTTTGCTCCACTGATAGGATATACCGGTAAAATTTCCGAAAGCGAATTACAGGAATACAATGACAATGGTGGTGATTATATTTCTAGCGACTATGTTGGTAAATCAGGTATTGAAGCCGCTATGGAAGATACATTGCAGGGTGTACGTGGAGAAAAGAAAATATTCGTAGATTCTACAGGTAAAGTGTTAAGTACAGTTTCATCAACTGATTCTTCTGTTGGAAAAGATGTAACCTTAACAATTGATAAGAAATTACAGATTGCCACATATAAAATGCTTGAGAAAAAAATTGCTTCAGTCTTAATTTCTCAGATTGTTAACAGGGATGTTTCAGATAAAGAACAGGAAGATTCCGATGTGCATCCTATTGCAGCAAAAACTGTATATTTTCAGTTAATAAATAATAATGTTTTAAGCATAAAAGATTTAAAAAAGAAACGAACAAATAATGAAGCAAAAGTTTATACTAAATATTCTGATGCCCTAAAGGTTGTAAAGAGTCGATTGAAGAAACAATTAGAATCTGATAAGGGCGAAGTATATAATGATTCATCAGACGAATATAAAGAGTATTATGATTATATTTTTGATGAATTAAAATCTGATAATGTATTAATTTCTTCATCTTTAGATAGTTCTGATGCAACTTATAAAAAATATATAGCTGGAGATATCAGTATTAATGAATTTATCAAATATGCTATATCCAAAAGCTGGATTAATATATCAGCATTACAAATTGATAATCAATATATTACTTCAGATGAAACATATAAAGTAATAGTAAATTATATTTTAGATTTCATAGATAATAATGCATCATTTAGTAAATTAATATTCAAATATAAAATTAATGATGGAACAATAAACGGTTGTGAAATATGTATGTTATTATACGATCAGGGCGTATTAGAAAAAGACCGTGATTGGTATAACAAATTATCAACATACACATCAACGGAATCTTATAATTTTATTATTAGTCAGATTAAAAAATTAAATATTACACCGGCACAGATTGCTTTGGATCCATGTTCAGGCTCTGTTGTTGTTACTAATCCAAATAACGGTAAAGTGTTAGCTATGGTAACTTATCCAAGTTATGATAATAATATGCTTTCCGGTTCAGTAGATGCTGATTATTGGGCTAAACTTGTAGATGATTTATCTTCACCGCTTTATAACAGAGCTACTCAGGGGTTATCAGCTCCGGGTTCAACATTTAAGATGGTAACTGCAATGACAGCATTGGAAAATAATACAATAACAAGATATAGAACTATCGTTGATAAAGGTGAGTTTGATAAAATATCGCCACATCCAAAATGTTGGATATATCCTTCAGCACATGGTAGCTTGAATGTAATGCAGGCTATTGCTCAATCATGTAATGGATTTTTCTATGAAGTAGGTTATGAATTGGGAACAACTTCATCAGGTAAATATGATAGTGCTACAGGACTTAAAAAACTTGAAGTATATGCGAAAGAATTAGGTTTAGACATGAAATCAGGTGTAGAAATAACAGAAAGCGACCCTAAATTTTCAACAGAATCAGCTGTCCATTCAGCCATTGGCCAGGGTAGTCATTCATATGCGCCTGTACAACTTGCAAGATATATATCCACATTAGCTAACGGTGGTAAAAATTACGAACTAACTTTAGTTGATAAAATAACTGATTCATCAGGAAATGTAATTAAGAAAAATAAAGCAAAATTATCAAATACTGTAAACGCATCAAGTGAAACATGGGATATTATTCATACCGGAATGCGAATGGTTATTACAGAAGGAACTATAGAAAAATCTTTCAAGGATACAGACATAGCGTTTGCCGGTAAAACAGGTACTGCTGAAGAAAATTCAAAAAGAAACGCACATTCATTGTTTGTAGCATATGCTCCATATAACAAACCTAAAGTGGCAATTTCAGCAGTTATTCCGTTTGGTAACTCTTCACATGATTCTGCTGAAGTAGCAAAGGACGTTGTAAGATATTATCTTGGAGAATTAACGGATGATGATGTAAATAAAGATGTTGAAAGTTCTTCTTCAACAAGTGCCGTTAGAGATTAATTTAGTTAGAAAGCTAATATGGCTTTACTATATATAACAAAAGACTTCTTAATATACAAAAGAGTAATATATACAAAATATTACACTTAACATATGATTACTAAAATAAATATAAGTATATTGAGGAGGATTTTATGGGAGAAGTAATAGTAATAACTTCCGGAAAAGGGGGAGTAGGCAAAACTACCGTTACTGCAAACCTGAGCGTTTCCCTTTCATTATTAGGGAAAAAAGTTATAGCTATAGACACAGATATAGGGCTTAGAAATCTGGATGTAGTAATGGGCTTAGAAAACAGCATTGTTTACAATATTGTTGATGTGATTGAAGGGAACTGTCGCTTGAAGCAGGCTATAATAAGGGATAAAAGATTTAGAAATCTTTATTTGCTTCCAAGCGCTCAGAGCAAGGATAAGTCTTGCATTAACCAATATCAGATGATTAATCTTACAAATGAATTAAAACAAAAGTTTGACTATGTATTAATTGATTGTCCAGCAGGAATTGAGCAGGGATTTAAAAATGCTATTGCAGGTGCTACAAGAGCCATTATTGTGACTACTCCGGAAGTATCAGCAATTAGGGATGCTGACAGAGTGTCCTGTCTCTTAGATAAAGCAGGACTATATCCTATCAATTTAATTGTAAATAAAATACGAAATGATTTAGTGAAAAAAGGCGATATGATGTCAACTGATGATGTCACAGAGATACTTAGTCTTGATTTAATTGGCATGATTCATGATGATACAGATATTGTTATATCGACCAACAGAGGAGAACCTCTTGCAGGGGCAAATTCATATTCATCTAAAATTTTTATGAATATTGCTAAAAGAATAGATGGTGAAGAAGTACCAATGTTGAATCATAAGAATAGAAAATTTAATTTCTTTAAAAAGTATTTAACAGGAGGTTTTCAAAATGTTTAGACTAAATTATTTTAGATTCAGGAAAAGAAAACGTTCAGGAAAAATTGCTCATGACAGACTGAAAATTCTTTTAGTTTCTGACAGGGCGGGATGTTCACCTGAAACAATGGAACTTATTAAAAATGATATTTTAAATGTTATTTCAAAATATGTTGAAATTGATAAAGAAAACTGTAAAATACAAATAGAAAAAGATAAAAAGCCTTATCTTTTTGCAAACATACCTATAAAAGAAGTTAAGGTTTAATATATTTACTTAGTTATGCTCAAAGAAAATGGGCATTAGGAGGCAAAATATCAATGGCAAGAAGAAAGAAAAAAACGCTGTCGAAATTAAAAGAATATAAATTTAGCAATATAAATTTTAGATTACTACTTTATGTAGTATGTCTGACTGTTATTGGAATACTTGCGATAGGTAGTGCTACTAGCGGTGGAACAGAACAGAAAAAACAGATTTTAGGATTTGTAATGGGAATTATTATTTTAATAATTTTAAGTTTAGTAAGTTATAAATTTGTTTTTAAATTTTACTGGCTTGCATACATATTTAACTTGGTATTGCTTGTTTATGTTAAATTAAATGGAGATGTAAATAAAGGTGCAGGACGTTGGATTGATTTAAAGTTTATGCAGTTTCAGCCTTCGGAATTATCAAAGATAATTTTAATATTATTTTTAGCTGCTTATCTTTATAAGCATAGAAATACCATAAATACCTTTAGAACAATAGCTTCTACATGTGCATTAGCAGGATTACCAATAGCTCTCATAGTAGTTCAGCCGGATTTATCAACAACAATAGTTATTTTTATTACATTTTGTGTTATAATGTTTTTATCTGGGATTAGTTACAAGATTGTAACAACTGTGTTAATTATTGCTATACCTTTAGCAAGTGTATTTGTTTACGTGGGGATAAACGATCCTAATAGCGGTATTTTACAAGGATATCAGTTAAAAAGAATTGTTGGTTTTTATAGCAAAGATTCAACTGACCCTGACATTATAGATACAAGACGACAGCAGGAGAACTCATTACTTGCAATTGGTTCCGGCGGTCTTACAGGAAAAGGCCTAAATAACAATACAGTAACCAGTGTAAAGAACGGTAACTTATTATCAGAAAGTCATACTGATTTTATATTTGCAATTATAGGTGAAGAACTGGGATTTGCAGGAAGTGCGGCAGTTGTTATCTTGTTGCTACTTATAGTTGTTGAATGTTTTCTAACGGGAGCCAGGGCGAAAGATTTAAGTGGAAAACTGTTTTGCTTTGGACTTGGCTCGTTGATTGGATTCCAATCGCTTGTTAATTTGTCAGTAGCGACATGTATGTTGCCTAATACCGGCTTAACGTTACCATTCGTTAGTTATGGATTGTCATCCCTAATCAGTATGTATATTGGTATTGGGATTGTAATAAATGTAGGATTACAGCGGAAAAAAGATTTATACTAGGAGGAGTAAATATATGAATATTGGTTTTATAGCACACGATTCAAAAAAACATTTAATGCAGAATTTCTGCATTGCGTACAGGGGTATTCTATCAAAGCATGAACTTTATGCGACAGGTACTACAGGCAGATTAATAGAGGAAGCAGCTAATTTAAATGTTCATAAATTTTTAGCTGGACATTTAGGTGGTGAACAACAGATGTGTGCCATGATTGAGCAGAATAAGATGGACTTAGTTATATTTTTAAGAGATCCATTAAATCCTAAATCTCATGAACCGGATATTCATAAAGCAATACGTTTATGTGATATGCACAATATTCCTCTAGCTTCAAATGTAGCTACTGCCGAATTACTTATAAAATCACTTGAACACGGAGATTTAGAATGGCGTGAAGCTTATAATGCATAAAAAAATACCGGAATATAGTTATACTAATTAGATTAGTTGACTATTTCCGGTATTTTTTATTAATTATTTTATTTCTAAATTAAGAATTACTAAATTGTAAATGCCATAAAAGAATACAATTCAGATAAAGTTTTTAATGGTTTTCACCAAGAGAATAAACTCTTCCATATAGACTGATTAAGTACAAACCACATAATCCGATTATTGCATAAATAATTCTTGAAAGCCAACTCATATCGCCAAATAAAAATGCAACTAAATCAAATTTAAAGAAACCTATAAGTCCCCAGTTTATTGCTCCAATTATAACTAATGTCAGCACTGTATAATCAAATCCTTTTGAATTCATATAATCACCTCCTGTGCTTTATATATGATATTTTTTACAAAAAATGAAATAATATAAATGGTAATTATTTCATTGACTAGAATTGAAAAATGATAGATAATATAAGATAGTGCCTGATGATTTGAATTAGGCAGATTTAACATTTGTTTAATAGATAATTTTAAATTATCTAATACATAATTAAGGTGAATAAGATGGCAAAAAAGCAAAAACGAGTAATAAGATATAAATCTTACACACGTATTAATCCGGGTATTATAATTTTTGGCATTATATTTATATATATAGCAATCAGCTTATTTAAATACATTACAACAGACAGAATTAATTATTATGAAGTAGTCGAGGGAACTTCATCCGATGAAACATATAAATCCTATAAAGGGATTGCATTACGTAAAGAAAGTGTTGTTAATGCTGATTCTTCCGGATATGTTGATTATTATGTTCGTGAAGGTGCACGAATATCTTTAAATACAACTTTATATAGTATGGATGCAGACGGAACAATTAATAAACTGTTATCTGAAATGTCTGAAAAAGATACTACCCTTACAGACGATGATATTACAAAATTAAAAGATAAAATATATACTTTTACAAACAACTATGATGATATGGATTTTAATGAAGTATATAATTTTAAAAATAATGTTCAGGGAACAGTTGCTGACCTGATTAACATGAATGCATTAGATTCATTGATTAAAAATAATTCAGATTCTCAATTTTCGATAAATAAGGCACGTAATACAGGAATTGTACTTTATAGATTTGATGGATATGAAAATAAAAAGGCTAAAGAACTTACAATGGATGACTTTAGAGCTAAAAACTATTCTTCACAGCTTGTTAATTCAGGCGATTATGTTGAAGCAAATGAGCCTATCTATAAATCTATTACTGATGATGAATGGAGTATCGTAGTTCCATTTACCAAAAATGAAGTAAAAAAATATAAAGATACAGTAGGTGTAAAAATTAAATTTAATAAAGATAATATAACCACTACAGCCAATATTAAAATTGTAAAGGGTGCAGATGGTAATAATTACGGAGTAATTACATTAGCAAAGTATGTTGTAAGATATGCAACAGACAGATTTGTAAATATTCAGATTATTGATAATATAACAACAGGATTAAAAATTCCAAAAATATCAATTGCTTCTAAGAATTTATACATAATTCCAAAGGATTATGCCACAAAATCTAATGACGATACAGACATTGGATTTAGAAAACAGGTTGTTAAAGATGGCAAAATTGATAGTGATGTAACATATCCTACTATTTCATATTCAGATGATGATAATTATTATGTATCTACGGATGAATTTGAAAAAGGTGATGTACTCATCAAGGATGATTCTGTTGAGACATATAATATTGGAGCTGAACAGACAAGACAAGGTGTTTACAACATAAACAACGGATACACTGTTTTTGTTCAGGTAACCATATTAGGCGAAACAGATGAATATTACATTGTTGAATCGGGCGAAAAATATGGTTTAAGTGTGTATGACCATATCGTCTTAGATAGTAGCAAAGTAAAAGAAAATCAAATTATATTTCAATAAATAAAGGAGTGATTTTAATGATACAGGAAAATATTAAACTTGTAGAAGAAAACATTAAAAAGGCTTGTGAAAAAGTAGGAAGAGACGTAAATGAAGTAACTTTAATAGCTGTCAGCAAAACTAAACCTTATACTGCAATAGAAGAGGCATTGCCAACAGGTGTTAAAGATTACGGAGAAAATAAAGTTCAGGAACTTTGTGACAAATATGAAATATTGCCAAAAGATATCAAATGGCACATGATTGGTCATTTACAAAGAAATAAAGTTAAATATCTTGTAGGAAAGGCTTCTCTTATCCATTCTGTTGATTCAATAAGATTAGCAGAACAGATTGAAAAAGAATATGCAAAAGCTGATGAAATTGCGAATATATTAATTGAAGTAAATATGGCACAGGAAGAAAGTAAATTCGGAATAACATCTGAAGAAACTGAACAATTAGTTAGAGAAATAGCTAAATTTCCACACATAAGAATTAAAGGATTAATGACAATTGCTCCATATACTGATAATCCTGAATCAAATAGAGTATATTTTAGAAATATGAAGAAATTATCGGTTGACATAGAAAATAAAAACATTGATAATGTTAGTATGAGTGTCTTGTCGATGGGGATGACAGGAGACTATCAGGTAGCCGTTGAAGAAGGTGCAACTCTAGTCAGAGTCGGTACCGGAATATTTGGTGAAAGAAATTATAATATTTAAAATATAAATCAAAGTTAGGAGATTAAAATGAGTTTTATAGATAAAGTGTCGAACATATTAAGAATGGATTATAATCAGGATGATTACGATGATTATGACGAAGATTTCGATGATGATTTCGACGAAGATGAAGAAGAGACAAGACAGCCTGAACGTGTAAGTCGTACATCTTATAGAGACAAATACGAAGATGAAGACGATGAACCTTCATATAGCAAACGTTCAAGCCACGCTAAATCTTCATCCAGAAGTTCATTTATGAGCAAATCATCTAATAAAAACGCAAGAAATGTCGTTCCGATGAGAAGTTCAGGATTAGAAGTTTGCGTAATTAAGCCATCGGGTTATGATGAAACAAAAGAAATAATAGACACATTGCTTCAGGGAAAAGCTGTAATCGTTAATTTAGAAGGCGTTAAATTAGATTTAGCTCAGCGTATTGTTGATACAGTTTATGGTGCAAGCTATTCTATAGGCGGTAAATTACAAAAAATAACAGGATACATTTACATCGTGACACCTTCAAATGTTGATCTTTCAGGTGATTTCCATGATGCAATATCAAGTTCATATAATAACATGAGATCAACTTCAATGTATAAGTAGAATTATATTCGACATTTAAGGACAGACTGATGAACAAAGAAGATAATTATGTTAAAAACCGATTATTAGATCTTGCAGATATTACTTATTCAAAAAATATCTATGCATATTCTGATTTTCTAAATTTAAATGAAATAAATATTTTTAATACAATAACAAATCAATTACCTCCAGTTAATTACTATTTGACTGGAGGCAATGTTTATGCAGAAAGAAAAATTGTAGTATTTAAACCAATTGAAGTCTATTATGAAGAAGATGTCCCAATCACTCTTTTAAAAATCGAACCACTCAATAAAAAATACGCAGATACATTAAATCATAGAGATTATTTAGGGGCAATATTAAATTTGGGAATTGACAGAAGTAAGATTGGCGATATTTTTATAGGTGAAAATGTAGCATATATATATGTTATTACAGGAATTTCTGACTATATAATCAATAATTTTACAAAAGTAAAACATACTCTTATTTCATGTAAGATTGCTTATGATGAAATTGAAAATGTCAGGCCAAATCTTAAAGAAATAAAAGGAACTATCGGTAACATACGATTAGACAGTATAATTTCTTTAGCATTTAATAAATCAAGAAGCAGTATTGTTTCATATATTGAAGAGAAAAAAGTATTCGTAAACGGAAAAATTATTACTTCAAATGGATATTCAATTAAAGAAAATGATATTATTTCAGTCAGAGGTCTTGGCAGAGTTATTTACAACAGACAGATAAGTGTTACTAAAAAAGGAAAAAATCTAGTATCAGTTTCGATATACTGTTAAATAAACAAGCTACAATCATTATTGTAGATACTGAAAATAAAGATGCTTGTTGTTATATAGTTATTATTTCAACAAGTAATATAGCAGACAAAAAGAAAGATTAGATTTACGCAAATTAAATAAATATTTATTTAATTATAAGGAGAAAAATATGGAAGTATCAATTAACACAAACGCAATGAAAGTAAATTATGAGCAAAAGCCTTGTTATGATATTGTATTTTCAAAAGATTTCAATTTATTAAATGATGAAATCCAGCAATTAAATATAAGTAACAAACGAATTTGTATAGTTACAGAATCAAATGTTGGTCCTTTATATGCAAATGAAGTTAAAGATATTTTTATGAGTAATTCAAAAGAAGTAATTATTTTTGAATTTACAGCAGGTGAAGCTCATAAGAATTTGGATACAATTTCTGAATTATATACTGTTTTAATTGAAAATAAATTTGACAGAAATGATATGCTTGTTGCTTTAGGTGGTGGTGTTGTAGGAGACATGACAGGATATGCTGCAGCAACTTATTTAAGAGGAATAGATTTTATTCAAATTCCAACTTCTTTATTAGCACAGGTAGATTCAAGTATTGGTGGAAAAACAGGTGTAGATTATAAGGCTTACAAAAACATGATAGGAGCCTTCTACCAGCCTAAACTTGTATATATGAATCTTAGTACATTAAACTCATTACCTAATCGCGAATATTATTCAGGAATGGGCGAAATAGTTAAACACGGATTAATAAAAGATTCTGATTATTTCTACTGGTTAAAAGAGAATTATCAAAAGATTTTAGATAGAGACTATGACACTTTGTTTACTATGATTTACAATAGTTGTAATGTAAAAAGAAAAGTAGTGGAAGAAGATCCTAAAGAAAAAGGAGATAGAGCCTTACTTAATTTTGGACATACAATTGGTCATGCAGTTGAAAAATCAAAAAATTTCACATTACTTCATGGGGAATGTGTTTCAATTGGTATTGTATCAGCTGCATACATTTCTTTGGTTAAAAATTATATAAATAACACTGAATTTAATGATATATGTGATACATTAAAATTATTTAAATTACCTGTTACTACATCAGATATTAACGCTAATGATGTTGTTGAAGCCACTTTAAATGATAAAAAAATGGATTCAGGTGTAATTAAGTTCATCGTTTTAAAAGAAATTGGTAATGCTTCAATTGATAGAACTATAGACCATGACTTATTAATTTATAGCTGTGAAAAAATAATTGAAAAGTAAGTTTTAGAAAGGATTATAAAGATGAAAACAGGACTACATAATTTAAAGCTTATTGTTTCTTTAATTGTTCTGATAATATTTGATCAATTAACTAAATTTTGGGCTGTTACACAATTAAAATCCGGAAAAGTTATTTCCATAATTCCAAATGTCTTTGAATTAAACTATTTGGATGGAGGGAACACAGGTGCAGCCTGGGGTATTTTTTCAGGAAAGATAGCTATGTTTATCATCTTTACAATAATAGTAGTAATTATACTGATTTTATGTATTTACAGAATCAGCAAACTGCTAACGTTAAACTGTTCGTTAAATACTATGCATTTAATTTCAATGCAGTATATAATTACTTTATTGATAGCAGGAGCAATTGGTAATTTGATTGACAGAATTGTAAATGGCTATGTTGTGGATTTTCTGTATTTTAAGCTTATAGATTTTCCAGTATTTAACGTTGCTGATTGTTATGTGACAATCGCATGTGCATTGCTTATAATTTTTTGCGTCTTTGTAATTAACGACAAAGAATTTAATGCGATTTTTTCTTTGAAAAAAGATGATTCTGAAGATAAAAAAGATAAATAAATTTCAAACTATGATTTAGAAAATTATTTTACAAATAAAATTTAAGCGAGAATAAAATGAGTAATATATATTATGTTGACGATGATTTCGAAGGAGTTCGAGTTGATAAGTATTTAGGCGAAATTTTGCCTGACATATCTAGATCTTATATTCAAAAACTGCTAAAAAGCCAGCATATTTTAGTAAATAAATGCGTGTGCAAAGCTAATTACAAAGTTAAAACGGACGATATAATTAATGTAGATATTCCTGAACCGTTAGAAGCAAATATTGTAGCTGAAGATATTCCTTTAGATATAATATATGAAGATGATGATATTTTAATAGTAAATAAACCTAAAGATATGGTTGTGCATCCGGCTCCAGGTCATTATACAGGAACATTGGTTAATGCATTAATGTATCATTGTCGTGATAATCTTTCTGAAATAAATGGTGTTTTAAGACCTGGAATTGTCCATAGAATTGATAAAGATACAACAGGTGCTTTAATTGTATGTAAGAATGATTACAGCCATAATTTTGTAGCTGAGCAATTAAAAGTTCATTCGATAACGCGAAAATATGTAGCAATTGTAAATGGTGTTATATCTGATGATGAAGGCACTATTGATGCACCAATTGGACGTCATGAAGTTAATCGTAAAAAAATGTCCATTAATTATAAAAATGGTAAAAATGCAGTGACTCACTATAAAGTTTTAAAGCGTTTCAAAAAATACACATACATTGAATGTCAGCTCGAGACAGGGCGTACACATCAAATAAGAGTTCACATGTCAAGTATTAATCATCCTATTTTGGGCGATGAACTCTACAATAACAATAAATGTCCGTTTAAATTACAAGGACAAACTCTTCATGCAAAAACTATTGGCTTTATTCATCCTACAACTAAAGAATATGTAGAGTTTGAAGCACCATTACCTGAATATTTTAAACATTTGCTTGAAATATTAGACTAAAGAACTTATTTTAATGCAATTTTATAAAAAATATAGTTTAAAAAGGCATAATATCAAGTATGTATGCATTAAATTATAGACACTTATACAATTTGTGGATTATACGTAAAACATTTCGTTAAAGTTGTCTTTTGCGAACAGTTGTGTTACACTAATTATGTGGACACAACTGTTTTTTTATACTGTTTACTTCCACTACAATCGTATTTAATTATAAATAAATAATAGTTTTCAAGGTAGGTAAAATTATGAAATCACAAAAATTATATAGTTACGTAAGAAAGGCTGTCGATGATTTTGGAATGATTGAAGATGGTGATAAAATAGCAATCGGTATATCAGGTGGTAAAGATAGTTTAACTTTACTATATGCATTGAGCGGACTAAAAATATTTTATCCAAATAAATTCCAATTAGTTGCAATAACAGTTGATTTAGGATTTGGTATTCAGGATTTAGATAAGATTAAAGATTACTGCAAAAAATTTGATGTAGAATATCATGTAATAGAAACACAGATTTCTGATGTAGTGTTTGGACAGCGAAAAGAATCCAATCCATGTTCTTTATGTGCGAAAATGCGAAAAGGTGCATTAAATAATAAAGCCGAAGAATTAGGTTGTAACAAAATAGCTTATGCACACCATAAGGACGATATCATTGAAACAATGTTTCTTTCGCTTATTTATGAAGGAAGATTCCACTGCTTCTCTCCTGTTACATATTTAGACAAAAAAAGATTAACAGTTATAAGACCATTAATGTATGTACCAGAAATGGATGTTATTGGTTTTACTAAAAGATATGAACTACCTGTTGCCAAAAACAGATGTCCTGTTGATGGACATACTAAACGAGAATATGTTAAAAACCTGGTTAGACAGTTGGTAAAAGAAAATCCTGGTTGTAAAGAACGTTTCTTCACTGCTATTATGAATGGATGCTACAATATGGATAAATAATATTTGTTTTGTATTTTAAAAGCAAAATTATATTTTAAAAATTGTATTTCAAAAAAATTAGAAAGGTTATTTTAATTATGGCACAGAATCATACATATCATGAACAGGTTAATATTGATAACGAATTAAAATTAAGAGAGTTGCAAAAGAAATTACCTAAATTCTGTTCTACTTTTTTTAGAGGAATTGAACCTACTACTTCTTCACGTACAAGAATAGCATATGCTTATGATTTAGGTATATTCTTTAATTACATTAAAACTGAAAATCCTAAATATTCAAATATAAATATTTCAGAACTTGATTTAGATATTTTAGATAAATTGACAGCTACTGATATTGAAGAATATTTAGAATATCTAAAATATTATATTTCGGATGATGGCAAAGAACATACAAATAGCGAGCGAGGAATAATGAGAAAACTTGCAAGTGTTAGAACTTTATATAATTACTTTTATAGAAAAGAACTTATTAAAAACAATCCTGCTAGTATTGTTTCGATGCCTAAACTTCATGACAAAGAAATAATCAGACTTGATGTTGATGAAGTCGCTGAATTATTAGATGAAGTAGAAAATGGAACAAAGTTAACTAAATCCCAGCAAAACTTTCATACTAAAACTAAAGTTAGAGATATTGCAATACTAACACTTCTTCTTGGAACAGGTATTCGTGTATCTGAATGCGTTGGTATTGATATAAATGATATTGATTTTAAAAACACAGGTATAAAAATTCAACGAAAAGGTGGATATGAAACAATCATTTACTTCGGTGATGAAGTTGAGGAAGCGTTAAAGAATTATATGGAAGAGCGAAAAAGAATTGTTCCTGTTGAAGGACATGAAGATGCATTCTTTCTTTCAATTCAAAGAAAACGTATGGGTGTTCGTTCTGTAGAAAAACTTGTAAAAAAATATGCAGGTCTTGTTACTAATTTGAAGAAAATAACACCACACAAATTAAGAAGTACTTATGGCACAACTTTATATCAGGAAACCGGAGACATATACCTTGTTGCAGACGTTTTGGGACATAAAGATGTAAACACAACTAAAAAACATTATGCTGCAATTGATGATGAACGCCGCAGAAAGGCTAGAAATGCCGTGAAATTACGCAATGATTAAGCACTAGATAAAAATCATTAATAAATAAATTAAAACGCTGTATGACTTAAATTTAGTTCATACAGCGTCTTGTAATTTTATTACATTGCCTATAGTCAATTTGCATTAACTATTATTATATTATTTCTTTATTTCATCTGAATAATACATAACTGATATATATTTCCCAGCGTGAATCTTATCACCACTTCCAATGTGATTATATTTACAGATTTCATCTACATACTCTGATACTGATGCATATTCCGGTGTTATGTATTCCTCAGCGATACTTGTTAATGTATCTCCGGGTTTAACCTCTACACTTGTGTAATATTTATATCTGTTAGAGTCAGCCTTCTTCTGTGCTCCAACATCTGTAAGCTTAACAGTACATGCAACTGCAGTTGCAAGTAACATTGTAAAAATAACTGATGATAAAAAACTGTTTCTAAATAACTTCATGTTTAAAATCCTCCATATAATATATTTATATTATTGCTATTACGCGAACATTTGTTTGCTTTGTATAATTATATTAACACCCGAACGTTTGTTTGTCAATACTGCTTTCGAATATTTGTTCGGTTTTTTGTTGCGTAATTTTTTCTTATATGATAAAATTAGCATATGAGGTGTACATTAGATGGTACAGTTAAGTATATTTTGAAATTTTTTTTGATTTTGAATATATTTTAAAATTTTATATATTATTTGGAGGAATTACATATGCCTGGTAAGATTACAGCTAAACAGCAACAGATTCTCGATTACATAAAAGAAGAAATATTAAGAAAAGGATATCCACCTACAGTTAGGGAAATCTGTGAGAAAGTTGGTTTGCGTTCTACTTCTTCTGTTCATTCACATTTAGCTACTTTAGAAGAAAACGGCTACATAAGAAGAGACCCTACTAAGCCTCGTGCTATCGAGATAATTGATGATGAATTTGGACTTGCACGAAGAGAAATGTCTAATATTCCGGTTGTTGGAAGAGTTGCTGCAGGTGAGCCATTACTTGCAGTTGAAAACATCGAAGATTATTTTGCATTGCCAACTGAATTTTTACCTAATAACGAAACGTTCATTTTGAAGATTCACGGTGAAAGCATGATTAACGTAGGTTTTTACGAGAATGATTATATTATTGTAGAAAGAACTTCTGCTGTAAGTAATGGAGATATTGTAGTTGCTTTAATAGATGATTCTGCTACAGTTAAAAGATTTTATAAAGAAGATGGCCATATCCGCCTTCAACCTGAAAATGACAATATGGATCCAATAATTGTCCCTGATTGTGAGATTTTAGGTAGAGTTCATTCATTATATAGACCTCATGTTGTTTAAGCTAACATAATATAAACATGTTATTTAAACTAATATAAAAAAGATATCAGTTGAAATAAACATTTTCATATCGAATAAGATAAATTTGTTCATTTTTACTGATATCTTTTTGTAATGTTATTACAATACTTTCTCGTTAGTGTGTTTTTTATGCAAGGCAATCATCTAATGATTTAATTATAGCTTCTTTATCAAGATTCTGACCGATAAATACTAATTTAATCATACGATCGCCTACTTCTTCGTCCCAATCCTTAACTAATGTAGGATCATCTTTCATTGCCTGAGCACGTACTCTTCTTGGTGCTGTAGCATACCATCTGCCGGCATTTGTAATATTAATCTGTTTACCTGCCTGTTCAAACATATAAGCGTCATTATTGTTCTCAGTTGCCCAGATAATACCTTTGCTTCTGATAATACCTTTAGGCATATCATTAATCCAGTCTTCAAATTTTTCTTTAGCAAAAGGTTTTCTTCTATAATATACAAAACTTCCGATACCGTATTCTTCTGCCTCACCCTCTCCATGATGATGGTGGTGATGGTGATGATGTCCATGATGTCCGTGGTCATCATTTTCATGTTCATCATGATGATCGTGTCCCTCATGCTCGTGTCCTTCGTGTTCATGTTCGTCATGATGATGACCGTGTTCCTCATGCTCGTGTTCGTCGTGGTTATGATGTTCGTCTTCATCTGCGTCATAATTTTCAAGAGCCTGAATCCAACCTGCTGACATACTTGCTTCATCGAAATCAAATCTTTCAGTATTTAAAATTTCACTTACAGGAACTTTTCCGTAGTTAGTATCAATTGTCTTAGCATTTGGCTGAAGAGTTTTAACAATAGTTTTAACCTTGTTTAACTGTTCTTCTGAAATAGTATCAACTTTGTTGAAAATAATAGTATTACAAAATTCAATTTGCTGAATAAGTAAATTTTCGATATCTTCATCATCAATATCATCTTTAACAAGATTTTCACCACATCCAAATTCGTCTGCTAATCTTGCTACATCGACAACAGTTACAATATTATCAAGACGGCAAAGTTTTGCTCTCTTATCATAAGAACCGTCTAACATAGTAATAGACTGAGCAATTGGCAATGGCTCACAAATACCACTTGCTTCAATTAATAAATAATCAAATTTACCTGATGAAACTAAATCAATAATCTGATTAATTAAATCAACCTTTAATGTACAACAGATACATCCATTCTGAAGTGGAACAAGATTGTCATCTTTCTGTGTAACCTGTCCGCCTTTAGCTATTAAGCTTGCATCAATGTTAACCTCACCAATATCGTTAACAATAACCGCTACTTTATATCCTTCCTGATTAGAAAGGACTTCATTAAGTAATGTTGTCTTTCCTGCACCTAAATAACCTGTAAGTAATGTAACAGGTACAATCTTCTTTGCCATTTAAATCTACCTCTTTTCATAAAAATTATATTATTGCTCAATTGTATACAAATTTAAAATTTCAATTACAAAATTAAGCAATAAAATTTAATTTAGCCATTTGTACATTTAATATAATAAAATCATTTTTTAACGAAATTATGAACAATCTCAAAATAATGATTCACTATTCAATTTATATAATACCAGGTTTAAACTAATAATCAAATTATAAGTGATATTAAATTTGAAATAAAATTATTTATAGTTTAATACTATTCTGAAATTAATTTCAAAATATATGAGCTATAGGCTTCCATTTCAAAGCCATTTTCTAATCTGAACTCTTTATTAGTTAATAAATCAATGTAATTTGCTGAAATATTAAAATTAGCATAAAAATTATTCTCATCTGCATTAATGCAAACTAAAATAGTCTCTGTATCAACACATCTTTTAATTACACATTGCTTGTTTGTAAGTAAAATAGTAGAAAAATCTCCATAATTTAATGCATTTGAATGTTTCTTAATATCAGCTAATTTAGAAATCTGCTCAAACAATTCATTTTCAATTGGCTGTTCAAATGAAGGACGCAAAGCTGGGTCTCCCTGACTTTTATCAGCTTTTTCACCCCATTCACTTCCATAATAAACACAAGGAATTCCAGGCATTCCAAACATCAATGTATAAATCAATGGCAAATGATTTTCATTACTTAGTATGCTTGCAACTCTTGTTACGTCATGATTATCTACAAATGAAAATAGATGCTTTCCTTTGTATAAAGTCCAATTTTCGGGTCCGAACTGTCTGTTTAAAGAATGGCATATTTCAAACATATTCATAGAATTAAAACTTGAATATAAACCTTTATAGCACTCATAATTTGTTGCTGAATGTAACATTGAATCATTCATTCGCTGATTGTAATCTCCATGAAGCATTTCACCAACCAAAAAGAAATCATTTTTTAATCCATCACAATAATTTCTTAATCTATGCAGAAACTCAGGTGAAAGACAATAAGCTACATCAAGCCTTATTCCATCAATATCAAATTCATCAATCCAAAATTTGACTGCATTAAGTATATGCTGCACTACTTCTTCATTTCCAAGATTTAACTTAACTAAATCATAGTTACCTTCCCAGCCTTCATACCAAAGTCCATCATTATAATTGGAATTTCCTTCAAAACTGATGTGGAACCAATCTTTATATCTGGAATTTTCTCTATTCTTTAAGACATCCTGAAATTGATAAAATCCTCGTCCTACATGATTAAATACACCATCTAAAACAATTTTTATACCATTTTCATGGAGCTCTTGGCAAATATTTTTAAAATCTTCATTTGTGCCTAATCGTTTATCGAGCATGCAGTAATCCCTTGTATTATAACCATGTGTATCTGATTCGAATAAAGGAGAAAAATAAATTGCATTTGCTCCAAGTTTCTTAATGTGTGGAATCCACTCTGAAACTTTATTGATTCTATGCTCTAATACACCATCATTTTCAAATGGTGCACCACAAAATCCAAGTGGATAAATCTGATAAAATACACTTTCATATGCCCACATGTATATCACCTCTTTTATAATTCAACAACTTTTCCGTCACGCCAGATTCTCTCTAAATCATAGAATAAACGATTGTCTTTATTAAATACATGGACAATAATATCTTCATAATCCATTAATACCCAGTCACCACTTCTATACCCCTCTATATGAGTGGGATTTTTGCCGATTTTATGCATTTCTTCATCAACATTATCTACCATTGCCCTTACCTGATTATCATTGTTTCCGCTGGCAATAATAAAATAATCAGCCATTGTAGAAATTTCAGATATATCGAGTACTGTAATATCTACACCTTTTTTATCATCTAACGCGTCATAGGCTATTTTAGCCATCTCTCTGATTTCCATATTGTTTCCTCCGTAATTATATTATAAATTAAGATAACTGTTTTATTTAAAAATAATATTTCTATCAAATTAATTATAATTAGTAATCCAAATATGATTAATTTATCTATTCTCTATAACATTTTTATAAAATTCATATGCCTTACATGTATTTACATCAATATTATCCTTGGAATTACCTTTTGATTTTAAATAGTTAAGTGTATCTCTCAAAATTGTATATACAGTTAAATCAATATCTGAATATGCAATTTTGCGTAAATAATCAAGATTTGGTGCCTGATTTCTTGACGGCTCAATATAATCTGCCGAGAAAATAATTTTTTCTAATAAAGTCATATTAGGCTTTCCTGTTGTATGGAATGTTATTGCTGATAAAACGTCATCATCATTTATTCCGTATTTATTTCTAGCAAGAACGGCACCCGCTTTACTATGCAAAAGAAATTGATTCTTCATTTCCATATCGGTTATTTCGATGTTATTATCTTTACACAATTTAACTTTTTCTTCATCCGGAATACATTTAGCACAGTCATGAAGTATTCCTGCAAGATATGCCGTATTAGGATTCTCACCCAATGCTTCAGCCATCTTTTTTGCTGTATTCGCAACACCTATTGTATGTTCATAGCGGTGCGGATTAAGTTCTTTCTTTAAATCTTCTAATATTTCAGCCGGATTCATTCTTTTCACCTGATTTGTATTTTGATATAAATTATGTTCTTTAATATATTTGTATATTTGATTTGGGATTTCATCTTTATGTTCTGACAAATGCATTCTTATTTCAGACGAAGATATATCTGTCGCTTCAACAAAAATTACTTCAATATTACAGTCATACTTTTCTTTTAAAGAAGTTATTTTTGCATTTATATTTTTCATTGACCCATCATTTCTTGCTGCAACAAGTACTGTATAACAGGAAAAAATAATTTCAGGGTGATACCATGATTCAATATTCATCAATGAATCACTGCCAATAATAAAATAAAATTCATTATCAGGATAATCTTTTTTTAGAAAAGTCAATGTATCAGCCGTATATCTGTAGCCATTCTTATATTCGTAATCACAAGGTATAAACGAACAATTATCTCTCAATCCTATATTCAGCATTTCAAATCTCACCTCAAAAGAATTAACTGTTTCTGAATTCTTGTGAGGTGGATTAGGTGATAACATAAACCAAATCTGTTCCAAATCAAATTGTTTCTTAGCTTCACTGGCAATATTTATATGAGAAACATGTAATGGGTCAAATGTTCCTCCAATAATTCCAATTTTCATATAATCACCTTAATTTTACGGAAGAATTATTTTTCTATCCTTTTCTTCTTTAGCCGGTCTGTATAATACGATTTTTCTTCCTGTAACAGCTACTAAAGTTGATTTTGTACGTTCTGCAATAACCTGTCCGACTTCTCTACAATCATCAAAGCAGTTCTTTAAAACAGAAATTTTTATAAGTTCTCTCTTAGCAAGTGCTTCGTCAATTGCTTCTGTAAGCTCAGGTGTTACACTAGACTTCCCAACCTGAAAAATCGGATCCATTGTAGCAGCTAATTTTCTTAAATATGCTCTCTGCTTACTTGTCATATCTATCTCACCTATTCCATTACTATGAAATTTCCTTTCTTTCGAAAATTATTATTTATAATAATCAAATTCATGTCCATATATCTTAACTGTATCTCCATCAGTTATACCTAATGCTTCAAGTTCATCTAAGATACCATTTTCCTTCATGAAATTCTGGAAGAATACAAAACCTTTTTCTGATTCAAGATTTGTATATCCTAACATTCTTTCAATACGAGGACCTTCTATAGAATATAAACCATCTTTAATTTTTTCAACTGTATAAGGATCTTCTACGTTGTCAAAGAACTGTTTTGGATCATATTCCTGTTCAAATACAGTTGGGGCATCATCGAATTCATCAAGCATTTCTCTAACATGATATAACAATTCCTTGAGTCCTTTACCACTTACGGCTGAAATTGGATAAACCTTAATTTCCGGTTCAAATTCTTTCTTGATGTCATCAATAATAGTATTGCTTTCTCCATAAATTGCATCTATCTTGTTTGCTGCAATTACCTGTGGTCTGTTAAGCAAATCAGGATTATATGCTTCTAATTCAGCATTAATTGCCTTAATATCTGCAATTGGGTCTCTTCCTTCAACAGAAGCGGCGTCAACCATATGAATAATCACCTTTGTACGCTCAATGTGTCTTAAAAATTCATGTCCTAAACCTACACCTTCGGATGCTCCTTCAATAAGTCCCGGTATGTCTGCAATTACAAATCCTTTTCCTCCAGGCAAATCGACAACACCCAAGTTAGGATTTAAAGTTGTAAAATGATAATTAGCAATTTTAGGTTGCGCATTTGTTACTCGTGATAAAAGTGTTGATTTTCCAACATTTGGGAAACCTACTAAGCCAACATCTGCAATAACCTTTAACTCTAAAATTACGTTAAGTTCCATTGCCTGCTGTCCCGGTTGTGCGTATTTAGGGGCCTGCATAGTAGGTGTAGCATAATGCTGATTGCCTTTTCCTCCACGACCACCATTTAAAACTGTTACGCGCTGATTATCTCCGCTCATGTCAGCCACAACTTTACCTGTTTCGACTTCACGAATAACTGTTCCTTCAGGAACTTTTATAATAAGGTCTTCACCATTTTTTCCATGTTTATTCTTCTTACCGCCATCTTCACCCGGCTGAGCCTTGTAATTGCGGTTATGTCTAAATTCGTATAAAGTATTTAATCCTTTATCTACTTCAAAAATAATATCGCCACCACGGCCACCGTCTCCACCATCCGGTCCGCCATTTGGCACATATAATTCTCTTCTAAAGGAAACGTGTCCGTCTCCTCCTTTTCCTGATTTAATATAAATCTGTGCACGATCTGCAAACATTATTTATACCTCCATCTCAAACTAAATTAATAGAGTTACAAAAATTATATATAAAAGAAAAGCTTCAAACCACGAATGATTTGAAGCTTTGAAATCATTAATTATTCTGCTACAGGATAAACAGAAACCTGTTTCTTGTCTCTTCCTTTTCTTTCAAATCTTACGATACCATCTGATGTAGCAAATAATGTATCATCACCACCACGGCCAACGTTAACACCTGGGTGAATCTTTGTACCACGCTGTCTGTAAAGGATGTTTCCAGCTTTTACAAACTGTCCGTCTGCTCTCTTAGCGCCGAGTCTCTTTGATTCTGAATCTCTACCGTTCTTTGTAGAACCAACACCTTTTTTATGAGCGAAGAACTGAAGGTTCATCTTCATCATAGCTATACCTCCTTAAAATCTAATGTTATATACTCTTTGTTTTCGTTTTCAATCTCCCTTAACCCAAGGGCAAGAGAATCAATCAGCAATTCTGATTTACTGCCAGGTTTATATGAAAAAATTAATCGAATTAACCCTGCTTCTTCATCTGTATCCAATAAAAATTCATCATTAGTAAATGTTTCTATTGAATTAATGCAATTAATGGTTAAAGCTGAAATAGCCGCACAGACAATATCTTCACCTGCATCAGCATATCCTGAATGACCACTAACCTCAAAGCCTTTATATAAACCCTGTTGTTTAAAAATTGTTACCTTAGTCATAAGATAATCCCTTCTAAACTCTAACTAAAATTAAGCATTGATCTTGTCAATTTTAACTTCTGTGTACTGCTGTCTGTGACCATTTTTCTTATGATAACCAGTTTTTCTCTTGTATTTGTAAACGATAACCTTTTTAGCCTTACCGTCGCCAACAACTGTTGCTTCTACTGTAGCTCCAGCTACTGTAGGTTCACCAACTTTAACTTCGTCTCCGCTTACGAGAAGAACCTGGTCAAATGTATATGTGCTTCCAGCTTCAGCACCGAGCTTTTCAACTCTGATTGTTTCACCTTCAGAAACCTTATACTGTTTTCCACCTGTTGCTATAACTGCGTACATACGGCACCTCCTATTTAACATTACTCGCCAGTTTCGGTGATTGCAAAAAGCAATACTTATAACCACACTGAGCGGCATACTCATATATATTATCATATAGATATATGGATGTCAAACATATTATAAAAATTTATTTTTATTTTCTGTAAGTATTTTTTTCATTCAATAATAAAGCATTAGTCCATGATAAATTATAAAAAAGTATTATGTCATTAAAAATTTATTTACCATTATATTATGATGCCAGGCAAAAAACAACTTTAATGTCTTCGGATTGTTACGTGCTACGTATTTCAACAACCCCGGCATCATATTATATTAATCTGACAAGACTTTGCTGTTGCAATAGCTGCTGCTTTCGATTCAGGTGTTACTCCTGCTGTTGCATTTTCGACAATATTTATTTTTACTTCAGGATAAAATGCTTTAATAATAAGTGCATTGGATATAACACAAATATCTGTGCAAAGGCCTACTAAAACAACTTCGTCAAAATTATCTAACTTACCTTTCCAACCATTAAATCCAAATGATTCTTTATCAATTATTTCTGCACCATCCGTATTTAATATTTCGTGTATCTGCCATCCATGTGTATTTTTTATACAATGTTTTACAGGTAATTTTTTCCCTTCCTGAGTATCAAAATAATTTTCGTAATGAGTATCTCTTGTAAAAAATAAATTATCATAATCTTTTTTATCTATTAAATCTTTTACATTTGGCAATATATTTTGTGCTTCATTTGTCCCTAAAGAACCGTCTATAAAATCATATTGCATATCTATTACTATAAGCGCTTTTCTCATAATTAATATCTCCTTGTAATATAGAGTGTAAATATCTTTATTAATATTAACATTTTTCTAATACAATGCCAATGATTAGTTAATGTAAAAAAGGAACCAACGTCATCCGTCGGCTCCTTTAAACGCAACATTAATTAGCTTTCATTACAGCTTCTTTCATGCTTTTTACATATTCATTTATATATGGAAGACAATCTTTTCCATATTTAGCTACAATTTTTACAATGGCACTTCCAACAATTGCACCATCGGAATATTTAGCTACGTATTCTGCCTGCTCAGGCGTTGCTATACCAAACCCAAATGCACATGGAACATCAGTTGTTTCACGAACTAATTTTACCATTCCTCCTAAATCAGTATTAATATCACTTCTTACACCTGTTACTCCTAACGATGAAACACAGTATATAAATCCTGTTGCTTCCTTTGCTATCATTTTAATTCTGTCATGAGATGTCGGTGCAATTAATGAAATTATATCTACATCATGATCTTTACATTCATCTGCAATTTCATCTTTTTCTTCGTATGGCAAATCAGGAATAATTAATCCCTGTATTCCACATTCATTACATCTGTCTAAAAATTTGTCGACGCCATATGCGTAAATTGGATTAATATAAGTTAAAAATACTAATGGTACCGAGACTTCATCTTTTATATTTTTTAATGCGTCAAACAATTTATCGGTTGTACATCCATTTGCCAACGCTCTTTCATTTGCCTCCTGAATAACAGGGCCTTCTGCAATTGGATCAGAAAATGGTATTCCGATTTCAATTAAATCTGCCCCTGCTTTTTCCATTTCTTTAATGATTTTCTTAGTTGTATCTAAATCAGGATCTCCGCCTGTTACAAATGCAATAAATGCTCTTCCATTTTCAAATGCTTCATGTATCTTACTCATAAATCTCTACTCCTCTATATCTTGCTATTGCTGCTACGTCCTTATCTCCACGTCCGGAAACATTAACTACAATTATTTTGTCTTTATCTAAAGTTGGTGCATACTTCATTGCATATGCAATTGCATGTGAACTTTCAATTGCCGGAATTATGCCTTCTGTTCTTGATAAATATTCAAATGCATTAACTGCTTCATCATCTGTTATTGAAACATACTGTGCACGACCTGTTTTATTTAACATTGCATGTTCCGGTCCGATTCCGGGATAATCAAGTCCTGCAGAAATTGAATAAACAGGTGCAATCTGACCATATTTATCCTGGCAGAACAATGATTTCATTCCATGGAAAATTCCCATTGCTCCATTTGCAACAGATGCTGCGTTTTTAGGAGTATCAACACCAAGCCCTGCAGCTTCACAGCCAATTAATTTAACAGATTTATCTTCTATAAAATTATAAAAAGCTCCCATTGCATTTGAACCTCCACCTACGCAGGCAATTACTGCATCAGGAAGTTTTCCTTCTTTTTCCATTAACTGTTCTTTTATTTCTTTGCTGATTACACTCTGGAAATCACGTACAATTGTTGGGAATGGATGCGGTCCCATTACTGAACCTAAAACATACAATGTGTCATTAACACGTCTTGTCCATTCTCTCATTGCTTCATTTACTGCGTCTTTTAATGTCATTGTTCCCGATACTACAGGATGTACCTTAGCACCTAAAAGTTCCATTCTAAAACAGTTTAAAGCCTGACGCTCTGTGTCTACTTTTCCCATATAGATTTCACATTCCATTCCCATAAGTGCAGCAACTGTAGCTGTTGCAACGCCATGCTGACCTGCTCCTGTTTCAGCAATAACTCTTGTTTTACCCATTTTCTTAGCTAAAAGAACCTGACCTAAAACATTGTTTATCTTATGAGAACCTGTATGATTCAAATCTTCTCTCTTTAAATAGATTTTTGCCCCACCTAAATCCTTTGTCATTTTTTCTGCATAGTATAACAAAGATGGTCTTCCCGCATAATTTTTCATTAAGCCATCAAGTTCCTTTACAAATTCAGAATCATTTTTGTAATGCTCATATGCTTCTTCAACTTCTTTAACTGCATTCATTAATGTTTCAGGAACATACTGTCCTCCAAATTCTCCAAATCTTCCTTTTTTCATAGTGTCTCCTTTCCAATTGACTGCCTGAAAAAATTAGCCATCTTTCATACAGAATCGGTACGTTTCAAGTAAAAATGTACATCCATTAAAGATTTCCTCTTTTATCGAGTCACATTATTCTTTTTAGCGATACATTATTTCATAAAAGAAATTTAAAATAAAAAAAGCTTCTGTCCCAAAAGGGACAAAAGCTATAAATTCATAAACTTCTGCGGTACCACCCAAATTAATGTGTATCACATTCACTCATTCACATACCAACATATGCTACTTCCTATAACGGTGAAGATCCGTCAGCACTACTTCCATAATATCTGGTTTCAAACTGCCCTCACAAGTCCATTCATTATCTTAGATTTATTGTCTCACACCAAACGACAACTCTCTGAAAAATCGTCCCGATAACTACTTACCCTTGCTCATCGGTTTATTAATTTGTGTTAATTTTATGCATTGTTTATACATTTGTCAAGTTGCACTTATTTATATTTTAAAATATTGTAAATTTTCACGAAATTATTTGTGCAAATATGCTATTTATCATTTGTAATATCTCCGCTATCTTCAAGAGAAATCTTATCGCCTAAATAAGTAGGTTCGGGTTTATATATCAATTTAAAGAAATCTTTTGCTCTGGCAATCCACTCTCTAAATACACGATATTTTTGCTTAGCCAGATAATCTCTTTTATCTGCTGACACGCCATATGCTTCAATTCCTAATTTTTTCGCTATATATAACGCTCTTGTCAAATGATATTTTTGACTTACAATAACGACTTTTTTTACGCCAAATATTTCTTTAGCTCTATACATAGAATCATATGTTGAAAATCCGGCATGATCCATGAAGATGTCATCTGATGGAATTCCATCATTTATAGCATAATCTTTCATTGTATTAACTTCATCATACGAAACTCTTCCATGGTCTCCTGACATAATTATTTTGGGCGAAGCATTAACATTATACAGTTCTTCAGACGTCAAAATTCTATCTTCAAGCATCCAAGTAGGTTTTCCACTTGGTGCAACACCTGCTCCAAGTACTAAAATACAGTCTGCATCCATATCTTTGCATTCGTCTACACTAAGAATTTTTGATGATGTTACTGATTTCATATATATGTTAATTACTGCAATAACTATTACTATAAGTGCAATTATTATAAACATCACAATAATTAATCTTAAAAATATTTTTCTTAATAGTATTTTCCTATTTCCCATAACTGCCCCTTTAGCCTAAATTATTTCGATATTGTGACGGTGTAAGTCCTGTGATAGCCTTAAATGTTTTCATGAAATGTTTCTCATGTTCATAACCGACAGCCTGAGATATTTCATTTATTTTCATATCTGTATCAGTTAATAACTTTTTAGCTTCTCCAATTCTGATATCCTTTAAATAGTTTACAAAATTTGTTCCTGTATACTGTTTAAATGTAAAAGAAAATAAAGAATAGTTCATGGAAACATAATTTGACACTACAGCCATATTTAAATCAGTTGCGTAATTTTCCTGAATATATTTAACTGCATTTTTTATTTTGATATTTGCCTTATGCTCATCAATATCTGTACTTACAAGTTCATCAAAGCCTCTAATCCAGCGTTTGACAACATCCATATATTCATCTATTGTCTGAAAACTATAAATATCTGATAATTCCATAATATCATCTTCTCCAACTTTAAGAGTATTCTGATACACTTTAATAGTTGTGTTAAGAATTATTTCCATTTGTTCTTTGAATTCATTTATGTAATATTTTCTGGCTTTAACACCATCAACAAATGCTTCTAACTGTTCAATAGCTTCATCTAATTTATTTGAACAGATAAGATTAGCTGTCTGCATCATAAATTTAACACCATATTCATATTCTTCATCAGGTTTACTAAACTTGGCTGCATCCACACGTTTAATCATAGTTTCAAATGCAGTTTTTCTCATTGTTGCTGCTTCATGATATGCCTGTCGCAAATCTAAAAGATTATAATATACATTGCTTATTCCGATGTAATAATTATCAAATGATTTTAGCACTTCATCTTTATACTCTGAATCTACGATTAAAATGTTAAGTGAATCCTTACCTTCAAGATAATAATATTTTCCATCCATTTCATCATCAATTTCACTTTCAGGGCAGCTAAAGCAACAAACTACAAAGTTTTTCACCTGAAAATATGCTCTTGCCATTTCAGTTATACTTTGCATTTCCTTATGAGTAACATTATCGTATATCATCATATACTGCATCTGCTGATATACTACCTGTCTCTGCTTTTCATAAGATTCTTTTTCCTCAGTAATTATGTCATCAAATTTTTTCAAAACCTCTGTCAGCTTGTCTCTGTCAACAGGCTTCAATATGTATTCATTTACGCCATTTCTCATCATTTCAACTGCATAGTCAAATTCATCAAATCCACTTATAGCTGCAATTAATGGCTTTTTTGTCATTTTCTGGATTTCTTTTACTAATGAAATCCCGTCCATTTTTGGCATTCTAATATCCGTAAACATAACATCTACATTTTGTTTTTCTAATATTTCTAGAGCAGCTAATCCATTATTACATTCAATTATTTCTTCTACATCAACACCTGAACGTAAAACCATGGACTTAATACCCTGTCTTATCAGTTTTTCATCTTCAACAATCATTAATGTCTTCATATGCTACTGCTTCCTCTCTAACGGTAATTGAATAACCACTTTAGTAAATAACCCTTTCTTTGAAAAAATATCTATTCCGTACTCTTTTCCAAAGAACATCTGAATTCGTTCATTTACGTTCCTTAGCGCACGACCATGCTCCTTTGAATCATCTTCATGGGGCAAATATAGATTAACTTTAATCTCTTTCAATTTTTCCTCGTCCATACCTTTACCGGCATCCGAAACTTCTATTGCAAGGATATTTTTTTCTTTAATATCATATACCTTTATATAAATTGAAGTATCTTCAGCCATATCCTCTATACCGTGGTATACTGAATTCTCAACTATTGGCTGCAAAGTCATTTTTGGAATTTCAATATCCATATATTGTTCCGGAATATTTAGCGAAAGATATATTTCATAATCAAATCTTAAATTTAAAAGATTTAAATATGTCTGGACATATTCTAATTCTTCCCTTAATGTAACTAAACCCGAAGTCCATTTCATACTATATCTGAACATCTGACCAAGTGATGTTATTGCATCAGATATTTCATAATCACCTTTTATCTCCGCCATCATCTTTATGCTTTCCAAGACATTATACATAAAATGAGCATTAATCTGATTTTGTAGTGATTTAATCTCAACATTCTTCATTAACAGCTGCTTTTTAACATTTTCTTTATTAAGCTGCTCTATATGATCTACCATATCGTTAATCTGATGCCCTAGCATAGCAATCTCGTCATCTCCATCTTCAGGCACATGCATATTATTTGTAGATGTAATTTCATTGAAATTAGCAGAAAGTTTTCTAAATCTCTGAAAAATTTTAAAAATAAGCATTGAAACTGAAATGAACAGCGCTGAAGACATTATAAAGATTATGGCTATATATCCACATTCTTTTGAGTTCAAATCATTGTCCATAAGTAGCATAATCATGACCACACATATACATATGTATATTATTAAAATCCACCAAAATGTTTTCATGAACATTGATTTATATTTTTTCTCTTTTTTATTATTTAGATAACTTTCTATATTATTTATATCTTCTAAATCATCTAAATCTTTGTTTTCATGCTTTTCTTCTTTCATATTTTCCTCATATTATATTATTTCTGAATTATTTCGTATAAAGATTTTTTTCTTTTTTTTCTTGTAATTTCCATCAATCCTAACTTTGTAATATCAACTGCAATGCATCTTGAATAATCATATTTAAGAATTTCATTCATCTTGTTAAGTAATATCTGTTCATTTTCCTTATTTCGCATTGAAATAAAATCAACAATAATAATTCCCGAAATATTTCTGATTTTCAACTGTCTGGCGACTTCAAGCGCAGCCTCAATATTTATCTTATAAAATGTTTCTTCTTTATTTGATTTCAGTTCAGCTTTTCCCGTGTTTACATCAATTACAGTCAATGCTTCTGTTATCTCTATAATAAGATATGCTCCTGAATTTAACCATACTTTTTTATTTATTCCGGACATAAGATGCTTTTCCAATGAATAGCATTTGAATAAAGGCAAATCTCTATCATAAAAATTACAGTTAATTTTGTTTTTTGAAAGTTCATCGAAAATCTGTTCCTTATCAGTAATAACAATTCCATTTTCTTTATCGATAAATTCCTGACATTCTTTTGTTAAGATTGACTCATTTTCTTTAACTATAGATTTTCCTTTTAAATGCATAGCTTTGTTTTTTATTTCTTCAAGCTGATTTATCAGATCTATGATTTCGCCTTCAATCATTTGTTCTTTTGCATCTTTTGCTGATGTTCTGGCAATAAAACCATATTCATCGTTTTTATACTTATCAAGTATTCTTGTTAGCTGATTTCTTGTTGTCTTGTCCTGAATTTTTTTAGAAATACTTATATTAGTATTTCCAACTGTAAGTACACAGTATTTTCCCGTCAGATTGATATTTGATGTTAGTGAATAATCTTTAGTTTTAATTTTATCTCCAGACACCTGAACTAAAATTTTGTCACCCTGGCATACTTTATTGTTATTTTTTACATTTAAGAAAAATGGGGAATTATCATTCAAAGAATAATATCCCTTCAAGTCATTTCCAAATTCAATAAATGCTGCATTTATATTTTTTACTACGTCTTTTACATATCCAATATAAATATTACCAACAACAGACTCGCTATCCATATGAGTTATTCTTTGTAACTTTTCTTTATAAAAATAAAATCCCAATAATTTGTCATTATAAAAATCAGATAAAATCAATTTTGATTCTGACTCATTTGTTAAACCATCAGTACTACTCAATTGTCTCTCCTATTTCATCTAAAGAAACTAATTTATCATCCACCATACAATACATTTCCTCTCTTTGGTATGTAATTAATGACGGAATATCTTTTTGCAAATAATTAAACAATGATGAAATAACTAAATCCGGTTTTAGGTTAGAAGCACTACCTTGAGCAACTTTCATAAACAACCCTTCATCCGTTAGTTTTAGTCCATATATCCACGGTTTAATATCAATTTCTTTCTCACTTTTTTTCGTTTTCTTTAAAACAACTATTTCCGGCTGACTTAAATATACTACTAAATCATCTTTAGTTAATAATTTATTAAGTCCTAATGCCGTATAATCTGCTCCAGCAATGATTGCCATACAATTCTTTGCGTTATCATCAAGTAACTTATATTTTAAAACTTCAATTCCTTCTACATTAGCCTCGTTAATACGTTTTATCATTTCATTAGAGCTATCTGTAGAGTTAACTTCAATATCAAAATATTCACCATTGCTTACTATACCAACTCCAAGCGGTGCTGCAAAAGACATTTTCTGATGCGGTGAAAATCCTTCCGAATAACAAATATCAACATTTGCTCTACGCATAACTTTTTGAAAATATCTCATCGTGTCAAGATGTCCAATAAATTTCATGTGTCCCTGTTTAGAGAATTTAATTCTTATTTTCATAACATATTCCTCCTCCAAATGAGTTTGCACCACATCCCGAACATCTTGTCATGCAGTTTGGTGTAACCTTTTGTGCCTGTGAATTATGGTATTCACGAAGCAAAAATTCTTTTGTAATTCCCGCATCTATAAAATCCCACGGGAATATTTCATCCTCACTTCTTTGTCTGCTTATATAGAAGTCCAAATCCACATTCGTTTCTTCAATAGCCTCTTTCCATTTTTCAAAATCAAAACTTTCAGACCATGAATCATATAGACAGCCTTTTTTATATGCTGATAATAATGTCTTTGATAATTTTCTGTCTCCTCTTGCAAAAAGACCTTCTAATACACTTACATCAGCTTCATGCCAATTATATTTAAGGCTTTTTCTGTTGAGCATAGATTTCATCTTGTCATTAACAATTTTAGCTTTATCTAAGAATTCAGGAATAGTGTTCATTGGAGACCATTGAAAAGCTGTAAATGGTTTTGGCACAAAAAATGATGTGCTTGCCGTAATCTGGCATTTTCCAATACGTTCTTCTTTTGGAACAGTAGCATAATATTCTTCTGCAATCTCTTCGCAAAGTTCCATTATTCCTTCTATATCATCTGTTGTTTCACCGGGAAGTCCTAACATAAAATATAATTTTACTTTATTCCATCCTGCTTTAAATGCAAGTCTTGAACCATTAAGTATATCTTCTTTTGTAAGTCCTTTATTTATTACATTTCTCATTCTCTGAGTTCCTGCTTCAGGTGCAAATGTAAGCGAACTTTTCTTTACATCCTGAACTTTACTCATTATGTCGAGCGCGAATGAATCAATTCTAAGTGAAGGTAATGAAATATTTATATTTTTTTCTTTAAATTCATCAATTAGGAAATTAACTATTCCCTTTAACTGTGAATAGTCACTTGTACTCAATGAGCTTAATGAAATTTCCTCATGACCTGTTGATTCAATCATCTTTCGTGCAGTATCTTTTAATTTTTCAAGACTTTTCTCTCTTACAGGTCTGTAAACCTGACCCGCCTGACAAAATCTACACCCTCTTGAGCAGCCTCTCATAACTTCAAGTACAACTCTATCCTGTGTTGCTTTAATAAAAGGAACTAAAGGCTTAGTCGGATAATATACTTCATTCATATCAAGAACTATATCTTTTCTAACCTTATCCCTTGCATTCTCATTATTTTTTATCATTTCTTTAATTGTTCCATCTTCGTTGTATGTAACATCATAAAACTGTGGAACATATATACATGATAAATGGGCTGCTTTTTCTAAAAATTCTTTTCTCGAACCACCATTTTTTTTATTTTCTTTATAAATATCTAATAACTCATCATATTGAGTTTCGCCCTCACCAATGTAGAACATATCAAAGAAGTTTGCAATTGGTTCCGGATTGTATGAGCATGGGCCTCCTCCAATAACAATAGGGTCGTCCTCTCCACGCTCTGTAGCAATTAAAGGAATTTTAGATAAATCTAAAATCTGTAAAATGTTTGTATAACACATTTCATATTGTAATGTTATACCTAAAAAATCGAAATTTTTTATAGGTTCCTGACTTTCAATTGCAAATAACGGAATATCTTTTTCCCTCATTATTTTATCCAAATCAAGCCATGGAGAATAAACTCTCTCGCAATAAGTATCTTCACGTCTATTAAACATGTCGTAAAGAATCTGTATTCCTAAATGTGACATTCCAATCTCATATACATCAGGAAAGCACATTGCAAATCGTATATCCACTTTTTTTGGATCCTTTACAATCATATTAACTTCATTTCCAATATATCTTGCCGGCTTATCTACCTGCAATAAAATCTCATCTGATAATGCTAATTTTTTCAAAAATCTATCCTACTTTTCTACTAATTTGTCTATTAAATCAGGCAATTCATTTAATCCCTGAATTTCTTCTTCATCACCATCTATATTTCCGAATCCGTATGCTGCAAATATAAATGGGATTCCAGCTGCCATTGTTGCATCATAATCGCCTTGTGTATCTCCAACATAAAATGCCTTATCAAGATTATTTCTTTCAATTACCAATCTGATGTTGTCAGCTTTCGGCTTTCCTGTTCTTCCCGGATTTTCAAAATCAGTTACATATTTTCCTAAATTTGTAACCTTTAAAAATGCCTCTATATATCCAGCCTGACAGTTGCTGACAATATAAACGCTATATTTTTCATTCAATTTCTTAAATGTATCTTTAATGTCAGGGTACAACACACCTGAATGTGTAAGTAAATATTCATTTTCGTAATCGCAACATTCCTGCAAAATCTTGTAGCGACGTTCTACAGGTATATTTGGTAAAAGATCATCAGCAATTGTTTCCATAAGTTTACCCATCTGCTGTTCTAACTCTTTAGTTGTTAGTCTTAAATCAATGTCATCATATCTCTCAAAGACAACATTCCATGATTCTGCTATCTGCTTTGTAGCATTCCATAAAGTGCCATCTAAATCAAATATAATTCCTGTCTTCATTTTTTTACTCCATTTCTTATACTATTATGAATAACTGACCCCAAAACATTAGATTAATTTTTATTGTAGCATTAGAAAAACATTTATATTTCTTTAGTAATTTAATACAATAAAATCATTTTTACTTATATTAATATAATACTATATCACCAAAAATTTTACAACTATAGTTATCCTAATGGGTCGAATTCTGTTAAACATAAGTTGATTCTTTAAACTATCTATTATCATAATTATTATAAAAACAAAAGAACCACCCTTAAGCAGTTCTTTTTGTAAATAAATATATAAATATTATATCCATTATCTTCGTGATAATTCCTTAGTGATTTCTTTCCATGTAACTCCCTTTTCAGCCATTAATACCATTACATGATATAAAAAGTCAGATATTTCATATTTAACTTCCTGTGGATCCGGATTTTTTGCTGCAATTACAATTTCAGTTGCTTCTTCTCCGACTTTCTTTAATATCTTATCAATTCCCTTATCAAATAAGTAATTAGTATATGAACCTTCTTTAGGATTTACCTTTCTGTCTAAAATTGTCTTATATACATCTTCAAATACATGAATTGGATTTGATTCATCAAACTCTTTCTTAACAAGTTCATTAAAGAAGCATGTGTCTGCTCCTGTATGACACGGAACTCCAACCTGATGTACTTTAGCTAACATTGTATCTAAATCACAATCCATAGACAATTCCTTTACATACTGGAAATGACCGGATGTTAATCCTTTTACCCATATTTCATTACGGCTTCTGCTAAAATATGTCATTTTTCCCGTCTTAATTGTAAGATTAAATGCCTCTTCATTCATATATGCAAGCATTAATACCTTATCAGTCTTATAGTCCTGAACAATTACAGGAATCATTCCATCACTATTAGTCTTAAATTTGTCAAATGTAATCTTTGATTCTAAAACATCAACTTTTACATCTTCATCCTTTAACTGAGCCTTGAAATTCATATAATCAAATGCCTCATCTAATCCTGCATGTGAAACACCATACACTTTTTCTTCTTTTGCAAATGAAATAATATCCTCAAAACTATACATACAGTCATAAGCTAAAACCCTTATGCCATATCCTAAAGCTTCTCTTGCACAATTATTTGCAATAATAAGAGATGCTCCATCATATTTTAATGTTTTTATTTTGTTCATATCAAAAGTACTGTCTATCATTACAGCAATCTTGTCACTTCCAAATCTTTCAGAAGCCTCAGATACTAATTCAAGATTACTTTCTTTATTTCCGTCTAAAATCGCTTTCTTAGCACCTGTATATATGTATTTCTTTACATCTTCAAGTCTTTTAATATTTCCGCCAACTAATATCGGAATATCCACCGCATCAGCAATAGAAACCATTGTTCCAATATTGTTATCATGTTGAGAATCTGTTTCTGATATATCAAAAATAATTAATTCATCAGCTCCTCTGTTATTATACAAAGTTGCAAGTGCTACTGCATCTCCGTCACCAACAATTTCCATTGTATTTTTATTTACGACCTTTCCATCTTTTAAATAAATGGAAGGAATAATTCTAAAACTCATTTATTATAAACTTCCTTTCGTAGATAGTACATCTTCAATTCTTTCATCAATCATTGTTGCATTGTCCAGTGATTTGGAAAATGCTTTAAAAATCCCTTCAATCATATGGTGATTATTACCGGATTCAAGCATTTTTATATGTAAATTCATTCCTACAGCATATGCTATGGCATGGAAAAATTCTTTTACCATTTCAGTATCAAATTCGCCAACTTTATCTACTGTAAATTCAGCATCAAAATTTAAATAAGGTCTTCCTGACAAATCAAGCGAACATAGCACCAAAGATTCATCCATCGGTAAAATTACAGAGCCATATCTTTTGATTGATTTTTTATCTCCAAGTGCCTGTTTTATGGCAATACCAAGAGCAATTCCCGTATCCTCAATTGTATGATGGCAATCAACAAATAAGTCTCCCTTAACTTTTACATCTAAATCAAATAAACCATGTCTTGCAAAATTATTAAGCATATGGTCAAAAAAGCCAATTCCTGTATCAATATTAGCTTTTCCCTTTCCATCTATATTAAATGTAATATCAATCTGGGTTTCATTTGTCTTTCTGCTGTAAGTACCTACTCTGTTCATATACCGTTACCTTCCTTATATTTTATATTTCATCATTTTCATCGAATCTTACACGAATAGAATTTGCATGAGCTGTTAATCCTTCAGCCTTTGCAAACTTCTGAATATCTTCGCTTATAGGTTCTAATGCCTGTCTTGAATATGAAATAATACTTGATTTCTTAATAAAATCATCAACACTAAGTGGCGAGAAGAATTTTGCTGTTCCATTAGTCGGTAAAACATGGTTTGGTCCTGCAAAATAATCTCCAAGTGGTTCTGAGCTATATTCTCCAAGGAAAATAGCCCCTGCATTTCTAATTTTTGTCATTACATCAAACGGATTTTTAGTAACAATTTCTAAATGTTCACTTGCTATATTATTTGCAACAGAAATTGCTTCATCTAATGTATCAACAACTAAAATATATCCAAAATTATCTAATGATTTTTCAAGTATTGCTTTTCTTGATAATTTAGAAACAAACATATCTGTATATTCTGATACTTTTTTTGCTAAATCCATACTTGTTGTCACTAAAATTGCTGACGCTAATTCATCATGTTCTGCCTGTGAAAGCAAATCTGCAGCAACATATCTTGGATTTGATGTTTCATCTGCTAACACAAGGATTTCACTTGGCCCTGCAACGCTGTCAATACTTACATAACCAAATACTGCCTTTTTAGCAAGAGCAACATAAATATTTCCAGGGCCTACAATTTTATCAACCTTAGGAATGCTTCCAGTTCCAAATGCCAAAGCAGCAATCGCCTGTGCTCCTCCTACTTTATAAATTACATCTACACCTGCTTCATTTGCAGCTACGAGTGTTCCGGGATTAACTTTTCCATCTTTTCCCGGAGGTGTTACCATACATATTCTGTCAACACCGGCAACCTTTGCAGGAATAATGTTCATTAATACAGATGATGGATATGCTGCCTTTCCACCAGGTACATATACACCTACTTTTTCAAGTGCAGTAACTTTCTGACCTAAAATTGTTCCATCAGGCTTGCTGTCAAACCAACTGTATTGACGCTGTTTTTCATGATATTCCCTTATATTTTTAATTGCTTTTCTAATAACATCTACTAATTCAGAATTTTCAAGAGAATTATACGCTTCCTCAATTTCTTCCTTTGTTACCACGATATTATCTGCATTAATATCTGCCTTGTCAAATTTTGCTGTATATTCAAAAACAGCCTTGTCGCCATTTTCTTTAACATTATTAAGTATTTCATTTACACTGTCATTATAACTTCCGTAATTATTAGGACTTCTTTTAAGTAAATCAGTCAAAATATTTTTCTTAGAAGCTTCATCTAACTTTACAATACGCATAATTTCTTCTCCTTTTACCACATACTACTATACATCAAATTTACAATAATTTATATAGGAATTATTTAATATTAGCCCTCAAATCCTTTATGATTTTTCTAATTCTTTCATCTTCCATCTTCATGCTTACTTGGTTAACAACCATTCTTGCTGATAAAGGACAAACTTTTTCTAATACAGTAAGTCCATTTTCTTTTAATGTTGTACCTGTTTCTACAATATCAACTATTACTTCTGATAAACCAACAATAGGCGCAAGTTCTACTGAACCATTAAGTTTAATAATTTCAACTGTCTGATGTTTTTTATTATAGAAATAATCTTTTGCAATATTTGGATATTTTGAAGCAACTCTTATCATTCCATGATTTTTTAATAAATCTCTCGCAGATTCAGGACCACATACACACATGTTGCATTTTCCAAATCCTAAATCTAATACTTCGTACAATTTTCTCCCTTCTTCAAGAATTGTATCTGCTCCTACAATTCCTATATCAGCAGCTCCATATTCAACGTATGTAGGTACATCACTCGCCTTGCTTAAGAAGAATTTTAATTTTAATTCTTCATTTACAAAAATAAGCTTACGTGTTTTTTCGTCTTTCATTTCTTCACATTCAATACCTATATCTTCAAACATTTTCATTGCTGTTTTAGCTAATCTTCCCTTTGCAAGGGCAAATGTTAAATATCTCATTTTATTTAAACTCCTATAATTCCTTTACACCATCTTTAGATACATATGTTACATTTATAGCTCCGTCTTCTTTTTTGAATTCAACATATTCATCAATCGAAATATTTTCTTTCTTAGGAATAAGCTCTGTCTTAATACCTTTTTCCCTAAGACCTGTTGCAAGCTGCAATGCCGTCTTTCTAAGTTCTGTATCATATATTAACACTTCATATGCATAATCTGTATCACCTTCCATTTTCTGGCTGCTCATAGCCATAAGGAGCTGATCCATATATACTGCAAATCCTATAGCTGCGCTATCTTTCCCAAACTGACTTAATAGTTTATCATAGCGGCCACCTGCAACAATTGCATCTCCTGTTCCATATGTGTATGCCTTAAAAATAATTCCTGTATAATAATTAAAATTGCTAAGCATTCCTAAATCAAATGAAATATAATCAGCAACTCCATAATCAACTAAAATAGAATATACTTCCTCTAATTTCTCAATTGCCTTTAATGATTTTTCGTTCGTTGCAAGTTCTTTTGCTTTATCAAGTACATCTGAACTTCCAAATAAAGAAGGCAATTTAAGAAATGTATCTTTTACGTTTGAAGGGATATCTTTAGAATCAAGTAATTCTTCAACACCGAAGAAATTCTTATTTTCAATTCTAACTCTAAGTTCTTCCTCAACATCATCTTCAAATCCACATTCTTCTAAAAGTCCCTTATAGAAGTCAACCTGACCAATTTCAACAAGAAATTTATCAAAGCCTGCACTCTTTAATGAATTTACAACAAGGGCAACCATTTCTGCATCAGCTTCAACTGAATCATCCCCGATTAGTTCACAACCAAGTTGTGTTATTTCCTTTAGTTTTCCCTGTAATTCTGAATTATTAATATATGTATTTGCGTTATAGCAAAGCTTAATAGGTACATTGACATCCATATAATTCTTTGCTGCAATTCTTGCTATTGATGGAGTAAGGTCAGGTCTTAATACCAAAGTATTTCCTTCCCTATCAAAAAACTTATATAAATTCTTTGATGGTACTGAACCTCTTTCCTTATTAAAAATATCAAAGAATTCAAATGTTGGTGTTTGAACATTATGGAATCCATATAAATTAAATATATTATTAATTTTATTTTCTATAGTTAACTTTCTTGCACACTCTTTTCCATATACGTCTCTTACACCCTCTGGTGTGTGTAATAATTCTTTACTCATTTTTATCTTTCCTTTACACTTTAGTATGCTAATGTGTTACCACGGTAGCACAGCAAATATAATACAATATATTTTTTTTCGTGTCAATGCCTATTCTTCTCTAGATTCGAGGTCAATATTAATCGTTTCTAAATAATGAACCAGTATACCCGGCGCAGATTTTATTTTATATTTCTTATCTATTTCATCAAATCTGAAACTTTTTCTTCCTCCATTTATACTTCTTTCATAAAATTTTTCTATATCACAGAAAGGAATATAGTACATTTCATTTTTATGACTATAAAATAATATAATAAAAGATACTCCACCCTGTTTTTCAAAATCCTTCATGAATTTAACCTGATGTTCGTGTATGTTCATCATCGGGAATGTATCTACTGCACATTCTTTGGCATCAAAGCACACAGGTATTCCCTGCACGGCACCTATATAATCTACTGTACTTTGCTGATCAAAATATGCTAATGTTATATGTCTTGTCTGTTGATCAATTCTTACCGGGGTAATTGGTGTTGGGATTTTCTGAATTAAAGCCAGTCCTTTCTCTCTATAACTTTCATTAGACATATTTATCATATCCTCTAAAGTAGAGCCTCTAAGCCCACGTGTATTCCATGTTCCCATTTTCTCTCCTTTATAAATTTAATCCAATCTCACTAAATACATTTTCAAATAATTGGGGAATTTTAGCTTCGAATGTTTTTTGTTTAAGTTTTTTTAATTCATCCGGCATTTCATCAAATTTAAGTTGCCATGCGTGTAATAGTTGATATTTTACACCACATTTTTTTCTGAAAATTTCATTAATATCTGCTCTTCCATATTTGGTATCTCCTATTATAGGATGTCTAACGGATGCAAGATGCGCTCTTATCTGATGCGGTTTTCCCGTAATAAGTTTAACTTTCAAAATAGTATATTTGCCATTTGTTTTTAAACATTCATATTCTGTTTCTATATATGAACTTTCTTTCAATGGTTTATCGTATATTTTCACCTTGTTAGATTTAGAATCTTTTGTCAAATATCCTTTAATCTTTGTTTTTCCATTAATTTCTCCCGAAACGACTGTAATATAGTATTTGCCAAATGTTCTATCTTTTAACATATCCGACATCACCTGTAGTCCTAATAAACTTTTTCCTGCAATTAACAGACCGCTTGTATTTCTGTCTAGTCTGTTGCAAATGCCCGGCTTAAAAGTTTCTAATTCATTTTCACTAAGCTGTTTTGTATCTAGTAAATATTCGATTATATATTCATTCATTGAAATATTATTCTTCTTTGCTTTTTGGCTTAAAACGCCTGCCGGTTTATTTACTATAATTACATTTTCATCTTCGTAAACTACATCTAATGAAAATTTATGCGTTGCCTTGCCAGATGCTTCAATATTTTTTGAACTTCTAAACTTATCTATAGTTTCATCTGTCATAAATATTTTCACACAGTCTCCAACTGCAAGTTTGTCTTTTCCGTCAGATTTTTTATTGTTTAATGTAATATTCTTTTTTCTAAGCATCTTATACACAAAGCTGGCAGGTGCAGCGTTAAAATACTTAAAAAGTAACTTGTCAAAACGTTGCCCTGCCTCATTTTTATTTATAATTATTTCTCTCATTTTATCTCCTAATGCTGATAATCAGTCACGTTTTATGTTATAGCATTTTGATTAATATAAATTTTAACTATTATAAATTCTTTGCATTTTAATTTATCAATTATTCTTGTAACAATGACAAATTTAAATATTTATTTTTTCAATTTATGCATTAAATTCAATAATTCGATTATAAAACGATGTGGAACAACTTTGGCTAAAACTCTATAAGCTCTCATTGTCCTTCCATAAACTGAAATTTCTTTACATCTTATACTATCGTCTATTGCCTTACTTACAACTGCTTTCTGGTCAGCCATAAACAACTTCTTAAATGCATAAACATTTCCATATCTTTCTGCTTTATTAAAAAATGGAGTATTAACAGGTCCCGGACATACTGCAGTAACATATATTCCTAAATCTTTTAATTCTCCTCTTAAAGCCCTTGAAAAACTTAATACATATGACTTTGTTGCACAATAAACTGCAAATCCCGGTTGTGGATTAAATGCGCCTGCTGAAGCTAAATTTATAATTCTTGAATTAACAGCCATAAACGGAATGCAATCATGCGTCAAAGAAGTTAAAGCTCTGCAGTTGACATCAATCATGCTTAAATTATCATTATATGAAATTCTGTCAAAATCTCCAACCATTCCAAATCCGGCACAATTTACAAGCATCTTTACCTCCGGCTGTATATTGTTTAGCTCCTGTACAAGTGGAAACAATGCCTTTCTGGAATTAAAATCAGCAATAAAATTTCTTGTTTTTGTATGCATTTTCTTTTTTGTTTTTGCTAATTCCTCTTCATTTCTTCCGACAAGCCAATATTCATCAATTGAATGTAATTTTTTGTCTAATTGTAATGCAAATTCTCTTCCCATTCCGGAAGATGCTCCTGTAATAATCACTATTCTCATACATTGCCTCCAATCTGCGCAATTTCCTGCGCTGTAAGTTCTCTATATTCGCCTAACATAAGTGTATCATCAAGTTTTAGTTTTCCCATTGATATACGTTTTAAATATATAACTTCCATACCTATGGCTTTAAACATTCTCTTAACCTGATGAAATTTACCCTCTGTTATTGTTAGCTCAATTTCTGAAATATCATTTGATTTTAAAATGCTTAATATCGCAGGCTTAGTTAATTTCTTTTCACCTATATCCAGTCCTTCTTCAAAAAGTTCAATATGCTCATTTTTCACTCTGCCATTAATCTTTGCATAATATGTTTTATCAATATGTTTTGTTGGTGAAGTAAGAATATGTGCTAGCTCACCATCATTCATAACAAGCAAAAGCCCTTCCGTATCCTTATCTAATCTACCAACAGGAAACAAACCTTTTGATATAGATGCGTCAAATAAATCCATTACTGTTCTATCTCTTGAATCTTTAACGGCAGTTACGACGCCTGCCGGTTTATTAAGCATATAATATATATTTTTCTTATAAGCAATTGTTTTACCATTAACGGAAATTATATCCTTTGTTTCATCTATGTGCAGTTCCGGTTTTTTTATAATATCTCCGTTAACATCAACGCATCCTTTTCTGATATATTGTTTAACCTGACTGCGGCTGCCAATATTCATATCACACAAATATTTGTCTAGTCTCAACGCCCTACTCCCTTTTTAAATATATTTACTATTCTACCACTATTAAAGAAATCATGCTATTATGATTTTTATTTTTATATAAAATGTAATGTTTTTATGTAATCTATTATTATGTATACATATATATCTTTTAATAATTTTCAAGTTGTTTTTACATATGCATCAAAGTTGAGAAATTTTGACTTCGACATTATATATATATATATAAGCAAAAAACTGCTCCATATCGCTGACAGGAACAGTTTTTGCGTATAAATCAATATTTAATTTTTATTACATATAACAAAACTACTTATTTAATTTATAATAAATTTCCCTAACCTGTTCAATCTGTTCAGGTGTCATCTTTAATGTTGGAGAATTTATGTTATCATCTGTATTAGAATTCTCTATAATGAGAACAGTACTTCCTTTCTCAGGTGTATGTGCGTGGAACGTTCCTCTCTTTACATTATATATTTTAAGTGGTTCCATCTTTATACCGTCTATTTCTGATATGACATCACCATTTCCACCTGTAAATAAAGTACATTCGCCTGCTAAAAGCACAAAAACCTCATCCGTTTCATCATGCTTTTGCATTTTATCTAAATTCTTAACTTCTAATTCTTCGCAATAACGAAGTTCTGCAACCCTCCATGACTGATATGTAATTAAAGGTAAATATCCTTCACCATCATAAGAGCACACATCTATCCATTCTTTTTTCATCGCTTCTCCTTCTCTACTTTTATATTTAATATGTTAGGGCCCAAGGCCCCAACTTTGATGCATGCGGTTTGTTCCGTGTTACGCACTCACACAATCCTATCTAATCATATTTTACAAATTATAAAGGCAGATTTTAATATAATTAATCTACAACTGCAATAACTTCTACTTCACAAAGAACATTTTTAGGAAGCTGCTTTACTGCTACACAACTTCTTGCAGGTTTTCCTGTAAAATATTTTTCATAAATTCCATTAAAAGTTGTAAAATCTTCCATATTTGCTAAGAAACATGTTGTTTTAATTGTGTTTTCATAATCTACACCGGCTGCATTTAAAATTGCCCCTAAATTTTTCATTACCTGAGTAGTCTGTTCTTCAATTGTTGTCCCAACAATTTCACCTGTTGCAGGATTTAATGCAATTTGTCCTGATGTATATAAAATTCCATTTGCAATAACTGCCTGTGAATAAGGTCCTATTGCTGCAGGTGCCTTGTCTGTGATAATCTTCTTCATGTTAAATTCCTCCTATAACTAATATGTATAGCCTCTTTTTATCAAAGACTAATTGTCGAAAACTTTCACAAAATTAAGTTTGTTGATTTTGTTTCCTAATTATATTTCTCTCAATAAATGCTATCAAATCGCATCTAAAAAGTCAATTATGCAAGTGCTTTATTTCCTGTGTAAAGTTGATAATATTTACCCTTTTGTTCAATTAGTTCATCATGAGTTCCTCTTTCAATAATTCGTCCCTGTTCAAGAACCATTATACAATCAGAATTTTTAACAGTCGACAATCTATGAGCAATAACAAATGTTGTTCGACCTTTCATTAATTTATCCATACCTTCCTGCACTAATTTTTCAGTTCGTGTATCAATTGAACTTGTAGCTTCGTCCAAAATTAATACCGGTGGGTCTGCAATTGCTGCTCTTGCAATTGCCAATAACTGTCGCTGTCCCTGTGATAAATTTGCTCCATCTCCAGTTAACATTGTGTCATATCCATTAGGAAGACTCATAATAAAATTATGTGCATTTGCAAGTTTTGCAGCAGCCTCAATTTCTTCTTTTGTTGCGTCTAATTTACCAAAAGATATATTTTCAGCTACAGTACCTGTAAATAAATGTGTATCCTGTAATACAATTCCTAAAGAATGTCTTAAATCATCTTTTTTGATTTTATTTATATTTATGCCATCATATCTGATTTTTCCATCCTGAATATCATAAAATCTATTAATAAGATTTGTAATAGTTGTTTTACCGGCACCAGTTGAACCTACAAAAGCAATCTTTTGACCCGGTGTTGCAAACAAATCGACATTATGAAGAACAATTTTGTCATCGTTGTATCCAAAGTCAACATCGTCAAATACAACATCTCCTGTTAACTGTTTGTATTCTAATGTTCCGTCTGCCTTGTGAATATGTTTCCATGCCCAGATTCCTGTCTTTTCTTTTGTTTCAACAAGTTTATCGCCTTCGTATTTTGCATTTACTAATGTTACATAACCATCATCTGTTTCAGGTGTTTCATCTAACAGCTTAAATATTCTGTCAGCACCTGCTAATGCCATAACAATTGCATTTACCTGCTGACTAATCTGATTTATAGGCATTGAAAAATTCTTATTAAATGTAAGGAAACTTACTAATCCACCCAATGTTAATGCATTACCTAAAAATGTAACTTTATTTATTGCTAAAAATCCACCTACAATCGCTGTCAATGCATAACTTACATTCCCAAGCTGAGCATTTATAGGTCCTAATATATTTGCAAATTTATTTGCATTATTTGCACTGTTATATAGCTGATTATTTATTTCAACAAAATCGTTAATATTTATCTCTTCATGGTTGAATACTTTAACTACTTTCTGTCCTTCCATCATTTCTTCGATAAATCCATTAACTTTACCTATATCTTTTTGCTGCTTAATAAAATATTTACCACTAAGTCCTGCTGATTTTTTTGTTGCATATAGCATAATCGCAATCATAATTAAAGTTACAATTGTTAAAGGTATACTTAATGCAACCATGCTGGCAAATACCGTAACAATTGTTATACCACTATTTAAAAACTGTGGCATACTCTGACTAATCATCTGTCTTAATGTGTCAATATCATTTGTATACATAGACATAATGTCACCATGTGAGTGGGTATCAAAGTATTTGATTGGAAGTTTTTCCATATGTTCAAACATCTGATTTCTTAAATTTCTTAATGTACCTTGCGTAACATAAACCATTATTCTGTTATATGCAAATGTAGATAGTGCACCTATTCCATAAAATATGGCTACTTTTACCATTGCATGCATAAGTGGTGTATAATTAGGGGCTCCGCCGGCGTTTAAAGTTTTAACCATTGGTATTATATAAATATCTATAAGATTTTTTGTAAACCATGTTCCCTGAACGTTTGCTACTACACTAAGGACTATGCAAATTGCAACTATTATAAGAGCTACTCCATAAGATTTGAACAGCATACCAAATAATCGTTTCATAATAATTCCGGGATTTTCAACCTTTGACTTTGGCCCACGGCATCTGCCACCTGGTCCGCCTTTGAATTCTTTTACCTTTTCAGCCATTACTGTTCACCTCCATTCTCATCAAAATCTCCACTACCTTCAGTCTGAGATTTATACACATCTTTATATATTTCATTATTCTTTAATAATTCTTCGTGAGTTCCAAATCCATTTATTTCACCGTTTTCCATAACGATTATTTTATCTGCACTTTCAATACTTGAAATACGTTGTGCAATAATAAATTTTGTAGTATTTGGTATTTCCTGTGCAAATGCCTTTCTGATTTTTGCATCAGTTGCTGTATCAACAGCACTTGTTGAGTCATCTAATATAAGAATTTTAGGTTTCTTTAACAACGCTCTTGCTATACAAATTCTTTGTTTCTGACCACCTGATACATTTGTACCACCCTGTTCAATATATGTATTGTATTTTTCAGGAAACTTTTCAATAAATTCATCTGCACACGCAAGCTTACATGCAGCTACACATTCTTCTTCAGTTGCATTTTCATCTCCCCAGCGAAGATTGTCTAAAATAGTTCCGCTAAACAATACATTTTTCTGCAAAACTACAGAAACCTCGTTTCGCAATGTATCTAAATCGTATTCTCTTACGTCTTTTCCACCAACTAAAACTTTTCCATCATTTACATCATACAAACGGCAAATCAAGTTAACAAGACTAGTCTTAGCGCTACCTGTTCCACCTATGATACCTATTGTTTCTCCTGAGTTAATATCTAAGTTTATGTCTTTTAAAACGAAATTCTTACCATTTTCTTTATATTTGAAATTAACATGGTTAAATTTTACGCTTCCATCATTTATTTCATATACAGGATTTTCAGGATTTGTAATACTGCTCTTTTCGTCTAATACTTCTACAATACGTTTTGCACTTGCAGCACTCATTGTTACCATAACAAATACCATCGAAAGCATCATTAAACTCATAAGAATATTCATACAGTATGCAAGCAAACTTGTTAGTTCTCCTGTATCGAGCGTAGGATTTGCATTCACAATCATGTGTGCACCTACCCAGCTTATTAAAAGAATACATGTATACACTGTTATCTGCATTACAGGTGAATTATAAGAAATAATTGTTTCTGCTTTTACAAACATGTTATATACATTATTACTTGCCTTATGAAACTTATCTGTTTCATATTCTTCTCTTACATAAGCTTTAACTACACGAATTGCTGATACATTTTCCTGCACGCTTTCGTTTAAATCATCATATTTTCTAAAAACCTGTTTAAAATACTTATTTGCATTCGACATAATAAATACTAAAATAATTCCTAAAATTATAACTGCAATTAAATATATTGTTGCAATTTTTGGGCTTATGTAAAATGCCATTGCCATCGCGCATATCATACTAAAAGGTGCTCTAAAGCACATTCTAAGAATCATCTGATATGCATTCTGTACATTAGTTACATCTGTTGTCATTCTTGTAACAAGCCCTGATGTACTGAATTTATCAATATTTGCAAATGAAAATGTCTGAATATTTCTAAACATTGCTTCACGCAAATTTTTAGCAAATCCTGTTGAAGCTTTTGCTCCTGCAATTCCTCCACCCATTCCTGCAACAAGTCCTAATAATGCAAATACAAACATTATTACGCCCATCATTACAATATAATTAGTGTCACCTTTTCCATTATTTCCATTAATTCCATTATTAATAATTAAGCCCATAATAAATGGAATTAATGTTTCAAAAATTACTTCTCCAATCATAAAAATAGGAGTCAATATTGAAGCCGTTTTGTATTCTTTGACTTCCTTTAATAATCTTTTAATCATCTTCTCCTCCTTACTCTTTTAAATTATCAATAGCTTTGTTTAACAGTCTGTAAAATATTTCTTTTTCCTCTTCTGTAAAAGAAGCAACTATCCTGTTTTCCATAATAGTTCTGCCCCGTTCCATTTCACAGCTTATTTCTTCTGCCTTACTAGTCAGAAAGATATTCCTACATCTCCTGTTGTCTTCATCCACAACAACAGTAACCAGTCCTTTTTCCTGCATTCTTTTGAGCAAACCTATAGTTGTAGAATGCTGAATATCAAGTTCCTTGGAAATGTCTTTTTGAGTTATTTTTGTATTGGGATTATCTTCAAGAAAACGTAAAACACGCATTTGTGAAAAAGTTAGTCCAACTCTTTCAAGTTCCTGATCAAAGTTTTGCTTGAATACTTTATCAAGCTTTTTAATTAACACTCCATAATGTTCCAAAATTTCACCTCATACTAAAAAAATCTTACAACATGTAGCACGCTACATATTGTAAGTTTTTTTAATCTTTAAGTCAATAATTTATTTTAACAAAATTGTGAAGAAAGTATGAAATCTATTTGTTCATGTGTTTCTTCTTCGCTATTAGAGTTGTCTATAAACTCATCTGAAACACGATTAAATTCTTCTTCGGACATTTGATTCATAATAACGTTTCTTGTCTTTTCTTCACTATATCCTCTGCTATCCATCAATCTCTTAATTCTTTTTTCTAAATCACAATAAACATACCATATTTCATCGCACATTTTATCAATACCACTTCCAATTAAGATAGCTGACTCAACAATAACAAGTTGATTTGAACTATTATTGATTCTGTCAGTTATTTCCTTAATTGTTCCCGGATGAGTAATATTGTTTAATGTCTCTAATTTTTTTGCATCATTAAATACAATTTCCGCGAGTTTTTTTCTGTCTATATTATCATCTTTATCTAGGCTCTCGGGAAATTCTCGTATCACCTTATTGTATACTTCATTTCCCTTTTCCATGATTTCTTTAGCCACCTTATCAGCTTCGATTATATAAGCATTGTATTTTTCTTTTAAATATGTGAGGACTGTAGACTTTCCACAGCCCACACCACCTACTATTCCTATTATCATTTTTTGTTTCCTTATTAGATGTATATTGAATACATTTTTTATTGTTATTTATAATTTTGTATTATGAAGTAATCTTTAATGAGCTTCATTCCAGTTGTTCCCAACTTCAACCTCAACTTCTAACGCCACACGCAAATCAGCCGCATTCTTCATATTATCAACTAAAATTTGTTTTACCTGTTCCACTTCATCTTTGTAAGCTTCAACCAACAATTCATCATGAACCTGCAATACTATCTTTGATTTTAAATTTTGTTTTTTTAAAGCTTTGTCCACGTTAATCATTGCGATTTTCATAATATCTGCAGCTGTTCCCTGAATCGGTGCATTCATGGCAACTCTTTCCCCAAACGATTTTTGCATAAAATTGCCACTTTTCAATTCCGGTATCGGACGTCTTCTTCCAAATAAAGTAACTGAATAGCCTTTTTCTTTTGCACTTTCGACAGCATCATCCAAATATTTTTTTACACCCGGATAACTTACAAAATAGTCCTTGATATATTTATCAGCCTCTTTTCTACTGATTGATAAATCCTGGCTTAATCCAAATGAACTGATTCCATAAACAATTCCAAAATTTACTGCTTTAGCATTGCTTCTCTGTTCTTTAGTAACTTCATCTAAAGGTACATTAAATACCAAAGATGCTGTGCTTTGATGTATATCCTTTGCTTCTTTATAAGCATTTATCAGATTCTCATCATCTGACATATGAGCTAAAATTCTAAGTTCAATCTGAGAATAATCTGCATCTACAAACACACATCCTTCTTTTGGAACAAATACTTTTCTAACTTCTCTACCAAGTGCAGTTCTAACAGGAATGTTCTGAAGATTTGGATCAGTACTGCTGATTCTTCCTGTCGCAGTAATTGTCTGATTAAATTTGCCATGAATTCTACCATCTTCTTCTATAAACCCGGCAAGTCCATCTGCATAAGTTGATTTTAATTTTGTAACCTGTCTGTAAGATAATATTTTTTCAACAAACGGATAATCCGGCTTTAATTTTTCTAAAACATCCGCAGATGTCGAATAACCTGTTTTTGTCTTTTTGCCACCCGGAAGACCCATTTCGTTAAATAAAATTTCACCAAGCTGTTTAGGTGAATTTATTTTAAATTCATGTCCGGCCTCTTTATAAATTTCTTCTTCAAGCGTTTTAATACTTTCAGCTAGCTTATCACCATATTCTTTTAATGAATCAGCCTCAACCTTAATACCTGTTTTTTCCATATCATACAATGCATACGTCAAAGGAGCCTCAATCTTTTCATATAAATCTATCATTCCTTCGTTTTCTAATTTTTCTTTTAAAGGTTCAATAGATTTATACAATACATAAGAATTATATGAAGCATATTTAGAAATATTATCTATGTTTTCTAAAACACTTTTATCCTTTTTATAATTTGCGAAAATTTCATCATATGCAGGCACTTCAAACTCTAAATAGTCTCTTGCTATATCATCATATTCGTAAGTAGATTTCAAGGGATTAAGTAAATATGCTGCAATTCCTGCATCAAATAATTTATTTTCAGTCTCCGTTTCTACAAATCTAAGATTACTTTTTATATCATTCACACTAACTTCTACGGCATTACTTACAATATAATTTAATTTTTCTTTTAAATATTCACCTGTTATAAACCCACTTACAGGAATATAGTATGTTTCATCATCACTTATAGTTATAGAAATTCCTCTGATTTCATCATTATTTAAATCAATAAACAATCCAACTTTCTTTAATTTTTGAATTTCTGACAATAGATTTTCAACTTCACCAAAATCCTCCATTATCTTAAAGTTTTCTTCAAAAGCATTTTCTGTGCTTATTGAATCAAATTTAGAAATCATGCTTTTAAATTCAAATTTCTTTACCATTGCAAGTGCTTCTTTATTAAACATATCTTCTAAAACACAATCAGATATTTTCACTTCAACAGGTACGCTTGTATTTATAGTAGCAAGTGTTTTGCTCATTTGGGCCATATCAAAATGTTCTTTTAAAGCTTCTCTGTTTCTTTTATTTTTTATATCATCTGCATGTTCAAATGCATTTTCAATAGAACCATATTCACTTATAATTGTAGTTGCACCTTTTTCTCCAATCCCCGGAACTCCTGGAATATTATCAGAAGAATCTCCCATAAGTGCCTTCACATCAATAAATTCCTTAGGTGTCACGCTGTATTTTTCTAATACCTGTGTAACATTATAATCTTCAATTTCTGTTTTTCCTTTTTTTGTTTTAGGGATTCTGATTTTAACATGTTCTGTTGCTAACTGAAGTAAATCTCTATCTCCTGAAATAACAGACACCTCAAGTCCCTGCTCTTCACCTGCTTTAGATAGTGTTCCAAGTATATCATCAGCTTCAAATCCAGCAAGTTCAGTTGTTTTAATATTCAAAGCCTTAAGCATTTCTTTCATCAAAGGTACCTGCTGTTTTAATTCAGGAAGCATTGGCTTTCTTGTACCCTTGTATTCTTTGTACATTTCATGCCTAAATGTAGGTTGATGTACATCAAATGCAACGCATAAATATTTTGGATTTTCCTCATCAATAATTTTAAACAAAATATTTAAAAAACCAAAAATAGCATTTGTATGTGTTCCTTCAGAATTTGTAAAATCAGGGACACCATAAAATGCTCTGTTTAAAATACTATGTCCATCTATTAATACTAATTTATCTCTCACTTGATTTCTCCATTTCCATCTGTTTATTTATATATATCCAATAAGAACGCCAATCAAAAATCCAATTATACATATAACTATAATGCCACATACAACAATTGATATTTTAGTTGCCCACTTTTGTTTTTTTTGTTTTGTAAACCATTCATCATAAAAACTGAATATATCTTCTAATTCCTGGTCATACCCAACATCCTCTCCACTATTGTCAGGTGCCGGTACATCACCTAAACCTCTATTAATTAAATAATATAATTCTAAATCTTCCCTACATTTTTTACAGGTTCTTGCATGTTCAATAAATTCTTCAAGTTCATCTGTATATTCAATTTTATCAAAAATAAAATCATGAATTAAATTTTGAAATTCTCTGCATTCCATACATTTATTCATAACAAGTAATTTACTTATTATTCTCCTTTTTACACAAAAATTCAACCTCTTTGCAATACCATTATAATACATCATTTACTATTACACGTCAAAGCAAAAAAGTAATTGACTTTTTTATATATCAATGTTACAATTTATTTCGTTGTATGCGGATGTGTCGGAATGGCAGACGAAGCAGACTCAAAATCTGCCGGGGTTTCCCCGTGCGGGTTCAAGTCCCGCCATCCGCATTATATAAAAGGCACAAGATATATCTTGTGCCTTTTTGTTATGCACAATGAGTCAAATACTATCAGCCTTTTGCTTGCAAAAAAGGCTGATAGTATTTGACGAATGTATAATCACTGAGAAGCAGCGTAGCGGATTCGAAGTGTTATTCATGGCAAAGCCATGTGCATAACAAAAATTATAATATGTCAGGCTTTTTGCCTTTTGCTTGCAAAAAAGGCTGATAGTATTTGACGAATGTATAATCACTGAGAAGTAGCGTAGCGGATTCGAAGTGTTATTCATGGCAAAGCATTGTGCATAAAGAAAATTGCCAGCTTTATATTTTTTTAAGCTGGCAATTTATATTTACATTATTTAATTTCAACTAATGAATACGAATCTCCAGATACATTTGCTCTAAAACATGCCCCTGTGTCGCATGAAATTGCGTATGTATCTTCTTTTGTTATTGAACCTGAATCAGATTCTATTGAAAACGAAACAATATAATAGTTCTTTTTTTCTACTTTGGCAATGCTCTTATACGTAAAGTATGCTACATCACCATTTTTATACTCACCATATTCATTTTCCATTGTTTTATTTTTTACAAGAATTGTTGTAAGCATGCTTACTGCCTGATCATATGAATATTCATATACTTCTTCGTAATCATAAACTCTTGTTACAACTTTACTGTATATTCCTTCAGAATTCATTGCAATAAATGAAAATACCGTATTTCCTTTTGGCATCTTAATTTCTTTTGTATATTCTGTTGATTTAGAATCAGGAATACTTCCATCTTTAGTATAATATATTTTGCAATCTGCATCGGCAGTTACCGTTATTTTCTTCTGAGTATCATAAACTCCGCTGTCAATGCTTACCACAGGCATATTTACTGTAGGAAACTCTAATCTATATCTGGCAGTCAATTCTTTACTACTCTTTCCATTTGAATCAATAGAAATAGCTTTAATAGTATAAGTACCTTGTTTTTCAAATTTAATTGGCGTGGAATACTTTATACTATCTTCTGATGGTTCTGAACTATCGAGAGTATAATATATATCCAAATTATTAGATACATGTAATGATATTTCTATCGGTTTGCTATATGTTCCTGTTTCCACACTTGGATTTGGAATTGTTCCATCAAAATTAGACAATTTTTCTTTAATGGAATAATCTCCAACCGAATCAATTAATTTATCAATTTTATCACTCATATCATTATTTTGATACAAAATAATCAACGCTTCATAATATGATATTTCTTTTGGGTTTAATGAAATAAGTTTCTCAAGAACACTAATTTCTTCATCGGCATATTCACCCATATATTCATAGCAATGCCATAATTTTTCATATACGGACACTCTTTCTGAATTATTTATTGCGTGATTAGATGCACTATTATATTGAGTCGCTGCAGCTGCATAGTTTTTAGCATCGTAATAATCGTTTCCTGCTTTATAATACTTATTAAACTTTTCTTCATTTTTTGATCTTGTAAACAGCACAACAGAAACAACTATTACAGCTGCAAATAATATTCCTAATATTGTTAATATAATTATATTCTTTTTGCTTTTCTTTTTAGGCTTTTTATTTACACTTTGATAAGATGGTTCATCGTTCTTAATTCTCGATTTCTGATTGTCAAATCTACTTATCTGAGGCTCTTTTTTCTTTTCATTTTCTTCAAAAGTATTCTCTTCAAAATCAATCGGTTTTCTATTAATCGGGGTTTCCATTACATCTTTTTTATGTAAATCAATATTGGTCTTTGTGGCATTTAAATCTGAACTAATCCCGCTTACTATTCTGGTTGCAGAGAGATCATCATTATTCAAATCAATATTATTGACGGTCTCATTGTCACCATTTGAATATAACGGTGCACCACAAACAACACAAAAAGATTGATCACTTTCGCATTTTGCTCCACATTTTGGACAATTCATAATTACATCTCCTTCTTAATTATGGATTTTACTTGAATATATCATAATTACCATTTCTTTGTAAACATATACTCTATTCATCTCTCTGTGAATATACACATCCACAGTAATTTTGTCGATATAAATCATACTCTTTCGACAACTCTATCGATCTTTTATAACCCTCTTTCTTCTTAAAGTCTGAAAACAAATATGGAATTTTATATTCTATCGACAGTTTTTCTCCGATAGAATTTAATTTTTCTGAGTTTTTTAATGGGCTAATGGATAAAGTCGTTGTAAAGAAATCAAAGTTCTTTTCTGATGCATACTTTGCAGCCTTTCTTAGGCGAAGTTCATAACATCTAAAGCATCTTTCTCCTCCCTCTTTACATTCTTCATATCCTTTTGCAATATCATAAAATTCTCCATCGTCATATTCCATAATCTCCAAATCTACTTCATTAACTAATGGCATTTCTTTAATAAGTCTCTTTAATTCTGAGGCTCTATAATCATATTCCTTCTTTGTTGATATATTAGGATTATAAAACAAGACTGTAATCAAAAAATAATTTGATAAATATTCAAGAACATAACTGCTACATGGTGCACAACATGCATGAAGTAACAATTTAGGTTTTTCATTATTTTTTACAATTCCATTAATTGTTTTTTCTAATTCCTTTTGATAATTTATTTTATTCATTTACATATAAAGAGGCCTCTGCGGATGCAAATGCCTCTACTTCCTTATAAATATTTTTTATTTCCCCATAAATTTTGTCTTTTCAACTCAAGATACTCATTATATCCTTTTTCAAGTATCTGCTTTTCATTAGGAAATTTCAGCAAATGATAAGCTTCTATAAACTTATAGTATCCTGAATCAAGGAAATATTCTTCTCTTTGTGGCCTGCTGTAGTAACTATCCGCCATCATTAAATACCAATGAACTTCTTTATGAACTGTATCGCCTGGTATGTTAAAATTATATTCGCTTTTTCCGATATACTTAACAATATGTGCATTAACTCCTGTTTCTTCACACACTTCACGCAATGCAGTCTGTTTATACTCTTCTCCCTGTTCAACCGTACCTTTTGGCAAAACCCATCCTTCATATCGATTCTTATAATTCTTATATAAAGTTAATATTTTGCCACGAAATATTACAACACCACCACAACTTACTGCTTTCTGCATAACAATCCTCCTGTAAGTCAATATGTTTATGGTGTTCATATGCTTGAGAGTTGCCTAAACGCATCTAACGTATGTAAAGATCATATACAAAATTATCATCAATACATATCAAACATTCATACTTTAGTATACAAAATCTTATCTGGTATTTCAATAAAACATTGTTATTAAATTATTATTCAACAAAATTATATGATCTTGGAACGGGTCACAAGAGCTTTCACCCACTTATGAGCAGGTTCATGTAGGATTAAACCTTTTGACTCTGGCATCATTTATTATAATGACACACATTACTCAAAATAATCATCGAATATTGCTTTTACACATTTTACTGCTGAATCGCTTCCTTCAGGCATGTCTTCAATTACAACTGCAATGGCAATTTTTTTACCATCTTTTTCTCCGTATCCGACAAACCACGAATTTACATTATTATTCTTATCTATTTCAGCAGTTCCTGTTTTACCATACGCTGTATATTTTGAATATGCCATGATTTTACCAGTTCCATATTCAACAACGGCTCTCATATATTTCTGGAGCTGCTTTGCTTCTTTTTTAGTCATTAATCTGGCATATTCTTCATTCTCTGTCTTTGTAACTACAGATTTATCACTTGATTCTATTTTATCAACAAGATATGGCTTCATCAATTTTCCGTTATTAGCTATTGATGAAGCTATCATGGCCATATGAATTGGTGTAACTAATGTAGTTCCCTGACCTATACTTGTCTGCATTATATCAAATGTAGTTGATTCATTTGACAAATTAAATTCACTCTTGTTATATTCAATTTCAATAGGTAATTTTTCATTAAATAACAATCCTTTTGCTGTGCTTGCAAACTTTGTCATATCAAGTTCAGTTCCAATAGTTGAAAAAGCACTGTTACATGAATATGCAAATGCGTCAATCAATTCTTCACTATAATGTGCATGTCCATCAAAGCATTTGATAGATACATTATTTATAGTTGTACTACCCTTACAATTAAAATGAAAATCATTATAATTTTTATTTTCACGCATATATTCTAATGTTGTAACAATTTTAAATATTGAACCCGGTGTATATTTTCCCTGAGTAGCCCTATTAACAAGTCTGCTATCGCTTGTATCTTCTGCCAGTTTATCCCAAATATCATCAATTGTATTCGGATTATAATTTGGCTTCGAAGTCATAGCTTTGATTGCTCCACTCTCTGGATCAATGATAACTACAGCTCCCTTATTTTTACCCAAACTATCAGTAGCACTTTTTTGCAAAGAAACATCTAATGTTGTATATACATCATTTCCTTTTTCTTTTACATTCATAAAATCGTCGACTATTTTTTGAATAGGACTGACATTTGTACTTAAAAGCTCGTAATTGTAAACTTTCTCTAAACCTGATTTTCCATGATTTTTTATTCCGATTACATGAGAAAATAATTCATCATATGGATATTCTCTGGTTTCATTACCTGCATCATCAGTTTTAGTATATGCAAGTTTATCTCCATCAGCGCTAAATATAGTTCCTCTTACTACAGTTTCAGCATATCCATCAATTCTTTTATTATAATCGTTATTTACAACATCATGACTCTCTACAACAAGAAAATACACATAATATCCTATCATTACAAAGAAAATAAGTGCAAAAATTATCGTTGTAGTCATAATTTCACTATTTAATTTTTTTCTTTTTTTTCTTTCCGACTTTTCCAATTTCGCCTGTTCTTTCAAGCTGTCGTATTCTCTCTGTCTGTCTCTGTTCATTGACTAATCCTTCCGTTGGAATTCTTCGCGTTACGTTTCTTTTTACTTTAGTTCCCACAATTGCTAAACCTTGCATAATTGCAAACACAAATAATGTACTTAGTATTGAACTACCACCACTACTTACTAAAGGTAACGTTACACCTGTTGATGGAATCATTTTAAGTGCACCACCTATTGTAAGAAATACCTGTACTGCATAGCCTACACCAAGACCTACACACACAAGTTTATTAAACATATTTGCCTGTTCCATCGCAATTTTCAAAAATGCAATAAAACAACTAAAACAAACTAAAATTAAAAGCATTGCAAATAGACCGCCAAATTCTTCTGCTATAGCAGAAAAGATGAAGTCCTCAGTAACTACAGGAATATATTTAGGCGAGCCCTCATACAATCCAGTTCCCATAAATCCACCACTTCCAATAGCAAATAATGACTGTGCAACCTGATAGCCTGCATTATCTATAACTGACCATGGATCTCTCCATGCAATAAATCTCTCCTGCACATGTGAAAAAAGATGATACGCTATTACCGAAGCACCTGATAGCCCTCCGGCTCCTAAAAACAAATATATAATATTTCTTGTTGAAACAAATAGCATAAATAAATAAATCATAAAAAAGATTAAAGCACTTCCTAAATCTGTTGAAGCTACTAAAATCAAAACATATATAGCTGCTAAAACCGCAGAAATACACACATCTTTAAATTTATTATGTTCAGCCAAATAACCTGCAAGAAAAAATACAAAGATAATTTTAACAAATTCTGATGGTTGGAATTTAAAATTTCCAATTTCAATTGCAAGTTTCGCTCCATAATCTTCATCTCCAAGGAACAAAACTGCTATAAGAGCTGCTATTCCAACGAAACAATATACCCATGTCAGATATTTCCATAATTGGAATTTACTCATCAAAAATGGTACAATAAGAGATGCCATTGTCACAACGGCAACAATAATGAACTGTCTGACACTTGTTTCAAAATTAAGTCGTGCAAGCATGATAAATCCAATAGATAAAAGCATACACATATTGCTTAATACCGCTCTGCTTATATTAGAATAAATTATTGGAAAAATACCTAATACTATTACTAAATAGCACAACTGTGCTCCCGCTAATATAACTGTAAAATTAGAGGGATTTTTCAAATATACAACGGATATTCCCAAAACATAAACAATAAATATTATTGCATTCTGTCTGTGAAATATTCTTGCTGTCTTTCTTTCTTTTCTTGTTTTTAATGCACTAAAACATTCCCATGTATATACCGCCATTAGTAACACAAAAATATATTTAGCTGCAGTAACGTACAAAGTTTCCATATCTTATCTCCGGTTATAACACTCCTCTGTTAAAATGTCCTCTTGTTATTTCACTATTATTTTCAAATAACAAATCATATTCTTTATTATCTATATGTTCAATCATATTTTTAATTTGTTTTTTTGATTCGAATGTAAAAGAATATCTTATACTGCTTAACTTTAGTTTATCAATTTTATTATTATAATCAATCAATGAAAGTGGCTTACAATTATATATAAGATTATAGCAGTAATCGCAAACGCATTTCACCTTAAAATATTCACTCTTTCTATCTTTTAAACTGTAAATCTCTTTTGACTTTTGACACATATCACAACTTTTAGCAATGCAATTTACAGTTGTCATTACAGGCATATAACCATATATAATCATTTCCTGACCACTACATCCCATATCAAACATTTCTTTATAATTCAATTCTACAGGAACAGTATATGTTATATCATCTGTTTTACGGATAAATTGTTGTGAAAAACTATTCATAACGTATACATTATAATCAAAAATATAATTTTTTACCATATCTATATTTTTAAGCCAGAAATATTCCTCCATATTTCTAATTAATGCACCATCAAATTTATTTAACATTCCTATATATTCTTTTGAAAAATAAGCCTTGTCTTTTTCCCTAAATATATATGGCATTGCTATATATATCTGTTTAGTTTTGTTGTTTACTACTTCTTCAATTTCCTGTCTTGTAAATTCTGATGCTTCTATATATATTCTTGATATTCTATTCCATTTTTCAATAGTTTTATACTGTTCAAAATTAGAAACCAACGCTGTTTCCAGCTTTTTATCATTACATATTATTGTATTTTTCTCTACATTTTCATATGGTAAAGCATTATTTCTTTTATATCTGTCAATAATGCTTTTTGTCATTTCATCAATCAGTTTTCTCTTTAATTGATTTATTTTACCAATGGTTACAAATAAATTGTCATCGATATAAGTTTCTATTTTTTCAACTTTAAATGGTGTATTTCCAAGCTTTGCCATTTTTTCATTTACCATATCAGAAGTTGTAGGTAGTTTTTTTGCTTCATCAGGCAAATCTTCATATACGGTAACAACATTTTCACCACATATTCCAACAGCTTCCATTGGAGAATCTTTTTTTATTGTAACAAATATATCTATATTTTTTCTTAAGTTAGTATTAATATATTTGTTCTGAATTCCCTTTATTAAACCTTCATTAGCTGCTCTGAAATCAGGTTTAGAAAATGTAATCATTTCTTTACCGTTATATGTTTTATAATAACTCTCACTAAATCCTTTTCTATTAAAAAGGTCATTCAATTTCTTTATATCATTATTATCTACTTTATATTTTTTTCGACCAAACTGTAAATATAAGTCAATATATTTTCTATAAATACTTACAACTCCTGCCGTGTATTCAGGCTTCTTCATTCTTCCTTCGATTTTAAGAGAATAAACACCTGATTCAATAATATCCGGCAATATTTTCAATGTGCAAATATCCTTAGGACTTAATACATACTTTGAATCTCCCGGATTAAGCACTTTACCATTCTTTACAACATCATATTCCATTCTACATGGCTGGGCACATCTTCCCCTGTTTCCACTTCTACCGCCAATGTAACTACTTAAAAGGCACTGGCCTGAATAACAATAACATAAAGCACCATGTACAAAACTCTCGATTTCTATATCACAATTTTCTTTAATTTTTTTAATTTCCGGAATTGATAGTTCTCTTGGAGTAACAATTCTTGTTACCCCTTTATTTTTCAACTCTTTTACAGTGAGTTCACCTAATATTGTCATCTGTGTACTGGCATGAACATGTAACTGTGGGAAATATTTTCTTACAAATTCCAAAACTCCATAATCCTGAACTATAACTGCATCTAAGCCATGAACATATAATGGTTCAAGATAATCATAAAGTTCCTTTTTTATTTCATTCTCCTTAAGCAGTGTATTTACTGTCAAATATATCTTTCTGCCATGCAAATGAGCGTAATCGATTACGGACTTTAATTGTTCAATAGTTAGATTGTCCGCATTTGCCCTTGCTCCAAATTTTTCACCACCGGTATAAACTGCATCTGCCCCTGCATTAAGTGCCGCAATAACAGTTTCATATGAACCACCTGGTGCTAAAAGTTCTACTTTCATTATTCCTCCGGTCGTTAACTGCTTTAAACTTAAAAAAGACCGGCTACAGGTCTTTTTTATTGTTTCCCAGTCACAATAACTTATTAAGCTTATATTATATGTGCTTTTGTTATTTCTTATTTTTTAATTCTGTCTGCAATTTTACTATTTCTTTCTGAAGTTCGATATTCTTATCTTTTGCTTCCTGAAGCTGTGCCTCTAACGATTCAATCTTCATATCTGCTGTAATTAAATCATGTTTTAAATCATAATTTTCTTTATCTTTTTCTTCTATCTCTACCTGAAGAAAATCAGCCTGCTTCTTTGCCTTAAAATAGTCATCTGCAATGTTAATTTCTAATAAAGTCTTCTGTGTATCAATTTTCTGTCTACGATAGGCATCATCCTGCTTAAATTCTAATATTTTACTACTAATATATGTAGCAAGTTTCTGTAAATAAGCTTCGCTTTCAAATCCGCCTATAGTATATATCTTTCCATCTATTATCACGTCAATTACATTCTTCGCTGACATATGTACTCTCCTCATTGTATTCAAGTATAAACTACGTTAATTTTATCACAATTTTTTACAAATACAACCATTTATTGTTTTATCCCTAAATGCTCATAAGCGATAGGTGTTGCAATTCTTCCTCTAGGAGTTCGTTGTATAAGACCATTCTGAATTAAATATGGTTCATATACATCCTCTAAAGTTCCTGAATCCTCACCAATTGAGGCCGCCAAAGTATCAAGTCCTACAGGTCCTCCTGCAAATTTATAAATAATTGTTTCAAGTATTGTTCTATCCCCTTTATCTAATCCAATCTTATCTACATCCAAAAGATTCAGTGCATAATCTGCAACCTCTTTTGTAATATGTCCGTTATATTTAATTTGTGCAAAATCTCTCACTCTTTTTAAAAGTCTGTTAGCAAGTCTAGGGGTTCCTCTTGAACGTCTTGCCATTTCAACTGCACCATCCTCATCAATTTCCACATTTAATACTTTAGCTGAACGTGTAATGATTGTCTTTAATTCATCAACTGTATAAAACTCAAGCCTGTTAATTACACCAAATCTATCTCTAAGTGGTGCAGTAAGTAAACCTGCTCTGGTAGTTGCACCAACTAAAGTAAATCTAGGCAAATCAAGTCTTATTGAACGTGCTGTTGTACCTTTTCCTATCATTATATCTATTGCAAAGTCTTCCATTGCAGGATAAAGTACTTCCTCTACCTGTCTATTCAATCTGTGAATTTCATCTATAAAAAGCACATCACCTTCGCCTAAGTTATTTAATATTGCTGCCATTTCGCCGGGCTTTTCAATGGCAGGTCCAGATGTAACTTTAAGATTTACTCCCATCTCGTTAGCAATTATCGATGCCAATGTTGTCTTTCCTAAACCGGGTGGTCCGTAAAACAAAATATGGTCTAAAGATTCACCTCTTGCTTTCGCAGCTTCTATATAAACTTTTAAATTAGTTTTAATTTTTTCCTGACCTATATATTCATCTAATTCCTGAGGCCTTAGCGTCTTTTCTATAGCAATATCTTCATATTCAGGTTCAGTAGTAATTATTCTTCTGGACATTACTCTACTCCTTTTTCACATAATTCTACATTGATTAGTAAATCTTTTTTAATGCCATTTTAATTACGTTTTCTACGTCTAGTTCTTCTATATTATCAATACTCTTAACTGCCCTATAAGCATCTGCCTGTGAATAGCCAAGTGCTACAAGTGCCATAACTGCTTCTGACATTGAATTATTATCATTAACTTGAAAGTTTGCATCTAATTTAGGCTCAAGTACATCTTCTAAATTTAATTTATCCTTTAGCTCAATAATAACTTTTTGTGCTGTCTTTGCACCAATTCCAGGAGCCTTTGAAATAGCTTTTGCATCTTCTGAAATAACGGCAACCCTCAAGTCATCCGTAGTAATTGTAGATAAGACGGCAAGTCCTCCTTTTGGTCCTATTCCATTTACGGTAATAAGCAATTTAAATACTTCTAAATCGTCTCTTGTAAGGAAACCAAACAATTGCATTGCATCTTCTCTTACATTCAAATATGTAAACACTCTTACTGTTTCATCCACATTCAATGTATCTATCTGAGATGCCGGCATAAAAACGTTATACCCAACACCATTATTATTCACAACAATCTTATCTACATCAATATATTCAATAATTCCTTCAACAAATCCTATCACTGTATATCTCCTTTATTATTGTAAAATTTATCTATTCTATCAAGGACCAATCTGCTTACTATACCTATTATTGCACCTGTAACAGCACCAGTTAAAATTAAAATAGGTAAATATCCAAAAATATAATAATTATCAACTACAAATGATGCGACAACAATCTGTCCTATGTTATGAAAAATTCCGCCAAACATACTTACTATCATAATTGAAAATTTATTAGTTTTCTTCATTATAACCATAACTATCATACTTAAAGTTGCACCTGCTAATGCGAAAAAAATGCTAAACAAATTTCCAAACATAAATCCTACTATTAATATTCTGACAAAATTACATACAGCCGCTTCTTTTGTTCCTTCCAAATATAGTACTATTATAATAGCAAAATTAGCAAGTCCAATTTTCATTCCCGGGATGCCAAAAACAGGAATGCATGACTCAACATAACTTAAAATAACAGCAAAAGCAACAAACATTCCTAACAAAGGTACTTTCTTACTCATGTCATTCTCCTACCTGGCAATTACATCTACTTCTGATTTATCATCTGAAACTATAGTAACTTCTACCTTATGTGGAAGACAAATTAATGTCTGTCCATCTTTACTGATAGTTCCCATATTAACACATGTCTGATTACTACAATCCGACTCTTTTATCCTTACTTTTTTATCTTTAATCCGAATAATATTATATCCGTTATCAACATTAACTTTATATTCCTGATTTTTGTTTAAATCAAGCTTTTTCTCTATCTTTCCATCTACATATATAACAACTGTATCCGCTTCATCGTTTCTTAACAAATTTACCGTAATATAACTTATAATTACAATTACAGCAACACAAATAATAGCTATAATATCATATTTTTTTAACTTCATTATCACACCAAAATTGAGAGTTTTTGACCCCGACATCATTTATTAGTTTCATTAATTTATATATTTTTATATAAATTAGAACAAATGTTTACCTATAGAATGATAACATAATTATATTTTTTATACAATCAGTATTTTCTGCTAATTTATAAAATAAAATGTGTTATAATAAGCAATAGTTATATATTAAGATGCCAAAGCAAAATGGTCTAAGTTCACATAAGTTTGCTTATAATTGGGCAAAAAAATTTTAACCACGACATCATACTAAACGATATATGAATATGGAGAATATTATGAAAAAAACTTTATTAAAAAAGCTGTTATCTCTTACAATAGTCATCACACTTCTTGCTATGCCTCTTACAGGATGTGTTTCCACATCATCAAGTACTACGGCAACAGCAACACACGAATGTTTCAATACTGTTGTTACACTTACAATAAACAGTTGTAGTGGTGATGAATCAGCTGATGATATAATAAATGAATGCTTTGGTCTTTGTTATAATTACGAAAAACTATTTAGCAGAACCAAAGATTCAAGTGACGTTTCAGCCATTAACAATTCAAATGGGCAGCCTGTAGAGGTAAAACCTGTAGTTGCTGAATTAATAGAAGATAGTATTTATTATAGCGAATTATCTAATGGTGCATTCGATATTACTATTGCCCCATTGAGTATACTTTGGAACATTACAGGTGATAATCCATCCGTTCCGTCATCAGATGATATTACTAATGCATTGTCACATGTAAACTACGAAAATATATCTGTCAACGATTCTACAGTTACACTAGCAGACCCTGAAGCAAAAATAGATTTAGGTGGAATTGCAAAAGGATTTGTTGCAGACAAAATAAAAAGCTATATGGTTCAGACAGGTGTTACTTCAGCAATAATAAATCTTGGCGGAAATATTGTTACAATTGGGGGCAAAAAAAATAGTGGCAATTTTAATATAGGAATTCAAAAACCATTTGGTTCATCCGAAGAATATTCAGCAATTGTAAAAGGCTCAAATTTATCAATTGTAACTTCAGGCTCTTATGAACGATATTTCAAACAGGACGGAAAAATATATCATCATATTTTAGATACAAAAACAGGTTATCCTGTTGATAACAGACTTTTATCTGTAACTATTATTTCCGAGGATTCCTTAAGTGGTGATGCATTAAGTACATCTTGTTTTGCTTTAGGGTTAAAAAAAGGCATGCGTTTAATAGAAAATACACCAGAAATCGAAGCATTATTTATTGATAAAGATTACAAAATCCATACTTCAAGCGGGCTTGTCATGAATGAAGGAGAAGATGGAGTTCCTACAATTTCAGTTATTTCTCCAGAATCATTAACAGAAGAAGCAAATGAAGCTGAATAATAAACACAAACTAAAATTATTTTATATTTTGATATAGAAAAAATGTCTTACGAATTGTCTTGTATCAACTACTCTTGCAATTTGTAGGACATTTTTATGTAATAAACAGTTATAATCTGATAGAAATATATTTCTGTAAAATATATTTTTTATAAAATATTACTGTTTTCAAATTATAACTGTTTTATAATTATTTTTTACTTGTTCTAAAGAACTGTCTGCAAAATTTTTTTAAATCAAATGGTATTAAAGGATATATATAACTTGTGTTTGTAATCGTTTTATTCATTCCGATTACAACTGCTGTAAATATAACTCCTCCAATAAATCCATATAATCCAAATATCGCTGTTAAAATTAGTAAAATAATTCTTAAAAATTTTATCGCATATGCAAATTCATAATTTTCATGAGTAAAATTTGCAATTGCTACTACAGCCATGTATAAAAGAGTTTGAGGTACAAACCACCCTGTAGTTATTGTAAATTCCCCAATAATTATTGCTGCTATCAAACTTAACGGTGTGTTTAGCATATTTGGAGTATTAATTGCCGCCAACTTCAAACCGTCTACACCAATTTCAAGCATTAATAGTTGCCAGATAATTGGGATATTTAACTCATCAGATACCTTTGTAAATATTAACCAATTTGGAAGCAATTCCGGCTGCACTGCATATAAAAGATATAATGGAGTCAGAAGTATGGATATAATTGTAATAAAGGCTCTTGCCAATCTAAGGTAAGTACCGGTAAGAGGTGAAAAGTAATAATCATCTGCTTCTTCTATAGCATCAAATACTGTAGTTGGTAAAAGCATAGCCGCCGGCGAATTATCTACCAGTACTGCAATCTGTCCATTAATTACTGATGCAGCAACAGTATCAGGGCGTTCTGTGTATCTAAACTTTGGGAAAGGATTAATCCAGCTTCCTTTATAAATACATTCAGCAAGACTTTCCTGATTCATTGCTAACGCATCTATTTTTGCATTTGCCAGTTTATCTTTAATCAAATTAAGTGCCTCTTTATCGACTCTTCCTTCAATATAACATATTGCCACGTCAGTTCTTGAACATTCTCCTATTTGTGTTATTTCACATCTATACTCAGGACTTCGTATTCTTCTTCTGATTAATGCAGTATTATATACTAAAGTTTCAACAAAACCATCTCTTGAACCTCTTAATACCTTATATTTTTCAGGCTCTTCAACTCCTCTTGCCGGATATTCTCTTGCATCAATTAAAAAAGCACTTTCATATCCATCTACAATCAAACAAACAATCCCGGATAAAATCGCAGTAATAATATTATATTCGTTATTTTCATCTGAAGTTTCAATATAAGAAATGATGTTTGCAATAAAATTTTCTTTATCATTCGGAATATCTTCTGATTTAACTGATGTTAAAGCTTCAATAACTTTTTCCATTACATCTTCATCACAAAATCCATTAATAAAATATAGAACAGCATTTTTATCTCCAATAGTAATTTTCCTTTTCAATAAATCATAGCTTGTTCCAATAGCTAGTATTTCATCTATTTTTTTCTCAGTAATTTCAATTTTTGAATCAATAAATTTTTCCATAAAAAAAACCTCACACTAGTATATAGTGTGAGATTTTCTTAAATTTATTCGCATTATATGTTAATTCCGGCATTTTCATAATGCAATAAAACAATTAATGCAATTTAGTAATAATTTTTTTCGGACATTTTTCAGCACATATTCCACAGTTTTTACATTTACTCTGATCAATATGAGCTAAATTATATTCAAATTCAATTGCACCATTTGGGCAATTCTTAGCGCACAGTCCACATCCTATACAACCAACAGAACATGCCTGCATAACATCTCTTCCTTTATCCTTAGATGAACAGGAAACCATATACTGTGCATTTTCCGTAATTATTTCAATAAGATTTTTTGGACACGCTTTTACACATTTACCACATGCGACACATTTATCTCTGTCTACTACTGCCTTACCATTAACAACTGATATTGCACCAAATTCACATGCTTTAACACATGAACCAAGTCCAAGGCATCCATATGCGCAGGCTTTTGCACCACCACCGGGAATATTTGCAGCATCCTGACATGACATATTTCCATAATATTCGTACTTATCTTTTGATTTATCACAATCACCTGAGCATTTAACATACGCATATTTCTTAACAACGTCTGCTTCAACACCTACAATTTCACTTATAATCTTCGCAACAGGTGCTCCTCCAACAGGGCATGCTCCCGGATCACATTCTCCATTTGCAATTGCAGCCGCTAAACCATCACATCCCGGATAACCGCATCCACCACAGTTATTTCCCGGAAGCACTTCTCTAATCGCTGCTTCTTTTTCATTAACTTCAACTGCAAAAAACTTTCCGGCAACTACAAGGATAACTGCAATAATTATACCAACACCGCCTACAACAATAACTGCTCCTAAAATTCCACTCATATCCAAGCACCTCCTATATTATTCCTGTAAATCCGGTAAATGCAATTGCCATTAACCCTGAGGCAATTAAAACCATCGGAGTTCCCTGGAAAGGTTTTGGAATATTATTGTTTTCACTCTTTTCTCTGATACCTGCTAAAATAACAATTGCAATCAAAAATCCTACAGATGTTCCAAGTGAATTAGCAAGGCTCTGTCCAAAAGTATATCCGTCATCAATATTCGAAATTGCTACACCTAAAACTGCACAGTTTGTTGTAATTAAAGGAAGATAAACACCTAATGCCTGATATAAAGGTTTTACATATTTCTTTAATATCATTTCAACCAACTGAACTAACGCAGCAATTACAAGAATAAAGACAATAGTCTGTAAATATTCAAGATTAAAAGGTTTTAAAATTCCATAATAAATTCCATATGTTACGCTTGAAGCAATCAAAATAACAAAAATAACCGCTGCTCCCATTCCGGCTGCAGTATCTGTCTTTTTTGAAACTCCAAGGAAAGGACACAAACCAAGGAACTGGCTTAAAACTACATTATTAACTAAAGCAGCTGCAACTGCTATTAACATACATTGAACCATTTACGCTTCCTCCTTTGTATCTTCTTTACAATGTTCTGTTGCCATTGCACAACCCTGACAATTACCATCGCATATTTTATCTTTTGGCTTTTGACGATGTTTCATTTTAATATAGTTCTGTGTAGCTATTAAAGCTGCAAGAACAAAGAACGCTCCCGGTGCCATTACAAAAATTCCGATTCCATCCCAATGTGGAATGTTAATTCCAAGAATTGTTCCCGCACCGATTATTTCTCTAAATCCGCCCAATATAGAAAGGGCTATTGTAAATCCAAGTCCCATTCCAAGTCCATCGAAAATAGATGGTAAAACAGGATTTTTTGATGCATAACTTTCTGCTCTACCTAAAATAATACAGTTAACAACTATTAATGGAATATAAATTCCAAGCGCTGCATTAAGTGATGGCAAATATGCTTCAAGCATAAACTGTAAAATAGTAACAAAACTTGCAACAATAACTATAAATGCAGGCACACGTACCCCATTTGGTATTATATTTCTAAGTAATGAAATAAAACAGTTTGACAAAACAAGTACCACCATTGTACTAAGTCCCATTCCGGCACCATTAATCAATGAAGATGTAACTGCAAGTGTCGGGCACATACCTAATATTAAAACAAATGTTGGATTTTCTTTTATAATTCCGTTATATAATCTTTCTAAACATTTACCCATTATTCAGCACCTCCTGTAATATATTTAAAACAGAAAATTGCTGCATTAACGCCATTAGTTGTTGCATTTGTTGTTATTGTTGCTCCACTCATTGCGTCAATTTCATTATCTTCTGATGCTCCTGTTTTTGAATATTTAAAGTAGTCAACTTTCTTATCATTAAACTGATTTTTATAACTGTCTTCTTTTGCTCTCATTCCAAGTCCTGGTGTTTCGCTTATAGATAAGAAGGAAATGCCATTAACAGTTCCATCTTCCTTAATTCCAACTGAAAACTGAATCTTGCCATCGTAAGCTTCATTATCTGTAACAGTTATTACATATCCAAGTACGTTGTTATCTTTATCTTTTGCTTCCATTATTTCATTGATGTCTGCATTAATATCTGATGCACCATTAGCTTTAACTTCATCAGTATCCATTTTCTTAATGTAGTCCGCTATCTTTTTCTGGTCACTGTCATTTATTTTGTATTCATCAAAATGATCTGCGCCGTCAAATACTGCCTGATAAGCTGCATTTTTTGTTTTTTGCTCCTGTTGCGCTCTGGCCTGTGATGTAACATTATACACAGCTCCAAGTCCTAAACCCGAAACTAAAGTAATAGCAAATAATATTAACGCATCTTTTATCATTTTATTCATATTACTTGCCCTCCTTCTTTTCCTTAACCATTCCAAATGCTTTAGGAATTGTTATTTTTTCAATTAAAGGTACTAATAAGTTACAGAATATAATTGCAAACGATACACCTTCAGCTGTATTTCCAAATGTTCTGAAAATTGCAGTAAGTACACCTAAACATATTCCAAATAAAATTCTTCCATTCTTTGTCATCGGAGATGTAGAATAATCAGTTGCCATAAAGAAAGCACCAAAAATTAATCCACCACCACAAAGATGTTTAAGTAAGAATGTAATATCTGTCTGTCCGTTAAATAACATAATGCAGATTGAAAATACAACTATGTAAGTAATTGGTATTCTTAAATCAATTATCTTATTAATTACAAGGTATAAAGCTCCAAGTAAAAGTGCGATAATACTTGTTTCACCTATTGTTCCTGCATGTGTACCAATAAACATTGATAACAAATCAACATTTTCTCCGGCTTTTAATGCTGTAAGCGGTGTTGCCTGAGATACTCCATCTACGACTCTGTACATTTCAGGATAAAACGCTGTCATATTTCCTGCAAATGATAATACAAGAAAACATCTTGCACCTAATGCAGGGTTCATGAAGTTCTGTCCAAGTCCACCAAACAACTGTTTAACTATTATTATTGCAAATGCACCTCCAAGCATTGCTTTCCAATAAGGAAATGTACATGGAAGGTTAAGTGCAAGAATCATTCCTGTTACTACAGCACTTAAATCGCCTATAGTTGATGGTCTTTTAGTTATTAAATCAAATATATATTCCGAAATCACACAAGCAGCTACTGTTAATAAAATCAACAATGCTGAACGGATTCCATATTCCATTCCAAATAAATTTTGATAATTAATAATACCAAAAATAGATGGTGGTAATAATGCAATAATTACATCGCCCATTATAGATTTTGTTGTAAGTTTTGACTTAACATGAGGGCTTGATGATACATGATACATTTTTAGTTCACTCTTACCCTTTCTTTCTTGCTGCAATAACTTTTCTCTTCATAGTTCTTACAGACTGTGTAATATTTCTGTTTGCAGGACAAATATAATTACATGTTCCACATTCTATACATTCCATTCCATGATATTTTAAAAATGTTTCCATGTCATCTGCCGCTGCAGCCTGTGCCAATTTAGCACATATAAGATTTTCAGGGCAGACACTTGCACATTTCCCACAGTTAAGACAATTTGTCATTGTTGCATCAGCAACATCATCATGAAGAAATGCTAAAAGTGCTGAAGAACCTTTTATTACAGGTACATCTAAACTAAACATTGCCTGCCCCATCATAGGTCCACCTGAAATAAGTTTTACAACTCCATCTTTTAACTCGCCAGCTTCTTTTACTAATTTTGCATGACTTGTTCCAATTGGAACTACAAAGTTAGATGGTGTATTAATACCATCTCCTGATACAGTAACTATTCTTTCAGTTAATGGTTTATGAAATTTAACTGCATTATAAATATTATAAATAGTATCTACATTATCAACTATACATCCGGCATCAGCAGGAAGCATTTTTGAATTAATCTTTCTTTTAGTTACAGCATAAATAATATGTCTTTCTGAACCCTGTGGATATTTTGTTTTTAATTCAGCCACTGAGATTTTTGGTTCATTTTCCGTAAGTTTGCTTAACTCTTCAATTACATCTTTTTTGTTATTTTCAACAGCAATAACACCTTGTGCATTTTCAAAAAGTGATAATACAATTTTAAGACCTTCTATTACCTCTTTAGGCTGTTCTTTTAACCTTCTGTAATCAGCTGTAATGTATGGCTCACATTCTGCCGCATTTACTATTACATAATCAATTTTATCAATTTCTTTTGGTGATAATTTTACATGAGTTGGAAAACATGCGCCGCCTAAACCTACAACGCCACAATCTTTTATTAATTCAATTTTCTCTTCTCTGGATAAATTATCATCCGGTTTTTCGTATTCAAACTTCTCATACTGTTCATCATTTTCAATAACAACAGATAAAACTTTACTTCCATTAGGAACTAATCTTTGTTCAATCTTTTTTACTGTTCCCGATACCGATGAATGAATATTAGCTGAAACAAATCCATTAGCTTCAGCAATCTTTTGACCAACAAGGACTCTGTCTCCTACATTTACAATTGGTTTAGCAGGTGCACCAATATGCTGAGCTACAGGTATCACTACTTCACCATCAGGGTAAATTTGTCTGGTCGGAATATCTTTCGATAGTTCTTTTCCATCATATGGATGAACTCCACCCTTAAATGTTAAAATAGACATCTAACTTCCTCTCTTTCATTTTTGTACAACTAACTTGCCACTCTTTATAATAATACTTTTTATGCTTTTTTACAACGAAGTATTCTTCAATTTTTAGACTTTTGACCCTTATGTTTTTATATGTTATCATACGTTTATGATTGTTATAAAAGATAAAGTTGAAAATAAAATTGAATACCCATTAGAAAGATTAGGAAATGTTGACCATATGATTTATTTTGACATTGAAACAACAGGTTTTTCCCGAAAATATTGTATGGTTTATATGATAGGATGTATGTATTTTGTTAACGGTGAACCAATTTATACACAATGGGTTGCTGAAAATGCAAATGACGAAGCAAATGTTTTGATGGCTTTTCATAAATTTATTCAAAATTATAAAATAATAATCCATTTTAATGGAAATACTTTTGATATGCCATTTTTAAAGGAGCGTGGCGAAAAATATAATATAAATTTTGATTTTAATTCATTTGAAAGCATCGACATTTATAAAACAGTAAAAAAATATTCTGATTTACTTAAATTAGAAAACAACAAGCAAAAAACATACGAAGATTTTCTTGGAATAAAACGTAATGATCCTTTTTCAGGCGGTGATTTAATTGAAGTCTATAAAGAATTTATGCGTACACATGATGAAATGTTAGTGTTTCCACTATTATTACACAATAAAGAAGATGTATGGTACATGGGCACACTCACTTCTCTTCTTTCATTAAATGATTTTTTTGAAGGAAATTACACACTAAACAGTTATGAAATACGTGATTATAAATCAATAGATGGAATCATCGGTAAAGAATTATATATAAATTTAGACTTAGATGTATATGCTCCATTTACGGTTACTAAAAAAACAGACTACATTTATTTTAAGCTAAATGGAAATAATGCACAGATTACCATTATTAGTCCACATCTTTTACTTAAATACTTTTTTAAGAATTATAAAGACTATTATTATCTTCCTGAAGAAGATATCACAATACATAAAGATGTGGCAACATATGTTGATAAAAATCACCGAATTCAGGCAACCGCCTCTAACTGCTTTACAAAAGTAACTGATAACTTTTTACCGATATTTTCAGTCAAAAGCCCAGATTTTAACCAGATCTTCATTGAAAACTACGGCGAAAAGAATGGTTTTATTCAATTAGAGAGCATAAAAGATGAAGATTGTGTATTAAAATATGTCAAATGCATACTGGATTATTTGTATTAAGAGCCTTAAACTGTTTTTAATCATTTAACACAATAATATTTAGCTATTTTAATATTAAGAAAAATTTGTAAATTTAGGTTCAACTTACCAGTTTATTATTTACCTATCTCCACATAATAGTATTGTAACATAAACCTTCAGTTGATGGTTTAAGTTACAAAATATACTGAAGGTTTATAAAACCGGAAGTAATGTTAAATTCGGAGGTATGAAATTATGAGTAACACAAACAATGTTAACGTTCCTGAAGCAAAGGCTGCTATGAACAGATTTAAAATGGAATGTGCAAACGAAGTAGGAGTAACTTTATCAGATGGTTACAACGGAAACTTAACTTCAGCTCAGGCCGGAAGTGTTGGTGGTCAGATGGTTAAGAAAATGATCGAAGCTCAGGAAAAACAGATGTCAGGTAAATAAGACATTTCACTCTAGAGTATGAAAAACGAGAGCTGCCGAAAGGCAGCTCTTTTTTTAATATAATATGCATCAAAATGATAACTTTACAATATTATTATGGAACTTTTTTGCAAAATAATTTAATAAATTGTTATTGAATATCCATTTTCAAATTCTTCTGATGGTTTTAATTTGTTTCCGTATTCTCTATCCTGTAATTCTCCATCAAAATCCTTAGAGTCACATCTACCGCACCATGGTTCTAAACAGATAAATGGAGCATTTTTCTTTGCAGGAGACCAAATACCACAAAGTGGCATATCAAATTCAACTTTTACATATTCATTTCTATTTGAATCTAATAATGAAAGACTATGAATCTGATTATCCTCTACAATTAAAGCGTCATCGTCAAACATATTTTTTGTTATATTAAATATTCCTTTATTATCAACAGTTATTTTATATGTTGCACTTGTATCCTTTACACCACCTTCGGCAATTTTGAAATATGTAAATTCATTTTTGCAATCCGTTTTAATATAACACTGACTTTGTTCTTCACCATCATTAATAGGACAATAAAAAGCCGGATGTGCTCCAATTGAAAAGTACATTTCCTTTGTATCATTGTTTTTAACTTTCCACATTACCTTAATATTATTTTTCTCTAATTTATACCCAATTTCTAAAGAAAAAATAAAAGGATATTTTGCAATTGTTTCATCAGATGCATTTAAGACAAACCATATTTCATCTGACTTACTGGTTAGAAGTTGAAATTTCATATCTCTTGCGAACCCATGCTGTCCCATAGAATATTCTTTTCCATCATACTTATATTTCTTGTCTTTTAAGCTTCCAACAAAAGGAAATAAAACAGGTGAATGTCTTTTCCAATATTTTTCATCTGCATTCCATAAATATTCTTTGTCATTTTTCTTGTTTTTAATTCTTGATAATTCAGCACCAACAGAATTAATTTCCACGTACAATTCTTCATTTTCTAAAACAAATTTTTCCATATGTTTTTTACCTTTCAATTATAAATTATTTTATGTAAAATTCCGATAATACATATTTTCTAAATCCGTTAATCTGCTAAAGATAAACTGTTATGACAATTTTTCAACTATTGTTTTAAATTTCATGCTGTTTGAAGCTTTTACTAAAATAGAGTCATTTTCTTTTAATATGTCATCCATTTTGTTTTCAAATTCTTCCTTTGTTTCAAAATAAAACACTTTAATATTTTTATTATTTTCCTTTGCAGCATCTGCAATATTTTTTGCTAATTCACCTATGCATATAACAACATCAATGCTAAGATTTGCAGCATGTATTCCAACTTCTCTATGGAGTTGTTTTTCATTTTCTCCTAATTCATACATATTTCCAAGAATTGCTACTTTTCTAGTATTTGCTTCATTCAATACGTTTAAAGAAGCTTTCATGGACATAGGATTAGCATTATAACAATCATCAATAACAACATATTTATCTGTGTGGAAAATATTATTTCTTCCACTTATAGCCTTAAGACTTCTAATACCCTTATCTATTTCTTCTGTTGTCATTCCAAAATGTTTTCCAAAACATGAAGCAGCCATCGCATTGTAAATCATATGATGACCAGGAATTGGTATTATTGTTTCAAACTCTTCGTCAAAATATCTTATTGTAACTTTTGTTCCTTCAATTCCTAAAGACTGGTATTTAACTGCACAAACATCTCTATCTGTTTCTATTCCAAAGAAAACAGGCTTAACTCCTCTTACATCTTTTATCTGTGATAATTTGTCATCATCACCATTTAAAACTACATATGCATTTTCCTTAAGGTTATCAAAAATTTCTGTTTTTGCCTTAAATACACCATCTCTATCACCTAAATTTTCCAAATGACATGTACCAATATTTGTTATAACACATGCATCCGGTTTTGAAATTGCAGACAATCTGTGCATTTCCTCAAAATCACTAATTCCCATTTCAATAACAGCGATATCATGATTTTCTCTTATTTTAAGTATTGTTAAAGGCATTCCGATTTCATTGTTGTAATTACCTTGTGTTTTTAAAACATCAAATTTCTGTTCTAAAACAGACGCTATTATTTCCTTTGTGCTTGTCTTTCCAACACTTCCTGTTATTCCAATTATTTTACAGTCAAGTTGTTCTCTGTAAAATGTCGCAATTTCTTTTAATGCTAACGCTGTAGACTCTACCTTAATATAAGGATATTCTTCTGTTTCCAGAATCTTTTCTGACAATGTTACAAGCGCACCTTTTTCAAAAACCTGTGGAATAAATTTATGTCCGTCCACAACATTACCAACAAAAGGTATATATAAATATCCTTCTTCTATTAGTCTGCTATCTTTTTCAACACCTGTTATTTCTTTGTCTAATAATGATTTATCTCCATAAAACTTACCATTACATGCCTTTGTAATGTTTTCAATTGTCATATTTTTCATCAATATTTCCTGTTGATTTAATATTAAATATATACGTTTATTATACTGTATTATTTATCGAATTTATTTCAAATAGCAATATTAACTCAACTTTCTCCTTAATTTTTACTTATATTTTTTCATTGAAACATTAATCAAATGTTCACAAAGCTGTGGAAATTCCATTCCCATTGCTCTTGCTTCCTGCGGCACAAGACTTGTAACTGTCATTCCCGGTAAAGTATTTACTTCTATACAATACATTGAGCCATCTTTTTTCATCAAAACATCTGCTCTCGAATAAGTTACTATTCCAAGTGCTTTACATGCTTCCTCTGCCAATTTCTGCATTTTCTTTGTAAGTTCTTCATTAATTTGTGCCGGACATACATCTTCTGTTGCACCCGGAAGATATTTATTCTTGTAATCATACCATCCTGTTTTTGGAATAATTTCAACTATCGGTAAAGCCTTTCCATCAACAACACCTACAGAAAATTCTCTTCCTTCAACAAATTCTTCAATTACAATTGTATCTTCTAATGCAAAACACTCTTTTAAAGCTGCATCGTAATCTTTTTCATCTTTTACAATAACTACTCCTACACTAGAGCCGCCATTGCTTGCTTTAACTACAACCGGAATCTTCATTCCATAATCACTTAAATTTGTACTTTCACCTTTTTTTATCCATATTCCTTTTGGAGTAGATACATTCTGAGCCATAAATATCTGCTTTGTAATACTTTTATCCATAGCTAATGCACTTGCAACACTTCCATCTCCTGTATACTTTATTCCCTGCAGATCAAATGCAGCCTGACATTTTCCATCTTCTCCATTTGCACCATGAAGAGCCATAAATACAATATCTGCCTGCTGGCATATTTCAAATACATTTTCACCAAAGAAGCCTTTTCTTTCTTTCTTTACTTTATCAACATCTTTTGATAATTTCTGTAATTTTTCCTTTTCAGCCTGTACATCAAAATCACTTACATCTAAAAGATTTTTATTTTCATTTCCAAAAAATACGTCTAAAAGCACAGCATTATGTCCAATACTTCTTAAAGCATCACACACCATTGAACCTGAATTCAATGATACTTCTCTTTCTGTACTTGTTCCACCGCATAAAACTACAATATTCATTGTGTTACCTCCAATTTATTTATATGCACAAATTACTGCCGATATTTTCCTTTATTTTAATAAATAGCATAATACATAATTACTTAAATGCCATTCAACATTTAACTATACCATAGTAATTTAAATATTCAAGCCACTTGAATATATATATTTGTCTATATATTCATCAAGCCTTTGTTTTTCTACATCTGACACTTCAATTTCGCCATCTTCAATTCTATTTACCATATCAGCTGCAGTTTTTAAAATGCTTGCATCACTGTAAATATCACCTAGTTTAAACTCCATATCACCACTTTGTCTTACACCGAAGAAATCTCCCGGGCCTCGTAATTTAAGGTCTTCGTTGGCTATTTCAAATCCATTATTTGAATGATTAAGTATTTCAAGTCTCTCAGAAGCTTTCTTTGTTTCTGAGGCATTAATAAAAATGCAATACGACTGATATTTTCCTCTTCCTACTCGTCCTCTAAGTTGGTGCAGCCCTGCAAGTCCAAATCTTTCTGCATTTTCAATCATCATAACTGTAGCATTAGGGACATTTACTCCAACTTCAACCACCGTAGTTGATACTAATATCTGTATTTCATTTTTAGCAAATCTATCCATTATCTCATTCTTCATTGCAGGCTTCATTTTTCCATGTAAATATTCTATGTTTATATATGGTGGAAATATGTTTTTTAATGTATCGCAATAGTCAATTACATTTTCACCTTCAATAGCTTCGCTAAATTCAACAGTCGGGCAAATTATATATGCCTGTCTGCCTTGTACTACCTGTTGTTCTATAAACTTATAAGCATTCGGTCTGTAATTTGTACCAACAACGCAGTTTTTGATTGGTAATCTGTTCGCTGGTAATTCATCAATTATTGATATATCCAAATCTCCATACATAATAATTGCAAGAGTTCTTGGAATCGGAGTTGCACTCATTACAATTATGTGTGGCATTGAACCTTTATTTGCAATAGATTCTCTCTGTCTTACTCCAAATCTATGCTGTTCATCAGTTATTACTAATGCTAATTTTTTATAATTTACTGAATCCTGAATCAATGCATGTGTTCCAATAATAATTGACACTTCTCCACTTTCTATCTTTGCATATGCTTCTCTTTTTTCTTTTGCCTTCATTGAACCTGTAAGTAAAACAGTATTTATATTTAGTTCATTTTCTGCAATTAATTCATTAATGCTTTCCAAATGTTGTCTTGCAAGAACTTCAGTCGGTACCATTATTGCTCCCTGATATCCACTTAATGCTGCACTTATAAGAGCCAATGTTGCAACTATCGTTTTTCCCGAACCTACATCTCCTTGTATCAGTCTATTCATTACTTTAGAACCAGACATATCTTTTTCAATTTCATTCCATGTTCTAAGCTGTGCATTTGTCAGTTTATATGGCAAATCATTTATTATCGTTGAAATTACTTCTGAATTATTTATAACAAACCTATTTTCATTATCTTTATCACTATCTTTAAATTTTCTAAGTGAATATGTAAAATCAAAAAATTCATTAAAAATTATTCTGTCTTTTGCCTGCTTTAACTCCATTTTATTTTTAGGAAAATGAATCTGTATATATGCTTTGTTTATATCAAGCAGACCCCTCTCTTTAAGTACCGCATCTGGCATATATTCTTTAACCGGCAATTCAACTTTAATAGCCTGCACAACCGCTTTTGTAACCATTTTTTCATTTAAGCCCGAAACTAGAGGATAAATAGGTTGCATTTTATCTAACAATTCTTTATATTCATTTATCTTATAAATTTTTGGTTGTTCTAAAACAAACGCTCCTCTATTCTCCTTGACCATACCTCTAAATACAAAACTTGATCCTGGTTTTAATGTGTTCTTAAGATATGCCGCATTAAACCACGTTGTCCGAATAACATTTTTAGTATCATCCTGTAAATACGCTGTTACAATTTGTAAATTACGAACACGTCTGATTTCAATTTGTTTGTAAACTATTGCTTTTACTGCACAAATTTGATTGCATTTTAAATCACGTATCCACAACGGCATTTCATATATATCATAATTCCTTGGATAGTATTTAAGCAGGTCATCCGTTGTATGAATGCCTGCTTTATTAAATACTTTTTCTGTTTTTTCTCCAATTCCCTTCAATTCATTTATATTCATATGATTGCTCCAAATCTGCTTTGTTAAATCATTTCTTATCATAACTATATCTATGATAACACATAAACTTATTTTATCACATTTCTTATTAGGAAAAAACTTTTTATTTAATTAAATCCATTACAAATATTACTTTAAATAAATCTCCATCCAAAATAATATCAAATGTTCCACCGTGATTTTCAACTATACTTTGTGCTATAGATAATCCTAATCCACTACCTTCAGTACTTCTTGAAACATCACCTCTAATAAATCTTTCCGTTAACTGATCACTGTTAAAGTTCAACTGACTCTCAGAAATATTTTTAACTTCAACTCTTACTTTTGAGCCAACAATATTCGCATCAATATATACTCTTGTATTAGCCAAAGCATATTTGTAAATATTTCCATAAAGATTTTCTAATAATCTCCACATTTTTCTTCCATCAGCAAAAATATAAACTTCATCTTCTGGAAAATTTGTAACAATATTTAGTTTCTTATCTTCAAATTTTTCTTCATATTCACCTAAACTTTGTCTGATAAGTTCAGTAAGATTAATCTTTGTTTTTGTCAGTTTAATTGTTCCGGAGCTTAACTTAGATGCTTCAACTAAATCATCTACAAGTATCTTCAAACGATTTGATTTTTCTTCCAAAATCTTTACATATCCTTGTGCCTTTTCATTTTCGAGTTCTTCCTGATTTAACAAATAAACATAGTTAATAATTGATGTAAGAGGTGTTTTAATGTCATGTGATACATTAGTTATCAGGTCTGTTTTCATACGTTCATTCTTAACATTCTGATCAACTGCCTTATCAATTCCCATTCCAATACTATTTACACTATGTGCCATTCTACGGTTAATTCCAAAAAAAAGCTTTTCGTTTATCGTTCTTTTTGTATCTCCGCTTGCAATCTTGTCTGTTTCTTCATTTATAAATTCATATTCAACCAAAAACTTCCACAATATAACTGCTAAAGTTACCGTTTCTATTAGCAATGCTATAACTAATAAACCAAAAGAATAAAATATGCTATAAATCGCACTGTCTATTAAAGCGACTGCAATAATCGCTATCATAAAAATAATAACTTTAACCGTTGTTTTTAAATTAGTCCACAACGCTTCGCTTTTCTTAAATACAATATAAAGCAGACTTGTTCTAATGAGGGCTTTTGCTTTTAATCTACGTATAATACTCATTACAAATTGAACTATAATTTCTGAGCATACAAAAATTATTGCTGATAAAACAATTTTAAGAATGTTTTGATTAATTACATTATCAATTTCATCAGTATAAAAACCTCTGGATGCTGCATTAATAATTAAGACCACAACAAAACCCGATACTGCAACTAAATCCCACCATGAATAATCAATAGTATATAAATATGCCGGTTCTTTCCATTTATTCTTGCCTGTTGTAATAGCAAGTCCAATACCTGCTATACCTGCAATCACACAACTAAGTCCAAGAATAACAATCATTATGTTGTATTCTAAAATTTCCTTTTTTGAAGTAACTACACCTTTTACATAATAACTTAAATTAGTATCATATGGGTATGTTGTATTAACAGCCATTAAAACATATAAATCATTGTAATCTGTAAATGTTTTACACTTGCTGTTAAATATTTCAGCTGTAAAAAACTGTTTATCTAAAGTACAGATTTTTATATCGTTCAACTGGTCATACAAAAAATATTCTTTATATTCATTTGATGTAAGAATCTTCTCGGCATCCTGTGTATTATATTCTATATGCTGCCCATCTACATCGGTATACGAAATATTGTACGATACATTTGAATCTATATTATTCATATACTGACTCGAATATTTATACAGTGAATAATCACAAAAGAAATTAAAAATTGCTTTACTCTCAGTTGAACTATATTCAGGATTTTTATCCATGAAATCCTGTAAATTGTAGTCACTTGAATATTCTAAATAATCATTATATGCATTATAGTCTTCTTCATATCTGTCATTATCATAATAACCACCATTTTCATAATAGTCACCCATATTATACTCTGATGAAATATCCTGCTTATCATACATTTCAATCAATTGCTTTATGGTATAACTGGAGTTAGGCAATACTGCATTTTCATCTTTACCATATTTATCATAATATGTTGCTATATTCCCGATATCTGATAATAGTGCTGAAAAAGATGATTCAACAATATTATTATAATTTCTCATTGCCTCATTTCTGGACATTATCGTTTTGTCGTTAAATTCAAAATACATAGAAGAATAACATATTCCGACAATTCCTATGGCAATTAAAACATTAAAAATTGTTTTCCATTTTTTCATAAGGTACACTCCTACATTTTTTCGATTTTATATCCTAAACCCCAAACTACTTTTAAGTATCTTGGTTCTTTTGGATTAATCTCTATCTTTTCTCGAATGTGTCTTATGTGAACAGCTACAGTGTTGTCAGCAGAAATTGCAGGTTCATTCCAAACACTTTCATATATCTGCTCAATTGTATAAACCCTTCCCGGATTCTTGATAAGCAGAAGCAAAATGTTATATTCATATGGTGTTACTTTTACAGGTTCACCATCAACCATAACCATTTTTCTGTCGTCGTCAATCTCAAGGCCTCCAACAACATATGTATTGCTTTTCTTTTCGGCTATATTTCCAAATTGTGTATATCTACGTATCTGTGATTTGACTCTGGCAACAAGTTCTAATGGATTAAACGGCTTTGTAATATAATCATCCGCTCCCACATCAAGTCCTACTACTTTATCTGAATCTTCTGATTTAGCAGATAAAATAATAATAGGTATACTACTGTTTTCTCTGATTTTTAAAGTAGCTCTTAATCCATCAAGCTTAGGCATCATTACATCAATTAATAGAAGCTGTACCTCGTTTGACTTCAATTTTTCAATTGCATCTAATCCATCGTAAGCCTTAATTACATTATAACCTTCTTTTGATAAATAAATATCAATCGCTTCTACGATTTCTTTGTCATCATCACATACTAATATGTTGTACATTTTTCTGCTCCTTTTCTAAAACACATTCTATTTGATTATAGAATATCCAATGATTTTTAAATTCCGTCACTCAATTTCTTAAGATTTAATTATGATTAAATTCTAAATTCTAGTTTTGTTTACTTCTACGCTTTTCTTTTTACCTTTATAATCTGTTTACTTCTACGCTTTTACTTTTACCTTTATAGTCTTGCTAAAGCTTCCATAAATTTTCTTTTTATTATTCTTCTTAAAAGCTCTGGCTTTTACATAATATGTTTTTTTGCCTGCAAGTTTCTTGATTGTATATTTATTTTTCTTACATGTTACTATATGTTTTTTCTTGAAATTTTTCTTTAAAGAATATACTATTTCAAAACCTGATGTACCTTTAATCTTCGATAATTTTACATTAATTTTGTTCTTCAAGCCTTTTGCCTTAATATTTGCTTTTGCAGGAACAATATTAAATGTAACATTCTGTGTTCCCTTGTAAATACCTATTCCATTAATTTTAACTGTGGCTTTACCGATTTTTTTGTTATTTTTATATGTTATTGTATAATCAATGCCTTCTCTTAAAGTTACATCTCTATATGTGATTTCAATATTTTTAAATGTAATATTTTTACCTGTATACACTTTCTTTTTTGGCACACCGTTTACTGTTGTCATAGTAATGAATTTCTGTGATCTTGGTTCAGCAACTGCATTACCATTGCAATAAGACATAACTCTGCTTATATCTCCTGAGAATAGAGCATAAGCACCTGCATTATTTACAACATTATCAATTCCACCCTTACCACTTAGCACAACTGAACATGCATTAGTAATTGAAACTCCCGGCTTATCAGGAACACTGATTGCATTATTTAAATATGAAGATGATTTTGTAAAGTTTGCATAAACTCCCATTCCATATGCATGATGTTCATTTACCTGTGGTGCAACATAATAACCTGCATATCCCTGAACATCACCATTCATCCATGACTCCTGATTAGGAACATCATATGGCAATTCACACTGATACATAAATGTTTTTCCATTTTCTCCATTCCAAATAGTTTGATACTCCTGAAAATGTTCAACCATTAAAGCATATGCCGTAACATTATCTCCATTTACAATAACACCAGTCTTACTTGTATTTTTATCCCAGCCAACTTCTTTTCCATGGTCTGCTCTCCATACCCAGAAATTGTCACAAATAACATCACTACTATTGATTGTAAGACATGTTTCTACCTTGCATGCTATTGTATCTGCTCCACCGACTCTAAAATATAGATTTGCCAATGTTATCGGATTGTCTTTGTGACTTATGCTTTTATTTCTTCCAACAGTCATTATTGATTTGCCATTCTGTGTTCCTGCTTCAAACATTATATCTGCAACAATAACACCTCCGACATCACCAACTGTAATGCACTCATTTGTTCCTGTCTGCTTAAGTGTTGCATAACCTAATCCAAGAACTATTGTATTTTCTTTTGTTACATTAATAGGCTCACTAATGTTATAAATTCCTGGTGTTAAAATCAAATTTTTACCCTGATTTAACTGCGCATTGATTGTTGCCGCACTATCCTGTGGATTTGCGATATAAAATTCATCAATTGGGATAAATTTACCTTTTACTCCATTTTCCCATGAAGTACCTGTGCAATCTTTTCTTATTTCAGGAACATAAACACCATAACCTTTATTTTCATCATAAACTACAAAGGGCTTTTCCTGAATTTCTTCTGTTTTTTCAGTTTTGGTAAATGGTGCATCCGGCCACTGTCCATTAGGAACTCCATTAGACATTCCGACAAAATTAATATTCCATACACCGCCATCCCAGAAATTACAAGATGAATTTCTAGTAAGCCACTGCTGTTGTGACCACGCAGTTATAGTATTGCTTATCTTTGAATCCGCTAAAAATCCACCACTCGCATATCCGCCGTATTCCTGAATTGCCAGATTTCCTTTAACGTTCATTCTTCTAAATGATGTTCCCTGTGAAACTGCCCATACTGACTGTTTTTCTCTACTTGTACTTGTAGAAATATCTAATGTAAGATTTTCTACACTTCTCCAAAAGTTACATGTTGCGTTATAATTTATATCTCCATTAGGCTTTCTTGAAGTCATCCATTCAGCCTTTGAATTTACATTTCCAATAACAGTATCTTCCGGTGATATACCAAGCCCTGAAACTTCCGTATAAAATCCTGTTTCTACATGTAAATTCTGACTATATGTACCTGGTTTAAATAAAATTGCATATCTTTCTGATCCAAATTGGTTTTTTTCCTGTTTAGAATAAATTTCATCAACCTTCTTCTGAATATTTTCCGTAGAATCATTTGTGTCAAATACATAGACATTTGGTCCAAATATCGATGTTGCATTTACATCTGCTTTAGCAACTGCCTGTGTTCCTGCAAATACCACTGCACTTGCAGCAAAAAGCATTCCTGCTTTTTTCATTTTCCTAAATAATGTGTTCATTTTTCCTCCATAATTTCTTATTGTTTTTATTTCTAAACCCTTTTCATAAATTTTTAAGTATTCGTATATCATAGCATATTTTAATATTGTGGTCAAAAAAAGAAGTGCTGACAAAACATTCATATGTAAGTCAGCACTTCTTAAGATATAAAATATATTTATATACAATTTTTATTTAATTACATCATTCCCATTCCCGGATTTGCAGGCATAGCCGGCGCATCTTCCTTAATGTTTGCAACAACCGATTCTGTTGTTAATAATGTACTTGCAACACTTGTTGCATTCTGTAATGCACTTCTTGTAACCTTTGCAGGGTCAAGGATTCCGGCATCAACCATCTGTACATATTTTTCATTGTATGCATCAAATCCGTTTCCAGGTTCTGATTCGCGTACTTTATTTACGATAACTGAACCTTCAAGTCCGGCATTCTGTGCAATTGTAAATAATGGTGCTTCAAGAGCTTTAAGAATAATCTGTCCGCCTGTCTTTTCATCGCCTTCTAATGTATCAACTAATTTAGCAACTTTCTTTGATGCATGAATATATGCAGAACCACCACCTGAAATAATTCCTTCTTCTACAGCAGCTCTTGTAGCATTTAAAGCATCTTCCATACGAAGTTTCTTTTCCTGCATTTCAGGTTCTGTAGCAGCACCAACTCTGATAACTGCAACTCCACCTGCCATCTTAGCAAGTCTTTCCTGTAATTTTTCTTTATCAAAATCAGATGTTGTTTCAGCTAGCTGAGCTTTAATCTGAGCGATTCTTCCCTGAATTTCTTCAGAATTTCCTTCGCCATCAACGATAATTGTATTTTCTTTCTGAACCTTAACTGATTTAGCACGACCAAGGTCTTCAATCTTAGTTTCAGCAAGTGATAAGCCTAATTCTTCTGAAATAACCTGACCACCTGTAAGAATTGCAATATCTTTTAACATTTCTTTTCTTCTGTCACCGTATCCAGGAGCCTTAACTGCAACCACGTTAAATGTTCCACGAAGTTTATTAACAATTAATGTTGTAAGAGCTTCACCTTCTACATCTTCAGCAATAATTAAAAGCTTTGAGCCGCTCTGTACAATCTGTTCAAGAATTGGAAGAATTTCCTGAATATTTGAAATCTTCTTATCTGTTATTAAAATATATGGATTATCAAGGTTTGCTTCCATCTTTTCCATATCTGTTGCCATATATGCTGAAATATATCCTCTGTCAAATTGCATACCTTCAACAAGGTCAAGCTCAGTTTTCATTGTCTTTGATTCTTCAATTGTGATTACACCATCGTTAGAAACTTTTTCCATTGCATCTGCAACCATTTCTCCGACTTCTTCATCTCCAGCTGAAATTGCAGCTACTTTAGCAATCTGTTCCTTACCTGTAACCTTACTACTCATTTCTGAAATTGCCTTAACAGCTTCATCTGTAGCTTTCTGCATGCCCTTTCTTAAAATAATTGGGTTAGCACCTGCAGCTAAATTTTTCATTCCTGCATTAATCATAGCCTGTGCTAAAACTGTAGCTGTTGTTGTTCCATCACCTGCAACATCATTTGTCTTAGTAGCTACTTCTCTAACCAACTGTGCACCCATATTTTCAAATGCATCTTCTAATTCAACTTCTTTAGCAATTGTTACACCATCATTAGTAATAAGTGGTGCACCATATGATTTATCTAAAACAACATTTCTTCCTTTAGGTCCAAGTGTTACTTTTACTGTATTTGCCAACTGATTTACTCCAGCTTCTAACGCAACTCTGGCATCTGCTCCAAATTTAATTTCTTTAGCCATTTTTATAACCTCCATTCAAATTTCCAATTTATAAGTATGATATTAAAGCTATTCAACTACAGCTAAAATATCGTTCTGTCTAACTATAATATATTCCTCGCCATCTAATTTAACTTCATTTCCTGCATATTTTGAATATATTACTTTATCTCCGGCTTTAACCTGCATTGTTACTTCTTTACCGTCTACAACTCCACCGGGACCTACAGCAATTACTTCTGCCTGTTGTGGTTTTTCCTGTGACTGTGTTGTCAAAATAATTCCTGACTGTGTCTTTTCTTCAGGTTCAGCCTGTTTCAATACTACTCTGTCTCCTAATGGTACTAATTTCATTTAAAACTACCTCCTTTTCAGCTTGTTAGCACTCTTTCTTTTTGAGTGCTAACCCAATAACCTAATAATATATCAATTATTTCAAATATGCAACCCCTTATTTTTATTTTTTATTGTTACTTTTCTTCTTTTTATCTGTATTCGTTCCAATTTTACCATTTCTTCCAAAGCAAAATAAATACTGCTGTGCATAGCCTCCATACTCACCATAATGATTAGATGCGAATTTTTGTATTTCCTCTTTACTTGTTTCTTTTCCAAAATAAATGGCTTCCATTATACGTTTAATCCACACATCAATAGGAAATGCATTTCTATATCCAAGTCCAAATAGCAAAACACAGTTTGCAACTTTATCTCCCACTCCCTTTATTGACTTTAATAATTCTCTTCCATCTTCTTCTTTTAGATTTGCAAATAATTCTTCATTTATTTCACCCAAAGCAAGTTTTTGTGATGCATCATATAAATAAGGTGCCCTAAATCCGGACTTCATTTCCCTAAATGCTTCTTCTGTTATTTTCCCTAACTTTTCAGGATTTGGGAAACTATAGTATTTTTCACCATTTACCTCACCAAGATATTCACCATATTGTTCACTTATTCTTTTTACAATCTGCTTGATTTGAGGTATTTGTTTGTTTTGTGAAATAATAAAAGATATTAGCACTTCATGGAAATCCTGATTTAAAATTCTAACTCCATAATTTTCTTTAATTGCACTTTCTAATTTATTATCCTTCTTTAACAAATATGATTTAATTTCATCATAATCTCTATCTAAATCAAAATAATTAGTCCATATTTTTTCTACATCTTCCTTTGAAGTATTATAAAATATAAGTTGATTTTCATCTTGTTTTATATGAAGCATTTTATTTTTTGCAACAATAACATATTCTTCTTTATCTAACTTATAAAATCTAAAACACTGACCACATTCTAATGTCTGTTCCAAATCAAAATCTTTAAGTTCATTTATTAGAGTATTTTTTCCATTCTCTGTAATTTTCATTTGTTTTTCCTCTTTTCTTACGAATATTTAACTAATCTAATAGGTAGAGTATCATTTTTATTATTCATATTCAATATAGATATTTATGTAAATTTATTGCATTCTATTTTTTATCATATGTAATATACATGAGTTTATTTTTACTCACACAATAACTTATGAGATTATGCCCTCATTTATTTAATAAATAATATTAAAATTGTCATAATTTCTTTACATTATTAAATGTATTTCTCCTTTATTTTAGTCCAAAATAGTTATATAATTATATTAAAATGTTGGCGACGAAAGGAGACTGTATTATGGGATTTTTTAAAAAATTAGTTGGTTCAGCCGCTGTAATTGGTGCTGCTGTTGGAGGGGTATCTTATTTAAAGAAGCGCAAAGAGGAAAAATATACTGAAGATGATATTTTTGAAGACTTTGATGACGAAAAGATTTTTGATATTAAAACAAATTCTAACAAAAATGGGACTCAGAAAATAACAATTACATTTAATTCTAACAAAGCTAAATCAATGGCTAATAATGCTGCTGATAAAGTATTAGAAGCTGCTGATTCTGCTAAAGAAAAAATTGTAGATGCTGTTGGCGAAGAAAAATATAATTCTGCTGTAAAAAAAGTAACTGATGCTGCTACTTTTGCTAAAGATAAAGCAAGTGATGCAAAAGACAAAATTACAGATTTTGTTGGTGAAGACAGAATTGACAACGCTAAAGATTTATTCAATGATGCCGTTGATTTTGCAAAGGATAAAACATCTGAAGTTATTGATAAAGTAAAGAATTATAATAGTGAAAATGATTTTGTTGATACAGATTATAGTGACATTGATGATTTTGAATCATTAGATGATGACTTTGTTGATGAATCTGACGATTTAAATAACGACTTTGATGAACATTATTCTGAAAACGATGATTTTGTTTCATCTGTCAAATTAGAGGAAGATGATGCTTCTTCATTTGATGACGAAACATTTGATAACAATGACATACCTTCTGAAGAAAATCATGTTTTCGAAGACATTGATGATATCAAGCAGGACGATGATTCATTTGAAGATACAAATATTTCTGAAGAAGGCACAGACATATTTGAAGAAGAATCTGTACCAAATGTTACGGAACATAATATCGAATCAAGTATAACTGACGATGAAGAATATGATAATGAATCTAATATTACCGATGATGAGCTTGATAATAAAAGCAGTATTTCAGATGATACCTCAGAAAATCAGGTTGCTACAGAACCTGATGAATTTAATGAACTTGATGACGAATTAAACGATGATACATTTGATAATATCGAAGTAAATAATGATTCTTTAGATAGTAATGAATATGATAGTGGAAAAGATTCTGATATTGTTGAAGAGCATTTCTCTTTTTTAAAAAAGCCATCCGATAAGAGCGGTGATAACACATCTAAGGAAGATACTGATTTCTTAGATGATGAACTTGATGAAATCTAAATAATATAAAAGGAGCCATTACAGTATGATATTTCCGGTATGGATAAGAAGTATCATCTCAATTGGCTCCTTTTATTAATTTGGGCTCATAAAAAATCTCCCAATCTAGGGAGATTTTTTACATAGTAAAACCGGAAAAGTAAATTTCGCAGTTTATACAAATATATTTTACAATAAATGAGCTCTTAATTCTTCTCCGCTCATTTCGCTTAAATATGCAGGTGCAATATCTAATACTGTCTTACAGCCTTTCTGTCCTTCATCATAAAGACGCTTAGCAGCTCTTGCATATGCAATTAAAACACTTGTAGTAAATTCAGGATTTGAATCTAACTTTAAGCTATATTCAATAATATGATTATGTTCTTTATTCATTCCTGTTTTTCCTGAACGGATTACAAATCCACCATGTGCCATTCCGCTATGATTCTTTTCTAATTCTTCTTCGCTAATGAAATGAACTGTTGTATTGTAATCTGAGAAATAATTTGGCATTTCCTTGATTTCTTTTTCAACTGCAGCGGCATCTGCACCTTCTTCTAATACAACAAAACATTCTCTTTCATGCTTATCTCTTGTTGTAAGTTCCGGATTTTCGCCCGATCTAACTCTTTCTAAAGCGCTTTCTACAGGAATTGTATACTGCTTTGCATTCTTAACGCCTTTAATTCTACGAATTGCATCTGAATGTCCCTGACTAACACCTTTCCCCCAGAATGTATAATCTTTTCCATCTGGAAGAATTGCATTTGCATAAACTCTGTTAAGCGAGAACATTCCAGGATCCCAACCTACTGAAATAACTGCTATTTTTCCAGCTTCTTTTGCTGCCTTATCAACTGCCGCAAAATGTTCAGGTATTCTTGCATGAGTATCAAAACTATCAATTACGTTAAACATTGAAGCAAACTGTGGAGTCTGTACAGGAAGATCTGTAGCACTACCGCCACATAAAATCATAACATCTATCTTATCTTTCCAGTCTGCAACTTCATCAATATGACATACCGGAACATTTTCTGTTAAAATAGTTACATTTTTAGGATTTCTTCTTGTAAATACAGCAACTAATTCCATATCATTAGCTTCTTTAACTGCGCATTCTACACCTTTTCCCAGGTTTCCATAACCTAAAATACCAATTCTTGTTTTCATTTCAGTCTCCTTCGTTAATATATATTTTACTTAATCAGCACTTGCAATCATTAGTCTTCTTTAATTGACATATTGTAAGTTTTCGCCACAAAAATTATAGAATTTTTCCACTGATTTGACAATACTTTATATTATATTTTCTATAATTCTTTAATTTTTTCAAGAATACTTTTGATGCCTTGCTAAATACTGCATGTTTTTTCCATACTAAAGCCAGATTGCCAAAAAAGAAGTGTATTTAATTCACAATGAAAATAAATACACTTCTTAGGCTTATATATTTTTTATATATTATTTACTATTTGCTTTATATCCTCTAAATTGTCTGCGAAAAAAATTCCTTCTTGTCTTTGTTTAGACGAAAATTCTTTTTCAATCATATGATTTAACAATTCTTTTAAACTGTTATAATATCCATCCAAATTATATAAAATACAAGGATTATTAAGCTGTTTCATTGAAATTTTACACATAACTTCAGACACTTCTTCCAGAGTACCTGTACCACCTGGAAAAGCCACAAATACATCTCCTAATTCTATCATTTTAGTTCTTCTTTCTGACATATCTTTTGTAATAAATAATTCGGTTAATCCCTCATGTTGAACTTTTGCATCTATAAAAAATTGTGGTTCAACTCCTATAACTTTGCCACCTGCATTTAATACACTGTCTGCAAGTTTTCCCATAAGTCCTGTTTTAGATCCACCATACACAAGTGTGTTGCCACTTATTCCAATCCATGTTCCCAATTCTTTAATTGCACTTTTAAATGTTTTATCATTTCCGTCTGATGCCCCAAGATAAACTGTAATATTCATTTTAATACCTCTTTCGTAATTTAATTCTAAACTTCTGTCCTAACTTCAATTAAGTTTCCATCTAAATCATAAAATCTTACAACTTTTTGTCTCCAACTATTTGTCATAAGTTTATTAATATATCATATTTTCAGATACAATTTTTCAAGTTTTTCTGCAAAACTTTCAATATCAATCTCTCCGAAATAAAATTCACATGAATTGCTCTTTTATTTATTTCATTCTTCATCCGTAACACCGTTTGTTTTGCACAATGTTCTTACTAATGCATCCTTTGAATTTTTCCATGGTTCATCTTTATATCTATAATCAAATTTTTTTATAAACCATTCTACATCCTCAATTGTTCTATCTAGATTTTTTTCAAATATTTCTATAGTCATTTTATTAAATTCGTCAAATTTATTTCCCGATAATTCTTTATCTGCATATTTAAGTAAAGCATTTAAATGCTCAAAGCAAAATCCTTTACAATTCTTATATAATTCTAAAAAATCTTTATCTTCTTTTTTCCATAAATATAGTATCGTGGCAACATATCTGTCAAATGTATCATTTAAACGGTCGCATACGAAACAACTTCCATTTAATTTATCCAGATATTCAGTTATTGGCTTCTTTTCTTTCTTTTTAAATAATCCACCTGAAGATTTCTCCTTAGGCAGCGTATCAACCTGCTTTTTTACATTCTTTAAATGTGTTTCCATTATTAGAGCAAGTCCTAATCTGTTATTGTATTCGTATAACTTTTTTACATGTCTTGTGCAGTAGCCTTTTTCATCAGTTTCAAATCTAATATAGTCCTCCATATAACTTGGTCCCATAGCAAAAGAGATATTATCATTTTCTATATCATCTCTCATTTTACATAATGGGCACTCGCAATCTACCTTAAATGCATCCATTACAGGTATTGTATATAATTTTTCTTCCATTCTTCCTTCTCTCCATTTTTTAATCTTTTTACATTTTTATATTAATTCGTAGCGTATAATTTAAAATAATTATATTTGTATAATTTAAGTTAATTCTCTTTGTTTAATTAAAACTAATAAAAGGTTGAAAAGGATTTCTCCTCCTCAACCTTTTATTGGCTCTATTTAGGTAATTTAAAAGAACTCTTTAATGAAACTATTCTGTTATATACCGGTTTTTCTTTTGTATAATCTTTAATATCTGCACAGAAATAACCCTGTCTTACAAACTGGAATTTATCTTCAGGCTCTGCATCAGCAAGTCCCTGTTCCAAATAGCATTTCTTCAATACTGTAAGTGAATTTGGATTAAGGTTAAGAGAACCATCTTCATTAAGTTTTCCTTTTTCTTCATCAACTATATTTTCATATAATCTTACTTCAGCTTCAATAGCATGTCTTGCTGATACCCAATGAATTGTTCCTTTGACCTTACGTGCTGTAAAGTTATTACCACTTCTTGTTTCCGGATCATAAGTACAATGCACTACAGTAACATTACCATTTTCATCCTTTTCGTAATCTACACATTTTACAAAATAAGAATGCATAAGTCTTACTTCATTTCCCGGGAACAATCTGAAATATTTCTTAGGTGGTTCTTCCATAAAGTCTTCTCTTTCAATATATAGTTCTTTACAGAATGGAACTTTTCTACTTCCTAATTCTTCATTTTCAATGTTATTAACTACATCAAACCATTCAACCTGGTCTTCAGGATAATTGTCAATTACAAGCTTAATTGGATCTAATACAGCCATCATTCTTGGTTTCTTAGTCTTTAAATCTTCTCTAATGCAATATTCTAACATTGCATAATCAACCGAACTATTGCTCTTTGATATACCACAAAGTTCAACGAAGTTCTTAATTGATTCAGGAGTAAATCCTCTCCTTCTAAGTGCTGCAATAGATACTAAACGTGGATCATCCCATCCATCTACAATTCCATCTTCAACTAATTTTTTAATATATCTTTTTCCTGTGATTACATTTGTCAAATATAACTTTGCGAATTCAATCTGTCTTGGAGGATTAGGGTATTCAAGTTCTGTGACTACCCAATCATATAAAGGTCTGTGATCTTCAAATTCCAATGTACAGATAGAATGTGTTACATGTTCAATTGCATCTTCAATAGGATGAGCAAAATCATACATTGGATAAATGCACCACTTATCTCCTGTATTATGATGTGTCATATGAGCCACTCTATAAATAATTGGATCTCTCATATTAATATTAGGAGATGACATATCAATCTTAGCCCTTAATACCTTTTCACCATCTTTATACATTCCATTCTTCATGTTTTCAAATAGTTCTAGATTTTCTTCAACACTTCTGTCTCTATATGGGCTGTTCTTTCCAGGTTCAGTTAATGTACCTCTATATTCCCTAATTTCTTCAGGTGTTAAATCGCATACATATGCTTTACCTTTTTTTATTAACCTAACAGCTGCCTCATACATCTGATTAAAATAATTAGATGCAAAAAATAATCTGTCTTCCCAGTCAGCTCCAAGCCATTTTATATCTTTTAAAATTGACTCTACAAATTCTGTCTTTTCTTTTGTAGGATTTGTATCATCAAATCTCATATTAAATTTACCATTATATTTCTTAGCCAAACTATAATTTAAAAGAATTGACTTTGCATGTCCAATATGAAGATATCCATTTGGTTCAGGTGGAAATCTTGTCTGAACATGATCAAATCTTCCTTCTTCTAAATCTTTGTCGATAATCAATTCAATAAAGTTTTTAGTTACTTCACTTTTCACGTTTTCTTTTTCCATTTTGTATGTCCTCCAGCGTTTAGAATATAAACGTTTTCATAATTATTAGATTATACAATAAAATTTTTTCCATTTCAACATCAAGTATGCATTGTTTTAGGCATATTTAGTTAAATATCAATGCTTTTACTGTTAAATCAAATGTTTTATAAAATAAATTTTTCAAGCATTCTTCTTAACACATATTCATGTCCGGCCATAACAATTGTATCATCATTAATTCTTAAAACGGCAGTTCTTACAAAATTCCAACCAACACCAAGTTCAATACCACCATGTGTCTCACAATTTCTGATTATTCTTTTTCTTTCATTTTCACTCATTGCAAGTAATTTCATATTATCTTCTTTATCAAATTGTATTATCGGATATCCGCCATGATATCCAACCAATTTTAAATTTTTCAAATTAAAAGTTTTGCTCCATTGTTCTAATATCTCTTCCAAAATTTATCTCCTTAAATTTTATCTTTTCATAATCTTTATTCATTATTAATTGTCTATTCTAAGAATTATAACACAATAAGGCAAAACTTTCATTTTTTTGTAAATACAAAGAAACAGGTTTTATGAAAGACATCTTTCTAAAAACCTGTTTCTTTTCAAAATCTAAACCCTTTCGTAACACTTTGTTACGATAATAATTTAACATATTTAATATAATAAATATAGTATTTATATTTTAAAATATGTATCATTTTTTATATGTGAATGTAATTACAGATAAAAATACACTAAAATAACTTCTTTTTTGCATTGTCAAAAAAACTGTCAATTTATAAACATAACATTTTTATCTTTTTATCGCATTTATTATTTGATATGTTTCTGAATAAAATTAACTACTAACTTTCTTGTTTCTCCCAATGCATTCGATGTTTCAAATTTTCTTTCAGGATGCCACTGCAAAGCTAATATCTTCATTTCATCAGAACCAAATGCCTCTATTGTCTGATTTTCTTTATCAATTGCAAGAGGCTTAAAACACGGAGCTAATCCATCAATTGGAACTACGTCCTTGTGATAGTTGTTTACTATAATTGTTCTATCTTCTTCCACAAGATATACTTCGTGATCCACTCCTCTTGGTCTTTCTACCGGCAAATCAGGATGATAAAGTAACTTTCCGCCAAACAAAGCATTCATATACTGCATTCCTCTACAAGTTGCGATAATTGGAATTTCCTGCTCAATACAATGTCTTATTAATTTTTCTTCCATTGCGTCTCTATGCGGCTGTAATTCTTCGTTATGAGGCCTGTCATAAAATTTACATGGAAGAGCTCCTCCACCTACAACAATAAGTAAATCACATTGTCTTTCAAATAATTTACCTACATTTTTAACATGATTTGAAGCCGGCTGTGGAATAAATCCAAGCAATTCGTAAAATCTTATATATGCAGATTCTAATACATCAGTTGAATCTCCATATTGATTTACGCCTTCTCTTTGAGTAATCAGTGCTCGCAAATCCTCACACTGCATCCCTTCTTTAATACTGCCATTAGCACAGTCTAATTCCATGTAGTTCATAGATGCCGCATAATTATATATTTTTTCACCACATCCGATTGCTGCCGGGATTTCAAACTCAGCACATCTTATAGCCATATGGCTTGCCATTCCACCATATTTTGTTATAAATCCCTTTATTCCTTTTGTAAAAATCCATTCATATCCGGGATCAGCCTTTGGAATCATTACAATTTTATCCATAAGGTCTTCATCTGTTTCCCTTTCAAGATTTACTACTTCTCCCTCAACTTTTTGTGATGTAATAAAATTTGGTCTTGCCTCATTTACAGGAATAAACGAAACACCTAACTTAGATAAAATGACATCCGGTAAAATGATGTTTAACTTATCATAATATTCTTTTCTATTATTTACTATTGTATCCGTTAAATATTTTTTAATTTCAGCTACTTTTAATTTCTTACAATGTTTTAAATCCTCTACCGTAATATATGACAGGCTTTTTCTGTCAATTTCAAGTAATTTACCTAAATTCTGAATTAAATCAATTACAAGACTTAAAGATTTAGTAAATTCAAATTTAAAAAATTCTCTTCCCTCAATTGCAGAAACAAGGAAATTATTAAATTCCTTTGGATGAATATCAAATCCAATAGAAGTAAGTGCTTCTTTCAACCTGTTTTCATCTAAACCTTTAGATACATTCTTATCTTTATAGTTTTTATTCTTCTCCGTTACCGGTCTGAAAACCATCTGATTATAACTGTCTGTACGAATATCATAAGTGCCACTTCTTAAATGTCCATATATTTTATTAAATTCATTTCTAGACATTAACCCCAATGAAAACTTGTGGAAATCATAATCAAATTTTGATGAAACAGTATTAATTGATTTCATAAACTCATCTATTTCATCATTTGTAAACCATCCTGCTTCTACTAATGAACTGCAGAATGACTTTGCCATAAATGCCATTCTTGCCTGTCTTGTAAACTGTGGTGTACCAAGACTTTTTATGGCATCTAAAAGTTCTGTTATATCTTCTAATATTCTATGAATATTATTTGTTTCTGAATCCAAAGATGCTATTCTTTTTCTTTCATTTTCCAAATGATTAATATCTGCATTATCTTTCATTGATATTAATCCGTGTTTTTCAATTGTATTTAAAGTAAGTTTATGAAGTGCCTCTACAATTGTATTTCTTTCTGCTCTTGTAAATCCATTTTCAAGTAATTCTTTTGTTCTGTTTTCTGTATTAAAATCATAACTTGTGTAAACTATTTCAAATTCAATTTTGTCATGAGCAGTTGTGTCCTGTTTCAATTTATTTACGTAAAAATCAACAAGTTTTAAAGCTAATTTTTCACTAATCTCAGCAGGTATTAATGAATAAAACGAATATTGTATACTTATATATGGTTTTACACCAATCTTGTACATCAGTTCTTTCTCTAATTTCTTATATCCCATTGGCACAAGGCCCTGATTCCATGCCCTTGATGTAATAATTTCTCTATATAATGAATAATCAAGATTTCTAGGACTTGTTCCAATAATTTCTGAAGGATTCCAAAATGCCATATCAGATAGAATCATTGGTTGTCCGTCAAGACTGCATTCTATTCTATCATAATCCTTTTTTACGTCATTTAATTTACTATAGAAATCATTAATGGCATTAATCGCATTCTTATTTTTTGTATTTGCAACCAAAGGTCTAACCTGAAAAATTATTACTTCATTTTTCTTATTTACTGCAAATTCAATATCTAATGGTATTTTCAATAAATCTTCGATTTCCTGAACTGATTCAAGAAGATTTTTCCATGCTGTATTTAACTCTGAAAGTTCCGTATTTCTTGCAATCCATAAAGTCTTTCCGCCTTTTCCACTTGTTACGGAATCCGTAGAACCGCTATCATCATAATTTATCAGATAATATGGTCGTTGCCCCTGAATATCATAAGTAAACAAAACACCACTATACAGTACATCTACAGCCTGATGCTGAATTAAAACCTGTTCATCTTCAATATTATCAATATCTAAAGTGTATGATTTAAGTACAGTATCAATTGCATTAATAATTGCTGTTTCATTAGTTGAATCTACATCTAAAATACTTGTGTAATGACCTGCATTTGATTTTACAAAACAGTCTTCATTTGTAGATGAACTTCTTACAACTATTTTTTCACATTTAAATTTTTCAATTATCTTATCAGCTGTTTTTTTCTTATCACGATGATATTCTTTAGCTGTTATAATAAGCATTTCTTCAATATATCCTAATTTAATTACTTCATTTAAGGCTTTAAGGGTATTAGCCTTAGTAGATATAAATTTTATTGTCTGCTTATTATCTCTGTCTCCTAAATTTCCAATATAATCTCTCTCCATATTTTCAATCCTTTTTGTACCTAAAACTAATTTTCTTCAGTTACATCTTTTAGTTCTCCACCGTCCGTTACAATCTTCAACCACTCTTTTGCCTTTGCTACTGTTTCTTCATTAGGAACCATTACATAAGCTCTATTACTTGGAACTGAATATGTGTAATTTGACTGTCCTGAACCTGATACATTATAGCTTTGAATATTCCACTCGTATCCATTTGCCAATTGGAATTTAACAAATTTCTGAATGTTTTTCTTGCTAACGCTTGTCTGAAAACTTTCACTTATGCTTTCAAGTATTTTCTGATAATTATCCAAAATGCTTGGGGATGCACATTTTGATATCACACCTTTAATTACAGACATCTGATTCTTTCCACGCTGTACGTCACCTCTTGCAAATGATTTTCTTTCTCTTGCAAATACTAATGCCTTATCGCCATTCATATTATAATTAATTCCCTGACTATAGCTATATCCTTTTGCTGAGAAAGCACATTCAGAATCAACATCTATTCCACCTAATGCATTAATAATATCTTTAAATCCGTCAAAATTAACTCTCACATAGTAATCAATATCAATATCATAAAGCATTTCTAATGTTTCCATTGATACATCTACGCCATATAAACCTGCATGTGTAAGTTTGTCTCTTACTCCGTTTGAATTAGACAAAGGAACATAATAATCTCTAGGTGTTGAAAGTAATAAAATCTGTCTGGTCTGTGGATTTACTGACATTATTATATTTACATCACTTCTGCTCTTTGTTGTTACTGCGCCAAATGTATCAATACCGCTTATATAAACATTAAAGCATTCCTTTGTTATATCTTTCTTCTTATTTTCATTTTGAACCTGATGAGTAACTTTATATGTATAGATACATTTTACCTTCGATTCAAAATCAGTATAATCAGCTTCATCATTTTTCTTTTCACCCATAGATGTTATAACATCTATCATTGACTGATTTAATACAACTGCTCTTGTTTCTTTATTATATAAAGCTTCTGTCATGGTTATTACATCATCGTATTCCTGATAATTACCATTCTGATTAATCTTTTCATTAATGTTATTTAATAATTCGTCTTTGTCATCACCTACAAATTTCTGAATATATCCAAATTTATCATCTTTTAACTCTTCAATATTCTTCGCCTCATCATCTGATAATATATATACACCAAATTCATCTGTTGATAACTTACTGTTGTTTACAATTTTATCTATTGTTTTTTCTGATTCTTTAAAAATACCTTTTATAGTCTTTTGATTTAATCCAATTGCTATATCTGCTCCAACGCTCATTACAATCATAATTGCAGACATAACTATTGATACTATTGCTCCAACTTTGTTTTTCTTAATGAAAAATGGAATTAACATCCATAATGCTATCGCAATTTCTACTGCAACAATTAATCTTACCGGAATATAATTTAAAGCTACATTGTTGTTATAAGTTAATATCATATATAAAAATATCTCTAATATTACTATTGGAATTACCTGTAATATATTTAAAACTGTTGCTGTCATTTTTAATTTCTTATTTAACATCTCCATCTCCTTTTTAATTGTGTCTCATTTACAGCATTAAAATAGATTTTACCTTCTTTTATCTGCTTACTTTTTTTAAATAACAAACGTACTTTATGACTTCCGTATGCTATCGATAATTATAGCATTTCCCATTCATTACGACAATATTGTTATTGTCTATTCATAAATGATTAAGAAATAACTTTATTAAAATAATCACCTTGTAAATTTTTATACATATAATTAATGTATAGAAAATAGCTTTTATTTTAGTTTATATATTATCGAAGATTGATAATGTTAACAAAAAAATGCTCGCGATGCTTGCCACTCGTAACAATTCTAAATTTCCAACTATATTTTGCTTTTAGGACCTCCGGCTCTAAGCAAAATATACCTGTCAATTCAATTTGAACCGACGGTGGCAAATGCCCTTTCTTATAACATTATCAATCTTCCATAAGAATAACATATATAATAAAAAAAGGTGATTTGTATGGATTCATTTGCAATTATTTCAAATGGGAATAAGCAGAAATATTTGTATGATTATTTAATTTTTCATAATTATTCTGCTAAACTTGTAACAAATTTTAACCTTACAGAATATAAATATATTGTCGCATCAATTCCTTTTTCCAAAGATGGAGAAAATGTAAATTGTGATTTTTATACAAGTTTTCCAATTACAACTTTTATTTCATTATTAAAACCGGGACAGATTTTATTTGGTGGAGGATTTAAAGGTTCAGTCGTATCACATTGTATGAATTCAGGAATTAAAGCAATCGATATCTTAAATATTCCTGACTTTTACAGAAATAATGCATTTTATACTGCAGAAGGACTTTTAGGATATATAATCAGCAACACTAATTTTTCTTTAAAAGCATCTAATATTTTAGTTCTTGGTTATGGAAAATGTGGAAGCGAAATATGTAATTTATTCAACAACGTAGGTTCTAATATTTTCTTTTATGAAAATAATGAATCAAAAATAAACGATGGTTTAAATAAAAACTTTACTTTTTTAGATATAAATAAAAAGAATAATAATTTATCAAAAATAGACATAATTATTAACTGTATTCCTAAAAATATACTCTCCATAAGTAATCTTAAAACACTTCAGAAAAGTTGTACTATATTTGATATAGCATCATACCCTTACGGATTTGACAAAGATATTTTAAATTCTCTCTCCCTGACATATCACATTTGTCCCGGACTTCCCGGCAAATATGCCTCTAAAAGTTCCGGCGAATTAATAGCAAAGAACATATCATCAATTATAGAAGGGACTGCAGAAAATGAATCACAGTTTAGATAATAAAAATATTGGAATCGGAATAACCGGTTCTTACTGTACCTACAAAAAAGTTTTCAACGAATTAAAACGTCTATCTGAAGTAAATACAAATCTTTATACAATTTTTTCAGATAACGCTTCTAAAACTGACAGTAGATTTGGAAACCATGAAGATTTTTTAAATTTAGCAAAAGAACTTAGCAATAAAGAGCCAATCACTACTATAACAGGAGCCGAACCAATTGGTCCTAAATCAATGTTTGACGTTTTAGTTATTGCACCATGTACAGGTAATACTCTTTCAAAACTTGCCAATGGTATTTCTGATACACCTGTTTTAATGGCATGTAAAGCACATTTAAGAAACAACAAACCTTTAGTTATATGTTTAAGTACAAACGATGCACTTGGAATGAATTTAAAAAATATAGGTATTTTATTAAATACTAAAAATATTTATTTTGTTCCTTTTGGAATGGATGATTATATTTCAAAACCAAATTCCATGACTGCACATGTTGATTTACTGCAGGATACAATAGTTAAAGCTTTGCAGGGCCGACAAATTCAGCCTGTAATACAAAGTCCACATGTAACAATAACCTAAAAGGTCCTATGGACCTTTTTTATATGATTTTAAGGAGGTTTTTATGAGCGGTATTGCCGGTTACTTTCAAACAGAATTTGACGTTGAGAGGAACCATACTTTGTATGCAATTTACGAAAGCAAATTAACTAATATGCAGGATTCGTTAATAACAAATTGCCACGAAAACAGTATAATTTACATGAAACATCATATTGGATTTACAGCAAGCAATTTTTCAGTCGCACATAGAGATTCGCTATCAGTTACCTATAAGAACAGAACAGCTTCTATCGTTTTTACAGGAAATATTTATAATTCAAATGAATTAAAATATAAATTATCATCCTATGATATTTCTGCTTATGAATTATGCAACGAAGAACTTATTCTATATTTATATTTAGTTTTTGGCGAAGATATTTTCAAAGAAATAAATGGTGGTTTTTCATTTGCAATTTACGAAAACAACTCATTAATAATAGTAAGAGACCCTATTGGTATAAAGCCATTATTTTATCATTGTACAAATAATCATTTTATATTTGCTTCTCAACAAAAAAGTATATTTGCTTACGGCATAAAACCCGAACTAACAAATGAAAGCTGGTGTGAAATCATCGGACTTGGTCCTGCACGAACTCCCGGAAAAAGTTTATTTAAGAACATATTTGAAGTACTTCCCGGCAATTATATAAAAGTAACTTTTAACTCACAGGACATTATCAGTTACCAAACTCATTGCTATTGGGAATTAACCTATAATCATCACGCTGATCCTTATTTAGATACAGTTGACAAAGTTAATTATCTAATAAAAGACAGTATTAAAAAACAATTAACTAAAGATACAACTATTTGTTCTCTTTTATCCGGCGGAATTGATTCAAGTCTTGTAACTTCTATTGCTAAATCTATGATGGATAAAGAAAACAGAGAATTGAAAACATACGCATTTGAATTTGAAGGCAATGAAATTTTCTTTAATGGGAACTCTTTTCAAAACTCATTAGACAGACCTTACGTAGAAATAATGAGAAAATACTTAAATTCTAATCATAAATATCTAACCTGTGACAGTTCAGGGCAAATTAAATATTTAAAAGAAACTGTTGATATGAGGGATGCTCCATGTATGGCAGATATTGAATCTTCTTTAATGTACTTTTGCAATGAAATATCAGAAACAAATAACATAGCTTTAACGGGAGAATGTGCTGATGAAGTATTTGGTGGTTACCCATGGTTTCATCGCGATGAAATGTTAAACTCAAATTCTTTCCCGTGGTCTAAAGATTTGTCCGTAAGAACATCTCTTTTTAATGACAGTTTCATTCAATCTCTTAATTTAAAAGAATACGTTGACGACGCTTATAAAACTTCTCTAAGCAAATGCCCTGAAAGTGATTGCAGCAACGAGAAAGATAAACGTCGTTTTGAAATTGGATATCTGACTATAAACTGGTTCATGATGACTTTAGTTAACAGAATGGAACGTTGTAGTGTTTTCACAGGGCTTGATGCAAGAGTTCCTTTTGCCGACTATAGATTAGTATCCTATGTTTTCAGTATTCCATGGGAATACAAATGTAAAGACGGAAGTGTTAAACATTTATTAAAAGAATGCGGAAAAGATTATCTTCCACCTGAAATCATAAACAGAAAAAAATCTCCATATCCAAAAACTTACAATCCTGAATACGAGAAAATGATTGGTAAACTTCTTCTAGAAGAATTTGATAATAACTATGCACTTAATTTTATTGTAGATAAAAATAAGGTAATTAATTACATCAACTCATCTAAAGATTATGGCAAGCCATGGTACGGTCAACTTATGGCTGGTCCACAAATGTTAGCATATATTCTTCAAATCAGTTATTGGTTAAAGAAATATAGTTAAATTAAATTTAAGTAAAAAACTCCAACAGACAGTTGATTATTAAATATTCTCAAAATTTAAAAGATTATTTTTTATCAGCCTTGTCTGCCGGAGTTTTTCTTATGGTTGGCTTCTTTTAAAGCCTTATTAATTAATTTCTTAATTTTTTTATTTGCTTTGACAGTTATTTTTGATACTTCAATTGGCTTATCAACATGATATACTCCCGGTTGGAAAATAATATTCTTTCCTGCCTTTAGCTGTTTATTAATGCTATCAGTTGTATCAACTGTATTTCCGACACATCCCTGAATCACTTCATTCCAATTAACTCCATACACTCCATCATTAATGTAGCAATTTCTATAATATTTCTTTTTGTTTAAACTGCTTATTTTTTTTGTTATATATTAAAATTAATTCTACATATAAAAAACGATTTTATATGTTTATAAATTTCATTTATATGTTATTTTTCTATAAAAAATAAACATTAAATATTTAGTTAGTATAAAAATTACATACTATAATTAAACACTTAATTATCTATATCTATGACATAAGTTGGATATTTACTTTTAATTAAACAAAGTTTAGAGTTTCTTTTATTAAAAAAATCTTTCACCCCACTCTTGACAAAGAGCCAAAAAACAAACGACATAGCCGTTTACACGACTATGCCGCTTGTTTTTAATTTTTATCTAAACATTAAATTATGCTTATAAATTACTAATTAATACTCTGGATCATTATCAATTGGTAAATTTGGAAAATCAACAACAATGTTTGCACCTGTAACTGTAATAGTTGCTGATGTTGCTAATTCTTTATCAGATTCATTATCAAATGCCTTAATTACATATGTTCCATTAGGTACGCACTTGAATTCATATTTTCCATCATCATATGAACTTACGTAATCATATCCAATAGGTTCATCTGTTTTATCTGCTTTGTAAATTCTTACATAAGCTCTCTTATTAAGTACTGCACCTGATCTGTCTTTAAGAGTTCCCGTAATTGTTGCTCTTGTTGGAGCTGTATATGATAATACTGTATCAGCGCCTAAGCTTACATACTTAGCAAGAGTAATCTGTTCTCCATAACTTTCAATATATACAGAATAGTTACCTGCCGGGAGACATACCTTTGATGTAAGAATCTTCTTTTCATAATCAGTTGTTTCATCAGCAGATACTGCACTGAAAGTTTCATTTAAATCATGATTGTAAAACATTAATTCATCTGTGCTACTGTCATAATTATAAAGAACTGTAGTAACAGAAACTGCCGGAGTAACTACAACTGTAAGTGTTCCTATAGCTGTAAGTGTAGGATTTTCTATATCTGTAAACTGTACTCTAAGAGTATATGTTCCTGCTTCAACTTTTCCTGATCTACCATTAACATATACTCTACTTGATGTTGTTGTATATTTGTTTCCGTTTTCATCTGTATTTTCACTATCCAAATAAAATAAATCATTGTATGTGTCTAAAAGAGTAGCACGGTATTCTCCGCTTCCACCTTCAACATTAATGTATGATCCAATATATTCATGCGGATAAATTAATGCATTAGCCTGATCACCAATAGTCTTGTTTTCAGCAACAACCTTATTCTTGTCACCAATAAGGAAATTTACTTTTGAACTTGCTGTTCTACCAAGTTCGTCTGTACCTGTAAAGTTTACAACCTGATTTTCTGCTACAGCTGCAACCTTACCCTTAATGTTGTTTGTGTACTTTTCAATTGCTAAGCCTGCTGGAAGATTTCCTGATGCAACTGAAACTGTTTCATATCCAACAAGATTTTTGAAACCAACACCTGTATTAATTTCGTCTCCTACAACACCTGAAACAAGTTGTCTATATTCATATCCATCTGCAAGAGCCTGTAACTCAACAGCGTTTTTCCCCTTTAATGATGGTACTGAAACCTGTACAAATTCTCCCATTTCAACTGAATTCTTTGTAAATATAGTGTAGTTTAAATTGTCGTTTGTAAATACTTTTTCAACTTCAAGTTCTCTGTTGTATGTACCTTCTGCACGAACTTTGCTCTTAACTACAAAGCTATCTTTTGTAAGTGCAATTGGTGTATCTAATACAACCTTATATGAGTCTACATAATAGTTATTTCTTGGATTGTTTAACTGTACATCTTTAATTCCATTCCATACAGCAACTGTACATGTAGCTTTCTTCTTGCTACCATCAAGAGCTGTAACAGTAACCTTAGCTGTTCCTTCGCCTACTGCACTAACAACACCCTTATTTGAAACCTTAACTACTTTTTCATTTGATGATGTCCACTTTACTGCCTTGTATGATTTCTTAGGAGCATTTACCTTAGCGCTCAACTTTTCTGAAGCACCAACTGCAAGGTCAAGATTCTTCTTGTTAAGTGTTACTTTCTTAACTGCATTCTTTACAACCTTAACTTTAATGCTTGCTGTTTTCTTTTTGTTCTTTACTGATACAACCTTAATTGTTGTTGTACCAACCTTTTTACCCTTTACAATACCTTTCTTAGATACTGTAGCAACTTTTGCATTGCTTGACTTATAAGTCACTTTCTTGAATGCTTTCTTCTTTGCTTTAACTGTTACAGTAAGTTTAATTGACTTACCCCTTGCAACTGTCGCAATTTTCTTTGTACCTGCAGGTGAAACGACTTTAACGCTTTTTACTGCATTTGTTGCCTTTGCTTTCTTCTTAGCTGCGCTTGCAGGTGTAATATTTGTTGAGAATACTAAAACAACTGCTAAAGCCAATGCTAACAAAGACTTGAATGTTGATTTTCTTTTCATTGAAAATTCCTCCTTCTCTTGTTTTTCATAACTGGTTCTCAGTTTTATATATTATATCACCTTATGCCACAATTTTCTCACAAAAATTTTCTTAAAATTTCATTAACTGGAAATTTCGTACATTAATAGAATAAAAACAGTTTTATTATTTGTATATTTAGCAATAATCACTAAAGTAATATTTTAATTTATTTAGTAAATTCTTGTTTTTTTCAATTTTTGACCTGATTTTTATATATTTTGCTTAATTAACAAAAGTAAACATGAATATTTATTTCGTAAAAATAATATATATGATAAGATTTATAAAATTAATCTGTATTTTTTTAGTTGTCTATTTACATTTTCCCTAATATAAAACTTATCACTTCAGCGAAAGGAGATTTATATGGCGATAACTTTAACTTGTGTATCACTAATTTTGTTTTTATGTATAATAGCCGATAAATTTTCAGGCAAATTTGGTATGCCTACGCTTATTCTTTTTATGGGCATAGGTATGATTTTTGGAAGCGATGGAATATTTAAAATAGCCTTCTCTAACTATGAATTTGCCGAAAAAATCTGTATGCTTGCCCTATGTTTCATTATGTTTTATGGAGGTTTCAATACAAAATTGGCTACCGCTAAAACTGTAGCTTTAAAAGCCATTTTATTATCAACTATTGGAGTTATAATCACCGCCACAATCACAGGTTTATTCTGCTATATTATTCTTAAATTTTCTTTTGTAGAAAGTTTCCTGATTGGTTCAGTTCTTTCCTCAACTGATGCAGCAAGTGTTTTTTCTATATTAAGAAAGAAAAAGTTAAATTTAAAAAATGGAACTGCATCTCTCCTTGAAATCGAAAGCGGAAGCAACGACCCTGTATCATATATGCTTACAATCATAGGAATATCTTTGGTTAATTCTAAATCATTATCTACAATACCTTTAATGATTTTTTCACAGATATTCTTTGGCTTATTAATAGGTGTAAGTTTCGCATTTATTGGATTATTTATAATAAAAAAGACAACAATAATAAGTAATGGATTAGACGCAATATTTATGATTGCTTTAATATTAGCTTCATTTGGTATTTCTCTCTATATAAATGGAAACGCATTATTAAGCGTATATTTATTAGGTATAATACTTGGTAACACAAAAATTAAAAATAAAGATATACTTATTCCATTTTTTGATGGAATTACCGGTCTGGCTCAAATTTTAATTTTCTTTTTACTTGGATTACTTGCATTTCCACACAAATTTTCTGATATAGCTATGCCTTCACTTTGCATTGTTGCTATACTCACTTTAATTGCAAGACCAATAGCTGTATTTGCATTGCTGATACCATTCAAATGTAGTATTAAGCAATGCCTATTAACATCATGGTCGGGACTTCGCGGTGCTGCTTCTATTGTTTTTTCGATTATGGTTGTTGCCGGGAACCCTGATATCTCTTTAGATATATTTCATATTGTTTTTATGGTTGCTTTATTTTCAGTTTCAATTCAAGGAACTCTTATTCCTAAGATAGCAAATAAATTAAAGATGATTGATAACAACGAAGATGTTCGAAAAACATTTAATGATTATAAGGAGGATTCTTCTATTACCTTAATGAGAATGTACATACCTAAAGGTCATAATTGGGAAAATAAATTAATTAGTGATGTAAGTATGCCCACTAATTCTTTAGCTCTTATGATTAAACGCAATGGAACAACTATAATTCCTAAAGGTGATACTATGATTTTAGCGAAAGATACATTAATACTTAGTGTTCCTTCATACGAACCATCAGGGCAGGAAAATCTAAAAGAAATCAAGATACAAAGCACAGATAAATGGTGCAACAAAACAATTCATGAATTAAATTTACCAGAAAATGTTCTTATTGCTTTAATTAAACGAGGCGAAGATAATTTAATACCCGATGGGAATACATTAATAAAAGAAAATGATTCTGTTGTGTTATATAAATAGGAATTTAAAGTCCATTATTAAAAAAATGCCGCAATCCCTTTGATTACGGCACTTTCAAGCATTTTATTTAATTGTTTGATTAGAACTTACCAGCGTTAGCTGCTTCCTCTACGGATACTGCTACTGCTACTGTAGCACCTACCATTGGGTTATTACCCATTCCGATAAGACCCATCATTTCAACGTGAGCTGGAACTGATGAAGAACCTGCGAACTGAGCGTCTGAATGCATACGTCCTAATGTATCTGTCATACCATATGAAGCTGGACCAGCAGCCATGTTATCTGGATGAAGTGTACGTCCTGTACCACCACCTGATGCTACTGAGAAATACTTCTTACCCTGTTCGATACATTCTTTCTTATATGTACCTGCAACAGGATGCTGGAATCTAGTTGGGTTTGTTGAGTTACCTGTAATAGATACACCAACGTTTTCGTGATGCATGATTGCAACACCTTCCTGAACATCGTCAGCACCGTAACATTTTACAGTTGCACGAAGTCCATCTGAGTAAGCTTTTTCGTAAACAATGTTTAACTTAGCTTCTTTATAATCGTATTTTGTTTCAACGAATGTGAAACCGTTAATTCTTGAGATAATCTGAGCTGCATCTTTTCCAAGACCATTTAAGATAACTCTTAAAGGTTTCTTACGAACCTTATTAGCCTTTTCAGCGATACCGATAGCACCTTCAGCAGCTGCGAATGATTCATGTCCTGCAAGGAATGCGAAACATTCTGTTTCTTCTTCAAGTAACATCTTTCCTAAGTTACCATGTCCAAGACCTACTTTTCTGTGGTCAGCAACAGAACCAGGAATACAGAAAGCCTGAAGACCTTCACCGATTGCTGCAGCAGCATCAGCAGCTCTTCTACATCCTTTCTTAATAGCAATAGCTGCACCTACTGTATAAGCCCAGCATGCATTTTCAAAACAAATTGGCTGAATCTTTTTAACCTGTTCGTAAACATCTAATCCAGCGTCCTTTGTAATCTTTTCAGCTTCTTCGATAGAAGCGATTCCATAACTATTTAAAACAGAATTAATCTGATCAATTCTTCTTTCATATGATTCAAATAATGCCATTGTTGTTACCTCCTATTCCTTTCTTGGATCGATAATCTTAACAGCGTCATCAACACGTCCATACTGACCCTTTGATTTTTCCCAAGCTGTTGTAGGATCATCACCTTTTTTAATAAAGTCTGTCATCTTTCCAAGATTTACAAACTGGTAACCAATAACTTCATTATCAGCATCAAGAGCGATACCTGTTACATAACCTTCAGCCATTTCAAGGTATCTAACACCTTTAGCCTTTGTTGCGTACATTGTACCAACCTGTGAACGAAGACCTTTACCTAAATCTTCAAGTCCGGCACCAACTACAAGACCATCATCTGAGAAAGCACTCTGTGTTCTACCATATACAATCTGTAAGAATAATTCTCTCATTGCTGTATTGATAGCATCACAAACTAAGTCAGTATTTAAAGCTTCAAGAATTGTCTTTCCCTGAAGAATTTCAGCTGCCATAGCTGCTGAATGTGTCATACCTGAACATCCGATTGTTTCTACTAATGCTTCTTCAATGATACCTTCTTTAACATTTAAAGTAAGCTTACATGCTCCCTGCTGAGGTGCACACCAGCCTACACCATGTGTAAAGCCTGAAATATCTTCGATTTTTTTTGAATGAACCCATTTTCCTTCTTCTGGAATTGGAGCTGGTTCATGCTTTGCACCCTTAGCTACAGGGCACATCATTTCAACTTCTTTTGAATAAATCATTTGAATAAATACTCCTTTCGAAATATAACCTAGGGAACTATCCCCATATTTTTAGCATAAAACAAGTACTGCTACCCATCTTATGCTATGTATTATTTGTGAGCGTTTAGTCTGCCCACACCTTTGTTTATTTTCTCATAAAATTACAAAATAGTCTATAGTTTTACAAAATCTTTCAAAAAAAAATTGTAACTGCAGGTGTTGTTGTAAGTATAACTATTGTTTGATGAGATATTTCAAGATATCCTACATTAAGTGTACTTGTTACGAGAAATGTTAATGAAAGTCAAATGAAAGACCCCTCTTCAATGATTTTTTCATGATATCACTCCTTCAATTTTTATATACAAAATGTATATATTCCTATTGTTTTGCTAATTATGGAACACACTTTCCACATTGTGTAGATATTTTGTAAACAAAAATTATATTTTGTTCATTTTTTATTCAAATATTGTTTTCATTTCATTAATAAACAATCTTCCTGCCTTTGAAATATATTTTCCTTTTTTAAATGCTACACACATTTTTCTGCTTGTACTTTCTTTTGTTCCCACTTTGTAATATATAGGATGATTTGCATAATTATTAAATTTAATTGCACTTTCAGCAACAAAAGTCACACCCATTCCAGCCACTGCCATTGCAAATCCTGTTGTTGACTGCTGAATTTCCATTATTTCCTCCGGGCTAATTGAATATTCGTCAAACAATTTGTTTACAATCTTTCTAACTCTTTGGTCTTCATTTAATAATATAAATCTTTCATCTTTAAATTCAGACATATCAACTTCTTTTATAGCTTCATCATTCAGTTTTCCTGCAATTATAGTTTCAGGACTAACCTGATAATCTTTCAACTTTTCATTTATAACATTTTCCCTTGGTACCGCTATAACAATTCTTTCTTCAAATATATCTTCTTTTTCAAATAAACTATCATCTATATCACTGTCAGAAAGGAAAATATCAACCGTACCGTCTAAACATTTTCTTTGAATATCCGGAGTTTTTCCTTCTATTATCTGAAAGTTAATTCCGGGATATTTTTTACTATATTCTGTTAACGCATATGGCAAATAACTCAACGAAAAACATGCAGTACTGCCTAATACAATCGTTCCGGTTTTAAGTTCATTTAAATCCGATATTTCTTTTTCAAAACGTTCTTTAGCTTCTATAACTGAACCCGCATACTCTAAATATGATTTGCCAAATTCTGTAAGTTCAATAGGTGATATACTTCTGTCAAATAAAAGTATTCCCCACTTTTTTTCTAATTTATTGATATATGAACTTAAAGCCGGTTGCGAAATTCCAAGTTTCTTTGATGCTTTAGAAAAGCTTTTTTCTTTCGCCACTTCTTTAACATAATAAAATCCTGTATTCTTCATCTTTTTTCTCCATCCTATTGAATATTAAATTATATTTTATCACTAATACGTCAAATCTGTCGAGTATCCTTTGTAGATTCATTAGGTGCATATAAAAGCAGATGGCATCATTGACACCATCTGCTTTAAAATTCAAATTAATTATTTGATTAATTATTTTGCTGTAATATATCCCTGTGCTGTAAGAAGTTCTGCTGAAAGAACTGCTCCGCCTGCTGCACCTCTTAAAGTATTGTGAGATAATCCTACAAATTTATAATCATATACTGTATCTTCTCTTAATCTACCTACTGAAATTCCCATACCATTTTCAAAGTTTACATCTAATGAAACCTGTGGTCTGTTGTCTTCTTCTAAGTACTGGATAAACTGCTTTGGAGCACTTGGAAGTTCAAGTTTCTGTGGAAGACCACTGAAGTTTCTTAATTTTTCAATTAATTGTTCCTTTGTAGGTTTCTTAGCAAACTTAACAAATACTGCTGCTGTATGTCCATCAAGAACCGGTACTCTGATACACTGAGTTGTTATTATAGGACTTGTAGCCTTTTTAATAACACCATCTTCAACTTTACCCCAAAGTCTAAGTGGTTCCTGTTCTGATTTTTCTTCTTCGCCACCAATAAATGGAATGATATTTCCTACCATTTCAGGCCAATCCTTAAATGTTTTTCCTGCACCTGAAATTGCCTGATATGTTGTTGCTACAACTTCTGTAGGTTCAAATTCCTTCCATGCTGTAAGCACTGGTGCATAACTCTGTATTGAGCAATTAGGCTTAACTGCTACGAAACCTCTCTTTGTGCCAAGTCTTTCTTTCTGATATTTAATAACTTCATAATGTTCAGGATTAATTTCAGGAACTACCATTGGTACATCAGGTGTCCATCTATGTGCACTATTATTTGAAACTACAGGTGTTTCTGTTTTAGCGTAAGCTTCTTCAATAGCTTTAATTTCATCCTTTGACATATCTACTGCACTAAACACAAAGTCAACTGTTGAAGCTACTGCTTCTACTTCATTAACATTATGAACAATCATGTTCTTAACTTTTTCAGGCATAGGTGTTGTCATTTTCCATCTATCGCCTACAGCTTCTTCGTATGTTTTTCCTGCTGAACGTGGGCTTGCAGCTAATGTTGTAACTTCATACCAAGGATGATCTGCAAGTAAAGTTATAAATCTCTGTCCTACCATTCCTGTTGCGCCTAAAACGCCAACCTTTAATTTCTTTTCCATATGACCTCTCCATTTTTTTATTTTTGGTGATTAATCCACCCATATATTATGAACAATCAGATGTATTTTTTATTTAGTATAAATCTGACCAATCATCATCACTGTTAGAATCTACATCTGTAGAATTACTATTGTTACTATTATCATTTAATACATCATCTGAAGAATCATTTTTTGTATCATTTGATGAACCATCTTTATCTCCATCAAAGAATATATCTTCAGCTGAATTATTTCCATTACCATTGTTATTAATCTTTGCTGTTTCCTGTTCTGTAGTTGTTTCTTTCTCTTTATCAGTATTTTTTGTGATAACTTCAGTCGTTGTAACTTTCTTGTTATTACTTTCACTTTCTTTTAAAGAATTAAATCCAACTATTCCTGCTAACGCAATTACTATTACTATTACTACTATTACGCAAACAAGTACTATACTACTTCTTTTTTTCATATTGTCATTTCTCCTACAATTATATGTCTTGTTTCTCAATTAAGTCAGATGCCGATTATGGGAAACTTTTTTATAGCAAATGAATTTTGCTCATTTTTCCTAATATCAGATTATTTTTCTATGGAAACAGTTGTTTCTTCCACAGTCAATGTTTCTTTGTTAAGAAGCGATTCATCTTCTAACTGTTTTTGTCTTTCTTCTAACTTTTTCCGGTATTCTTCATCATATTTTTGTACTGATGTTTTATATGTATCGCTCATACAATATATTTCTACCTGCATAATTCCATAGCATAAAAGTATAACAACTAAAATACCTATAACCCCTGAAACAGGATTATGTTTTCTAAATACCGGAATGTTATCTATATATTTAAAATCTGACAAAAATAATGCCGGACTTAATACTGCAACGAGAATAAATACATATTTAAATATCTCTAAAACAACATCTAGTGGTTCAAATTTAAGTGATGTAAATTCTCCATATAAACTAAATAACACATATGAAATAACTAATACATAATATAACAATGCCGGAATCATCTTATAAGACTTTCCTGAGCGGAATCCAAACAATTTGACATTGTCATATTTCTGTGGATTTTCAAGTCTGTTACGTTTATTATCATACTTTTTATAAATGTCCCTGTTATTCGCTGTTCTGTATGGTTTATATTTTTTTGTCATTGACTCTCCTAACAATCATTAAATCTGATTAAATATTAATGCCAACAAAAATATTAACAATTAACTTTTAAGATGTCAAAAAGTTCTTCTTTCCGACAATACGGTTATTATAACCACTTTACAATGAAATGTAAATAATTAGTTCACGTATTTAAGATTTAATCTAATAATTAATTGACAACAATTTTATCATTTTGTATTATATATAGGTGTGACACGCTTCTGTGGCTCAGTTGGTAGAGCGACGCACTCGTAATGCGTAGGCCACGGGTTCGAATCCCGTCAGGAGCTGATTAAAAGGCTATCAGATTTACTATTATCTGATAGCCTTTATAAGTTTCATTTATAATTTTTTTATTAACTCTTTACCCATATCGGTTATATCACCTAATACATCTCCATAATTTGTTACGCCCTCTAAACGACTGTCATTTCTTCCTGAAATATCAGACTCCGTAAGACCTTTTTTAACTCTTGACTGTTTATTGTCCTTTTGAATCAAATTACTAATCTTATAGTTCGTTTCGGTTTCATGATTATGTCTTGCATCACTATTTCTATAACGCATAAAGTTAATAATGTAAAATGCTATACCTGCTAATAAAACAATCCAACTAAAGTCACTATCCTCTGCATTCATATTCCATAGTGCAAATATTACAAAACTAATTATTTCAACGATAAATGATACTAACAATAACCTAGAAATATCAATCGGTACACTTCCCATGGTTTCTCCGGTTCTACCGTTTGCAGCTACATAATGTAACCTTTCTTTTTCATTTTTCTTTTCGAGATAACTATATAACCATACCGGCAAATATGAGGCATTCCAGTTTATACCGTTATTTTCGTAATTTTCTACATCCCAGCGTACGCCTCTGTTGTATTTTTTAGTTGTTGTCTTTGCTGCAATTCGTGATATGTCATGAATCTGTTTTGTAGCCAGTGGTTCTATATCTTTCACGTTCATATCTCTCTTTTCAGATGTATACCCTCTTAGATAATTAGAATCAAATTTAACACAATTTTCTGTATCAAATGGCATAATTGAATTAACAATATTGTTAGTCTGTATAGACGAAGCGTTGTCTATTCGTTCTCTGCTTGCTTCAATTGTAAGTCCATTTATTGCTATATCAAATTCTCTTTCTATGTCATATCCCTGAGCATCATAATATGTAACGGAATCTTTAGAATCCTTTTTGTACTGTTTTACTTCTTTTTCAGCTTCTCCTGAAAGTTCAACATGTTCATTTGCATCAACTATCATATAAGGGAAATATACTCCCATAACGTTTTCTGTTGAGAATTCGTTTTTAAACTGCTTATTTGCAAAAAACTTTCTTTTACCGACAAAGTTTTCTATAGATGATTTTGCCTCGTCTTTTGTTATTCTAAAAGGTAAAACAACATCCGGTACTGCTCCATTTGCCACTTTGCTGTTAACTGAAAGTGTATTACGACACCAATGACATCTTGCCTGTGTTGTTTCTCTTGTATCTATAACAACTTCTGCTCCACAACTTGAACACTTTAAGGTAACTATATCTTCACCTGCAGTAATATCCTCTGCTCCTTTGTTTACATGTTCTCCCTCTAGTTTTCCTGCATCCGTAACGATTTCTTCTGATTTTTCAGGTTCAAATTCATATCTACAATAATTACATCTTAATTTTCCTGTTTTAGGATTTTGCGATATGTCAGTTGAGCCACATTTTTCACATTTTATCTGTCCGTTTTCCGACATAAGACCCTCCATCTTTCACAAATTCATATAAATTAAAGTCCTAAAAGTTTTGCTTTTAATGCATCAAATTCCTCCTGCGAAATAATTCCTGCATCTAAAAGTTCTTTTGTTTTCTTTAATTTTTCATATGGATCTTCCTGTGCCGGCTGACCTGCATTCTGTCCCATATTCATATTCTGCTGCATATTTTGTTGTCCCATATTCATATTCTGTTGTCCAAACTGATTATTCATCATTCCACCAACGGCGTTCATTCCCATTCCCATAAATGCCATTCCTGATGCTCCACCATTTGGATTTTCACCTGCAGCCTGGAATCCTCTTGCTACTGACTGTTGCATAAATGATGCACCTCTGTTTCCTGCTAATGCATCTGCTTTTCTTACATCACTAAGTAATGCCTTTGTATCCTCGTCATATTCAACTGTCTGGATTGCAACTTTAACAATTTCCAAACCTCTGTCACTTCTCCACTGATATGCATCCTCTACGACTTCAGAAAGAGTCTTTGCAAAGCCAAGCTGGTCTGCCTGAATCTTTGACATTCTGTTTCCACGCTCAGGGTCATTTGTATATTTGGAAAATGCTGCTGAAAGACTTCCAACAACTTCATTAAATAACTGTTCTCCTGCCGGATTATCCATATCCGCAAAATCAAATACTTCATTATTTGGCAATAAATATGTAGCTGGCACAAAATTCTTTACAAATAATATTGGGTCTACAATCTTCATTGTATAAGTTCCTCGTGTCATTGCTCCTGCCTGAGTTCCCAAATATGCATCATCCCAATATATTTCTGACTGTGTTCCAAATCTGTTATTAGGGATTTCCTTCATATTAACATATACAGCCAACTGCTGTGCTGAAGGTTCACCACCAAATTTAAATCTTTCCCAAGACTGTTTTAAAACTGATTCAATTATAGAATCGCCTGCAAAAAAAGACTTTGCATTTGCGTCATCTGATTTAAAAAGATATTCTCCCGGCTCACATATGCAAGCTGTGATTGCACCATCCTGTAACGTTATAAGTGCAGTTCCTTCAGGTACTATCACCTTTGAACCATTTGAAATAATTCCTACTGAACCTTTAGTATTTGAACCTCTTCCTCTATTTGTTTCTGAAAGAACAGCCTTATATATAACTGCTCCCGCGCCTAAATTTGTCGGTGGTGTAAAATAATCTAACCACTGATCTGCAAATGTTCCACCTACTGCATCAATTGCTCCTTTAATAAAACCCATTTTTCCGTTCCTTTCGTGTTATTATTTTGTATCTTTATTTATTCATCTCTTCCCTTTGAATAGAATATTTCGTATTCCATTTTAATATTTATATTCATTTTACAGAAAAATAAACCCCAATACAACTGCTTTATTTATATCATTTGTAACCTTAAAAGTCAATTTTAATTGCCGTTTGCATCCATATTTGCTATAGTAACAAGTACAGACTTTTAGTAGCAAAATAAAGGAGAATTTGCATGATAGCAATTAATGTGATTAGTAAAAACGAATTTATGAACGCAATTTTTATAAAAGATACATTTGACTATATGTTGGTAAGCGAATTAGAATTAACAACAATCAACACTTTCTCTGTTGACGGGCGTATTAACAAAGATTTTATTAAAAAAAATGAACTTGAAGAACCTGAAGACGATTTCATCTCATGGGGAAGTATCAGACATATATGTTTTGAAATTATCAAAGGGAAAAACGCTCCATTAAAATTTAAAATCACATTAAAACTTCCTAATTCTTATATTGAAAAAATGTTAACTTCTGTTGATACTAACATTGAAGCTTCGCAGGTTTTAGGAATGTACATACATATTAATTATGAAAACAACAAGTTAAATGTTATTACAGGTACCTCCTTAAGTATATTTACAATGGACAAGTCCATTGATAAATTCTGGGATAAACAAATTACTACTTTACTAAATCAGCATTTCGAACTTGAAATCGAATAAATTATAAATTCAATACAATTTTAAAACTCATAAACACATCTTCTCGCGCATTTGTTAGCACTCTTTTTTATCGAGTGCTAATTTTCTCTTGACTTTTACATTTGACCTGTCTAAAATATATATCAAGCGTAAAAATTATGGTGAATGCAAATACTTCGGAATTATGAAAATTGATAAAATAAAAAGAAATAGTATTTGCAAACACTAATAGATTTATATAAAGGAGTGATATATATGGCAGCTACAAAAGGTAGTTTATCTATTAACAGTGAAAATATTTTCCCAATTATAAAGAAATGGTTATACTCTGATCACGATATATTTTTCAGAGAACTTATTTCTAATGGTTGCGATGCAATTACAAAATTAAAAAAATTATCTCTTATCGGAGAGTACGAATTTGAAGATGATGAAGAAAGCGAACTTAAAGTTCAGGTTATAGCTAATGCAAATGACAAAACATTAACATTTATTGATAATGGTATCGGTATGACAGCTGAAGAAATTGATGAATATATCAATCAGATTGCTTTTTCAGGTGCCGAAGCTTTCCTTGAACAGTATAAAGACAAAACTAATGAAGATCAGATTATCGGTCATTTTGGTTTAGGTTTCTATTCTGCTTTTATGGTTGCAGATAGAGTTACTATTGAGTCTCTTTCTTATAAAGAAGGTTCTAAGGCTGTAAAATGGGAATGTGAAAATGGTCTCGAATTTTCTATGGATGACTGCGATAAAACAGACAGAGGTACAAAGATTACTTTATATTTAAATGATGATAGCTTAGAATTTGCAAATGAGTTCAAAGCACGTGAAATCATTCACAAGTACTGCTCTTTTATGCCTGTTGAAATTTTCCTTTCAAATTCAAACGCTGAACCGGAATATGATACAATTCCTGAATCAGAAGTAACAGACAAAGATACAGTAGTCGAAACTATTGTTGAAGAAGCTAAAACAGAAGAAAAAGAAAACGAAGATGGAACTAAAGAAGTTGTAGAGGTTTCTCCTGCTACTACTAAAGCTAAAATCCTTAAAAGACCTAAGAGCATTAGTAATCCCGTTCCACTTTGGACAAAGCATCCAAATGAGTGCACTGAAGAAGAATACAGACAGTTCTATCATGAAGTATTTATGGATTATAAGGAACCTTTATTCTGGATTCATTTGAATATGGACTATCCTTTTAACTTAAAGGGTATTCTTTACTTCCCTAAGATTAATACTGAATTCGAATCTGTAGAAGGTGTTATCAAATTATATAACAATCAGGTATTTATTGCTGATAACATTAAAGAAGTTATTCCTGAATTTTTAATGGTATTAAAGGGTGTAATCGATTGTCCTGACCTTCCACTTAACGTATCAAGAAGTGCTCTTCAGAACGATGGATTCGTTAAGAAGATTTCAGATTACATTACTAAGAAGGTTGCTGATAAGCTTTCCGGAATGTGTAAAACAGATAAAGAAAATTATGAGAAATACTGGGATGACATTTCACCGTTTATTAAATATGGATGCCTTAAAGATGAAAAATTCTGCGAGAAAATGTCTGACTATGTTTTATTTAAAAATATTGACGATAAATTCCTTACATTCAAAGAATGCTTAGAGGAAAATAAAGAAGCTCACGAAAACACAATCTTCTATACAACTGACCCTGTTCAGCAAAGTCAGTACATTAATATGTATAGAAACGAAAATATAGATGTTGTTATTTTGAAAGATGCTATCGACCAGCCATTTATAACACAATTAGAGCAAAAAAATGAAAATGTAAAGTTTGTTCGTATTGATGCTGAATTAACAAATACTTTCAAAGAAGAAGTTAATGAAGATGAATTAAAAGAAATGACTGACAAATTAACTGAAGCATTTAAGAAAGCTTTAAACAGAGATACTCTTGATGTTAAGGTTGAAAAGATGAAAGATTCTTCTATTTCTTCCATGATTACTTTATCAGAAGAAAGCCGTCGTATGCAGGACATGATGAAGATGTACGGAATGGCAGGAATGGATCCTTCAATGTTTGGTGGTGCAGGTGAAACTCTTGTTCTTAATTCAAACAACAACCTTGTTAAATATATCATTGATAATCCTGAGGGAGAAAATACTGATTTAATTTGCAAGCAGTTATACGACCTTGCAATGATTAGTCATACACCTCTTAATCCGGAATCAATGACAGCTTTTATTGAAAGAAGCAACAAGATTCTTGAAATCATAACTAAATAATATTATTTGAGAATATGTATAATTGTTAAATAGTTTACAGTTCACTTCTTCTCTAATAAAAAATGGGCACTTATTTTGTACTGCCATCAAAAGTCAGATAAAAAATTGATGGTGTATCAATTCAAGTGTCCATTTTTATAATTATTCGATACTATCTAATTTATAATATCACAGTTAAACATTTCCTCTATAGCACTATTAAAATGTTTTAAATCATTTGCTTTCTTGATTCGTTTCCAATTCTTTTCATAATTCTCAAATAGTGGTGACATATATCTCCATGCTTCTTTCATCTTAAATAAAAGATTTCTATCACCGCTCATTACTTCCTTGTAATCATTATATATAATTTCATTAAATCTATACAATTTTTCTTTAGTGACTCTCTCACCACCTCGTATTTCAGAAAAAATATTTGGATTAGTAATTGCTCCTCGACCAATCATTACACTGTCTATGTTTGGAAATCGTTTTGTAATTTTATTATAATCATCTACGCTGTTCACATCACCATTGTAACAAAGTTTATTTTTGCTGTTTTTATAGGCATACTCAAACACTTCTAAATTAGGAGTGTTATTATAAAATTCTTCTCTCACTCTTGGGTGTATGATTAATTCCTTTAAATTATATTTATTATATATTTCAAGTATCTCATAAAATTCTTCCGGCTCATACATTCCGATTCGCGTCTTTACTGATATTTCCATCCCAGACTCATTTACCATTTTATCAAGCAAAATATCTAAATCTTCTAGATTTTTCAAAAGTCCTGAGCCACGCCCCTTTGATACTACTGTTCCCGATGGGCATCCTGCATTTATATTAACCTCTGTATATCCATAATCTTTTAATTTACTCATTGCACTAAGTGCCTGATCTGTTTGCTTTGTCATTAATTGCGGTATTAAAATATTTATCTTATTATTTTCAGGATTTATATCTCTTACTTCTTTGTTGGAAAATTTTTTATTCTGGCTTGTTCCTATAAACGGTGCAAAAAACTTATCCGGTTGTTCAAATACTGCCGCTAAGGCATTTCTATATATATATCCTGTTATTCCTTCTAATGGTGCTAAATATAATTTCATTTTTCTTCCTTTTATTAATTTGAATTTCATTTACATATTGCATAGACACTCTTTAATCCCAATATTAGTTTTACTTCTTTTGTTCACGAATCATTATATTATATATTGTATTTTTTTTAAATAATAATTTCTTTATGTCTATTGCAGCCGAAACTTAATTTTTAAATCTAATTTTTTTATAGAACTATTGTAATGTTATGCTTCTTTATACCCTAACTCACGTTTCCAATAAACGGAACTGTAGTATTATGCTCATATATTTCAACCGTAGGCTCACATTCTGCCATACATATTCGACTGCCATCTATTTCACCGTACAGTTTTCCGTTTTCAAGATTTAATGTTTTAATCAAAGTCTTTCTCATTATTTCCTGTCCTTTCTGATTTTTGGTATAAAAATACCACCTAGTCTTTGACTAGATGGTATCTACATCTCTAAACTTTCTGCAAAATCCCATTGTTCTTTACCTAAACGTCTATATTCTTCTAACTTTTCAGCAGTATCACTTGGAGCACCCTCAATTATTTCCATTCCTTTTAATGTAATCTTTAAAAATGGTGCTATTTCGTTCCAAATCTGTTTCATTTCAGGTGTGTCAGGTAATCTCATTCAAATCACTCTCCTAATAATTTCTTTACTCTGTATTCAGTATACATTTCGTCATATTTACCTTTAGCATACTCATTATTTGCATAATTACTAATTTCATTAATATTGTAACCCTTATTGATAAGTTTATCAATCTTTTTCTTTGATTTATGCCTAACCCAATAAAGATATTCTTTACTATCAATTATTTCACCGTGTCCTATTCTATAAGATTATGCATCCATCCAATGTATGTATTCATGTACATATGTACTCAATATATTTTTAGGACTTGCAGCATCCTTTTGCAATTCCAACAATTTCACTTTATTTCCTATTACTTTATCAATATACAATTTGTTTTTTATCGCATTATATGATGCCATTGCACCTGTTTGCATTTCAGAACTATCTATAATAACTATCGTTGGTAAATTGTCAGAATTTACAATTTTTAATTTTTCTAACGATTGTGTTATGCTCAAATCAATTTTATGTAATTCTTTAGGCTTTAGTTCGATATTTTTAGACACATATAAATTATTTTTTGTATTAATTATTTTATAAGCTGATATATTAATATTCCCTCTATCGCTTTTAAGCACATTGTTCTTATCTAAATTTACAGGTCTAAATAATTGTTCTTCGTTAATATTTTTACTTATTTTTATTTTCTGCTCAAATTTAAAGCCATTGTCTACATTTTTCTTCCAATTTTTATACGTCATATCAGCAGGTACATAATAGGTATCTCCGTCTTCATTCCTTGCAGCTCTTTTGCCATTTTCACCCCACTCATCATCAAAGTATGGCGCTGTACAGCTTCTACAGTTAACGTGGAATGGTGGAGCTGTTACTCCTTATTGGTATTTCTTTTGTTTTCTCTTATTTCTCAATTGCATCTATGCCGTATTCCTTTGCACACGTATTTTCAATTCTGCATCCTCTGTATTTCTCCCAATCTTTACAGAAATATGCAACATCTGCACCTGCTAACAGTTCCAGGCTCTTTTTCCTAAAAACCATAATGACTTTGCATCGTGTGGAGCATTTTCAAAGAAACTGTCAATGATTTCTACATCTTCATTGTATTTTTCTTTTATTAATTTAATCGCCTTTGCTCTTTCTTCCTTAATCTGTTCATCTGTCTTATCTTTCATTGGCTGACTAATAAATACTTTCATCTGTTTTACCTCTTTTCTAATTTTTTGTATAAAAAAAGACCATAAATAATTATGATCCAAATTAAATTTAAGTATAAAAATACCACCTAGTTTCATATGAACTAAATGGTATCAAAATTCTATATTTTTAGGTATCACTTTTTTTATTGCATTATCGATTTTTATTCTTAATATATAAAATCCATTGTTACAATTATTGCACCATATAGCACCATGCCCCATAGATGTCTCTTTTTCATCTATTATCAAGGTATAGTCCGTATTACTACTTCCACATATTGGATATTTACCAGCCATATTCAATTTTGCAATATTTTCTAAATTAGTTAGCCACTTCATTTTTTCACCTTCTTATTCAATTCATACCATTCTTTTTCGAATGAGTACGCCTCTTTTTCCATTTCATTAAGATTTTCTTGCAGCACATATTTTTTCCCATATTCTTTTAACTGTTGCACATGACATTTTTCATGTACTAATGTCCTCACCAGTTGTTCTTCATCAATAAAAGCATTTGGGAACAAATCAATTCTGCCTATATTATCATAATCTGTACATCCCATAATTAGAAAGAAATTCAAACTTTCTTGTCTTTGTATTTTTATTCTCTTTAAGTCTATACTATAATCAGAAGCAATATTTCTTACAACTCTTTTTTCATTGGTATTTTTAAATTAGAGAATATAACTATATTATGTTCTTTTCACTGTACTATTCTTTTTAAAATTTTATCATTAGTAATATTTATTTCATCATTCTTAGAATCTGCTCTTCTTCATCACCTCTTTTGCATATATCGTGATTTCCACCATGTATCTCAAGCTCAAATCCAACACTTTGAAGTTTTTTAACTAACTCACGCTATCTCATTAATATTCCTCTTCGTTTTTTGTATAAAAAAAGCCATAACTGGGTAGTACTATTTTTTATATTTAATTCTATATTTTTCTGGTATATTCATCAGTTCAACACTCATTAATTCCTCATCATTATCAGGGCTTAAACTCATATCTGTTTGTTCTCCTGTTTTTTTGTTTATTTTTAGTACATAAGCGCAATAATTTACTACATTTTCGTCTTCAAATCCACCGATAAAATACCAATCTTTACTTGTTTGAGCTAAAGTCACTATTCCATAATCTAATCCACTATGTAAAAACCTTTCTATTGCCTTTTCACATGCTATATTAAGTGTCATACCTCTCACCCTTTCATGACAATGTGTGTTCCCCTATCGTTCGGTTCTAAATTATTAATTCTAAAAAATTGAATTTCATTATATCTTATCAAGAAACTATCAATATCTTTACTCTTATTTCAGACACAATTATATATCCACTATTTGCTTCATCGTATACATTCCATTCTTTTGATGGCATTATTCCTAACGATACTAAACATAGGAATTTTTTAAATTTAAATTCATAGAATCTTTTTTCCCCTAAATTGATTTATTTGTATAAAAAATCTTCAAAATAGATATTGTAAATAATCAAAATCAACTTTGGAGGTATCAAATCAATCCTCGGTTATGTGACATCTAGATAAATTCAATTACTTTGTTCAAAAACTGTTTGTTTGATTCAATAGCTATACATTGTGGCATATCATAAATAGGGACTGGATCAAATTCTATCCCTTCAATTCGAAACTTATTATATCCTCTCTTTGGCATTTCATCTACCTTCAATACCATATAATTTTCTACTTTAAAACAATCAATTACCTTACTCATTATAATCACCTTACTCTCGCTCATATGCTCATATTTCTTTAGCTGTTTTCTATATGATTCAAGATGTTTTGCGGTTAATTCAATCTCTTTTCGTGGTATTTTGTATTTATCTTCATTATTTAGTAAGTATTACTTTGCATCAATTTCATTAAGTATAGTAAATAACATATGATTTTCAGCCTCTTTTATACCTCTAAGAATATTGAGTCCATTTTTGTACTTGAATCGTTTGTTTATCAAAAGTCTTATCTAATGTAAACTTAAACCCTTCCCTTGCATCATTCATTTTTTCTAAGAATTTCTCTTGATTTGATTATATCATATCTTTCTGTCTTTACAATTATATTGCCCAACACCTATCTCTTTATCCATAAAAGCAAAATGCAATTTTTTCTATTTTCTCTTTTATTTTCTTTATTCTAGGTTCTAATTTGTCAACCCGAAGTAAATATTCTTTAGCCTTTTAATTCCTCCAATGTATCATTTCTTCATAAAAAATTACCAACCAAATACCGGCTGGATACGGCCACTTTCATATCCAATTTATTCTATAGTCAAGTTTTTTCTCTTACATTTATAATCCTCCATAATTGATGTATCATATCAATTATCATGTACAACAATACACATATATAGACCTGCCCGTACAAATATATATTTGAAAAACTACTGTTATAATGCTATAATTTTAAAGATGTCTTAGCATAATATATAACATTACTAAATTCACAAATTTATTTATTGTAATATATTTGTAAGATATAAATACAAAAAAGAAATGAGGAATTACATATGAAATTATGGGGAGGCCGTTTCACAAAAGAAACAAATAAATTAGTACATAATTTTAATGCGTCATTATCATTTGACCAGAAATTTTATAAACAGGATATTCAGGGAAGTATTGCTCATGTGACCATGCTTGCAAAACAGGGAATTATTGAAGAATCAGATAAAGTTGCAATTATTAACGGATTAAATAGCATTTTAACTGATATCGAAAACGGACATTTAGAGTTTACTCCTGAACATGAAGATATTCATAGTTTTGTTGAAGCTCATCTTATTGAAAGAATTGGCGAGCCTGGTAAGAAATTACACACAGGAAGAAGCCGTAACGACCAGGTTGCATTAGACATGAAATTATATGTTCGTGACGAAGTTGTTGAGCTTGACTCATTATTAAAAACTCTGCTTCAGTCCATAATGAAAGTTATGGAAGAAAACACTGAAACTTTTATGCCTGGATTTACTCATTTGCAGAAAGCTCAGCCTGTAACATTAGCTCATCACTTTGGAGCATATTTTGAAATGTTTAAAAGAGACCGTAGCAGATTAACAGATATTTATGACCGTATGAATTATTGTCCTTTAGGTGCAGGTGCATTAGCTGGCACAACATATCCTCTTGATCGTGAATACACTGCTTCTTTGCTTAATTTTGATGGTCCAACATTAAATAGTATGGATTCTGTTTCTGACAGAGATTATGTAATTGAATTAATGTCTGCTTTATCTACAATCATGATGCATTTAAGCAGATTCTGTGAAGAAATTATTATATGGAATTCTAACGAATATAGATTTGTAAATATTGATGATTCTTATAGTACAGGCTCAAGTATTATGCCTCAGAAGAAGAATCCTGATATTGCTGAATTAATCAGAGGAAAGACAGGACGTGTTTATGGTGCTCTCACTTCTATTCTTACTACAATGAAAGGAATTCCTCTTGCTTACAATAAAGATATGCAGGAAGATAAGGAATTTGCATTTGACGCAATCGACACTACAAAGGGTTGTATTGCATTATTTACAGGAATGATTGATACTATGACATTCAATAAGGATGTTATGGAAAGCAGCGCTAAAAACGGATTTACTAACGCTACAGACGCTGCTGATTATTTAGTAAATCACGGAGTTCCATTTAGAGATGCTCACGGTATTGTTGGACAGCTTGTTTTATTCTGTGAAGGTAAAGGTATTTCTCTTGACGATATGACATTAGATGAATTTAAGGCTATCAGTCCAGTATTTGAAGAAGATATATATGATGCAATCAGTCTTAAGACATGTGTTGATAAGCGTTTAACAATTGGTGCTCCAGGTAAAGAAGCTATGGATAAAGTAATCGCTATTAACAAAGAATATTTAAGCAAATAAAAGAATTTATTTTAATAAAAAACTGAGGTTTGAATCCATCCCATTGGATTAACCTCAGTTTTTTTAGCAATTATATGATACATAAGTTTGTAACTAAGTTTTTTCATAAAAATATAGGCTCTACTATTTATCAAAATAGCTTAATCTACATTGTGTACATTTACATCAAGCTGATTAAATGGAATTGATATACCTGCTTTATCAAAAGAAACACGTATATTTTCGTTTAAATAAAATTTGCAATCCCAATAATATTCAGTAGGCACCCACACTCTAACTTCCATTATAATTGCGCTATCTGCTAAATTTTTGACAACTACTGCGTTTGCCTCATCGCGCATTATATTAGAATAACTGTTCATCACTCTTTCGAGTTCTTTACGTGCAAGCTCTATATTATCATCGTATCCTATACCAACCTCAACATCCACTCTTCTTTTTTCATTCATTGAATAATTGGTCAAAATACTATTTGACAACGTTCCATTCGGTAATTTTACAGATTTGTTATCTACTGTTTTTAAAGAAGTATAGAAAATATCAATTTTATAAACTGTTCCTTCAACTCCATTTGATTCTATATAATCTCCTACAGTAAACGGCTTCATAATTAAAATCATAACGCCACCTGCAAAATTTGATAAACTTCCTTCAAATGCAAGACCTATTGCTAAACCTCCGGAAGCAACAATTGCTGCAAATGATGTTGTTTCTATACCAATCTGTCCACAAATTGTAATTGCAAGTATGATGTATAGAGCAACCTTTAATACGGAATGAATAAATTTCGCTACACCTTCATCTGCTGATGATTTGGCAAATATTCTATCTACAAACTTAAGAATAAATTTAATTATAAATTTCCCAATTACAAATATAATTACTGCAATAATTATATCTATACCAAAGGCTACTGCTTTATCTATTAAATCACTGCCAATCTGTGATAATTTGCTCACGTCCTTTGATAATTGTTCAATATTGTCTGATACACTTTCTACTTCTTTTTGAGTAGCACTAGCTAACATTAACATATGTTTCCTCCTTCCAATTAATTATAACTATAAACAATAAAAAGTCTTAGACTGTTTATTATCCAAGACTTTTTATAATGTAATGTGATATGCCTTATGGATTGCATACATTAAATGGCATACTCAATCCTTTAATCACATGTGTATTTGCTAAAAATTGATTATTTTACGATACGTACTTTAATTACACCTTCAATTGCTTCAATTTTTCCAACTAAATTATCAGTAGCTTTGCTATCTAAATCCATAATTGTATAAGCATATTCTCCTCTTGATTTGTCAACCATATCTGAAATATTCATACCTTCAGCAGCAACTGCAGATGAAAGCTGACCAATCATGTTTGGAATATTTTTATGACAAATTGTAATTCTTGCAACCTTGTCACATACGCCTAAATCACATTTTGGATAATTTACAGAATTAATAATATTTCCGTTTTCAATGAAATCTTTTAATTCTTTAACTGCCATTACAGCACAATTATCTTCTGACTCTTCAGTTGAAGCACCAAGATGTGGTGTAGCAATAACATTCTTTGCCTTAGCTATCTTAGCATTAGGGAAGTCTGTTACATATCTCTTTACTTTACCTGATTCTAATGCTGCAATCATGTCATCATCACATACAAGTAAATCTCTTGCAAAGTTAAGAATTACAACTCCGTCTTTCATCATTGCGATTGTATCTTTATTGATCATTTCTCTTGTATCATCTAATAACGGTGTATGAACAGTGATGAAATCACATTCTTTGTAAATCTCTTCTCTTGTCTTTACATGCTTAACTTCACTTGATAGTCTCCAAGCTCCGTCAACTGAGATAAATGGATCATAACCATATACTTCCATTCCAAGTTCAGTAGCTGCATTTGCAATTAAACTTCCAATTGCACCAAGTCCGATAACTCCAAGCTTTTTGCCCATAATTTCATTGCCGGCAAAATTCTTTTTAGCTTTTTCCATTGTCTTGTTGATGTTTTCGTCTTCCTTATTGTCTTCAACCCATTTGTTTCCACCAATAATATCTCTTGATGCAAGAAGCATTCCGCATAATACTAATTCCTTAACACCATTTGCATTAGCACCCGGAGTATTAAATACAACAACACCCTTTTCTGCACACTTGTCTAAAGGAATATTGTTAACCCCTGCACCTGCTCTTGCAACTGCTAAAAGATTATCAGATAATTCCATATCATGCATTGCTGCACTTCTTACTAATACTGCATTTGCTTCTTCAAAATTATCTGTAAATTCGTAATTATCTGTAAATTTGCTTGTTCCTACTTTTGAAATAGGATTTAAACAATTAACCTTAACCATTTTTCCTTCTCCTTATTATGCGTTTTCTTTTTCAAATTTTTCCATAAATTCAACTAATGCCTTAACACCTTCAATTGGCATAGCATTGTAAATACTTGCTCTCATACCACCAACTGTTCTATGTCCTTTAAGATTTTCAAGTCCGGCAGCTTTAGCTTCTGCTACAAATTTAGCATCTAAATCAGCATCACCTGTTACAAAAGGTACATTCATAAGTGAACGGTCTTTTGGAACAACTGTACCCTTAAATAATTTGCTATTATCAAGGAAATCATAAAGAATCTTAGCCTTTTCTTCGTTACGTTTCTTCATTGCATCAAGACCACCCATCTTCTTAATCCATTTAAATACTTTTCCACAAATATAAATTCCATAGCATGGAGGTGTATTGTAAAGTGATCCTGCATCTGCCTGTGTTTTCCACTGAAGCATTGTTGGAACTGTGCTATCAACTTCCTCAGGAATTAAATCTTCTCTAATAATCGCAATAACAACACCTGCTGGTCCAACGTTCTTCTGAACACCACCATAAATTACACCATACTTTGATACATCAACAGGTTCTGATAAGAAACATGAAGATACATCAGCTACTAATGTATGTCCTTTTGTATTTGGTAATTCATGATACTTTGTACCATAAATAGTATTGTTTTCACAAATGTATACGTAATCAACATCATCATCAATATCTAAATCGCTACAATCAGGAATATATGAGAATGTCTTATCTGCTGATGAAGCAACTCTTTGTACTTCAAGATACTTTTCTGCTTCTGCAGCAGCCTTCTTAGCCCACTGTCCTGTTACAATGTAAGCAGCCTTGCCATTCTTCTTTAAGTTCATTGGTACTGCAGCGAACTGCTGTGATGCACCACCCTGAAGGAATAATACTTTATAATTATCAGGAATACCCATTAAATCTCTTATATCCTGTTCTGCTTCATCAATAATCTGCTGGAACATTTTTGAACGATGGCTCATTTCCATTACGCTCATTCCACATCCCTTATAATCTAACATTTCATCTGCTGCTTCTTTTAATACTTCTTCTGGTAATACAGCAGGTCCTGCTGAAAAATTGTATACTCTTGCCATTTCTTTCTATTTCCTCCTAATTTTTATATATACTGTCTCTTAGCAGTCATATCCCTTTGCAGCTAAATCTTCTTCAGAAAAAGCTTCGCTAATTGATGTATTAGCCGGTACCATTGGGAATACCTTATCATCGCTGTCAATCTGACAATCTATTACACAAGGAATATTTAATTCAATTGATTCTTTTAAAGCATTTTTAAATTCATCAATTGTTGTACATTTGTATGCTTTTGCACCCATTCCTTCTGAAATCTTAACAAAATCAACCTGATCATCTAATACCGTATTTGAATAACGTTTACCATAGAATAATGTCTGCCACTGTCTAACCATACCTAATACATGGTTATTAATTACAATCTGAATAATTGGAATATTATAACGTGTTGCTGTAGCAATTTCATTCATATTCATTCTGAAACATCCATCACCTGCAATATTAACACAGATTCTGTCTTTATTTGCCATCTTAGCACCTATGCAGGCGCCAACACCATATCCCATTGTACCAAGACCACCTGATGTAATTAACTGTCTTGTTTCTTTATATTTATAGAACTGTGCAGCCCACATCTGATGCTGTCCAACATCAGTTGTTACAATTGCATCACCATTTGTTATTTCATATAATGCATCAATAATTGACGGACCATTTAATGTTGTTTTGTCTAATGCTAATGGATATTTGTTCTTTAATTCTCCAACTTCATCCATCCATTCTTTATGATTCTGCTTTTCTAACTTTGTGTTTAATCTCTTAAGTATTTCATTTGCATCACCTATAATGCTTGCATCTGTCTTAACATTCTTATTAATTTCAGTTGGATCAATGTCAATATGTATAATTTTTGCATCCGGTGCAAAGCTATTTGGATTACCAACAACTCTATCACTAAATCTTGCACCAATAACAATTAATAAATCGCATCGTGTTACACCAAAGTTAGATGCCTTTGTTCCATGCATACCAATCATTCCTGTATAACGTGCATTCGTTCCTTCAATTGCACCTTTACCCATTAAAGTGTCACAAACAGGTGTATCAATTATGTCTGCAAATTTTCTAAATTCACCCTGTGCTCCGGAAGCTACTAATCCACCACCGGCAATAATAAATGGTTTATTTGAACCTTTTATTAATTCTACAACCTGATCAACATCTTCTTCTTTGATTGTATCTGTATATGGTTCAATTGCCTTAGGTGTCTGCTTTGTATATTCAGTTTTATTAGCTGTTACATCCTTTGTAATATCAACTAATACAGGACCTGGTCTTCCTGATTTAGCAATTGCAAATGCTCTTCTGATTGTATCTGCTAAGTCTTCAATTTCCTTTACTATAAAATTATGCTTTGTAAATGGCATTGTTGCACCTACAATATCAATTTCCTGGAAAGAATCTTTTCCAAGTCCTGATTTAGCAACATTAGCTGTTATTGCAACAATTGGAATTGAATCCATATATGCTGTAGCAATACCTGTAACAAGGTTTGTTGCTCCAGGGCCTGATGTTGCCATACAAACACCAACCTTACCTGTTGATCTTGCATAACCGTCTGCCGCATGTGCAGCTCCCTGTTCATGGGATGTTAATATATGTGTAATTTCATCTGAATGTTTATAAAGAGCATCATAAATATTAAGAATTGTTCCACCAGGATAACCAAAAACTGTATCAACACCCTGTTCTTTCAAACATTCAACAACTATTTCTGAACCTGTTAATTGCATATTTTTACCCTCTCTTTTTATTTCTTTATTTCTAAAATTGCGCCTCTGTTTCCTGAAGTTACCATAGATGCATATCTAGCAAGATATCCTGTTGTAACCTTAGGTTCTCTTGGCTGCCATTTTGCTTTTCTTGCTGCCATTTCTTCATCAGAAACGTCAATGTTTAATGTCATTTCAGGAATATTAATCTTTATAATATCTCCTTCTTCAACTAATGCTATAGGACCACCTACGGCTGCTTCCGGTGAAACGTGTCCGATAGATGCACCTCTTGAAGCACCTGAGAAACGTCCGTCTGTAATCAATGCAACAGATGAACCTAATCCCATACCTGCAATGGCAGATGTTGGATTTAACATTTCTCTCATACCAGGACCACCTTTTGGTCCTTCATATCTGATAACAACAACATCACCAGGAACAATCTTTCCACCTTTAATAGCTGCGATTGCATCTTCTTCACAGTCAAATACTCTTGCAGGTCCTTCATGAACCATCATTTCATCAACAACTGCTGAACGTTTTACAACACCACCATCCGGTGCAAGATTTCCCTTTAATACTGCAAGACCACCTGTCTTACTGTATGGATTATCTAATGGTCTGATAACTTCAGGGTTCTTGTTAACCGCCCCCTTAATATTTTCTCCAACTGTCTTTCCTGTAACTGTCATGCAATCTAAGTTAAGAAGTCCTGCTTCTGCTAACTCATTCATAACTGCATATACACCACCGGCTTCATTCAAATCTTCCATATATGTAGGACCTGCAGGTGCTAAATGACATAAGTTAGGTGTTCTTTCACTTATTGGATTAGCAAATGAAATATCAAAATCAAATCCAATTTCATGAGCGATTGCAGGCAAATGAAGCATACTGTTTGTTGAGCATCCAAGTGCCATATCTACTGTTAATGCGTTTAAGATTGCATCCTTTGTCATAATATCTCTTGGTTTAATATCTTTTTCAAGCAATTCCATAACCTTCATACCGGCATGTTTTGCAAGTTTAATTCTTTCTGAATATACAGCCGGGATTGTTCCGTTTCCTTTAAGTCCCATACCTAATGCTTCAGTTAAACAGTTCATTGAATTTGCTGTATACATACCAGAACATGAACCACATGTAGGACATACATTCTGTTCAAATTCCTTTAATTCATCTAATGTAATATTTCCTGCTGCCTGAGCACCTACTGCCTCAAACATAGATGATAAGCTTCTCTTCTGTCCCTTAACATGACCTGCAAGCATTGGTCCACCTGATACAAATACTGTTGGAACATTAATTCTTGCTGCAGCCATTAATAATCCGGGAACATTCTTATCACAGTTAGGAATCATAACTAATGCATCAAACTGATGAGCTAATGCCATCGCTTCTGTTGAATCAGCAATCAAATCTCTTGTTACAAGAGAATATTTCATTCCTATATGTCCCATTGCAATACCATCACATACTGCGATAGCCGGGAACATAATAGGTGTACCACCCGCCATAGCAACACCCATTTTAACTGCATTTGCTATTTTATCCAGATTCATATGACCTGGTACAATTTCATTGTATGAACATACGATACCAACTAATGGTCTGTTCATTTCTTCTTCAGTAAGCCCCAGAGCATTGAATAATGATCTGTGTGGAGCCTGCTGTAATCCTTTTGTTACTGCATCACTCTTCATAACTGCCTCCTATATATTCTATATTCTTTCACAGATGCAATCGCCCATTTCTTTACATCCAACCATCTGCATCCCATCAGACATAATATCAATTGTACGAATTCCATCTTCTAATACTTTCTGTACTGCATCTTCAACTGCCTTAGCTTCTTCATCTAAATCAAATGAATATCTAAGCATCATAGCAGCTGAAAGAATTGTTGCAATTGGGTTAGCCTTGTTCTGTCCTGCAATATCAGGTGCAGCTCCATGACTTGGTTCATATAATCCAAATTTGCCTTCTGCAAGACTTGCTGATGAAAGCATTCCAATTGAACCTGTTACCATACTTGCCTCATCTGATAAAATATCACCAAACATATTCTCAGTAACAACTACATCAAACTGTGCAGGATCTTTAACTAACTGCATTGCACAGTTATCAACAAGCATATGTGTTAATGTTACTTCCGGATAATCCTTTGCTACTTCTGTAACTACCTTATCCCAAAGTCTTGATGAATCTAAAACATTTGACTTGTCAACGCTAATAACGCTCTTACGTCTCTTCATTGCAATTTCAAACGCTTTAATAGCAATTCTTCTAATTTCGTTTTCATCATATTTTAAAGTATCAGTGGCTGTCATTACACCATTAACTTCTTCTGTCTTTCTTTCACCGAAATAAAGACCACCTGTTAATTCCCTAACAATTATCATATCAAATCCGGCATCTGCCACAGATTCTTTTAATGGGCATGCGCCCTTTAATTCTTTATATAAATAAGCAGGTCTTAAATTTGCAAATAGACCTAAGCCTTTTCTAATTGCAAGCAATCCTGCCTCCGGTCTAAGATGTGGTGGTAAATCATACCAACTATCCTTTCCCACGACACCTCCGACGGCTCCAAGAAGTACTGCATCACTTGCTTTCGCTGTTGTTAATGCTTCATCTGTAAGTGGCACTCCGTGTTTGTCAATTGAAACTCCACCCATATCAACTTCAGTATAACTGAAGGAATGACCAAATTTCTTACCGACAGTGTCGAGAACCTTCTGTGCTTCTGCTACAATTTCCGGTCCAATTCCATCACCTGGAATAACTGCAATATTAAAATCCATTGCTCTGTCCTCTCTTTTTCTTAGTATCTTGTAACGTTTTTAATATGTATAAATATCCACGTTAACTTTTACATTTTATCGCAAATACGACATTTTTTCAACCATACATATATATCTATTTTCTTGATGTATATTAATTATATTATTTTATTCTCTTCTTCAACTTTTGTTATACTTATGGCTTCTCCATATATAATCATCTCAAATCCGCTTTGCTTCTTTTCGGTGATTATACATTCGCCAAACACTTTCTTTTTACGTTTTTGTTATACACATGGCTTCGCCATTTATAACCACCTCAAATCCGCTTTGCTTCTTTTCGGTGATTATACATTCGCCAAACACTTTCTGCTTTTTTTGCAAGCAAAAAGCAGAAAGTGCTTGGCTCATTGTGTATAACAAAAGAGAGAAATTCTTTTCGAACTTCTCTCTAAATCTTAATCTTAATTATTCTGCGTCTGCTTTTTCAACATCAACAATTGCAGTTTTCTGCATTGGGATTCTGCAGTTTTTGTTATTACCAAATTCTACGATAACCATATCGTCCTGAACATCAATAACCATTCCGTAAAATCCACTTGTTGTAAGAATACTGTCTCCAACAGCTACACTTTCTCTAATTTCATCCTGTCTCTTTTCCTGTTTTTTCTGTGGACGAATCATTGCGAAATACATAAATCCAAAGATTACCACACACCAAACAATCATCATAACTGTTCCCATTGCACCACCTGTTGATGATGAAGCTAATAACATATCTGTCATTTTAATCCTCCTAACGCTTGTCGTTTTCTTTAAAGCCTTCTAATTTCTTTGCTTTATATTCACTATAATTTCCTGCTTCTATGGCAGCTCGAATTTCTTCCATCATTGTATTATAAAAATACAAATTATGCAACACACATAATCTCATACCTAGCATTTCTTTTGCTTTAAGCAAATGTCTGATGTATGCACGGCTATGATGTTTACATGCAGGACACTGACATCCTTCTTCAATTGGTCTGTCATCTGTCTCATATTTTGCATTAAATAAGTTAATCTTGCCCTTATTAGTATACAAATGTCCATGGCGTCCATTTCTTGTAGGATATACACAGTCAAAGAAGTCAACTCCTCTGTCAACTGCCTCTAAAATATTGGCAGGTGTACCTACTCCCATTAGATAAGTTGGTTTATTCTGTGGTAAATAAGGTACCACTGATTCAAGGATTCTATACATTTCTTCATGACTTTCACCTACTGCAAGTCCACCTACTGCATATCCGTCTAAATCCATTTCAGTTATCGCTTTTGCATGTTCAATACGAATATCATCATATATTCCACCCTGATTAATACCAAACAGCATCTGATTCTTATTAATTGTATCTTCAAGGCCGTTTAATCTGTTCATTTCATTTTTACATCTTTCAAGCCATCTTGTTGTTCTATTTACAGATGCCTGAATATATTCTCTTGATGCAACACTTGAAGGACATTCATCAAACGCCATAGCAATTGTTGAAGCTAAATTTGACTGAATCTGCATACTTTCTTCAGGTCCCATAAAAATCTTTCTTCCATCTACATGAGACTGAAAATATACGCCCTCTTCTTTTATCTTTCTAAGTCCTGCAAGCGAAAATACCTGAAATCCACCTGAATCCGTAAGAATAGGCTTATCCCAATTCATAAACTTATGAAGACCACCAAGTTGTTTTACAATGTGGTCTCCCGGTCTTACATGCAAATGATATGTATTTGACAATTCAACCTGAGTCTTTATCTGTTGTAAATCTTCTGTTCCTACTGCTCCCTTAATTGCTGCAGCAGTTCCTACATTCATAAATACCGGTGTCTGGATTGTACCGTGAACTGTTTCGAATTCTCCACGCTTAGCCAAACCATCAGTTTTCAATATTTTATACATAAAATTTTCTTTCCTTCTTTATGGTAATATATGTCCGGCAGACAAATATAATTTATACCATTCTTCTCTTGAAATTTCAATATCAGATGCTTGAGCAATCTGTTTTAGTCTTTCAGCATTTGTTGTTCCTGCAATCATTTGCATATTAGCCGGATGTCTTAAAATCCATGCAGTCACAATTGTTGTAGGAGTTACATTATATTTTTGTGCCAATTCGTCAATAACTTTATTAAGTTCAGGGAATTTATCATTTCCAATAAATACGCCTTCAAAAAATCCATATTGGAATGGAGACCAAGTCTGGATTGTTATATTATTTAATCTGCAAAAATCAAGAACTGCCCCATCTCTGTTTACTGCCCCATCAGATGTCATATTTACTTCCATTCCCTGACTAATCATATTTGAATTTGTAATACTTAATTGAAGCTGATTTGCACAAATCGGTTGCTTAACATATTTTTGTAGCAACTGAATCTGCATAGGATTCATATTTGAAACGCCAAAATTTCTTACCTTTCCACTTTTTTCCAATGTATCAAATGCATCAGCTACAACCTCAGGTTCCATTAATGCATCCGGTCTGTGAAGTAATAATGCATCCAAATAATCTGTTCCAAGTCTCTTAAGTATTCCGTCTACTGAATTAATGATGTGTTCCTTTGAGAAATCATACATAACACCCGGAACAATACCACATTTGGACTGAATAAAGAATTTTTCTCTATTTGAAGTGTTAAGTTTTGCTGCCTTTCCAAATAACTCTTCGCAACTTCCACCACCATAAATATCAGCATGATCAATATAATTAATACCAAGTTCTAAAGCTGTATCAATAAATTTTTCTGCCGAGTTTAAATCAAGTGCTCCTAGTCTCATACAACCTAACACGATTGCCGGTACTGATATATTTGTCTTTCCTAATTTTATCTGTTTCATTCGCTTTATACCTTTCTAAATCATTACCAAATTTTATTAGTCCAATCCTTTATATAATAATGGATTTTGATAGTTAATTCAAGGAGGTTATAATCTATATTTAATTTACTGATTAAAAGTCACTATAGTAAAATTTTATATTTGATTCATATGTAATATCTTGTTATACTAATACAAGCAAATTTACAGAAGATATATTATGAGTTTACTAAAAAGTTTACTCAAATTTATTTGTTAAACACTTCTGACTACAATTAGGAGGCTCATTATGTTTGGTTCAACATATGGTAATACATTAAAAATAAGCACATGGGGAGAATCCCATGGCAAAGCATTAGGGGTCGTAGTTGACGGTTGTCCTGCCGGTCTTTCTTTATGCGAAGAAGATATTCAAGTATTCTTAGACAGAAGAAAACCAGGTCAGTCTGCTTTTACTACTCAGCGAAATGAAGGCGACCTTGTAGAGATTCTTTCAGGTGTATTTGAAGGAAAAACTACAGGAACACCTATTTCAATGATTGTTCGCAACAAAGAACAACGTTCAAAAGATTACAGCGAAATTGCAAATTATTATCGTCCGGGACATGCTGATTATACTTTCGATGAGAAATTCGGATTCAGAGATTATCGTGGTGGCGGACGCTCTTCAGGACGTGAAACTATCGGACGAGTTGCAGCAGGAGCCATTGCTTCAAAAATTTTAAATCAACTTGGTATCTCAATTACCACTTACTCTAAATCGATTGGTAATGTAGAAATAGATTATAATAGATTTGATAAGGATAATATTTTAAAAGACACTTTATATATGCCTGACAAGGATGCTTCTGCCAAAGCTCAGGCTCTTTTAAAGGAAAAAATTGCAGATACAGATTCCGTTGGCGGCATTATTGAATGCGTTGTTAAAAATATGCCTGCCGGTGTTGGTGAACCTGTGTTTGAAAAACTCGATGCAAATTTAGCAAAAGCTGTTATGTCTATCGGAGCTGTAAAGGGCATTGAAATTGGCGATGGATTTGCTGTTGCTACAGCCTGCGGTTCTGAAAATAACGATAATTTCAAAATGGAAAATGGAAAGATTGTCAAATCCACAAATCATGCCGGAGGAATACTTGGTGGAATAAGCGATGGCTCAGATATTGTTTTAAGAGCTGCAGTCAAGCCTACTCCTTCTATTGCTAAAACTCAGAGTACAGTTAATAAATCAAACGAAGAAATAGAAATCAGCATTCACGGAAGACACGACCCAATAATTGTTCCTAGAGCCGTAGTTGTTGTAGAATCAATGGTAGCTCTTACATTAGTAGATATGTTATTTATGTCAATGACTTCTAAAATGGATGGCATTATAGATTTCTTTAAGAAATAAATTATTTTAATATCTTTTATAATATAAAAATTAGTTTTTTATACAAATTTATTTTGATAAATTTTATTTAATAAGTCTTATAAAATTAAACGAAATAATTGTTTATATTAATTTTTTTAGTAAATAAATGGGCATCAAGGTTTCATCCTATCTGCCCATTTATTTTTTGATTTTATTATTTTTCCTGTTTATTTACCACTTTTTCTAAAAGAAGCCCTGCCATAAACCACAAAGGTGCATAATCTAGGCGCACAACTCCCTTTATGTTATATTTACATTTGCTATAATTCCATGGGCAGCAGTTCTTTCGTTGTAATATCGTTCCCGAAATAAATTCCACGAAGTAAATTCCAGCCATATAAATAAATCCCCTAAATATCATATTAAATTTTCTAATTTTTCTACTTAGCGGTTTAATAACTGCACCTAATCCATATATTGGGAACATCCATATTGAAGTCTTTCCCATCATTTTTCTGTCATGATTCTTTATTCCCATTATGGACGTCCAAACGACCTCCATACACCAACCTGCTATTCCACACTTTAAAAAATTTCTGATCATCATGTTTGTAGTATTAGCAAATAATACTCTATCTATTCAAGTAATCATTCCATCTTGCATTAGACTCTTCCAAATCATGTTTCATCATAATTCTATTTCTATCGCTAAGTATTGCCAACATTTCATCTACTATCTCCTCAAGCGGAAGTTTATCATAATGCGACAGATAACCTATCATACGCTGTGCTGTCCAATCAGTGTTTAAGTTTTTTGTGATTTGGTCACAAAATTCTTCCGGATACCCTCTTCTTATCATCATATGATACAATTCAATGCTCTTTGTCGATTGAGACTTCATATACTAACTCCTTCTTCTTTACTTCTCCATTGCCGGTATGTCTATCTTTGTTTCCTCTCCATTTATATCTACACCACAAGCATACTCAGGCTGATAATACCCTTTTGTGTCAGTGATGTAATTAACATTTATTTTTTTTACCCTAATATCTAGTTTTTCATTTGAATAATATTTAAACTTTCCTTCTTTAATAAGATTATAAGCCTCTTTAAATGAAATACACTCTACATCCTTTAGTTTACTACATTTTATTACGTTATAATCTATATTTCCAATCACATTACCCTCATAGCAGGTCACCTCAATTGTCCCATTATACATAGTATCACCTTCAATAATTTTATCCGCATTAAAGGAATATACTCCATCGCCTTTATTTTCAAATGTGCATCCTGAAGGTATGTAAACACCATATTCATTCAATCGTTTTTCGATGTATTCCTCTGTTACATTTGAATCAGTTTTTGAAATTCCATCCTCTTCCTCATCATCAAAGTCGACAAATGAATATGTCCCATCAATATAATTTACAGATACATTTCCACCCTCTCCTCTGTATATTGCTGTATCGTCGTATAAATCTGTCAATGAATCATCTAATTTATCTCCTAGATTTTTCAGAAATTTATCAGCAAATTCTTTTGTTTCTTTTTTATCCATACCTTCAACCGCATATACCGGATAATTTAGTTTTTCATCACTTAACTTTTCATCTGTGGATACATTGCTTACATTCGCTTTTATAATGTATTTTATCTGTAAATTACCAAATTCCTGCATATTATAAGTTGCAAATATAGCTCCAAATATTATTGCTGTTCCTATTAACGGAATAAAGCTCAGTATGACATTTTTCAAATTGTGCATTTTTCCTTTTAAACATTCGTAAATATAAATGACTAATGTATAAAATCCATATCCAATCATACATCCTATAAAATTGTTAAGTACATCATCACATTCTGCTACGCCTCTTCCTGTAATAAGTTGGACGCTTTCAATTATTACTGTAAAAAAAAATCCACATGCATATGTAACCCACCACTTTCTCGCCTTTTCAACTCCTAGCGGAAGTAAAAAGCCAAACGGAACAAACATACAAATGTTTAAAATTATGTTTCTCCATTCAATTGCTGAAAATGTATTCCATGCCGATTTATAAGAATAAAATAATGGTATTACTCTTTTTCCATAATCAATAAAGTACGATCTGTCCAACACAGTTGCAAGTAATACAACTACCAAATATATCCCAAATATAATTAACCATATAGCATTATTTTTCTTAATTGTTTTTTTGCCATGTAATATTTTTTTGTATACCCAAAAATAACCAATTGCTATAACAATTGCAAAAACGGCAACTGCTATAATTCCCACCAACAAATATTCTTTTGCTATCGAAAATAAATCCATTATTCTCATTCTTATTTATACCTTTCTTTTTTTAATTTCATTAAAAACAATCACACTCTACGTGATCACTTTGAGCAGACTAGAATTCATATTTCTACATAAATTAAGTCTATGGCATTTATTATACCATAGACTTATTTTAAAATGCTTTTATTAATGAAATCTTAACTATTTATATAAAGGATACTTATCTGTAAGACCTTTAACTATTTCCTTTGCCTTTTCCTGATTTGCATTAGCATCGTCTGCAATCAAAGTCATTGCCTGTGCAACTAAATCCATATCGTCAGTATTTAATCCTCTTGTTGTTATGGCAGGTGTTCCGATACGTACACCACTTGTAATTCCCGGTTTCTGTGGATCATTTGGAATTGCATTCTTATTACATGTAATGTTTGCAGCATCTAATGCAATTTCAAATTCCTTACCTGTAATATTCTTGCTTCTTAAATCAACAAGCATTAAATGATTATCTGTACCGCCTGAAACAAGGTCGAATCCTCTGCTTGTTAAACCATTAGCTAAAGCTGAAGCATTATCAACAATGTTCTTAGCGTATTCCTTAAATGATGGGTCTAATGCTTCCTTGAAACATACTGCCTTACCTGCTATTACATGCATTAAAGGACCACCCTGAATTCCAGGGAATATTGCCTTATTTAATTTATGTTCTGTAGCAAATTCTTCACTTGATAATATTAATCCACCTCTTGGTCCACGAAGTGTTTTATGAGTTGTAGTTGTTGTTACATGGGCATATGGAATTGGGCTCATATGCTGTCCACCTGCAACCAAACCTGCAATGTGTGCCATATCTACCATTAAATATGCACCAACTTCATCAGCAATTTCTCTGAATTTCTTGAAATCTATTGTTCTTGGGTAAGCACTTGCGCCTGCAACGATAAGTTTTGGCTTTGCTTCTTTCGCAATCTTTAATACTTCATCATAATCAATGTATCCTTCGTCATTTACACCATAAGGAACAATATTAAAATATGTTCCTGATACATTAACTTTACTTCCATGTGTTAAATGTCCACCTGCATCAAGACTCATACCCATTACTGTATCGCCCGGTTTTACAAGTGCAAAGAATACTGCAAAGTTAGCCTGTGCTCCTGAATGTGGCTGAACGTTAGCATATGTACATCCAAATAATTTCTTTGCTCTTTCAATTGCAAGTGTTTCTACTATATCAACATACTCGCATCCACCATAATATCTTTTTCCCGGGTATCCTTCTGCATATTTATTTGTAAGCTGACTACCCATTGCTGCCATAACTGCTTTACTAACAATATTTTCAGATGCAATAAGCTCCAAATGGCTCTGCTGTCTGTCATTTTCCTGAGCAATAGCTGCTGCAACTTCCGGATCAACTTTCTGTACTTCTTCAAATGTAAACATAATCTTACCTCCTAATTTTGTCGAACTAATAACACTTTATCACATTAAAGCCAAATTTAAAACCATTTTTAAAAAATTGTTATTTTTTTAACTAACAAATGTAAAGTTTAATGTTAATAGTTATCTTTCCTGTTTATTTATTTTTAATTACAAAAATACCCACAGTTTCATTACTAACATCAAATTTTGGTTTGTCTTAGCAGTTCCATTAGTTTTCAACTATGGGTATTTTAATAAACAATCCATTGAACGCTACTGACCTGCTTCTTCATCCCCGCTTTCGCTGTAGCAATTATTTAGGATTTTTTTTATGCATTGATTTATTTCATTTCTTTCTTTACATTCTGTCTTCTTTTTTCCTTCACATTTAGGTGGCTCTAATTCTAATGGTTTAACATTTTGAAGTAGCAAATCACCCTCTACAAATTTTAGACATGGATTACTTTCAGCTTCATGTGTATTCATTTTAGGTGGTATAGTTTTTCCAATTGTATTAAATTTATATGCTTCATAGTATACAGTTCTCAAATATAATGTTATGCCTGCTGACATTGTACCTGTTGCCGGATCAAACTCCATAACTTTAGCAACTGCATTCATATTAATTCCATTTTCCACTGTATTATAATACATATTAAATCCTACATAATTAATAAAATATTCATTATAATTATTATAAACAGAGGATGCTCCATACGGTGCATACATATCTACTGTTACACTCCTTGGATTTGTATCAGGATCGTAATTCGTAGTTCCTACAGCTGGAAGATATACAGCCTCTAGTGGTACTGTAGCAAGATATTTTTTGCAACTGTCAAATAATCTTACATTAAAAACAACTCTTAAATCCGTTAATTTTACCCTTAAGCAATTTGCTCTTCCCGGTATTGTAGTTACAGTTGAAAATACAGGTGGATTTCCCATCTCCTGCTGTTCTTCTTCTGTATATTCAACATTTTCTTCTTCTCCTGTTAAAAATCCTTTTCCTGAGTATATTTTTATATTTGCAACTAATAATTGAACATAACTTGTTGTAGGATATTGAGTCAAAATATTCTGCGGAATAGTTATCGTTCTACAGAGGTTAATTCCTACTTCATCATATATTACAGGAGCAAACACAGATAATTCTTCCGGCTCTCCGCAAGATGGTCTGATGCAAACATCACACTCTCTTTTACAACAGTTACAACACTCATCGCAATCCATCACCTTGTACTCTGACATATTGTATCTCCATATTTTGTTTACTTTATTTTATGCCAAAATATTCATAATGTTCATTTTCAAGAATATATTTTATTACATAATTGTGGGAGATGAAATAATTATCGAAAGAACTCTCGCGCTGCTTGTCACTCGCAGCAGTTCTAAATTTCCAAATATATTTTGCCATTAGGACTTTTAGTCATAAGCAAAATATATCTGTCAATTTGAACCGGCGGTGAAAAATGCTCTTTCTTATAATTATTTCATCTCCCACAATAGTAATTTTAAAATATTAAAAGGAGTATTTGTATGTATAAAATTACACAATTAGAATCCGGACAACCCGTTATATTTTATTTAGAGGATACAAAAGTTACTATGTACTCAATTAATTCCGGAAGAATCCGTAATTACGGCATTGTTTTTACTGATGTAGCGTCAGATTTTGACATTTGTTCTGAATTAAAACTCGTTTATTACATATCATTAAGCAATCAGGCTGTTATTTCTTCAATGGAAAATCTTAATATACGTGAAGATTATATCATTGAAGGGAATCCGCAAAGCCAGGCTACTGAAAATACTAATTTTAAATTTGTAGAATTTTATAACTGCCTCAATATTTTCTATTGTAGTCATAATTTAAAAGACAGTCATTTTTCCATAAGATTAAGTAGATTTTCTACATATGCAAAAGATTTTACATTACTAAAATCAGACAAAATAATTTCTCATTTTAATGTATTTTCATATGATTCTTTAATATATTTATTTGTATTTTATTCTTCACAGGATTTTGATATATACAGTATTAATTCTGATTATTCTATTGTAAATTTATCATCTAAACAGTATAATTCTTCTAATCCGGACTCAAAATCTAAAATGGCAAAACAACATAATGAGGAATTAGAAAAACTACAGACCTATTTTAATCAAATATTAGATGATAAAAATTCAGAAATTGAAAATTTAAAAGAAATTCAGACTAGCATCACTAATCAATACAATGAATTAGCTGATTATACCGGGAAACTCCAAGACGAAGTCAGAAAGCTTCGCTGCAACTATTAATTTTTATTTACAGAAAGTGAGGTACCTATGAAATACGAATTATTAATCATATATTTATTCATAATAAATGTATCTACTTTTATTCTTTATGGAATTGATAAGAAAAAAGCAATAAAGCATAAATTTAGAATTAGTGAAAATACATTAATCTTTTCAGCATTTATTGGCGGCTCTTTAGGTGCATTACTTGGAATGCAATTTTTCAGGCACAAAACAAAGCACCCCAAATTCATAATTGGAGTGCCTGTTTGTTTTATCATAAATATAATTAGCGTTCTGTATATTTGTGGATTTATTAGACTCTAATATACTTTCATGATATTTATAAGATTTAATATTCAAAAGATATCCATATAATTGAAGGTTATTCCTTTAATTTTACTGTTCTTTTTCTTTCAAATCTAATTTAATCTGAAGTTCCTGTAACTGAACATCATCAACTACATTTGGTGCATCTGTCATAAGACATGATGCATCTTTTACTTTAGGGAAAGCGATAACTTCACGAATGTTATCTTCTCCTGCCATATGCATTACAAGTCTGTCTAATCCATAAGCAAGTCCTGCGTGTGGAGGTACACCGTATTTAAATGCAGTTAATAAGAAACCAAATTTTTCATTTGCCTGTTCAGGTGTAAATCCAAGTGCTTCAAACATCTTAGCCTGTACATCTGCCTGATGTATTCTCACACTACCACCACCTAATTCTGTACCGTTTAATACGATATCGTAGGCTTTTGCACGAACTCGTCCGGGATCAGAAATTAAGTACTGAATATCTTCTTCCATAGGCATTGTGAATGGATGATGCATTGCAAGGAATCTTCCCTGTTCATCTGACCATTCAAACTGTGGAAATTCTGTAATCCACAAGAAATTCCATTTTCCTTCTGGAATTATATCCATCTGTTTCGCGAGTTCAAGTCTTAATGCTCCAAGAGAATCCCATACAACTTTATTCTTATCTGCAGCAAATAACAATAAATCTCCAGGTTCTCCACCCATAGCAGCAATAAGATTATTCATTTCTTCTTCTGTCATAAATTTAGCAAATGAAGATTTAATTGTTCCATCTTCATGCATTGCAATATAGGCAAGACCTTTTGCGCCATAAGTCTTTACAAATTCAACAAGGGCATCAATTTTCTTTCTTGCCATATTGCCCTGTCCTTTAGCATTTAAACCACGAACAGTTCCACCATTTGCTACTGCTCCTGAAAATACACCAAATCCGCAATCCTTAACAACGTCAGTAACATTGATAAGTTCCATTCCAAAACGTGTATCAGGCTTATCTGAACCGTATCTGTCCATTGCTTCCTGCCATGTCATTCTTGGAAGTGGCAATGTAACATCTACTCCTAATACTTCTTTCCATAATGCCTGAAGCATTCTTTCATTAACATCTAAAATATCATCTACATCAACAAATGATAATTCCATATCAAGCTGTGTAAATTCAGGCTGCCTGTCTGCTCTTAAATCTTCATCTCTAAAGCATTTTGCTACCTGAAAATATCTATCACATCCTGAACACATAAGAAGCTGTTTTAATACCTGTGGTGACTGAGGAAGTGCATAAAATGTTCCCGGATGAACACGGCTAGGCACTAAGTAATCTCTCGCACCTTCTGGTGTACTTCTGTTAAGAATAGGTGTCTCAATTTCAAGAAATCCTTCATTTGCCATAAACTTTCTAACAAATGTTGTTACATCTGATCTTAACTTAAGATTTTTCTGTAAATGAGGTTTTCTTAAATCAAGATATCTATATTTAAGTCTTAATTCATCTTTTGTATTTGCATCATCATCTACCGGAATTGGGGGTGTCTCTGATTCAGATAAAATTCTTAAACTTGTAACATTTATTTCAATATCACCTGTTTCCATAGATTCATTAACTGAACCTGCTCTCTTATTTACAGTTCCTACAGCAGCAATTACGAATTCGTTTCTTAATTTTCCTGCTTTTTCAAATACTTCTTTGTCATTATCATCAAATACAAGCTGAAGAAGACCTGAACGGTCTCTTAAATCTACGAAAATAAGACTTCCTAAATTTCTTTTCTTCTGAACCCAGCCCATAACTGTAACTGTTTCACCAATATTTTTGTTTGATACTTCTGTACATCTGTGACTTCTATGAAGTCCCTGCATTGATTCTGCCATGACTCTCCTCCTATTTTTCTTTATGCTAAAGGATTTTTATAAAATTCTTTGAATTCATTATATCCCTGTTCTTCTAACTGACTCTTCTGGAATTTTTTGTTCTTATTCATTCTTGCAACAAGAACCTGATTTCCTGTTTTTCTTTCTTCCTGTGCTTTAGCGATTACTTCACATAATCTTTCACCATTAACACCTTTTTCTATTAAATAAGCTACCTTCTTATTCTCTGTTGGAACTTTAAATCCCTGTTCCATTAACAATAAAACGATTCTTTCAAATCCAATAGAAAATCCACACGCAGGAACATCTCTTCCTGTAAAATTACCAACCATCTTATCGTAACGTCCACCGCCACCGCAGCTTCCGCCAAATTCAGGGATTGCAATTTCAAATATTGTTCCTGTATAATATGACATTCCTCTAACCAATGTTGGATCAAATACTATTTCAAATTCTGAAGCTTTAGTAGCTCTTACACTATCAATAATTTCTTCCATCCACTGCTTTACGTCATCGTCCATAAATCCGTCTAATTTTTCTGCTAAATAAGTAACCGGATTTTCTTTGTTTTCAATTTCTTTGAATAAATTTGTGTATTTTTCTACTGATTCTTCATCAAAATCATACTTAATAAGTTCTTCTTTTACACCTTCAAGTCCAATCTTATCCATCTTATCAAGAATGATAAATACACTATCATAACTTTCTTCCGGGAATCCACTATATGCAGCCATTGCCTTTAAGATTCTTCTTTCGTTAATACGAATCTGGAAATTCTTAAATCCAAGTTTACCAAGTGTTGTTGTTGTTGCAAGAATAAGTTCGATTTCTGCAAGATTACTTGGTTCACCTAATATATCAATATCGCACTGCATAAACTGACGATATCTTCCTCTCTGTGGTCTGTCAGCTCTCCATACATTGCCCATCTGGAGTGCCTTAAATGGTGAAGGAAGATTATTTGCATTATTTGAATAAAATCTAACAAGAGGTACTGTCAAATCATATCTTAAACCATTATCTACAACATCCATTTCTGTCTGTGCTGTTTCAAGATTTAATTTTTCTCCTCTTTTTAAAATCTTAAAAATTAACTTTTCATTTTCTCCACCCTGCTTGTTACTTAAGTTAGCAATATTTTCAACACAAGGTGTTTCTATCTGAGTAAATCCAAAAGCACTATATGTTTCTTTAATTACGTCCATTACGTAGTTTCTTATCTTCATTTCCTCCGGAAGAATTTCTTTCATTCCGGTAACCGGTTTTTTACTTAAGGCCATCTTATTTCTCCTCTATTTAACACTGATTTAACTATAAAATTTTACACTCTTTTTGTGAAATACTCAACCTTTTATTTATAATTTGTCAAAGTATTCTTTTTTTCTAGCAATCATTTCATCAATTCTATCAATATATTGGTCTACATTCTTTACATTATCTATTCTTTTTGCACTTAATCTGTCTTCTGACATAATTTTCGTTGTGCCGCCCGCTCCAAGTGCAAAAACATCCTGTCTGTCTCCCATCATCAAAATATTATACAGGCATTCTTTGCCATAAACTGAATATCCGACATTTTCCTGATTTCCAGCCATATTCTTTTGTCTATATAAATAATACGGTTTCATATTCATTTCTTTTGAGTAATCCATTGTAATATTCATTAATTTAGAATTATTTTCATAAGTATAATCCTGATATTTTTCTTTTTCAGTATTAAGTCTGGCTGCTCTTTTTACTGCTAATGAATGTACTGTAAGACTTTCCGGATTAAGTTTTTTCGTCTCCTCCATTGAATGTCTAACCATATCTACCGTCTCATTAGGAAGTCCTATTATAAAGTCCATATTTATATTGTCAAAGCCTTTTTTTCTTGCAAGATTAAAGGCTTTAATAACCTGCTCTACAGTATGTCTTCTTCCAATTATATCTAAAGTTTCCTGATTCATTGTTTGTGGGTTAATTGATATTCTTGATACATTATGTTTTTTTAACGTATCTAGTTTATCTGATGTAATACTATCAGGTCGTCCCGCTTCAACCGTAAACTCCTTAACAGTTGAAAAATCAAAATTATCTTTTAATGCTGTAATTAATTTATCAAGCTGATAAGGCTCTAGTGTTGTGGGTGTTCCCCCACCAATATAAACACTATTAAGTTCCCTGTCTTTTAATCTGCTTCCTACATATTCTATTTCTTTTATCAATGCATCAACATATGTATCTGTTTTATCTTTGTAAAATGAAACAGGATATGATGTAAACGAGCAATAAAGACATCTTGTTGGGCAAAATGGAATACCAATATAAAGGCTATAACCCTGTTTATAATTTATATCCTTTAAAATTTCATGTTCTCTTTTTGCAATATACATTGCCAAATCTAATTTTTCATCAGAAATCATATACGTTTCTTTCATATATCTTCTGATTTCTTCTTCTTTTTTTCCTTCTTCATAAAGAAGCGCCGGTATTTTTGCAGGTCTGATTCCCGTCAAATCTCCCCACGGCAATTCTTTTCCTGTATCAATTTGCATTCCACGATATAAAAGCTTTTTAAGAATATTCTTTGTCTCTTTTCTATTTGAAAAGTCGCATTTTTCATATCCTTCAAAAAGCTTTTTATCATTATCATATAGTTCAAATCTTATTTCATTTTCAAAATAAACCTTAACAATCCTATAAGAATTATCTACAACCTGGTTTACTTTAAAATCATGTTCTGAATAAAAGGCTTTAACTAATGACTGCACATCATATGCAAACTGTTCAGGCATAATCTGTATATCTATCATCTGTAAAATCCTTTTTCAAATTCAATTTTTGTACTATCCATATGTCCCGGTAAAACAACAGTTTCGTCAGGAAGTACTAATAATTTTGTTTTAATGGAATTAATAATCTGGCTATCACTTCCACCCGGAAAATCCGTTCTTCCACGGCTTGCCTGAAATAATGTATCTCCGCTAAATAACAAGCCATGATTTGGCAAATAATAACAGCAGCTTCCCTCTGTATGACCGGGTGTTAATATCATATTCATCAAAATTCCTGCTATTTCAATTTTCTGTCCATCTTTTAAATAAACATCTGGAGTAACTGTAAATGGTTCTCCGAAATAACTTGTAAGATTTTTTGTAGTATCTGTTATTGTGTCCTTTTCTGCCTCAGAAGCATATACTGTTAAATCATATCTTTCTTTAAGCTTGTCTACTGCTCCGATATGGTCAAAATGACCATGTGTAAGGATGATTGCAACCACTTTCATATCCATTGAATTAATATAATTTGTTATTTTAACAAAATCATCACCCGGGTCCACAATGAATCCTTCTTTTGTATCCTTGTTGCAGCATACATAACAATTTGTATAGCAACTGCTAACTGTCAAACATTTTATTTCTAACTCTGCCATTTAACTTCTCCCATTTTTATTACATCAGCCTGTAGTTCTTTCAATATCAATGATGCTGTCAATTGTTCTTATTTTTGCAATAAGTTCTCTTAATTCATCTGTTCCCTGAATCTGGAAAGTCATTGATATTGTAGCAACTCCTGACTTGCTTGTTCTACTGTTTATGCTTAAAACATCAATTTTTCTTTCAGTAAATACTTTTGATAAATCTGCTAAAATACCAATTCTGTTATTAGCATAAATAGTAATTTCAGAATTATATTTTCCTGTCTGTTTTGTTTCATCTTCAGCCCAGCTTGCTTCAATCAATCTGCCTCTTTCTATATCAGGCAAATTAATGATGTTCGTACAATCTGTTCTATGTATCGATAATCCTCGACCTCTCGTAACAAATCCAACAATTTCGTCACCCGGAACCGGACTACAACATTTAGAAAATCTTGCAGCCACATCATTCATTCCTTCAACAATAACTCCACTCTTTGAAGTAGTTTTTCTGATTCCATTGTTCTTATTGTCATCAACTGAATCTAATACATCTTTATCGCTTACAATCGTCTTATGAACTTTGTTATATTCATCAAGAAGTTTATTTACAATCTGTCCTTCTTTTAATCCACCATGACCTACAGATGCAACTACTGAATCCCAGTCCTTAAATCCGTATTTCAAACGAACCTTATCAGTAAATTCAGGTTTCATAATATCTGATAAAACAATTGCTTTTGCTTTACAGTATTTATCTATTAAATCTTTACCTTTAATAATATTTTCTTCTTTATTCTGTTGCTTAAACCATTGATTAATTTTGTTCTTAGCCTGTGTACTTTTTACAATTTTCAACCAATCCATACTTGGGCCTGTTGAATTATTAGATGTAACAATTTCTACACGGTCACCATTTTGAATCTTATAATCAATGTTTACCATTTTTCCATTTGCTCTTGCCCCTACCATCTTATTACCTACTGCGCTATGAATGCTGTAAGCAAAGTCTATAGGTGTTGAGCCTGCCGGAAGATTTTTAACATCGCCGTTAGGTGTAAAACAGTAAACGCTGTCAGAAAACATATTTAAATCATCTTTTAAGAGGCTTAAGAATTCTCTGTTATCAGACAAATCTCTCTGCCATTCAAGGATCTGTCTTAACCAGCTGATTTTCTGTTCTTCATTATATTCACCTGTAATATTTTCTTTATATTTCCAGTGTGCTGCGATACCATATTCAGCAGTTCTATGCATGTCATAAGTACGAATCTGTATTTCAAAAGGCTGTCCATTTGGTCCGATAAGCGTTGTATGTAATGACTGATACATATTCGGCTTTGGCATGGCAATATAATCCTTAAATCTTCCCGGTACAGGAGTATACTTTTCATGAATTACACCTAATGCACCATAACATTCCATTACTGTGTCAACAATAATTCGTACCGCAAATACATCGTAAATCTGATCAAGTGTTTTTTGCTGGTTTACCATCTTTTTATAAATACTAAAATAATGCTTTACCCTTCCACCGATTGTTGCCTTAATTCCTGCTTTTTCAATATATGTTTTGACCTGGGCAATCAAATCATTCATAAAATCTTCTCTATGCTCAAGTCTTTCATGTACGCCATCAACTATCTCACGATATTTTTCCGGTTCCAAATATCTTAAAGCCAGGTCATCAAGTTCAATTTTAATTTTAGAAATACCAAGTCTATCCGCTATTGGAGAATAAATATCCATAGTTTCTCTTGATTTTTCTTTTTGTTTTTCAGGCTTCATATACTGTAATGTTCTCATATTATGAAGTCTGTCTGCTAATTTTATCAAAATTACTCTAATATCTTTTGCCATAGCAAGAAACATCTTACGTAAATTTTCTGCCTGTTCTTCAACCTTATCAACATCATAGTCTAATTTTGTAATCTTTGTAACACCATCAACAAGATCTGCTACTTCTTCACTAAATTCCTTAGTAATCTGATCTTTTGTAACACTTGTATCTTCCATAACATCGTGTAACAAACCTGCAACTATTGATTCTTTATCAAGCTCTAAATCTGCTAATATAATTGCAGTACAAAGAGGGTGAATAATATAAGGTTCACCTGATTTTCTTTTCTGCTCTTTATGAGCTTCTCTTGCCATATTATATGCTTTTTCAATTATTTTCAAATCACCTGCTGAGGGATGATATTTTTTTATTTTTTCAACTAGTCTTTCGTAAAGTTCCTCAGGCGTTGTATGTTCTTCTTCTTTGGGAATCACACCATGATTTTCAATTTTTAATTCATTCATCTTTATGTCGTCGCTCATATATTTTCCCTCTCTTCATACAAATTTTACTATAGCAAAGGATGTAATAATCATAATTGTGTGACAACTTGATCATCTTTCGTAAATATCTATTTATTTTCCATCAAATTTAACTATAGATTCTACTCTATATCCTTCTAACACGTCTCTACCTTTAAGATCCACTAATTCTGTAAGGAATACACACGCTACAACTTCTCCACCTAATCTTTCAATTAACTTTATTGCAGCTTCTACAGTTCCTCCTGTTGCAATAAGATCATCAACAATAACGACCTTCTGTCCTTTTTTAATTGCGTCAGTATGAATTTCTATTTCAGCTGTTCCATATTCAAGACTATACTCTTCACTAATTGTTTCACATGGAAGTTTTCCCTTTTTTCTAATTGGCACAAATGGTTTTCCCATATTATATGCTATAGGTGTTCCAAACATAAATCCTCTTGACTCTAATCCCGCAATCACATCAAAATCTAAATCCTTAATTGTATCTTCCATTGAATCTATTGCAAGCTTAAATCCATCAGGATCCTGCATTACTGTTGTAATATCTCTAAAAATAATTCCCGGTTCAGGAAAATCCGGTATACTTCTTATGTAATCTTCTACTTTACGCATATTTATCCTCCAATATTATGATAACTAATTTTATTTCTATTTTTCATTTTTTTCAATACTCTCATTCCCTATATTATGCCTTATTTTGATATTTTTCTCAATTATAACAATTAAAAACTTATATTTTTAACTAAATCTGTTTATAACAAGTTGTAATTGTGTATTTCCATTGTATTCATTTATGTTTGGATAAAATACAGCCATTATTGTTATATTATTATCCATTCCACGCAAAGCCTTTTTAACCTCTTCATTTCCAAATTTATTTGTTACAAATTCCATAAATTCACTTGTTCTTGAGAATATTATTCCCGGGATTTCATAATTATTTTCATCCCTTAAACTTAGTTTTATAACATTCCCTTCTTTGCCTAAGATTTTCAAATTTTTCACTTTAAGATTTTTTTCAGCAAAACACGGCTTTTCGTTTCCTTTTCCAAAAGGCTTTAACTTTTCTAATTCGTTTACAAATTCTTTAGTTATATAAGGAATTGGTAGTTGCATATCAATCCATACTTTTGAACACAAATCGTCATCCGTAAGAGTTGTAAGTTGATTTAACTTTTCTCTTAATATATCAACATTTTCCAGTGGTAAAGAAAGTCCGGCAGCCAATTTATGACCACCAAATTTCGTAAACAATTCCTTTATCCTACTTAGTTCCTTATACATATCATATTCTTCTATCGAACGACCTGAGCCTTTAACCTCAGTCGCCGTTTTAGTAAGCACGAAACATGGCTTATTATATTTTTCCCTAATTCTTCCTGCTATTATTCCTGCTATACTTTCATGACAGTCTTTCAAATAAATAACAAGTACTTTATCTTCTTTATAATTTTCAGCCTGTTCTATAGCTTTCTTTGTTCCCTCTTCAGTTAATTTTTTTCTTTCGTCATTTAATTCAACCAATTCTGTGGCTATGTCTTTTGCTTTATCCTGATTTTTTTCTCTTAACAAAGCAACTGCCTTTCGTGCTGTATCAAGTCGTCCACTTGCATTTAAACACGGTCCGATTACAAATCCTATATGGTACGAATCAATTAAATTTTTGTTTAATTTACAAGCATCTATAAGTGCATTTAATCCTATATTTTTTGATTTTCTAAGTAAATCCAGACCATATTTTACAATTATTCTATTTTCATTCTGCAATTCAACCACATCTCCAATAGTTGCTATTGCAACATATTCAAGCAAATAATTTGTTGAACTCATTTCCCTGCCCATTGAATTTACAATTGCTGTAATCAGCTTATAAGCCACTGTCGCTCCACAAATTTCTTTAAATGGATATTCACAATCTGCCTGTTTTGGATTAACAACTGCGTCTGCATTTGGAACAATATATTCCTTAGTGCCGTCTTTCTCTTCAAACGGTACTTCATGATGGTCTGTTATTACTATGGTCATTCCAAGTGATTTTGCATATTCAACCTGCTCATATGCTGCAATTCCATTATCACAAGTTAAAATTGTATCTACTCCATCATCATACGCTTTTTTTATTAAATCTTTGTTAATTCCATATCCGTCTTCAATTCTATGTGGTACAACAATATCGACATTTGCCCCCAGTTTTTCTAATGAATCAAGCAAAATATATCCTGAGCAAATACCATCAATGTCATAATCGCATATTATTCTTATTTTATTTTGCTGGCTTATCTTAATTTTTATTATTTCAACAGCCTTTTCCATATCTTTTAGTAGCCATGGAGAATTGAGTTCATTTATATCGCCATATAAATACTCTTTAATATCTTTGTCTTCTATTATATCCTTATTTCTTATAATTCTTGCCAACATTGGACTAATATTATATTTTTTTGCAATTTGATTAAAATCTGCTTTTTTTGCAAATACAATCCATTTTTCCATATTTGAACCTCAGGTTTAAAATTTCGCTTCTTCTCAGTGATTATACATTCGCCAGTTCTATACCATCTCTATTTGTGTTATGCACATGGCTTCGCCGTGCATAACACAAAATGAACGGCACCTTTTACAGCCCCGTTCATTTTATTATAAAGTATATTTTATGTGTTTTTTAGTTAGCTTTTTTCTTTCCAAATTTCTTAGTAAGAACAAACCAAACAGCACCTGTTATACATACTGATGAGTAAGCACCACATACTAAACCTACCATTAATGGTAATGTAAACTCTTTGATTGATGTAACACCCATGATAAATATCATAAATACCATGATAAATGTTGTTACGTTTGAGTAAATTGTTCTTGTAAGTGTCTGTGTGATACTTAAGTCAACTAATTCTTCTAAGTCATCTCCACGCTTCATTGATGCCTTATTTTCTCTAATTCTATCGAAAATAACAATTGTAGCATTAATAGAGTAACCTACAATTGTAAGAAGACATGCAATAAATGTTGTTCCTACTGCTACTCTTGATACTGCATAGAATCCAATAACAACAAGTACGTCATGAATTAATGCGATTACAGCTGCTGAAGCAAACTTGATATCCTTAAATCTAATCCAAATATAAATTAACATACAGATTGTTGCTATTATTGTTGCCCAAACAGCATCACTTCTCATTTCTTTACTTACTGTTGCAGAAATCATAGTGTTCTGGAAATTATCCTTGCTGTCTACGGCACCAAATTTTTCAATTAATAATTTTTCAAATGCATCAAATTCATCGCCTTCAAGTTTCTTTGTCTTAATAACGAATTTATTTGAACCAGTTTCTTTCTGTCCCTGAATATCAGATGTTCCTAATGTATCTACAAGTGCAGGTTTAATTTCATCATTAAACTGATCCATTGTATATTCTTTATCAAAGTCAACTGTTACTGAGCTACCACCCTTAAATTCAACGCTTAAGAAGAATGGGTCTTTTCCGGCTGCTGAGTATCCAATCATTGTTGCGAATCCACCAATGATTACAATTATTGAAAGTGCAAAGAATACAACTCTCTTCTTTAAGAAATGAATTGCCTTTCTTGTCTTTTCTTTTCCGTAGAACTTTTCGCCTTGGAATCCTAAATAGTAAAGAATCCATACAAACCACTTAGATACAAATAATGATGTAAATAACTGGAATACAATACTGATAGCTAAAGTCTGAGCAAATCCCTGTACTGTACCTGAGCCTCTCCATAAAAGAACTAAAGCTGCGATAAGTGTTGTAATATTTCCATCTACAATAGCTGATTTAGCTTTATCGAAACCAATTGTAATTGCACTCTTAACTGTCTTTCCTGCTGCAATTTCTTCTCTGATTCTGGCATTAATAATAACGTTAGCATCTACTGCCATACCAATACCAAGAATAATACCTGCAATACCAGGTAATGATAATGTTAAGTCAAAAGCGTTTAATGTAAGCATTTCTAACTCAACGAAAACTACCAATGCTAAACTTGCTGCAACACCGGCAATTCTGTAAACTAATAATAAGAATAAAATAATTATTATAAATCCAATGATACCAGCCTTAATTGACTTGCTTAATGCATCAGAACCAAGCTGAGCACTAACAACTTTGTGGCTGATTTCATCTAATGATAAATTCAATGTACCAATTCTGATATTTGAAGCAAGGTTATTAGCTTCATCCATGTCTGCCATACCATCAATCTGTGCCTGTCCACCACTGATCGCTGCCTGAACAATTGGCGCACTAATTACTTCATTATCGTAAATAATGTATGTAGACTGACCAACATACTGTGATGTCATGTTATAGAACTTTGTTGATCCTTCGTCTGTAAATGTTAATGAAACTACTGCTTCAGATTTTTTAGTTTTGCTGTCAGATGACTGCTGTCCCTGAGCATCTGCAATGTCATCACCTGTTAACCAAATCTGATAGTATCCTGCATAATTTCCATCAGTAAGCTGAACATACTTCTTATTTCCGTTTTCATCTGTTTCTGCTAACTGTTCTTCTGTTAAATCTGTAGAACTCTTTGTACAGAAATATAATGAACCCGGTTTACCTAAACGTTCAACTACTTCATCAGCATCATTTGCACCAGGGATATCAACAGTAATTCTGTCATCCCCTTCTTTGTATGCTGTAGCTTCAGTACTAAACTGGTTAACTCTCTGCTGCATCTTATAAACTGTATCAGATAAATCTGTTGCATCCCACTTTGGATTGTCATCAGATACCTGATATGTAACACTTACACCACCTTTGAGGTCAAGTCCCTGTGTGATGTTTGCCGCTTTACCACTATCCTTGTAAGCTCCGAGCCATTTCCAATTTGGAAGACCAAATAAGACAATGCCTCCAAGACACGCGATAATTACAAGAGATAAGATGGCATAAACTATTCCTCTTGTCTTGTTCATTTTCTTCATTTTATAAAACCTCTTTCTTATTCATCAGCTAACGCTGCTTTTATCATTATAGAGCATTCCACTCTTTTTCTTTGCATTTCACATCCAATGTCATATGCATCATTAATTGTGCCATGGAAATTGTAAGAATTAGCTGCACAACCACCACTGCAATAAAACTTAGCAAAACAATTTTTACATTTTTCTTTAGAATATACATTGCAATTGCCAAATTCTTTTACAATCTCAGGTTTTATAATTCCTTCATCTACATTTCCCATAAGGAAATCTTCATTTCCAACAAATTGGTGACATGGATAGAAATCACCCCATGGCGTTACTGCCAGATATTCCGTTCCCGAACCACATCCTGACAATCTCTTATAAACACAAGGTCCCTGTGTCAAATCAATCATAAAGTGGAAGAAATTAAATCCATTTCCTTTCTTGTATCGATCAATATATTCAAGGGCTAACTTGTCATATTCCTCCATAATCTGTGGAAGATCCTGTTCTCTAATCGAGTATGGGTCTTCTTCCGGTCCGACTACAGGTTCTATTGACATCTGCTTAAATCCTAAATCAGCAAAATGCTTAACATCTTCTGAAAAATCTAAATTATTTCTTGTAAATGTTCCTCTAATATAGTAATTTGTCTGATTTCTGCTTTCTGCTAGTTTCTGGAATTTAGGCACTATCAAATCATAACTGCCTTTTCCTGTTCTAAACGGACGCATTCTGTCGTTTACTTCTTTTCTTCCGTCAAGACTTAATACAACATTAGACATTTCTTTATTTACGAATTCCATTACCTCATCGTTTAACAGAACTCCGTTTGTTGTAAGAGTAAATCTAAATTTCTTGTTATTTGGTTTTTCTAATGAACGACCATACGCAACTAACTGCTTAACTACATCCCAGTTCATCAATGGTTCTCCGCCAAAAAAGTCAACTTCAAGATTAACTCTGTTACCTGAATTAGCAACAAGGAAATCTAAAGCTTTCTTTCCAACTTCAAAACTCATTAATGCTCTTCTTCCATGATATTCACCTTCTTCTGCAAAACAATATTTGCAGGCAAGATTACAGTCATGTGCTATGTGAAGGCATAATGCCTTTACAACTGTCTGTCTCTTTTCTTTAAATTTCTCCACAAATGGTTCGTAAATATCCTCTGTAAACAGCTGCCCATCTTCAACGAGTTCCTTTACTTCTGAAATACATTCTCTTATCTCATCCATATTGTATGATGATTTTAATTTAGATACTATTTCATCAGCAGAATTCCCCTCATATAATGAAATAACATCGTATGTAATGTCGTCTACAACATGAACTGCTCCACTTTCTACATCTAATACGATATTATAACCATTACTTTTATACTGGTGAATCACTGTATTTTCTCCTCTCCATTTAATGGTATGTCATAATTTTTTAAAGTTTATGCAATAACGCACTATAACAGAGTCGACAAACGTCGGCTCTGTTATAGACATACTTCATTATAAAATTATTTGTTTTCGCAAGTCTGATTTCCTACTGTACAGCTAGTCTTGCATGCTGACTGACATGATGTCTGACATTCGCCACATCCACCTTTTTTCATTGTTTCCTTTAATGTTTTTGATGTTAATGTCTTAATATGTTTCATGATATTCCTCCAGTTCATTTATTTTTGTACAATTCAAAAAATATTATAACACATGAATATATTTTTTCAAACTATTTTTTACTATACAGTTAAAACGTTTTTTCATACTGTTTTTCCTACATCACCCTGCCATTCCTCCAAGCATTCCACCTACTAATGAAGTTATTAAAGCTGGTACCATTTTCACCACACTAGACTCTCCATTATGTGCTATTGCAAATGCCACAATCATTATCATTCCTATATAAATTCCACCTGTCAGCGCTCCCCATAAAAACTTCCTTTTGTTTTTTACTTTTCCTATAATCATCCCACCAATAAAAGTAACTATCCCATATACTACCATTACTATTACTTTGTACCCAAAATCATTTACTTTTAATTTATATGTAATAAATGAAGCCAGCAATATAGCAACTGCTGTAAGTACTAATTGTGCAAAAATCACCTTAATTATTGATAAAACTGTTTCTTTCATTTTGTTTTCCAATTTTGCTTTTTTACAATTCTATTTCATTATTTATAAAATATAACTATTTGTAATACATTTTTATTTAAGAAGGAAAATATCTGCCATTCTTGACATCAAGTTTAGTATTTTGTACAATATCCTAAATGTACGCATAGAATTAAGTACATAAATATTTATTTAATTAAGGAGTGATATTGTGGGACCCAGTGACATAGCTATGCTATGTGTATTATTAGTTTTAATTTTACTATCTGCATTTTTTTCATCTGCAGAAACAGCTTTAACAACAGTTAATAAGATGCGTATTCGTATGTTAGTTGATGATGGCAATAAACGTGCCATTATCCTTGATAAAGTAATAAAACATCAGTCAAAAATGCTTAGCACCGTTTTAATAGGAAACAACATAGTAAATATAGGTGCCTCTGCTATTTCCACTTTATTTGTACAAAATGTATTTGGAAATATATATGTAAGTATCGGTACATTCGTTCTTACTTTTGTTGTATTGATTTTCGGTGAAATAATTCCTAAAACAATCGCCGGAATTCATTCAGAAAATGTAGCACTTTCATATGCAAGAGTTATTTCAATCCTTATGTTTGTTTTAACTCCTATCATTTTTATAATTGATAATTTTTCAAAATTAATTTTAATGATATTACGTGTTGATACGTCATCAAAATCTTCTCATTTTACAGAAGATGAATTAAGAACAATTATGGATGTAAGTCAGGAAGAAGGAATCATCGAGTCCGAAGAATTAGACATGATTAACAATGTGTTTGATTTTGGTGATGCAAGAGCTAAAGACATCATGGTTCCAAAGGTTGACATATCAATGATAAGTACTACTACAACTTACGATGAATTGTTAGATTTAGTTAAACGTGATAAATTTACACGAATTCCTGTTTATAAAGACAGCACTGACAATATAATAGGTGTTATAAATATCAAAGATATGATTATTAATCATGTCACAAAAGATAATTTCAAACTTGAAGAATTAATGCGTGAGCCTTATTATACTTACGCACAAAAAGAACTTAACAATCTTCTTATTGAAATGCGTGATAACGACACAAGTCTATGTATTGTTCTTGATGAATATGGTTTAGCTGAAGGGTTGATTACACTTGAAGATATTATCGAAGAGATTGTTGGTGAAATACGAGACGAATTTGATGATGACGAAAAACGTGTCATTAGAAAAATAAATGAAAATCAATATATCGTTGAAGGTTCTATCAACCTTGATGATTTAAACGATCAGTTAGGGTTAGATATTGATTCTGAGCATTACGAGTCAATTGGCGGGCTCATAATCGAAAACCTTGAGCGTCTTCCTGATATTGGCGACAGTGTTACTATTGGTAACTGCACATTAAAAGTAGAAAAAATGGATGATAAACGTATCGACTCTGTTCGAATTACAATACATCCTATAAAGAAAGATAACCCTGATGAACAGGAGCAATAAAAAAGTGCCGGGATTTAATCTCCCGGCATTTTCTATTCTATATAATTCCCTTTAAGAGGGTTTCAAAATCTTTAGCCACTTTAGAAGCTACTTCTTTAACCTCTTCATCATTTAATTCCTTATCTGACAAGCCTGCTGCTTTATTTGTTATGCAACTTATACCACACACTTTTATTTGAAGGTAATTTGCAACCATTGCTTCAACTGCTGTACTCATTCCAACTGCATCTGCTCCAAGCTTTTTATACATTTGTATTTCTGCAGGAGTTTCATAATTAGGTCCGGTAGTCTGCAAATAAACACCTTCTTTTAATTCAATATTCTCTCTATCCGCCACGCTTCTAATTACCTGTTGCAATTCTTTATTATATACGCATGACATATCAGGAAATCTTAGGCCAAATCTTTCATCATTTTTTCCAATTAAAGGTGACGGAACAAATGAAGTAATGTGATCTGTAATCATCATAAGATTTCCTACTTCAAAGTTGTCTTCTATACCGCCTGCAGCATTTGTAAGTATTATTTTTTTAGTTCCCATTAATTTCATAAAATATATTGGAGTCACTACTTCTTTCATGCTATATCCTTCATAATAATGAATTCTTCCCTCCATTACTATTACCGCCTTATTATTTATATAGCCAAAAAGCATCCTTCCCTTATGTCCTGTATTTGTCGTTATAGGGAAACCTTCTATCTCACTATACTTAATGCTCTTTACATCTTCTATATTATTAGCGAACCCACCTAATCCTGAGCCTAAAATTATGGCCGTTATTTCTTCATTTTTGCAAAATTCTTTTAATGATAGTTTTTCTTTTACCTGTGTACACATTTTTTCTATTGTTTCATAAAATAATTCCATAATATACACCATCCTTCTAAATTAAATAACTACTAAATTATCTCAATCACTATTTTTATCAATTACATCTATTATAAAGACTCAAATTCATTTTTATATTTAAAGGAAATCAGATTTAATTATATCACATTTTCGTTTTTTCACGAACTTTTCCACTAGTTTTTTTTTACTTTAAAATCTTTTCTATTTTTCTGTATATTTTTGCACTTTTTTACTTGAATATTTTGTCTTATTACATTATCATATTGTGTAGAAAAAAATTGGATAAGGAGGAACTTATGCGACATTTAATTAGTCCTCTGGATTTTTCTGTAGAAGAGCTTGACGATTTACTTGATCTTGCATCTGACATTGAAAAGAACCCAGACAAATATAAAGAAGCCTGCAAAGGTAAAAAAATCGCTACTTTATTCTATGAACCAAGTACAAGAACACGTCTTAGTTTTGAGGCTGCCATGATTAACTTAGGTGGCAGTGTTTTAGGATTTTCTTCAGCTGATTCAAGTTCAGCCTCCAAAGGAGAAAGTGTTTCTGATACTATTCGAATTATTTCATGTTACGCTGATATTTGTGCAATGCGTCATCCTAAAGAAGGTGCTCCTTTAGTTGCAGCATCTAAATCATCTATTCCCGTAATCAACGCAGGTGATGGCGGACATCAGCATCCAACTCAGACTCTCACAGATTTAATGACAATAAGATCCTTAAAAGGACGTTTAAACAATCTCACAATCGGTCTTTGTGGTGACTTAAAATTCGGACGAACAGTTCATTCACTTATAAATGCACTTTTAAGATATGAAAATATATCATTTGTTCTTATCTCACCACCGGAATTACGAGTTCCAGAATATATAAGAGAAAACTTAACAAAAGCCGGTGCACCTTTTAAAGAAGTGACAAAACTTGAAGATGTTATGAGTGACTTAGATATTTTATACATGACACGTGTACAAAAGGAACGTTTCTTTAACGAAGAAGACTATATTAGAATGAAAGACAGTTATATTTTAGATAAAAGAAAAATGGAACTTGCTAAAGAAGATATGCTCGTACTTCATCCACTTCCTCGTGTAAATGAAATATCTGTTGAGGTAGATGACGACCCACGTGCTGTATATTTTAAGCAGGTTCAATACGGAGTTTACGTTCGTATGGCTCTTATTCTCACACTTTTGGAGGTGAAAATATGATAAATGTAGACCAGATTAACAACGGATTTGTATTAGACCACATTCAGGCAGGTCGTGCAATGGCAATTTACAAATACCTTGGATTAGACAAATTAGATTATCAGGTTGCCATTATAAAAAATGCACGTAGTGCTGTTATGGGCAAAAAAGATATAATTAAAGTCGAAGGACCTTTAGACATTGTTGATTTTGATGTTTTAGGATTTATCGACCACAATATAACAGTAAATATTATAAAAGACGGTGTTTTAACAGATAAAAAAGAATTACATTTACCTGATTCAATCACAAATGTTCTTCACTGTAAAAACCCTCGTTGCATTACTTCTATCGAGCAGGAATTAAAACACATATTTATATTAACTGATAAAGAAAAAGGATTATACAGTTGTAAATACTGTGAAGAAAAACAGGGAATTCTTTGGGAAAAATTATAATCTATGCAAATAAAAAAATCAGCCGGGTTGGCTGATTTTTTTATATTAATGAGTAGGACTGTAAGCCGGGTTATGTCATGAATGGTCATCTATCTAGACATATTGTTGCCAATATGTTCAAGCGACCTACCCGAAAGCAAGCGGGCCACTTTATGCTTTCTGTTCAGTCTTGCTTCGAATGGGGTTTACAATGCCCTTTCTGTTACCAAAAAGGCGGTAGTCTCTTACACTGCCCTTTCACCCTTACCGGAGAATATCCGGCGGTCTGCTCTCTGTTGCACTTTCCTGGGAGTCACCTCCACCGGCCGTTAGCCGGCATCCTGCCCTATGAAGCCCGGACTTTCCTCGTCTGCGTCCTTTCGGCAATAGCATCCGCGACCATTTATCCTACTCACAAATAACTACAATATCATAAATCATACTTTAAAGCAACTTCCACCTGTAAATTCCCTAAGCAAAGAATTGTTTGGAACATTCTCATTTGAAGTTCCAACAACATAATCTAAAAACTTAAGAAGTCTTTTTGCTTCTAAATATTCTTCTGCATCTTTTGGCACACTAAACAATGCCGGTTCAGCATACTGCTTAAGTACCGCAAGTTCATAAACTAACGCTGAATTAAATATCGCATCTGCACATTCCTGATATGGGAAAATATTATTTTCCTCTCCTCTTCTTACGCGGTGCCACATTTCTATAGTTGCTGCAGCAGATGTGCCTCTTGTTCTTGCATCCCTTACAATTCTTCTTATAAGACGTAAATCCGTTGTAGGAATTCTATTATGTTCATCTACATTAAGTGGTGTAAGTGCACTTACATAAATTTTAAATTTAGATTCATTTGGCAATGAATATGACATCTTATCATTAAGGCAATGAATTCCTTCTATAACAAGAATATCGTCATCATTAAGTTTCAAATAATCTTTGTGATACTCTCTTTTTCCTGTAACGAAATTAAATTCAGGCATTTCAACCTTTTCACCTTTTAAAAGTTGCTCCATAATCTCGTTAAACAACTTTACATCTAAAGCTTCAATCACTTCATAATCTAACTTTCCATCTTCATCTACCGGAGTATCTTCTCTATTTTTAAAGAAGTTATCAACCGGAATTGGATGTGGCTTTAATCCCTGTGCCATAAGCTGAATTGATAATCTATGTGAAAATGAAGTCTTACCTGAGGATGAAGGACCTGCTATCATAACAAATTTAACACCCTGTCTATTCGCTATTTCTGTCGCAATGTCAGCAATTTTCTTTTCCTGCAAAGCTTCCTGAACAAGCATAATATTTCCGATTGTTCCATTTGTTATTTTGTCATTTACGGCTCCAATTGTAGGAACCCCCATCATCTCTCCCCACTGTGTAGCTTCCTTTAATACTTCAAATACCTTTTCCTGTGGTTTAAATTCAGGCACCTTATCAGGCTCTTCTTTTGTAGGCATCTGAAGCACAAACCCATTGTCATATTGTATTAATTTAAAATATTTAAGTACTCCTGTTGAATATGTCATATATCCATAATAGTAATCATCGAATCCACCCATATGATATACATTTACACGGGATGATCTTCTGTACTTAAATAAATTTTCCTTGTCATACATTCCAAGTTCTCCGAAAAGCTTAATCGCTTCATCTGTCGGCAAGGATTCCTTTGTTATAAGAACATCTTTTTCAACTAAGCCTCTCATTTCAGCTTCAACACTATCAAGCAATTTCTGCGTAACTGTAACTTTTCCATAAATTCGACAAAAATATCCTTTACTTACAGAATACTGTACTGATATTTTGTCTATGTTCTCACCGTCACACACTTTGTAAAATGCTTTCATCATTAAAAATGTCATAGAACGTCTGTAACAGTCATTACCAATCTTAGTATCAGTTGTAATAAACTTAACTTCACAGTCTTCATCAACTTTCTTTGATAATTCACACAAAACTCCATCGCATTCTGCTAAAACAATATCATTTGAATACTGATTTTTAAAATCTTTAGCAATTTCATACAATGTTGTCTTACTTGTATATTCTTTTTCCATAGAACCTACTTTGACTTTAACCATTCAAACCCCTTGCCTTTCTGTTTAACTTGCGTAACCGGCGAATTTCAATGTTTCGTCCTATTACGCTGTCATTACAATCCAAAACCTCTAAAATCTGTGTGTATTTTTCATATTCTTTATCAAGGAACTCCTTAAATACATCACTTTGTTTTTCAATCAAACATCTTCCATAAATTAATTCTTCCGGTGAATATTTGTTCTGTTCTCTTCCCGGAACCACCTTCATAATTGTATAATATTTGTCATTATCTTTAACCATTGTTTCATCAATAATTTTCCAATTATTCTTCATCATAGTCTTTCTAACAAAATCCTTATCAGAATGAGGTGATAAAATCATCTCTTTAAGCGTTCCGATAACCGGAGAATTTCTTATAATGTCAATCATAAGTTCTCCACCCATTCCTGCGATAACAACCGACTGAACCATGCCCGGCTCAAGTTTTTCCATTCCATTTGACTGAATTGCTTTAATCTTATCCTGCAATTCTTCCATATGGATATTTTCTGTCGCCCTATCAATTGGGCCCTTATTAATATCCATTGCATATGCTTTCGGTGCGATTTTGTTCTTAGTTAAATAAATTGGAATATATCCATGATCTGTTCCTATGTCTGCCACCACATATCCCGGTGTAACCATGTCTGCAACTGCCTGTAGTCTTTTTGATAATGTCATTTGTACAACTCCTGATTTAATTTAATGTAATGTGTATTTTTCCAAGCTGTGCTTTAGCCTGAATTATATTCTGCATCTCAGAAATATCTGTTGCATTTTTTGCCCTGTCATCAAGGCTTTTCTTTTTTATAAGAATCACTGCATCATTAACTGCTTTTTCCTTTTCCTGCATAGTCAGATTTTGATTTATAAGTGGCGAATTAAACAATGCTGCCACTTTCTTATGCTCATCCTCATCTTGGAAATTGTCAATTATTTTTGCAGGATTTGCTTCATTTTCTTCCATCTGTGCCCAAAAAATGCCTGCCACTCTTTTATAAAAATCATCAGAAAAATCTGAAGGCGAAACATACTTTGCAACACTTTCGAAAATATTTTTTTCTTCAATAAGCCAGGTTAACAAAATCTGCTGTGCAAGCACTACTGCCTCTTCCTTTTCTTTATTTCCTGACTTAATTGTTTCTTTTTCTTCTCTTTGTTTCTTTCCAATGTAATTAAGACCTTTCTTCTTGACAAGCTGTCTTAATCCATCTAACGGAATATTAAAAGTTCTGCATACTGATTCAAGATAGTTATTTCTTTCTATCTCATCTTCAAATTCCAAAAGCATATCTGCTACTTTATTATGAAATTCTGTCTTTTCAGATGGATCATCTAAATTATATTCGTTCATAAGTGTTCCAACCTGAAATATAAAATAATTAGTAGCCTTCTCTATTCTTTCTTCATACGCTTCAGGTCCTAATGCCTTAATAAACTCATCAGGGTCTTTATAAGGCTTCATGCTTAATACTTTGATTGAAAGTCCGGCTTCTCTTAAAATAGGTATGGCTCTTAAAGCCGCTTTGATTCCCGCTCCATCGCTGTCAAATGTAAGGACAACCTCTTTTGCATATCTCTTAATAAGCGACGCATGGCCTGAAGTAAATGATGTTCCAAGTGCAGCTACCGCATTATTAAATCCTGCCTGATGAAGAGATATAACATCCATATATCCCTCACAGATAAGTAAATAATCCTTTCTGCTTGTTCTTGCAATATTAAGTCCATATAAATTACGGCTTTTATCAAAAACCTTTGTTTCCGGAGAATTTAAGTATTTAGGCTTACCATCACCCATGACTCTTCCACCAAAGGCAATAACTTTATTATTTACATCCATAATAGGAAACATTACCCTGTTCCAGAATTTATCATGAACGCCCTTTTCTTCAAATGTAAATAATCCTGTTTCCTTTAAAATGTCATCCTTATATCCTTTGCTTTTCATATATTTATATAATGAATCACTGTATTTATCAGAATATCCAAGTCCAAAACCTGTAATTGTGTTATCTGACAATTCTCTTCCACGCAAATAATGATATGCAAAAGCACCTTTTTCGGATTTAAGCATGTAATAATAAAATTTCGCTGCCAAAGTGTTTATTGTTAATATTTGAGATCTTTTATCTGCATTCTCCTTTTCTTCCTTTGACCTGGTAACCTGCGGCAATTCTATTCCTGCTCTGGAAGCTAACATCTGAACTGCTTCTATGAAAGAGTAGTTTTCATATTTCATTACAAATGAAATAACATTTCCTCCTTCACCACATCCGAAACAATAATACATTTGTTTTCCCGGAGAAACAGAAAAAGACGGTGATTTTTCATTATGAAATGGACAAAGTCCAAAATAATTAGCACCTTTCTTCTGTAATTTAACATATTCACTTATTACATCTACTATGTCATTTTGATTTCTTACTTCTTCTATTATTTCATCAGGATAAAACATATTGTTCCTCCACTCATATTAATAAGCATTGCCTCTCCATTTGGTTGGCGGTCATTAGTTAAAAACATTCATTAGAAACGAACTTCGTTTATTTTGTTAATTTCTATAATTACTAACTGATATTATACAACAAAATCAGTTATGTATCAGATATTTTTTTACAACTTTTTTCATCATAACGATTAAAAATACCATTTCAAAAATTGAAATGGTATTTTTAATCGTTATAATTTTAATCAAAACAAATGCAGTCGATGGGACTTGAACCCACACTTTCTTGCGAAAACATGAACCTGAATCATGCGCGTATACCAATTCCGCCACGACTGCAAAAAGCCTCTTATTTGCTTAACTTTCTTAATTTTCATCCTATATATTACTATCATATTATGCCGGAAATAGCAAGCGTTTTTGCAAATAAGAGAGATGGATTATTTATCATAATTCATTTGAACTTTCCCTAATGCTAAATACATATATTTATACTCTGAATCTACTCAATAACCTTTTAATTATTCTTTATTTTTATATTCTTTGTTTCTCTTTGCCTTATACTCTCATCATAACTGTTTATTTTATTATTTCTTATATTACAATTTGCCCATGCTAAACAATTTATTCCATAACTTTTTGCTTTTTTAATATTACAGTCTTCTATGGTGATGTTTTTATGATAAACAATTCCACCATTATCGCTATATCTATGAGTTCCAATTGCTACTATTACATTATTAAATTTACATTTTTTAATTAAAACTTTAACATTAGGTGTTTGATCGTTTTTAGCCCATGTTTTCGAAAAGCCATCCGTAGAATCGTCAGGTGTGTCTATATTAATTGCCTCTCTGTTTTTATTATATCCTTCTGCATTTCTAAATGTACAATTAAGTATTTTCACATTCTTACTTGCATCTAATTCAATAAAATGACATTCGTTCAGATTTTCAAATGTAATTCCTTTTATAGTAATATTCTGATTATGACACATTGTTACTGCAACAGACTGGTATACGTTATTAGTATTAATAGTAACTTTACCTTTTCCAATTATACTTGAGTCATGTACTCCATTATATTCTTTGCTCCAATTTTTCTTATCATATTTTGCGGCAGGCACAAATTCAAATAAGGTTACTCCTGCATGGAATTTCTTAGTATGTGTATCTGTTGTTTTATTAATTACAACACCATCTTCAAATATAATTTCGACATTTGACGGAATACAAAGTGTATTTGTAATATTATATGTTCCTTTTTTTACAATTAATTTTCCACCTCCTGACACCTCAAGTTTTTCAAGATATGAGCGGAACAAATACCAATCTCTTGTATATTTATTCACATAATCAGAACCATATGTAGAATATAAGTGTGAACCTACGTCAATCAATTTGCTTTTCTTTGATATTGTATATACTTTATTTTCTTTTTTTGCGGCCATTACATTATTTTGTGCAAATATTGTAAAAAAACTCATCATTACAATTAACGTTACATAAATTATCTTTTTACTCATCTTCATAAAATCCTCCAATTCTCGAATCCGCTTCGCTACTTCTCAGTGATTATACATTCGCCAAATACTTTCAGTTTTTTTTTGCAAGCAAAAAACTAATTGCTTTACTTTTTTTTATTTTTGTTATGCACATGGCTTCACCATGTATAACACTTCGAATCCGCTTCGCTACTTCTCAGTGATTATACATTCGCCAAATACTTTCAGTTTTTTTTGCAAGCAAAAAACTAATTGCTTTACTTTTTTTTATTTTTGTTATGCACATGGCTTCACCATGTATAACACTTCGAATCCGCTTCGCTACTTCTCAGTGATTATACATTCGCCAAATACTTTCAGTTTTTTTTGCAAGCAAAAAACTAATTGTTTTACTTTTTTATTTTTGTTATGCACATGGCTTCACCATGTATAACACTTCGAATCCGCTTCGCTACTTCTCAGTGATTATACATTCGCCAAATACTTTCAGTTTTTTTTGCAAGCAAAAAACTGAAAGTATTTGGCTCATTGTGCATAACAAAAAAACACCTCTTAGGGTGTTTGTCATTTAAAATAAATATACAAATTTAGTTTTATAGTTTTTCAAACTTTATTTAATATTTTATCTAATAAATATGTACCACCCCAAATATATACCTTATTTTTAGGTATAAAAAATGCGGAAGATGGGACTTGAACCCACACGACTGCAATAGCCACAAGATCCTTAGTCTTGCTCGTCTGCCAGTTCCGACACTTCCGCTTACATCTTGCTTTCGCTTGACGCAAGAAAAATATTATCATAATACGTCACGTCTGTCAACATTTTTTTAAATTAATTTAAATAAAAGCTACTAATCATTAAAAGATAAATCATATCCCGCATTATATATTTCATAAAAAGCTTCTCCTGCAGGAGCAAGAACTGTATCATAAGTACGGGCAACTTTTATATAGTTATATGTAAAATACGGTACCAGACTATTTTTAATTAATGAACCTTTTACAGGCCAAGGCATGTATGAAATAATCCTTGCATCAGGATTATATTGTCTTATCAATTCCGTAATCACCTTTACACCTTTCATATGTTTATCAGCATCAAATCCACCAACAATATCCTGAATTACAACTATTTCATATCCACCTTTTTTAACTGCTGACACAACATTATCTGCCGTTGACTGGAAAATCAGATTTTTACCGCCGTTTGTTGCTGCCGTACATGTAATGTCATGTACATAATAATTTGCCAATCCACTTACAACATTAGCTAAATTATTATAATATGTCATAGAATTTCCTATAAACAAGACATTCTGATGATTATCCTCTTTTTCTCCAAGCAAATATCTATCATCAGTAGTAAATACTGATAAATCACATAATGAACAATACTCAGCATAACTTTCTACATAATTTCACCTTCATTATCTTTTGAAACAATATCTGTCGAACAATAAATTTTATATTTCTTACAATAAGAATTATAAAACGCCTCATTAGTAGAACCCTGATATAATTTTGCATAACTTATATCATATTCATCTCCTAAATATACATATAATGACGGCTTAGTCGTTGCTGTTAAAGTTACATTATTACCTTTAGATGAACCTTCTTTTAGAGAAATAATAATTGCCTGGGACAAAAATAAAAAATTAAGTCCACAGGCAAATCATTTCAAAACCTTCACAGTCGATTGGTTTAAAGCTGTTTAATGATATCAGTTTTAAAAGATCTAAGCCCACATAAATTTGCTCATAAGCGGGCAAAAGGTCTTGGTACCTGCCCCAATATGAGCATCAAAGTAAATCTTAGGCTTTTGCATCCAAAATCATTTTTTATTATATATTCTTCATTGTAAGTTGAATACGCTTTTTGCTCTTGTCAACACTTAACACTTTAACATCAACTATGTCACCAACACTCACTACTTCAAGTGGGTGTTTTATATATTTATCACTAAGTTCAGATATATGTACAAGTCCATCCTGATGAACCCCTATATCTACAAATGCACCAAAGTCAATTACATTTCTAACTGTTCCCTTAAGAATCATTCCTTCTTTTAAGTCATCAAAGTCTAAAACGTCACTCTTTAATACAGGCTTTGGCATTTCATCTCTAGGATCTCTTCCCGGCTTTTCTATTTCCTTAACTATATCCATCAATGTAATTTCATCTGTTCCTATTTCATCTGCAACTTTCTTATTATCTGTAATCTTTTTCTGCAAATCTTTAATTCCTAAAGCTATATCTTTTTCAGAATAATCAAATAATTTAAGCAAAGCCTTTGCTGCTTTATAGCTTTCAGGATGAACACTTGTATTATCTAAAGGCTCTTTTCCATCTCTTATACGCAAAAATCCTGCACATTGCTCAAATGCTTTTGGTCCAAGTTTGGCAACCTTAAGTAAATCTTTTCTACTGTTAAAAATGCCATTTTCTTCTCTATACTCGACAATATTTTTCGCAAGTGTTTTGTTAATTCCTGAAACATACTGTAGCAATGGAGCAGATGCAGTATTTAAGTCTACTCCCACACTATTTACACAATCTTCAACTACACCTGAAAGTGTTGTTTCTAATTTTTTCTGATTCATATCATGCTGATATTGACCTACACCAATAGCCTTAGGTTCAATTTTAACTAATTCAGCCAATGGATCCTGTAATCTTCTCGCCATAGATGTAGCACTTCTTTGTCCAACATCAAAATTAGGGAATTCCTCAGTTGCAAGTTTGCTTGCAGAATATACTGAAGCCCCGGCTTCATTAACAATAATATATTGAACTTTTCTTTTGGATTCTTTTATAATATCCACAATTACAGCTTCTGATTCTCTAGAGGCTGTTCCATTACCAAGCGAAATTAAATCAACATTATATTTGTCTATCAGGCCAAGAATTATTTTCTTCGATTCTTCTATTTTATTTTGCGGTGCTGTTGGAAAAATTACTGTCGTATATAATACTTTTCCGGTAGGGTCAACAATTGCTATTTTGCAACCTGTTCTAAACGCCGGATCCCAGCCCAAAACAGTTTTCCCAATAATTGGCGGTTGCATTAATAATTGTTTTAAATTCTGTCCAAATACTTTAATCGCCCCATCCTCTGCTTTTTCAGTAAGTAAATTTCTGATTTCTCTTTCGATTGCAGGCTGAATAAGTCGTTTAAAACTGTCCTGTACAGCATCTTTAATTATATCAGAAGTATTTTGGTTATCTCTAATTATAGTTGTTTTTACTAACGCATTTATTATTGCTTCTTCCGGCATTTCAACTGTAACATTTAATATTTTTTCTTTTTCACCACGATTAATCGCCAAAATTCTATGTCCGGGAATCTTTGCTACTGATTCACTATATTCATAGTAATTATCATAAACCGTCTTTTCTTCTTTATTTTTTGCCTCTGAAGCAATCATTCCCTGTTTTAGGACTAACTTTCGTATTGCATTTCTATATTCAGCATTATCAGAAATCATTTCAGCAATTATATCTTTTGCACCCTGAATAGCCTGTTCAACGTTTTCAACTCCTTTTTCAGGATTAACAAAAACTTCTGCTTCTTTTGTTATCTGATTTTTAGTAATTTGAAGCATAATTATATTTGCTAAAGGTTCTAAGCCTTTTTCTTTAGCATCTGTTGCTCTTGTTCTTCTTTTTGGTCTGTATGGACGATATAAATCATCTACTGCAACAATAGTTTGTGCATCCATGATTTTTTTCTTTAATTCATCTGTTAATTTTCCTTGTTCTTCAATTGAAGCTAATACTGTTTCTTTCTTTTCTTCTAAGTTCCTTAAATATTTTAATCTTTCATCTAAAGTTCTTAACTGTTCGTCATTAAGTTCTCCTGTTACAGGTTTTCTGTATCTCGCAATAAAAGGGATTGTATTTCCTTCATCAATAAGTTTTACAGCAGCCTCTACCTGCCATTCTTTAACATTTAATTCCTGTGCTATTGTCAAATTAATATTCATATCTTTTCCTTTCATCTCATTTTAATAAGGACCCTATTATAATAGCACTATTTAAGATGTATTTGTAACTTTTTTATTCATATATCTACTTTAACTATTTCTCGTTTTCCATTAAATCATACTTCAGTTCTTAATAATTATTTCTAAATTTAAAACTTATTCTTAAAATTATATTAATTAGGTATACTTTTACATTTTTTGATGTTATACTTCTCATTAATGTGAATTCATTTCACTAAAACACAACATAAGGAGTTCTTATGGAAAAGAGAATCAGAAGCTTTTTTCATAAGTACAAACATTTATGGCCTCTATTATATTTTTTCATATATATGCCATGGTTTATCATATTAGAAAATAACGTAACTGATAATTATCATATAATGCATTGTTTTATGGATGATATTATTCCATTTAACGAATTATTTATTATTCCATATCTGTTATGGTTTCTATATTTACCGGCAATTTTCGTTTTTTTGTTTTATCACTCAACAAACGAATTTTATAGACTTTGTGCTTATGAATTTACCGGCATGACAATATGTCTGCTTATATACACTATTTTTCCTAATGGTCACGATTTACGTATTGGCCCCGGAATCAGAGATAACATATTTGTTAATTTAGTTAACTTTATATACAATAACGATACACCTACAAATGTATGTCCAAGCATTCATGTTTTTGCAACTTTATCAGCCCAGATTTGTCTGATAAAAAGTCCTCACATGAAAGAATTAAAATCAAGAAAACGTATTAAATGGTTTACATCCGTCTTGGCAGTACTTATATGTCTTTCTACTGTATTTTTAAAACAACATTCATTTATCGATTTAGTATGTGGTATATTACTTTCACTCACTTTATACCTTGTTGTATTTAAAGTATGGTTCAAAAATGTTAAATTTAATGCTCCTTACGTAAAAGACCCACACAAACACGAAGTATTATACTTCTTAAATAAATACAATAAAAAATGATACGAAAACCTAATTGGAATTCGTATCATTTTTTATTCTATGCCATTAAAATTCTAATAATTTCAAATAGCTTGTGCGTTTATTAGTATAAACCACTAACACTATTACATTTAATTAAAGCCATAAAGTTTCTGAGCAATCTTATATCCTGCCTTTGAAACTTTTCTTCCGGCTTTACCTTTTAAATTCATTGTTCTTCCAAGTGCTGAATATCTTACCTTTTTATATAATACGGGATTGCTTTCTTTTAGATCATCCCATAATTTCTGTTTATCCTTTAATCTTTCATCGCTTCCTTCAAGAATTGATAATATTGAAGAAATACACATCATCATATCAAAATAATGAACCATTACATTGTCTAAGTTCTTATTATTTACTAATGAGTCATTATATACATCAAGCATTATCTTTGTAACTCTATACTGCTGGTCAATTCTCTTAATCATAATATCCTGCTGAACTGACTGATCATCTCTTCCTATAAAATATTTGTACAATACTACATCAAGATAATATATATTCTTTACATATGGCAATGGCTGGAACACATAAATATTATCAACATAAAATGTGTGCTTTGGAAGTACCATACCACTTTCTCTAAGTACTTTTGTTCTATATATTACTGAGTGCATAAGCAAATACTGGCTTTTACCAAATTTAACATCATCCCATGTAAACATTTTACCTACAGGCATAGACCTCTTATATCTCATTACCTTTTTATGTTTCTGACCTACTTTATCATATAAAAAGTCTGTGATAAGCATATCTAACCCTGCATCTTCTTCAACCATTTTTTCGAGTAGATCAAGAACCTGCTTTAAAGCATTCTTTCCAAGACAGTCATCACTGTCAACTACTTTAAAATATAATCCTGTTGCATTTTTAATTCCTGTATTTACAGCTTCTCCATGTCCACCATTTTCCTGATGAACAACTTTTACAATATCAGGAAATTTTCTTTGATATTTGTTTGCTATTTCTAAGGTATTATCCTTTGAGCCATCGTCAACTATTATTAACTCTACTCTGTCTCCCCCTGTTAAAATGCTTCTGATTGTTTTTTCCATGTATTCTGCTGAATTATAACATGGAACAGCTACTGATAATAATTTCATTACTTAATCTCCTTTATCTCATTTGGTATAACTGTTTTGTATATAATTATTCCTATAATTAAAGCTAAAATTCCAAATACTATTGCCATTTGCAAATATGATGCAGTAAGCTGTACTGTATTATATTGTGACGCGGCACTCGTATCCAAACCTGTTTCATTTGCAATTATTGATACAATTGTACTTACAGAATTAGCTGTAACATGTAAAATTATTGGAGCTATAATACTTTTATATCTTTCATAAACATAAACCGCCGCAAGACCAACTAAAAACGCATACGGACCTTGCACAAAATTCATATGAATTATTCCAAAAATTATTGATGAAATAATTGCTGCTAAAACAGGCGGACATATTCTTTTAAATCTGTTATATACAACTCCTCTATGCATAAATTCTTCTGATATTGGAGCAATAATTGCTGTTGTAATAATAAGCATAAAATAACTACTGTTATTTAATATTTCTTTAGTATTATCATATGTTCCAACCATATTTTCAGGCATATATAGCGTTAAGATACTTACTAAAGCATTTGCAGACATCATAAAAAAATATGCAAACGGAATTACAAGTAAATACTTAGTCCATTTAACTTTGTCATATTTTACATAAATTCCTTTTAATTTATCTTTTACTATATCGCTATACATAAAATAAGCCATTATAATAATACATATAATATCCGTTAAAAGTGTAATTTCCATCGCATGTAAATTAATCTTATTTACTCTATCACTATATTGCGATATTCCTGTGTATTTAGAATTTGCACTCATTACACTTAGCGTTATCATTAAAATATTCTGAATTACTATTGCTGTTCCCTGAAAAAACAGTATAGGATAAATTCCTCTCCATAAATTCCTTGCTGTTACTTTTTCTTTCATGCCATCCTCAATTCATCAACTTAATAAATATTCCTCTAATTCTTTAGCAGAATCAACAATCGCTATCGCTCCATGTTCAAGCATTTCTTTACTATTGCCAAAACCATATGATACACCTATTGTATCCAAGCCGACTTTCTTTGCTCCATCAACATCAAAGCATGTATCACCAATCATTACAGCATTATCATTATTTATGTGTAAGCCGGATTCTTCAATTAAGACATTAAGAACCGCTTCTTTACTTTGTCTGTTTCCCTTGGTTTCTGCACCCATCACGTAATCAAAATACTCATATATTTCTAAATATTTAAGTACTTCTATTGCCATTTCGAGAGGTTTAGAAGTTGCAATAGCCAACTTCTTTCCTGCTTTTTTTAAAGAACTTAACATTTCTTTTGTACCAGGATAAATAGTTGTTTCATATATTCCTATCGGAAGATATCTTTCTCTATATACCTCTTTTAAATGAGCTGCCTCTTCAACCGTCATTCCGTAACTTCTCACAAACTCATCAATAAGCGGAGGCCCAATGAAATGTTCTAGCGAATCTAAATTTTTCTCTTCTATTCCTACACTCTTTAAAGCATACTGCACTGATTTAGTAATTCCTTCTTTTGAATTACTTAATGTACCATCTAAGTCGAATATCATTATATTATATTTACTCATATGTGTATGACCTTTCTGTGTTTTTTATCTATTATTTATTGCACACATACAACTTACTATATATTGCTTAATTCAAATATATTCTTTCTACACTTCTATATTTATATTCATTAATTACTTCTATAAACACATTCTATCAGCAATAAAAAGAATATTTGCCATTCCTCTTTGTGGATTATACCATAAATCGCTCTTGTTTTACATATGTTTTTGTTTTATAATAATTAAGATAAAATTAAATTTGTGAGGTACATATTAATGAGTCAGCAGAAGGTAGACAATCGCAAGAAAGAGAAATACAACCGTAAGGCAGCACCTAAAAAAGCTCAGATAAAAACAATCTTGGGGTATGTGGCAATCGCATTAATCGGAATTGCCATTTTAGTATATTTAGGATATTCAATCGCTGTTTCTACAGGTATGTACACTCCACCTGAAACAACTACTACATATGCCAGTGAAGTTTCAGCTTCTGATTTGCGTAAGCAGTTGATTGAAGCAGGCGACAGCAATGTAAAAGACATTTCAGATGAAGAAACATCTACACAGGAAGCTACAACAACAGCTTCAGAAGATGAATCTACTACTGTAGAAGAAACTACAGCTGAATAATTATAATTTATTAAATTATTCTCTAAAAAATCCGGTAGAATTTAACTACCGGATTTTTTTAATATAAATAATAATTAAATTTTATGATTACATACGTTCAGGTGCATCTATTGCAAGTAAATCAATACACTGTTCTAATACTTTCTTTGTCAATGTCAATAAATTGATATAACTCTTCTGTTTATCAGCATTTTCTTCATTCATAATATTATTTTCATGATAAAATCTGTTGAACGCATTTGCAATTTCATAAATATAAGCACATACTCTGTGTGGTGCCAATTCATTATAACTTGCCTCCATTACATCATTAAACTGTGTAAGGACTAATTTTAAGCTTCTTTCACTTTCACTTCCAAAGTCAACAATCTTTCCATTTGCAGAAAGTTCATTTCCCTGTTCAGCATATTTCTTTAAAATTGACTTGATACGTACAATTGTATATAAAATATATGGTCCTGTATTTCCTTCAAATGAAGTAAATCTGTCAATATCAAATACATAATCTTTTGTTGCCTGATTTGATAAATCACCGTATTTAATTGCTGCAAGTCCTATAATCTTTGATATTTCTCTTGCTTCTTCCTCAGATATGTCTCTATTTTCAAGGATTTTTTCATAAACCTTTTCACTTACGTCAGAAATAAGCATTTCCAATCTCATAACACCGCCATCTCTTGTCTTAAATGGCTTTCCGTCAGTTCCATTCATTGTACCAAATCCAATAAATGTAAGAGGTGTATCTTCACCAACAATTCCTGTCATTTTAGCTACTCTGAATACCTGAGTGAAATGTAATTCCTGACGTTTGTCTACAACATAAATTACATGTCCCGGATGGTAATCTTTTTCTCTTTCGATAAGAGTTGCTAAATCAGATGTTGCATACAATGCTGCTCCATCATGCTTTCTTACGATACATGGAGGAAGTTCCTTCTTGTCATCAGGTCTTGCAACATCTACAACTAAAGCTCCCTGACTTTCATGTGCAAATCCTCTTGCTACAAAATCATCAATCATATCAGGAATATATGGCTGAGCATCACTTTCACCCTTCCATAAATCAAATTCAACATTTAAATTTTTATAATTTTTCTTTAAATCAGCCTTTGACACATTCATAATATGTCGCCAAAGTGCCATATACGCTTTATTTCCCTGCTGTAATTTAGCCGTTGTATCCTGAGCTCTCTTCTTAAATTCTTCATCAACTTTACATTTACCACTACCTGTTGGATAAATATCTTCTAATTCATTAATAGAAAAGGGTGGTTCAGTTGGATATTCTCCTGTAAAGTTTTCATCAAAATAAGGCAACTCAGGCTGTCTGTCTCTTAACTCTTCTATAACCTGACCAATTGGGAGTCCCCAATCTCCAAGATGAACATCACCATATACAGTATCTCCCGCATATCTGCAAATTCTCTTTACACTTTCACCGATAATTGCCGGACGCAAATGTCCAACATGAAGAGGCTTTGCAACATTCGCTCCACCGTAATCTACTATAACTGTAATAGGTTCTTTCTTTTCATATCCTAATCTTTCATCATCATTCATGTTTGATACATATTCATCAATATAATCAGCACTAAGTTTAATGTTGATAAATCCGGGCATTACTGCCTCAATTAAATCAAATAACTTGTTGTCTTTTAATTGTTCAACTACATCGTTTGCAATCATAATCGGTGCTTTTTTGTAAAGTTTTGCACCTGCCATAGCACCATTACACTGATATTCGCATAAATCAGGTCTGTTAGAAATTCCAACTTTTCCTAATTTTTTGTCATATCCGCATTTTTCAAATGCATTTTCAAATTCACTTGTTAATACATCAAGAATTTTTTTCATTACAATGTCACTCCGTTTTCTTTTAATAATTCTCTGGCTGTGTCTACTGAATCAACGCCTGTTTTATTTTTAATTGGCGCAAATTCTTTATTTCTAACAACCTCATATGCCAAACAATCATCCATCATATGAATCATGTCTAGAACTAATGTTTCAAATTTGTATCCATTTTCAACTTCAGGTTTTACAATTTCGCCCTTAGCGTTTACATACGGAATCTTTTTCTTAACTATATGCACATTTAACTTATTATTCATAATCTCTTCTAATTTGTCAATTCTGAATAAATAATTTAAAATCACACCATCTTTATAAGCAAGTTCTCCCTGGTCGTCTTTCTGATATCTCATTTCATCTGACAATTCATAATATTCAACAATAGAAGGTTTTCCATCCTCATAGCATAACACTCCTACTCGTTCTTCAGGGTTTGCTTTCTTAACTACTTTTGCTGCTGAAGGATACTGATTCTTTATCATCGCTCCTACAAAGCATGGGTCTGCCATTCTTTGACATACATTATCAACAGCGAAAATATTTATGTATTCAACTCCCTGTTTCTTTGCTTTTTCACAAAGACCTGCTTTAACCATAGATATAAACCATCCACCATTTCCGTTTGGAGAAGTTGATACCTTTCCTTTTTCTTCAAGATAAATCTTTCCGTCAAATGTAGATGCAGGTGCCATTTCCTGAACAAAGAAATCAACGTAATCTTTATCATATCCAAAATAATTCATGTCCTTAAAAAATTTAACAGTATCATCATTATTTTTTTCACTTGTCATTACATATAAAGGAATCCATGTTCCTGTCTGATTAACTACATCCATAAGATTTCGTACAATCATCTCGAAAATATAAACATCTTTTGTAATGCCGATATTATACATTCCTTTAGGTTTATCTGAACCTAATCTTGTACCCTGACCTCCTGCAAGTAAAAGTGCTGCAACTTTTCCCTGTCTGATAGCATCTATACCAACATTAGTATATTCTTCTCTATTTCTTTCAATATCTGCAACGGACAAGCCACCCTTTAACGGTGTAATAACACCTTTCTTTTTTTCTTCATTCTGATGATTTATTAAATCAAGTATCGAGAAGTCAATTTTTTCTATCTGCTTTAACAAATTTTCTTTTTCCTCATCATTTAATTCATCATAAAAATCAAGCAACTGTTCCTGCCCTACATTTTTTAACTTTGAATAAATTTCATCATAGCTCATACCTTTTACCTCCGACGTATTTTGAAATATAATCTGATTATGTATTCATTCTTTTAATAAGTACCACATTTTTTTATTATAACTTAATTTTATATTTTTTTCGTTATTTTTTTTATAATTGGATAAATTAATTTTCGAATCATTGATTTTCTGCATCTTTTCAAGTCACAAATCACATCAATAGTGCTTTGATATCTTTCTTTTGGTCTTACTTTTGTACACTTACTTATTATTTTTGCAAATGAACGTGAAATTAATGCACTATCAACTTTTCCATTATAACTTCGTCCTGTCAGCAAATAAAACATGGTCGTTCCAACAGCATAAATATCTGAACGAATATCAGTATTATAAATTCCCATCCCTTTGCTATTTCCAAACTGCTCCGGTGATGCAAATCCTTTTGTTCCATATGCATATTTGTCCGCAATCAGTTCTCTGTTATATCTTTTTGCAATTCCAAAATCAATCAATTTAATTTTACCATCATCAGATAAAATAATATTGGAAGGCTTCAAATCTCTATATACAATAGGTGGTTCAAGAGAATGTAAATAATACAATCCGCTACACACCTGTTCCATAACAGACAATAGTTGCTCCTCAGATAACGCTCCTTTAGTGTCAACTACTTCTTTAAGATTTATGCCTTCCACATATTCCATAACAAGGAAGAATCTTGAATCCTCCATAAATAAATTATAGATTTTTGGAAGTACCGGGTGGGTGGTATATTTGAGAACATTTAATTCCCTCTCTATATTATCAATCAATTGATTTCTATCATTTGGATTAGACGAAATATACCTTTTAACTGCATACTTTCGTCCGTTTTTTATATCCCTTGCAAGAAAAACTTCCCCTGCTCCACCTTTTCCGATATTTTCCAAAACAAGATATCTTCCATTAATAATTAAATTTTCTTTATCCATACGCACGCTCCTTTTTGAGTGTGCATCTCTCCAAAAAGCTAAATAGCTTATTCTATTGTTGCAATATCAACTAAAGATAAATCATTCTTTGCATCACTTTCTAAGCTTGTAAGTAATGCATCAACTGTATCCAAACTTGTAAAGCAGTTTACACCTGTTTCGATTGATGTTCTTCTAATTAAGAAACCATCTCTGTTCTTATCTCTACCCTGTGTTGGAGTATCAATAACAATATCAATCTTATGTTCAAGTAATAAATCCATTACAGTTGGTGCTTCCTGATGAATCTTGTTAACTTTAATTGCATCAACACCATTTTTTCTTAAAACATCTGCTGTACTTCTTGTAGCATAAACTTCATATCCAAGTTTTTCAAATCTCTGTGCAAGTGGAACAACTTCCTGCTTGTCAGCATCCTTAACTGAAATAATAATCTTTTTATGCTTTGGAAGAACAACTCCTGCTCCAAGGAAAGCTTTATAAAGTGCTTCATTAAATGTCTTTGCAATACCAAGGCATTCACCTGTTGACTTCATTTCCGGTCCAAGGCTTGTTTCAGCACCACGAATTTTTTCAAATGAGAATACAGGCATCTTAATTGCAATATAATCTGCATTAGGCTGTAATCCCGGCTTATAACCCATTTCTTTAAGAGTATGTCCAATAATACACTTTGTTGCAAGCTTAACAATTGGAATACCTGTAACCTTACTAATATAAGGTACTGTTCTTGATGATCGTGGGTTAACTTCAATTACATAAACTTTACCATCACAAACGATAAACTGGATATTAATCATACCCTTTACGTGAAGTGAACGTGCAAGTTTTTCTGTGTAATCTTCAATTGTATCAATTATATCTTTTGAAAGTGAGTATGCAGGATATACTGAAATACTATCTCCTGAATGAACTCCGGCTCTTTCAATGTGTTCCATTACACCAGGGATTAAAATATCTTCACCATCACATACGGCATCAACTTCTACTTCTGTTCCCTGTAAATATTTATCTACTAAAATTGGATGATCCTGTGCAATTCTGTTGATGATTTCCATAAATTCTTCTACTTCTTCATCACATGTTGCAATCTGCATTCCCTGACCACCAAGTACGTATGATGGTCTTACAAGTACTGGATATCCTAATTTATTAGCTACTTTTTTTGCTTCCTCAGCAGTAAATACTGTTCCACCTGTTGGTCTTGGAATACCACACTTTTCAAGAATTTCATCAAATAATTCTCTGTCTTCTGCAGCATCTACATCTTCTGCTTTAGTTCCAAGGATAGGAACTCCCATCTTCATAAGAGACTCTGTAAGTTTGATAGCTGTCTGACCACCAAACTGAACAACTGCTCCGTCTGGTTTTTCGATGTTTACAATGTTTTCAACATCTTCCGGTGTCAATGGTTCAAAATAAAGCTTATCAGCTATATCAAAGTCTGTTGATACTGTTTCAGGGTTATTATTTACAATAATTGTCTCGTATCCTTCTTCTTTAAATGCCCATGTACAATGTACAGAACAGAAGTCGAATTCAATACCCTGACCAATTCTTATAGGACCTGAACCAAGTACAAGAACCTTCTTTGGAGGGTTTGTTTCTACTGATTCATTTTCTCCACCATATACTGAATAATAGTAAGGTGTTGCTGCTTCAAATTCTGCAGCACAAGTATCAACCATCTTGTAAGCAGCTACTATATCGTTATCATAACGCATCTGCTTAATTTCTTCTTCTGACTTACCTGTCAATCTACTGATAACTGTATCAGGGAATTCGATTCTCTTTGCTGCCTTTAACAATTCAGGTGTTAAAGGTTCACTCTTAAGAGCATTTTCCATTTCAACAATTATAGCGATTTTATCAATAAACCACTTATCAATCTTTGTAATATCATGAATGTGGTCATAACTTATGCCTCTTCTAAGTGCTTCTGCAATAACCCAAATTCTTCTGTCATCTACTACATGAAGCTGATCTTCTAACTGATCATCTGTAAGTTCTGAGAAGTTGTAATCCATAAGACATTCAACATGCTGCTCTAATGAACGGATTGCCTTCATTAAAGCACCTTCAAAGTTATTACAGATACTCATTACCTCACCGGTAGCCTTCATCTGTGTTGTAAGTTTTCTGCTGGCTGTAATAAATTTATCAAATGGAAGTCTTGGAATCTTAACTACACAATAGTCAAGTGTTGGTTCAAAACTTGCATATGTTTTCTGTGTAATTGCATTCTTAATTTCATCAAGTGTATAACCTAACGCAATCTTTGCTGCAACTTTTGCAATAGGATAACCTGTAGCCTTTGAAGCTAAAGCTGATGAACGGCTTACACGAGGGTTAACTTCGATTACACAATATTCAAAACTTTCAGGGTGAAGAGCGTACTGAACGTTACATCCACCTGTAATGTTTAATTCGTTAATAATATTTAAAGCTGATGTACGAAGCATCTGATGCTCTTTATCACCTAATGTCTGTGATGGAGCAACTACAATACTATCACCTGTATGAACGCCTACAGGGTCAATATTTTCCATATTACATACTGTAATACAGTTTCCTTCGCTATCACGCATTACTTCGTATTCTACTTCTTTCCATCCGGCAATACATCTTTCAACAAGAACCTGTCCTACACGGCTAAGTCTTAATCCATTTTCAAGGATTTCTACTAATTCAGTCTGATTATGTGCGATACCACCACCGCTTCCACCTAATGTGTAAGCAGGACGAAGTACTACAGGATAACCAATCTTTTTAGTAAACGCAATACCATCTTCTACATTTTCAACTACTAATGAAGGTGCACATGGTTCACCGATTTTTTCCATTGTTTCTTTAAATTCAAGACGGTCTTCTGCCTTTTTAATAGTTTCAGAAGTTGTACCTATTAAACGGCATCCATGTTCCTCTAAGAATCCTGTTTCAGCAATTTCCATTGCAAGGTTAAGTCCTGCCTGACCACCAAGTGTTGGTAAAATGCTATCCGGTTTTTCTTTTTCGATAATTTTCTTTAACACCGGAACTGTTAAAGGTTCAATATAAACTTCATCAGCGATATCTTTATCTGTCATAATTGTAGCAGGGTTAGAGTTAACCAAAACTACTTCAAGTCCTTCTTCTTTTAAAGAACGACATGCCTGTGTTCCTGCATAGTCAAATTCTGCAGCCTGTCCAATAACAATAGGACCTGATCCAATAACTAATACTTTTTTAATATTCGGGTTCTTAGGCATTCTTCTTCACCTCCATCATTTTAATAAATTCATCAAACAGAAGATTTGAGTCCTGTGGTCCAGGGCAAGCTTCCGGATGGAACTGAACAGTAAAAATGCTCTTATTATTATATCTTAAACCTTCTACTGTTTTATCATTTACATTTACAAACGCTACTCTGGCAATATCTTTATTAACTGTATCGCCATCTACCATGTATCCATGGTTCTGTGATGAAATATAAACATGACCACTTTCTAAATCTTTAACCGGATGATTTCCACCTCTGTGACCATATTTCATCTTCTTAGTATCAGCACCTGTTGCAAGTGCCATCAACTGATGTCCTAAACAAATTGCAAAAATCGGGATATCTGTATCGTACAATTTTTTAATCTGTTCTATCTGATATACACACTCTTTAGGATCACCGGGACCATTTGATAACATTATTCCATCAGGATTAGATGCAATAATTTCTTCAGCCGGTGTATCACAAGGATAAATTGTAACATCGCATCCTCTGTCATTTAATGACTTTCCAATATTGTTCTTAGCGCCAATATCAAGTAATGCTACCTTAAATCCTTCTCCTTTAAGATTACTCTTTTCTTTACAACTTACTTTCTTAACAACGCCTGAAACTGTGTATTCCTTTATTTTAGGAAGAATTTCATCTAAGTTATAATTTTCATTAGTTGTAATCATTCCATTCATTGTTCCCTTTTCACGAAGAATCTTTGTAAGTGCTCTTGTATCAATACCTGCTATACCAGGGATATCATTTTCTTCAAGGAAGTTTTGAATTGTATCATCACTTCTGAAATTGCTAGGCATTCTGCTTAATTCGTTAACAATATAAGCATCCGGCCATGGCTTCAATGATTCCATATCTTCATGGCAAATACCATAATTACCAATTAACGGGTATGTCATAACTACTGCCTGTCCGGCATAAGATGGGTCTGTTAATACTTCTAAATAGCCCCACATTGACGTATTAAATACGATTTCACTAATTACTTCTCTTGTAGATCCAATAGATGTACCTTTAAAGACGGTACCGTCTTCTAAGATTAGAAATGCGTTCATAAATGTGTATTCCTTTCATATGCTCAAATTGTAAAGATTATACCAAATAATTCGATATAATTCAACATAATATACAACTATTTTTATTATTATTTGTATCTTCTTGCATAACTACTATTTTAACATAAAAGAAAGAGTAAGTATATTTTAGATTATAAGTTTTTATAATGCCAGGGTCAAAAGGTCTAAGCCCACATGAGCTTGCTCATAAGTGGGCGAAAGACCTTGGGACCCGCCCCAATATGAGCATAAAAGCGGGATGATTCCCGCGATATGCGAATATTGGGTAGGATTGTGAGAGTGCGCAGCACGAAACAATCCGTTGGCATCATAATCTTAAGAAGTTTTGGCCCCAATATGAGCATAAAAGTGGGATAATTCCCACGATATGCGAATATTGGGTAGGATTGTGAGAGTGCGCAGCACGAAACAATCCGTTGGCATCTTATTTTTATCTTGGAATTCCTTCTGCTATTCTTGTGATTCCAACATAAATCTGTGATATTTTGTACCATGTTGCAAAGTCCACAATTCCAGTCTGTGGTAAATCAAATATTTTTTGGAAAGCTTTTACTGCCTCTCTTGTAACCTCACCGTATATTCCATCTGCATTTAATCTTGGGATTTCAGTATACACCTGTGCAATTGTATCTAGCTGTTCCTGAATTTGTGCTACCTTCTGACCACTTGCACCAATATCTAAATCATATCCCGGCCATGAAATTGGAATACCGGCAATTTGCTCAGCCGTATTTATATACATATCATCGCCATAATAATACCTGATTATTTCAATTGTAGAATACCCTCTCTCTCCTAAGTTGCATGATCCCCACTGGCTTAACCAATTCGGACAGGTTACTCTTTTTCCATCACAATACTGTGTAAGAATTGGCTGCCTTACATCTGGCCTTGATAAATATTGATCAAATATATTATCTACAACAAGACTAATTGATTCAAAAATGTTTCTGCCATAAATCCATTTCTGATCATATGCTGTAGATGAAGTAATTGTAAAATCGTATCCTTTGTTTCGATACCATTCTGTGTAAACCCTGTTTAAAGTAAACGACATAATTGCAAGGACATTTGCCTCAATTGTTGCAGTAGGCCAGGTTGCGTATATTTCGCTTGAAGCAACATTTTTAATATAATCACGATAATTTACATAGTAGTTTTGAGCGCTGCTATCAGATGGAATCCCATCATGTACAACAATTATTTCAGGCACAACTACTCTACTCAGAACAATTTCACCCGGTTCATTAACAGGCTTAATTTCTTCTTCCGGAACCTTTGGCGGATACTCGCCATATAAAGTATGGTCGGGAATCATTATATCTTCAGTCAGCGATGCATTTTTGCTTGTTAATCTTACATTTTGAATAGCCAACACATCCGGCAAAATTTCTGCATTTTCAATGAATTCTGTTTCATATCCTAACGCTTCTATACGAATATTGTAAGTTGTATATGGTCTGGTTGTATTTGCCTCATTCAAACTAAGTTCAATAGGTGGCGCAGGTAATTCTATTGTCTCCGTCTGTCCCGATGAATTTGTAGTAAGCCTTTCTATTATATTATTAGGGCTGTCAGAAGCTGCTATAGTTACAGTTGCATCCCTAACCGGTACATTTTCTCTTGTAACAACATTCACCTGAAGTTTTCCTGTATAAGAAGACTCTACTTCCATTTTAATAAGCATATTTTTTCCTTATATATAATCATTCTATTATATGCTGTTAAATTTACAAATTTACATTAATCTTTATATTTATTCGATATTTCATATTTCATATTTGTATTATTTTTTAATATAACAATTGAAATAATGCCATCTGTGGGATAAACTATATTGTAAATTGTAAGAAAATTTTGTTTATATTTTTATGAAAGGACTCATTACAAATGAGAAAAAAAGATTTAGCTTTAGAAGTTATAAATAGATTAAAAAAATGTTATCCTGAATCAGATTGTACTCTTGATTACAATGAAGCTTGGAAGCTGTTAATCAGCGTTCGCCTTGCTGCCCAATGCACTGACGAAAGAGTTAACAAAATTGTTCCGAAGCTTTATGAAAAATTTCCTGACATTGAGTCATTAGCTAATGCTGATGTAGCCGAAATAACAGAAATAGTTAAACCATGTGGTCTTGGAAACAGCAAAGCCAGAGATATTAGTTTATGCATGAAAATGCTTAGAGATAAATATGATTGTAAAGTTCCTGATGATTTTGATGAATTGTTAAAATTACCAGGCGTCGGACGAAAAAGTGCAAATCTTATTATGGGAGATGTTTTTGGAAAACCTGCTATTGTTACAGATACACATTGCATCCGTCTATGCAACAGAATTGGTCTTGTAGATAATATAAAAGACCCTAAAAAAGTCGAAATGGCCTTATGGAAAATTATTCCTCCCGAAGAAGGGAGTGATTTCTGCCACCGTCTTGTAGACCACGGTCGCGAAGTTTGTACCGCAAGAACTACTCCTCACTGCGATAAATGTTGTCTGAATGACATTTGCAAAAAAAGAATATAAATAAATTCCCTTTAATTAGCTTTTAATTTAGCCATATTAAAGGGAATTTTTAATATCTTAAAGTTTATTATTTTGATGTCAGAGTTAAAATGTATAAGCCCACATAAGCCTGCTCAAATGTGTAGTACTAATTTATTTTTTTCTCTTATAAGTTCTAAAATAATACTCAATATCAAAATAAGTGCATTCATCACTTTCATCTGCTATATACCATTCATCTGTCAACTTATCAAGATTCGGAATAAATGTGTCAGCACTGTATGAATTATCAATATAAGTTACATACGCTGTATCACAATACGGCAACATTTGCTCATAAATACTTCCGCCGCCTATTACATAAGCTTCTTTATCATTATATTTTTCAGCCTCTTTTACCGCTTCTTCAATACTATTTACAACAATTGCACCATCAGCCTTAAAATTAGCATCCTTTGTAATTACAATATTTACTCTATTCTTCAATGGCTTTCCATTCGGAAAACTGTTTAAAGTCTTTCTGCCCATAATAATTACATTTCCTGTAGTTGTTTCTCTAAAAAACTTCATATCATCAGGTATGCTTATAAGTAAATCATTTTTATATCCAATTGCCCAATTATTATCAACCGCAACTATTAAATTCATATGAAAACTCCTTTGCTATTTTCATTTTAAACTGCAACAGGAATATTTTTTATCTGTGGACCTGTTACATAATCATCTAATCTGAAATCATCAACTGTAAAATCATAAAAATTCTTAATTTCAGGATTAATCCAGAACTTCGGTGCCGGATGTTGTTCTCTTGCAATAAGTTCTTCAACAAGTGGAACATGTTTATCATAAATATGTGCATCCGCAATCACATGTACTAATTCTCCAACTTCCATATCTGAGACCTGAGCAAACATATGAAGAAGAACCGCATATTGACATACATTCCAGTTATTAGCTGTCAAAATATCCTGAGAGCGCTGGTTTAAGATACCATTTAACACCAATTTACCTGTTTCTTTATTTTTTGTAACATTAAATGTCATACTATAAGCACATGGATACAAATTCATTTCATGCAAATCCTGATGTACATAAATATTTGTCATTATTCTTCTGCTGTATGGATTATTTTTCAAATCATACAAAACTCTGTCTACCTGATCCATCATACCTTCTTTGTACTGATGCTTTACTCCGAGCTGATAGCCATACGCCTTTCCGATTGAGCCATTTTCATCAGCCCAGCTATCCCAGATATGACTATTCAAATCATTTATATTATTTGATTTCTTCTGCCAAATCCATAAAATTTCATCAACACAGTTTTTTAAATTTGTCTTTCTTAGAGTAAGTGCAGGGAATTCTTTTTTTAAATCATAACGATTTACTACTCCAAATTTCTTGATTGTATATGCAAAACTTCCGTCGTCCCATTTTGGTCTTACCTTTTCACCTTTTGTATCTATTCCATTTTTCAATATGTCTGAACACATGTCTACAAATACTTTATCTGCGTAACTCATAAATTTCCTCCATTTTTCTTTCTATGAAATTATAGCATCTCCTATTCTGATAATAGGCAAATACTAATTGCTTCATTTTTTCTTCTATGGAATTATAACATCTACCCTATAAATAATAAACTAATTTTTTCTTTGATTTACATTACTGTATTCCAATTTCTTTTAAAAACCCTTTGCACCCCTTTAGTACATCATCATATGTTGCATCAAAATTACCTGTATACCACGGGTCGGCTATATCCCCCATTTGTCCCGCAAATGATAACAATTTATATACTTTTCCTTCTAAATCATCACCTATTATTCTATTAATATTCCTTATATTTGCAGTATCCATTCCAATTATATAATCAAATTCGCTATAATCCTGCTTTGTCATCCGTCTTGCTTTGTGATTTCCACACGGAATGCCTACACTACTTAATTTATTTCTCGTCCCCGGATGGACTCCGTGGCCTATTTCTTCATAACTTGTAGCCGCTGAGTCTATGTAAAACTTATCGGCTACACCTTTTTTATTTACCATGTCCTGTAGGACATACTGCGCCATTGTCGAACGGCATATATTGCCGTGGCAGATGAAAAGTACTTTTATCATTATTGCATAACCTCGCATTTCTTAGTTTTTCTTGGTATTTCGGGCTTTGTGAGCCTTTGTAAATTTTTGCTTTCTGGCATAACCTGGTTTATTTTCGCATAATATCGTCAGCAAAAGGTGTAAAATAAGGTGTATATTTTTCTATTTTACACCTTGCTGTTTTCAATTAAAAATCGTAATTACACAATCCGAAGTCTGGCGATTTCTTCTCTGGCATCCTCAAGATTTACATGCGTATACGTATTCAGCGTTACGCTGATGTCTGAGTGGCCCATCAAATATTGCAATGCTTTTGGATTCATTCCGGATTTTGCCATATTTGAGCAATATGTGTGCCGACATACATGCGGGGTGATAACATTCATCTGCGCTTTGTAAGTATTATTATATTTCTGAATGATGTGTTGAAAGTAATGCTCCCAGTGCAGAGAATAACAAATACTTCCGTTTTTATCAAAGTATAAGAATCCACTTTTTCCATCTACCATAGGTTCTGCTTTGGGCGGGTTTCGTTTTTCTATTATTTTCCGAAAACATTCCTCTACATCCGCAGTCATAGGTATCTTTCTCGTTCCGCTGGTTGTCTTTGTTTCTTGAATATAATATCCGATTTTTGATTTTTTCTGCAATTGATGATCGATGTTGATTGTATGCTCCTTGAAATCAATATCAGAAATCGTCAAACCACAAAATTCCGAGATGCGAAGGCCGGTTTTAAATAATATGTAGATTCCCTCATAATATCTGCAAAAATGAGGATCCTCCTTCACAAACCGTAGAAACTTTCGTTCCTGTGCTCTGCTGATTGCCTCTCTTGTCACACTGTCATTCACAACCACTTCCATCAGCTGAAACTGAAATGGATTTTTCCTGATCAGGTCATCATCCACTGCCAATTGAAATGCCGGTCGAAGAACTCCTCGAATCGAATGGATGGAACTATAGCTTTTCTTTTCTACCTGCTGAAGATGTATCAGCCAACATTTTGCATCCGAAATCCGAACCGTATCAATCCTTCTTTTTCCAAATGGATCCTTCTTCAGTAAATTGATAACTGTTCCATACCCTGCAACTGTAGTAGGTCTGACACCGTTTTTTGTTGATGTATATTTTTCAACCAGTTCCAGAACTGTCATATTACCGCCGTTTGTTGCAATCTGCTCAAAATGATCTGCCTGGATTTTCTTTTCCATTTCCCGAAGTGATGATGTGCGTCGTTTTCCTTTCGGAATTGCATCGTTATGATCTAAGCGCCAGCTATATACGCAGCGCTCCTTTCCCATCTCATCGACATACTTAAATCGATATCTGCCATCAGATAACTGTATTTCTCCATTGTGTAATATACGTCCTCTATGATCTCTCCTTTTTTCACTCATAATGTTTTAGTCTCCTTCATTAAATGTTCATTTAACTTGGAAGACCGTCTCGGTTTATTCATTATACCACAAGACCTTCCCTTCGCTAAGACAAAATGAACATTATTTTCATTACTATTTCTTCTTTTACTTAAACTGTACTGGCCGTATCCAGATAATCTTCAAATAATTTCCTTTTGAACCGGATATGAGAACCTACTTCTAAAATAAAATCTGCTCCTTCATTTTCACCTGCGATCTGTCTTAATCTCTTTTCTCCAATTCCATAATATTCTGCTGCTTCGGATACATTTAAAGAATATTTCTCCCAAACAGGTATTGTTTTTTCTGTATGATTCATTCGCAGTCCTCCTCCCCTCTGTTTGTATTCAACAACGTTTTCGCTTTCTCCATTTTCATACTTGCAATCACTTCTCTCTTACTTGTGCCTCCAACATACATAGGCGTACACATTTCTAAAATACGGTCATAGATACGTCTTTTATCTAACATGGTCTCGTTTTTTATTTCTTTCAGCGGAAGATTGGTCGTAATGATCAAAGGTCGTCCTGAACGGATTCTTCGATCTATGACGCTAAAAATAATTCCTAACGCATATTCTGAATTTCGTTCCACTCCAAGATCATCAATAATCAAAAGCTGATAAGACGCCAATGCATTGATATATTCCGTTTTGTCTGCCAGTGGAAATATATCATCAATAATGGTATTGAAATTTGTCATCTTTACCATTACTTCTTGCTTAAGAAGTTCATTGGCAATGCACCCCGCAATAAAACTTTTCCCGGTACCAACCGGTCCCCAGAACAAACAGCCTATATGATTTCTTTTCATTTCCTCCCAGTTATCAACATATTTTTTTGCTCTATGCATTACCGTATCTGACATATCTGCATTCTCAAATGTCCACTCTTCCATTCTGCTCTCGTCAAAACAGATGCTCGTATTTCTGCTGACTAATTCCCGGTGCTCTTTGTCTTTAAAATATTTTTGTTCTTCTTCATACGCTTTTCTGTCACAGGCACATTGCCTGGAATGTTTCTTCATCCCCATAAATCCACCCTCAGGAAAAAATGCTTCTTTCGCTTCCCCACAGACTTTACAGTATTGCAAACCATCACTGCCTACACATACAGTATCTTCTTCTCTCATCACAAACTCTCTCCTTCCCCATAGCAATAATTTACTTCATGATATTTATTTCTTTTATATTTCTCAGTTACTTTACTAGGTGCCACATTTCCGACTCCTGCACAGCCATTTTTACGACCAGATGAAGGTTGCTTTTCCGACTCTGTTGCAACCATCTTTTCAACCGCCTTATTCTCAACCAGCTGTAAACCAATCTCATCAGATGGAATTTTTACATATAAATGATTGGGTTTTGAAAAACCACCAGATCTGCGAACCAATAGTCCCACATCATCTAATTCCTTCAATGCTGTTTTTACAGAAGATTTACATTTGCCGATTTGAGCAGACAATTCCTCTATCGGAAAAATCAGATAAACATTTCCATACTTGTCTATCCAGCTATTCTTTCTCGATATCCGTGCCCGGTCATACAAAATCATATAAAGAAATTTTGCAGTTTGGGAAATGCGCAGTTTGAGCAAAAACTTCGGAAACTGGAAGTACTGAAGCATCTGCTCTGACTCCTTCATGTATTCATATTTCATTCTTTTCTCGCCTCGTTTCTGTTTCTAATTGTTGTAAAAATCATTTTTATACCGGCTCAAAAATGTCCTTACACATATTCAAAAGATGAAGGGCATAAATACAGGTTCTTGATAAAAATTTTTTAAATTTTTCCTGTCCAAAATACCCTTACATAAAACGAAACGCTGAGAGGCATTTTTACAGCCCCCTAATGAAATTTTTTTAATTTTTTTGATTAATTGAATATTTGAAAACAAAAAAACACTCACCTATTCCAGGTGAATGCCTTATCAAAATTTCCTTATTTTGTTGTCTATGACGCTTATTCAGATATGCCTGCATATCTGCTAAAATGTAATTGCCAGCAATTATATTTTCACGTGGGTATGGGGACGTAATCCCCATCAAGTCTGCCACTCGTAAGTAATACAATATTGTCAAAATGACAATACTGTAATACACGGGTGGATCTTGCTCTGGTTGTAACGTATGAATTCATACAATAATAGGCCCAAATGGGCACTTTCACCATTTGAGCCTATATATTATATATGTCTTTCAAATGATAGCTTAAAAAATAGCTGTCTAGACGGTATGTTTTTAACGTAGAATTGATTTTATGGAAGACAAGGCATGGAATGCTTTGTACCTTTAATGGAAAAATTTAATGATATTTACCATGTACAAAAAAGAAACGGCAGATAAAAAACATCACACGAATCCTTATCGTGCTGTAAACTATATAAGAGATGAGAACGGAAATCCTATATGCCCTAATGGACGTAAATTTCTTTTCAAACGAAAACAACATGTAAGATATAAAAAATATGGACGTACAGAAGAAATCTATCCAAGCTTATTAAGTGTACCCTTTTTACATAAAACAGTGACGATTTTCAAAAAACATATATTAATGTAAAGAAACGCCAGAACCAGCATTTGTCGGAACTAGCGTTTCTTTAGCAGAGACTTATTTTACAGCCCCGTTTTTTGCTTATATTATTTTCCTCCGTTGGATTTCAATTTTGGAAAGAAGATGACTATCTTAAAGCCCTTTTCCCACGGGGAAGCAGCTTCCAGACGAAGGTTTAGATCGTCAGCCATCTTCTTAACCAGGTAAAGCCCTATACCGGTAGCTTTCTTTCTGCTGTCAGTAGAATCCCCGGTAAAGCCCTTTTGAAAAATATACGGCAGATCATATTTTTTTACACCGATGCCATTATCCTCAACTGAAAGGACATCTGCGATCTCCGAATGTATCATAGAGATTGTTAGCATGGGACTATCGCTGCTATATTTTATGGCATTGCTCACGATCTGTCCCAACATAAACTGAAGCCCTCTACGGTCTGTATAGACTGTTTCAGATTGCAGTTTATTGATAATTACAAACTGCTTTTCTTCCAGAAGTGGGGCATAGTCCTCCAGAACTTCCCCCAAGCAGTCATTCAAATTGATATCCTTAAACTGATAATCCTTTGTACTGCTCTTTAACCGGGCATAGTATAACATCTGAGTGACATCCTCCTGAAGCTGACTGCGGACATAATCCAGTTTTGCTTGCACGGGAGGAGACATTTCGTTGCTCCGATTATCCAGGAGCATGGTCAACAACGATAGGGGCGTTTTCGCTTCATGTGCCCAGCCCTCCACATATTCTTCATAGTCCTGTAGGGCATCTGCCATACTGTTACTCTCAGTTTTGTGTTCCTGTAAAACTGATGCCAGAAGCCGGATAGATTCTCCTTCTTCCCGGCTGATGGCACTGAGCAGCCGTTCCTCGTTGCAGATGGTAGGATCACTGAGGAAATCCCGGAACAGCTCTCGGCGGGTGGTCTCCCGCTTGTTTAGTACAAACAGAATTGCTGAAAACAAAAGGAGGCTTGTCAGAACTACTAACCCACTCAAGGTTTGAAATGCCTGAATGTCAGAAATCCAAAGAATGATAGCACAAAAGCAATCCACGCCCAACAGCAACAGCAGCCAGGGGTAGTACCGTTCTATCATGCGCCAAAGCCGCTTCATGGAGCCACCCCCGTTTCCAGACGATAGCCCATCCCACGAACCGCAACGATTCGCTGCTTCATCTCAAGACCGGACATCGTCTTTTTCAGCCTGGTCAGATTAACCTGCAAGGCATTTTCGTCTATGTATTCCGTGGTTCCCCATAGTGCTATGCAAAGTTGCTCCGTCGTGACCAGAGCATCGCCGCCGGACAAAAGAGCAACCAACAGTTTTCCCTGATTTTTTGGAAGCACGACAGAGGTATTATGAATATAAAGCGTGTAGGTCTGCTGGTCTAACAGGAAATCTGGTCCCTCTATGAGATTGGTACGGCCTTCATACCTTTTGAGAATATTGGATACCCTGGCAAGAAGTCGATCTTTTCTGCACGGCTTCGTCAAATATTCATCAGCACCCAAGTGGAACGCTTGCAGTTCATCCTTTACCTGATCTCTGGAAGTCAGTATCAGGACGGGGATAGCGGTTTTATTCTTTAGTTCCTGGCAGATTTGAAAGCCACTGATCTCCGGCAAATTCAGGTCTAAGATCACAAGGTCAGGACGGAGGGCTGCCAGGAGCCGAGCGGCATCTTCAAACTCGGTGATTGCCTCCGCAAGATACCCGTCCTTTTGGAGCATATTGCAGAGTTCTTCCCGCATATAGACTTCATCTTCCACAACAGCAATTCTTTTCACGACAGCACCTCCTTCCAAATTATTCTTCTCTCTGTGGCTGCATCAGTGTCAGCAAATACCGATCGCTGGAGCGCTTGACCACTCTCATATAAATATATTCTATCACGCAAAGCAGCAAAATCATAGCAGCAGATACAAACATCATTTCAGCCACTGTCCCACGGGTTCGGGACGAGAGTATCCCTGTAAATAACGCCCTGACTCCAAACAAACTGCTGACAGCCGCAACCAATACAGGAAGTCCCATAAACCAGGTAATTTGCTTTCCAGCAGACTGGCAAAGGGTTTCGTAAGTAGCTCCCAGGCGGATCAGAGTCTGGTATCTGCGCCCGGTTTTCTGCTGACTCATCAGGAACTGAACACCCACGATGGTGTTGGCAACTACCAGGAAAACAATCGCAAGATAGAGGGTAATATAACTGGATGCTATGGTGTAGAAAAGCTGACGACCCATATTCTGAAGATAGCTTTCATATTCAATGTCAATTTCGTCCAGCTTCTCGTTCAAATCCAAATATGCAGTCATAAGGCTATTTCCATTCAGAGCTTGCTCACTGAGCACCGCATTGACATAGGTATCATACATTCCCTGACTATAATATAGGAATGCTTCATCCGGAAGAATCAATGCAAAGGACAAGGTTATAGAACGGTCCGTGACCAAATTCACAGACTGAACCTCTCCTGTAAGATGAATCGGACTACCATCCAGTTCCACCTTGGGCTGCCCGGCCAATACTTGGTTCAGCATTGCGGTACGGCTTGCCGTAGTAAACTCTGTATCAATATAGACAGTGGCCTCCTTTTCGCCTAATTGGAGAGCCGGATTGCCGGACAATTCCAACAAACGATTATAGTCCGATAAACAAATCAAATATGGGTATGTGGCATAACCAAGATTGTTCAGAAGGACATCCCGGTCTTCCGACTGGGGCAGGCTCCGAAGAGAGTCCATAACAGCGTCCATGCTGTAGGCATTATCATAATCTTCTGTGGTGCGAATACGCCCAACCCTCATTTCAAAAAGCTCTGAAAATTGATTTTCCAAACTGTTTTCTTTCAGGACTGCCTTTATATTCGGAAGAACCTGCGATGAATCTTCTGCAGTATGATCTTCAAAAGTATAGTCGATTACATGGCCAGAAGACAGGTTATTCGTTCCTGCAATTCCTACGCCCGCACCAAAACAACACAGCGCCGCCAGAATCAGCAGGGAGCTGATGGCCATGGAGTTTGACTGATGAATGACATTCTCCTGAATCTGCCGGAAGGTAAATACATGAAGCTGCTTATTTCCTTTTCCTTTCTTAACAATCAAAGCAATCAGCGCACGCATCCCATAGAAAAGCAGCATCGTACCAACTATGCCCAACAGCAAAGTCAGTCCCATCATACTTACCTTTGTCCATGCAATTCCCTGAATCGCCATGTAGTAAGCCACTGCCAACATCACACTTCCGCATATAGCAGCCAGTCCATAGATAACAGATGGCATTTGCTTTTTGGGGCGGTTCGTTGGCTGGGATAGCAAAGTACCGATCTCCTGGCGGCTGATTCGTCCACTCAAAATCAGAAGTGCCGTCAGCTTAATTGCCAGAAATCCTGCCAGCGTCCATTCAATCGCAGACCAGGATAAAGAAAACTGATGACCGATGATCCCCATGCCTACCAGCTTGGCGGTGACAAGACTGACAATTTCTGAAAGCACCACAGCCACAGGTAAGCCTATGAGCATGGCAAGAATACTGGTCAGGAAATCTTCCGCCAGAAGCATACCAAACAGTTTACTTCTACGCATCCCCAACATTAGATAAACACCAAACTCATGCCGTCTGCGCTCGAACTGATACTTGCAGGCAAAATAGATCAAAAAGAACAGAATACCGAGGGTCATCCCATAAAACGCAGGAATCAGAAGCAGGAGTTTGTCAACTGCGTCACTCTCCATTTTCTGCAAAAAGAGCATCACATCTTGAGTGGAGATGGAAAGAATCATGTAAAAGGCAACAATAGAAATCACCAGGGAGCTGAAAAACAGACCGTTTTCCTTTCGGCTGCGGCGGCTGTTCCGAAGAATGAGATTAGAGAACATTTGCGCTGCCCCCTCCCAGTTGCGCCATCACCTTCAGGATGCGCCCGTAGAACTCCTGCTGGCTTTCGTCTCCACGCCGAAGCTCATGAAAGATCACGCCATCCTGGATGAACAGGATGCGCTTACAGAAGCTGGCGGCATTGGAATCATGGGTTACCATCAGGATCGTAGCTTGTTCGTCACGATTCAGGCCGGACAGCTTCTCCATAAGACTTCTTGCGTTCTTAGAATCCAGCGCACCCGTCGGTTCATCGGCAAGGATCATTTGGGGATGTAAGATCAGAGCCCTTGCTGCCGCAACACGCTGACGCTGGCCACCGGACATCTTGGACGGAAACTTATCCAGAACATCAGAAATTTCCAGATAGTCAGCCAACTGCTTCAGCCGCTGGCTGCTTTCTGTTTCGGCTACCCCATGCAAGGAAGTCGGGAGCAGGATATTTTCCCTGCCAGTCAGGTTGTCCAGCAATTCAAAGTTCTGGAATAGATAACCAACTTTTTTGCCACGGTACTCGGCAAGAGCCTTTTCCTTGAGGGATTGCAGAGTATCTCCCTCCACCTGAATGCTTCCACCTGTAGGCTGAATCACAGTTGCAATACAGTTGAGAAGCGTGGATTTGCCGGAACCACTGCTTCCCATAATACCGAGAAACTCTCCCGGCATGACCTGAAAAGTGATTCCGTTCAGTGCTCTCGTCTGGTTTGGCAACGTCCCATAGACTTTGGTAAGATTTTCAATATTCAAAATTGGTTTCATGTGAATGCCTCCTATCCATTTCTGGGTAAATGATAGCACAGAAGCACAATAAATAACACTTACAGTCGCTGTAAGGATTCTGTTCCTGTTTTCAGAACAAGAATGACGCATCAAGCGGAATAAGTATATGTTTTGTAAAAACGTCGGGTGACAATGAAAAAATATGCTGGACTACCGGATTGGCTAACTTGCATTTCTTTGTCAATTCTGGTAACCGCTTCAAACATGGAAGTTTCTGTTCTTACTTTTATTATACTCAATCAATAAAATCAACACGGTTCAGCAAATTTTAATTATTTCCAATATGACAAAATTGCTTCCTGTTATATTTATCTATTTCTTTATTTCTCTATTATTCCGATCCGGTCTTCCAAAGGTATAAATAAGGTGTAAATTATTCGTCAATCATCAAAAAATCCTTTAAAGCCTAGGCTTTCACAGCATCCATTAAACACTGCCGTGGCAGATGAATAAAACTTTAATCATTGTTTTGTTTCTCCTTAAATCTTCTTAGAAAACCCTTTATTTAAAGGCTTTTTGAAGGGGGCTGACTTTATAAGTTTTTATTTCTTCTTGTATCTTTTTCGTCTTTTGGGCCAAATTTGAACCAAATTTAGACCGATTTAATTATAAAGTTTCTCTAATTTTTTTGAAGTCAACGTTAATGTGATGTATTGTTAGTATAACATACTTCTCACTCATATGTTTAAAGATTTACTTCATCACATTACTTTCTTACAGTTACTTTTTTCCTTATTTTCCTAAATCATCAACAAGCAACAAATCATGCTCCTGCTCTTCTTTCGATTCTTCATCATTCCGTTATGTACAATATACTCAACAATCACATTCTTAGGAATTGCTGTAAGACCTATCACTGGTACGTCAAAATTATTCTTTTATTTCCATCATAGCTTCCAATGCTCCTATTATCGCATTTTCCTTGCTTTGATAATTTTGCAAACATAGTTCACCATTTAACGAATACTTCCAAATCCCATAGCCATTTTGATGTATTCCTACTCTAATACCATTTATATAAGAATACTCATTTTCTTCTTTTCTCGTCGTTTTATAACTAGAATCAGGCAAGTTATTAGAATTTCTGCTATGTGCATTCAATCTTCTGTTCTTTTTCTTCAATTCTGCTTCTCTTGACTTTGCTCGTTCAATATTTCCTTCCATTCTTCCAGCACAGACGCAACCACAAATCAACGGTCTATAATTCGGATGAACCATATGATGCGCATATCTTATATTATGATGACCACACATTTCACATATATGAGAAGGACTTTCTAAATCTTCAACACCCACACAACTCCATCCACTTTTGGGAACTATAGAATCTTTCCATAAATTTCCGTGTCCAGCCATTAAAACGCTTTTATTTTTTTCTTTATTGTCAGGAATATTATTAGTGGTATTTATACTGTTAGATGAAGATGATTTAATGCTTTGATAAGAATTAGATATCGTTTTCTGCTCAAAACTTTCTTTTTCTAATATCTTATTATTCGACATTGCCTCACTTGCAAAATTAATATTTTCTATTCTGTTTTCATACTCTTTTCCAAAATATTCTTTCGATATATTTCTAACTCTTTCCAATTTATCAAATTTAATGCCATAATTTCCGTTTTTCTCATTAATAGAAGTTATTATTCCTCTACCAAAAATGTGATGTTCTACAGCGGTTCCTATTTTCTTATCAGATTTAACTTCCATATTTTCTATAGTCAAATTTTTGTTGATTATCTTCTTGCTTTCCAGTAATACATCATCGGATATTTTACCTATTCTCTCATAATATTCTTCACCTATTTCAAAAAGAAATCTTGAACATACCTTTTTATTACCATTTATAGAAAAGCCCTCTGAGTCCATCAAATACAATTGCTTTTTAGCCCTAGTAATAGCAACATAACATAATCTTCGCTCTTCCTCTAGTCCTAGTTCTTTCCTTTCCTCAATTGTTTTTGATGATGGAAATATGCCTTCATTTAATCCAATTAAAAACACAATTGGAAACTCCAATCCTTTTGAAGCATGAATCGTCATAAGTTTAACTGAATCCTTTTTCTCATTTATATCTTCATTTGACTGTAGTGAAATCTGCTGTAAAAATTCTGCTAATGTAAGCTTTTCGCCAAAATCTTTTTCAAATTCATTTGCAATTCTTTTAAACTCCGCCAAGTTATCAAGACGTTCTTCATCGCCAAGTTCTCTAATATACTTTTCATATCCAGATTTTTCTGATACTTCATTAACAATTTCAGCAATAGACATCTTTTCCTTTTTTTGACGTATATTTTTTATAAATGTAACAAATTCTTTCGCATTACTATTAGCAATAATATTAGAATCTAAATTTGATTCCAAACAATCAAATAAACTTACATTATTTTTTTCCTTTAGCTCGCTAATATAGTTCATTTTAGTTCTTCCAAATTTACGTCTTGGCTTATTAACTATCCTCCTAAAAGCCACATCGTCATCGTATTCTATTAGTTTTAGGTAAGCTAATATATCTAATATTTCCATTCTCTGATAAAACTTAACTCCACCATATATTTCATATTGCACGTTTTTTTCAAGAAGCTTTTTTTCTGCTATTCGGGACAAAAAATTAGATCTATATAGAATTGCACAATCAGAATAGCTATACCCTTTATTTAAGACATTCTCCTTTATTATTCTAATTATTGTGTCCATCTCATCGTAATCATTTTTTGAATGAAAATGATACACTTTATCACCCACAGCATTTTTTGTAAATAAGTCCTTTTTCAAACGCATTTTATTATTTTCAATTAAAGCATTTGCACAATTTAATATTTCTGGAGTGGAACGATAATTCTGATTTAAATAAATAGTATTTGTTGGTTCATGATTTTTGTCAAAGTCAACAAGAAGTTTTACATCTGATCCTCTCCACTCGTATATATTTTGATCAGGATCTCCTACAATCATTAAATTTTTAAAAGACGCAGACAAAATATCAATTAGTTCAACCTCAATTGGAGAACTATCCTGAAACTCATCAACCATAATATAATTTAATCTCTCTTGCCATTTTTCCTTTACATCACTAAAATTATTAAGCATATATATTGCAAAACAGATAAGGTCTGTAAAATCTAATGTATATGTCGCCTTCTGACGTTGTAAGAAGTCTTCTATAATTTGATCATCCTGATTTTCAATTTTTTCTAATATTTGGCATGTTTCCGGATTGCATATTTTAGGCACATATTCATTACTTCTTTTAAATCTGACTATTTTTTTCATAATAGCCTCAAAACTAGCATAATCTAATTTTAATTCATACTTTTTATATATTTCGGCAAGAATTGCTTTCTGATGATGTCCATCCATAATTTGAAACTGCTTATTAAAAAATAACTTTTCAGAATTTTCCCTAATTAATCGATTACAAAATCCATGGTATGTGCAGATTAACGTTGTATCATACTCTTCACCTATCAAATTTCTAATACGTTTCTTCATTTCTGCAGCTGCTTTATTCGTAAATGTAACGCATAATATACTTGCTGAATCTATACCATAATCTTTAACTAAATATGCATATCTACTAACTAATAGCTTTGTTTTTCCACTTCCTGCACCTGCTATAACTCTAACATACCCCTCAGTTGCTAACACAGCTTCTCTTTGTTTATCGTTTAATTTGCTTACTAATTTCATTATAATACTCCTCCTTGGTAAAAGTATAAAACGTGTATTCTCAACATAACCAGTTGCTTCATCTGCAAACTTAAATTCCTTAAGACTATTTAAAACATGAATATTTTTATTTGTAATCTCCCATACTTTCTCCAAATATTTTAGTTATGGATGGTAAATATTTAACACTTTCACAATACTTAATGAAATGTGGAGTTGCTTCTTTTTTTTCTAATATATTTTTTATTTTGTTCCACTTATCTTTACATCTTTCTGAGTGAGCTTTACCTTTTCTAATAAATTCAGATATTTCAAAAGCATCGTGCTTATCTAATCCTATTTTATTTAAATACTTTTCAAGTTCTTCTCTATAAGCAAAATTGTAAATCCATCCTTGTTTTAGTTTATCACCACTTCTTCTTAATACTTTTTGCAAACAACCACACCCATCAAATGTGTCGTTATAAATCAAAAATGTTTTTTCTGGAATTACAACTACTTCAACACCACTATTACCAAATGCATGATGTCCTATTATTTCTAATTCAAGTGGCAAATTAACGCATTCACATTCTTCGTTATATTCTTGATGCTTAAGCCTTGGAAAATTAATTCTATGAAGGGACTTACATCCCCAAAATGCCCAATCTCCGATACTTGTAATATCATCTGGCAGTTCCACACTATCAAGTCTACTGCACCCCCTAAATGTATCTGCAGGAACCTTATATATTCCTTTAGGAAACTGGATATTCCTAATACTTGAGCAACTCATAAAAACACTATTTCCTATATCTTCCACATTTTTTTCTATTTTTACTTTATTTAAACTCTCACAGTTACTAAATACATAATCACCTAGGCTAAGATTTTCCTCTTCCTCATTAGAATTGTTTTTGAAAACTACTGTTTCTAAATTTATGCAATACTCAAAGCAATTTTTTCCAATAAAATTAATACTTTCTGGAAATATTAGTTTCTTTAAACTCTCGCATTCACTAAAAGCAAAATCTCCTATTTCTTTCAAGCCCTCATTGAACTGCACAACTTTTAAATTGCTGCACTCGCTAAATGCCTCATCACCAATCCTTTTTAAAGTAGATGGCATAATCACTTCTTCAATACTCTTATTATTCACAAATGCATAAGATGATACAAATTCAACTCCCTCCGGAATAACTATTCTTTTTTCATCTCCAATATATTCTAATAAAACTTTTCCAAACTTAAAACTCATCTTCAACACTCCAATCCATACAATTTTTACAACGATAATGTTCATCATATTCCACTCTATATTTTCTCAAATTAAATACTTCAATTATTTTGGTTAAAATATCATGTTTATTTATGCAACGATCAATGTAAATAACAGCCTCATTTTTTGTCATATCCCACACAACTCGTCCTCTTGGATAATCAATATAATCGCCTACTTTAAAATAATCATCGTATAATTTTTCATGGGCATAAGAGTTATCAATCTTATCGAATTGCTTCCTTCCTTCACTAAGGCTACATTTATTGAAAATCAGTTTATTATTTATCCAGAAATATGGTCCAATATTTAAATCGGTATTTTTCATTAGAATGCTCCTTTAATTTATTTTCTTTTATATTAAGCTAATATATTTGTAATTAAAGTATAGGAAAACAGATGCGACAAAAATGTCACATCTGTTTTTTTATTGTTCGCCATAAGATACTCTCATCAAAATTTCAATTATTTAATTGTTAAAAAAGCACCCAACCGCTTTCATAATCGGCTGTGTTATACGAATCATTTCATATTCCCATTTCTACTATTTCATATCCTACCAGTTGCAGTTTTCTGTTATACCAAAAGCGATATCTTGTTTCTTCGGTATCCAAATTAATTTTCTCAATAATATAATGCTCATCTGTCCACTTTTTTGTTTTTGCATATTTCAGAACATCACTTATATTATCAAACACCCTTCCATCTTCAGCAACAAATTCCAAATATCCCACTGATTGTATACTTTCCTCAATAACAATATGCAATATTTCTTCTTTTACCACATGGATACATTCTAAATCTTCTAATCTTAATTTTTCACAACAACCAATAATACAAAGATTGTGAAACCTTTGAGCTATAGGTAAATCTCTATCATAAAAATCATCTGTAATATCATTTATAATTAATGCTCCAACATATTTTCCACGCCCTAATGCTCCTTTGTATTCTAAACTATTCATATTCTTAAGTATTCGTTCTGCATTTTCTTTTTCAATGCCAATGAAATCCAATCCATATTTTAAATTTTTTCTTATATTTTTATATGTCTTACCATTAATACATCCATATGCCAATGTTTCCGTGTCTGCTGCATCCACTACCACAATTGCCGTGTATGGCAACTCGTAGTCATTCATCACCGGTTCTCCTGACGGAATTTTCCTGTTATTTTTTATCGGCAACTTTTTATAAACTTTATATGTAACAAATACGGCTCTTTTATCACATATATATATGTCGTCCATGCTTATTTCAAAAACTGTTTCATCTGTAATAAATTCACTAATTACTTTTTCATCCTCTAGATCTCTAATATATACTCCTACTTCGTACTTTTCAAAGTTATCTTCGCTCTCTAAATTACAAACTCTTTTTGTTGAAAAAAACGTTGACTGAATTTCTGATATTACTGCTTCTGTGCTGTTTTCATCATATTTGTGAAAAATACTATCCAACTCAAAATCCATATATGTTCTCCTCTCTATATTTTAAGCATACAAAAAAGCATGGGCTAAAATTATCCCACACTTTTCAAAGAATATTTTCTAATATTATGCTCGCATCTGAATTATTAAATATATTTTCCATTAACTTTAGAATTCAATTCATTTAATACTTCAAAATCATCTATCTCTTTATTCCAATGCTTCATAAGTATAAAATAATTTTCAGCTATAAATTCTAACATTTTATTCAAATCCTTTTCAGATATCTTTATTTTATCCTTATAATCTTTTAACAATACTTTAGGATTATGAAATACTTACTGGAATCAAATCTTTTCTTCCAGTAAAGTTATTACTTTTATTATTTTGGATTTTAACTCTAGCACTATTATGTCTAACATTTCTTGAATTATCTAATGAATCTAACCATAAATTAACTTGTAATTTTGATCTATCTTTTCTAAAATTAGCAATTTCAAATAATTCATTAATCATAATTAGGCTTTCCTTTCTCTTCCTTTACAATTAACTTCAAATATTTATTAGAATATTATTATTCTCCGTAATTTTCCATCGCTTTTTTCAAATCTTCCTTTACACTCTCCACCATGCTCCTTGGACTAAGCACCCTAACATGCAATGCATACTGTAGTGCCCACTTACGCATAGCCATCTCATTAACATATACAGAACACGTGACTTCTTCTTCATTTTCATCAGAAAATGTAATATCTTTCCCAAACCAATCAAAGATTTCACTCAACAGATACTTTTTCACTCTAAACAAAACTCTCACACTGTCACCACTAAACATATAAATATGCTCTGCCATATGCTTCGGAAGATTCAATCCATTTTCTAACCCTCTCACCTGTTTCTTTGGTTTCACCTTACTGTTTAATATCTTTATTTCAGTTATACGATCTAAGCGAAAATTTGCTACGTTATCATATTTATCTACATTACAAATTAAATAATATTTGTCATTTACTGCAACCATCTGATATGGATTAATGATATAAGGTTCATCTTTTCTCGGATGCAACTTCTTATCCGTTCCATAACTGTTATATACTAACGACACCTGCTTGTTTTTACTAATTGCCTCATCCAGTATTTCTAATGTATAAAATACCTGATTGTTTCTTGGCATATAATCTGACAAATTTGTAACATGTCCCACACGTGATTTAAAATATTCATTCGACAATCCTTCGATTTTGTTTATCATTTCTTTGCATTGGTTTATTGGCAAATATCTGTTAAACATCAAACTGTCTATGAGAAGTCTCAACTCACTATCCGTAAACTCACGGACCAAATAAAAGTCAGAGGAAACAGAACTTTCCTCTTTTTCTCCATTCTTATTTCTAATACAACGCATTGTTTCTGTATATTCAATATCATAACCAAAATCAATTAAAGTCTGTATGTTTCTTTTAATTGTTTTGCGTTCTACAGTGGTGTTATACTCATTCTTAAGTATATCCGCTATCTGTTTTTGACTAAGTTTATGATTCTCATCGCTATAGCGTTTTAAAATGTCCAAAATATTAATTAGTACCATCTTTTTCGGTGGTATAGTGTAATTCATATAAACTCCTATCTATCTAAGTAACATATATAATGTTCTGAATTGTCAGGTTTTAATCCATTTTTTTATTTCATTATACTTACTCAAATTAAATTTATCTATTGCCCAATTCTTTAGTTCATCATCACATATATTAGGATTAACATAAAAATCTTCATTTTTTGCTGGCTTAAAAATGAATTATAATCTTTAATCTTGTTTTCCTTTTAGTCCAACTAGAAAACCTTTAATTTGCCTATATGATTTTGTATATTTTTTCTGTTCCCTTAATTTTAATTATCATTTGCTAATTGTTTCAGCAGTTCCTCAAGAGGTTCATCATATTTAGCTTCAACATTTTCATAAAATTTTTCATTACACATTCGTGCCGACGGATGATATATGTAATTCACAATTCTATTAAATCCTCTTTTTTTCAATTCTGTTATTAATAATTCATCTATATGTTGCATCTTAAAACCAACAATATAATCTGGGTTTATTATTTCAATTTCTTTTAATATGAAGTCTAAATATCTGTTTACATAATCATTAAAATTATCTCGTATTCCCGAAGGACGCAAGTCCTTAAACCCACCTCTTTTATTAAGGTTCATATATGCAGCACTCGACAAGTTGTTTTCTTTTCCAGTTATTTTTTCTTGTATTCTATTTAATTTAGGATATATTTTTCTTCTGCTTTTATTTCCATTAACAACTTCTTGAAACCAAAATTCTTCTTTACCATTTTCAAAATCGATTTTAATAGGTTCTTTAGGTGGATTTAAATTATAATCAACTTTTTCCGGTCTCTTCATTGAAAATGCGTATCCATTTGCTTCTTCCATAATATATAGAACTTTTTTCTCTGCCTCATCCCATTTTTCTTTACATATAATGCCATCTGGCGTAAAAGAATCTATTGAAATATATTTATAAATTTTTTCAGAAGTCTTTCTCAAATCAATTGTTGCTTCTTTATATTCACTATCCCCAGCCTGAATCTCTCTCCAAAAATCAAAAAGTTCTTCAATTTTTTCACATTTATGTATTTTTTCTTTAACCTTTTCATTTAGAACTCCACACTCCCAATAATTGTTTTTACACATATGTATTTCCTCTTTTCGCTTATTTCCGGTTCCTATCTTGTAGCATATTCTCAATTCAATTTTGAAGGTAGATTCATTGTCTGCTTGTACCCTTCATACATCATTTTACATAATTCTTGATACATCATTTTAAATAATTCTTGATACTTCATAGTTCCACAGCACCCACCAAACGCAGGTATCACAATTCTTTGAACATTGTTCTCAAGCACTGTTATAATGGTTGTTCGCATTGCCTGATATACAACCAAAGGCTCCCGAACTTATGTAATTGTAATTTAATTAGATTATAAAAAAACAGATGTGACAAAATTGTAACATCTATTTTCTATATTAACTGAATATTTATCAAATACAACTGTTCATTGAATTTAAAGTGTTATATAAGCTTATTCAATTCCACTAACAATTTTTCTTTCATGATTTCCAGTTCTTCTTCTGATGGTCTGTTGTCATCACTATACATCTTTTCCATTGGATACCACCAAACCGGTCCTGCACCATTGTTTCCATAATTTTCTATATCACCTATTCTTCGTGGATATAAATGCCAATGAAGATGCGCATCACCCATTCCCAGCAATTCATAATTCATTTTTTCAGGTCCAAAAGCCTTTGATACCGCTTCAGCCACTATTGACATTTCTTCTAAAAACACTTTCCTTTCAGCCATGTCTAATTGAAATAATTCTGTCTTATCATGATTTTTATATAAAAATAAAGTGTAACCATAAAAATGCTGATTATCTCCAATTACAACATACCCTGTTTTCAATTCTTTTACAAAATAAGGATTATCCCCATTTTTTATCATTTCTATTCTGTCACATATTAAACACATATCGCTCTCTTCTCCTTATAAAACTATTTTTTGTATATTATTTTTCTTAGTGCCGGACCACAATACTCATGTGGTACAATTTTAAATCCTTGTTTTACGTAAAACTGTTCTTTTCCTATTTCTGATAACAACTGTACACTTACACGACTTCCATTACTCATATATCTGTTTTAACAAATTTACAACGTCATCATTTTTTAATCCATATTCCTTTAAAGAATTCTGGTCAAATGGTTCTTTATCCAAGGCTTGAATAAAATTATGTATATCAGCATTTACTGATGTTGGCAAATATTCTACTTTCTCAAGCATAAGCTCCGAAGCGATACGTAAAACATCTTTTTTGTGCTTTTTTATATCACTGGAATCGACTTTTTCTCCCATTTCTTTTCTCATTTTTAAATCAAGATATGCTTTCGCTTTGAAAAGAATTATATATTCAGGTCGAAGAATTGACAGTCCATTTCTCAAAACCTTTCCATCAATAAGTACTTTATAATAGTCGTCATTTAACAGTATCGCCGATAAGCTGGATATTTCATCATCTATATGAATTGGTGTAATTCCTTCTGCTTTAATTAATTCAAAATCACTTCTGCAAAACAATTCAATCATTTTGGGAAATGAATCGTCTTCCGGTTTATCAAACCTATAAAACTGAGGCTTTCCTCCATTTGTTGACTTATTTCTATATTTTCCATCTAAAATAAATTGCCATAGCTTCCCTCCAAACTCTGGTGTAAGTGCTTCAATAATTAAAACCATATCTAAATCTCTTGTGGCTCTAAAGCTTGCTTCATTGCTTTCAAATTCAATGTCACATGCTGCTCCTCCGATCAGAACATACTGTTTTTCATAATCAGCAAAATATTTACGAAACGTATCTAATCCCTTAACCATACATACTCCTCCAGCATCTCTTTTGTTGAAATGTTAACCCTTTCTTCTTTCTGTTCATCCTCTGTTTGTGACAATGCAACACTTAATGGATCTTGTAACCCTTTTCCATCAAAATCAATAAAATATCCAAGTTCCAGCACCACACAGCCAATTTCTTCTGACATATCAGCCTGTCTTATATTTTTTATTCCACTGGCAGTAATTTCTTTCTTTGTTACAGCATAAGTAGGATAGTTATTGTCGGACAAAAGAGAATACTCACACAATGCAGTAATTCCTGCTCTCTTGTCAAGTTTAATATCTTCACTAAGAATGAATTTTTTAATCACAGGATTTCTAAAAATATTTCTTATCTGTTCCCAAAAAAGTTTTCTATCATCAGGAACAGTAATTATTCTGGATTTTCCTTTCATTCCTAATACGTCAATATTTAAACATTCCAATTCATCAAAACATCTGCTTGCAGATTTTCTTGAAACATTTAATTTTTCCGCTGCTTCAGATACTTTTACGTCTCTCCATCTTTCATAAATAGCTATCAAAAGCATTTTTTGTGTCAAAAACGAAATTAAATGAACCGGTGCTAATTTTCTTTCATTTGCATTATTCAACAAATATCCAATAAACGGGAGAAACACCTGTTTTTTCTTAATTACAAAAGGTATCCCTTCTTCCATCATTTTTTCTTTAATATAAAATGTTGTATGCTCAAGAAAAATTGCACAATTTAATCCTGCAACTTTTTCTAACTTTGCTCTATCTTTACGTAACATAACAAGACCAACTTCCACTTTGGGTTGTATTGCCATCCATAAAATACCATTAGTCTTCACTTTAAAAATATCATATCTTCCCCTGTAAACTAACGGAAGTTCTTTATAGATTTCTTTATCTTCTGTTATTGTTACATTCTGTTGTAATGATTTTTCTAAAAATTCTTTCATGTTAACCACCTTTTTATAAACGTGACTTATTTTATGTCACATTTATAATTTAGCACATATTTTATTATTGTTCAATATAATACTTTTTAATAATCTTAGTGTGCACTTAAATGACTTTTGCAGCTATAAATAACATACTTTGCAATCTTATCAAGTTATAATAGTACTCGCCAAGTCTATATTTATAATTTTATCTCGCTACTAATGAAAAAAATAGGGAACTTTTATTATTTTTCTCATCAATAAAGTTCCCTAGATTTTTATATTCTATTCTTTTCCATCACACCACAGTCTCAATCTACCATTGGTCTAAATTTGGTCTAAACCAAGCTACCTCAAAACAACAACCTCCTTGTTTAAAGGAGTTTACACGATTTTCGTCAATTCTGCCGTGGCAGATGAATAATACTCTAATCATAAAATTCTCCTGTTCTGAAATGCCCTGTTTTGCGTTGGTTTATCAGCTTTTGGGGGCATCGTATTTAGGATGCTATTCTTATAACATTTTAATACTGAGGGCAAATCGGAAGCATATCCGATTCGCTTTCTAAGTAAATTAGACATTAGGGCATTTGAGAAATCAAGTGCCCTTTTAATCGTCCTTTGATTCCACGAGAAATTTCACAAGACTTATTACTGTATTATAATCTTCATCCTGTAATGCATTTAATAAACTGTTTATCTCTAATGCCTTTGGTTTCATATGAATTTCTCCTTTCTAACAACTTTTATTTTTATATATCCAATTATTTAATTCATTTTATTTTCGTAGTCTTGCAATTCATGAAAAATATTGTCCACATAAACAGTATCATTTTCAATACGATAAAGCATAAAATACCTATGAGATAAAAAATTAATCCTTCGATATCCTAATTTTCTTAATTTTGGATTATTACAAAGTTTCAGACTTCCGGCAACATTTGACAAACTTGTTTTTGTTGCTTCAAAATCATTTAATAAATTTCTTGCAGCCTGCTCACTTTTCTTTTCAATCAAAAGATATGCGATGAATCTATCAAGATCTTCCTCCGCATTTCTCATCAAAACAATCTTATAATCCATACTTTGACCTCATATCAGAAATCACATAATCTACATCTCTGAACTCTCCCTGTTCTCTAGACTTTTCTAATTTTACAAGCATCTCTTTCTCAGTCATCGGTGCATACGGATTTAATTCTGTATGTCTTTTTATTTCAAAAGGAAATCCATTTGTTGCAACAGCCTGTGTTAAAAACATTCTAATTGCCGTTGTTGTATCCGTCCCTAAATCTTTAAATAGAGCATCTGCTTTACTCTTTAACTCTTCTTCTACTCTGACCTGAATTGTACTAGCCATATTCAGTACCTCACTTCCATATATTTTCTTCATTGTAATGCTAAATCACTTCTATTTCAATATGTTTGTATTGTTTTTGCAGTATTTCAAAAACTGTTAGGTTTCTGGTCATCTTTCCTATCCTCCCACTACGCCACTGCATTTGCATTCACGCTCTCTATAACTTTACTTATTCCCATCCACACATTCATATCCTCGAATATGTCAGATACAGTTCCATAATCTGTGAAAGGTGCCTCCTGCAATACTGAGAAATCCTTTAGCATTCCGTTATGTACAATATATTCAACAATTTGGTTTACAAAATAAATCTGTCTGTTATCAAGATTTGTGTCTGATAAATAAGCTGAAAAAGCCTCTTTTGCGGCATTCATATCAAGTCCGACTATTTCACGCACAAATTCACCTAACGGCTTATTTCCTATTTCAGTTTCATAATCTTGCTTTGTGCCAATTTCTTTCCATAAGATTTCTTCAAGTGCAGAAATATCTGTACTTGTTAAAGGTTTATTTGTCTTTAGCTTTGCTATAACAAGTTTGTCCTGATGTTCTCTTATATAATATTCTGCTCTTTCTTTGTAATTTTTTAATTCGTCATTTTCAAGTTCAGCTTCATTCCATTCCATTGACAAAACTTCATCTGTTAAGTCTGTATCATATATTACTCTAACTGAATCTGGAAGATATTTCATCAAGCCACGGAGCTTTTCTCTTATAACTTCAAACTCGTTAATATCTGCTGTTTCAACATAGTCCGTATGCAAAATTTTATTTATCAAATCTGCTTGTGCCTGAATCTCAATAATATTTGCCACGCTTGCAATTTCTGAAACTTTTTTGAGCAAATCTCCTCTTGCCCTCGTATATTTTTTACCTGCCAAATATGCTAATTCAATTCCATACATAAGTGCATCAAATCTTACCGCACTAACGTCATCTACATCAGGCAATATTAATGGTGCCAATTCTTCTCTAACAATTAATGTATCCTCAAATGTCAATCCCTGATAATTCTTTTCATCCGAATACAAATCAACATACTTTAAGTGCTGTCTTACGGCAAAATTGTCTCTTTGTAACTCTCTCGTTTTTTCTGTCATCTGTTCAACTAATTGTTTTCTATACGCAATCAATCTATCGGTCTGATATTCTATATCCTGTAACTTGTACGATATTTCAAATTGCAAATTAAAAATAGCCCCCTGAAGTGGCATTGTGTTAGCAGTTGCCCTTCCCTTATTCAATCTGAAAAACTCAAAGTTTCCGCAAAAATCAAAAATATAGAATTTACAAATGTAATCTTTCCTGACGCTCCGGGCATAAGTCCACTATTATTTGATTTCTGATTGTTCATATTATTATCACTGTCTATCTGCATAGAGATAATTCCGTTTTCTACAATAAAATATTTTTCTCCGTTATATGTTTCAGTTTTAGTTCCTTTTACAACATTTAATTTATTATGCAAAATATCATCTTCTGCTCCATTACTACTTGCCTTTGTTGCAAGATAAAATGACGTACCTCCAACTGATATTTCAGTGCTCTTCACTTGTGTATCCATATTACTAGATAACCATGCAATTGTAGCAACTAATAAGGCAATGCCTACACATATCGTTGAAATTCCATTTTCTATAAGTTTATGTCGCGTATCTTTTTCAGACTGTCCAACATTTTTTTCATACTTATCTGTTGTTTTATAAATATCTTTTTTATTTTTCATTTATGCTCTCCTTGAATATAAAAGCATTTTCCCTATTTTATAGACTGATTTTATCACTAAACATTCAACTCTTCAACAAGCAAACATTCATCTAGCTCAACTAAAAAGCACAAGATTTATTCCTCATCTTTATTTTGCTAACATTTCTTTATTTCCGGAAACTCAACTTCCGTCTCACTTCCATGATATAAATTTATCTCTGCTAACAATATTTAACTCCTAACTTTCTTTTAAATATTCTGCTTACATATAGATTACTCTATTTTATTTAACTGTAAAATAGTCTTTTTTATCTCCCTTTACCCCATATTCTTTATTTTCAATTTGACCTTCACTCATAGCAAAACTATCTCTATAAATAGGCTCTTTTGCTAAAAAAAAGACTGTCATATTAACAATGATTTTCTATCATTTTAATACGACAGTCTTTATAACTTACTTACGTCTCATTTTATGCAACTTCTTTTTCTTCATTCTTTTCAAATAACTTCTTTACACCCTGTACGGCAACAATTACACCAAGGATTAAAAGTAATACTGCAAAGATTAACTGTAATGTATTTCCAAGTGATAATCCTGTTGTAGCAAATGCTCCACTTAATTTGTAAATTGTCATTCCAAGGGCTGTAAATGTAACTGCCATCATAAAGAACATTGGTACCCATAACATCCAACCCTGACGTTTTGTTTTCTTTAAGAATACTGCACAAGCTACTAAAGCAAGTACTGATAACAACTGGTTTGCTGAACCAAATAATGGCCAAATTTCTGCATAACCAACTTTTGCAAGTAAGAATGCAAGAACTAATGTAATAACTGTAGCAAAATACTTATTTGTTACTACCTTCTGGAATGGTGTCATATTATCATCAGTTACTCCTTCATCTAAGAAGAATTCCTGGAATGAAAGACGACCAATTCTTGCAACTGAGTCAAGTGATGTTAAAGCAAAAGCTGAAACAGCAAGGTTAATTAATGTAAATACTAAATTATGTGGTAAACCAACTGCTGATAAGAAGTTTGCAATTGCACCTGCAAAAATCTGTGGCTGTGTTGTTAAGCCCTGTGCTGCTGCTTCTCCTTTTGCAAATGAAGCAACTGCGATTAATGCGATTACACCAAGCATACTTTCCATAAGCATTGCACCAAATGATACAGGTAACATATTCTTTTCATTTTTAATCTGCTTTGAAGCTGTTCCTGATGAAACAAGTGAATGGAAACCTGATACGGCTCCACATGCTATTGTTACAAATAAAATTGGGAACATATACTGTCCATCTACGTTGAAACTTGTAAATGCCTGTAAGTTACATGAAGGATTTGAAACAAATATACCTATAACTGCACCTACAATCATAAAAATTAATAAATAACTGTTTAAATAATCTCTAGGCTGCAATAATGCCCATACAGGAACTACACTGGCAATAAATATATAAGCGAATATAAAAAGATGCCATGTTTCTCTTGTTAAATAAACAGGGAAGTTTAAACCAATTACTACTGCTACTACTAACATTGCAATTGCTATTACTGTATTTACCCATTTATTTAATTTTGCATATTTTAAAATCATTCCAAGTGCTACTGCTTCAAAAATAAATAAAATTGAAGTCATTGCTACTGCACCGTTTGCTGAGATTTTTTCTACTGCCTGTCCTGCAACTTCAGGTACTGTAAATCCGTTAAATGTTCCGGCTACAACATCTGCAAATGCTGCAACTACTAAAATACAGAATAACCAACAGAAAAGTAAAAATAATTTCTTTCCTAATTTTCCAATATATTCTTCAATTATGTAACCAATTGTACGACCTTTGTTCTTAACTGATGCATACATTGATGCAAAATCCTGAACAGCTCCGAAGAACACACCACCTACAAGCAACCATAATAAAACAGGAAGCCAACCAAAAACTGCTGCCTGAATAGGTCCATTAATAGGACCCGCACCTGCTATTGATGCAAACTGATGTCCAAATACTACATTTGTATCCGCCGGTACATAATCAACTCCATCCTGTAATTCATATGCCGGAGTTTTTGCATTAGGGTCAATGCCCCATTTGTTTTGAAGGTAACGACCATAAAGAAGATACGCTCCTCCAAGTACTACAATCGCAATTACCATCATTAAGATTCCATTCATTTGTATTACCTCTCTTTTGTTATTATTTAGCTAGTTTATTCTTTTATTACAAAAGAAAAAGCCTTCATTGTCTTACGACAACAAAGGCGAAAATATCAATTTCGTGGTACCACTTTGTTTGAAATAATTATCACTAATTAAAACCACTTATCACTGTCACATCCAACAGCTTCTTCTGTAACGTGAAGACTACGTCTCTGCCTACTCACTATGTTAAGTTTTGGGAGAGATGCTCCAGGGTGATGTTACAACAATTCTTTTCTTCCGATTCTCAGCTACCTCGGTTCTCTGTAATCAAGACACTTTATTGTAATGTATCCCTTTCTACGCAACTAACTATTACTTTTTACAAGTTATGTTTTATCACTTATTATTAAATCATGCAACAATAAATTTATTATTTTTCTACAATTTAATTATTTAAACTATGTCCAAATTATTTGCATAATTATATTAAGCATTATTTTAACAATTTTAATATTTCAGCTGTTTTTCTTATATTTTTTTCGTCTGTTCTATAAATTTCATATTCACTTAACCCGGGAATTCCCATATTAACATCATCATTTCGATATTCCATTTTGCTGTTTTCTACAACCTTACCTGTCATATGAAAGCTTTTTGCCCCGGTTATTTTAGCTATTTCCTTAATATTATCTGAATTTACACCTGCACCAACTAAAATCTCTATATCACTTGATCTTTCAACTAGTTTTTTAATTAACTTTGCACCTTCAATACAACTATTTTTTTGTCCTGAAGTCAATATTGTATCTACACCTAATTTTCTAGCGGTCTCAAATGCTTCAAATGGATTTTTGCACATATCATATGCTCTATGAAGAGTAACTCTGCATCCTGTTGCCATATTCATAATTTCCTTCATATATGCCTCATTCAAACTTCCATCAGGATTAAGACAACCTATAACAATGGCATTTGCTCCTTCTCTTGCAAATTTTTCACTTTGTCTGCACATTATCTCAAATTCCGATTCTGTATAGCAAAAATCTCCAAATCTTGGTCTTATCATAACATTTATTGGAATTTGAATTTTATTTCTTATTATTTTAAATAACTCTAAATCAGGCGTTGTTCCTCCTATAATAATATTTGAACATAATTCAATTCTGGTTGCCCCTCCATTAGTTGCCGCAATAGCTGATTCTACAGAATCCACGCATACTTCTAACACATAGTGATTCATTCTTTTTTCCTCTTTTTATAATATATTTATTTTTATTCATGACTATTATTAAAAACAGTTATCAAAACGGAACAATTTTTGTATTCCTTAAGTTTTACATCTTCGTCAATATATCTATTATACATAAAAGACAGCATATATACTATGCGTATTTAAATAATTACGCTTCTAAATGTTTATCCTAATTTCTTCCATATTATTCGATATAAACTATATTATCTTACATACTCTTCTATTAAATTGAAATCATTTATTTTCATATTTTTACTGTTCATTGCAAAATAATCGCCTTTTGCATTAATATTTTTGCTATACCATAATGGATATTTCCATTGAAAGCTACTATTTGAAAGTTTAATATTTTCACTCTACGTATAACTAATTTATGGCATATAAAAACTCCCTTCACGCATCGGCAAAGGGAGTTTTATTCAAATCATCATCTGATGATTCATCTTATGCTATTTTATCCTTCAATAGCAATGTATTTACTTTTTGGTTCTATCTTCTCCTGTTCTTTTGGAACATTGAATGATAAAATACCATTTTCATATTTAGGATGAATATCTTCGACTGTTACATTATCACCTACATAAAAGCTTCTGCTCAAACTTCCTGCATAACGTTCACGTCTTACATATTTACCCTTCTTATCTTTCTCATCCTTATCAAGACCTTTAGCGGCGCTGATTGTTAACATACCATCTTCCAGTTTCATCTGGATTTCGTCCTTCTTAAATCCTGGAAGGTCTATATCTACCTCATATCCGTTTTCAGTATCTTTTACATCTGTTTTCATCAAATTCTTTGCATGTTTACCATACAACTCTTTTCCTGCATCAGCAAATGCCGGGAATGCAAAATCATCTGTAAAATCATTCATAAAATCATCAAATAAGTTTTCTCCAAAAATACTAGGCATCATCATAAGTCATATCTCCTTTCAAATCAGATATAAAAATTATATTTGCACTATCGGAGAAATCCGAGGTGTAGTTTTTATATTGTAAACTAAGGTTTTCGTTAAACACTTGGATTTTTACTGATTGCTGAATCATCATTCACTAAAAACAATTACTTGAATTATCATTCATCAATCTTTAAATCCTTATCTTTTAACTCTCTTCCTTTGTTCTGATTACGTTATAACTCGTTTTATTAGCACTGTCAAGAGGTGAGTGCTAATTTTTTGTGAATATTTTGTGAATTTAAACGTTTTACAGTAATTAAGTTTTTAAAAATATAGTGATTTACATATTATTTACATATTTTATACCGATAAATAAAAATAAGAGGGCATATTCCCTCTTATTTCATATCTATTTTATATAACCTTTAATTGTTCTATACTCTCAACTTCTTTTTTTACATTGTCATATTGTGCATGCGTATATACATTCATTGTTATAGACATATCACTATGTCCCAAAATATATTGCAAAGTTTTAGGTTGTATACCTGCTTCTGCCATTCTTGTACAAGCCGTATGTCTAAATGTATGTGCTGATATGTGAGGTAAGAATAATGGTTGTCTTTTCTCCGATTCAGCTTTTATGTTTTCTAGTTTATTATATGCTTGTACTATATTCTTCATTGCATTATTAAAACCATTAGGGGCAATGGGACGTCCATTTTTTGTCATAAATACGAAATTACTATAATTATCAACCTTGTAGTCTCTTGATATTCCCATATAAAGATTATACCGTCTTTGTTTACACAACGCATTATACACATCCTGTGTCATAGGTATTTTTCTATTTCCTGCTTCTGTTTTTGTCTCTGAAATGGTAAATACTGTTTTACCCTCTGTATTTCTTTTATATATCATTTGATGATTAATATTTATTTCTCTGTTTTTCATATCAATATCACTCCAAGTAATACCAATAACTTCACCTATTCTACAACCAGTTCCCAGCATATATCTTATCATCGGTTCATATGTATTATACACATTACTTTCACTAATAAAATGCAATAATTCATTTTGCTCATATAAGGTAAGTGCCGTTTTTTCTTTTGCACCACCTTTATACTCTTCCAGGCAATTCTTAACGGGATTTTTCCTAATCATATCATCATTTACAGCTAATTCAAAACTAGGCAACAGCATACTATGAAATAATTTTATTGTGCTATTTGAAAGTCCTTTTCTCTTTAATTTTGCATAAAACTTTTTAATATGTGTTGGTTTAATATTACAAATCTCGGCAACCCCAAGTTCTGTTTCTCTAATATGTAAATTCCACATTGCTATATAATTGTCTTTAGTTGTATCCCTAAATTTTTCTTTATTTTTAAGACTTATATATAAATCAAAAAGCTCATTCAAAGTCATTTTTGAAGCCGTGTTATTTATGCCATCTTCAAGGTCCTTTTTTATTTGTCTTTCCTTTTCTCTTAACTCGGTCAATTCCCAGCTGTATACAACTTTGTTTTTTCCTAATGTATCTTTGTACTGAAAATAATATCTTCCATTTTTTCTCTGACCTTCTCCTTTTTGCAGGTTTCTTCCTTTGTTATCTTTTCTCTTTTCTGCCATAATGTATATCATTCCTTTCCCTAATTGATTGAATGACTGTACTATGATAGAATATTTCATGGTGCAGACATTCTGTACTATACAATCTGGTTAGTCATTCGCTTTGGTCGGGGAGTGGCTAACCTTTTACAATGTATTCCTAAACAATTCAATTCCTTTTAAAATCACATCCGTTTTTGTTATTCCTGCCTTTTCAGAACACTCTGCAAGTAGTTGTTCCTGCTCTTGTGTCATTCGCACCTCAAAACGTTTATTTCTAGGATTGCTTTCTTTAGGTCTACCTCTTTTCTTCGGACTATTCATTTCATCACCTCTTTATTTTTTGTCCGTACAATAATTGTATAACAGAACAACTAAAAATACAATTAAAAATATTTATTTTAATATTAAGTAAGTACTAATATTTTATAAAAATACTTTTAAAATCAATATTTTTTTAGCTTTAGATTATATTTTTTTTGTACAATTACATTGTTTTTACATATTTATCTTGATTTTTATTTTACTCATATAGACTAAATTATCATTTTTGTACAATTCTACGCAAACTTGCTATTTTAAGCATTTAATTACTATTCGTACACTAAAGCACTTAAAACGCAAATTTGACGTGAATTTCAATGCAATTTATTATAAATTATATTAAATGAGCTGTGGTGTATTCTCTCTCATAGTTTGTAATTTTGCTTTTTGCTTTGCTGTATAATTCTGTCTGCTCACGCTTTCAATACCTAACTTGTTTTCTGTTTGTTCCAGCATATCGGCAGCCATAATATTATTACCAACAGCAATATATTCTTCCAACTTATTAAAATGTTCAAGCGGTGATATAAAAGCACGTTTACCATTTACATCATAATCTCCGTAAGTAGAAAAAGTATAAGCGTCAAATCTTTCAACAGGTATAGAACCTTTCAACTTTTCTCTTGCAAACACATAATCCATTTCACGACCTCTATATTTGTCCATTTCGTGTGTAAACATTGCATCTGTTAAAATTCCTGCATCTGCCATTGTCTTAATAAAATCAATACTATGTTCTAAATCGGCACTATATTCGTATGGTTTACCTGCTATACTACTTTTAATTTCTTCTACAGCATCAATCATACCAGCTTTCAATTTATCACTGTTTTTTATGTAGTCCTGCTTAAGAAGTTCAACTTCCTTTTGTTTTCCCTCTTCACTTAAATTTCTGTTTGCTTTTACATCATTCACAGCACTTTCAAATTTCTGCTTTAATTTTTCTGTCTGCATCATTGCATCATAAATGCTACCTGTTTTTACTACTACATTATTCATAAATTATAATCTCCTTTATTTGTTATTTTTTCTACGTTTCAAAATTTCGTTGTATTCCTTCGAGCTATAATTTAGAGCTGGCTCAAAGATTATTAGTCCTTTTCTTCTTGCTTTTTCAAGCCCTTTTTTCGTTCCTGCTATGCCAACGCAGGTCAATCCCCTATTTTTTAAATTAGCAAATATGGGGGCATTGGGTATAGGTGTATCTCGTTTCATAAAATACCTACTTTCTAAAATACAATAACTACAAATTCCACAAGAGCAATCGCAGTTACAATAACTGTTGCTATCTGCCATATTCTACAATTTTTCTTTAATTTATGTAGAATATCGGTTGCTAAACTCTGCATATATTCTCACTTCCTTTCTTTGTATATATTTCTTGTTTAGTTATGTTACATTTACCGCACTTTTATCATTTGTTTAAGTTCGTTTATCTGGTCTATAATATCAACTTGCTGTACAGTCTTTATACAAGTATCAAGTATTATCTGACTTGCCTTTATTTTGCATCCGTCACTTGCATCCTTATTATTCATAATGTCTATAAGCGTTTCCACAGCCTGCTGTTGTGCATTTACCACCTTGCTAGTAGTTAAAGTGAAACTTTCCTTTCTTTGTTGCTGTAACTTTGCATAAAATTCAGGTTTTTTCAATCGGTCGTAGATTGATTTTCTATTACATCCCAGCATCTTTGCACATTTTGTAATATTTCCAGTTGTAACAAGTGCTTCAATCATTCTTTCATCAGAAATTCGCAATTGCTCTACACCTCCTTTCTTTTTGGTTTTGGAATATCATTAATTATTACTACACCCGCTAATTTTTTCTTGATTTCATCCCAATTTTTATATGTAATTTTTGTGTGGGTATCAATAAACGTTCCATTATCCTGCATATCTAAAAAATGCACTTGCGAAGTGTCTTTTTCAGCAAGCTTTGTTTTTAATCGTTCAACTTGTTCTGCATATCCGTAAAACATTAATCAATCTCCTTTCTATGATATGTAATATAGTTATATATATAGTTTTATTTATTATAGTAGTCTGATGTCCTTGTACTTACATATCGCAAACCACTATAAACAATAGCTTTCTCGTGTATTTATAGTTGTACTTAAAATACAAAAATATATTTCTAACCCATTAAAATTCATCATATTAACTACTATTTTTTTCTGTGTTGTGTTCCTCTATAAAAGCATCAACATTTCCGAACTCACGATATAAACTGCTTTGCCATTGTATATATTCCCTGCTTAAATTACGCCCTGCCTTACTCCTTATAAAATCTCGCTGTATTTTTGGAAAAATTCTATGATGTGTGCGTTCATATAATCTACTTTCATTTTTATGTAGCTTTGTTGCTACCTTGTGTGCTTCATTACCTGCAATGTTTAAGTGAATATGAGGTGGTCGCTTATAACTATTTGCATCATTAAATGTTTTCTTTGCTCGCCCTCCTTTTGCACCTTGTTCAAATCTGTGCGGTGTCCACTTTGCGTGATTGCTATATCCTAATATTGCAATAGTCCCACAGTTTATATTACGACTTAAAAAGTTTGCTAATCTTGTAAAACATTTCTTTGTTTCTTTTTCACTCGAAAATCGTAATAAACGTATTTCATATACAGCACAATTTAGCTGTGGGTCTGCATTTTTTCTTTCAGGCATTGGCTTTGTAATATATGTGCCATTACTTTCCCTTTCGGCAAGTCGGCTATAATATTTTTCTAAATCATCAAGACTAATTCGCATAAAAATCAACCATCCATTCGTCTATAACTGCCTGCATTTCCTTTGCTTCATTCTCTGCAAAATTGTACATTCTTATTGTCGGTCGCTTGCTATCATAAACAAGCACAATTACTTTTTCGCCTCTTGCTACTGCATCAATACTGTTTTCCCAACTATCCGTATATCCTGCAATTATCATATCTTCCTCCTACTTATTCTGTTGCAATACTATCAAGATACTTTTGAACCTTTGACACATTCCATAAAACACGGCGACCGATTTCTACTCTTGCTTTTGCAAGCTTGCCGATTTCTACCGCTGTAGGTCTTCCGCAATCTAAAATGTTTTGTAGATTTTCTGTTGTCACAGCCACTTGATTCATAACCATTTCACTTTTTTGAGTTGCCCTCATTTAATCACTTCCTTTCGTTTTGTCTACTTTATGTATTTACAATACAACAAATATATGTTATTTTAAATTTACAAAAATATACATTTATTTTTATTTTAAAGGAGGTATGTTAAATTTGGTTAACATTAATGATTATGACCTATCAAAAGTAGGTAATAGAATTAGATACCAGCGAGAATTACTTAAGAACAAAAACGGAAAGCCTATAACACAAGAAAATCTGGCTGAAAAATTACACATATCCCGTCAAACACTTGCGAAATGGGAAAACGGTGCAACTTATCCTAGCTATCAAGATATGGTTAATCTGTGTAAGTTATTTGAATGTGAAATGGATTATCTGACTGGAAAAATTCCCTGCAAAACAAGAGAAAATACAGATATACAGAAAGAAACTAAATTAGAGGAAAATACTATTAAAAGAATAAAAACAAGTTCACCATTTAGACAATTCATTGAATATATGTCTAAAGGACTTATTCCCTATGATTCCGATAACACTATAGAAAAATTATTTGGTTCTATAGAAAAATATATACGAACACCAGACACGGAATTTAGTCAATCCGCTATTGCGATGTATGAAATACAAGATAGTTTATCAAAACTAAGAATGAATATCCAACATCAAGAAAAAGATATTCACAAAAGATTATTCTAATATGTATAAGAGATACCCCTCATATTTGGAGTACCTCTTATACATATTTTTTACATATTTTTTTATACATTAGACAAAACAAGACAAAACATACTATATATACATTTTCTGCTTCATCCCTCTATTTTACTAGCTTTTTAACACTTTTATGCATCAGACAAAATCAGACAAAATGCGTATTGTACTTACAAGAGGTGAGTGCTAATTATTTGTGAAGATTTTGTGAACTTATATTACCATCTCTGTATAATATCTATTTTCCATAACATACACCTTAATTTTTCCGTTGTACTTCTTAACAATATCATATATAATAGCTTGTCCCATTCCATGTTCCTGCTTATTTTTCTTAGTTGTATCACCAATTGTAATCGGACTTTGTTTTAAAGTTTTATTATTCATTTTAATTTCAAGTTCTTTCATATTACATTTACAATAAAATTCTATTTCCCCTTGTTTTAATTTTTTACTTTCTTCTATCGCATTGTCAAATAGGTTTGCTATTATTGCTATTAAATCAATTTCACTTACTAAAATCTGTTCATTTACATCAGCTTCAATTTTTATATTAATTTCATTTTGCCCGCATTGTCTTACTTTATTTTCAATAACTGAATTAATCAATATGTTATTACAATAATTATACAAATTATTGTCGCTAATCATTGGCATTTCGCAGATGCCTTTTTCAAAAGAATCAATTTCATTATTTTGGCTTAATAACGTTCTGATTTCTTTCATTTTAATCTCAATATCACGTTTAATCTTTTCGGTATTTTCCATCTGATATTTAAGTGTCCGATAATATTCCTTCATTACTGTATTTTCTATATTTAAAATTTTATTTTCCTGTGCTATTCTTTTTTCATTTTTCTTGCGAATTATCCAAGATACACTATACATAATTAAAATAGCTGTGCAAATTCTAAAAACATATAAAACAATAACAAACATGATTTCTTTAGTCACAAAAGATTTCGCAGAATTAACAAAAAACGCATACATATCAAAAATAATCAATAGCATCCACCATATAATAGGATACTTTATTCTCTTTTCAGAAAAGTTTACAAAGCATTTCTTTATAATTGTTGTCATTATAAAAATTTCAAATATAGATATTAATAATGCGACAATTGCTATTATAATGTTTTTACTATCCATATTTGTTTTTACAAAATAAGGTAGCATATCATTCTTTCCGCCGGTTATCACAACCGTAGGCATAACTATAAATGCAATTCCAAATGTCTCGACAATAAAATTTGCTAACATAATTTTTAAATATGGTTTACCTGTGAGTAATTTTAATAGGACAAAAAATATCAATATGTATATTCCATTAATAATAGTTATTGTATTAGTCTCATCTTGCGTAAGTATGTGTGTATATTTATAAAACACAATTGTCAAATTAAGAAAAAATAATTTCATTAAAATAATGCAAAACAATTTTAATCTTTTATCTTTTTGTACCCCAAGTAATATTTTAATTGCATAATATGTTGCAATACTTACCAGCAATTCTAAAACTGCTGCATTTATCATATTTATAACTAATTCTTTTCCGCTATACATTATCTACCTTTTCATTTGTATTATATTTTATTTTCAAAATACAATCTTTCTTTAAATAATAACCGTAATCTCATTTGCTCCATTCAAATATTTATCATCAAATACTCCCTGGTATTTCTCTGTAATTTCTTTTATTACACTAATTTTCATCTTGTCTTTATTTTTAATAAAATTACCATCAAATTTAATGCAAATTAAGAAATTATTTTTTTCTTTAGAGCATTTAAAATCTAAATTTTTCACATTTGTAACTTCACTATTTTCTATTACTAAATCAAATATATTTGAGAGTAACGCCACTAAATCCATTTCAGAAATTTGTTTGGCATCAAAATTTCCTACTTTAATTTTAATATTAATTCCCTGATTTTCACATTGCTCTCTTCTATTTACAAATATTGCATTTATAACAGGATTTCCGCAATAATCTATCGTTTTAAGATTATTATATTGTTCCTCAATTTGTCCTACATATTTTAAAATATCCTGCTTACTTCTTTTAGATGTTTGTATGTCTTTTATCAAATTCATGTGCTTTTCAATATCATGTCTAAACTTTCTTGTTCTTTCCATCTGAAATTTTAATGTATTATAGTATTCTTTCATAACTGCATTTTCAATACTTAAAATCTGATTTTCCTTCTTTATCTGTTTTTCTTTTTGCAAACGCATAAACCATGAAACTGCATATAGCACAGAAAACATTATTATAATCATAATAATATTCATTGCAATAAAGATAGTACTTCCACTTTGAATAGCTGTTGTAGTTAATCCGCTTATGGTAAATATCAATACAATAATCCACCAAAATATTCTATGTTTTATTTCACTTTTAAAATAATCATCAAAAAACCTTTTAAGCACGTATTTTTCTATTGCAATCAATATAATCATTATCACTAATACTGTTGCAAAGGTAATTATATTATTTAAACTCAATTCTAATGTTATAAGAGTTCTTTGTTTTTTCCCAAGTATATGAGCTATTATTGTAATTGGGCTAAATGATATAACAATAGATATTATCTGTGCTATCATGTCTGAAATAAATATTTCCAAATATTTTTTCTTTGTTATCACTTTTAATGTACAAAAATAAATCAGAGTATTTATTCCCTGAAGCATCAAAATAATGCACTTACTATTAACAGGATCATCTCCAAAATATGTATAATACATTATTGTCAAATTAAAAGTAAGCATACTAACAAAGAATATTGGTAAAAAAATTCTTCTTTTGCTTTTCTCTATTCCAAGTAAAATCACGAAACTATAGTACATTGCAAAAATCAAAAAGATTTCATAAAACCCGCCATTTATCAATGTTATAATTACATCATTTGTTTTTTCCATATTTCCTCCCTATTGTTCGTTTAATATTTTCTGCCTTTGTAAATACTAATACCAATATTAACCTTAACATATAAATAAGAATAACTAAATCAAAAAAATGCCAAATCTTACTGATTTTTCTCACAATAAGATTTGGCATTTTTGTCTCATAATAACTAAGTATTTACTTAACCTTAATTTTTAATATCTTCTTTGCATAATCATATTTATCTGTACTTTGTGCAATTACTAATATTCTGTATGTACCTTTTGGTGCTCCTTTTTTTATAGTTACCTTTCCTTTTTTAGAAACCGAAATATACTTTGATACTTTTGAAGGCAAGCATTTATAGATACTGTATTGCAACTGACCATCACCGGTAGTTTTCGCTTTTAAATTGAATACTACCTTTTTCTTCTTCAAATTGTTTACCTTATATTTTCTTATTTTAGCAGTAGTGATTTTTTGTTTCTTTAATATAACACTATCAACTGTTGATTTTGTTGTTATTACATCGTTTGCACTAGATTTTTCATCTTGCTTTGATGACTCAACATTACTAATATTCGTTTCTCTTTGTTGGATTGTACTATTATCTGCTACTGTCACTGTATAAGTAACTTGTGAAATTTCTGATACACCATTTTTTCCAACTGCCTGAATTCCAATTGTATAAATTCCACTACTTGCAAACAAAGCTGATGTCAGCATATATGAACTATTAATAGTATTTGCCATAATCACACCATTTAAATAAATGTTGTAATATAAAACATTCGTATCTGTATTCCAAAATACATTATAGTTTCCCGTTGCATCAACTATTCCCACAATTCCCTCCGGTTTCTTTACACTTTCAATATTATCGGAAGTAGTAGTTTCATTAGCTGGATTATACTCTGTTGTTGCGACATTCTCTGTTGTACTTAAATTCCCTATTGTAGTTGAAACAGACTCACTTGTTTCATTTGTTACTGTAGATTCTGTTGTACTTAAATCACTTGTTGTAGTTGGCTCATATTTAGTTGTTTCATCTATTACTGTAGATTCCGTTGTATCAACTTCTTCACCAATCTGAATTGCACTATAAGTAATTTCACTTTGATTCATATTAGTTATCTTAGAATATGCATAAATAATAGCACTTTCAGATATAACAAATGGCTTTTCATACTTTTTAAAAACATCTTCCCCCATATACATATCATCCGAATTTAATGAATCTTTATCCGCAATATAATAATATATATCTGCATTAGCAATAGTAGAATATAGCGCTACCGTTTGTGCTGTTTTATATGTTCCTGATTGAACAGTAAAAATTGGACTTGGACTATCTTCTGTATATTGTGCAACTGGCGATATTACAATATCTTTAGTAACATACATTGCCTCATCATATCCATTCCAACATTTAAATACCTTATTGGCACTTGGTGCTGATAGATTATCCGGTATCTCAGCCTTTTCTCCATATGCTATTTGTTGTTCACTTATAACATTTCCTTCCCAATCCTTAAAAATAACCGTATATGTTGTATCCTTATATGATGCTTCAACAATCATATTATCTGTAACAGTTTTAACTTCTTTATTTGCAGAATCTACCCATTTATCAAATTTTTGTCCTTCTTTGCTTGGTATATTATCTATTGTTAATTTATCACCATAATCGAACTCTTTAATTTCAAGAGATGTATTATCCCAGTCTACAAAAATAACTGTGCATTTTTTCTTCTTATACTGAGCTGTAATTACCATATTTTCACGTATATTTTTAAGACCTGTATCCCATCCTATAAAATCATATCCTTCTTTTTCAGGTGCCTCAGGTGCTTCTACTGTTCCACCATCTGCAACTTTCTTCTGCTCACCAATACTATTTCCTTCATCGTCAACAAAATCTACTGTAAATACCTGTTTTGGTGCCTCGATTTTTCCTATCACCTGATAATTAGTTGAACCTTCAACACCTAAAGTTATAATAAAATCTCCTGTTTTTGCAGTCGGTTCTTCCTTTGTTATAAAATCAAATTTATAATGACCGTTTTCTCCAATTTTCACCTGACTAATATACTCAATCTGACTTGCAATCGGATCTTCATTTTGTCCTTTATAAACTAATAACGTTGCAACTTTACCTGCTGAATTAGGAATATCTCCTTCTACTGTTCTCTTTACACCATTTTTATCTTCTAAAGTATCTTTCGTTTTATAGTCTAAACTTGAAGATTCATCATTTACATCTGCTCTATACCATGAGTTCTCACCTGTTCCATTATATAAGTCAATACCGTCATCAACATTTGCTACCTTCTTTAATTCAGTAAATGTTCTGTTATATTCCCATTCTCCCGGATATTCCATACTATCAGCATATTTGCTTGTATATGTATATACAATCTTTCCATTGTTTATGTTTGTATATTTATACCTCTTATAGTTATAGCAAGGAACCTCTGTTGAATTGGTTTTAAATCTATATGTTGTTCTTGTCTCAACCTCTTTATCAGCTGAACTATCAACCTTTGTTGCTTGCCAATTGCTGAACTCATTCATCCAATATGTATAATTTTTATATTCTTGTCTTGTTCTGTATCTGTAAATAGGGTAAATTACCTGTCCTTTACCATTACCTGAAACACTTGCACTTTGCGGTTCACCATTATTACATCCATTTAGTTCAAAATACCAGCTTACACCATTTATTATTACTCTACCTTTAGTTTTTAAATTTGAACCTGCCTCATCTGTTGTTAAATATCCTCTGGCGTATCCCGAAACTGTATCCTCTGTCTGCACCCATGTCAATGCTGCTCCACAATTTGAGCAAGCTCCTCCAAAAGGATCTCTTCTTCCACACCTACTACATGCAAACGCACATATTCTATAACCGTTTTGAGATTGAACATCTGTTAAAGTGTTAGCTCCAACCCAGTTTCTAGACCATCCCGACCAATTTCCCCATGATGTATATGTTCCTGTATTTGATGTATTTGTTAATGAATATCCATTAGGTGTAGTTGGTGTACCTGTTGACTTAATTGTTTTAGAATCTTTATATCTATATTCAGTTCTAGATTCTTTAATTATGTCTTCTCCCTCAGGAACGGTAGTACTCCAATCTGACCACTCGTTTCCTACATCTACAGCACCTGTAACTATTTTTGATTTAGGTGTTCCTGTTGTTTCATCATCAATTACACCTACCATTGAAACCTGTACTCTTGATGCTAATCCTGAATATAGCACAGTTATTTTGTCTGTCAATTCACCTGTTTTTGGCATACTAACTGCTCTAGTCTCAGATGCAACCATTTTCCCTGATTTTGTCATTAAGGAAACTACCAATTTTCCTTTTGTAAAATTATCAGGAAAATTTGTTAGATTTACATTTACCGTATATCCTGTACCTTCATCATTTCTTTTTGCACTTTTAATCTCTGTTACAATTGGTAAGTCTGAATTTTCCCATACATATGTGGCTTTAACTGTCAATGACTTTTTAACTGTTTTATACTCATTTGTACTCCATCCTGCAAAAATATATCCATTTTTACAAGGAATATCTGTAGGTTCATTTGCAGATGACATATATTCAACCTTCTGAACCTTATCTATAACATCTCCTTTATAATCTACAAATGATACACTGTATGAATTTATTTTATATATTGCTTTAATTGTTGTATTCGATTTTACATTCTTTCCATCCGAACTCCAATTTTGGAATGTATACCCTTCTCTCTCTGGCGGAATTGGTGTAGATGCATTTCCTCCCCATTTAACGCTTTGTGGATTTCCAATATTTTGATTTTCCCAATCAATATACTCAACCAAAACATTTTCATGTACAACACAATTACCAGAACTGTTGCTTGCACTTGTTCCTGCTGAATTAGATGCACTTACAGTTATTTTATATGTACCTGCATATTTAATAGAAAACGATGCACTTGTTCCACTCATACTCGTAGATTGATTATATGCACTATTAGTAATGCAAATTAACCTTACATCATATCTTGTTGCACCTGACGATGCATTCCAACTAGCTGTAAGTGCATCACCTATTCCTAAATCTGATTTGTTTACTCTAATATTTGTTGGAGCCTGTGGTGTTACATTTATGTTATAAATATAACTTTCATTCATTGGATTAACTGCTGCTGAAGACTGCCACCAACTCCATGAATTTGTTATTTTAAAATGTAAGTGAGGGCCTGTAGCTGCTCCCGTCATTCCAACCTTTCCTAATTCCTGTCCCATTTTTACATATGCACCTGGATATACATTTGCCGGAATGCTACCATATATCATATGCGCATATGAATAGTGTCTACCATCAACACCTTTTATAACAATACCTGTACCAAATTCATGACAATTATTGCATTTTCCATATTCTCCTAAATTATGTCTATCAGTGAACTTGTACTCGACAGTACCATCAATTGCAGATTTAATTGTGGCACCATATATATTACTGTCATTGATATCGATAGCATCATGCCAGCTAGTCACTCCTCTACTTAAGCTTGTATGACCTTCGACCGGCCATAATAAAGTCGTTGATGCCTTAACTTGTTGTTGATACGCAGGCATACTTGTTAAAATCATTACAAAAGTAAGTATAATTACCATCATTTTTCGTACTATTTTATTTTTTTTCAACTAAATCGCCTCTTTTCTATTTTTCAATTTTCTTTATGCTATCTATGTCATATATTCCAAATGGTGTACAGTAATACGCTGAATTCTCCGTCATAGTTCCTTTTATTTTAACTTTTTTATTTTTATATTTTTTCCATTGTTTTTTATCTATATATACACATATTCTACTTTGAATAGGTGCATCATCGTACATATATGAATGCTCAACAACAAATTTAGGTTTAACATATAAAACATAATTAATCTGATATTCACCTCCATAATAATACTTAACCTTCTTTAATTTGCCTTTCATTGTTACATTGTCATTAGAACTGTATACACTCTTAACTTTCGCGTTAACACAATTACTGTTACCTGTATACCAAAGCATTCCCAAAATCATAACTAGAATTAACACTTTACCTACATTTTTTCTTTTCATATTTTCTCCTTTCTCAACACGTTAATTATTAAATTTCTTCCTTTGATATCCCGCCCAACATTTACATAATTCTTATTAATATTTTACCATTTCCATCCACATCCATTTTTGCTATTTATGTCGTTTTCGTGTCGATTTTTGCACATTTTTATTCCAGATAAAAAAAGAACATCTATAAGTCACAATTAACTTACAAATGTTCTCTGTCTTCAAAATTATATATAAATATTTTATATCTGTTCCTTGCTCCATTTTACAAAAGCTTCTTTAAAAATCGGCTGATATTTTCTGCTTATTGGAATCTTTTCATCATTAACCATAGTGCATAATTCCCTGATATATTTCTTTATGTAATTCATCGAAACCATAAAACTATTATGGCATCTTATTATGCTGCTATCTTCTATTAGTTCTTCTAATTTATTAAGTGGCAAATATGTCTCCCACTCCTCTTCTTTTCCATGAATAAAAGTAGTTCTTCCCTTTCTTTCTATGTAAACTATATCAAGATATTTTATTGCAATAAACTTATTTCTCTTTCCTTCAATTCTAAGAGTCTTCTGGTGTTCTTTCGTTTTATTAATCATTTTGATATAAATTTCAGGAAGTCTTTTTTCAAGTTCTGACTTTAAAACGAAATACAAATGCTCTGTTTGAAATATATCGGGTGCATATTCAAGATAATTCGTTAAATAAACAATATGACTTTGTGGTGCAAGAACATTAATTTTCTTTGCAATATCAATTCCATTATACTCTTCTGTTTCCATATCAACATCGCAAAAAATCATCGTAGGTTCAATTTCACTCTTTTCTATATCATTTATTAATTTTTTCCCATCAGTATATATAACCATATTCCAACTTGTACTATTAACTATATCTCTAAAAAATCTACATAATATGAATCTTGTTTTTTCTGCCTCGCTTTGGCAATCATCTAATATTACAATATTTTTGTTCATAAATTCCTCACCGCTTCTTTTAGTATATCCACTCTTAATATTTTATCATTTATTCAACAATATTCACTGCAAGTTATGTCGATTTCTTGTCGATTTATGTCGATTTTGTCTCTTTTTATTTTTAAAAAAAATAATTTTCTTTGTATTCGATTATAATTCTATTATTCAGTTTTTAATATAATATGAGTTTCATATATATTGTCCTGAATCTTTCTTTCCATTTTTCCATTATATCTTTTAGTGATTTCTTCAACAATTTCTAAACCTACTCCATGAGCATATTTATCCGACTTAGTTGTTACTCCTTTCTCTAGTATTTCCTTTTTAGTCGTTGAATTGTCTATAGTTATTAATATATTATTAGATTCATTTTTCATCTTGAACTTTATTTGTGTATCTAAATTTTCCTTTGCAATTGATTTACATTCTTCAATAGCATTGTCAAATAAATTCGATATCAAAGCTATTAAGTCAATTTCTTTAATTTTATCGTTATTGAATTTTTCTGCATCAATATCTAATCTAATATTCCAATTCTTACATTCATTATTCCTATTTATCAGTATTGAATTTAGTATTGGATTGTCACAAAAATATTCGTTTTTTAAATATCCATAATCAAAATTAACCTTATCTGCAATATTTTCAATTTCTGCATTATCCTCATCCTGTGCAATCATATCATTTATTACATTCATATGTTTTTCTATGTCATGGCGAAATTTTCTTGTCATTTCAATTTGATATTTTAATGTATTGTAATATTCCTTCATAACGGCATTTTCTATATTTAAGACTCTGTTTTCTTCTTTTAGTTGCTTTTCCCTGTTACGGCGTACAAGCCATGCAATTTCATATAATACTGCTACAAAAAATGCTGCCATCAAAACTGAAGAAAAAATAACATCATACTTTCCATAAAATACAGGAGTCAATGTAACTGTTCCCATTAAATTAAATACAATAATTACTGTCCATAGAATCCATCTGTATTTTAAAGGTTTCTTAATAAAGAATGAAAGCTTTTTTTTAAAAAATTTTCCTAATAATCGTAAAATTACTGTATACACTGCAATTAGTATACATATTAGTAGAATATCTTTTTTACCAAACGGTATATGTAAAAAATCTTTTTCTGTTCTTCCTGCAAGTCTTGCTATTGCAACATACGGCATTCCTATTGTTGTCCCCATAACTATCTGTGAACACATATCGGCTATAAAAATATAAATATAATCTAAATTAGTAAGGATTTTTAATGCCGAAATGTATATAACTGTTATCAATGCCATGATCGCTCCCATGACAGCGCTCTTATTTGGCAAATCATTAACATAATACTGTATATAAAATCTCAGTAAATTTAGAGGTAACATACTCATAAAAAATACCACAAAGAATATCTTTCTTTGTTTCTTATCTAAACACAATACTTCTGCAATAAACGTGTACATTCCTAATATCGCTAAAGTTTGAAATATGGCACTATTAAAAAAAACCTGTCCTACATTATAATCAACTCCCATTGTACCTTCTCCTTCTTTTCTTTATATATTTGATAACATTACAATAACTTCTTCTTTATTATCATCTTTATTTACAACAATTGCACCATCATACTTTTCCACAACTGAATTAATTACAGTTAATTTGTCTTTATTGTTATTTGAATTAACAGCTTTATATTCTACATCTATAATTAAATTTTCTAAATTATTTCCACAATTAAACTCAATAACAGGCTGTACTTTATCTACTCTAAACATTGCATATTCAATTATTTCTGAAATAACTGCTATTAAATCCATTTCACGTATATTCTCAATATTAAATTTCTTTATGTTTATTTTTAATTCTATTTCTCTATTTTCACATTCTTTTTGCTTATTCAAAAAAATAGCATTAAATACAGGATTTCCACAATAATTGATATTTTTTAATGAATGATATTGTTCTTCAATTTGTGTAACATATTTCTTTAAATTATTCTGCTCATTTTTATTTAAAATCAATTCGCTTATCACATTCATATGCTTTTCTATGTCATGACGAAATTTTCTTGTCCGCTCTAATTGATATTCTAATGTATTGTAATATTCCTTCATAACGGCATTTTCTATATTTAATATTTTATTTTCTTCCTTTATTTGTTTTTCCTTTCTCAGTCGAACAATCCATGATATTTCATACATTATAAAAATAAAACATATTATTAATCCTATTGATGTTATCATAACATTTCTTTTAGACAACTCCCCGGCCGTTGTAGCTATAAATCCACCTACATTAAATATTACAACTATACCCCATAGTAACCATTTATATTTTAGTTTTTCTTTGCAAAAATTTTTGGTATATTTTAATATCAACTTTTTTAGGATTAAACAAATAAAAAATGTAATCAGATTAATACTTAAGAAAATAATTACATTTTGTATAGACATCTTTAATTGCACCAACATTTCCCATGGTCTGTTAACGATTTTTGAAGATAATATAAACATACCTCCTACAAATGTTCCGGCAATTATTTGTGCTCCCATATCCGCAATAAAAATATGTAAATAATCTAAAGTGGTAATTATTTTCAAAGCTGATATGTATATAACCGTAGTTGCAAACATTATCAAAAGGATTACTATTGTTTTATTTGTTAATTCTTCATAGTAATACTGCACTATAACTCTAAACATATTTAATGGAAACATACTGGCAAAGAATATTACCAAAAAGACTCTCTTTTGTATTTTATTTAATTCAAGAATATTTGAAATAAATATATACATTACAGCTATCACAAATATTTCATATATCGCACTATTAAAAAGTACAACATTTATGTTGCTTTCATTTAATAACATACTCTTCTCCTCTTGTAAAACATCCCAAATAAATACTACTTATTGATTTTATCATACTTTCAATAAATAATCAGTACCTATATAAAGATAACCTATATGGTTATGAATTTTTTCAGCTTCCGATTTTATATTTTTTGCAACTAATATTTTTGCATTAACAAAAAAAGATTCTCTTTTGTTTATATAAATTTGATTTACACTAAAGAGAACCTTATTTTTTATCTATAAATTTTTCAATCCTAAAATTTCCATTCCATACTTTTCATCTGAGTTTCTAGCATATGATGATATATTCCACCATTTGCATCTAAATTTTCAGGTGTTCCTTCTTCTGCAACAACACCATATTACAAATTTTCATTTTTATATCATTTTTTTACTATTAGCATAAACGCCTGTCTTTTTATCTCTCATAAAAATCATAATCGTCTTCTAATTTAATTGACTTAGCATCCATTCTTTCTATTAGAATAAATCTCTGATTTTCTAAAAACATTATCAGTTCGTCTATACTTCTTTCCTCTCCCTGGACTTCCATTTCTACTGAGCTATTATACAAATTTCTCACCCAGCCTGTAAGTCCTAATTGCCTTGCTTTATAAACTGAATAATATCTAAATCCTACACCTTGAACTCTTCCATAAAAAAATATATGTTTTCTAATCTTTTCATTCATAAAATTATCCACCTTGTCTTTTTATTTTTAATTCTATTTTTTATCATTTAAATTTTAATCTTGTTATATTCTTTGTGTTTTATTATAAACTAAAAGCTGCCTACTTACCAATCAAACCTGTAAATAGACAGCTTATTTATTATAATATTTTTTATTGTTCTTTTTCTCTTTCGTAATCTATAAACATTAGTATAAATGCAAAAAATAAAAGTGCTGAGCAACATAATATTGCTTTCTCTGCAAATATTTTTATAAAGGAATTTCCTATTATAGCTCCACAAATAAAGCAGATAATAATTCCATAATATAATAAAGCTTTCTTTAAATTCTCAATATCTCTATCCTGTAAATAATTACATAAATTCTGAGTTCCACTTCTCATATTTCCAATACACATTGTCGTGGCAATTCCGTTTCCTCTTATTTTTCTAAAGCTCTCAACCTGTATTCCACATGCAAATGATGTTAATGAATTTGCAAGCAGATTCATATTTTGTGGAAAGAATGCTACTCCAAGTAATATAAGTGCTTCTACCAAAACTGCTGCCTGTCTCCAATGAAGTAAATTCAAATCTTTTTTATGCACAATCTCAGCTAACGCAATCCCTAATGCGAAAGCTAATACCGGGAGGAAATATCTCATTGCCACTGAAAAATTTCCCTCAGATAAATTTACACCAAATAACAACATATTTCCTGTCTGTGCATTAGCAAATACCTGATCTCTTTCTATGTATGAGTATGCATCCATAAATCCACCTGACACAGCAAGAAGCATTCCAAGTCTTATTGTTTCTGACATTTGCCTAGTCTTATTCATTTCAATCACTCCTATAATTGTATTTTCATCACATTTATTCGATGTTTTTTGAATAAATCCGTTAAAATCTAATTTGTTTATTTTATTTTCTTATATGGTATTTAAATAAAAAATTTTTAATTTTTACCAAACACGATTATAGATATCTTATAAGCATACGTCAAGCCATATGCTTATGCTATTTTGAAAATATCAATTAAAAACATCATTGAAAGACCATAATATGTTACTACAGCTACTAAATCATTTACCGTAGTAATTAAAGGTCCTGAAGCTACTGCCGGGTCAATTTTTATTTTGTGGAAAAACATTGGTATAACCGTTCCAACCATACTTGAAATAACCATTGCAACGATTAAAGCTGCTCCTACACAACCTGAAATCATAAATGAATTTAACCATCCATAGTTCTTAAATAAATGTATGTATACTCCAAGAAATGTAAGTGCCATTATTGCTAATAGTGCTCCATTTAACAATCCTATTTTCATCTCTTTTCCAAGAAGTCTTATCTTCTGTTTTCCTGTAAGATTTTCATCCATTAAAACACGAATTGTAACTGCAAGCGACTGAGTTCCTACATTTCCCGCCATATCTAATACCAAAGACTGAAAACATATTACTATTGGAAGTATTGCTACAACAGATTCAAACATTCCAACAACTGAAGATACTGCCATTCCGAGGAAAAGCAAAGCTATAAGCCATGGAAGTCTCTTTTTTGTACTTTTAATTACACTTTCCTGCAAGTCATCCTCTTCTGTCAAACCGGCTAACTTAGCATAATCATCTCCCATCTCGTCATCTACCATTTCAACAATATCTTCAGATGTAATAACACCAATTATAACTCTGTCTGCCGATAAAACCGGAATGGAATCCTCAGCGTATTCAACTATTCTATCTATGCAATCTTCGATTTTCTCATGTCCATATACAAACGGATACGAATGACTAATTAAATCATCTAACTTATCATATTCTCTGGCAATAATGAGATCCTTTAAGTCTATTGCTCCAAAAAATTTTTTATTTTCATCCATAACATATATTGTTGTAATATTATCATTTTGTCCGGCTTGCTTCACAAGCTCACTCATAGCCTGACGAATTGTAAGTTTATTATTTATACATATAAAATTAGTTGTCATGCAACTGCCTATTTCACTATCGTCAAATGACAAAATCATTCTTACATCAACAACTGCATCTCCATCTAACTTTTTTACAATCTCTTTTCTCTTTGAATCCTCTAAATGCTCAAGTACATCTACAGCATCATCAGAATCCATAAGAGAAATTACTTTCGCTGCGCTTTCTACTGATAATTCATCAAAATATTGTCTGGTATTTTCTTCTAAATAGCTAAATATTTCAGAAATTCTTTTTGCACCTAAAATCGGATATAATTTTTTTCTTTCATCTTCCGATAATTTTTCCAACGCATCTGCAATATCATTTTCATGATAATTAGATATTTGTTCAAGTAATTCTTCTTTATCTAAATCACTTCTTATTAAATTTACAAGTTCTTCTACATAATTATTTCTTACAACTGTCTTTTCCATGTCAGCCTCCTCTTTACCTGCTTAATTTAAGCATACAAAAAACACTACTCCAGATTTCTCTTAAGTAGACCGTTTAGTTACATTGCTGTGACGTAAAGGCATAAATCTGATGCAGTGTTATTAAAGGCGTATATCTATATTATGTAGCTAAATAAGTCTCATAGATAGCCACATATTTATATGCCATCGTTTTTCACTGCATATATAACTTCGCCCTGTACTATCGCAACTATCCATGAAACTCACCTCCATTTACTTTCTTTTTCTCCGATATTCTAGCACCGGATTTTGATAAATTCAACCACAGATTAAATATTTACTTAGAATTAACGTATTCTTTTCTTAATAATGATTTACAGTTTACATTATTGATTTCTGCTGTGCAGAATAAATTGAAACATTTCCATTAACTATGTACGCAATTACGCATACGATAACAAATGGGAGCATATTTGTTCCTCCAAATACTTCTATTCCTATCATTATCGGAGCAATTAAAGTATTTGTCGCACTTCCAAATACCGCTGCATAACCAAGTGCACCACAAACTATAGGAGATATTCCCAATAAACTGCCTAAAACCACTCCTAATGTTGCTCCTATTGAAAACAGCGGTGTTACTTCACCACCCTGAAATCCTATTGCTAAGGTTACAATTGTAAATAGCAATTTTAAAATCCAATCATAATAATATACTTCATTTCCACCTAATGCCTCTGATATAAGATTTGTACCAAGTCCTGTATATCTTCCTGAAAAAATAAATAGAAGGCATATTGCAAGTGGAATAGAAATTATACCGATTCGCATGTATGGATTTGCAATTTTTTCACTCATAAATTTCTTTGATTTCTGTAATAATACAGAAAAAAGTCTTCCTACAATACCAAATGCAATTCCTAAAACAATTATAGCAATTCCATTTTTTGCATCCGTCATATTAATTGTCTGATTTAAATTGACTTCAAACTTTTCAAGTCCTAAAGTATGCGATGTGAAAGAAGCGACAAATGCCCCTATCATTGCAGGAAGTATAGCTTCGTAATCCATATAGCCTGCAACTATTACTTCAATTGCAAAGAACACAGCTGTAAGCGGTGTCTGAAAAAGTCCACCAAATCCTGCTGCCATTCCCGTTACAAGCATGACTTTACTATTATCCGGCAATTTTAATTTTCTTCCAAATGCATGAGATAAAGTTGCCCCTATCTGTACTGCCACACCCTCTCTTCCTGCACTGCCGCCAAATAAATGTGTTATCCATGTTCCAACCATTACAAGTGGTACAAGCGCTAATGGAATAGAATCTCTCTTTTGCTGCCTTGTTTCAAACACAAGGGTCATTCCTTTTAAACTAAGTTCATTAAACTTATGATACATCCATGTAATAAACAGCCCTGTAACCGGTAGAAAAGGAAGTAAATACTTATAATTTTTATTTCTAAAATCTGATATTTCTAATAATCCTCTTCCGAAAATTGTATCTATTATTCCTACAACTATACCCACGATTATCGCCATTATTATGTACTTAAATACCAGTATTGTTTTTATATCAACTTCATTCTTATCTTTAATTATGCCAACTTTATTTTCGGATCTCATTTTTCTTTGCTCCTTAATTTGGAAAGTATTTTAACTTCCAGTTACTTTCAATTTTTCTTCATTCTTTTCAATTCAGGCATTACTGTTGCAAGCATTGTAATAAAACACATACTTCCACCTATTACATTTGATATTGGTTCTGCCATAAACACACCATCTGTTCCCATATTAAATACATAAGGAAGTGCATATGTGAGCGGAACTACAATAATTACCTTTCTTAGCAAAGAGAAAAATATTGCCTGTTTCTTTTTGTTTAATGATTTAAACACTGTCTGTCCTATGTACTGTAAATCCATAAATATGAATGCAGCAAAATATATTTTAAGTGCAGGCACTGCATCTTTAAATAATGTTTTATCAGAACTAAATATACCTATTAGAAATTCTGGTTTTGTTATAATAATTCCCCACATAACAGCTGTATAGATAAGTACTAAGCACATCATTACTTTAATTGATTTCTTTACATTGTCTGCCTTCCCGGCACCATAATTAAAACTTAATATTGGCGACGCGCCCTCATTTATTGCATAAATAGGCGTTTCAATCATTTGTCTTGCACTTGATATAATTGTCATTACTGACACATATACATCTCCACCTGTAACAGATAAAACATTATTACAGCAAATTGAAACAAGACTATTTGTAAGTTGCATAATAAAGCCTGCCGTTCCAAGACTTACAATATTTTTTGCAAAATAAACACATTTTTTAAATTCATTCTTTCTAACAAACCTTATTTTATATTCTGTTCTTTTTCTCAAAATATAAAGTACAAATATTGCAGACATACACTGTGAAATAACCGTTGCAATTGCCGCACCTTCAATGCCCATGTCAAATACAAATATAAATACTGGGTCAAGCACTATATTCGCAATCGCTCCAATAGCAACTGATATCATTCCTGTAGTAGCATATCCTTGAGCATTTATGAAAGGATTCATTCCTGTTGAAAGCATAGATGGAATCGTTCCTATCATATAAATTATCATGTATGGATACGCATATACAATTGCACTGTCTGAAGCACCAAATAAATATAAAATTGGCTTTGCAAATAAAATTCCAACAGCCATTAAAATTATTCCGCCAAAACAAAGCATGGAAAAAGAAGTATTCATTATAATTGCAGCTTTTTCATTTTCTTTCATTCCTCTTTTAATTGAGAAAATTGGTGCTCCACCACTTCCAAACAAATTACTGAATGCCGTTATTATTATAATTATCGGAAAACACAATCCTACTGCTCCTAAAGCAGTTGTTCCTATTTTAGGAATTCTTGCAATATAAATTCTATCAACAATGTTGTACAAAAGACTTAAGATTTGTGCAATCAGCATTGGAATGGCAGCATTTAAAATATTACTTGTTATTTTTCCGTTTTCAAAATCTATTCGTTTCATAAAATAAAATTCCTGTTTTCTTCAAATTTTAATGTGTAATACTATTTAGTTCTAAAATAATTAGCATTAATCAATACATAAAAACTTAATTACTTTTAGCCTAAATTTATTTTTCAATTTCTTTAAATATTAATACCGGCTTTGCATTTTCTTTATGCTCTCCGATTATTTTTTCCATCCAAACCATATTATACCATCTGTTAAACTTATAACCACATTTTTTAAACTCTCCAACAAATCTATATCCTAAATGTTCATGATAGCCTACACTGTTTTTAGTAAGATATTCATCTTCAACTTCAGGATATCCGATACATGCATATAAATTAGTAATATTTTGCTTTATAAGTGCCTTTTCAAGCGTTTCATATAATTTTTTGCCACTCCCCTTATGTCTTGAATCTTTATCCATATATATTGTCATCTCAACTGCCCAGTCATAAGCTGCTCTATCTTTAAATGTATTTGCATATGCATATCCGATTATTTTTCCATTTTCTTCATATACAAAATATGGGTATTTTTCTGTTATTGTTTCTATTCTTTTTCTAAATTCATCTACCGTTGGTACATCATATTCAAATGTAATTGCTGTATTTTCTACATAATATGAATATATTCTTAATAGTTCTTCCGCATCATCTAATCTTACTGTTCTAATCATTTTATTCTCCTGTAAAATATGTATAGCCCCCGCCCTTCGGTCGGCGGCTATTCGTCGGAAACATTTATATAAAATGAACTTCGTTCATTTTGTTTTCTCCTAAAATTACTAACTATATTTATTTTACTTATAATTAAATTTTCAAATTATCATAAATACATTTTTTCAAAATCTCTCCATTATCTTTTTCTAATACTCTTCCTATTCCATCAGAAATGAATATATTTCTTTCTTTTCCTTTAGTATACATTGCGTTTAGTTTCTCCCAATCAACTACACATATCGGTTGTATGATATTTTCTTCTTCTCCATTTGTTATTAATGTATCTTCAGATGCATACGGACCATAGTCATCTAAAAAATATGCAAATACTCCTGAAATTTCTTTGTTATGGTCATTTTCAATTCCATATAATCCTACAAATTTAAACCTCTCTATTTTAGGTATAAACTTTTTTCTTTTACCATCTTTATCTAATCTTAAAAGTTCTTCTGATAATTCTTTATAGGCACATTTTCTATAAGTATCTATACTTAATCCTGTGTCAAATTCATCTTTTGGAACACTTTCATATGTCATATGTCCTCCGAAAGTATCATATATATGACTATTCTTTTTGACATTCCTTCCTTTTTTTATTTGTTTTTCTGTTTTATCAGTTAAAATTATTTTCCCATCAGGAAGTACAGCTACAATAATTGAAGTAGCATGTAAAACAGGCGGATTTGTGTGTGCCTTTGTTCTATCTATTTTTCCTATTGTTAATATTTTATTGTCTTTTTGTTCTAAGATAGGTAAATATTCTATTACCATTTTATCCTCCACCATATATTCATAATTACAAACATTACTTTTATTTGTAATAAACTACTTGTTTTTATTCGTCATCTCTTCAATCAACAAAGTTCTAACAATTATCCAATACTTATACATTTTTATGCTCATTATAACACACTTTCATTAATTTCAATTGCTAAACTCCTTCTTAAATTTTCCTCTTGACACGAGTCCGTAATCGGACTATACTTCTACGAGTACGAAATCAGACTTAAATTTAAAGAAGAGGATGGTAAATAATGAAAACAGATAATTATCCAAATATGAGTCCTGCACTCATCGAATTTAATCATATCTACAAAGATTTTAATGATATTTATCATGATTTAGCAATTAAGCTTAATATGTCAGACAGCATTTTTGATATATTTTATTATCTTTGCGAAGCCGGCGACGGTTGTATGCAGCGCGATATTTGCCGTTCTTCATGTCTTCCTAAGCAAACTGTTAATTCATCAATCAGAAAACTTGAACAACAGGGCTATCTTACATTAACACCCGGAAAAGGTCGTGGAATGTATATTTATTTAACTGAAACCGGGAAGCAATTTGTTTCTGAAAAAATATATCCCGTCATAGAAATGGAAAATAACGCTTTTTCTTCTCTTAAAAATGAGGAATGTGAATTAATGCTTAAATTATACCGAAAATACAATTCTGCTTTAAGAGAAGAATTGTCAAAACTATAAGGAGATTATAATGCAAATACAATTATCAGATCATTTTACATTAAATAAATTATTAAAATTTGTTCTACCATCAATAATAATGATGATTTTTACATCCATTTATGGTGTTGTAGATGGTTTATTTGTTTCAAATTTTGTTGGGCGAACTGCTTTTGCAGCAATTAATCTTGTTATGCCTCTTTTAATGGGACTTAGTGCCATTGGTTTTATGATAGGTACCGGAGGCAGCGCCATTGTTGCAAAAACTCTTGGTGAAAATGAACCTGAAAAGGCAAATGAATACTTTTCATTTCTCGTTTACGCTACATTAATTGGTGGTTTACTATTCTCACTTTCAGGTTTCTTTTTCGTTAAACCTCTTGTAACCGCCCTTGGTGCCGAAGGTGAATTACTTAATAATTGTGTTTTATATGCAAGAATCAGTTTTGCATCATTAACGTTTTTTATGTTGCAAAATGTTTTTCAAAGTTTTTTCGTTACTGCTGAGAAACCAAAGTTAGGTTTATTTGTTATTATAGCTGCGGGTGTAACAAATATGATTCTTGACTTTTTATTTATTGCTGTTCTTAATTTTGGTCTCGCAGGTGCAGCTCTTGCTACTGTTTGTGGTGAATGCATCGGTGGACTTATCCCTATTTTTTATTTCTCAAGAAAAAACAGCAGTAAATTAAAATTAGGAAAAACACATTTCAATTTTAAAATATTGATTAAGACCTGCACAAATGGTTCTTCTGAATTAATGACAAATTTATCAAGCTCAATCGTTAATTCTATCTACAATTTTCAGTTGATGAAATTTGCCGGGGAAAACGGTGTTGCAGCATATGGAACCATTATGTATGTTAACTTTATATTTATTGCAATATTCCTAGGCTATTCTATTGGAAGTGCTCCTATAATAAGTTTTCACTATGGAGCTAAAAATGATAATGAACTAAAGAATTTATTTAAGAAAAGCATTAGTCTTATTGGCTCATGGGGTATTATGTTATTTGTAATCGCACAATTAATTGCAGGACCTCTTGCCAAATTGTTTGTCGGTTATAACGCTGACCTATTTCTCATGACTAAACATGGTTTCCAAATATTTTGCTTTGCTTTTTTAATTAATGGCTTTAATATATTTGGTTCATCATTCTTTACTGCTTTAAATAACGGTTTAATATCTGCTGCAATTTCGTTTTTAAGAACGCTTGTATTCCAATTATCTGTAGTACTTATTCTTCCTATGATTTTGGGAATAAATGGTATATGGATTTCAGTAGCAATTGCAGAATTATTAACATTGTGCGTAACTGTTACATGTTTAATTAGAAAAAGAAAAGTTTACCATTATATTTAAATATTTTTTACACATCAAAGTTTTCTTTTGGCAAAACACTTATACAATGTTCTATGTTGGCAAAAAATATTCTAAGTTTATAATTGTAAATCCTACATTTTCACAATATAGGCATATATAAAAATACGGATAGTCTAAGTTTATGATATGTGTTCTAAATTTTTACACATATCAATTGAAACCTGAATATCCGTATTTTTATTAATTTGTAATTATATCTTTTACATAATATTTTATTTTTAATAACTAATTACATTTTATTAAAACTATTTATTTGTAATCATTTATTAACTTACTTTCTTTACTTTTGAATAAGCACCGTATGTTACTTTGCCATCAATAAGTTTATAAGCTCTTACTTTAACATAGTATGTCTTTTTAACATTTATTTTCTTAACTGTCACTTTAGCTTTTGATGTAGTTACTGTCTTTGTTTTCTTAGCCACAAATTTCTTTGATGTTGAATATTTAATCTGATATCCTTTGACACCAGCCTGTTTTCTAATGGCAATCTTCATAGACTTCTTTGCTTTTGTAATCTTTGAAATCTTTGCTTTTGCCGGTGCACTTACAGTTTCTGTTGTAGGTGTTGTTACAGTAGATGTATTTGCTGTAGGTGTTTTGTCTTTTGCAGGTGTTGTTACTTTTTTATTTGCAAGTAATTTATTCATTAATGAATCGTAAGCCTTTGCCAAATCATATGTAGCTTCATATGTTTCATATACATCGCTTCTGTCAACTTCTGTAGCCTCTGCATATTTATTTAACAATACATTTACCTTACCATTTGGATAAACTGTGTACTCGCTAAAATCAATGCTATCAGTTTTATCAATTAATTTATCTAAGAATTTATCAACGTTCTTATCCTCTAATGCAGGAACTGTAGATGGCTGTTTTCTTATGTTCTCTCCTGCTGTCTGTTCATAAGAATATGCAATTTCAATAAGCTTTTCTTCATTTCCATAACTTGTAAATAATGACATACCAAGTGGCATTTCTGTTTCATATCCATTATCAGGGTCAGCTTTAGCAAATCCCATTGGAATCATCATATCAGGTAATCCTGCTACAGGTCCAAAGTAATTTATATATGAAGCTGCATTATTTTTGTTGTTAGAAGTTGTTTCAATATCTGCCACATCTGTCTGTGATACATATGCAACTGCATCAATATCATGTTCTTTCAAAATATTAGAAATTGTTGTTCTGAAATTAACCATTCCATTCCAGCATGACTGCCAGTTTTCTGTAGTTCTTGGATTTGTCATTGTCGAAAAATCTTCAATTGGATTTCTAATACTTACATTAGTATAATCTTCTCCATATTTATAATTATTGATTAATTCATATGCAGTTTTAATAGGTGCTGCAGGTCCAAGCGATGCAAAGTATGTATCTAAATCCCATTCAAATACATTTGCATAAGGTGCTGCCTGTCTAAGAGAAGTAATAAGTGATTCAGGAATATACTGTGAAATATCTACTAATTCAGCGCCTCCTGCTTCCAAATTTCCCTTTGCTTTCTCAACCATGTCACTAATTTTACTGTCTAATTCTGTAGTTCTTTCACCCGCATCAGAATCATCATTTGCCACATAATATCCAAATGAATTTGACAAATAACCTATTTTCTTTCCTTTTAAGCCATCTGCTTTAAGTCCTGATTCATATCCGTTTGCAGGTTTTAATGAATCTGCATTTGCATCAACTGTATAACTGTCATTAGCATCTGTTCCCGCAATTGCTGTCATAATTGTTGCCAAATCTTCTGCACTTCTACAAATAGGTCCTGTTACATCTCTATCTCCATTAAGCGGAACAACGCCATCAATTGATGTTAATCCTTTTGAAGGTCTTAAGCCATACAAATTAGAGAATGATGACGGACGTCTAATTGATGAACCTGTATCTGTTCCTAAACCTGCTGTTGCAAAATTTGATGTTATGGCAACTGCTGTACCTCCTGAAGAACCTGCTGCTGTTCTTTCTGTATCGTATGCATTATGAACAGCTCCTCCTAATGTTGAACGGGAATTTGAACCACTTGATGCAAACTCAGACATATTTGCCTTTGCTAATATAATTGCGCCTTCTTCTTTTAATTTTTTTACCGCATAAGAGTCATCAGGTGCAATTGAATCTTTCAATGCCTTACATCCTGCACTTGTCGGCATACCTTCAACATCGTAATTATCTTTTACAATAATTGGAATACCATGAAGTTTTCCTTTTATTTTTCCTGCTGCTCTTTCCTTATCTAATTCTTTTGCTTCATCCAAAGCTTTTGAATTAATTGTAATAATAGAATTTAAATCAAGCGATTTATCGTATGCATTTATTCTGTCTATATACATCTGTACTAACTGCTCTGCAGTAAGTTCTCCTTTTTCCATTGCCGTTTCCAATTCACTAATGGAAGCATCCATTAAATCAATTGTAGTGAAAATACTTTCAAGTTTTCCTACTTCATTTGATGATGCACTTACTGTAGTTGCAACATCTGCATTTACTTTAACAGGACTAACAGTAACGCCGGGTATTGATGTTCCTACTAAAGCAATTGTCATCACAATTGTTCCAATACTTTTCTTTAACATTTCTTTTCTCATAGGCTTTTTTCTCCTTGTATAATATGTATTGTCGCATCACTTTGGTCAGCGACTAATCATGGGAAACATTTGAAAGTAAACTTAATTTACATTTGTTTCTTTCATGATTTAATAACGAAAAAAATAAGACGTTTTTCATTACACAATGTGCAAATCCAAACGTCCTTGTTTGTCATTTATTTCGTTAGGCGGTACTATAACATCATATTTTTTAATTGTCACTAATTTTTCATACTTTTTTTACTAAATTTACTTTTCACATTACTAAATAAACTATCCCCTTTCAAAATTAAAAATATCAAAAAATTAAATAACTGTTTTATTTTATTTTTTCAACTACTACTTTGACTACCTGAATTATAACGGTTGGCACAAATGCTAATGCAATTATTTCAATAATTTGAATACCCGTTAACGGAGCAATCATAAACATTGAATGCATAAATTTTACAAAAATTACAAATCCAAGCATTAAAGTTCCGATAACAAATGCTGCTACACTCCATAAATTACTTTTAATTCCAATTTTAAAAATAGAACTTTCACTTCTACAATTAAATCCATGAAATAATCTGGCAAGTGTTAATGTTGCAAATGCCATTGTACTTGCAGTAAGCGGATTAATCTTATCCCCTATATAAAAAGCACTTAATGTTACAGTTCCTATTAATATACCGTAAACTATTAACTTTATAGATATATTTCTTGTAAAAATGCCTTTCTTAGGATTTCTTGGTTTCTTCTTTAATAATAAGTTATCAGATGGCTCCATCCCAATTGCAAGTGCCGGCAAAGAATCAGTAAGCAAATTAATAAATAGCAAATGAACCGGTTTAAATGGAACGTCTAATGCCATTAACGAACAATAAAGTACTACTAAAATAGCTGCCAAATTTCCGGATAATAAAAACAATATTGCATTCAAAATATTTCTATATACATTCCTTCCATTTAAAACTGCCTTAATAATAGTTGCAAAATTATCATCTGCTAAAATCATATCAGCAGCGTCTTTTGAAACCTCTGTTCCTGTTATTCCCATAGCTATTCCTATATCCGCTTTCTTTAAAGCCGGCGCATCATTTACACCATCTCCTGTCATTGCAACTATATTTCCTTTGTGTTGCCATGCATCGACTATTCTTATTTTGTTTTCAGGTGATACTCTCGCATATACAGACACCTTATCTAATACATTTTCAAGCTCATCATCCGTCATTTCATCAACTTCTTTACCTGTAAGTGCCACATCTCCTTCTTTATATATTCCTATAGATTTTGCTATGGCTGTGGCTGTTACTTTATGGTCACCTGTAATCATTATAGGCTTAATTCCTGCCTCTTTTGCTTTCTTTACTGCCTCCATTGATTCTTCTCTCGGCGGGTCTATCATTGAAACTAAACCTATAAAAGTATAACCATGCTCGCTTTTTGTTGATAAGCAATGGCACTCTTCACATTCCTTATATACAAATGCAAGAACCCTAAGTCCATTCTCCGAAAAAATTTGATTTTGTTTTATAATCTTTTCTTTGTCTTCTTTCGTTATTTTTCTGACTCCATTGCTTGTCGAAATATTTTCGATTCTATCAATTAAAACATCTACTGCCCCTTTTGTAAGAATCGTTGGTACCTTATGAATTTCATATTTGCTACTCATAAGTTTTCTTTCTGAGTCAAATGGGATTTCTTCTAATCTTGGCATCAATATTCGTATATCTTCATCTGAAATTCCCATTTTATGCAAATCTGTTTTCTTAACCATTTCAAGCAAACAAGTCTCTGTAGGATCTCCAATATTATTTCCGCCCTGGATTGATGAATCATTATTTAAAATTGCATCATATAGCAAATACCTGTGTAACTGATTATTAACATCCAATTCTTCGGGAATAATGCATTGGCCATCTATATAAATCTGCTGTACGGTCATTTTATTCTGTGTTAGTGTTCCTGTTTTATCTGAACATATTACAGAAACACAGCCTAAACTTTCCACTGCCTTTAATTCCTTTATAATTGCATTATCCTTTGCCATTTTTCTTGTTCCCATAGCCTGAACAATTGTTACTATTGAACTTAACGCCTCAGGAATTGCTGCTACAGCTAATGCAACTGCAAACATAAGTGAATCGAGTATTTTATTTCCCTGCCACAATGAAAGGCCAAACACAACAACACTTATTCCCATAATTATTAATGCAAGTTTTTTACTAAAATTATCAAGGCTTATCTGCAAAGGAGTCTTTTTATCCTGAGTCATATTCATTAAATCAGCAATTTTTCCCATTTCAGTATTCATTCCTGTAGCAGTTACTAAAACATTTGCCCTTCCATAAGTAACAAGACTTCCTGAATAAACCATATTGCATCTGTCAGCTAATGATACTTCACTTTGAATATTTTTATCAAATTTATCAACATTCGTTGACTCTCCCGTAAGCGAGCTTTCATTTACCTGCAATGAATAATTTTCAATTATTCTTCCATCGGCTACAATCATATCTCCAGTTTCTAAAATTAAAATATCCCCGGGAACAACATACTTAGATTCTAATTCCTGTTTTATTCCATTTCTAAGGACTTTTGTTTTAGGTGCTGATAATTCTTTCAAAGAATCTAATGATTTCTCAGCTTTTACATACTGAACAGTCCCTAATATTGCATTCATAACTATAACTACTATTATTACAACTGTACTTTCTGAATTTCCTGTCATCATAGACACTACGGCGGCTATAATAAGAATAATTACAAGCAAATCCGCAAATTGTTCTAAAAACACTCTTGCAACACTTTTTTTCTTTTTTGAAATTAATGTGTTTTCACCATACTTTTCAAGATATTCACTTGCTTTTTCATCATTTAGTCCCTGCGAATTTCCATACTCATTAAATAATTCTTCTTTTGTTTTTTGATACACTTCTTTCATAGCAACCTCCTGATAATAAAAAAGAGACCTTTTGTGCATAAACATTGCACAAAAAGTCTCGTTTAACTTACTTAAATTTAATTAATTATCAAATGATAATCTTTTAAATCAAAAATAGTTCTCTGACCTCCGGTTCTTATAGAACGTACTGACGAAAATCAGAACATGCATTGCATGCAACTACTCCCTCTCTGTTATAAAAAATTTATCATAATTTAGTATATGTGTCAATCAGAAAATATCCCCATATTTCGCCTAATTTTTGCTCTCTGTTTTCAAAATAATATTTTTCTATTGTATAACTATCTTTGTACTCTTCCAATCATTTTAATCTTTTTATTCTGCGAAGTTTAATTCCACATACATCGCATATCTGCTCAATTCCTGCTTCCACAATTATATTTGACACCCTTATTTCTTTTGGTGCTCCAAATCGAAAAATAAAACCTATCAAAACATATTCTGGCGAAAGATTCAGACTCTCCTGCATGTTAAGCATCAAAAAGCTATTTACCCCCTCATAACCTTCATAGACAACTATTCCATAACAATAGTAGCAACCTTACCTGAACCTACTGTTCTACCACCTTCACGGAATTATTTCATCATTGTTTGGTATATCTTGTTTTATTTTCATTGTTTCCATTGTGTATTGTTGCTGTTTATGTTGTCATTATTTCTACTTGCGTGAGAAAATGACGACAGTTTGACGACACTTTCTTACTACTTATTTCCAATTGTCAACTTGGGATACCAAATGTACGATATAACTATGCTCTACTATCAACAAGCATATGCAAAAAAGGCTGGCTTCATAAAAGGCGTTAAACGAATTACACTCTTTATTCCTTAAATAAGAAAACTCCTTCCAATATTACACATAATAATGCGATACCTAACCCAAAGAAATTACACGTATGTACATTATATATACCAATAAAATTCCCCAATATTTCACTTAATGCAAAAGAAGTAACAATAACACATTCAATAACAAAATGATTACATTTTCCTAATTCATTCTGCTTTCTTTTTTTCAAAAAATCGAATACAACAAAGCAAATAAAGCACGTTAATAAAACCTGTAATATTGTCACTTGCATAATCGAAATTAAACTAGCTCCAATAAAAACAGATAAAATAAGCCTTTTGTAATTTTTTATTTTTATATCTTGCATATACATTCACTCCGCAACAATTTTATTCTTACTTTTACAATAACATATTTTAAATATAATTTTTAAATTATTTTGGTTTTTGCATTTTATATTTGCGTTGACTTTTTACTAAAGAAACTATAGTATTTAATTATTGTTTTAGAAGGAGATTTTTAATGAAATACTTATCAATAATAATTATAGGTTGCACCTGTTTACTTTCAGGTTGCATAGGACTTGCCCTTGATAACTTAAGTGAAGCCGTTTTATTAGCCGACAGTGTTGTTAGTTCTTCCGGTAACTCCATATTATTGCACTATTTATTTATATTACTGTTAATTGTGGGAATCGGATTGATTGTACATGGGCTAATGCACATTGAAGATAAATAAATTTAAGGGAGCATACTACAGCTGCTTGTAAATCGCTAATGTAGTATGCTCCCTTTTTTAATTATAGTGTCTCATCGTAAATTGTTTTTTTACCTTTATAGCCAATTACTTTTACCTCTTTTGTAACTGACAATTTCTTTAGATTCTTGTACTTTTTCAAATTAACTTTTTTAATCTGTGTATTGCATATTTTTAGAGTTTTTAATGTTTTTGGATTAAAATTACATTTTTCATAATTGCTAATAAATGTACAATTTAGGTTAGCATTTTTTATTTTGTTATTTTTTCCCAGTGTAATTTTTTTAACTCCGCTTCCGTATAAATTAATCTTTTCTAAATTTTTGTTTTTCGTAAGATTAATTTTTTTCAACAAAGGATTATATGCAAGCTTCAGATTTTTCAATTTGACGTTCTTAGATAAATTCAGTTTTTTAAGTTTTGTACTTTTTATACATAACCTCTCTAAATTATTTAATTTTGTGAAATCATAATTACTGTTATTAACACCACTAATTTCCAAGTTCTTTATCTTCGTCAATTTTGTTAAAACTTTGATATTTTTTATGTTGCCATACTCACTTACATAAGTATCACAATATGTTGTAAGTTTTACTTTTTCAACATTTGTAAAAATTTCTAAGCCTTTGCAGTCTATTATTTCATAATCTTCTTTTGGCTTCTCTTTATTCTCCCAATACAAATTATTCTTATCAATAATGATTGTTTTCACTGCTAATATTTCTTTTTTGCTAAGGTAACCGTCATTATTTTTGTCGATTTTTTCTGACACATATTCTCTTACTATTGTATCTGGAAAATTCTTTGCGTTAATTTTTACATTTCCGCTTTCCTTTGCCTGGCATGGAAATGTAGTTAACATTATACCTGCACAAAGTGCTGCAATTGCAATTGTTCTTTTCATAGTCCTTCCTCCACCATCAATGTAAATAGACACCTAATGCCATCAACGTTCCCATTTCTTCACTTGTTTCTGGTTGTGTTCCTAACCCTAAATTTAAATAATATGAATTATAGTTAGGTTCATTTTTACTATTATCACTTGCATAAAACATCAATCTTTTCAACTTAAATGTTCCGTTATAATAGTTTGAATCAAGTGCCATTTGTTCACTCATAAAGTAATTTGAAGAATATGGTGCTGATGTTTTAATACATTTTTTTAATACATTTTTTTAATACATTTTTTTAATACATTTTTTCATTATATTTTCTATAACTTTCTTTGCTGCATCATATCTTAATGGAATTTTTCCTGTATCATCTGTATCTGAGCTTCCAATATGTACCCAATTTCCTGAACTATTTTTTGTCCATGACCTATGTGCATAAGTATCAGAAGTTATGTGCATTAATGCTCCCCATAATAAGAAACGTTTATTAGTATCTGTCTCTTTATATGTAAAATTATACTCTGATTGAATATTTGCCCAATTCATATTCATAATATCATTTTTCATATAATTCTGTTGTCCCTGACTCATACCATTATTCAAATATGATACATTATTAGTATTACAATCCTTTGTTTTAATTACCTTACTTACATAATATGCACCTGCTATGTAATTCGGATATGTAATATTCTGACTATAAAAATTTCCTTCACATTATCATCAATAGTGTAAAATATCTTATATTCTTTATAGTATGTTTTATATACTCCTAATTCTGATTTTGTACTGCTACATTTCTATATTTTTTCTCCAATCTGTCGCAACACTTCATTAAAATCTTTTGTCTTACCTTCTTTAATATTTTCCAAACCTGCAAGAACCATATTTCTCTATCACGAAATAGGATGCAACCATAACTTTAATTATAATCAAAGTCAATCCAATATCTTTGCACTATGACTCCATCACACATAATCTCATTCTCAAGAACTCCACCATTGTTGATAATACTTTTTGCTGAACCTATATTGTCTTTATCGCATACCATAAGGACTTTCGGTATTCCAAGTTTCCTACACTCCTCCAATGCCAAGGAAATCATCTTTGTAGCTATACCTTTTCGTCTTTCTGATGGTCGTACACCGTCACCTATATGCCCACCATTAAACAGCAATGCCTCATTCAGATAATGTCTTATGTTTATAGCTCCGACAATAATATTTCGTTCTTCATCTAGACAAAAGAATGTTGAATCAGGCACTAACCCATCACTAGTATCTTTTACTTCAAGATTATTACAATAATACTCAAAATCATTATAATCTAAACAACAAATTGCAGACGGTATAATTTTTTCGCCAAAGGCATTCCATTCGTCCAACATATCTTTAATTTGATTACAATATTCATTCGATGCTTTAACTAACTTAAGTCTCATACCTAAACTCCTTCATCAATTAATATTTTTCATTAAATCTTCTTACAAACATAAAGCAAATAACTTGAGCTTCCAAGCAACTCTCTCTTCTCACAAATAGCCATATGATATTTTACAAATTGTCCAAACTCATCATCCAACATACTAAAATCATTTTTCCCTTCAGCTAGTTCAAGTAAACTATCTGTAGCAACAGTTATTATATGCTTCACGTTTTTTTCTTCAAAAAGTTATTCAAATTCGGCAATATCATACCCTGTAAAAAGTTGTCCTTCAAAATGCTTTACCTTATAATCTTGTTCAAAATTTTCTTCTAATCCAGCACTTATATTTCCATTCAAATAAACATCAAAAATAATCGCATATACAGAAAGAAATGCAATAATAACAATTCCATCTTTCTTTGTAACTCTGATTGCTTCATCTATAGCCTTATGTATGCCAGTTTTATCATAAAGATGGTATAGTGGTCAAGTACCAATGTAATATTAAACTCATTTTTATGAACCATTTTTGATAATGTCCTAATATACCACAAGGGGAAATGTCCCAATGTAGTATAATTCTTCCATCAACAGATGGAGGTGACTATTATCAGAAAGGTAACATTATCAATGGATGAGCAAAAGAAATATGAAATAATCAAGGCATTGGCTGATCACCCAGCCCCAAACAAACAAAGAGTGACCATTACTCTTGGCTGTACTGTGAGGCATGTCAATCGCTTACTTAAAGGCTACAGGGAACATGGCAAATCGTACTTTATTCATGGTAACAGAGGCAGAAAGCCTTCTAACACCATTCCAACCAAAACACGCAATCTTGTTGTTGATTTGTACCTCACAAAATACCATGGTGCCAATTTTGAATATTTTACTGAGTTATTAGGAAAATATGAGAACATTCATATTTCTTCTTCAGCAGTTATGTTTATCCTTGAGGCTAAATACATTTTTTCTCCAGATGTTTTTCCTAATTGTAATAAATCAATCCATTTTCGTCTACCAAGTTTGATTGGAATTTTTGCAACCATGAGTTGCTCTAAATATCATTCCAGTATCAAAACAAGCTACTTGATTTTATCTTTCAGTAATTTTTACCACTTTCAAAATATGGTCAATATTACCATTTCCTGCATACTTTGATTCATCTGAAAAATCCTTATCTAAATCTGACCAAAACAATTCATTTTCGTCGCCAATAACTTCTACTTCTTTATTCAGCTTTCCAAAATAAACCTCTATGAAACAATCTTCTCTATAATATGTAAAATCCATCAGATGTGTAAGTTTAATATCATCACTGGTTATTGATGTTTCTTCTTCAAGTTCTCTATATGCTGCCTGCATTCCATTTTCGTTTTTCTCAATTTTCCCACCCACAAGATTCACTAAGTTCCTATACGGATTTTTCTTTCTTCTACACATTAGTAATTTATCTTCTGTTTTGTTAAATACTGCAATTAGATTATAACCTTTCACTAGTTCTATTCTGTTCCTTTCTTTTAAACCGAATCATCCAACACTAAATTGAGCTTAATTATGTTTCTTCCTTACATACAACCGTCTTTGATTTTTAATTACAATTATAAGCTTGAAGCACAATTATGTTTGCCTCTACTTTAACCTGATGCCTTATAACACATCATTCGTTTTAAATCTCTCTCCACTATACTTCAATTGCTCTAACATAAATGTAATCTCTGCTCTGTCAGTCAATTTAATTATCTGATAATTTTTCCTCAGCCTATCCCTACTTTCTATAACGGATTTTCAGATACTCGATTTGTCAATCTGTTCCGCATTATCCAAAACATTCTCCAGACTTTCAAATTGCTTTAACAATTTCGTTGCTGTTATCATCCCCACCTTATCTGCCCCTTTGATATTATCTGCCATAATCGCTTTGACATTCTTCACAGGAAACTTTCTTTTTATTTATATAAGTGTAAAAACCAGTCTATTGCCTTCGTATCCCATTCAAACACAATCGGATAATTATTTCCGACAAATATATCGCAATAAGCATGTTCCGTCTGTACTATCATTAATGAAATATAAGCAACATATGCTCCTTCTGTTAACATCCCTTCGCTGTCAAATACTATCAGATTATTTTCCTTTTCAAACATTTGTCGATACTCACTATCTATTTCAAACATCACAGCAATATCATTGCACAATATTTTTTTCACTTTTTTGTCCATGAATATAATTGCGAAGTCAATAACCACAGCACACGACAAGGAACAGAGAAAAATATCAAAGACAGCCTGATACAATGTCCTTTGTCAAGTGCACTGCAACTTCTGAATGGATTATTAAGTGCAAAATAAGTGCACGGAAATTTTCCTCTAAAATCTAAAGAAGCTCAACCCCTTATAAATAAAGGGCAGAGCCAAAGTTTTTAGATAATATTTACTACTCGATGATAGTTGCTACTTTACCTGAACCTACTGTTCTACCACCTTCACGGTCCTATCGGAAAGAAGCAGTAACATTTTTGTTTCTGTTTTATATTCTTTAATCCACTTATTTTACAAAGTATTCTGTATTAATCTTTTTTCTTTGACGAAAGTGTATCAAATGTGTATCAGTGTGATTCGTTTGATTGTTCACCTGAGAATATTATAGAATGTGGTGTAGGATTTGTAAATGGAACTGTAAAAAATTTAAAGAAAATTAATTGTCGCCCTTTATTACTACTTTTAATCAGCCTATTTCTTTTTACCGAATATCTTATACCAAAAACTTGATTTGATTTTTGTATTTTCTTGTTCAACATTTTTTAATTTTGTATCAAGATTTAGGATATCCCCCTTATACAAATTAATATCTTTATTAAGCAGTCTTATCTGTTCTTTAAGTTCTTTATTTTCGTCGATAACTAGCTCATACAATTTCTTAACATGATGCAGTTCTGTTATCGTTTGTTCCTTTTCTTTCTTTTCTTCTTCATACAACTTAGTTCTAAAATATTTTCCGGAAATAGGATCTACCAATAGTTCACCATAGATATATCCCGCATTGTCACCTTCTAATTTATTTTTTATATCAATAATCTGTTTTTCTTCATCTTCAGCATCACTAAAGTTTTCTCTAATCCGCCACTTATTGACAGTAAATTCAAAACATGCAAGTCCCTTCTGTTTCATTTGATTTATCTTTTTATTATCTACTGGATGAGTATCATTAATTTCAATCGCTAGCTGCCCTTCCCATTTTTGTACATAAATGGATGGTTCTGCGTGTTTAAAATGTACAAGTAAATCTACAATACGCCTACTTCCATTATCCATAATGACAGTTTCCTCTTGCAGTATTTCGTCAGGATATATTGTCAATGCTTCACCTTTCCATCTAATTTCAAGATGCTTGATTCTAGAAATACATTCTTTAAAAAATTCATGTCTATAGGACTCTTCACTTCCCTCTCCTCTATGTTCAAAATCCGCATTATAATATCGAAAGTAACTATTCTCAACTATCCCATGCTTTCCTGTTTGAAAAATCAACCTTACCTTGTTTTCGGATTTCTTACTTATACTAAATATTTTATCTTTATATTTTTCCCAAAGTACTGGACGATTTTGTTTCATATCTAAAGCATCCCAGATAGTAATTCTTTTATATTTTCCGTCTATTAGCAGATCTGCTCTTGTTTTCAAAAATAGTCATCTCCTTTTGTAAACTCTTCTTCACAATCATTACTATAATACATTTCTCTTCAATGAAAATCTCTTGTCAATATGTTCTATATTCATCTAACATCTTTTTTAATACCATTGCATTTTCATATTCCTCTTTAAAAGCATTCTCCCGATAATTATCAGGTAGTTCCATATATAGTAAATATACATCTTTCAAATACCCCTTCCCATTTGCCCATTTTGAAACCGCATACTTCGTAAAATTTTCTTTCTCTTTCGATGATGAAAACAACAATATTCATTCTTCAAATTTTTCTCGTGCATATTTTTCTCCGTCGTTTGTAAACATTTAAGCAAATTTTCTCTTAAGTTCATCGTATCACAATTCTTATAACCGAAATGTAAATCCGAAATAACTACCCAATGCACTAATCTCCACTTTCTTTCCTACATAGTTACCTCAAAGCCACATTCTTCAAATTTAGCTCTAAGTCTTCTTTCAAAACCAACTACATCCTTCCTATTAATAATGACACATAAATTTTTCCTTGCTCTAGAACATCCTACATAAAACAATCTATACGCACTTAATGGACCATATACTAGATTTTCCCTAAGGCATTCCCTTGCTTTAGTCACACCTTTTTTACTAAAATATGTTGTAAAATTAGGTTGTAATAAGACATTAAAATATCCATTATCAGAATACTTATCTTCAAATTGTTTTAACTTTGCGTATATATCGTTCATATAAATATTATATTCATTGCTTTTCATATCTGTACATTTCATTCCAACCACTTCACTTATTTCTTGTATTAAATTTTTATACTCATAATAAAACTTTTCAAATTCGGACAAATTAACTTCTGTTGAACTCCATAGTTCAAAAAACTTAGTCATATTTACAACGGGATTACGGCTACTATTTGCTGCCAGAAATATAACCGTATCATGACTCTCTCCTTTTACCCCATGCTGTGTAGATATATGAGGTTCTTCAAGATATTTCACTAAATTATGAAATTCTTCCATTGATACTCCTATTACATCAGAATAGTCTTCTTCTCCAATAATTTCATCTAAGTATTCATCGTCAACAAAATCCATTTCTTTGATATCTATTAGAAATTCGGCAATGCTCTTTTCTCCATCTTCATATTGCATCATTACATTTTCCAATAATTCTTTTACTTTCTTTTTATCACCATGTTGTTTTACTGTGTATTTTGAGACGTTTAAAATCTTTTTATTATTCTTAATGAGTCTTATGACATTTCCATATAGACCGCATCTATAAGCCACATCTATTCGCTCACATAAGAACAGCAAAGAAAAAAGATTATCTGGATTTTCCTCATCATAATTTGATAATATATCTACTGCTCCATATTTTCTACCAAAACCATACTTCTCCATACTTTGAACTGCTTCATATAGCTTTCCTGCACCAATACTGTAAAACCGTTCCCTATTAAGCAAATACAAGACTAATGCTTTTGGATATTCTTGCTTTATCTTCATACATATTTCTTCTGGCGAAGACGAAATAATAACCTTTGGTAAAAAACTCATATTCTCATCTTTGTTCTTTCCATAAGGAATTTGCTCATATGATTCGTCATTATAAATATAATTTAAGATGGATACTATATATGGTGTTGTTCTATAATTTGTTTGCAAATTCATCTCCCGATTTAAGATCAAAAATTCTTGTTCAAAACTTCCATCATATGTCTTATATATCTGTTGCATTTTGTCGCCAAGCAAATATAGTTTTCCCTTTCCACCTTTCATAGCTTCGTAGAAAATATGCAAAACATCTGCTGATGTATCTTGATATTCGTCAATAAAAACAAGTTGATATTTATCTCTTATTTTTCTTTTTACGATAGGAAATTTTTCAACAACTGCTCTGGTAAATGTTATTAAATCATCATGAGATAAAGCCCCTCTATATAATGAATTATAGGGAGCCTCAGTATAAGAGATTTCTTGAATATTTCTATACACAGTCTCAGCATCAAGTTTCCCATATTTTTCTATATATCTCTGATTACCTTCTTGTATATTTTCTTTTCTCTCTATATTTTCAATTCTTTCTTGAATTTCATTTTTATAAATTTCCCAATAAAGTTCAATAACCTCCTTATGAGAAAAGAAACTACTTACAAAATAATTAATAAATGAATGTATTGTGCCAAAAAAAACATTCTTGCTATCTATATCCTTCCCCAATTCTTCTGCTGCTCGGTTGGTATATGTCACACATAAAATATTATCATTTGGATTTTCTCGTAAATGTCTTTCCACCATTCTTCTTATTGTTGTGGTCTTTCCGCTACCAGCCGGAGCATTTACTAAAAAAATATTATTCTTTATTCCATCAGCCATTTCAATCCCTCACTTATATAATTAGGTTCCATTTTTTCAACGAAACCATTTAATATTACTGAATACATAAAATCTGTTTTATTTCCCGATGTTGAATTCAATATATTTCGTAATGAAAATTCTGAATCTTTTTCGCCATTCAAATTATTAGGAACAGAATATTTTAATTTTGATTCCTTTTTCTTTTTTCCCCATTCACTTCGTCTCAATTTCATTGAAACATCAAAATCAAAGAACTTTCCCAACATGGCTTCTTCAAGGGTTCTGGAATATCCATCAATAGCAGCTTGATATGCAACATATATTAATCCATCATCTAGAATATTCTGCTTTTTCTCATACCATTTATATAGTTTTTCAACATTTGGATCGTCCGAATTAAACTCTTGATAAAAATTCTTTATTGTGGAATTAGTAATATCTGATTTTTTGATTTCATCTGGATTTATTAACTTTTTATTATAGTCTAAATCGGTTATAATAAGCGTTTTTATATTCAACAAATTAATTAACTTACGATAATTGTATGCATACGCACCTCCCACCTGAATATAGGCAATGTATTGTTGACTTAATTTTTTATACTTTGGCAGTGTCATTAATTTTTTTATTAATAATCTTTCCGTGTCTCCTTCATACAGAATTGCCTTATCTGCAAATACAATTTCCGAATATCCAATTTCAAAGAACCAGTCAAAAAAGTTTGCAAGTTCTTTATCTTCTGCATCGTCTGACTGTTTTAATGTTTCAACCAAAAGCGCTGGATTGTATAAATTACTTGTAAACGTTCCAATTTTTCGTATTACTCTCAAATGGGATATTCCAGCTACTCTTACCATTTCATTAGAATGAGTTGTTATAACTCCTTGCAATATCTTTTTTTGATAATACTCTAATAGGTATTTTATAAATACTTGTTGCATTTGAGGATGCATGTGAGATTCTGGTTCTTCAATAAAAAATATGTTTACTTTCAGAGGATCCATACTTTTTTCGTATTCTTGTAATTGGAGATGCATATAAATCATATTACTATATCCCAATCCCTGAGAAGCTTCCCCTAAAAAATAACCGTCAACATTATAAGTTGTTTTCGTAATACGTTGTAATAAATCACTTATATCCTCCTCTGAAACATTCATATCAAGCATCAGTTCTCCTGTCTGTCCCCCATTTGTTTGTTCCAATGCTGTAATAGTATCTTGTAAAGAGTTTAACGAAGTTTCCCTCACTCGTTCCTGTATTTCTTTCTCCTGTATTGGCTGGAGTAATTCATCTGGCAAATTTCCTATCAAATCATTCCATTTATCATCCATTTTGACCATCTTAATCATTTGTTTACTTAGCATATGTGAGTGATCATAGTCTTCATCATCTAATGGTCTGCTAGCCATAATAGATTTAATATTAAATAAATTCTTTAATTCCTTTGCGTCATCCATTTTACACTTATTGGCATATGAGCTATCGCAAAAATAACAAGTAGGCTTAATAGAGTTTATATATAGCTTTACCAATAATTCTTTCAAGTAACGTTTTTTTAAATCAATATTTGGATCTGTCAATTCCTTAAAACGCTTTTTTATTTTTTCAAAATTTTCCGCAATATTCTTTCCGAATATGTTCCTGCTTATTTCATAACAATAAATAAAATAGAACGAATGCTCATTTTCATCTAAATCCATAATATAATCTGCAAACAGCTTAATGTCATCTGTATTTATATCATAGTCCACCTGAATATATATTTCCGTGTTTTCCAATACTAACTTTTCCTCTTCTTCAGATTCAGGTAATATTTTATCAAGTAAATCTGTTTCTATCTCTTCTACATTTTTCTCATCACAAAAAAATTTTTCAAACAAAGGATATACTTTATCAATCCATTTTTTTATATTTTTTGCTGGAATATCTGTCTCTTTATATATTGTTTTTTCACTGGAAAGCACATTTTTTATCAATGTAATCAATGATGTTTTTCCACTATTATTAGCACCCGCCACAATAGTTACATCATTATCAAATTCAAGTTCAGCATGCTCGAATTGCCTGTAATTTTTTATAATCATTTTTTCTAGTTTCATTTGTATACCTCCAATATTTCTACGCACTCGAAAGATTTTTTAGTTTATTGCCTATGCTCTAACATAAAAAAGCAATAGACAGCACCCAAATCTACGAGAGACTATTTCTCGTTAGATTCAGATACTGTCTATTGCTCTTAAATAGAAACTTTATTAATTAACCACTACCTAATAAACAGCATCATTACACTACTCCCCCGCAAATTTTTCTTTCATCAATTGACTTCATTTTACAATATTTAGCTAAAAGTGTCTACCTATGTGATATAATTTTTCAACTTATTTTTGATAAGTTCAGATTACATTTTCTTTTTACAAAATGTAAAAATATATATCCCTTTCCTTTAACTAGCTAGATTATTTGAAATTCTTTCATCATCACTTTTCCTGCATTACTGATTTCATAATCTAGAATCTCCATAACTTCCTCCGTCCAAAGACTTGATTTTCATCTAATACTTCAAACAACTTCACAATATTATTTTTCATAATTCGTGTTGTTGCAGAATTTTCTAATACGGAATTAGTTTACCAAATAACACTTTTTGCTGAGTATTTGACACTTTTATAGTATCGTTTAACACTTTTTCTATTCCAACAGGCACTTTTTTGTCATTTAAAACAGCACTCTTATTTTTTACCGTCATGTAAAACATAAAATCCTTCTGCTAAAATTCTGATACTAGCAATCCTTCTTTTTCCAATTTCCGATACATACGATCAACACCTTCTCCAAACTCCTTGATATACTTATATGCCTTACAAAACTCTGCAATTTTCGTATCTCTTGAAAAATAAGTGGTGAGGACATTTGCTTTTCTGAAACTTACAGAAACTTAAATTCTTTTCAATATTTTATATTTCCCCCTATTTTAAGCCCTTTTCACGTTCCCATTTCACGATTTAAGTATTTTTTGCAACTTAGCGAAACTTAATGAAACTTAAATTACGCCCAATGAGGTATATATTTCATATATCTCGGTGCCGTATTAGGATCTAATGGCTTAATCAGACCTTTTTCAATAGTATCCTTAATAACTCTTGATATTTTCACTTTATCTTTATCAGAAAGTCCAAAAATTTCCCTTATATCTGCATTACTAATTGCTGAAAAATTGACATATGCTAAGCATGCCTGCATATAGCATGTCCTAATTCTATCTTCTTTTGTAGTAATATTAAACGGAACCTTTGCAAATAGGACAACTTTTGTAAATTGATTATTTTGATTTTCTATTCTCGGTGCCAGCATCTCGTTATGACTTGTAGCCGCAACGATTTTGTCAAATCCACTTCCACGTTCTTCGCAAATACCACATTTATGCATAAACCCTGCCATATTCTCATTTCTCGATACCGGAACAGTATCAACAATACGCTCAATAGACACCAATGGCGAACCTGCATTAGAGAATTCAATTCTGTCACTAAAAATCTCAACCATAGGATTGGTTCCCCTCTGTTCCAGTGACTGGTGTATCATCGTATTTGCCAACAATTCACGAATCGCAATTTCTGGGAAACTCAGAACAGACTTTCTTGTAGATTCAACTATCACTTCTTCCTGTGGGATAATAGTCATAATATACTGTATAATATCTTCATATGCTATTGCATATCCACTAACAAATTCCTTTTCCCGCACCGCTTCTAAGCGAGTATTATTTTTATACCAAATCACACGAACACTTCTTCTTGACAGATTTTCAAATTTCTTCAAATCCTTTCCAATCATCAGTGCTCCCAAATTTGTAATATCCCAGTTTCCGGCATCATTCTTTTTGATAAATTTTTCATTCTGCAAATCTTCCAACACCTTATCTCTGCTTCGTGGTATAGGAAGTTCTAATTTATCATAGTATTCAGAATAATTTAACAGCATAACAGTTTCATCTTCTGTTTTGTTGCTTGATGCAATGCGCAATTCATAAAGCGTGTTATCAAACATCCGCCATAATTCTGCTTCCTTTTCCTGATACTCCATTAAAGGTTTTAAGTTTGTACCAACGCGAATATAAGCATTTGATTGGTATTTTGTCGGTTCGTTTTCAGCACACGGAATTTCTGCCAATATTACCTTAAAGTTATCATCCATTGAAACTTCGTAGAATTTAAAATTAATCCTTGGGTTCATCATTCTGGATAGCCAAGCTTCTAATTCTTCATTTCCTTTTTTCATATTTCTATAATCAAAGTCTGTTCCAACAATTTCATGTGTATCATTATCAATTCCCCATACTAAATAGCCCTTTGGTTTTTCCCATAACGTTGCAGAATTACTCAACCCGGAAATATATTTAGCAATCCTTTCCGGATCTTTATTATTACATTTGAACTCAACCCATTCTGTTTCACTGTTCATTTTTGATAATTCTCTTACTAGACTCTGCAAATATTCCGTTGTTCTGGTTGACATTACGCTTCCTTTCTTAATATTTCAAAAAATATCATTAAAATGTTTTAAAATTATTTCTTTTAATCTTGTTTTAGTATATCCTAACTGCCAGATAAAAACAAATTGCTTTTTAATTTTTCCGCTAAAAATAATGTTCCTTAAAAATTCAAACCAAGTTCATTATTTCTTGCCTATTTTATGTGAAAATCTATCCAACGTATCTTTCCAACTGTCTAAATTCGCAATTAAAGTTTTACATTTTGCAAGTTTTTCCTTAAGCATTCCTTAATATATAATTTTTATTCTTTCAATATCTAACCGGAACCTTTGATTTTACAATTTTCAATTCATGAAGCCTGTAATCTAATGATTCAATAAATTGCCTAATTCCCTTTTCCCTTAATTCGTAGTTTACACATGGTCCCACTACTATTTGACTAGTTATCCAATTTTCTTCGGTGTTCCAACCAAATAATGGCATTTTAATATATGGAGTAATCACACCATTTACGCTTCTAAAATCATACATTTTAACTCTTGTGCCATCTACCCTTTCATAATAAATATCTTTCAGTATACTTTTTGGCACAATGGCAACAAATCTCATTTCTTTTTCTGTGGAAAAACATTCATTTTTAAAAAATACAGATGCATAGGATATTCCTTGTCTATATTCCTTAATTATCTTATTGTTTAACGCATCAGATTTCTTATATGTACACCAAACATCGTATAGGAGCTCGACTATGTTATGTATTTTTTCCTGTTTTTCATTTGTATTGTACACCACTAATCCTGTCTCAACAGCTACTTTTGTTTCTCTATCTATCCACTCATCATCCAATGCTGGAATAAAAAGATTGATATTATAACCATCATAACTACCATTTTTTGAATAATATTTCCACATACTGAGACTATCACTATTCACTGACGCTGATAAAATAAAATACCTACATGATTCATTAGCAAATTCATCATCAATATACATATAATCATTATCTTCATATTCATTAATTCTAAATCCTCTGATAAGATTATAGAAGTCTTTATCATATTCACTACAATGTTCTTTCCAAAACTTTTCTAATTCACTATTAATACCCAGACGTTCTTCATAATCATTTAAATATTCAGAATCTGTAAAAAATATTTCTCGATTCTTTAGAATGCCAATAACCCCTTCAGGTGATGTATAATGATATACATCTGTGGCATATGCCTCAGTTATTTTACTAGGATGAACAATTCTGTTTTCCAACGTATTCTTTCCAAGTCTTTTTTTATGTAACTCATCTATGTTTATTCTATATTTATCCATGTTCTCACCACCTTCTACATAGTACTCTTTATCTTGCATATAACTTCATTTGATAATCAATAAAATCCCTCTGTCAAAATCACTTATTTTTCTAAATTCAATACACATATGTCGTCCTTACTAACTGTATTTTTGCAACAACTATCATAATTAAAAACTTTTATTCTGAATCAATTTCTATTGCTTCCCCAATTCTTATAAGCCTTTGGCTTCCGAAATTTTCCCAAATCTTCTCTTTCACGATAATCTCTAATCTTGTCCATATCAAATTCAGCATAGACAATGCCTTCGTAGTATTCTTCCGCTACGATCATTGTATTATCTAAAACTTCTCCGTTTTCTCCCCAGACCATAGGACTAAATGCACAAGATCGTCCCATCCCCTCTGCCGGTGGATTTGCCATTGCCACACCAACCATATTCTCCATTGCCCGCACGGATAATTCCTTCAATCGTGGTTCCATTCCGCCGCAAGAATTTGGATTGAATATAATCTCTGCTCCCTGCAACATCAATTCTCTGGCACTTTCCGGATATTCCCGATCATAGCAAATCATAACTCCGATTTTAACTCCATCAAACTCACATACTTTAAATTCCTGCCCGCTTTCCAGATATCTTTCCCAATCAAAATCACAAGTATGGACTTTGGAATATTTCAAAATAATCTCTCCATTTCTATCAATAACAAATGCAGAATTTTGAGGATATTTTTCTCCTTTTGTAAAGGCTGTAATAACAACACCGACGTTTAATTCTTTCGCCAATTCTCTGATTTTAAGTACATGTTCTTCATTTTCTGTCACAGCACGATTGCACCAGTCGATAAACTCCGGATTATCCTTGATTTCTTCTATCGGATATAATTCTTCACAGATATCCGGTATGCAATATGCCGACAAAAAACACTCTGGAAACAAGACTATATCCGCTCCGTTACTTTTTGCTTCTTTGATATATCCAACTGCCACATCCGTATTAAAAGCAATATCCGGTTCATTTGCATCCTACTGAACGATTGCCACTTTCAATTTCATAAATAAACTCCTTGTCCTATTTTAATCCAATGTTTACCAACACATCATTTGTTTTTAACCTCTCCCCATTACACTTTAATTCCTCTAGCATAAATGGTATTTCCGCTCGATCAGTCAATTTGATTATCTGATAATTTTTCTGAAGTCTATCCTTACTTTCCATAATAGATTTTCGAATACTCGGCTTCTCAATCTGTTCTACATTCCCTAAAATATTTTCCAAATTTCCAAACTGATTTAACAATTTCGCTGCTGTTTTCAATCCTACCTTATCTGCACCTTTAATATTATCTGCCTTGTCACCTGTTAACGATTTAAAATCTTCATAGACTTCTGGTGCAATTCCAAATTTATTTTGAATAAAATCTACATCACACAACATTGTTTTCTTTCCTCTGTAACGCAGAACATTCACTGACTCATTGATTAACTGAAAATAATCACTGTCTCAAGATGAAATCAGACAGGAAATTTTTCTACTATATCTTATCACATAACTAGCAATCACATCATCCGTTTCATACCCAATGACCTCTGTGTGTTTGATTTTCATAAAGTCCAAAGCCTTATACACATATGGTAGTTGAGAGAAGGGATTTTCTTCCTCTGGAACATCTGTATAATCAATTCGATTTGCTTTGTACTCCTCCACAATATCTTTGCGGTCATTATGCTGCTCACTATCCAACAAATCCTCATTCAATCCCGGAACTCGTCCTAATGCATTTTTCGCTTCTAATATCATAAAAATCATATCGTCACGATATTTTTCTTCTTACTTAATTATTTTCATCATCTAATCCTTTTACCGTAAACCATTACTGAAAACCCAAGAATAAAACAATTCTTTTTTAGGTTTTACATAGTCATACTCCATTTTTATTTCCTTATGTTCAATTATCTCTAACGCTTCTATGAAAACCTGCTCAACTGTTTTTCCTGCAATATCCAGTTCAAACTCATTCACCAAGCATTTTCTTGCATTAATTTTTTGACTCATTTTCTCTAACAATTCAAAATCTATAAGTCCATTTCCTCTATTTTTCATCTGTTCATAATTTTGTCTATAATCACTGCAAACAAGTTTTATCGTAATATAATTAAATCCTTTGAACACCTCTGGAATATCTCTTGTTCTTAAATCGTCAAAGTCTAGAGCAACAATATTTCTTATGCCAAGTTCCCAGAACTTTTTCACTTGAGTCACACTGGACTCCCAGCAAACCCGCTCTTCAAACAAACCCTCATCAACACCTTCAGGCACTCCGAACTCTGGAATCATACTCATTTCAACATACGCTCCCTTGTAATGTTCATATAATTTCTTTGCTAGTGTCGTTTTTCCAATACCACTGGCTCATATAATAAATATAAAATCTCTCATAGTAAAATCATCCTTTTTGTTCAAAAACTAAAACTAACTTTTGTAACATCTCTTCTGTCAGATTTTTTGTTGATGGAATATGGACAAAGACTACATGTCCATTCATCTTTTTCAACATATAAAAGTAGGCTTCATTACATAAATAATGCGTCGAATTGTGCGATACACTGTATGGGATTGCATTATTTTTCAAACATTCTTCTATTCCAGATAACTGCATTTGCGTATAAATTCGTTCTCCATCTTTCTCTGCACATTTTTCTATACGAACCGAATCCTTTAATGCTTTATCCAATCCAAACATATAAACCTGTTCATATTCTCCCACCAGATTTTCAATATCCCTTTTTAATCCCTCAAAGGAGTTTGTCAGAAAATATTTTTCTCCTTGAAGATTCTGAACTAATTTGTTGGAAGAATTATGAATACCTTTAAATCCTACATATAACGTTTTCAAATAACCTACTCCAATCTCAACTTTTTTGCAAAATTTATCTGCTCTTTCTTCCTTTCAAATCCAACAATATCATAGAATTTGTGTGCTTCTTCTCGTTCTTTTCCAGATGTGAGTCTGATAGTATCTGCACCAATATTCTTCGCCCATTCTTCAACCGAATCCATCAGTTTTGTTGCAATTCCATTGTGTCTATATTCCTCTAACACTGCCAATCCCATAATGTTTACCATTGAATTTGCGTACAATAAGTCATACTTTGTCGCATGAACATAACCAACCACTAAATGTTCTATTTCAGCCACAAAAATTTTTGGGTTACCATCACACAAAACTTTCTCTAATTAATATTGTGTCTTTTCTTCTGGATAGTCATATCCCATTGTATATTTATTGATTCTGCAAATAAATTCCGTATCTTTGTTCGTCGCCTCCCGAATGATATATTTCATTTCGCAATTTCCTTTTTCCTTATTTGTACCATAATTTTCATAAACTTCAAATCCTCTGAATTAGGATTGTCAATTCTAAAAGTACATCCACAAACTTTTTCAAACTCTTTTCCAAAAATCACTTTCCGTGTACCACCACTACACGAACCGCAATTTCCACATAAATCTACATGTTTCCAGGCAAGTTCCTTAATTTCTTCATCCTCAGAAATTTCTTTCAACCATTTTGAATCCATATCATCTGACCATGCAGTCCAATGATTTTCCGGTTCTTCTGGATCTTTTATTACAATAAAACAGATAGCTTCATTCTTATATTTTATCAGATAATAAATTTTATCTTTCCAATAGCCATTGTCCTTAACAAATATAAATTTTTCTTTTTCCAAATAATCAACAAAGTCTAGGGCGATTTTTTGTTCATCTAAAGACAATTTTTCACATATATAATCTTCAATCTTTATTTCATTCATTTGTTATTTCTCCCATTATATGTTAAATTGTCCTTTTCAAATATCCACATGTAAACGGTAAGAATTCAAATCCTTCTGGCAAATCTTGCAATCTCTTCCACAGTTTCATCAATTGTCAAATCTGTATTGTCTATGCAAAGCTGAAATTTTCCCGCATTCTCTTTAAACCAATTATTATACTGAATCTGCCCTGTGATAAACTCATCACTTCCGCACATTCTCTCTGCCGGTCTGGCTTTTAACCGTCTCGTAATTTCATCATCAGAACAGGTCATCCCAATAAAGAACGTAGATGCTATTTCCGATGGAATATGAACCTTTCCATAGAAATCATAGGGATTCATACAAGTTACAAAAAGCAGATTTTTCTCGCCTGACATTCTTACTGCCTCGGCAATACAGTCATCACTGAACTTTGCTTCATTTTCCGTTCCTGCATAATCCCACCAATTAATGCCAACTTCATCGGTGTCAATACAGGCATAATTTTCTAATAATTTTTTCTTATTGAGTTCCTCTTTTATTGTAGATTTTCCAACACCACATGCAGAACTTAGCACTATTAATTTCTTCATGATTTTCCTTTCAATTTCGCATTTACTTCACTAAAATATCTAACGTATGATTGCTTAACCCTATCACATCACTTCTTTCGCATATAGAAAAATGGTATTTTAAATAAATCTCATATACTTCATCGGACCATTCCTCAATCCGCTCTTTGATATAGTTCGAAAACATATCTGTTCCAATAAACTTAATTCTAGTTAATTCGCATTTTTCACTTAGTCTTTCAATATCTTCTACTCTAACTAATTCAAATAAATCAGCTGGTTTGGAAATACAAGCAAAATCGTCCGTCAACATATTATTTGACAAACTCTCCAGCATATTATTGCCATCGTCAGCAAATGCCCATTGGATTATCGTTGGTTCATTCATACAGTAAGCCACGAAAATATATCCATCCTTCTTTAAAATCCTTTTTGCTTCGTTCAATACTTGTACTTTATCTTCTTCGTTGTATAAATGATACATTGGGCCCAAAATAAGTACCGCATCAAAGGAATTATTGTCATAGACTGATAAGTCCAAGGCATTTCCCTGTTTGATATCTATATGTTCATTATCCGTCAACTTAGATTTGAAAACTTCAATATTATGTTCTATTAATTCCATTGCCTGCACCTGATAGCCTTCACGTGACAATGCAATAGAATATCTTCCGGTTCCCGCTCCAACCTCAAGAACTTTTGCTCCCGGCTTTACATAATCATGTATGTATTTCATCGTAGTAATGAATTCAACCTTACCATACTTTGATGCCAATCTTCCATCTTCATCATATAAATTATAATATTGCTCCAAAAAACTATTTTCCATCATTCATCTCCTGCAATTTTCAAAGTGATATTTTTTGTTTTTCAACATCATTTATTGTTTAATCTATTTCTTCCGATATATCTTATACCCCTTGCAAAATAATTCGACTACATTTTCTTTTCTCACAGATACCTTCCCTGTACTTCTTGTAGCATCTATAATAATTATTTCTTTTTTCTCATCATCTACAAACTCTTTGAAAAACATAACATGACTTCCTACTTTAACAAGCACATCTCCCTGCTGAATTTCATCAATGCTTTCAATTACATTTGCGTAATTAGGAATAGTTCTTGTAGATATTTTTTTAGGCAACTCCCAACACACAGTCAACAAGCCAGAGCAATCTACTCCTACACAATCGTAGCTTACGTCTCTTGATTTATCTTCCGGTACATTTCCGGCATATTTCCCTTCGGAAATTCCTTTTTCAAACTCCTCTATGGTAGAAGCTAATCCCCATCCGTATGCCATCCCTACATTTTTTTGATTCGGCTTCCACCAACCACAATCAAGAACTTCACCTTGCCAGGTAGTATCCGGTGTATCCACTTCTACACCATTAGAATCTGTCCCATGCTTTATATTTTTTTCTTTTGCAGTCCATTCATAGTTAGCATATTCTAATGCTTTCTCAATAACTTTTTTACCCCATTCCATAATAAATATCCTCCCGATAATAAAAATCTTTTATTTTTGTATTTTCTTTCTTGCAATCAAACCATTAGGAATATCAATAATATCAAATCCTTGATTTACATACATTGAAGTCGAGCCACCGCATTCGTTTATGGCAAACTCACCAAGAGATGGATACCCTTCCACATAATCATATCCATTTTCTTTTGCATACTGACAAGCATATTTTAATAGTGCTTTTGCAATTCCTCTCCTCCTCATATCCGGCTCAACGGTAAAGCATACAATAGAAAGTATTTTATCCCTTTCATCAACACCATTCCAACTATATGGAGCCTTCTCCTTGCTTAACCGAAAATAATTGTCTTTCGTATCTGCATTACAAAATCCTACGATTTGATTATCATAGACGGCTACAAAGCCATTCAAGATACCATTTTCTATCAATTCTTTTGCATAATCTCTTTTACGATATGGTCTTTCATTCTCCGGCATTAGACTCCGCTCCTGCTCGTGCTTATCCGTCCAATGATGCCAGACGCAATAACAGCCTTTTTGAATGTTTCCATCATAAAATGCTCTATGCTCAAAATAGTCAATGTAATCATCTGACATATCTTTTGTGAGTTTGCACACTTTGAAATTCATAAAAAATACCTCCTTGCTTGGATATTCATGTAACAAACTAATTCTTTCCATTCTCAAGAAATGATAGGTAATTCAAACCATTCCATATCCACTGCTTCAATTCTACCATACGCATCAATACATTCACACCCTAAATTTACCAATCTTGCATCTTCATTTCCCAGTTTTTCGCTTTAATAAAATTTTTCAAAAATTACCCATTTTCCCCTTACTGTCCTTGGCAAGATACGCACTTTGTAAAGAAAAGTGCCTCTTGCTAGGAGAACAGCCCCTAATACCCCTGCTCCATACGGAAATATAGTGATATCCATATAGGAATAAATTTTCCACTATAAATTTTCCGCACGGATTCCATATGATTTTCCAATTTCCACTACTAATAAACTTTAACAACCATACGGTCAAACCATACAACAATGGATTTTCCGCTATTGGATTTCTGGATGGTTTCTATACAGAAATCTGAAATGCACTACATAAAAAGAAACAGCCAAAATTTCACCTTTGACTGCTTTCATTTCTTATTTTATCTTCATTTTCCTATGAGCAATTACTTACCAATTCTATTGTTTTTCGTCACGGAATTTTTTTGGGTAGTTGTCACTCACCCCGTTTTCCTTTCTTTTTAATTTATGAGGCTTTTACCTCATTTTTTGTTTCTTTTTTTGTTTTTGATTTAACCATTCTTCTTCTGAAAAATTCATTCTCTTTTTTTTGCCATCGCTTCGGATGACTTTTCCTTGCCTCTTCATAGACCTTCTTCCTAATTGTCAGAAAAAAGGCATCCCCAAACAACTCCGGGAATGCCATTCATTCATGCATACATTTCTTAATGATTGCTCTGCAATCCTTAAGCTCGCGGCATTCATAGAATGCCCACTTAAATTTATACAAGCAATTCTCTTATCATCTTTGCATTAAATTCAACTGAATTTACATCATTTACTTCTATCTGATATAAAGCGTTTGCAGCTATATGTTCTGCTGCCTGCTCTAAATCTCTTATACCACTTGTATTCTTATAAATTTCAATAACTTCGTCTAATGCTTCATCCGTCATAATGCATTCATTTTCCTTAAGACTCATACGTTTCAATACTTTTGGAAGTGCAAACTTAGAAAAGATTATCTTCTTTTCTTCTGATGTATAATCAGGAATATCTATAACTGCAAATCTTGACATTAATGGTGCGCTAATCTGATCCTTTTCATTTGCTGTAGCAATAGGATAAACACCTACTGTAGGAATCATACATTCCATGTAATTGTCTGTGAAGCCTAAATTGTCAAGAAGCGTAAGCAATACATCTGCAGGATTTCCATTTCCTTTTCCTGATGATGCCTTATCTAACTCATTAATAATAAATACTAGATTTGACTCACCTGCCATTGAAAATGCATCCATAATAATTCCCGGTTTCGCATTTGAATATATACGTGAACTTCCTGTAAGTTGTTCAGGGTCATTAATCGAACTCATATCAAGCGTTGTCCATGGAAGTCTTAATATTCTTGCAACTGCATATGCTATCTGCGATTTTCCTGTTCCGGCAGGTCCTACTAATAAAAGTCCATATGCAGGAAGCGTATGTGTACGGTTAATCTGAATTATTGTTTCCATAATTCTCTGTTTTACACGTTCCATACCATATAATTCTTCATCTAATATTCTACGTGCTTCATCAGGATCAATTGCTTCAAAATAATTATTCTTCCATTGAATATTCATCATTATTGAAAGTGCTCTTTGTGCATGATGTCTTTCCTCCTGAGATACCTCGCTTGAGCGTGCAACTGCAAGATTTCTTCTTGCCCATAATCTGATATTATCAGGTAATGTTCTTCCGGCGCAATTCATAAAATCAGTAATGCTTTGAATACTTGTAAGCTTCATGCTGTCTCCTTCTTCATCCATATCATCATCAATGACTTCTTCTGAAGGTGCATTACTTGCTAACAATCTGTCAATCATAAACTGAAGGAATCCGTCTTCTGCTGATAGTTTTGTACCACCACCTGATAAAGTTTCTCTAATCTTATATACTGCATAACCTTCTTCGTTATTTTCTCCTGAAAGACGAACATTAATATGATTTTCACCTAACCATTTAAGTAAACTTACAAATCTTGAATCTATCTTTAAAATATCAGCACTTACAATACCATCATCTTCGTTAAATTCAAATGAAGTTCTTTTACATGGATTTGTAAAAATTCCACTTGAATGATGGTTCCATTTCTTCTTACTATTATCAAGCACCATTATAGGTTTATCACCCGATGGGACTGAATTGTTTGATTTAAATGTTGTGTATGTACATACTGCTTCTTCCTTATCTACTGGTGCGCTACTAAAATCAAATACCGGCATTTGTTATCTCCTCTAACTTATTAAAATAAAGTAACTTACTTCTTAAAAATTGTTACTCTTTCTTTATTCCACAACGTATTTTACTATTTATTTTGAAAATGAACAACCATTGATATTATTTTTTGCGCTAATTTCTAAACATTTTATTTTTTTTACTTAATTCTAATTCTACACAACACTGCTACTTTTTAAATCTGCAAGGCAGAATTAGTGCAGAAGGATTACTTATGTTTGGAATTGGTGGGCTTGCAATCGTATATTTTATTGCCCCTATTTTAGACAACATGCTTGCCAAAATACGACTACGTTATATTTCTATCATATTTGGAATTTTATTTGTCATTTGTTTAAGTGATGTCATTTATTCAAATTTTCATCCAAATATTGGTCACGGCATTACTGATTACACAAGTTATAATTCCATTACAAACACGACGCTTTTTTGAGGCGTGTTTGTATTCTCATTCTATATTATAAGTGTTATAATATGTCTATATTTATATTTGGAAACAATATTTATAAAATTCATATTTTACCAATGTTTCCTACTAACAGCCACCGTAAAAAAACGGAGCAATACAATACAGGAGGAATTTATAATGAACAACACTTATATTTCAGATTCAATAAAATATATCGGAGTTGATGATATTGATATTGATTTATTTGAAAGTCAATACATTGTACCTAACGGTGTTTCTTACAATTCTTATTTAATTCTTGATGAAAAAACTGCTGTTATGGACACTGTCGATGCGAGAAAAACTGATGAATGGTTTTCTAATCTTAACTCTCAATTAGATGGAAGAAACGTCGATTATCTTATTATTTCACATTTAGAACCCGACCATTCTTCTAATATAAAAAATCTTATAGACAAATATCCTAATGTCAAATTAGTTCTTAGTGCTAAAGCATTTGCTATGTTGCCTCAGTTTTTTGACATTGAAAATCTCTCTGACCGTTGTTTAGTTGTTAAAGACGGAGATGAACTTGATTTAGGTTCTCATAAATTAAAATTTATTATGGCTCCAATGGTTCACTGGCCTGAGGTTATGGTTGAATACGAAGTAAGCGAAAAGATTCTTTTCTCTGCTGATGGATTCGGCAAATTTGGTGCTTTATCTGCTGATGAAGACTGGGCTTGTGAAGCAAGAAGATACTATTTTAATATTGTCGGCAAATACGGTGCACCCGTTCAGACATTACTAAAAAAAGCTTCTCCTCTTGACATTAAAACCATTTGCCCATTGCATGGTCCAATACTTAATGCGAATTTAGATTACTATATTGGAAAATATCTCACATGGAGCAGTTATGAACCTGAAGATGAAGGTGTTCTTATCGCATGTGCATCAATTCATGGTAATACAAAAATGGTTGCTGAAAAACTCGCAGATATTTTAAAAGAAAAGGGTTGCAAAAAAGTTGCATTTACTGACTTAGCAAGAGATGATATGGCTGAAGCAATTGAAGATGCTTTTCGATATGATAAGTTGGTTTTAGCTGCTGCTACATATGATGGTGGTGTATTCCCACCTATGGAAGATTTTCTTAACAGACTTGCTCACAAGAATTATCAAAAGCGTAAAATTGGAATCATTGAAAACGGTTCATGGGCTCCAATGGCTGGAAAGTCTATGAAATCTATTCTAGACGGAATGAAAGATTTAACCTATTGTGAAAATATGGTAACAATCAAATCAACTTTAAAAGATACAGACATCGCTTCTCTCGAAGCTTTAGCTAACGAACTCATATAACAATTTATGTTGTCGTGTTATTTATAATAATCTGTACTCTACGCTATATAATATGCTTAAATACAAAAACTTCCCGTAAAATTTGCTATATTTTTCTTCATTAAATATCAATATTGAAAGAATATCAGATTTTATGGGAAGTTTTTTATACCACTTTTAATTCGTTTTTATTGGTACATATCCTTATAATCATCTGGTAAAAATCTATGATATATTATATGGAAGCCTTCATCTTTAAAGCAATAATAATATGTATCTTCACTATCCTCCTCAAAATATATAAGTGTATCAAACTCATTATCTTCCATCTTTTCTATATGGACTTTTGATGATTTAGAAAGGAATAAATTTTCTATATCCTGCATCTTTGTTTCATGCTTTCCAACCAATTCAATTAATCTTTTAATGAACTCATCTTCCTTAGTATTTTCATGTACATATTCTGCACCCTGTTCATTTATATAGAAACAAAATCTATCGTCCTTATTTGATACAATTACTTCTCCTAATGTTTCATTCGTATATTCTGACAGCTTTTTTAATCTTTCATCCATTTCATAAACATTATCTTGACTTGAAAAGATATTATTAAGTGAACTTAAAGGATAATACAACCTGATTTTTTCCTTTCGATATCCAAGTTTTGCCTGTTCTTCTTTTATTATATCTATAAGATTATTTTCTAATATTTTGTAACCGTTCATTTTTTCATTCCACTTTTTTAATTAATTCTCTATCAATTCTATTTAAGTATAATGATTCTGGGGTCAAAATTCCCCAACTTTGATGCATACGGATTGTTCCGTGCTATACTTAATTCATTTCAAATTTTAACTTCTATATTCTCATTTTTCAACATATATTGACATAACTCTTAATATCTTTTATAGTTTAGATGTAACAAATTATCTATATGATGTATATTATATTAATACATTAACAAAAAAATGGAGGGCTTATGAACCAATTTGAAACATCTACACAACCAAAGAAAAAGAAATTTATACCTGTAATTATTATTGCAGTTATACTTGTCGCCATAATTGGTGGTTCTGTTTACGCTTCAAGAAGCGTTATTTCTAATATCTTTCAGGAAAAATTTGCTAAACCTGAAGATTATTATCACAGAGTTGAAAACAATAATATTAACAATGACATTGATAACAGTATTAAATCCTACTCTACTGCTTATAAATTAATAACTTCAAAAAAATACTCATCAACTGCATCTATACATTTAGATTTTAGTGACGAATTAAAAGATCAATTAGTAAAAATAAATTCTAAATTAAATCAGATTAATTCAGCAGAATTGACTTACAAATCTTCATTTGACAATTCAAAAGAAGCTGTTACCTTAGCTGCAAAAATCAATGATGCTAACCTTGTTTCAGGTAATGGTTTTATTGATTTTGACAATGCAAAAATATATGGTCAGATTCCTGAAATTTCTGACTCTTATTTAGATTTTTCTTCATATCTTAACTCTGAGGAATATGATGTTAATATTGATTCATTAAAATCACTTGGTTCTTTTTCTGATTTATACCCTGAACCCGAAAAACTCGAATCTATATTAAAAAAATATTCAAATCTTTTTGTCAACTCAGTTAGTAATGTAGAAAAAACTAAAACAACTATAACTGCAAATAGTATAACTCAGGATTGTATAGGACTTACAGTTAAAATGAGTGGTCAGGAACTTTATGATTCTATTCATACTATATTAGAAACTGCTAAAGATGATAAAGATATACAATCTGTCATTGATGATATAATTAATTACATTAAATCAATTGATTCTTCTTCAGACTTAAATGATGTCACTTCTAAATCATATTATGAAGATATTGATTCACTTATACAGGAACTTGAAGAATCAAAAGAAGAATTTACAAAATATGAAGACTTATTAGATATGTTTGTTTATGTTGATAACAAAGGAAATATTATTGGACGTACAATAACTATTACAGCTGATAAAACATACACTATGGAATATAAACGTGCTATAAAAGCAACTTCTTTAGGAATTGAGTCAACTATTAAAGAAGGTGATAAGGTAGTATTTTTAGTTAAAGGAAAAGGGTCATCTACATTAACTGAATTTAGTGGAGATTTTGTAATTACTTTCCCAACTGAAGAGGTAACAATAAACGCAACAGTATCTAATGGTGATGTTTCTAAATTGTTAGATGGAACATTTAATGGTGATATAACTCTTACTACTACTTACAAAGATTTAGAAGACTATAAATTGAATTTATCAGTAAAAACATCTCTTTTAAGCAGTTTGGTTAAAGTTGAAGCCCTAGATAAAGAAAACAGTTGTGGTATATTAACACTTAAACAGGAATCTACAGACAAAGCTAATATCGATTTTCCTGATACTAATTCATCATTTATCGATGTTTCTAACTCAAATGCGCTAGATAACTATATCTCTAATTTTAACATTGAATCATTTATTAATGATTTTGCTTCAAGAGCAAATCTTGATATTTCATACTCAGATATTGTATCTGGCATTTTAGGTTATAATTCATCTTTAAAGAATAACTATAATGCATCTGATTATGATTTTTCAAATTTTGATGCATCTGATTATAATACTTCTGACTTTGATATATCGGACTACGACTCTTCAGATTTTGATTCGTCAGATTCCTATATTTCTGACTATACATCTGACCTTGATATTTATTAAAAATAACTATTTTCATTTGTTATTGTATCAGATGTGGCTTTAATTAATTGTGATTTATAATTTATAAATATTGAAAAATCGCACATTTAATGTTAAAATTATTTGACTAGTGCCTAAATGTACTAAGTAAGAAATTGTTTTTCAATTCGTAGTTATAAATTAATTTTTACAAGGAGAATCATATGCGCACAGCTATTATGACTGATACCAATAGTGGTATTACAACTGAAGAAGGAAAATCTTTAGGAATTTTTGTCATTCCTATGCCGATAATTATTGATGATAAAGTTTATTATGAAGGTATAAATATAACTGAGAAGGAATTCTATGAAGCTTTAACCGGTGGTAAAAATCTTTCCACATCTCAGCCTTCTCCCGGAGAAGTAATGGATATGTGGGACTCTATCCTTGAAAGTGGAGATTATGATCAGGTTGTATATATTCCTATGTCAAGCGGATTAAGCAATTCATGTTCTGCCGCTATGGGACTTGCTCTTGAATATGAAGATAAAGTATTTGTAGCAGATAACCACAGAATTTCCGTTACAATGAGAGAATCTGTTTTATCAGCAAAAGAACTTGCTGACGAAGGCAAATCAGGTGCTGAAATTAAAAAGGCTTTAGAAGATGATGCTTATAACTCAAGTATATATATTTCAGTTAATACGTTGGAATTTTTAAAGAAAGGTGGCCGTATCACTCCTGCTGCTGCAATGATTGGAACAATGCTTAATATTAAGCCTATCTTAACAATACAGGGTGAAAAGCTTGATTCATTTGCAAAAGCAAGAAGTATGAAAAAGTGTCAGGATAAGATGCTTGAAGCTTTAAAGAGCGAAATTGCCGGTCGTTTTTCACATAATGATATGTCTCAATTAAAAGTTGGCGCCGCAGGTGCCGGATTATCAGAAGAAGAAATTGAAAACTGGCTTGGAATGGTAAAAGAAGCTTTTCCAAATGCAAAAGTTTTCTATGGACCTTTATCTGCAAGTATTGCATGTCATACCGGTCCCGGAGCTGTTGGAATTGGAATCAGTTTTTAAATCAACACTATTGTAATTAATTTAATAAATAATAAAAAAGATAGATTTAGAAATTTCATATCGCTTCGTTTCATATTTAATTAAACGATTAATAAGCGATACGTTAATTCAAAAATCTATCTTTTTATTATTTTAATCTTTTTATTATTTTAATAATGAGCAACTTAACCTTTAACTATTAAAATAAACTCATATTTTTATCTTTCACTATTAAATAAACTTTTTTAATATTTCACAAATGAATTTAATTTTTTAATATTATAATTTGCTTTCAATCCATGCTTCTATTATTTCTTTAGGCTGGAATCCTGTTCTTGTAGCAATTTTTTCACCATTAATAAACATTGTTACGGCCGGAATATTTTCAACATCATATTTTTTAGGTGATTCCTGATTTATTGCAATATTAGCTCTATAAAAATCAACTTTTCCTGCATATTCATCTGCTGTTTCGTTAATTATCTGTTCCATTATCTGGCATGATTCATTTCCTGTAACTGAAAAATTAACTATCGCTATTTTACTTGCTTCTACTTTGCTAAAATCATTGTTTTTAATTTTCTTTACCATTTTATTGTCTCCTTTGTAAATTTATAGTCTGTCCATCATTTCTGACGGAACATATGCTTCAACATAAATTCCATCATCTCTATATTCTTCTTTCAATAATTGTCCATATTTTCTTATAAGACCGGACTTTCCGGCATCAGCATAAGAAAATACCTTTTCAATATGAACTCTCATTGATTTAAGAGCTTTACTTATGGCATCGTTTAATTTCTCAATACCGACTTTATTTTTTATTGCAGCATTAACAATATAATCAGCCTTAAAATCTCTTAAAATCGGCTTATTTTCAAGTCTGTCCTGCTTGTTAAATACTGTAATTATAATTTTATCTTTTACATCTAACTGTTCTAATGTTTCATATACAGCATGTATATGCTTATCCATCTGTGGATTAGAACTGTCTATTACATGAATAATAATATCTGAATATTTTGCTTCCTCTAATGTACTTCTAAACGCATCTATTAAATGATGTGGAAGTTTTCGGATAAATCCAACTGTGTCTGTAAGCAAAATTTCCTGTCCGTCAGGGAGCTTATAATTTCTTGTTGTCGGATCAAGTGTGGCAAATAACTTATCTTCCTCTAAAACTTTTGCATCCGTAAGAGTATTTAAGAGTGTAGATTTACCTGCGTTTGTATAACCAACGATTGCTGCTACCGGTACAGGATTCTGAGATCTCTTAGCTCTTGTAACATTTCTGTGAGCTTCCATATCCTTTACTTCTGCTTTTAACTGAGAAATTCTGTCCCTTATCAATCTTCTGTCAACTTCAAGTTTCTTTTCTCCGGGACCTCTTGTTCCGATTCCACCACCCTGTCTTGACAGATTTTTCATACCTATAAGTCTTGAGGATCTGTATCTAAGCTGAGCAAGTTCTACCTGTATTTTTCCTTCTGCAGTCTTTGCCCTGCCTGCAAAAATGTCTAATATAATCAATGTTCTGTCCATAACTTTTACGTTAAGTTCGTCTTCTAAATTTTTGTATTGAGCAGGTGTTAACTCATCGTCACACACAATAGCTGTTGCCTGTGTCTCCCATATCAAATCTTTTAATTCTTCGACTTTTCCCTTACCTACATAAGTTCCCGGATGAACTGCCTCCCTGTTTTGAATTGTTCTTCCAACTACCTGTGCACCTGCAGTGTTTACAAGTTCTTCTAACTCATCTAATGATTCATCCGCATCATTGCTGTCATCTAATGATACAGCCACAAGAATAACTTTTTCAATTTCTTCTTTATTTTCAATTAATTTTGCCAAATACATCACCTCGTTTTACTGTTAATTCTCACTTATTTTTGAAATTACATTTAATTTTTTCCATTTGCCACGTTTATATCTTACTAAGCTTATTGTTCCGTTTAAGAACCATGTAAGGCCTGTTGCAAAAAATACACCATATCTTCCAAACATAGGCACCATCGTAAGTGGCCTTGCAAGGAATATTCTTCCGCACATTTCTACTATTCCTGTCATTAATGAGAACATTGCATCTCCTGCTCCATTCAAGACATTTCTAGTAGTATAAATTAATCCTAAAAATGCTAAAAAGCAACTATCTATTCTAAGACCTACAGTACCTATTGCAATTACATCCGGGCTCTTTCCAAATATAGATATTATCTGTGGTGCAAATCCCCAGAATATTGGTAATACAGCCAATGCAAATACTGTACTTATAATTGTACCTGAGAAAAATCCCTGTTTTACACGCTTTACATTTCCTGCTCCCATATTCTGTCCTGTAAATGTAGAAATGGCTGAACCTAATGACATAAATGGCTGCTGAACTAACTGTTCAATTCTTGCAACAACTGTAAATGCCGTTGTAAATGTTGCACCAAATCCATTTACTACTCCCTGTAAAACAATAAGTGAAACAGCTATCAATGCATTTTGCAATGCAACCGGAATTCCTAACTGTAAGCATTTATATAATATTGCTTTTTTTATCTTTAAGTTTTCTTTTGTAAGTCTGAAAAATGTTGTACATTTAACGGCATATATAATACATGCCACTGCTGATATCAATTGTGCAAATGCCGTAGCTACTGCAACGCCAACAACACCCCATTTAAATTGGAGTACAAAAAGCAAATCTAATGCTACATTTATCAAACTGGCTACAATTAAAAATGTAAGTGGTGTCTTAGTATCTCCAAGTGCTCTTAAAATACTTGATACGCCATTATACATTCCTACACAAATAAAACCAATTGCAGTAACTTTTAAATATATAACTGCATCTTCTAATATTGCCGGATCAGTATTCATTAATACAAGTGCCGGTCTTGCAAGGAAGAATCCTACTAACGACATTAATACTGAGCAAATCGAAATTGCCCATATTGCGTTACCTATTGTATTCTTTACGTTTTCTTCATCTGACGAACCAAAGTATTGTGAAACTACAATCCCAATTCCTACTGATAATCCTAAAACAAGCGAAAAGAAAAAGAACTGTAATGAATTAGTTGTACCAATAGCTCCTAAAGCATTTTCACCAACAAAGTTTCCTACAACAATAGAATCTACCATATTGTAAAGTTGCTGAAATACATTACCTATCAACAAAGGAATTGTAAACTGAAGAAGTAATTTTGCAGGGTTTCCCTTTGTCATATCCTTAACTCTTTTATTTTCCATAGTTACTCCTTATTAGGTTTTTAACCTTTTCATTCTGTATATTTTATTTTTTAACCTTCAATAATTATAATCTGCTTTTATCTAATAGTTATAAATAACAGACTTCCTAAAGCCCCACATATACTTCCTGTAATCGCTCCTACGATTACATCCTTTGGAAAATGAACACCTCCGATAACACGCAGCACAGCTATCAAACAACTTATAGCAAATAAACATATGCCTAATTCTAAGTTAGCATATATGAATGTAGTTGCTATAACAAAAGCTGAAAATACGTGTCTGCTTGGAAATGAATTCCCTTCTTTTTCCTTTTTTATTATTGGTTCATAATTATATACCGTATAAGGACGCGGTGCATCAAATTTTTTTCTAAAATAAGATACACCTATAAATGAAACTGCCGTGACAGCAACAATCCTTATAACATCACATTCCTTAGTTATAATCATAAACACAACAACTAAAATATAAATAATATAAACAACAGATGTTGAAAATAAATTAAGTTTTCTTACTATCTGCTCTCCATATTTATATTTTCTTATTTTATTACTTATTTTTCTGTAATCATTTTCTGTCATAAATCACCTTATTGCTTTCTTGCAATTCTGTATTCATCACCATAAGAAAAATACGGACAGCTTGCCGTAGGATTCTGCAACTGTCTTGCATAATCATCTTCATCCATGCTTACAACGCATCCATATTCTTCATATTCTTCATCATATACATAATTGCTACAAAATTCGCAACTATACTGACCCATTTTTTTCCTCCTAATTTTTAATATTATGATGTAAGTATGCAATGTTGCATTCTTTGTCACATAACATGATTTCTTGTAATACTACTCTTCATCAACATCATATATCACTATCTTTTACTTACATACTATAGGAGTTGCCAATTAAATTTGCAACTCCTATAATAACTAATTGATTTATTTTTACTTATAACTATCTGCTAACTTTTTAAATGCAGGTAATGCTCTTTCAATCTGCTCAGTCTGAACACAATATGATACTCTTACATATCCCGGCGTTCCAAAACTATCTGCAGGCACAAGTAACAATTCCTGCTCTTTTGCCTTTTCACAGAATGCCTTTGCATCATCTTCCATGGCTTTTACAAATAAATAGAAAGCTCCATCGGGATATACGCATTCAAATCCCATTTCCGTAAGACTGTTATATAATAAATCTCTGTTAGTTTTATATATCGAAATATCTGCTGTGTCATCAATACATCTTTCAATAACCTTCTGGAATAAACTTGGTGCACATACATATCCTAATACTCTTCCTGCTCCACATACAGCTGCATATGCATCCTTGCTGTCAACCATTTTGTTTGACACAACTATGTAACCAATTCTTTCTCCAGGTAATGATAATGCTTTACTGTATGAATAACATACAAATGTATTATCATAATAATTAATCATATATGGTACATCAATATCATCATATACTAATTCACGATATGGTTCATCAGTAATTAAGAAAATAGGATGTCCATATTCTTTTTCTTTTTTTCTAAGGATATCACACATTTTAACTATTGTTTCTTCTGAATACACAACACCTGACGGGTTGTTAGGTGAATTAACAATAACTGCTTTAGTCTTTTCATTTACTGCTGCTTCAAATTTTTCCATGTCAATCTGAAATGTTCCTTCTTCTCCCGGAACCTGTACAACCTTAGCACCTGACTCCTTAATAAAAATAGTATATTCAGGGAAGAACGGCGTAAATACGATACATTCTTCATCCTTTTCCATTATTGCATTCAATACGATTGTAAGAGATGCTGCTGCACCACAAGTCATATAGATATTATCTTTTGTTATATCTGTTCCAAATTTTTTATTTATATAATTAGCAATTGTATCTCTTACATGGGCATCCCCCTGTGCTGATGTGTAACCATGTGTAGCTACCGGATCGCCATTTTCAACAATATCAATAATTGCTTTCTTTACACTTTCCGGAGCAGGAACACTTGGATTACCAATACTGAAATCAAATACATTTTCTGCACCAATCTCCTGTTTACGTTTATTTCCATATTCAAATATTTCTCTTATTTCTGAACGAACTTTTCCTAAATGTACCATATCTTCTACAAACATATCTCTTCTCCTTTAAAATTAATTTTGTATTTTTATGCTGTCAGTACCAAAATATATCTTACAGATTATTTTTATAGTCATGCATCATTTACAAATTCTGTATTTTAAATTCACGCTCATGCTCACGTTTCTGGTCTCGTTTTGCAATGTCGTCTCTCTTATCGTATAATTTTTTACCTCTTGCCAAACCAATTTCCACTTTTACCAGACTTCCTTTAAAATAAACCTGCAAAGGTACTAATGTCAAACCTTTTTCTTTAATTTTACCAACAAGTTTATTTATTTCATATTTATGCATCATTAATTTCTTTGGTCTAAGCGGATCTTTATTGAAGATATTTCCCTTTTCATATGGGCTTATGTGCATTCCATAAATAATCACTTCTCCGTCTTCAATACGGATAAAAGACTCTTTAATGCTACATTTTCCCTGTCTTAAAGACTTAACTTCAGTACCATGAAGTACAATTCCGGTCTCATAAGTATCTTCAATAAAATAGTCATGGCGGGCCTTTTTATTATTTGCAATTAATCTATTCGCTGCCTTTGCCATATCTTCACCTTTCCATATTAACTTTACAACTTTTTCCATACAATTTTACATCATTTTATTACTAATTTCACTATAAATTTGTATATATTTTGATTATGCCAGTACAAAATCTATTGTTTTTGTCATCTTATCTGTATGAACAACTCTTACCTTTACAGATTGTCCTAATTTGTATGTCTTTTTTGTATGTTCACCTACAAGAGAATATGTTGGTTCATCATATATATAATGGTCATCTTCCATATTGCTTACGTGAACCATTCCCTCTATTGTATTAGGCAACTCAACATACATTCCCCAGCCGGTAACACTTGAAATTACACCTTCAAATTCTTCTCCGATATAACTTCTCATATATTCAACTTTCTTTAATTTCTCAGTATCCCTTTCTGCATCATCAGCACGTCTTTCGTTTATACTGCAATTCTTAGTTATATCAGGCAAAATTGTATTGTAATGTCTTATATATTTTTCATTTAACTTGCCATGAATATTTTCTTTAATAATTCTGTGTATCTGCAAATCAGGATATCTTCGTATTGGAGATGTAAAATGGCAGTAATATTTTGCTGATAATCCAAAATGTCCTTTACATTCCGGAGTATATTCTGCTCTCTTCATTGAACGCAAAGTAATTCTGCTTATCAAAGCTTCTTCACTTGTTCCTTCCACACTTTCTAATAACTTCTGAAGTTCTTTTGGATGAATTTCATCTCCCATCATCTTTATATGATATCCAAAGTTATTTATAAATGTAGCAAGTTGTGTCATTTTCTCGACATCCGGCTTATCATGATTTCTATATACAAATGGGAGTTCCTGCCAATAATACTCTTCTGCAACCGTTTCATTTGCCATAAGCATAAAATCTTCTATAATTTTAGTTGCTGAATTTCTCTCATAGGGTTCAATGGAAATAACTCTTCCTTTATCGTCTAATTTAATTTTACATTCAGGGAATTCAAAATTAATTGCTCCTCTTCCATATCTTTTCTTTCGCAAAATATCAGACAATTCTTTCATTAACTTAAACATCGAAATGAAATCTTTATGTTTTTCGCATGCCTCTTTTTCACCTATAAGTACATCTCTTACCTGCGTATAAGACATTCTTCTGTCTACATTAATTAATGTTTCCACTATTTCATGACTTATAATATTCCCATTTTCATCAATTTCCATAATACAACTAAGTGCAAGTCTGTCTTCTCCTTGATTTAGTGAGCAAATGCCATTAGACAATTTATGAGGAAGCATTGGGATTACCCTATCTACTAAATATACGCTTGTCGCTCTTTTTCTGGCTTCTTTATCTAACGGAGAATTTTCCGTAACATAATTACTTACGTCCGCAATATGAACTCCTAAAGTATAAACTCCATTTTTCTTAGAGATTGTGATAGCATCATCTAAATCTTTAGCGTCTTCTCCATCTATTGTTACAGTCTGCCAGTTTCTAATATCTTTTCTTCCGTTCTTTTCTTCTTCTCTTACATAATCAGGTATGTTTTCTATCTGTTCCATTACATCTTCCGGAAACTCTGTAGGTATATCATAAGCTTTAACGATAGATAAAATATCTACTCCCGGGTCATTTACATGACCTATAATTTCAACTATTTTTCCTTCCGGCTTTCTTCCTTCCTTTCCATAATCAGTAATCTTGGCAACTACTTTATGTCCGTTAACAGCCCCCATAGATGCTTTGAGTGGAATATATATATCTTTTACAATTTTTTGATTATCCGGTAGTACATATCCAAAGTTTTTGCTTTTTTCAAATAATCCAACAACTTCTGTTATTTCATGGGATATTATTTTAATTATTTTACCTTCTTTTCTTCTTTTTCTTGTTCCATCATTCTTAGTTTTGTCTTCAGGTAATACTGCAACTAAAACCGTATCATGGTGAAAAGCATTATTAACATTCGCAGCCGGAATAAAATAATCCTCTTCTTCGCCCTCTACAGTAACAAATCCGTATCCTTTTTCATGTGCAGTAAATATACCTGTAACTAATGTTTCTTTTGCTATCGAATACTTTCCTCTTTTTGAAACAGATATCTTTCCTTCATTTATTAATTCATTTAAAACTATTTCTAATAATCCTCTATCTTCCTTTTTTACATTTAATATTATTGCTAATTCTTTTATTTTCATAGGAACATAGTTTTTATCATTCATTAAATCTAATATAATTTTCTTTCTTTCATTAATTAATTCCATGATTCCTCCTTACTCTATTATTATAAATTTGTAAAATACTTTCTGTTTATGCTTTTTATTTTTTTAATTAAATCTCATTTCAAATTTATTTCTATGATTATTTTAGCCATTTTTTGTTTTTATAATAAAAAGAAAGTGTTCCTAAAAGGAACACTTTAAAAATCATAATTATCCTAAAAATTTAAGAATTTCATATTAAGAACAATTGAAAGTACAAAGAATAAAACAATCATAACCTTTGTAATCTTTTCTAATTTTCCTTCCATTGAACGTCCTTTATTCTTTCCCCAGTATGATTCTGCTGCACCACTGATTGCTCCTGTAAGTCCAGCCTGCTTTCCTTCCTGAAGTAGTATTACTACTGTTATAACTACACAGATGATAATGTATATCACTGATAATACTCTTAATAATGTAATCATTTCGAACCTCCTATTAGTATGTATTGCCCCTCCCTTGGGTCAGCGGCTAGTCGTCGGAAACATTTATTGAAAATGAACTTCATTCATTTCGTTTCCTTCTATACCTATTCAAACGCGAATACATAAATATTATCATATTTGTATGCTATTATCAAGTAATTATTCCAATCTTTTCTAATTTTATCATCTAAATTTCTTCCTATTGCTGATTGCCTTCATTCACTAATTCCTGTAAATTACTGATTTCAGTTTCTATTTCTATATTTTCACTTTTGCTTTGTACTATCTCTGTATTTTGTTGTTCTTCTATGGATTCTGTTTCATCAGACTTGGTAGTCTCTATCGTTGTTTCCTGAATAGTTACATCTTCTGTTTCATTTTGTTTGCTATCTGCATTTTTCTTCTTTTTATCAGTCTTTTTATTTTTTGAGTCGTCACTTGCTTTTTTACTTTTACTTGAATTTATACTTTTACTTTTTGATTTTGCTGTACCTGTACTTACAGAAGCACTTTTTTCATTCGTCACTACATTACTCTCTGTATTTTTATTTCATTCTGTTTGTTTACTGCCACACTGACTGCAGTAGTTGTTTCCTCCTTTTTATTTTATCTTTTGTTTATTTCCTATTATTTTCTATTCATTTAGTAGGTATTGTCTTTCTCATCGTTTGTCAACTTTATTTCTACTTTTATTTATAATTTTTCTTCGATTCTCAATAATTGGTTATATTTTGCTGTTCTTTCACTTCTACATGGTGCCCCTGTTTTTATAAAACCTGTATTAAGCCCTACCGCCAAATCTGCAATAGTTGTATCTTCTGTTTCTCCTGAACGATGTGACATGATAGCTATATATCCATGACTTTGTGCCATTTGCACAGCTTTAATCGTTTCTGTTACACTTCCTATCTGATTTGGTTTTATCAATATTGCATTTGCACATTTCTCTTTTATTCCCTTTTTTAATCTCTCTACATTTGTAACAAATAAATCATCACCGACTAAGCGGATTTTTCTACCTAATTTCTCAGTAATCTTTTTCCATCCATCCCAATCTTCTTCATCTAATGGGTCTTCTATTGAAAATATCGGATATCTGTCAACAATATCACTCCACATATCTATTAATTCATCTGTTGTCAATTCGATTCCTTTTTTAGGCAATCTGTATTTTCCTGTAACTTCTGCTTTCCATTCTGAAGCTGCTACATCCAAAGATATTTTAAAGTCTTTTTCAGGAATATATCCTGCCTTTTTAACTGCTTCAATAATTAAATCAAGTACTTCCATTTCGTTATTTAAATCCGGTGCAAATCCACCTTCATCACCAACTGCAACAGATAATTTTTTATCTGTTAATATTTTTTTCAGTGCATGGTAAACTTCTGCACACCATCTCAATCCTTCTTTAAATGTTGTCGCTCCAACAGGTAAAATCATAAATTCCTGCACGTCTATATTATTAGATGAATGAGCACCTCCGTTTAAAATATTCATCATGGGCATAGGCATTTTGCACGCACTTATGCCTCCTGTAAATTTGTAAGTAAAAATATTTAATGCTTTTGCACATGCATTTAAATTAGCCATCGAAACAGCCAATATTGCATTTGCACCTAATTTTGATTTATTATCTGTTCCGTCTTCACTTAACATCATTCTGTCAATTCTTCTTTGATTAAGTGCATTTTGTCCTATAAGCATTTCATTTATTATTGTATTTACGTTTGTTACAGCTTTTTTTACACCAGCTCCTAAATATCTATCTTCACCATCTCTAATCTCCGCTGCTTCAAATTTTCCTGTTGATGCACCGGACGGTACGGTTGCTCTTCCTGTAATCAAATCAGTTTTTGGATTTTCCCCTCTAACCGTAACTTCTGCTTCAACTGTAGGATTTCCACGTGAATCTAAAATTTCTCTTGCTTTTACATTTACAATCTTTAAATATTGTTCCATATTCTCTATCAGATGCATTTTTAGCACCCCATTTCTCCTATATTATTTAATGTTCCGTTAATATATAAAGATTTTTCAATATACTATGCCTCACTATTTTCACTAAGTTCTTACTATTTAGATAACGGTATATATGTCTTTTATATAAAACAAATTTATATAAGTTCTTTGTATAAAACACTGTTATATACATTCTTTATACATAAACAGGGAAACACTATTTTACTAGTGTTTCCCTGTTACTTATTTTTATTCAATTAAGTCAAAGAGTTCTACATTGACCTCTCTATTTATTATTTTACAAGTAATGATTTTCCTGTCATTTCTTTTGGCTGTTCCATTCCCATTAATTCGATTAATGTAGGAACGATGTCTGCTAAGCATCCACCTTCTCTTAATTTATACTTAGGATCAGCATTTACTAAGATAAATGGTACAGGATTTGTTGTGTGAGCTGTAAATGGTTCGCCTGTTTCATAATCAACTAACTGCTCAGCATTTCCGTGGTCAGCACAGATAAACATCTGTCCATCAACTTCCTTAATAGCTTCTACTGCTCTGCCTACACATTCATCTACTGCTTCAATAGCCTTAATAGCTGCTGATTCAACACCTGTGTGTCCTACCATGTCAGGATTTGCAAAGTTAATGATAATAACATCATATTTCTGTCCTTTAATTGCGTCTACAAGCTTATCACATACTTCATAAGCACTCATTTCAGGCTTAAGGTCATATGTTGCTACTTCTTTAGGTGAATTTACTAAAATTCTATCTTCTCCCTTATTTGGTTCTTCTACACCACCATTAAAGAAGAATGTAACATGAGCATATTTTTCTGTTTCAGCAATTCTAGCCTGAGTCATGTTATGTGCAGCTAAATATTCACCAAATGTATTTCTAATTTCAACTTTCTTAAATGCGATTAATTTGTTAGGAATTGTAACATCATATTCTGTAAAGCATACAAATACTAAATCTAATCTTTTTCCTCTATCAAATCCATCAAAATCATCTGCACAGAATGCTCTTGTAATCTGACGTGCTCTGTCTGGTCTGAAGTTACAGAAAATAACAGAATCTTTGTCATTTACTGTTGCTACAGGAGCATCATTTTCCATAATTACTGTAGGAATAACAAATTCATCTGTCTTATCTACTGCGTATGAATCTGCAACTGCCTGTACAGGGTCTGTAGCTTTATTTCCTTCTCCCTTTGTAATAGCATCATATGCCTTAACAACTCTATCCCAGTTATTATCTCTATCCATTGCATAGTAACGTCCTGAAATTGAAGCAATCTTTCCAACACCAATTTCAGCCATCTTATCTACTAATTCCTGAACATAATCTTTTCCTGATGCAGGAGGTGTATCTCTACCATCTAAGAATGCATGTACATATACCTTTTCAAGACCAAATTTCTTAGCCATTTCAATTGTTCCATAAATATGTGTATTATGGCTGTGTACACCACCGTCTGATAATAATCCAAAGATGTGTAATGCACTGTTGTTTTTCTTGCAATTTTCCATTGCCTTAACTAACTCTTCATTCTTAAAGAAATCTCCATCCTGAATTTCTTTTGTGATTCTTGTTAATTCCTGGTATACAATTCTTCCTGCACCCATATTTAAATGACCTACTTCAGAATTTCCCATCTGTCCGTCAGGAAGGCCTACTGCCATTCCACTTGCATAACCTTTTACAAAAGGATATTCTGCCATAAGCTTGTCCATTACAGGCTTTTTAGCTTCTGCAACAGCATTTGCTTTTGCATTTTCATTTAATCCATATCCGTCTAAAATCATTAAAACTGTTGGTTTTTTGCTCATTTTTCTCTCCTTAAATTAAACTTTATTTTTCTATTCCCCATGAAATTTCCTGCTTCTTCAAATTAATTGCCACTGCATTCTCACGGGTTCTTTCGCTATTTCCTCTGAAATACAAAATATCGTATCCTTTGAAAATAACATTCATATCATAACCACAGTTACTAACTGTGTTGGTTAACATTTCCTCAGTCTGTTCTTTTGTAATATTAGTCTTTACTTTTGAGTAGCTGCTTGCAGAGCCTACATTCTGCTGCACACAAAAATATATTGGATTTCTCTTAACATTAGAGAATATATTATTTTTTACATGTATGCCTTCTATTCCGCCACCTGAAATAGCATGTGCTCCACTACTATAAGTTTTCTTACTCTTTAATCCAATTTTGTTAAAAGTATTATTTTCAATGGTTGCATTCTTCCAGTTAAGTATAAATACACCATTGTCAAAAATATTTTTAAATGTATTATTAGTTATTACTACATTTTCGTGATAAACATTTTCACCATTCTTCTGTGAATACTTATGTGTACCAACACCACGTGTAACTCCATCAAATACATTGTTTGTTATTGTTATATTTTTATTATCTGTTCTATCCTGTGCAACCCACACTGCATTAAGGCCATGTGTTTCAGGGTCCGGAGTATCAAGATTAATAGCCTCTTTCATATAATTTTTAGCCCTTGTACTTGCTTTAGAACCTTTAAATGTACAATTTTCAATAACAACATTCTCTACACCTGTTATTTCAAGGAAATGTCCTCCATTCTGATTTTTAAATGTTATTCCTGAAACTTTTACATTTTTATTGTGGGATATTACAATTGTTCCTCCACCTTCAACAAAATTATTGTCAATTGTAGCATTCCCTTTACCTGTTATTGAAATGTTCTTTGCACCACTTACTTTTTTACATGACCCTTTTATCTTGCTTTTTGATGGTGGACATAATGAAAATACATTATTTGATGGTGGATATCCTGCTCCACCAGTTTGATATATATTTTTTAATACAACTCCATTCTTCAACACAACCTGAACATTTGATGGAATATATACAGAATTAGACATTTCGTATGTGCCTTTTTTTATAATAAATTTACCACCGCCTGCTTTTTCTAATTGCTTCATATAATAATTAAAAGCCACTGTATACTTCGTATATTTGTTATAATTAGAATACTTTTTTATTTCTGAAGGAATTGACTTTGTTGTCATTGTTATTGTTTTCTTAGCATATACATTCTTTGCCTGTATATGGGTTACTCCTGTTACACATAGCATAACTGCCAATGTAGACACTAATCTTATAATTATTTTATTTCTTTTCTTCATATTCATATTCCTAACGAATTTTTTGTCTGATATTAAACAAAAGAATTTTAATTTTAAAACTTACTCCTTAAATTTAATATCTGATAATAGTTAATTGTTATTAAATACTCAATCTGTTCTTCAATAAAGGGCTGATGCAATTTTGTTGCAACAACCCTTATTTAAAATCTTATTTATTATAGTTGACAATCTTTCCAAATTCTGCTTTAAGGCTTGCACCACCAACTAAACCACCATCAATGTCAGGTTTAGCAAGTAATTCTGCTGCATTTCCAGCATTCATTGAACCACCATACTGAATTCTGATAGCTGCTGCTGTTGCATCATCATATACTTCTGCGATACATTCTCTGATTGCTGCACAAATTTCTTCTGCCTGATCAGATGTAGCTGTCTTACCTGTTCCAATAGCCCAGATTGGTTCGTAAGCGATAACTGCTTCCTTAGCCTGGTCTGCTGTTACATTTAAGAATGCAATCTTAATCTGCTGACGGATGAAATCAACTGCAACACCCTGTTCTCTCTGTTCAAGAGTTTCACCACAGCAAATAATAGGTGTAATACCATGTTCAAAAGCTTTTAATACTTTCTTATTTACTGTTGCATCTGTTTCTGCGAAATATTCTCTTCTTTCTGAATGTCCAATGATAACATACTTAACTCCAACATCTGTTAACATGTTAGGAGCTATTTCTCCTGTATATGCACCACTTTCTTCAAAATACATATTTTCAGCACCGATGTTGATGTTTGAACCCTTTGCTGCTTCCATAGCTGGTACTATTGAAATAGCTGGTACACAAAATACTACATCTACATCTTCATTAGCTACTAAAGGCTTTAATTCATTGATTAAAGCAACTGCCTCACTAGGAGTTTTGTTCATTTTCCAGTTACCTGCGATAATTTTCTTTCTCATAATTATATAATCTCCTCTATATTTAAGACATATCAGTTAAAAGCATATTAAGCCTTTAACTGCTGATGATGCCTTATATAATATTGTATATCCTACTTATCGTTTGCTGCTGCAACACCTGGTAATTCCTTACCTTCGAGGAATTCAAGAGAAGCTCCACCACCTGTTGAAATATGTGACATCTTATCACCAAATCCTAACTGGTTAGCTGCCGCTGCTGAATCACCACCACCGATGATTGTTGTAGCATCTTTAAGATCTGCCATAGCTTTAGCAATTGCAATTGTACCATTAGCAAAGTTAGGCATTTCGAAACATCCCATTGGTCCGTTCCATACAACTGTCTTAGCTCCTTTAATAGCATTAGCAAATAATTCTGCTGTCTTTGGTCCGATATCTAAACCTTCCATATCAGCTGGGATTTCTCCACGTCCTACAACCTTGAAGTTGCAGTCATTTGAGAAGTTATCTCCAACTACTGTATCGACAGGGATTAATAACTTAACACCCTTTTCTTCAGCTTTCTTCATCATGTTTACAGCATATTCTTTGTAATCTTCTTCAAGAAGTGATTTACCTACTTCTTCACCAAGACCAGCCATGAATGTGTATGCCATACCACCACCGATGATTAATGTATCAACCTTTTCAAGAAGGTTTTCAATAACTGAAATCTTTGATGAAACTTTTGCTCCACCAAGGATAGCTACGAATGGTCTTTCCGGATTGTTAACTGCGTTTCCAAGGAAATCGATTTCCTTCTGCATTAAGTATCCTACAACTGCTGTGTCAACAAATTTTGTTACACCAACGTTTGAACAATGTGCTCTGTGAGCTGTTCCGAATGCATCATTTACAAATACGTCACAAAGTGAAGCTAATTCCTTGCTGAATTCTTCTCCGTTCTTTGTTTCTTCTGCACGATAACGTGTGTTTTCAAGAAGAATAACCTCTCCGTCTTTCATTGCTTCAACTGCAGCCTTAGCATTTGGTCCTACTACTTCAGGATCTGCTGCGAATTTAACTTCCTGTCCTAATAATTCTGAAAGTCTTACTGCAACTGGTGCTAATGATAATTCCGGCTTTGGTTCTCCCTTTGGCTTTCCAAGATGTGAGCAAAGGATTACCTTTCCACCATCAGCTATTAATTTCTTTATTGTTGGCAAAGCTGCTACTAAACGGTTTTCGTCTGTGATTTTTCCATCCTGTAATGGTACGTTGAAGTCACAACGAACTAATACTCTCTGTCCTTTTACATTGATATCATCTACTGATTTCTTATTAAGCATTATATGTGCTCCTTTCATTTAAGCGCGTCATACGCGTAGTCTCATAAATCCCGGAATCAGTATAAACTTTATTCCAAGATTATATGCGCCCATGAAATGTACATCCATATAGATGTGGCATTCATTTTATCAGCGCAATATAAAAGGGTCCGGTCCAATTAAGACCGGACCCTTATGGATCTTATTTAAAGATTTCTTATTTATTATGCTAATTCTGAGAAGTATTTGATTGTTCTAACCATCTGGCTTGTGTATGAGTTTTCATTGTCATACCATGAAACAACCTGTACTTCATAAGTATCATCATCAACCTTTGATACCATTGTCTGTGTAGCATCAAATAATGAACCATATCTCATTCCAACGATATCGCTTGATACGATTTCGTCTTCATTGTATCCGTAAGATTCGTTTGAAGCTGCCTTCATAGCTGCATTGATACCTTCAACTGTGATATCTTTTCCTTTAACTACAGCTGTAAGAACTGTTGTAGAACCTGTTGGAACTGGAACTCTCTGTGCAGAACCGATTAATTTTCCGTTTAATTCAGGAATAACTAATCCGATAGCTTTAGCAGCACCTGTTGAGTTAGGTACGATATTAACTGCTGCAGCTCTTGATCTTCTTAAATCACCTTTTCTCTGTGGTCCGTCAAGAGTCATCTGGTCACCTGTGTAAGCATGAATTGTTAACATGATACCACTCTGGATTGGAGCGTACTTGTTAAGTGCATCAGCCATAGGTGCTAAGCAGTTTGTTGTACATGAAGCAGCTGAAATGATTGTATCTTCTGCCTTTAATGTTTCGTGGTTTGTATTGTAAACGATTGTTGGAAGATCGTTTCCAGCTGGAGCTGAAATAACAACCTTACGAGCACCAGCATCGATATGAGCCTGTGCTTTAGCCTTAGATGTATAGAAACCTGTACATTCTAATACTACGTCTACTTTTAATTCGCCCCAAGGACACTTTGAAGCATCAGCTTCTGCGTAAATCTTGATTTCTTTTCCATCAACGATGATTGAATCATCTGTAGCTGAAACTGTTTCAGCCTTGTCATATTTACCCTGTGATGAATCATACTTTAATAAATGAGCTAACATCTTAGGACTTGTTAAGTCATTGATAGCTACTACTTCATAACCTTCTGCTCCAAACATCTGTCTGAATGCAAGACGTCCGATACGTCCAAAACCGTTAATTGCAACTTTAACTGACATTTAATTGTCCTCCTATTAAATAAGATATATTTTGTTAATTAATATTAACCTATTGATTATTCTACATAAATACTTTCCAAATATCAAGAAGTTTTTTGCATTTTTCTCATATTTTGTTAATTTTTTGACAAATAAAACGTTTTTACTTTTATCTTCTCATTAATATAGTAATTTTCAGCAAAATTTGTTATATTCTACTCATAAATTTTTTCTTTGCTAATTTGTAATTATTTCAGATTCAGTATAAATATATATAACAAACGATAGGAAGTTTTTCGCAATTTTGCGAGCATAGTGTAAATAAAAAAGTAATGTTTGAGTCTTTAGGCGAGTTTTACTTTTTTATTTATTATAAACGGCACAGAAAAATAAGAAAAACAACGTGTTTGGAATATATATTTATACCTGAATCTGAAACATTAACAAGTTGCAATACATATCACATAAGGAGAATATACGTTATGTTATCTGATTTTCATGTACATTCTAAATTTTCTACTGATTCAGATGAAAATTTGGAAAATATAATTAGCAAAGCCATAAGTTTAAATATGAAAGATATTTGCATCACTGATCATCAGGACTGGTTCTGGCCTGTCCCGGGTGAATCATTTGATATAGATACTGATTCATATTTTAATGAATTAAACATATTAAAAGATAAATACTCTTCAAAAATCAATCTTCATATTGGAGTTGAGCTTGGCATTACATGCGACAACTACAAAAAAAATGCTGATTTTTTACAATCATATCCATTTGAATATGTCATTGGCTCCTGTCATATTGTAGACAACATGGACCCATATTATTCTGAATTTTGGGAAAATCGCAATGAAGCTGAAGCTTTCAGGACTTATTTTTCAACTTTACTTGATGCATTAAAATTGTTTAATTCATTCAATACATTAGGCCATTTAGACTACATAGTCAGATATGCGCCAAATAAAGATAAAAACTATAATTGTAGCGATTATTTTAACATTGTAGAACAGATATTTAAAGAAATAATTCATAAAGATATTGCTTTGGAAATTAATACCGGTGCACTTGCAAAAGGAATGGATTTTGCAAATCCCCACTTTGATATACTTTCATTTTATAAAGATCTTGGCGGAAAACTTGTGGCTGTAGGCTCCGATGCCCATATTGCCGGTAATATAGGATATGGTTTTGATAAAGCCACGCAACTGATAGAACATTTTAATTTTAAAAATATTAATGAATAACTAAAAAAACTACAAAACTTCATTTAACAATCTGAAGTTTTGTAGTTTTTTCATTTTTATTATAAAGATTAATTTATCCTATTTCACTATTCCATGTTCAAGGAAAAACTGTTTCCATCTTGGCACACATGAAGGCATAAGATGAACCCCATCACTTGTGTACTTAGGATCAAGAGCGCCTGTATCTTTTTTATCAAACACTTCATTTTCATCAAGCCATATTATATCGTATCCATTTGTAAGTTCCTTAAGTTTCTTATTTCTTTTATCTATTTCCTTATTTTTTATATAAGTTTCTTCTTTGTCTTTCTTTTTTGTCACATGCATAATACTTTGAATAAATATTATTGCATCAGGCTGTTTTTCTCTAATAGTATTTATTACTTTACCATATTGCTCAGCAAATGTATCTGCTGTTCCTGTTCCAATTTCATTTATTCCAAGCATTATATAAATTTTTTCAAATTTATTTTTTTCAAGGGCTTTTTTTACAGTTATTTTTTTCTTTCCTGATTTAACGATTTTTTCATCTAAAATCTTCCATACGGACACACCCTGTTCTGCGTAAAATACTGTTTTATCCCAATTTGCATACAAAGATATTGTCTGTGTTCTTGAATCTCCTATAAATAAGGCTCCATCCAAATATGATTCATCTACAGTTACAAAATCACGATGCTGTTTTTCCTCTGTAACGGCTTCTGTCTGAGTTTCTCCCGATTCATCCGTAACTATCTGGATTTCTCCGGTATCACTTTGGATTACTTTTTTTCCTTTATTCTCTTTACTTTCCTGTTCCGCTATCTTTTTAGTTTCGTTGTATTTTATTATGTCTTTTGTTCCCAGAAATATTCCAAAAATCACAACAGATACAACCATCACAATCAAGAATCCATATTTATCAAATATAGCCTTTTTATCCATCTGTTTTCTCCTGTTAAAATATAAATATTAACTTAAACCTTAATCCGCTAAGAGGTTATTATCATTTTTAAAATCTAAAGTACAAAAACGGATTGCTTGCCGCTGTACTCATTCTATACACACATACCCAGAATATTATAATCAAAATTACTGACGCTACTTTTGTTCTTCTATATTTTTCAAATATCTTCATTGGAATACTTAAACTAAAGATAACTGCAAATACAAAGAATATTCCGTAATGTTTTATCGCATCAACATAATCTAATTTATTTACAAATTCTGTGCTTACATGTGAAATCATTGGGAATAATTTTGCAAAATATAATTTTATGTCTCCCATTTTATCAAGTGCAAATATCATCCAGCTCATCGGAATTATAAATATTATATATAAATGTCCAAGTGCAGGATATTTATCTAATATATTTTTTAATCCAAGCTTTTCTATTGTCAATAATACAAAGAACAACAATCCCCAACATACGAAATTCCAGCTTGCTCCATGCCACAATCCCGTAAGTCCCCATACCACAAACATATTAAATATTGTTCTTGCAAATCCTTTTCTATTACCACCAAGCGGAATATAAACATAATCTCTAAACCAGCTTCCAAGAGTAATATGCCATCTTCTCCAAAATTCAGTAACGGATGTTGATATATATGGATTGTTAAAGTTTCTTGGAATTTTAAATCCCAACATTTTTCCAAGACCTATTGCCATAAGTGAATATCCATAAAAATCAAAGTAAATCTGGAATGTATATGCAAACATCGCAATCCATGCCATTGGAGTTGATATGCTTGCAATTCCGTAAGTCTTGATTGACTCCCAGCACATTCCCATTATATTTGCCAAAAGCATTTTTGATGCAAGACCCATAATAAAAATTCTTATTCCATCCTGCAATAAAAGTAATGATACTTTTCTTTTTCTTATCTGTTTAGCAATGTCCTTATATACAACAATCGGTCCTGCGATAAGTTGCGGAAACATACAAAGATAAACTCCTAAGTTAATATAGTTCTTTTCTGCTTTTGTTTTCTTTGTATAAACATCAATAACATAAGATGCTATCTGGAATGTGTAAAAACTAATTCCAAGTGGTAATGTAAGACTTGTTTCTATTCCCGTAAAAAAAGTAAAATATTTAAACACAAATAAAAACAGGAAGTTATATACTAAAGCTACGATTAATGTTATTTTGTCATAATTATTTTTTTCTTCTCCATTATGTTCAAGTATCTGATTATCATATTGAAATTTTCTGATAAAAATAGCTGCAAAATAATTTACTGTCAGCGATAATAAAATTAATGGAACATATTTCATTTCACCGACTGCATAAAATATTAAGCTTGCGATAAATAAACATATATTTTTAAACTTCATTGGTACTAAAAAATATATCAATATCACTATCGGTAAAAAATAAAATATAAACTGATTACTGCAAAATAACATCTCTTCCTCCGCCTGTGTCATACACAATTATTTTATAACTGTGACTTTATATAATTATAAATATTTTCGTAAGTTTCTTCTGTATAATGAAGTCCATCCTGAGTTTCAAATCCGATGGCATTCAAATAACTGTTTGTGTCTATTACAATGACATTTTCATCTAATCTGTCTATGATTTCCTGATTAAAATAATCTATGTCATCATTCTTAATGTGATAACCACTATATGTCTCCTGTTCTTCATCTACAGGATTTACAAGCATATAATAAATCTGACAATCAAATGTCTGTGACATTTCATTTATTTTATCTACGTATTTGTCGATGTTTACTAAGTCATTAACTCCTAATCCTATAATTAATGCTGTATCATCATCAATCTCATACTTTATATTATTCATCTGGTTTATCAAATAGTCGTATCCTTCACCAACTTCACAAATAAACACATCTTCATCTGTCGCATTTGCTTTTTCCATTCCCTTATATCTGGAATCTCCTACAAACAAATATTTTCCATATTCTCTTTTTGTTCTTGTAGTTTCATTTTCACTATCATGTCTGTTTGCTTTTCTATACTTACTTTTGTAAGTTTGTGCCTCAGGTACATTTTCATGTATATTATCTGCTAATGATTTAATCATTTTAGATTCAAGCCCAAATCCTGCTCCTTCTACACAAATAATAATAGCTGCTATGATAGCAATCATTATCGTGCCTAAAACTATACTTGTCCTATTGTTTTTCTTATTATTCATCATTTTCATATTATCTTTCCTCTTACTAACCAGCATTATTGTAATCTGCCTTTTCTTTAAGTAATGTTATTTAAGGCCAATAATTTTCGTAATAGCCATAGCCATTCTATCATATAAACAACAAAAAACAACAGATTTTGACAAAGTTAATCTTTATTTAATAAATTTCGGACTTATGTAATATTTAGGTAACAAAGTTATTACATTTTTCTCTGTTTCATTATATTTATTTGATATTTTATGATATAGTTTTACTGTTTTATTTCATAGTTTTACTGTTTTATTTCATAATTTTACTGTTTTATTTCATAATTTTACTGTTGAAATTCAAAGATTATTGAATACATATAAAAACATCCCCACAAACTTATTTTATAACAATGATGTTTATGCGGATGCTTTTACTTTTATATAATTCATTAGTTTTCTACTGTTCTCTTTGCAGTTTTATTAACTTTTTCATTATTTCTACTGTCCTGTCAATTTCATCTCTTGTATTTTCATGTGATATAGTTATTCTTACTGTTCCATAAGCATACTCTTTCTGAACATTTATAGCCATAATAACCTGCGACGGTTTTCCTCCTGCCGCCGCACAGGCCGAGCCTGCTGAAATACAAATGCCTTCATTTCCCATATCTTCAACCAATTTAGCAGCGTTTATATTTTTAAAACTAAAATTTGCGTTTCCGGGAAGCCTTTTAAATTTATGTCCGTTAAGTTTTACATCATCAATTTCATTCATAACACGATTTATGAGATAATTACGCAAATACTGTTCTTTTTGCATTCTATAACTCATGTTCTTAATCGACTGAATTGCTGCCTGCTCCATTCCAGCAATTCCTGCTACATTTTCAGTTCCTGAACGCTTTCCATTTTCCTGTCCACCACCCCATATAAGTGGTTCAAAATCATCTATATTTCTTACATAGAGAAACCCAACACCTTTAGGTCCGTTAAATTTGTGTGCACTTACGCTCATCATGTCAATATTCATCCTTGCAACATTTATCGGAACATGCCCAAATGCCTGTACGGCATCTGTATGAAAAGTTATTCCATATGCTCTTGCTAAACGCCCTATCTTTGCTATCGGTTCTATTGTTCCTATTTCATTATTTGCAAACATGACCGATATAAGCCTTGTATTTTCCTTTATAGATTTTTCTAATTCATCAATATTTATTTCTCCATCCGGATTTACATTTAGGTAAGTTACTTCTGCACCTTTTTTTCTAGCGTATTCACAGGTATTTAATATTGCATGATGTTCAATTTTTGTTGTAATAATATGCGAATTTTCAATATCCTTTATTTTAAGCACAGCACTATTATCTGATTCAGTTCCTCCTGATGTAAATATGATATTTTCAGGATTTGCATTAATCATTCCTGCCATCCTTATTCTTGCTCTTTCGACGATACTTCCTGCCCTATCTCCAAAAGGATAATTTGCAGATGGATTTCCATACTCATCTTCTAAAAGCGGAACCATCGCTTCTTTTGCTTCTTTACATACTGCCGTAGTTGCAGCGTTATCTAAATATATCAAAATTTCACCCTCTCATTAATCATTTTTAAGTACTTTGCATCATATTATGAACTAATAAATTTTCTGCTTTATTTTTCTTTATAGTAAAAAGCAGAATGGAGAATTTTATGTCAAAACAGACTACTATTATTTTAGGAACCATTATGCTTACATTTTCCGGGATTGCAAGCAGAGTTATTGGTTTCTTATATAGAATATTCTTATCTAACTTAATTGGTGCTAAAGGGCTTGGCCTTTTTCAAATGATTTTTCCCGTACTTGCTTTCTTTATTTCTTTTTCATGCGGTGGAATACAAACTGCTGTATCAAGATTTGTTGCTGAAAGTAAAGATTTAAAAAAGAGTTATTCAATATTTACGGCAAGTATTATCATGTCTGAATTTCTTGCTGTTATCGCTTCGTTTATTATGTATTTTTTTTCTAATGTTTTGGCTTCTTTTTTAGGCGAACCAAATTGTGCCGTACTCTTAAAATACGCTTCTTACACTATACCTATGACTGTTCTCCATGCCTGTACCGTAGGTTTTTATCTTGGATTAAAAAAACCTCTTATCCCATCAATAGCTCAGGTTTTAGAACAGGTATTCAAATTAGCTTCCTTGTTTATTTTTTATGTTATTTTTACATCTAAAGGGTATGCCCTAACACCTAAAGTTGCTGTCTTTTCTCTTATTTTATCTGAAATTGCAGGAACCGTTTACTGCATATTGGTTGTCTCAAATTATGGAATTTCATTCTTTTCAAAAGATAATTTTTCAAATATTTTTTCAAAAATGAAAATGCTCTTTAACGTTTCGTATATCCTTACGCTTAACAGAATTTTACTGACTTTCTTTCAAAGTGCGGAAGCTATACTAATTCCGTTTATGCTTGTTAAATACGGCCTAAGTTCTAATTCAGCTATTACCTTATATGGAATTCTTGCAGGAATAACTTTGCCTGTAATTACATTTCCATCAGCTATTAGCAATTCTATTGCAATGATGATTATGCCTACAATTGCTGACGCAAATGTTTCAGGGAACAAAGAAAAAATAAAAATTACAACAAATTTCACAATATGGTTTTCTTTAGTTACAGGTATTTTTTGTATTGGCTTTTTTATTTTTTTCGGAGATTTTATTGGGAAAGATATATTTGGTCATGCAAGTGCCGGTTCTTATATTAAAACACTTTCATGGTTATGTCCTTTAATGTACATGTCCATATCTTTTGGCTCTATTTTGCATGGTCTTGGAAAAACTACTGCTGCGTTTATTCATAATATGGCCGCCATAATTATTAGATTATTATTTTTACTTCTACTTGTTCCTTTTTATGGAATAAAAGCTTATTTCTGGGGAATGCTCTTAAGCGAATTGATAACTGTTTCACTTCATTTACGCTACATTTCTAAAGAAGTTACTGTTAATTTTTCTCCTGTTGCGAACATAATAAAACCTGTCATCTGGCTAACCTTAAGCCTGACAACAGGTTATATTTTCATACATATTTTTAGTGGTTCGTCAACTTCCCACTCTTTAATTTTTAATTATGGCTCGCAATTTTTGTGTGCTATAATTATTAGCCTTATATTTTTTTCATTTGCCTATAAACAATGGCAAAAGTTTAAGAATTTACTGAACTAAACTGATTATTGTAAAGCTCATAATAAAATTCTTTGTTTGCAAGTAATTCATGATGATTTCCCTGCTCTATAATCTTTCCATCATTCATGACAAGTATTGTATCTGCTTCTTTTATAGTTGAAAGTCTATGTGCAACAATAAAAGTTGTTCTTCCTTTCATCATCTTAGCAAATGCTTTCTGGATTCGTATTTCCGTTCTTGTATCAATAGATGATGTAGCTTCATCTAAAATAAGCATTGGTGGAAGGCAAAGCATAACTCTTGCTATACACAGTAACTGTTTCTGTCCCTGTGAAAGATTTCCGCCATCATCACCAATTACAGTATCATATCCATTTGGGAGCCTCTTAATAAAACTATGTGCATGGGATAACTTGGCTGCTTCTATTACCTCTTCTAATGTTGCATCCTCTTTTCCCATTGATATATTATCTCTTATCGTACCATTTTTAAGCCATGTTTCCTGCAACACCATTCCGTAAGATTTTCTAAGACTTTTTCTTGTTATATCTTTTATATTATGGCTATCCATCGTGATTTTTCCACTGTTTACGTCGTAGAATCTCATTAAAAGATTAATTATTGTTGTCTTTCCACATCCTGTCGGTCCTACAATGGCAATCATTTTACCCGGTTCGACACATAAATTTAAATCTTCAATTAATTTCTTATCAGGTGTATATGAGAAATTAACATGGTCTAATTCAACACTTCCTGATACATTTTCAATATCTATTGCATCTTTATTTTCAATTTCCGCTTCTTCTTCAAGAAGGGCAAATACTCTTCCCGCACAGGCAATCGCATTTTGAAGTTCCGTAACAACGCCTGAAATTTCATTAAATGGTTTAGTATATTGATTTGCATAACTTAAAATACATTGTAAATTACCTACTGTAATTCCTCCTGTTATTGCAATAATACCACCTGAAATTGCTACTCCTGCATATACAAGACTGTTAACAAATCTTGTTGACGGATTTGTAATTGATGAGAAAAATGTACCCTTTAAATAATATTTTCTTAAATCCTCATTAATTTCATCAAACTGTTCTACAACTTCATCTTCTCTTCCAAAAGCCTTTACAACTTTTCCATTTCCAATAACTTCATCAATCAGTGCCGTCTGCTTAGCTCTTGTTTCTGACTGTTTTTTAAACATTGAATAAGTTCTTGTTGCAATAAATTTAGCTACAAATAAAGAAACAGGTGTTACTAAAACTACAACCAATGTAATTTTAATACTTATTGTGAGCATAAATACTAACGTCAATATAATTGTAACAATACCTGTAAATAACTGAGAAAATCCCATAAGCAAGCCATCTGCTAACTGGTCTACATCTGTGATTATTTTACTTACTGTTTCTCCATTAGAATGACTATCAATATATTTAAGTGGCAATTTCTGTAAGTGTTCAAATGTCTCTTCTCTAATATCTCTTACTACATTATAAGTAATTTTATTATTACAATTATTCATTATCCACTGTGCAAGTGCAGCTATTAAAGTAAACGTGGCTATTTTAACAGCTATAAGTCCAATCCCTGTAAAATCTACCTTTCCCTTACCTAAGATAAGGTCTGTAGCATTTCCTAACTGAATTGGTACATACAATGAAAGAGCAACATACACTAGTGCAAAAAATAGTGAACCACCAAGTAAATACCAATATTTTTTTATATGCTTTATTACTTTTTCCAAAGCCTGCTTTTGAGTCAATGTCTTTTCTTTCATCTTACATTCCCTCCTTTTCCGGCTTTTTAAACTGTGATTCATATATTTCCTTATACACTTCACAATTTTCTAATAATTCCTTATGGGTTCCAATTCCCATAATATTTCCATCATCAAGCACAACAATCTGATCTGCATCCATAATTGATGCTGTTCTTTGAGATACGATAAATACTGTCATATCTTTTAGCTTTGCTATCTCTTTTCTCAAATTAGCGTCAGTTGTATAATCAAGTGCTGATGAACTGTCATCTAATATAAGAATTTCCGGCTTTCTTACTAAAGCCCTTGCAATTGTAAGTCTCTGTCTCTGTCCACCTGAGAAATTTCGTCCATTTTGTTCTACAACAGAATCTATTCCATTTTCTTTCTGCATAACAAAATCATAGCTTTGTGCCTGCTTTAACGCTTCCATCAAATCATTTTCTGTTGCACTCTCATTTCCCCATAAAAGATTACTTCTAATTGTTCCTTTAAATAAAACTGCTTTTTGTGGAACAATTCCTATTTTATTTCTAAGACCTTCTTCAGTGTATTCCTTAACATTTGTTCCATTTACTAAGACTTCACCCTTAGTTGCATCATAAAATCTTGGAATCATATTTATAAGAGACGTTTTACCTGAGCCTGTTCCGCCTATTACACCTATAGTCTGTCCTTTTAGAACCTTTAAATTAAGTCCTTCTATTGTATTTTCACTAGAACCTGCATACATAAGTGAAACATCTTTAAATTCGACTTCAATTTCTTTATTCTTTCCTTCTGTTTCATTTCCAAATTTCATTGAAGATTCAACTTTCATAACATCTTCAATTCTATTTGCACAGGCAAACGCTTTCGTCAGATTAATAATAAGATTTGCAAGTTTTATCAATTCTATTAAAATCTGTGACATATAATTGATAAGTGCTACAACCATTCCCTGTGTAAGATATCCGGCATCTACTCTTATTCCCCCTACATAAATAATTCCAATCATGGCAAAATTTACTACCACGAATGTGAGTGGATTCATAACTGCGGATATTTTTCCAACAAAAATCTGAAATTTATTTAATGCATCATTACTTTCATTGTAACTATCAATTTCATTCTGTTCTTTATTAAATGCTCTGATTACTCTTGTTCCGGATAGATTTTCCCTTGTTTCAGATAAAATTTTATCCAAACCATTCTGAACTTTTTTATACATTGGGATTGTTGCAAGCATAATTCCAAATACAATTACTGCAAGAATGGGAATCGCTACAACAAATACAAGTGCTGCCTTAACATCTACCGTAAATGCCATAATTGTTGCGCCAAACACAATAAACGGAGACCTTAGGAACAATCTTAAAAACATATTAACCTGAGACTGAACCTGATTCAAATCACTTGTCAATCTTGTAATAAGTGTAGATGAGCCTAATCTGTCAATCTCATCATAGGAAAATGTCTGAATGTGTTTAAACAATGCATGTCTTACTTCTGTTCCAAATCCTGCCGCTGCCTTTGCTGCGAAATACTGTGCCGTTAAAGAGCATGTAAGTCCAATTATAGCAAGTAAAAGTAAAGCTCCTCCCATTTTCAGAACATAAATATTATCCCCTTTAGCAATACCATTATCTATTATTTTCGCCACTACTAAAGGCACAAATAATTCAAACGATGCTTCTAACATCTTAAAGAGGGGAGCAAACACTGATTCTTTCTTATAATTCTTTAAATACTTTAATAAACTTTTCATTTAAATTTCTCCCATTTTTTAAATGCTATTCTTATTATGTAAAAATATTATGGCAGGTATACTTATTTGCACACCTGCCATAGCATTTTATCACATTATAGTAGAAAAATGTTAATCAATTTCAACGCTTCCCATATCACATTCTATATTTATCATCTTTTCTGCACCATTATCTTTATTTCCATCACTTGAAAAATCAGATTTGTCTATACAATTTTCAACATACAAATCAGCCATATTTATATCCCACTGATAATTATATGCACTAGTTCCATCATTCAATGTCATTTCTGCATTTCCCATAGAGCAGACAATCTTTCCCGCACCATTTATCACTCCTTCTATATCTAAATCTCCCATAGATATATCAGCATTTAATGTATCAGTTGTTATTCTATCAATTGAAATTTCTCCCATATTTATTTCAACGTCAGCAGATGATGATTGTAAATTGTCGATTGATATACTTCCTGCACTGGAATTAATTGTTGTATATACAGCTGACATATTTTCAATATCCGCCTCTCCTGCTGAAAGACTCAAATTAAAATTACCATATGATTTTCCACTTGGTAAATATACAGTTACATCTTGTGTGCCCTTTTTCCATTTTTTCTTATATTGTATTAAAACATTTAAGGAATCTCCTTCATTTATATAATAAACTTCCATTATATCTGCATTATAAGAAAATCCTATCTGTTCTTTGTTCCATTCCTCAACATCATATGACGCTGTCAATAAATCAAGTTTTAAATTATTCACTGACACCATATCAATTGTATCACTATTATTTTCTAATTTAGTCATTCCTGTAGTATCGTTCTTTTCTATCTTAACCTTAGCCTTCGCAAAAGTCTTCCCTATCTCTTCTTTAACAATATTACTTCCACCTTTCGAGATTCCAGCCACTATACACACGATTCCTAGTACAACAATAATAACACCAACAACTGCCGTAATTTTTATAAATTTCTTCATACATTAAACTCCTTTCTGCCTGTTATTTTGTGAACCAATTCTACAACTTGTTTAAATAACCAAGGCAAAAATCTTATGCAAAACAGAACTTCCGGTACTACCAGTAAAACAGCTATACCAAATAAAATTAAACCAATTCCCATAAGAAGTATTGATGTTGCAAATCCATATCCTGAAACAATTGCAACCACAATCAACGAGAGTCCCGCTACGCCTAATCCAATTATAGTTCCGCCAAGACCAAAAACAATTCCTATAATGACTCCTAATATTCCACTCCATATTGGAAATGTAACTGCCGCAATTATGATAGCAACAATTATTTTAATTGCTCTTTCATCATTTTTCTTATTGTATTGTCCTGCATTATTATATTCATATTGTGCTGTATTTTGAGAATTATTATATGAATACTGTCCTGCATTTTGACTATTATTATAGCTATTGCCGGTATTTTGATTTGTATTGTATGAACCACTTGTATTATCTCTATTATAAGTTCCACCTATATTAATATTTTCACTGGTTATATTCTCTCCGCTATTAATGCTTTTCTTTAATCTCATCGCTATCTGTTCAGGTGTTCCTACACTTTCAGGTACAACCATATCTTCCGTAATTCCTGCATCATCAAAATATTCTTTATAATAACTTAAAGCATCATATCTATCATTAAAAGAAACATCTGATAACATTCTTTCTAACGTTTCCATAAAAACTTTTCTAGTCATTTTCATTACCTCCTGATTTTTCATTTTCAAATAAATCCGTTATCTTTTTAGAATAATTACCCCATTCAGTTACATACATATTAAGCTGGCTTCTTCCTGTATCAGTAATTTTATAATATCTTCTATTCCTTCCATCTATGGCTTTATCGTACAATTCAAAATATCCTTCCTTCTGTAACCGTCTAAGTACCGGATATAACGTTGATTCAGATACGCTAAGAACACTTCTAACATCCTGAGTTATCTTATATCCATAGGTTCCTTCCTTTTCCTTAGATACGACGGCTAATACTATTGCATCTAATAAAGCTGCTCCTGTATTAAATATCATAGGCTTTCCTCCATATTATTTTGTTATATATATTATATGGCGTATAGTATTGTATGTCAACTATATATTGTTATACACAATGAGCCAAGTACTCTCTTTTTTTTGCTTGCAAGAAAAACTGAGAGTATTTGGCAAATGTATAATCACTGAGAAGTAGTGAAGCGGATTCGAAGTGGTTATGCATGGCGAAGCCTTGTGTATAACAAAAATATAGCGTAATGGTTTGTACCTACCTACAATCGTTAGATTTTTGTCTAACTTTTTAGGTTTGGTCTAAACCACTACGCTATAACTTTTATATTTATTAAATTTACAAATTTCTGTATTTACCAAGAAACTCTTTTGTTCTCTGATTTTCTGATGCAAATACCTCTTGCGGTGTTCCATCTTCTACAATAACACCATGTTCCATAAATATAATTCTATTTGAAACTTCTTTTGCAAATGACATTTCATGAGTAACTATAACCATTGTCATATGTTCATCTGCTAATTCTTTTATGACTTTAAGAATTTCCTGTGTTAACTCGGGATCAAGGGCTGATGTTGGTTCATCAAAAAACAAAATATCCGGTTCCATTGCAAGTGCTCTTACAATAGAAACTCTTTGCTGCTGACCACCTGATAACTGACATGGATAAGAATCTTTCTTATCTGCTATACCCATTTTTTCAAGCAATTCCATCGCAGTCTTTTCAACTTCTGCCCTATCTCTTTTTTGTACATGAATTGGTGCATCAATAACATTTTTCCATACTGAATAATGTGGAAAAAGATTGAAATTCTGAAATACAAGCCCAAATGAATCTCTGATTTTCTTTAATTCATTTTTCTTTGCATACATTACTTTGCCATTCTGTGTATCAGCCATCACATCATTATTATATGTTATTTTTCCACCATCAATTTTTTCTAAATTAACTGCACATCTTAATAATGTTGACTTTCCTGAACCTGACGGTCCAATGATAGACAATACTTCACCTTTGTTAACTGAAAGGGAAATGTCTTTTAACACTTCTAAATCACCAAAGTGTTTCTGAATATTATTCATTTCTAAAACGCTCATATTCCCCTCCTATTTGTAATAATTTAATTTCTTTTCTGCAAAGTTCATTACCCATGCAACTACACTATTAAAAATAAAATAGAACACACCTGCAATAATAAACGGTGTAAAGCTTGTATTAGATGATGCAATCTGCTTTGCTACTGTAAACATTTCCAAATAAGCAATTGAGAATGCAAGTGAAGTATCCTTTACAAGACATATTACTTCATTTGTAATTGATGGAAGAATTCTTTTAATAACCTGTGGTAAAATTATTTTAAAGAATGTCTGTGCCTTATTATATCCAAGTAATCTTGCTGCCTCATATTGTCCAACAGGCATTGATTCAATACCTGAACGATATATTTCTGCAAAATAAGCTGCATAATTTAAGGCAAATGCAACTATTATGGCAATAAATCTGTAACTTCTTGGTATACGAATATGAAGTAAATAATTAGGTCCAAAATAAATTGCCATTACCTGCAACATCAATGGAGTTCCTCTCATTATTGCTATGTACACTGTTACTATATATCTTATTATTCTGTTTTTTGCCATTCTGCCAAATGCAATAACCAAACCAAGCGGTAATGAAAACAGAAGGGTTAGAAAAAATATTTTTAATGTTTCTACCATACCTTCTGACATCTTAGATATCATCATATCCAATGGCATTTTTGCTGCTAACAACATCATTCCTGTTTGTAAAGTCATTATTTCCTCCAGATTATCTTAGATTATTCTCCTAAGCAAATCATATCATCAATTCCATATTTTTCAGCAAGTTTTGTTACTGTTCCGTCTTCATACAACTTCTTAATATCTGCATTCACCTTATCTCTAAGTTCAGTATTGCCTTTCTTAAATCCGATTGCATACTGTTCAGAATTCAATTTCTCATCAAGTATTTCATATCCGTCATCTCTTGATTCAATCTGATATTTAGCAACCCCTATATCCATTGCAACTGCATCTACTGTTCCTGCCTGTAATTCAGCAAATGCTGTATTGTAATCTGCATATTCCTGTAAATCTGCAAATGTCTTAGCTAAATCTTCCTGATCCCCACCTTCTTTTAATAAACCAAGTGCTGCACTTCCTGCCTGAACACCTACATATTTATCTTTAAGGTCAGCTAACTTCTTAATTCCTGAATCTTTAGCAACAATCATAACCTGTTCATTATTTACATATGGGTCTGACCATGTATAATCATCTTCTCTTCCATTCATTGTAAATCCATTCCAAATACAATCAATGTTTCCATTATTTAACTCTAAGTCCTTTGAATCCCAGTCGATAGGAGTCTTTACAAGTTCCCATCCTTCAATATCACATACAGCCTGTGCAAGTTCAAGGTCAAATCCTGTATATTCACCACTATCATCCATGTATCCGTAAGGTGGATATTCAGCATCAAATCCTACTGTAAAAGTTGTTTTTCCACTATCACTCTTGCTACCATTATCTTTACTTCCATTATCCTTGCTTCCACATGCAGTCATTGAAAATACCATTGCACATGATAAAGCTAATGCTACTAATTTTCTCATAATTTCCTCCTAAATTAAAGATGTTTTCTTTCATTTATTGTTTTACTACTTTATCAAACTAAAGTGTACCACGTAATGCTATCAAATTGCAGGGAAAAAGTCAACTTATTTATTTGAATACATAATTCAAGTTAAATAATAATTTTCTTTAAAAAATCCATATTATCATCAATAATATATTCATCATTCAGTTTATTCTTTAGAAGATTGATTGCTATGAGCAATTCTATAAAAAAATTTTTTCTTTTTAGTATCCTTAAATCCAATATATTTGAATTCTTTTCCATCATCCAAATACAAACTGTCATATATTTTTTTGAATATTGATAAATTTAGTTTCAAAATCACTATCTCCTATTAAATATGGTGATAAATCATACCCCATATCTGCCCAATCTGCATTAGCAGTCGTTGCATCTTTAATATTTATTATTTTGCATCCATCAAGTGTTATTTTATTTCCAAGTTCATCACTTAATTTAACATAATCAATTGTCTTACTACCACTCTGGTATGCTATACACATAGGAATTTCTAAGCAGTCTCACTTAAACCACCCTCAACAATCTTCTTTACTTCATCAAAGTTTTTTCCTTCCTTAAATAAATCGAATGCTTCATCTCCGTAACTGTTTATAAGGTTTACTGCCTTTTTTGCTTCTGCAGGTTCAAGGTTATCGATTATCTTTGCAAGGTCATCTCCATACTTCCCTGCAAGGTTCAGACCATCCTGTCCCAATTCCTGCAGTATGGCTGCCGTTCTTTGATGGTATCTAAATCTACTTCCCTAACACGCTGATATAAACGCACCCTTTCGCAACATTTTTTCTTGTTGCTAGGAGTGCGTTTATATCAGCGTATTGGAACTAAATATTCTATCTTGATTTTTCAATGTCCTTTCTTATCTTATACCAAGCCCGGCAAAATTTCGCTAGTATCTATTAATTAACATCATGGATTCTTAATTGCTTCTAGGCAGCCATAATGATTAATTAATAGACATGCAATAGTTATAGATTGTTAGTGTATCCATATATAGTGACACAATTTAAACTATCTCAAATATTTTTTTTGAACTACTTCTCTTTTATTTACATCTATTTCAAAAATTATTCCAAGTTCATAATGTGCAGTTAGTATATTATCGGATTTTTTTTCTATTTGGTCATATCCCCTTGGTATTTTTGCCTGAACTATATCATTTATATTCCATATTTTCTCTCCCAGATAATTATATGCCATTACATTATTAGGTATTTCTTTCCTTTCCCTTATTAAAACAACAAAAAAATCTTTATATTCTACTACTTGACTAATATTGATATCAAATCGAATTAATTTGCCATTTACCTCTATTGACTTATAGTCTAATTGTCTCATTATTTTTTATTCCCTTTCTACTTTAAATCATATATATCTGTAAACCAATCGTCATCTAAGAAAACATCTTTTATTGCATATTGTACATCTCCACCTAATGTCCCCAACGATTCCTGTGGTCCAACAATACTAACCTCTAAAGGTATATCTTGGAATTTTGAGATATACTATCTTATCAGGTATTTGTGGTAATGCATATTTTTCAGCAATCTCAACTGCACTCAATCCTTTTATATCATCTGCACGAAGAATAAATGGACTCTTGGGTTTGTTTACCCCATCTTTGAATACCCTTGCATATTTATGATTTCCTGCTTCAACATTATAGACTTTTGTTCCAGCAGCTACAGGTGGCAAATCATACCCCATATCTGCCCAATCTGCATTAGCAGTCGTTGCATCTTTAATATTTATTATTTTGTATCCATCAAGTGTTATTTTATTTCCAAGTTCATCACTTAATTTAACATAATCAATTGTCTTACTACCACTCTGGTCTCACTTAATCCACCCTCAACAATCTTCTTTACTTCATCCGCACCTTTTCCTTCCTTAAATAAATCGAATGCTTCGTCTCCGTAACTGTTTATAAGGTTTACTGCCTTTTTGGCTTCTGCAGGTTCAAGGTTGTCGATTATCTTTGCAAGGTCGTCTCCATACTTCCCTGCAAGGTTCAGACCATCCTGTCCCAATTCCTGCAGTATGGCTGACGTTCTTTGATGGTATCTAAATCTACTTCCCTAACACGCTGATATAAACGCACCCTTTCGCAACATTTTTTCTTGTTGCTAGGAGTGCTTTTATATCAGCATATTGGAACTAAATATTCTATCTTGATTTTTCAATATCCTTTCTTATACCAAGCCCGGCAAAATTTCGCTAGTATCTATTAATTAACATCATGGATTCTTAATTGCTTCTGGGCAACTATGATGATTAATTAATAGACATGCATGAGTTATAGGTTGTTGGGAATCCGAAAGTACAACCATAATCAAAATTATTTAGTTGCATATCTTTTTACTTTACACAAAAAATATTCACAAGCTTCCGTTTCTGTTTCAAATATTTTTAGTCCACTTTTCTTTCCTCGTTCGCTATAATAAACCTGCCATTTATCATCCTTTACAATACATAGTTTTTCATTAGGTAATCCACCCGTCATTATAGAATACAAATCACTCGCTATTCCCAATTGTACTAATTCATGTTCTAATTCTATTATTGTCACTACTTAATCCTCCTTAATATACCAGCATCTAGTAATTTATCCACTGTATCAGGTAATAAATATTGTATTCCTCCACCTTCCATCATAGCAGACAAGTGGATGGTAACCATTGCTTTGATAATGGAAGTTAAATGCTCGACCTTACTGTCTGTCATATGCATCAAGAAAGGTGTAGTCCAAATCCAGAATAACAGCCTGTGGCATCTGGATACTGTAAATTTTTTTGCGAAGTGCTCTGCCAATCACGAGAAACCAGTTTAAGGTATCTTCATCCATACGGTTAAAGAATCTTGATACCGTAGGCTGTGATGCAAGGGCATCTTTTTCAAGTACAGACTTGAATACAGGATCATTGGTAAGTTCATCAGCATCATCATCTTCAAAATAACCGGCAATTATCATATCTATCATCTGGAGCAGGTTTTCCTATTCTGTATGATATCTGAATGATGCAGAATCATTTGTCTTGAAAGTTTTTCTTAAAGCTTATTAAAACTAAGTTTGCTTACGGATTTCTTAATAAGAAGTAAGCCTGCATCGGAGGAGAGATCTCCTCCATAAAAATTTATTTTAATTTGTCTATTGCTTTCTAATGACAAGGTGTTTACAATAATCATAAATGGCTCTTTGGGGTTATTTTTTAAGTATAGACACCATAATTTTACCACAAATGGATGCTCTTTTTTCATTCACTTGATAGGTGAAATGCGATATTCAGTTAAAATATAGCAACTATATGGCTTTCAGCCACTTTCACGGCTATGCCATGAATAATCTAGGTTAAATTATACATATTCCATATTTTTTTTCATAATACTTATTAAAATTCATAATATTATTCCAAGGATTACTCTTCTTCATTCCATTCTCAAATTCAACTGATTCTCGCAGTTTATTTTCCTCTTTATGAATCTTCTCCTGTAATTTTTTTGATACATCCTCTTTATCAATTAGAAAAGTTGCTTTTCCTTTTTCTTCTTGAAAAATACATGAATCAAAATATAACACAGCAATATAAACATCACTCGCATTCCCCTTGATTAAGTCATTAAGGGCATTATTGAATATTTTTTCAATATCTCTAATATTACCGTTTTGCTTATAAAAGCAATTTATAAGCACAGAATTTACGTCTGTTGGAAATATATCTGATGTAAATTCGGAAACAACTACTTCATATTCTCCCTCTCCGCGTAATAATTTTACTACCTCATCTTTCTCTATTGCATTACTTATCAACTCTTTATATTCCATCCTTATTCTCCTTTAATCAACATCAATCCTTGTTATAGTTGTATCTTTAAGAGGTATTGTATTTGTTATAGCCTCTGGAACTCCTCCAGAAGTCTTTCCTCCTGGAATCCAATGAATATTTGCTCCCGTTTCATTTCCACTCGGAATACGTATATTCAACTCAGGAGTATTAGGAGCATCAATTCTGATTAAACCACCACCATCACTAAAATATCCCTCTGGAAAGCCCAATTCTTTTTCTATAATTGATATGTTTCTATTTGCTCTCTCTATTACATCATCACAATAATTCTTTGGCATAACAAATAAACTATTATCGTCTGGTACACCAACAAAACCATTAATTTCAGAATATCGCTTATATGCCCATTCTGTTTGAATAACAGATACTCCATCATCAAATTGAGCTAAATGTGCCTCAATATACTCTTGACTTAAATAGCTAGAAGGGTCTGGTCTACTACCTTTAGGTGTATTTACAATTTTCTCTATTTGTGATTGCGTTAGTCCAGAATCTAAACCACTCTCGCTTAATCCACCCTCAACAACCTTCTTTACCTCATCAAAGCTCTTCCCTTCCTTAAACATTTCCAGTGCTTCATCACCATAACTGTTTATAAGGCTTACTGCTTTTTTAGCTTCTGTCGGCTCCAGATTGTCAATTATTCTCATCTTTACAATAAACGCATTCCAAAACGAATATTTTCATTTCGAATGCGCTTGTCGTAATTACTTAATTTGCCTTAAATTGCTCTTATTATTACAATTTAAATTTTTCTTTTACTATTTTAACCTCTGCTTCATTTTTGTTTATCCATTTTTGATACACACCTATGTCAATGCTCTTCATTCCTAATCTTACCCAATCTCTATAATCACCTATCATTGTAACTATAGACAACTTGTCTTCTGTTTCTTCAACAACTTCAAATTCAAAACCTTTATAAATTGCCATTGTCCTTAGTATGTAATATTCAGTTATTTCAGAGCTATTTACATATTTCATGCATACTATTTTGTCTTCAACATATCTAATATTAAACGGTTTACATGGTTCAAAACCATTTTTCACATCCTCTATGTCTGTTGAACGTAACACTATTTTTCCTTCTTGAGTTTCCCCTGCTGAATATTCTCTTCCTAAATAAATTGCAAATTCTCCATCTTTCATAAAACGCCCTCTTTTCCATATCAATTTTTCTAATTTATTAATATCCAAACATTCTAATCTTTGTTTTATATTCGATTTTATCATTAAATACTTTCTCATATTCTACTATTTGTTTCATAATATCTCTGTAATAAAGTACTTCCCTATAAAATTTTTCAAATATATCAGGCACTTTCCTGTCCCTTTCAATTAAATATTTTTTGCCATTTCTATTAATAAATAATATGTTATACACTCCCGCTTCATCTTTTAGAATGTTTATTTTATCTTCTACTAAATTATTTATTGAATACCATTTTTCATCAGTTAATTTTATCATTTTACTTCGTAATTCTAATGTATCTTTTATTCCGTTAAATTCAGAGGCAACAGTAGATTCATTATCATTTAACATTCTTCTCACATATATAGCAAAATTTCTTTTTGCTTCAATTTCCGATTTATATTCTTTAATTTTTCTTTTGTTTCCTCTTTCCACAATAAATAATATGTAATTACTATCATCTTCTTTTAAAACACTTTGAATTTCACAATCTATATATACTTTTATAGTCTGTTCATCAAATACAATATTCGTTTTTGTTCCCAAATAAATTTTTAAGCATTCTATGTAGTTTCTACTCATCATTTTATTATCACCCTTCATTAGTAAATATACCAATGTTTTTATTTAATTATTTTTCTATTTAAGACTTGCCTTAAGTTTAGATTGTTGGAGTAGTTCAAAAATATAATCATAATTAAAAATACTCAATATCAATACTACTTACATTACCTCTAGCATCATAATCTGATGATATTTTTCCCCAACTATATTCCATCTGCTGATTAATACCTAATTCCTTTAATATATTATCGTGTAATAATTTTCTTTTATCCTCATTTTTTTCCGAAAACTCTTTATCACAACATATCAAAGACACCATATATATCTTTCCATTCCTAAAGAATAAACTAACAATATACTTCTTATTATCTATAATTTGTTGTTCATCTAAATAAAAAATTCTCACCCCATCTTGATTATTATAGAATTTTGTATTTTTGAACTGTTCAAATGAATAACCTGGAAAAATTGTTAGCTCATCTGATATTTCAATAAATCCATTGTTGATATCTATCATTATTAGTTTCCTCCCTTACTTATTTAATTTAATATTATCAACAGGAGTTAATATCCCTTTATCAATCAAATCTTGAACATCTGGAACATAATATTGTGGTAATCCTCTTTTTCCAAATTGGGGATTTGCGTTTGCTATTCCATATGCACTCGCAACATCCTCATTAAATACATAGCCTTGCATTTCTACTCTATAACCATATTTAGGATTTTTTTCCACCTGCAATCCTTCAAATAATTTCGTTGCATCTCTGCCAGACTGTTCAATTGCATCTAAAGTTGTAAAATACTCCGTTCCATTCGGTTCCCCTCGATATAAAACAGTACCCTTTTTAACAGTAATATCAACATAATCATCTATACCTGGATATTTTTCTTTTCCTTGCCAACTTCTTGCAATTTCGGAAGGTGTCTTTCTGCCACCCTCAACAATCTTCTTTACTTCATCCGCACCTTTTCCTTCCTTAAATAAATCGAATGCTTCGTCTCCGTAACTGTTTATCAGGTTTACTGCCTTTTTGGCTTCTGCATTGATTCTTAGTAGCTATGCTGGTTAATTTAATAGTCGTTCATAAATTGCTGGTTGTTGGTAGTCCTAAAATATAACTTTATTTTAAAATAATACATTATATTCTTCTTTGCCTACCATACGGAATCTTTGTATTTCCGTCATTGCACTAGTATTGACATACCCATTTGGATATACAATACCCTTTTTTAGATAAATTTCTCTTTCATTGATTTTAAACGACAATTTATCTAAAATTATGCCTTTTGATATAACAAACGGTGAAAGTCCATTCTTTTCTTTAAATAACTGACTCATTACATAATGACACACCATATATATATCAAAATCCGACATGTCAAGCATTTTTAATAGACTCAATTCAAATTTTTCCTTTACATTATCATTATACGCATATATTTTATAAATTCCTTTTGATAAAACTTTACCCACATCAGTTAATCCTGCCTCTGGGGTATACTGAGAAGTCTCAATCAAATATTCCCCATCTCCTCGTAAAAACTTTATCATATCATTATTAATAATTGCGTTTAAAAGCATATTCTCTATATCCATCTTTGCACCTCTTCACTTAATTTCTGAAACTGTTACATTATTTGGATCATTTGGAATTAAATCTAAAATTGCTTCTGGAACTCCACCATCCGTTTTGCCACCTGGGATCCAATGACTATTTGCACCAGCTTCATTTCCTGACGGAATTCTTAAATTTAAGCCACCCAAGTTTTGGATATCAATTCTGACTAAACCTCCACCATCAGAAAAATGTCCAATATCAAAACCTAGTGCCTTTTCATAAAAACTTATATTACCTGCAGCTTTACTTGCAATATCATCACAATATTTTTTTGGCAAAACAAATTGCGTCCTATCTGTCGGAATTCCAATAGTTAAATTTCCTTTAACATAATTTATATATTGTTCCTTAGTCATAATAATTGATGCACCATCATCAAATTGAACTAAATGCGCCTCAATATACTCTTGACTCAAATAGCTAGCAGGGTCTGGCCTACTACCTTTAGGTGTATTTACAATTTTCTCTATTTGTGATTGCGTTATTCCAGAATCTAAAGCAGTCTCACTTAATCCACCCTCAACAATCTTCTTTACTTCATCCGCACTTTTTCCTTCCTTAAATAATTCAAGTGCATCATCACCATAACTGTTTATAAGGCTTACTGCTTTTTTTCTTCTGATGGTTCAAGGTTGTCGATTATCCTTGCAATATCGTCTCCATACTTTCCTGCAAGGTTCAGACCATCCTGTCCGAATTCCTGCAGTATTTGTATTTATACAATAATTTCATATATGTAACAAATTCATTTCAAATGTACTTTTACATTCAGAATACGTTTTGTATTTTTTCCCTGAATCAAAAGTCAAAAATATGTAGTGTTTTTACATATTACATAAAAAATTATTACAAATCATAATTGTCTTTTTCAAGTTCTATTTCTGCCTCGCTTTTTTTTATCCATTTTTGATATACTCCCTTATCAATAATTTTCATTCCCATACTCTTCCACATCCTATAATCGCCTATCATACTAACAATGGATATCTCTTCATCCTTTTCATCAATTACCTGAAATTTAAACCCTTTATAAATTGCTATTGTTCTTATTCTATAATATTCTTCCACTTCAGCCTTTTCTACTATCTTGCGACATACTATTGGTTCTTCTACATCATTAATTATGAATGGCTCACATGGCTCAAACCCTTCTTTCACTTCATCTATATCTGTAGACCTTAATACTATTTTTTCTTGATTATTTTTCCATGCTGAATATTCTTTTCCCTTATAAATTGCAAATTGTCCATCCTTCATAATATTCTCCTCATCTATATTTATCTTTTTATTTCTACAAATTTCTTTGTATCCTTATCATATATAGCTCTTAGTTTTTCTGTTCCGTCTTTTCTAAGTTCTATTAGTTGTGCACCATCTTTGATGTCTATATATTTACTACACTGAAATTCTGGTATTATGTTACCATTAGTAGCCTTTGTAAACCCATTACCTGTAAACGGTGTCTCTCCTGACGCATTTCCTCCCATCTCAGTTCTGTACGGAATTGTAATTTTCTTAAAATCTTCTGTTGTAAAACGTATCATACCCATCACATCATCTTCTGTTGGATTAAACACACTTTCAGGATAATCAAGACGTAATCCTTTATATAAATCATCATATGTTTTTAGATTTTCCACATCAATTGCCCTTGTCACAAATCCTCCTACCTGTGTATAGGTTCCGTTCAGATATTTTTCTATATCTTCTACTGTAATTACCTTTTGCATCAATGTATTTTCATTTGGCATTGGAACTGAATTTCTGATGAATTTTAATATTTCCTTTTCGCTATCTGTCAGTTCTGCCACATCTCTTAATCTCAAATTGTTAAACTCATCAAGGGTAATCCTTTTCTGCTTCAGTATTTCCGGTAATTCATTGACAAAAGCTTTATTTAAACCACCCTCAACAATCTTCTTTACCTCATCAAAGCTTTTTCCTTCCTTAAACATTTCCAGTGCATCATCACCATAACTGTTTATAAGGCTTACTGCTTTTTTAGCTTCTGTTGGCTCCAGATTGTCACTTATTCTCGTCTTTACAACAAACGCATTCCAAAACGAATATTGTCATTTCGAATGCGCTTGTCGTAATTACTTAATTTACCTTAAATTGCTCTTATAATTACAATTTAATTTTTTCCTTTACTATTTTAATCTCTGCTTCATTTTTGTTTATCCATTTTTGATATACATACTTTTCAATACACTTCATTCCTAATCTTTTCCACTCCCTGCAATCACCTCCCGTAGCTTCTATAGATAACTTATCTTCTGTTTCCTCAACAACTTGAAATTCAAAGCCTTTATAAAATGCCATTGTCCTTATTATGAAATATTCAGTTATTTCAGGGCTATTTACAAATTTCATACATACTATTTTATCTTCAATATATTTAATATTAAACGGTTTACACGGTTCAAAACCATTTTTTACATCCTCTATGTCTGTTGAACGTAACACTATTTTTCCTTTTTCAATTTTCCCTGCCGAATATTCTTTTCCTAAATAAATTGCAAATTCTCCATCTTTCATCATACTGTCTCCTGTTTTTATTGTTTTATAACTTAAATCAATCTCATAAATACCTGATACAGTCTATTAATTTAGCACTATGAATTCTTAATTGCCTTTGAACAACTATGATTGTTAATTAATAGACGTGCAGAAGTCGTAGGTTGTTAGGAGTCCGAAAGTATATTCATAATAAATATTACCAAACTATATCTTTTGAAATTATTTCTCCATTTTCAAGATTAACCTTAAATCGCCTTCCATAAAAATCAATTGCTCTACAATTACCTTCTACTATATCAACTCCCACATACGTACTTCTAGCAGTTCCGCCAATAGCGACTGATGCTGGTTTTATTCTCCAAAGCAATTGTAAATCTTGCGTATAACAAAACACATTATCATATCCGCCATCTTCATCAGTTTCAAATACGATAACTACTTTTCCTTCATATTCTGCAGCCTCAATAATTTTATTATCAAATTGCAATTCTTTTCCAGCCAACAATATTTTATTATTTTGAATTTCTATCATTGCCCAATAATCCTTTCATTAGTAAATGTACCAACTTTTTTCCCATTTATTATTAAATCATACTGTTGTCCACCACCATCAAATCCAAACAGAGGATTAACTTCTCCAGTTCTCAATCGTGTTCCTGCTTCCAAATTAACATCACATATATATTTAGGTGTATTGGGCAATGCAAATTTATTCTGTATTTCCTGTGGCGTCAATCCAGCAATATCCTCTGCTTTCATAACCCAACCACCTTGCATCCTTGAATTAACTTTATCGTAAACACGCACATATGTTGCATTTTTTGTTAATTGAATTTCTGTTACACTTGTTCCTGGTTTGTAGGGTGGCTCATATCCCATTATGTCTTTAAATATCTTATTTACATCTTCTGCTGAAGATATATTAAGAATCTTATAAGTAGCTTTATAACCACCCTCAACAACCTTCTTTACCTCATCAAAGTTCTTCCCTTCCTTAAACATTTCCAGTGCATCATCACCATAACTGTTTATAAGGCTTACTGCTTTTTTAGCTTCTGTCGATTCCAGATTGTCGATTATTCTTGCAAGGTCATCTCCATACTTTTCTGCAAGCTTTAGTCCGTCTTCTCCAAACTCCTGCAGTATGCTTGCTACCTTTTCACCGTATTTTTTGCTAAGCAACTCCCATGCATCAATGAAATTCCAGTAATCCGGGCTTCCTCCTCCGGGAATATATCCTGTTCCGTGACTTCCTGAAGTGCCTCCGGTCCCTCCACTTCCATGGTTTCCTGAGCCACCTCCCGGTATTTCACCTGTTCCATGACTTCCCGAACCACTTCCGGTTCCTCCACTTCCGTGGTTTCCTGAGCCGCCTGTTCCCGGGCTGTCATCCCATGATACTCCTCCAAATTCTTCCGTAAAGAAGTTTTTAACATATTTACTGTCTACGCCCATTTCCACAAGCGTGTCCCCTATCTTCCTTACGACTTTCTTTCCTAAAGTTCCCGCCACCTTCGTTATTACACTAAACGTCACGTTGAAGTACAGATTCGTCATCATTTCTTCTCCGTACCGTTCTTCTCCGGTGCTGCAATACATAAACAGCGTAAACATACTGTCAATGTATGCATAAACGGCAACTCCCAGAAACACAAGTGCAACTGTCAGCAGCACTGGATTTGCAAGGCCTAAAATAATCATATCTATTGCAGCAATAAGATCATATGCAGCGATTATTACATTTATTGTCCCCACAATTATGTTTATTGCCGTACTGCCACCGCACATACTTCCACTTATCATGTAGGCTCCTTCGCCTGTACTTGTGTCAAGTGCAATATATGCTGTGCCTTTCCATCCATAGTAACACATTTCTTCCTTTGGTACTATGATTGTTCTTCCTGAACTGACGGCATTTCTCATTTCACTTATGGTTTTGCCGTCTGCCTTTATCCTTTCCAGCTCATCCATGTTTTGCGAATCTATCTTCACAAGCTCCATGCCTCTTGAAAGCGCCACCTTAAATACTTCCATTGTGGATACTGCAAATACTCCAACCGTTTCCTCAAGGACAAAGCTTTCAAGATATGAACCTACAAATCCGCTATAGAGCATGAAATCCTTTACCGGATTATGGTCCACCTTGTTTTCTTTATCACCGTCGCTGTCTTTTTCATTTTCCTGATCATTGTTTACTTCAGAAGTTCTGATTTTATCTCCATTATCTGCAACTCCATATGTATCCGTGTCTATATCAACAAACACTGTCCCTTCAGATATTCCGATTGGTGCACCAAATATGCTTGTGACCTTTGGTTTGTATCCAAAAATTCCCTCACTTATCTGTCTCCATGTTGTGACATTTAATATTCCCTCAAGCATACTGTCTGCCATATCAAGCTGTGCAAAGTATGTTGTGCCAATTCCTGAAAGTGTTTCCCCCATTGCCCTGTCGTTGCTTTCTTTTCCTGATTCAAGTTTTTCCTTTAAACTGAGCAGTTTGGTCTTTGCGTCGCTTAAATCAGCTTCGCTTATTTTTCCATAATCAAATGAAACCGCATAGCTTCCACCCGCAACAAGAGGATTGTCAACTGATACTGTTTCACATCCTGCTTCATATATATCCATCCCAAATATTGTATATGTTCCGGGACGTACTGCATTCCCCTTTGCAACACATTCTCCGTCTACCATTATGCATGGAATAACCTTAATGAGATATGCAGGTGTGCTATATATATCGCCATACTTTTCTATTATCTTTTTGTCTTCATCTGTTTCCGGAATATATTCAATCCAGACATTTTTTCCATATAATGATGCTGCTTCAAATGTTACTTCTTTATCCGAATCTCCAATTGCGTATGTACCGTAAAACGGTGTTGTAAGTTTAAATGTTATCTTTGCCTTCGCCTTTTCAGGTGCCCTGTCAAATACGGCATTTTCCTTTATTACTTCATATGGAAGTACGGACGGAAGTAAGCTAAGAGTGTCTTCCTTTATTTTTCTTTTGCTAAAAATTGTGTCAGTTTCAATACTTTCTTCATTTGCGTATTCAGTTATCCTATCCTGAATGCTTTCAAGATTTTCACTAAACCCTGTCGCGTTTTCATTTTTTAATTCTTCACTAAGTTTTTTTATTTCCTTATTAAAATCACTGTCATAGTTTAACTTTTCCTGCTTTTCGTATTTTTTATATGAGGCATCCATTGGAATCCATTCTTTTGCGCCGGCTACTTTTCCACTTCCCCTGTAACTGTCATATGGTATGTACGCTTCTACCCATACATGTTCAATTCTTACGGCTGTTATCTTTCCATCAGTCTTTACTACCGTTGTCGGAATCCCAAGCATAGATAAAATATCAACTGCGCCCTGTTCATTGTCTGCACCCGTAAGATTAATTGCCTCTTTTATTTCAATCTGTACTGTTCCTACTACATATCTCGCTTCAAATCCTCTGTATTTCAACATTGCTATTAGAAGCGATGCCGTATCATAATCATTTCCCACCTTACATGTAAATGTACCTGTAGCACCATATCTTAAACCGTAATAAGGCTTAAAATCTACTGTATCTTTTACATATTTATATATTTCATACGGAGTATTTAGCGTATCGGCTATCTTTTTAGCCTCATCACTTAAAATTAATGCTTCATCCTGTGTGCTCTCTCCATCACATTCTCCGTTTTCTATTTTCTTTAACAAAGATGTCGTGTACAAACTGCTATCCGGTGTCTGTTTTCCTACACTTTCACTTACATCATAACTTTTAGATGTCTGATGTGGTTTATCGGGCACTTTTGTTTCTATGTCTTCATTTTCCGTTATCTTTCTGACTTCATCTGTAAGATTAGCGTATTCATTATCTAGTTCTTTGTTGCTTACATCTTTTTTGTCACAAAGTTTTATCACTCTGTTTATGTCATTTTCTGTATCTGCAAAGTCTTTGCTAACTTCTTTTCTGCTTTCTTCTACTCTCTTTAATACTGTTTTAAGATTTTCTTCTTTAGCATATTTTTGTGCCTTGTTCATTTCATCTGTAACAGATTTTTTAAGTTCCGACACATATTCAAGAATATTTTTAAGACTTTCTGCGGTTTCTTTTTTTGATTTTACTTTATTTACACTTTCAGACATATATGTTTTTAACTTCTCAGCATTTTTTGCAGATTGTGTTTTAACTTCTGCTTCACTTAACTGATACGCTTCATTTATGTCTGAACTTTTAGTGGTATTCTGCTTTATTCCCGGCACATACATTGACACTGTCACCATTGCCACTATCAGAATAAAACTTAAAACCCTGTTAAATTTTTTCTCTTTATACATTTTTTAACCCCTATTGTTCTTCTTTTTCCTTTTTTCCTGCCATAAATATAATGACTATAATTGAAATGAACTGAATAATCATCAATGCTGCAATTGTTTTTCTTGTTTCAAAATCACCGGTTTTTACGGGTGAGCCTGATTTTATTTCTTTGTTGTTTTGATTATTTTCATCCACGTTGTATGTTTTTATGCCATCACTATTTTTCTTAATGCTGTCATTCTTACCATACTCTTTTTTATGTTTACCACTTATATTGGCATTCTTCTCATGCTTTTCCTTTGTTGTGGCAGAATTCTTTTCTGACTTTTCCGACCTGCCTTTAACATTTGAATTTCCATCTTTTTTCACGACTTTTTGTGTTGTAATTTCATTGCCCGGTTTTTCACCGCTATTATCTTTTGTTACGGATTCACTAATACTGTTGTCGTGATTTTCCATATTTTTCTTTTTCGCAAATACTGCTTTTACCGTTACATCATTACCCGGCATTGTAAACATTGTAGATTTATCATACCTGTCGGAGAATGCTCCATAGTCACACTCCCATCCTGCAAATATATATCCATCGTCTGCTTTTGCCTTAAGGCTTATGGTTTGTCCTTCCTTATAGGCATCATTTGTTTCAGAGATAATGCTTCCACCGTCGGTACACTGAATTTTAAAATTATAAGCATGGTCTGTAAGTTTAAATCCTGCCTCATCCATCAGAATTACTTCATCATCTGTCACAAACTGATATATGATTAAGAAATTTCCTTCTCCAAGTAATGAAGTGTCTGTATCTATGGTTTCAGTAATTTTATCTCCCTGTCCGATTTTCGTTTCCTTATTTTTCAATTCAGTTACATTTTTGTTCTTTATGTTTATTGCACTTATTTTTAAAATGCCGTTTTCCTTTTCCTGTCCTTTATTTTCGATTACATAAGAAATTTTTGCAGTATCTCCTGTTTCCATATCCGTGTTGTCCACACTTACATTTCCCTTAATGGCTTTTCCCTGCTCGTCACTTTCCTTTGGGATAACATTTTTGGCATATATTCCCTTTTTATCTACTGCTTCTTCTGTACTCTGTTTTGTCTCAGGTTCCGTTTCAACGATTTCAGTTGTTATTTTTCGTTTTACGGTTAAGGGATCAAGTTTAAGTTCAACTTTTTCATCATTTTCATTTGTATATGAAAGTGTTATCTCATCCATGAGATTAATTATTTCGTCATCCGCAATTCCTGTTACGGGTACTTTCATCTCCATGTTGTTATCCTGACCTACGCTTATGTAGCCCGTCTTAAATAAGAGTGTATTTGTGCCATCATCATTTTTTATTATTTCATCAGGGGCATTACTGAATTCAATGTCATCAGGATCTATGTCTTTATTTAATTTCATCTTAAGTTCTATGTTTTTACCCGCAACCATGAATATGTCGTTTGCAAGTTTTGCCACGCATTCTGCTATTTCATCATTTGTCGGTGCAGATAATGCCACACCGTCTGATATGTCGGCAATGTACTGCATTGTCTTTTTTGCCTCCGCTCTGCTGCTTTCTGATGCATTAGATTCAAGAAAGACTGAATATATTGTTATGTTCTGTTCCGTGATTTGTTTAACATTAAGTGTTCCTGAATCTGCTGAACGTTCTCCATCTGAAAACAGATATATTACCTTGTCTCTGTTTTCGGAATTTTTAAAATCATTTATCGAATTATTTATTGAACTGTATATAGGTGTTCCGCCCCAATAATTTATGTTTTTGTTAACATTATCCAGAACCTGATTCAAACTTTTCTTATCACTTATAAACTTGCATGCCGGATTATTTAAGTTAATGTACCTTATTAACACTCTGTCTTCCGGTTGAATATAGTTAGTTATTATTCTTGCCCCTTCTACCGCATTTTTCCAATCTTTATCACCCATACTCGCGGAATTATCCAATATGATAACTATATCCATCGGTCTTCTTTTTATATTTTCCGAAAGACCAATTCCCTGCATATCAAACTTAACATTTACATATTTATCATCGTCAGTTATTTCATCTTTATCAGCCTCGTATTTTATGTCAATTCTGTTTTCATTTTCTTCATCAAAAACTTTTATCAGCGCTCTATCGGTTTTAATAACCATATTTTTATTCTTATACCTTACTGTTACTGTATATAAATCAGCTGTATTTGCCTGTGATATAAATGAAAAATCATTGCATTCAATGTATTTTGTATTTGTGCCTGCCTCAATACTATGATTGTCTTTATAAACATTTTCTCCATTCTGATTTTCAACATTTATGTTTATATCAATGTCCGTATCTGTATTTGTTCCCATTTCTGCCTTTAACTTAAACTTAATTTCTTTTTTCGTATTTACGGAAACAGCCTTTGGTGAATAATTAAGAACTGATTTAAATATTTTAATTCCTTCACTGATTTCTACCTGTTTTCTTTTTATTGCCAAAACCTGTCCGCTTTCTTTATCCGTAACCATTGTAACAATGTAATATTCACCCGGTTTCATGTTTTTTGTATTAATTACATATCCGTCGTCAGTTTCTGTTCCTTTTACATAAGCTGTGCTTGCGTTTCCCATACACACAGACACTTCATGTTTTTCATCATTTATCCCAATTATTTCCGGAACAACTTTTATATCTGTGTATGCGGTTATGTTTTCATCTGAATTTATTGCTATACCTGTTATTTGGGGACCCGATATAACTGATTCATCCCTGACAAATGTAAGATATTCATCTATTGCGTAAACAAACATTGCTGTTAAACATTCATCTTGATTGAGACTTCCATCCTGTTTTATTTCTTTTCCTGCTTTTTCAATCCTCTGTAATGTTCTATTTGCATCAATCTCTGTCAGCGCAATTGTAATCATTAATAAATTCATTAATGATTCTTCATCATTTCCGATTATTTCATTTTCCTTTGAAACAAGATACTCATTTGCTCTGTTAAGGGCAAGCTTTTCACTTTCTTTTCCACCATTTTCGCTGATGTATTTTTTTAATATAAAAGCTGCATATGCAGTTATGTATACTCCACCATCTTTTTTGCCGGTGTATGAAAAACTACCATCTTCTTTCTGGTTTGACAAAACAAATAAAACAGCCTTTTCCATTGACTTTTTATTCATCAATTCGCTGCTTAGCATTGCTTCAAGTGCAAGAAGTGTATCAAATGTGTCACCTTTGTATTCATCGCTTACACTGAAACTTCCGTCATTGTTTTGCATTTTAATTATTTCTTTTATTTTATCTTCTGTTGTTATTTCATTAATGGAATTTTTTCTATATAGATCGTCATTGTTATTTTCATACGCCGTATCAAGATATTTTACGGCTTTCTCTCTGACATCCCCTGAAAGATTTTGTTTTCCTGTATATTTTAATACTTCTGCTGTATTATATATACCTAAACTCTTCCCCCATGAGCCATCCTCATTCTGACTGTCTTCAATCCATTTCACTGCCTCTTTCTTTAGTGCAATTACATTTTCGTTGGAATAAACATCTTTTGTAAAGTACAGTAATGTAGCCTCCAACAACATCACACAAGCAAGCAGACAGGAAATCCCCTTTAGCAACCTGCTTTTCATTGTAAAACCTCCCATATTTAATTTATCTTACGTTTTGAAACGTTTTTAACAGGTCTCACTTTATCAGTTTAGTGAGTGAAAGTCAATAGTTTCGTCGCATTTTGTTGAGTTTTTTATAAGTTTTATACTTTATTTTTTCAAATAAAAAGCCATTACCAAGAACATTTTGTGCTAATCATCCTTAATAATGGCTTTACTTAATTATTTGTTTTTATACTTTTTAACAGCAGAATATTTTCCATAAATTTTATTTCCGGCAACTATTTTGTACGCTCTTACCTTAACATAAATAATTTTATTTCTATATTTGCGTCTAATATATTTATTCTTATTTTTTCTTATTGTCTTTACAACTTTAAATTTGCCTTTCTTTCTAACTTTTACAGAAACCTGATATCCGTTTGCACCACTTACTTTTTTCCAACTTAGGCGAATCTTCTTAAGGCTTTTCTTCTTTACTTTAAGTTTTTTAACTTTACCAGGTGCCTGATATTTTTCACCATTACCCAATCCACCTGTACTAAGGCCTTCTTTATTTAAGTTTTTACTATTCGCAGTTGTTGTCACATCTGAATGGTTATTTTCTTTTGTAGACTGATTTTCTTTAATTTCGTCTTTTGTTGTAACTTGTACCTGCTCTGTGGTAGATTCATTCAACTTGTCAGTTGTTGTTTGTTCTTTACTTACTGTCTCTTCCTGTTTTTTAGTTGTTGTCTCTTCTTTTGTTGTAGTTTCACTCTGTTTTGCTGTAGTTGCTTCAGGCTTTGTTATTTCCTGTGAATCATCTTTATTTGGATTTTCTCCATCCCCGCTCTTTCCACCTGCATAAACTGAATTTGCCGGTACATCAACATATGTCTTATCTGAGAAATATGTTCTTTGTGTCTTATCTGTGTGATTTTCTACAACGTAAGTCTTAACTCCATTTTTCTCTAATACAACTGAAAATGGAGTACTTCCTGTTATATCAAAATTCTGGTTTCCATATTCTTTCAAACTTGTAATATAAGCTAATGTATGTGCTCTTGATTCACCATTTTCAACTTTTCCGCTATCACTTAAATCAACTTTTGCAAGTGCTGCATCCGGGTCATAGTATGCATAGTATTCAGCAACCACGTCCTGATTTGTCTTAGGATCAGTAAGCATATCTTTTTTTCCGTAATTTGTACAAATCTGTTCCTTATTGTTCACAAAATTACTCCACTGCTTACTGTTTTCTCCTATGCTGTCAACTACCGCCTTAACTTTATCTTTGTATTTTCCCATATAAAGTGTTGCCCCTGATATCGGAAGCATTGTAATTGTAGTAACTTCTATTGGATTTTCTGTCCACCATGCTGTATGGTCATATCTTCCGCCAAACAATCTTGTTACTGTCTGGATATTATAATTATTACTATCTTTGTATTCCTTTGTGAAAATTTCATCATGTACATCGTAATAATAGTCTTCAATTGCAGCTATTTCTGTTGTGTACATGTAAATTCCAAGATCCCTGATTCTTTCATCGCCAACTGCTTCTCCCCAAAGAATAAGCGAAGACCACGCGTTAACTGATTCCGATGATGATTCCTGGTTGTTACCACCTGAAAGTCCACCTTTTTTATCTACCATTTCACCATTTTCATCAAATTCATAGTTGGCAACTCCCGATGCCCATGAATGTCCTTCATATATGTCAAAATTTCTTAAGAAAGGATACTTCGTCTCGCTGTTCCTGTTATAACTGCTTCCGTCTCTGTTTGCATTTGCAATGTCCCCTATCATTTCATAAACCATTCCGCCCCACTCTTTTGCCCACTGTGGGTCTTTCATTGCAACTGCCGCAGCTGCCTTTATCCAGTATCCGTAATGGAAATGATGGTCATTTACCTGCTTATCTGAATCATATGATGTAGGATAGCCAATAAGTGTTCCATACTCTTTATCATAATAAAAATAATCATCTACATGCTGACCGTCTATATATGCCCGATATGGGTCAAACCAAAATTTCAGATAATTTTCAACACCTTCAACCATGTCATTTGTCATAGTCTTCATGTCGTTATCTTTAAACTGGTCTGCAAGCCATATTGCATCTGATAATGTGTTAAGATTTTTTCCTACCCAGTATGTATCATATCCGCCATACTGACCTTCTAAGAAGCAAATCCATTTTGGATTATCTTTTGATTTTCTATAAGAGTATAAATATCCTAACTGATCCTTTATTTTTCCTACTGTCTCTTCATCTTTTGTTACAGGAAGTGATGATAAGATTCCATTATACTGCATTGTTGTAGAATAGTTTGTTCCAACAACTGTTTTCATTGTTCCTCTAATCGTTTCATATGTATATCCTGTAAATTTACTGTTAGTATATCTCCACTGATGAGGATATAAAGCAATAATTGTGTCTCCACCGTTTGCTCCTGTTTCCATGTTCTTTGTACTTACATTATATTTTGTAACAACCTTTGAAGAATTACTAAGATATTTCCACTCAACCTTTGTATCTGTAATAAAGTTAAATGCATATTTTTTGTATAATTCAAATGCATTGTCACTTCCGTCAGGTAATATTGCAACTGACATGTAGTTTTTTCCTGCCGGCATTTTTGCAGTGAGTTTTCCACCCGCATTAACCCATGTTGTACCACTTGGTGCACTGATCAAGTAGTAATGTGTCTTTCCGTCTTTCTTGTTCTTAAGACTTACCCCTAAAATATTTGAAGATGTTGAATTTTTATATATCGCAAGATCTGTTCCACCTGCTCCAAGTGAAATGGTAGGTTCTACATTTTTAAAATTGTAATAAGCATATGGTGTTCCTTTTCCGATTGTCGCCATTATGCTTGATGTTGAAGCATTGTTCTCCATCAATATATCGTATGTCCAGTCTGTAGTTTTATCAACTTTTGCATCCTTTGCACTAAAGTTATTGCCACCAACAACAAGTTCTACTGTTTCGTCTTTAAGTAAACTTTCAACCATAGGTTCTCCATCTACATATGATGTTGTGCTTGTTACTGCCGGTGCTGCCATTTGCATTCCATTACTTGCTGCACGGTATGCTAGTGGATGTGCGTACAACGATTCTGAATATTTGTCAAATACAACTGAGCTCGCCCAATCATTTGTAGGTACTGTTCCAACTGTTTCTTTGTAATTATCTGTTAAATATGTTGTTCTTGTAGGTAAATTGTTTTTTCTATCTGTCCATGTTACTCCCCAGTCGTCTGTACCAACACCATAGACTTCTTTCTTATATCCGCCTTTGTCTACCATTACTGAACTGTTTTCAGCACTAAAGTCCATAATTGCACCTTTAGTCGAATCAGACAAATAAGGCATACTTGTTACTGTAATTGTAGCAACGCATATTAATGCCATTACCTTACTTAATTTTTTTCTCATAACACTCTCCTATCCTCTTTTTAGTTCTCCCCACATTTTATTATTTTCATGATTTTCTAATAACCTATTTTCGCCTTCCAATCTATATTTATAACAAAACAAAAAATATAAACAAGTACTTCTATTTTATTAAGGTTTTTTTTTTATTTTTAATTTTAATTTTACATATCTATAAGGAAGTTTCTTTATTTTTCTTTCTATTTCTTGACCTGTCAAATATACCGTGCTACTATTTAAAGTGGTTAAGCATAGGATATAAATCCAAAAAAAATTTATAAATATTGAAGAGGTAAACAAAATGACAAAAAGTTTTGACGATTTACTTGCAAAGGTTGCAGAATGCCCTATGAAAAAGGTTGCTGTTGCCTGTGCACAGGATGATGCAGTTTTAGAAGCAGTTAAGGCAGCAAAAGACAGAAATATTGCTGAAGCTATTTTAGTTGGTGATGAAGCAAAGATTCGTACAATTGCCAGTGTTTTAAAGATGAATGCAGATGAATTTGAAATCATCAATGTTATTGACCCAACTGAAGCAGCAAGAACAGCTGTAAAATTAGTTCATGACGGAAAAGCTGATATGTACATGAAAGGTCTTATTGATACAAAATCATTCCTTAAGAGTGTATTAGATAAAGAAGTTGGTCTTAGAACTGACAAAACATTATCACATGTTTGCGTATTTGATGTTAAGGGTATCGATCATTTGTTATTCTTATCAGATGTTGCATTTGTTCCTTATCCTGACCTTGATACAAAGGCTCAGATTATTAAGAACACAGTTGAAATTGCACATGCATGCGGAATCGAGTGCCCTAAGGTAGCTCCTCTTGCAGCTGTTGAAGTTGTAAATCCTAAAATGCCATGTACAGTAGATGCTGAAGCACTTACTAAGATGAATGAAAATGGAGAAATCACAGGATGTATCGTTGACGGACCACTTTCACTTGATCTTGCTATCGAACCTGAAGCTGCTTTCCATAAGGGAACAACTGGCAGAAAAATTGTTGGCGATGCTGATGTATTATTATTCCCTGATATTCAGGCAGGTAATATCACATATAAATGTTTAGTTCATACAGCTGATGTTAAAAACGGTAACATTTTAACAGGTACAAAAGCTCCTGTTATTTTAACATCACGTTCTGATGAATTTGAAGTTAAAGTAAATTCAATTGCATTAGCAGCTATAGTTGCTGAAGCAATGAAATAATTTGGAGGTATCAAAATGTCATACAAAATATTAATTATCAACCCGGGTTCTACTTCTACTAAAATCGGTGTTTACGAAGATGAAACACAGCTTATGGAAGAAACTTTAAGACATTCAACTGAAGAAATTGCGCAGTACGCAACAATTTATGATCAGAAGGACTTCCGTAAAGAAGTTATTTTAAAAGTCTTAGAAGAAAAGAATGTTGACCTTTCAACTATTGATGTTGTTGTAGGTCGTGGTGGTTTATTAAAGCCAATTCCAGGTGGTACATATGCTACTACTCCTGAATTACTTGAAGATTTAAAGATTGGTAAGCAGGGACAGCATGCATCAAACCTTGGTGGTATTCTTGCTCATGAAATTGCAGCACAGATTAACGTTCCATCATATATCGTTGATCCTGTTGTAGTTGATGAATTAGCTGATGTTGCAAGATTATCAGGACATCCATTATTCCCTAGAATTTCAATCTTCCATGCATTAAACCAGAAAGCTGTTGCTAAGAGATATGCAAAAGAAGTTGGTAAGAAATACGAAGATTTAAATTTAATCGTTGTTCATATGGGTGGCGGAGTATCAGTTGGTGCTCATAAGAATGGTAAAGTTGTTGATGTTGCAAATGCATTAGATGGTGACGGCCCATTCTCACCTGAACGTTCAGGCGGACTTCCTTCAGGTTCATTGATGAAGGCTTGCTTTAGTGGAAAATACACTCAGGCAGAAGTTGGAAAAATGATTAATGGTAACGGTGGTTTCAATGCTTATGTTGGTTCAAACGACATGAGAGACTTAATGAAGATGATTGCTGACGGCAACGAAACAGCTAAGGCTGTAGTTGATGCATTCCATTATCAGTTATGCAAAGAAATCGGTGCTATGTCTGTAGTTCTCGGTGGAAAAGTTGATCAGATTATCTTAACAGGTGGTATTGCTTACAATGCTAAAACTCAGGAAGATATGAAGGCTGCTGTTGAATGGATTGCTCCTGTTACAATTTATCCTGGTGAAGATGAATTACTTGCTCTTGCTCAGGGTGCATTAAGAGTTGTTACAGGTGAAGAAGAAGCTATGGTTTACTAATTATTTACTTTAAAATTGCTTTATACGGAGGTAGTTATGAAGCGTAAATTATACAAATCATCAAAAAATAAAAAGCTTGCCGGAGTATGTGGAGGACTTGCTGAATATCTTAATATTGACGTTACAGTTGTACGTCTTATATGGGCTATTCTCTCACTCTTCTATGGCTCAGGTATAATAATTTATATTATATGTGCTTTAGTAATTCCAGATGATAATATCATCGATATGTAGAATGAAAAAGCAATAAATTCAAAACTCTCCTACATTATGAGTTCATTTTGTAGGAGAGTTTTTTGGTTCTTTGTCAAATATGTGGGTAGCCCAAATTTATAACCAGTTTTTAAACATTATTCTTCGCTTGTATTTTCTTCTGAAACATCTAAATACATATCAACGTATTTTCTGGCATTTTCAGGTAATGAATTATAATATGTTATTGAATTCTTTATAGCTGTTGCAACATAATTTATTGTTCTTCCAACTACATCAATCTCATTTTCATTCTTATCAGTTGTAGTTGAATATACTGTTACGCTGCTGTTACCATTATCTGAATTATAATAAGTATAATTTATAGTAGTATAAGCTTTTGCAATAAATTCTCTCTTATAATTTGATTTAGCAATCTTTACAATTGAACCACAGTAATTTCCGACATCATCAGTATAATCCTTATTCTTATTAGCATCATACCAGCCTGTATTTACAATGTTAATCTTAGTATATTTACTATCTAGTTCAAGTTTCTCACCGTTATCATTATACAAGTCTCTTGTACTTATAAGAGTTCCTGTTGTAACAAGTTTTCCTATACCATCTGCGTTCTGTTCAAGAAGTCCATCATTATCTGTTGTAACTTTTGCCTGGAATCTTAAACCTGACGGTTCCGAAAATCTCATGCTTGCTCCATTTAACAAATTAACTGTCATATTAATTGTTTCAAATTTAGCATCTTTTGTTACAAGATATGTAGCTCCGGGTGCTGCTGTTTCATCATTTTCAACATCATAATATCCAAGTTTATTTGTACCCTCAGAATTTACATCAGGTAAGGTAATTGTTTCTCCATTCTTTACTTTTTTAACATTTCCATCAATTGTTACTTTGTAGAATCCTTTATCAAATACAGCTACTTCAGATATCTGATATCCCCAACCTGTAGCTCCTTCAAGTAAATTAAATCTAACGTATCTTACCTTACTATGACTATATAATGACATATCCAACTTATTTTCAAAATAATTTTTAAATTCACTATTTTCAATAGTTGCCACCTGTTCAAAGTTTTTGCCATCTTCTGAAAATTCTACAGTGTATTTTTTACCATAAGTATCTCCATTTTTGAATGCTAAAAGTACTCCGTCTATCTGGTCTTTTTTGTAATCTTTTCCTAAATCAAGATTTATAACAGCTGTTTTTTCGCCCCATACCGATTCAACTACCTTATCCAATGCCTGTGATATTTCTCCATCTGTTAAGACACTTGTATCCTGACTTCCCTCTCCTGAATAAACTGAATCTAATGAAATACTACAACCTTTTGCAATATTTCTTTTTGTATTTAAACGTTTATACAAAGTTCCATCATCAATTGATATTGTTCTTGAAATTCCTTCTTTTGAAGCAATGTAGTCATTATCCTTAAATTTACAATATGAGTGCACTTCAACTACATGTTCTCCATCTGTTATTCCATCTAATGTATACGTTCCTGCTTTTACAGCTTCTCCCATACGTACTCCATCAATCCAAATTGCGTATGTGTAATCTTCCTGTCCTTCTGCCGGTGTAATAGTATATGTAATCTGAGAAAAATCTTGTGTTGTTACTGCGAAATCTGCCGGAGGAGTACATGTACCAAATTCAACTTCTTTAGCATTCTGTTCTGTACTAAAGACCGCAACTTCTTTCATCTGGAATCCCCAGTCTTTATGTCCCTTCATATAGAACTTAACATATCTTACACTAGACATTTCACTTGTATTTACATTTGTGTCAAATGTAAATAATCCTTCTTTTGAATCACTATACTTAAGAGCAGTATTTTCATATGCTGTTACATAATCAACGCCATTATTTGAGAACTGAACTGACATATTCTCAGCTGCAGTATTTTCAGCACTAAATTTAATTGCGACCTTATTTAATGCTTCTATTGTATAATTCTTTCCTAAATCAACAAGAACGTATTCATATGTTCTTGTTTTATCCCAGTCTGTTTCATATGATATATTATCTGTAAGGACTCCATTTGTAAGGATATCTGTTGTCTGACTTCCCTCTTTAGTATATAGAGAAGATACTTCAACATTCTTATGTAAAGCGAGGTTAAAGTTTTCATCTACAAGCATTTCTTCTGTTGTAACATCTCTTACAGTTATTGTACATTCTGCAAATACTTTTCCTGCTTTGGCTGTTATTTTTGTAGTTCCTACTGCATTTGCAGTTACTTTTCCTTTATCATCTACAGAAGCAATGCTATCATCTTCTGAAGTCCATGTAAGAGCTTTACTATCAGTAGTATTTTCAGGCTCTATCTCTGCTTCTAATGAAACCTGCTCTTTTTTCTTAAGTGTTACTTCTGTTTCAGATAAGGTTATCTTTGTAATTGGAATTGGTTCAACTACAGTAACCTTACATGTTTTTGTTTTACCATTTTCAATTGATGCAATTATTTCTACATCACCTACAGAAACACCTTTTACAAGTCCATCTTTATCTACAGTTGCAATTTTACTATCAGATGATTCCCATGTTATCTTTTCATCGCTTAATCCATTCAACTGTAATTGTCCATCTCTTGGAATTGACGCTTCTTTCTTATTAATTCCTAAAGTTCCCTTTATAATTACTTCTGCTTCTGTTGCATCAGATAAAGTCATTCCTTTTCTGTAAGTTACAGCTTTAATGTAAGAAGATTCACTTATTGTAATAGGTTCAATGTATGTCTGTGAATCTTCCGTAGGTTCGCTTCCATCTAATGTATATTTGATTTCTGCACCCTTTACATCTGTTTCCATAGTAACCTGCTGTGCATCATCATATGTTCCACTCTCAATTGATAATGTAGGTTTATTAGTCTGACGTGCACCATAAACTTCAAATTCATAGATTGAACATCCATAAGTTGTTGCTCTTGATGTTGTCTGTATTCTTACATATCTTGCATTTGTTGCTTCAAATGTCGTTGTTATATAACCTGTTCCACCATTTTCAGTAGCAACTATGTTCCATGTTTTTCCATCAACTGATGTCTGAACCTCATATGTTGCTGCATAAGCTACTTCCCATTTTGCCTTTACAGTGTTAACTACTCTGACTCTGCCTAAATCAACCTGAATCCATTCATTTGTATCATCTGCTTTTGCCTGCCATCTTGTATCTTCTTTACCATCAACTGAATTTGCTGCTGTATTACCACCATCTTCACTGCTTGCTGTAACAGTTTTGTTCAACGCAACATTTGTATCATCCTGAATTGCTTCTCCTTTGATTTTAAATGTTGCTGCTGCATACGATGAATTAATACAATTTTCCTTTACTGTAACAGCTTTTAAAGTTGTATCACTTGATACAAGTATTTTATCACCTTTTGTATAATTGGTAGACTCATTAGTTGGTGCCTTACCATCTGTTGTATAGTAAATAGTTGCATCTTCATCTGCGCACTCTAACTCTACTAACTGTGTATCATCAAATTCTTTTGTTCCTGAAATATTTTCAGTAACATCCTTAGATGCTAATGATGTAGCTTTAATAGTAGGTGCTGACATCTGCTTATAGCTAAATCCTTTACCTTTAATTTCAAAACTTATAAGTGAATTAGCTCCCACTTCAACAGTTCCTACTTCTTTTCCTTTATTATCCCTTACAGATGCTGTTTTTCTTTCTCCTGTAGGATTATAAACTTCAGCAGTGTATTTCTTTTCACTGTCTTTATAATATACTGTTCCGGCTATTCCTATTCCTGTAATCTTGTAATCTGAACTTCTTACACCGATTTCCTTAAGCGCATTAATATACCAATATGTTAATGCATTATCTGTTTTCTGTACTTTAGTATCATTCTTTAAGAATTTATCAATTGCTAAAGTTGGATTTGTAAGAGCCAGATATGGCCATGTAATATGCTGCCAACCTGTATCAGCTCTTGTATAATCATTTTTAATTTTTTCAATTTCTTCTTCAGATTTACCTTCTGCTTTAGCATCTATTGCTGCATATTCAATTGCCTTATCAGTGTCATCTAACAATCCCTGATATATTTGTGCACATCTTGTCTGGTTTGTTCCATAGTATGTTAGATATTCAGAAATTGGTAACCAATGAATACCATAACAATATAATGGCTGTCCGCCAAAGAAAGTTCCATAGAAGTTAATTGCTCCATAAACTTGAGCAACTACCTGATATGGATAATCTGAAACCCAATTACTATTAGTAACATTTCCATCAGTATCTGTTTTTCTATCATAGTCAAACCAATACTGCTTTACAGTTTCCATTTCATTTGTAAATCCAAATATTCCTGCATCCCTGTATGAATCCTGTTCCGTAAGTACTCCCCAAAGATACATTCCAATCCAGCTGAATAATGATTCTGATGCTGACTCCTGATTATTACCTGAATCATTATCTGCATATCCACCTGCCCATGAATGTCCTTCATACAAATCGTAATCTCTGAATCTGCAATATTCACTGTCTGCTGTAGGATTTGCATAATCTCTTATAAGAGTCTCAATCATATCCTTATAATCATTGTAGAATTCTTTATCGTATGTAGCCAATACCGTTGCGCTAAATACAAAATATCCATATGTGAAATGATGGTCACAGATAGCTGCATTAGCACCAAATTCACTTTCTTTATAATAAATAGTTCCCCATGCTTCATTATAGACAAAATAACTTATGTCATTTTTTCCATCGTATGTAAACCAGTCTACTAATCTTGCTTTCAGTCTTTGTAAGAAAACTTCTTTTAATTCAATATTTCCAATCTGATCTGCCATTATTACACCCATTGCAAGAGGATGTAAATTCTTACCTTCCCAATAAGCATCTGCAGCAGGTGTAATATTCTTTGTTGAATTTTCCAAATCCTTAAGATATCTCGCTACCGCGTCTGTATCAAATGTAGCTGTTCCATCTGCATCTTTTTCTCCATTTGGCTTAGCAAATATAGCTATTAAGCCTGAGAAATCAGATACTGTAGTAAATTCATTACTTTCTATTGCCTTCATATCTCCTCTTACTGACGGATATGTAGCAAATTCACTTCCATTCTTTGAAGAATATTTCCACTGATGTGGCATCATACACATAAATGTTGTGTCATTAAAACCTGTTCTTTTAACTTTTGTTGTTACTTTATAATCTGATGTCATTTTTGCATTGTCATCATCATAATTATATGTAACTGATGTTTTATCTACAAATGCATAACCATGTTTATAAAACTTTTCGATCTGGTCTTTTGATGTCATTGTTCCAACTGACATGTAGCTATTTTTATTTGCAAATTCAACTTTAATATTATTTCCTACTTTTTTAAATACTGTTCCTTCTGGAACCGATAAACAATAATAACTTTTTGATGTTTTTGTTTTATCTTTATTATCATCATCAGTAATTTCAAGTCCAATATGGTCTGTTGTAACAGAACCACTTGCAAGTATTTCTTTTCCATTTCCATCAAATATAGATGTTATAGAAGACGATGATATTGTAAATGCTTCAGTATCACCAAATTCGTTATATATATATGGTGAGCCTTTTACAAACGTACTTGTCATAGCTACGTGATTATCATCTGCTAACTGTGCCGTAACTGAAAAATCACTATAACCGGCTACTTTATCACAAGCTGTATCTGTGTCTAAATTTTCCGGCAAAATATAAAAGTCAGGTGTTGTTTCTGAAATAACAGATAAATTTACAGCTGTAGCTGCATGATCCTGAAGCCATCCGTCTGTAGCTGTAAGAACACTTAATCCTTTTGTTGAAAATCTAACTTTAAAAGGCATTGTACAAATTGTATTGCCAAACTTCTTTATAAGCATTGACTGCCACCAGTCATTACTTTCTATAGGTGCCTTTACATTATCTGTCTTATAATACGGAACTTTTGCCTGTTCCAAATACATATCATTAGAAATATACGTTGCTTTACCTGCTGTCTTTGTCTTTGTCTTTGGTAATTCAGGTAAATTAATTGCAGGTTTTTCATCACCTTCTTTATATTTATATACTTCTAATTCTGAAATCCCTATTCCACTTCCCTTTTCAACTTTACTATACGCTAAGACACGAACATATCTTACATTCTGTGCATATACCTGTCTATTATCCGTAGAATTAGGTGTTCCTTTAACATTTCTATATATGCTTGTCCAATTTTTATCGTCATTTGATACCTGATAATCATATACTTTTCCTGCATCACCCGTCCATGTAACAGATATACGACCTATATCATAACTGTCACCTAAATCTACACTCAACCACTGATTAATATCATTTTTAGATGAGAATGATGTATTCATATCACCATCTACTGCATTCTTTCCAACTACTTTATCAAGTTCCTTTTGTAATAAATTTCCTTCTTTATCATACATCCACCATTCATCTTTTAGGCCTGATGTTTTTGTTTCTTTATTAAGTGCGATGTTTTCTCCGTAATTTACTGGTCTTTTTACAACACCATCTGTTCCATATACCTGAAATTCAAACATTGAAACTCCATAGTTAGTTGCTCTCTCTGTACAAAGCATCTTTACATATCTTGCAGATGTTGCACTCATATCTTCTTTATTAATAGTCTGTTTAAGATTTGCTGAAGAATCAACCTCTACTCCATTGTTTCCTTTATTTCCAATAGACACATCAATTTCGCATGTTCCTGATCCAAGTTCTTTTCCATCATCTTTAGATAATGCCGTAACCTTTATTGTATGCTTTCCCTCATCAAGTTTTATTTGTCCTCCTGCAACTCCATGTCCTGTGAATTTGTAATTATCAGGAGCTGAGGCAATTTCATCATTCTCTGTTACTCTGTATACTGCATTATCCACACTAGTCCAATTAGCTGCTGCATAAAAGCACTTATTATTATCATCATACTTAATTTCATATGACACTGCCATATTTACAAATGCACCCGGCTTAGTACCTTTTTCATATACAGTTGTCCAGTTTTCTTCATCATCTGATAACTGTATTTCATACCTTTTAGCATACGCAGCTTCCCACTGAATATAAATATGGTCAATATCCGTTTTCTTTCCTAAATCAACATAAAACCATTCATCTTTATCACTCTGTGCTGCCTGCCATCTTGTAGTTATGTCATCATCAACTGCTTTTTCAGGTCCACTTCCATCACCATTCTGTGAGCTTGCATAAACTGGTCTCCCCTTTGAAATTACATAAGGAGTATCATCGCTTTCTGCAGCTTTAATACTAAATAGTTGTGTCTGTGGACACAATGTAAAAACCATTGCTGCTGAAAGTATTAATGATACTCCCCTCTTAAGTAACCTATTCATCATTTCCCTTACCTCTTCCTAATTTTATTAATTTCCTTCTAATTAATATTATAATTCATATTTAAAATCAAAAAAACTAAAAAAACTTTTTTATATTTTTTTTGTCATTATTGTATGTTTTATACTATATTTTTTCTTGTTTTCATTAACATTTCATATTGTTTTTATACATTTTTAATAAAACCCCATTATTACTTTTGAAACATTTCAATAGCAATAATGGGGTTTTATCTGATATATATATTATTTTTTTAGTTCTATAAGTTTTATGTAACTTCTGACACAAATACTTAACTATCATAAGCCTAATTGGTCAAAATTTTTTTCTTTTCTTTAAGAAATTCATCACTAAATTTCTGTTCTACTAAACAATAACAGTCAATAACATTTTAACAATAAACGCTACAATCCATGCAACTACACACTGTAACACCACTATCATTGCTGCCCAGTTTCCACCTAATTCTCTTTTTACAGATGCAATTGCAGCTACGCAAGGTGTATATAATAATGTAAATACAAGAAAAACTATAGCGGTAGTTGTATCAAATGCTGTATAAAGTGCTATATTTGTTCCACCGAAAAGAACTGTCAATGTACTTACAACGCTTTCTTTTGCTGTAAATCCTGTAATAAGTGCTGTTGATATTTTCCAATTTCCAAAACCTAATGGTTTAAATATCGGAGAAATAATACTTCCAACTAAAGCCAAAATGCTGTCTTTAGAATCCTCAACAACATTTAATTTCAAATCAAAAGTCTGAAGGAACCATATTATAATAGAAGCTAAGAATATAATTGTAAATGCTCTTGTAATAAAGTCTTTTGCCTTATCCCATATCAATCTTCCTACATTTTTTATTCCCGGAAGTCTGTAATTTGGAAGTTCCATAACAAAAGGAACAGGCTCTCCCTTAAATTTCGTATGATTTAATATTAGCGCGTAAATTATTGCAACTATAATTCCCGTAAAATATAAAGCAGTCATAACCAATGCTCCATATCTAGGGAAAAATGCTGCGGTAAACATTGCATAAATAGGCAATTTTGCCGAGCAACTCATAAAAGGAGTAAGCATTATTGTCATTTTTCTGTCTCTTTCAGATGGCAATGTTCTTGTAGCCATTATAGCCGGAACTGAACACCCAAAACCGATTATCATTGGAACAAAGCTTCTCCCTGACCGACCAATTTTTCTTAATAATTTGTCCATTACAAATGCTACTCTTGCCATATATCCACTATCTTCAAGCAATGATAGAAAGAAGAATAAAATAACTATAATCGGTAAGAAATTCAATACACTTCCAACACCTGTCAATATTCCATCAACCACAAGCGACCTCAGCACTTCATTAACCTGTATGCTAATAAGTGCTTTATCACAAGCATTTGTAACAAAATCAATAGCTATTTCCATAAGATTAGAAAGCCATGCACCTACCACTCCAAATGTCATCCAGAATATAAACGCCATTATTGCAATAAACGAAGGTATCGCTGTGTATTTTCCTGTAAGCACTTTATCTATTTTCTGACTTCGTATATGTTCAACGCTTTGCTTTGGTTCAACAACTGTAGCCTTGCAAATTTTGTCAATAAATGTAAATCTCATTTTTGCAAGAGCAGCCACTCTGTCTAATCCGCTTTCATTTTCCATCTGCAAAATGATGTGTTCAAGCGTTTCTTTTTCATTTTGATCAAGTTCAAGTTTTTTAAGCACTTCGTCATCGCCCTCTACTAATTTACTTGCTGCAAATCTTGTAGGAATCTCTTTTTTATGTGCATGATCCTCAATCAAATGCATTATAGAATGAAGACACCTGTGCATTGCTCCGCCATCTTCACCATTCGCATCACAAAAATCCATTCTTCCCGGACGTTCTCTATACTTTGCAACGTGTATCGCATGGTCGATAAGTTCATCTATACCTTCATTTTTAGCGGCAGATATAGGAACTACCGGTATTCCCAATGCTTCTTCTAATTCATTTATCTTAATAGTTCCGCCGTTTTTATGAACCTCATCCATCATATTTAACGCTAAAACCATCGGAATATTAAGTTCAATTAACTGCATTGTCAAATACATATTTCGTTCAAAATTCGTTGCATCTACAATATTGATAATTCCTCTTGGTCTGTCATTTAAGAAAAAGTCTCTTGTTACAATCTCCTCACTTGTATAAGGCGACATTGAGTATATTCCAGGTAAATCAGTAACCAAAGTATTCTCATGTTTTCTAATCTGTCCATCTTTTCTATCTACTGTAACTCCTGGGAAATTACCAACATGCTGATTTGAGCCTGTCAGCTGATTAAATAATGTTGTCTTTCCACAGTTCTGATTACCTGCAAGACCAAATGTTATTAATTCATCATCTTTTAATTCTTCGCCACGTTGCTTAACATGGTATATTCCCATTTCTCCAAGACCTGGATGATGTAACAATTTGTCCTTACCCGATTCCGTTATCTTCTTATTCTTCGTTTTTACCTTATTATCCGATAATTTATTATCATTTTCATTGCACATATTTATTTCTATTTTTTGTGCATCCTCTAATCTAAGAGTCAATTCATATCCCCATATACGGTACTCAATGGGATCTCCCATTGGAGCAGCTTTAACATAAGTAATTTTTGTTCCCGGAATTATTCCCATATCCAGAAAATGACCTCTTAAATTTCCTTCTCCACCAACCACAGAAATAATTCCCGATTGGCTTTGCTTTAATTCTGAAAGTTTCATATGTACCTCTCTTTTGCAATTAAGGATACTTTAACTATATACTCTAATAATTAATTCATATTGATATATTACTTATCCCAACTTATCCCAAATTGCATTTGCCATTATGTATTATCCTGTACATTATAGCATCGTTTTTTACTATGTACTATATTTTTTAATTTTAACTCTGCTTTAAATCATATCAATTTTAAATTATTAGTAATTAGTATGTGCATTAATTAGTGTTATCACTAATATTGGGATTTTAGTTGTCAACTATTTTGCGATATAGGTTGACAATTCATCTTTTACCATTTATATTGTCATATGTATGATAAAAATTGATTCAATACAACAATTGAAATCAACAATAAATACATATTCGGATATCTGGCAAATTTCAGAATATCTATACGTGATTATTTTTATGAAAAAAGGAGAAAACAATGTCAACAACAGAAAATTTAACAGCAACAAAATCATCAGGCAAAGCAATCGATATCACTTTAATCGCTTTATTTGCAGCATTAATGGCAATTTGTTCTTGGATTTCCATTCCATTGACAGTTCCATTTACACTTCAAACATTTGCTGTATTTGTAACTTTAGAAATTATAGGTGGAAAACGTGGAACACTTTCAATTTTAGTTTTCCTATTATTAGGAGCTATCGGAGTTCCTGTATTTGCAGGATTTAAAAGTGGTGTTGCCGTACTTTTAGGAACAACAGGCGGATACCTTATAGGCTTCTTATGTACAGCTTTAATTTATTGGTTATTCACATCTTTATTAGGAAATAAATTCATTGTTAGACTTATAGCTCTTTTATTAGGACTTGTTGTATGCTATGCCTTTGGTACAGCATGGTTCATGGTTGTATACATGAAGTCAACAGGTACAATTGGTCTTGCAACTGTTCTTGGATGGTGCGTAACACCTTTCGTTATTCCTGATTTAGTTAAACTCGCAGTTGCATTCATTATATCTGACCGTGTAACAAAAGTAATTAAGTTATAATTCGTATATCAGTCCATAAACAGACAGGCTTTATGTTTGTCACGAAAAATACGGCTTACTCATTTTTATGTTTAAGCCGTATTTTTTATATTATTTATTTTCAAATTATCCTAGTGCCACATCTAATATCATCATTATCATAAATCCTAATGCAAATCCAATTGTTGTAATATTAGAATGTTCACCTTCCACGGATTCAGGCAATAATTCTTCTACAACAACATATATCATAGCCCCTGCCGCAAATGACAATAAATATGGAAGCAACGGTAAAATTATTCCTGTAAGCATTATTGTTATTGCTGCCGCAATCGGTTCAACTATTCCTGATAACATACCGTAAACAAAGGATTTCTTTTTTGTATTTTCTGCTGACACTAACGGCAAGGAGATTATTGCTCCTTCAGGGAAATTTTGAATTGCTATTCCAATTGAAAGCGCCATGGCTCCAGCTAATGTTATCCCCGTGTTATTTGCCATCATTCCGGCAAACACAACTCCTACTGCCATTCCTTCTGGTATATTATGAATTGTCACTGCCAAAATTAACATCGTTGTTTTCTTTAATGATTTCTTTGGCCCTTCGGGTTTATCACTTCCGGCATGCAAATGAGGAACTAGCATATCCATTCCAAGTAAAAATAGGATTCCAAGCATAAATCCTACACACGCCGGTATAAATGACAATCTTCCCATTCCTGATGCCATATCTAATGATGGTATTAATAGTGACCATACTGACGCTGCCACCATAACTCCTGATGCAAATCCAAGTAAACTTTTTTGTACTTTGTCATTTAATTTGTTTTTAACTAAAAACACGCACATTGCTCCTAATGTTGTTCCTATAAATGGTATGATTAAACCTATAAATACGTTCATATTATTTCCTTTCTCATATTAATATATTGCATTAAATAATAACTGTTAATATTAATTTTATGTTATGCACAATTATACTTTATAATCTATTAAGTATTCTATCATAAAAATGAGACTGTATCACTTAGTTAGTGCTACAGTCTCATTTTTAACTAACTTATATTTATTTATTTTTTCTAATAATAACCTTACGCTTAGACCATTTACAATATACAGTTGTACCTTTATATATGCTATATGCTCTTGCTCTTACGTAATACTTTTTATTAGGTTTTAAGCCTTTAACCTTAAAGTTTGTTTTATCCGAAGAATAACTATTTGTCTTTTTTGATGTAAATTTCTTATTTAATTTTTACCCGTTCAATTTTACTATTTAAGAGTATATTAAATTCTTTATAAAATTAAAACGTTTTTTAAATGTTTTGTACAAAGTTTACTGTTTTCATATTATCATTTTGTTACATTCAAACAATTATTTAATTTCTGTAACTTTATACTCAAGTTTTTCAACTGTTTCCTTTAAAACATTGTTATCCACATCCTTAGTTAATTTAACAACAGCTTCATTTTTTTCATGATCTGCAACAGCACTTTCTACTCCATCTATTGCTTCTAAGGCTGTTTTAACTGCCTTTTCACAATGTCCACACATCATTCCTTCAATTGTCATTATTTTTTCCATTTTACTTGTCTCCTTTACATTTGAATTTATATTATTATCTTTAATATTACAACCTGACTGACATTTTTTATTTGAATTTATCATTACATTATTATCACTTATTTTTTCAAAACTCTCTTTATTCTTTACGTTCATTTCATCTTTTTTATGAACTTTAAATAAATTCAATCGTAATGCATTTGTAACTACACATACACTTGACAGACTCATTGCAGCTGCTCCAAACATTGGATTCAATTTTAATCCAAATAACGGAAACCATACGCCTGCCGCAAGAGGTATTCCTATTACATTATAGAAAAATGCCCAGAATAGATTTTCGTGAATATTTCTCAATACACCTTTACTTAATCTTATTGCTCCAGGTACATCTCTTAAATCACTTTTCATTAAGACAACACTTGCCGCATCAATTGCAACGTCTGTTCCTGCTCCGATTGCTATACCAATGTCTGCTCTTGTTAATGCCGGTGCATCATTTATACCATCGCCAACCATAGCTGTCTTTCCAGTTTCTGAAAGTTTGCGGATTATTTCTTCTTTTCCCTGTGGTAAAACTCCTGCATAGATTTCATCCACTCCTGCTTTCTTTCCTATTGCCTGTGCTGTCTGCTCATTATCACCTGTAATCATGACAACCTTAATTCCCATATTCTTAAGATTCTTAACGGCTACAATACTTTCTTCTTTTATAACATCCGCTACTGCAATAATGCCAAGCACATCTTTGGCTTTGCAAAAATACAATGGCGTTTTTCCTTCTTTTGCTAATTCTTCTGCATTCTTTATTAATTCATCACTTACATTTGCAAATTTGCTTATATATGCTAAATTACCACCTGCTACAGCATTTCCTTCAATTTTACCTTTGAGACCGTATCCCGCATCAATTGAGAACTCATTAATATCATGCATTTTAATGTTGTTCGCTTTTCCATATTCAACTATCGCCGATGCTAAAGGATGTTCGCTTTTACTTTCTAAAGCATAAGCAATCCTTAAAAGTTCATGCTTATCATTTCCAACAATGTCTGTTACAACCGGTTTTCCACTTGTAATTGTTCCTGTCTTATCCAAAGCAACTATCTGTGTTTTTCCTGTATTTTCAAGTGCAACTGCGTTTTTAAATAAAATATTATTTCTTGCTGCTTTTCCATTACCAACCATAATTGCTACAGGTGTTGCAAGTCCTAACGCGCAAGGACAACTTATTACCAATACTGATATTCCTCTGGCAAGTGCAAAACCTACGTCCTCTCCCACAACAAGCCATACAAATATCGTTACAACGGCAACTGCCATAACAACCGGAACAAATACTCCGGATACTCTATCTGCTGCCTTTGCTATTGGTGCTTTTGTTGCCGCAGCATCACTTACCATATGGATTATTTGTGATAAAGTAGTATCTTCTCCTACTCTTGTTGCCCTGCATTTTATAAATCCTGATTTGTTTATTGTAGATCCAAATATCTCATCGTCCACTGTTACATCTTTTGGAACGCTCTCTCCTGTAAGTGCTGATTCATCGACAGCACTGCTTCCATCTATTATTACACCATCTGTAGGAATGCTTTCGCCCGGTCTTACAACAAATACATCACCAATTGATACTCTTGAAATATCCACAACTTTTTCTGTTCCATTTGCATCAATTATAGTAGCTGTTTTTGGAGCAAGCTTCATAAGTCCTTTTAGTGCATCTGTTGTTTTTCCTTTTGAAAATGATTCAAGCATTTTTCCTAATGTAATTAGTGTAAGAATCATTGCTGCTGATTCAAAATAAAATTCATGCATATAATGATGTACAAGTTCCATATTTCCATCAACTTGTGCAAATGTCATTGCATACAGCACATACAAACTGTATCCAAATGAAGCTCCCGAACCAAGTGCTACAAGAGTATCCATATTAGGTGCTTTATTTATCAGTCCTTTCAAGCCACTGACAAAAAACTTTTTATTTATAATCATAATTATGATTGTAAACAACATCTCTGTAAGTCCCATGGCAATATGATTCTTTTCAAATGCTTCCGGTGCAGGAAATCCCCACATTGTAACTCCCATTGAAATATACATAAGTGGAACAAGAAAAATAATTGACCAAATAAATCTGTTTCGTATTTTCTTAGTTTCACCTGAATTGTCTAATTCATCTGTCTGCTCTTCTGATTTTGCTTTTTCGCCATTCTGAGGTTTTGCCTTATAACCTGCGTCTTCTACTGCCTTCATTATTATCTCAGGCTCAACCTCTCCCTCAACTATCATTGAATTTGTAAGTAAATTCACCGCTACGGAATTTACTCCCTCTACTTTAGAAACAGCCTTTTCTACTCTGCTACTGCAGGCGGCACAACTCATTCCATATACTGAATATTTTGTCATTGTTTATCACCTCGATTTAGAACTTGTAATTATTAATTAACTGCGACTTAAAAAGCAATATATTCTATTTTTTATAAAATTTATTAAATTACATAGTCACAAGTTAATTTTATTTTTCTACATACTAATATAATTACTTTAATAGTTTTTGTAATGTTGCAACTAACTCATCAACCACTTCATCATTTCCCTGTTTTAAATTATCAACCACGCATGTTTTAATATGATTAGTTAATAGTACTTTGCTAAAGCTATTTAATGCTGACCTGATTGCCGATACCTGCACAAGTACATCTGTACAATATGCATCACTTTCAATCATATTTTTTACACCTCTAACCTGCCCCTCAATTCTGTTAAGTCTGTTTATTAAATCTTTATATTCTTTTTCTGTTCTTTCTTTTGTTTTATGACTACAACAATTGCGGTCTTCGACTGTACAACATTTACTGCATTTTCCACTTGCTGTTGCCTGTACTTCTTTTTTATTCTCTTCCAAAGCGACTCCTTTCATACATCTTTAATTATATTAGTCTTTCATTTTTACATTTGCATTTTATACCCCTGTAGGGTATGTGTCAAGTTGTTTTATTTATCTTTATATCAACAAAAGTTTTCTCTATTATTTGTCTTTTACATCGTATTTATTTGCTTTTTAACTTTATTTTTTAATTTGGTTCTATAAACATAAACTTGTCCTACATAAAAATACTCCCTCTGCCGTTTTATCCGGCAAAGAGAGTATCATTGTTACTAGCATATTTATTATGTCGAAGTTATTTATGCGCAATTATTTGTGCTATAAAAAGATGTTGGGGCAAAAGACCAAAACCTTGATGCCTACGGATTGTTCCGTGCTACGCACTTCCGCAATCCTACCAATCATATAAACATATTACTTAAGAAATCCATTAACAATCTGTTCCTCTGCTTCTTCTTCGCTAAGGCCTAATGTCTGTAACTTGATTAACTGTTCACCTGCAATTTTACCAATAGCGGCTTCATGAATTAATGATGCCTCTAAATCATTAGCTGTAATTTCAGGTAAAGCTGTAATCTTAGCATTATCCATTATAATAGCGTCACACTCTGAATGTCCTGTGCATTTTGCATTTCCGTTAATTACAGAATAAAATGCCTGTTTTGAATTTCCTTTTGCAACTGAACGTGAAATAACATTTGCACTTGAACCATCTCCATTCATATCTACATTGAAATGAGTTTCTGCAAACTGATTTCCATGCGTCATAATTCTTTCTGTAATAACAATCTTTGCATCTTTGTCTAATTTAGCTTCGGTGATACGGTTTGTTGAATCAATTCCTTTAATCTGAACTGTTTCCATTTCCATGTAACCACCCTCTTCAATATTAACAATTGTAGTAGGATTCATTACATTTTCACCGTTGCCATCGCCTTTTCCATAATGTTTTTCAACATATTTTACTCTGGCATTTTTTCCAATATAGAACGTGTGTATTCCATCATGACGTGACTTTTTATCACCGCCATTATGTATTCCACATCCTGCAACGATAAGCACATCTGCTCCTTCGCCAATATGGAAGTCATTGTATACACATTCTTCTAATCCTGTCTTACTAATAACAACCGGAATATGAACACTCTCGTTTTTTGTTCCCGGCTTTACATATATGTCAATACCATCTTTATCTTCTTTTGTTACAATATCAATATTAGCAGTTGTATTTCTGCTGTCTTTTTTACTGTTCGCCCTTATATTGTATGCGCCTGCCGGAATTTCATGTAATCCAGTAAGCTGTTCAAATAATTCCATCTGAATTTTATCCATGATTTTCCTCCTTATGACTGTAATTTGGCACATGAGCCATTACTTTCTGCTCCAAGAACCATCGGAAGAATTTCTTCTTTACTTCCATGTGCCTTGATAACTCCGTCTGCTAATAAAACAATTTCATCTGCAATATCAAGAATTCTTTCCTGATGAGAAATAATTAAAATTGAGTTTTTATTATTTTTCTGCATTTTTTCAAATACTTTAATAAGGCTGTTAAAACTCCACAAATCAATTCCTGCCTCTGGTTCATCAAATACTGAAAGTTCTGTTCCTCTTGCAATAATTGTCGCTATTTCTATTCTCTTTAACTCACCACCTGAAAGACTTGCATCCACTTCACGGTTAATATAGTCTCTTGCGCAAAGTCCTACTTCTGAAAGATATTCGCAGGCTTCACTAATTGTAAGCTGCTTTCCTGCCGCTATTCTAAGTAAGTCAATAACTGTGATTCCTTTAAATCTTACAGGTTGCTGGAACGCAAAACTAATTCCCAATTTTGCCCTTTCCGTAATAGACATATTTGTAATATCTGTGCCATTATATAAAATCCTTCCTTCTGTTGGCTGATTAATTCCTACGATTAATTTTGCCAAAGTAGACTTTCCACTTCCATTTGGTCCTGTAATGGCTACAAATTTGCTTTCATCAATATTCATACTGATGCCGTTTATTATATTTTTCACACTGCCATTTTCATCGTTTACGCTAAACTTCACGTCTCTTAACTCAAGCATATTGTATAACTCCTTTTCCATTGGCACTGCTGACTTTTGCAATTGCCCCGTTTATCATTGAGAACTGAGGTCCTTTATGTCCGATATCCGCATCAAATATAACCGGAACGTCTAAATCGCCTAAAATAGACATAACTGCCTCATTATATGGCTGTTCTATCCACGTATTATACATCAACGGCCTTCCAAATACAAATCCCTTTACATATTTAAAATATCCCATCTGTTTCATTTGCCATAAATGTGTTATTAACGTAGTATCGCTAAAATCAAAGCTTTCTAAAAACCATATAATACCATCATCTTTATATTTATGAATAAATTCTTCTGTTCCGTCATACTTTGTTCCGATTAAAAAGCAGATAACATCAAGGCATCCACCTATTAATCTTCCTGACATTTCAATCTTCTCTTCACCACGTCCGTTTATCCAGCATACTTCTTTATCTTTATAGTATCCTTCAAAACCTGTTTCATATTCATGGCGGTCGGATTCATAATAATCAAATGATTTCTGGCTTCTTACATTTCCCTCTAACACACCTAATGCATTGCTTACTGTATTTTGCCATGGTTCCATACCAAAATCTCCAAAATTACATCCATAAACAGATGCCACATCACATTTTGTCATAATAGGAAATACTAATCCTGTATTATCTGAATATCCCTGAACCCATTTTGGATTTGCCTTTATTTTTTCAAAATCCACATATTCAAGCATCTCCATTAAATAATCCCCACCTGCGGCAGAAATTATTCCTGTAACTTCATTTTTATCAAATAATCTGTTAAATTCTTCTGCTCTAATTTTTGCGGTATTGCTTACGCCTCTTTTATCAGCCTTAAAAACACTGTCAGTAAATTCAACATTATATCCTCTGTTTTTAAGTTGCTCTACCCCTTTGTTAAATCTTTTTATTTTAATTTCATCTGTTATTCCATTTGACGGGGCCGTAACAGCTATAGTGTCATTTTTCTTTATATACTTTGGAAAAATCATTATTGTCTCCTTTGTCTATGCTCAGTAAAACTTATTTCATCGCCAAGCGTTACAGAGTATATTATTTCATCTTCAACTTTTTTACCTGTAATCTGCTCAATTGCTTCTTTATAGTAATCTAACTGAACACTGTATTTATCATACAATTGTTCCATTTTTCTTACTTTGTCAGTTTTATAGTCTACTACATAATACCTTCCATTTTCAATAAAACATACGTCAATAATTCCCTGAATTACAACAAGTTCCTCTGAATCGGTATTTGGATTCACTTCACAAGCCTTCTTTCCAAGAAGAAATTTCTGTTCTCTAAACAGCTCTCCTCTCGACTGTGCCTGTTTCATTCTTTCAAATAAGTCTGTTTTACTAAAAGCAATAACATCATTTTCATTTATACAATCTGCTCCTGCCTTATCTATCAGACCTCTATTAACATAACCATTAATCATTTCATTAACAGACTCTACTGTATATTCAGGCAAATTCAAATCCATAAGTTCAAATATCCTATGATAAGCTGTTCCTCTGTTTGCACCTGTTAGCTTTTCATGAAGCTGTTCGTCCGATTTTGCAAAATCAGGAATTATATCCGGCAAATCTTCTTTAAACATTTCCGTACCATCCTGCTGCTCATCATATTCATGTAATGCCTGTCTCTTGATTTCAGTAACACTTGCCTTTGCACTTATATTTACATCCTCATAATACTGATACTCCCAATTTAAGTTTTTATTAAGAATCTCCTCTGTTATCTTATCATATGTTTTTTTACCATCAATTTGAAGCAATTCCTGTTTCTTAGTATTATCATCATTTAACTCAATATACTCTTTTAGTTTATCATCTTCTGTTTCACCACAAATTGCTGTTATGTTTACACTTGCATCAATATTGTACAATTCTTCATTTTGTGCCTCTGTAAAACTATCATTGTGCTTCAATAATTCATCTGCGCCTTTATTTCTTGACGTAGCAAGCAAAATCCAGTCCATAAAATTGTTAATGTCTGTTATTTCACTTCCTGTTGCCTGTAAATATGGATTTCTCCTGTATCCGTTAATTTTTTCAACTTCTTTTTCAATTTTTTTTACTGAACCGGTTATAATAAGTTTTTCCTGTGCTCTAGTCATTGCAACATATAAAAGTCGAAGTAATTCAGCTTTATTTTCTTTTGTGATTGCGTTTCTTATAACAGTTTTTACAAGTGAACTATCTTTTATTTTCAACTCATGATTAACATAATCCATTCCGATTCCATATTCTTCATGAATCGCAATCGCATCTTTTTCAGGTCTGAATTTTGACGTTGCATTTGCTAAAAATACAATAGGAAACTGTAACCCTTTACTTTTATGAATTGACATTATTCTTACAATATTATCACTTTCATCTACTGACAAAGCTTCTCCTTCTTCTCTTACAACCTTAACTTTCTCAATGTATCTGATAAAATTAAAAAGTCCTGTATAACTGGAATTTTCATAAGCAACTGCCTTTTCTTTCAATTGCTCAATATTTTTTATTCTTCTTAATCCTGAAGGAAGTGCCATAATATAATTATCATATCCGTTTATTTTAAGTACTTTATCAATAAGATCATATACTGTTATATACGGAATTTCTTTTCTCAAGTTATTAATAATATTCATAAAATTTGTAATCTTATCAACAAGTTTCTCGTCATCTCCATCATATAAGTATGACTTTAATTCATCATATAAACCGCTTTCTTCATCATTAATGCGGATTTGTGCCAATTCACTTTCAGAAAAATTAAACATTTGTGATAGCATTATGCCTGCAAGTGGAATATCCTGTCTTGGATTATCTAAGACATTTAAGAAATTTAGTACTGTTAATACTTCTTTTGCATCATAAAATCCCGTTTTTGTTTCAGTGTATGCCGGTATTCCATATTTTTCTAAAACATCAACATACTGACTTGAAATTCCTTTTATACCTCTTAAAAGAATAACTATATCACTATACTTTGCATTTCTTAAATTTCCATCTTTATCCTGAACCTTCATTCCAAAATCAGGGTCTACAATCTTTTTAATCTTCTTTGCGATTTGTTCTATTTCATATTCTTTGTCCCCTTCGATTAAAACAATATCTGTTGCATTATCCTGTATATCAGGCAGTTCTTTAAAAGATGCACCGCATACTAATCTGTTGTTGTCTATATATTCAATTCCACCTGTATGTCTGCACATGATTGTATCAAATATATAGTTTACACTATCAATGACCTCTTTTCGGCTTCTAAAGTTTTTATCAAGAATTATTTTACGCTTTGATGCATCCGTTTCTTCACTGTAAGTATCATATTTTTCTAAAAATAAATTTGGATTAGCCAGTCTGAATCTGTAAATACTCTGCTTAACATCTCCTACCATAAAAACATTATTAATTCCAGCTCCATTTGAAATGCTTGTAAGTATCGCTTCCTGAACTGTATTACTATCCTGATATTCATCAATCATTATTTCTTTATATTGTTTTGACATGCTTATAGCCACATCTGACGGAATGATTTCTCCATTTTCATTTTCACATGTTAAAATATTTAATGCATAATGTTCTAAATCTGAAAAATCCATTATGGAATTTTCTTGCTTTACCTCTTTTAGCCTATTCATAAATTCTAACGTAAGATCAATTATAACCCGGACCTGATCCTTCATTACATTTATTTCTTCTAAAATTTCATCAATATCGTATGACAAATAATCATCGACTATGTTTTTTATTTTATTTCCTACTTCGTTTTTTATTGCCTTAACTCTTTCAGCCTTTTCAGAATTTTCACCACCTGATTTATTTGGAAGTCTAGGTATCTTATACTCTCCTAATGAATTTTTTAACGCTCTATAAGATTGCTTATCCATTGCAAGCTGACACGTTCCATACATATCAGTTAGAACTTTTGTATAATTTTCAGGACCGCCCGGTTGTTCGCATATATTTATGGCATTTTCAAGTTTTTTACATATGTCAGGCATAATATTTTTAATGTCATTAATATTTTTTACCATCCACGACTTGCTATTTAAATCTTCTTCATCTGAAACAATATAATTATCAATACATGACTTAACCCATTTTTCAGGATTTGCATGACTTTCAGAAGCAGTGTAAAGTTCCATTATCAGATTTGTAACGCTATCATCCGCCTTAGACGCCTTATACTGCTCAATCAACCTCATAAATTCAGGCTCAGCTTCTTCATATCTTTTTGTAAGTATTTCTTCTAAAACATCTGCTTTTAAAAGTTCAATTTCACCTTCATCTCCGATTTTATAATCAGGATCTAAATCTATTTTTTCAAAATTTTCTCTCACAACAAACGAGCAAAAACTATCAATTGTTGTAATCTGTGCCGTATTTATCAAATTAATCTGTTTTTGTATGTGTTCATTTTCAGGATGATTAGTAATAATATCATCTAATGCATTTCTTACTCTTTCCTTCATCTCAGAAGCTGCTGCCTTTGTAAATGTAACGACTAAAAGATTATCGATATCTACCGGATTATTTTCATCTGTCAATAAATTTATAATTCGCTCTACCAAAACTGCGGTTTTTCCCGAACCGGCTGCCGCAGATACTAATATGTTTTGGTCTCTTGCATCTATTACTTCTTTTTGTTTTGGAGTCCAATTTGGCATATTTATTTTTCTCCTTCCGAATCTTCATACATCTCATCTAACTTAGAAATTACTTCAGGCAATTTATATCCGGGAACCTCCGTATACTTATCTCCTGCATTTACATCAAAACTACACATACCTGCATATGGGCAATATGTACATGCCTTTTCTATAGGATTAACATCAATATTTCCCTCGCAAATTTCTTCTTTAAACTTATCTGCCATATCTGAAACATAATTAATAAGTTCACCAAAATGCTTATTATCAATCGCCATTACATCTGCGTAATAACTTTCATCTCTTTTAATTCTCACAGGAATAATATCCGAAGATTTTTCCATATTTTCATCTATATTTTTTAGCACGTTGATATCGTCTGTAAAAATACCTGACATCTTATACTCTTTAAATCTTTTCTTATTGATTTCACAGGCAAGTCTTTCCTTTAGTTCTTCTTTTGTAAACGAACTGTCTTTCATGATTTTATTTTTTTCTGTTTTTGTCAGACCATTAGTATAAGGGTCTTTAATTTCATAATAAAATGCACCTGCCGGCAAAACCTGTTTGTCCTTATATTTTTCCTGTTCTCTTTTTATTACATCTCCTAAATAAATAAGAAGCTGCATCTGTGTGCCGAAAAATGTAGAACTGATTTCAAATTTCTTTGACCCTGATTTATAATCAATAATTTTCACATACACTTTCCCATCGTCAGAATCTTCGTACAAATCCACTCTGTCTACTTTTCCGTGTTCAACTACCGACTCATAATAAGCCGGTTCAAACTTTCCTGCATTAATATGACTTTTTAATATCTCTGTAGTATTTATAGTTGTTTTTAAAATTTTATTTGCAATATATTTATTTCTTGCATCACTTGAAATGGCATTATTTTCATATTCCTCAAATACGATATTTACACATTCTTCAACTAATTTCTGTATATCTTCGTCTGTTAAATTTCTCCAATTCAGATTTTTATTTCTTAATTTTCTGCAAAACAACTCTAACGAATAATGATATAAATTGCCAATATCATATGCAGCTATTTCAAATTTTCGTCTTTCTGAAAGCCTTAGACCATTAGCTAAAAACTGTGAATATGCACATGCAGCATATCTTTCAAGTCTTGTAATACCAATGTTGTGTCTGTTACCATACAGTCCTCTCGCAATTTCCGGCAGTAATTTTGGATGTCTTGATGTATAATATATTCCTTCTATTATCATCTTTACAGCATTTTCTACTTCCCTGTTCTTAACAAGATTTGCAATCATCTGCTTTGTCTCATTATCCCCATCAAGGCTCTTATTTTCCTGCATTCTGTTTGTTATAAATTCTAACGCCTCTGTGATGTTTGTAATATCACCCGGAACATTTTCCTTACTACTTTCCTTTATTTCTTTTATTGATGGAAACATTCTTTTTATTAGAGACAGAATATATGATTTTCTTAAAACTTCACCATCCGTGCCTGATGTGCTATATGAAAAGTAGATTTTACCTGTAGGCTTTGCAAATAATGCATACAAATAAAGTCTTTCAATATATATATTTTCTTTAGCTGTTGGCGCTAATACATAATTAGCTGAGCGCAAAAATTCTCTTTCCATATCCGTAATTATTCCGCTACCACTATTTGCAGAAGGCACAAGTCCATCATTTACTCCTGCAAAAAAGATAATTTTCTTAATATCTTTTAATCTTGTTCTTTCCAAATCACCAACCATTACCGTATCAAGACCGGGAGGAATTATTCCAACTTTCTGACTTGCAAATCCGGATTCAACAATCTGTCTGAACTCTTTTACCGACACAATTTCATCACCTAAAAATTCCACAAGCTTATTAAGCATTTTTATAATGGTTTCATAAATCTGTTCGTATTCTTTTGCTTCATCCAGTCTGCCTGCTTCATCACATTCCACTTTATGTTTTTGTATCTTAAGCTGCCAGTCATTGTTTAAAATAAATTTGTAAATACTCTTTGTAAAATTAGTTATATCTGCATTTTTTATCTTTAAGTCTTTCCTCAAATCAGAAAACATTTCTATGATTTTTTCTCTTATCAAATTAATATTTTCAAATTCTTCTTCGCTGATATTTTTATACTGCTTTTCCCATTTTCTGTTGTAACTGTTAAATCCTCTTCTTCCTGACTGAATTACATAATTTTCAATTATATCAATATCTTCTCTGTCAATATCCGTAATTCCTAATTTTAAAAACCTAAATAAACTTTCATATGAAAAATCTTTCTCAACCACTTCAATTGCAGCTACTATACCGTCAATAAAAGGATTTTTAGATATATCTCTCTTATAATCTATAAAATTCGGAATGCCTGATTTTCTAAATTCATCCTGAATAAATCTATAATATCCTTCCATATCAGAAACTACTACAGCGATATCTTTATATTTATAATTTCCTGTAATCATCAACTTAGAAATTTCATTTGCAATCCATCTTGCCTCTTCTTTTGGATTAGATGTTACATGCATTTCTAAATTTTTGCATTCTTTATCATAAGGTTTTAAAGCTCTATTTCTAAATATATTTTCTTCTAAATAACAAAGTTCATCATTATCAGCAATTCGTATCGGTCTTTTTCCTTTATTTACAATAACCGTATTTTCGATTTCGACACTATTTCTTATTGCCAATTCTCTTAACTTTACAATTGTTTCTTTGCTGAGTGCAAATAATTCTCTGTCATTATATCCGTTAAAATCAGCTTCATTTTCAGGAAGAGTTATTGCTACAGTAACTTCTCTTGCATATTTTATTAATTTTTCTAAAACCATATACTGAATAGGTGTAAACCCTGTAAAACCGTCAATATAAATATGTGTTTTTCTTATTTTTTCTGACTTTTCCATTACATTACAAAAAATGCTCAACACTTCTTCCATCGTAATCATTTTTTCATTTATGTAATTGTCAAATTCTTCCGCAATCGTTTTAGTATCAATTAATTTATTTCTTAAAATGTTATGACCTTTTACATCATCAATCATCTTTTCCAAATCTTGTGTTCTATAATTATATTGCTTTAATTCGGTTATTAAAGTTTTTGCTCTATCCACAAATCCCGGCATATTTGCTTTGTTATGATAATACTTAAGGTCTTTTTTGCAAATTTCTAATACTTTACGGACAACGAGAGTTTTTCCCAAATCGTCCATAACCTTAATATCTGTCATTCCAAGTTCTTCAAATATACCAACTGCAAGTCTCTGAAAACTTACTACCTCAGTGTTAAAACTTCCGTGTCTATCTGAAGCAAGCAAAATTTCTCTCTGGGCTTCCATTGAATACTGTTCAGGAACCAAAGCTATATAATCTTCATTTCTATTTTCATATTTTGAAGCGTTATTTGTAAGTCTTTCATATAATAAATGTGACTTACCTGAGCCTGCGCTTCCTACAATAAATGTTAATGACATATCCGTCTCCATTCTTTATATTTCCTTAAATGATGCCTGGGCAAAAGTTCCACCTTTGATGCCTACGGATTGTTCCGTGCTACGCACTCCCACAATCCTACAAAATATTCGCATATCGTGGGAATTCTCCCGCTTTTTTGCTCATATTGGGGCGGGTCACAAGGTCTTTCACCCACTTATTAGCAAGCTCATGTGTGCTCAAACCTTTTGACCCTGGCATTCTTAAATTATTATATATAATTTTTGCTGTTTTTTCATCATACTTTTATGTTTTTGCTCATAGATTTAATTATAAAAACCTATACAGTTTTCGGAGGTCACACATCATGAGTAAAAGTCCTAAATTTATGGTTTTTCATCTTAAAGAACTTATATATACATTTATATTAATTGTCCTTGGAATCGCCTTAATAATAACCTTAGTTTTAATGTTTAGAAAAGACACCACTACTTCGGCTCCTGCAAGTGATTGCACTTATAAGGCCGGTGTTTATTCCTCTTATATCACGTTAAACGGAAATCCTATGGAAATTCAGGTAGTTTTAGATGATAACCACATAAATTCCATTACAATTGAAAATATTGATGATTCCGTAGCTACAATGTATCCTTTAGTGAAACCTGCTTTTGAGGATATTGCTAATCAGATTGTATCAACTCAGTCATTAGAAAACGTATCTTACAATCCTGAAAGCCAATATACATATTCTGTATTATATAATGCAATATGCGATACAATTAATTCGGCCAAATAATTTCAATAAAATATTTTTGTGTCAGGTTTTAATTTGCAAATCTTTAAAGTTAATTTGCAACAACACTTTTGCAAAGCTGATATCACTCTTATTTATAAAAATATCAGCATAATAAATTATAAAAAATAGGATGAGACAATTATGTTCCATCCTATTTTTATTATTAATATACAAAATTTTATTTTATGGAAATTATTCATGTACAAATAATTTCGCATACATATTATTTGCTATAATTACTCTAATTCTTCTAACCACTCACGTACTACTGCATCACTTGGCATTCTCAAATCTCCTCTAGGTGAAACCGCAACGCTTCCTACCTTTGGTCCGTCAGGAAGGCATGAACGTTTAAACTGCTGCGAAAAGAATCTTCTGTAAAATGTCTTTAACCATTTCAAAATAGTTTCTTTATCATATTTTCCATCAAATGCGTGTTCAGCTAAATATAATACCTTCTTAGGTTCAAATCCAAATCTTAAAATATAATATAAGAAAAAGTCATGCAATTCATATGGTCCAACTACATCCTCTGTTTTCTGTGCTATTTTTCCATTCTTAGTAGGTGGCAGTAATTCAGGACTTACAGGTGTATCTAGCACATCAAATAAAATGTCTGCTAATTTCTTTACTCCACATGTGTCTGCAAAATAATGAACTAAATGTCTTACCAACGTTTTCGGGACTCCCGCATTTACACCATACATAGACATATGGTCTCCATTATAAGTAGCCCATCCTAATGCAAGTTCCGACATATCGCCTGTTCCAATAACCATTCCATTATATTCATTTGCAAAATCCATAAGCAAATAAGTTCTTTGTCTTGCCTGTGCATTTTCATAAGTAATGTCGTGATTATCTATACTATGTCCTAACTGTTTTAAATGAAGTGTTACTGCATCAGCAATATTTACTTCTTTTAGTTCACATCCAAGTTCTTTTACAAGTGTAACTGCATTATTATATGTTCTGTCAGTTGTACCAAATCCCGGCATTGTAACTGCAATTATGTTGCTTCTGTCAATATTAAGTGCATCAAATGCCCTTACGGTAACAAGCAGTGCCAATGTGGAATCAAGTCCACCTGATATTCCTATAACTGCATTTTTACAATTAGTATGTTCTAAACGTTTCTTAAGTCCCATTGTCTGAATTGTAAGAATTTCTTCACATCTCTTATTTCTCTTTTCTTCATCCTTTGGTACAAATGGTGTATTATCAATTTCTCTTGAAAGTTCAAATTCTTCTAATTCTAAATCAATTTCACATATTTCATAATCGTCGTCACTAACTGCTGTAAATGTATTCATTCTTTGTCTTTCTGCAGCCAATTTTTCCAAATCTATCTCAGCATATACTGTTTCATTTGTAAATCTTTTTGCCTCTGCTAAGATTGTTCCATTTTCAGCTATCATATTATGTGCCGCAAATACTAAATCAGTAGAAGATTCTCCCTCTCCTGCATCAGCATACAAATAAGCTGATATTGTTCTTGCTGACTGTCCTGCCACAAGATTTTTACGATAATTATCTTTTCCTGTTACTTCATCACTTGCTGAAAGATTAGCTATAACTGTTGCTCCTGCCATAGCATAATTTGTGCTAGGTGGATTTGGCACCCATAAATCTTCACATATCTCGATTGCAAATTTAAAGTTTTCTATATTTACACAGTCAAAAAGTATGTTTGTTCCAAATGGGATTTCATCATCATAATCGTCATCCCAATCTTCATCATCTTCTTCATCATCTTCCCAGTCGTCTTCATCAAAGTCATCCTGATTATGTTTAAAATCAACTTTGCCATTCTCTGTCATATATATTTTATAATCAAAACCTTCTTTGCAGTTTTCTTCTAAACTCCATTCATCCTTAGTAACTTCAAATGAAACATATCCTTCAACACCTTTTCCTGATGCAAAATGTCTTGCTTCATAAAACTCGGAATAATTAGGTATATATGACTTAGGTACAATTCCAAGTATCTCTCCATCATAAACAACTGCCGCAACATTGTATAACTTGCCATTATATACCAATGGGAGTCCGACTATAGCTACAATTTCTTTATCTTCACAATGTTTTGCTATTGCCACCAACTTTTTCTTTGCATTTTTTAGCATGTGCTGCTGCCAGAACAAATCGCTGCATGTATATCCCGTAATACATAATTCAGGGAATACAACAAACTGTGCTCCATTATCATAAACTTCATCAATTAATTTACATATCTCTTTAGCGTTATATTCACAATCTCCTACTTTAATTTTAGGAGTTGCGCACGCAACCTTTATAAATCCGTTATTCATGTCAATCCATATCTCCTGTGTTATATATTCGTGAATTAATATTTTAATACACGCTTACCTCTAATGATACCCCATTGTCAAATTTATTGTCAACATTTCACGTAAATTGTCTCTTTTTATATTGCTTTTATGATATACATTTAATGAATGTCCAATTTTAATTAATTATATACCTATTTTTTATAATCTTAATGTATACCTATTTTTTAATATACATTCAACGTAATGCTTTTTATGTTATATTCATGATTTTGTCATAAATAACAGAACAAGAAACGCCTAATATCAAATTTATTTTTTGATATCAGAGCGTTTCCATAAGTTATTATTTAAATGAAAAATTAAATATAGAAGTCTTAAAACTATTCATAATAACTCTATATATTAACCGAGCATCGCATCCGTCAGGAAAAAAGTCGAAAACTTTTGACCCCAACATCTCTATATTAATATCTTCTTGGAATAAATGTGTTATATCCTACATTTCTTAAATTCATTTCCATCATCGCAGCATTATCAATATCATCAAACACTCCAACCTGTACCTTATACAATCCGTTCTCAAATATGACATCTGCCGGATACCCCTGTTGTCTTAATTTATACGCCATATTATTTGCTAACTGTCTGTTTCTAAATGCACCAACCTGTACTGTATATGTGTTTCCATCAGCATCCTTCGTATCATAATTTTCAAGAGTTTCCATTATTGCACATGCTATTGCATTTGCTATTTCATAGAATTTTTCATCAAATAATTTATTATCACTATCTGAATTAATGAAGCCTGCTTCTATTAATACTGCCGGCATCTTTGTTCTTTTTAAAACTACTAAATTAGGTCTTTCAACGACTCCTTTATCTTCAAATCCTATCTTTGTAAGATTTGCATTAATATTTCTGGCAAGTTGTGATTTTAAGCCACTGTCATCATATACTAAACTCTGCACTCCACTATACTGATTTGCTGTAGGTGCAGAATTTCTATGAAATGATACAAATAAATCTGCTCCTGCATTATTTGTCTTAGTTGCTTTTTCAAATGGGGTATCATAGACATCTGATGTTCTTGTAAATTCCACATCATATCCATTATTTCTTAAAATCTCCCCTACCGCTGTAGCAAGTCGTAACGCATCATCTTTCTCCTGTCTGCCTTCATAAACGGCCCCGGGGTCTGTTCCACCATGTCCCGGGTCCAACATAATTTTATAAGCCATAAACACCTTAATAACAAATTCGTTATCATATAGTATGCTTATGGCTTACCAAAAATACCTATATTTTATTTTTTGTTTACATTTGTTTCGTTATTGTTCTGATTATCTCTTGCACCGTTTATGATGTCATCCCCTGCATCTTCAACACCATCGATAACATCATCCACTACATCATCTGCAACTCCGTCACCATTTGTATCAGTTGAACTATTTACGTTTCCTGATTTTCTTGTTGTTTCGTTTCTGTCTGTTCTATTTGTTGTAGTCTCTGTTGTCATTTCATTTGTTGTTTCTACAGTTTCATTCATTGATTCATTCATTTCATCGTTTGCTGCATCATTATTTCCACAGCCTACAAATCCAACCATTGAAAGCATCATTACAAATGCTACTAAGTATTTTTTAATATTGTTCATAATAACCTCCATAAAAGTTTTTACATCATTTATTATGAACACTTTTACAAAAATTATAAAAATATATAAAAAAATAGAAATAATTTAAATTGAAAGCAATAAAAATTATTTCTATTTTTTTATTTTAATTTAATACATCAGCCATGTTATACATTCCTGTTTCTTTAGAAGCAAGATATTTAGCTGCATCAACAGCACCTTTTGCAAATACTGCTCTTGAGTAAGCTGTATGCTTAATTTCAATTACTTCATCAATTCCTGCATATATAACTTCATGTTCACCTACAATTGTTCCACCTCTTACTGCTGAGATTCCAATTTCCTTTTCAGGTCTCTTTTCTCTTCTGCTGCTTCTATCATATGTATAATCATATTCGTTATTTAAAACCTGATTAATACAATCTGCAAGTGCTAATGCTGTTCCGCTTGGAGCATCTAATTTCTGATTATGATGCTTTTCCACTATTTCAATATCATATCCTCTGTTGGCTAACACTTCTGTTGCAACTTTTAAAATCTTCATTAATGTGTTAATTCCTAAAGACATATTTGCTGATTTTAAAATAGCAACTTTTTCACTTGCCTTCTGAACATTATCTAACTGTTCTGATGTAAGACCTGTTGTACATAAAACAACCGGAATTTTCTTTTCTACTGCATACTTTAATAAATCATCTACTGCACTAGCTGTTGAAAAATCAATAATTACATCTGCATCAACATTACAGTCAAAAATATTTGTGAAAACAGGATAATCATTTGCCACTTTGTCATAAGCATCAATTCCTGCGACAATCTGTACGTCTGTATCTTTATTAGCTATATCAGTAATCATTCTTCCCATTCTACCGTTACAGCCATTCATAATTATGTTTGTCATCTTTACCTCCGTATGAAAGTTTTATAAAAGTCCGTAATTCTCCATTGCTTTTCTTAATCTTTCTTTGTTAGCATCTGTCATTTCTGTTAAAGGAGCTCTAAGTGAACCGGCCTTATATCCTAACATATTCATTGCTGCCTTTACAGGGATTGGATTAACTTCACAGAATAATGCATCAATTAATTCAATTGCTTCTAACTGAATCTTCTGTGCCTTTTCAATATCTCCATCCATATATGATGCTACCATATCATGAACTTTAGCAGGTGCTACATTTGACCAAACTGAAATAACACCCTTTCCGCCTAATGATAACAATGGAAGAACCTGGTCGTCATTTCCTGAATAGATATCAAGACATCCATCTGCAAGTGATGCTAACTTAGCTACCTGTGAAATATTTCCTGATGCTTCTTTAATTGCAACTACATTCTTTACTTCTTTTGCAATCTTAACTGCTGTTTCAGGAAGAATGTTTGTTCCTGTTCTTGATGGTACATTATACATAATAATAGGAATATTTACTGCGTCTGAAATATCCTTATAATACTGATATAATCCACCCTGAGTAGCTTTATTATAATATGGCGTAACACATAATAATCCGTCTGCACCAACTTCCTGTGCCTGTTTAGCAAGGTTGACTGCTTCTCTTGTACAGTTAGAACCTGTTCCTGCAATTACAGGAATACGCTTAGCTGTCTTATCTACTGCATATTTAATGCATTTAATATGTTCTTCATCATTCATTGTTGAAGATTCACCTGTTGTTCCACAAATAATAATTGCATCTGTGCCTCCGGCAATCTGATTTTCAATTATTCGTCCTAATTCATCATAATTAATTGAACCATCTTCATTCATAGGTGTGATAATTGCTACACCTGCACCTGTAAAAATTGACATTTTAATGTCCTCCTTCATAATCTTAATCCCATTATTTACACCACTTATTTATATACAATCTCTCCGTAACTATCTTTTGTAAAATAAATTTAATAGTTACATGCGTAATAAAAGGGACCACGTGGTGTGCTCCCTAAAAGTATCGCTTCGATGCTTATAAGTAGCTCTCCATCAGGGTACTTCCTAATGACAGTTATATGGCTCTTAACCATATACCCAAGAATTCATCTCCGGAATGAATCCTTTCGGCGCCACATCCTTTCCTCTGTAATCATCTGCCTCCGGGACATCATACAGTTTACTAATAAGTAGCGCAACCTCTACTATCATTTAAAACAATAATAGCACTCCACATTATATAAGTCAACCTAATTCACCTCTTTACAAATAGCGGTAAATTATATTTCCCCTCCTTATATAATATGGTCATATTGCTATATTGTCTATCATTTTATCAAAATATCTTTAATATCATTTTCTTTTATTACATCTACGGAATCATCCTGATATCCGGCAGGTATACCTACACTTGAATACAATTTACCAAGTTCAGTAAATTCCCCTGTTGAAATGTCATACAATGCTGATGCTCCATTTCTTGAATCTTTGCTTCCAAATGAAAACCATGCATATCTTTCTACATAATCTCTTTCTTCTAATCCCGGTATTACACCTTTCATATATCCAATAACTGCATCTAACTGCTCCTGATTTTTTCCCGGATCTCCTGATATTGCAAACTCCGTAATCCAAATCGGCTTATGATACATTTCATATGTCTGGTCTATCAAATCTAAAAATGCCTGAACACCTTCATCACTATACCAGTTCCAATAATGATGTAACGCAATAAAATCTATACTAAGATTATCATCTGCATCAATCTGCTCCATAAACGGCTGAAACCAGTCTTTTGACCACGGAGGGCATAATGCTGTTGCCGGTGAACTTATCTGTATGCCTTTATTCATAAAATCAGGCCATGCATCTACAACTTCATCAACTGTTAAATTTGCCTGGTCCGTAAAATCAGGCTCATTATATGCTAACAAATATTTATATCCTGTTTTTTTAAGTCTTTCTATCATTTTCGACTCAGTTGAACTATAAGTCCACATCATTGGTATATACTCCATATTTTCAAATGAATAATAATTAAATGGTGTAATATCCCAATTGTAATACCATGATGCATTCATCTTATCTGCTGCAAGTTCTCTTGACATATCCTTATTTACACATAAACCTTTTTTTGAAATATAAATTGTAAATACATCTGAATATATTTTACTTCCGTTATCGTAATCAGCTTCTATGTATATTTCATAAGAATTTGTTTTTGCGCAGTGAAATTCTACTGTAGCAACAGATGCTATATCTGATATGGATTCTTCTTTTTTTGTCATATCTTCCAGCTTCATTCCTGAAACAAAACCTTCATCTTCTTTTTCCTCTTTTGCAAATTCATCCGGCTTAATGGCAAATTGCTTTTCGCCATCTATATAAATATTATATTCGTTTACTTTGCCATATTTTTCACTGTTTTCATATATATCTTCTAAATTTGCAATAGTAATATCTATGTTTCCTGCACCTATCATCTTCCCCGGGGTTGGATTAACAAGTGCATTTTCTTTCCATTTAATCAGTGTAGCTTCTTTCTTGCTATTATCATTTACAAATATACCCACAACTCCTATTGTCGCTCCAAAGCAGCACATAATAATTACAGCAATTAATTTCTTAATATTTTTCATTGATTTTCCTTAATATACCTTAATCCCTTCAATTTTTAAACCATAAATACAGATTAAAATTAATAATCGTATTTATGGTCTTATTCTTATTTACAATTTGTTTATGTGATTTTAAATTTCACTTTTGCACTATGTTAGTTTTTACTTATTTACTAAAATGCATATTATCTTATGTATCGCCTGTAGTCTATACTTACATCAGTATTATTTAACTTTTACTGATTTTGTCTTGCTCCATGCACCATATACTTTTTTCTTTCCAACTTTTGTATATGCTCTCACTTTAAAATAATATTTTGTCTTTCTATCTAATTTCTTTATTGTTATAGTCGTTTTTGATGTACTCTTTTCTAAATATCCTACAAACTTCTTACTATCTGAGTATTTTATCTGATATCCTTTTGCTTTTGCTACTTTCTTTATTCTTATTTTTGCTGTCTTTTTCTTTAAGCTTTTAGCATATACAATGCTTGTTTTGCCTGGTTTCTTTATGTAATTGCCGTCTACACCATTATTTATACTACTGTTATTATCATTATTCAGCGAGGCATATACAACATTCATTGTAGAATTATCTATTGATTTGCAATTTCCATAACTATAACCTTCAGGATTTCCGTTCGCAACGTATGCATTTCCTAAATCAGTTAATACACCTGTACTGTTTGTCCATAATGCTGCAGCACCATTTGTTCCATCTGTTGTATCAAATGAGAACCATGAATATCTTTCTACATAGCTTCTCTCATCTAATCCCTTTAATACAGCCTCCAAAAATTCCTTGCACTGCTTTCTTCCATTTGAATCACTATAGCCCCAGCCATTAGGAGCAAATTCTGTAATCCATATTGGTTTGTGATACATTTCATACGTTTTATCAACCACATTTTCAAGGAAGTCATTTGCAGCTTTTACTCCTCCATATGTTTTATAATAGCAATGTAAAGGAATAAAGTCTATTGTACTTTGGTCAATTCGGCTCATAAATGTTCTAAACCATGTTCCATTATTCCATGCAGGGCAAAATGCCGGTGCCGGTGAACCCAAATAATAATTATTTCCTAAAAATTTATTCCAATTATTTATTGCTGTATTAACATTTATATTGCTTCCACCGGCATTTGCCCCCATATCAGGTTCGTTATATGCAAGTAAATATTTATATCCTTTTAAAGCTATTGATGAAATGTATTTTTCCGATCCTGTCCCCCAAATCATTGGAACATAATCAATATCTGTATAGCAACTATATGTAAATGGATTTATTCCCCAATTATAATACCAACCTATATTCATATCATCAGGTATTAACATTTTCCCCATTTTATCATTTACACATAATCCTTTTTTAGTTACATAAAAATAAAAAGTTGAGGATGTTACACTAGAACCATCTGTAAAATTTGCAACAATATAAGTCTTATGACTGCTTACTGTCGTCGTATAAAATTCAAACTGTGTGGTAGTTGCCGATGCAGTATTTACAAGTGAATCATCTACATATAATTTATAATCTTTTATTTCTCCTAAACTATCTGCACTTGTCCATTTTATATCAATATATCCTGCCGGCACTAATTTACCTGCTACCGGATTTGTTATTGCATTTGCCTGCCACTGTGTTATTGCACCTGCATCACTATTTATTGTAACTGCTTTAACATCATTGTTAAAAGCAGGAGTTCCGGTAATAACCACCGCTGACATCAAAGCCATTGCAATTACTCTTCTTAACTTTCTCATATAATAATCTCCTATCACCTTTTCAAAATAAATAGGGGTAAGATACTCACCCCTATTTTCTTTTGTCTAACAATCACTTATGCAATTATTTTTTCTTACTATTTTCAGCTGATTTTGCTTTTTTTACTTTTTTTACCTTTTTTACTTTTTTAACTTTCTTTATTTTTGCTACTTTCTTGCTGCTCCAACCGGTATACAACTTTGAGCCATCCATAATAAAGTAAGCTCTTGACTGAACATAATACTTCTTTCCGGCTTTTAATTTTTTAAGAACATATGTAAGCTTTGTTGTACTCTTAGTTTTAGCTTTTTTCATATTCTTATATGTTGAATATTTAATTTCGTAACCTGAAGCATTATTTACCTTCTTAAGATTTACTTTGATAGTTTTCTTTTTATTATTAGGTAATGCTGTATAAATAACAGGTTTTACTGCTGCTGCACACGCTATTGCAGATGTGTCTACTCCACTTGGAGTATATACTCCATAAGTTTTTGCCGGATATCCTGCAGGATTTCCAATTTCAGCATATAATTTTCCTAATTCTGTTAAAACACCTGTATTTCTATACCATAATCCTGAAGCACTGTCTGTGAATGTACTATTATCTTCAGGGTCAAATGAGAACCATGCATATCTTTCTACATAGCTTCTTGCATTTAATCCTTCTAATACAATCTTTAAGAAGTTTCTTGTATTCTCTGCGCATGTAGGATCAGCCATGCTTAACTTCATATGCTGTTCACCTACAGCAAACTCTGTAATCCAAATTGGTTTATGATACAATGCATAAGTCTGATCGATTGCCTGTAAGAACTGTAATGCTCCCTTAGTTGAATCTAAATCTGTTCCCCAATAGCAATGTACCGCAATAAAGTCAACATCTAACGAACTATTTGCTGATATCTTTTCCATAAAAGGTTTAAACCATTTATCAGACCAGCACGGTGCTGTAGCTGTTGCAGGTGAGCCAACTTTAAGTCCTGAATTACAAAAATCCTGCCATCTGTTAATTACCTTTTCAGTTGACATATTAGCCTGATTTGCTAAATCAGGTTCATTATATCCTAAAATATATTTGTAACCATTCTTTTTAGCATTTTCAAAAGCGGCTTCCTTAACTGTTCCCTGGCCCCATATCATTGGTACATAATCCATATTGTCAAATGATCTGTTCTTAAAATTCTTTTCATTATATGCTGTAAATCCCCAGTTGTAATACCAGCCGACATTTAATGAAGAAGCATCAATGCCTGCTCCCATATCTTCATTTATGCAAATTCCTTTCTTTGTTACATAGAAAGTACTTGTATTAGTATTAACTACTGTTCCATTCGTCAATGTAGCTGATACGTATGCTGTATGTGCTGATACATCAACTGTGTAAAATTCGCATGATAAAGTTTCTGCTGATGTTGGAGATACTGTTCCTATTAAAGCATTATCAACATAAACTGCATATGATGAAACTCCTTCTAGGTTATTGTTCCACTTTACATCTATATATCCTGCTCCAATTAATGATCCGTTAGCAGGACTAATCAATCCATTATTAGTCCATTCTGTTGTTGAAACTGTAGCGGCTGCTACTTCATTGCTTGTGATTGCAGCATAATTAATTCCTGAAAATACAACAACTAATGATAATGCAAATGCTAATATTCTCTTTGCTTTTCTCATATTCTTATCCTCTCTAACTAAATAAAATGTTTCTACATTTAAAATCAAATTATAGCATCTAAGATTTTTGTTTAAAAAAAAGGCGCAAAGACTTATATGATATTCATATAAAATCTCTACACCCTTTCACCTGCTTAAGATTAATTCTAATATTAAACTTATTTAACTACAACTAACTTCTTAGCTGACCATTTTTTACTAAATACTTTGTTATCTGCTGAATCTGTTGTATAAGCTTTAGCTCTTACGTATACAATTGATCCAGATTTAAGTTTCTTAAGTATAATTTTTGTCTTTTTAGATGTTTTCTGTTTAGCACCCTTAAACTTTGAATTTGTTGAATACTGAACAGCATATCCTTTAACATTCTTTGCTTTCTTAAGTGATACAACTGCTTTCTTAGCACTTTTGCTCTTTACAGAAGCAATTTTAACCTTTGCCGGTGCAGCTGTTTTCTTCCACTGTGCAACAAGTGTCAAGTCACTTGGAACAACAGAATTAAAATTATATGAAGCTCCATTAGCTGTATAACCTACTAATGTGTATCCTTTTCTCTTAGCTGCAAATGTATCAACCTTTTCGCCTTCATTTACATATTTTGTAGACATTGTCTTGTTCTGGCTAACAAAATTTACAGTATACTGCTTATTAGCTGTAACTGTGAAATTATTTACATGAATATATCCTGCCATACCAATTTCATCAGCATATGTCTTTAAGAATGCACCTAAAGCGAATTTTAATCCAATGTTTCCTTTTTTATAATCCTTTGGTACATTGATTACCGCTGAAACCTTCATACTTTCTTTCTTTGAAGAATCTAATGTAATATATCCATCTGATGTAATATTAGATGTTGAAGTTAACTCTAAAGCTTCATCACCATTACCAGGCTTATATGCCTTGAATAAAATATGCTTTGTAGTAATATCTCCTATCTTATTTCCTAATGCATCTTTTTTGCTTGCTTTTAATGTACTTGAAATATTAAAAGATATTGTGTAATTACGTCCTGCTTCAACAGGTACATTTTCAAGTGTAGCTGTCATACCCCATGGATTATCATTTACTAATTCATTTGTTAACTTATTGTATTCTCCATCCCATCCAGAATTAATGACAAAGAAATCAAAATTAGAAACTGTTGAACCTGCTGTTATGTATCCTTCAGTTGCATAATCTACACCTTTTGTCTGAGGGATGGCTTTTAAAGCTTCTTCCCATTCTCCACCATCTTCCCTAGTACATACTGAAAATGATGTCCACTGTGTTAATCCTGCCAAAACATTTGTTCCTGCAGGAACCGGTGCTGCTGAAGCAACGCCTGCCATTCCTATAGTCATAACAGATGCTAATGCAACCGCCATAGTTTTCTTAAATAATCTCACTTATTTGTCCTCCTAATTACAGTCCTTATGTTTAATATGCGGCAATATTTTGATAATTGCCGCATACTTACTTTTGAAAATTATATTTGCTGTTCTGTTTTATTATTTTTTAATTGTTACTTTTACAGCTTTACTCCACTTACCAAATCCTGCTGCATTCTTAGCACGAACCTGAACTTTGTAAGATTTACCTACTGCAAGTTTTTTAATTTTAACATTAGTCTTCTTAGCGTTGTATTTCTTGTTTCCAACCTTAACCTGATATGACTTAGCACCTTTTACTTTCTTCCAAGTAACCTTAACTGACTTCTTAGCATTGTTAACAGCCTTAACTTTCTTAACCTGTGCAGGTTTGCTTGCTACTACTGCAGGAGCTGCTGTTGTAGGAGCTACTGTTGAAGGAGTTCCTGTTTTAGGAGCTCCTGTATTTGTATTACCTGTTGGATCCTTTGTTGGCTGTTTTGGAGGAATAACGCTCTGTGTATACTTTTCACCCATTAAAGAAATGTCTGTGAATGCTAATGTTCCATGTGCATTTACATTTTCTGATGTTCCATATGCGTATGCATACTTGCAAGCCTTAGCTGCTTCTTCTGTAACTTTTCCAGCCTTAACTGCCTGTGTTAATTCATATGAATAATAATATGAACCATATGCTAACTGAACCTTAATATCATTACTTAAGTAATCAGGACTTACAGGAACGTCAAATTCGTATGTTTCTGTTGCTCCTGCTGGAACAGTTATTGTCTTAAATAACATTGTGTTATCATTATCACCTTCAATACCACTATTTACAGTAATTGTAATATTCTTTTCTGTCTTTGTAGTTGTATCTGCTTCCATCATTCCGTTATTAACTGTAAATTTTAATTTATATGTATTTCCAGGAACAACTTTAGCTTTAATTTCTGATGTAATCTGATATGGTTTTTCACCCCAGATTTTATCATTTAATACAATTGCATCTTCCGGAGCAGCGCTTTCTGCTGTCCAATTAGCCTGCCATCCTGTAATAGAAATATTGGCAGAAACATTATCTACTGCTGTTGACTTAAATGTTGTCTGTGTAATAACAGCATCATTTGGTTCATAACTTTCTGCTGAACTTATCCAACTACCTGTAAGTGCGTTAGCTGTATCAGCCTTAACGTCTGTTGTGTTTACCTTGAATCCTACTGCAAGTGTGGCAACTAAAGCTGTTGTCATAGCACCTGCCATAACTTTGTTGAAAACCTTTCTCATCTTCAATTTCCTCCTCAAATAAAATTGTTTTTTTTCTTTTTGAAAACGTTTATTTTCAATCTATGAACATCTTATCATAAACGTTTTTATTTTACAATCCAAAATATAATATTTTCACAAATAAAACGATTTATAATTTGAAATACTATCTATTTTTCACATACCTTCAATCATTTCCTTTTAAATCAGGTGTGAAAATTATAACATTTTTATTGTATTCTACTTAGATGTTTTAAATGTTTTTGTTTTAGACCATGGTCCTTTATCACTGCCATTAATACCTCTGACTCTTACAAAGTATTTTTTACCACCTGCCAATTTGTTTAAAACAATTGATAATTTACCGGTTTTCTTTGTCTTTGATTTTTTAAATTTCTTATTCAAAGAATACTGAACCTGATATTTTTTAGTTCCTGCAGCTTTCTTCCATGTTACCTTAACTGATTTTTTCTTTGTTAGCTTTGCACTCTTAATCTTAACTTTACCAATTGTAGTTGCCTTTGTTGTTTCTACAGGTACTACAGTTGTTGGTGTAACCTGGGTTGTTGTTTCTTCTACCTTAGGTGTAGCAGTTGTTGTTGGCTGCTGTGTTGTTGGTTCCTCATATACATACTTATCAGCATCAGTCAACTTATATGTTTCATAACCTTTCGGATTACCTAATGATGCATATAAGAATCCATTATCTGTTAATTTACCTGAGTCATAATCAAATAATGCAGTTGATCCACTTGCATCATTTGAATCAATATCATTTGCTGAATTAATATTGTATGGGAACCATGCATATCTTTCTACAAAATCCATCTCATCTAACTGTGCACATACTTCTTTAATAAATGCACCTGTTTTTTCATTTTCACCAGGTTTCTGATAACTATAATCGAATTTGTCTCCATATGCCTTGCTTCCAAAAATTCCCATTTCGGTAATCCAAACAGGCTTTCCATATAATTCATGTACTTTCTTTACAGCATCAATCACCATGCCAACACTTCTCTGACTAATATATGTATGAATGGCTACACAGTCACAGCTAACTCCTTCAATCTCGATCTGAACACCATTATAATCAACTGTTCCGCCTTTTAAGAATGGTGTAAGCCATCCGCTATATGTTCCATTAGGATTACTTATAGCAGGTGATACCGTTCTCTTTCCAAGTTTCTGTATTTCTTCCCAGCCTTTCTGTGCCTGTACAACTGATATGTTAGCCTGAGCTGATAATTCAGGTTCATTATATCCAAGGATGTAATTAGCATCCTTTGGAACTAAAGCACACTGCTCTGCAATGTATTTAAATAAATTTTCATCTTTTGTTCCATCCGGATCATCCTGATTTCTTCCCCAAATCATTGGTACAAAATCAACTCCATCATCAATTGAATTATTATAAGGTGTTGCCTGCCAATTGTAATACCATGATAAATTCATTTTTTTAAGTTCAACTGTTTTACTCATATCTTCGCCTAAAGCAATTCCTTTTTTAGATACAAAAAAGTTTCTTTCATTAGACTCTACTGTTTCACCTGAAGCTAAAACAGCCTCAACCTTTAATGTATGCTTTGCTATAGATGTTGTATAAACTTCTGCCATCTGTTCATTCTCACCATTAGCTTCTAATTCGACTGCTTTTTTTCCATCAAATACAATATTATAGCTTTCTGCATCTGTTACAGATGTATTAACTTTAACATTAATGTATCCTGCTCCTACGAGTTTGCCTTCAGTTGGTGTAATAACTGCCTCTTCTTTCCAGCTTGATATAGTGCTACTTTCTTCGTTTGCATCCGCACTTATCACTCCAGTCATTGACACTGTCATAACTGCAGCCATGGCAAATGCAACTCCCCTCTTAAAATTTCTCATGTTTTCCTCCTTTATATGCATACCATCTCTGATGGTATTTCTTCCACTCTATTGTCCGATTATTCTCTTATAAAGTCAACAACTTTTATGCATTTTTTACAATTTTGCTTATAATCAATCTTTTTTTTTAGATGTTATTTTATTTTTTAGAATAATATGATTTATAATTTGTTGTATAAATAAATAATATCACTAATTTGTTTATTTGTTTGTGGCACCTTTGCAAGAAAAAACATCCCAAAACAAACTTTTCAGTCTGTTTTGGGATGTTTTTCTGCTTTTTTTAACGATTTTACTCGTCTACATATTCTAATTTGCTGACAGACACTTCATATGCTGTGTGCTTTTCGCTTTCATCTTCATTAATCTTCTTAATGTACTCTCTGCTTTGCACTCTTCCCCATATCTGAATGTGTCCACCCACTTCAAAAGCTGATGCATATCTTGCATTTCTGCCCCAGGCAATGCAAGGTATGTAATCTGATTTACCATACGGTCTGTTAACTGCAATAAGTAAATCTGCGATTTCTCTTCCAAGCGGTGTTTTTCTGTAAATTGGTGGTTTGCAAATAAATCCATCAAGGAAAATCTGATTTGTTCTGCCTGCATCAAGATTCTCTTCTACTTCTTCCCATTCTCTTACGAAAATAGAAAGCACCAATTTGTTTCTTGTCCCCTCATGTCTGTTGTAGGATCGAAACTGTCCTGATACTTCTACAAGTCTTCCTGTGTAATCCTGTGTTACATCAACAAGTCTCTCAGATACCATCAACGGAATAATATCCGTTAATTCACTAAGTCTGTCTACAGATACATCTACCATGTAGAATCCTTCTCCAAAAACTTCATGGCTGTATCTGAATTCAGATACAATCTCACCTACAATGCTAACGCGGTTGTTCTCAATAATCTTGTCGATCATGTGTGCTTCCCCCTTCTGTACCAACCTTTGGTTTCTTATTTCTTTTATCTCTATAATTATATTTCCTTTTTCCACTTTTATGTAAAAATGTGTTCGACCTTTTTCGACTTATATAATTTTTGTCTCAAATTTTTGCTCATTTATCGTCGAATACTAGGGTTTCACTTCGAAATAATTACTATTATTTACTATAAAATCGATATTTTCTTTATTCATTTACACACAATTTTCTATTATATCTATTTTTTTACCCCTAAATTTTTACCCCAAAGTCTCAACTTTGCCGTGAACTTTATCTTTTGTAATAATGACATTTCCTCTACTACAAAAAAATACCGACATTTGCAAACATCATTCACAAATGTCGGCACAATATTAATAACCAAGGTTCTTTAATGTCATTTTTGTTTCTGTCTTTAAAGCGCTGTTGATTGCACTTGAAGCTATGTTGCTTCTTAATTTCTTTACTGTAGCCTGCGGTTTATTCTTTGCTAACTTAACATCAGCAACCACTTCCTGATTCTGAATTGCTTTTATCTGAATCTTGTTTCCTGATGTCTGAATAGTACATACAAAATCTCCAACCTGTTTAAAGATTTTTCCATTTTTCTTTAAGTAATTGTAAAGAGCTATACCATTCTTCTTTTTGTCCTTTGTCACTTTAAGTTTCGCTTTAGACTTAACACATTTGAAGTTTGTAACCTTTACTGATGTACTAAAACTTGAATCAGCATCATTAGGAAGTACTTCTGAGAGTGCATAAATATCACCCTGTTCTTCTGTTCTGTCACCAAATTCTCCACCCATTCCATAATAAATGAATGTTGCATTAGCAGATGCTTTAAATGTTGCCTTGTAGTTTTCTGTTACGCCCGGCTGTAAGTGTAACCAGTCTGCATAAACTACTGTGTCCTGTGAATCTGTAACTTTAAAGAATACCCATTTTTCAGCCGTTGTAGTTGTTGCTTTAAAACTAAGAGTATACTTCTGTCCTTTCTTCACTGTGATGTCTCTGTGTGCCTGTGCTCCCCAAACACCGCCCCAGCCAATCGCATCCATATCAGCTGAGAAAGAACTTGCTGTTGCGCCTGACAAACTACCGTCAGCTCCTTCGTACCAATTTTCTCTCTGTCCAAAGTAGCCTTCAAATGTTGTACCTGCAAAACATGTTGCACACATAGCTACTGTTATAGTTGTTGCAACTATAGCAGCTGAAATTTTCCTGATAACCTTTCTCATTGGTTAATCCTCCTTAAATATAAGTATTTGTATCTTCTTTTAGAACTATAACTTATATCTAACACCCTTCGGTTCTATTTTATAACATTTACAGGGGCTCCTGCAACCCATTTTTTAATATTATTTTTTACAATTTCAACAAGTCTTGTCCTGGTTTCAACAGGTGCCCATGCTGAGTGAGGTGTAATAATTATATTATCTATATCAAGAATCTCTTCATGCTTTTCCATCGGCTCTACTGCTACTACATCAAGACCTGCTCCTGATATTTTCTTAGATTTAACAGCATCAATTAATGCCTGTTCATCAACTACTCCGCCTCGTGATGTATTTATAAACAGTGCTCCATCTTTCATTTTTTCAAAAAACTCTTTATTACACATCTTTTCTGAATCGCTATTTAATGGGCAATGAATAGAAACTATATCTGATTTTTCAAGCAGTTCATCCATTTCTACAAATCGGACGCTTTCATCTTTCTTAGGACTTCTGTTATACGCTAAGACCTTCATATCAAATGCCTGTGCAATTTTTGCAACTTTCTTTCCTATTGAACCATATCCTACAATTCCTAATGTTCTTCCATCCATTTCCTTCATTGGTTTAAATGGCGAAAATTTTTCGCTGTGTATCCACCCTCCGTCTTTAACAAATTTGTTATACTCTCCAACTTTATTGTAATGTTCAAGAATAAGAGCAAATACATGTTGTGCTACAGCATTTGTAGAATAACTTCCTGCATTACATACCGTTATATTTCTTTCATTTGTATATTCTATATCCACATTATTATATCCTGTAGCAAAAAGTCCTATATACTTTACATTCTTTGCATCCTTCAAAGTCATTCTGTTCATTATCGACTTATTACACAAAATAATTTCAGCATCCTTTATTCTTTCCGCTATCTGATTATATTTAGTATAATCATAAATTGTCACTTCACCAAATTCATCAAATACCGAAAAATCAATATCATCATTCGTTAAAGTTTTTGCGTCTAAAATTACTACTTTCATCAGCCCAATATCTCCTACTATTATATGTATTACCACTTCCATTAGTCAGTGGTCATTTGCCAAAGCATTTATGTAAAATTAACTTCATTCAATGTTTTTCTAAACATTGCTTTCATGTTAAAGACTTTCACCTATTAGAAACGTGCACCGCAAGGTGCACAACATAAAAAAAGAAGTTCCCAAACAGGAACTTCTTTTTATTTATTAATCCTAAAATCAGATTATACTCTTGAAAGGTATTCACCTGTTCTTGTATCAATCTTAATCTTTTCACCCTGATTAACGAATAATGGAACATATACTGTTGCTCCTGTTTCAACCACTGCAGGTTTTGTAGCACCTGTAGCTGTGTTTCCTTTAACACCAGGTTCAGATTCTGTAATCTCTAATTCTACGAAAAGAGGTGGTTCAATTGCAAATACATCACCATTGTGTGAGCAGATTGTAACCATTTCGTTTTCTTTAACAAACTTAAGTGCATCACCGATTGTTTCTTCTGATAATGCAATCTGTTCAAATGTTTCTGTATCCATAAAGTTATACAATCCACCATCTGCATATAAATACTGCATTGATTTTCTATCGATGTGAGCCTTAGGACATTTTTCAGTTGGTCTGAAAGTCTTTTCAACTACACCACCACTCTTGATATTTTTTAATTTTGTTCTAACGAACGCTGCGCCTTTACCTGGTTTTACATGCTGAAATTCGATAATCTGATAAATCTGTCCTTCAACTTCGATTGTAACACCATTTCTAAAATCGCCTGCTGCTATCATAATATTTCCTCCTAACAGTTCATTGTGTTTTACCACGCTACGTTTTATTTTATAATAATATTATTATTATTTCAACTATTTTTTGTCATCCGCCTACACTTCTGCCTACACTGCTTCTATTTTATTATTGTCTCTAAAATCTCACCACAGATTTCAACTCTGCTTTTTCCATCTGTTGCTATAGAAACCTGAGCTGCCTTTTGATATCTTTTTTCTCTGTCAGCAATCATTTTTTCTATATATTCTACTGTCATATGATTATTCAAAAGTGGTCTGTCTTTATTTTCGCATATGCGGTCATAAATAGTTTTCGGTTCTGCCGTGAGAAGTACTGTTCTTCCGCCTTCTTTCATTATTTCTATATTTTCATCTTTAAGAACAACTCCACCACCGCATGATACTATTTTTCCTGCATTAATTTGCATGTCTTCTAAAGCTTTTGTTTCAAGTTTTCTAAAATATTCTTCCCCATTTTTTTCAAATATATCACTTATAGACATATTTTCCTGTTCTTCTATGTATTTATCAATATCAATAACCGGCATTCCTGTAATATAGCCTAACGCATTTGATATTGTAGTTTTTCCCGTGCCCATAAAGCCAATCATAAATATATTTTTATCTTTGATATCATCACAATTAATATTTAATATATTTCTAACCTGCTCAATTGTCATTTGTCCCGGTGCTGATGCATTTACACCTGCCGCAAATGTTATTACTGAGCCTGTTGTCTTTCCACATACTCTTGTTACAGCACCTAATTCTCCCATTGACATTGTAACAATAGGTGCTATCATTTTTTCATTTGCCTCAATAGAACCATATACAAGTTCTTTAACATCCTCTTCGCAACTTGGCATTACTGCCATTTTACATATATCTGCTCCAAGTTCTTCCATTGTCATTAATGTTTCCACAATCTTTTCTCTTGATGGTGTTTCATTAAAATGATGATTTGAGCCAATTACTTTTGCTCCTGCCGTATGTATTTCTTCTATCATGTCTAAGGCAATTGAATCTTTAGAGTAGGCTTCTACATCTATTAATTCAGCCAGTCCTGTCTTAGCTACCTGAACATTCAAATCATAATAACTGTTGTTTGAGATAAATTTTTCTCCACCTTCGCCATCAGTTCTGAAAGTAAAGATTAATGGTATATCTTTAATTACCTCACGCAAATCTATCAACATATTTTCTACTTCATCGATATAAACGCTGTCAAAGAAATCACATCTCCATTCGATTATATCAGGATTCATCTCCACAACTTCTTTTGCCTGTTCTATCACTTCATCGTGATTTTCGCCTACTATCGGTACGCACACTTTGGGGTGACCGTCGCTAAGTTCAAGGTTTCCGACCTTAATTTGTTTCATTTTTCTTCTAATTCCTTTTTGGGAATTATTCCTCCTTTTACATTATTTGCCATATATTAAAAATTACGGCATTTGACATATATTATAACATATATGAGTTTTATATAAAAGAGTGAAAAATGTTTGAAGCAGTTTGAACCGGTTATAAATTAAACATTATATTAAAACGAAAGTTTATACTTGGAAATTATAATTTAAATGAAAATTTATACTATAATTTTATATTTAAATGAATATTTATACTGGAATTTTATATTTAAATGAATGTTTATACTTCAAAATTATAATTTAAATAAAATTTATACTAGGATATTATATCTAAATGTATGTTTATAGATAAAACATGTCATAGACAAAATCTTTACTAATGCTCATCTAATAAATATCCTGCATTTATCAAAACCTACTTCCATTTGCTTTCAAATTTATGTATCATAATATACGTTGCTGAATTAATTCAACATATGTCATGTAATAAACAAATATTAAAATTTTTGGCTTAATCACAATAAAGGTTATTAATAATTATGATAAAGGTTATTAATTTATTTAATTGTGATAAAAGTTGTTATTTTAATTGTGGCATAGATAATTTATTAATTATGTCGAGAATTATTAATCAATAAAAACAAACACATCCACTAATCACAACGGAGGTACTACAATGGAAAATATAAATATAACAGGTTCAACAAAACTTACAGGTCTTCTTGGCAGTCCTGTTGCACATAGCAAATCACCAGCCATGCACAATGAATCTTTTCGACTTTTAGGTTTAGATTATGTATATTTGTGCTTTGATGTAGATGAAAATAATATGGAATCAGCAGTTGAGGGGTTGCGAACATTAGGAGTTGCCGGTTTTAACTGTACAATGCCCGACAAAATTAAAATGTGGGAATTATGTGATGAATTATCACTTGCCGCTAATCTAATTGGCGCAGTTAACACTGTAGTCAATGTAGATGGAAAATTTGTAGGTCATAACACTGACGGAACTGGATATATGCAGTCTGTTAAAGATGCCGGATTTGATATAATCGGCGGGAAAATGACATTAATGGGTGCAGGTGGTGCCGCTTCTTCCATTCTTGTCCAGGCTGCAATTGATGGTGTAAAAGAAATCGACGTTTACAACAGACCAGGCGTAAATTTTGATAAAGCTCAAATCCTGATTGACAAATTAAACGAAGTTACTTCATCTAAAATTTCTTTATATGATTTAAACGATGAAACTTCCTTAAAAAAATCATTAGATTCAAGCACAATTTTAACTAACGGAACATCTCTTGGAATGGCTCCAAATAACGATTCCTGCATTATCAAAAACAGTTCATTTTTGCATCCTGAATTAATTGTTTCTGATATTGTTTACAATCCGCTAGAAACAAAACTTATGAAAATGAGCAAAGAAATAGGTTGCCCTGTATTCAACGGTTTATACATGCTTTTGTATCAGGGAGCAGAAGCCTTTAAACTTTGGACCGGAAAAGAAATGCCTATTGACAAGATTAAAGCAAAATATTTTTAGAATAACTAATAAAAATTTTTTAAGACATTTATTTTTATGTAAGCTTCTTGTGTTAGATAGTGTCGAATATTTTGTGTAAGTTTCTTGGTTTAAATAATACAGACTATTTTTCATAAGCCTCTTGGGTTAAAAATATATTGAGTTTACATTAGTCTATAATAACAACAAAGATTAAATGGAATGAAATACTATCTGGTTCTAATTATGTAAACTATATTACGGATTTTCTTCCTATTTTCCGTATAATCCGTAAATTTGTTCAAAAATAATTTTCTTTATAAAGTTAAATACGGATGATATTAAAAATATTAAATATCATCCGTATTTTTCATTCTTAATTTCAAAAAATCATCATATTTTCAATACTTTTTTACGGATTATTTTTCAATTCTAATTACAATCCGTAATAATGCTAAAGAAATTATTTTATTGAAGAAATATCTGTTATTTTTTACGTTTTTTTAATTATTCTTTATCATATATCCGTAATTCAATAATTTAAGATATTTTTCTTTAATTAATCATATAATGACAATTCCACCTTATATCATCTTGCCTGCTATAAACCTAAATTATAATTCTAAGCTATAATCCCGAGTTATAATTCTAAGCTATAATCCTAAGTTATTTGCTATTCCAAACTATAATCCTGAATTATTTGCTATTCCAAACTATAATCCTAAGCCATAATTCAACCATATCATTTCAACTGTTCCTTAATTATTTCCAACAACTTTAGACATTTTCTTTTTCCAACGCCATAAAATAAATTTTTCAGGAATTCTTTTTAAAACTATTTGAATTTCTTCTTTTTTATCGATTTTTTTAACCATCACACTCTGGATTCCGGTTCTGTTTGCGCCATACACATCTGTGAATATCTGGTCGCCTACAAATATTGTAGAATCTACATCTGTGTGCATTAATTCCATCGCTTTTTTATAGTTCCTAGTTGAAGGTTTATGTGCATCAAATATGTATTTTGACTTAACTGCATAAGCGAATGGCTCAACTCTTGGTTCCTGGTTATTTGAAATAAGACACGTATCAAGTCCTATTTTTCTTAATTTTTCGAAAAATTCAATACTCTTATCTGTAGCGGGATGTCCATGAGGAACTAATGTATTGTCAATATCAAATATCACTCCTCTTATCCCCTGTTTATAATACATGTCAAAATCTATATCTTCTACAGAATTTACATATTCATTTGGGTAAAATCTTTCAAGCATATTTTTCTCCTGCGTTCTATCTTTTATTTACGATGTTCTTACATCATCAAATGCTCTAATTTAAAATGTTCCTACATTGTGAGATGCTCTAATTTAAAATGTTCCTACATCATCAGATACACAATTTTAAAATATTTCTACATCATTAGATGCACTAATCAAAGTTATTCTTACATCATCAGATGTACTAATTTAAAAATTTCTTTAACTCATCCATAAATGTATTTACATCTTTAAACTCTCTATATACAGAAGCAAATCTTACATATGCAACCTGGTCTAATTCTTTAATTTTATCCATAACGATTTCACCAATCTCGTTACTTGAAATCTCTTTTTCTTCTTTATTAAATATCTCTGCCTCTATTTCTTCAACCGTAGATACTATCTGATCATAAGATACAGGTCTTTTATGACATGAACGTACAATTCCCCTCTCTATCTTACTTCTATCATACGGCTCTCTGTTATCATCTTTCTTTATAACGATAAGAGGTATTGTTTCTACTTTTTCATATGTAGTAAAACGTTTACCACATACCTCACACTGTCTTCGGCGTCTGATAGAATTATTCTCTTCTGCCGGTCTTGAATCAATTACCTTTGTATTTTCTTCTCCACAAAATGGACACTTCATATTCTGCCTCCTAATACTTAATTCCAGTCATAAATTGATTATAAAAAGAATTAGTTATCTGGTCAAGATGTTTTGTACTTATGCTTTACATCATCTAAGTCTACACTAACCAAAATAATATCATCCCCAATCTGCTTTACACATTTTACAGGAATTATATATTCAAAATCGCTACATATAAGATTACAGAATTTTGTAGGCCCGGGCACAATCAGTGCTTCTATACATCCTGTGCAAATATCAAATTCCAAGTCTTCTACCGAGCCTATCATTTTACAGTCACAACAATTAATTACTTCTTTCTGTTTTAACTCACATATTCTCATTTTTGCTCTGCAGTCTTTTTTTTATTTTATGAGAAAAATTTGTATTTTATGATTTTATCTTATATAGTGTTTTATTATTTTAACTGATATATTATTTTGTATTTCCATGTCATCTATTTTTTTATCATTATTATTACATATTTTGCTTTACATTTTTTATCCCATATAGCGTTTTATCACTCATTATCGCATATAATGCTTCATTGCCTTTATCGCATTTTTTTCAAGTCTGCTAACCTGTGCCTGAGAAATTCCTATTTCATCAGCTATTTCCATTTGTGTTTTTCCCTTAAAAAATCTTAAGTCTATTATTTCTTTTTCTCTTTCCGGTAGCCCTTTAATTGCTTCAGCAAGAGCTATTCTATCTACCCATTTTTCTTCTTTATTTTTTTTATCACTTATCTGGTCCATCACATACAAAGTATCTCCTCCCTGGTCATATACCGGGTCAAATAAAGATACCGGACTTTGTATTGCATCTAAGGCATATATAACTTCTTCAGATGTAGCTCCAATTTCTTTTGATATTTCACTTATGGTTGGTTCTTTATTGCTTGTCTTCATTATACGTTCTTTAGCATAAATAGCTTTATACGCTGTATCTTTTATCGACCTGCTTACTCTGATTGATGCATTGTCTCTTAAAAATCTCTTTAGTTCTCCTGCAATCATAGGCACTGCATAGGTTGAAAACTTTACATTTAATGTGTCATCAAAATTGTCAACTGCTTTTATAAGTCCAACACATCCAATCTGAAACAAATCATCCATATTTTCATTGCTTCCCGAAAATCTCTGAATAATACTTAGCACAAGTCTCAAATTCCCCTGAATGTACCTTTCCCTTGCTTCTTTGTTTCCTTTTTTTATCTCTTTAAAAAGTTCAGTTTTTTCTTCATTTGTCAGTAACGGTAATTGTGTCGTGTTTACTCCACTTATTTCCACTTTAAAAAGAGCCATATTTCCCTCCAAATCATTCAATTACTTCTTATCAGCAAACAAATATTTGTCAATTTGTATTACATTTAAATGATTAACAAAAACACGGCTCTTTATACATTATTCATATTTTACAATTTCTTTTTTTAGTCGATTCATTATCTTTTTTTCTAATCTTGATATGTAAGATTGTGATATTCCAAGAAAATCTGCAACTTCCTTCTGTGTCATCTCCTCCCCTTCTTTATTATTTAGTCCAAATCTCATTTCCACTATTGCTTTTTCACGTTTATTTAATTTTTCAATAGCTTTTTTTAACAGACTTTTCTCCACTTCATTTTCAAGTCCTCTTGAAATAATGTCCTCATCTGTTCCAAGAATGTCCGAAAGCAAAAGTTCATTACCATCCCAGTCAACATTTAAAGGCTCATCTATAGATACTTCAAGTTTTGTTTTATTGTTTCTTCTCAAATACATTAGTATTTCATTTTCAATACAACGTGATGCATATGTAGCAAGTTTTATGTTTTTATCTGTCTTAAACGTATTTATTCCTTTAATAAGACCAATTGTTCCTATTGATATCAAATCTTCTACGCCTACCCCTGTATTATCAAATTTTTTTGCTATGTATACAACCAGTCTCAAATTATGTTCTATCAACATTCTTCTTGCTGATTCATCGTTTTCATTTATTAATTTTTCTAACTGTTTTGCCTCTTCTTCACCTTCAAGTGGAGCCGGAAGCACATCCGGTCCTCCGATATAATGTACTTCATTGCACTCATCTGAAAGTATCCATCTGGTAAGCACAGGAATCACATTTAAATTTTTAAGCAATTTTTCTCTCCTCTCTTTAATTTTTAATTGTGGACATGAACTGCAATTTCACAGCCACCTATTTTCTTTGTTTCAAAATTGTGAGTGCATATTGCAATTTTCGCAATCGCCTATTTGTTTTTGATTTGTTTCACTATTATGTAGAATAAATTCAGAATTTAAAAGCATCTGATATTTTTTATCGTTATTAAACATTCCTTTATAAATTCCTAATACCGGATTTGAAATTTTCAAATTAATGTCTCTATTTTTAATTTCCATATAATCAACAGTAATTCCCGTCAATATTCCATTTTGACTTCCAACTGATTTGAATGGAATAAGAAAACATTTCTCATTTCCGGTTAAAATTTGTTTTATTACATTGTATTGCAAAACAGATACCGGTCTGCCTTTGTACGGTTCTCTTAAACTATTTCCTGTATCTTCTAAAGCGACTGTTTCTATCTTTGAATCGCCATTTACAATTCGTACATTATACAGATTTTTGCGGATCTTGAGTTTGTTTAGCATTTGATAAACTGCCACCTTCATTAGCAGACATCCAATTACTATTCCAAACATCAGCATTAGTACATTTAATTTTTTGTGTTCCTGTGTTTTTGCCTGTGCCACTGTTTTCCCCCAAAAACTATAGCTGCTAAGCATTGATACCACCCCATTCAACACAAAAGTAACACAATATACAACAGTCAGCATTTTTATTCCAGATAACTTTCTGTTATTAAACGCAATTCCGGTCATTATACATGGGACAATCAGCCATGTAAATAATATTTGCAGCACTCCGTATTTTACTTTAAGCACTAATATTATTACACTGTAAGTTGCTCCAAATAAAGCTGCGATAACACATCTGATTGCTGTTCGTACCTCTATTTTTCCTTTAAAGTTAAGTATCTGTTTTGCAACAACTAAAATAATAAAATCCATTAGAAAGTTTATTGCAAAATACACGTCTACATATATTACATGCATCCTTCACCTCCAAATGGTAAAGTCATTATATACTTAAAGCCCCGAAAAATTTGTCGAACTCTCGTGTAATAAAAAAATACATTTACAAAAAATGTAAATGTATTTTTCTTAAAACGTAAAATCTGCTTTCCTGACATCTTTAATAAATAAAAGTAAATTTTATTTATTATTTTTTATCATATCTACGAAATATTTATGTATTTTATCACTCTCATCTAATTCAGGATGAAATGACATTGCTAACATATTATTGTATTTTACGGCTACAATTTTTTCATTTACCACAGCCATAATTTCTGTGCCACATTTAACTGCTTCCACATATGGAGCCCTGATAAATGTCATTGGGACCTTTCCTATCCCCTTCATTTCTTCTTCCGTATAAAAGCTGCCTAATTGTCTTCCATAAGCATTTCTCTTTATTTTTACAGGCAACAGTCCTAAATGAACTTTATCATCATTTGCTATTTCTTCAGCTAAAAGTATCATTCCTGCACATGTTGCAAGTGCCGGAAGTCCGTTTTTTATTTTATTTTTTATTTCGTCTTCCATTCCAAGTTCTTTGATTAATTTACCCTGAACTGTACTCTCTCCCCCTGGAAGTATAATGCCATCAAATTCTTTATCCAAATCTTCTTTTTTACGAAGTTCAATGCATTCTACCCCTAACTTTTCAAGCATTTTTTCATGTTCTATAAATGCACCCTGCACTGCAAGTACTGCAACTTTCATTGTATGCCTCCTTACATTTTAGTATCAGATATAACCTAAAACTTAATATTTTAAGATTAGATTATTCTCCTCTTTTTGCCATTAAAAGTTCAATTTCCTGCTCGTTAATTCCAACCATGGCTTCACCTAAATCTTCTGATAATTCAGCAAGCATTTTATAATCATTGTAGTTTGTTACAGCCTTTACTATAGCCTGAGCACGTTTCTTAGGATTTCCTGATTTAAATATACCTGATCCTACAAATACACCTTCTGCTCCTAACTGCATCATTAAAGCCGCATCTGCAGGAGTTGCAACTCCACCTGCTGCAAAGTTAACAACCGGAAGTCTGTGATTTTCATGAACATATAATACTAAATCATATGGAACTCTTAATTCTTTTGCTACTTCGTATAATTCGTCTTCTCTCATTGATCCGATTCTGGCGATTTCCTGATTCATCATTCTCATATGACGCACTGCCTGAACAACATCACCTGTTCCAGGTTCTCCTTTTGTTCTAATCATTGAAGCTCCTTCATTGATTCTTCTTAAAGCTTCTCCTAAATCCTTTGCACCGCATACGAATGGAACATTAAATTTTGTCTTATCAATATGGAATACATCATCTGCCGGTGATAACACTTCACTTTCATCTATGTAATCGATTTCAATTGCTTCTAAAATCTGAGCTTCAGCAAAATGACCGATTCTGCACTTTGCCATGACAGGAATTGAAACTGCTTCCTGAATTCCTTTAATCATTGCAGGGTCACTCATTCTTGCCACACCGCCTGCTGCTCTAATATCTGCCGGAATTCTTTCAAGTGCCATTACCGCACATGCTCCTGCTTCTTCTGCTATCTTTGCCTGTTCCGGTGTTGTAACATCCATAATTACTCCACCCTTTAACATCTGTGCCAATTCCTTATTAAGTTCATATCTTTTATTTGCCATTTTTGCTCTCCTTATAATACCTTTATTTGTATTTATTTTTAGGATTACAAACGCGTCTGTAAATTCAACCTATTCTCTTTCATATTTAGGCTTCTAATTTGATATATCTTTTTTACTTTTACATAATACAAAAAAACTGATACTGTCTAAATATCCATTTTAGCATTTTTAGGCAATACCAGTTTTTTTATATTTATTCATTTGTATTAATTATGCTTATTATCATGACTTATATTTTAATCCCATCCTACACTTTCTTCCTGAACTATATATTTTTTTGGAATATGCACATTTACCTCATAACTTGACAAATAGTAATTTTCCACATCAGTATTGTATCCAACATTACTATTGTCAAATCTATTCGTAAAACTACCTAAAAATACATCTTTAGACAACACTAAATACAGTTTATTTTTCTGTTTGCTTTCTATATGCATCTTATGATCCTTTATATATACGTTGAATTCCATATTTTCATATATATCCTTAACATAATCGCTATGTATTTCCGGTGCATGCCTTACTATTTCTACATAAGGTTCAGTTTCTCCATCTTCTAGTGCTGAAATTGAATAACCATGTATCATCATTTGACTTTCAATATCATCATCCATATCAATTTTTTCACCATCTGAAATATTTAATGGATATCTTACAGTTTCTACAGGATCATCAACATAATCCTCAACATTTTGTACACTAACATATGATGTGCCCATAACCGCTGCCATTAGCGTAATTGCTAATGGCACCACACTGATTACTTTCTTTTCATTTTTACTGTCTTTTATGTTTATTTCTAACAATAACCCTGCACTAAAGCAAACAACTGATGTAATTAATATTTTACATATGTACACCCATATATTATTTTCAAAATAATAAAAATTAACAACTGTCTTTGCCATATCAAAAATAATATTATTTCTTTGCCAAATAAAAATTGATACAAATAGTACAACCATTACAATAGAAGCTGCTATACTTTTCCTAAACATTGTACTTACAAACTGCATAATACATGTGACAAACACTATCCACATTAGTCCCATAACAAAAAACAGCAACACATTTTTTACAACCATTTCATTAACAACAACTAATTTATCATTATATTGCTCTATTAATTTTGCCAGACCATATCCTAACACCATATTTAATGTGCATTGTAAAATCCATATTATTCCAACTGTATTCATTGTTAGAAAATGAGATAAATATATCGTTTTACTGTTACATGGATAATTATTTACGTAGTCTTTATAAAAAGAATTAAAATATGTCATTACTACTATAAATATAATAGATACAATAATTGCATATTGTCCATCAATTCCCATGTAATCAAATATTATGTCCCCTTTTTGATTATTAAAGTAAGAAAATAAAAGACTCAAAGCCCAATCAATTTCCATAAAAAACGTTACCGGTATAATAATCATCATAACCTGCTTTATTCTATACATTTTGAGTCGCAATTTATACAAATCAAATATATTTTTACGCTCTATTTTTCCCATAATTTTTCCAAATCCTCTCCTAAATTTACTGTTGTTCTATACATATAGAATTCTTCTGCTGTCAATCTTTCAGCAATAAGTCCCTTATCCTTAATCTCTTCCATAACAGTTTTATTGTAATCCTCTTCCACAACAGCAATATTATTAGTCTCGCATAATTGTTTAAAAATAACTTTCTTATCTTTTACAAATTCAGTTACCTGCTGTCTTGTTCCTTTTACCTTAAATGCTTTATGTTTCATTTCATCTACATCGCCATTATAAAGAATCTGTCCAGCCCCAATCATACATATATTTGCAAGTATATTTTCCATCTCTGATAGCAAATGACTTGAAATTAATATTGTTCTTGGATATTCTATATAATCGCGTAATATAATATCGTATATCTGTTTTCTTCTTACAGAATCCGCTCCCGATACAGGTTCATCTAAAATTGTAATTTCTGCTCTTGAAGCAATTGCACATATAAAATTAAATATTGTTGTCTGACCTTTCGACAAACGTCCTATCCTTTTGTTCTGTTCTATATCAAAAACATCCATTAACTTATTTGCAAAATTAATATCAAAATTCTTATACATTAATTTATGATATTGAAGTATATCTTTTAACTTTGATCTGCTCTCAGTATTATAAGTGCTTGATGCATAGATTATTTTATTAGCAGTCTCAATGTCAGTTGCCGGATCCCTACCATCAATCAATACATTTCCTTCATCGGGACTGAGTTTCCCTGCTATAAGCTTCATCAATGTTGTTTTTCCTTCACCATTTCTTCCAACTATTCCAACTATTTGTCCCGGTGCTATGCTAACATTTAAACAATTGAATATCTTTTTACTTTTATATCCATATCCAAATTTCAGATTTTCTATTTTAATCTCATTACTCATTACTGCCCTATCTCCTTATATTTTTCTTCTATCAGCTCAATCACTTCCTGTTTAGACATCGATAATCTGTTTCCCCAGCAAACCAGGTCGTCTACTATCTTAGTCATCTCTTCTTTTCGTTTTCTGTCTTCAACAAGTTTTTTAGCATTAACTGCAATGGTCATTGCCTGACCTCTTTTCTTAATTAAAATCCCTCTGTTAACAAGAAGATTTATTCCCTTTGCAGCGGTTGCCGGATTAACATGCAATTCCTTTGCCAAAACCAATTGTGAATAACATGATTCTCCTTCTTCAAGTTTACCTGATAAAATATCGTCTTCTATAGCATCTGCAATTTGAACATAAATAGGGACCATACTATTTTCATTAATATCCATTATGTTTCTCCTACTACATTACTCATATAATGTAGTATAGTTGTAGTGTAGTTATTTGTCAAGTTGAACACAAAAAGAGACAGACCTATATCAAAATACGAGTCTGTCTCTTTTATATATTTTAATCTAATTTATTTGTTCTGTAAGAAATCAGGAATCTTTAATTCTCTTGGTTCTACTGTTGGCTGTGGTTTTATCGGCTGGCTTGATGTAAATGGCTTAATTGTTGATGCACCTGATATTCCACCAAAAGGTCTTGTTGTCTTTCCTGTTGTAAATGGATTAGCTGTGATTGCACTACCCTGATCAATTCCTGTAGCCATAACAGTAATTGAACATTCGTCAGGATATGTATCATCATAACGAACACCAAAGATGATATTAGCATCTTCACCTGCTAATTCCTGAACATAACTTGCTGCTTCATTAGCTTCAAAGAGTGATACATCACCTGTAATATTAACGATAACGTGCTTAGCACCTTCAATTGTTGTTTCAAGTAATGGAGATGTTACAGCCATCTGAACTGCTTCGTTAGCTTTTTCATCACCACTTGCTGAACCGATACCGATATGTGCAATACCTGCATCTCTCATAACTGTCTGTACATCAGCAAAGTCAAGGTTAATTAATGCAGGTACATTAATTAAGTCTGTAATACCCTGTACTGACTGCTGTAATACTTCATCAGCTTTCTTTAATGCTTCAGGCATTGTTGTTCTTCTATCAACGATTTCAAGTAATTTATCATTAGGAATAACAATTAAAGTATCAACATTTTCCTTTAATCTTTCTACCCCTGCTAATGCATTGTTCATTCTTGTCTTAGCTTCAAATCTAAATGGCTTTGTAACAACACCTACTGTAAGTACGCCCTGTTCCTTAGCGATTCTTGCAACAACAGGTGCAGCTCCTGTACCTGTTCCACCGCCCATACCACAAGTAACAAACACCATGTCTGCTCCCTTGATTAACTGAGCTAATTCTTCAACATTCTCTTCTGCTGCTGCTTCACCAACTTCAGGCTTAGCTCCTGCACCAAGTCCCTTAGTTACCTTTTCACCAATCTGTAATGTTGTTGGTGCTTTACATCTCTTTAATGCCTGTGCATCTGTATTTACACCAATAAATTCTACTCCACCTATATTTTCATCTATCATACGGTTAACAGCATTATTACCTGCGCCACCAACGCCTATAACGATAATCTTTGCAACTGCTTCTGTTTCATTTGTTGTGATTTCTATCAAGAGCTTGTCCTCCTTCGTTTCATTTCATTCATTATTCTCGATACTCTAACTCAATTAGTATACAACAATGTAGACAAAAAATCTACTTCATTGCATATATTATATATAATATATTCGTTTGAAAAAAATATCAACAAATTTTTTTACAAAATAATAATATTTTTAAATTTTTACTGTTCAACTGCTGTAGTTTCTTCATTTGTTGCTTCATTACTTACCGGATTACTATTATTTTGTGTTTCATCCTGATTTGAACTATCTGTGCTCTGATTTGTACTATCCACACTCTCACTTTCACTCTGGGATGATGTCTTAGTTTCATTTTCCTTTAAAGTATATCCGCTTCCATCTGTACTCAATGACTTCATGTTAAGAGTGCCTTTATATTTAAGAAGTCCTCCATCAATCATATCACTCAAATCTATCATTTTTTCATTTAAGTCTCTGCCTTTTCCAAATTCAATTTTTACTTTCTTTATGTAAATAGAAGCCTGTCCATCTTCTGTAATTTCAATTTTCTTTACAGTAAAGTTATATTTCTGAATTGCCTGGGAAACAGTCAGTAGCAAATCATATACATCTTCATCTTTAACTTCAAATTTTTCATACAATTTAGGATTATTAATTTCGATTCCAACAACATTTGGAATACCTTTTATTTTCTCGGTAGCTAATTTTTCTATAACACCGTCTCTGTCAAAATAAATATATATGCCATCTTTTTCCACATAACCAATTAGACTTTTTTCATATACCGATAATTGAAGTTTTGATGGTGACTTCATTTTGACATCATATTTATCTAAAAACGGAATTTCCACTTTTCCTATTCCGGTTTTTGCTTTTAACCAGAATACAAATGTATTTTTATTTTTTCCATCTTTAAATATGTAATCCGTCAATTCCTGCTGTGTGTATATTTCATTTCCTTTCATTTCTACGGAATTTAATTTAAAGCCAAAATATATAATGCAAAATACCGCTGCCACAACTGCAGAAATACTTAAAATAACTTTAAGCACCTTCCTTAAAGTTCTTGTTGCTTTTCTAAATCGCATTTTACGTATTCTTTTTTTACTTTCTTTTTGAATACGTCTTTCTTCTTTCTCCTCGTTCTTTCTTGCTCTTTCCTGTGCTTTCTTTTGAAGAATTCTCTCTTTTTCTTCTGCCTTTTTAGTCTGAAGTTTTTTCTTTCTCTGTTCCTGACGTCTTAACTCTTCCTGACGTCTTTCATTTCTTTCTCTATTTTCTCTTTCGTGTCTTCGTTTTTGTTCGATTCTTTCCGCCTGCTGATGATTTTTTATCTGCGTCTGATGTCGGTGTTGACGCTGTTTTTTCATCTGCGCACGTTTTCTATCCATTTTTCTGCTCATAAAACTGCATCAACTCCTTTTCTTATTGTATTCTCTTAATCTGTTTTGAGACAGCTAATACAAGTGACATTTCATATAACAGGAACAATATTGATGTTCCTCCATAACTTATAAATGGAAGAGATACACCTGTGTTTGGGATTGAATTTGTTACAACCGCTATGTTAAGCACTACCTGAACTGATATTTGTGCCATAACACCAACAACCAGTAATGATGAAAATAAATCCGGTGCATTTCCTGCTATAATTCTCATTCTTCTTATTATAAATGCAAATAAAACAATAATTGCAACTGCTCCAAACAATCCTAATTCTTCGCATACAATTGAAAAAATCATATCATTTGCACTTTCAGGAACAAAACCAAGTTTCTGTGCACTCTGTCCTAATCCTTTACCAAATAATCCTCCTGAACCTATGGCATACAATCCCTGAAGCACCTGAAATCCACCATCAGCCGCATTATCTTCTGGATTTAGCCATACCGAAATACGATTCAATCTAAATCCATCACCATGTAATGTTAAATATGCTCCCATTGGAATTGCTGCTAATGCTACAAGAAATATCGCCTGTTTAACAAATTTCTTTGGCACACCTACTACTAAAATCATAATAGCCGGTATTGTTGCAATTATAATGGCTGAACTTAAGTTAGATGTTAATACCATGATTGAAAGTGTCGCTACAATTGTATAACTATATACGCGCCATATGTTTCTGTAATCCTTTAACGCCTTTTGTGAACATTTTGACAACAGACTTGCAGTAAGCACTATAACCGTAAATTTTACAAATTCTGCTGGCTGGAAAGAAAATATTCCATATCCTAACCATCTTTTTGCACCATTTCTTTCAATTCCAAGAGGTGTTGCCACAACCATTACAACACAAACAATAGAAACTATGTACATTGGCATTGCCATTCTATTCATAAGTGTTATAAAAAACTTTGAATTTTTTATAACAAACCAACCTACAACCCCTCCTGCAATAGTAAATATAATTTCTCTTTTTACATAATAACTTGCATCGCCTTTAGCTAACTGAGCCGAATAGGAACTTGCACTATAAAGTAATACAAATCCAAGGCAAATCAAAAAAATTAAAACGCATAAAAGGCTATAGTCAAAATAATTTACAGATTTCTTTTCTTTTTTAGTTTTAACAATTTCATCTTCTGAAACTGAATTGTACTCTGTTTTCATATTTACTCCTTTCTAAGCGTTTTAATTTATATTATCATTTTATAATGCTACATATCCTAAAAGGCATAATACTGCTGTTATAACTGTAAATGCTGCAACTATCTGTGTTTCCATATATCCACATTTTTCAAAATGATGATGTATTGGTGTCATTTTGAAAATTCTTCTTCCCTGACCATATATTTTCTTTGTTATTTTGAAATATGTAACCTGCATCATAACTGTTACTATTTCCATGAGATAAATAAATGCAACTATCAAAATAAATAATGGCATTTTCATCATATATGCTGTTGCAGCAACAAATCCGCCAAGTGCTAAGGAACCTGTGTCTCCCATAAATACTCTTGCAGGATATACATTGAATAATAAGAATCCCATTAATGCACCTGCTAAAGCTGCTGTAACTGGTGCTATTCCACTATTTGTTCCTATTGAAACCACCATGAAAAATACTGCTATCATTAATGTAACACTTGTGGCCAATCCATCTAAACCATCTGTAAAATTAGCTCCATTTACAGTTCCTAATACAACGAAGAACAGCATTGGTATAAACAACCATCCCATGTCAACTGTCTGACCATGTGTAAATGGAATTATAATTTCTGTTCCCATTCCTGAATATTTTACCATATAAAATGCGAATATTGCTGTGATAACAATTTCACACAACATTTTCTGTATCTGATTTAAGCCTTCATTTCTCTTCATAACTACTTTAATGAAGTCATCTAAAAATCCTACAATTCCAAATCCTATTGTTACAAATAATATTGGAACAATCTTTGGATAATCTTTTATAAAGAACAAAGATGTTACGATTAAACTAAATAAAATAATCATTCCACCCATTGTAGGTGTTCCTGCTTTGCTTTTATGACTCTCCGGCCCTTCTTCTCTAATATACTGTCCAAATTTTACTTTTTTTAATATTGGAATTACTATAGGGCATAAAATTATGCTAATAACAAATGACATAATTATTCCAAAAATAATATTTGTATCCATTTTTTCTCCTCTTTCTGTTTTTTTATAATTATAATCACTTCTTTACAAATAGAAAAGCGACTTAATTTACGTGCATTAAATATATATCACATTTTTAATAAGTATGCATTATATTTTATTTAACAACATACGGTAAAATATTCTCATATAGTTGTTTCATTAACGGTCCAACTACTGTTCCTCCATAATATACTCCTTGCGGTTCATCAACAATTATCATCGCAATAACCTGTGGATCATTAGCAGGTGCAAATGCCATAAAAGATGCTATATATTTTCTGGCACTTCTTGGAAGTTTCTGCGATGTGGCGGTCTTTCCACCTATTCTATATCCTTCAACCTATGCTTTATTTCCCGTTCCTTCAGCAACCACTTTTTCCAAAATATATTTCATTTTTTCTGAAACATCTTTGCTTATTACATTTTTCTTTTCATTATATTTTAATTTTTTAACTGTTTCATTGTTTTCATTTCGAATTTCGACACCAAAATGTGGAGTTACCAAATTACCTCCATTTACTATGGCACTTGCCGCAGTCAAAAACTGTACAGGTGTAATCTGAAACGACTGACCAAATGACATTGTTGCTAATTCAACATTCCCTACATTTTTCTGTTTATGAATAATTGTTCCTGCTTCGCCAGGTAAATCAATTCCGGTTGTTTTTAAAAGTCCAAGCTTATCCATATAATTATAAAACTTTTTTACTCCAACCCTTAATCCAACATTTACAAATACCGGATTGCACGAATTCATGGTTCCATGTACAAAATCCTGACTTCCATGCCCAGTAGTCTTATGGCATCTTATCCTTCTGTCATCTACAACTACAAATCCCGGACAATTAAATGTCGAATCCAAACTTACAAGATTTTCTGACAAAGCCGCGGTTGCCGTAACAATTTTAAACGTAGAACCCGGCTCATATGTGTCATTTATGCATTGATTTCTCCACATATTATTAAGTAAATCCTGTTTTGATTTTCCGGAAGTATCATTTGAAAATTCTTCTGTAAGAGAATATGGATTGTTCAAATCAAATTCCGGTGCATTTACCATGGCCATTATTTCTCCGTTTTTAGGATTCATAACTATCACCGAAACATAATTTGCCTGCTTTGCTCCTAATGCATTGTAAGCTATTTGTTCACAATATTTTTGAATATTTATATCTATTCCTGTAACCAGATTATAGCCGGGTACAGGTTCAACTCTTTCTTCTAATGCTGTATCTAACTCTATTCCCCTTGAGTCAGTAGGCGTTAGAATGAGTCCGTCCTTGCCCTGAAGATATTTGTCATATTTAACCTCAAGTCCTACAATGCCCTGATTATCCGCTCCGGTAAATCCTAACACTTTTGATGCCATCGAAGAATAAGGATAATACCTTTTGTAATCTTCGTCAACCTTTACGCCGTCAAAATCATAGCTTCGTATTTTATCTCCTATTTCTTTATCCACATTGGACTTTATTTTTTCTCTTACACTTACTTTTTCTACTTTTTTTCTTACTTCTTTTTCTTCTAAATCCAGTTCTTCACATAACATCTTAATTACTGCGTCCGTATCTCTAATCTGTCTGTGAATTACCGAAACCGTACATACAGTTTTGTTAGACGCAATAACATTATTATTTCTGTCTAATATTTTTCCTCTGGCAGCTTTAATTCTACGTTCTCTTTCCTGCACATCCAAAGCTTTCTGAGAATAATATTCACCCTTAACTACCATTATATATACAAGTTTTCCAAATACCCCTAACATCATTATGTATATTATGCAGACATATATAAGCATCATTTTACGTTGCTTGGTTCTTACTTTACCCAGTTTCATAAATAACCATTTTTTTAATGATTACTACTAATATATTCTGTCATTTTAAACATATTCTGTATAAATAATTATTCTTCCCCTGTATAATCATTTTGATTTTCTGTCTGTGTTTCTACAGGCATATCATCCTGTGTTATTCCCTGAGAATAATTATCCTTTATATCACTCTTTTTTGTATTTGTTATATCCTTATCTTTTCCTGCATCTTCAGTCTGAGAAACACCCATATATGGAAGTACCTGTTTCATAATATATGTCCAAAATTCTGTACTAAACGCTGTGGACTGTGTATTCTCTTTTGGAGAATCCATGATTGTATAGCATACTACCTCAGGATTTTCAACAGGTGCACATCCTAAAAATGAAACGATATATTCTCCTGGAATTCTTCCTGTCTTTCCATCTGTATAATGCTTTTCTGCTGTACCTGTTTTACCACCAATTGTATATCCCGGAATAGCTGCTGTTTTACCTGTTCCGTCTGTAACTACAGCTCTTAACGCTTCTTTTATAAAATCAGAAGTTTTATCAGTTACTGTTTCCTTTACTAAAGTCTTTGAATAATTATCAATTAATTCTCCATCCTCTGAAACAACTTCTTTTACTACATGTGGTTCGTAATAATTTCCGCCGTTTACTAAAGAAGAAAATCCTGCAACCATTTGAATCATGTTTACATTGATATTCTGTCCAAATGAATTAGTAGCTAAACTTGATGCACCCATATTACTATCATATACAAGTCCTCTTGTTTCACTTGGTAAATCTATACCTGTTTTCGCACCAAATCCAAATCTTCTCTGATATTCAACTAATTTTTTTGCTCCTAAATCAAATCCGATTCTCATAAGAGCATCATTACATGAATATGCCAATGCCTGTTTTGTTGTGATTGTTCCATGTCCTGAAACATCATGACATCTAATAGTAAATCCACCTACAACTTCATATCCATCACAAAAATATGTGCTGTTTCTTGTAGTTTTTCCTTCTTCATATGCCGCAGCAATAGTAAACGGTTTAATTGTTGAACCCGGTTCAAATGAATCACTTACACAAAAGTTTTTCCATCTTGAATTAAGCGCATCAGAAATTTCTTTTTCTGAAAGATTTTCCTGTTCCTGTTCTGTGTATTTAAATGATAAATCCCATGGTTCATTTAAATTAAACGTTGTATTATCAGCCATAGCAAGTATTTCACCTGTATTAGGGTCTGCTATTACTGCTGCAAGTCTCTTTGGCTGATATTTTTTCATATATTTCTTTATTGCTTTTTGAACAATTCTTTGTATATTCATGTCTATTGTCGATACAACTGTATCTCCATTAGTAGGATCCTTAATTACAGTCTCCATACTGTTATCTGAATTTACATATCCATATTCTCGTCCGTTAAGCCCTGAAAGTACATCATTATAACTTGATTCAATTCCAATATTCGCACTTCCATCTTTATTAACAAATCCTAAAGTGCTGCATGCTAATGAATTATACGGATACATTCTCTTATATTCTTCTTCAAACCATACACCCTTTACATAGGATATTTCCTTTGCTTCTTCTTTTGATAGGTATTCCTTATTAATATAATCCTTATACCCTTCTATATCTTTGTATTCTAACTGCTTTAATACTACCCAGTAACTGTTATCTTTTCTTTCTTTTATGCCTTTTGTAAGTTCATCTTTATTCAAGTCAAAATATCTTGTCAAAACATTTACTGTTGGTTCAAGATATTTTTTGTTGCTAAGAATTACCTTTGAATCAATCACAAGATTGTATACTTTAACGCTTGTTGCTAACACATTTCCATTTCTATCTAAAATGTCTCCTCTTTTATAAGGAAGTGTCTTGCTTGTATAACCTTGCTGTGCCAATACCTTAATTGAATATTCATCTCCTTTTGCCTTTGTCAAATATCCAATTCTTATACATAACACAAATAAAGCTAGGATGATTAATACAAATACAATCGCTAGCTTTTTCTGCATTCCTTTATTAAATTCTGCTCTCTTATATGACCGTCTTGCCGGTCTTCTTCTATTTTCTACCATAATCTTTTATTCTTTCGGAATATCTCCATACTGCACGGTATAACCGCTATCGCTTGATTTGTAGAAAACTATCTGCTCATCTGTAGCCTGAGTCATACCCATTTCCTGTGTTGCCTTTTTATAAATGTTGTTTGTATCCATACAACTGTTTATAGAATAATTTAATGAGTCATTTTGTGAAGCTACTGTGCTAATGTCTGTTTTTAATTTTGAAATTTCACTTCTTGTTTGAGAAATTTCTGACTGTACATATAAATATCCAAAGCACATTGCAAGACATACCGCAAATACTCCTGTAAGGAAAAATACATATGAACCATTCATATGTAATGCTCTTTCCCTTTCTCTTATTTGTCTTTCTGACTCATATACTCTTTTTCCATCTTTATATACTCGTCTTGTTCTCTCTGGAACTATTTCTTCTTTTCTAACTGTATTTCCGTCTATATATGCATTACTACGATATCCGTACTCCCTTTTTTCCTGTTTCATTGCTATCGCCTTTCAAATATTCTTAGTTTTGAGCTTTTTGCTCTCTTATTTACCTCAATCTCCTCTTCAGAAGGGATTATAGGCTTCCTTGTAATAACCTTTCCTTTTGATACTTTTCCGCAAACGCACACCGGAAAATTAGGTGGGCATGTACAAGGATTTTCATTTTCCTTAAATTTAACTTTTACTATTCTGTCTTCTAATGAGTGGAACGTTATTATACAAATTCTTCCACCCGGTTTTAAATGATCAATCATTGTATCTAGCGACTGACTCAACACTTCTAATTCTCTGTTTACTTCAATTCTTATTGCCTGAAATGTCTTCTTTGCAGGATGTCCACCTTTACTCTGTACTTTCATAGGTATCGCACCCTTTATAATGTCACTTAATTCTTTTGTTGTTTCGATTTTCTTTTCTTCTCTCGCTTTTACGATATGCTTTGCAATATTCTTTGCAAATTTGTCTTCACCATAATCTCTGATTATTCTGTAAAGTTCCATCTCGCTGTATTCATTAACAACACTGCTTGCTGTTCTGCTTTGTCTTGTGTCCATTCTCATATCAAGTGGAGCATCTGATTTGTAAGAAAATCCTCTTTCCAAATTATCAATTTGATATGAAGAAACGCCTAAATCCAATACGATTCCATCAACTTTTTCTACATTCAAATCCTTAAGTATTGTGTCTATCTCACAATAGTTGCTTCTTACTAATGATGTCTTGTCTTCAAATTCACTTAATCTTTTTCTTGCTGCTTCTAAGGCTTCTCCATCCTGATCAATTCCTATGAATCTACCTTTATTCGACAGACGCTTGCATACTTCATATGCATGTCCGCCTCCGCCTAATGTTCCATCTACATATATTCCGTCTGGTTTTATATCTAAGCCATCAATGGTTTCTTCTAAAAGTACTGACACATGTTTGAAATCCATATGACCCCTCTTTTCTAATTGTTTTATATTCTATATTCCAAGTTCTGACATGTGCTCTGCAATTTCATCCATGTCATCATATTCTGTATTTTCTGCCCATTTATCTGGATTCCAGATTTCTATTCTTTTTCCTGCGCCTACCCATACTATATCTTTTTCAAGTGAGGCATATGCCCTTAATTCTGCAGGTATTAAAACTCTTCCCTGTTTATCAGTCTCAAGGGTTGCTGCCCCCGCGAGGAAAAATCTAACAAATTTACGGACATTTTTGTCTGTTAATGATAGTGACCCAATTTTTTCAGCTAATATATTCCATTCACTTTCTGTAAACCCGAATATACACTGGTCTAATCCTTTGGTAATTACAAACTTCTCCCCAAGTTCTTCTCTAAACTTGGCAGGGACAATTGCTCTACCTTTTGTATCAACTTTTTGATTGTATTGTCCCATTAACATTGAAATCACCTACTTTTTATGGTTTTTTGCTAATTTTTAACCACTTTTAACCACTTTTCTCCACTTTGTGCCACTCATAAGGCTATTTTAGTACAAATATGGGCTTTCTGCAATACTTTTTTTGCTGTATTTGCCATACATTTCTTACAAATTAGTTTTCTTATACAAACTATGAGAAACACGCTTGCGAGTTTCTCAAGTTATCGCGGCAGTCGCCAAGGTATCACGCAAGCATGGACTTTGGCTCGTTGCTCGTGTAAATAAAAAGCTTCGCCTAAAATAAGACGAAGCTTTTTAAAATAATTACTATTCACTTTTATATTTCAATTTCCGATGTGTCATCAACATCCTTTTTTAATTTATTTCTCATATAAATAGCAAATGCTATTCCTACTATTACAAGTATTAAAGATAATACCTGCGAAACAGGCCATCCTGTAACCGGCATTATAAGTTGGTCAGAACGTAGTCCCTCAATAAAGAATCTTCCTGTTCCATACCCGATTATATACCACAAAAATACCTCTCCATTATATTTCTTCTTATCTCTAAATATAAGTAATATAATTAATAGTACCAGATTCCAACATGATTCATATAAAAATGTAGGATGAACCTGAATATATCCTATCTGTTCCAATGTTTTGCCAAACATTTTCTCCATTCCTTCTCTTACGGAATCCGGAACCTGAGTTATACTATAATGACTGTCAAAATATATTTTCATTGCGAATGGATTTTTACCTGATGCAACTCCTCCGAACGCTTCTCTGTTAAAGAAATTACCCCATCTTCCAAGTATCTGTCCAAGTATTAATCCTAACACTGCCGTGTCCATTACTCTTGGCATTGACATTTTTTTAATTCTCGTATATACAAAACACGTAATTATTGCTGCAATTATTCCACCATATATTGCAAGTCCTCCACCTCTTATATTTAATATCTGTCCCGGATTTTTCTTATAATAATCCCAACTGAATATTACATAATAAAGTCTTGCTCCAATAACGCTAAATATAATTGCATATATTGCGAAATCAATATAGTCATTTGGATCCTGTCCTGTTCTCTTTGCTTCTGCACACGTAACAATTATTCCTAATATCATACCTGTTGCTATTATCATTCCATAATAAGCAATATCAACTCCAAATATCGAAATACTTTTTCCAACATTATTAAGTTTTATTCCCAAATTGGCAAATTCAATGCTGGTTGCTAAAATACTATTCATATAACTTTCCTTCTTATTCTTTTTATCTTCTTATTGCTATTTTCCTATTAATTAATATCATTTTCTTAATTTTTAATCTAGGCTTTTTTGTCTTCTCCGATTATATCTTTGACAATATTTAATGTCAATGTTTACCGCTCTTTTGCCTTCTTTGTTTTAACTGCATTTATTCTTATTTTCAAATTTATAAAAGTATGCTAAACTATGATGTGGTAATACCAAAGAAACGGAGGATTTCATATGAAGTTAGGTATTGTAGGCTTACCAAATGTAGGCAAAAGTACTTTATTTAATTCATTAACAAAGGCCGGTGCAGAATCAGCAAATTATCCTTTCTGTACTATCGACCCTAACGTTGGTGTTGTTGCAGTCCCTGATGAGAGACTTAACAAGTTAGCTGCTTTATACAACTCAGCTAAAGTAACACCTGCAGTTATTGAATTTGTTGACATAGCAGGATTAGTAAAGGGTGCTTCTAAAGGTGAAGGTCTTGGGAACCAGTTCCTTGCCAATATCCGTGAGGTTGACGCAATCGTACATGTTGTAAGATGTTTTGAGGACACAAATGTTATCCATGTAGACGGAAACATTAATCCTTTAAGAGATATTGAAACTATTAATCTTGAATTAATCTTATCTGATGCAGAAATTTTGGAACGTCGTATCGCTAAGACGACAAGAGGTGCAAGAAATGATAAGACTTTAGCTAAAGAACTTGATTTCTTACAGAGATTAAAAGCTTATCTTGAAGCAGGAAATCTTGCAATCGGATTTGATACTGATGATGAAGATGAACAGGCATGGATTAAAGAATATAATCTTTTAACATACAAACCTGTTATCTTTGCTGCAAATGTTTCTGAAGATGATTTAGCTGATGACGGTGCTTCTAACGAACACGTTGCTGCTGTAAGAAAGTTTGCTGCTGAGAACAATTGCGAAGTTTTTGTAATCAGTGCTGAAATCGAACAGGAAATTTCTGAATTAGATGATGACGAAAAGCAAATGTTCCTTGAAGACTTAGGATTAAAGGAATCAGGTCTTGATAAACTAATCAAAGCAAGTTATTCTCTTCTTGGTCTCATCAGTTATTTAACATCAGGTGAAGATGAAACAAGAGCATGGACAATCAAGAAAGGTACAAAAGCTCCACAGGCTGCCGGCAAAATTCACACTGATTTTGAACGTGGATTTATCAAAGCCGAAGTTGTAAATTATCAGGATTTGCTTGACTGCGGTTCTTATTCAAAAGCAAAAGAAAAAGGTCTTGTAGGCCTTGAAGGAAAAGACTATATTGTAAAAGATGGAGATGTAATTCTTTTCAGATTTAATGTATAGCATTATCAATAAGACCATTTGTTTATCAGATGGTCTTATTTTTATATAAATAATAGCAATTGAATCTTTATTTATCTTTCAATTTAGGATGACTGTAAAACTTAACGAAAGAACGCTCGCGCTGCTTGCCGCTCGTAGCAGTTCTAAATATTCAGCACATATTCTGACTTTGAAAACTGCGTTTTCAGCCAGAATATGCACTGAATATTTGAACCGACGGCGACAAATGCTCTTTCTTTTAAGTTTTACATTCATCCCAAATAAAAACAAATTAATTATATTGTATAAAGGAGGAAACAAAATGAACGAAGTTCATTTTCTATAAATGTTTCCGACGAATAGCCGCCGACCGAAGGGCGGGGGCAATACATATTATCAGGAGATTATTATATGAAAGAAATTAAATTAGATGTTCACACACATACATTAGCCAGTGGGCACGCTTATGGTACAATCAACGAAATGATTAAAGAAGCATCCAATCGTAACTTGGATATTTTAGGCATAACAGAACACGGTCCCGGAATTCCTGGTGCATGCAATCCATTCTACTTTTTCAACATAAAGGTAGTTCCACGTATGCAATATGGAGTTAAACTTATGCTTGGTGCTGAGATTAATATACTTGACTACAAAGGAACCTTAGATTTAAAGCCTGAACATATTAAACATTTAGATTTAAGAATAGCGGGAATTCATTTTAAATGTTACAAACCGGGAAGCATTGACGAAAATACTACTGCAATAATCAACGCAATAAAAAATCCTGACATTGACATAATCAGTCATCCTGATGACGGACATTGCCCTTTAGATTACGAAGCTGTAGTAAAAGCAGCTAAAGAATACCATACCTTATTAGAACTCAACAATAATGCCCTACGTAGTTCTTCCCGTTTAAATGTAGCACAAAATCAGGAGACTCTAATGAAATTGTCAATGAAATATGATGTACCTATGATATGTGGTAGCGACGCTCACTACATGAATGACATTGCAAACTATACTTGCATCGAACCAATTATTAAAAAAGTAAACTTTCCTGATAAACTCATAATCAATTACGACACAAAGAAATTTGAAGAATATATAAATGAAAATACCAAAAACAGATTATACCATTAAACTAAATTTGCGATGGCTATAAAACTTAACGAAAGAACGCTCGCGCTGCTTGCCGCTCGTAGCAGTTCTAAATATTCAGTGTATATTCTGACTTTGAAAACTGAGTTTTCAGCCAGAATATGCTCTGAATATTTGAACCGACGGCGACAAATGCTCTTTCTTTAAGTTTTATAGCCATCGCAATATAAGTTAATTATTGTATTCTGCTGTTTCCAATATCAGTTACTATATGATATCCCGTAGATTCCACCCTTAAATTAAGACAATCTCTACACTGTGCCGATTCTTCTCCCGTACAAATCTTATTATTATACAACTCATATTTTTTTCTAACTCTTACAGGAGACAAATTAGGCATTACAACATTTGCTCCTGCCTTTAATCCTAATTCTCTTCCATTTGGGTCTATCGTTCCAAGAGCCGTTGTAGCCGGTAGTAAAACTTTAGGAAATAATAATCTGATTATTGCAAGTAATACTAACGTCTGTTGCAATGATCCATTTTTTCGATTATTAAATGGTGTATTTTCATGAGATAAGTATGGTCCTATTCCAATCATATGCGGTCTTAAATCCTGCATAAACCTTAAGTCTTCAACCAAATTATCAGTTGTCTGGTAAGGCGAACCTACCATAAATCCTGCCCCTACCTGATATCCAATTTTTCTAAGATTGTATAAACATTCTTCTCTATTTTCAAGACTCATGTTATATGGATGTAATTTTTTATAATGTGCTTCATTTGCAGTCTCATGTCTAAGCAAATACCTATCTGCTCCCATATTCCACCAATATTCGTACTCATCATAAGTTCTTTCACCTACCGACAAAGTAATGGCACAATCAGGAAATTCATTTTTTATGCATTTAACTATTCTCCCAATCTTTTCCTTAGTAAAATAACTGTCTTCTCCACCTTGTAAAACAAATGTCCTAAATCCTAATGCATATCCTTCTCTAGCACACTCTAATATTTCATCCAAGGTAAGTCTGTATCTTTCTACTTTATCATTACTTTTTCGTATTCCACAATAATAACAGTCATTTTTGCAAACATTGGTAAATTCTATCAGTCCCCTGATATAAACATCATTTCCATATTCTCTCTCCCTCACCCTTCTTGCATAGTAAAAAAGTTTCTCTCTTTCCTCTTCACTTATCGTATTTATCAGTTGCAATAACTCACAATCTTCTAAATTTTGGTTTTCATATAACTTTTCTATTAATTCTGTGTTCTTCATATTATTTATTTGATTTACTTATTAAATATTTCTTTAAATCTTTTTACATTTTCTTCTACGTTTCCTTTATATACAGCTGAGCCTGCAACAATTACATTTGCTCCGGCTTCTAACGGGACATTTACATTATCTAATGTAACGCCACCATCTACCTGTATATCTAAATCCATATTATATTCTTCTTTTACTGCTCTAAGCACTTCAACCTTTTCAGTACATTCATCTATATATGACTGTCCTCCAAATCCCGGATTTACTGTCATAACCAAAATCATATCTACCATTTCCATATATGGAATTACTTCATCTACTGCTGTTGGTGGATTTAAGGCCAAACCAACTTTTAACCCTGCTTTTTTTATTGCCTCGATAGTAGTTTTTACATCTTCACAAGCTTCTACATGTATAGTTAGAAGGTCAGCTCCTACCTCTTTAAACTGCTCAATATATCTTATTGGTTCTTCTATCATCAAATGAACATCAAATAATTTATCAGTACATCCTCTTATAGATTTAATAACAGGTATACCAAATGAAATATTTGGTACAAACATTCCATCCATGACATCTATGTGTATCCAGTCACATCCTGCCTCGTCTATTCTTTTTACATCTGCTCCTAAATTTGCAAAATCTGCTGATAAAATTGATGGTGATAACTTATTCATTTTCTTTTCCTCTCCATATATATTTAATATTTATTTCTTTCCATTTCTTCTAATTCTTTATAAAGTAAAATATAATTTTCATACCTTGTCTTAGAAATTTTCCCTGAATTAACTGCTTCTTTAACCCCACATATAGGTTCATTTATATGTGCACACCCTCCAAATTTACATTCCGGCTCATACTGTGCCATTTCAGGAAAACAATCCTGCAACTTTTCTTTAGTCATTCCAGGTACAAACATCGAACTAAAACCGGGAGTATCTACGATATATGACTCTTTATCCATGTTAAATATTTCTGAATGCCTTGTTGTATGCTTACCTCTGCCTATTTTCTCGCTTATTTTACCTGTTTCCATTTTATCTTCATTTGTAAGCGCATTTAGCATTGAAGATTTACCTACACCTGACGGTCCGGCTAAAACAGTTGTCTTTCCATATAGTAGTTTCTTTATTTCTTCCACTCCTTCATTTTCCGTAGCGCTTGCAAATAAGACCTTATATCCTGCATTGTTGTATGTGTTCTTTAATTCTTCCATGAATTTTTCATTTCCAATGTCTATTTTATTAAAACAGATTATTGTTTCAATATTCTGATATTCCATCATTACTAAGAATCTGTCCAATAGATTTAAATTAGGATCAGGTTTTTTTACTGCAAATACTATCATTGCCTGATCTACATTTGCAACTAATGGTCTGATAAGATCATTTTCCCTTGATAAAATTTTAACTATATTTCCTTTTTTCTCTAAAGAATCCAATATATCAACTTCTACATTGTCCCCTACTAAAGGTTTTATTTTATTATTTCTAAATTTTCCCTTTGCCTTGCATTCATATATTCCATAATCTTTTATGTGAACATAATAAAATCCCGCAATTCCTTTTATTATTTTTCCTGTCATTCTTCACCTATACAACTTAATAGGGGACTAAAAAGTCCCCTATTGTTATTCATCATCCACCTGCGTTAATTTTAACTATACGACTACCTATCATTAATGTGTACGTACAATCTGTTCCATCCTGATTTGTTGGAACATTGATTATTGTAGTATCCCATGTTGATGCATCGTCTGTAGCTTCTGTTTGTCCATTACTATATGTTACCGTAATAACACCGCCTGTAACAGGTGTATTGTCATCTTCAAAATATAACTGTGATTTTACTAAAACAGCCTGTTTAGATTCATTTATAACCTGTTGTGTAGTTGTCTCAGGTACAGTTGTTACTTCAACCGGTCCTAAACTTACTACAAGTCCTATTGTTGTACCCTTTGGAATTGTTCCACCTGATTTAACCGTCTGTCTTATTACTTTTCCATTAGCAACGGATTCATCATTTACATATCGTATTTCTCCAACTTTTAATCCTGCTGCTGAAATAGAACTTTTAGCATCTTTCTCTTTCTTTCCAATCAAAGACGGTACAATAGTTGTTGTTGAAATTTTAGTTCCTCTGCTTGCCTTAATATGAACCGTATCTCCTTTTGAAACCGGCGCTCCTTCACTCGGATTAATATCTAATACAGTATCAACACTCGCTGAATTATATTCGTATTCTATTTCCCAGTTTACTCCGATTTCATCAAGTTTTGACTCTACATCAGCTAGTTTTTCTCCAACTAGTTCCTTAGGTATTTCTAATTTTTCAGAACCTTTACTTACCGTTAAGATTACTGTTGTGTGCTTATCAATTACACTATCTGCATCAACGGACTGCTTACATATGTATCCGCTTTCATATTCATCATTATAAACATAGCCTTCATATTGGTATCCTAACGCCTTATCATGTAATGCTTCCTGTGCTTCATCTTCTGTCATTCCTACTACATCAGGAACTATTGTCTGCTTTGAATCAATAGTAGATGATTCTTTTTGAGGTGTTGTAGGTATTTCTACGTTATTACTTTGTACAACTACTGTTATAATTATAACGATTATAATAAACATTATTATACCTGCAATAATTCCACCTACTGTAATTAACTTATCTAACTTAGGATCAACAGCATCTATATCATTGTTATCCTGTATTTTTTCAATCTTTTCATCAACTACTTTACCATCATCAGGATTTATTTTCTTAATTCCTGAATCAGTAATTAATGTTGTTTCGCTTAAATCTTCATTTGAATCAAATCTTACAAAATCATCATAAGGATTTAATAATGACTTTTTCAAATCTGCTATAAGCGATGATATTTTAGGATATCTTCTGTCTGGTTTATTCTGTGTACATTTAAGGACTATTTTTGAAATACTTACCGGCATTTCAGGAATTATGCTTCTTATGTCAGGAACATTATTCTGAATGTGCTGTAATGCAATATTTACAGTATTATCTCCATCAAACGGTACTTTTCCTGTAAGCATTTCATACATTGTAATACCTAGCGAATAAATATCACTTCTCTCATCTACATAACTTCCCTTTGCCTGTTCAGGAGATATGTAATGAACTGAACCCATGGCATTTCCATTTATCGTATTTGCTGAAGCAGCTTTAGCTATTCCAAAATCAGTTACTTTTACTTTTCCTTCTCTTGAAATAATAATATTCTGCGGCTTTATATCTCTATGCACTATCTGATTGTTATGTGCACACTCTATGCCCTGTGCAATCTGGATTGCAATACTTGTAGCTTCTTTTACTGAAAGCCTTTTCTTTCTTGCTATATATTGCTTTAATGTAATTCCTTCAACAAGTTCCATTACAATATAATAAAGTCCTGCATCTTCTCCTACATCATAAACATTTACAATATTTGTATGTTCGAGTCTTGCAGCAGACTGCGCTTCCACTCTGAATTTTGATACAAAATTCTTATCTTTACTAAATTCATATTTTAATACTTTAATAGCTACAAATCTATTTAACTTATGGTCTTTTGCTTTATAGACATCCGACATTCCACCGGAACCTACTTTATCTAAAACCTCATACCTGTTTCCAATAAACATACCCTTCTTAATCATTATTACACCTCATCACTCCCGGCTCAACAAGAACAACCGATATATTATCTTTTCCACCGTTCTCATTAGCCTGATCAATAAGTCTATGGACTGCTGATTCAATATCATCGCTAGATTGAACTATGGTTTTTATCTCATAATCCTCAACCATATTAGTTAATCCATCTGAGCACAACAAAAGCTTATCATTTGGCTTTGTCTCAATCTCAAAAATATCTGCTGTCACAGCCTCTTCTGCACCTACCGCGCGTGTAATAATATTCTTTTTAAAATGAGTTCTGGCTTCTTCCTTTGCTAACTGACCTAATCTGACCATTTCTTCTACTAAAGAATGATCTCTTGTTATCTGTTGTATATCCTCATTTACAAGGTATAGTCTACTGTCACCTACATTTGCAATATAAACATGATTCTCAACAATTGTAGCTGCTACAAATGTTGTTCCCATACCTGAATAATCTTTATTAGACTTTGCTAAATCAAGAATTATTTTATTTATCTCCATAATCCCCGAATCGAGTATATTAGCCGGATCTGTCATATTAGTTGTGCATACATATTTAATAAATTCTTCTATGCTTTTCCTAGACGCAACATCTCCTGCCTTATGTCCGCCCATGCCATCGGCTACAATGAATAAATTTGGAAGTTTTCCAACGGAACTCATTGATACAAATATACTATCCTGATTAATTGTTCTCATTAATCCAACATCGCTTTTTCCATATGCTTTCACTCCAAATCCTCCTTTCGCTGACTCATTGCTTCGTTTCGAAGTTGACCACAGGCTCCATTTATATCTCTGCCCATCTCTCTTCTTATAGTAGCATTTATTTTATATTTTTCAACTCTCGATTTAAATTGTAAAACAGCTTGTTTTGCAGACTGACGGTATTCTCTTTCTTTAATTGGATTTACCGGTATCAGATTAACATGACAATTCAAATCTGATACAAGTCTGCCTAATTTATCCGCCTCTTCTATTGTATCATTTACACCTGCAACAAGACTATATTCAAATGTTATTCTTCTTCCTGTTTTATTGAAATAGTATCTGCATGCATCTAAAACTTCTTCTATTGTATATTTATTTGCAATAGGAAGCAATTCCTTTCTGGTTTCATCATCTGATGCATGTAAGGAAATTGCCAATGTAATTTGAAAATTCATATCTGCTAACTCCTTAATTTTTGGAACCAGTCCGCATGTTGATAACGTAATATTTCTCTGGCTTATATTTGCACCATTCTCATCTGTTATCATTCTAAGGAAATTAGTCACATTCTCAAAATTATCTAAAGGCTCGCCACTTCCCATTAAAACTATATTTGATACTCTCTCATCTATATTTTTTTCTATCTGATAAATCTGTTCAAGCAGTTCAGATGTAGTAAGATTTCTATCTAATCCATTTAGCGTTGAAGCACAAAAGCGGCATCCCATACGACATCCTGACTGTGTTGAAATACATACTGAATTTCCATGATGATATCTCATTAACACACTTTCAATTACTGCTCCACCTTTTATTCCAAATAAATATTTTCTTGTTCCATCTATTTTAGAAATTAAGACCTTTTCAGGTTTAAGAGTGATTATCTCATACTTTTCATCTAATTTATGTCGCAAATCTTTTGACAAATTAGTCATTTCGTCAAAGCTTGAAACTCTGTCAATATGAAGCCATTTATATATCTGTCCTGCTCTAAAAGGCTTCTCTCCCATCTGACTTAATTCATTCTTTAATTGTTCTAAATTATATGATTTAATGTCTAATTTTGTCATATCTTTTCATCCTATTTATCTATTCTTCTAAATGCCGAAATAAAAAATCCATCCATTCCATATTTTCCCGGAAGGATCTGAACATAATCATGTTTGTTGTCAATTATCTGTTCCGGCAGTTTTTTATTTAATGACTGTAATTTAAACGGAAGATTTTCTTCTATCCATTTTACATTATCTTCATTTTCTTCTTTTGTCATAGTACAAGTACTATATATTAATGTTCCACCCGGTTTAACATATTTGAAAACCACGCTTAATATTTCTTTTTGCAATTTTGCAAGTTCATTTATCTGTTCAATACTTGTGTTATATTTTATATCAACTTTATTTCCTATAACTCCAAGTCCTGAGCAAGGCAAATCTGCTACAACAATATCTGCTTTACCTATGACATTTTTATCTAATTTAGTTGCATCTTTACATTCAGCAAAAATACAGTTAAATCCGGTTCTTTTTATATTTTCATTAATAAGGCCTACTTTATATTCAGTTAAGTCTCTTGCCCTAATTTTACCTTTATTATGAATCAAATCAGCTATATGAAGGCTTTTTCCTCCAGGTGCCGCACACACATCAATTATGTAGTCCCCTTCTTTAGGATTAGCTGCCATTCCTACAAACATTGAACTTAAATTCTGTATTACAATGTTTCCTTTATTAAAATCATAAAAATCTGCAATCTGATTATAATCTGATATTTCTAATGCATTGCTATACAATGTAGAGCGTTTTACTTTTGCTCCTTCATTTTCAAGTCTTACTACTACTTCGTCAACTGTAGTTTTTGACGTATTCACTCTAATAGTTGTTGTTTTTTTATTATACACACTTTTAAGTATATTTTTTGTCGTTTCAATGCCAAATCTTTCAATCCACATATCAACAATCCATAAAGGCATTGAATATTCAATCTCAAGTCTTTCATTTTCTTTTTCAGGATATTTTATGGAATCCATATTTCTGGCTATATTTCTAACAACACCATTTACAAATCCACTTAAATTAGAAAATTTTCTTTTTTTTGCTAATTTAACTGCTTCATTACAAACTGCCGATTCAGGAACACTGTCCATATATTTAAGCTGGTAAACAGACATTCGTAATATATATCTGATTACCGGCTTCATTTTATTAACTTTTGTTTTAGAAAACAAGTTAATTATATAATCTTCTTCAATTGTTCTTTCTATAGTTCCCTGAAACAGGCGTGTAATAAAAGATCTTTGATTTTTATCAAGATTTTTATTTTCATCTAATGTATCTTTAACTATTAAATGACTAAGTCTACCTTTATTATTTTCTAAAAGCATATTTAAAACTATATTTCTAAGATTAACTTCCGGCGCTTTATTAGTCGTCACGTCTTCTTCCTCCGCCAAATAATACAATAAGTCTCAATAACTGCAAAATAGATGAAGCTGCTGCCGCAACATATGTCATAGCCGCTGCTGATAAAACTTTTCGTGTATATTGTAGTTCCTGTGTTCCAAGAATTCCTGTTGATTCGAGTATTTGCATTGCACGTGATGATGCATTAAATTCTACCGGCAATGTAACGAGCTGGAATAATACGGCTAATGAAAATGCCCATATTCCTAAATCAATAATCATCTGTGATGAATTGCCACCTATAAACAATCCTGCGATTATTAATATCCATGAAAGTCTTGAGCCCCAATTTGCAAATGGGACTAATGCGCTTCTAATTGAAATAGGTGCATATCCTTTTGCATGCTGTATTGCATGTCCACATTCATGTGCTGCTACTCCGACTGCTGCAACGCTGTCACTTGCATAGGTTGCATCTGACAAACTTAAAACCTTATTTGCCGGATTATAATTATCTGTCAGATTGCCTCTTATATGACGAATCTGAACATCTGTAATTCCCTGAGATCTTAATATTCTTTCTGCAGCCTGAGCTCCTGTAAGTCCTGACATACTTCTATAATTAGAGTATTTATTATATGTTGAATTTACTCTTGCTGAAGCTATCATACATATAGCTGCACCAATAATTAAGAAAATATAAGTTGGATCAAAATAATAATATCCATATCCATAATATGCTAAAATCATATTTATCCCTCCATTCTATCAGGAATTTTAGCTCCATTTAGGAAATCTCTTGTTTTCATTCTCTTTTTGCCCTCTAACTGTAGTTCTAAAATTTTAAGGCTTCCCTTTCCCGTTGCAACACGGATAAAGTCTTTACCTACTTCAGTAATTGTTCCTGGTACAGAATCATTTTCAGAATCGTCCACATCTGCATCCCATATTTTTAAAGTCTTACCATCCATTTTTGTATATGCACTTGGCCATGGATTTAACCCTCTTATAAGTCTCTCAATTTCATTTGCAGATTTATTAAAGTCAATTTTTCCTAACTGTTTATTAATCATACCTGCATAATTTGACTTACTGTCATCCTGCGGAGTTCTTACTGCTGTTCCATTTTCAAGTTCAATTAATGTTTTTAAGATTAATTTTCCACCCTCTATTGCTAATTTATCAAATAAGCTTCCGCCGGTTTCTTTCTTATCAATCGGGACAACTACTTTGTCTATAATATCCCCTGTATCTAATCCTTCATTCATATACATTGTTGTAACACCTGTTTCTTTTTCGCCGTCAATAACTGACCACTGAATAGGTGCTGCTCCTCTGTATTTAGGAAGTAATGATGCATGTACGTTTATGCATCCATACTTAGGCATATCTAAAATTGCTTTTGGTAAAATTTGTCCAAATGCAATTACCACAATTGCATCAGGATTCATTTCTTTTAACTTTTCAATAAATTCAGTTTCTTTAACTCTTTGTGGCTGATATACATCAAGTCCTAATTCCAATGCTTTTTCTTTTACCGGTGTGTATTGCATTTTTCCACCACGTCCCTTTGGTTTATCAGGTTGTGTAATTACACCAACCACATCATGACCTGCTTTTACAATATTTTCTAAAGCATTAACTGAAAAATCGGGAGTACCCATAAATACTATTTTCATCTTATTTCTCCTCTAATAATATGTATTGCCCCTCCCTTAGGTCGGTGGCTTGTCGTCGGAAAGATTTATTAAAATGAATTTTTCTTTATTCATCTTCTAATTCTTCATTGTCATATATTCTTCCTTCAACCTTGTCTACATACATTATTCCGTCTAAATGATCACATTCATGCTGTATTGCTCTTGCTAGTAATTCTGTTCCCTCTAATTCATATAATTCCATATTTTCATCATATGCTCTTACAACAACATGGTTGCTTCTTGTGACTACCCCTGATTTTCCTGGAAGGCTTAAACATCCTTCATACCCTATCTGTTCTCCATCTTTTTCTATAATTTCAGGATTAATCATGATAATCGGGCCATCTCCTATATCTATTACGACAATTCTTTTAAGAACACCAACCTGAGGTGCTGCAAGTCCGACACCATTTGCCTCATACATAGTATCAAGCATATCATCTATAAGAATCTTTGTTCTAGCATTAATATTTTTTACTTCTTTACAAACTTTTCTTAAACATGGATCTCCTAATTCTCTAACATTTCTAAGCGCCATCTCATTTCTCCTTTTATCACTCTCTCACATTAAATTGTAAGGTTATACCTTTAACTTTTTGTGAAGTATTTATTAATTCTTGTATATAGTCTGACATTCTAATAAGTTTTTCTTTATCAAGACTTTTTAAATATATCATTCTTCTATATACATCATTTATCTTTGCCACCGGAGGTTTCGCCGGTCCAATTATCATTAACTGTTTAAATTTTGCTTCTTTTAATTTGTTTATATATTTAGTAAGGGCATCTGTAAATCTGTCTAACAACTCCTCATCTTCAGATTGAATTAAGATTTCAGTCATTGCCGCTACAGGTGGATATTGCATTAATTGTCTATATGCTAATTCTTCCTGATAGAATTCTTCATAATCCTGCTTTGCTGCTGATTCAATACTATAATTATCCGGTGAGTATGTCTGAATTACGACCTGTCCTTTTTCTTTTCCTCTTCCTGCTCTTCCTGCTGCCTGCGTTAGTAATTGAAATGTCTTTTCAGCCGCCGTATAATCACTCGCATATAATGACATATCCGCTGCTAAAATTCCAACTAATGTTACATCAGGAAAGTCATGTCCTTTTACAATCATCTGAGTTCCAACGAGGATATCTGCCTGATGATTTGCGAAAGCTGACAGTATTTCTTCATGACCACCTTTCCTTGATGTTGTGTCAAAATCCATTCGCAATACTTTGGCCTGTGGAAATTCTTTTTTTATCATTGTTTCAACTTTTTGTGTTCCTATACCAAATCCGGCTATATATTTAGAACCACATTTTGGGCATAACCTTGGAATCGGTTCTTCGTAACCGCAATAATGGCACACCATTTTTCCATTATTATGGGCTTTTAATGTCACATCACAATGTGGGCATTTGACTGCCTCTCCACACTCCCGACACGACACAAATCCTGCATATCCTCTTCTATTTATAAACAACATAGTCTGCTGTTTTTTTTCTAATCTGTCATTAATCAGCTGCTTTAATTCCATACTAAACATTGACTTATTGTCATTCTTTAGCTCTTTTCTCATATCAACTACTGACACCTGTGCCAATTTGCCTTTTTCTCTGCTTGTAAGTCTGTGTAACTTATATTTTCCTGTCTGCGCATTAAAATATGATTCTAAAGAAGGTGTTGCTGAGCCTAAAACTAATGTTGCTCCTGTAATATTGCATAATTTTGCAGCCACCTCTCTTGCATGATATTTAGGAACATTTTCACTTTTATATGCTCCCTCATGCTCTTCATCAATTACTATAAGGCCTAAATTTTCAAATGGGGTAAAAAGCGCAGATCTTGGACCTATGATTATACTTATTTCTCCTCTTTTTGCCCTTTCAAACTGATCATACTTTTCTCCTGCTGACAGTTTTGAATTAATTATTGACACCTTATCTTTAAATCTTCTCGTAAATCTCTTTACTGTCTGATATGTTAAAGCGATTTCAGGAATTAAAACAATCGCCTGTTTTCCATCGTGGATAGTCTTGTCTATAATATCCATATAAACTTCTGTTTTACCGCTTCCGGTTATCCCATAAATCAAATGAACATTTGCTTTTTCACTTTTTTTATAATCCATTGTCTTTTTAATACCGTCTGCGACAGCTTTTTGCTGTTCATTTAATATTATATCATAACGCTCAAGATTATTAAAATTAACAGGATTTCTATAGCTGTTTTCAATTTCTATCAAAATATCTCCTGTAGATTCAAGTGCCTTCAGAGTACTTGGCGATATATTTAATTTGTCTACTACAAGCTCCTTTGACATATGTTTTATATCTTTTAGTTCCTGTAGTAATCTGACCTTTGCCTTTGCATTGGACTTTTTATATTTTAATATCTTTTCTTCTGCTTCTTCTTCACTTATATTAAGCGTTATTGTCTTCTTTTGTATATTTTTTATTTTCTTTTTAACAGGTATAACTGTTTTTAATGCCTGATTCATTGTACAGCTATACTCTTTCTTTATCCACCAGGCTAACTCTATAAGTTGTTTTTCAACCGTTGCCGCGCCTTCATTTGCACGAATAATATATTTCATCTTATTTATATCAAATGACGGCTTGTCTGTTATCTCGATTACATATCCTGTTATCTCTCTGTTTCCTTTTCCAAATGGAATAACTATCTGAGTACCTATAGATATCTTATCTTCTAATTCTTTCGGTATTATATAACCAAAAGGGCGGTCCAATTTTTCATGTGAAATATCAACAATAATATTCGCAAATTTCATTTGACACCGCCCTTTCATATCTTATTTATCTTTATCTAAATAACTTTGCACTTCTTACGCAATTTGCCAATAACATTGTAACAGTCATTGGTCCAACGCCACCCGGTACAGGTGTTATTGCATATGTTTTTTCACTTACTGAATCAAAATCCACATCTCCACAAAGCTTGTTATCTTCATTTCTATGGATTCCTACATCAATTACAACCGCTCCCTCTTTTACATAATCAGCTGTAATAAACTTTGGCTTACCTATTGCTACAATTAAAATATCTGCTCTTTTTGTAACTTCCTTTAAGTCTTTTGTTCTTGAATGTGCAATTGTTACTGTTGCATTTTCTTTGAGCATAAGCATCGCCATTGGCTTTCCTACAATATTACTACGTCCTATTACCACACATTCTTTTCCTGAGATTTCGACACCTGTTCTCTTTATAAGCTCAACAATTCCTGCAGGTGTACATGGTAAAAATGTTTCTTCACCAATCATCATTTTTCCGACATTCATTGGATGGAAACCATCAACATCTTTCTTGCTGTCAATTCTGTTTAGCACTTCTGTTTCGTCTAAATGTTTTGGTAATGGAAGCTGTACAAGAATTCCATTAATTTCTTTGTCTGCATTTAACTTATCTATTAATTCAAGAAGTTCCTTCTGTGTAGTTTCTTCCTTTAATGCATATGTAATTGATTTTATTCCTACATATTCACATGCTTTTTCTTTATTTCTAACATACACAGCTGATGCAGGGTCTTCTCCAACCTTTACGACTGCAAGTGCTATGTCAATCCCCTGTTCTTTTAACTTTGCAACTTCTTCTTTGATTTCATCTTTAATTTCACCTGAAATCTTCTTTCCATCAATTAATTTCATTACTTTATAAACGCTTCCTTTCTTCGCAGTAATTATTATAGTTAAGGAGCAAAATGCATTTTGCTCCTTATTGATACCTACGAATTAATTTTAATTCATTGCATTTTATACACGGCATCATTTATTAGAATAATCCTGTAATCTTTCCATCGTCTGTAACATCAATATCGTATGCTGCAGGATGTTTTGGAAGTCCCGGCATTGTCATTACATTTCCAGTTAATACAACAACAAATCCTGCTCCTGCTGATATATATACGTCACGAATGCTGATTTCAAATCCTTCCGGTCTTCCTAATTTATCTTTATCATCTGATAATGAATACTGTGTTTTAGCCATACATACAGGAAGATTTCCATATCCCATATCTTCAATCTTAGCAATTGCCTTCTGAGCTTCAGGTGAATAATTAACTCCATCTGCTCCATAGATTTCTTTTGCAACTGTTTCGATTTTTTCTTTGATTGGTAATTTGGTATCATATAATGGTTTAAACTTAGATTCTTTGTTTTCTAATGTTTCAAGAACTTTATTAGCTAAATCTATTCCACCTTTTCCACCTTTTTCCCATACTTGTGCTAATGCAAATTCGCATCCTCTGTCTTCGCAGAATTTCTTAATATATTCATATTCAGCTTCTGTATCTGTGATAAATGAATTTAATGTTACAACTACAGGGACTCCAAATTTCTGAAGGTTTTCAATATGTTTTTCAAGGTTAACAATACCTTTTGCCAATGCGTCTAAATTTTCTTCTGACAATTCACTCTTTGGAACTCCACCGTTATATTTTAACGCTCTTACTGTTGCAACTAAAACAACGCAATCAGGTTTAAGTCCTGCCTGACGGCACTTAATATCCATGAATTTTTCTGCTCCAAGGTCTGCTCCAAATCCTGCTTCTGTTACTACTATATCAGCCATCTTTAATGCTGTCTTTGTTGCTCTTACTGAGTTACATCCATGTGCGATATTTGCAAATGGTCCACCATGAACAAGTGCTGTTGTATGCTCTAATGTCTGGATTACATTAGGTTTAATAGCATCCTTTAAAAGTGCTGCCATTGAACCTACTGCCTGAATATCCTTTGCAGTTACAGGCTTACCATCATATGTATAAGCAACAATTATTTTTCCAAGTCTTTCTTTTAAATCTGCTAAATCATCTGCAAGGCAAAGAATTGCCATAATTTCTGATGCAACTGTAATTACAAAATGGTCTTCTCTTACTGTTCCATCAACCTTTCTTCCAAGACCTACAATAATATTTCTTAATACTCTGTCATTGATATCCACACATCTCTTCCATACAATCTGATTAGGGTCAATTCCGAGTACATTTCCCTGCTGAATGTGATTATCAAGCATTGCTGCTAATAAATTATTAGCTGATGTAATTGCATGGAAATCTCCTGTAAAATGAAGATTTAAATCTTCCATAGGAACAACCTGTGAATATCCACCACCTGCTGCTCCCCCTTTAATACCAAAGCAAGGTCCAAGAGATGGCTCTCTAAGTGCAATTACTGCTTTTTTATTTAACTGACCTAAAGCCTGTCCTAAACCAACAGTAATTGTTGTCTTTCCTTCTCCTGCAGGAGTTGGATTGATAGCTGTTACAAGTACAAGTTTTCCATCTTCATTATCTTTTATTTTATTCCAATATTCATTTGAAATTTTTGCTTTATATTTACCATATAATTCTAAATCATCTTCTGTTAACCCAATTTTTGCTGTTACCTCTTTAATTGGAAGCATAGTAGCTTCCTGCGCAATCTGAATATCTGTTTTCATTTTCTTCTCCTTTATTGCTCCTCTTTTTTATTATTACCTGAAATATACTCATCAAATTGTTCCATGCTCATAAGTATTTTTCTAGGTTTATTTTGTTCTTCCTGTCCAACAATACCGGCATCGTATAATTGTTCCATTATACGTGCTGCTCTATTGAACCCAACTCTGAACTGTCTTTGCAGCATACTTGTAGAACCTTTGTCTTTTTCAATGCATAATCTTGCTGCCTGTTCAAAGTATTCATCTCTTCCATTTTCTTCTCCATCTTCTTTAGATGGTTCCGATAATTTTTCTTCAATGGAAGTTTCGTAAACAACCTCACTGCTATGCGATACAAGGTATTGAACTGTCCTTTGTACCTCTTCATCAGATACATATGCTCCCTGCAATCTTACAGGTTTAACATAGCCTGATGGATAAAACAGCATATCACCATTACCAAGCAGTTTTTCAGCTCCGTTCATATCTATAATTGTTCTGGAATCTGTTCCTGATGAAACAGTCAATGCAACTCTAGATGGAATATTTGCCTTAATAAGACCTGTAATAACATCTACCGAAGGTCTTTGAGTGGCAATAATCAAATGAATTCCAGCTGCACGTGCAAGCTGTGCAAGTCTGCATATCGCATCTTCAACTTCTTTTGCTGCAACCATCATAAGGTCTGCTAACTCGTCAATTACTATTACAATCTGAGCCATCTTTTCAGGTGGTTCATCTCCTTCGTAATCTCCTGCTTCAATTTTTGCATTATATCCTTTCAAATCTCTTGAGCCTGTCTGCGAAAATTTCTTATATCTTTCTGACATTTCAGCCACAGCCCAATTCAATATACCTGCTGCCTTTTTAGGATCTGTAACAACGGGATATAATAAATGAGGTATTCCATTGTAAACCTTAAATTCAACTACCTTAGGATCAATTATAATCAACTTAACTTCATCAGGTGTCGCTCTATATAAAATACTCATTATTATTGAATTTGTAAATACTGATTTTCCCGAACCTGTTGTTCCGGCTACAAGCATATGTGGCATTTTTGCAATATCTGCAACTACAACCCTGCCTGCAATATCCTTACCTGCCGCAAAAGCAATCTTTGAAGAATTCTCTTTTAGTTCTTTGGATTCTAATAATTCTCTTATATAAACTGTATCTCTTCCTTTGTTAGGAACTTCAATTCCAACTGCTGCTTTTCCCGGAATCGGAGCTTCAATTCTAATATCTGCTGCGGCAAGATTTAATTTGATATCATCTGTAAGTGCAGTTATCTTGCTAACTTTTGTTCCCATTTCCGGTTGTAATTCATATCTTGTAACCGAAGGGCCTTTACTTACATTTGTTACTGTTACATTAACTCCAAAATTCTGAAGAATTTGTTGCAATTTATTTGCTGTTTCCATAAGTTCCATTTTTGATGTTGGATTCTTACTTCCCGGATTTTTATTTAAAAGACTATATGTTGGTTTAGTATATTTCATCTTTTTCTTAACCGGTGCAATAATCTTTCCTTCTGATGATGCTTTTTCAGGTACTTTCGTCTGTGGATTAATTTCCTGCGCATCCATCGTTTCCTGTGAAGGTTTAATTTCCTGCATGCCATAAGGCTTTCTATTCATTACTTCTTTTGCTTCTTTTGAAACAAATATTCTTTCCTTAGGTTTAAACTGTCCATCATTTGCATGTTCATCCGCTATCGGAGTTTTATTAATAGGCTCTTCTTTAAGTTTCGCCGTAACACCACTTTGTTTTCCATATATAAACTGACCTGTCGGTTCTTCTTCTAAATCAATATGTCCACTATATTCCGGTTCTAATCCTTCTATATTAATTTCATGTACATTCTGACTTTCTTCTTTTATTCCTGAGACATTTATAGCATCTAAATCACTAAAATTGACAGGCTTTGCCTTTTCCATTTTTTTCTTTTCAACTTCCTCAGCCCTTACCTTAGCCTCAAGCTCCCGATGAACTCTCTGAATTTCCTTTTCCTGTCTGTTTATTTCTTTTTGCTTTTTTCTTTCTATTCTTGCAACTTCCTGCTGTTGCTGAATATCCTTCATATCATCTCTTGCGCTTTCGTAAACGCTGATTCCATGATTTTTAAGCATATCTAAAATAGATTTTTCAGTTAATATAACAATTGTTATAATTGCAATTATTATTATAAACACATAGGTTCCTGCTATTCCAAATAAAGTTTTAAGGCCATCTCCTATGGCTCCACCTATAATTCCACCACCTATTTTATATTCACCACAAAAAGAGTAATATTCACTAACTGTAGTCTTTTGTACATTCCAAATCAAATGTGCAAAAACACATGCATCAAAATAAAGAATTAATGCAGTTACACTTTTAGCAACCGCTCTAACATCGCCTAAATTTACAAACAATATACCTGCTATAAAAAACAGCACAATAGGGAATATATATGCCGGTACTCCAAATGCTCCAAACATAAAATAACTGAGCATATTGCCTACTACCCCGCAAACTCCAAAATTACTTAAAAAAAGTAATAATGCTACCGCAATTAGAATCCATATGTAAATTTCTGATATTATTTTTATCTGTTCACTGGTTCTGGAGTTTTTGTAATTACTCTTACGGGCACCAGTGCTCCGTCCTTTATTTGTTGATTTTTTGGATTTGGTACCACTCGTTCTTTTTTTAGTAGTAGCCATTTTTACCTCCATCAATTTTTTATTTCAGTTAATTGTTCTATTTTATTTAACAAAATAGGCAATAACTGCTACTGCTCCAACTAAATAGCAATAATATGCAAAATATTTAAATTTCTTATTTCTTACAATAACAAGCATTGTCTTAATACAAATATAGCCTACAACTGCCGCTACTAAAGCTCCGGCAATGTAGCATCCTAAATCTGAAGATGTCATTCCATCTTTTCCAAAATCTGCGATGTCTAGCACTGCAGCACCCATTATTGCCGGAATTGACATAATAAATGAATATTTAACTGCAAATTCTCTTTTTAATCCACATAACAGACCCGCTGTTATTGTAGTTCCAGATCTTGAAAGTCCTGGTAAAGTTGCAATTCCCTGACATGTTCCAATAAATAGTGCATTTAAATAGCTTGTTTTCTTTGGTTTCTTTTTTCCATCAGGAAGATTATCTGAAATAAGAAGAAGTGTTGCTGTTATAATAAGACATATTCCGGGAACTAAAAGAGTAGTTCCTGCTTTTTCAACTAAATCTTTTCCAAAATAACCGATTATACCTGTTGGGATTGTAGATACTATTACCAGCATTGCGAATTTTCTATAACCATTACATATTACTTTTCTGTAAAATGGCTCATCCTGCATTTTTTTGCTGACAAAAAACTCTTTTATATTAAAGCAAACATCAACAATAATTCCTATTCCATCTACTATAAGACGTCCTATATCTCTCCAGTAAACTAAGAATACTGCCAGCAATGTTCCAACATGTAAAATAATATCAAATGAAAAACCGATATCTTCCATTCCAATTAATTGCTTACATATAGTCAAATGTCCTGAACTACTTACAGGTAAAAACTCTGTCAGTCCCTGCACAATTCCTAATATTATTGCTTTAAATAATCCCATGTATCCACCTACTACTTTCCAAATAGTTTTATCCTTCTAAAATCCATAAGTACATTTCATTTTACTATTTTTTCAATCTTAATTCAAGTTATAATACATATTAATGCTTGGCAGCTATAAAAGGTCTAAGCCCACTTATGAACAAACTCACGCGGACTTAGACCTTTTGCCCCTGACACCATTATATTTTTTTATCATCTATCATGGATTTTAATTTATTCATTGCCTCCTTTAAGCCACCAACTTCGTTTATTATTTTTTTATCCACTGTTTCCTTTCCAACAAGAATACTTCCAACATCTTTTGTAAGCACTTCAGTTTCTGTCATCAATGTTATAAATCTATGCTCAGTTATCCCACAATGATTAACAACAAATTGGTTTATTCTTTTTTGTATTCTCATAAAATAATCATATGTTTGTGGAACACCAATAAATAATCCATTCATTCTTACAGGATGTATTACCATTGTTCCGGTCGGAACAATAAATGAATAATCCGTAGAAACAGCTAATGGCACTCCTATTGAATGACTTCCTCCAAGGACAAGTGAAACTGTAGGTTTACTCATACTTGCAATCATCTCTGCTATTGCAAGTCCACACTCCACATCTCCACCAACAGTATTTAATATAACAAGCAAACCGTCTATTTCATCATTATCCTCAACTTCCGCAATCGTTGGAATAACATGTTCATACTTTGTTGTTTTCGTATTACTGCTAAGACAATCATGCCCTTCTATTTCACCTATAATATTAAGCAAATGTATTTTCTTATGATCTTTATTTTTATCTAAATCAGTCTGCCCATATTCTATGATATCGTCATTTTTTTCTTTATTTTCACTCATAAAAAACCTCCATACTACTTTCTATAAATAGTATGGAGATTTTTCAAAATAATATTATAAGCCACTTAAAAGATGCCAATCATAAAATACTATACGATTGCACAAGAATAAAAATGTAACCTATCATTTTTATTCATTATATTTAGCAGCTATTTCCTGATATGATAAATGTCCACCAAAAATATCCAATGCACTTCCTATTGTAAAATCTAATTTTGCATCACATATTTTTTTGAAATTATCTATCTGATCTACACTTGCAATTCCGCCTGCATAAGTAATTGGGTTCTTCTCCCACTTTGAAAGCAATTTTACTAACTCTTCTTCCATTCCCGAACCTTTTCCCTCCACATCAACTCCATGGATTAGAAATTCATCACAATATTTGGAAAAATGCTCCATTGTTTCTTCATTTAATTTAATGTTAGTAAATGTCTGCCATCTGTCTGTAACTATATAATAATCATTGTTTTTCTTTCTGCAACTTAAGTCCAATACGATTTTACTTTTACCTACTGCCTTTACAAGTTTGTCTAAATTTTCGTAATTTACTTCTCCATTTTTGAATACATATGATGTAACAATAACATGACTTGCTCCATTTTCAATATATTCAGCTGCATTTTCTGCATTAATTCCTCCACCTATCTGCATTCCTTCCGGATAAGCAGCAAGCGCTTCAAGTGCCTGCTTTTTTGAAGCCTCAAAATACTCGGAATCTGCTGCATTTAAAATAATAATATGTCCACCTTCAAGATTGTTATTTTTATACATATTTGCATAATATGCTCCATCTTTTTGTGACACAAAATTTTCCTGTGCCTTATTACCTTTATCTTTAAGCGTTCCACCTACTAACTGTTTTACTTTCCCATTATGAATGTCTATACATGGTCTGAATTTCATTTTTTCTTCCTATCTTTCTTTTTTATTTATTATTCTCCACTTTTTAGTGATGTTGCCATATCAACTTTTTTCAATTTAAAATGCATCGAAATATTAATTATTACAGCAAATAAAATTGTTAATAATGTGCTATAAATGTAACCACGCGTTCCAATCTTTCTTCCAAACATAACCATATCAATTTCTGCCGTCTGAATTACAAATTGGTGCAAAATTATTCCAAATCCAATGCCTATTATAATTCCTAAAATTGTGATAATGACATTTTCTCTGTAAATATAACCTGACACTTCCATATCATAAAAGCCAAGTACTTTAAATGTTGCCAATTCTCTTCGTCTTTCAGCAATATTTATATTGTTAAGATTATAAAGTACAATAAATGCAAGTAGTCCTGCCGAAAATACAAGTACGATTACAACCGTATCCATACTTTTCATCATTTCACTAAAACTATTATATGTTGTCTGTAAGAATGATACTCCTGCAACACCATCATTACTCATTATTTTATTTCCTATTTTATCGTCTATAACTCTGCCTTTTTTCAGAATACAAAAAGCAGTATTCATTTTTGCATCTTTCCCGGTTATCTGTTTATAATATTTTCCGGTCATATACATATAATGATAACTATAATTTTCGATTATTGCACTAACCTTTACATTATATCTTACAGTATCGCTTTCTTTGAAATAAATTTCATCGCCTACTTTGGCTCCGATTTTCTTAGCCATTTTTTCAGATATAAGCACACCATCATCATTTAACTTATATTTTTCATTTTTAGTTCTGCTCTTAAATGTAACGTATTTAGATATATCATCTGTGCTTTCAGGTATAACTATGTATGTACTTACCGTACTATTTTCCTTTCCAACATCATAATTCAATACATCTGCCTGTAAATTATCTTTTATATCCGAATTGCTGTTGAGAATCTTTTTAAGTTCATCCGTTCCATTCTTCTTAGTCCATTCATCATCGTATGTAACTGTCAAATCATAATGGAATAAATCGTCAAACTGTATTGTTAATATTGAATTTATGGAATTTTTAACGCCAAATCCAACAAGCATTAAAGCCATACATCCACCTATACCAAACAAAGTCATGAACAATCTTTTTTTGTATCTAAACAGATTTCTAAAAGTCGATTTTATATTAAAACTTAGATGATTCCAAATAAAAGGTATTCTTTCAAGCAGCACACGCTTTCCGGCTTTTGGAGCTTCTTGCTGCATAAGTGATGCCGGTTGTTCCATAAGTGCTTTATAACACGCAAGTATTGTTGCACCTATTACACTTACTGCTGCTGCAAGACATGCTGTCACAAAATAATATCCATTTATAGGAATTTCTATTATATATAAATTCTGATACATCAATCTATACGCAGTTATTATAATCCATGGTAAAGTTTTGCTACCTGCTATACCTCCAATTATGCCACCTACAATTGTTGCAACTGCTCCATATGCGATATATTTTCCGGCTATACTTCCTTTTCCATAGCCCAGTGCCTTAAGTGTTCCAATCTGAACTCTTTCTTCCTCAACCATTCTTGTCATAGTCGTCAAACTTACCATTGCTGCAACCAAAAAGAATATAAGTGGAAATACTTTTCCTATATTTCCAATACGCTCTGCGTCCTGACCAAATTCAACAAATGACACAACCGTTTGTCTGTCCAGCACATACCATTCTTTCTTTTCTATCTCATATACTTTATCTTTTGCCTTATCTACTTTTCTTTGCGCTTTGTTAAGCTTTTTCTGAGCCTTAGCAAGCTTCGTATATGCCTTATCGACCTTTTTTTGTGCCTTTATAATCTCATTTTTACCATCAGCAATTTCTTTTTTTCCATCAGCTAGTTTTTGCTTCCCGGTTTCAAGTTTTTCTTTCGTATTATCTAATACTGCTCTTGATTTTTTTAATTCCTGCTTTCCAACAATTAAACTTTTCTTTGCTTTATCAAGCTTCTTTTTACTTTTATCCAGTTTAATTTTTGCTTTATTTAATTGTCGCTCATGTTTAGAGATCTCTGACTGTGCACTTTCAATCTGGCTCTTAACCTGTGGCACATCACTCATTCCCATTGCAGCAAACCCTTGTTTAGTGTTATTTAAATCATTTTTTCCACTTTCAAGTTCTTTTACTCCTGTTTTATATTTAGCATATCCACTTTCATATTGTTTTTGACCATTTTTATACTCTTTTTCACCCTCTTTCAATTTTATGCTGGCAGATTCATATTGCTTTTCCCCTTTATTGTATTGTTCAACTCCACTTTTATATTCTTTTTCCTGCTTTTTAAATTCACTTTCTCCATCTTCTATTTTTTTACTATTTTCTTCTATTTCCTTCTGTCCATCATCCGCTTTTTTCAAACCTTTTTCGTATTTTTTATAATTTTTATTTATCTTTTCCTGAGCTGACTGAATTTCTTCATTTGCCACGTCAACTATTTCTTCGTATCTTTTTTGTTCCATAGCAGGCGCAACTTTTTTAATTTTATTTGTCACTTTATCAACATACTTTTCATATTTTGTTCCATAGCTGTCTAACTTTTTAGCACCTTTTAATGTAATATAAATATCAGAGAAGTTATCCATATCAAACTGATTTTTATTAATAATTATTAATCCATCAAGTTTTCCTGAACCTACTGTACTGCTTCCTTTGTGAAATGATAAATAATTACCTGTACAAAAAGTTCCTTTTACGGTATATTCCTTTCCCTTTACGTATTCATTATCAACTGTTATCTTGTCCCCTACCTTAATGTAATTATGTTCAGCTAACTGTCTATCCACAAGGCACTCATCGTCTGACAGTTCATTCACATTTGTTTTCACTTTATTAATTGTATCCGTTCTAGACATCATTTTCACGGTATACTCTGTTTCTCCATTCTTAACTACCTGATCCACATTATATATACCTTCGATGTCTTTTATTTCATCTATAAACTTTAATGCATTAATATCGTTATTAGTTACTCCAAGTTCACTTACAACTCTAATATCATAAATGTTTTCTTTATCATAAATTGCATCCACGGATTTTCTCATGTCAGGTTCCGTAGAACGTATTCCGGCATAAAAAGCCACACCAAGGGCAACAATTAAAAGCAGGGATAAAAACCTGCCAAATGTCTTTTTTATTTGAACATAAAATTCTTTTCTTAATGCCTTCATATAGCTACCTCTTGATACTTAATTTTTACCATTCAATTTTTTCTACCGGAAGTGGATTTTCATTTATTGTCATATCACTGACTTTACCGTTTTTGATTTTAATTATTCTGTTTGCCATTGGTGCAATTGCCTGATTGTGCGTAATTACAACAACTGTCATACCTTTTTTACATGTATCCTGCAATAATTTTAATATAGCTTTTCCTGTCTGATAATCTAATGCTCCTGTCGGTTCATCTGCCAATAATAATTTAGGATTTTTTGCAATTGCCCTTGCAATAGATACCCTTTGCTGCTCTCCTCCTGAAAGCTGTGCCGGAAAATTTTTCATTCTTTCCTTAAGTCCAACGCTTTCAAGAACTTTTTTTGCATCTAACGGATTTTTGCAAATCTGACCTGCCAGTTCTACATTTTCCAATGCTGTAAGATTTTGCACCAGATTATAAAACTGAAAAACAAAACCAATATCATGTCTTCTATATGTAGTTAACTCCCTATTGCTGTATCTGCTTATATCTTTTCCATCAACAATAACGTTACCGGAAGTCAATTTATCCATTCCACCTAAAATATTAAGTACGGTAGTTTTTCCTGCTCCTGAAGGTCCGACAATAACAACAAATTCTCCTTTTTCAAATGAAAAATTCATTCCATCTGCCGCCTTTATTGTTATTTCTCCTGTTTTATATTCTTTTACAACATCTTTTATTTCAACGTAACTCATAAATCGCACCTCCTAAAAGCATGTTTCATACTACCATCTACCATCTAAAATCTAATTTCTCTTATATATATATTAACTGACATTTTTTTTTCATTCAAGGGCAAAGTAACTTTGTTATCTTTAATAAAATTAAAGGTCTTCATGTTTAATCCATGAAGACCTTTGTTTTGTTTAATACATTTAAATTCTATTTAAAGCCTGTTCTAAATCGTTAATAATATCATCAGCATTTTCTATACCGATTGAAAATCTAATTAAATCCGGTTGAACTCCTGCTTCAATTAACTGTTCATCTGTCATCTGTCTGTGTGTATGGCTTGCAGGATGAAGTACACATGAACGTGCGTCTGCAACATGAGTAACAATTGCAATAAATTCAAGGCTGTCCATAAATTTAATTGCCGTTTCTCTTCCACCCTTTAATCCAAATGTAATTACACCACATGTACCATTTGGCATATATTTCTTAGCCAAATCATAATACTTATTTCCTTCTAACATAGGGCAATTAACCCATGCTACTTTATCGCTATTCTTAAGATATTTTGCTACCTTTACAGCATTTTCACAATGACGTGGCACTCTTAAATGAAGTGTTTCAAGTCCTACATTTAATAAAAATGAATTCATAGGTGCAGGAATTGAGCCTAAATCTCTCATAAGCTGAGCTGTTGCCTTTGTAATATAAGCTCCTTTTCCAAATCTTTCAGTGTATACAATTCCATGATATGAATCATCAGGAGTTGTAAGTCCTGGGAATTTATCTGCATGGGCATTCCAATCAAAATTTCCACTATCAACAATCGCTCCACCTACTGCCATTGCATGACCATCCATATATTTTGTTGTTGAATGTGTAACAATATCTGCTCCCCATTCAAATGGTCTACAGTTAATCGGTGTTGCAAATGTATTGTCTACTATAAGTGGCACTCCGTGTCTGTGGGCTGCCTTTGCAAACTTTTCAATATCTAATACAACTAAAGATGGATTTGATATTGTTTCGCCAAATACCATTTTTGTATTTGGTTTAAATGCAGCTTCTAATTCTTCTTCTGTACAATCAGGATTAATAAAAGTTACATCTATTCCTTGTTTCTTCATTGTAACTCCAAAAAGATTAAATGTTCCTCCATAAACATGTGCTGAACATATAATATGGTCACCTGCTTCGCAAATATTAAATGCTGCATAATAATTTGCTGCCTGTCCTGAAGATGTAAGCATACCTGCCACACCACCTTCTAAATCACAAATTTTCTGTGCAACAATATCATTTGTAGGATTCTGAAGTCTTGTGTAAAAATATCCTTCTTCCTCTAAGTCAAATAATCTGCCCATCTGTTCCGAATTGTCATACTTATATGTAGTACTTTGATAAATAGGAAGTACTCTTGGCTCTCCATTTTTAGGCTGCCATCCTCCCTGTACGCATATAGTGTCTAAGTTTCTCTTTTCCATTTTGTAACCTCACTAACTTTATTATTAGCACATACTTTGTGTTTACCATCCCCGTATAGTTTTTTATAAACCTAAAGTGTGTTTGTACATATCACCACGCTCTTCAAAATTCTTAAAATGATCATATGAAGCTGCTGCCGGTGACAATACACACGCTTGTCCTGATTTTGTAATTTCTTTTGCCTTATTTGTTGCCTCTACTAAGTTATTACACATATAAAGATTTTCTCTGCCTGATAACATATCATAAATTTTTTCACCTGAAGCATACATGCAAATAACATTTACCTTCGTATTCTTTTCAAAATAATCACAAAGAATCTGATAATCAATTCCTCTATCCATTCCACCTATAATAATAGTTCCAATATTTTCAATACTTTCTACAGCCTGAATTGCTGACTGACATATTGTCGAAATTGAATCATCATAATAAGTAACTCCGTCTATTTCCCCTAAACGTTCCATTCTATGTGGAAGCCCTTCAAAAGATTCGATGTATTTTGTTACTTCTTTTTCATCTAATCCAAAGCACTTTGTAGCAATATAATATACTACATTTGCATTGTATTGGTTATGTATTCCTCTTAATTTAAGGAAGAAATCTTTTGCTAAATTTTTATCTGACATAACAACTTTTCTTGCATTTACCGGTATATCTAAATCGATTTCCTCATTTACAATAAAAGTATCTGTAACTCTCTGATATCTGAAAATATTAAATTTAGCATTTTTATATCTTTCCATTGTATCGTAGTAATCCAAATGTTCTTCATATAAATTAAGAAGGACTGCTATTTTAGGTGATGCCTTTGCATGTGCCAACTGATGGCATGACATTTCATACACTATTGTAGTATCATCTTTTATTTCGTCATATCTCTCAAGACATGGTCTTCCTATATTACCAACTAATACACAATCTACTCCACAATTCCTTAAAGTAGTGTACAACATAGATGCAGTAGTACTCTTTCCTTTTGTACCTGTAATACCAATTATATTTTTTGCAAATTGTGCTAACATCAATTCCGTCTGTGAAGTAAATTTAATATTATCTTCATGGCATTTTATGCCCGGACTTTTAACAATTATATCATATTTATCACAATCGATATCTTCGTATTTACCTTCAAAAATATCATATTCACAATCAATATTATGGTCTAAAATGAAATGTTCTGTCGATTTACCTTCTCTTCCATATCCCCAAATTAAAATCTTTTTCCCTGTTAAAATATCTGCTATTTTCATATAACTACACCACTTTCCTTATTTCCTTTACAAAATTATCCGGCACAAGATGCTCATCGCACCATTCACCTAGCAGTATCTTTAAATCTTCTCCATTATTCACAATATAGTCTTTATATTTTTCAGTAAGTTTTAGTTTTTCACCCTTTTCAATAATATATTTCAAGCTTGCCACAACTTCACTTCGTGTTCCCACACACTCAAATGGTTTGTTCTCATCTATTCCTACAAGTTCTCTGAAATACTTTTCTAAGCTCTCTTTGTTTAATAAATTTTCACCAAAAACTTCTGTCAATCTCTCCTGACTTAAGAATGGTGAAAGAATTATATATACAAATAAACATTTTGGACAATCGCAACACCAAATACCTTTTTTACTTCCTGCATTACAGCTTCTAAATATTTCAAGGTACTTGTCACTTGATGCAAATATTTTTGCAATCTGTATTTCTGTAAGTGGTCTTAATAAACTAAAGTATCTTATGTCTGACTCCACTATGGTTGCAATGTAATCATTAAAATCTAATTCAAATTCATAACTTTTTGAATATTGATGATTTACTTTTGAATCTTTAACCGTTGATTCGTTTGCGCTGTTTTCATTTGACAAAGTTATATATTTCTGTCCGTTTAATGCAGCTGTTAATACTGAAGAAAATGCAACAATAGCAGAAAATGGTGTATGTCCATTAATATATCCCTCACTATTTAACTGTAACATTGTTTTATCTAATGTTCTCCTACAAAGAATATCTCCAATTTTATTATCAGTTACATCTATTACTTTCTTTACGGCTTCAATTCTGTTTACGCTGTAAGTTGTTATTTTCTCATCTTTAATTCTTTTAAGCACTTCTAATGAAACACATGAATCTTTTCCACCACCAATAGGCACTAAACACCCTTCATATATCCCATGCAATTTAACAGGCTTTGTGCAATCTGTCTGTTCTTTACTATAATCACAAACTAAATGCATGAATTCTTTTTCATACGTTTCAATGCCATTAACATAAAAGCATTCGCCTAAGCCATTGTAATATAGTTTCTTCCACCATTGTAACTGTGTATCAGTCAATACTCCACACTTAATAATAACATTCTGTGGACATGCAATTTTCCAATAACTGACTAATTCTACCATTCCCAGATTAAAAATTAGTCTGTTTATTGCATCTTCATTTGTATCTTCAATATTCTTAAATGGTATCTTCCATGTTGGATGAAACTCTGCAAGTCCCGGCACAACAAAATTATATTTAATATCTAGCTCATTGCTATTTTTTTCAACTTCATAGGAATCAAAAATAAAATCTTTATATTCACTTCTTAACAAATCATATTTTTGCTGTCCTGTCAGTTCTTTTAGATTCTGCATATTTCTCTCCTACCTTACCGACAACTATTCATAATAATTAACATATGCTTATTTTTTTCTATTGAATCTGATTATACCATTATCAATATAGTAATTGCAATTGTTTGTGAAAAAATTCACAAAAAAAATGCAACAGTCCAACCAAATAGCTAAACTATTACATTTTTATATATTTTTTTATATTTTTTTATACTATTCTGGATTATAATCCTTCAGCATTATATGAGCAACAATTGTGCATATAGTAAATAATATAAAAAGTACTGCCATTAAAACTATAAACTGTGTTGTAGTCATTGGTATTCCTGCAAATACTACAACAATAAATACCACAAATATAATTGTAGCTATTATATTTGCTACTTTTCCTATTTTTATCTTTGTTTCCTGTGACATATTATTTTCTTCTTTCGTGTACTATTTTCTTTTCATCAATACAAAGCTGTCATTTCTTCCTATTTCTTCATATTTCTCGTCTATTATGTAATCTAAATCATTATCTGTTCCATCATTTTCATTATAAATATTATTTTCTCCATTTTCGACTATGTATTCTGCCTGCCCTGATTCAATATATTCCTTGAATTCTTCCTGCATTTCGTCATTTACACTGCACATCCAATCCTGTAGCATAAAATATTTATAGCATGGGACTATATCCGTCACAATATAATACTCTGATTTGACGTTATATGCCAACACGCTGTTTCTTGATTTTTCAGGAATTAATTTCGTTATTTCTTTTGCATCTTTTTCTATACCTGTTAACTTATTTACGTCATAACTAATCATGGATTTTGCAAAAATAAAAGCACATGATAAATTTAAAATGATTAAAATCAATGTAAATATTCCAAACACTTTATTAATAATCTTATTATTCTGCACCAAATCTGCTGTCATACCACAAGCTACTATATAAACAGGAAACCATATATACATATAATTTAAATTTGGCCTCATTCCTAATTGAACTACAATACCAACAATTGCAGATATCATAAGAGAAAGAGAAACAATTCTCTCTTTCTTATTTGTCACAAAATTTGAAATTGCTATCAACAATGACATTAGTAAATTTAAATTTACAATTAAAATTGTAAACACTCCTGCATTTAATAAAATTCCGTTTGTGTTTAGTGTATATTTTATATTATGTATAATCGTTCCATAAAACATTTCATATATTGCATTCTTTTTTATGTAATAAATTACAAAAGGCACTAGTACCAAAACTGCACCTATTATAAAAGCCACAATATTTTTCAGTATATTGCTCCACTTTTTATTAACAGCTAATAAAACCGTCCCCGTTATAATCATCACACTTATTGGTAAAAAATTAGTCATTCTTATCAATACACAAACCATAAATGTAATTCCATAAAAAAAAGCATATTTAACATTATGTTCTATATCATTATCTATGTCGCATTTAAAATATTTGACTACAAAATACATACTCCATACCAAAAATGGTATACAGTAATCCTCTGTCATATTTCCTGCAAAATATATTCGATTTAATAGTAATGCAATTATTGTAATTATTATTGATTTTCTTTGGTCATTATAGAAAAGGTCAATAATCTTATAACTACCATATAATGTTACTGTAAGAAAAGGTATTTCAATTAAAAGAAATCCTATTTTATTACCGGTCAACATCGCTCCCATCCATTGTATTACAAACATCAATGGTCCCTTATGTTCAAAAAAGTCAATATATGGAACTAATCCCTTTTCAACTAATATTCCCTCTAGCATATAATTAGCTGTATCACTATGACACCATTTATATAAAGGTGATGTATCATATGAAAACAATAGTAAAAAAACAAATGCTACAAAACTAAAAACAATTATTCTATTTACTATATGCATAGTTATATCTTTTTTTTGCTCTCTCATCCCTTCTCACTTTCCCTTTTACATTTATATTCATTAATACAAAATCTCCCGACTCATATCTCTATCCGCAATAGAAAAATATTTGTCGGGAGATTATTATTTTTTATTTACTGAGCATCTTTAATTGAGAAGCTTATTCTTCCCATCTTATCCTTGCCCAAGCATTTACATTTTACATGATCTCCAAGTGTAAGATAATCTTCAACATGTTCAACTCTTTCTTTTGAAATCTTTGAAATGTGAACCATTCCTTCTTTTCCCGGAGCGAACTCGATAAACGCACCAAATTCCTTAATGCTTACAACTGTTCCTTCAAGAATCATTCCTTCTTCGAAATCTGTTGTAATGATCTGTATATATTCAATTGCCTTATCAATCTGTTCTTTGTCAACTCCGCATACAGATACAGCTCCATCATCTGTTATATCAATCTTAACGCCTGTTTCTTCGATTATAGCATTAATTGTTTTACCCTTCTGTCCTACAACATCACCAATCTTAGCCGGATCAATATGAATCTGAACAATCTTAGGAGCGTATGCACCTACTTCTTTTCTAGGTTCTGCAATTGCAGGTTTCATACAATTATCCATAATGAAAAGTCTTGCTTCTCTTGTTCTCTGGATTGCACCTTCTACGATTTCTCTTGTAAGTCCATGAATCTTAATATCCATCTGAATAGCTGTAATACCCTCTGTTGTTCCTGTTACCTTAAAGTCCATATCGCCAAAGAAATCTTCGAGTCCCTGAATATCTGTTAACAATACATAATCATCATCTGTATCTCCAGTAACAAGACCACATGAAATACCAGCTACCATAGCCTTAATTGGAACACCTGCTGCCATAAGCGACATACATGATGAACATGTACTAGCCATTGATGTTGAACCATTTGATTCAAATGTTTCTGAAACTGTTCTGATTGCATATGGGAATTCTTCTTCTGAAGGAAGAACAGGTACTAATGCTTTTTCTGCTAATGCACCATGTCCAATTTCTCTACGTCCCGGTCCTCTTGATGGTTTTGTTTCCCCAACTGAGTATGATGGGAAGTTATAGTGATGCATATATCTCTTTACTGTTTCATTTTCATCTAATCCATCAATTTTCTGTGATTCAGATAATGGTGCTAAAGTACAAATGTTACAAATCTGTGTTTGTCCTCTAGTAAACATAGCTGAACCATGAACTCTAGGAATAATATCAACTTCTGCTGCAAGTGGTCTTATCTGATCTAAAGCTCTGCCATCCGGTCTCTTATGATCTTTCAAAATCATTTTACGTACTGTTTTCTTCTGATACTGGTAAAGAGCTTCTCCAAGTACTGCAAGCCATTCTTCATTTTCTGCAAATGCTTCTTCAAGTCTTTCTCTAATCTTGCTTATATTTTCTTCTCTTACCTGTTTAACATCTGTAAATACAGCTTCTTCCATCTCTGCAGGTGGAACAATCTCTTTTATTGCTGCAAATAATTCTTCAGGTATTGTAAAACTTTCATATTCATGTTTTGGCTTACCAACTTCGGCAACAATCTTATTTATAAATTCGATAATCTTCTGGTTAACATCATGAGCCATATAAATAGCTTCAATCATTTTAGCTTCAGGAATAATGTTGGCACCTGCTTCAATCATTATAACTTTTTTACTTGTTGAAGCAACTGTTAACTGTAAATCTCCTTCTTTCCACTGTGACTGTGATGGGTTGATGATAAATTCTCCATCAACCAAACCAACCTGTGTCATTGCACATGGACCATCAAATGGAATATCTGAAATACATGTTGCAATAGCTGAACCTAACATAGCAACAATTTCAGGTCTGCACTGAGGATCAACTGATAATACTAAGTTATTTAATGTAACATCATTTCTATAATCCTTAGGGAATAAAGGTCTCATAGGTCTGTCAATAACTCGTGATGTTAAAACAGAGTTTTCACTTGCCTTACCTTCTCTCTTATTAAATCCTCCAGGTATTTTACCTACTGCATACATTTTTTCTTCGAATTCAACTGAAAGTGGGAAGAAATCGATTCCCTCTCTTGGCTTTTCTGATGCTGTTGCTGTAGATAATACTGTTGTATCTCCATAATGCATTAACGCTGCGCCGTTAGCCTGGGCAGCAACACGTCCAACATCTACTGTAAGTGTTTTACCACCAATTTCAATACTAAAACTCTTGTACATTTTTGTCTCCTTTTCTCTATCTTCGTACCATCTCACTGATACATCTTTCCGACACATATAATGTGTCTTTTGAATGTCTTACATATCCGGCAAACACCGAAACTACTGAAAAACAGACAATTATCCATTTAATTATCTGCTTTTCAGTGGTCTCGGATTTCAGTTTGCCTATTGGATATATTAACTAAGCAATCTTTTTTATTATAAACAATACGATACAAAAAAGCAACCAGACATTTACCATGATATGACTCTGTTTCATACTATAAATTGTCTCTTTGCATCAAAAAACTGCATCTTAACAATATGATTATCGTTAAAATGCAGTCTTTAAATAAAACTTATATTACTTTCTAATACCAAGTTTAACAATTAATGCACGGTATCCTTCAAGATCTGTTTTCTTTAAATAGTCAAGTAAACCTCTTCTCTTACCTACCATCTTAAGAAGACCTCTTCTTGAATGATGATCCTTCTGGTTAACTTTTAAATGTTCTGTTAACTCCTGGATTCTTGCTGTTAAAATTGCAATCTGTACTTCAGGTGAACCTGTATCGCCTGGTTTTCTTGCATATTCGTTAATAATTGCTGTTTTCTTTTCCTTTGTTATCATTACGACAACCTCCTTAATTATTTTAATATCGCCATACACTTAAGTAACGGTTGGAGTATCCAATACTTAGCGTAGGTTCGCATACTTTGATATGTTACCACATATCGCAAGATAAGTAAACTAAATATTTGTAAATTATCAAAAATATAAAGAATTTTTTTGTAGGCACACCAGCTATTTTTTAGTTAGTGTGCCTATAATACCTTTTGTTAAAGGCTTAATAGTTACAAAATTTTTATATTTCTATAACATACTAATACCTCTTATTAATCTTCTTTTTTTAATCCAATAATGCATGCTCCTATTCCTACAATAGAAACTATAAACATTGCCATCATTGCTAATAAGATATTTGTAACTGTACCTGTCTTAGGGCTTGTCACATGACTTGCAGTATTTGTTGTATTTCCATCTGTTTCAGTTGTTGTACCACTCTTACTATCTGCACCATTTACAGTTACATTTTTATCAGACTTCTTATTATTCTTTGACTCATCTTCACCAAGAACATTTCCGGATTTATTTTTCTTTGTTGTCTGTGCCTTTTTATTATTCTTTTTGTTATCCTTCTTTGTTGTCTTAGTATTCTTGTCATCTTTCTTTGTCGTATTGTTGTTATTATTTATAACTGTCTGATTATTCTTGTCTTCAGGATTCTTAGTATATACAAATACTATTTCATTTCCTTCTAACTTCATTGTAACACTCTTCTTCTGTTCCTTTGCAGTATATCCGGCAATCTGTTTTGCTGTTTCTTCAACATTTTCTCCGTATGTACTGTTTTTAACTTCAGATGGTGATAATTCCTTACCATTTTCATCAACATACTTAACACTATAATTTAATGTTACTTTTTCGTAATGAGCTGTAAATGTTGTATTTCCTGTTATTTTTTCGTTTGCAGGATTTTCTACTAATGTTTCTTTTCCATCAGCAGTCTTCATTGTCCAGCCTGTAAATTTATAACCTACATTTGAATTATTTTCAGGAACTTCTGATACTTTTTCGTTATACTTAACATTATCTTCTGTTTTTCCTGTTATTGTTCCATTTCCATCTGTGTTGAAAGTTACTTTGTAGTCTTTCTTAGAGTAGACAAATGTTATTACATTCTGATTTTCATTATCTGTAACATCAATTACAATATCTGCCTTAGTCTTATCCGGTGTATATCCGTATATTTCTTCAGCATTCTCTGTAATCTTTGTACCAAAGTCAACTGCATTAACTCTCTTTTCTGTTAAGAGTTCATTTCCATCTTCGTCTAAATATCTTACAACGTAATCATATTTTAAAGGTGCAAATTTAGCTGTAAATGTTGTCTTTTCTGTAATCTTTTCATTTGCAGGATTCTCTGATGCTACTGTTCCTGACTCTACAGTCTTTTCCCATCCTACAAATTCATATCCTTTATCCGGAGTTGGAGTAGGTACACTTGTTACTTTTTCGTCATGTTTTACTGACTGATTTGTATCACCTGTGATTTCACCGTTGTCTCCGGCTTTGAAAATAACGTTATGCTTATTCTTTTCATATAAGAAAACTATTTCATTTCCACTTTCTTTCACTATGATGCTCTTTGTAAGACTACCATCTACTGCATAAAATGGAACATCCACTGCTGTTTCTGTTACTTCTGAATCAAATAACGCACTTGCACTCTTCATATCTGCAATTTCTTCATTTGTATCTTTATCAAGATACTTAACTGTGTATGAATATGTCTTAGGTGCAAATTTAGCAACAAAACCAACATTTCCTGTTATAACCATTGCTTTAATTTCTTCTTCAGTTAAAATTGTATCCGGTGCTATTTCATTTGCCCAGCCTACAAATTCATATCCTGTGTCAGCTTTTGCTGTAGGAATAGTTGTTATATTTGAACCATGTTCTACAACATCAGTTATTTCGTCTTTTGCATCATTAATTGTACCATGCTTATTTCCTGATTCATCTTTTTCTATATTGAACTTAACGTCATATTTGTTAATTTCATAAACAAATTCAATTACATTGGCATCTTCGTTTTCTGTAATTGTAAGATTCTTTGAATTCTGCCCACCTGCTACCAAATGATATCCAGGAATTTCAATTGCATCTTCAGATACTAAAGAATTGTAGTCTGTTGCTGCTCTTTGAATTGCATCATATCCCGGTATAAGGTTACCATTCTTATCTACATATTTAACAGTATATTTATACTTGTTAGTTGTAAACTGTGCTGTAAATACAGTATCTTCAGTAATAAGTACATCCTTAGGATCTCCTAAGTACTCTTTTTCTGCTCCATTAGCAGTCATCTTCCATCCTGTAAATGTATATCCTGTCTTATTAGTAACCGTTGGTTGATTTCCTGTACTCGTATTTTCATCAATAGAATAATCAGTCTTATCACCTGTTGCTATAGTACCCTTATCAGGGTCAACTACATATTTAACTCCTACTCTAGGAATTGCATTTAATGTTCCATTTGCATCTACATCTGCCTTATCATATACAACATTAATTTTATCTGTTTCTTCATCATACTGAGGATTTGGTCCTGTAATCGTTCCAACAGGAGTTGACTTAAGACCATCCTTAGTCATTGTATGGTTAAATCCACTGATTGTAATTTTATCATCAATATCCATCACAAGCGCTTCATTTCCATCTCCAAATTTCTTTATAAAATTATCATATGCAGCATTCCTTGCTTCAAAGTCTGCTTTACTTAATGTATATGTTTCCTTTACTGTTCCATTTTTATCTGTCACAGTCACTTTTATTCCATCATCGCTTACTTCTACCTGATTTCCAAGTTCAATTCCTGCACTGCTGATACTTAATGCTTCGTTTCCATCAAAATCATCTTTTACTGAAATGTTCTTCATATAACCTGATTTTGCTGTAATTGTATATTCTAATCCAATTTTCTTTTCCTGACTTATAGCTGTATCATTATCAATAGTCTCACCTGTTGTCGGATTCTTGAATGTAACCTGCATTTCGGCTTTAATATCTGCCTTAGGAATAATTGCCACTTCAACTGTTGCTGTTGGAACTTTGATTAACTTATCAGTAACATTTCCATTGTTATCATATCCTTTATCATGACCTGAAATAGATACATCTAAAGTTGAAGTAAGTTTTCCTTCATAATCAGCTTTCTTAGTTAAGCCTTTTACTACTACGGTTTCATTCTTATCCAGAGAAATATTTCCAATTTCATTCTGGAACTCTCTCTTCTTAACATCATCTTTTAAATCTTCTTTACTAATTGTATAAGTCTTCTTTACTTTTCCGTCTCTATCAAGGACTTCTACAATAAGATTATCTTTTACATAAACACCTTTGTCACCAAAATCAATTCCGTCTTTTCCTACTGTAACGCCCTGGTCTGTATCTTTAAATGTGATATCTTTCATGTCATCACTGCCTGATACTACAGAATAGTTAATTCCAACTTCTTCTCCAACAAGGACTTTGTCTCCATCCTTTAATTCATTTCCTTCTTTATCTGTATATTTAACAGATGGCTTTGCACTTGCCTGTTCAAGATACATATTTGTTTCAATCAAAATATTACTTGCTGTTGTATGACGTTCCATATAGAAGAAATCAAATGTATATGTTTCTCCTTCTTCCAAACCTAATTTTGTCTGTGTATCTTCGTCATTCAAATCAATATTACCTGAAAGTCTACCATGCGCACCACCAATATCCATTGCTAATTTTCCATTAATGAATAAATACACATCATCATCACCTTCAAACTTAAATGAAAGATTCTTAGCTTTAGAATATATAAATTCACAATGTGCTTTCATTGCATAATGGAAGTTATGTCCTTCTAATTCATCTGTCTTACCAAACGGAGCTGTCAAATCAGATGCTTCACCTAACACATCATCATCTAATGGGAAGAAACCATCTCCTTCCGGAGCATTAGTCTCATCTCTATATATATTTTTATTCGCTATATCATATACAACGTTGCTATTGTTAAAACTATATTTTTCATTAACGTAATTTAACTGTATGCTCTTATACGCATCTGTCTTTTTAGTAATATCTCCATTAGTATCTGTCCAGAAAGTATTTAATACATAATATGCATAATCCATACAGTTTTCTATATCTTGTGATGTTGCAGCTTTTTGTCCGGTAACTCTTGTAAATTTGTTTTTACTTACTTCATAAGCTGCATCTAAATCACTATCTGATGCAAGTTTAGCACCCGGCTTCTTTTCAACATTCAAATCATTGAATCTATAATCATTCTGTTCTGCATCAGTTTTATTTGAAGCAATACAGATTTTAACTTTATTAACGCCCTCAGGTATATCAAAAGTATCTCCCTGTTTTAAATTATCTGCCATTACTTCATCTGTACCATTATTTCTTATTTTCAAATCAAAGCTATTATTTTCATTAAATACACTTGATATTTTATAAGTTCTTCCAGGTGTAACCGCATATTCAAGATATGCTTCTGTATTTTCTCCTGCATCACATGTAATTCCACCATATCCTGATACTTTCCATGTACTTCCATCTTCTGCTTTCCATCCCAACTCTGTAAATGGAACATTATATTCATTCGTAATATTTGTGAATTTTCCTATAGCTGTTCCATCTTTATAAAGAGTTGGGTTAACTAATGCTCCCTCTACAGCTGTCGCCTTAACTGTAAGTTTTACATTCTGTGCACTATCTAATACGAAATCACATGAACCACTAACAGTATATTCATTCCCATTTTCAGTAATGATTTTTAACTCTACATCTTTAGTAATTCCCGGATAAGGAGTAAATGTATAATTACCTGCTTCTAATTTCCCAAAATCAAATGTAGCTGTAGCTCCATCTTTTAAAGCAATTAACCAATCTCCCTGCTTTTTCCATACAAGTTCATCTCCTGAATACCAATAACCATATCCGTCTTGAGTTTTGTATGTAAGGTCTCCGAAATTCCATCCTCTTTCCTGAATTGTGAGAGTTTTACCAATTAATTTTTCAGAATCACCTTCTTCAACTATCTGGTTTCTTAGTCTCTTGTATAATTCAGTCTGGTTTCCCGGATTCTGTGTTTCAAGATATTCTTTTAAATCTTTAGCAAGCTGAATTACTGTTTCCTTCTTATATACAGGAGTTCCATCTTCACCCAACTGGGTTTCGACAAGACCTTTTCCTGCATTACCACTAGTATCACTTTCGTCGTACATACTTAATTTTGTACCCAATACATATTCAAATAACATGTCGTCATTCAAATGATCGTATATTACAATCGGCATCTTCATAGTCTGTGGCATTTCATCTGCACTAACCGTAGATTTAGCTAATGAAAATCCATTGCAAAATACACTCGTTGCAGTTAACGTTACTGCTAAAAATGTTGATAGAAATTTTCTCATATGCTTTCCTCCATATTTTGTGTATACAAATTTTTATTTGAGACAAGTTTATTATATACCCTTTTTTGTATGTTAAAATACGATTTTTGTATAAAAGCGTTATTTTTTCTTGTTATTTATTATCAAAAATTTATCAATTTTATTAACATTTTAAACTTTTTATAAAATAGTTTTTTATAGCAATAAAAATAAGACTGATAACCAAAAACCTTATCTGTTAATAATTATCAGTCTATTTAATCATTATTCTTAAATAGAATTTTTGCAATTATAAAATAATATTTAATATTTTTATTAAATATTATTTTATAATAAATTCGTTTTATTAAATTATATTTTCATTTTTATTCTGTCATTTATATCCATGGTTATTTGTTTTTTAAGTTGTTCTATATCATCAAATTTTCTTTCACCACGCATAAATTCGTAAAATGAAACTTCAATAACTTCTCCATATAAATTGCCATGAAAATTTGCAACATATGTTTCAACCTTTGTAGGATTATTTTCCGAAATCGTCGGATTAATACCTACATTAGTTATTGAACGATAACTTTTTCCATTTATGTTGGTTCTTGTTGCATATACACCATTTGGTGGCAATAGTTTTGTTGCTGCCGGCAAAATATTAGCCGTAGGAAAATTTATCGTTCTTCCGATTTTCTTTCCTTCCTCAACCTTTCCAATAACACTGTATGGATGGTCAAGCATTTCATTTGTTTCTTCTATCCTGCCTTCTATAATACTACTGCGTATTCCTGTACTGCTTATATCTTTGTCATGATATTTTTCTTTTTCAATTACATACAACTCATATCCGTATTTTTCTGTGTTTTTCTTTAGGTAATCAACATTTCCTGCACCCTTATTTCCAAAAGAGAAATCCGGTCCGCACACAATCGCTGTAGCCCCTAATTTTTTTTTCAAAAATTCATTTATAAATTCATCAGGTTCTAATGCCAAAAATTCTTTTGTCATTGGCATACTGCAATAAACATCAATTCCCTGTTTCTCACATAGAAGTCTTTTTTCTTCATCTGTTACAATTGTTTTTACTGTCTGATTATTCAATACATCTTTAGGTTCCGCAGCAAATGTCAGGACAACTTTACGTCTTCCATTTGCCTTTTTAGTCAATTCACTTAATAACTTTTCATGACCCTTATGTAACCCGTCAAATTTTCCAACAGTTACTATTGTATTGCTTAATTTTATCTTGTCTGTTGCTGACATGTTTATCATAATCCTACGACTCCTGTATGTATTTACAAAAATATCTTAACTGGTTTATATATCTGCTTATGTGCATCAAATTCATATATACCGATAAAATCTCCATTTTGTGCATAAACTCTTACTTTTTGTTTATCTTCAAAATTCATTCTTAGCAATGTATTTCCAGCTGTAAACTTGTTTCCATTATATATTAATTTGTCAAATTTTTCTGACACAATACATTTAGAATATTTATCAAGCATTTGATCTACCGGAACGATATAATCTTCTAATTTTCCATCATCTCTTGCTTTTTCTATCTGTTCAAGAGTAATACTGTCTTCAACTTTAAATCTTTCGACTCTTGTTCTTTCCAATTTATCCATGCATCCATAAACACCAAGTTTATTTCCTATGTCATGACATAAAGTTCTGATATAAGTACCTTTTGAACATGTAACAATCATTTCGACTCTGGGAAGATCAACATCAGTTATAGTTATATCAACTATCTTGCATTGTCTTGCCGGTCTTTCAACTTCTTCGCCTCTTCTTGCTAAATTATAAAGTTTCTGACCATTTATTTTTATCGCCGAAAACATAGGTGGAATCTGTGCATAATCACCTATAAAACTTTTAATTGTTGCAAAGACTTCTGTCTGGTCTAAAGCATTCAATTTATCTTCTTCAGCTTTATTTATTATATTACCTGTACTGTCCTGTGTATCTGTTTCCTGTCCTAGCAACAAAACAGCTTTATACGTTTTATCTTTTTCTGATAAAATATCGCATAATTTTGTTCCCTTTCCAAGACACACCGGCAATACTCCAACGGCATATGGATCTAGAGTTCCCATATGTCCTATCTTTTTCTGTTTCAAAATGCCTCTTAATTTTGCCACTACGTCATGAGACGTATATCCCGGCTCCTTATAGACATTTATTACACCACTTATCATTCATTCCTCCTGTAATGGTAAGTCACATTACTATATTTATGGCATTTGCTTTTCAATCTGTTCTGAAATGTTATTGATGATATCGTGTACATCTCCTACAGTATCAAATCCGGCAGCTCTTACATGACCGCCTCCACCAAAATATGATGCTATAACACTTACATCTACTAAATCCTGAGATCTCATGCTTACCTTGTATTTCATTTCCCCTATCTGATACATAAATATTGCAACTTCTATTCCTTCAATATTTCTAAGCTGTGCAACCACTGAATCTAAATCCTTTGTTGTCACGCCATAAAAATCCATAAGTTTTGTTGTTGCGTATGCAAATATGCATCTATTATCCATAAACCTTACACTTTCAAGCTGAAGTCTTCCTGCAACCTGAGACTGTGCATAAGTTTTTTTATAATATGTTTCTTCAAGAATCTTATTTGCATTAATTCCAAAATCCAACATTTTTCCTGCAACATTCATTGTTTTAGAAGTTGTGCTCTGGAATCTAAACACTCCTGAATCATGGGCAATTCCTGTATACATTGGTTCTGCAATAGATTTATCAAATAAACTTACATCTAACAAATCATATAAAACTTCACATGCCGAACTTGCATTTGGAAGAATATAATTATAATCTGCATATCCTACATTACTGATGTGATGATCAATACATGCTGTTCGCTTTGCATGTTCAAAAAATTCTTTATTTAAACCTAATCTTTCTAAATCAGCACAATCAAGTGAAAAGAATAAATCGTACTCTGTTCCGTCGTACCCATTTGAATCTATTTTCTCAGAGTTCTTTATAAATAAAAATTTATCTTTAATTTTTTCCAGATATACTTTTACCTGTATATCCGGAAAATTTTTCTCAATGTAATTATAGAGTGTCATGCATGAACCGATGCAATCGCCATCCGGTCTGATATGTCCTGCTATTCCAATAGTTTTTGCATCGCCAATCAGTTTATTCATAGGTATAGGATTATTCATTGTCATCTGACGTCACCTCATCAATCATTTTTGACATTCTTACGCCATACTCTATAGAATCATCTAAAATAAATGTAATCTGTGGAGTATTTCTTAAATTTACGGTTTTTGCAAGCTGATGTCTGATAAATCCAACTGCACTCTTAAGTCCTGCTAATGTATCAGCCTTTGTTTCTTCATCGCCTAACACACTTACATACGCTTTGCAATATTTAAGATCAGGTGTTACCTCTACATGGGTAACACTTGTCATTATTCCTACTCTTGGGTCCTTGAGTTCTCTGATTATATTACATAATTCTCTTTGAACTTCTCCGTTAATTCTTGTATTTTTTATGCTGTTCTTTCTCATATAATTCCTTTCCGGTTAACTAGTCTTATCTAGGTACCTCAACCATCATGTACGCTTCTACAGCATCTCCTTCAGCAATATCATTGAATTTTTCAAACACAAGACCGCATTCATATCCTGCTTTAACTTCCTTAACATCATCTTTAAATCTCTTAAGTGATGCAAGTGGTCCGTCAAATATCTGCTCTCCATCACGTGTAATTCTAGCTGAGCATCCTCTCTTGAATGAACCATCTAATACATATGAACCTGCGATATTTCCAACACCTGAAGCCTTGAAAATCTGACGAATTTCCGCATGACCGATAACTTTTTCTTCGTAAATTGGTTCAAGCATTCCCTTCATAGCTCTTTCAATATCTTCGATTGCATTGTAAATAACGCTATATAATCTTAAATCAACCTTTTCTCTTGTAGCAATTTCTTCTGCCTGAGCATCAGGTTTTACATTAAATCCAATAATAATTGCATTTGATGCAGAAGCCAAAATAACATCAGATTCATTAATTGCACCTACACCACCATGAATAACTTTAACTTCTACTTCTTCATTTGAAAGTTTTAACATACTCTGTTTTACAGCTTCTACAGAACCCTGTACGTCTGCCTTTATGATGATATTTAATTCCTTAAGGTTACCTGCCTTAATCTGACTGTTAATATCATCAAGAGAAATTCTGTACTTAGTTCCTTCAAGAAGTTTTTCCTTGCTATCTGCAATAAATGTTTCCGCAAATGCTTTTGCTTCATTTGCAGTTTCCTTAGCAACAAATACTTCACCTGCGTTTGGTACTCCGCTCAATCCTAAAATTTCTACTGGAGTTGAAGGTCCTGCTTCTGTAATTCTATTTCCTCTGTCATCTGTCATAGCTCTTACTTTACCGTAATTTGCTCCTGCTGCAATATGATCACCAATATGAAGTGTACCTTTCTGTACAAGTACAGTTGAAACAGGTCCTTTACCTTTATCAAGTTTTGCTTCAATTACGATACCTCTTGCCATACGGTCAGGATTTGCCTTAAGTTCAAGTACATCTGCCTGTAAAAGAACCATTTCTAATAATTCTTCAATTCCTTCTCTTGTATGTGCAGATACAGGAACCATTTCTGTATTTCCACCCCAATCAGCTGCTAATAATTCATATTCAGCTAATTCCTGTTTTACTCTTTCGATATTTGCACCCGGTTTATCAATCTTATTAATAGCTACAATTATTTCAATTCCGGCTGCTTTTGCATGATTGATAGCTTCAACTGTCTGAGGCATTACACCATCATCTGCAGCTACTACCAAGATTGCAATATCTGTTGACTGAGCGCCACGCATACGCATTGCTGTAAACGCTTCATGTCCCGGAGTATCAAGGAAAGTAATCTTTCTGTCATTAATCTTAACAACAGAAGCACCAATATGCTGTGTAATACCACCTGCTTCACCTGAAATTACATTTGTTTCTCTAATTGCATCAAGAAGTGATGTTTTACCATGATCTACATGACCCATTACACATACAACAGGTGGACGACTTGTCATGTCTGCTTCATTTTCTTCTTCTTCCTTAAGAAGTTCTTCAATCATATCGACCTTAACTTCTTTTTCACACATAATTTCATATTCAAGGGCTATTTCTTCTGCTCCGGCAAAATCAATTTCAGTATTAACTGTAACCATCTTACCTTCTAAGAAAAGTTTCTTAATAATTGTTGATGGCTGCATTTTCATCTTTTCTGCTAATTCACCAATTGTAAGTGCTTCAGGGATTGAAATAACTTTGATTTCTTCTTTCTTTTCTTCCTTCTTCTGAGGTTTCTGTAATACCGGCTTGCTCAAATCAACTCTACGTCCATTCTTGCCTTTTCTTCCGCCATTACCATCTTCGTAATTCTTTCTTCCTCTTTCCTGCTTATCCTGGCGTAACTTGTTTTCTCTCTTATTACGATCTTTGCTCTGGATTATATCTGCAGGTGCACTCTGCTTCTGTTCATCTCTTCTTCTGTCATTTCTTCTATTATTGTTGTCATTTCTGTCAAAATCTTTATCCTTATTATAACCATCATTATTTCTATTATTGAAATTGCGGTTATTGCCATTTCTATTATCTCTGTTAAATGACTTTCCATCATTGTTTCTGTTCTGACCATCTCTGTTTCCAAAGTTTCTGTTCTGACCATCTCTGTTATTTCTATTCTGTCCGTCCCTGTTGTTTCTATTCTGACCATTTCCATTTCCATTTCTATTCTGTCCATCTCTGTTGTTTCTATTCTGGCCATTTCTGTTATTTCTTCTGTCATTGTTTCTGCTCTGTCCACGGCTTTCAGCAATTGCTGCTGCTTTTGCTGCTATCTCAGCTGCTTTTCTTGCTGCTGATTCTGCTGTAGGAGCCGGTCTCTTTGGTTCATTCTTTGCAACCGGTGTAACTACAGATTCAACCTTTTCTTCTTTTGGCTGTACATTATTTTCTACCGGCTTATTTGCACTTTCATTTTTTTCCTGTTCTACAGGTTTTACTATCTGTTCATTCTCTTTCTTAACTGTTTCTGTTTTTTCAGTTTTCTGAGTGGCTGCATTCTGATTTTCACCTTCAGGTCTTGGACGACGTTTTTTCTCACCATCAGGTCTTGGTCTTCTTGGTCTTTCTTCGCCATCACCTTTAAGGCGAACCATTCCTCTGCTTGTAATAATTCTCTTATGTTTCTTTTCTTCTTTGACTTCTGTTTTTTCTGTAGGTGTCACTTTTTCAGCTGTTTTATCTTCAGATGTCTTGCTCTTGCTAAATTTATCCTTTATGTATTTTACTTCACTGTCATCCACTGAGCTCATTGCTTTTACGTCAATGCCTTTTTCTCCCAATGCTTTTACTATATCTGCACTTTTTATATCTAATTCTTTTGCTAATTCATGTACTCTCATTTTTGCCATTCTATAACCTCCGATTATTTTACTTGATTATCTAACATTTTTATGATTGATTTTGAGAATCCTTCGTCAACTACTGCCAATGACATTCTGGTTTTATTTCCTGTAGCTTTTCCTAAGTCCTGTGTTGTTCCATAATAAAACAACGGTATTTTGTAATATTCACATTTATTTTTAAACATCTTCTTTGTATTATCCGATGCTTCTACAGAAACAATAACTGCATGGGCTTTATTTCCCTGAATCGCTTTTTCTACTGAGAACTCTCCTGATACAGTCTTGCCGGCTTTAGTTGCTAAACCAATCATAGATATAACCTTATCCATTGATTTCTCCTAACTCAGCCTTTAGCTGTTCATATACTTCTTCCGGAACCTTTGCCTTAAGTGTTCTTTCAAGACCTTTGCTCTTCATAGCTTTTTCAAGGCATTTTACATCCGGGCAAATGTATGCCCCTCTGCCATTTTTTCTACCCGTAGCATCCATAGAAATATTTCCTTCTTTATCACGGATAACACGAATCATATCTTTTTTATTTTTCACTTCATTGCACCCGGTGCATTTTCTTAATGGAACTTTCTTTGTCTGGCTCATATTGACCTCTCTTACTTATTCTTCTGAATCATCCTCACTGTCAGCTTCATTTTCATCGAAGTTTTCTTCTAAAGTATCATCAGCTTCATTTTTTTCTTCATTATATTCGTCATCATCATAGTATTCGTCGTCATCATAATACTCATCTTCATCATAATATTCGTCATCATCGAATATATACTGAATTCCGGCTTCTTTTGCCTGTGTTTCACTCTTGATATCAATCTTGAATCCTGTAAGTCTTGCTGCAAGTCTTGCATTCTGACCTTCTTTACCAATTGCTAAAGATAACTGATAATCAGGGACGATTACCATAGCTTCTTTTTCATCAGGATCAGCTAATACCGAAACAACTTTTGCAGGGCTTAATGCATTTTCAATTAAAATCGCAGGATTTTCATCCCAATTTATAATATCAATCTTTTCACCACAAAGTTCATCTACGATTGCATTAACTCTTGCTCCATTTACACCTACACATGCACCTACTGCATCTACGTTAGGATTGTTTGAGTAAACTGCCATCTTTGTTCTTGAACCTGCTTCTCTTGAAATACTCTTGATTTCAACTGTTCCGTCCTGGATTTCTGAAACTTCCTGTTCAAATAAACGCTTTACTAATCCCGGATGAGTTCTTGAAACAACGATTCTTGGTCCTTTATTTCCATCTTTAACTTCTGTAATATATAACTTAATTCTGTCTGTTGGTCTGAAATGTTCTCCTGGTACCTGTTCCTTTTCCATTAAAACAGTATCTGTCTTTCCAAGATTTACGCTAATATTCTTTCCATTAATTCTTTGAACAATACCTGTAATAATGTCATTCTGTTTTTCATAGTACTGTTCAAATACGCTCTTTCTTTCTTCTTCTCTGATTTTCTGTAAAATACCATTCTTAGCACTCTGTGTTGCAATTCTTCCGAAGTCCTTTGACTGGATTTCTACATTAACCATATCTCCGATTTCGTATGTTCCCTTAATTGCTCTTGCATCTTCTAATGAAATTTCAATTACAGGATCAAATACTTCTTCAACAACTTCCTTCTGTGAATAAATGTGGAAATCTCCTGTTTCTCTGTCAACATTAACAATAACATTGTCAGCTTTATTAAAATTATTCTTATATGCAACTACAAGCGAATTTTCGATTGCTTCAAATAACACTTCTTTACTAATCTCTTTTTCTTTTTCCAGTACATTTAATGATTCAATTAATTCTTTATTCATTTTCCTTTATCCTCCTAATTATCTCTACATACTGTTGTCCTTCATCGGACTATTTTCTGTTCTATTTGATACAAAGTAATTGTTAGAAATCAAATGTCAATCTTACGAGTGCAACATCAGCTCTGTTAAACACCGTTTCTTCGCCGTCTTCTAATTCAACTGTAAAAGTATTCTCTTCTTTGTTGAATTCCTTTAAGATTCCCACAAATTCTTTTTGTTTGTTTATAGCTCTATATAAATGAATTTCAATTTCTTCACCTATACTTCTTACAAAATCCTTATCTTTCTTTAATGGTCTTCCAAGTCCCGGAGAACTTACTTCTAATATATAAGCATCGCTTATAAAATCTTCCTGGTCTAACTTTTCACTGAGTTCTCTACTTATCGGTTCAATATCATCTATAGATATTCCGCCCGGCTTATCTATAAAAGCTCTCAAATACCAGTTACTGCCTTCTTTTACATACTCTACGTCAACTAATTCGAATCCTCTTTCGTCAACCATTGGCTGAAGTAGTGCTTCTGTCTTTGCTTCGTATTCTTCTCTTCTTGACACGCTTTCTCCTCAACTTTCTACTATTATTATGTCTTTATTTAAGACTTTTTAACAATAACAAAGAGTGGACCTCTGGTCCACTCCTTATCATCTAGTCAATATTTACGTTAAACAGTATAACTCTGCTTTTATTTTGTGTCAAGCAAATGGCGTAAAAATGGCGTTTTAATGGCAATTTAATGACATAAAACCAGCGTAAAAGCAACACAAAACTATCTCATAAAGAAATTTTTAAATGCTTTTTACCACATACTCTTCTTTTTATTTCATGGATTTTGCATAATTTTACAATTTTTACCTATTTAGTAATGTAATTTTTATAATAATCATTTATACTTATACAGGAAAAAATCATTGGAAGGTACATATTATAATGAAAAGGATTTTAAAACACACACTAATTTTATCAATGCTTACATGCACTTTAACATTTTCTACAAATACAAAGGCTTCTGTTGCAGATACTTCTTTAAATGAAAGTACTACAAATGAAGTCACTACAACTTACAACTTATCAGAAACTTCTTTAAGTAACAATACTAAGGCCGTCTCTTTACCTTCAGATAAATCTGATTATATTAAATCTGACTTATCGCCTTTAACTTCTAAGGTCATAGTTCTTGATCCCGGTCATTGCAAAAAGCATATCGGTGCCCGTGGATATGGACTTAAAGAAGAAGATATTGTACTTGATATTTCTAAAGCATGCAAAAACAAATTAGACAATTATGGTGACATTACAGTTTATACGACAAGAACAACCAATAATTGCCTCTCTACCCTCGGACTTGGAGACTGCCTTACAGCAAGAAACAGATATTCAAAAAGACTTAATGCTGATTTTTTAATAAGTCTTCATATCAATGCTAATGAAAATAAAAACAAAACCGGTGCTTTAATGCTTGCAGCATATGGCTCCGGTTATAATAAAAGAATTCATTTACAAACTACCTCATTTGGTAAAATTGCCTTAAAGAACTTACATTCCTTAGGATTAAAAAAACGTGGTTTTTGGATGCGAAAATACAAAGGTTTGCATTACAAAAACGGTTCTAGGATGGATTATTATTCTATTGTCAGAAATGGTGTTTTATACAATATTCCAAGTGTTATTATTGAGCACGGATATATCACAAATAAATCTGACTGCAAAAAATATTTTAATACAGTAGCTAAAAGATACCTTCTTGGTGAAAAGGATGCCGATTCCATTATCTCATATTTTGGACTAAATAAAGAAATAATTTCCGGTAAATTTGTAAAAGACGGTAAGGATACATATTATTTAACAGACGACAACAACATTGTAACCGGTTGGGTTAAATACTCCGGTAAATGGTATTATTTTGACACTGTTACCGGAAAAATGAAAACAGGTTTTTTAACTGTAGATAACAGGAAATTTTACTTAAGCCCTTCTACCGGAGAAATGTGTACAGGTTGGATTACCGTTAAAGGCGCAAAATATCTTGCAACAGGAAATGGTTCTTTAGTAACAAATACTTATTATAACGACGGACTAAAGACTTACAAATTTAATGCATCCGGCAAGAAGATGTAAGTTTTTCATTTATTCTTTTTTATATGCCTATAATGAATTTTATATATTTTTCATTTTTAGAATTATTGTATTTTTTATCGCCTATATTAAAATTATAAATAGCATGGCATATTATGACTTACAGATATTATTAATTATAGATAGTGGATTTTTTTATGGAATTACCACAATTAAAATATTTTAAAGATGCCGCTGAACTTGAGAATTTTCCTTAATTGCTAAGAAAAATATGGTTCCTCACCCCTCTATAAGTTACGCAGTAAAGAAACTTGGAGAAGAATTAGTTGTTCAGCTATTTGACCGTTGTGGTCGAAAAATAAGATTAAACGATTATGGTACTTACTTCTATCAAAAAGTATCTATCATATTAAATACTATAGATGAATGTAAAATTCATTTTTTCAGGCATAGACCAACAGGAACTTATTATATATATTCAGGATGGTGATTTTTTCATTTCTCATCTGGCTGCAAATTTTTCTGCCAAATATCCTAATATACATATTTCACATGCCTCTGTTGATGAAGTTCTAAACTCAAGTGGCACACCATTTGATTTTACATTCATGCAACCTATTTGTGATTTAAGTGAATATAATTATGAATTACTCTTAGAAGATGAATTAATTGCAATTGTAAGCAAAGACAATCCTCTAAGTCAATATGATGAAATTGAACTTTCCATGCTTAAATCTGAAAACTTTGTAGGTTTGTACGACACTATTCCAATACGTATTGTTACTGACAAATTCTGCAGAGAAGTTGGACATTTTGTTCCAAATTATACATTCAAATCTCATGAAGATTTTGCAACGATTTATCGTGTTTCTAAAAATGCCGGTGTTGCAATTCTTCCTTATAAATATTATAGTATTCATCCGTCTAACGATGTTAAAGTTTTAAGAATAAAAAATGCCATGTGCAGCAAACTCATTATAGCATGGGCAAAGGATAGGACACTTTCTGTGCCTGAGCAGGCATTTTTAGATTACTGTAAACAATGGTTTAAAGCATTATAAAAATAAGATGGGCTGTCGCTAATACGACAGCCCATCTTTTATTTTATTTTTACCCATTTTGTCTTAGACCAATTCGAATAATATTTTTTCCCTTTTTCTGATAAGTACGTTCTAATTCTTACATAATATTTCTTCTTGTATTTCAATTTTTTAATTACACATCTTGTAGTTTTACTCTTTGAAATATTTTTTATTTTTGCTTTTTTGAAGTTTCTTTTGTCAGAATATTGAATCTGGTATCCTGTAATATTTGTACCTTTATTCCATAATACTTTAATAGATTTCTTTATATTTTTTATTTTCCTAATATTAACTTCTTTGATATTCTTTTTGGATTCATTATCTGTTTTTATATTATTATTTTTTGTAGTTGTTGTTCCTTCGGTTACTAATTGCTTAGTTGTCTCTTGCTCTCCATTATTTTTTGTAGTTGTTATTCCTTCGGTTGTTTGTTGCTCTCCATTGTTTTTTTCAAATTTAATATTCTTACATACAATAACTGCTTCCGATATACTTGATACATCATTTAGTACCTGATTTGGTTCCAAAAATGCATATATGGGCTCCTCATTTGTACAATTTCCATATTCACCTCCAGTTCCAAAAACAACAGTTGCCTTATTTAAATAAACTGCCTTACTAAGTTTAACAACTTCATCAATCTCTTTCACGTTTCCCTTGATTAAGTATACCCATTTTCCCCACAAGAACATTCCGTTTTGATCTTTAATTCCAACATATACCCATTTATCATTAAAAAGACTAAACAACTTACAACTAAATTTATAATCTGTATCTGTTTCAACAGGATATGTTTTTACAATACTTTTGCTTAATGCCCCTTCAGTTCCTATACTATCCATGATTATATTCCATGAATCATTTGCCGACTCAGTTGCACCTGTCCAAGAGTTATCTATATTTTTCTCCATAAAATATACTGCTTTTTCAACGTTTGAAGTATGGGATATATTATCACTTAATATTGCTTCAATTTTAACTTTATGATACCCCTCTCTTACATTATTTATGACATATTTTCCGGCATCTACATTTGTATAAACATTTACACTATCAAAATAAATATTATATTTTTGGTTCATTAATTTCTGAATTTCATTTTCTTCAATACTTACCTCTAACTGATTATTCCCAACCTTTCTTGTTGGAATATTCTCAGGTGCACTTGCGTAATCAGGAATTAATCTACCCTCTTTGATAATTTTAAAATTTCTTACCTTATATTCCCCCTTCATACCTATTTCTTTAGGGTATGTCATTAAAAATGCTCCTAACGCAAATTTTGCACCTATTGTATCTTCTTTATATGTATATGGTATTGATATTTTAGCCGAAACTGTAGTATATTGGGCATTATTTGAATCTAAGGAAATTATTCCGTCAGAAGAAATATTATTATTATCTGTTCCTTGTCCTATCTCTCCAGATTCTTTTCCGAATATTTTAAATAAAATATGCTTAGAAGTTATTTCTTCTCCATTAGTATACTTTCCTTTCAACGTGCTTTTAATTTCAAATGAAACTTTATAAACCATCCCAGGTTCCACCGGTATATTATCCATTGTTGCTGTCATCCCCCATGGATTATCTCCTGCTAATTCATTTGTAAACTTGTTATATTCTGCATCCCATCCTGAATTTTCAACATAAAAATCAAAATCACTATTTGCATTACTTGTAGTTATCCATCCTTTTGTTGCAAAATCTATTCCTTCAACATAACCATTAGGATGAGCATCACTTCTAATATCTTCTAATGCCTTGGCCCATACACCTCCATCTTCTCTCGTGCAAACTGAAAAACTTTTCCATTGACATTCACTTGCCACGTTAATTGGTTCTTCTGCTTTAACATTTACGGTATTGCTTCCGCAAAGTGTTAATGAAATGGCTATTATACATGAAACAATCTTTTTAACCATTCTACTGTCCTCCTTAAATTCTATTATTTTACAGATTCGTTATTATATATTATATCATATTATATGAATTTTTGTTTTTTTTCACAAATTGCCCCTTGCACGCCAACCGCTTACTATAAATAAAAAAATCACAGAAATAATTCTGTGATTCTACAAGCAGCCTGTACGGGAATTGAACCCGTGATTCCGCCTTGAGAGGGCGGCGTCTTAACCTCTTGACCAACAGGCCTAAAAAATATTACTGTACTATTATAACAAGAACCGTCAAATTTGCAAGCACTTTTATTATTTACACTTTTATTATTTACACTCTTCTTTTTCCTAACTTTATCTTTAATAATCTTTCATAAAATTATCAAACTTTCTTTTAATTTTGTACACATTCTTCAATTATCATAAAATCATAAAATCGAAACACTCTTAAACAAAATTTTGTTTGTGATACATGTCTGGTTTGACGCCGTCGGTTCAAATATTTAGTGCATAGGCTGAATGAAACCGCAGGTTTCAAAGTCTGTCTGTGTGCTGAATATTTAGAACTGCTACGAGCGGCAAGCAGCGCGAGCGTTCTTTTGTCGAACCAGACATGTATCACAACAGAAATTTTATAATTGTTTCGCAATTTTAGTTTTTGAATAATTGAGAAAGGGTTGCAGAATATCTGCATAGTATAAATTATATGAACGTTTTAATGTTATTAAAAAATAAATCAGAGGTTTCCTACATATATGACACATTTACATTTGAACAGGGATTAGAAGCTATGAAGGAACATGGTTATACCGCTATTCCGGTTTTATCAAAGGATGAAAAATATGTAGGTTGTGTTAGCGTTAGTGACTTTTTATGGAGTCTTGTTGACTATATGAACAATAAGGTAAAAAGTGAAAAACCTTATTTGGTTAAAGATATAATAAAGAAAAATTATAATCCGGCAGTTCGCGTAGATGTGAAAATGGATGAGCTGTTAAATCGCTCAATGAGCCAGAATTTTATTCCTGTTACAGATGACAGAGATTATTTTATTGGCATCGTAACAAGACAGGACATAATCAGAAGTTTTGTTGGTTCAACACAACCTTCTGAAAGCAATGCATAAAATGACTATTATCTTAAATTTGTGAACACATTTTTCAACTTTTCTTTGTGTTCAAATTTTTTTCATACTTTTTTTTCTTATAAAAGGCTTATAATACAAAAGTATTCGATTCTTCTATATTATAAGCCTTTTCATTTACATTTCTTTATACTTTTATTCTAACCATCGTTCATCCGGCTACCGGATTTTATTATTGATTAAGCCTTTTTTTTGTGATGGTTGGAAGATTACTGTTATATGAGTTCCCTTTCCTTCGGTACTCTCGAGTTCAAGCTGTGCATTATGTTTTATCAAAATATGCTTAACTATTGCTAGTCCAAGTCCTGTTCCACCTGTTGATTTTGACCTGCTCTTATCAACTCTGTAAAATCTTTCAAATATTCGTTTCTGATTTTCCTTTGAAATTCCTATTCCGGTATCTAGTACCTCAAGATTTACTCTATCTAATATTTTATTAACACGTACAGTGGCACTTCCACCCTCTCTGTTATATCTGATAGCATTACTCAGAAGATTATACACTAATTCTTCCATCATCATCTTATTAGCAGTTATATTACATGGTGTTCCTTCAAATTTTAAATTGACTCCATGATCTTTAGCATTAAATTTAAGCATTTCCACACAATTTTTTGCAATGTCGTATATATTTACTGTTTCCATTGCAACTTTGCTTTCTGACGAATCAAGTTCAGACAATTCTATGATGTCATTTATAAGTGTTAGAAGTCTTTGAGAACTTTTGTGTATTTCTCCTGCAAATCTTATAGTATCTTCCTGTGTTGCCATTCCATTTTCAATTAATTCCGAATATCCTGAAATGGATGTAAGAGGAGTCTTTAATTCATGCGATACGTTCGCTGTAAATTCCTGCCGCACATGAGAATTTTTTACTATATCCTCATGTTGTTTCTTTATTGTATCGATAAAAGGCTGTATCTCTTTATATGTTTTTATATCTTTTATTTCATCAATATTATTAGCAAGTTCTTCTACCGGTTTTACAATACTTTTTGTAATATAATGAGTAATAATTCCAACAGAAAAAAGCATTAATATTATGATTCCTAAAATAAGCGGAAGCACTTTTATAAAAATATTCCACACACTACTAGCTTCTTTTGCAATTCTTAAAACCTGTCCATCATCCAAAAGTACTGCATAATAATATGTGCTCTTATTAAGAGTTGAAGATTTTCTAACATCTGAGCCCTCACCATTTTTGAGCGCCGATTCTATTTCAGGTCTGTCTTTATGATTATCCATTTCAATATCATTTGCTTCATTATCATAAACAACAGTTCCATCTGCATCTATTATTGTTATTCGCAAATCTTCGTTTTTGAGATTTAATTTTTCCTCATTAGACGCATTAAACACCCCTGCACTTCTAAGTACATGGGTGTATGCTTTCATGTCATTTCTCATTTCCTGTACAAACAATTCATAAAATGTTCCTACAGACAAACTCATAGTTAATATAATAGCAATAAATGAAACTATAATAAATTGCGTATTTATTTTTTTCTTCATTACATTACTCCATTCTATATCCTACATTTCTTACCGTCTTAATTCTATTTCCTGCCTCTTTAAGTTTGTGTCTTAAAGTTTTTATATGCATGTCTAATGTTCTTGATTCACCTTCGTAATCTGTTCCCCATACGTCTGCCATTATTGTATCTCTATGTAATACAATTCCTGCATTAATCATAAGTAATTTTAATAGTTCAAATTCTTTGTATGTAAGTTCACAAGGCTCATCATTTACATAAACAGCTCTTTTTTCAGTATCCATAAACACATTACCTATAGATATCATTTTTTCTTCCTGCAGATTTCTGCTTCTTCTAAGAAGTGCCTTTACCCTTGATATAAGTTCCATTACTCCAAATGGTTTGGTTATATAATCATCTGCTCCCATATCAAGTCCTTTTACTTTATCTATTTCTGTTGTTTTAGCTGTAACCATGATGATTGGCACTCTCATGGTATCCGGTCTTTTTCTTAATTTTTTTACTATTTCAAGACCATCTTCATCCGGAAGCATCACATCTAACAACACAAGGTCCGGAAGTTTCTCGTACAGCCTTTTGTAAAAATCTCCGGCACATTCAAATCCCTCTACAGCGTAATCTATGTTTTTTAATGCAAACATTTCTATTTCCTGTATGTTTTTATCATCTTCAACAATATATATTAAAGCCATATCTTCCTCCTTGTGTTTATCATAAAACTATTTCTGTCTAATCTGCATACTAATATTATGCTCATTTTTTATTCACATAACATAACTAAAGCATATCATATTCTTAGTTTAAATAGTACTTTTCTTTATATTCCTGATATAATTTTTTAAACTGTGTATCATCATGTTTAACATTATCTAAATATTCATGTGTTCCATATTCATCTTCTCTTACCTGCAACATACATACTGCTACATTTGAGCAATGATCTGCAACTCTTTCGTAATTAGTAATTGTATCTTCGAGAATTAAACCAATATCTATTGTACATTCTCCATTTTGTAATCGTTTAACATGATTTTTCTTTATCTTAGAATTAAGTCTGTCTATTACTTCTTCAAGTGGCTCTACCCTTACAGCCTCATCCAAGTTATCTGCTGTAAACACATCTACAGTCATATTCATAATCTCTTTAAGGGCATCTCCATACACCTGAAGTTCCTTTGAGGCAACATATGAGAATTTCAATCCTTTACTGTGCATATCTTCTGCCTTTTTACTTATATTAATCGCATAATCTGCGATTCTTTCAAAATCCCCAATTACATGAAGCATAATTGATACTGTCTGGCTATCATTTAAGGATAACTGCTTACTGCTTAATTTTACTAAATATGTTCCAAGCTGATCCTCATACTGGTCAATTTTATTTTCCAGTTTTACTACATCTTCAGCTGTTTTTTTATCATAATTTTCAAACAGACTCATTGCCTTAAATAAAGCATCTCTTGACAATGAAGCCATTTTCTTTGTAACGCTTACACTTTGTACTACAGCAAATGCAGGTTTTTCAAGAAAACGAGCATCAAGCATTTCTAATGTTTTATCTTCTGCAATATCTTCTGATTCTTTTTCATCTCTTACCGTAAGTGTTGCAAGCTTAACAAGAACCTTACCAAAAGGTAAAAGCAATATTGTTGCACCTACATTAAATAAACTATGAACTATTGCTATTCCTGCTGCATTTGTTGCATCACCTAAAAATGAGAAATGCATAAATCCATTTACAAGGTAAAATACAATCATAAATACTGTAGTTCCAATTACATTAAAATATAAATGTACAAAAGCTGCTCTCTTTGCGTTTTTCTTAGCACCTATACTTGAAATCAATGCTGTAACACATGTTCCTATATTCTGTCCCATTATAATCGGTATTGCAACTCCATATGATACAAATCCCGTAGCACATAATGCCTGTAAAATTCCTACTGATGCCGATGAACTCTGAATTACCGCTGTAAGAACTGCACCTGCCAACATACCAAGTATTGGATTAGAAAACATAGTAAGAATATTTGTAAATTCAGGAACATTCGCCAATGGTTTTACTGCTGCGCTCATTGTTTCCATTCCAAACATTAAAACGGCAAATCCAAGAAGAATTGTTCCAATATCATGTTTCTTTTCACTTTTTGTAAATAATAAAAATACAATACCTATAACAGCTAATATTGGTGAAAATGATGACGGTTTCAACATTTTAATCCAAAAATTATCACTTTGAATTCCTGACAAACTAAGAATCCATGATGTTACCGTTGTTCCTATATTTGCACCCATAATAATTCCAACCGCCTGCGTCAGTTTCATTATTCCCGAGTTAACAAAGCCTACCACCATAACAGTTGTAGCTGATGAACTTTGAATTACTCCTGTTACTGCAGCACCTAAAATAACGCCTTTTATAGGTGTTGATGTAAGTTTTTCCAATATTTTTTCTAATTTTCCACCTGCTGTCTTAGCAAGTCCATCCCCCATAACATTCATTCCATAAAGAAATAACGCTAATCCTCCAATAAGGGACAATACATTGAAAATATCCATAAATTTCCTCCTGTGCTTTTCCTAAAGCCTTACTGCCAATTATATATGTTAAACTACTTAGGCTTTATGTCTTATGTTTTTATTTACATTCTTTTTACATTTGCATTGTATTTTAGTGGTGTAAAGTCAGAGGGATATTTATGTAAAATCTATGTAAAATTTCAATCTTTACGATATAAATATATTGTTCCACCAAATAATCCGCAAAATGTTGTCGGATATCCTATAATAATTGTCATTATCTGCCAGGAAATCTTACCTGTTATAAAAAATGGAACTGTTATAACAGACATTCCAATTAACCATGTCACTACACTTAATACTAAAAACATCTTATATGTACTAATATTTTTTCCCTTTGTAATTTTCTCGGCTATTAAATAAATGCTATTCATAATACACTCCATTCCGCCTATTTCATCCTTTGGCTTAAACTGTAATTTAATGTTTTTTATCTTTTTCCTGTAATTGAATAAATTACCCATTCGGATATATTTGTTGCATGGTCGCCTATTCTCTCTAAATATTTTGCTACCATTAATAAATCTGCCATTTGTTCTCCATCTTCATCATCATCTTTTATGGCAACAATCAGGGCTTTTTTTACTTCGTCAAATAATCCATCAACTATATCATCATGATTTATTACCGCTTTAGCTTTCTCAATATCCTTGTTAACATATGACTCTATACTTTGGACAAGCATTATCATTGTTTCTTTTGCCATTTTCTCAATCTTTTCTAATTTACATCTATATGGCTTATCTGCCATCATTATTGTTATTTCTGAAATATCTGCTGCATGGTCACCTATTCTTTCCATATCGGTAACCATTTTTAAAGCTGATGAAACCGTACGTAAATCACTTGCTACCGGTTGCTGGCTTAGTAAAATTTTCATGCACATGTTTTCAATATTCTTTTCCATTTCGTCAATTTCAGCATCATATTCAATCGCTTTCTTTGCTGTTTCAACATCCTGTCTTACTAATGCAGAAATCGCATTCTCTATAGATTTTTCAATCATTGCCCCCATTTCAATCATATTGTTGTTTAAGTTTTCCAACTGTTTCATATATTTATCTCTCATTTTCGTCCAACCTCTCTTTCCATTGATAACATTCATATGCCTTGTAGAACATTTGCTCTTTTAATATATATTCGATATATAACGACCAACGTGTTATAAAATCAGCCAAATCTTCCTGTAATGTACTCTTCTGTCTTTTTATTTTTAGGCATTGAGAATAGTTTTTCTGTATTATCATATTCAATTACTTCTCCAAGTAAAAAGAAGGCTGTATTATCTGAAATTCTTGTTGCCTGTTGCATATTATGAGTTACCATAATAATTGTATATTTATCTTTAAGCTCTAATGCTAAATCTTCAATCTTTGATGTAGAAATAGGATCAAGTGCTGATGTAGGTTCATCCATTAAAATAACTTCCGGTTCAACTGCTAATGCCCTTGCAATACATAATCTTTGTTGCTGTCCACCAGATAATCCTAAAGCTGATTTTTTCAATCTGTCTTTTAATTCATCCCAAATTGCAGCCTGTCTCAATGACTTTTCTACTATTTCATCTAATTTACTTTTTGAATGGATTCCATGTGTTCTTGGTCCATAAGCTATATTGTCATACACACTCATTGGGAATGGATTTGGATTCTGAAATACCATTCCTACTCTTTTTCTCAAAAGATTTACATCCATATTTCCATATATATCTTCACCATCTAACTTTATATCACCTGTTATTTTGCATCCTTCAACTAAATCATTCATTCTGTTTAATGTCTTAAGGAAAGTTGATTTTCCGCATCCTGAAGGTCCGATGAATGCTGTAATCTGTTTTTCAGGTATTTCCATATTTACATTTTTTAGGGCATGATATTCGCCATAATATAAATTCAAATTTTTTACATCAAATTTACTACTCATTTCTTTCTCCTTTAAATTCATTCGGAATTCTTTTCATTTTTTTTATTATTATTTAGCTTTATTTTTCTCCGCCACTTGCCTTTTCAAATTTCTTTGCAATAAGTCCTGATGCTCCATTTATAAGAAGTACCATAATTAAAAGTACTACTGCTGTAGCATATGTCTGGTCTGTATGTAATCCTTCTCTTGAAAGGCTGTACATATGAACTGCTAAAGTTCTTCCTGATTCAAATAAACCTCCTGCTACCTTTGCAGCTGCACCTGCCGTATAAATTAAAGCTGCTGTTTCACCTACAATTCTACCTATTGCAAGAATAACTCCTGACAAAATTCCGGGAATGGCTGACGGTAAAACTACCTTAAATACTGTTCTCAACTTTCCTGCTCCAAGTCCGAAACTTCCTTCCCTATATGAATCCGGCACAGACATTAATGCTTCTTCTGTTGTTCTTAATATTACAGGAAGTACCATAATCGCTAATGTACATGCACCTGCCATTAATGAAAGTTTCCATTTAAGAGTTGAAACAAAGAATAATGCTCCAAATAAGCCATATACAATAGAAGGAATTCCTGTTAAAGTTTCTGCTGTTATTCGCATAATTCCAACAAGTTTATTTCCTCTTTTTGCATATTCCACAAGATATATTGCTGAAAATATTCCAATTGGTGCTGAAAAAAGAAGTGACAACAATGTCATTGATATAGTATTTATAATCGCCGGCATCATTGATACATTTTCTGAATTATATTCCCATGCAAATAAATCAGGTGTAAGGTTTGGTATACCTTTAATTAATATATAGCAAACTATAAAACCTAAGCATAATGTTGTTGCTAGTGCTGCTAATCCAACTAATAATAACAATATAAAGGAGCCCGGTTTTCTTTTATAACTTTTTAATCTCTGTAAAAAGGAAACTTTATTTATTCCTTTTATTTGTGATAATTTGTCATTATTCATAATCTACTTTACTCCTTTAATATTGATGTTTTTCTTTATTTTTTATAATTGAAAACAGGAGATTGATTATAAGAATAAATACAAACAGAACAACACCTGTTGCTATAAGTGCCTCTCTATGTAATCCCGCAGCATATCCCATTTCCATTACTATATTTGTTGTTAACGTTCTAACACCTTTTAACATACCCTCCGGCATTCTTGGCTGATTTCCTGCAACCATAATTACTGCCATTGTTTCTCCTATTGCTCTTCCTACTCCTAATATAATCGCTGCCAAAATTCCTGATTTTGCTGCCGGAACAACAGTAAGGAAAACACTTCTTTCATGTGTTGCACCCAGTGCTAATGCCCCTTGATAATATTTATCAGGTACGGCCCTTATAGATGACTCTGATACCGAAATAATTGTTGGTAAAATCATCATTCCAAGTAACATGCTTGCTGTTAGCATACTAAGACCATCACCACCAAAATTCTCTCTTACTGCCGGTACCAAAACAACCAATCCAAAGAAACCATATATTACCGATGGGATTCCAGCCATGAGTTCAATTCCCGGTTTTAAAATCTTATACAAAGGTTTAGGGCAAAATCTTGCTAAAAATATAGCTGTTAAAAGTCCAATTGGTACACCTATAATCAATGCTCCGGCTGTAACGTATATACTTCCTACAATCATTGGTAAAATACCATATATGTTATTCGTCGGACGCCATTGTGTACCAAATATAAATTTAGTAAATCCAATTTCTTTTATTGCCGGTATTCCATTTGCAAATAAGAATATGCAAATCAAAGCTACCGCTGCAATTGACACACAGGCTGCAATTAAAAATATTATTTCCATAAATACTTCTTTAAATTTCTTCCAACCTTTATTTGCTCCTACATTATTATTTTCCTGCATTTCTTTTCCTCATATATTTCTAAAGCCCGACTTACCAGTTAATACGTTGTCAGCCAGGCTTTAATCTTTTTCTGATTTTTACCAGATTATATCTTTATGTTATTATTTAACATCTGCCCAAGTTGTAACTGCACCTGTAAAAATATCTTTAATCTGATCTACTGTTAAGTCATCAATTGTGTTGTTATTATTAACAATTACTGCAATACCGTCTTTTGCAATTGCTGTTGCCTTAACTCCTTTTTCTTCATCCTTTAAATCTCTTGATGCCATTCCGATATCACATGTTCCTTCAATTGCTGAATTAACACCTGTTGTAGAATCACTTTCCTGAATTTCAATTGATGCATTTGAGTTAACTTTGGCATAAGCTTCTTTTAATTTTTCCATTACAGGAGTTACTGATGAAGAACCGGCTACTACGATGCTTCCTTTTACTTTGGATGATGTAAAACTTCCTGTATTTTCTACTTCGATATAACCATTGTCTGAAATAATTTTCTGTCCATCTTCACTCATAATATAGTTAATGAAATCCTGTGCTACTTCACTTACGCTATCACCTGTTACGATGTTAAATGGTCTTGCAAGTGTATATGTACCTGCATTAATGTTATCTGCTGTAGCTTCAACTCCACCTACTTTAACTGCCTTAACTGTGTCATTTAATGAACCAAGTGAAGCATAACCGATTGCGTAATCATTTCCTGACACCGTTGTCATCATTACTTCTGTGCTGTTTGTAATGCTTGCATCTAATGTTGTGTTATCAACCTTATTTCCATCTGCATCTTTTTCTTCAACACCTGTTAATTCAATGAAAGCTCCTCTTGTACCAGAACCATCTTCTCTTGAAACAACTGAAATATCTTTAGATGTATCAAATCCTGTTTCTGAACTTGCGCTTTTATTTGTTCCTGCATTATCAGAATTCTTTGCGTCTGAATTTGTAGAACCACAACCTGTCATTGTTCCCATAACTAATGCTGCACTAAGTGCTAAAACTGCTAATTTTCTCATTTCTTAATTCCTCCATAATCTGACGATTTATTTCATCGCTCTAATTTACATTTTCTTTTATTTAGTTTAAAAATAATTAACTAAATATGCGCATTTGTTAATTCTTCTTAATCATAAATGCCCAATGTAAAATCCATAACCATCTCTAAGTAAAAAATACGTAAAGTTCGATTGTAACGAGCCACGCAAATAAAAAAAGACCAACGCCACGTTTCAAGCTTGCTTGAAAACTCGTGTTGGTCTTTCTTTATTTATGCGGCGACAGCCGTAACGAAGAAGATGCGCAGCATCTCTGAGTTCGGCTCGTTACAATCGAACTTTTTTATTCATCCGCGACAGCCGTAACGAAAAAGATGCGTAGCATCTTTGAGTTGCGCTCGTTACAATCGAACTTAATCGAACTTTTCTTTTTTATCTGCGACAGCCGTAACGAAAAAGATGCACAGCATCTCTGAGTTCGGCTCGTTACAATCGAACTTAATCGAACTTTTCTTTTTTATCCGCGACAGCCGTAACGAAAAAGATGCGTAGCATCTTTGAGTTGCGCTCGTTACAATCGAACTTTCTACCATTTAGATTCTATTAATTCATTGACCCAATTCTCAATTTCTAAAATCTGTTCTATAGTAGGATTTTCAATCGTGTTATGTTTGCTCATACAATATTCAATTATATCCGCAATTTCTAAATAACCAATCTTTCTATTCAAAAACATTGCTACAGCCTTTTCATTTGCTGCATTTAATACCGTAGGCATCGAGCCTCCAATTCTTCCTGATTCATATGCCAATTCAAGACCCTTAAACTTTTCAAAATCAGGATCCTCAAAAGTAATCTGACCTATCTTTCCAAAGTCTAGTCTATCCCCTGAAAGGTATCTTCTCTCAGGATAATAAATTGCATACTGTATTGGCAACTTCATATCAGGCACACCTAATTGTGCAATAACTGCACCATCATTAAACTGAACCATTGAATGAATTATACTTTGAGGCTGTACTACAACCTGAATATTATCTACATCAACATCAAATAACCATTTTGCCTCTAAAACTTCAAGGCCTTTATTTACCATAGTTGCTGAATCAATAGTTATTTTTTGTCCCATACTCCAGTTTGGATGCTTGAGGGCATCCTCTAAAGTAACTGTTTTTAAATCATCTTTTGTTTTTGTTCTAAATGGGCCACCGGATGCAGTTAAAAGAATTTTATCAATCTCTTTTGAATTTTCACCATTTAAAGATTGAAAAATTGCGCTGTGCTCACTGTCCACAGGAAGTATTTTTACATTATTCTTTTTAGCCAAATCCATAACTATATGTCCTGCTGTAACAAGTGTTTCCTTATTTGCAAGAGCTATATCTTTTCCGGCTTTGATTGCTTCAACTGTTGGCACAATACCTATCATTCCAACAAATGCAGTAACCACTAACTCAGCACTTTTATATGTAGCTGCCTCAATCAATCCTTCCATTCCTGAAACAACCTTTGTGTTTGTATCTGAAATCATAACTTTAAATTGAGATGCTGCTTTTTCATCATAAACACAAACTATATCCGGTTTAAATTCCCTAACCTGTTCTTCAAGTTTATTTATGCTTGATTTAGCAGCTATTGATACTACATTTAAATCATTATTTTCTCTTACAATTTCTAAAGTCTGTGTACCTATAGAACCTGTAGAGCCTAAAATTGCAATATTTCTCATAATCTTTTTCCTTCTTTTCTTTATTAAAAATACACACTTTTATTTCCATAAAAAGAATGCTTATTCCATATTTTACAAATCAAATATAGATAACTGATTTCCTTCAGGCATTCCATCAAGCAAACCTAGGTCTGACATTGTTTCCACAACTGTCTTACTTACTTTTGCCCTTTCTCTCAAATCATCTTTTGAAAGGAATTTTCCATCTTTTGCTGCCGCTTCAAGCATTTCTGCAGCTTTATCTCCCATTCCTTCTATTGCACTAAATGACGGCATTACCTTTCCATCAATAACCTGAAACTCTTTTGCTTTTGCTCTGTAAAGGTCAATTGGTTCAAATTCATATCCTCTTGCATACATTTCCTGTACTACTTTTAAATCCCCAATTGTATCTTCATCTTTTTTACTTGTTTCATTATTCTCTTTCTTACGCATAAGATTGTCCAGATAATACTCGCAACGTTCCTTACCCTGACACATTAGTTCATAGTTAAATGCCTTTGCTCTTATGGCAAAATAAGCTGCATAATATGCCTGTGGGTAATAAACTTTATAATATGCAACTCGAAGAGCCATCATAACGTAAGCTGCTGCATGGGCTTTCGGGAACATGTATTTAATCTTTTTACATGACCATATATACCAATCAGGCACACCATTATCAATCATAATCTGCTCATTTTCAGGAGTAAGTCCCTTACCTTTTCTTACAGCTTCCATTATCTTAAAGCTAATACCTGGGTCAATTCCTTTGTCAATAAGATAAGTCATAATATCATCTCGAGTACAAATTGCTGTTGAAATAGTACATTTGCCCTGTGCAATTAACTCCTGAGCATTTCCAACCCATACGTCCGTACCATGTGACAATCCCGAACACCTAATCAAATCGGCTATTGTTTTTGGCTTTGCATCAACATACATTTGAATAACAAAATCTGTTCCCATTTCAGGAAGACCCAGCGTCCCGATAGGACATCCTCTTATCTGTTCAGATGTTACTCCTAATGCTTCTGGGCTTTCAAATAAAGACATAAGCTTCGGATCATCAAACGGAATCTCTACAGCATTCGTTCCTGTTAACTTTTCAAGTCTTCTAATCATTGTCGGATCATCATGTCCAAGAATATCAAGCTTAAGAAGATTAGCATCTATGGCATGATATTCAAAATGAGTTGTAAGCGTATCTGTCGTCATATCATTTGCAGGTTTTTGGATTGGTGTAAATTCATATATTTCCTTATCTCTTGGGACAATAACAATACCACCCGGATGCTGTCCTGTACTCTTTCTTATACCGGTACATCCTCTTGCTATTCTGTCGATTTCAACATAACGCTTATGTATATCATGCTCTTCAAAATAATTCTTTACATAACCAAATGCTGTTTTATCAGCTACACCTGTAATGGTTCCTGCTCTGAAAGTATGTCCTTTACCAAACATAACTTCTGTATATGCGTGGGCATTTGCCTGATATTCACCCGAAAAGTTTAAGTCAATATCAGGTTCCTTGTCACCGTTAAATCCAAGGAAAGTTTCAAATGGCGTATCAATTCCATCCTTATGAAGAGGTGCTCCACATCTTGGACATTTTTTATCCGGTAAATCCCAGCCTACACCACCATTTAATGAACGTATTTCTTCAGAATCAAATTCCGAATACTGACAGTTAAGACAGTAATAATGTGGTTTAAGCGGATTTACTTCCGTAATTCCTGACATAGTTGCCGCAAATGATGAACCTACGGAACCTCTTGAACCTACCAGATATCCGTCTTCATTTGATTTTAAAACCAAACGTCTTGCCATTATATACATAACCGCATAGCCATTACCAATAATAGAATCCAATTCTTTTTCAAGTCTGTCGTGAACTACTTTTGGTACAGGGTCACCATATATTTCTTTCGCTCTTGCATGACACGAATTTCTAAGTTCCTCTTCTGAATTATCAAGCACCGGTGGACATTTATCCGGATGGATTGGTGAAATATCCTCAATCATATCACTAATCTTTGCCGGATTTGTTATAACAATTTCTTCCGCTAAATCACTGTCAAGATAACTAAATTCATTAAGCATTTCATCAGTTGTTCTTAAATAAAGCGGTGGCTGTTCATCTGCATCTTTAAATCCGTTACCATACTGAATAATTCTTCTGTACATTTCATCTTCAGGATCAAGGAAATGTACGTCACATGTAGCAACCGTAAGTTTTCCGAGTTTCTTTCCAAGTTCAATTATCTTTTTATTTATATTAATTAAATCTTCATTTGAATTGAGAAGTCTCTTATCATCCTTTTCAGGGTCACCTGTCTTAACCATAAACTGGTTATTTCCAAGAGGCTGCACTTCAAAATAATCATAGAAATCAGCTATTCGCATAATTTCCTGCTGACTATGTTCATGTAATATTGCCTGATATAATTCTCCTGCTTCACAGGCACTACCAATAATCAATCCTTCTTTATATTTCAAATAGTCACTTTTATGAATTCTTGGTTTACCATTTGCAAATGTATCTATATGAGAAATAGATATAAGCCTATACAAATTTACTCTTCCTATATTATTTTGCACTAATATGATTGCATGATGCGCTTTTGCCTTCTTCATTGCATTTTCAGACATTTTTCCTGCCTCATTGGCCTTATCTAAGTCATGAATATCTTTTTCTTCAAGCAAATCACACATTCTTAAGAATATATGCGCCGTACATTCGGCATCATCAACAGCTCTATGATGATTTTCCAGCGAAACTCCCAATGCCTTTGCAACATTATCAAGTTTATATCGTCCAAGCCCTATAATAAGGAATCTGGCCATTAATAATGTATCCACAACTGTAAAATCGCATGGTAATCCTAATCTTTTTGCATTTGCTGAAATAAAACTCATATCAAAATCCGCATTATGTGCCACCATAATTGCTCCTTCGCAAAATTCAAGGAACTTTGGAAGTACTTCTTCAATTTCAGGTGCATGAATTACCATATTGTCATTAATACCGGTTAACTTTTCAATTCTAAATGGAATAGGCACTTTAGGATTTACAAATGTACTAAATCTATCCACAATCTGTCCATTTTCAACTTTAACGGCACCTATTTCTATTATTTTATCAAGAGATGGAATAAAACCGGTTGTTTCGATATCAAATACTACATATCTGTCTTTAAGGCTTTGTCCTCTTGGATTTGTTATCATATCCTTCAAATCATCTACAAGATATGCTTCAACACCATATATTACCTTAAAGTCAAATTCTTTTCCCTGCTTTTTACACATACTCTTGATATCGCAATATTCATGCCATGCATCAGGGAAGCCCTGAACAACACCGTGGTCAGTAATTGCAATTGCTTTGTGACCCCAGTCATAAGCCCTTCTGACAATTTTTCTTACATCACTTACACCGTCCATATCGCTCATTTTTGTATGGCAGTGTAATTCAATTCTCTTATCAACTGCTGTGTCATGTCTTATTTCAACAAAATTTGATATAAGCTTCATTCCAAAGATGTGTCCAACATTTACTTCCTTATCATATGGATCATAAGCTGCTCTACCTTTAATTCTTACAAATTTGCCTTTACCTACACGACTTTTAAAATCTGCCAAAACCTCTGTATTATCTAAGAACAATTTAACCATTACACTATCTGTAAAATCAGTTACAGATAAAGAAACAATAATCTTTCCTTTTCTTGTTTCTCTTTCATCCATATTAAATATCTGTCCCTTAATAACTACTTCACCTGAGTCATCAAATAATTCTGCAATTTTAGTTTCTTCATCAAATTCGAAATCTCTACCATATACGACATCAGGGTTATCCGAGCGGGTTGATTTTACAATCTTAGGTCTTTCAGGTGTTTCCTGTGCCTTTTCTTCCTGTTTTTCAGGCTTATTGCTCTTATTTCTGCTCATTAAGATTTCAACTTCATTTCTAAGTTTCTTTTCTTTCTGCTCTTTAAATTTGTCCTTTTGTGCTTCAACTTTCTTAATTACAACTTTTAGCGGAATATTAAAACGAATATTGTAAATATTCTCGATTGTATTTTTTATGACATTCATACGTTCCTCTGTCATAAGATGCGTTTCAAGTTCCATCTCTAAAGCTGAATCGGACAAGAACTGAAATTGTGCCTTTTTATACATTGTCGCTATCAGCGCACTTTTTTGGGAAAGTTCTGTATAAATACTATCCTTATATATGTCAAATAAATTTTTTGGAGTATATTGTTGTGATAAACTGTAATGCTCCATTATCTGAACGGATATTTTCTTTCCCATCTTTAATTGTCTGCATAATTCATTTTCTACAGATAAAATAGCAGGCTTATTAATAAGCCTGCTGCTTTCTATATAAATACGCAATTTTGTTCTGTCTCTGTTAGCAGTAATTCTTGTAACTTCAACCTGTTCAAATATTTCTGTTAATTCACTATTAAGTTTTACATCTGGAAATACTTCAAAAAAAGTTTTTCTTTCCATATATTACTCACTCCAATTTTTCAATTCGTATTCTAATGCTTTAAGTAATTCTTCTTCAGGAACCTTTTTAATTATTTCACCTTTTTTCATAAGGATACCGACACCATTTCCGCCTGCTATTCCCAAATCTGCTTCTTTAGCTTCTCCCGGTCCATTTACAACACATCCCATAACAGCTACTTTAATATCAAGATTCTGGTATTTCTCCACTAATTTTTCTACTTTTGTTGCAAGTCCTATTAAGTCAATCTGTGTTCTTCCACAAGTAGGGCATGAAACTACAGAAATTCCTCCCTGCTTCAATCCTAAAGTCTTTAAAATTAAATTAGCACTTCTTATCTCTTCAACAGGATCTCCTGTAAGAGAAACTCTTATAGTATCTCCTATTCCCTGACTCAAAATAAGTCCTAATCCAATTGCAGACTTAATGTTTCCTGATGTAACTGTTCCTGATTCAGTTATTCCAACATGTAGTGGATATTTAGTTTTATCAGCAATCAGTTCATGCGCCTTTACACACATTAAAACATCTGATGATTTGATACTTATAACAAGATTATCATATCCTAAATCTTCTATTATTTTAACTTTATCAAGTGCACTCTCCACAATTCCTTCTGCTGTAACTCTTCCATATTTTTCTAATATATGTTTTTCTAATGAGCCACTGTTAACACCAACACGGATAGGGATATTTCTTTCCTTAGCCACATCTACTACAGCTTTAACTCTATCTAAGCTGCCGATGTTTCCCGGATTAATTCTTATCTTATCTGCACCATTTTCCATTGCTGCTATTGCAAGTCTATAATCAAAATGAATATCTGCAACTAATGGAATGGATATTTGTTTTTTTATTTCCTTCAAAGCCTTAGCAGCTTCCATTGTTGGAACTGCACATCTTATAATATCGCATCCTGCAACAGTTAACTCTTTAATCTGATTTACAGTTGCCTCTACATCTTCTGTTTTAGTATTCGTCATTGACTGAATAAGGATTGGATTTCCTCCTCCAATTACCTTATCACCTATTTTTATCACTTTTGTACAATCTCTATACATATTCAGACTCCTAATTTTTATTTCAAATAAGATGCATTATACAAATTTATAAAAAATTTCATTCACATTGCTTGCAGTTACTTACAATAGTTTTCTTACATCATTAAAGATTAAGAATACCATTAATACCATCAATAAAGCAAATCCAATAAAATGAACCATTCCTTCCTTATCTCTTGATACAGGTTTTCCCTTAATAACTTCAATAATGCAAAATACAAGTCTTCCACCATCTAATGCCGGCAAAGGTAAAAGATTCATCACACCTAAGTTTGCACTCAACATTATAGCCATATTGATGAGACTTAAAAGTGCCATGTATGCGCCTTTCGATTTACTTGCTTCATAAGTATCACCAATTGCACTTACAATACCTACAGGTCCTGATACTTCATTTGCTGAAACCTTTCCTGTAACGAGCATCTTTAAACTCTTTAATACTGTGTTAATCTGGTATTTTACTTCTACAAAACTATATTTTAAAGTTCTTCCAAATGACATTCTCTTTCTTGCAAGATTGTAATCAAAACCTTTTGAATAAACCGTCTGATACTGAGGTGTCATCTCAAGTTCCTTAGTCTTTCCATTTCTATTAACCGTTATTGTAACTGTATTATCACCAAATGGATTTTCTTCAATATATTTTTGTAACTCATCACCTGATTTAATTTCTGTTCCATCAACAGCAACCACTACATCTCCCGGCTGAGCTCCTGCTTCATCCATTGCACTGCCGGCTGTTACATTTCCTATAGTCGCCTCTGTATCGCCGGCATTATATGACATACCAACCATATATTTCTTTACTTCTTCCGGTTTGTAAGAAATTTTATGTTTTTTCCCGTTTCTTATAAATGTTAGTTTTACACTATCTGAGCCTAAAGGATTTACAAAATCTTCTAAATACATTTCTCTACCGATACTTACTCCGGCTCCATTATATTTAGTAATTATATCTCCTTTTCTAAGTCCTGCTTCATAAGCAGGTGATGACTTATCGACTGCTGTTACATAAGATTTATCTGTTCCAATTGCCGCTATAACAATAAAAGATAAAACAAATGCAAGAATAAAGTTAAAGAATGGTCCTGCAAAAACTACTGCCATTCTCGCCCACACGGACTTTGAATTAAATGAACCTTCTACAACTGTATCTTCATCTTCTCCTAACATGGCACATGAGCCACCAAATGGAAGACATTTAATCGAATACTTTGTTCCACCTTTTTCAAAACTACAAATTCTTGGTCCCATTCCAATGGAGAATTCATTTACTACTATTCCATTTTTCTTTGCTACAATGAAATGTCCAAATTCATGTATTAATACTAATACGCTGAAAATTATTAATGCTATTATAATACTGATAATATTTGACATACTGTCATTCCCACCTATTCTACAATTATTTTTATTTTACCTGCACCATAAAATTATCATAAATGATATTTTATCTAACGTATATGTTTTAATTGTTAACATTTAAGTTTTTTCTTATTAAAATTTTAGAAGAAATTTATTAAGAGCCATACTATAGGTGCAACAAATATTACGCTGTCAAACCTATCCATTATGCCACCATGTCCCGGTATAAGTGTACCATAATCCTTAATATCATGATTTCTCTTTATTGCTGATGCAGCTAAATCTCCTGTCATTGCAATAAGACTTCCTGCTGCACATACGATTGGATATGCTATTCTAGGGTCTAAATATCTCATTTCTATATTATTCTGAAATACTGTTGCATATATAAATCCTAATACAGCTGCTCCAAGTATTCCACCTACAGCACCTTCTATAGATTTCTTTGGGCTTAACACCGGTGCCATTTTATGTTTTCCAAATGCTACACCAAATACATACGCACATGTATCACTTCCCCATGAGCATAAGAATATCAACCATACATTATATGCACCATTATTACCCATTCTTACCAAATAAACAAAAGATAACATAACTGCTACATATATTGTTCCAAAAATTGCTGCCATTACCTGTTCAGTCTTGCATTTTGGAAATTCAAAAACATAAATAGCCATGCATGCAATAAGTAATGCAACTATTAAAAATGGAACATATGTCATCATATCAAAACGAAGCATTGCATAATAAATAATTACTGCAATATATGATAATATTCCGGTAGCATATTTTTCAATACCAAACACTCTGTTCATTTCATATAAACCAATTAAGGAAACAATTCCAACTGTAACAAGTAAAATATCATTTCCTAAAATAATGGTTATAAGTGCAATTATCACCAAAATTATTCCGCTAAAAAGTCTTTCATAAAAAGATTTATTCATAAATTTACTGATTACCATCTTTAGTTCTCCTCAACTTTTCCAAATCTTCTGTCTCTTTCATTATACTTTGCTATAGCTTTTTTTAATTCCTCTTTATTAAAATCAGGCCATAAAACATCTGTAAAATAAAATTCTGTATATGCAAGCTGCCATAAAAGATAATTTGACAATCTTAACTCTCCACTTGTTCTGATTAATAAATCAGGGTCAGGAATATCGTGAGTATCTAAAAAACCGTTAAACATATCTTCTGTAATATCTTCCGGAGCAATTTTGCCTTCTGCACATTCTTTAGATATTTTTCTGATTCCTCTTACAATTTCATCTCTTGCTCCATAATTAAGTGCAATGATAAATGTAATACCTGTATTATTTTTTGAACACTCTTCTAATTCTTCTATTTTTTCAACAATCTCAGGTTCTAATCTGCTTCTTTCACCTATAACTCTTACTCTCATATTGTTGCTGTTTGCTCTTTTAATACAGTCTTTTAAATAATTTTTGAGAAGTTTCATTAAAGCTGCAACTTCATCATCAGGTCTGTTCCAGTTTTCTGTTGAAAATGCATATACAGTCAAATATTTAACACCTAAATCATATGCGTCTTCTATTATTTTTTCTACTGTCTTTGCTCCTGCCATATGTCCTGCATTTCTAGGTAAAAATCTCTTTTTCGCCCATCTCCCATTGCCATCCATGATAATGGCAATATGGTTAGGTATATTCATTCCTGTTAAATCTATACTCTCTGCCATACTTCCTCCGGTTTCTGTATACATTCTAAAATGGCTTTTGCACAGAATCATTTTTTATTCTTTGCAAAAGCCACTTATTAATACGAAATTGTTTTTGCTAAGGACTTATTAACATCAGCTATTATACTGTTAATATTTCCTTTGATTTTTCTTCTACTGCTGCATCAATCTTTGCAACATACTTATCTGTAGATTTCTGAACATCATCCTGATATTCCTTGATTTCATCCTCTGATATTCCGTCTTCTTTTCCTTTTTTCTTAATTGCATCCATTGCATCTCTTCTTATATTTCTAACTGCAACCTTTGCATTTTCGCCTTTTTTCTTAACATCCTTTACAAGTTCTTTTCTTCGTTCTTCTGTTAATTCAGGGAAAACAAGTCTAATCATCTTACCATCATTAGTTGGTGTTAATCCTAAATCAGACATTAAAAGTGCCTTTTCAATATCTTTCAAAATTGATGCTTCCCAAGGCTGAATTACAATCATTCTTGCTTCAGGTACAGAAATATTACCAACCTGCTGAAGTGGTGTTGGTGTACCATAATAATCAACTGTAATCTTATCTAAAATATGTGGATTCGCACGTCCTGCTCTAATAGATGTGTATTCACTATATAAATTGTCTAATGACTTTTCCATCTTATCTTCATATGTCATAATTAATTCTTCCATGTTAAAACTCCTTCATTCTATAAATTATTCTACTGTAATTTTTGTTCCTATTTTCTCGCCTGTTGCCGCCTTAATAATGCTATTTTCTTCATTCAATCCGAATAAAAGCATTGGCATTTTATTTTCCATTGCCAAAACACTTGCTGCAAGATCAATTACTCCAAGTCTGTCATCTACAATCTTACTTATTGGTAATTCATCATATTTCTTAGCATCCGGGTTAACAGCAGGATCACTATCATACACACCGTCAATTGCTTTAGCTCCTAAAATACAATCTGCTTCAATTTCAATGGCTCTTAAAACCATTGTCATATCTGTTGAAAAATATGGATGACCTGTTCCTCCGGCGAAGAAACAAACCTTACCTGCCTTTAATCCATTAACAGCTTCATCCTTTGAAAATAATTTAGTCCATGTTCCGCATGTAAATGGTGTAAATACATCTGTGTCCATTCCTTCTGTTCTGAATATTTCTGACACATACATACAGTTCATAATTGTGGCAAGCATACCGATTCCATCTGCCTTAGGTCTGTCAATCTTTTCACTTGTACGACCTCTCCAAAAATTTCCTCCACCTATAACTATTCCAACTTCTATATTCTTATCTACAAGTTGCTTAACCTGCTTAGCAACTGCAACACAAGTTGCCTCATCAAATCCGGTTTTCTTATCACCGGCTAAAGCTTCACCGCTAAGTTTAAGTAACACTCTCTTCATTGTTTATTCCTCTTTTTTCTATTATTATTTCGTATGTTTATCTGTATCATTCCACAAAATAGGCGCACTAATACAAAATCTGTAACTAGAATACCATAGTTACTAAAAAAATTCAATTATACCTTTGTTGTAAAACATCTATATTTACAAAAGATTTTCTTATTATTTTTCTACTCAAAAAATTTTTTAATTATAATGTAGAAATCATTTTAAACAAACTATATTTTTGTTTGACCTCCCCGTGTTCTTTCATTTAAATAGGTTAAGAACATAACTTAAATTATATTTGTAAACTAATCTGAATATACTTATATCTTGCGTCAAAATGCATATACTTAAAAGGCAGCCTGAATCATTATTATATGTATCCGAAATTTCTCGTACATATAATCAGCATTCAGACTGCCTTCTTATTTTTATTGTTTTATATCTTCCTAAAATATTTATTAAGATACTCTATTTATTATTCTGTTTCTTTTTTTCATCAAAATAATCTTTTGTTTCTTTTGCAACTATACCACTTAATACAAACAATGCAATAATATTTGGAATGGCCATAAGTCCATTAAATATATCTGCAATTGTCCATACTGCCTTAACAGTCATATATGGTCCGATAAATACTGCTAAAATGTATAACCATCTATAAACCTTTACAGCAGTTTTACTTTTATTTGATAAATATTCCAAACATCTTTCACCATAGTAATCCCATCCAAGAATAGTTGTGAATGCAAAAAATACTAAACATACCATCAATATGAATGCTGAAACTTCTGATGGGAGAAATCTTAATCCGTTCTGGAAAGCATATGTTGTAACCTGAACACCTTCAAGTCCGACAACTTTGTATGCACCCATCATTACAATTGAAAGACCTGTTAATGTACAAACAATAATTGTATCTATGAAAGTACCTGTCATTGTTACAAGTCCCTGACGAACAGGATCTTTTGTCTTTGCTGCAGCTGCTGCGATAGGTGCTGAACCAAGACCTGCTTCATTTGAGAAAATACCTCTTGCTATACCTTTTTGCATTGAAATTGCTATAGATGCAAATACACCACCTGCTACTGCTTTTGCACCAAATGCATATTCAACTATTGTCACTATTGCTCCAGGTAATTTTGTAATATTAGTTACGATTAAAACTAATACTGCAACAATATATAAAACAGCCATAAATGGTACAATTACCTGTGATACATTAGCAATTCTCTTAATACCACCAATTACAACCAATCCTACACAGATAGCTAAAACAAAAGCTGTGATTACAATAGCAATTGAATAATCATTTCCTAAAATACTAACTGTATCTTCTTTATTAGGGTCAAAGAATGACTGGACCGCTGATGCAATTCCGTTAACCTGTGTAAATGTTCCGATACCAAATAAACCTACACATGCTCCAAAGAATGCAAATATCTTCGCAAGCCATTTCCATTTATGTCCCATACCATTTTCTATGTAATAGAATGGTCCACCAAGTACATGACCTTCTTCATCAATCGTTCTATAGCGTACTGCTAAAAATCCTTCTGAATATTTTGTTGCCATTCCAAAGAAAGCAGCTACCCACATCCAAAATAACGCTCCCGGTCCACCTACTGCAGTACCAAGTGCTGTACATCCAATAGCTGTTGCTACACCTACAATGTTACCTGTACCAATTGTTGCTGATAATGCTGTACATAGTGCTCCAAAACTACTAACTTCCCCGTGTCCTTCTTCTTCGTTCTTAAACATATACTTAAGTGCCTTAGGCAAATGCACTATCTGTAATAGTCTTAACCGAAAAGTAAGGTAGATGCCTGCTGCAAGAATCAACACAATAAGTGGGATTCCCCAAACTAAATCATCTACCTTAACTAAAAAATCTGTAAAATTGCTCATAATATTCCTCCTGTCCTTTTGCCTGAGAGATTAGTGATGCTTCTAAAAATTTAAATATCACCTTACACCTTCGGCGTCTGTATAACTGTTTACCTCAGCTATCAGAACTCTCCAGTTGTCACCCTTAATCTTATCTTTTGTGACACTATCATATTTATTTTAGTAAGGTAAAGCGATAAAATCAAGCACTTTTTTTATAACTTTTTATGTCATTTCGTTTTTTCTATGATTTTCCCGACCCATCTTTATTATTTTATATGTAATTTAACTTACCTGATAACTTTATATATATCTAAGTTAAATAAAATATTTAATTCATTGATATCCTGTATAAATTGCTTTTTAATACTACTTCCAATTTCTATCTTTTTATCAAATTCCTTGATTTCAATTATTCCTTCATCACTAATATTTACTATATGAGCTGCATTTACTATACCATTTCTGCTACACCGTACAAAATCTTTACAACCTAATCGCTCTATAATACTGTCACATGTTTTATACCCTATGTTTGTAACCGTATCATTACTATATATCTTAACCTGTCTGTTGCTGTTTTCTATATATTTTATTTCGGATTTATTAAAAAAATAAATAACACCATTGTGCTTAAATTTAACTTTGTCACTCTTTCTTTTTACAAATTTATAATTATTTAGTTTCTTCAATATTTCTTTTAGTCCTTCCATGTCATATGGTTTTCTCATAAAAGCATAGCATCTGACAATTTCATATGCTTGAAAAATAAGTTTCTCATTATCAGCCATAATAACAACCGGAATAAATCTATACGCCCTCTGTTTTCTTACATCTTTCGCAAATTCAAAACTATCGTTATTTGAATTTATTTCAATAATAAACAAATCAACATCATTATTAATTATAACTGAATTTGCCTCTTTTTGCGTTTTAACTGATAATATACAAATATCACTATTTACTTCATTTACCACCATACTTACTTTTTTCAGGCTTTCATCACTTACCCAAATTAAAATCTTTTTCATTCATTTCTCCTATACATAAAAACACAACATCATATTCATTCTACGAATAATGACATTGTGTTATATATATTTCTTCTTTCGTATTTTATAAATTATTACCTATAATTTATAACTAAGCAAAACCTTCTCCACATAAACACATTTAAAATATTTTGCTAAATATATTAACTTTTTCGTACTATCCTTATTTTAATTATCACATATTTTATTCTTATATTTTTTTATTCTCTGTTCAAAACCTTCTTCGGCCTGATATTTCTTTATTCTCTGTTCAAAACCTTCCAATTCATTTCTAAGTAATACATCTACATCCAAACATTTATCCATATCACTTTGTACATTTCCACATATAATAAAACTTGCTGAAATATCAAATTTATTTTCTAATTCATATAGTATTTCAATCGGAATGTTTACCTTTCCAACCTCTATTCTTCTATAAGCTTCCGTATTCATATGTAATTCTTTTGCCAACTGTGCCTGTGACATTTGTAACCATTCTCTTACAATTCGCAATCTTTTCTTACTTTCAGTCTGTATATTCGTCACTCATACCTCCTATTTGTAATTAGGATTTTACATTTATTTCCAATTTTACTTTTTTATGACAATTTTCACTAGTGTATATTTTGTTTGGTACTATGCACTTTTGTTTGGTTACAAATCAAAGACCTAACTTTATATTCCTATTTTGTTGTGTAATTTGATAAGAGCATTTATTTTGCCACTTTTTAATCAAATTTTTTTACATAATAGGATTTCTATGAAATTTTCTATATTAAAAAATCCCTTTCAGGCATCTTCCATGCCTAAAAAGGATTCCTATTATTCATTGTATAAAATATTCATATATTTTTAATACAATAAAGCTATACAATTATGCCTAAGGTAAAAGCCCTGACTTTAATGCTCATATAGGCTTAGACCTTTTACCTCTGACATCATACGATATGTTTAATTTTTAATTATTTTACGTTAAATGCTCCGTTTCCAGGATATACAGCACTTGTTCCAAGTTCTTCTTCGATTCTTAAAAGCTGATTATATTTAGCAACACGTTCACTTCTGCTAGGAGCACCTGTCTTAATCTGACATGTATTAAGTGCAACTGCAAGGTCAGCAATTGTAGTGTCTGCTGTTTCACCTGAACGATGTGATGAAATAGCTGTGTAGCCTGCTTTATGAGCCATCTTAATTGCTTCTAATGTTTCTGAAACCGAACCAATCTGATTTAATTTGATAAGGATTGCATTACCAGCTCCCATCTCAATACCTTTTGCAAGTCTTTCAGTATTAGTAACAAATAAGTCATCACCTACTAACTGAACTTTGTCACCAAGTCTGTCTGTAAGTTTCTTCCAACCTTCCCAGTCTTCTTCATCAAGACAGTCTTCAATTGAAATGATAGGATATTTTTCACATAACTTAGCCCAATGTTCAATAAGTTCTTCTGCAGTGTATTCTGTTCCTGCCTTTGGAAGTTTATAATATCCTTTTCCTTTTTTGCTCTTCCATTCTGATGATGCCGCATCCATTGCAATCTTGAAATCTTTGCCAGGTTCATATCCTGCTTTCTTTACAGCTTCAAGGATAGTTTCAATAGCTTCTTCATCAGATTTAAGTGCAGGTGCAAATCCGCCTTCATCACCAACTGATGTTGCTAATCCTTTTTCTTTTAAAATTCCTGCTAAAGCGTGGAAAACTTCAGCACACCATCTTAAACATTCCTTAAATGATGGTGCTCCAACAGGCATAATCATAAATTCCTGTACATCTAATCCTGATGATAAAGCATGGCATCCACCATTTACAATATTCATCATAGGTACAGGTAATCTGTTTCCTGAAATTCCGCCTAAGAATCTATAAAGAGGAATATCTAAGGCAATTGAAGCTGCCCTTGCTGTTGCAATCGATACTGCAAGAATAGCATTTGCCCCTAATTTTGTTTTTCCTTTTGTACCGTCTGCATCAATCATAGCCTTATCTACAGCATAAATATCTGATGCATCCATTCCTGTAATTGTATCATTTATAATTGTATTAATATTTTCTACGGCTTTCTGTACACCTTTTCCTAAATATCTATTTTTATCACCATCTCTAAGTTCTAATGCTTCAAACTCACCTGTTGATGCTCCACTTGGTGCCGTTCCTCTTCCAATTGTACCATCTGCTAAATATACTTCTGCTTCTACTGTTGGATTTCCTCTTGAATCCAATATTTCTCTTCCAATTATTTTTTCAATCTGCAAATAATTCACTATCCGCATCTCCTTTCTGTTGACTAGGACTCTATACCGAAAGGTAGCTATCCTTTCGGTTAGTATTTCTAAAAGAGTCCAAATGATTTATTTGTTGAAGTTAGTTATTTCTAACTATAATCATACTATACTAACTCAATGATAATTTCAAGTAATTTTTGACTTTAACAAGAATTTATTTTTGCTTTCTATTCTTCTCTCCCAAATAATTGCAAAAAAAATCCGCCCCTGATGATATTTCTATCAGTGACAGATTTTTTTCTTTATCATATATAATGTTAACACCAAAACATTAACTTTACATTTTTTAGTCGAACATTTATAATCATCCTTAACTTAAGTATTAAATATTTGTTTACATATATTTTTTGAAAATAAAATTTAAAATATATGAGTTTAAATACGCCAACAAAGCAAATCCGGCAAATAGCATAATATAAATAATACTTACGGCATCTTTACCTAAAAATATAATTAAAATAACCGGAAGTAACGTTATACAAAGTATCAATAAAGTCCATGGAAAATGCCCGATACCCATAAGCAATGCATTTTTCAAAGTAGTTTTAATTGTATTTTCAAAAGTACTTTGCAATGCCATTGCGTAAAGAAACACAAACAGTATTGCAAGCGCAAATCCAAGAAGCAGTCCTTTCAATGCTGTAACTACTATCCCTTCCTTTAAACTATTCACTATGTATAAATCAAGTGTAGGAATTATTGACAACATCAATAAAATCAGCCACATTGCAGTTGACTGTTTAAAATTTTCTTTAAATAACTTAAAATAAGTTCTTACTATGTATCCTTCTCTATTATCTGCCATCTTCTTAGTAACACCAAAAAGTGCCGTCGTCGATGCTCCAATAGTAAATATTGGCAACGAACAAAGTACAAACAATAAATTCAAAATTACCAAATCAGCTATTGCTGAAACTATTTCATAAAATTTGCCATCAATTCCAAACACCTATAGTTCTCCTTAAATTTCTTTTACAGAATCTCTCTCAAGCAATTCTGCTTCAAAGATTAATTGTTTCTTTTCGTTATTTCCATTTATCTGTTCCATTAATAAATCTATTGATGATTTTACCATTTGTTCACAAGGCTGTTTCATTGTTGATAATGACGGTTGAAAATACTTTGACATTTCAATTCCATCAAACCCTAAAACAGAGTAATCATCAGGTATTGATTTACCCTCTTCAGATATTGCCTTGTATGCTCCAAAAGCTGTTAAATCTGATATTGCATATAATGCAGTAAATTCTTCTTTTGACTTTAACAATTCTTTTGTTACTTCATATCCATTTGCTACTGTATATTCAGGAATATCATCTTTCATGTATCTGATTAAGTTATCATTTATGTCTATGCCATTATCTTTTAATGCTCTCATATAGCCTCTTAATCTAAGTCCACCTACAGCCTGGTCAGTATTTTTCCCTGAAATCATTGCTATTTTTCTGTGCCCTTTTTTGCACAAATAATCAACCGCTCTATAACTTTCTTTCTCATCGTCTATAGATACTGACGAGCAGTTTCTCTTTGGTGCCATCATATTTACTGCTACAGTGCATAATACATATGGAGCACCTATTTCCTCTAATCTTGTATCCAAATAATCCATTTGACCTCCAAGAAAAATAAGTCCCTTTAATCTTTTTTCTTTTGCTAACTGAACTGCAACACTAACATCATCCTGATCTTCACCTACTGCATGTAACAGAAATGTATATTCTAATTTTTTCAATTCTTCTTCAAATATTTTTAACATTCCCTGAAAGAACTGGTTATCAATTCCCTTTATAAGTAATGCTATTGTATTTGAGTCTGTCATTTTTAAATTTCTCGCACTATTGTTAGGAACATAATTACATTCTTTTATAACTTTTAAAATTCTCTTCCTGGTTTCCTGATTAATACCTGGGTCATCATTAATTGCTCGAGAGACAGTGCTAATTCCAACTCCACATATTTTTGCTATGTCTTTAATAGTTAAATTTGCCATGTCTTTCCCCTTTCATTCTACATTTACTAAATTTTTCACGGTTTAGTATTTTATCACAAACATTCTGTTTATGCAAAAAGCTGCGAAAAGAATATATCCATCGCAGCTTTTATATGCTATGTTAATCTCTGCCATAAAGAACTGTTAATTCTTTAATTGCACTTGTTAACTTTTTAGTAATCTGAGTAGATTTCATGCGCCACATCCAATTATTTCCTAACGTAGACGGAGTATTCATTCTTGCTTTGTTATCTAAATGCAGATAATCCTGCATAGGAATAATACATGTATTAGCAGTAGATGCCTGTGCCATTCTTATTATTTCATCCACAAGTTTTGTTTTGTTCTCTACCGTTCTTCCTATGTATTTCTGAATCATTTCTATCTCTTCTGATTCAATGCTGTCTAGCCATCCTTTTAAGGTTTCATTATCGTGAGTTCCTGTATAAACCACACAATTTTTATCATAATTATACGGTAAATAATCCTTAGGTCCTGATGAATCTCTGCTATCAAAAGCAAATTCTAAAACTTTCATATTTGGAAAACCTGAGTCTTTAACCAACTGTCTTACTGTATCAGTTATGTATCCTAAATCTTCTGCTATTATATTTACATCACCAAGACAATATTTAATTGCATTAAATAAGTCAATCCCAGGTCCCTTTTCCCAATGTCCGTTTGTTGCATCTTCATCCTCAGCGGGGATTGAATAATACTCATCAAACCCTCTAAAATGATCAATCCTTACAACATCGTATAGTTTGACACTTCTTTCTATACGCTTTATCCACCAATCATAATTTGTTTGCTTATGATAATCCCATCTGTATAATGGATTTCCCCATAATTGTCCTGTTGCTGAAAATCCATCAGGAGGACATCCTGCAACTGCAACCGGTTTTCCATTTTCATCCATTTGAAATAATTCAGGATGTGCCCATACATCAGCACTGTCATAAGCCACATATATTGGAATATCTCCAATAATCTTTATGCCATTTTCGTTAGCATACTTTTTTAATTTATACCATTGCCTGTAAAACTCATATTGAATGAATTTATAAAATTCAATTTCATCCTTTAATTCATTCTGATAATATTCCATTGAATATTCCCATCTGAGTTTTATATCTTCAGCCCATTTATCAAAGCTTTGACCATTAAATCTGTCTTTTATGGCCATAAACATTGCATAATCATTTAACCAATAACAATTCTCGCTTTTAAATTTGTCAAAATCTTCTTTTTCACTTATATTGCTCTTTTTATAAGCCTTCTTTAAAAGCTTGAATCTACCGTTATACAATTTTTCATAGTTAACTTTGTCTATTCTGTTACCAAAGTCCACCTTATCACATTCTTCCTCAGTTAACAGTCCTTCTTCAATCAATTTCTCTAAACTGATAAAATAAGGATTTCCTGCATAAGTAGAAAATGACTGATAAGGTGAATCTCCATAACTGGTTGGACCTACAGGCAATATTTGCCAATATTTCTGATGGGCATTTTTCAAAAAATCTACAAACCTATATGCTTCTTTTGAAAAACTTCCAATACCATATTTTCCCGGCAAACTAGAAATCGGTAATAAAATTCCACTAGCCCTCATAGTTCCTTGTATGATAATTAGGAAGTTAATTATCACATATTTCCTTTCTTTTAATATCGTGGTTCAATACAATTCAGATACTATGGACTTTTGATTTGTTTTCTGTAGCTTGACT
>CABJBF010000001.1 GCA_902363805.1 Eubacteriaceae bacterium | reverse complement strand
TTTGAAAAAGCACCCTAAGGGAGCTCTATTAAAGTTACCCTTTTTTACCACCGATATGAAAAAGAAATTTTTTACTAATTTATGGTTGACTTTTCATAGCTGGTCTCCTTTCAAATTCTAAGTTTGATAAGCTCCTCTAAGAGATTATGTTTCAATTTTCTTCTATGTATTTCACTACTCTATCTATATTTCCGCTTTCATATTCATCATGTGTTAATTTGAAACACTCATCCTTACTAACACTGCTGTAGTCTATATACCTAGCAATATCTTCTGGAATTAAAAACAAGTTTACTCCTTCTCGTTTCAGCGATTGTAAATCTCCGTGATTGACATCAACAATTACTTCCGCTTCCCAATTTTTTGCTTTAATTGCAGACTGTAAATATTCTTTTAATACAGTACTTCTCTTTTTTTTAAAAATATTAAAATGTCCATCATGTCCAACCTGTGAATTTCTCCCATTAGTTACATAGGGTACAATGGCTATTTTTTTTATCATTAACTTGTTCTCCTTTTCCACTTCTTATAACTTCTAATTTTACTTAAACTTTTTTCACCTTAACAAACTGGCATTTTTGTTATTCTACGATACTTTCAATATAGCTGTAATCAATATTTCCCTTTGTAACAGAATAGAAAAATGGATCTTTTCTAATTGTATCATCTGAATTGATAATAAAATTATTCCAATCGCCTGCCTCGTTGCCATCAGACAAATAAATAGTAACTTTGAAACTATATCCCATATATCCCAAAGATGGCTTTGACCGCTTTACTTCGACGCCATTCAAATTTTCGACAATATGCTGAATCTGCTCTTTGTCGGTAATATGTGTTGCGTTTCCGCTATTGCCATTGAAAACAACTATTTCCATGACCTCATTAGGGTCTAAGTCCATCAAGTCGAGTGGAATATTAAACCATACAACAATGCCCATCAAAAGAATTATCACAACAGACAGCAATATGATGATTTTCTTTTTCATATCAGCTCAACTCCTTTGTCAACTTTCGATTTATCTATTTGCATAATCAATCAAAATCTTTTTGCAACTACTGCAACGATAAGCTTCACAATGAGGGATTCCTGCTGAACCTTTACTCAATTCCAGATCGTCCGATTTTTTAATACGAAAAAAACTTTTGTCGGATTATCAACTGCAAAAGTAATGTCTCGTGAACTCATTAGGTATCCTCTTATCATTTCATCACCACAATATGGACATTTCATGAAGATTCACCTCCTATAAATTCCGATTTCCCAGCTCATTAAACTTCGATTGTTCTAATTCTCTTTTTTTTATTATATCATTTCATTGTTCCTTTTTCTATACAATTTTCAAAAGGGCAGTCCGAAGACCGCCCTATCTATTACACATATACTATATCTCTCAACACCACTTATTCCGCACAGTGCCAGATATTGTTCATCATTCCTACCCACTGCATTTGATTCTCCGACTTCAACTGCTCCGTCACTCCCTGCTTTGCTTTCATCTGTTCCACCAATCGCTCCATCATCTGATAACATTCTTCGTCCGTCTGGTGCAGATATTCATTTAAATTTCCATCCAACAGCAATTCCAGATACAATGCTCTATGGTACTCTTTCAGATACTCTGCTCGCATCTGTCCGTATCTGCCGATTTCATAATGCGTTCCTTCCGGAAGTCGGATGTCTGGATAATACAGACCATCCTCTCCCAAAGTGTAACTGATTCCGTTTTCTCCAATGATGTGCTTTCTCAACACTTCTGTTTCTTTGATTTTATCCGTCATATCCATCTATCTCCTTATCTGCTCATTCTGTTCTGATAGCTTCTCTGCAAACGCTTCTGCTCTGCCTGTAACCGTTCCGCTTCTTTCACATTGTCAATAATATCCTGTATTTTGTCAGCCCCGACATACTGTTTCACTCGTTCCAAATCCTCCGCTTTCTCCTGCAAATGCTCCATTGTTCCTTTCTGCTCCTTGATTTTATTCTTGTACCATGCAATATCATCTTCCTGCTGATTTACCTTTGCAGTCAGCTTCTTAACCTGCTCCATCAGACCGACACACTTGATTGTCAGACTTTTTACAAGTTCCTTTAACCTTGTAATCAATGGCAATGCCACCTTTTCACGATAGGCTTTTGCCGACTGTACCACTCCCGGCTCTGGAAGCTGCCATTGTTTTTCCTCGTCATAGACTCTCACATTACGCTCCAGAGCGACCTTAGAACCTGCCATAGCTTCCAGTTCTTTTTGAAGCTTCTGCTGTTGCTTTTCTAATTCCCGGTTGCCGGACAACCGCCTTTCCTTTTCCTGCTCCAAATCCTCATTCTCGGTAATCAGGAGATTATTTTTTGCAGATAAACTGTTATAGCTCTGCTTCGTGGCTATATATGCTTCTTCCAGTTCTGCATTATCTGCCTTAATTTCCTCGTTCCGTCTTTGAAACATATCTCCCATCTCTGCCAATTCTTCCGCACGAGCAAGCTGACTGTCTACCATTTTACTTGCTGTCTGCAAAGCCTGTTCTGATTGTGCAAGCTGACTATCAAGCTCCGCAACCTCTTTCGCTCGCTCCTGCTTCTCATAATCCAGCACCGACAGATGTTTATTGTGCGTACCCTTCTGCAGCCATTCAACACCATATCGTTCCATGACCGCCGCCAGTTCCTTTTTCTCGGATTCTATCCACTGGTTCCATTCTGTTGCTCCTCTGGTACCGCCCTCAAATCCCTGCTCCGCCAATGCCCCTTTCAGTGACACTCTGGTATCAAGTCCTCGCTTACTCCCGGTAATAACCGGAACAAAATCAATATGAATGTGCGGTGTTTCCTCATCCATGTGCAGATGTGCCGAGAATACATGAAGATTCGGATTCCTGCTTTGAAAGTCTGCCATGAAGTCAATAAGTATCTGCTTTGCCAGCTGCCCCTCCTCACTCCGTGCATTCATGTCATCTCTGTTTCCTATCTGGAAAATCACTTCATAAAACAGTTTCTCCTGCTTCCCCTGCCGGATTTTCTCATAATAGTTATCAATCTTTCTGTCACTCCGCTTCTGCTTCGCATTGTACCTTTCCAGAGCTTCGTCAAACAGTTCATGATACACTGCCTTTATATCCTTGTGGCAAAATTCCACATTGTCACGGCTTCTTTCTTTATCTACATTCTTTGCTGAAAATGCTCTTGTATTGTGATTCACAGAGCCTTTCCCCATCATTCCGCTAATCGTTCTCTCCAATAAAAACCACCTCGCATCTTTTTTTACCTGTATCTTTTAGTGCCGGATACGGCACAGGCTTTGTTACTTTCGTCGAAAGTAACGCAAAAGCACTTTTGACAGCTACCGCCATCAAAAATGCAACCTGACAAGTCAGGTTTTGCGCCCTGCCGGGAGCTTTTATGCCTGCGGCAGTTGTGCCCGTTCCGGTCACTTCATCATCGCTGCCACCGCACCATTTTCCCTTAACCGTATCCTACGGGTGCGTGCCACGCTCCCGTTTTATTCGTCTAAGGAAATTACCATCGGAAGCTGTCCGGCACACCTCGCCTGTCCAGATATTCCCTGCGTGCCTTTTCCTTTTCTTCCTCTGTCGGTGCAGTTTTATACTGCGTATACAGCTCTCTCATTACCAGAGCATCCATCTTTTTCTCTAATGCCTTAGCTATCTCCGGCTCCGTTTCTTCCTGCCCTATGAGAAAATATCTCACGAGCAAAAAGAACAATTCCTGCGAAATCTGCACATTCTTCATTTCAATCCACCAATCCTTTCTGCAAGACCGCAACAACGCAATGTCTATATATTTTGCAACCTTGCAATGTTCAAGACCGCATTTCTGTATACTCTGCATTGTTGCGTTCTTCCCTTATTCCAGCTTTACTTTATCCAGTTCCCAGTACCATGCGTTGTTGATTTTTCTTGCCCGGATACCCAGCTCTTTCTTTGCGTTTTCCAGTGTTCGTTTAGAAATTCCCAGTTCATCTGCCCGGTCAAAGATTTCGTTGCTCAAAACCGCATTCTGTGTTTCCGCAAGTTCCCGTAACATCTGCTTTGCCTGCTCCATTTTATTTGCCTTTGGTGCAATGCCGCCAAGCACCTCATCCACCGTAATCTCATAATCTCCAATCCACTGAAAGCCTTCCTCTGATAAGGCAAATGCTTTTGGATGTCCAAATGCCGCAAGGTTGTTTTTAATCTGAACAACTGCTCTGGTATTCGGTTCTCCCTCTACCCTGCCAACCAGTAATACACTTCTTGCCACTGCGAAAAAATCTATGGAACCCATGCCCCGGTATGCCGCTTTATTGCCGGAAGCCTTATTCATATGACCGATAAGGATAATTGCACACTTTGTTTTCTCTGCCAATGCTCCTAATTTCTTTGTCATATCCCTTGCTTCGTTTGCTCGGTTCATATCCATGCCACCGCCCAGATAGGCTTGTATCGGGTCTAAAATCAAGAGCCTTGCACCAGTCCTTACAATCGCTTCTTCCAAGCGTTCATCTACCATAGACAGTGACTTGTCACTTTCATCAATGACGATAATTCTCTCGCAGTCTGCCCCGGCAAGCTCTAATCTTGGTTTTACTGTATCCGCAAGACCATCCTCCGCAGTCTGGTATATTACATTGACCGGCTCTGTGACCTTCATATTTTTATCCAGTGCTTCGCCCTTTGACAGCTTTGCTGCCAGATTCAACACCATTGTTGTCTTTCCATCCCCCGGATCACCTTGGATAATTGTCAGCTTTCCATAAGGAATGAACGGATACCACAGCCACTCAATCTCCTGCGACTGTACCTCCGACATTCTAATCATCTTTAACTCAATCTTCTGTTCTGTCATTTTCTCCTCCAATTTTAATTTTATAATTGCTACCGGAGAAAACCTCTGCTATACTTAGCTTGTATATACATAGGATAACAGAGGTTTATCCGGTTATCTTTAGTCCTGACAGTTGCCGCTGTTGGGACTTTTTTCTTGTTCATTATCCAGCAAATCTGCAATTCTCCGTTGCTGATTCGGATATAAGTGACCATAAGTATTTAGGGTAATTCTTATATCCTTATGCCCTAATCTTTCCTTTATCAGAATCGGCTCAATCCCTTTGTTGATGAGATATGCTACATGCGAATGCCTTAAATCATGCACCCTGATTTTCTTTACTCCGGCTTTTTCCATATTGTGCTTCATCTTATGCTGTACCGCTTCCTGCACGATAGGGAAAAGTCTTTCATTCTCCGGCATACCATAATGCCCTTCAATAAATTGCTTTATTTCCTGCTTCAAAAATTCCGGTATTTCTATTGTTCGCACAGATTGTTTTGTCTTTGGTTCTGTAATCACATCCTTTCGTTCTGTCCTATAGTACGTTTTTGTGATGCTGATTTGATTTCTTTCAAAGTTTATATCTGCCGGAGTTAATGCAAGTAGTTCTCCAATTCTACATCCAGTCCAGAAAAGAATTTCAAAGATGAGATAATATCTTGTTCCCGGTTCTATAGTCTGAATAAACTGCTGATACTCCTCTGTTGTCCAGAAATCCAAGCTTCTGCTGTCCGAGTTTCCCATCCGCTTTACCTTCTTGCATGGATTCGTATGCAAATCGTAAATTCGTGAAGCATGAGTAAACAAACTGGTTAGCTGATTTTGTATCATTCGCAGATATGATTCCGAAAAACCTTTTGTCTGCATTTCATTCTGCCACTGAATAATCTGCGAAGCTGATATTTCACTCATCATTTTATTTCCAAAATACGGAATAATATGCTGTTCCATCATATAACGTTTGTTTTTCATGGTACGTTCTTTGAGTTCATTCTGTTTGTCCTCAAAATATACCTCCATAAATTCACTCAATTTCATATCCATACTTCGACTGCTATTGAGTTTTTTCTGTCGCTCATATTCCAGAGCTTCCTTTTTTGTGGAAAATCCTCTCTTTCTTCGTTTTTTCTTTTCGCCCTTTGCATTCATTTCAAACCACTGGGCAGTCCATTTCTTCGTGTCTTTTTCTTTGTAAGCCATTCCTTTCTTCTCCTCTCTTAGTTCGCAGCCAGCTCGTATCCGAACATCTTTTTTGCCCAATATGCTCTTGGAATCCGTCCTGCCATTGTGATATATCCCTGCTCCGCAAGTTCCTTATTCATTGCCTTAACCAACTTGTAAGCATACGACTTGGAACAATCCAGTTCCTTAGCCACATCATCCGCACTCATCATATATTGATAGTTCGCCATATATTCATCCTCCCTTCTCATTCTACAATGCCGTTACAACTCTTGTATTTTTGTTGTGTACGGTTTTCGTAAATTCATATTATCACTGTCCGTAAATAATGTCAATACTTCGTAAATAATATTTTACGGTTTTCGTAATTCTAAAATTATGTAATTTTCACTTTTATGTTTTTCGTAAATGTGATATGATAATAATTGAGTTTATGTTTTTCGTAATTACTTTGTCTATGAAAATAGGAGGTTGCTTATGGGCGATGGAAAGAAATTAAAAGAGTACCTTGATGAAAAAGGTACAAATGTACGCAGAATTGCAAAAGAAACCGGCATTAGTGCCACCACGTTATACACGATTATTCAAAAAGATTCCAATATCCGCTTTGACTTTGCTCTCCGACTTGCCAATGCTTTAGATATTGATGTGAATGAGATATGCTCTGCAAGTCCTTTCTCTGGAGCTATTACCGAAGAAGAAATATATCCCACTCTCCCAGATGGATTGAATGGAGCCTTGGATGCAAGCAGAGTCAAAACCTACTTGAAAAACTCTCTCTATCCACTTATGTACCTATTCGGTAAAAATAGTATGCCGGATGTGGATAATCTTCTGACTTCTTTTTATCAGTTGGATGATGAAGCTAGGAAAGAAGTGGTTGAAACGATACAATTCAAACTACAATATCACAGAGATCCCGAACGGGCAGAACAGGTAAAACAGATTAAGGGATGGTAAGAAAAAAGCTCCGTTGAATAGCAAAATTCAACGGAGTTTTTCTTTTTGGCACCGTTTTGGCACCGCTCACACCCATCTTCATTATTATCGCATGTAAAAAGGGTTCCGAAGAAATCTCCGAAACCCTTGAATTTACTGAATAATATTTAATTACTCGATAACTGTAGCAACACGTCCAGATCCTACTGTACGTCCACCTTCACGATATCAGACTGGCGTATTGCGGTGTGCAAATGATGATTTTTCGTGTGATTTGTGGGGGAAAGTCCGGATTTTCCACTGTATCCGTGTGGTTTTTGGGGATTTTGTTATCATGGTGTTATCACTGACTTATCTTTTATAAACGACAATTCCCTTATTATTAAATTTTCTTATTCCATCCCTTTCTTGCTGGAAAACTCTTACTTCATTAAAATTATCTCTTCCTCCAAGTTTAAAAGCACTGCTGGCAATATTCTTTGTATTTAATGGATTAGTTGTGGCATAAACATTTACTTTTTTTATATTATTATTTAAGCTCCTGACTTCATTAACAACGCACCTTACTAATTCAGGACTATCATATCTGTTAACATCATTAGTATTATTACGCGATATTAATAATGTCGGTATATTTTTCTTTATTTCCGGTAATTGGCTCAATGAAAGAGGATATGTATCAGAAATCATTACATTCACTTCATCTGTTTCATGCGAAAAATTTGATTTACTTACTGAAATGGTATCATTTTCTTTTTTATCAAACTCTCCGCAATTATATTTATCGAACGTATCATTCAGCACCAGTTTAAATTGCATATATATCGGCACCTGAATAAGGTTACATTCCGAGTACCCCAATATCTTTGAACATATCCGATACCACCCATATCTGTACTGTTTATAATAGTTTCCTCTATTAAACATATATGTTTTATTCCACTTTCTAATTATAAACAATACTACTATTAAAAAGAAAACACCAATTGCCCAATCTCCACCTTTCCAGGCAAAGTAAAAAATATAATCACATATTTTTTGTGACGCTTCCAGCTTAGGCGGGGTCTTTATTAACTCTGTAATTTTAAATATTCTCGGAGCAAAGAACACACCAACAAGCAACAGAAGTTGTAATATTGGTCTGATATTATTTTTTATCCTTTCATAAATTGATTTCATTCCATTTTACCTCACATATTTTTTTCGGGCAAAGCTTTCCTTTTTGCATTCTCCATATGCTGAATGCTTTACGTCCGGCAATGATATGATATTGTACCCCTTTAGGATCTTCTTTACCAATACGTTTCCAATTTTTTAAATCTATAATTGAATAATGTGGTATATCTTCCGGATGTGTATGCCATTCCCCCCAATATGCATACACACCATTATTTTCATTATACAATTTTTCAAAATATTTTAAATGCCCTTCATCTTTTCTGGTATATCTGGTTCTGGTACATATATCATTTTTTAATGGTTTAGATATATACTCAAGAATTATATTTTCATTATTCAGATTTTCCCGTCCGACTATAATTCCACCTTTCTCTGGATCATAATCATTCTTCTGGATCTGACTATATATTTCTTCCAATATTTGATCGCATATCTTTATTTTTCTGTTTTTACTTTCCGTTACAATCATTACATACACCACAATTAATATTTACAAATTGCTTACCAGTCAATATTTTAATCTGTTCCTGTTGTCGCAAATATCGGCCAGATGTTTCCAGATTATGTTTTTCCAGATAGTCACTATCTCCTTTTAAAGATATCAGTAAATTGTCATCGAGGTTTTCTTCAAAAATATTTTTGACCATCTTTAAACAAAGTAACATTGTTTTTAGTGAAACCAAATTTCCATATGGCACGTAAGTCTTTCCACACCCTCCCGCACTTTCCGTTATAATCTGTCCCCTCATGCAGTACGATGTTTTGTCATATAGTTCTCCTGTTTCTTCATCCCGGTCAAAAAAACATTCATAACATCCACAATTTCCATATTTTATATATGCAGCATGATTTCCAATACCATATACTTCATTCCACAAATAAACAACCGGCACTTTGATTTTGTTATCTTGTATCCATGAATTAATCCAACGATTTAAATTATGATTTCCTGCCGCTGAGATAATCAGATTATAGTCTTCAAAATTAATATCTTCTTCTGTAATTGCATCTTCAATTCTTTCCGCCAACGTCGTTATCTTTACTTCCGGAATATTTTTTTGTATATATGTGTTCAAAGCTTCGCACTTGTAACGATTAACATATTCCATTCCCAACACATGCCTGAATATATTTTCTTCCGTCAACTTCTCATAATCAACAATAGTAAGATCCTCATATCCTGCTTTTGCGAGCTCGCATATAACATGTCCACCAATCGAACCGCAGCCTATTATAAGTATTCTTTTTTTATAGTTTTCGCTGTCCTGTTCTGTTACACGCTTCATCAAAAACTTTTTATCAGCTTTTTCCATAAGCAACGGCTGCAATTCTTCTACTTTTTCCAGAGAAGTCTCTTTTAACATGCCACCTTTTATATACATTCCTACAAAATGTGTCTGTCCTGATGGCTGATGAATTTCAAACACAATAATTCTATCTTGTCGAGAACGTGGCATAATTGAAGCAAGTTCTCCCTCCGGCACAAAATGTAAAAGAGCATTCAAATAATCTATCGACAGTTTTTTTCTTATGTCCGGTGGGAAAATATATTTTTCAGAATATATTACAAAATATGCTATATTCATGACTGGCGTTTTTTCCAGATTCCAACGTTTTAAACTTTCAACATTTTCTCCAATATAAATCGGTGCTTTTTTGCATCTCTTTATATACTCTATCTGTTTTTCTTTTTTCCTTTTGGAACTTTTTTTAATGCCCCCTTTTACGATACGATTTTTTCTATCTGTTTCTACTGCCAAATGTGCAATTCTGCAATCTTTCAGTTGAGCCCAGTATAATTCAAATTCATTTATAAAATCGTTTTTATTTTCTCCAGAAAAACCTTGTTTCAAAATTGTCTGTGCACGCAATAATGATTGCATCATAATTCCAGGTAAATTCTGATCTATCAAAATACCTTCCGTTTCAAACAAACACAGTTTTCCTTTATTATCTATATGCGGCATATAAACAAGTTCATTATAATCTGCAACATATATATCCACTAAATCTCTATACCATTTTTCCGGAACTGCTATATATACAACAAACGATTCTCTTTCATTTATTACCAGTTCTCCCTGCAAAACTGTCTGATAGACATTTTCAAATAATTTAGCCTCTTTTATAATGCTTACATTTTTTATAACATCACTTTCCTGTAAGATTCGTTTGAGTTCTTCTGGTGAAAACATCTTAATCTACTCCTGATGCACTTGTTGAAGGTATAAAATTCATTTGTTTTTTGGCTGTATTTTTCTTTTCCGGAATCGGGAAATCATCTCCAAAAATTTTACTCAGCATCTTACACTGTTCCACTTCATCTGTTTCACTTTTTACAGCTTCCAGATCATCAACCAAATCATCAATCTTTTCTTTAAAATCTGTCATATAATTATCTGACATCTTTCTGAAGAGATTAACATCGGATTCAAAGTTCAATGAAGAAGGCAAATTGTATTCTATAGTATACATTAATCGTCCATTTTCATTCACTTCTTTAAACACAAACAGCTTTTGAATTTCTTTTGCAAAACTAATCACAGCCTGTAAATCATCATAACAATATTTTTCTTCTATATAATCATATTTTTTTGAAGCTTCAAAATGATCTACAGCAATTAACGTAATTGCTATGCTTGGTGGTTCTGCATTTCCTGAACTACTGAATTTCTTATTTTTCCAACGTTTTATATATCTTACTACTCTGCGAAATTGTTCGCGATCTTCTTTGTTATCGTCACCTTTATATTTATCATTAACATATTCTACAAGCCCGACCGGATCAGATTTCTCCCAGCATGTTTCTTCTGAATCCCTGTTTTTTCCACGTGCAAGATATAACTGACTGTCAGAATCATCTTTGTCTTCATAAACGTAAGTAACTAAATCCACATGATATGCAGCTTCGCCATCTTTCTTGTATGTTACTGTCACACATGGTTTTTTTATTTTTGCGCCATACTCAGTATGATTTTTTAACAGATCTCTTATTTTCTCTTTCAGGTCCATTGGTTCATAATCATCACGATTAACATGAAAACGTAAACCTACATCTATATCATATTCTTTATCCAGTGGTTCAACCCCCAGATGCATACTATAACTCCCCTGATTGTACTCATCAAATGCAGGCATATCGTCATCATTTCTTAATATACCTAATAAAATATCTCTTTTTTCTTTCAGTTCACTTTTAACGTCATAATCCATTTTTATTACTTTGTTAAATTCTTTAAAATATGTCTGCAAACTCATTTTCCGCGCTCCTTCCTTAGCACTCTCTTTTGTTGAGTGCTGATAATTATCAGTATATCATTCTTTTCCGATTAAAACAAGTTACACTAATCACTGAAATTATTTTTCAAATCTCCAAGCTATATTGTTCATTCTGCAAATAATCCTCCAGTTGATGCAATTTATCTTCTCGGAATTCTTCATCTTTTTTCATTTTCTTTATTGTGCATTCCCACACAATTACTACTTTGACTTTTTTACGCATCAATTCTTTTCGAACACATTCATCCCTCTTTATATTTGCGTCAAACTTTTTCTGCCAGAATTCTACCCTTGATCTTGGCATGTAAGCATATTTGCATCCCTCGTGCCTGTGCCAGAAACACCCATGTACAAAAATTGCTGTATTATATTTTCTCATGTATATATCCGGATGCCCCGGCACACTTTTTGAATTCACGCCATATCTGTAACCTCTGGCAAACAATAATTTTCTCAGATATATTTCCGGCTTCGTATTCTTGGAATGTATCGCTGCCATATTTTTGCTACGTTCTTCCGGACTCTTGATGTCCATATTATCCCTCGATTTCCTGTATATACTTCACAAAACGTGCAATGGTCCAGATTCTGTCCCGTCTGTCTTTCGGATAAGATACAATATATGGTTCCGGAACTACTAATACTACATTTTCAGCCTGCATCTCATCCATCTGTGCTCCTGAGATTCCCTGTTGTAACGTACAAAGATATTTGGGTGAATCTTTTAATCTGTTCGCCTCATTCAAGACCTGTCTCCAACGATCTTTACATGTAGTTTTAGCTGCAAGCGTTACTAGTTTCTGAATATCAAAACTGCTGTTATGGTATGCCTCTCCTGAAGGAAATATAAAATCTGGTTTCTTGTTTCCTTCTGTCACCGCCTGAGCTGAATACTGAATGGCATTTCCATCAAATATCGCAGCAAGATGATGTTCAAGACTTTTTCCTGCTCTGCTCTTTCTTCTGTTCAAGACCATATTTGCAACTTTTACAAATTCATCCACATCTGAAAATCCCTTAGTTATAATGTCTCCATATCTTGCATACTCCAGAGCACGAAACAGCGTATACTCCATATTAGTCCAGTCAATTATTTTCCTGTCCGGATTTGTCTGTATATATTCAATATGATCATAAGCTCTGTCCTGTATATATCTTGCAGTAGCTGACATTTCTTCTGACGTTGGAAAATCCACCTCAAGATTTGCTATAAATTCCTGAATTGCTATTTGTTCCTGTGTTTCTGCCCGGACATTTTCAACATTTATCAAACTGTTTGTTTCTGTCGGACTGATGCCAAACGCATTAAGAAATTCCTCAATTTCCTCTTCTGTATCCAAGAAATATCCACTGTAGTTTTCTTCTGCCTGTTTTGTAAAAACAAACAACGAACCTGTCTGATTTATATGCAGGAACGGAAATCCTCGTCCAAATCTTGTTATTCTAAGTTCGTTTTTACTTGCATAATAAGTAAAACAGCTTTCCGTTTCAAAATCATTCTGCCATTTTATTTTTACAGTCCTTTTAGGTATTCCCTCCTGTTCAAGCTGTTCTCTGGAGAACAACATTTCCATCGCAGTTTTTGAAATCAGGATTCCCGACTGATGAGCACCGGTCGCACCTGTATCATTTGCCGAAAGAAATTTGCAAAAGCTTTTTTCACTGTTTAACACTGATGTTATCGCAATTTCCGCATAGCCTGCTGACATTTAAATCACCTTCCTCTGTATATCCTGTTCTTTCTCATTATCCATTGTTTCAATGTTGTTAACTATCAGTTTTGCAACTTCTCCCATTAATGGAACGACTACAGAATTTCCAAATTGCTTATATGCCTGTGTATCCGAAACAGGAATCTTAAATGTATCCGGGAATCCCTGCAATCTTGCACATTCTCTCGGAGTCAACCTTCTCGGATTCTTTCCTTCCTGTGCAATAAGCACTTCCGATCCATCTTTGTAATACCTGGCACTCAATGTCCGGGACACTCCATCCAAAGGGGCTATTCCATATCCAAATCCATTACCGGCTGCCCGATGCTTTGCTGCGTAATTCTGCAGATATGTCCACAATTTATCAGACAATGTGTATTTATCTGCAACTTCTTCATCAAGAATATCTCTCATAACAGGTTTTGGAACACGTGGTGTAAGATTAAACTCAAAATCAATTTTATCTCCATAGCGTTCTCTGTCAAATCCTACAATTAATATTCTCTCTCTGTGCTGAGGAACATAATTCTGTCCATCCAGAACTTTATAGAAAATTTCATAGTCCAACTCTTCCAGTGACTCTCTGATTACCTGAAAAGTTCTTCCTTTATCATGGCTGCATAAATTTTTAACATTTTCAAGCATAAATGCTTTTGGTCTTTTTTCTTTCAATATCCTGCAGACATCAAAAAACAATGTGCCCTGTGTTTTATCCTCAAATCCAGTAGCTCTTCCCATACTGTTTTTCTTTGATACCCCGGCTATTGAAAAAGGCTGACACGGAAATCCGGCAACCAGAATGTCATGATCCGGAATATCTGCAGCATTAACTTTTGTAATATCCCCTTCCGGCTGTTCTCCAAAATTTGCAAAATAGGTCTGCTGACTGTATTTGTTCCATTCACTTGAATAAACACATTGACCGCCGGCCCGGTCAAATGCAATACGCATACCACCAATCCCGGCAAAAAGATCAATAAATGTAAATTTTTTCTCTTTTCCTGTATTCTTCTTCTTTTTTACATCACTCATATAATATGCTACTGCTTCTCTGACACAGTCCTGCATACTCAGTTCATTCTTTTCTGAATAAGAATTCAATTCATTATATAACTCATCGTCTACTCTTATATGTACCTGTCTCATTCTCATCACTCCTGGGAATATATTTATACCTGTTTTTTCCCTATTATACTCTAATGCAATTTAAAAAGCAAGCGAAAATACGAACATACTTTCGTTTGCTTTTTTCCTTTTATTGGTTATCCACTACTATGAATATATAATTTTCATGACACTTTCTTCTGCAATATTCTTAATATTATTCATCCTCCTCACCCATTCCACCTGATCCTGCATCTTCAGTTCTTCTGTCACTCCCCACTGTTCAACCATCTGCTCCATCAGTATCTCGACTTTTTCTCTTGCTTCCTTATCAACCTGATTTAAATGCTCCGTCAGTTTCCCGGTCAGTACCAGATACTGATACCTTGCACTCCGGTGTTCTTTCAGAAACTGCTTTCGCATCATTCCATATTTTCCATATGCAGGTTCTTCCTCATTGATTTCCAGATCCGGCAGATAATAATCTCCATGCAGTGTGTAGCTCAGTCCGTTCTTTTCATCATAAATCTGTTTCTTCATATTCTTACAACTCCATTCCTCTGTATTTCGTTTTATTCTTCTTTATCTGTGCATTGTGTTCTTCACTTCGTTCTCTTGCCCATTGTATGCGGTCGCCTATTTTTTTCGGCATTTGTTCTTTCTGTTCTTTCTGTTTTTTCGCTTCAAGTTCCGCCTGCATCCGGATATCGTCCTGCACCAGTCGTTCTACCATATCTTTCCCCAACATGCGTAAAAGTCGGTTATATCTGTCTGCAATTCCCTGCAGTATTTCTTTCTCACCTGACAATTTCTGATAATCTTTCTGAACTTCTGCCAGTTCACTTTTTGTATCTTCGTACTCCTTCTTTTTCTCCTGAAACTTACTTTTCCAGTTATCCCTTTCTCTGGTGAGTTCTTTCACCTGTGCAGCCATTGCACCGATTTTATTTTTCATTTCAATAAACAATGGTTTGATTTTCTTCTCCCGATAAGTTACCGCACGTTCCAATGCTGTAGCTTCCGGTAAAAATGTTTTGATCATTCCATATTCTTTTATTTCCTTACTGACATTATCCATCACCGGTTGCAGAAATTCTCTTCTGTCTTCCAGTTTTTTCAATTCTGTTTCTGCTTTCTCAGCACGTCTTTCCGCTGTTTCTTTATCTTTCTGGAACTGAATTTTTTCTTCTTCCAGAAGCTTAATATCTGCCCTTGCGTCCGCAATCTGAGAAGTCAGACCTTCATTCTCTGCTGTCAGATTTTCTTTTTCCTGTTCCAGTTCCTGCACTTCCTTCTTACGCTCTTTCTTTTTGAAATTGTAAACATCCAGATGCTCTTCATGTGTACCTTTCTGCTCCCATTCAATTCCATGTTGCTTTGCGATTTCCGCCAGTACTTCCTTTTCATGGTTTATCCACTGATTCAGTTCTGTATCATGCTTATTTCCGCCTTGAAATCCAAGACTTTTCAATGCCTGTTTCAGTGAGACTCTGGTATCCATTCCTTTTCCCTTCCAGTTGGTCACATAAGGAACAAAGTCAATATGCAGATGCGGAGTAGCTTCGTCCTGATGCAGATAGCAGCCAAATACCCGAAGTGTCGGATTCCGCTTCTGGAAATCTTTTACATATTCATCCAGTACCTTTACAGCCAGATTTCCTTCTGTTGTTCCCACCGCCATATCCTCACGATTACCAATCTGGAATATCACTTCATGGAACAGCTTCTCCTGTTTGCCCTGTCGGATTTTTTCATAATAATTTGCAATTTGCCGATCCTTTCTTTTCCCGATATTGTATCTCTCCACCGCATCGTCAAACAACTCTTTATAAACTTCTTTTAGATTCTCATTCTTATAACAAATGTTCAATTGTACTCTGTCCGGATCTACATTTTCTGCTACAAAATCCCGTCTGTTATGAGCCAGTGAACCGGCTCCGATCATGCCACTGATTGTTCGTTTCATCATAAATTTTCTCACCTCTTTTCTGTTTGAGTGCCAGATATGGCACATAATTTTTATTTACGCCAGACATGGCGATATTTAAGAAACTTTCGCCGGATACGGCGGTTTTGTTACTTTTGTCAAAAGTAACGCAAAAGCACTTTCGACAGCCGTACCGTCCATCAAAAGTCCCCTTGCGCCCTGCCGGGGGCATAACGTCCTTATGGACGTCTGTTCTGCACCGACTGAAACGAATCGTAGACCTGTTTATTCCGATATTCTCGCTTGCACATATTCCAGATTTCCGCAGTAAGGTGTCCCCACCAGATACCATTCTCTTGCCAGATTCATCTCCATTCTGGTCTGTACCCATTCATCATCTACCAGCACTTCCAGTCCTTCTCCACAATGAAATCCTGTATCAATCCATAAGTCTGATGATAATAATCCATATCTTCCATTGCTGCTGTTATATCCTAATCTTCCCTGTTTCATCATTGTCTGCTCCTTTCCAGTTTGTAAACGGAATTTGTAAACGGGGCTCAAAAGATTTTAAAAGTTAACTTTTTAAGTTTTTCCTTCAAGTTCCGTTTACATCGTTTACAATAATCTTTACTCAAACGGTATCTCCAACTGTTCCGGTACTTCCATGAATCCGTCTTTGTCTTTTTTCTCAATACCTTCTATTCGTTTCCATGACCGCTGGATGCCATATTCCTTTCCAAAACGGTGAGTACCGTGTTGTTTCCATCCTTCTATTGCATTATTCATAATATTTGCGATTTCTTTGCTTTCCCATTGTTTCATCTCACCTGTCCGATGCAGTGCATCATCAAACAAAAGCTTTGTACATACATAATCGTCTTCATAGTCATCAAGAAACGCCTGGATAATTCCTGCATTTGTATCTTCCGGCATAAATTCTTTCTGCAGTTTCTTCGCTTCTTCCTCAATCTCTTTTGTAAAACTGAGGTATACATTTCCCTGTTGATAAAGCACCATAGCCTCTGCCCATGCCTGTACAATATAAGCTCTGCTCTCTTCTTCATTGTCTAGAATATGAACTTTTGCTTTTGTTATATCTGTCATAACTGGGGCAAATCTCCTGTTTCCGGTTCTATCCAATGGAAGGAAATTTAGGTCATTCGATGTTCCACAAAATACACACTGTCGTGGTCTGTCCTCTGGATAAACCTCATAAGGAACTTTGTAAGTTTCTTTCTGTCTGCTTAGAAACGATTTTATCTGTTCAATGTTCTTTGCAGTAACAGTTGCTTTCATTTCTCCCATCTCTATAATCCAATGGTTCTGTAATTTCCGATAAATATTTTCATCATCCAGGTGATCCAGATTGTCACTGAACCAATCGTCATTTATTGCCAGATATTTAAAAAATGTAGATTTTCCAGCTCCCTGACTTCCTACCAGGCAAAGCATAATATCATACTTTATTCCTGGTTCATATATCCTGGATATTGCTGCCAGCATATGCATTTTCATCACGCCAGTCGTATAACTGTTCTTTTCAGCTCCAAGAAACCGTGGAAGTAAATTCTCAATACGTGGAACGCCATCCCACATTAGGCTCTCCAGATAATCTCGAATCGGATGATACTTATTTTCATTGGAAACAATATCTACTCCTTTTTTTATTACTCGTTCACTAGTAATCTCATAATTATCTTCCAGATACATCTTTAGATTACTATCGTCCGTATCTGTCACTGTGAGGCTCTCGCTTCTCCGTTCCCAAGGCACCTCTTTCACAATGTCCATTCTTCCGGAAAGTTCATTCCTCTTAATTGCTTTTTTCAGCACTGGATCATTTTGAAGTGCGGTTACACAATTTCTGATTGTCTGCTTTGTTCTTCCCTTATCCGTATGCTCCAGCATATTATTGACATCTTCTGTTGTAAGCATCTCCTCGTTCACAATATCTTCTAATTCCATCAATGACTTCTCGCTGATATTCGTTAATTCTTTCTTCAATTCTCTCAACCTCCTTCCTCTTCATCTTGAAAAACTCTACAATTTCTTCTCCTGCTCCAAACATCAGCACGTCCAGATAGTCATTTATCTTTCTTTCATTTGCCAATGCCTCCGTAAACAATTCGTGCCACTCTTCTTCTGGTTCTGGTCTGTAAAACTCTTTCCAGAACTGAATCCATTTCAGATATCTGATCAGCACGTCTGTTGCAAGTTTCAACCACTGCTCCAGTTTTTCTCTGATCATCACAACTTTAGGTTTCTTTGATATCAAAGTATTCCTGCTTTGGTGCGTCCTTTTGTATTTGTTTCTGTCTTCGACTTTTATATCCAGTCCAAAATCTTCTATCAGCTTTTTCGCAGCTTCATACTGTGATATTCCAAATAACCTTGCTGTAAAATCTATTGCATCACCACCCACTCCACATGCAAAGCAATGATAGATTTTATCTGCCTTCATACTTGGGTGTCGGTCTTTATGAAACGGACAACATGCCATTCCATTTCCCTTTACTTTAATCCCGTAATGCTCTGCAGCCTGTCTCGCTGTCACACATCCTTTAACCTGTTCAAATAATGTCACTTCTACCTCCTGCCCCTCCGGGCAAGTCTCTGATGAACAGACATTCGGGAATTGTTGTATCTTTCAATTCGTGATATACTGAATCTGCCAAGATGGTATATCAGTGAATCTGATTATCAGAGAACTTGCTCAGATATTTTGTCTGGGCTTTTTCTTTTTGTCTGTCAGTAGTCATAGCTTTTACTCCTTACACAAATCTCCTTGTAGGAATAATAATGATTTCAAATTTGCTCCCATCCTCTAATTCAAGAAGAATCACATAATCTGAATCCCGATCTGGTAAAATGGAACTTATTTTCAACTTTTTACTGTAGTTAATTACATCAAATATTTTTCCGACTACTTTCTTTGTTTTCATTTGCGTCTTCCTCCGTATTAACGTTTGTTGTCCAGCATCTCTGCTACTTTTTTCTGCTGTGATGGGTACAGATGCCCATAAGTATTCAGTGTCATCTGAATATCTTTGTGTCCCAGCCTTTCCTTGATAATCAGTGGTTCTACTCCCTGATAGATTAGATATGCCACATGACTGTGCCGGATATCATGCACTCTGATTGGTTTTACACCAGTCAATGCTTCATATTTCTTGAGACGTTTCTGCAGTGTTCTCGCTACAATCGGAAACAACCTCTGATCTTCCGGAAATCCATAATGTTTTTTCGCATACTTCTTCACCTCTTCCTTAAGAAAATTCGGAATATCAATGGTACGGACTGAATTCTCTGTTTTTGGAGTATCGATCACATCTCTTTTCCTGATCCGGTTATAAGTCTTATTGATATGCAGGAGATTACCACTCATATCAAAGTCCGAAAGATTCAATGCCAGAAGCTCTCCTTCCCTGATTCCTGTCCAGAACAGAATTTCAAATATCAGATAATCCTCACTCCCCGGCTCAACCCCGGCGATAAATCTGTCATATTCTGCTTTCGTCCAGAATTCCAGCTTATTTGCATCCGATTTCCCCATCTTTTTTACTTTCTTACATGGATTTTCCTTCAGATTGTAAATTTTCTGTGCATGATTAAACAGTGCATTTAACTGATTCTGGATCATACGCTCATAAGTCTTGCTGTATCCTTTTTCCTGAATGGCATTCTGCCACTGGATAATCTCTGCCGGTGTAATTTCATTCATTTTTCTTGTTCCAAAATACGGAACAATGTGTTTGTTCATCATGTGCTGCTTATTACGGATTGAATTTTCTTTCAGTTCATTCTTTTTATCTTCAAAATAAACTGAAATAAAACTGTTCATCTCCATTTTCATATCCGCCGCAGTCTTTCTTATGAATTCCTTTTCATAATTCAATGCTTCTTTCTTTGTCTTGAACCCTCTTTTCAACTTCTGCGTTTTCTTTCCTGTCCAGTCAATATAACGGAAGCTCACATACCAGGTTCCCTGTGTTTTGTCTTTGTAAGCTGACATCTTAAACCCTCCTTCATACTGCTCTCTGAGAGCATCCATAAAATTTTGTTTCCCAGTAGGGACGTGGAATCTTTCCACGAACTGCCACATATCCTTCCTTTGCCAGTTCATCATTGAGCTGCTTTAGAATAGAATATGCTTTACTGCGTTTCACGCCTAATTCTTCCATGACATCATCAACAGTCATCATATAATTAGTTCTCATATCGTCCTCCTTTCCAGTCACTTTTGTGACTCTTTTATTGTTCTCTTATAATAATTCACTTTTGTGAATTTGTCAATAAACATTTGCGAATTTATTTTTTCCATTCCATACATATTTCTTGCGTATCAGCAATTTATTAAATCTCACTCTTTTGTATCATTCACTTTTGTGCTAGAATAGAAGCACAAATATTATTAAGGAGGCAGCACATTATGGTATGTAAGAAAATCCGGGCATTCCGGGAATTCAGAGGATACAGTCAGATACAATTAGCCGAGCTGTCCGGCATTAACGTAGGTACGATCAGAAAATATGAACTGGGAATCCGGAATCCAAAACCAGATCAGTTAGAAAAGATAGCAACTGCATTGGGATTAAATGTAAGTGTTTTTCTGGATTTTAATATTGAAACAGTCGGAGATGTACTCTCTCTGTTGTTTTCTATTGATGATTCAGTGAACCTCTCACTTGCAGAAACACCTGATCAGAAGGTTTCACTGACGTTCGATAATCCTACAATGCAGGACTTTTTCAGGAAATGGTGTCAATTTAAAAATGTCTATGAAAAGGAAAAAGCTGAAATATTAGCTATCGAAAATGAAGATAAAAGACAGGAAGAATTGGATAAGCTGAACGCTACCCAAGAAGAATGGAAACTGCGTGCTATGGGAACTACGATAGGTTGTCATACCATCGTTAAAAAGGGCACTGAAGGTAATGAGATCAAGACATATGATCTGACTTAATTCACAGGCAAATCTCTGATTTGTGGATAAATCCACTTTATCTGTTATCATATTTGCGAAAATTATATATTTTGTTATCATTCTGTTATCACAAACGGTTGTCAGGACACTCTCCCGGCAACCGTTTTTCTATACTGTTCGTTATTCTTTTCCACTCTTTTGTACATTTCCAGGCAACAGAAAAACCCGTAGAACCGAAGTTCTACGGGTATCTTACGTTTGGACACAACGTTATCTTGCGATAACAAATCTATATTCAGATTGTATTACTCGATGATTGTAGCAACACGTCCTGATCCTACAGTACGTCCACCTTCACGGATAGCGAATCCAAGACCCTGTTCCATAGCGATTGGGTGGATAAGTTCGATTGTCATTTCTACGTTGTCACCAGGCATGCACATTTCTGTACCAGCTGGAAGTTCACAAACACCAGTTACGTCAGTTGTTCTGAAGTAGAACTGTGGTCTGTAGTTGTTGAAGAAAGGTGTATGACGTCCACCTTCATCTTTTGTTAATACGTAAACCTGAGCTGTAAATTTCTTATGGCATGTTACTGAACCTGGTTTAGCAAGAACCTGACCTCTTTCGATCTGGTCTCTGTTGATACCTCTTAAAAGAGCACCAATGTTATCACCAGCCTGAGCTTCATCAAGAAGCTTTCTGAACATTTCGATACCAGTTACAACTGTCTTCTGGATTTCTTCCTTAACACCAACGATTTCAACTTCATCGTTCATATGAAGAACACCACGTTCTACTCTACCTGTAGCAACAGTACCACGACCTGTGATTGTGAATACGTCTTCTACTGGCATTAAGAATGGCTTATCTGTATCTCTCTGTGGATCTGGGAAGTAATCATCAATTGTGTCCATAAGTTCCATGATCTTGTCGCCCCATTCTGATGATGGATCTTCAAGAGCCTTAAGAGCTGAACCTTTGATGATTGGAGTTCCGTCGAATCCATATTCTTCAAGGATTTCTGTAACGTCCATTTCTACTAATTCAAGTAATTCATCATCGTCTACCATATCGCATTTGTTTAAGAAAACAACGATTTTAGGAACACCAACCTGACGTGAAAGTAAGATATGTTCCTTTGTCTGAGCCATAACACCGTCAGTTGCAGCTACAACAAGGATAGCACCATCCATCTGAGCAGCACCAGTGATCATGTTCTTTACATAGTCAGCATGTCCTGGACAGTCAACGTGAGCGTAATGTCTCTTCTTTGTTTCATATTCAACGTGAGCTGTAGAGATTGTGATACCTCTTTCTCTTTCTTCTGGAGCTTTGTCGATATTTTCGAAATCTGTAGCTTCGTTACCTTCAACTCTTTCAGAAAGAACTTTAGTAATAGCAGCTGTTAATGTTGTTTTACCATGATCTACGTGTCCGATTGTACCAATATTACAATGTGGTTTGTTTCTTTCAAACTTAGCTTTTGCCATTTTTGATAATCCTCCTAATAATAAAATATTTTAATAACTGACCTAATGGTCGTCTTTACATAGGCTTAGTTCCCATTATATTTTATAATGGGAATATTTTCAAGCCTTTAAGTTAAATTAATAATCTAAATCAATATATTATTTTGCTCTTGATGAAGCAACTTTTTCCTGAACAGACTTTGGAGCTGCCTGATATCTTTCAAAGAACATTGAGTAGTTTCCACGACCCTGAGTTGTAGAACGAAGTTCTGTTGAGTAACCAAACATTTCTGACAATGGAACGAAAGCTCTTACGATCTTACCTCCACCGATGTCATCCATACCTTCAATCTGTCCACGCTTTGAATTCAAGCTTCCGATAACATCACCCATGTATTCTTCAGGCATTGTTACTTCAACCTTCATGATAGGCTCAAGTAATACTGGATCTGCCTTAGCCATAGCATCCTTGAATGCCATAGAACCTGCAATGTGGAATGCCATTTCTGAAGAATCGACTTCATGGTATGATCCATCATATACTGTAGCGTGTACACCAAGTACTGGGAATCCTGCGATGATACCTGACTGTGCAGCTTCTTCGATACCTTCTCCAACAGCCGGGATATATTCCTTAGGAATGTTACCACCAACTACTGTAGATTCAAACTTAAACTGTTCTTCACCGTTTGGATCCATTGGCTCAAACTTAACTTTACAGTGACCATACTGACCACGACCACCTGACTGCTTAGCATACTTGCTATCAACGTCAACTGCCTTAGTAAATGTTTCCTTGTATGCAACCTGAGGTGCACCAACGTTAGCTTCTACCTTAAATTCACGAAGAAGACGATCTACGATTACGTCTAAGTGAAGTTCACCCATACCAGCGATGATTGTCTGACCTGTTTCACGATCTGTGTGAGCACGGAATGTAGGATCTTCTTCAGCTAATTTAGCTAAAGCTTCACCCATCTTACCCTGGTCATTCTTTGTCTTAGGCTCAATTGCGAGCTCGATAACTGGTTCTGGGAATTCCATTGATTCAAGGATTACAGGATGCTGTTCATCACAGATTGTATCACCTGTTGTAGTCAACTTGAAACCTACAGCAGCTGCAATATCTCCTGAATATACTTTATCTATTTCTGTACGCTTGTTAGCATGCATCTGTACGATACGTCCAACACGCTCTTTCTTACCCTTTGTAGCATTTAATACATATGAACCTGAGTTCATTGTACCAGAGTAAACTCTGAAGAATGCTAACTTACCTACGAATGGGTCAGTCATAATCTTGAATGCTAAAGCTGCAAAAGGTTCATCATCTGATGAATGACGTACTACTTCGTTACCATCTTCATCAACACCTGTGATATCAGGGATATCTGTTGGAGCTGGCATGTATTCGATAACACCGTCTAACATCTTCTGTACACCTTTGTTCTTGTAAGCTGATCCACAATATACAGGAACTGCTTCACAAGCGATTGTAGCTCTTCTAAGAACCTTCTTCATTTCCTCAATTGATGGTTCTTCACCTTCAAGATACATTAATGTAAGGTCATCATCTAATTCACAAATCTTTTCAACAAGGTTGTCATGCCATTCATTAGCAAGATCCTTTAAGTCATCAGGGATTGTTGTGATTTCGATATCTTCACCCTTATCATCTTTATAGTAATATGCTTCCATTTCAAATAAATCGATTAATCCGGCAAAATCGTCTTCTTTACCGATTGGAATCTGAACTGGGATTGCATTCTTGCCCAAACGATCAATGATTGTCTGAACTGAATAAAAGAAATCTGCACCCATTTTATCCATCTTGTTGATGAATGCCATACGAGGTACATTGTATGTGTCAGCCTGACGCCATACGTTTTCTGACTGTGGTTCAACACCTGCCTTAGCATCAAATACACCTACAGCACCATCTAATACACGAAGTGAACGCTCAACTTCTACTGTAAAGTCAACGTGTCCGGGAGTATCAATAATGTTGATACGATGTTCTAACGCACCTTTTTTTGGTTTGTGATGATCTTCTAATGTCCAGTGGCATGTTGTAGCAGCTGAAGTAATTGTGATACCTCTTTCCTGTTCCTGTTCCATCCAGTCCATTGTAGAAGCGCCATCATGAGTCTCACCAATTTTATAATTTACACCAGTATAATATAAGATACGTTCTGTTAATGTAGTCTTACCGGCATCGATATGAGCCATAATACCAATGTTTCTTGTTCTATCTAGTGGATATTCTCTTCCAGCCAAGGTTTTTTCCTCCTTAATTTATTGTTCATTTGCATGAATTTAAAATTAAAACTGTATATTTGTTACAAAACAGTTATTGCTATGCAACCTGTCTTGTAACACTTACAGTTTTATTAGAAACGATAGTGAGCAAATGCTTTGTTTGCTTCAGCCATCTTATGCATATCTTCTTTCTTCTTTACTGAAGAACCTGTATTGTTTGCAGCATCCATGATTTCGTTAGCTAATCTTTCTTCCATTGTCTTTTCACTTCTCTGACGAGAATACAATGTAATCCAACGAAGTCCTAAAGCCTGTCTTCTTTCAGGTCTAACTTCAATAGGAACCTGGTATGTTGCACCACCGATACGTCTTGCTTTAACTTCAAGTGCTGGCATGATGTTGTTCATAGCTTCTTCGAAAACTTCGATTGCATCTTTACCAGTCTGGTTTGCAACTCTATCAAAAGCTCCGTATACGATCTTCTGAGCTACGCCTTTCTTACCATCTAACATAATGTTGTTGATAAGCTTTGTAACTACTACGTTATTGTACATTGGATCTGCTAATACTTCTCTTTTCTGAGTATGTCCTTTACGTGGCATGTTACTTCCCTCCTTAATCAATTTTTCCTAAATTTGCCTAAAATATTCACAAATTCAGATTTTGCAGGTTTCCTCACTTGTGAGTCTCCTGCGATTAGATCTTCGGTACTCACATAAGTTGTGTCCTTGCGCACGGCTTTAGACTCTATTTCTAACACCGCAAAGTTTAACTTTCGTGTCAAACTCTGCCCTGTAATAATTCTAATAACCGGCACTAAAATCATTCAACCTGTGATTGGCTTATAAAAGCCTTTCCTACTTAGCGTCTTTTGGTCTCTTAGCGCCGTATTTAGAACGGGCCTGACGTCTCTTAGCAACACCTGCTGTATCAAGTGTACCTCTGATGATATGGTATCTTGTACCTGGTAAATCTTTTACTCTACCACCACGGATAAGTACAACGCTATGTTCCTGAAGATTATGACCTTCACCTGGAATGTAGCTTGTTACTTCAATACCATTTGAAAGACGTACTCTGGCAATCTTTCTAAGAGCTGAGTTAGGCTTCTTAGGTGTAGCTGTCTTAACTGCTGTACAAACACCACGTTTCTGTGGAGAAGCTGTATCATTCATCTTCTTGTTTAAAGAGTTATAGCTCTTTAATAATGCTGGAGCAGTTGACTTCTTAACTGAAGTCTGACGTCCTTTTCTTACTAACTGGTTAAATGTAGGCATCCTTTTTTCACCTCCTGTTATTAGAATTATGTGTAAATCACATTTATTTGTAGCAAAAAGGCATAATATGCCTGTTCGCATACTATGCCATTATATATGTGTTATATTTTTTTGTCAACATATCATTTAAAAAATTAATTTTCGATACTTTTCTTTATAAAAATGTAAAAATTGTTAATTTCTTTCGATATTTTCATACATTGTAACTTTTTATAAATTAAATGTCATGTTATTTAATTCATTTTTAAACACCATACTATTTAATTTATTATTAAAACGCCATGCTGTTTAATTCATTCTGCATTAAAGCTTCTGCAATAATTCCGAATCCAAAAATAGTCAATAACAAATAAATAATTCCTGAGTTACTTGACATAATTCCTCTTGCTGTTTTTGCTTCGTCAATCTTTTCACCCTGCTTATAAGCCCAATAAAGACCATATATTCCACATGTTACGAGTGAAAGCAAGAATGCTACACCTCCTGATGTATTGTTCAATCCTTTGTTATCCGGCAATAATGTGTTCGCATCGTCTGTTAAAACAACAAACCAATATATTCCGTAAATCCCGCATGTTACGAGTGAGAGAATTATGCACATTGCAATACTTCTTCTCTGAATCATACCTTTCTCCTCCTTTTCTCTTTTTTGGTAAATAAATTCACCCATTTAGTATAACACACATATATACCATTTGAAACATTTATTTACAAATTATGCCTATTATATTTCAAGGCCAAATTTATTGCATTTTATAAACGCATATAAATTTGGCCCTGTTTTATTACTTTTTATCTCTCTTTTCTAAAAATTTTAAACTATTTTTTCATTTATTATGATACAAAACATTGCATTTTATTCATATTTCAATAATAATATTCTATTCCTTATTTTTCTCTGCCTTAATTACTTTTTGAAATTCTATCATATCTTTTGCAATTTCACCGCTTAAAGCAAGAAGACATATTAAGTTCGGAATAGCCATAAGCGCATTGGCTATATCTGAGAAATCCCATACAATCTGTAATGTTGTTGTAGCTCCTATGTATGCAATTAAAGAAAATAATATTCTGTAAATCATGTTGTATTTGTGTGTTCCCAAAATATATTCAAATGCTTTTTCTCCATGATACTCCCATCCAAGTATTGTTGAAAATGCAAATAATGCAATTCCTATTGTAACAAGGTAAGCTCCCCATTTACCTAAAGCCGTACTAAATGCTGCAATTGTCAAGGCAGCTCCAGATACTAATTCTCCTGATGCATCTGTTGTTCCAAGTACACCTGAGCTTGCAATACATAATCCTGTAATAGTACATACAACTATTGTATCGTAAAACGTTCCTGTCATATTTATGTATCCCTGTCTTACATGATTATCTGTTGTAGCTGCTGCTGCAGTTATGGCAGCTGAGCCCATACCTGCTTCATTTGAAAAAACACCTCTTGCTACACCAAATCTCATTGCGTTCATCATTGAAGCTGTAATTGTTCCTGCTACTCCTCCTGCAAGTGGCTGTATCCCTATTGCAGATTGAAAAACTGCTGTCAATCCTGCGGGAACATTTTCTATATTAATTATAATTACCACTAAACCTGCTATTACATAAAATATTGCCATTGCAGGTACTACAACCTGTGATACTTTTGATATTGATTTGATTCCACCTACAATTATAATTAAAGCTAAAATTGTAAGAATTACCCCAACAACATTTGTTGGGATGTTCCATGTAGATTTTAATGACTCTGATATCGAGTTTGCCTGTGTAAGATTTCCTATTCCAAATGATGCTATTACAGCGAATAAGGCAAACACCCAGCCAAGTACTGCCCCAATCTTTTTATTTTTAAATGCCTTTTTCATTGTGTACATAGGACCACCTGACATTTCCCCATTAGCATTTACTTCTCTGTACTTAATTGCAAGCATACATTCACTAAATTTTGATGTAATTCCAAATGCTGCCGACAACCACATCCATACTAATGCTCCGGGTCCACCTGATACCATGGCTGTAGCAACACCTACGATGTTTCCGGTACCAATTGTTGCTGCAAGCGCTGTTGTCAGAGCTGAAAATGGTGAAATATCTCCACTTCCTCTACTTTTTGTTCTTGCTTCTTTACTAAGTGTCGACTTAAGGGCATAACCTAAATTTCTCCATCCTAATCCTCTTGTTCTGATAGTTAAAATTACTCCGGTTCCAACTAATAAGCATAACATAATTGGTCCCCATACAATTCCGTCAATTGTTGACAAAACATCTCCCAGTGTCTTTGCAAATCCTTTCATAAACATACTCCCTTCCTTTTTCATTATTAATATAATTTAAAGCCTCGTTTTTCATCACCTAAAACTCTGTTTCATAAACAGGGCCTTGCTATATATAGCAAAAAGCGGCAACCCGACTCCGGGTTACCGCCTTTGGAACTTACTAATATACTAATTTGTCATCCGTTTATTGTCAAGTTTATTTTACTCTCATCTCGTTTATTACTTTTATATATTTTGCAAAGCATGCTATTCCAAATATAACCGTAAATATTCCATAGACAAAAATACTTACTACCCAATCATGATTTGCAAAGAAATAAAATGCCCCTAAACTTACTACGATATAAAAATATCTTGGCATCCAATCCTTAACTTTCAATTTAAAATGCTTTATAAATTTTCTATCTGTAATTAAATACCATACTATAAATGACGCAAGACTTGCTAACGCAATGTACCATGAATCATTAAACACAACCAATGCTATTACATCAAACGCAAAGCCTATGGTAATTGCCATAATGTTGTTAGCAGTGTATTCCTTTATCATCTTAAGTACTTTAAAATAATTTCCACATACCAACATTATTAAAATTCTGAATACTATAGTTCCAAACAAAATTGCGACTATAGGAATGCTATCATTATATTTAGGTATCCATAATTGTATGATAAATTTTGCTGCAAAAAATGCCGCCATTGCTGCTGCTGAAACAACAGATACCACATCACTAAGCATCGTATAATATAATCCATATTTATTTTCATCCGCTCTAACAAGATATGGATACACAAGATTTGTAACAACCGTTACCATTGTAAATACAAGACTTACTATTGAAACCGCAAACTGATACATTGAAAATGTATATTTAGGCATAAACTGTTGTACAAATATACTGTCTATTCCTAAAATAATAATTCCAACAAACTCACTAAGCATCAGGAAAAAACCTGTTTTTATTAATCCACCAACTTCGGATAACTTAACTTTTCCTGATTTTGCAAGTATAATTTCTTTATTTTGATATATAGACAAACTCATACATACAGAATTCATTATTGTTGTGAATATTAAAATACTTAAATATGTGTACAGATGAAATGCTATAATACATCCTACTGCTACAACATTTAAAACATTCTGAGTTATTGTAAGATAACTGTCTATAACAAATCTCTTTGTAAATTGATTTATAGATGAAAAGAACCATTTAATATTAATCAACGGAATATTAACTATTACAAAAAGATATGCAATTCTTTGATCTATATCATTTCCACCACTTGCAAATATAACAAATGCTAACAACGCCAATGCAGAAATTATATGAATTACTATCAGGCTTTTAAAAAATGCTTTAAACTTACTGTATGGAATATCTTCATAATCATATTTTCCATACTTAATATATATTCCGTTTACAAGTCCAAAATGAAAGAACCCCGCATACGCTATATATAAATTATAAATCTGATAATTTGCATAACTATCAACACTAATATTCTTTGGCAAAATAAATCCCATGAACAGTCCGACTAAAATTGTCAAACCATTGCTTAAGCATACCATTATTATATTTTTTGTAGCCGAACTTACTTTATTATTCATTACTTATTATCCCTTTTCTCAAAATCATTACTTATTAACTTTATTGCAACTGTTTTAACAAAGTTATTATTCTTTCTTTTGTTTTTTTTCCTTTAATGTTAACAACTACACAAACAATTACTAATATTGCAGTAGCTATGGCACACATAATAATATTGTCCAATTGTTTCTGATATATTGACCATGATAATCTTGCAATTATTAATATCGCTGCTACCGCTACTAATGTTGTCAAATAAAATCCGTTTGTAAATCTTCCTTTAATTGATGTTTTATTTTCTTTAGCTTCAATTGTTCCTTTAAAAACTGCCGGTATAGCATCTTCTAACTTTCCTTCTGAATTATCAAATGTTTCAATCATTATTTTATTATCTTCAACACTGCACTTTAATGCATTTTTTTCGCATTTTCCTTTTAAAACTTTTATGAAACTGCTTTTTTCTCGATTAAATTCAAATTCCATCTTATTCCTATTCTTTCCCTCAGAAAAATCGGCTGTCAAAAACAGAAATTATATTCTCTATTTTTGGCAGCCTTTATATGTCAATATTAATCTATCTTAATTTACACCATTTTGTGTAATTTTACAACAGCATTTTTCATACTGTTATCTGCTACATTTGAATAACAAATCATCCCATCTTCTGTCAACTTCCTTCTGGAATTCTTCAATCAGGTGTTCATTTTCAGGTTTAAACAAATGTTTAAATCTTCCCTGTGTTCTTAAAAATTCTTCAATTGGAAGTCTCTTCTTTGGTTCATAATTCAAAATCCATTTGCCATCAATCACTTCAAATAATGGCCAGTAATTAGTTTCTACACCTAACTTACATATTTCCATTATTTCGTCAGCTTTATATTTCCATCCTGTAGGACATGGTGACATAACATTTAAAAATGCTGGTCCATCTGTATAGATAGCTTTTTCAGCCTTAACATGCATATCTTTAAATCCCTGAAGTAAAGTTGTCTGTGCAACGTATGGAATGTCATGTGCTGCAAGTATTGCTGCTAAATCTTTTCTATACTGTGCTTTACCTTTACATTTTGGTCCAACAGGTGTTGTTGTTGTATCCGCATACATTGGAGTTGCTGATGAACGCTGTGTACCGGTATTCATATATGCTCCATTATCGTAGCATACATACGTCATATTTGTTCCTCTTTCCATTGCTCCTGAAAGAGACTGGATACCGATATCATATGTACCACCATCACCACCAAATGTAATGAATTTATAATCTTCTTTTAATTTACCTTTTTTCTTTAAAGCCTTATATGCACCTTCAACACCACTCATTGTCGAACTTGCGTTTTCAAATGCACTATGTATATAACTGTCTTCCCATGCTACATATGGATACATAAATGACGATACATTTAAACATCCTGTTGCACATGAAATAACTGCCTTATCACCTTCATGAAGTCCTCTAAGAACGTTTCTTGCTGTTATAGTAGCTCCACAACCTGCACACATTCTATGACCGGGAGCAAATCTTTCAGGCTTATTCATTGTTTCTTTAAAATTGTAACCCATTTATTTTGCCTCCTTATCTCTTAATCCCATGTATCTGTAAACGTCACCTGTTTCTCCTGTTGCTGCGATGTCTTTTAATGTATCATATACATTAATCATGTCATCAACTGTAACATCACGTCCACCAATACCATACATGATATCAATTGTAAGAGCTGTACATCTTGCTGTGTACATTGCCTGCATTGTCTCTGCTCCTAATGGGCCTCCATTTGTTGAAAAGCTTTCAGATCTGTCCATTATTGCTACAGCCTTACATTTTTTAAGTGAAGCTGCAATTTCTTCTCCAGGGAAAGGTCTGAATGATCTTACTTTTATAAGACCTACCTTTTCACCATTTTCTCTCATATGGTCGATTGCTTCCTTTGTTGTTCCTGCAGCTGAACCTATAATAACAACTGCATATTCAGCATCTTCCATTCTATATTCTTCAATAAGACCGTATTTACGTCCTGATATTTTTTCAAATTCTTCTGCAATATCTTTAATTACCTGCTTTGCATTTTCCATTGCATGAGCCTGTGCTTTTCTTGATTCCATATAGTAATCAGTGATGGCATATGGTCCTACTGCATATGTTTCATTTGGATTGAGCAAATAATCTTCCGGCTCATATTCTCCAACGAAATTCTTTACTACATCATCATCAAGTAATTCCATATTCATTACGGCATGACTTGTAATAAATCCATCCTGGCAAATCATAATTGGTAACATAACATCCTTATGTTCTGCAATTCTGTAAGCCATAACCATATTGTCATATGCTTCCTGATTTGTTTCAGCATATAACTGAATCCAACCTGAATCTCTTGCTCCCATTGTATCTGAATGATCACAGTTAATGTTAAGAGGGCCTGTAAGAGCTCTACAAACTGCTGCTAATACAACAGGTACTCTATGAGATGCTGCAACACCTAATACTTCCCACATAAATGCGAGTCCTGCAGATGATGTTGCTGTCAATGCTCTCGCTCCTGCTGCTGATGCACCAATTGCTGCTGACATTGAACTATGTTCACTTTCAACTGTAATAAATTCTGTATCAACTAATCCATTTGATACATAATTTGCAAAATACTGTGGAATTTCAGTTGATGGTGTGATCGGAAACATTGGAAATACATCCGGATTAATCTGTCTTAAAGCATTTGCAACTGCTTCATTTCCTGACATCTGTACTTTCTTAGGCATTCTTCTTCACCTCCATCTTTATTGCTCCAAATGGACATGCTTTAACACAAATTCCACATCCTTTACAATGATCATAATCTATTGCACATCTCTTGTAATCTTTTACCGGAATTGCGCTATCCGGACAACAAGGTACGCATAATAAACACTGTTTGCATTTTTCTTCATCTATAACAGGTGCTACATTTGTCCAGTCACCTGTTACAAACTGCTTTGTTGTTCCGCAGCCTACAACTGTGTTACCTCTTGTAACATCCTGCCATGCTACATCAGTTCCTAACTTTGTTATATCTGTCTTTGCCATTTATTTAACCTCCCTTAAAGCTACCTTAAGAGCTTGCATATTTCCTTCAATTACTTCAGGTTTTCTTGCAAATTTATGCTTGAATGAACCTTCCATCTCATTCAAGAATGTTTCATCATCGATTACTCCTGTAACCTTTACTATAGCTGCAAGCATTGGTGTATTAGGGAAATTTTTACCAAGAGTTTCCATTGAAATCTTTCTGGCATCAACTGTGTAAACTTTTCCTTTATATCCTTTTAACAGTGGTAATATTTCTTCCTTACTTTTTGCAGTATTAATTAGAATCGCTCCATCTTCTTTAAGACCTGCTGTAACATCAACAATCTCTAATAAAGTTTCATCAACTACAACTACAAATTCCGGATCATAAATATTCGAATGAACTCGAATTTCTGAATCACTTATTCTGTCATAAGCAGTAATTGGCGCACCCATTCTTTCAGGACCATATTCAGGGAAACCCTGAGCATATTTACCTGTTTTAAACGCCACTTCTGCTAAAAGCAAAGCTGCTGTTTTGGCACCTTGTCCTCCACGTCCGTGCCATCTGATTTCAAGCGTATCTTTCATCTTTTTTCTTTCCTTTTCATAAATTGTTCTTTATGCATTTATGTGTTATCTGGATTGAATTAATAAATTCGAAAGCACTTTAACTAACTGCATATAAAGAGTATTATAAGCAAATTACACATTATTTTCAATAGTTAACGCTTTAATATGTTAAACTGTTAGTTAATTTAATAGTTGGCAATGCCAAACCTGAACCGTATGAAGTAAGAATCTGTCTTTGTCCCACATATGTTACAGCTCCCCCTGAATAATTTACTACATGATAAATTTCAGGATTTCCTGTAAGCATTACAGAACAAATCTTCTGAAATAGGATCTGATAAACCTGATTCCTGATTATTTACATAAGATGTTACTTTGTAATAATAATCTGTTGCTGTATTGTCGGTATATTTAGTTCTCTTTTTTATCAAAAAATAGCATTAATGTTAATTGCTTAAAATCTTTCATATAGTAATTCAGTAAAAATAATATTTTTAATTGCTTAGAATTTTGTACATAATCAGCACACAAAAAATGCCCTACAGATTGTTTCAAACTAAAAGTTCTTTCAATCTATAAGGCACCATTTTTATATATTATATTATTTTTTCTTACATCACATGTACATTTAATCTTTACTTTTTAAATTTATCTTTTTCTTTATTTTTATCATAAATCAATCTTGCACAATATACAAAAGGTGTATCAGCAAGGCTTGTTACAATAAATATCACATAACTGGAAATTACAATTTTTATTATTGTTGATGTTGAATGTATTCCCCAAAATGCACCAAATGAAAATAATAGATTATTTAAAAACTGTGATACAAGTGTTGAACCATTGTTTCTAATCCATAAATATTTTCTTTCATTACCAAACTTCTTTTTAGTAAATTCCCACCATTTATGATATGCCCACACATCAAATTGCTGTACTATGGCATATACAATCATACTTGTAAGCATTAATCTTGGTGTATTTGAAAAAATTGTCTTCATTGCAGGCATCGCAAAATCGCTTTCTGCAGGGATATACTGAAGCCACCACTGCGACAAAATTATAAAAGCAATTGATGTAGATATACCCAAATATACCGCAAGTTTAGCATCTTTTTTTCCATATATTTCACTTATTATATCCGTTATTAAAAATGTAGAAGCAAATATCACATTTCCTAATGTCATTTCCATTCCAAATGCATTAATAACTATTAAAACTTCGATATTAGCGCTTATTGTTGCAATTATTGTAAATGTATATAATCCCTGTTTTCCAAAAATTCTATACAATACAAGCGTCATTCCATAAATTACAATTATTGAACCTATTAATAAAATTTCATTTAACATTTATTCTCTCCAACTCCAAAATCTGTATTTTCTAATAGAATATCCACTTTATCATTATCTTTAAATCGTGGATATACTTTTGTTCTAAATTGCTCAATAACCATTTTATCAGGCTTTATCGGCATTTTATTTTCTGTCATAATATTTACATATACACGTTTAAAATGCTTTAAGCCCATTTCTATATCCCAAATCATAGATTCGGCTGTTTGTCCTTCTATTCCTTGAAGCAAATTAATTTCATCAAAATATTCAGCTATTATTTTCGGATTTTTTTCATCTATTCCTTTAACAAGATAATTTTCTCTAAAGTCATAATCAAAAGTTTCTAATCCGAGTCTAATTACAGGTTCTACTCCCAAATCCATAAATTCCTTTTTAAATTCTTTAACTTCATCTTTATGAATCCAATGACATTCAAAATGAATTTTTTTTATTTTTTTATTTACGCAAATATCCTTAATCATTTTAATTGTATTTCCATCTAGATCTACAAAGCTTCCTGAATTTATTACTTCAAGTTCACCAAACATTCCTGTCACTTTTTCAAGTTCAGCTTTATTTATTTTATAATTAAATTCTTTGTCAGGGCTTGAGTCTAAATGATAATCACAAAATCTGCATTTACGCCATTTACACCCATTTCCAACAAGCATTACTATTTCTCTTGGACATTTACCTTTAATAATTGAATATCTTACAGGATTAAAACCTTCTACCATAATTAATTGCTCCTTTATCAAACAGCACTTTATAATATACTTATTTAAACTATAATCACCACTCGTACAGCAGATGTTTTATAGTTCGTAACAAAAAAAAGAGCACACTAAGGCGCTCTTTTTTTCATAAATTAAATCCTTAGTTTTGTTTATAGACAGGATGGTTACGAACTGTCTTTTATATTATCAAATGCAAGTATATTGCTTTTGATTTTTTTATTCTTCTGTATCTTCGCTAACCGCAACAACGTCTTCTGATGTAATTTCTTCATCTTCTGAGAATGATAAAACATCATCATCGTTTATTGCATTTGCAATATTGTCATCAGTATCTAATTTTACAGAACGGTATCTCTTCATACCTGTACCTGCAGGGATTAATTTACCAATGATTACGTTTTCCTTAAGACCTACAAGTGGATCAACCTTACCATTAATAGCTGCTTCTGTAAGAACTCTTGTTGTTTCCTGGAATGAAGCTGCTGATAAGAATGAATTTGTAGCAAGGCTGGCCTTTGTGATACCAAGCATTACCTGAGTACCTGTTGGAACTTCTTTTCCTTCTTCCTGCAAACGTTCTACTGTTTCATTGAAATCAAGAACGTCAACTGATGTACCTGGAAGGAATTCTGAATCTCCTGCTGTGTCAACCTTAATCTTCTTAAGCATCTGACGTACAATTACTTCAACGTGCTTATCATTAATTTCTACACCCTGTAAGCGGTAAACTCTCTGTACTTCACGAATCATATAATCCTGAACTGCACGAAGTCCCTTAATCTTTAAGAGATCGTGTGGGTTTATACTACCTTCTGTAAGTTCGTCACCTGCTTCAAGGATTGCACCGTCAAGAATCTTAATTCTTGAACCGTAAGGAATCAAATATGTCTTTGATTCGCCTGTTTCATCATTAGTAATAACAATTTCACGTTTCTTTTTATTTTCTTTAATTTCAGCTCTTCCACCAAATTCAGCAATAATAGCAAGACCCTTTGGCTTTCTAGCTTCAAATAATTCTTCTACTCTAGGAAGACCCTGTGTAATATCATCTCCGGCGATACCACCTGAGTGGAATGTTCTCATTGTAAGCTGTGTACCAGGTTCACCGATTGACTGAGCAGCAATAATACCAACTGCTTCACCAACCTGTACTGACTGACCTGTAGCCATGTTAGCACCGTAACACTTAGAACATACACCTACATGTGATTTACATGTAAGAATTGTACGAATCTTAACCTTGTCTACACCTGTAGCTACAACCTTTGCTGCACGCTTTGGTGTAATCATGTGGTTTGCTTTTACAATGATATTTCCTTCTGCATCATAAATTGTTTCTGCAGAATATCTTCCTGTAATTCTTTCTTCAAGACTTTCAATTACTTCACCGCCGTCTGTGAAAGCTTCGATTTCCATAAATGGAATTGCCTTTCCTTCACAACAGTCAACATCACGAATAATTAAATCCTGTGATACATCAACAAGACGTCTTGTTAAGTATCCTGAATCGGCTGTTCTTAACGCTGTATCTGCCATACCTTTTCTAGCACCATGAGCTGAAATGAAGTATTCCAAAACGTCAAGACCTTCACGGAAGTTTGACTTAATAGGCAACTCGATAGTTCTACCTGATGTATCGGCCATCAAACCACGCATACCGGCAAGCTGTTTAATCTGCTTATCAGAACCACGGGCACCAGAGTCAGCCATCATAAAGATGTTATTATATTTATCAAGTCCTGTAAGAAGGGCTTTTGTAATTTCATCATCAGCTTTCTGCCATGTTGTAATTACTTCTTTGTATCTTTCTTCATCTGTTAAGAAACCACGACGATAGTTCTTTGTAATCTTTTCTACAGTTTCTTCAGCATCATCTAAAATCTGCTGTTTAGCTGCAGGTACTGTCATATCAGAAATTGAAACTGTCATGGCAGCTCTTGTTGAGAACTTATAACCCATAGCCTTGATATCATCTAAAACTTCAGCAGTCTTTGTTGCACCATGGTTATTGATTACTTTTTCAAGAATCTGTTTCAACTGTTTCTTTCCTACGTGGAATCCAACTTCTAATTTAAGGAAGTCTTCATCTGTTTCTCTCTTAACAAATCCCAAATCCTGTGGAAGGATTTCATTAAATATTAAACGTCCAAGAGTCGTATCAACAACACCTGTAATTTCCTTACCTTCATTGTTGTATACAGTTCTCTTTACACGAATCTTCTGGTGAAGAGTAATTTCTCCATTTTCATATGCGAGAATTGCCTGATTTTCATTGCTAAAGCTACGTCCTAAAACGTCAATAGTTTTACAAATTACAACTCTGTCATCTGCATGGAATTTAATCATTGAATCAACATCAATTTTTCCATCATTTAATTCTTTTCTGATACTGTCTTCATCTTCGTAAACTTTTGCCTTTTCTAATGTCTTAACAAGTTTCTCATCATCTGAATAATCAACATATTTATCCATTGTCAAATAGTAAATACCAAGTACCATATCCTGTGAAGGAACTGCTACAGGTGCACCATCTGATGGTTTTAATAAGTTGTTTGGTGACAATAATAAGAATCTACATTCTGCCTGTGCTTCTACTGATAATGGAAGATGCACGGCCATCTGGTCACCATCGAAGTCGGCATTATAAGCTGTACATACAAGTGGATGAAGCTTAATAGCTCTACCTTCAACTAAAACAGGTTCAAATGCCTGAATACCAAGTCTGTGAAGTGTAGGGGCACGGTTAAGCATAACCGGATGTTCTTTAATTACATCCTCTAATACATCCCATACTTCTGTCTGCAATCTTTCTACCATCTTCTTAGCACTCTTAATATTGTGTGCTGTTCCATTTGCTACTAATTCTTTCATAACAAATGGTTTGAACAATTCAATAGCCATCTCCTTTGGAAGACCACACTGATAAATCTTAAGTTCCGGTCCTACAACGATAACTGAACGTCCTGAATAGTCAACACGCTTACCAAGTAAGTTCTGACGGAAACGTCCCTGCTTACCTTTAAGCATGTCTGATAATGATTTAAGAGCTCTGTTTCCAGGACCTGTTACAGGTCTTCCTCTTCTACCATTATCGATTAACGCGTCTACAGCTTCCTGAAGCATTCTCTTTTCATTTCTAACAATGATTTCCGGAGCGCCTAATTCAAGAAGTCTCTTAAGACGGTTATTTCTATTTATGATTCTTCTGTATAAATCATTTAAATCTGATGTAGCAAATCTACCACCATCTAACTGTACCATAGGTCTTAAGTCAGGTGGAATTACAGGTATTACATCAAGAATCATCCATTCAGGTTTGTTTCCTGAACTTCTGAAAGCTTCCATAACTTCAAGTCTTTTAACAATCTTAGTCTTTTTCTGACCTGTTGCTTCAAATAACTCTGCTTTAAGTTCTTCAGCTTCTTTATCCAAATCTATAGCTGCAAGTAATTCTTTAATAGCTTCAGCACCCATGCCTACTCTGAATTTTCCTGCATATTCTTCATAAGCTTCTCTGAATTCTTTTTCAGATAAAACCTGCTTGTACTCAAGATTTGTATCCATTGGGTCAAGTACAATGTATGATGCAAAATACAATACTTTTTCCAATACCTTTGGAGATATATCAAGGATTAATCCCATTCTCGATGGGATACCCTTGAAGTACCAAATGTGTGATACAGGAGCTGCAAGTTCAACTCTACCCATACGCTCTCTACGAACGCTGGCCTTAGTTACTTCAACACCACATCTGTCACAAATGACACCTTTATATCTGATTTTCTTATATTTTCCACAATGACATTCCCAGTCTTTGCTAGGTCCAAAGATTTTTTCACAAAACAATCCGTCCTTTTCAGGCTTTAAAGTTCTGTAGTTAATTGTCTCTGGTTTTGTTACTTCACCCTTTGACCATTCTCTGATCTTTTCCGGTGATGCAAGACCGATTTTAATCTTGTCAAATGCCACCTGTTCACTAATGTTGTTATCTGTCATGATCAAATCTCCCTTCTACTACTCGTTGTCGTCACTAGAAACATCTTCTGATGCGCCAACTGCCTGAAGTTCTTCGTTAACGAATTCCTGTGTTGTATAACCAGCTTTTTCAAAATCATTGGCATTTTCTTTATTTGAATTAAAGTTTCTATCATTGTTAATAATTGCATTTATGTTTGTTTCACCATAATCAATGCTTTCCTTTAATTCTACTTCTTCGTCATTTTCATCTAATACCTTAACATCTAAGGCAAGTGACTGAAGTTCCTTCAAAAGAACCTTAAATGACTCTGGAATTCCAGGCTGTGGAATATTCTCACCTTTAATAATTGCTTCATATGTCTTAACACGTCCAACAACATCATCAGACTTAACTGTTAAGATTTCCTGAAGAGTATATGATGCGCCATAAGCTTCAAGCGCCCAAACTTCCATTTCACCAAATCTCTGTCCACCGAACTGAGCTTTACCACCAAGTGGCTGCTGAGTAACAAGTGAGTAAGGACCTGTTGAACGTGCATGAATCTTATCATCAACCAAGTGATGGAGTTTAAGGTAATGCATGAATCCGATTGTAACCGGGCTATCAAAATATTCACCTGTTCTACCATCTCTTAATCTTACCTTACCATTTCTTGAAATTGGTACACCCTTCCACTCTTCTCTGTGGTCAAGATGTTCCTCAAGGTAAGACATTACATCTTCACGTAATGTATCATTATATTTTTCTTTGAACTCTCCCCATTCCATATTAGCATAATCATTAGCTAATTCGAGAGTATCCATAATATCATTTTCATCCGCACCATCAAATACCGGTGTAGCAATGTTAAATCCTAATACCTTAGCAGCTAAACTAAAGTGGATTTCAAGCACCTGTCCGATATTCATACGAGAAGGTACACCCAATGGGTTAAGTACGATATCAAGTGGTCTTCCGTTTGGAAGGAATGGCATATCTTCAACTGGTAATACTCGTGAAACTACACCCTTATTACCATGACGTCCGGCCATCTTATCACCAACTGAAATCTTTCTCTTCTGTGCGATGTAAATACGAACTGATTCGTTTACACCAGGAGCTAATTCATCTCCATTTTCTCTCTTAAATACTTTAGCATCTACAACGATACCTGAAGTACCATGTGGCACTTTAAGTGATGTGTCTCTTACTTCTCTTGCCTTTTCACCAAAGATAGCTCTTAAAAGTCTTTCTTCAGGTGTAAGTTCTGTTTCACCCTTTGGTGTAACCTTTCCAACAAGAATATCTCCGGCACGAACTTCAGCACCAATTCTGATGATACCTCTTTCATCCAAGTCTTTACGTGCTTCATCACCTACACCCGGAACATCATTTGTGATTTCTTCAGGTCCAAGTTTTGTATCTCTTGCATCTGTTTCGTATTCTTCTATATGAATTGATGTATAAACATCATCCTGTACTAATCTTTCGCTAAGTAAAACAGCATCTTCGTAGTTATAACCTTCCCATGTCATGAAACCAATTAATGGGTTCTTTCCAAGTGCGATTTCACCATTAGATGTTGATGCACCATCGGCAATAACTTCTCCTGCTTCCACATGATCACCCTTAAATACGATTGTTCTGTGGTTATAGCAGTTACCCTGGTTACTTCTCTGGAATTTCAAAAGATGATATGTTTCCTTTTCTCCATTATCATCATACTTAATAGTAATTTCCTTTGAAGTAGCTCTTTCAACTACACCGGCACGTTTAGCGACAACACATACACCTGAGTCAACAGCTGCTTTTGCTTCCATACCTGTACCGATTACAGGAGCTTCTGTTGTCATAAGTGGAACAGCCTGACGCTGCATGTTAGATCCCATCAACGCACGGTTAGCATCATCGTTCTGCAAGAACGGAATCATTGATGTAGCAACAGAGAATACCATTCTAGGAGAAACGTCCATAAGATCAATTCTCTTCTTAGGGAACTGAGATGTTTCTTCTCTGTAACGACCTGATACGTTGTTATGGATAAAGTATCCATTTTCATCAAGTGGTTCATTAGCCTGTGCTACTGTATAATTATCCTCTTCATCAGCTGTAAGATATACAACTTCATCTGTTACTCTTGGGTTTGATGGATCTGACTTATCAACTCTTCTGTAAGGAGCTTCTACAAATCCATATTCATTAATTCTTGCATAAGTTGCAAATGAGTTAATCAAACCGATGTTAGGACCTTCAGGTGTTTCAATAGGACACATTCTACCATAATGAGTATAATGTACGTCTCGAACTTCGAATCCGGCACGGTCTCTTGAAAGACCACCAGGTCCTAACGCTGAAAGACGTCTCTTATGTGTCAACTCACCCAGTGGGTTATTCTGATCCATAAACTGTGATAACTGAGAACTTCCGAAGAATTCCTTCACAGCTGCTGTTACTGGTTTTATATTAATTAAAGTCTGAGGTGAAATTCCTTCAAGATCCTGTGTTGTCATTCTTTCACGAACAACTCTTTCCATTCTTGAAAGACCTATTCTGTACTGGTTCTGAAGCAATTCGCCTACGGCTCTGATACGTCTGTTTCCTAAATGGTCAATATCATCAGCTGTACCAATACCGCATTCGATATTCATACAGTAATTGATAGATGCTAAAATATCTTCCTTTGTAATATGCTTAGGAATCAATTCATGTATTCTTCTTGAAATTGCATCCTTAAGATCTTCTTCTGTAGCGTTTTCCTGAAGTATTTCTTCAAGAACCGGATAAAATACTGCTTCATTAACGCCTAAATCAGTGCAATCAAAATCAACATAGCTATTAATATCTACCATCATATTAGAAAGAACTTTTTCATTTCTAATTTCAGTCTGAATCCAAACTGCTGGTACTGCTGCGTTCTGAATCTTAATTGCCATTTCTTCTGTTACTCGGTCACCTGCGCTTGCAAGTACTTCACCTGTTGTAGCATCTACTACATCTTCAGCGAGTACATGACCTTTGATTCTGTTCTTTAATGCAAGCTTCTTGTTGAATTTATAACGTCCAACTTTAGCCAAATCATATCTTCTTGAATCAAAGAACATACCTGTAATTAATGATTCTGCGCTATCTACACTTAAAGGTTCACCTGGGCGAATCTTCTTATAGAGTTCTAAAAGACCATCCTGATATCCTTCTGATGGATCTTTTTCAAAACTTGCGAGAAGTTTAGGTTCTTCGCCAAACAAGTCAATAATTTCTGCATTTGTACCTATTCCTAAAGCTCTAATAAGAACTGTTACAGGCACTTTTCTTGTTCTGTCCACACGAACGCTAAATATATCATTTGAATCTGTTTCGTATTCTAACCATGCACCTCTGTTAGGAATTACAGTTGATGTAAAGATTTCTTTACCAACTTTATCATGACTTACACCATAATAAATTCCAGGAGAACGTACTAACTGACTGACAATTACACGTTCTGCACCGTTAATTACGAATGTACCGGTTTCTGTCATTAAAGGCAAATCACCCATAAATATATCATGTTCAGTAAATTCACCTGTTTCCTTGTTATGAAGTCTAACCTTTACTTTTAAAGGAGCTGCATATGTTGCATCTCTTTCTTTACATTCCTCAATCGTATACTTCTTATCTTCAACACATAACTTGAAGTCAACGAACTCAAGGCTTAAGTTCTGGCTGTAGTCTTCAATAGGAGAGATATCATCTAACGCTTCTTTTAGTCCATCACTAAGGAACCATTCATAAGAATTTCTCTGTACCTCAATAAGATTTGGCATATCCAAAACTTCTTTTTGTCTAGAATAACTCATACGAAGGCTTCTACCTGATTTCACAGGACGGATTCTCTTTTTCTCCATCGACATTTCACCCCTTGTCTATAATTTGTCTTTTTGTTCATTCAATAGGGCGCAAATTACCCCTATTTTCACAATAAAGCACTCTACACTTTAGCATAAACTTATCTATATGTCAACGACTTTTTTGATGTTTTTACCATTTTTTTAATTTTATTGCAGAATTACACACGATATATATAAGAGATTGCCCCAATGCTAGGCAAAGAGCCTTTTTTGTAATACGCTCCTCTAATTGATTTTCTTCGTAAATCAATTAGCACACGGCATTCGTTATTCTTCGCTACTCTAATTGATTTTCTTCGCAAATCAATTAGCACGCGGCATTCGCAGAATGCCGCGTAACATAAAAAGAGATAGGTTCTTATTTATGCAAGCATAATAGAACCTATCTCTTTTTATGTTACGTCGCTTTGCTCAAAGCTTCGCGATAATTATTTAATTGTAGCAACTGCTCCAACTTCTTCAAGAGCTGCCTTAAGAGCTTCAGCTTCTTCTTTAGAAACTCCTTCTTTAACTACCTTAGGTGCTCCATCAACTACTTCTTTAGCTTCCTTAAGTCCTAATCCTGTTGCATCCTTAACAGCCTTAATAACTTTAACCTTGTTAGCTCCAACTTCTGTTAATTCAACATCGAATTCTGTCTTTTCTTCAGCTGCTGCTCCAGCATCTCCTGCTGCTGCAACTACAACACCTGCTGCTGCAGATACGCCAAATTCTTCTTCACATGCTTTTACTAAATCGTTTAATTCTAAAACTGATAAACCTTTAATTACTTCAATGATTTCTGCTGTTGTCATTGTTTAATCCTCCATATAATAAATTAATTAATTCTTTGAACTTTCGTTCAGTCAATAAAAACCTGATAATTCAGATTTATGCAACTTCTTCGTTCTTTTCAGCAATCTGCTTAATAACACGAGCGAAGTTTGTAATTGGTGACTGCATAGATCCAAGTAACTTTGAAATAAGTACTTCTCTTGATGGGATGTTTGCAATCTGAGCAATTCCTGCTGCATCGTAGCATACACCTTCAACTACACCTGCTTTGATTTCAAGAGCTTCAGCGTCTTTAGCGAATTTAGCTAATTCTCTAGCTGCTGCTGTAGCATCTTCTTTACAAATAGCGATAGCTGTTGGTCCTTCTAAGTATTCAGCAAGACCTTCGAATTCTGTTCCCTTAATAGCGAAATTAATCATTGTGTTCTTGTATACTTTGTATACAACACCAGCTTCTCTTAACTGTTTACGAAGCTTTGTGTCCTGTTCAACAGTAAGACCACGGTAGTCAACTACAACAGCTGTTGCAGCACCGTTAAGTAATTCAGCAATTTCGTCTACTATAGGTTTCTTTACTTCTACTTTTGCCATGAATGTTTTGCCTCCTTATTAAAATTAGGTTCAACCAAACATTAAGCCGAATAGATTTTCAATATAAAAACCTCTCTGCCTAGACAGAGAGGTGTATAAGTCATTAAAAATTCTTATCCCTCGGTAGGCATCTTATGATTTACGACTAATGTCACCTACTGTCTTCGGCAATTGGTATTAACCACTTTGTGCATACTAGCACACAATTATTGAATTGTCAATAATTTTATTAATTAATAACAATCAGATTGTATTAATCTATATTTGTTAATTAATTACTTAACTTAGCAACGTTTAACTTAACTCCAGGACCCATTGTAGATGTAAGAGTTACACTCTTGAAGTACTGTCCCTTTAATGCGCTTGGTTTAGCTTTGTTTAAAGCATCAACTAATGCGTTGAAGTTATCTGTCAACTGTTCTTCTGTAAATGAAGCTTTTCCAACTGGAACGTGGATGATGTTTGTCTTGTCAAGTCTGTATTCAATCTTACCAGCCTTGATGTCGTTAACAGCCTTTGTTACATCCATAGTTACTGTTCCAGCCTTAGGGTTTGGCATTAATCCCTTAGGTCCGAGTACACGTCCTAAACGACCAACAACACCCATCATGTCAGGAGTAGCAACAACTACGTCAAAGTCGAACCATCCTTCATTCTGAATCTTTGGAATTAATTCATCTCCGCCTACGAAATCTGCACCAGCTGCCAATGCTTCGTCTACCTTGTCTCCCTTAGCGAAAACTAAAACCTTAACAGTCTTACCTGTTCCGTGTGGTAATACAACAGCACCACGAACCTGCTGGTCAGCGTGACGTCCATCACATCCTGTTCTGATGTGACATTCTATTGTTTCATCAAATTTTGCAGTAGCTGATTTCTTAACTAATGCAATTGCTTCTTCTGTGTCATATTGAGCTGCTCTGTCAATTGACTTAGCTGCGTCTAAATACTTCTTTCCTCTTTTCATTTAAACCTCCTTGTGGTAATAACGGATAAACCTCCCACATTTCTCAATTCATTTTAAATTACAACATAAGTCGTTTAATAACTTTTTGTTGTTCGCGATATTATTTATCTACGAAAATTAGTCTTCAACTTTGATTCCCATACTTCTAGCTGTTCCGGCAATCATGCTCATTGCTGCTTCAATGCTAGCTGCATTTAAATCCGGCATCTTTGTTTCAGCGATTTTCTGGATATCTGCTTTAGAAATAGTAGCAACTGTTTCTTTAAGTGAGTTACCAGCTCCGCTCTGGATGTTACATGCTTTCTTTAATAAAACTGCTGCAGGTGGAGTCTTTGTTACAAAACTAAAACTCTTATCCTGGTATACTGTGATTACAACTGGAATAATCATTCCCGGCTGATCTGCAGTTCTTGCGTTGAATTCCTTTGTGAATTGAACGATGTTTACACCATGCTGACCAAGTGCAGGTCCAACTGGTGGTGCTGGTGTTGCTTTGCCAGCTTCGATTTGCAATTTAATGTATCCTTCTACTTTCTTTGCCATCTTTCGGCACCTCCTAAAATTTGTGGTATTATCGGGAATCCCTCCCACTGCTCTACAAATATGTAAAGCAATCTATTAAAACCAAATGGTTCTAATCCATCTTTTTAACTTCAGTAAAATCTAATTCTACCGGAGTTTCTCTACCAAACATGTCCACATTAATTGTGACTGTCTGTCTGTTTTCATCAATGCGCTTAATGACACCTGCTGTGCCTTCCCATACGCCCTTGATTACTGCAACTGTATCTCCCTCTGAGAATTCAAGAGTAACCGGACCCTTGTTAATTCCAAGTGAGAGCATTTCTGCATCAGTAAGTGGAACAGGTTTTGATCCCGGTCCTACAAATCCTGTAACTCCTCTCGTATTACGAACAACGTACCATGTATCATCATTCATAACCATATTAATGAGTACATATCCCGGAAACATCTTCTTCTGTGTAACTTTTTTTACACCATTCTTAATTTCAACTGCTTCCTGAATCGGAACTGATACTTCTAATATCTGATCCTGCAATTTTCTATTCTCAATTGTCTGTTCAATATTAGTCTTTACTTTGTTTTCATAACCTGAATAAGTATGAACTACGTACCAATTTGCTTCTGACATATAATCACCTCTTCATTATTTTATTCTTATCCTATAATATGATCCAACCCAAACTGAATGAGCTGATCAATTAAGCTAATAAGAACACCTAAAATAACTGTGATCACTGTTACAACAACAGTCTGTCTTATAACGGATGCTTTTGTTGGCCAGATTATTCTTTTGAATTCAGCCTTCAAGCCTGCAAACCATTTTTTTACAGAGCCCTTTGACTTGTTAGATGCTTCTCCCATCTTAATCCCTCCATTATATAAAACTGACTATTTTGTTTCTTTATGCATTGTGTGTCTCTGACAGAACTTGCAATACTTCTTTGTTTCTACTCTGTCCGGATGACTCTTCTTATCCTTTGTAGTATTGTAATTACGCTGTTTGCATTCTGTACATTCTAATGTAATTCTTGTTCTCATGGCTTAACCTCCACTTTATTTATAATCATTTTTTGTATCTTGTTTTAAGTCATTTTTTCTGCAAAAAAAAAAGACCTAGTCCTCGCTTGATTAATATAACATAATCTGTATATAGCGTCAAGATATTTTTTAAGGCTATTTTTAAGGTGGCTGTTTTTTAAGATTACAACACTCCGGCACTTATGCATACAAAATATACTTCTTTAACGCCTGCCGCCTTAAGGACCCGTGTACACGCATCTATAGTACTACCTGTCGTATAAATATCATCCACCAATAATACCTTATTATATTCTTTTGCCTTTTCCTCATATATAGCAAATGCATTTTCAACGTTCTTCTTTCTTGCAATCCCTACAAATTCCTTTTGCGGCTTTGTATCCTCAACTCGCACAAGGCATTTTTTATCCATAGGTATTTTCGTATATCGGGAAATTTCTTTGGCATATACATACGCCTGATTATATCCTCTCTTTATTTCCTTCTTTTTAGAAACCGGCACTGCCATTATGCAGTCAATTCCCCATTGTTCAAATAATTTTCCATAACGCTTTGCAGTCTCCCATCCATAATACGCTCCATATTCTCTTGCATTTTTATATTTAAATCTATACATGGATTCTTTTATTCCACCTGCATATTGAAAAAGACACACGCCTTTTTCATATGCATGCTTATGCTCTCTGCAGTCTTTGCACAATGTGCCGTCTTCTTTAAGACTTTTTCCACATTTTGCACATTTAGGCTCTTTCATGTAAAACACTTTACCCTTGCATTTGTCACATACAAATTTGTCCTGTCCTTTGACCACTTCCCCACATACCGGACAGGTTCTAGGGAAAAATACATTTAAAATCTTCTCCTTCATTTCCTACGTAAATCTTTTTTAATTAATTCAAATAATCTTATATTATGTATTTATGTATTTAACTCAATAAATTTCCAATAATAAACCAGGTTTTATAAAATAAACTCTAGCAAAGCATTATAAAATTAATTAAATTTTATATTTATTTTCCTTTCTTAATATTTCTATTTTGTTTATTATTTGCATATTTACAACATTATTCCATTAACTCATACTGTTCTATTTGTCATTTTCTACAATTGCCGAATGTATAATCACCAAAAAGCGACACAGCACTTATGCCGTTCTATTTGTCATTCTCTACAGGTTCTTCCTCTGTTTCAAATGTCTGCAACTGCCATTGTAATCCTGAATACCTTTTATGCTGGTCTTCATTTTTAATCATACCTTGAAATGTATCTTCTCTTCCAACAATACATACACAACTTTTCGCTCTTGTTATTCCGGTGTACAATAGATTTCTCGTCATAAGTTGCTGATACCCTGTAACAAGAGGCATGATAACTGCCGGATATTCACTACCCTGAGATTTATGAATAGTTATTGCATATGCAAGTTCTAATTCTTCCGCTTCCTTAAATGTATATGTCACCATTTTATTTTCATCAAATTCAACTTCTAAAATCTGTGAATCGTTATTCATATTTTTTATAATTCCCAAATCTCCATTAAATACACCTTTTCCTGAATCGATACAGGCTCCATTAGGCAATCTGACTTCCCATTCAATTTGATAATTGTTTTTTATCTGCATTACCTTGTCGCCTTCTCTAAATATATATTTACCAAATTCATGTTCTTTTTTATATTTGTCCGGCTTATTAATATATTTTTGCAATTCAACATTCATATTCTCAACACCAAGAATTCCACTCTTCATAGGTGTAAGAACCTGTATTTCCTGCGGTGTTGATTTTACATAGTCAGGAAGTTTTGTCATTATAAGACCTATTGTTGCGTTCAAAGCCTCCTGAGGTGTATTTCTTCTTATATAAAGGAAATCTTTCGTGCTATTGTCTAGTTCAACTGCTTTTCCTTCATTTATTTTATGGGCATTTGTTACTATTCCGCTTTCACCCGCCTGTCTGAAAATCTTATTAAGTGTTACCACTTTAAATTTTCCGGAATCAATGATATCTTTTAATACATTTCCCGGTCCGACACTTGCAAGCTGGTTAATATCCCCTACAAGAACAAGTCTTGTTCCATGAGCTACAGCCTTAAGCAAAGAATGCATAAGGAAAATATCAACCATCGACATTTCATCTATTATAATTACATCTGCTTCTATTGGATTTGTTTCATTTCTTTCAAACTTAGCGTCCATATCCAATGAATCATCTGTTCCGGTACTTCCGTTTATTTCAAGCAGCCTGTGTATTGTCTGTGCCTGGCACCCTGTAGTTTCAGTCATTCGTTTTGCTGCTCTTCCTGTAGGTGCCGCAAGGCGGATTTCCAAATTATCACTTTCAAACATTTGAATAATCGCATTAATTGTAGTAGTTTTTCCCGTTCCCGGTCCACCTGTTAAAATTACCACTCCATTGCTTTGCGTAGCCATAACCGCTTCTTTTTGCAAATCATCAAGTACAATATTATTTTTTCTCTGGATGGTATCTAATTTTACACTTTCCACAAATTCATCCGCCGGCATTGATAAATCCAAATCAAGAAGCATTCCTGCCACATTCATTTCCGTGTAATAATATGTAGACAAAAATACAGCCTGTACTTCATTGATTTCTTTAACAATAAGTTTCTTTTCCATTACAAGGTCAATAAAATAGTTATCTAACAAATCCATATTATATGTACCATCGGCATTCTGATACTGGTCTCTTAACCCAAGCAAACTAATAGTTGCCTGAATAAGATTTTCTTTTGGCAAATATGTATGCCCTGACTCTGATGCTTTAGAAAGCGCATATACCATTCCACTTTTAACTCGAATAGAAGCATTAACTTCCACTCCTGCCCTCTTAGCTATTTCATCAGCTGTTGTAAATCCTATTCCTCGTATTTCATCAGCAATGCGGTATGGATTTTTCTTTATAATCTGATAAATTTCTTCGCCATAATAATTATAAATTTTAAGACTCATCGCCGACGAAATACCGTATTTTTGCAAAAATATCATTGCGTCTCTTATATCTTTTTTTGCCTGAATCTGGCTTGCAATATCCATGGCTTTCTTATAACTTATTCCTCTGACTTCTTCTAATCTTTCAGGCTCTTCATCAACTATTCTAAATGTATCTTCTTTAAACTTGTCTACGATTCTGTCCGCAAGAGCAAGACCCAACCCCTTAATTGCTCCTGACCCTAAATATTTTCTAATTGAATATTCGTCATTTGCCGGAATTGTTTTATACGATTTCATTTTTATCTGTTCACCAAAAACAGGATGAAATACTTCCTCGCCTTCTACTTCGATATATTCCCCTTCACCAATATATCCAAATACTCCGGTTACTTTTACATCTTTTTTTCCCACAGACATAGTTAAAACAGTATAGCCATTTTCTTCATTTCTAAATGTAATTATTTCTACATATCCGGTAATAGTTTTCATCGACATATCTTTTCCTTTTAATTTAAAAGGCTGCCTTTTCCAGACAGCCTTATTATCTATTATTTTTCCTGGTTCATTTCATCCATAACTTCTAAGTATCTTCCTGTACCAATAGCGACCGCAGTCATCGGATCTTCAGCTGTCATTGTATTGATTCCCGTCTTAGATTCAATCAATTCTTCTAATCCGTCTAACAGACAACCACCACCTGTAAGAACAATTCCTCTTACCGCAATATCTGCTGAGAGTTCAGGAGGTGTATTTTCAAGCACTCCATGAATAGCTTCAACAATCTGTGTTGTCGCTTCTCTTAAAGCTTCTTCAACTTCTTCTGATGTAACTTCTATAATCTTAGGAAGACCTGTAACAAGGTTTCTACCTCTTACTTCCATCTTCTTAACTTCTGTTTTCTTAAAACATGTACCTATTCCGATTTTAATTTCTTCAGCAGTTCTTTCTCCTACTAAAAGATTGTGTTTTTTTCTCATATATCTGACTATCGCATCATCAAAATCATCTCCCGCAACCTTTACAGAAGTACTTTCAACAGTAGCACCTAAAGAAATAACTGCTATATCTGTTGTTCCACCACCTATGTCAACCACCATATTTCCACATGGTTTTGAAATATCTATTCCTGCACCAATAGCAGCTGCTAACGGTTCTTCCACTATAAATACTTCTCTTGCCCCTGCCTGGAATGATGCATCCTCTACAGCTTTAGTTTCAACTTCTGTTGCTCCACTAGGAACGCAAATGCTAATTCTTGGTTTCTTATAAGAACGTTTTCCTACAGCTTTCTGAATAAAATACTTTATCATCTGTTCAGTAACTGAATAATTAGAAATCACTCCCTGTCTAAGAGGTCTTACCGCAACAATATTTCCAGGTGTTCTTCCTATCATTAATCTTGCTTCTTCTCCGATTGCTCTTATAGTATCCGTATCTCTATCTATAGCAACAACTGATGGTTCTTTTAAAACCACACCTTTTCCTTTTATATATACTAAGATACTTGCTGTACCTAAATCTATTCCAATGTCTGTATCAAACATATCTTTCTCCTTTTAAAATTGGATATTTATAACAGATTAAAAGTTGTTATAAAAAAATAAACACGTTATACATCTTTCAATCCCATATTAATCACGATTTCCCGCACAAATATTATATACAATTTTATATAAAAATTAAAGTATGTTTTATTTTTTTTGCATTTCAAAGTTTATTTACATCATGTTCATATTTCGTTCACATATATACCGTATCATAACAGAGTACTACTTAGGTAGTGCAGCATAGTTTGTATACGTCATACCCTATAATGACGTATTTTTAAGTTTTTCATACTCAACCTGGTGGGTGAAATTCCCGCCAGGTCCCCCGAAATTAACACCACATCGTAAGATGTGGTTTTTTTATTGTCATAATAAAATAAAAGCCATAACTAAATGGCTTTTATTTCTTCACACATGATTATGTGCGTATTTTTCTTTTGTTGCAAGTCCACCTCTAATATGACGTTCCGACTTATTTACATCAAGAACTTTCCTAACCTGCTTTGCCAATCCGGGATTTAACCTACCTAACCGTTCTGTACAGTCTTTATGTACCGTGCTTTTACTTACACCAAATGTCTTTGCTGCCTGTCTTACAGTAGCATTGCATTCAATAATGTAATTTGCTATTTCAATCGTTCTTTCTTCAATATATTCTTTCACTTCTCGCCTTTTGCATTTTTCTTTTTTATAATTTATGCAAAAGGCGAAATTAATATGTTGAATTTTTATCAATCGAATAAATTTGTAATTTTCAAATATATTTTCTTGTTTTACTTTTTTCAAAATCGACTCTGCGATTTTTCATAATATATTTTTTCAAATTTACGATTATTTAAATATTTTTCCAAATATCGTTCTTACCAGCGGGCCGGCAGCAAATAATTGCCAGAAAAATGCCATAGGAAAATTTATTATAGTTGTCTGAATCCACACTGCTATAAGTTGTGGACCAAAAGCATTTTTAAACAAAACTACAGCCACAAAACTCATCATCGGACACATAAGCCAGATTGATAATACTGATATTGCCAAAATAACAAATATTGGCTTATCTTCTTTTGGGCTTACCAGTCTGAAAGCTACTTTTTTTGCTATTGGTCCGGCTATAAATGTATCAAGTAAAAATGCTGCTATACACATTATCGGCAGTTCACTAAGTGCTGCTAAAAATACAAAATTCTTCATTCCACCTATATCCATTGCTATGTTATAACATACCATTGCATAAACCATTACTATGACCATCATTATTGTGTAAATCGTTTCTTCTTTTCTGTTCTTTGGCATAAGAACCTCCTTTTGTCTCTTTTTAACTTTCATTGTATACTCGCTTCATTTCACTGATGCGGCATTCGCCGCATCACATAAAAAACAAATATTTCTTTTTGAAAGCAAGCTTTCACAGAAATATTTGTTTTTTATGGTACGTGGCCTCATTGCTAACGCACAAAAAAGCACGGTGCAGTAAACTTTCGTTCTACTGTACCGTGCTTTTCTTCACTAACATATACAACTACCATTAATTGCGAGTAGTCTATCATAAAACATACAATTTATACAAGTATTTTTTATAATTTATCTATTTCGCACATAATTTATTCATTATTATACAAAAATATATTTAAATTTCCATACATACTTCGTATAACCATTCCTGTTCCTCAATATTAAGATATGGAGAAATCTTTTTATAAACAAGTTTATGATACTGTCTTAAAAGGCGTATTTCATAGTCAGACATTATATTTACATCTATAGCGTCTACATCAAATGGAACTAATGTAAGTGTATCAAATCCCAAAAACTGTCCGTATTCAGTCACCTGTTTTTCAACACAAAGCAAAAGATTTTCGAGCCTTATTCCATATTGCCCTTCCAAATAAACGCCGGGTTCATCTGAAGTAATCATTCCCGGTTTAAATTCTGCATTTTCTTCAACATTTTCTCTTAACATATATCTAAATGCATTCGGCTGCTCATGAACATTAAGAAGATAACCGACACCGTGACCTGTACCGTGTCTGTAATCATATCCGATTTCCCACAGTGGTTGTCTTGCAACATAATCAAGTGATACTCCTGTACATCCTGATAAGAATTTTGCATTTGCAAGCTTCAAATTTCCTCTAAGAACAGCTGTATACATCTTCTTCTGCTCTGTAGATATATTTCCGAGGGCTATTGTTCTTGTTATATCTGTAGTTCCTTCTACATAATGTCCGCCTGAATCAATTAAAACAAAATTATCTGCTTTAACTTCATAATCTGTTTCTTTAGTTGCGCTGTAATGAACTATTGCGCCATGGTCTGCATATCCTACTATAGTTTCAAAACTTGGTGCCAAATATGTTTTCCATGATTTTCTAAATTCTTCTAATTTATTTGCAATAGATATTTCTGTCATTTTTTCTTTGCTTACATTATGTTTTAACCAATAAATAAATCTGGTCACTGCAACGCCATCCATTATATGAGCATTAATCATATTTTCAATTTCCACATTATTTTTGATTGCTTTCAAATGCAATGCAGGTGAAAATTTATCTATAATCTTTACTTCTGGTTTTATGGAACGTAAAATACTATAATTTGTTGTTGTTTTATCTAACCATAATGTTGTATATTCAGGAATAACTTTTACATAATCATATATTTCATCATATTCTTTAATTTTAACCCCTTCTTCTGAAAGACGGTATATTGTTTTTTCATCAAATGATTTTGTATTTGCAAATAACAGACTATCATATTTTGTAATTACCATATACGAAAAGCATACCGGATTATACTCAATATCATCACCTCTGATATTTGTAACCCATGCAATTTCATCTAACGATGTCAAAAGTAATGTGTCCGCTTTTTCCTCTTCCATTCTTTTTCTTATATTAGCTACTTTTTCAGGATAAGAAACTCCTGCATATCTATCCATTAATCTCCATATAGGTTTAAATTCTATAGCAGGTCTGTCACTCCATATTTCTCCAACCAAATCCACGTCACTCTTTATTTTCATTTCTGAAATTTCAGCTAATTTTTCTGCCTGTCTTGCATTAGTTGTCTGTCCGTCAAATCCTATTACACTGCCCTCAATAAGGTTCTTCTTTAAATATTCTTCTACAGAAGGCGCCCCTTCTTCTCCGGCTTTCATAAGTTTAATTTCACTATCTTGAAGTTGTTCTGCTGCCTGAATAAAGTATCTTCCATCAGTCCATAATAGTGCCTCATACATTGTAACTACCAATGTTCCTGCTGAGCCTGTAAATCCTGACATATATTCTCTCGTTTTAAAATGGTCACTCAAGTATTCTGAACCATGCTCATCACTTGTCGGAATTACATAAGCATTAATTTTATTTCGTTCCATTAAATTTCTAAGGGCTGAAATTCTTTCATTAATCATAATCTTACCACCTTTAAAATATGTTATTTGTAAAACAAAATGAATCTCTATTTTTCAAATAAATTTAATTATTTTCAAAGCAAGTTGAATCTGTTTCATAGCAGACTATTCATCTTTTTTCCCATATTTTTCATTATAATTATCCAAACATTGATATATTATTTTAGCAGCCTCAACAGGTCCGCCAAACTCCTTAACAGCAGTCTGTTTTCCCTCTAAATCCTTATATACATTAAAGAAGTGCTTTATTTCCGCAAATATATGTTCTGGTAACTGTTGTATATCCACATATCCGTTATATGTTGGGTCGCCATATGGAATTGCAATTATCTTTTCGTCATTATCCCCATTATCAGTCATATACATAACACCTATCGGATAACATCTTACAAGTGACATTGGTTCTATTTCTTCTGAACATAATACCAACACATCAAGCGGATCTTTATCATCTCCAAGTGTTCGTGGAATAAATCCATAATTAGCAGGATAATGAACTGATGAATACAGGATACGGTCTAATATAATCAAACCTGTTTCCTTATCTAATTCATATTTTTTCTTGCTTCCTTTGCTAATTTCAATAGTTGCAATAAAATCTGATGGCTGAATTCTTTTTGGATTAATATCATGCCAAATATTCATATTTACACCTCACCCTTCTGTACATTTTGTACTACTTAACATATCTTTTTCAAAATATGACATCTCCGTTGTTACTAACTGTATTGTTATACAGAATCAAATATCATAAGAAAATTATACAATCATTTATTTTACAATTCTATATAATGTTAAATTTTATTTTGCACTATATATAGTGAAAGCTAACTTTTCGTTTATTTCAAGGCAAAAATTTCATTTTTGTTATGCTAATCAAATTATGTATAATCACTATATATTTTATTTTTAAAATAAAATATTTTTCTATCTTCAATCATTTTTTACGGATAATTTATACTTTTCCAATTACCTCCGTAATTTATTATTTAATTTAATTTACATTGAATTAGTTTTGTGCCATGGCAGATGTGTCCTTACTTATATGGTACACTTTTATTTGAAAAATTTACGGAACAATCTAAACTAACTTCGGAGTTAAAACTCCACTCAAACACTATTGCAAATATTACTTATATAAACACTTTTAATAACAAAATACAGAATAAAGAATCATTAAGAGCATTAAAAAGAGACTTAAAATATCCGGCAAATTTGTCTTTTGCAAGTCATCCGTATTTTTTTAAGTCTCTTTTATACATACTTTAATTCTTTGAATTAATAAAACTTTTTAGTTTCTTTTATGTACTATCGTTCTTTGAATTAATAAAACTTTTTTAGTTTCTTTTTATGTACTATCGTTCTCTCAATTATTAAAACTTTTTTAGTTTCTTTATACTTTTATGCACATTATTGCTTTCCATTTAACAATTTAACAATGCTTTTTAATTTGTTAAACTATCCTACTGTTCACTAATATCTTTGATTTTTTCTTCATCCCAAAATTCAAATCCTTCAGATTCAAGAACCTTTGTAGCTACATTTACATTTTTTGTCTTAATAACTGCTGCTGCGTTGATTCCACTTGAAAATGCATACATATATTCTACATTTACATTAGCATCCGCAAGAACCTTTAAAGTCTTTGCAAGTGAACCTGCTTTATGAGGAACACTTACACAAAGTACCTCTGTTAGTTTTGCAGAAAAATCTGCATTCTTTAAAATTTCTCTAGCCTTTTCAGATTCCGGAACAATCATTCTTAATATTCCGAAATCAGCTGATTCCGCTAAGGCTGCTACAATAATGTTAACATCATTGTCTGCCAAAGTCTTTAATACATCATTTAAATGTCCTTCTTTATTTTCAAGGAACACTGTCAACTGTTTTAGTGCCATAAAACTACCTCCTATAAATTACGATTTCGATTAAGATTATTTATAATAAAAACTTATTATTATAAATATCCGTTATCTCCTGCTATTACAAATTACGATTATCAATTACTCGTACTGCTTTACCTTCACTTCTCTGGATTGTCTTAGGTTCTACTAATTTAATTTCAGCAGATATACCTAAAGCCTGTTTTAATTTAGCTCCAACCTTCTTCTTCAAATCATTTAACTTGCTAATTTCATCTGAGAAGAGATTCTCATTTACTTCAACCATTACTGTTAGTTTATCTGTATTATTTTCACGGTCTACAATCATCATATAATGGTTAGAAATATCTCCACCCATTGATAATAGTGCTGTTTCAACCTGTGTTGGGAATACATTTACACCACGAATAACCTTCATGTCATCTGTACGTCCTTTGAATTTAGAAATTCTAGGTGTTGTTCTTCCACATTCACATGTAGAATGGTCAATGCTTGTTAAATCTTTAGTTCTATATCTAAGTAATGGCATACCTTCCTTTACTAAAGTAGTAAATACAAGTTCACCTAAATTATTGTCTCCTACCGATTCATTTGTAACAGGATCAAGTACTTCCGGATAGAAGAAGTCATGGTTAATATGTAATCCATTGTGTTGTTTACAATCCATTGCAACACCCGGTCCTGTAATTTCACATAATCCGTAAATATCAAAACATTCAATATGTAAAATGTCTTCAATTTTCTTTTTCATTTCTTCTGTCCAAGGCTCTGCTCCATGAATTCCGACTTTTAATTTCATATCATCAACCTTGTCCATCTCTGCAATTGTTTCTGCAAGATATAAAGCATATGATGGTGTACATGCAAGAGCTGTTGCGCCAAAATCTTCCATACACATAATCTGTCTCTGTGTATTTCCTGCAGACATAGGAACCGTCATAGCACCAATTCTTCTTGCACCAAAATCCATTCCAAGTCCACCTGTAAACAAACCATAACCATAGCATACATGAATTACATCTTCCTTTGTAAGTCCTGCCATTGTCATACATCTTCCTATACATTCTGCCCATACATCAATGTCCTTCTGTGTATATGGCACTATAGTAAGCTTACCTGTTGTTCCTGAAGTTCCCTGTACACGTACAATTTCTGACTGCGGTACTGCTCTAAGTCCGAATGGATAATTATTTCTCAAATCTTCCTTTGTGGTAAATGGAAGTTTAACAATATCTTCAATTCCTTTAATATCACCGGGTTCTACACCTAATTCTTTCATCTTCTTTGTGTAGAATGGTACATTGTTATAAACTCTGTTTACTAAATCAACAAGTCTCTCTCCCTGAAGTGCTGCCATCTCGTCCCGGCTCATACACTCATGCTTTGAGTCTAAAATCATTTCCTTTACGCTCATTATGTTATCTCCTTATGTAATAAATTTTAGCAGTATTTACGCTAACACTTTAAACTGATAAACTCTATTATACTAAAAACAATTGACTATAACAATGTAAAACTTGTTAATCTGCATAATTTCGTTACTTTTTTTGCAAATTTATTGGTGTGTTTGAACGTTATTTACAATCACAATTCCTACACATACAAACATCAGTGCTACAATAACCTGTCCACCTATCTGGCTGCTTTCTCCCGGTAAAAATAAAGCTGAAAGAATAACTCCAAAAACAGGATTCATAAATTTGTATACAGAAACTTTTGATACCGTATTAAATTTTAATAATATACTCCATATTGTATATGCTGTCGCCGAAATAAATGCCATGTAAATAATCATTATAACAACATTAGGAGTTGAAATAACTACATTTCCGCCAAGCAGTTTGCCAATCACAGCCAAAATTACTCCACCTGAAAAAAACTGATATCCACTAAGCATTACAACATCAGCGTCATTTGAAAATTTCTTAATAAATGAAGATGAAAATGCGGACGAAATCGCTGCAAGAAATATAAATCCTTCTCCCATAAATGACCATTGTCCGCCACCATTTATTCCTGTTATATTTACAATTAAAACTCCTGCAAATCCAATCAACGTACCTATTATCTTAGTTGCATTCAATTTTTCCTGATGAAAAATAAAAGCCGCTACCACAATTGCTAAAAATACACCTGAACCTGTAATAATAGAACTACGTACTCCTGTCGTATGCGCCATTCCTATATAAAAGAACAGGTACTGTCCTGATGTCTGGAATATACTGAGCGTAAAAATGTATCCTGGTTTCTTTGGAAGAATTACTTTTCTTCGTATTATGCTGTTAGTTACAATTACTAAAATACCGGCTAATGCAAATCTTATACCCGCAAATAATATTTGTGAGGCATATTCTCCTGATTTAATATCAAGCATTCTGTAGCCTGTTTTTATACATGGAAATGCGCTGCCCCAAAGGAAACAGCACACCATTGCAAGAAGACATACCACCCATGTTTTCTTGAGTAATTTATCTTTAGATTTATTCTTTGTGATTGTATTTCGATCTTCATCATTTAATTTTATAGCATTTTCATTGTCATCATCCAAAATAGTATCACGTCTTTTCTCCATACTATTCAATTCTCTATTTACACTCATATTATTTTCCTACTTCCATTATTGTGCACACAATAGTATCTTTGTGTTTATTTAAATATGTGTAAAACGCCCTTTTCATTTTTATATTATTATTTTCATCCATTATTGAATAAATTTTCTGATATGTATTATTATTTTCAAGTTGTTCTTTTACATAATCAAGATTCAATTCTTTAGCTGTTTGTTCAGGATTTTCATCCATACAATAAGTTTTCATATAGTTTTCAACACCCAATTTAAATCCTACTTTATTTTGTTCCTCTATAACTTTTGATATGCCTTCTTTATAAACTACAGGTTCACCTGTAAATGCATTAATTGTAAATATTTCCTCATACTCATTTGCCACCAAAGTATTTACTATATCTACTGCGATTCTTACTTTTTTCCGTCGTTCCATATCCTCATTTACATCAGCTATAATTGCTAATGTCTTCATTTTATTTCCATCTATGTCATACTCTGAAACAACCGTTATTTTGCTCCAGCTATAAGTACCATCAATAAGTTTAAGTCTTACAATGCATTCCATTTTACCTGGTGTCAAAATACAATTTGATACAAATTTTTTCATTTTTTCTACATCATCCGGATGAGTGTAGCCAATAATCGATTTTTTCTTAAAAATACGGTCCTGATTGCCCTCACTCATTTTATATTTCTTATATGACTCTGTCGAATAAAATGTATTATTATAATAATCCCATTCTATTATTGCTAAATCCGTCTGCTCAATTACTTTCCGAAATCTATCTTTTTCAATCTCAATCTGCCGGCTTATCTCTATACTTTTAGTAATATTTGTGGCTACAGATACGATTATATATTCTCCTTCATTGCAAATAGCTGCAAATCTTTTTCTTACCCATATCACCTTTCCATCATACCTTTCAAACTGATATATGATTTCCTGAGTCTCACCTGTAAGCATCGATTTTTCAACACATTTTTCATATTTAACCACCTTATTTTCAGGCTTTATTCTCTTTTTAATATCAGCTTCTTTATATTCATATCCATCCCTGTCCTCACCTATATTTTCGTAGAACATATCATTTGCAAATATAAGTTCTTCTTTCCCTTCTTTATACAACACAATTACCAGACTACTCCTTATAGCACTATCAATACATTGACTCAATCTTGCATAAACCGATTCTCTGTCCCATGATAATCCACCAAGTAAATCTTTTATTACTTCAAATGCTCCTTCCATTTAATCCTCCCAATATTTTTCAGTCATTTCTTATTACTATCCATCAGTATTTATACTGATTACTAAGTTTTTCTATCATATTTTTCATACCATCTACAACTTCCTGCGGTCCAAGTATCTTAACCTTGTCTTCAAATCCCGCTACCCAGCTGTAAAACATTGAACTTACAGACACATCCACATTAATTGTAAATTTATCATCTTTCTTTGGAATTATCATTACATCTGTACCAAATCTGTCTACCACTACTCCTACTAAACTGTTATCAAATTCCATCTGTACATTCTTAATATTTCCGGTAAACATTCCAAATGTCTGCTTTGTATATTTTGCAGCATCAATTTTTTCAAATTCTTTTTTGCCGTCTCTTTCTTTATTTAAAATTTTAATATCCTTCATTTTGTCCACACGATAATGTCTTATACTCTGTTTTGCTGAATCAAATGCTACCATATAGTAATTTTCATCATCCCAAGACAAAGCCCACGGACTTATATCCGTTTTATTTCCGTCATTTCTTATAACAAGTTCTTTTTTTGTGTTCCACATATAATAATCAAATGCAATCTGTTTATTTTCATATATTGCATCATGAATGGCGTCTATATTGTAGTAACCACTTTTTGAAATAGCTTTCACACGATTTGCCACATAAACCTGACGTTGCAGTTTCTTTGCTTCATATTTACTTGTAAATCCTTCTAATTTCTTAATAAGCTCTTCACTATCTTTTTTTGATATGAATTTTGACGCCTGCACTACATCTACTAACATTTTTAATTCAGAAACATCAAATTTTCTTGTTACTGTTTTATATACTGTTTCCCTATTTAATTTTTCAGTTACTATTTCATATCCTACAGTTCCAAGTTGTTCTATATCGTCGTATATTGATTTTCGTTCAGCTTTGATGCCATTATCATCTAGCTTCTTTATTATCTCACTCATGGTTATTCCATGTTCTTCATCCGTATATTCATCAAAAATCTGTATAAGATATAACAGTTTTAACTTCTGTTTGCTATTTCTCATATTCTCCTGCCCTTTCACAAAATTTATCAATCATTAAAAAAAACTGCCGCACCAAGACCTTGAAATAAATAAAAATATCGTAGTTTTGTCATATCATTAACACTCAAATGATTTTACTTAACTAAATATATATTCCAACGTCTTAATGTAACAGTTTCATATTAAAAGCTTCGTATATTATCTTTTTCTTCTTCTCCGGTATTTTCGATTTTCTTAATTACAACAAAATAACTTACATTGTCATTAACTTTCACTTCCACTCTGTCTCCAACTTTATGTCCCATAAGTGCTCTTCCGATAGGCGATTCATTACTGATTCGTCCACTCATGGAATCACCTCTCATTGTACTTACTATTTTGTAAGTAAGGACTTCATCATCTTCTTCAAAATAAATGTCCACAGTTTTATTCAAACCTACTTCATCTTCTTTAGAATCATCTGAAATAATAGTTGCAGTTTTAAGAAGTTTCTCTAAATATCGAATTCTGCTTTCATTTTTATTTTTAAATTGTTTTGCTGCCTTATATTCAAAATTCTCGCTCAAATCTCCCTGTGCCCTCGCAACCTTAACATCTTCAAGCGCTTCCTTTCGAACTACGATTTTTCTATGTTCTATTTCTTCTTTTATTTTTTCAATATCACTTTGTGTTAACTGCATAACTCTACCTTCTATCTGTCCTCAACTTCTATATAATCATTAAAAGCACAGTTGCTTACATAAGCAGGTCTCATAATCTTATCAGCATTAATTATTTCTTCGATACGATGTGCACTCCATCCTACAATTCTTGCGATTGCAAATATTGGTGTATATAATTCTTTAGGAATATCCAACATGCTATATACAAGTCCGCTGTAGAAATCGACATTTGCACTAACTCCCTTATAAATATGACGTTCCTCGCCAATTACTTCAGGTGCTAATCTTTCAATCATACTATATAACTTAAAGTCTTTCTGTCTATGCTTTTCTTCTGCAAGCTGTTCAACAAATCTTTTAAACACTTCTGCTCTAGGATCAGAAACAGAATAAACCGCATGACCCATTCCATATACAAGACCTTTTTTGTCAAAAGCTTCTTTATTTAATATTTTTCTTAAATACTCTTTAATCTCATGTTCGTCATCATAATGTTTGCAATTATGCTTAATATCCTGGAACATATCAACAACCTTTACATTTGCACCACCATGTCTTGGTCCCTTCAAAGAACAAAGAGCTGCTGCAATTGTTGCGTATGTATCTGAACCTGATGAAGTAACAACTCTCGTTGTGAAAGTCGAGTTATTTCCACCACCATGTTCCATATGTAAAACTAAAGCTAAATCAAGAACCTTAGCCTCTAAATGTGTATATTTCTTATCAGGTCTAAGCATTCTTAAAAGATTTTCTGCTGTAGAAAGTCCCGGAAGCGGTCTGTGAATGTACATACTCTTTCCACAATGATAGTGATTATATGCATGATATCCATACACAGCCATCATTGGGAATGTACTTATAAGTTTGACACTCTGCTGAATTACATTTTCCACTGATGTATCGGATGCATTCTTATCATAAGATGCTAATGTAAGTATACTCTTTGTCAAAGAATTCATGATATCAGCACTTGGTGCTTTCATAATTACATCCCTTACAAAGTTTGTAGGTAATTTTCTTTGTGCTGAAAGCATTTTATTAAAATCCTCTATTTCATCTTTTTTAGGTAATTTACCAAAAAGCAATAAATAAGCTGTCTCTTCAAATCCGAATCTGTTTTCTGAAATAAATCCGTTTACAAGGTCCTTTATATTATAACCTCTGTAAAATAATCTACCAGGGCATGGAACTGATTTTCCATCAATTATCTGTGTAGATTCAACACGTGAAATATTTGTAATTCCTGTAAGAACACCTTTTCCATTTATATCTCTAAGACCTCTTTTTACACCGTATTCTGCAAATAAATTCTGCTCAACTGTATCATTTTCCCCACACATTTTTGCGTACTTATCTGTAAGTGCTTTCATGTTTTCTTTATTTAATGTCATATATTGTACACTCCTTTTCTTACTAACTTTCTAACTACTTCAAATCTCGCCTTTCATATATTCTTTAATATACTAATTTAACTGCATTATGGATGACCCTGAATTTCATGTTCTTTCTGCCATCCTCTTTTTCTCCATCCAGTGACCAGTCAATATCACTACTGTCTGAAATTTTAAGTTTTGAAACTTTTAATAATCTGATATGTTTATCATATATCTGATTTGTAAGTTCATTTATAATTATTCCAAGTTCGATTAAATCCTTCGGATATTTAATTAGCAATAACTCAAATAATCCATCTGCAAAATCAACTTTTCCTTCATCAATTGTCATTACACCGCCAATTGATGTGGCATTACAAATAGCCACAAATATGTATTCGCCTTCGATTACTTCATCTTCATTTTCAATCTTTAATTTCATTCGCTTAACCTGAGTTAAATCCTTAACTCCCTCTAAAACGTAAGCAAAATGTCCAAGCAGATTTTTAATATTCTGTGGTGCTGAATATGAGGCTTTTGTAAATATTCCTGCCGATGCCGTATAGACAAAATATCTGTCATTAAATTTTCCAATATCTATATATTTTGCTTTATGAGTCACCATATGCTTTGCTGCCTCAACAGGGTCTGATGGCAAATTAAGACTGTTTGCAAAATCATTTGTTGAACCCGCCGGTATATATCCTAACGGTTTTTTAAGTCTGGCTGAACGCATTCCCGCCATAACTTCATTTAATGTACCATCTCCACCCATGCAGGCAATCATATCAACCTGACTACCAAGAGCTTTCACAATCTCTGTAGCATGTTTTTCTCTTCTTGTAAATTTTATTAACACTTCATAACCATAGTCATTAAAAATATTAATAACATCTACCAGTATATCTTCTCTCTTCTTCTGGCCTGCCTTAGGATTTACTATAAATAATAACTTCTTATATTGTTCTACAATTTCTTTCTTTTCTTCAGTAACAGTCGTTTCTTTTATATCATCCATAACCATCCTCCTGAAAAACTTCTAAATTCTATATATTTTTTGCCATGCTGTAATCATATCTGATTTTCTTAATCTGTTCATAACAAAAATCTGCTATCTAATAATTTTCAATAATAAACACCATGTCTATTATTATAAAATTAATAATTTAACAATTTATGAATATTTTGTAAAACCACCGTATTTTGTAAAATTGAAGTAAAATTCTTCAACGCTGTATTTCAATTTACTAAATTGTGGTATTAATAAACTTTATACAAATCCTTTATACTTTGACTATTGTACTTTATCTAATTTGACCTTTTCCGTATATTTTGTATTTAAACGACTGTAACTCAGGCAGCCCTATAGGTCCTCTTGCATGAAGCTTCTGAGTTGAGATTCCAATTTCAGCTCCAAATCCAAATTCTCCACCATCTGTAAATCTTGTACTTGCATTTACATAAACAGCCGCTGAATCTACTTCATTTAAGAACTTCTCTGCTGTTTCTTTATTCTCAGTAACGATACATTCACTATGATGTGTGCTGTATTTGTAAATATGGTCAATTGCCTCATCCACACTATTTACAATCTTTACTGACATTTTATAATCGAGATATTCTGTGCCCCAGTCATCAGCTGTAGCTTCTTTTATATCAGGAGCAATTGCTCTTGAATCTTTATCACCTATCAAAACAACATCCTTTGTATCAAGTCTCTGTTTAATTCTTGTAAGAGCTTCCTTTGCAATATCCTTATGTATCAAAAGACTTTCTGCAGCATTGCAAACCGATGGTCGCTGAGTTTTTGCATTAAATACAATATCTACGGCCTTATCTAAATCTGCATCTTTATCAACATAAATATGGCAGTTACCAACTCCGGTTTCTATTACAGGAACCGTTGCATTTCTAACTACTGCCTGAATAAGACCTGCACCACCTCTTGGAATTAACACATCAACGTATTTGTTCATTGTCATTAACGCTGTAGCGCTTTCTCTGCTTGTATCTTCAACTAACTGAATTACGTCTTCATTCATGCCTACGCTTTTAACTGCATCACGCATAGCTGATGTAATCATCTTATTTGAATTGATGGCTTCTTTTCCTCCACGAAGAATTACTGTATTTCCAGACTTAAGGCAAAGAGCTGCAGCATCACTTGTTACATTTGGTCTTGCCTCAAATATTACAGCTATTACTCCTAAAGGAACTGAAACCTTTTCTATTTTAAGACCATTAGGTCTTACTGTCGTATTTAAAATTTTACCAACCGGGTCAGGAAGTTTTACTATATCTTCTACGCCCTTTGCCATTCCTTTTATTCTGTCGGCATTAAGCATAAGTCTGTCAAGAATTCCATCTGACAAACCATTTTTCTTTCCATTTTCCAAATCAATTGCATTAGCTTCTACGATTTTTTCTGTATTATCAATCAAAGCTTTAGCAATTGCAGTAAGAATTTTATTTTTTTCTTCTGTTGTGGCAACACTAAGTTTACGCTCAGCTTCTTTTGCCTTTACACCCAATTCTTCCAACATACCTTAGTCCTCCATAATTTACTTTTTGTTCTTAGCAACGAAGAAAGTTCCAACCTGATGTCCTTCTAATACCTTATAAATGTTATCTGCATCAAATCCGTTAATTATAATTGTATCAATGCCGGCTTCTGTTGCAATCTGTGCTGCAATAAGTTTAGTAATCATTCCACCTGTTCCAAACTTAGAGCCTTTTCCTCCTGCTATTTCAAATAATCCTTCTGTAATTTCTTCAACCACAGGAATAATTCTTGCATCTTCATTTTCATTAGGATTATCATCATACAATCCATCTATATCTGTTAATATTAATAACGCATCTGCTTTAACTAATTTAGCAACAATGGCTGAAAGACTGTCATTATCACCGTACACAATTTCTTCTACTGCTACTGCATCGTTTTCATTAATAATCGGAATTGCTCCATATTCAAATGTCTTTTCAAATGCATTTATCAAATTGTTATGACATTCTTCATGCTCAACGTCTCTCTTTGTAATAAGGAACTGACCTGTTGCATGACCAAATTCGCCAAACATCTTGTCATACATAAACATTAATTCACATTGTCCTACAGTAGCTGCTGCCTGCTTTCCTGCTGTATCTGTCGGTCTGTCCTTTAATCCTAATTTTCCTACGCCTACACCAATCGCTCCTGAAGTTACAAGTGCCACCTCAATACCAGAATTTACAATATCCGAAATCACCGCAACTAACGCTTTCATTCTTCTGATATTTGTCTTACCTGTTGAATGAGTTAATGTTGATGTTCCCACTTTAATTACAATTCTTTTTACGTCCTTTAACGTTGCCATTTCTCTTCTCCCATTGTTTTGTGTTTCTTCATTTTTTCGCATATACTGTTTATTTTACCACAAAACGAGGATAAATAGAAGATTTGCAGGGGGATTCTTTGAATTTGAAAAAAGAACTATTTGGCAATTTGCTATAATAATTGTCAAATAGTTCTTAAATTTCACTATAATTTTATTTTACAACTTATCTCTCTTCTCTAAAATATGATAATCCAAGACTTGCAGGTGCCTGATTATCTTTGCTCTTGCGCATACTTGAAATAATTAAAACAAGTATTGTAATTACATACGGAATCATCTTTGCAAGGTCTGTATTTACCTTTATACCAATTATTTTTGGAAGGAACTGATATGCCCAATAGCATAATCCAAATAAATATGAACCCCATATTGCATGAACCGGACGCCATCTGATAAATATTACCAATGCTACAGAAAGCCATGCAAGGCTTTCAATCGCTGTTCCTGATGCAGTAGCCCATGTTCCTTTACTGTAATCTAATATGTAGTAAACGCCACCAAGACCTGTAATTCCTGAGCCAATACATGTTGCAAGATATTTATATTTTGTTACGTTAATTCCTGCTGCATCTGCTGTTGCCGGATTTTCACCTACTGCTCTAAGATTTAATCCTGTTCTTGTTTTTGTTAAAAACAATGTTGCACAGATGGCAACTATTAATGCAAGATACATCATAAATCCATATGAAAATAATATATCACCGACTACACCTAATTTATCACTTAAGAATGGTATTCTTGCTCTAAAAATCTTTGTAGCAAAATCAGCCTTTGTTGATACTGCTCCCTTTGGAATTACATATGTTCCAAAGAATTTTCCAAGGCCTACACCAAATATTGTAAGTGTTAATCCTGTTACGTTCTGATTTGCATGAAGAGTTGTTGTCAGGAAACTATAAATAAGTCCGCCTAATGCTGAAACTATAAATGCTGTTCCTAAAGCAACTAATATGCACATAAACGCATTTGGATTTCCAACTGATGTTTCATAAAGATAAGCTCCAACAAAGCCGAAAGCTCCTCCCATACACATAATACCCGGTGTTCCCAAATTAAGATTTCCTGCTTTTTCCGTAAGGGTTTCGCCAACAGCGCCAAATAATACTATTGAACCAAACACTACTGCAATATTAATCCATGATATTAAATTTGCCATCTGATTACGCCTCCTTACTTTCTTTTTTAGGGAAGTTTAATTTATAATTAATGAAAAATTCACTTCCAATTATAAAGAATAATACAATACCAATTACAATCTTAGAAGCATTTGCATCAAATCCTACAAATGTATCTGCGATATGAGCTGTTCCTTTTTCAAGGAATACTATAAGTAACGCAATTGCTATCATTATTGCTGTGTTAAATTTTGCAAGCCATGCTACGATAATGGCCGTAAAACCATAACCGCCTGCTGTTGAATCAGACGCAATTGAATGATCCTGACCAGATACTGTTAAGAATCCACAGATACCACATACTGCACCTGAAATAAGCATTGTTCTGATAATTACTTTTTTAACATCAATTCCTGCATATCTTGCCGTATTTTCTGATTCACCTACTACTGCTATTTCATAACCATGTTTTGTCTTCTTTAAATAAATATACATTAATACGGTTATTATCAATACAACTGTTACAATTATGTTATTTGAACTTCCATTATATTCGGGAAGGTATCCTGCTTTTGTTCCAGGATTAAGCATTCCAAGAGAAGCCTTTGAGCCTTTCCATATGTTGTAATAATAATCAACTAACTGCATTGCAACGTAATTCATCATTAAAGTAAAAAGTGTTTCATTTACATTCCATTTTGCTTTAAAAATCGCAGGTATCAATCCCCAGATTGCACCCATTACAACTGATGAAACAATCATAAGTGTAAATAATAATGGTGTTGATAATGTTGAAAAATTAACCATTACTATCGCTGTTGATAAAGCACCAATTAACACCTGGCCTTCAGCACCGATATTCCAGAATTTCATTTTAAATGCAGGTGCAAGTGCTACTGCTATGCAAAGCAATTTTGCAGTAAAGAAAATCGTTCCTTTTCTATAGTACATATTGCTAAATACACCTTCCCACATAAGACCAAATGTTTCTCCCGGTCCAATTCCCGTAAGGCTGAATACAAATATTGTAACTACTACAAGAGATAATAAAATTGCTATAAGTCTTACTGCCCACTTCTGCCATGTTGGTATTACATCTCTTTTTGTTACTCTTACAAGAGGTTCCTTTACTTTCGTTACCTGATTTGGCTTATTACTCATTGTCGGCACCTCCATTCTGCAAATTTGTCATAAGTAATCCTACTTCTTCTTTTGTTGTCTTTCTCGCATCAAGAATACCATTTTCTTTTCCGCCACACAAAACAAGAATTCTATCTGATAAGGCAAGCAATACATCTAAATCTTCTCCAACATAGATTACTGCAACACCTTTCTTTTTCTGTTCATTTAACAAATCATAAATTGTATATGATGTATTAATATCAAGTCCACGAACTGCATATGCCGTCATCAAAACAGATGGTGCATTTGCTATTTCTCTTCCTACTAATACTTTCTGAACATTTCCACCTGACATTGTTCTTACAGGGGCATTTATGCTTGTTGTCTGAACATTTAAAGTCTGTTTAATTCTTTCAGAAAGTTTTTTAGGTTCTTTATTTGATATGAAAAATTTCTTTCCTTCATCATAACTTCTCAAAAGCATATTTTCCGGCATTCCCATTGAACCTACAAGTCCCATTCCAAGTCTGTCTTCAGGAACAAATGATAAAGCAACGCCACATTCTCTAATCTGTCTTGGTGACTTTTCCAAAAGACTTTCTTTTTCGCCCTGGTGATTAACATATGTTATCTTGCTACCATCTTCTGTTTTTTGTAGTCCTGCAATTGCTTCTAGTAATTCTTTCTGACCGCATCCTGAAATTCCGGCAATTCCTAATATTTCACCGCTATAAGCATCAAATGATACATCGTCTAATATATTAATTCCATCCGGACTTTTACAACTTAAATGTGAAACTTCAAGTCTTACCTCTTTATTTTCCACTTCCGGTCTTTCTATGTTTAGTTCTACTTTTTCTCCCACCATCATTTCTGTAAGTGAAAGTTCTGTAGCATCTTTTGTTTCTACTGTTCCTACATAATCGCCTTTTCTTAAAATGGCAACTTTATCAGAAATCTCTAATACTTCGTTAAGTTTATGCGTAATGATAATAATTGATTTTCCATTTTCTTTCATATTACGCATTACTTTAAATAACTTTTCTGTTTCCTGTGGAGTTAATACTGCTGTAGGTTCGTCAAGTATTAAAACATTTGCACCACGATACAATACTTTTACTATTTCTAATGTCTGTTTCTGTGCAACTGACATATTATATACTTTCTGATTTGGGTCTACTTCAAATCCATATTTATCACAAATTTCTTTTATTTTATCTATTACATTTTTAAGCGGTTCTTTTTCTTTTAAACCTAATATTATGTTTTCGGCAGCTGTAAATACATCAACTAATTTAAAATGCTGATGAACCATTCCCACTCCGAGTTCCATTGCATCATGTGGCGAACGAATTGTTGCTTCTTTTCCATCTATTAATATCTTTCCGCTGTCAGGAAAATAAATACCTGAAAGCATGTTCATAAGAGTTGTTTTACCACTTCCGTTTTCACCTAATAGAGATAAAATTTCACCGTACTCTAAGTCAATACTTACATTATCATTTGCAATAGCATGACCAAAAGTTTTAGTTATATTTTTCATCTGAACAGCATATTTTTGTTCCACTTTTGTTTCTCCTTGTATCATTAGATTTTCTTTGTAAAAATGGGACTGTCGCTTCAACGATTTATATTTAATAACCGCTAAAGCGACAGTTCCCTTTTATGTCTTATATAATTATGTCTGATTTGATTACTTATTCAATTCTAAATCAATTAATTTGTCTGATTACATATATAGTTATCAGTCTCTATTCACATAATTAATCAATTACTTATTCAATTCTGTAATTCCATCAATTCTAATCTGGAAATATGGAGCCGAACGTAATGATGATTCATCAAAGTATGTTGCACCGTTGTCATCTTTTACAATTGCTTCAACTGTATCTCCCTTGTATGTTACATCTCCTGTTGCAAAATCAATGATTGATAAATCAATCTTATTTGATGTAACAGCTCCGTTATCATCGATTTCAAGGTTTAAACCATTGTCCTCATTCTTCTTAACATTCTTTCCTGTTACTGTGAATTTAGATGTATCAAATACATGTAATGAGCCATCCTTTAACGCTGCTTCTACTTCAGCAACCTTATCTGCTGTTCCTTCTGCACAAGAATCACCTAATTTAGTGATTGCTACTGCATCTGCATCATATCCTTCAGCCCAGTTCTGAGGAATTTCTTTTCCATCTTCATAAGCCTTGAATAATGTTGTATAGTATGCTGCCCAGTTATTTGTAGCACTTGTTAAAGCTGCTGTCTTAGCTACGTCTAACATGTCTACATTGTATCCAACTGAGAATGCTACTGTGTTACTGCTATCCTGTGCTGCCTGAACTGCACTTGGAGCACCTGTCGAATCTGCATGCTGTCCGATGATAACACATCCGTCGGCCATTAATGATTCAGCTGCTGCACCTTCACCTTCAATATCAAACCATGAATCAGTATAACTTACTTCCATTGCTACTTTATCATATACTGATTTAATTCCTAAATAAAATGCTGTATAACCTGATACAACTTCTGCGTATGGATATGCACCAACATAACCAACTTTTACATTTCCATCTGCATCATATCCTGTTGCCGGAATCTTATCTTCTTTAACGAGTTCTGCAATCTTCATACCTGCAACTACACCTGATACATAACGTGATTCGTATACCTTTGTAAATGCGTTGTAGAAATTGTCACATCCTGAAATTGCTGCATAATCACCTGTCATAGCTACAAAATCAACATCTGTATACTTCTGAGCTGCTGCATACATATAATCCTGATGTCCGTATGAATTAGAAATAATTAATTTACATCCCTGAGCTACTAACTGGTCTGCTGCCTTACTAACTTCATCTGATTCAGAAATGTTGTACTTCCATACAATATCACTGTCAGATATTCCCAATTCTTTAGCTGCTTCCTTGATTCCGTTAATATGAGCTAATGTGTAACCTTCTGTTTCATCTCCAAGAAGAATTGCGCCAATCTTCTTAGCTGAGCTCTTATCACTACCTGAACCATTGTCAACTCTTTCTGCCTTCTGACCACAACCAACAAGGGCTATTGTCATTGCGCACACAAGCACTAAACTTAATAGTTTCTTCATTTGCTTTGTTCCTCCATCATAAAAAATAATTTCTTTCTTATTAGAAAAAATACTTTTTTATTTTATCGCATACTTTTGTTATTTGTAAACAAAATTTTACTAAATTTACTTTAATTTCTTACAAAATTAAGTTTTTTCTTCACATTTCCACATCCGTGTGTCCTTTAAATCCCTCACCAAACACTTCTGTAGCGGAAGAAACTATCATAAACGCTTCCGGATCAACTTCACTTACAAGATTTCTTACCTTTGTAAGATTCTGTTTATGCATAACGCACATAATAACTTCTGTATTTTCCATATTATATGCGCCCTTTCCTTCGACCAATGTGACACCCATATTAAGTTCGACCATCATTCTTGTAGCTATTATTTTTCGCTTATTGCTTACTATATAAACTAACTTTGCTTCATCGCTTCCATATAAAACCTTGTCCAAAATATAAGTCGATACAACAATCGCAACTCCTGCATACATTGACACTTCTATATCTTTAAAATATAATGCTGCCGCTGCTAAAATAAGTCCATCAATTATCAGATACATTTCACCGGATTTAACCTGCCTGTATTTTTGACGCAAAACTTTAATTATTATATCGATACCGCCTGTCGTGGTTTCCATTCTAAGACAAAGTCCCATTCCTGCTCCCATTAAAGTTCCACCTACTAATGCAGCTAAAATCTTATCGTGTGTTACAACATATCCCATTCTCTCAAATATTTCCATAAATGCTGATGAAACTACAAGAGTGTATAATGTTGACAACGTAAATCTTGCTCCAAATTTCCATGCACCTAAAATCATTATAGGTATATTCATAATCACAATTAAAGTACCTAATGTTATTGGTATAATTCTTGTCAAAATTACTGCCGCACCTGTCAAGCCTCCGGGTGCTAAATTATTAGGATCTAAAAACATAGAAATTCCTACTGCATATATACAGGCAGCAAAAGTAATAACTATATATCTGCATATAAATTTTGCTATTTTTTTTGCTTTTTCCTTATTTTCCACTTTCAATTATTCACCACTTCTTTTACAGTTCAAATTCATCGTCATCATCCAAAATCATTGTTGGCACAGCACAAGCCATTGAATTCATAGAGCAGTCTGCTGTTCCATTAACAATTTCTTTTTCAGTTGCATTCTTGTCCTCAACCTTTACATTAATATGTCCCTGTCCTTTAGCCACTCCTGCATCAAGCATTGCTACGATGTCATCAATCATCTTATCATTATCCATTTCAATTGCCTCCTATAATTTCACTTTATTATAATACCTTTATTGTATATAATTGCTTAGAATTCAATAATTACCTGAAATTAAATACTTACTAAACAATTCTTATGGCATCTTTTATCTTAAGCATTACTTATTAATAATATTTAACTTTTTTATAAGTTTTATTAATAAATTTTGTTTGCTTATCAAGTATTAGTATAACACACTATTCAAGTCTTTAGGACTCAGATAACAAATTTCAAATTAATTTTCTATATAAAAAAGATGCTTTCCAAAAATTCCGAAAAGCATCTTTTTTATTAATATATTTAATTTTAATAGAATTCTGACCAGATATAATTTCCATTTTCATCTACCGCATCTTCATTGGCTCCTAATCCGTCTCCACCCATGCCACTTGTCGTAATGACATCTTTTGTATCAAATTCTATTATATCCATCTCAGGACTAATATATTTTTTCTTCATCTAAAACTTCCTCCACTATCAAATTATTAATTAGCGCTATTTCCTTTTGCATAAGCATCTACAATCTCTTTCTGTTCTTTAGTGTAATTATTTTGGTATTTTTCTGACTGCTGAACACTTTTAGCAACTGTTGAAGCTGATCTAATATTGTCTCCTTTTTCATTTACTGATGCAAATATTGTTTTTTCAGTATTGTCATTATATTTGATAGTAACATATCCTACACCAACAAATTCTGTATCATAATTTGACTTATCGATTTTTACAATTGCTCCACAGAAATTACCTGTTTTTCCTTCATACCAACCACTATTTACAATATCTAACTTTGTTTTAGTATCATCTTTAACAAAGTTTTTATCAATATTGGCATCGCCTAATATTTCTGTTGTTGTTATTATTGTTCCAGTTGTTACTTTTGCACTTTCAAGTACACTAAGGTCGTTATTACCAGATGTAATATTTGTCTGGAATCTTAATCCTGTTGGAGCCGAAAGTCTAATGCTTGCACCTTTTAACATCTTAACATCTAAATTGATAGTTGTTAAATCAATATCTTTATTTAATTCAATTGTTGCACCTGGAAGATATGCAGTATCATTTGTTTTGTCATAATAACCCTGTTCATTATTACCACATGTATACTTAACTACATCAGTAGCTACATTTTTTCCATCAAGTGTTACTTTATATGTTGCTTCCGGTCCTTCAACCTTTAAAATAAATGTAAGTGCTGTACCACCTGTAACTGTAATCATATGATACTGTGTTTTGCCAACTGGTGCATCCAATAATGCAGCATCAACATAAACACAGTCAGCACCACCAATATATACTTTTGTGCTTCTAGCATCTTTTGCATTGATGTATTCAACACCATCGATGATAACAGATTTTGCGTCTCCATGAACTACACCAAATACAGCCTTAGCATTCATAATATCAGAGATGTTCCACTTATTTGAAGCACCTGCTGCATAGCATCCATCCATACCACCGTTTGTAGATGTTGTAACTGTAGCATCCTTAAATACCTTTGAACCATTTGCTGTTGTTCCAGCCATCTGTGTCCATTCTGCTACTGTAGCAGGATCAATTGTATCCTGTGTTGCAGGAGCTGTTGCATCCACAGCTAGAGTTTCTTCAACTTTAATACCAAAAGTATTTGTTTTGCCATCACTCATAACAATTGTAACAACATTGATTCCTTTATTTAAGAACTCTGTTGAAACTTCTGTACAGTCTCCCTGACAATTAAGTGCTGTTGATGGATTAGCATATTCTGTTCCATTAATCCAAACGCTTTTTACATCTCTCTGCTGGAATGTAAATGAAGCTGCATCATCTGAAAGGATACAAGCTGTACGTTCATTGTGATATGCTGCTGCACTATGTGGTGCATAAATACCATACCATACTGCCTGGCTTAATGTATGATCTGAGTTGATAAAGTATCTATTATCAACTGATCCTGCTTTTGTTGAAAGTTCTGCCCATGTTGCATTGCTAAAGTCAGCTTTTGTGTGTTCTTCAGGCGCTTTATCAGGCTCTGTCGGTTCCGTTGTTGTTTCCGGTTCCTGATATGCTGTTGTTGTGTTATTTGTAATTGCAATCTCCTCACCATTAGCATCAATAGCTTTTACAACGAGATTGTATGTAACACCCTGTTTAATTGTAACATTTGTCCAATCTGTTGTTGAACTGTCACTAGTCTTCATTAATTCATTTGTATCTGCATTGTACACTTCATATTTTGCTGCGCCACTAATAAGAGACCATTTTAAGTATGCAATACCTGTTTCATAACGTTCAACTTTTAAATTTAAGTTTGTGTTAACTACTTTTTCAGTTGTTACTGCATTTGAAGTACCACTTGCCACTACATTTCCTTCAGCATCTAAATACTGAACTGTAAGAACATATGTACCACCATTTGATACATCTATTGAATTGTCATTAGACTTTGCAACAGTATCTAATGCAGTTCTCTTTTCTGTTGGATTTGCCTGTGTCCAGCACCATCCATTTGCAGCTTTTGCCCAATGAGCACTGTCTAACTGAATGTTATCCGCCTCGTTGATAAAGTATGCAAGTGTTGCGAACTCAACGTCAGGTGTGACCACTTTGCATTAATCATGTTATTTTCTACTGAAGCGGTAACCTCTATATTTGGTGTTTCCTCCTCTTCCGCTTTTGCTGTCGTATTATAAACAGTGATTGATGTAACAATCATTGCTAATGTCAATACAACTGATAATATTTTTTTTAAAGTTTTGTTCATTACACTTTCCTCCTATTTTTGAACTAATATTAGTATAACACTGGCATTTTTCACAAACAATACCATCAACAAATGAAACTTTTTTTATTTTTTATCAAAATAATTCGTTCATTTTTCTCTTAAAGCCTTTATTTTCACACATTTGATTATGATAAAAATGTTTTTATTTGTTTTTATCGCACAAAAATATTTATGATTATATTTTTAACATTTTCATAAATCTAATCATTTTTAAGTCCTATTTCAGTTCCTAAAAAAGTACCTATTTTACTAATATTTACTGCTTTTTCAGTATTATCACTTTACTTTTAAAAACTTGGTTTATTTTATTCTATTATGTTTTTACGCAACAAAAAATGTACATTCAAGCAAAATTTGTATCATTTTTATATAATGCCTGTTTGTACATTTTTTCTTTATTTTTTCTTTAGCATCTTATAAACTTCATCCGCATTGATGTCATGTCCGTTTTCTTTTATTACATTGGCTATTTTTTCTATCGTTCCCTTATCTTCTTCTAAATCTTCAGCAATTTCTTCAATGCTTTTTCCTTTTTGCATCTTTTTATTTACCATGGATACTAACATTAACATTTCACCTTGCTTCAATCCTTGCTTCAATCCTTGCTCTATTCCAGCCTTTTCCCCATCACGATATGCGTCTCGTCTTACATAGCCCATTGTTTCTTCTTCATCATATTCCGTTAACAAACTCATAATTACCTCCGCCTTATGCTCTGTTAGGAAGTCTTGTAATATGTTATTTTTTATGCAGTAGGACACTGCATTTTCAACTGCTTCTTCCACCGAGTCATACTTCTTTTGATTTTCATTGATTCTGTCTATCAGTATAACATATTCCTTTAAAATTTGGCACTTGGATAATAATTCTTCATTATGTCCTTTGTTTATGTTAAGCACTGTTGCTGTCCATTCAAACTGACCTTCGTTCTGTAATGCTGAAAATGCATCTGATAGCCTCAATATTACTTTGTCTTTTATTTTCCGTTTTCCATTATACAACACGTAATACTGCGGCGTCGGTATTTTTATAAGCTTTTCGCTGTATATGTTAAGCTTATTTGCCTTTATGTATTTTGAAAATAGTCTTGCGCTGTAAAGAATTCCTCTTAGAGGCATGTTCGGATTCCACGTGCTTTGTTGCTCATACATTGCCATATTGCTTTGTATGATGCACGACACGTCATTTTTCATTCCCATATATATGGTGTCTTCAATTGTGTTAATTTCAAGTTCATTCTCATCTTCGTAATTCGTTCCATTCAGTGCATTAAATAATTCAAGTAAGTTTTTCTTATACTTCGTATATCCAAATAGCATGCAAAAAATCCTGTCTTTATACTTTCTGTTTATTCCCACCTTTATACCTCCTCGTCAAAGCAGTATTAGTTGCTTATTGTATGTGTTTCTTTTAATTATACATACTGTATGAGATATTTCAAGCATTTTATTTATAATCCGAGAATTGGCAAATAAAATAGTGCCATCTTGCAATGAAGCATGGCACTATTCTATATTTTTTGTAATTATGTAATTATTTACACTATATTTTTAATTTCTAAACAACTTTTATTTCTAGAAATTTTTTATTCTTAAACTTCTTATTTCTTAACAACTTTTTTCTTAGTCCATTTGCCATAGATACGTTTATTATCAACGATTCTATATGCTCTGGCTTTAACGTAAAGTTTCTTTGCTTTTGCTAAGTTTTTACTTGAAACCTTAAAGATATAAGATTTCTTATTTTTCTTAACAAGTTTTGTCATTGTAGCTTTTTTGGCAAATTTCTTTGAAGATGAAAGTTTTACCTGATAGCCTGAAATATTGTTAATTTTCTTAAATGTAATTATTAACTTCTTTACAGATGCTTTCTTTGTAATTTTTGCACTCTTAATCTTTGCTTTGCCAACTTTTACAGCCTTTGCCTGATTCTGGCCATTTATTGTATCCTGACTTGTAACTGTTGTCTTAGCAAAATCATCTTTCTTATTTGTTGTATCTGATGACTGAGCTTTTGTTGTTTCGCCCTGTCCTTTGTTTGTTGTCACTTCACCAGGTGTTTCACCCTTTCCTGTTGTCTCACCAGGATTATCTGGCTTAGTTGTTGTCACTTCATTTTTAGTAGTTGTTTCCGGCTTAGTTGTTGGTTCTTTTTCACCTGTAACTTTTATTGTTGAAGAAATACCTTTTGACTCTTTTCCATTTAATACTGCTTTGACTTCTACAGTACGGGTTCCGGCATAAATCTTATCAATTGTATAATTTCCTGCTGCAACTGATGATAATTTTAATGTCCCATCAACATATACATTGTACAACTGACCTTTGTCATTCTGTTCCTGTGTTGCCCTAAATGTAACTGAAATCACATTATCTGCAGGCGTTCCTAAAACAAGGCCTGTTGCATCTGTAGGTGCATTTTCATCAACTGTTGTTTCTTCCTGTTCACTTTCATAATCTGATAAATCAGGAGCTGTAGTAGGCTTTCCATATTTTACAAGAATATAAACCTGCTTATTGCCACTAACAAGTTTAATTGTGTTATATGTATTTTCAGTCAACGTATTTTTAACAGAAAATTTGAATACTCCGTTAAGCGTACTTAATAACTTTTTATTCAAATAAGCATTCGTATTTTCTGCTGTATAAATTCCCTGATATTCCATGTAAAATGTATCATTTGCATCCAATAATTTGACACCTGCATTGAAATCATTTCTTAGCACTCTATATGAAATTTCAACTCCGTTAGATACTCCAAGCGACGTATATTCACTATCATCTTCATACTCCTTAGTTGTTTCTATCTCTGTAATATCATAGTAAAGTTTCAATACAAGTGAACCATCTTCTGCAATTACACCACTCTGAACTGTGCCCTCTACTTCAGGATTAAATTTGTATCCCTGATATGTAATTGCTACAGCTGTTACTTCATTTCCAATTTTGCCCGACTTTTTTTCTGTATTAAAAAGATTGTAATTTCCTTTTCCATCTGACAAATAATGTTCAACCTTATATGTTGATTTTGTTGTTACTTCTCCATCACCTGTTGTTGTCATTGAATGTGGTTTTGCGACTATTTCTGTTCCATCTGAGAATGAAACTTTAACATCTTCATCTGTTGTGTTATATGCTACATATGTCATTTCGCCACCTTCAGTTTTAAATGCACACGCAAGCGGATTATCACTTGTAACTGTCAAATCAGGTGTACCATTTTTCTGCATTGCCATAATCCAGTTAAATGCATGTGCTTTTGATTCACCTGCTTCCGGGTCACACTGTTCATCAAAATACTCCAATGCTTTGTCAGGGTCTGCCATTGCAAGATATTCACTCCAAATTTCATTCCAACGCTTTGGATTTTTTTCATTTTTACCATTATAATTCTTTTCATTTCTTTCTGCTGTTTTCCAGTTTGTTAAAATGAAGTCCTTATTAGCTGCTGCATAAAATGAAGCAGGAGTCATAGGTAAAATGTTAATTCCCTGTATCTGTAAAGGTTCATCAGTCCACCATGCGGCATAAGTATATTTTCCACCCCATACCATTGATGCCTGACTATATTTAGCGTTTTCGCCTTTTCCTTCTGTATACTGTTCATCTAAAATATCGCCATCAGTATCAAACCAGTAGCAATTTACTGAAGATACTTCTGTTGCATATAAGTACATTCCAAGTGATGTCAATTCTTTATTACCTGTAGCCTGACCATATAAAATAAGTCCTGCCCATGCATTAATTGCTTCTGAACTTGATTCCTGGTTATTTCCATCACCAAAGTTTGCATGACCTGATGCCCATGAATGTCCTTCATATGTTGAAAAATATCTTAAAAATGGATATCTTGAATTTGAATTATTTTCTTCATATGTTGCAAAATCTCCAATTATTTCATTAATTACATTTTGATATTTCTGAATAAATTGAGGGTCACGCATTGCTACCTGTGCTGCTGCATTTACAAAATATCCGTAATGGAAATGATGATCCGTCATACCATCTACTGTATAGTAAGCCTGAGGGAATCCAAATAAACTTCCAACCTCTTTATCATAATAAAAATATTTGTCATCATCTTCACCATCTGCTGTAAACCAATCAGCCAATTCATTTTCTATGCCTTTTAATAATTTATCAGCTGATTGTGTATCTCCACAAGCTTCTGCTGCTTCCATAACCTGAATTGCACGATTCAATTTCTTACCTGTGTCGTATGTGTTTACTTCATATGACTCTTTTGTAAGTCCACCATCATCTGTAGGACCATATACATCCATAAAATCATTTACATACTGTCTAAGTGTAGCTTTGTCTGACTCATCAATACCCGGTAATGTTGGAAGAATTCCTGTATATTGTAATGTAGTCTGATAAGAATCACCAATCAAATACTTCATTGTTCCTCTGATTGTTCTTGCAGTATAATCCATGTAGTCATATCCGCTCATATTCTTATACTGATGTGGCAAAATCCCCATTACAGTACCATCTGCTGTACTTTCAGCCTTTTTATCAACTGTATATTTGTATGTTGTCTTAATTTCAGCACCATTCTGTGTAAATGATGTTTTTGTACCTGTTATAAAATTATAAGCATATGGTGCAAATGCATCTTTAACTTCCTGCGCATCTGCATCCTTCTTTCCATTTGATTCCATTAACCATGCAATGGACATATATGTTCTGTCTGATGGTAATGTAAATGTTAAATCACCCATTTTGTTATCAGCATATTTTGCTGTTGCATCTGCCTGTGATACTTTTGTACCTTCAGGCAAATATACTGCATAGTAATCATAATCACTATATCCTGATATTAAATCTGCATTATCATATACTCTGATAATTAACTGTGTTGAATCTTCTAATGTAGTTCCGTTGTAGTATGCAACTTCACTAGGAAGTGTTCTAGGTCTTTGTAATGTAATTGTATTTCCACCTTCAACCTGGAAATATGCAAATGGGCTTCCCTGTACCATTGTTGTCTTCAAATACTGTGATGAATCATTTGCATTTTCCATTACAACGTCTGTTAACCACTCATCTGATTTGTCAACTTTTGTACTTGCAAATGTATAGTCTGTACCTACAATAAAATCAGACATTGTTCCCATACTGTTCATCGACATTACAACAGTCTGTGTATATGTATCTTTTATAATCAAAGTAGATGGTTTCGACACATACATTCCATTTGTATTACCACAATATGACATTGGTATTGCATAAACACATTCTCCAAATGCAGATGTATTATAATTCCACAACATTGATGATGAGAAACCACCAACATCTATTGCATTTGTATTTGCATCGTAATTGTCTGTTGTAAATCTGTAAGTTCCCTGATTTGCCCTTGTTGGCAACTTATCTAACAACATTTTGTTTGTCTGTACAACATCTTTATTTCCATCCCAATAAGACCATGTACCTGTTACTTCTTTAGCAATACTTCCTAACTGCTCTGCCTGAACTTTTTTCGTACTTTCAGGTGCTGTAATCGGTGTTGCTACCATTGTTGCTGTAAGCAAAACTGCAACTGATTTTTTTAATTTACCTTTCATCCGCTTCCTCTTTTGTTGTATGTATTTATTAGGATTGCAAGAGTTCGTAGTATGTAACAATCCTTAAAATTTCTTTATATCTTTGTAGTAAAAAGGTGCTTTCCGATAAAGGAAAGCACCTTTTTGCTTAGTGGTTATATTTTAATAGAAGTCTGACCAGTTTGTATTTTTATTAACATCGATTAAAGTATCTGTAGGATCTCCTGCTTCTCCACCTATACCACTTGTAGTTATTACGTCTTTTGTATCAAATTCTATTATATCCATTTCCGGTCTTATATATTTCTTTTTCATTAGAACGCCTCCTTTGCAAGATATTTATCAATTATAGCTTTCTGAGCAGCATCACAATTCTTATATCCTGCATCCTTTACTGCATTTGCAACATAATAAATTGATCTTGCATTATCTGTTTCATTTACATCTGCATATATTGAATATTTATCTCCGTTATGATATGTAATTGTTGCATATCCTACACCAACAAACTTCTTTTCATAGTTACCTGTTTTAATCTTAATGATTGAGCCACAGAACTTACCTACTTCATCATTGTACCATCCACTGTTTGCTATATCTAAATTAGTATATTTGCTGTCTTTATCAAGTACATTTCCATTTGCACTAAATAAATCAAATGTTGTAATAAGAGTTCCTGTTGTTACAAAATCTTTATTTAAGATATCTGATACAGCAATGTCATTACCTGATGTAATAACTGTCTGGAATCTTAAACCTGTTGGAGTTGCTAATCTAACGCTTGCGCCTTTTTGCATTGCTACATTTAAGTTAATGCTTGTAACTGTAATATTACTATTAACAGTAATTGTTTCACCTGAAGCATATGCTACACTATTTGTTGTATCATAATAACCCTGTGCATTATCGCCAAATGTATATGTGCTTCCTTCTGTCACGCTAGTAGGTGTACCATCTACTGTTACTGTATATGTTGCTGGTGCTGAAACAACTTCAACCCCTGTTTGAACACCTGCTGGCACTTCATTGTATGTTGTAAGTTTCTTTGATTCAAATACTAATGTTGTTGCATCTGCAACTGAGCCTAAATAAATATCAAAGTTACCATTATCTGTTTCCTGAGTAGCTTCGAATACATATGTAATCTTTACTTTATTTCCTGCTGCGATTTCTGCTTCATATCCTGAATTTGCATCAACAAAATCCCAAATATTAACTCTCTGGAATACCAACTTAATCTTCTTTGCTGCTGTTGATGACACAACTACTTCTGCAACGTATTTCTTTCCCTTAACATAGTTTACAGGCGCATTGTTGTATTCGTTCTGCCAATAATCTCCGTTTTCATAAGCTGGAACTTCTTTTGTTACATTTGAATCATTAACTAAAACTTCTCCGTCTTTATAAGGTTTAGCAGTTGTTTCTTCTTCCTTTTCTACTTTAAAGTAAATTGTAACTGATTCCTTTCCATAAAAATCTGTTACTACTAATTTATTATAACCTTCTTTAAATGATGTTTTAGCTATTTCTACATATGCACCACCACGTGGAGTAATTGATTCATCATTTAAAACAACTGATTTAAATTTAGCTGCAAGTGCAAAAGCTGCATATAAACTATCTCCATGCATTTCAGGTTTAACACTAACCTTTCCTGCTGCATCATTTGCGATATAATATGACATTGTTGTTGAGCCACCAACAGCTGTCCATTCTGTAATTGTTGAAGGATCAAATGTCTCTGTTGTTTCCTCTGACCCTTTAGTTGTTTCTGTTTCTTTAGAAGGTACTGTAACACTAACAGTTGAAATATCAGATTCTCCAGCTGCATTAACTGCGCTTACACCAAATGTATATGTTTTTCCTTCTTCAAGTTTCAACTCTTCAATAGTAACAACTCCACCATTAGTAATATCTTTTACAAATTTTCCATCTAAATAGAATTTATAACTTGTCGCTGTTGCCACATTAGCAAATGCAATTGTATAATTTGTCTTTAAATCATTAATATTAGCAACTAAACCTGTAGGTGCTGCTGGCTTCTGTAATTCTGTGCTTTCTTCTGTTGAAGTATCAACTTTATTACCCGTTGCAACAATAAAAGTAACATACTGTGTTTCATCTGCGCTTGTTACTTTAACAACATTATATGCATTATTATTAATCCAATTTTTTGCATTTACATGAATTTCAGCAGCTGCATATACCTGAACACCTTCTGCTCCCTTTTCAACTTTTACGCCGTTTATTTCTAATGTTGCATCAGGATATACTCCATGCCATGTAACATTCATAAACATTTCACCATAGAAATTTAAGTTTCCATCACCTGTTGTCATCCAATTTACAATATCTCCAGTTGATTGTGATGTATCAACAGCCACTCTCCACTGTGATTTTGTTGTTTCTGCCCCTTTCATATAGGCTTCACCTTTGTTTTTATAGTCATAAGTAAGTTGACTATAATCTGTATCTGCCTTTGCCTCTCTTGGATTGTAAATCGTAAGCGATGTTACAACCATTGCTATCGCACATATTATTGCGATTACTCCTTGTTTCTTCTTTGAAATAATATTCATGTTTTTTCCCCTTTCAACTAAAAATCATGTCGAACCATTTACGGTTCTCTCATTTCCTTAGACAATTTTACCAAATTAAAACAGTTTTTTCAATTCCTCATAGTCAGTGTTGTACACTTTTTATTTACTTTTCACAATTTATTTGTTTATCATATAATTTTTGTACAATTTTTATCTAGTATTCTTTTTTATTTTTTGTATATTTTTCACATTCTTCAGCTATTTTTATCGTTTTTGTAATAAAAATATTTTTATCTTTTTTGTAATATTGCACAATTATTGTAAAATAATGTTATCGCAAACATGAAAAAAATGTTATTTTAGATTTATTGAAATGTTTTTATAATTTACACAAAACCTTCAATTTTATGATGCCAGAGTCAAAAGGTATAAGACCACATAAGCTTACTCTTAAGTGGTTGAAAAACCTTAGAACTCTGATATCTTTACTTTATTTATTAATTTTCTTTCCCAGCATTTCCAGTTCTTCCATTTTAACGCAATTTGGTATTGTGTTATTTTTTACCATTAAAACTGCGTCATCGTATTTCATCCATACAACGGACTCTAGTTCTTCTTTTTGTATATTGAATTTGTCAGCTTTCATATTTCTTTCTATATAATAGATGTTACTTACCTGATTATCTATAAATTCTTCGCCGTAAAATACATTTGTTCTTTTCCCTACCGTTTGCCCACAATACACAAACTCATCTTCTTTAGCATCAATTCCAAGCTCTTCCTTGAGTTCTCTGATTGCAGACGGAATAAAATCCACTCCTGCCGGAATATGTCCTGCGCTTGAGCAGTCAAGACACCCCGGATGCGAGTCTTTGTTTTTACTTCTTTTCTGCAAGAGAATTTCCATACTTCCATTGTTTTTGCGAACCACCCACACATGAGACGTTCTATGTCTTACTCCCGTTTTATGTGCTACAGTTCTTTCAACTGTTTCTCCTGTCGGATTTCCATTTTCATCAACCACATCTAATATTTCCATTGTCATCTCCATCCATATAATTATTTCTTTATTTTCTTTATTTTCTTTATTTTTTTAACCGTTGACCATTTAGTGTATATTTTTCCACTGCCTGCTTCTCTGTAACCACGTACTCTAAAATAATATGTTTTCTTTTTACTTAATTTGCTAAATTTGCATGTTGTCTTTGTTGTTGTCATTTTTTTCTTTGATGCAAATTTTTTATTTGTCGAATATTGAATTTCATATCCCGTTGCTTCCGCTATTTTTCCAAAACTAATTTTGTTTCTTGTCAGTTTCTTAATTGATGTTTTATTCATTGTAAATGTTGAATTAACTGTTTCATCCGATGCAACAGCTTCAACTCCTTCTACATAATCATCTGCAGCCATAGGATATGCAGCATAAAAGTTTTTTGTCTTGTAATCATCAGTTCGTGTATGGTCTTCAAATACATCGCCTTTTAAGAAATATTCATATGGATGACCAAGTTTGTAATTTGCCGCATCCCATGTTGCATCCACATTGTAATACAGATTTCCCAGTTTAACTATATTCCATCCGTGATATACATCTGTATTTGTTCCATGGCCTGCTATCACTCTGGATGAAATCCCCTGCATTTTTGCCAATCTGTAAAACAGAGTTGCATATCCCTGACATACTGATTTACCTATAGTCACTGCTGCATAAGCCGTAAATTTCATATTGTTATCGCTGTAATCATATGTTACATTGTGGCAAATATAATCATAGATAGTTTTTACTTTTTCATAATCTGTTGTTGTTTCCGTGAAGCCAAAACTCTCATTTATTATATTTAATTCTTGTGTCAACATCTGTTCCTGTTCTAAAGAAATAAAGTAATCTACATTAATTGTGTATTTTGTATAATATGTATTGCTTCCCTTCTCTTTACGCATAAGGGCGTTGTAGCTTGCTGCCATACTTGACATTTGCCAATATAAATAATCTCCTTCGTCCGGATTTGTAGTTTCTGCAAATGCATTATTCCATATTCGATTAAATACTGCATACAAATCTTTGTCTTTTGTTCTTACATATACTGTTACTGTATTTGCGTGTGCCTTTACCTGTTCCCTAATTTGCGCTGAGGCATTTGCTTCGTCTGATGTATATTTTGTTACATCTACTCTGTATGGAATTTCTAACGCTGATACTTTGGTAGGTGCTGCTATAGACGAAAGCATAAGCACCACAGCTATAATTATTGAATATATTCTTTTCTTCATTTCTTCCCTCAAATTATTTATTTTATTATAGGGCTGTTACACTAACTTTAATTAGCACAACAGCCCCATTCATTATGTTTATTATTTTGTTTTCTTATATTTTCTTATATATGATGCTCCATCATAAGATAAAACTCTCTTGATTTTCTTAGAAGTTTCTCTTGTAAGAATGATTTTATAATTATGAACATCTTTTAATTTGTACTCAACTCTTTCAGATGCAACATAAATCTGTCTTACTTTTTCTTTTGAACTTATAATTTTATCATAATCTAAATATGTGTCAGTAACCTTTAAGCACAATTCGCCTTTGTATAACAATGTGCTTATTGTCATTGTGTAATCACCTTGGTCACCTTTCATTTTCCAGTTTCCAACCCAGTTAGAACTTGCTGCTATAAACTCGTCCATTTCTTTATAAAGTTTTCCAGCCGGTTCATAATCATCTTTAACTTCTTTTAATGTGCTTAATGCTGAAGCCAAATCTCCTGCTTCTGCAACCGGAACAGCCTTTTCATAAATAATCTTGCCATACTGTGCTGCACTATCTGCGTATCCTTTTATTAACTTAAATACTGCAGTTGCTTCGTCTACATTTCCTTCTGATAAAACTTTCATTGCATAAGCGTATCCGTATTCATCGTATGCTGCTTTTACATTTTTATCTGCTTCATAAACGGCATTGATTGTTGACCATGCTTCTGTTACATAAGCTAATTTATACTGTGCTAATGCTATTCCTGTCTGGCAATTTAGTTTTACTTTATCTTCTGTTGCTGTATTATATCCTTTTGTATAATAATCCAATGCTGCTTCATACTGTTCCCCCTGTGCTGACTGCTGTCCTAAATTGTAGTAAGACTGTGAAAGTAAATTATTTGTTCCTTTGTAGCCTGTTGTTTTTTCAAAATACTTTAATGCAGTTTCAAAATCCTGCTGGTTAAATGCAAGAAATCCAATCTGATAATTTGCTTCCTTTAATACTTCTTTACTGTTTCCAAATCCATGAAGGTTTTCACAAATTTCAATTGCTTTCTGGAATTCACCCTGATTGTTGTATTCTTTAGCAACTTTAACCTGATGATTTGGTCCGATTACTGTAAGGTAAACTATTGCAAATATTATGACTGCTACGCTGGCAATACAAGCTGCAATTGCTGCTGCCATTTTCTGTTTCTTCTTGCGTGCATCTTTTCTTTCGCCTTCACGTTTTTTTCTTTTCTCTGTTCTAAGAGTTATATCATATTTTCTCTTAGCGTAATCGTACATTTCTTCACAGTTCTTGTACCATCTTAATGTTTCAAGAATCTCTACAACTTTTTTAAGATTTTCGGAATCCTCTAATACAATCAACTCTTCGCATTGATTGTATTTGTCTTCGTATTCCTGATCCATCTTTTGTCCAAATTCTTCAGGATTAGTTATCTCAGGATGTGCTTCAAATATATCATCCTTTATCCATTCACTTCCGTCATCTTCGCATACAACTTTGGTTATTTTTAATTTAAATTTCTTTGCCTCTTTATCTTCTATTGGCAAATGTACATTGTTTCCAAATTTTGCTCCCGGCTCTAAATGAAGTTTCAAATACTGATGCTCCATTTCTAATATATTTTCTTCTGCTTCATCTGATGCATAAATTGTCAAATCTACTTCTGACAAAACAGCATCGCAGATATTCATAAAATTAATTGTTAAAAGATTTCTTTCGCTTACAGTGTCATACTGCAATACGCCTCCCTCTATTAGGACAGGACATCCGTAAGTCCACTGATTATTTTCAAGTGTTAATATATCTTCGTATCTCTCAGCCATCTTTTCCTCCTGGATAATATATATTGCCTCCGCCCTTCGGTCGGCGGCTATTCGTCGGAAACATTTATAGAAAATGAACTTCGTTCATTTTGTTTCCTCCTCTTGTTATTACTTGTGAAGTATTGTTTTGATGTGTTTATTTTATAGACTTTTTGTTTGTTACGTATTTATTCTTTTTATCTAAACACATCCGCAATTTCTTCTCAATTGTATTTTTATATTTACATCTTTTGTATTTTACCACAAATATCATTCATAAGGAAGAGTTCATGTTGATTTGAATAATTAAGCTTTTGGATTTTTTGGAATATTGTGGATTGTTTCATGACGAAAGTGTTCCAACTTATATGGTACACTTCAATCACTTGAAGCATAATAAAACACTCCATTCTAAGATATTCAAGTTAATCTATAATAACTTGTTTCTTCGAATGGAGTGCTCTCTATAATTACATTCAAATTCCTATATTTAAATAGTAATTTCCATTATGTTGCTTTAACTCCTATATTAAAATAGCAATTGCCATAATACTACTCTAATTACTATATTCTTTAAATTTCTTCTCAGCTGCCTGTAACTTGTCATAATTAGTTACATATTTTTTAGCATCTGAGTTGATTTTGTTGTACATGTATCTTGCATCTTTTATTGTATCGCCACTGTTCTTAGTTACAGTGCCGATGGCATCAATTGCTTCAATTGCAGCCTGAGCAATTTCAGAAGAATTCTGGTATGTAACTGAGCCGGATTCTGTTCCCGGAAGTTCATATACAATTACAGGAGTTCCTTTTTCAACATATCCATAAATCTTTTTTGCAGTAAGATATGGGAGATTTATACAACCATGAGAACCATCTGTTTTGTAGAAATTGCTTCCAAACTGGCTTTTCCATATTGCATCATGCATTCCTATATCTTCATCAAATGGCATCCAATATGATACTGTTGACTCATATGTTTCACCTACAAGCACTGAATATCTTTCCTTGTATGTAATTCCATAAGTACCTGTATGTGTTCCATGATTTGTAGAAACATTTCCTGAAACAAAATCAGTATCTAAAACTTTCTGACCATCTTTGTATACAAACAAATGTTGTGAAGTCAAATTAATTTCTACGTATGAATCTCCGTAATCTTTTTCACCATGACTTGCAGCCTCCTGGTAATAAACAGGCTTTCTTTCACCGCTTTCACCATTCTCAATCTGCTGCATCAAGCCCTCAGATTCCTTAGCAGTATTAAGCCACCAACCGTAATCACCGCCATTAACTTTTACAGTCTTTCCATATGTTGTTTTAAATTCTCTGTTTGAGAAAATTGTGTCGTACTTCTTTCGTATTGAGTCAACAAATTCATCAACTTTTTCCTTACTTAATGAAACATTATTTCCATCAACAACAAGCCAACCTGAAATAACACTTCCGTCAACGACTTCCTGAGTATCACCAAAATTATATGTAATTGTTGTTCCCGTGTATTTATTTAACTGATTTAAAACTGTTGTAAGCTGTTCACTGTCAGATGCAATCTTAGGCACGCGATAACATCCTTCTTTATCCAAATCAACTTTTTCTTTTAAAGAAGAAATAGTATTTTCAAGGCACTCAATTGTTTTCTTTTTATTAAGAAAGTTCCCTTGCTTAGCTTCAACTATTGTATATCCGTTATTATAATCAGATATAGATGCATTAGTCGGCTTATCAGCATATTTAGAATCTAAACCTTTTAAGTTCTTTACAAATTCAGCAAGTTTGTCGCTATCATATTCTATCATCTGCTTCTCTTCATGATTTGTACCGGTTGCAGTAAACCAAATAAATTGATTCTGCTCTTTTACAAGATTGTCCAATGACTCTCTTGAAACTACTTTCATATCAATATCTTTTCCTGCAAGAGTTTCAATATATGTAGCTGACTTTTCTTTGCCTCTTTCAGTAATTGTAAGTTCATAATCCTTTATAGCATTTTCAACTTCATCTGCTGTCAATTTAGATACATCTATTCCGTTAATATGTGTTCCCTTGTAAAAATGAGTTGTATAATAAACCGTTCCATTTACATATATTGCCACCAAAGCTATGCATACTATTCCTATAACTATTCCTATGTATTTTTTCAAATTAGAAAAAACAGGCTTATTTCTTTTTCTCTTCTTTACAGGTTTCTTTGATTTGTATCCTTTTCCACTTACACTCTCGTATCTGTCTTTTTTGTTGTTCTCCATTCGCACTCACCATATTCTTTTCATAAGTATATTAGAATTCAAGTAAAAAAATGATATAAGTTTGTATACTTTTCTTACTATACAGACCTATCACATCATAATTATATCTTAACAGTGAGAAAATACAACCGTATGTTCTGTTGAAAAATAATTTTGTTAAAATTGCCTATTTAACTGCCTATAAAGCCACTTTTTTTAACATCTTTTACTGCTTATAGCATATTTAAAAGTAATTTTTTATAATATCTTTTACTGTTGATATATCGTTAATTTTATATGCATACGCTCCACAAAATATTAAGCCTTCATCAACATTTCCACTTACGGCATTTATCAAAGCATCCGTGATACAATAAGGTGTCTCTAACATGTTGCATGTAGATACACATTGATGACATTTTATAGGTGCAATTCTCCCCTCTTTCTTAACCCTTTTAAGAAATTTGTTGTTTATTGCTCTTGCCGGCATTCCAACCGGACTTTTTATTATTTCAATATCATCTTTTTTACAATTCACATATGCCATCTTGTAATTTTCATGGGCATCACATTCTTTTGTGGCGACAAATGGAGTTGCCACCTGAATTCCTGATGCACCTAATTCGAATATACAATCTGCATCCGATTTATCATATATCCCTCCTGCAACAACAACCGGAATATCTTTTTCACATTTTTCTTCATATGTGTGTACAAAATCTATAATATCTTTTATTTCATCTGAGAATAATTTTGTTTTTGCCCTATTATCAAATTCTAAATTAACGGAATTTGCTTTCTGGCATACATTTATATTATTTATATTATTCGTTTCTGTTTTATTATACTTGTCTGTATTTTCTGGTTCGTCATTTCGGCATACATTATATTGTTCAATTTCATCCGGTTTAAATCCTAAATGCCCACCGGCATTTGGTCCTTCAACTATAACGCAATCAGGAGTCGTATTATAATTTCTCTCCCATCTTCTAAATATGATTTGCGCAGCCTTTTTAGATGAAACTATCGGTGCTAATTTCACTTTACTTTTCCTTGCAAGTTCAGGCAAATTGAGTGGAAGTCCGGCTCCGGATATTATCATATCAACGCCTGCATCGATTGCAGCTTTAACATATTTATCATAAAATTTTGTCGCAACCATTATATTCGTCGCAATTATTCCACCATGACTGATTTCTTTTGCTTTCTTTACTTCTTTTTTTATTGCCCTCAAATTTGCTTCTATCGGATTTCTATCCCAGTCAGGCTCTTTATAACCTATTTGTGCCGTGCTTATTACACCTATTCCTCCCTCAAGCGCCACTGCCCCGGCAAGTCCTGAAAGACTTATTCCAACGCCCATTCCACCTTGAATGAGTGGAATTTTTGCCTCTAATTCTCCAATTTTTAATGATTTCATTTATATCTCCATATTTAGTTTGCCTAAATTTGTGTAGTGTTTTCATTTTTCCGTTTTTTATTTTTCAACTCTGCTATTTATGTTTTAAATTCATATATTACATTTTCCTGAATCTTTCATATCTTTGATTTCTGATATATTCAGGATTTTTGTCTTTGTACTCATCAGCAAACTTTAAAATTTCTTTTTTTATTTCTTCAGCTATTATATCTACATTTTCAAGTGATGCCTGCTGTTCTTCTTCAATAATCCCATCAATTATACCTAGTTCAAGCAATTTATGAGATGTGCATTTCATCACGCTTGCAGCTTCATCCGCTCTTGAACCGTCTTTCCAAAGAATTGTTGCAAATCCTTCAGGAGAAAGTATTGAATACATTGCATTCTCAAGCATTAAAACTTTATTTGCCACTGCATTTGCCAAAGCTCCTCCGCTTCCTCCTTCGCCTATAACTATTGTAAGAACCGGAACTTTTAGTCCTGACATTTCAAATATACTTTTTGCAATCGCTTCTCCCTGTCCTCTTTCCTCTGCCTCAATTCCCGGATATGCTCCCGGCGTATCTACAAAGCAAATAATTGGGCGGTTAAATTTTTCTGCCTGCTTCATAAGTCTGATTCCTTTTCTGTATCCTTCAGGCGATGGCATACCAAAATTTCTGGTAATATTCTGTTTTACATTTCTTCCTTTTTGCTGAGCTATTATTGTAAAATAGCTGCCATTGATTTCACCAATTCCACCTACAATTGCTCCGTCATCTCCATAAAATCTGTCACCATGTAATTCTAAAAATCTGTCAAATATTTCATTTATATAATCAAAACTATATGGTCTGTCTTTATCTCTGGCTATTTTAACACGCTCCCATGGCGTAAGTATTTGTTCCATTTCTATGCCCTTTCGCTTTGCTTAATTAGATAAAATAAGAAATTCCAATGTTTTCTTCAATCTTGTTCTAGTCACAATTTTATCTATAAATCCGTGTTTCAATAAAAATTCTGCCCGTTGAAATCCTTCAGGAAGTTTCTGATGAATTGTCTGCTCAATTACTCTTTGTCCGGCAAAACCAATCAATGCTCCCGGTTCAGCAATTATTACATCTCCAAGCATTGCAAAACTCGCCGTAACCCCTCCTGTTGTTGGGTCAGTTAATACTGAAACATATAAAAGTCCTGCTTCATCATGTCTTTTAACTGCCTGGCTCGTTTTTGCCATTTGCATAAGAGACACTGTGCCTTCCTGCATACGGGCTCCACCTGAACAGCAAAACATAACAACCGGTAATTTTTCTTCAGTTGCTTTCTCAAATAATCTTGTAATTCTTTCTCCTACTACGCTTCCCATACTTCCCATTATGAAATCCGCAGACATTACTCCAATAGCAACTTCTTTTCCTTTAATTGTTCCTTTTCCTGTAATTACAGCTTCATCAAGCCCTGTTAACTTTTGTGCTTTTTCTATTTTTTCAATATAATTTGGAAACTGTAATGGATTGTCCGTTACAATTTCCTTATCCCATTCTACAAAGCTACCCCTGTCTAACACCATTTCAATTCTTTGTTTTGCATTTATTCTGAAATAATGTTCACATTTTGGGCATACATATTTATTTGCCACTAAATCCTCAGAATAGATTATTTCCTTACATTTTGGACAACGCATAAACATTCCATCAGGAACATTTGACTTATTGCTTTCATTCTTTCCTATTCTTTTCGGAGTTTTTTTCAACATTTCTTTTAACATTTTTTAACCTCTGATTTCAAAGCGTCCATATTTTTACAACCCATTTTTATCTCTATCCCCGGGCGTCATAATTTTTATTGTCTTTAGCACATGACTATTCATTGCAATGATTTTTAACCTCTATCATCCAAACGTCTGTTGATTTCCAGCGCATTCCCTTTGGCAAATTCATTTGAATTAATAATTTCATACTGTAAATCTAAATTCGTTTTTATCCCATCAATTACAACTTCCCCTAGCGCACTTCTCATTTTCTCAATAGCCTCTTTTCTGTCGTGGCCGTGAACTATTATTTTTGCCACCATCGAGTCGTAACACGAAGGAATTTTGTACTCGTGAAACAATGCGGAATCTACCCTTATTCCATTTCCTCCCGGGAAATGAAGTTCATTTACGGTACCTGGGCATGGGATAAAATGATTGTCAGGGTCTTCTGCATTTATTCGACACTCTATTGCACATCCCGAATGTTTTACATCGTTCTGTGTCATTGTAAGTTTTTCACCTGCTGCTACCATTATCATTTCTTTTATCAAATCAACTCCTGTCACCATTTCTGTCACAGGATGTTCTACCTGAATTCTTGTATTCATTTCCATGAAATAAAAATGTTCACCATCTTTATCAAGCAAAAATTCTATTGTTCCTGCACTGTAATATTTTGCAGCCTTTGCGGCTTTAATTGCCGCTTCTCCCATTTTCTTTCTTACTTCTTCTTTTAAAACAACCGAAGGAGTTTCTTCAACTAACTTCTGATGTCTTCTTTGAATACTGCAATCTCGCTCTCCTAGTTGTAATACATTTCCAAATTTGTCCCCTATAATCTGAAATTCGATATGTCTTGCATTTTCCACAAATTTTTCTATATACATCTGGTCATCACCAAAGGCAATTTCTGTTTCTTTTTTTGCAGTTTCAAATAAATTTACAAAATCTTCGCTTTTTCTTACTTCCCTCATACCTTTTCCGCCACCGCCGGAAACTGCCTTTACTATTACCGGATAACCTATTTCGTCAGCTATTTTCTTTCCCTGATAAGCATCTGTAAGAGGCTCATTTGTTCCTGGAACTACAGGTACTCCTGCTTTAATCATAGTTTGTCTTGCTATAGATTTATTTCCCATATTTATCATACTTTCTACTGAAGGCCCGATAAATTCTATATTGCATTCATTACATATTTTTGCAAATTTGCTGTTTTCTGATAAAAAACCAAATCCAGGATGTATCGCATCTGCCTTTGTAGCAATTGCTGCACTTAATATTTTTTCTATATTTAAATAACTATCTTTTGATTTATAAGAACCAATACACACACATTCATCCGCAAGTTGTGCATGAAGTGCATCTTTATCTACTTCTGAGCAAACTGCCACTGTTTGAATTCCCATTTCTCTACAAGCTCTTATTATTCGAACAGCGATTTCGCCTCGATTTGCTACTAGAATTTTTTCAAACATCTACTTTCTCCTTTTCGACTAACAACATTTTCACTGTATTGCAAATACAAGTTCTGCCTGTGCGCAAAGTTCTCCATCTACATACGCTTTTCCTTCACCTATACCAAGTGGTCCACGCACTCTAGTCATTTCCACTTCCATTCTAAGCACATCTCCCGGAACAACTTTTCTTCTAAATTTAGCGTTTTTAATTCCACCAAACAAAGGAGTTTTTCCTTTATATTTATCGTCTGATAATAAACTGACAGCTCCTACCTGTGCCATTGCTTCAATAATAAGCACTCCCGGCATTACAGGTTGATCTGGAAAATGTCCTGCAAAAAACGGTTCATTATAGCTTACACATTTAATTCCTACTGCTCTCTTTCCTACTTCCATTTCTTCTATTCTGTCTACAAGTAAAAACGGCTGTCTGTGAGGAATTATATCCATTATTTCCTTTGTGTTTAACATATTAATCTCCATTCTGTTGCAAATGCGCAACTTTTTTAGCATTTAAGATTCATTATTTCTATAAAGCGATTCTTCACTTTTCTAATCTTCTAATTAATACAGTTTCTTATTTGCTAACTTTTACGATTACCTGTCCATACTCTACTAAATCTTCATTTTCAACCAGAATCTCTTCAACTACGCCATCACATGTTGCACTAATTTCATTCATTAGTTTCATGGCTTCAATGATTCCTATTGTTTGACCTTTTTTTATTTTGTCTCCCACCTTAATAAACGGTTCTTCCCCCTCAGCTCTTGCCGCATAAAACGTTCCAACCAAAGGACTTTTTATTTCTTCTAAATCATCACTTTGTCCTTCATTTTCATTCACGCCCACAGTTCTAATAGTTTCTACATTTGCATCAGGCAAATTGCCGGGAACTGTTAAAGCTGCCATAGCCACGCTCTGTTCTGCCTTTATATTTAATTTAAAATTTCCTTCTTCAACTGATAATTCTGTTATTTTTGATTTATTAACCTTATCTATCAGTTTTTCTATTTGTTCATAATCCATTTTAATTTCCTTTTCATAATCATAATCATTTATTTTTTCAGCTATTATACTTCAAATTTTTTAACCATTATGCTGCCGTTATGTCCACCAAAACCTAATGAATTACTTATGGCATAATTTACTTTTCTATTAACAGCCTCAGGTGTGTAATTCAAATCCAATTCTTCATCTTTTACTTTAAAGCCTGCTGTTTTATGGATGTAATCTTCCATAACAGATTTGATACATACGATAAATTCCACAGCCCCTGCTGCACCTAACATATGACCTACCATCGACTTTGTTGAATTTACATTTAAATCATATGCTTTATCACCAAATGCTTTTTTAATTGCCATTGTTTCAAATAAATCATTATGATGTGTGCTTGTTCCATGTGCATTTATATACTCAACCTGCTCAGGTTTTACATTTCCATCTTCCATCGCAAGCATCATAGCCCTTGCTGCACCTTCACCATCTTCGGCAGGTGATGTAATGTGAAATGCATCACATGTTGCACCATATCCTGCAACTTCACCATATATCTTTGCTCCGCGCTTTATTGCATGCTCGTATTCTTCTAATACAACAACTCCTGCACCCTCACCCATAACAAATCCACTTCTTTCTTTGTCAAATGGGATTGAAGCTCTTAAAGGATTTTCCTGTGTTGAAAGTGCTGTAAGTGCTGAAAATCCGCCCACTCCTATTGGGCAAACTGATGCTTCCGTTCCACCTGCAAGCATAATGTCTGCATCACCATACTGAATGTATCTGAATGCTTCTCCTATCGAATGTGTTCCTGTTGCACATGCAGTTACGATGTTTAAACACTTGCCTTTACAGCCAAACTGAATTGCCACATTTCCTGCTGCCATATTTGTAATCATCATCGGAACTAACATCGGGCTAATTCTTCCCGGTCCTTTTTCAAGTAACTTTTTATGTTCTCTTTCCATCGCCTGCAAGCTTCCAACTCCTGAGCCTATAGAAACACCCATTCTGTTTTTATCTGTTTTTTCCAAATCAAGCCCTGAATCTTCAACTGCCTGTTTTGCCGCTGCTACTGCATACTGAGAAAACAATTCCATTCTTCTTGCTTCGCGCTTATCCATATATTTTGTAGCATCAAAATCTTTAACTTCTGCTGCAAGTTTTACCTTAAAATCCGTAGTATCAAATTTTGTTATCTCTCCGATTCCTACTGTTCCTTTTTTCACATTTTCCCAAAATGTATCTATGTCATTACCAATTGGTGATATTATTCCTAATCCGGTTACTACTACTCTTCGTTTCAAATTCCCATACCTCCATCTACTCCGATAACCTGTCCTGTAATATATCTTGCTCCATCAGATGCCAAAAACAGCGCCGTCTGTGCAATATCATTTACATTTCCAAGACAATTAGCCGGAATTCCTGATAAAATCTGTTTCTTCACATTTTCATCCAGCTGACCCGTCATATCAGTTTCAATAAATCCGGGTGCAATTGCATTTACAGTTATATTTCTGGAAGCCATTTCTTTTGCAAGCGATTTAGTCATTCCTATTATTCCTGCTTTTGAAGCACTGTAATTTAATTGTCCTGCATTTCCATGAACTCCAACTACTGAAGACATGTTAATTATCCTTCCGTTTTTTTGTCGCATCATTTGTCTTGTTACATTTTTCATACAATTAAATGTTCCTTTTAAATTAACATCTATTACATCGTCAAATTCCTGTTCTGACATTCTGAGCAAAAGATTATCTTTTGTAATCCCTGCATTGTTTACAAGAATGTCTATTCTTCCATAAGTTTTTACAACATATTCCATCATTTCTTTTACTTCATCAAATGAGGCTACATTGCATTTATAAGCTTCTGCTTTTCCCCCTGATTTAATAATTTCGTCAACAACATTTTCTGCCTTTTCCTTAGAGCCTGCATAATTTACTATTACAACTGCGTTATTTTCAGCAAATGTCTTTGCCACCTTAGCGCCTATTCCTCTGGAAGCTCCTGTAACAATTGCTACTTTATTACTTAACATATTTCTAATCCTTTCAGTTTTTCTAAATCATCCACTTTTTCAATATTTATTACCGTTACATCTTTATTGATTTTTTTAACAAATTTAGAAAGTGTTTTCCCCGGTCCTATTTCAACAAATGTATCAACTCCATCATCTATCATTTTTTCAACACTCTGCATAAATTTTACAGGTGATGAAATCTGTTTTTTTAGAAGTTCTTTTATTTGTGAATTATCATATATGTAACTTGCATTACAATTTGCCACATACGGCATTTTAAGTTCTTTAAACTCAACATTTTTCAATTCTTTTTCCAGCTTATCTCCTGCCCCTTTTAGCATGGCAGAGTGAAATGGTCCGCTTACCTTAAGTGGCAAAACTCTCTTTGCTCCATTTTCCGCTAAAGTTTTTGAAGCTCTCTCTACTGCATCAGTTTCACCTGTTATAACAATCTGACCCGGACAATTATAATTTGCAACTGCCACTTCTCCTTCTGTATTTTTGCAAATATCATCAATTTTATCTGCATCCATTCCAAGCACTGCTGCCATTGTTCCTTTACCATCCGGAACTTCTTCATCCATAAACATTCCTCTTTTTCTTAGGAGATAAACCGCATCCTCAAATGTAATTGTTCCGCATGAATAAAGGGCTGCATATTCTCCAAGACTTAATCCTGCACACACGTCAGGCTTTACTCCTGTTTTTTCAATCTGTTGTAAAATTGCTGCGCATACTGTAAACATTGCTGCCTGTGTATACTGTGTATTGTTTAAATCTTCATTTTCTTCAAAGCACATCTTTTCCATATCAAATCCAAGAATCTTCGATGCTTCTTCAAAGTATTTTTTACTGTCTTCATATTTATCAAAAAAATCTTTTCCCATTCCAAAATACTGAGCACCTTGTCCCGGAAAAATAAATGCCGTCTTTCCCATGTTTCCTCCTAACTTTGAGTTATAATTCATGTTTTTTATTTGATACACACTTACTTTTATTTTTTGTTCAAAAAATTTCAATTAAATTTTTATAATTTTAAAAGTTTTTCTGCCTGATTTTCCATTTCTTCAATTATTTCTTTGCAGCTTTTTGTTTCGTGTATAAGTCCTGCTATCTGTCCTGCCATAAAAGAGCCATTCTGTGTATCTCCATCTTGCACTGCCTTTCTAAGCGAGCCTAATGTGAGATATTCTAATTCTTCAAATCCTGCACCTTCATTTTCCATTTTTACATATTGTCTTGTCATATTATTTCTTAATGAACGTGCCGGATGTCCATGGCTTCTTCCTGTTACAACCGAGTCAATATCTTTTGCCTTTAAAACTTTATTTTTATAATTTTCATGAATATTTGTTTCGTTTGCCACTAAGAAACATGTACCTGCCTGAATTCCTTCAGCACCTAACATAAACATTGCTGCCATGCCTCTTCCATCGCCTACGCCACCTGCTCCAATTACAGGAATTTCTATCGCATCAGCTACCTGTGGTATTAAAGTCATTGAAGTTGATTCACCAATATGGCCGCCTGATTCACATCCTTCTGCGATAACCGCGTCAACTCCGGTTCTTTCTAATCTTCTTGCCATCGCTACAGAAGCAATAACCGGAATAACAGTTATTCCCGCTTCTTTCCACATTTCCATATATTTTTCAGGATTTCCTGCACCTGTTGTAACTACGGGAACTTGTTCTTCAACAACTACTTTTGCAACTTCATCTGCTGATGGACTAAGAAGCATTACATTTACCCCAAAAGGCTTATCTGTTAATTCTCTTGTCTTTCTTATTTCCTCTCTAACTACTTCTGCCGGAGCATTTGCCGCACCTATAATTCCAAGTCCGCCGGCATTTGACACAGCAGCTGCCAAATGATGGTCAGCTACCCATGCCATACCTCCCTGAATAATAGGATGCTTAATTTTAAGCAATTCTGTTATTCTTGTTTTCATTTATGCCTCCACGCCTTTTGATGTTAAATAGTCAGCAACATCCTGAACTGTCTTGATATTCTGTAATTCTTCTGATGGAATTTCTACATTAAATTCATCTTCTAATGCCATAACTAATTCCATTAAGTCTAATGAATCTACTTCCAAATCTTCTTTGAAAGAACTTGTTGCTGTAATTTCTCCATCAATACTTAAATTTTCTTTTGCTAATTCAATAATCTTTTCTACCATTTTTTAATTCCTCTTTTCTTTTTGTTCCACTTTTTTAACGCGGACATATACTTATACACAAAAAAAAATAAAACCTTGCATTTTTTTTGCAAAATTTTATTTTTTGATTGCTACGCAGCTTTTCTTTTTTTGTGGATAACTCTGATTGCAACAATTATTCCTGTTGTAAGGGATGCTGCAAGCACACCCACTTCAGTAACTCTTCTTACTTTTTTATTATTCCACCATTTTTCAAATAGTGTTTCTTCAAATTTCAACTTTTCAATATCTTCGTCCGGATAATCTGTTTCAACTTCACTTATATCTATTTTACTAAATAAATCAATTAACTTGCTTTCAAAAATCGCATTTTCAATTATTGGATTACTCATAACTTTCTTCTCTCCTCTGGAATTCCTTTTTCATTTTCTTTCTAAGCCTTGATAAATATGAATCTACCGTAGTAACTTCCATATTCATTTCTTGCGCTATCACTTTGGAACTCTGTATGTAAAAATATTTTCTAATAACCAATTCTTTTTCTCTTGGTTTTAAATCATCTAATATATTTTTAAGCAAATTTACATCTTCTTCAATCATTGCCCTGTCTTCAGGTCCTTTGCTTATGGAAACATAATTTTTAAGCATTTCTTCCGTGTCCCCATGTTCAAGCATTATTTCATCTTTGCTTAAATCTCTTATTCTGTTAATCGCCGTATTTCTTGCTACATATTTCAAATATGTCTTAAGTGATGCTTTTTTCAAATCGATTTTATGTGCATTTTTCCATACCTTAAAATAAGTATCATTCAGGCATTCTTCTACATCTTCCGGTCTATTTCCCACAATATTTGAAATAATGTAACTAAGTAACTTGTCATATTTTCCCGATAATTTATAAAGAGCTTTTTCGTCTTTATTTATCAGCAACTTTAAAATTCTTTCATCTGTCACTTCTTTGTTCTCCTTAAGGATTTTGTACGTACATTAACTTATACACTATTTTTATCATAATCTTGCAAAAAAATCTCTATTTTTTTGAATTAGATTGAATTTGGTTTAAAAAAAGCTGCCGTATAAATACGACAGCTCTTCAAATATAATATTTTACATTTACAATTTAGTTTTCAATACAACTTATTTTTCAAGTCTTACTTTAACTTAATCTTTACAGCCTTTGAATATTTGCCATATACTTTTGTTCCATTAACGATAACATACGCTCTTACTTTGGCAAAATATTTTTTATTTGGTTGTAACTTCTTAACTGTAACAGATAACTTCTTTGCATCTACTGTTTTTGTTGTCTTTTTAGCAAATTTCTTTGATGTTGATACTTTTATCTCATATCCTGAAGCACCATTTACTTTTTTAAGTTTAATAACAACTTTCTTTGCTCTTGCTTTCTTAACAGCTGATTTTATTTTTCCAGTTCCTACAATTGTCTGTGTGCCTGCGTCTAATGTCTGTGTCGTTTGCTGTGTTCCATTTACCGTTGTTGTATTCGCTTTATTAGTTGTAGTCTGTGTTGTTGCAGTTGTTGTATTCGCTTTATTAGTTGTAGTCTGTGTTGTTGCAGTTGTTGTCTGTTGTGTATTGTTTACTACAGTTGTAACTTCTGCCTTTGTTGTAGTCTCTTCCTGTTTTGTTGTAGTTTCTGTCTTTGTTGTAACATCCTCAACCTTATTTACTGTCAACAAAATCTTAAATGTTTTTGTATCCATTCCATTTGATACCTGACAATAATATAATCCGGCGTTGTCTGAATTTGCATTATTTATAGAAATTGTTGCATTATTTTCTCCCTCTATAAGAGAATTTCCATTGAACCATTTATATGTAATTGTTCCAATATCTGAAGATATAATTGCTCCAATTCCTATTGAAATATTTTCGCCTTCTTTGCAGATAATATTATATCTGTTATTTTCTACATCATAATTTGCAGAATAATTAATTTTCAATTTAACGTCATCAGACTTTTTCAAAGTTACTCTAAATGAATTGTAGTTTTGTTCGTTACTACTTATAACAAAATAATAAGTTTTTCCCTTTTCAAGAGTGTCGATAACTACAAAATTCTTTTCATTTCCATATTCATTATAATCAATGTACTTTCCTGTTTCATCATATAAATCACAACGTGTCGCAGGTCCGTTATTTTCTTCTGATTCACTAGAATACATAGCATACTGTCCGTCTGTATTTGGCACAAATTTAAAAACCATCTGCTTAGTCCCGTTCTCTCTAAATGCCACTTTCTTTGAATCATTCAAGAAAATCTCTTCATTATTTTTTTCAAATTCTGATACTGAAATATTTGACAAAAGTTCTATTTCAAATATTTCTGAATTGATTCCATTTGAAACAACACATCTGTATCCTATTGGGCTCTGCTCATTAACCTGATTTATTGTTAATGTTTCACCTTTTTCATTTGGCAAATATGTCAAATCCATATTTTTATCATATGCATACCATGAATATGTAATTGTTCCTGTTGCTGATGTAACCTTGGCATTTAAACTAACTGTCACAGGCTTTCCTAATATTACAGGAATTTTTACATGATTAGATTTACTATCTCCCAAATAATCAACTTTCAATGAAACGTCAGAATATTTTCTAAGCGTAACACTTGTGTTTAAAGGACTTCCTGACTCGCTTATTATTTGGAAATAATAAACCTGTCCCTCTTTCATTTCATAATTTGTACAAAAATTGATTCCTTCTGAATCCATTGGATAAAAATTAGATATTACATCGCCTGTGGAATTTAAGATGTTGCAATGGACACTTTGATTTCCCTCACTAAATAAAGCATATGTGTCTGTCTGTGTTGGTACAAATTTGTATAAAACACTTTTTGAATCTGCACTTACAACCTGAATCTTTTGACTCAAATTAACTGTTACACTATTTGTAACATCAACACTTGCGTATATACCATTAACCTGTGTACATGGTATGTTTGACATAATCATTCCGGCAGCTAAAACACAGACTGCTGCCTGTTTAAATAATTGTTTTCTTAACATAAAACCCTCTCCTTTGTTTTTCCCAATAACGTTTTTATTATATTTTATTTTTACTAATCAAACAAGTATTTTGCCAAAATTTACACTAAAGTTTGTAAAATTATTTCAGAAAAATTTGTAATAAAATACGGTGGCAGGCAAATTACCGCTACCACCGCATTTTATATTTGATATTTATTGATGATTCTAATCACTTAAATTCATTTTAGTTGTAAGAATTTAAGTCTATTTTTCTCATCTTTAGTTAAGTTCTTTTTCTTAATTATTCTAAACACTTAAGTCTATTTTCTTAATTATATAAACAATTGATGAACTGTATCCTATTCCATGCTCTTTCTCACACGCATATAAATGATAACTCATCCATTTATTAAACTGACTATCATTCATTGCATCAATTTGTTCAGTCATCATAGAACCTATTCCATCCATAGCAAATCTTTTTGTAAATTCCATTCCGCTTGAATGAATTACATCTTCCATCTCATCTATGGTAAATGTAGTTTTACTTCCATGAAGAATCTTCATTGTTTTCTTGTCTACATTTTCAGATTTAAGAAAATCAGGATCGTAATTTAAAATTTCATTTGCAAGCATCATATCATTAGAAGTAAATGAAACGAAAACTCTTCCGCCTACTTTACACACTCTGTATGCTTCTTTAAGAAATGACACCTGTTCTTCTTTTGTCTTTAATTTATCCATAGGTTCAACTGCAAGTACAACATCGAAACTCTCATCATTAAATTCTGTTAAATCTATGGAATTAACAGAAGTAACTTTGTGACCTTTCTGTTCAAAATAAGCTTTCTGTGCTACAAATCTTGAGCTTATATCAAGAATATCGCTCTTCTTTGGCAATCTTTCCTCTACATAATAAATTGTTGTCAATATTCCAATATTGTAAGAATTCGGAATATGGTTGACTTGTGAAGCTGCCTTTTCCTCTGAGCCCGTTTTTTCTTCTAAATGCTCTGCAGAATCGTCTTTTTCCTCTTTAGCAAAATCATCTTCCAATTTATCGCTTATCTTGCATTCAGTCTTTAGTTCCTGTTTTTTCTTATCGTCATCTTGTTTTAAAGATATTTTAGCATTATCAGAAGCCGTTCTTTTATTAGTAGCTTCTTCTTTTAATTCAACATCCTGTTCTGACTCATCTAAAGATTCTTCTATTCCATTCGCATTAGATATCTCTTCAAGCATAACTTTTTTCATTTCTATCTTATGAGCTTCCTCGTCTAATACTCTAAGCGCTGCCTGTATATTTTCTTTAAGTTCAATCTTCTCAACAGGCTGAAGTCCTTCGATAACTTCTTCTTCCTTATAACTACCCGCCTTCTGTGAGCTTACAGCCTTTTCAACATCATGGTTAATATTTTTTATCTTCTGAGTCTCGAATTCTTCTTCATTATTCTCGTCACGGTCTAACTCAAACATATCTTTGTCATCTACAAATTCAATTCTTTTTATCATAATTCCCGTACTAAAATGAAATTTATGATAAAATTTCTCCAATTGTTTTGTTGTCCTACCATCTATTGGTGTTGGATTCGTAGTAACATGTTTAAATTTACGTTTTTCAACATATAACATCATCATCTTCATAAGGGTTGAACCTACCCCTTTTCCATTATGCTTTTCGCTTACAATCAGCATATCTATATGAAGTGAATTGTCTTTTATATGCGAAATATCATTTTCGTCTTTAGAGTTATATGAATGTCCTGCAATTGTTCCAACCGGTAATATCTCTCCCGGATAAAAAGCCTCTCCGCAAACCTGAGACCCTTCTTCTTTAAATTCGATTCGATAATCCTTGTATATATATGCTACAGTATCGTACATTCTTTTTTTCTCCTTAAAAGTCCCTATGTATATAATATCAAATTTGGCACTTTCTTTCCATAGAATATAAGAATAAATATTAGTATTATCTAATCTTTTATTTAAATAAACTTCACATAAAAATTTTTTAGAGATAAGTAATAATATAAACAGAAAACATTCATTATCTAATCTTTCATTTTACAATATATAATCTCAATAATTTAAATAATAAATAACGCCAAAAAGAAAATGAGCATTCACAAATCTTTCGATTGCAAACGCTCATTATTTTAAAGAAGTTCGTTAATTGATTGGGGTCTCTAATAAAATATGAAGGTATTTGATATAATTATATTAGGAATTTAACGACTTCTTTCTTCTTCCTCATTGTAATTGAACTGTTTTTATTATGCAACCCTTTATTTTATAGGCAGGTGTTATTTTTTTATTCAAATTAATAAAAACACTTTTATTAATATTTTGTTTGACAATATTCTCTATTTGTGATATAAATATCAAGTGCTTAACGCACAGCAACCTTTAGGGGTGTAGTTCATCGGTAGAATAAGAGTCTCCAAAACTCCAGAGGAGGGTTCGATTCCTTCCACCCCTGTTATAAAAAAATCGTGTTTTTAACACGATTTTTTATTTTTACATAAACTTATTTAAATTTAATTTCATAAACAACACCTTGTAAAAAACCTTCAGTGCTCAAATGACACTGAAGGTTTCATTTTATAAGTTTATAATTCAGTTTGCCGTATTGGCATTAATATATTTCCGAAAATAAATTTAATTATTTTCTTTTATACCGACACTACTTTATAAACATTTTTCTATTTTGTTTTAATAGCTTTTACTTTTGACCATTTACCAAATTTCTTTTTCTTTTTAACAATTGTATATGATCTTGTTCTTACAAAATACTGTTTCTTTTTCTTTAATTTCTTAATAACAATGCTATTTTTCTTTGTTAATTTAGTAATTGTTACTTTCTTTTTAAATTTCTTTGAAGTAGAAACCTGTACCTGATATCCTTTTGCTTTTGCGATTTTCTTAATAGAAATCTTTATACTTTCTTTACCGGCTTTTAAAACATTTCCTTTAACTGTCTCTTTAATTGTTGTATCTTTTGCTGCATTGCCTACTGTATTGTTTGTTGTCGGTGTTGTTACATTATTCTGTCCCGGTAATGTTATTGGCTGACCTGATTGGTTCGGTTGATTTGGCTGATTTATCTGTGAGTTACCTCTAACAATAATAAATCTTGTATATCCAATACGCTCTCTATACTCTCCATCTCCATCATAACTTACCTTATAAACATCACAATAATAGGAAACAGGATTCTGATATGAATAAATATTAGTTGTTGTTACATTACTTATGTCATAAACTAATTTTGTTCCAAGATTTTCATCCTTTTCATTTGACCATTCACATATATAATTTTTATTTAATGATACTTTTGTTCCATTTTCGTAAACGTCCGGAACAAGTGTCGCTGAACTTCCTTCATTTGCATATACAACTTTCATTTCAGTAACACCTGAAAAATCAGCATCTTCTTTACTAATATATGCATCTGATTCATCTATCTTTTTCCCGTTTTTATAGATTGCATATGTCCAATATGTACTTGTATCGCCATTTCTATAAAAATCTTTTTCAGATAAATTGTTTAATAAAATAAATCCATCTGAAGAAACTTCCACAGGATCACCATATTCATAATAATAATCGTCATCGTCACTATCATAATATCCCTTTCCTGTATACTTATACCATTTTACAGTTATTCCTTCATTTGCAGGATTAACTTCATTATATGTTTCTGCATTAGCAACATTAGCTTCAAGTATACAACTCTGTCCTGCCATTGTTCTTATCCATATACTCTGTGTTTCATATGCATAAACTCTGTCGTAAATATAAAATGTAGTTGCATCAATAAATTTATCATTTTTTTTGATTATACAACGATATCTTATATTTGAATCTTCATCATAGAAATCATTTTGTTCAACGCTATCAATTGTATAGCTTTTTCCTTTTCCTATTTCTTTTCTTTCATCATCATTACATTTATACCAAGTACAAGTAATTCCCTCTTCATCCGGGTCAACTTCTTCTTTTTTATAATTTTCAACTTTAATATTTAATGAAACAGATTCTCCCTGGCTTGCGTATATATTGCCACTATTATCTGAGTTAATTTTATAAGAATATTCTATATCATATATATAAAACTCAAGCGTATCATTATATTCGCCATAACGCCAATCAACTTTGTATGTAACTTCATTAAATATATGCTCCGTTACGTTGTTAACTGTATAAAAACTTCCGGTACCTAACTCGTCAATTTTACTTGTCTCATCATCTTCCATATACCATCTATATGTTATTCCAAGATCTCCTAAATCCTCAATATGATTTCCATATTGATCTTCAGCATATGTTTTCAATTCAACTGTATCACCTACCCTGGCATATACATTAGAACTACAATTTACCCCATTAATTATTGGTGTATATTCTGTTGCAAATAATTCTGTGCTAAAATTGTTATTATCATATTCTCTAACATCTATCTTATATTCTTTATCCTTATATAATGTAGCTGTTAAAAGAAAGTTGTTTGAATCGCCGTCATCACCATCATCATCATGGATAAGTTCTTTCCAAGTTGTTCCTTCCTTTACATACAAAGTTCCGTATGTATCATCCTCTCCCTGTGTGTACAACATATAGTACCCATCTTTTTCAACTGTAAATTCATAACCTACTGTTTCACCCTGAGACGAAATTGGAATTGAAGTATCAATATGAATATTATTTGTTCTGGATGTTATATCCGCCTTTACTTGTGTTGCGTTGCCAAATGTAATTCCTACTGTCAATGTTGCAATCATTGCTACAGTTTCAGCAAATGCAATTGTTCGTTTTACATTTTGTCTCATTGTACTCTCCCTTCATTTATCTGTTTTGTTACTTTATAAGTTCACAAATTTAATGCATAATGTACATATTATTTAGAACCTCACAAAATATTATACATTAATATGTGACATTCCTCAACTGTTTTGTTTAGATATTTTTATAAAAAACCTGAAATTGATATATTCTTCCACTTTACATTTATTAGCAAAATTAAAATCAATTTCAGGTTTATTTATAATTATGTATATACTTTTTTATTTTTTAGTTTTTACAGATTTTATCTTTGTCCAGGCACCATATACTTTCTTACCATTTACAATTAATTATTATCTTATTCAAAATTAATTATTAATTTCTATCGTATATATTGCTAATTTGTAATTTTAACTTTTATTCTATAAATTTTGCCTTATTAATTCTTTTAGTTACTTTAAACTAAATCCTGTGCTTCTTTTACATTACTAATGCCTATTAATTCTATTCCACTAGTATCTTTTAAGCTATCTATTGATACCTTTGGAAGAACACAGCGTTTAAATCCTAATTTTTTTGCTTCTGCAACTCTTTGGTCTGTCATTGCAACCGCTCTTATTTCACCTGCAAGACCTACTTCACCAAAAAATATTGTATCAGCTTCAATGACTCTGTTTTTATAACTTGATAGCATAGCCATTACAAGAGCCAAGTCAAGTGCAGGTTCAGATATTTTCATTCCTCCTGCAACATTTACATAAGCATCAAAATCTCCCATTTGAATACCTATTCTTTTTTCTAAAACTGCCATCAAAAGATTTACTCTGTTGTAATCAGTTCCCACCGCAGTTCTTCTCGGCATACCAAAATTGCTTCTTGTTAGAAGTGCCTGTATTTCCACTAAAATAGGACGTGTTCCCTCCATGAGGCAGGCTACAACTGAACCCGAAGCATCTGTAGGTCTTCCCTCAAGCATAAATTCTGAAGGATTAAGTATCTGCTCTAATCCTTCGCTTCTCATTTCAAATACTCCTATTTCATTTGTAGAACCATATCTATTCTTTACACCTCTTATAATTCTGTAAGCAGCATGTCTGTCTCCTTCAAAATAAAGAACTGTATCTACCATATGCTCTAACACTCTTGGTCCTGCCACAACCCCCTCTTTTGTTACATGACCTACTATAAACATTGGAATTGTACTTCCCTTTGCGACCTGCATGAGAGCGTTTGTAGATTCTCTTACCTGACTTACACTTCCTGGTGCCGAACCTACTTCTTCACGATACATTGTCTGAATCGAATCAATAACAACAATATCCGGTTTACATACCTTTATCTGTTCCTCAATTGTATCAAGACTTGTTTCGCACAAAAGAAGCATTTTGTCATTAAATTTTCCTATTCTGTTTGCTCTTAATTTTATTTGCTTAACTGATTCTTCACCTGATATATAAAGCACTTTTTTTCCATCATTTGACAGGTTTCTGCATACTTGCAACAATAACGTTGATTTTCCAATACCCGGATCTCCACCTACAAGTACCATTCCTCCGGGTACAATTCCTCCGCCTAATACTCTGTCTAGTTCCGAAAATCCTGTTGATATTCTTTCTTCATCTGCTACATCAACCTCATTGATTACAACCGGTTTACTTTCAAGTATATTTCTTCCCGTAAGTCCCTTTGTTTTCTTTGTGACTAATTCTTCTACAAATGTGTTCCATTCTTTACATCCCGGACATTGTCCTAACCATTTGCTTGTTTCATATCCGCATTCTTTGCAAAAAAATGCTGTTGTCTTTCCTTTTGCCATATTTCTCCTTTTTCAATCTCTGGGGGTGAAGCAAGATAATTTTGACTAAAGTACGCTCGCGCTGCTTGCCACTCGTAGCGGTTCTAAATCTTCCGCCATATTCTGACTTCGAAACCATTGGTTTCTGTCAGAATATGGCGAAAGATTTGAACCGACGGCGGCAAATGCTCTTTATTCAAATTTATCCTGCTTCACCTTCCGGGCTTTAAAACTCTCGCTTCTTCTCAGTGATTATGCATTCGCCGACTCTTACTCTTTATCTTTTTTTGTTATACCCATGGCTTCGCCATGTAATCACTTCGAATCCGCTTCGCTTCTTCTCAGTGATTATGCATTCGCCAAATACTATCTGCTTTTTTTGCAAGCAAAAAGCAGATAGTATTTGGCTCATTGCGTATAACAAAAAAAGTGCCATGTGGTTTGACACTTTTTTAGTTTATTTTTATTTTATTATTGTGCTTATTGATTATTAAATTGCTACAACTTTTACGTGTGTTACAGCTTCTTTATCAGCATCTACACTAATTGTAAGCTTACCGCCTAAATTAGTTTTCATTTTTCCTACTGCTCTGTTGCTGATGAAAACTTCATATTCTTTTTCTGCTGTTAATTCAAGTGTTATCTGAGTCTGTCCTAATCCTTCAACAAAGAAACTTACTTCATCAGCTGTTGCTTTGAATGCATTTACTGCTGTTCCCGGTGTTGATTCATATACAAACATTCCGTTTCTTTCTAATTTAGTAATCTCATTGAAAGTCTTTACTTTGTACATATCACCTGCAACTTCAAAATCTGCAAGCTTTGTCTTCTTATCTAATGTATAATCACCAAAGCTAATAGAACCATCGCTTTCTTTTCTAATCAATTCGCTTACTACTGCCATCTTATCCTCCTGTTATTTTCGCCCGTTAATTCCGTCAGGCGTCCTAGTGTTTTTTTCATTATAACATACTTGTCCGTTTTTTTCTTCCAAAAGTCGTATATAATTTATTAAATTTTTATTACAAATTTATCACTATTCGTTCAATTATTTCTTTAGAATAATAACCTCTTTATTTCTAACAGAAATAGTTATGCTGTCACCATTTGTAACATTTCCATTTAATATTTCATCTGACAATGTATCTTCAATTTTATTTTGAATCATTCTTCTGAGTGGTCTTGCCCCATATTTCTTGTCATAACCTTCCTGTGTTATATACTTTTTGGCAGAATCTGCAAATCTGATATCTATATCCATCTGCTCTTTTACTCTGTGTTTAAACTGGTTAAGCATGATGTTTACAATCTTTCCTACTTCATTCTTTCCAAGACTGTGGAACACAATAATATCATCAATTCTGTTTATGAATTCAGGTCTGAAAATTCGTTTAACATCTTCCATGACATTTGCTTTCATTTTTTCATAATCCTGTTTTTCATTTTCTTCTGAATTGAATCCTAATTTTTTAGGTTCCATAATTCTTGAAGCACCGGCATTACTTGTCATAATCAAAATTGTATTTTTAAAGCTTACTTTTCTTCCTTTAGAATCAGTAATGTGACCATCATCAAGTACCTGAAGTAATATGTTAAATACATCCGGATGTGCTTTTTCAATTTCATCAAATAGTATAACTGAATATGGATTTCTTCTCACCTTTTCGCTTAATTGTCCACCTTCATCATATCCTACATATCCCGGAGGTGAGCCTACCATTTTAGAAACGCTATGCTTTTCCATATACTCAGACATATCTACCCTGATAATTGCTTCTTCAGAACCAAATACAGATTCTGCAAGAGCTTTTGATAATTCAGTTTTACCTACACCTGTAGGTCCTAAAAATAGGAATGAACCAATAGGTCTGTTTGGATCTTTCAAACCTACTCTTCCTCTTCGTACAGCCTTAGCTACAGCTTTTACTGCTTCATCCTGACCTACTACTCTCTTATGAAGTACTTCCTCTAATTTAATTAAGCGCTTTGACTCATCTTTTGTTAACTTACTTACCGGAATTCTGGTCCACATTGAAACAACTTCCGCTATTTCACTTTCACCTATTACAGGTTTATTTTCATATTTATTTGTGTTCCATTTTTCAGTAACCTTATCTAACTTAGTCATTGCCTTGTCTAAATTAATCTTAGCTTCGCTTCCCGTCTTAAAGTCACCCTTCTTTATGGAGTCTTCCAACATATTTGTGTAAAGTTCTACATTGTTTTCAGCATTAATAACTGCTTTTGTTTTTGGTGTTCCTTTAAGTCTTGCCTTTGCACATGCTTCATCAATTAAATCAATTGCCTTGTCAGGAAGGTATCTGTCATTAATATATCTTTCAGATAATTTTGCTGCAGCATCAATTCCTTCTTCTGAAATAACAACATTATGATATTTTTCATAAGTATCTTTTAAACCATTTAAAATTGTAATTGTATCTTCTACTGATGGTTCATCCACCATTATTGGCTGAAATCTTCTTTCTAATGCTGCATCCTTTTCGATATTTTTTCTGTATTCATTTATTGTTGTTGCTCCAATTATTTGTATCTGGCCTCTTGCAAGTGATGGCTTTAATATATTTGAAGCATCCATAGAGCCTTCTGCACTTCCTGCTCCTATGATTGTATGAATTTCATCAATAAAAAGAATAATATTGCCTGCTGCCTGAACTTCATTTATTATTCTTTTAATTCTTTCTTCAAATTCGCCTCTGTATTTTGAACCGGCAACCGTGCTTGTCAAATCAAGAATAAATATTCTCTTATCGAGCATTGTTTCAGGGACTTCACCTGCTTCAATTCTCTGTGCAATTGCTTCTATAATTGCTGTCTTACCTACACCCGGTTCACCTATAAGACATGGGTTGTTCTTTGTTCTTCTACTTAAAACCTGTATAACTCTCTGGATTTCTGTTTCTCTTCCTACTACAGGGTCTAATCTCTTTTCATGTGCATCTCTTGTTAAATCTCGTCCAAACTGTTCTAATGTAGGCACATCTGACCTTCTAACCGGCTCTTTTCTTCCCTGCTTAACATATGCTCTAAATTCATTAGGGTCTCTATCTGTAAGTTTTAAAATATCTATGCACAAATTTTTCAAACTAAGTCCAAAACTTGTTAGCATTCTATTTGCCTGACATTCAGGGTCGGCAATTATTGCCAATAGAATATGCTCTGTTCCAACCTCATTTACTCCCATTCTTCCTGCTTCAAGTTTTGCTCTATCTAAAACTCCCTGACTTCGGGATGTAAATTTTAAATTATTTCTTGAAATTCTTCTCTTCGTTTTTAAAATATCCTGCTCTGTAATGTCTTCGCCTATTGCCCTGATTATATCGTGAGCTTCAAGTTCATAATTGTATAATATATTCGCAGCGACACCGTCAGTAACCTTTGCAAGCCCACCTAGAAGATGCTCTGTTTCTATATAATCAGCCTCAAAATATACAGCAATATCTTTTGCATATTCTAAAGCCTGTAAAGTCTGTTTTGTATATTTTTTGTCCTCCATTGCTTTCCCTCCTATTCTGTATTTATTGTATCAGACATTTGTGATTTATTTGCAAATATCTTTATTATCATTATTTTAATAATTTAATAAAACTGTGATTATTAAAAAAATACTTTTATTATATGTCAGAAAGGACCCGAAAGCTACATCTTGCAACACTCCGGATCCTTGTTATTTTGTTATTAATCTACGAAAACAAAATCATCATCATCATCATCTAATTTTACTGTGCTGTCTTTCTTATCACTCTCTGTCTGAATGTCTTTTTCATTCTCCATCAGAATACTATTTTCATTTTCTTCGATTTCATTTGTTTCTTCTAAGATATTGATTCCATTATCAGCATCATTATCTTCATTCTGTTCATCTGTATCGTCAAATATACCTGTTTCCATTGCCACAGCTAATTTTAAATCCTCATTTACTTCTGAAATAGCTTCTTCTATTTCATCTTCTTCTGTCTTTTCATGAGTTTCTTCTGTAGTATCATCACTATCTGTAGTCTCAGGATTTTCTTCGTTTTCAGAATCATCTGATTTAACATCATCATTCTGACCTTCTACATTGATTCCAAAATTATTAATTTCTTCGTCTTTTAATTTTTTTACTTTTTTTGTCTTATTTGACAATATAAGATTTAAAACTGCAAATATAAGAATAACGATTAAAATAATTAATCCTGCAATTGCTTTCACTAAGATATTATATCTGTCAACAATGCTATTATACTTATCCTGTAATTTTCCGTATGCAGTATTTGCTGCCTCAAGCTGTGTATTAACATCATTTGTAGCTATGTATCTCTGAAATACTTTTTCCTGATCATCATAACAATAAAGATTTATATCTCCATCCCAGTTCATTGCATATACAAGATACAATTTTTCTTCTGAATCAAGTTCCCATGCACTAACTTCCTGGTCATAAATTGTTATTCTTTTTTTTGTATAATTCTTAAGGCATGAATCTCTTTTTTCCGGTCTTACTACAGTGTACATTCTACTCTTAATAAGAATGTTTCTCATCGGATAAAAAGTGTCCTTCTTTTCATTATAAATATAAAATCCTGCTATGCCTTCTTCCTCATTTGTCATATAGACTGCTGTGAGTTGTTTAACTTTGCCTACAATACAAGGCACTTCTTTTTTATTATATGTAAATGTACTTTCTTCAAATCCTTCAGGAATATCACTTTTTTTAATTTTTGAAGAAATGGTCAATTCTGTTTTGTTTACAGTGACCTTAATACCGCTATCTTTTTTAGTATTGGTATCTTCTTTATAGGTTTCTTCCTCATCTGTAGTAAGTCTCTTTGTTTTAATTGTGTATGTAGTTTTCTGGCCATTTGAATCTGTTACTTCAACATATGTCTTATTGTCGCCTTCATCTAATGTGTCCCATGAGACTTTTACATTTGCTGAACTTTCATTTGCAACGGCTTTAACGTCTAATTTTTTCACGCTGTTTTTTACTGTAGCTTCATAATCAGTTACATCTTCTGAAAATGAAGGACTTAAATTTACTACCGTACTGTCACCTGAATCTGTTTTCCCATTAACTGTCAATTCTTTTAAAGAAGAATCTGCAAAAACATTTGCTCCCATTAATGTTGTCAATCCTGCAGCCACAATTAAACTTAATAATAATGATTTACTTTTTCTCATTATTTGTACCCATTCCTTTAATCACAAACATCTTGTGTTTAAAAGGTGCAAATCAAAGGCTTATATGATTTGCAATTTTCCTTTCTCACATATTTTTTTCATCTCTTTCCCTTACTTTTAAGCTTCGTCGATAGCCTTTCCAATATCATGTCTCATATACTTATTATCGAAATCTATCCACTCTGTTGCCTTATATGCATTTGCTCTGGCTTCTTTTAAATCTTTTCCCTTTGCAGTTACGCCTAATACACGTCCTCCGTTTGTTACAATCTTTCCATTGTCATCAAACTTTGTTCCTGCATGGAATACATAATATCCATCTTTATCCTTAAATGTATCTAATCCTTTTATTTCAAATCCCTTTTCATAGCTTACAGGGTATCCGTCACTTGCAAGAACTACACATACAGCTGCATTATCTTCAAACTGTAAATCAATCTTATCAAGCGTTCCGTCGATACACGCTTCAAATACATCAATTATGTCATTTTTCATTCTTGGAAGAACTACCTGTGCTTCCGGGTCACCAAATCTTGCATTATACTCTAATACCTTTGGTCCGTCTTCTGTAATCATTAATCCAAAGAAAATAATTCCCTTAAATGTTCTTCCTTCAGTTTTCATAGCGTCAACAGTAGCCTGATAAATGTATTTCTTACAGAATTCATCAACTTCTTTTGTATAGAATGGACTTGGTGAAAATGTTCCCATTCCTCCTGTGTTAAGACCTGTGTCACCATCTCCTGCACGCTTATGGTCCTGAGCACTTGTCATTATCTTTATTGTATTTCCGTCAACAAAAGATAAAACAGAAACTTCTCTTCCTGTCATAAATTCCTCTACAACCATTGTATTTCCGGCTGAACCAAATTTCTTATCAAGCATTATGCTCTTTACGCCTTCAATTGCTTCTTCTTTTGTATTGCAAATTAATACACCTTTTCCTAAAGCAAGTCCATCTGCCTTTAATACAATTGGATATTTTGAAGTTTCCAAATATTCTAATGCTTTTTCAGGAGAATCAAAATTTTCATATCCTGCTGTTGGAATATTGTATTTCTTCATTAAGTCTTTAGAAAACGCTTTTGATCCCTCTAAAATAGCTGCTGCCTTATTTGGTCCAAATACTCTTAAACCTTCTGCTTCAAAAACATCTACAACACCGCCTACTAACGGATCATCCATACCAATTACAGTTAGGTCAATTTCTTTTTCTTTTGCAAATGAAACTAACTTATCAAATTCCATTGCACCGATATTTACACATTCTGCATATTCTGCAATTCCTGCGTTTCCGGGCGCACAATAAATCTTATCAACTTTTGAACTCTTTGCTACTGCATTTGCAATGGCATGTTCTCTTCCACCGCTTCCAACAATTAATACTTTCATTGTCTTCTCCTTATATTGTCTACTGATATATTACTTTATTGTCTACAACTTTGATTTTTCCATTAGCAATATCATTAATTGCCTGTGGCATAATCTTCCATTCAGCCTGTTCCATAACTCTTTTCTGAAGTACTTCAGGTGTATCTCCAGGTAAAATGTCTACCGCCTTCTGATAAATTATAGGGCCTGTATCTGTTCCTTCATCTACAAAATGAACTGTAGCTCCTGTTACCTTAACACCTCTTTCTAATGCTTTTTCATGAACCTTTAATCCATAAAATCCATTTCCACAGAATGATGGAATAAGAGATGGATGTATATTTATAATTTTATTTCTGTATTTTGAAATCATTTCAGGAGGTAATACAACCAAAAATCCTGCGAGAACAATTAAGTCTACTTTATACTTATCTAAAGTATCAATTAATGCCTGATTAAAATCTTTTCTTTCGTCAAAATCTTTAGGTGAAATACATTCTGCATTAATTCCATTTTCTTTTGCTCTTACAAGTGCATATGCATCCTTCTTGTTGCTTATTACCACTTCAATTTCTGTATTTGTAATTACTTTATTCTTAATTCCGTCAATGATTGCCTGAAGATTCGTTCCTCCACCTGAAACTAAAACCCCAACTCTTAGCATAATTCTGCTCCTTTTTCTCCTGCCTCAATCTTTCCGATTTCATAACATGTTTCTCCGGCAGCTTCTAATGCTTTCATTGTCTTTTCTACATCTGCAGAATCAACTGCTAATACCATACCAATACCCATATTGTATGTGTTATACATCATTTCTTCTGCAATATCTCCTGTCTTAGCAAGGAGTTTAAAAATTGCAGGTACTTCATAGCTGTCTTTCTTTACAACTGCCTTTACTCCATCAGGAAGCATTCTTGGAATATTTTCATAGAATCCACCACCTGTAATATGGCTGCATCCCTTAATTGTTACTCCTGCATCTTTAACATTCTTTAATGCTTTAACATAAATTCTTGTCGGAGCAAGTAAAGCTTCTCCTAATGTCTTTCCTAATTCATCATAATATGTATTAAGTGATTCTTCTGACATTTCAAATACTTTTCTTACTAAAGAAAATCCGTTACTATGTACACCTGATGACGCAATACCAATTAATGCATCTCCCGGCTTAATATTTTCTCCTGTAATTAAATCTTTTTTATCTACTACACCTACTGCAAATCCTGCTAAATCATATTCATTTTCAGGCATAAGTCCCGGATGTTCTGCTGTTTCACCACCAACTAATGCTGCTCCTGACTGCTTACATCCTTCTGCAACACCACTTACGATTGTAGCAATCTTTTCAGGATAGTTCTTTCCACATGCGATATAATCAAGGAAGAAAAGTGGTTCTCCACCTGAACATGCAATATCATTTACACACATTGCAACACAGTCAATACCGATTGTATCATGTTTGTCCATAATATAAGCTAACTGTACTTTTGTTCCACATCCATCAGTTCCTGATAATAAAACAGGATCTTCCATTTTCTTAATAGAATCTAAACTGAAAGCTCCGGCAAATCCTCCAAGACCTCCTAAAACTTCTGGTCTCATAGTTCCTTTTACATGCTCTTTCATAAGTTCAACTGACTTGTAACCTGCTTCGATATCAACGCCTGCCTTCTTGTAATCCATAATTCTTTTCTCCTCTTACTTTCAAATGGTTTCTTAAATCATTTTTAATCATATAATGCAAAAACAAATTATAATAAATATGTTTTTTATTTTTCATATTATAATTTAGTACCGATTATATGAAAATATAATACCGTTACGTTTTTTAATATAATTTTAGTAGTTTTTATATCCTACTTTTTTCAACTTTGTATCTTTTGCTACAACGTCTTTTTTCATTTTTTCTGTATATGCTTTTAACTTTTCAAGCAACTGTGCATCAGATGTTGCAAGAATCTTTGCTGCAAGAATACCTGCATTCTGTCCACCATTAATAGCAACTGTTGCAACCGGAATACCTGATGGCATCTGAACGATTGAGTATAATGAATCTACTCCGCCTAAATCTGATGTTTTCATTGGTATACCTATTACCGGCATAGGGAATAAAGCTGCGCACATGCCCGGAAGATGAGCTGCCTTACCAGCTCCTGCAATAATAACTTTTACTCCTCTTTCTTCTGCGCCCTTAGCCCATTCAAAAAAGATGTCCGGCTCTCTGTGTGCTGAGATGATTGTCATTTCATAATCAATTCCTATCTCTTCAAGAAAATCTGCTGCTTTGCTCATTACCGGCAGATCTGAATCGCTGCCCATTACAATTGCTACTTTTGCCATTGCTCTTCTCCTTCATAATTTCTTATAGTATTGCATTAAACTTTGATGCCTACGGATTGTTCCGTGCTACGCACTCACACAATCCTCCCCTGGCTTCTTAAATCATAAAAACACTTACATTGTAACTGTTAAGACTTATTACGTCAATAAATGGGGTACTAAATTAACAATTTTATTACATTTATTTACATTTTTATGTTTATTTTATTTATCAAAAGCTTCATTTAAAAGTTCTGTTCCCGGAAGAACAAATCTTCCATCCTTTATAATGACAATTTCTTCACCATTTTTAGTTACGGCTGTAATTTCTCCAAGTTCATCATAAGGTATCGTTATATCTGTATGGCAACTGAAATATGCTTTTGACAAATCTTCATTTCTTAAAGCTGAGATTTCATTTTCCTTTGCTACAATTTCTTTTCCATCAGGATTAAATGTCTTAACATCTTCTTCCCAACTGTAACATGTATCACCTACTGCAAAATGAGGTCCCATTTTTTCCACTATTAAAATTGGAAGTTTATATACTATATCGTATTTATTTGCCATAACATAAGCTGTTGTATTTGTTCCTATGGCAAATTCCCCTATAGGTAAAGTGTCATGATTAAACATAACATTTTCTTTTATATACTTTTTATTTTCTTCTTCAGTATCGAAATTATTACATGTATAGTCTTTTATGCATCCATTTTCAAATGTAATTTCCAAATCATTGTATTTTAATTCATTTAAATATACCTGACTCACATGTAACACTCCGTTAGTTCCTGTAAGTTTTGGCGAAGTAAACACTTCTCCTAATGGAATGTTTACATCTGCCAGACAGTTTTCAAAATTAGTTTCTTTTTCAGGATTTTTCAATTCATGCATATTAACCGTAATGTATGTCTTATTGCTTCCTTTTCCTTCGACCCTTACGAAATCTGCCTTATCAAGGGCATCTATTATACTCTGCTGTACCTTGCGATATTTATCCTGATCTAAACAGTTAATTTTAACTGTCTCTTCGAATAATTCTTCATAATCCATTCCAATTTCAGGAAGTGGAAACGCAATAATCGTAAAGCTTCTCTCATCGCCCTTAATATATTTTTGAACTATCTGAGTATATTCTCTTGCATATTCAACTTTTAATTTCTGTTGCTCCTTGTTTAACTGTAAAGCTTCTTTTTTATTTTCCGGCTCAAATGGATTTTCTCCAAATACTTCTATAACCGCCGGTCCTGCCATAAGTGCTGCTGTTTTCTTTCTATTTTCAAATGCTGTAGTTGCAACCTCTAACTTTCTTTGTACATAACCTTTGTCAAAGAATAATGCATCATCAAACTTATGGTCAAACCAATACTGTTTATTTATCTTGGTAGATTCATATCCTCCTTTATAAATAACCGGTTTTAATCCCATATTTTCAAACTGCTTTATGGCTGCACGGATTATTCTTTCAAATCCAATATAATATCTTATATCTACTGCACTTTTAATAGATAAATCTTTTCCTGTGTTTATAAATCCAAGTCTGTATCCTTCCGTATAAACACTTGCAATTTTATCTATTTTTTCCTGTGAAAGTGTATTTAAAAATTTTGCTGTTTCTATTTCGTTTTCACTAATACTTTCACCATATTTGTATAAATATCTTAAATCTTCTAAATCACTTTCCATTACAATCTTAACTGCAAAATCATTTTCAGGATTTATTATTTCATCTATTCTGTTAGTCATAAAAATTTCTGAATTATCTTTTTCAAAAGAATAAATCATATCATGAATTGATTTTTTTGTAAGATTTTCTCTATCTTCAAATTGATTATATATTTCTATAAACAATTCCATTCTCAATGTTATTTCTTCTAATTTGCCCTGAAATGCATTAGAAATCATATTTCTGTTTGTCGTAAATACATAACATAATAACTGTCCGTATTCTTCTCCTAATTTTTCTACTGCAAATTTAGGATTTGCAAAACATTTTTCATATACAATTTCTGTTTCATCTTCATATAAATCTTTATTAAGAGCTGTCAACTGTTCTAAAGTCAACTCTTCAATCTTTTTGCTTTCTATTAGCCCAAGTAAATTATCTATTTTAAGTATAAACTGTGCTGATGCAATAAAATAAGGTAGAAATTTTTCTTCTACTGTATCTTCAGTAATTATTTCTTTTATTCTTTCTATAGCAATATCATATCTTTCTTTAATCATAGACTTACTCCTAAAGGCTATTCTTTAATTCTGCCTTTTTCTACATTTTTATTAATTATATTTTCAAAATATTCCCATATTTTAACGGAACCATCCGGTGTTTTTTTGTTTCTCGCCATAATCTGTTCTTTATTTACACCGTGCTCCATCCACGCTCTTCCATCAGTAGCATCATTTAACATTATTGGCTGAGTTTTGTCTAATGTTATTGCAAATTTTGCTTCTTTTGTTTCTCCGGCTTCAAATTCATCCCAGAGTCCTCTAATCATTTTTGCCTGATTATTTGGAAGTATGTTAAAAATTCTGTCTGCGGCAGCTAATTCACGTTCTCGCTTTGTTTCATTTCCCTTATTATCATATGCATATGTATCGCCTGCATCTATTTCAACAAGGTCATGTACAAGTACCATCTCTATAACTCTAAGCAAATCTACTTTTTCATTTGCATACTCATTCATTATCATTGCCATCATAGCCAGATGCCATGCATGCTCAGCATCATTTTCATGTCTGCTTCCACTTGTCACATATGATTGTCTAAAAATTTCTTTTGATTTATCTACTTCTCTGATAAATTCCATCTGCTTTTCAAATCTTTCTTTATCCGACATTGTCTTACCATTACTGCTGTGCAAAGCATCCTTTCTTATATTTTTTAGTAAAATACTAAATCATTTTTTTTAAGTAAAATACTAAATCATTTTTATTGTTTCGCGCTACGCACTCCCACAATTTCACCCTGGCATCATACATATATTAAAAATACGCACAAAATTCCAATCCATATTACTGCATTAGAAATTGTTCCTATATATGTGTATTTTAAAAACTTTGTTTCTTCCTGATAACTTTTTAAACCTATTACAAATCCGGCAAGCGCAAGTCCAAATATAGCCCATGCCAAAATTCCTACATATATACCTGCGTTTCCATTCTGCACTATGCATAACGCAACTGTTAAAACAAATAATATAAAAGCTTCAAGTGCTATAAGCGAAGATATTCTTCCGCCCTTTGTATAACTGCTTAATGCTATTCTTTGTTTTTTGTCTTTTTTATTTCTTTTCGCCATTGTTTCTCCTACATAACATGTTTGTGAAGTTTTGTTAATCTGAATATTATATATCCTAAACATCCGCCTAATGTATTAAGGAAAATGTCATCAACATCAAAAGCACCTACTTTTGTCAGCAACTGTGCTGTCTCTATTCCAAAACTAAGCAGCATTGCCCAAATTGTAACTGTTATTATATTTTTAAATATTGGTTTTCTTGATATGGTTGGTAGCAAAAATCCAAACGGCAGAAAACATACTACATTTCCTACCAGATTTATAAGTGTAACATTCCAGCCATATGTGTAGCGCATATTCCAAAAGCGCTTAATTTCTTTAAATAATGTTAAATTATATCTGTATGTATCACTAACCAGCTCTCTATCTAAACTTTCAGAGAAAAACATTACATACAAAGCACATAATAAATACAATATAAACAGGATACGACCCCAAAGCCGTATCCTTTTTTGAGTCTTTGTCACTACTTTAAAATCTCCCGACTATTTTACTCCATATTTGTCATAGTATTCGTCAATCGCTGCCTTAATCTCATCTGTAATTACTACTTTTCCATTGCATTCTTTATTATACAAATGTTCAACAACTTCTTCCATTGTTACTATTGCATTTGCATCAAATCCGTATAATTCTTTAATTTCATCAAGGGCACATTTTTCGCCACCCTTTCCAACTTCCATTCTATTTAATGAAACCATTAATCCTACGATTTCAACATCAGCAGCATTTCTTACCTTTGGTACTGTTTCTTCCATTGATTTTCCTGATGTTGTTACGTCTTCAATCATGACAACTCTATCACCATCTTTTAACTTACTTCCAAGAAAACTTCCCTTGTCAGCACCATGGTCTTTTTCTTCCTTACGGTCTGAACAGTAACGTACATCTTTTCCATATAATTCGCTATATGCAATAGCTGTTACAACACTGATAGGAATTCCCTTATATGCCGGTCCGAATAATACGTCAAAATCATCTCCATATGTATCATGGATTGCCTTTGCATAATATTCTCCTAACTTTTTAAGCTGTGAACCTGTTACATATCCACCTGCATTCATAAAAAATGGTGATTTTCTTCCACTTTTTAATGTGAATTCTCCAAATTTTAAAACATCACTTTCTACCATAAAATCAATAAATTCCTGCTTGTACGCTTCCATTTTGTTTCTCCTTTACCAATCTGTATTGCCCCTTCCCTTCGGTCAGCGGCTATTCGTCGGAAACATTTATAAAAAATGAACTTCGTTCATTTTGTTTCCTCCTCTATCATTTTACTAATCCGATTAATGAATTGATATCTTCAACATTGTGTCTTCTCATATAGTCTTCAATTCCTGCAACAACTTCTTCTGTTACTAATGGATTTGTAAAATTTGCTGTTCCTATTGAAACTGCTGTTGCACCGGCTAATATAAACTCCATCGCATCATTTGCATCTTTAATTCCACCCATTCCGATTATAGGAATATTTACGGCATTTGCAACCTGATATACCATACGAACTGCTACCGGTTTTATTGCAGGGCCTGAAAGACCACCTGTCTTATTTGCCAAAGCAAATGTCTGACGTTCAACATCTATCTTCATTCCTGTAATTGTATTAATAAGTGATAATGCGTCTGCACCACCTGTTTCTGCTGCCTTTGCCATAACAGTTATGTCTGTTACATTTGGACTTAATTTCATGATAATTGGCTGTTTTGCAACTTTTTTAACTTCTTTAGTGATTGCTTCTACTGCCTTAGGGTCCTGTCCAAAAGCTATTCCGCCTTCCTTTACATTAGGACATGAAATATTGATTTCCAGCATATCTACAGGCTCGTTTCCAAGCTTTTCTACAACATCAATATATTCTTCTGTAGAATGGCCACACACATTTACAATAATCTTTGTATCAAACTGTTTAAGAAATGGGATATCTCTTTTTGCAAATAAATCAAATCCCGGATTCTGTAAACCGATTGCATTTAGCATTCCACCATAAGTTTCTGCAATTCTAGGTGTAGGATTTCCCGGCCATGGTACATTGGCCACACCCTTCGTAACTACTGCTCCTAATTTATTTAAATCTACAAATTCGCTGTATTCAGCTCCTGAACCAAATGTTCCTGATGCTTCCATAACAGGATTTTTGAATTCAACGCCTGCAATATTAACCTTTGTATTCATTATAATTCAACCTCCTGTGCTAAAAATACGGGACCGTCTTTGCAAATTCGTTTATTATTTACATTTGTATGATGGTCTTTTTCTTTTGACTTGCATACACATCCAAGACATGCACCAATTCCGCATGCCATCTTTTCTTCTAATGAAATCTGACACTCAATGTCATTTGCCAAAGCATATTCTTTTATCGCTCTAAGCATTGGTGTTGGTCCACACGCATAAATTACATCGCCTGTTACAGCACATGCTTTAATCGCATCTATAACTGTTCCTTTCGTTCCTGTGCTTCCATCTTCTGTAGCAATATAAACATCACCATTTTTTTCAAGTTCGTCAGTCAAAAACAATTCATCTCTGTATCCTGCAACTGTCTGAACTTTTACAATATTTTTTAACTCTTTTCCTAACTGAACCATCGGAGGTATACCAATTCCGCCTCCAATAAGAATTGCTTTTTTGCCTTCTCTTTGCATAAAGCCATTTCCAAGTGGTCCTAAAATATCGATATCATCACCTGATACATATCCTGACATTTCAGTAGTTCCTCCACCTACAACTCTATATACAATTCTTAAAGTTCCTTCTTCTTTGTTAACTTCGCAAATACTGATTGGTCTAGGTAAAAGCTTTGCTCCATCTTTACAATAAACAGATATAAACTGTCCTGCTACAGCTTCGGCTGCAATATCTTTTGTCTGAATCCACATACTGTAAACTCCTGTTGCTATGGATTCCTGTGAAATTACTTTTGCGATTTCTTTATGTTTCATCTAAACAGCACCTTTCTTAGATTGTGTTTGTATATTTTAATTTGAGAGTAGAAATCCGGTATGCATTTTTGCATTATACACTCTAGAATTATTATGAGTTTTTATTTCACGTAGAAATCCGGTATGCATTTTTGCATTATACAATTCCACTACTCTTTTAATTATAAGCTATTTTAGAAAATTGAATTAATATCTTCAATCATATCAACAACAGCCTGACGTGAAGCATCTGCATAATTTGCTTCTCCAAATTTAGCATATTTGTCCTGCTTATATGCACAAATTATACCTCTTGAAGAATTTACAATTGCTCCTAATCCGTCTTCATTAAAGTATGGTTTTAATCCGTCTGCTGTTCCACCCTGTGCACCATATCCCGGTACAAGAATGTAACTCTTTGGCATAACCTTTCTAAGAACTTTTCCCATTTCAGGATATGTTGCTCCTACAACTGCTCCTACATAACTGTAGTCATCTCCCATTATATCTTCGCCCCATTTAGCAACCTGTTCACCAACCCATTCGTAAAGTGGTCTTCCGTCAATCATTCTATCCTGAAATTCTCCACTTGATGGATTTGATGTTTTAACTAAAATGAATAAACCTTTCTTTTCTTCTTTACATACATCTACAAATGGCTTAATACCATCTGTTCCAAGATAAGGATTTACTGTAGCAAAATCTTCATCAAATAATGAATATGTATTATTGCCAACCTTAACTTTTCCAAGATGTCCTGTTGCATAAGCGGCAGAAGTTGAACCGATGTCTCCTCTTTTAACATCTCCAATAACAACTAAATCTTTTTCCTTTGCATATTTTACAGTCTTGTCAAATGCAACCAATCCCGGGATTCCAAACTGTTCATACATTGCAATCTGTGGTTTTACTGCAGGAATTAAATCGTATGTTGCATCTATAATTCCTTTATTGTACTGCCAAAGTGCTTCTGACACACCCTCAAGTGTTTCTCCAAATTCAGCATATGCCTTATCTGTAATGTGCTTTGGTATGTAAGATAACATTGGGTCTAATCCTACAACTACAGGTGCATTTGTTTCTTTAATCTTTTTTACAAGTTTGTTAATCATTCTATTCTGCTCCTTTATGTTTTATATTGATTTGCTTATCTTTTAATTTATTTTTCTTCAGGCTCCTTAACAATCTTTCCACCTAAAATTGTCCATTTAACTTTTCCTGATACTTTTGTTCCTCCAAATGGAGTATTTCTTCCTTTGGACTTAAATTCATTTACATCAATAATGTATTCTTCATCCGGATTGATAATTGTAATATCTGCCACCTTGCCTTCATCCAATGAGCCCTTATCTATTCCTAATACTTTAGCCGGATTGTAGCTCATCTTTTCAGCCATCTGCATAGGTGTGATAAATCCCGGCTTAAGCAAATGAGTCACTGTTAATGGTACTGCTGTTTCCAATCCTACAATTCCAAAAGGTGCTTCTGTTATGCTTCTTGCTTTTTCCTCTGCACTATGTGGTGCGTGGTCTGTTGCAATCACATCCATAACATCTTCGCTAAGTCCCTTTATAAGTGCGTCAACATCCTCTCTTGTTCTAAGTGGAGGATTCATTTTATAATTTGCATCTGCACTATCCATATCATCTGTACTCATGGCAAAATGATGTGGACATACTTCTGCAGTAACTTTAACTCCGTCTTCTTTTGCTTTTTTAACCATTGTTACACTGTCTTTTGTTGAGCAATGGCACAAATGTAATTTAGCCCCTGTTTCTTTTGCAAGCAAAATATCTCTTGCCACAATTATATCTTCAACCGCGTTACTAATACCTTTAACTCCAAACTCTTCTGATTTGTCGCCCATATTCATTACGCCACCATTTACTAAATTGATATCTTCGCAATGAGCTAATACCGGCACATCCGCTTTAACTGCATTTTTCATTGCATCACGATATACATTAGAATCCATAACAGATTTACCATCTTCACTTATAGCACATATACCTGCCTCTTTAAGTTCGAATACATCTGTTATTTCTTTTCCTGCCATTCCTTTAGTAACAGAACCTACAGGAAGTACATTTGTATATCCTGCTTCTTTTCCTTTATTTATAATATATCTGACCACTTCTGCATTGTCAGTAACAGGTTTTGTATTTGGCATGCAACATACAGATGTAAATCCACCATTAGCTGCCGCCATACTTCCTGTTATTATATCTTCTTTATAAGTAAGCCCCGGGTCTCTAAAATGAACATGTAAGTCTATAAGTCCCGGCATTACAAAACATCCCTTAGCATCAATAACCTTATCAGCTTCTTTTTCGATGTTTTCCCCTTTTTCAACAATTACTCCGTCCTTAACATAGACATCTAACACCTTATCCATTTTCTCAGACGGATTAATTACTCTTCCGTTCTTAATAAGAATTGTCATATATACCTCTTTCCGGCCGCCTGTTTTCAGGCAGAATACGCCATCTAAAAGTATATCAAATAAATGTATTCGTTTCAAGGCAAGTAAAAGAAAATGAAATATATAAAGTTCATAGCTATTTTGCATTATTTTATGTTATTATTATTTTATCTATTGCCAGTATGATAGTTTAGTGTTATACTTCATCTAGTATTGATAACTATATGTTTTTTACAAAAGATTCTTTTATCTTAAGGAGTTTAGTTTTATGTATAAAATAATTAGCGATAGCGCATGTGATTTATCAAAAGAATATGTTGAAAAGAATGACATTACAGTTGTTCCTTTCTCTGTTTCTTTTGACCAGGAACATTATTTAAAAGATAGCATCGATATAACAAGAGATGAGTTTTACACAAGACTTGTTAATGAAAATGTTTTTCCAAAGTCATCACTTCCATCAGTTGAAGAATATATGGATACATTTTTAGAATATGTTAAACAGGATATTCCTGTTATATGTTTAACAATTTCTCTTGTTCTTAGTGGTTCTTATAATTCAGCAAGAACAGCTGCTGATTTAATTAAGGAAGACTACCCTGATGCAAAGATTGCAGTATTTGATTCTAAGCAAAACACTGCTACACAGGCATTATTAGTAAATGAAATTGTAAGAATGAAAAATGACGGTCTTAACTTTGAAGAGGCTATTGAAAAAATCGAAAAATTAATTCCTACAGCAATCATTTTCTTTACTGTTGGTTCTCTTGATTATCTTAGAATCGGTGGTCGTATTGGAAAGCTTGCTTCAATTGCAACAGGTAAATTAGGAATCAAACCTATCATCTTACTTAAAAACGGTGAATTAGGTTTAGGCGGAATTGGCAGAAGTCGTGCTAAATTAAAGAAAGCTGTTTTAGATACTGTTAACAAACACTTTACTGACAACAATTTAAGCAAAGATGATTACAACTTCAACGTAGGTTGGGGTTATGATAAAGAAGAAGGCGCCGAATTTTTAAAGGATGCTGAAAGCACACTTGGAGTAAAATGCTTAGACGAACTTAATGTTGATATTGGTATGACAACTGCTGTTCACACAGGTCCTTATCCTATAGGTGTAGGAATTATTCAAAAATACGAAACTTTAAAATAGATATATATTACAAGAAGTAAATGTTTATACACTTGGGGTTCACCATATTTTACAAAGATTCAAAGCGTGTGCCAAAAGGTGCACTATAAAACACGGATTACCCCCATTCTTGACAAATAGCCAATAAAACCAAAAGCCTCGCAATTAATTTTGCGAGGCTTTTGGTTTTATTCATCTATATCTCTGCTTTCTGTATCTATAATTGTATTATCATCTACCCATCTTCTAATTTTACCTGATACAGTTAGTGTCGTAATTAAATCTACAACTCCTGAATATGTTAAAATTATTCCTGTAATTCTTGTAACAAATACTGCTGTGTTCTGCGGATTTATTAATATTACAATTCCTAATAGCACATTAACAATTGCCACTATAAGTAAAAATACCCAATGTGAATCCATTCTTTTTAAATCCAAAGCATTTTCAATCTTCATAATTCCACTTATCACTATAATTATTCCGACTATAAATGGAATTATTGATATAACAAAATCCTTCTTTACAAGAACAAATATTGCGGCAATTATAAATATAATTCCAACTACTAATTCATATTTATAAAAATCATTTATCAAATCTCTTTTTCTATATTCAAGTAAATATCTTATTGCTAAAAGTAAAAATATAACTGCTATTATATAACAAATTGTATTCAATATGCTACTTGGATAAATCATCATCAAAATGCCCATTAATATACATAACAAAGCATAAATTACCATTTCCCATTTAAGACTTTTCAAATAATTCATATCGCATCTTCCTTTTCAATATGAGCCCGGATTACTCCGGGCCCATAATTTTGTTTATTGTTATTATTTACAATATAAGTGTTTTTATTATTTAAAATACTTAACTCCGGCTTCAAATACCTTAAGATCCTGTTCGCCATAAATATTCATAGCTACTGAGTTCCCTTTTCTTTCGATATGAGCCATCTTACCTAAGCATCTTCCGTCTGGAGATGTAATACCTTCAATTGCATAATATGAACCGTTTACATTCCATTCTTCATCCATTGTAGGCTGTCCCTGTTCATTTACATACTGAGTAGCAACCTGACCGTTAGCAAATAATTCTTTAATACATTCTTCAGGTGCAACAAATCTTCCTTCACCATGTGAAGCAGGATTTACATATGTTCCACCAAGTTCTGCTAACTGTAACCAAGGTGATTTATTTGATACAACCTTTGTATAAACCATCTTAGATACATGTCTGTTAATTGTGTTGTATGTCAATGTTGGTGAATTTTCATTCTGTCCTGTAATCTGTCCATTTGGAACTAATCCTAACTTAATTAAAGCCTGGAATCCATTACATATACCAAGTGCTAATCCATCTCTTTCATTTAAAAGTTTATGAACAGCTTCTTTAATCTTTTCATTTCTAAATGCTGTAGCAAAGAACTTAGCTGATCCATCCGGTTCATCACCTGCACTAAATCCACCTGGGAACATAATAATCTGTGACTGATTAATGCTTTCTTCAAAGATTCTTACTGAGTCTCTGATATCCTCAGGTGTAAGATTCTTAAATACCTTTGTAATAACGTTTGCGCCTGCATTTTCAAATGCCTTAGCACTGTCATATTCACAGTTAGTTCCTGGGAATACAGGAATAAATACTGTAGGTTTAGCAATCTTATTCTTGCATACATAAACACTTCCTTTATCGTATACAGGAGTATCGATAACTGATGTGTCTTTATGACTTCTTGTTGGGAATACTTTTTCAAGTGGTTTTTCCCATGTCTTAATTGCATCATCCAATGAAATTGATTCTTCTCCATATTTAAGTGTAGCATCATCTGTTGTTTCACCGATTAATACATAACTTACATTTACATCATCAATCTTATCAGCAGGTACTTCTGCAATTATATCACCGTATCCAGGTGCAAATAAGTCTGCTCCAGGAATCTGTCCGCTGACAGAAACACCAATCTTATTACCAAATGCCATCTTACTTACTGCTGGAATAACACCTTTACTATCTAATGCATATGCTGAAATTATAGTTCCATTCTGAATCATTTCATGAATTGCATCATATAACTTCATCATACATTCGTAATTTGGCTTTTCGTACTGGTCTCTGCATATTTCAAATTTAACAATCTTACTTCCAACTTCTTTAAATTCGGGTGTAATAATATCTTTTTCTTTTGCAACATCTACCGCAAATGAAACAAGTGTTGGAGGAACATCAATATCATTAAATGTACCTGACATACTATCCTTACCACCGATTGATGGAAGACCAAATCCCATCTGAGCGTCATATGCACCAAGAAGTGCTGCAAATGGCTGGCTCCAACGCTTTGGATCTTCTGTCATTCTTCTGAAGTATTCCTGGAATGTAAATCTAATCTTCTTATAATCACCACCTGTTGCAACTACCTTAGCTACAGAATCTACTACTGCATAAATTGCACCATGGTATGGGCTCCAACTTGAAAGATATGGATCAAATCCGTAACTCATAATTGTTACTGTATCGCATTTTCCTTTAAGTACAGGAAGCTTAGCTACCATTGTCTGAGTTTCTGTTAACTGATATTTACCACCAAATGGCATAAATACTGAACCTGCTCCAATTGAGCCGTCAAATTTTTCTACTAATCCCTTCTGTGAACACTCATTTAAATCTGATAATGTTTCTAACCATTTTTCCTTAACATCATCAACCTGAGGTTTCTTGAAGAAGTTCTTATCTTCATCCGGCATTTCAACTTCTACTGTTGTTTCCTGATGAGCTCCGTTTGTATCGAGGAATGCTCTTGAAATATTAACTATCTCTTTTCCTCTCCATTCTAATACAAGTCTAGGTTCTTCTGTTACATATGCTACTTCTGTTGCTTCAAGATTTTCTTCATTAGCATATTTTAAGAACTGTTCTACATCTTTAGGATCTACAACAACTGCCATTCTTTCCTGTGATTCTGAAATTGCAATTTCCGTACCATCAAGACCTGCATATTTCTTAGTTACTTTATCGAGGTTTACATGTAATCCGTCTGCTAATTCACCTATAGCAACAGATACACCACCTGCACCAAAGTCATTACATTTCTTAATTAAATAACTTACTTCTTCACGTCTGAACAATCTCTGTAATTTACGTTCTGTAGGTGCATTACCCTTCTGAACTTCTGCTCCACAGCTTTCAATTGACTGTTCTGTATGAATCTTTGAAGAACCTGTTGCTCCACCACAACCGTCTCTTCCTGTTCTACCACCTAATAAGATGATAATGTCACCCGGGTCAGAATTTAATCTCTGTACTGCACGTCTAGGAGCTGCTCCCATAACCGCACCGATTTCCATTCTCTTAGCAACATAATCAGGATGATAAATTTCCTTAACATATCCTGTTGCAAGACCAATCTGGTTACCATATGAACTATAGCCATTAGCTGCTCCCTGAACAATCTTCTTCTGTGGTAATTTACCCTTTAAAGTTTCGCTCATTGACTTAGTTGGATCAGCTGCACCTGTTACACGCATTGCCTGATATACATATGTACGTCCTGACAATGGATCTCTGATTGCTCCACCTAAACATGTTGCAGCGCCACCAAATGGTTCAATTTCTGTAGGATGGTTGTGTGTTTCATTCTTAAAGTTAACAAGCCATTCTTCTTCCTTGCCGTCAACTTCTACAGGCACAACAATACTACATGCATTTATTTCATCTGATTCTTCCTGGTCGTCTAATTTACCTTCCATCTTTAACTTACGCATAGCCATAAGTGCTAAATCCATAAAGCAGACAAACTTGTCCTTTCTACCCTTGAAAACACTTTCTCTTGTTTCCATATACTCTTCGTATGTCTTAACAAGTGGACTATTAAAATATCCATCATCAAATGTAACATCTGTAAGTTCTGTATTAAATGTTGTATGACGGCAATGATCTGACCAATATGTATCTAATACTCTTATTTCTGTTATTGAAGGATCTCTGTCTTCTTCATTCTTGTAATAATTCTGAATGTGAAGAAAATCTTTAAATGTCATAGCAAGTCCTAAAGAATCATATAATTCTTTAAGTGGTGCTTCCTCCATATCCTTAAAGCCATCGAATATAATAACGTCTGCAGGTTCTTCAAATTCTGTTACAAGTGTTTCAGGTTTTTCTAAACCTGTTTCTCTTGAATCTACAGGGTTAATACAATATGACTTAACCTGTTCAAACTGTTCATCGCTCATATGTCCTTCTAAAACATATGTTGTTGCACTTTTAATTACAGGCTTCTCGTCTTCATTTAAAAACTTAACACACTGTTCTGCAGAATCAGCTCTCTGATCAAACTGCCCCGGCAAATATTCCACGCTAAAAATTCTGTCTGTTTCGTTAAACGGAAAATTTTCTTCATAAACATTATCAACCGGTGGTTCAGAAAATACTGTTGTTAATGCTTTCTTATAAGTGTCTTCAGATAAATTCTCAACATCATATCTTACTAAAACTCTTACAGCATCCAATGTGTTGATTCCTAAATAACCCTTGATATCCTCTGTAAGTTCCTTGGCTTTAACAGCATATGGCTGTTTCTTTTCCACATAAACTCTCTTTACCTTGCTCATGAGTTCCTCCTGAATAGTAGTTTTATTATGGATTATGTCATTGCGACATAACCCATACTTATTCGATAGTATAGCACTTTTTTTTTAATAAGTACACTTTAAAAATGTTTTAATTAAATTCATTCATATGTTTTCTATACCATTTAGGGACGTGACTCATCTGACACTTTTCATTTCTTCTCTCTTCTATCGCTATCGCATCAAAAAATACTTTCCACAATTCCTCATAATCATCATCTATATCAATCTGGTCAATCACTCTATCTAGCTCTTCTCCGGATACAACTATTGTTTCACTTTTATACCTGTGAACTAGCGCTTTTTTTCTAATATCATCATATATAATCCAGTTTTCTTCAGGATATCTGCATGTAAAATGATTCTCAATTAATAGTAAAACATCACACTTAGGACTTATTGTGCCAAATAAAAATTTACCGTTAATTTCTTTAAATCTTAATATTTCTCTGAATACATTCGCCTCATTAGAAGCCTTTCTTGCCAATTCCATTACGGTCATTACTCTGTTTTCACTAAGCATCTTAGTAGTTCTACTACCTGCTCTAAATCCCACTTTAAGGAATTCCAAAATAGCATTCCCGCGATTCTTATCATAATGATGTGCTGCCCTGAAAACATATTCATATGCTTCAACCGATATCTTCTGCTGAATTGCCTGTGCAACACTAATTGCCTTCTTTACGTTAGTCTTACAATTAATGTTCTCACAAAACAACTCATATGCATAATCATCTCCCGGATAAATCTTTACTTTATTACCCTTAAGCATTAAAACCCATCCGTCATATATAGCAGTCATAATTCCATCAAATGAGTCATCACATACAAGAGTTATATCCTTAAATTCATTCATCAGTTCACCCCCATATCAAATATATTCATCTGCGTATAAGTAATATTATTATCAATGGCATAAGTATTCTTTCTGTCACTATCCGCTATTGAACGTGCTATATAATCCTGATTCATATTAAGAGGCATCATTGTCTTTCCGTTACATGTTATAAAAAATGCTGCTCTTTTTAATACAACACCCATCTTCTTTAAATTAGAAAACTCCAACTTACCATATCGTCTTGCTGACACAATTCGTTTTGCAGACTTTACACCAATTCCCGGAACTCTTAACAACGTATAATAATCTGCCCTCATAATCTCCACAGGGAACTGTTCTATATGATTAATAGCCCAGTCGCACTTAGGATCTAACGCCATATTAAAATTAGGCTTCTCTTTGCTTAATAATTCACCTGCCGTAAAGCCATAATATCTTAACAGCCAATCCGCCTGATACAATCTATGTTCTCTAAGTAAAATGCTATGACCTCCCAAAGATGGTGCCTCTATATTATGATTCACATCTACAAATCCTGAATAAAACACTCTCTTAAGTTTAAACTTCTCATACAATGTAGCTGTTACATTTAATATCTGGTAATCTGTTTCTCTTGTTGCTCCAATAATCATCTGAGTGCTCTGCCCTGCCGGGACAAATTTAGAACTCTTATAACCTCCATATTTCATTGGATAATGATATCCGTCATTCTTCCCCGGAAGCAAATGACCCATTCCATCTTTAATCTGCTTCATGGGTATAATTATATTCTTATGATGCTTATTCGGTGCAAGTTCAGAAAGGCTTTCCTGCGTTGGCAATTCTAAGTTGGCACTCATTCTATCAACAAGAAAACCCAATTTTTCAATAATTTCAGGTGATGTACCCGGAATTACTTTTACATGTATATAGCCATAAAAATGATGTATATTTCTCAATTTCCAAATTGCTTCATAAATAAGTGACATTGTATGATTAGGATTCTTAACTATTCCCGAGCTCAAAAATAGCCCTTCTATATAATTTCTTCTATAAAACTCTATGGTTAATTTACAAACTTCATCAGGTGTAAATGTTGTCCTCGGCACATCATTAGAAACTCTGTTAACACAATACTTGCAATCATATATACACTCATTAGTAAATAATATCTTAAGCAGTGACACACATCTTCCATCCGCCGCAAATGTATGACATATTCCACACGCATGAGTATCTCCAAGTCCACTTCCCTTATTGCTTCTGTCGACACCACTACTTGTACACGCCACATCATACTTGGCAGCATCTGTCAATATTCTTAACTTCTCTGACATGCTAAGATTATGAGTAACATTAACTTCCACGGAATCTGTATTAAATTTACTGTCATCAATAACGCTGGTTTTATTATATGTAGCATCATTAAGCTCTTTACTCAAATTGCCATTACTAATTACGTCTGATTTATTACTCAATTCCATGCCATCCATGTATGTGTCACCGCCTTTCTTCCTCTCGAACATACGTTCTATTATGATGATAACACCCTTTTACACAATTTGCAATAGCCAAATTCTGTAACTTTTTTTATTGAGTAATACATTATTAATGAAAATTTAATATTCATAATGTTATTTTATTTTTAATTTGTGCTACAATAAAATTATACGATGCTAGGGTAAAGAGTGCGTAGCACGAAACAATCCGTAGGCATCAACGTTGGGGTTTCTAAGCCCACATGAGTTTACTCATAAGTGGGTGAAAGAACTTGGGACGGCTAACTACAGAAGAATTTATACAAAAGTTTTAGACTTAAGAAGGAGGAATTACTATGCCCTCATTATATGCTCATAACAAATTTGGCAAACTTGTAATCAAAAATTTGCCCGTTGAATATAAAGAAATTATCAGAAGATATCCAAATTCATTCAGACTTGGACTTCAGGGCCCTGATTATCTATTTTTCTACAGAGCCTTTTCAATGAACAAAATCAACCAATATGGTGTTAAACTTCACAAATCCGATGCTTACACATTTATGCTTAATTCCATTGATGTAGTACATAAATATGGAATTCACAGTGCAGAATTCAGTTATATCATGGGATTTATATGCCATTTTACATTGGACAGCATTTGTCATCCTTATGTTAATTTAAGTATGGACGAAACAGGTTGCGGTCACATAGAAATTGAAGGCGATTTGGAGAATCTTTTGCTTTCAAAAGACGGTTTTAAACCTGAACGCTACCCAATGCACAAACTTGTTTCTACAGATTATGCCACCGCCAAAAGTGCTGCTGTATTTTATAAAGGACTTTCAACAATTGCTTCACATAAATGCATGCGATGGATGCGACTTATTAAGCATTTATTTGTTGCTCCTAGAAAGCCAAAGCAAAAAATAATTGACATTCTCATGCGTGTAACATTTCATTACAAATCTTTTAAAGGTCACATGATTGAACCTGAAGCAAATAAGAAATGTCGTAAAAATACAATTGAATTAGAAAAAATGTTAAGAGATTCTGTTCCTGTAGCTGTATCACTTATAAAAAACTACAGAAAAGTATTGTCCGGTTCAGTTGCTTTGTCACCAAGATTCCATTATGACTTTAACGGTAACAGGCTTAAGTAAACTAAATAAAACAACGGGTAAATAGCCCAGTCAAGCTATTTACCCGTTGTTTGTTTCAATTCATTAAAATATCTTTCGTATTAACAATAAAAGTATTTCGTCTGAAATATGTTTATTTTTGTTTTTTAACTATTTCATTAAGTAAAGCATTTGCAACCTCGTCTTTAGACATAATAGGCAACTCTTTTACTTCATCCTTAGTAATAATTGTTACTATGTTTGTGTCTGTTCCAAATCCGGCACCTTTAACTTTTAAGTTGTTTGCAACAATCATGTCGAGATTTTTCTTTTCAAGTTTTGCTTTTGAATTTTCAAGCATATTTTCAGTTTCCATGGAAAATCCACATACAAACTGATTTTTCTTGTTAGGAGCAAGCGTTCCAATGATGTCCGTTGTTCTCTCTAATTCTATTGAAGAATCTCCTTCTTTTTTCTTAATCTTGTTATCTGCAGGATTAACCGGACGATAATCGGCAACTGCCGCACTCATTATGAGAATATCCTGATTATCAAATTCAGCTGCTACTGCTTCGTACATATCCTGTGCACTTTCGACATCCACAACTTTAACAAAATCAGGTTTTTCTATAGAAGTATGTCCACTAACCAAAGTTACATCTGCACCTCTAAGCATTGCATTTTTTGCAATTGCATAACCCATCTTTCCTGTAGAATGATTGCTGATGAAACGAACAGGATCAATCTTTTCTTTCGTAGGACCCGCAGTAACTAAAATCTTTTTGCCTTTCAAATCTTTTTCAAATGCAAGCTCTTTCATAATATATGAAAGAAGCACTTCAGGTTCAGGCATTTTTCCACTGCCGGTAGTTCCACATGCAAGATATCCTACTGCCGGTTCAATAACTTCATAGCCATAATCCTTTAGTTTTTTAAGATTGTCCTGAACAATAGGATTTTCAAACATATTCGTGTTCATTGCAGGAGAAATATATTTAGGACATTTTGCTGCCATAATAGTTGTTGTAAGCATATCATCCGCAATTCCATTTGCAATCTTTCCAATTACATTTGCACTGGCAGGAGCTACCATAAATATATCTGCTTTCTGTGCTAATGAAACATGTTCAACCTGAAATTCAAAATTTCTGTCAAATGTATCCACCAGACATTTTGTTCCTGTAAGTGATTCAAATGTAATAGGATTTATAAAATTTGTTGCATTTTTAGTCATTATAACATTTACATCTGCATGAAGTTTTACTAAAGCGCTTGCCAAGCTTGCAATTTTGTATGCTGCTATGCTTCCTGTTACGCCTAACACTACTGTTTTTCCTTTTAACATAACGGTTCTCCTATTTTTCTAAATCAAATATTCTTCCCTATTTTATCCTATTTTTCTAAATCAGGCAATCTCCCATGTTTTCTATTTTTCCAAGTCAAATAATCTTCCATGTTTTTCGTAATTTGTAAGTCTTGTAATTTTGTTGTCATCATCTACGAAAACAACCTTTGGCTTATTGTCTTTAACTTCCTCAGGTGTCATCTGTGCATAGCACATAATAATTACCTTATCGCCTAATGATACACAATGTGCTGCTGCTCCATTTAAACAAATCATTCCTGAACCACGTTCACCGGCAATTGCGTAAGTTTCAAATCTATTTCCATTATCTACATCTGCAATCTGAACTTTTTCATATTCTAAAATTCCTGCTGCATCTAATAAATCCTCATCAATTGTTATGCTTCCAACATAATCTAATTCTGCCTGTTTTACTGTTGCACGGTGTATCTTACTTTTTAACATTTCTATCTGCATTTTTTATTTCCTTCCGCTTTTATTTTTACATTGTATTCCGTCTGCCATGCCCCATTCTAAAATGCTCCGCATTTTATCATGGACGGCTGCGCCGTATACCTGTATTTTTTGCCATGCCCCATTCTAAAATGCTCCGCATTTTATCATGGACGGCTGCGCCGTATACCTGCAAATAATTTTTTTCATATTTGAGAGCAAGCTCTCATCTGAAAAAATTATTTGCAGGTGCATGGCTTGGCTTAATCCCAAATGGTATTGTCTATTAATCTTGTCTTTCCAATGTAAACTGCCATAGCTACTAACATTGGCTTCTGTACTTTCTTAACCTGCTGCATTGTTAAGCCATCAACCGCTTTAACATAATCAATTTTAGCAAGTGGTTCCGTTTCAACATTTTTCTTCATAGCTTCAACAATCTTATCCGCATCAGTTTCACCTGCTTCAAGCATTTCTCTTCCGAGCTTAACTGTTCTGCTTAAAATTAAAGCTGCTTTTCTTTCTTCTGCTGAAAGATATGTGTTTCTTGAACTCTTTGCAAGTCCATCTTCTTCCCTTACAATAGGGCAACCGATAACTTCAATATCAAAATTTAAATCCTGTACCATATGCTTAATAATTGCTAACTGCTGAGCATCCTTCTGGCCAAAATAAGCTCTGTCAGGGTTTACGATGTTAAACAATTTGCTTACTACTGTACATACACCTCTGAAATGAACAGGTCTGCTAAGTCCACATAATTCTTCTGTCAACACTGACATATCAACGTATGAACTAAAACCATCTTTGTACATTTCTTCAGGTTCAGGATTAAAAATCAAATCTGCGCCAAGGCTTTCACAGAATTTGCTATCCTTTTCTAAATCTCTTGGATAACTTTCCAAATCTTCTGTTGGTCCAAACTGCATTGGATTTACAAATATGCTGACTACAACTTTATCATTTTCTTCTCTTGCTTTCTTTATAAGACTTCCATGTCCTTCATGAAGATATCCCATTGTTGGTACAAATCCAACTGTCTGTCCTTCTTTTTTCCAAGTCTTTACATTTTCTCTAACTTCTTTAATTGTTTTTACTACTTTCATTGTTCGTCCTCCTGTAATCTGTATTGCCTCTCCATTCGGTCAGCGGCTATTCGTCGGAAACATTTATAGAAAATGAACTTCGTTCATTTTGTTTCCTCCTGTATTCTGTATTGCCCCTCCCTTCGGTCGGTGGCTATTCGCTTTTTGCAATTCTTTAATATAATTTTCCTATTACTTCATCGTCTATTTTATATGAATGTTCTGCAGCCGGAAAAGTCTGATTGTTAATTTCCTCTTTGTACTGTCTGAACGCGTTTTTCATTACTTCACCAACATTTGCAAAATTCTTAACAAACTTTGGAACGTAATCTGTAAACATTCCAAGCATATCCTGATATACCAAAACCTGTCCGCTACAACCTGCTCCTGCTCCAATTCCAATTGTAGGAATTGAAAGTTCTTCTGTAATCTTTGTAGCAAGCTTTTCAGGAACACATTCAAGTACAAGCATTGAAGCTCCTGCTGCTTCTACTGCTCTTGCATCATCTATTAATTTCTGAGCTGCATCTTCTGTCTTTCCCTGTACTTTATATCCACCAAGTGCGTTAATTGACTGTGGTGTAAGTCCCAAATGAGCACAAACCGGAATTGATGCTTTAACAATAGCTTCTATCTGTGGGCAAACTTCTTTTCCGCCCTCTAATTTTACCATCTGCGCACGTCCCTCTTTCATAAGTCGACCTGCATTTACAACTGCATCATATACTGATGACTGATATGACATAAATGGCATATCGCAAACGATTAACGGGTTCTTTGCCCCTCTTGCAACAGCGGCGCAATGATGTATCATATCTTCCACTGTTACACTGATTGTATCTTCGTAACCAAGCATTGTATTTCCAAGAGAGTCACCTACTAAAATTGTATCAACTCCTGCCTCGTCCATAAGCTTTGCTGTTGAATAATCGTAACATGTAAGCATTGCAATTTTTTTATTTTCTGCTTTCATATTCTGAAGTGTTGTTACTGTAGTTTTCATTTTAATATTTCCTCCATCTCACTATAATCAATATTTTTATCTCTGTTCCCTGCAACTTTTAAAACTTCCAAAGATACTGCCTTATATGTTCTTTTTTCATCATCATTAAGGCATTCCAAATGTTTTTTTACTGTGCCAATATCATTTCTCTGAATAGGTCCCGTAAGTGCATTAACCGTTCCATCATTAATAATGTGCTTAATATTTCCCATAACGATAGGCGTAATCGCCTCATGAGCACTTTTTTCATCAAATCCACATTCCTTAAGCAGATTTTCACTCATGTTAATAAGTCCTACCACAAGATTACTGCAAACAGCTGCCGCAGCATGATATTTGACTTTATCTTTTTTTTCTATGGTAATAACTTTATTTCCCAGATTTTCAAATAGACTAATCATCCGGTCTAAATATTTTGTATCACCTTCAATTGTAAAATAACTATTGGAAAGCTCTTTGTAAGAATCGTATTTATTACTTACTGCAAAGAGTGGATGGATGGAGTAACCGTAACAATTCATGTCGGTTATATCCGAAAAGACATCTGACGACATAGCGCCACTACAATGACAAATAATCTTATTCTTAATGTGCTGACTTTTCAACTGATTCCATACAGACTTAATCTGCCCATCAGATACCGTCAAAAAAATCACATCACTATCCGCTATTAAATCATTGATTTCTTTGTATTCTTTACTGTTTGTAAATTCTGCTGCTTCCACAGCATCATGTTCAAATTCACTGTAATAGCCACAAACATTCTGACCATTTTCAGCAAAATATTTTCCAAGGGAAAAGCCAACTTTCCCTGCTCCTATAAATCCAATTTTCATGGCATCCCTCCTAACCTTAGTTACGGGATAATGAGTCCGATTTTCTAAAATGAAATATCGGCTATGCACACTCAAATTATTAATATAAGAAATTGTCTTTTGGTATAGTTTCTTTCGAATACCATCCATAAAGCCGCAATAACACAACGGTCTTTCCTCGAGACACTCTATCACAATTACAAAAATTTCGCAAGGGTATCTACATTTTGAACTTTTAAATATAGAAAAAATATATAGCCTTAAAATAAGAATAGCCTGCCATCTTTCAATGTTATTCTTATAACCTATATAATTTGTTATTCAAAATATTGATTTATATAATTAAATATATTATACTTGTCACATCATTTGAAAGTAGGTGTAATTGTGGCTGAACGAAATTATTTTATTAATGGAATAACTGAATTACTTATTCTATCTTTTTTAAAGAATCACGATGCTTATGTATATGAGATTACTAAAAGCATTGAAGAGAAATCAGGTGGACTTCTTTCTATTTCTCAAAATACTATTTATACAGCTACATACAAGCTTGAGAATGAAGGAAAAATTAGTGAATATTCTAAATTAGTTGGTAGAAAGAGAACTAGAATTTACTATCACATTGAAAATGAAGGTATTAATTATCTTGAGCAATTATCAAATAATTACAACAATACTATAAACGGTGTTAAGACTATTTTAGATTCACTTAAGTTATATAATTTATGATTATCAGAAATAAAAACAACCTTCAAAGATAAGAAACATTTCTATTTTTGAAGGTTGTTTTTACTCTTCTATTTCACTCTCAACCTGTTATTATTCATCTAAATATTCTTCTAAGCAAATTCCTTTACTCATTATTTCTTTTGCTGCTGTTTTACCAACATATCTGTAATGCCATGGTTCATATATTACACCTGTTATCTTTTTCTTATTCTCAGGATATCTCAATATAAATCCATATTTCCAACAGTTTTTCATCAACCACTTTTGAACCGGTGTATTCTCCTGTTCATTCTCTAACATTTGATAGTTATCATCTACTATATCTACTGCAAGCCCGATTTCATGCTCACTTGTTCCCGGAATAGCCACTACGGTTGCGGCTTCTTTTTTTGCCTTCGTTTGTGAATAACCTTGATTTAAAAAATCATAAATTTTCTGTTCATATAAAAGCTTTTGTTTTCTATGGCTTCTATATGATGAACAAATAATAGGATCAAGTCCTTCATCTCTGCAATCATCCATCATTTGCTGTAATTCTTCATAGCATCTCTTATCTATTGCCTGTCCATTCTTCAATTGCACCACATCAATTTTTGCATCACTGTTAATTTTATTTTGATAATTCACGAGAACCAATTTCCAATCTGATTTTTTAGATGGCTTAGTTGTTTCTATAGTTTTCTCATTTTTATTTGCAGCCCTTACATTATTTTTAGTAATCACAAATTTTCCAAAGTTATTCACACACCCTGTAATAATAATCAATGCTATTAATATTCCTAATACACCTATGCACTTTTTCAATTTAATTTTTCTTAATTTTTTTATTTTATTGTCCCTTTCCTTTTCTTTTCTTATTTTGTATCCATTTTCACTTGTGTACATAAAAAACACCTCACTATGATTTTTTGTTCTAAATCATCATAGTAAAGTGTTTCTAAAAAACGGCTATGTTTTGGCATCGTTTTGGCATCATTTACTGATTAAAATAAACTCCGTATTTATCGGCATTCATATACACTATAATCTGTTTTTTTGAATTATTATCAGATAACATTATTTCTATCTGCCCGTCATTTTTATTATTAATCTGTGCTTCCACTCCATAATATTTTCCAAGTGCTTTTACAATCTCCTCTACATCCGTAAAAAATGGTGTATATTCTACGTTTTCATAATCTATTGAAAATCCACATACAAGCCCTGTTGCATCCTCTATCTGCATGTTTATACTAATTCCCTCTATACCTTCTAAATTACAATTCCATATCACCATTTTAGTTGCAGTTGCTTCACTTACAATTTTTTTCTGTATCTTACTATTTTTTTTGTTCTCATCACTATTAGTTGCATCAGATGTTCCTGATATTCCATAATTCAAATTATCGTTTACATATATTGAATTTTGTGAGTCTTCTATATATAAATCTGCTGATTCATTATGATACTTTATATTCTCAAAGTCCAAATCTGAAGAACAATATTCTTTTATAATTTTCAAAAATGATTTTTCCTGTTCATATATTTCAGCTCTGCTTTTTTCCATACCACTTACTATTTCACGCGAATAGTAAAAATTATTATTTGATATATTGTTTAATATATTAAATATTTCATTCTCAGTTTTAAATTCAATTTGATTTATGTTATATTTAGATACTTTTCCCTGAAGAATTTTATCCTGGTATGTTAAAACTGTTTTTGGAAAAATAGCACCTACAGTTATCATTATGGCAACCAAAGCTATTGTTTTAATTCTATACCACATTTATGCTATTCCTCCCTTCAGTTCTACCGTTACAGTCGTTCCTTCATTTTCTTTACTTTCAAATTTAATATCGCCATTATGAACTTCTACAATTTTTGCACACAGCGCCAATCCTAATCCGGCTCCACCCTGTTTTCTTGAACGTGATTTATCAACTCTGTAAAAAGCTTCTGTTATGTGTTGTAATGCTTCCGGCGGCATTCCTTTTCCATTATCCTTTACGATAATGGAACAACCACTATCTGTCATTTTAACTTCTACATTAATTATGCCATGCCCATTATCAGTCATTGCTTTTCTACTATTATCCATTAAATTAATTATAAGGGAACGTACAAGGTCCGGTTCTAACAGGCAGACTCCTTTTTCGTAGTTATATTTTAATGTAATATTTCTTTTCAAATAATCAGCTTTAAGATTTTCTACTAACTGTTCAACTATTTTCCCCGGCGAAACTAAAACCATTTTCACCTCACTATTTTCAGTCACAAATATGTCCAATAGTTTTAGTGACAGTCTTTCTAATCTCTTGCCCTCTGAAAAAATATAATTTGCTGCTTCTACCTGTTCATCCATTGTCAGTGCCTGACTTCGTAACAAATCCGCATATCCTATAATTGAGGTCATAGGCGTCTTTAGTTCATGAGTAAAATTTCCTATAAACTGATTCTGACTTTCCATTGTATCCTTCAATTCAATTATATTATTTTCCAGTTTGTCCGCCATTTTATCAAATTCCCTTGCCATTGTTCCTATTTCATCTTTTGTCTTTATTCTTGAACGATACGAAATATTACCTGCGGCAATTGCTTTTGATGTTCTTGACAATCTTACTAATGGTCTTGTCATTATAAATGAATTGCTGTACGAAAGTATTCCACATAAAGCAATCATTATTGCAAACACTTCATAATATATTTGCTGTAGTTTATCTCTTTCTTCATATATCGGTGAAATATCATATGCTACATCTAAATAACATTTTTCTTTTCCTACTTTTAATGCCCCTGAAACTTTAAGATATTTTTCTTTGTCATTTCCTGCTATTACTTTTGTAATGCAACTTTTCTCGTCGATATTTTTCTTTGATTTTGTACTTTCTAATAAACCTCCCGATTTATCTTTCATTTTTCCATCTTTATATAATTCATTATTTTCTGTATAAATATGTATTCCCGCCCATGATGTATTTCTTTGAGTTGACATTTCCTTAATTGTATTTGATATATCTTTGCTGTCAGCCCACGCTTCTACACCATTTACTACTTTTAGTGTATTTAATATCATTTCATATGACTGGATTGCACTTTTCTTTTCCCTATCCAATGCGCTGTTAAATGAGTTCAATATCAGTGCACTTGAGCCTACACCAAATATAATTGAAAGTATACTTATCATGCATACAACTACTTTGGTTCTAAATTTCATTCCGTTATTCCAATCTTTATCCTTTATCTATACTTCTTTGATTAAAAATATATTTTCATTTGTAACCTAGTCCTGCTTTTATTTTAAATTTGTTCTATACTTCTAATCTATATCCTACTTTATTAACTGCTTTTAATTCTTTCTGCCATCCAACTTTTTTTCGCAATCTTTGTATATGCAAATCAACAGTTTTTGTACCATATTCGTATTCTTCTCCCCAAACTCTCTCATATATTGTTTCCCTATAAAGTGCCACATTTGGATTATGTGCAAATAATAACAGTATATTATATTCCTTTGGTGTCAGCAAAATTTCCTTTCCATCGCGGCTCACTTTCATTGAAATCATGTCTATCTGCAATCCTGCTATATTAATTACATTGTCTGTCTTATTATATCTTCTAAGTACAACGTCAACTCTTGCCAACAATTCTGTTGTTTCAAATGGTTTTACTATATAATCTTCTGCTCCCATTCTAAGTCCTCTAACCTTATCCTCAACTGAATTTTTTGCTGTCAGAAAAATTACAGGTATTTTACGTGGTTCTATATATTCTAAAATTTCAAAACCATTTACTTTAGGTAACATAATATCCAATAAAATTAAATCATATGTTTTTTCATTTATTTTATCTATTGCAATTTCACCATCTAATGCTGTATCACATAAATACCCCACTCTTTTTAAACTCATCTTTATTAAATCTGAAATTGGTTTATCATCTTCGACTACTAATATATTAATCATTTGTTATATTACTCCTGCCATGCTTTCTTGCATTTTATGTATTTTTCGTATATTTTGAAATTAATTATACATCAAAATGACATCAAAAAAGCATACTTTAGAAAAATAAAAACAGATAGTCTTTATTACGAAGTGCCACCTTTCAATCGTTAGCTTCTGTTCTAACTTTTGAAGATTGGCACACTGTAACAACTATCTGTTTTTATTTTTCTATTATAACCACTATTAATGTTTAGTAAGAATCTTATTTACTTATACAATTTTCCATGAATCACTCTGTATTATTAATAAAAGTACCATTGAGTATTTTCTCTAATAAATTAACATAGGCTTCAAATTGTTCTATTCCAAATTCTGTTATCTTATAACTTGTTTTAGGTCTTTTTCCGCATATAGTTTTTTTCGATTCAATATATCCCCATTCTTCCAATTTGGATAATTGCACACTGATATTACCATCTGTAGCTTTTGTAATCTGCTTTAATTCTTTAAAAGTCTTTTCTCCATTAAGCAAACAACTTATTAACTTTAATCTTATCGATAAACTAAATGCTTCCGGTATATTAGATATTTGCACTTTTTTTCTCCTGACGTAACAATATTAAACCTAGACCGATATATCCAAATATATTAACTACACAATAAAATATGGAGGATATGCTTATTTGTAATTGGTTATCCAAATTTAATTTAATATAAATATTTACAGTTGGCAATACTTTAATAGTTATAAAACAAAACAGAATTAAAATTGCCAATCCCACTAACCCTCTTTTGTTTACTATATTTCCAACAGTAATTATTGCAATGCAAACTAACACTATATTAATTAAGTTCTCATAATCTGTTAAGAATTCTTTTTTGCGTTAATTCCATACCTTCTCCTTTCATTCACTTTATATTATAAAGTTATTTTTATTTTAAAGTTATATTGTAAAATTGTCAAGAAAAAAGATAATCAATTATACGAATCGATTATCTTTTTTACAAATATTAACATTATCTATTTTTGTTATCTTAAACTATTTTTTATAATTCATATAATATATAAAAATATAATACTTATCTTATTTTTATGAAATATATTATATAAATTATTTACTTAACTTTCTTTTTCCCCTGATGACCAGTCGATGTATCTTCAAATAAATATTCTAGTCCATTTTTTTTTGCTTCATCTTCAATAATTTCTTCAACACTTGGAATAACATCATATTTTGTATAATAATATTCATTATTGTAAGAAATATAATCGCTTAATATTACTATTCTTTCCTCTTGATTACCATCACTTATTAAATCCAAGAAAATTCCACCTGCCCGTTCTTCTGCTTTTTCTTTACGTTCCACCGGAACAGTTGATAAAATCTCTACTATATTTTCTACATCTACTTTATCAGTTATTTCAATACCTTGCCCACCTATCCAATAAACAATCTTATTATATTCTTTATTGTTAAGAATATTATTTTTATCAGTTTTTTCATTTTTTGTATTTATTTCATCATTACTACATGCTGTGAGTAAATATCCAACTATAATTATTATACCAAATATATATACTTTTATCTTCATTACTCTTATCCATTTCTAGCAGCTGTATATTTCCAAGTCCATACACTATTATTATATGAAAACGTTGTTCCGGCCGTTTTGTATAATACAATAGAAGTACTCTGTGTACCAGGATTCCAAAAATATACATACTTTTTCTGATTATTAACTTTATATCCAAAACATGCAACCGCATGTCCGTTTCCACTCGAAGTTGCTGCAACATAAATATGTCTCTTCTGATCAATATTCTTTTTTACCAGAGTCCAACTAATTTGGTTATATATTGCCTTATACATAACTCCATATAGATTTAATGCTAAAGACGCATTTTCTAATGTTCCACCTGTATTATATTCTATTCCCATTCTATTCCCATTCTATCCGCAACATTTTTAGCTGTATATGCCGTTCCATTTCTATAGTTTACTATAGTTGCAACAGATGCCGCCCAACATAATCCATATTTTCCTTGCCCTTGTTGATTAAACAATCCACATACAACTACATTACTTGCTGTATTGAGAAATTCCGGGGTATATGTCGCCTTATCAGCTATTTCACAACTAATAGTTCCACTATTAGTATCATTTTTTATATTTATCCCTTTTATTATGTAATCAATTTTTTTATTCATATTCATTTTTAACAAATAGCTTTTTTTTCTCTCTACATAAGAACCATCTAAATTGTATAATTCATTACCATCATCTACAAAAATCTTATTTTCATATGTATAAAAAATATAGTTATGAGATTTATATTGTAATTTGTTTAGTATTTCTACATATTCAGTTCCTATATCATACGACCACTCTCCATTATTATCTATAACTTGAATACAGAATACTATTTTATCCGATAAACAATCACTAACCGGATAATAATATATCTCGTTACATTTACTATCAAATGAATATATAATATATGGTTTCTCAACTTTTAATTAATTAACCTCTAAATTTTTAAGTCCTAATTCCATTAAACTTTCATCTACAATTGACAAAATATCATCGTAATTATTTTTAATAACAAATTCAGATTTATTCTTAATCTCTTGTAATAATTTTTCATATCTGCTTTGATACATTTCAGTACAATTAGTATTGGCGTATATCTCAAAATTATTAAAAATAAATAACATAGTCAATACAATCATTACTTTTAAATAAACCTTCTTCGCTCCATACAATTTTTCTTTCATTATATTCTTACCTCCTGTTACTATATATTTTTAATTCAATTATATCATTAACAATATTTTTGTCAACATATGCTTTCTTCTATGATATATTTGTATATTTTATATTTTATTATTCGTGTAATAATAAATAATAATAAATATATCCTTTTTTTCATTAATATAATAAAATGATTTATCAATTTAATTAAAAATTACATTGCCTATATATAACAATACAAATACTGAAGTCAAAATCGGTATATTTCTTTATTTGTACAAAAAAGCATACTTTACAAAATAAAAAACCTTCAAAATAAGATTTCTCCCATTTTGAAGGTTTTAATTTATCTGTAATCTATTTTTCTGCGTTTCTATTTCTGTTCAGTCTTTTGTGCTGCAACTTCTTCTTCAATTTCTTTTTCAACTAATTCTTCATCATTAAATTCATAGTCATTTCCAGGAAGAATTGCATTTAATAAAATACCTGCGATTGCGGCAACTGCAAGTGATGTAAGGCTAATATCAAAGTTTCCGATTGAGAAGTCAATTGATGTAATACCTAATGCACATACTAAAATAATTGCGGCAACCATAAGGTTTCTGCTCTTTGTTAAATCAACTTTATTTTCTACCATGTTTCTGATACCGATACTTGAAATCATTCCGTAAAGTACGAATGAAATACCACCGATGATACCTGTTGGTAAAAGATTAATTCCTGCTGCTACCTTCGGTGAGAATGAAAGTAAGATTGAAAATACTGCTGCAATTTGAACTACCTTTGGATCATAAACCTTTGTTAAAGCAAGAACACCTGTGTTTTCACCATATGTTGTGTTAGCTGGTCCACCAAATAAAGCTGAAAGAGTTGTTGCAAGACCATCTCCTACTAATGTTCTCTTAAGACCAGGATTAGCAAGGAAGTTTCTTTCTGTTGTTGCACTGATTGCTGAAATATCTCCGATATGTTCCATCATTGTTGCAATAGCGATTGGAACAACAGCGATAATTGCACTTACTGCTAATTTAGCATCCGGCACATTACCAAATACAATTTCATTACCATGAATTGGTAATCCAATCCAAGCTGCATTTTTAAAGTTAACCCATTTATCAATTGATACTAATAAGAAATTTGGGTTTCCAAACATTGCCACATATTCATTTCCATCAACCCATACATGACTTCCTGTTGTGATAGCTAAAATAACTGCTATTGCAATTGCTACTAATACACCTAAAAGAATTGGAAGGATTTTTGCCATCCCTCTTCCCCAAATGTTAAATACGATAACTGCACCTAATGCAATTAAAGCGATAACCCAGTTTGTCTGACAGTTTGAAACTGCACTTCCTGCAAGGCTTAAACCGATTGCTACAATAATTGGTCCTGTTACAACAGGTGGGAAGAATTTCATAATCTTCTTTATATCAAATATTGCAAACAATGCTGCAACTACCAAATATAAAAGACCTGCCACAGCAACACCCAAACATGCATATGGAAGCATATTAATATCTGAGCCTTCAGGCTTCAATCCGACTACAGCTGCATATCCACCTAAAAAGGCAAATGATGAGCCAAGGAATGCAGGAACTTTTCTACCTGTAATAAAGTGGAATAATAAAGTTCCTAAACCTGCCATTAATAATGTTGTTGCAACATCCAATCCTGTAAGAAGTGGAACTAATACTGTTGCACCAAACATAGCGAAAGTATGCTGTAAACCAAGTACAAGCATCTTTGGTACTCCAAGAACACTGGCATCGTAAATACCGTATTCACCAATTGTGTTTTTCTCGTTTTTGTTCATTTTTTTCCTCCTAAAGTTTATATTAATCTACCACAGATTAACGTTTGATAAAAGCATACACCGGCTAACACCAATGCTGCTCCTAGCACAATTTGATAATATCGCTGCTTTGATACCTTTATCTGAATTCTGTTATTCCATAAAGTGTACGCAGCCGGAAGCAAAAGCGGTATAAAATATCTTGCCTGAACTCCTTCTATTGCATCCGCTCCAATAGGTGTAAATGCCAGATACATAGCAAGCCATACCAAAGCCACACTACATACAACTGCAATTCCATTTACAACTCTAATTGTCTTTATATTTTTAGGTTCATTTTGTTCATCATCTGTATTTGTTAAAAACAACATTGCAAGAACAGGTAATAGAACAAATGACCATGCATCTTTTAGCATTCCAAGTCCATATAAATTTAAAAACATTAAATTACTTGGTAAAAACTGGTTTTTAGTCTTATCTCCAAAGTTTCTAAAATTATCAAAAGTAAATATCTCATGGATGAACATCTTAATAAATGCTATCGGATGTTTAATTATTGAAACTAACTGACCGATAATTCCCGTATTTCCACCTCTGGTATCTCCACCATAACCTGAATTACCATATAATAAATTTATGATTATATGCCTCATGGAAATTAGTGCCATAACCATACACACTGCAATTACTGCAACTGCTATAAGAACTATTGTCCTCTTTCCATTAGCGGATTCTTTCACTCTGTCCTTTATCATTTTCCACAATATAGGAACCATTAAAATCATAACAGGAAAATAAACCGGTTTCGCAATACATCCTATGCCAAGCAACACTGCCACAAGTGCAATCTGTTTCCATGTCGTTTCTTTGTCATTATTTGTGTCATCCATTAAATTCGTCCAAAGTACAAATCCAAGATTCATACATGCAAATATTACTCCATCATAAGTGTATAAACTTGCCTGAAATAATAAAGTAGGCATTAATGCTAATGTAGCAACAAGTAACTTCTTTCTCCTTGCCACATAAATAACAAAGAAATTAAGCAATGCACAGAATATAAGATTTCCAAATCTTCCAATTGTATACTGCATCGTATAAGGCAATCCTATCGCCTCACAAATATGATAACTTACAATCATCGGCAGATAAACTATATATCCTTTATTGATAAGTCCAACCGGTTTCTGCGATTTTAATGCATTATTAGAAATGTTATTCATGTACTTGTTTAACATTTTAAGCTCTTCTCTTGTATTTGCTACCGGAGCCTCTCTTGTGCAATTTAACTTTGACGCTTCATTCCAATTAACTTTCTGATGAAAATTTAATGTATAAATTGAATTATAATGAACTTCTTCATCCCATGTCGTTGACACAGGACCTGAAGCCATAATAATCAGACTTCCAAATCCAAGTGCAAATATAAGATAGAAAATCTGGACTTTTTTCAAATATATTTCTCTTTCAAAAATTAATATCAGGCCTAAGAAAATAACTAAAGCAAAAAATGCCATTCTATAGCCGTTAAAATTCGCCTTATTTGAATATGATATCTCACTTACATTGATTTTTTCCGGAGAAGTAAATATTACCTGGAGTTTTGAAACTTTCTCCCTAACATTCGTATAGGCATACCCGAATTCCGGGTATGCCTTATCTGTAATTTCAACTGACTTTGTCTTTCCAAAATCATTAACAACGGTAGCCACTACCATGTATGAATTTTTCTCCAAAGTCTCAGCTTTAATTTTTAATTTGTTTACGTAAACAGCCTTGTCCATATTCTGTGAATAAACTAAATCGCCATCTTCATTCAATTCACCTGAATCACTAAACAAAACTGCTTCATAGCTTTTTGTCAGGGAAGGATAGTTCATCCCAAATTCAATTACAACTGCAATAATTATTGCAAATGCAATTTCTAAAATAATTCGAATCTGAGGTTTAACTTTTTTTAATGATATATTCTTCATCTAACTTCCTTAACCTTATTTATTCTACTCAGCTGTTGTTTCTTCTGTTGTTGTCTCGTCTGCCGGTCTTGAACCTTCTAATATTTTTGCATTATCTGCGATAAGCTGATTTACAGCTTCGTTAAATGCAACTGATTCTTTAATAATAACCTGTCCATAGTATGCCTGATACTGTGTAAAATATGATTCTAATTCATCAACAGACTTATATCCCATTGATGTAGCTACTTTCTTAAGTCCTGCATTGTAATCTTTTTCTGATGCCCAAAGACCTTCGCTAATTGCAATTCCTTCAATTACCATTGCCTGCTTAGCAGTTTTTTGTGCTGAATCTTCCATCTTCTTGTTCCAGTCTTTCTTTGACATCTTGCAGGCTTTAAGATATGTGTCAAGATTTGTCTTGTACTGAGACTGAAGACGTGAAGCCATTGCGCTGTTATTGAAATCTTCTATGCTTTCAACTTCTTTTTCATCGTAAGCTGTAACATCACATTTATCAACATAATCACTAAATACTGCATTTACAATTTTATTTGTTCTAAGCTGATTGCTTATATAGCTCTTTAATTCATCTACTGTCTTTGTTCCGTACTGTTTTTTGTAATTCTTCTTTACAAATTTATCAGTAAGTTCAGGAAGAACTTTTCTTGAATTAATCTTTACTACGAATTTAACTTTCTTTCCTGCAAGAGTTAATTCATTGCCATCTGCATCTTTAGATGTCTGTGAATAATCTTTAGGGAACTTAAGGTTAAGAGTTACTTCTTCGCCAACTTCATGTCCTATAAGACCTTCTGCAAATCCATCTATAAACTGACTGTTGTCAAGGTCTAAATCATAATTAGTTGCTGAACCACCGTCAAATTTGAAATCTTCGCCATTTAACTTAATTGTTCCTGTATAGTCAATATTAACTGTATCAGATTCTACAACCTTACCCTTTGTAACTACATTGCTGTCCTGCTTTTCTTTTAAAAGGTTGTCTATCTGACTCTGAACTTCTGTATCTTCAACTTTAATTTCATCTTCATAAACTTCTAATCCTTTGTAATCAGCAAGTTTAATTGAACCCTTTATTAAATCTGTTGAAATCTTTTTACCACTGGCACTAGTAACAGTTCCCTTCTGGTTATTACCACAACCTGCCATTGTTACTGCCATTGTTACTGCCATTGCTAATGTAAGTGTTAATGCTATAGCTTTTTTCATTGTAATACGCTCCTTTATAGTAATCCCACCAATTATTCAGCTGTTGTTTCTTCTGCCTCTGTTGTCTCTTCTACTGATGTATCTTCTGCTGCTGTTGTTGCTTCTTCTGTTGTTGTTTCTTCAGGTCTTGTACCTTTCTTAACATTTCCTTTATCAATTAAGATTTCCATTGCATCAAGATATGTGCACTGAATTGTAAATGTATCTTCAGCATCAATTTCCTGTCCGTAATATGATTTATAGTACTGTTCATAAGCACTGATAAAGTCATCAACCTTTTCATACTGGCTCTGTGCTGCAATCTGCTTTAACCATTTATTGTATCTTTCTTCTTTTAATACTGTTCCTGATTTTTCAACTACTGCACAAATAACTGCGTATGTCTTAAACTGATTTGTAATACTTTCTTTTATCTGTTTCTTTAAGTCTGCTTCTGATTCTCCATTACCATACTGTGTAAGGTAATCATCCATTGTCATTGACTGCTGTTCTAATGTATCCTTAAAGCTTGAAAGCTGTTTATCAACCTCTTTCTTTACGCCATCTTCATCTACTTTGACATCACATTTTTCAACGTAATCAGCTAATGCATTTGTTTTTCCAACATTTGAAATTTCTAACTGATTCTTAAAATACTCTTTTAAGCCGTTGGCTGTTTCTACACCATATTTGTCCTTTAAATTCTTCTTTACATAATCATCTGTAAGTTCAGGCGTAACTTCTTTTACAATCTTATTAATTGTTACTTCAAATTTAACTTTCTTTCCTGCTAATTTAAGTTCGTTACCATCAGCATCTTTTGTTGAATTTGTATAGTTTTCAGGGAATGTTAAGTTTAATTCAACCTTTTCTCCTACTTTATGTCCAACTAAACCTTCAGCAAATCCTTCAATATATGAACTGTTTGCAATATCTAATGTCTGGTTATCTGCTGTACCACCATCAAATGCAAAATCTTTTTTCTTTACCTTAACTGTTCCAACATAACTGATGTCAACAATTGACTTATCTGTAACATCTGTTTCATCTGTATCTTCGTAAGACTTATCTGATTCAAGTACTGAGTTAATTTCACTATCTACATCATCGTCTGAAATATTAACTTCATCTGAGTACATTTCAAATTCATCGTAATCAGCTAACTTAACTGTTCCATAGTAACTTGATTTACATTTGTCATAGTCGCTTCTATTTCCTGTAGCATCTGCTATCTTCTCCCCTGCGGCGCATCCTGCTAATGATACTGTCATCATCACAGCCATTGCCACTGCTAAACTTTTCTTAAACATCTTGTTCTCCTCTTTTCATAACTGAAAAAATCAGTTGTATTTCGTGTCACACACATACAACCGATTTTATCACATTTTATTTAATATTTAAAGACTTTATTGCTTGTTCACAATTACGTCACATTAAATTTATACGTTAATTGTTGCTGTTAATCCTAAGATTTCTTTATTTGCATCAAGAATTGGCTGAATTTCATCTCTTAAGAATTCTTCAACCTGTTCAGGTGAACGTCCTACATACTTACTTGGGTCCATTGTCTTCTGTAAGTCTTCTAAACTCATGTTAAATGATGGGTCATTTGCAATAAGTTCAAGTAAATTGTTGTCTAAGCCTTTTTCCTTAACGTTCTTTCCTGCTTCCATTGAAAGTGTACGAATCTTTTCGTGCATTTCCTGACGGTCGCCACCTGCTTTAACGGCATCCATCATAATATTTTCTGTTGCCATAAATGGAAGTTCACTCATGAGTCTCTTTTCAATAACCTTTGGATATACAACTAAACCATCTACTACATTTAAGTATAAATCAAGAATTCCATCGATAGCAAGGAAGCATTCAGGAACGCTTAATCTCTTATTTGCTGAATCATCTAATGTTCTTTCAAACCACTGTGTTGCTGATGTAATAGCCGGATTTAATGCTGTAACCATAACATAATTTGCAAGAGATGCGATTCTTTCACTTCTCATAGGATTTCTCTTGTAAGCCATTGCTGATGAACCTATCTGATTCTTTTCAAATGGTTCTTCAATTTCTTTCAAATGCTGTAACAAACGAATATCATTTGAAAATTTATGAGCACTTGCTGCGATTCCTGCAACAACGTTTAATACTCTTGTATCCATCTTTCTTGAATAAGTCTGTCCTGAAACAGGGAAGCATTTTTCAAATCCCATTTTCTTTGCAATCTTATTTTCAAGTTCTTTAATCTTTTCATGGTCTCCTTCAAATAATTCAAGGAAACTTGCCTGTGTTCCTGTTGTTCCTTTAGAACCTAACAACATCATGCTGTCAATCATGTAATTTAAATCGTCTAAATCTAATTTTAATTCCATTAACCATAATGTTGCTCTCTTACCTACTGTTGTAGGCTGCGCAGGCTGAAAATGTGTAAAAGCCAATGTAGGCTGAGATTTATATTTATCAGCAAATTTAGCAAGTTCATTGATAACGTTAATTAATTTCTTTCTAACAAGTTTTAAAGCTTCTGTCATTATAATTATATCTGTGTTATCACCAACGTAACATGATGTTGCTCCTAAATGGATAATTCCCTTTGCCTTAGGACACTGCTGACCATAAGCATAAACATGAGACATTACGTCATGACGAACTAATTTTTCTCTTTCTTTTGCTACATCGTAGTTAATATCATCTGCATGAGCCTTAAGTTCATCAATCTGTTCCTGTGTAATGTTTAATCCTAATTCCATTTCAGATTCTGCTAATGCAATCCATAATTTTCTCCATGTTTTAAATTTCATATCAGGTGAAAAAATATACTGCATTTCCTTACTTGCATATCTTTCTGATAATGGGCTTTGGTATCTGTCGTTCATAAATTCCTCCTTAACATTTGACCTTATTTTATATATTCTCCACGGATATCCTCTCTTGGTGGCTCCATTGGATATTTTTCATCAAAACATCCTGTGCAAATTCCAAGTCCGCCTGCGATTTCTTTTAATCTTTCAACTCTGAGGTATCCTAATGAATCTGCACCGATTATTTCGTTGATTTCTTCTATTGTTCTATTGTGGGCAATTAACTGATCTCTTGATGGTATATCAGTTCCAAAATAACATTCATATAAGAATGGTGGTGAACTGATTCTTACATGTACCTCTGTGGCACCTGCATCCTTTAACATCTGAACAATTCTATCACTTGTGGTTCCTCTTACAATTGAATCATCAATCATTATTACTCGTCTACCACAAACTGCCTCTTTTAAAACATTTAATTTAATTCTAACACTTGATTCCCTGCTCTTTTGCTGAGGTTTAATAAATGTACGACCAACATAACTGTTTTTGACAAATGCTGTTCCGTAAGGGATTCCTGATTCCATTGCATAACCCATGGCTGCTGCATTTCCTGATTCAGGTACACCCACAACAACATCTGCTTCAACCGGTGAATCCATAGCAAGGAATCTTCCTGCCATAATTCTTGAATGATATACACTCACTCCATCAAAATTGCTGTCCGGTCTTGCAAAGTAAATATATTCAAATACACATCTTGCTTCTTTTGCCTTAGGAAGACACATTGATGTATCTGATTTAATTCCATCCTTGTCAATAGTTACAACTTCTCCCGGAAGTACATCTCTTACAAATTCAGCACCAATTGTATCAAGGGCACATGTTTCAGATGCTAAAATATAAGCATTGTCCCTTTTGCCAATACATAATGGTTTAAAACCAAATGGGTCTCTTGCACCAATAAGTTTTCGTGGACTTGAAATTACTAGTGCATAAGCACCTCTTAATTTCTTCATCGCATTTGTAACTGCTTCCTGTGCTGTCTTTGTATTAATTCTTTCTCTTGCAACAAGATAAGCAATAACTTCCGAATCAATTGTTGTCTGGAAAATTGCTCCTGTATATGCTAATTCGTCACGAAGTTCATTTGCATTAATCAAATTACCATTGTGAGCAAGCATCAATGTTCCTTTAACATAATTGATTACAAGCGGCTGTGCATTACTAGGAATACTTTCACCTGCTGTAGAATAACGAACATGTCCTACACCGATATTTCCGTGAAGTTTTGACAAATTTTCGCTGTTAAATACTTCATTTACAAGTCCCATTCCTTTTAACAGATCCACTTTTCTAGGTCCAAACGTGTCTGATACAGCAATACCACAGCTTTCCTGTCCTCTGTGTTGCAGTGCAAATAATCCATAATAAATGGATGATGCAATATCATTGCCATCTAAATCATACATACCAAACACACCACATTCTTCATGCAGTCCATCATCTTCCCAATTTTGTTGAAGCTCGATATTATTCATTTTCTTTTCTCCACCTACGTATACTAACTTTTATATTTTTCCATTGCATTATATATCAATGCGACAACTATAGCAACTCTCTAAGCATCTGATTTATCATCTTAGGGTCGGCTTTTCCTTTTGTAGCCTTCATAGCCTGTCCTACTAATGCTCCAATTGCTTTTTCTTTTCCATTATGGAAATCTTCTACAGATTTAGGGTTATTCGCAATAATTTCTTCCAAAACTCCTTTTAATTCATCTGTATTGTTGTCCATCTTCAATTCATTTTCATCTACATATTTTTCAGGGTCTATGTCATCATTAAACATTGCCTCAAATACTTCTTTGGCAACTGTTTTGTTAATTACGTTGTCATCAATAAGTTTTAAGAACTTACTAAAGTTATCGGCAGAGAATTTAACCTCGTCAGGTTCAATTCCTTTTTCCTTTACAAGACGCATTGTTTCTACCATCAACCAGTTGCTGGCTTCTTTTGGTTTGCTTCCATTTGCAACTGCTGCTTCTAATAAAACTGTTAAAGGTTTATATAAAGTCAAAAGATTTGCGTCATATTCAGGAAGTCCATATTCTTCAATGTATCTTTCTTTCTTTTCATCTCTGAATTCAGGCTGTTCTGATTTTAATCTTTCTAACCATTCATCACTAATATTGATTGGAACCAAATCAGGGTCCGGAAAATATCTGTAATCCTGTGCATCTTCTTTTGAACGCATTGCATAAGAATACTCTTTTGTATCGTCCCATCTTCTTGTTTCCTGAACAACTTCCTGTCCTGATTCTAATAAATCAATCTGTCTTTCTCTTTCATTTTCAATTGCTCTTGCAATTGCCTTAAATGAGTTAAGATTCTTTGTTTCTGTTCTTGTTCCAAATTCAGTTGCTCCAACTTCCCTTACTGAAAGGTTAACGTCAGCTCTCATTGAACCTTCATTTAACTTACAGTCAGAAGCTCCTAAATACTGAATTATCATACGCAATTTTTCAAGGTATGCAATTACTTCTTCTGCTGAACGCATATCAGGTTCTGATACGATTTCAATAAGAGGTACACCTGAACGGTTAAAGTCTACTAATGAGCAGTCAGCCCAATCATCATGTACAAGCTTACCTGCATCTTCTTCCATATGAATCTCATGGATTCTTACTTTTTTCTTTCCTTCTTCTGTTTCGATTTCTACATATCCATCTCTACAGATTGGAAGATATAACTGTGAAATCTGATAATTCTGTGGATTATCAGGATAAAAATAATTCTTTCTGTCAAATTTACAATTCTGTGTGATTGTACAATTTGTTGCAAGTCCTACTGCTGCTGCATATTCAACAACCTGCTTATTTAATACAGGAAGTGAACCCGGCATTCCTGTACAGACAGGACATGTATGTGTATTTGGTGCTCCTCCGAATTCTGTTGAACAGGAGCAGAAAATCTTTGTTTTTGTTGCTAATTCTACATGAACTTCAAGTCCAATGACTGTTTCGTACTGTTTCATTTACTTCACTCCTTATGCTTCTACTGATGGGCAATGCTCATATTCTCTTGTCTGTTCATAAGCGTATGCTGCTCTTATGATTGTCTTTTCCTTAAAGCAGTCTCCAATAATCTGCATTCCTATCGGAAGTCCGTTAGAATCCTTTCCACAAGGAACTGTAATTCCAGGAAGACCTGCTAAGTTAACTGATATTGTATAAATATCTCCAAGATACATCTTAATTGGGTCAGCAAGACTGCTTCCAATCTTAGGAGCTGTTGTAGGTGCAGCCGGTGCGATGATAACATCATATTTAGCAAATGCTTCGTCAAATGCCTTTTTAATTAACGCTTTTGTTCTTAATGCTTTCAAATAGTACGCATCATAATATCCACTGCTTAATACGAATGAACCAAGCATAATTCTACGCTTAACTTCTTCACCAAAACCTTCTGAACGTGTCTTTTTATACATGTTATGAAGACCTTCATATTCCTGTGTTCTGTATCCGTATTTTACACCGTCAAATCTTTCAAGGTTTGAACTTGCTTCCGCACTGGCAATTACGTAATATGCAGGAATTGCATATTCAACAAGGCTTAAATCAAATTCTTCTACAATTGCGCCTTTGCTCTTTAAAACTTCTACTGCATTTAAAATAGAATCTTTTACTTCTTTATCTAATCCATCACCAAAGTAGTCTTTAGGGATACCAATCTTTAATCCTTTAACATCATCAACTAATGCTTCAGTGAAATTGTAGTCATCTCTCTTAACTGATGTTGAATCTTTTTCATCATGACTTGCAATTGTTTCAAGTATTGTTGCTACATCAGTAACGTCCTTAGCAACAGGTCCAATCTGGTCTAATGATGAACCATAAGCAATTAATCCATAACGTGAAACTGTTCCGTATGTTGGTTTAATTCCTGTTACTCCACAGAATGAACTTGGCTGTCTGATTGATCCACCTGTATCTGAACCTAACGCATATGAACATTCTTCAGATGCAACTGCTGTACATGAACCACCTGATGAACCACCTGGTACATGTTCTGTGTTCCAAGGATTCTTTGTTGCTCCAAATGCAGAAGTTTCTGTAGTACTTCCCATAGCAAATTCATCCATGTTAGTCTTTCCAATTATAACTGCTCCTGCTTTTTCAAGATTTTCAACTGCTGTAGCTGTATAAGTAGGAACAAAGTTTCCTAAAATTTTAGAACTACATGTTGTAAGCATGCCTTTAGTACACATGTTATCCTTAATAGCTACAGGCACGCCTGCTAATGGTCCTGTAAGCTTTCCTTCGTCAATTAACTTCTGAACTTCTTCAGCTTTCTTTAATGCCTCTTCTTTATTCGTTACAGTAACAAAACTATTAATTGTCTTGTCCTGCTTTTCTATATGGGCAAATGCATCATTTACCGCATCTACAACTTTAACCTCGCCGCTTTTAATCTTTTTTCCAAGTTCAACGGCTGTTAAACTCATTAAATTCATAACACTATATCCTTTCATTTGCTGTAAGTAAATTATTCTACTGTCTTTGGAACAACAAATGCTCCGCCTCTTTCCTCCGGTGCATTTGCAAGAATATTTTCTCTGTCATCACCGTTTACAACAACGTCTTCTCTAAATACATTGTTTACAGGGAATATGTGGCTCATTGGCTCAACATTACTTGTATCTAACTGATTTAACATATCAATATAATCAAGCATTCTGCCCATATCACTTTTTGCTTTTTCTTTCTCATCATCTGAAAGTTCAAGCTTTGCTAAAATTCCAACATACTCTATTGTCTCGTCTGAAATTATGTTTGCCATATCTTCCTCCTCTAGCATTCCTTTAAGTTATGATTATTGCAATGAAAAGTCTGTTTTATTAAAAATGTGCTTTAATTTATAATATAAACACAGACTATCTCCATTTAACCATAAACATCTACTCTTCAATATAGCATAATCACCGTATTACTTGCAAATAGTTTCACGAATTTCTTCATTTTTATTCATATTGCAGGTTTTATTATTCTTTCTGTATGAATTTATGCATTTTTTATAACGATTTTTAACCTTTAAATTACACTTAATTATTTCATTTGTCAGCTTTGTGATGTATAATATTAGTATATTTTTGAGCGGAGACAAATAAATTTGAGTAGAAACAATTTCTCAAATTTTATAAATAATAAAGAGCATAATGCTCTGTTACTACAAGGAGGTAGACACATTATGGACGAGGGAAGAATTGTAAAATATTATGCTTCAAAAAATCCTAACATTGCCCTTAAAGTTATAAAGGGACATTTTGCTACTACTCATTCACACGTTAGTCATTATCTTGATATGACTACAATGAAAACAAGACAACGTGAAGCTGAGCAGATTGCAGTCGCAATGAAGGATTACTACAACGTTATGGGGAAACCTATTGACACAATCGTATGTATGGACGGATGCGAGGTCATTGGAGCTTTCTTAGCAAGTGAACTTACTAAGGCCGGAGTATTATCCATGAATGCACACAAGACTATTTACGTCGTTTCACCTGAATATGATTCTAATGGCCTTATGATATTCAGAGACAATCTTAAGCATGAAATTAAGAATAGAAATGTTCTTTTATTACTTGCTTCTGCAAGTACCGGAACTACAGTAAAGAACTGTATTGAATGTGTTTCTTACTACGGAGGAATTTTGCAGGGTATATCTGCTATATTCAGTGCCGTTGATAACGTTGACGGTTACCACATCGATTCTCTGTTTAAGGCAGATGATATTCCGGGATACAACATTTACTCTCACAATGATTGCCCTATGTGCAAGGCAAATGAGAAAATTGAAGCCATCGTTAATGGATATGGGTATAGTGAATTATAATGTAATCTTTGCATTAAAGGTCAGACTACTATACGAAATATAAAACTGAATAGTAATAATATTTTAAGGGTATTGCATCGACTAAATGCAATACCTTTTTATGTAAAATCTTATTTTTCTCTGCTAATATTTAATATTATTCCGGCTAGTAATACGCAACATATTGTTGTTATTGACATTTTGATAAATTGTGATGTATAATTAGCTGTACACATACAGTATGTGTACAACCAGTGAAAACTATGGTATAAATCAAATTATCTACGTAATAAAGTATTATTTCTGCATAATTTAGATTTTTATATAGTTGTCAATGAACAAAAGAACAATTATAATGAAAGGTAATAAAAGATTGAGCATAAGTGAACAACTACAAAACAATAAAGATTTAGAACGCCTACAGGCTCTACGATATATAGATGATGATTTTATGACAGTATGCTTAGAAGATAACTTCGAAGCTGTTGAACTAATACTTAGAATAATATTGAACCAAGATGATATTATTATTAAGTCTATAAAGACACAGGATCCTCTTAAAAATCTACAAGGACGCTCTGCTGTATTAGATGTGCATGCATCAGACAGTACCGGTAGAAAATTTGATATTGAAATTCAAAGAGCTAATAAAGGTGCAGGTTCCAAAAGAGCCCGTTATAACAGCAGCCTGTTAGACGCTCATATATTAAAGCCTGGTGAGAGTACTGATAACATGCCCGATAGTTATGTGATTTTCATTACAGAAAATGATGTTATGCATGGAAATCAACCTTTATATCATATAGACAGATACGTTGTGATGGAAGGCGAAAAGAAACTTTTTGGTGATGGCTCTCATATAATATATGTTAATGGAGCATATCGGGGAAATGATGCGATTGGAAGACTCATGCATGATTTTTCATGTACAAATCCTAACGATATGAATTATAAAGAATTAGCAAAAAAAGCAAGATATTTCAAAGAAGAGAAAGAAGGTGTTGCATCTATGTCACAAATATTAGAAGATATGAGAAATGAAGTTGCAAAAGAAACTGCTAAGGCAACTGCGAAAGAAACTGCAGAACGGATGATAAAAATCGGCAAAATGTCCCTTGATGAAATTGCTACATATGTTCCCACATTATCAATTGACGAATTAAAAGAATTAGAAGAACAGGTTACAAGAGTTTAAATATGAATGGTGTAATTTTTTCTAAGTTCAGGTTTTCGATGATAAAAAATAACACTTTGACAAGTCATTTTGCCAAAGTGTTATTTTTAATATAACTATTTAATCAACATTATTCCACTACCCGTAGCTGAACCATTAGGATTATTTGTATCATATTCTAAATCTCTATCCAATGGATGAATAGTAACATTTGCAGGTATTCCGTTAATCGTCTTTCCAATAATACTACCATATATATTAATAGAATTACCGCACCATGATATATCTCCATTTGGTGCAAATACAAGTCCATGATATTCAGATGATGCCTGTCCACCATTTATATTTCCATATTTTGAATACATAGTCATTGTAGAATCAGAACTACTATTTATCTGTGCCATTGCACCAGTAATGTTTATATCTTTTTCCGTTACCAATGCTCCTGACAACACAAAACCATTAGTGGCTGTAAAACTATTTGCATATATATATGTAGAGTCAAACTTTACATCTCCTGATTCTAAATACAAATCTCCAACACAATATACATTTCCTTTAATATGTACTTTTGAGCCGGCTAGTTTTAATTTGCCAGCACAATATACATTTCCATTTATCTCTATTCCTCCCGAATAAAAAGATAATGTAGTGTTTTTATTTGTATTTCCATTTATATACAAATCTCCATTGATTATCAGTTTTCCTCCTCCTAAATTATAGTCTCCACTTCTAGAACTATTATCTATTAACAAATCATTTCCAAATGACCAAGTGCCTCCCCACCACGTCTCATTTCCTATATATTTAATGCTCTTATAACCTTCACTTCCTTTTTTATTAACTTCAGCTATTGTCAAATCAAAGTTCTCCGGAACTGAAGGCTTTACAATTAACTTTTCAATGTTTTCTCCTAAATAAGTAGGCATTTCTTCATATCGTGCATTTGAATTTATATGGCTCTTAGCTTCATCAGAAGTAACATCTAAAAGATTTACATTATCTCCATTTTTAACGCCAATCTTTGTTGTCGATGAATTCAATTCTTCAAATCCTTTTGAAGCTTCAAAAGAAAATGCATATCCACTTCCTGGGCTAGACCAAATCTTTCCATTTGCATGCACTGCTCCATCAACTTTATAAACTGCTCCAAGTTTCAATGTTGCATCTTTATCTCCAGAAAATATAGCATATTTAAACCCTCTCGGACTACTTGAACCACCTTTTGTAGCAACTGCAACCGTACTTATCTTATTACTCTTAATACCAAGGGCTCTTGCAAATGTTGTCTTTCTTTCTTCTTTAAGATATACCTGCACTTTTGAATTAGAGTCCTGAAATTCGACCTGCACATTTCTTGTGTCCGTGAACCCATTTTCCTTCATGTAATACTTAGCAAGTTCCGTAGCTTTTGTAGTATCCGGCAAGGCTGAAGCTGCTGCTCTTGATGCAGTATCACACGCCGTCTGCATCTTTGCCTTATACACATAATCTGCACCTAAATCAACAACTAATGCTGCCATTCCAAGAAATACAACCATAAGAACTGCAACAAGAATTATAACTGATCCTTCTTCGTCTTTATCTTTACGATTTCCTAAAAACCTCTCCATTGTTTAACCCTCCATACAAAAATAAATAAACTAACTATTTATCACGTATCTATATTAAATACATTATACAAATTTTCTTTTTATAAAATCAACCTTTTTTTGTATTTTTGGTTATATTCACTACTTTTTTTCACAAAAGCAACAATAAAAGGACTATCAATTAATAATATTTATTAAGTTTCAGGCTATACTATTTTGCCTGCCTACTGTAAGAAAACTTATCAATTAATAGTCCATATTTTTATTTCAATTATTCTATAGTTGTACTTACTAAAGTTTTATACTTTCAGCCTTACGATACATCCTCTATTTATTCAAAGCCTTAATTCTTTCAATAGCCTTAACTGTATTTTCATATGTTCCAAATCCTGTAAGTCTGAAGTATCCTTCACCGCTTGGTCCAAATCCTGAACCAGGTGTTCCTACTACATTTGCATTTTCTAATAAGTAGTCAAAAAATTCCCATGATGTCATTCCTTCAGGTACCTGTAACCATACATAAGGTGCATTAACACCACCTGATACTTTATATCCTGCTTCAGAAAGACCTTCACGAATTGTCTTTGCATTGTTCATGTAATAAGCTACCTGCTCAGCTGTCTGCTTCTTTCCTGCTTCTGAGTAAACTGCTTCGCCGGCTCTCTGGATAATGTATGGAGCTCCGTTAAACTTTGTTCCGTGTCTTCTTGCCCAAAGGCTGTTTAACATTACATCTCCCTGCTTTAATTCTTTAGGAATTACTGTAAATCCAAGTCTTGTTCCTGTAAATCCTGCATTCTTTGAAAAACTTCTTAATTCAATGGCACATGTTTTAGCACCTTCACATTCATAGATTGTATGTGGAACATCTTCTTCTGAAATGTAAGCTTCATATGCAGCATCATAAATAATAACAGCTTTTACTTTATTTGCATAATCAACCCATTCCTGCAACTGTGCTTTTGTAATAGTAGAACCTGTTGGGTTATTTGGATAGCAAAGATAAATGATATCCGGTGTTTCCTTAGGAAGTTCAGGTACAAAATTATTTTCAGCAGTACATGGCATGTAAATTACATTACTCCATTTTTCTTCATCTTCAAGAAAAGTTCCTGTTCTTCCTGCCATTACATTTGTATCTACATATACAGGATAAACAGGGTCACATACTGCAATCTTATTATCCTGTGAGAAAATATCTCCAATATTACCTGAATCTGATTTAGCACCATCACTTACAAATATTTCATCAAGTGCAATCTCAACACCTCTTGCCTTGTAATCATTGTCGGCAATTGCTTTTCTCAAAAATTCATATCCTAAATCAGGTGCATATCCATGAAATGTTTCTGCAGATGCCATTTCATCTACTGCTTTATGAAGGCTGTCAATTACTGCCGGTGCTAATGGCAATGTAACATCTCCAATTCCTAATCTGATTAATTCTTTATCAGGATGTGCTTCCTGGTAAGCTGCAACTTTTTTTGCAATTGTTGAGAAAAGATAACTTCCCCTAAGTTTCAAGTAATTTTCATTAATTTTAAACATTTTTTTCAATCCTCCTAATGTTAATTAATATATTTTAATCGCGATACAACATAACTGAAACCATCTTTGCCACTTCAACCATTGTACAACCACTATCCATGGCGTTCTTTTGTAAGTATCTATGGGCCTGCTCTTCTGTTAAATTCTGTACCGTCATTAATGCCTCCTTGGCCTGATTTATTATTGCCTGGTCTTTCGGGCTCCTAGCTCCCGGCTTACCTTTTTTCTTATGTCTTTTTGCCAGTATCTGATTCTCCATCATCTCAACAGAATTAATCAAATCTCTAACTTTTAATGGCATCTCAAGAGTTGCTACACCAGTATTATCTTCCATTAGTCTGCTTTTAGAAGCAAGCAATATAACTTCAAAATTGTCTCCTACATTATCTACAATATCACTGTATAACATATCCGGTAATTTATATCCGGTAATAATAATACCTTCGCCAATATCATCAGCTCTGTTTATTGCACTGGCACCAGTAGTACAATTGGCCACTACATTAAAGCCATTTCGGGATAACAAACTCCTTATTGCCCGGCTGTCTTCAGGTTTTGGAAATGCTACTATAATTCCAACCACGTTCGTTCCTCCGGTTTCTATTACAAAATTCACTTAAGTTCTACTGTCATATTAAATTCTGTCAAGGTATTTGTTAATCTCCCAGTCTGTAACCTGTGATGTATATTCCATCCATTCTGATTCTTTTGCATAAACATATTTGTCAAATGTTTCTTTTCCTAAAACATTCTTAACAAATGAAGATTTCTTCATTTCCTGAACTGCTTCGTAAAGATTCTTTGGAAGGTTTTCAATTCCTGCCTCATCTCTTTCTTTACTTGTCATTGAGTAAATATCCTGTTGTACACTTTCTTTCGGAACTAATCCTCTCTTAATTCCATCAAGTCCTGCTGCAAGGCATACTGCTAATGTTAAGTATGGATTAGCTGCACAGTCAGGGCAACGAAGTTCAACTCTTGTACCTACACCTCTTGCTGCCGGCACTCTTACAAGTGGGCTTCTGTTAGTAGCTGACCATGCAATATATGTAGGTGCTTCATATCCAGGTACAAGTCTCTTGTATGAATTTACGATAGGATTTGTAATTGCTGAAATGCTTCTCATATGTTCCATGATACCTGCTATGAAACTGTAAGCTTCCTTACTTAATCCTCTTTCATCATTTTCATCTGCAAAAATGTTTTTTCCTTCTTTAAACAATGACATATTAGTATGCATTCCTGAACCACATACTCCGTATTTTGGTTTAGGCATAAATGATGCATAAAGTCCATGTCTCTTAGCTATTGTCTTTACTGTAAGCTTAAATGTCATAATATTATCAGCAGTCTTTAATGCTTCATCATATTTAAAATCAATTTCATGCTGTGCAGGTGCTACTTCGTGATGTGATGCTTCGATTTCGAATCCTAAATCTTCAAGATTAAGAACCATATCTCTTCTTGCATTTTCACCTAAATCTGTAGGTGCCAAATCAAAATAACTTGCATTTTCATGTGTAATTGTTGTTGGACATCCATTGTCATCTGTGTGGAATAAAAAGAATTCGCATTCAGGTCCTACATTAAATGTATACCCCATATCTTCTGCTTCTTTTAATACTTTCTTTAAGACATATCTTGGATCACTTTCATAAGGTGTTCCGTCTGTTTGATATACGTCGCAAATAAGTCTTGCAACTTTTCCCTGATGTGGTCTGAAAGGTAATATTTCAAATGTATCTAAATCAGGATATAAATACATATCTGACTCTTCGATTCTGGCAAATCCTTCAATTGAAGAACCATCAAACATACATTTATTATCCAATGCTTTTTCTAACTGACTTCTTGTTATTGCAACATTCTTCAATGTCCCAAATAAATCTGTGAACTGAAGACGTATAAATTCAACATCTTCTTCATCTGCAATTTTAATAATTTCTTGTTTTGTATATCTCATGTGTTTCTCCTTTCACAAAACAAAGTATGTGGCGTCTAACCCTTATAAAATAATAACAAACCACAATTTGATAGTCAACGTTAGATTCATAAATAAAATTTAATTAAATTTACAAAATCCGCCTATTGCAATTACTCCATTTTTACAATAGAATTATGTGAGAAAACAGGCATCAAAGTCGGTGACTTTTTGTTCCGGCATCATATCATAATTAATATATGCCTTCTTATTTATTTACTTTATATGACAAAACTTGAAAGATGAGAATTAATACACATGAAAAAAAATAATCCAATAAACAAATACGTACTTGTAATAATATTTTTAGCATTATTTGCAATAATCAGCATATTCTTAATATCAATAACCGAACACAGGTCTGATGCAAATATGAATAATAAAAGTAATTCCGAAAAACTTACAACAAAAAATACCGAAGATTCATCTTCATTTGAAGAAACAACATCATACAATCCTGCTGATTCTGCCATAGAAGAAATGAGTACAGCTCCTTCAGGCGATGCTGCAAAGCATTTGATTGATTTTGATGCTGATTTTCCTTATCAGATAAGAGTTAACAGAACTCAGAATTATGTAATTATATATGGAATTGACAAGAACGGAAGATACTCCATTCCTTATAAAGGATTTATGTGCTCTGTCGGAAAAGATGTAAAAGACACCCCTACAGGTTCATTTAAAACAAGCGATTATTATCCTTGGAGACTAATGGTTGATGGTTCTTATGCCCAATATGCAATCCGTATCAACGGTTCAATCATGCTTCATTCTATTCCATATTACAGTGCACACAACGATGATTTGGAAAGTGAAGAATATAATAAACTTGGAAGCAACGCTTCCCTTGGCTGTGTAAGACTTAACATTAACGGAATAAAATGGATATATGATAATTGTCCAAAAGGAACTCCTGTTACAATTTACGATTCAGATTCAGAAGTTCCACCTGTAAAAATTAAAAAAGTAAAAAAAATCGACTTAAACGATGAGAGAGCTAATTGGGACCCTACTGACCCGGTTGCAGGAAATCCTTGGAAAGATGGTAAAGAGACTGATGAAAGCGAAGAATATATGGAATATCCTTCTGAGACTACTTATAATAAAAATAATTTAGAAACTACTTCTAAAAACAATTCAGAAACTACTTCTAAAGTTAAAGATAAATCAGTTTCTAAAACTACATCCAAAAAGGATTTAGAAACAACCACAAAATAATTACGGAAGGAATATGTTTTATGGCAAAAAAAATATATGCTGTTAAAGTTGGAAGAACAAACGGAATATTTGAAACGTGGGATGAATGTAAAGCAAGTGTAAACGGATATCCCGGTGCCTTGTATAAAAGTTTCACAAATATGGCTGACGCCTACGCATATCTTAATTTGGAAAGTAAGCAGATGTCTCTCTTCGATATGCCATCTGACGATTCTGTTGATGATTCTGATTTTCCTGTCATAAAAGAATCTGTTGAAGATGATGACAAACCATTTTCTAATTCCGTAAAAGCCGTTGCTTATGTAGACGGAAGTTATAATATTGCTACAAAGCATTTTTCATATGGTTGTGTTATTTTCTATAATGGAGAGGAATTTCATCTTTCTAAAGATTTTGATGACCCTGAACTCGCTTCTATGCGAAATGTCTCAGGTGAAATATTTGGTTCAATGGCAGCAATGGATTTTGCTATAGAACACGGCATAAAACATATCGCAATTTACCACGATTATGCCGGTATAGAAAAATGGTGTACGGGCGATTGGCGTGCAAATAAGCCTGGCACAATTGCCTATAAAAAATACTATGAACAGGCAAAGAAAAAAGTTGACATTACATTTTGTAAAGTTAAAGGTCATTCCGGTGACAAATATAACGATCTTGCTGATATGCTTGCAAAAAAAGCCTGCGGGATAGATTAGAAAAAATATGGAAATAGATTTGTACGAAATCTATTCCCATATTTTTTCTTACTCCCTCTCTGTCCAATTTTCATACGGAAACATGTGATGCAATTTATCAATTGTCTTTTTCTGGCTTGGATAAAGTTTTGATATTTCATCTTTCTGTTTAAGCAAATCTTCATCTATCTTTTCAAACCCTGTTTCGGGTATATTTATTTTCTTATAATATTTTCCAAAATACATGACTTTTGCATTAGTCCCTGTTTTATCGCAAGCTTCATCTACAAGATTATGTGTCATTATATGATGTATGTGCCCATATTCTCCCTTTTCGTTATGAGTTACTATTTCGTCCCAATTCTTATAATTAATTATTGTCTCAATATCTTTTTCAATATCTTTTTTCCATCTGCCCCAATCACTTCTTTGACCTGCTATTTTATCAGGATATGACAATATAATTCCTTTATCACCGGTTGCTTCTATTACATTTTCAAATTCTTTTTTTCTTGTTTTATCATATCCTCTTGTTATGCACACAACCAAATAATCATCCTCTAAAAGATGCACTCCACCCCATATAAGTTCATCATCAGGATGCGCCACAATCATTAATTTATTATATTTTTCTAAATCAAGCTCGTCCATTTGCTTATTTTTTACAGACGGAATAAATAAAAATTTTCCGTATTCTATTCCCATTATCGTTGCCACAACTATTGCTATTATTACAATTACTGTAGAAACAATCGCTATTTTTTTCTTTATTTTTACATTTTTCTTCATAAATTATTTTTTGTAGCCGACTATATCGCATGTCCTGAAATTTTACAAAATAAGTATTTTTTTGCTTTCTTAACGCAAAATACTGTGTGCTACTTTCTCCTTTCCTTTTATCTCATCGGAAATATTTATAAAATCTAAACCTAGTTCATTTTATTTTCTATTTTAAAGATTATCCGGTAATTTTTTATTTCGACTTATTGTAACATACGAAGCGGTCTTTTTTTCATTCTTAAAGAATACTTAAGATATTTCAATATGGTTCTTTAAATTTTGAATTGTACATTATTTATGTAAGATAAAAATAAAATTTGTTTTCGGGAAAAGGAGTAAATTATGAATTTTATTAAATCTATTAAAAAATCGTCCAAAAGATATATAGAGTTAAATGATTTCATTTACCTTTCTTTTGTGACTGCTTTTATTCTTGGAATTGTTTTTCTTATAACAGGTTCTGATTATATTTATGGTTCTTCCGTAGACTGGCTGTCCCAGCACAGTGTACTCCCTGATTATTTTAGGCAGTCATTTTATGATACGGGAAGACTTTTTCCTGAGTTTAATCTTAATTTAGGTGCCGGACAAAATGCGTATAATTTTTCTTATTACGGATTTATGAATCCAATTATTTTAATAAGTTATTTTTTACCAAATGTCCAAATGGCATTATATATAAGCATTTCAAGTATTGTAGTTGTTTTGTTATCTGTTTATATTTTCTACTTTTGGCTTAAATCACACAACAACATGAATCGAAGCACTGTTTATTTTATTACTTTTTTATTTGCCTGCGCCGGTCCATTATTGTACCACAGCCATAAGCAGGTAATGTTCATGGATTATATTCCATTTTTATTATTAGCTTTAGTTGGTGTTGACCGTTTATATAAAAAAGACAGAAAGATACTTCTTATTCTAAGCATTACATGTATGTTTTTGACAAGTTATTTCTTTGCTGTGTCAGGAATTGTTGCTATAAGTATTTATGCTATTTACAAATTTTTTGAGTACAAAGAAAATCAGGAACTATACTACAAACTTCCTGCTGGTAAAAAGCCGTTTTGGTTCTTTGCTTTAAGATATGGTGCAAGTTCAATTATTGGAATTTTGCTTTCCGCAGTAATTTTACTTCCAAGTCTTGCTGCTATTTTATCAGGACGTGGTTCTTCTGATGGTAAATCAATTTCTTTAGCTAAATTATTTATACCTCAGTTTCCTAATAACGAAATGTTTTACACACCTTATGGAATGGGTGTGACTGCTATTGCATTTTTAGCTTTAGCCTGCATATTAATATTAAGCAAAGATTTTTCAAAGAAGTTTCTTTGCATTTGTATTTTGTTTGTTTCAGCATTTCCTGTAGGTCAATATTTATTAAACGGTTTTCTATACATTAGAGGGAAAGCTCTTATTCCATTTGTTCCTTTAATTTTGCTTGTTACCGCATTTTTTGTAAGGGATTTATTAGCTAAAAAATATGAAACTGGTAAATTAGCATTCGTTACATTTGGCATATTAGTTCTTATTGCAATTTCTTCATTTATGCATGAAAATCCAATATACATTGCAATAGTTATTGACCTTATTATTACTTTTTGTTTTATTGCTGCATATTGCCAAATAAAAAAGAACTATGTTTTTATGTTGCCTACAATCTTAATTGCCATTTTCTGTTGCTATGTTGGAAATGCTTCTGACACCTTGGTTACAAAAAAAGATGCCGCAAAATATTATGATAAAAGTAAAAACGCTGCTATTGCAATTGCATTAAATGGTGATGATACATTTTTCAGAACAAGTAATATAACTGATAGTAAATTTACAAATAACATTATTTACGGAAAGAAATATTTTTCAGAGAGCTGTTACTCATCTGTTTTTAATAAGCCTTATTTAAATATGTGTAATTATGACCTTCAGCTTAGTAACCCTACCGTTAATGACATTTCCATCACTTCGTCAAATGATGTTTTGTTTAAAACGCTTATGGGTGTTAAATACATCGCTTCTACCACAACTGCTCCTGCTGGTTACAAAGCAGTCTGCCAGTCAGGAGATGTAAAAGTATATAAATCAGATAATGCTTATTCTCTTGGATTTGCATCTAAAGATACTATGAGTTTAGACGAATATCTTTCTCTTTCACCGGAAGAAAAAGAGGTTGCTTTATTAAAATATATTGTTGTAGATGACGACGTCGAATCTTCTTATCATTCTATGTTAAAGAAAGTTAACCTTAATATGGATTTGAAATTGGAGCGTACTACAGATGGATATTATCATGTTGATACTATGAAAGATGCAAAAACTTTTAATGTTGAGATTCCTGATAATTTAAAAGATTGCATTTATATTATAAAATGCAATATCAAAGGATATGGCATAAACCGTTCAACGATTAAAATTAATGGTATTCAAAATAGTTTAAGTGGTCTTAATTCTACTTATCCTAATAAAAATTTTAATTTTAAATTTGTTGTATCAGATTCTGCTGACAATAATATATTAAACATTCGTTTTCCTAAAGGATGCAGCTTCGAATTTAGTGAATTTGAAATTTACAAAATTGATTATAACCAGATTTCTGCTTTAAAAAACAACATTACAATGATGACTGATATCGCTTATAAAAATAATATGATTACAGGGAACATTACTTTAGATAAAGATAGTTATTTTACTACAACAATTCCTTACGACAAAGGATTCTCAGTATATGTTGACGGCAAAAAAATCGATTACTCTATGACTGATAATGCCTTTTTAGGATTTTCTCTTTCATCAGGACATCATATTATTAAATTAGTTTATCATGCACCTCTTATAAAGGTTGGTAAATACACATCCTTATTAGGACTTGTTCTTTTTCTTATATTTTGTAGCAAAGATTTCATTAGATTGTGGATTCAGATATTGAATCATTTTAAGCGTAAAAAACTTACGTACTCAAATGGTCTTTTAGGAAATATTATCTATCAGAATGATAGTCTTGAAAGTAACTAATGATAAAGTCGGGCGAACATTAGATACAATGAAAACCCTGTTTAGTTAATACTAAAAAATGGTCACTACCTGCCTAACAAATGTTTTATAATCTATATTTAATAATAAAGAGGGACGAATAAGTTCGCCCCTCTTTATTATATTACTTACGCAATCACATCTAATAATTCCATTGGTTCATCTATTATTTTCTTATAAGTAAGTTTTTCTAAAATGTCTTTTGTTCTGAATCCCCAACTTACAAGAATGCAATCAAGTCCTGAATTAACAGCAGTCTGACTATCAACTTCTGAATCTCCTACATAAATTGATTTTTCCTGTGTGCTGTCTAATTTTTCGAGTGCCGACATAACCATATCTTTTGCCGGTTTCTTCTTAATTCCGCCAGCTTCATTTTCTCCTAATGCAACATCTATTAAACTTTCAAAATAAATATCTTTTAAAGATTCAACTGCCTTGTAATTCTTATTTGATACAATTGCCATTTTAATATTTCGTTTTTTTAATTCTTTTATCAAATCTAATATACCGTCATAAGCTCTTGTTTTTACCTGACAATGTTTCTGATAATACTCACTAAAATCAGCAAATATCTTATCAAAATCCGGATTATTTTCACCTTCAGGAATTGAACGGTGCATCAAAAGTCTAAGACCATTTCCGACGTGTTTTTTTACTTCGTCTACTGTGTGAACCGGAAAGCCATATTTTTTCTGAGCATATTGTACTGCTGCTGCTATATCATCTATTGTGTTAAGTAACGTTCCATCTAAATCAAAAATAACTGTATCGTACATATTTTTCCTCCATTTCGCGTATAATCACACTCTGTGTGATTGTTTAAGGCAGACTAAAATCCATAAAGTAAAGCAGACTCAGGCATTGATGCCGGAGTCTGCATATATATCTTTATTACTGTCTTACTTTAATATGAACTTCCCTAAGCTGCTGTTCTGTAACTTCACTAGGAGCTCCGCACATCATATCCTGAGCGTTACCATTCATTGGGAATGGAATAATTTCTCTGATATTTTCTTCATTTGTAAGAAGCATAATCATACGGTCTACACCAGGAGCCATTCCTGCATGTGGAGGTGCTCCAAACTGGAATGCATTGTAAAGTGCTCCGAATTTTTCTTTCAAATCATCTTCTGTATAACCTGCAATTTCAAATGCTTTAACCATGATTTCCATATCGTGATTTCTAACAGCACCTGATGATAATTCAACACCGTTACATACAATATCATACTGGTATGCAAGAATGTCTTCAGGTTTCATTGTTTCTAATGCTTCAAGTCCACCCTGTGGCATTGAGAATGGGTTATGTGTAAATATAATCTTCTTTGCTTCAGGATCATATTCATACATTGGAAAGTCATTGATGTAGCAGAATCTATATGCATTCTTTTCAATTAAATCAAGTCTTTCTCCTAATGCTGTACGGATTTCACCTGCATATAAAGCAGCCTGCTTTTCATTATCAGCGATAAAGAAAATTGTATCTCCTGCTTCTAATCCTGCAATCTCCTTAATTTCTGTCTTCATGTCATCCGGAATAAATTTATCAATTGGTCCCTTATATGTCATATCTTCTTTAACTTCAAGATATCCAAGTCCTCCCATTCCGATGCTCTGAGCAAATTTCAATAATTTCTCATGGAATCCCTTTGACATATCAGCATGAACTTTAATAGCTCTTACTGTCTTACCATGGAATGGCTTAAATGTACATCTCTGGAAGAAATCTGTAACATCAACTATTCTTAATGGGTTTCTTAAATCAGGCTTATCTGTACCAAATTCAAGCATTGCCTGCTTATAACTGATAATAGGATATGGAGCCTTTGTTACTTCAAATCCTTCAGGTGCAAATTTTTCAAATGTTGCACTTAATACTTCTTCACCTACTCTGAAAACATCTTCCTGAGTAGCAAAGCTCATTTCAAAATCTAACTGATAAAATTCTCCCGGTGAACGGTCTGCTCTTGCATCTTCATCTCTGAAACATGGTGCAATCTGGAAATATTTGTCAAATCCTGATACCATAAGCAACTGTTTATATTGCTGTGGTGCCTGTGGAAGAGCGTAGAATTTTCCTTTAAATTTTCTTGAAGGTACAATGTAATCTCTTGCGCCTTCAGGAGATGATGCACAAAGAATTGGTGTCTGAATTTCTAAGAATCCCATCTCTGTCATCTTTTCTCTTAAGAAAGAAATAACCTTTGATCTGAAAATCATGTTATCCTTTACTTTCTTATTTCTCAAATCAAGATAACGATATTTTAATCTAACATCTTCTCTTGTTTCCTTTGATGTCATTATTTCAAATGGAAGCTGTCTGTAAACTTTTCCTAAAACTGTTACTTTCTTTGCTTCTAATTCGATTGTTCCTGTTGCAATCTTATCATTGTATGTTTCTTCATCTCTATGCTGAATTGGTCCTTCTACAGAAATACAATCTTCCTTATTAATTCCATCAAGTAATGAAGTATCTCTCATTACTACCTGCATCTGACCATACATGTCTCTTAAATCGATAAATGAAACACCACCATGGTCACGGATGTTTTCAACCCATCCGCAAATCTTCATTGTCTGTCCAACATTTGCTTCAGATATGTTGTCCATTGTAACATCACGATAAATGTTATTTGTGTTTGTATCCATTCTGTTAGTCTCCTTCATATTTTTATATATTGTTTAGGAAAACAATTAAACTATATTGTTCAAATTTTATAGCAAATTCAAACAAAAAAAGCCCATCCTAAACTACTACAGTTCAGGACGGACAGTTAATCTAACTTATTCCGCGGTACCACCTGATTTGCTGCATTGCAGCCACTCATGGGATAAACCCTGTTGTGTGTCGTACAACCACGTCGCACCTACTTGCCATTGCTTTCGGATTGAAGCTCGAAAGTGTTATTCACATAAATTCATTCTGCGGACATCTCACCATCATCCGCTCTCTGGAAGCGATAATCTATGTTACTTCTCTTCGTCATAGCCTTACTGATATATTGTGCAAATGCACCTAATTAATGTGATTATAAACCACTCTTTTTTTATTGTCAAACTAAACTTAATATTCCGTAATCATTTGTGAAATTAAAAGTTTATTTTCACTTTGAAGTGTGGGGCAAAGTGGATTTTAGTCTTACACTTCCGTAATCATCTCGTGATCATTCGATTCTAAATGTGGAACTTCTTTTATCTCATAATAATATAAACTGTATAAATAGCATAAAGAACTAACATTATTATTCCTTCTTTTTTATCAAGTTGCTTCTTTGTCCATGCAAATGCCCATACAAGACCACTAAATACTACTAATACCATAATGTCTATTATGTTTTCTGTTAAAAATGTAATCGGACTTATTGTTGCTGCAATTCCCAGTACCATCAAAATATTAAATATATTCGAACCTATTACATTACCAACAGCCATATCAACTTCTTTCTTTCTAGCTGCCACAATTGATGTTACAAGTTCAGGAAGGCTGGTTCCAAGTGCTACGATAGTAAGTCCTATAACGGTTTCTGTCACTCCTGCTGTTCTTGCTATAGAAGTAGCACCATTTACAACAAAATCACCACCAAATTTTATTGCAATAGCTCCTCCAACTATATACAACAAACATTTTATTCCTGACAAATCCTCTGATATTTCTTCAAGTTCTTCATCAATTTCCTGCATTGCCTCATTTGAAATCTTTCTTGATTTCATTGCACTTTTAACCATTATAAGAATAAAAAATGCAAAGCAAACTAAAAATACTATTCCCTCTGTTCTTCCCAATGTCATTGATGTATAACCTGTAAATAATAAAAGGAGTGTACATGCTATTGAAAATGGAAAATCTCTTTTTATTGTATCTTTAGCTACTTCAAGCGGAATAAATAAAGTACAAATTCCACACACAACCATAAGATTAAATATATTTGAACCAACTGCATTGCTGATTGATAAAGAATTACTTCCGTTTAATGAAGCAATGATACTTACTGAGCACTCAGGCAAACTGGTTCCCATTGCCACAATTGTCATACCAATTACAAGTGATGGAATCTTTAATTTTTTCGCAACGCTTGCACTTCCTTCTACAAAAAAATCTGCTCCTTTAACCAGCAATATAAATCCAACTACCAAAAGTACTAATGCTGTTATTATTGTTTTTATCATATCTTTTTCCTCCATAAAAAGATGTACTGCCCCTCCCTCCGGTCGGCGGCTATTTGTTGAGAACATTTATAAAAAATGAATTTCATTCATTTTATTTATTTTCATTACAGAATTTAAAATGCTATCCATCCCATGTGTTCACACAGAATTTTTACACCTATCAATACTAAAATAATTCCACCTGTAAGTTCTGCTCTTTTTTTGTATCTGTTTCCAAAAAATTTTCCAATATAAACACCAATAATAGATATAACGAATGTAACCACACCGATAATGGCTGCTGATTCCACTATTGGTCTGTCAAGAGCTGCTAAAGATATACCAACTGCCAAAGCATCTATGCTTGTTGCAATTGCAAGCATAAGCATTTCTTTCATATCAAGTGGCGGATCCATTTCTTCAATAACTACATCGTCTTCCTTTTCCCTCAAGGTTTCGATAATCATCTTTACTCCGATAAATGCTAATAATGCAAAAGCTATCCAATGATCAAAAGCTTCTATATAAGTTTGAAAACCTTTGCATAAAAGCCATCCGATAACCGGCATAATTGCCTGAAAGCCACCAAAAAACAGCGCTATGATAACTGCCTGTTTTTTATTGACTTTGCGCATAGCTAATCCTTTGCAAATAGACACTGCAAACGCATCCATTGCAAGTCCAACTCCTAACAATAAGAATTCAACTAAATATTCCATTTTTATCTCCTGCCATTTTGTATAATAGAATTAGATTTAATATCCGCTTTGTTCATAGTATATCTCTTGTATTTATATTCAATAATTTATTTCCCATGTAAATTATTGAAATATCAATATCATTTATCTAAGACAAAAGATTTATATTTTATAATCTAACATCTAAATGAATTCATAAATATTCATTTTATCTTACCTGGAGCCTATTTAATCTTATCTGATTTAACATCACAAATATAAAAAAGACTCACAATTTTGAAGATACCAATATTGGTATCTTCAAAACCATAAGTCTCATTCTTTAATATTTGCCAGATAGCTACGCTATCGGGATTGTTGACAAATCACGTTTTCACGCGAACTACTCCCTCACGGACTATTAAATTCTTGTGTAATTATATTGAAATAATACTGAAATGTCAACTCCGTTTTCTTTCTAATAAATCGATTTTAAATCATTTTATTTTAAAGAAATTGATTTTGTTTCCGATAATGTGCTATTACATTTTGTATTTGAATAAACCGCTCTAACTTTGTAATAGTATTTAACACCTTTTTTCTTATTTTTGTCTGTGTATTTCGGCTTTTTAGTTGTAGCAATTTTTTTGTATCCTGAACCTGATGAACGATATACATAATATTTAACTGCATTAGTATTCTTTGTCCATGTAATTCTTATATTTGCATATCTGCTTCCTTTTGCTTTTGTTGAAAGCTTTTTAACTTTTACATTTTTAGGTTTAATAAGTTTTACTCTTATGTAACGTACTGCCTTAATACCACTTGTTGTAGTTGCTGTTATTTTTGCAGTTCCTACTTTCTTTGCTGTAACAAGACCTGTATCACTTACAGTTGCTACAGATGTGTTATTACTTGTCCATTTAACTGTATCTGTTGTATCACTTGGTGCTATCTTTGTTGTGTACTGAATAGTATCGCCCTTATATAATTTGGCTATTCCTGTTTCGTTAATTGCAAATGATGTCGAAGGCTGCTTTACACTTATTGTACACATTGTAATCAATCCACTGTCTGTTGTTGCCATTATCATTGAATCTCCAACGCCAATTGCATTGTAACTTCCGGTATATTTGTTTACTGAAATAGCTGTATCGTTTGAACTTGAATACTGAATTTCATTTTTATAATCTTTCAAAATTTCATTCTTTTCATTTGCAATCAATGTTGCTGTTACTTTTGAATTAAAGCCTTTATTTACCTCTACATATGAAGTATCAATTGTCAGTCTTGGGTCTGCTATAGCCTGCATTTTTAAAGCAGCTTCTTTAGTAACTTTCTTAAGAAGTCCATTAGAATCGTATTCACTTTCAGGTAAATACTTATTTTCTAATGCAGTTGTATTAAATATTGTTCCATAAATTGTACACGCTGCCAAATAACTTCCTGTAGGTGTAGGATGTATGTTATCCGCATTGTATAATTTTATATCAGGGAACTGTTTTAAGCATCTTTCAAAATTAACTCCTGATGAAATAACCTGTGCACCATACTTATTTCCCATCATGTAATAACCCTTTATCATATAATGCTGTATTTCATTATGTGATAAATAGTAACTATATCCTGTTGCAGTAAAACTTCTTCCAATATAATCCGCTTGTGTATCATAAAGAAGCATCTTTGCACCTGAACTCTGAATTAATGGTTTCAATGTTTCAATTGCTGTCTGAGTTTTTGCAATATCTGTGATAATCATTTCTCTGTGGTCCTGAAGAATTACATAATCCCACTTATAATTTTTTAATGCACTTATAAGCTGAGAACCATATGTATCCTTTTCATTAGCGAACTGATAAAGTTTATAATTTGCTGCTGTAAGCGCCTGAATTGTTACATTCATTCCATCAGCTACTGCAAGTCCTTTTACCATCTGTGGCATATCATTATAATAAGTTGAACTGTTACCAACAAATAAAATTCTTACATTTGGCTGTGTTGTATTTGTTCCATTATTGTTTCCACTAGGAGTTGTTGTTTCTGTTTCTCCTGAAGGCTTTGTTGTCTCTGTCTCATTTGCTTTAGTTGTTGTTTCAACTTCACCTGCAGGTTTTGTCGTTTCTGTTTCTCCTGAGGGCTTTGTTGTCTCTACTTCTTTTACATTGTCCGGTGCCGTTGTTGCCTCTATTTCCTGAGCCATAACACCAATGTTAAAGCATACCACCATTGCAAGAATAAGCATTAATGCTTTTCCCATTTTTTTAACTTGATTTCCCATACTTTTCTTCCTTATTCATATATTTTTGTGTTTTACACACCTAACATATTATAATACATTTTTTTATTTCTTAAAGGGAAAATTAGTAAAATTAAGAATTTGCCCCAATTTTGCCTTTTTTAAGGACATATGTATAAAAAATCTCAATTATCGGTTTCTATACTCACTATGTTCTTCTTTAATTGCAAGTGCACATATAATTCCTGCTGCACAACTTGCCGAATGCCCACAACCATGTCCAATTTCAGGCATTGCATCATATTCACATATAATAGCCACTTTAGGCAAATTTTCTTTTATTTTTTCTTCCTGACATGCCAAATCCGCTTCGCTTCTTTTCAGTGATTATATTCGTATAACTTTTTCTTTTTTGTTATTTTCACGTGAGCATTTTCTTATGGTTTTTTCAGATTATTTTCTGTATTTCTTTACATCTTTTTTAAATTTTTTCCACGCATCTTCATGTTTAACATAGTATCTTGGGCATTCTTTTCCTGTTATATCATAATGTCTAATTACATGGTCTTCATTTAACCCACATGCCATTTCTAGCCATGCAGTAAGTTTTACCAAAGATTTATATGTCTTTTTATTAAATTTTCCTGATTTATCCGCATGACATACCTCTATTGATATAGTGTCATTATTTCTCCAATTGCTTGCTGCTGACATTTCATCTAACGGGATACATTGAATTACTTCGCCATCTAATCCAACCACAAAATGAGAACTTACATTTGACTGGTCTCCTGCATAAAAATCATGGTTTTGCTGTGCTGTACTTCCCGGATTTCCAACATAGTGAATAACTATATCTTTAACGCTGTCAAGTTTTTCTCCACTTCTTGATGCTCCATCCACATCTATAATCTGGACATCTATCCAATCCGGTCTTTCCATATTTTCTAACTTGCTCAAATTTATTTTGCCATAATAAATTTCACTTGCCTTCCATGCAACCATAGCCACTAATGCAACTATTAATAGTATTCCGATTTTCTTCATTCTTTCTTTTCTGCGTTTTGATTTTCTCATGTATCTCATTTTATGCCATCCTACTGTTTCTTACTTAAATAAAATAATGTTGCGGTCAAAATCCCACGGCTTATTATACTCTATAATTTATAAATTTGTAATCATATCCATGCCGTATTTTTCATAAACTGTACAATAAAACATAGGAGGTTACAATGTCAAATAATTCTGAATATCTTAGTATGACAAAAAGGAGTATTTCCTGGCTTTTCTTTATCGCATTAGCAATTGGTGTTACATATTATTTTCAGGCTTTTTCCTATAAAGATACATTTGATTCTCTCCCTGTTTCATCTACTGCAAAAGAACTTCCAATTTATTGTGTAGATACTGCCAAGCCTCAGGTTTCCATTAGTTTTGATGCTGCTTGGGGAAATGATGATACACAAAAAATATTAGATATTTTAAAAGAAAATAATATTAAGGCCTCTTTCTTTATGACAGGTGGCTGGGTTAAACAATATCCTAATGACGTAAAAGCGATTTATGAGCAAGGACATGATTTAGGAAATCATAGTGCAAATCATAAGAATATGAGTTCTCTGTCAAACGAAGAAATATGCAATGAACTTAATACCGTTACTGAAAATGTAAAAAATCTTACTTCCTATCAAATGAATTTGTTTAGACCTCCTTACGGCGATTATGATAATCATGTTATTGTTAAAGCAAAAGAATGTGGTTATTTTACAATACAATGGTCTGTAGATTCTCTGGATTGGAAAAACTATGGTGTTGATGCAATTGTAAATGAGGTTATTAATAATAAGTCTTTAAAACCCGGCGCCATCATTTTAATGCATAATGGTGCGAAATATACTGCCCAGGCTCTACCTAAAGTAATTGAAGGTTTAAAACAAAAAGGTTATGAGATTGTTCCTATCTCCAAACTAATTTATAAAGACAATTTCCATATGGAACATGACGGCTGTCAGGTGAAAAATGGAGAATAGGTGTAGACTAGATATAGATAGAGAAAGGCATACTGTTTTTTTGCAATATGCCTTATTCCATCAATCTTTATTTAAATATTCATAGAGCATAGACGGTGAAAATATTAATGGATTAGTTAGATTAGCCTCTAAAAAATCCTTATCACCTGTTAATATTATATCCGCTTTATTATATATTGCATCACTCAATACAGGAATATCTTTTTCGTCTCTCAAATGCCCTAATACTTTATCTGTACTTTTACAAAAGTTAATATTTAAAGTTCTATAACACTGATAAACCTTTTCAGCTTTTGCTGGCCACTTTTGTTGTAGCTTTGCTTGAAATTCTTCATCAACATATTCTGAAACTAACAATTCATGTTCTGACAAAAACAGCTGTGAAAGTAATCTTCCAGCCTGCCCTCCAAATATCAGTGCTGATATCAATACATTTGTATCAAGCATTATTTTCATAATCCTAATCTTTCCCTTCTGAATTTAGCCATATCCTCAATCATACTTTCCTCTGAACTCCATCCTTTATCATCAGAAAACATATTTTGTATGTCCTTTAATGTATCCACACTCTTTTCTGCTTTCTCCTTTTTTCTAGAATTGGAAAGAAATTTTATGAAACTTATTACCGTATTATAATCTTCATCCTGTAATGTATCTAATAAACTGTTTATCTCTAATACTTTTGGTGCCATATGAATTCCTCCTTCCTGACAACTTTTATTCTTATTTTTATTATATCCAAATTATAAATAATTGTACAACAATAAATTTTGCATTATGTGTATAAACTGATAATTTTCTATTAATATTAGACTTTTGTCTTACTATAAATTTGCTGATTCAATTTCCAGATTGTTTTCCTCAAAATATCAAATATACTACTACATGAGCAACCGACTTCTTCCCAATAAAATAGGAGTACCCTCTACGGATACTCCTCTGTTTTATATATTAACGCTAAATATATTTACAATTAAGAAATCTAGCTTAATAATACTAATCATTAACTACTTCTTTTCCCGAGCCTAAAACTTTAATTCCTACAATAGTTCCAATCATAAGAATAATTCCGATAGGAAGTGCAGCCCATCCAATTCCTGCTGCTTTCTGCAATGCTCCTGAAATTATGTATGTTATAAATGAAACTACAGCAACTGTTACTGCATATGGAATCTGTGTAGATACATGATTTGTATGTTCGCATTGTGCTCCTGCCGATGACATAATTGTTGTATCTGAAATTGGAGAACAATGGTCTCCACAAACAGCTCCTGCCATACATGCAGATATGGCAATAATCATCATTGCAGGATCAGTTTTCTGGAATGCCTGTACAACAATAGGAATTAGGATACCAAATGTTCCCCATGATGTACCTGTTGCAAATGCAAGTCCACATCCTACTACAAATATAACCGCAGGAAGGAATATTGCAAAACCTTCAGCACTATTCTTCATTATTACTTCAACAAATTCTGCTGCTCCTAAACTACTTGTCATGTTCTTTAATGTCCATGCAAATGTTAAAATAAGAATTGCAGGAACCATTGCCTTAAATCCTTCCGGAAGGCAATCCATACACTCATTAAACGGTAATATTCTTCGTACAACATAAAATACTAATGTAATAATAAGTGCAAATATACTACCTAATGCTAAACCAACTGATGCATCACTATTTGAAAATGCTGTCACAAAATCTGTACCTGAGAAAAATCCTCCCGTATAAATCATGCCAATAATACAGCATATAATAAGTGTAATTACAGGAACTACAAGGTCACATACTTTACCTTTTTTCTCTTTTCCTTCATTATCAATTTCTTCATATATTTTTTTACCTGTTGTAAACAAATCTCCTTTAGCTGCATTTGCTTCATGCTTTGCCATTGAGCCAAAATCTACTTTCATTACAACAATTGTAATCATCATAACAATCGTCAATAAAGCATAATAGTTATATGGTATTGATTTTATAAATACTACAAATCCGTCCTCACCTTTTACAAATCCTGTAACTGCTGCTGCCCATGAAGAAATCGGTGCAATAATACATACGGGAGCTGCCGTAGCATCTATTAAATATGCAAGCTTAGCTCTTGATACATTATGTCTGTCTGTTACAGGTCGCATAACACTACCTACTGTAAGACAGTTAAAATAGTCATCTACAAAAATCAAACAACCAAGTGCTATAGTTGCAAGCTGTGCTCCTACTCTTGTCTTAATGTGCTTAGAAGCCCATTCTCCAAACGCTGCTGATCCTCCTGCCTTATTCATCAATGCAACTATTGTTCCAAGAACAACTAAGAATACTAAAATTCCAACATTATAAGAATCTGAAAGTGAACCAACTATTCCATCACTAAGTACATGTGTAAGTGTTCTTTCAAATGAGCCACCCGCATATAGTACTCCACCAATTACGATTCCGATAAACAATGAACTATAAACTTCCTTTGTAATCAATGCAAGTACAATTGCCACAAGTGGCGGTATCAACGCCCAAAATGTCCCAAATAATTTAGGAACATACTCTGCTTCATCTGCTGCAAATACCGTTGTTGAAAATAATGTTATCAACAGCAATGTAACAAGCAACATTAAACCTTTGTTTCTTCGTTTCATAAAACTCTTCTCCTTGTCTTTTTTTATTTCATTACCCATATCGCACATTATAACATAAAGCCGATGCTTTCGCATCGGCTTTATTATTATTTCTTTAAATATTAAGTTACTTTTTATTTATCCACGCATAAGATAATCCATTATCTTTTTAGAATCTTCCAATTCATGGGCAACAATTTCCATTTCAGGTATTTTTGCTACTGACGAAAAAATTGTTGATAATGAAACTAACTGGCACAATTTTGATTTTAAATTTAATCTGTCTCCATCATCTGTAATTAATTCTACTCTGCCTTCACAACTGTCAATAACCTTTAAAAATTCTTCGGGATTTGAAATATTTTTTACCTTCATAGTTTTCTATCTCCTTTTTTATTATTATTTTTGTTTTTGCTTTTCTTCAATTTCCTTAATCATATCAATTCTAACCTGATGACGTCCGCCTTCATATTCAGCATTTAACCACTCATCTACTATCATCTTGGCTGTTTCAACACCAATTACTCTTGCGCCAAATGCTATGATATTAGAATTATTATGCTGCTTCGATAATTTTGCACTATATGGTTCGCTACATACACATGCTCTTATTCCATTAACTTTATTAGCTGCAAGTGAAATTCCTACGCCTGTTCCACAGATTAAAACACCACAGTCTACTTCCCCACTTACAACAGCATTTGCTACTGCCTCACCATAAACAGGATAATTGCATCTTTCCTTAGAATCTGTTCCAAAGTTTACAACTTCATATCCTTTGCTTTCAAGATATTCTTTAATTTCATTTTTCATGTCTACTGCAACATGATCATTTCCAATTCCTATCTTCATAGTTCACACCTCTAATATTTATTTTTGTATTCACATGTTTTATTTTTGTGAAAATTTTTGCAACAAATTTAATACTATGTTTATTCTGCTATTATGTAATTATTGCCTGCTTCAACAACACTTGTTTTCTTATCACAAATTATTGTTGCTTCCTCTAATTCCATAACTTTGCATAATGTATTTTTGCCTGATTTCGTGCTGTCTGCAAGAACGTATGATTTTGTTGAATTATGATGTACTATACGCTTCTTTTCAGCTTCAAGTAAATCAGGTGTGTTGAATCCTGCCCCTTCTGAGAAACCGGACATTCCAATAAATGCTTTATCAAAATAATATTTTTTAAGGAAATTATTTGTTGTAATTCCTATTATTGATGCAGTTGTTATATTAATCTCTCCTCCTGCAACAATACATTTAATATTATTGGTCTGCAACTCCTGATAAATCATTGCATTTGTTGTTACAACAGTAATATTTTTTTCTCTCAAATATTTTATCATCATTAAAGCTGTGCTTCCTGAATCAATATAAATTGATTCACCGTCTTTAACTAAATCAGCCGCATACTTTGCAATACGTTCTTTCTCTTCGACATTTTTACTAAATTTAGAAATTACAGGTACTTCATAACTTCCTCTCTTTAAACAGGCACCACCACCTCTGAGTAAAGTTATCTCTCCTTCTTTTTCCATAGTCTTCAAATCTCTTCTAACGGTAGACTCCGATACGCCCCCTAAAGATTTGCAGAACTCATCCAAAGATACGACTTCGCTTTTTTCCAGTAAATCTAATATTTGTAACCTTCTTTCATATGGAATCATATCTGCCTCCTAACATTGAAAAGTATAAATAAACAGTTATAGTTTATACTTTCTATATCCTATTCCTTCTTGGTTTTATTAGATAAATTATACCTATTTATAGTTTATACTTTTACAGAAAACTTTTCAATCATTTTTCGTCAACTTTTGTCAATTTTATTCAATCTCTTCTAATGTCGGCATTGATGGCTGTGCTCCATATCTGCAAACCGTAACTGCGCTACATTTTGTTGCAAATTTGCAAGCTTCACCTAATCCTAATCCTTTAACTATCGAATGACTTACTGCTCCAACATATGAATCTCCGGCACCTGTAGTTTCTACCGCATCTACTTTCATTGACGGAATTACTTCTATTTTACCATCTTCATATACAACAGCTCCATCCTTACCTAAAGTAAATATTACATTGTTTCCATATTTTTCAGCAATTTTCTTTATTTCTTCTTTTGCTTTTTCAATAGAATCAATTTCTGTCTTACAATAAAAAGCTGCTTCTACTTCGTTTACAACTAATATATCTGCTTTTGCCAAATATTCGTCTTCAAGTTCTATTGCAGGAGCTGCATTTAAAACTACAATACATCCGGCTTCCTTAGCTTTATCAATTGCATATTCAATCATTTCTACAGGAATTTCATTTTGTAAAATACATACTTTCGATTCCTTTAATGCAGGCATTGCATGGTCGATATCCTGTTTTGTGATTTCATAATTCGCGCCTCTTACTATGCAAGCAAATACACTTCCATCATCAATCGCGTTTATAATTCCCATTCCGCTGCTTCCCGGAACTTTTCTTATATAATCTGTGTTTACTCCATACTGCTTCGCTGTACTTACAAGAAAATCTGCCGCTGCATCTGTTCCTACACATCCAACCATATATGTCGGTGTATGAAGTTTTGCTGCCTGAACTGCCTGATTTGCACCTTTTCCACCTGCACTATACGCAGCATCGTTTGCAGGTAATGTTTCTCCTTTATATGGCAATCTTGATATTTTTAAAATAATATCATAGTTCAGGCTACCAATAACTGTAATCTTATCTTTCATTTATGTTTCTCCTTTGACATTTTTCCGTTCACATTGCTAAGTGTCAACACAAGTTTCTTATTTTCACAAACACAATCGCCATTTATTCTTTTGACACTTACATTATTTAATTATACAACAAGAGATGCATAAATATTTAAATTAATATTCCTGCACCTCTTAAATCAAATATTTATTTTAGTTTCTTATAATGTTCATAATATAATGCCATTATTTAGTTTGCAGCTTTTTTATGACGTGCAACAAATCCTTTAATATCCTGCTGAATAAATTCAAAATATGAAGCTACAATGATTATAATACCAGTTACAACGAACTGCCAGAAAGAGTCAACGTTGATAACTACCATACCTACTTTTAATACCGCAAGCATTAATGCTCCAATGAATGTTCCAAGTGCTGTACCTTTACCACCTGCCATTCTTGTTCCACCGATAGCTGCTGCTGCGATGGCATTTGTTTCATAAGCCTGACCTGCTGTAGCTTCTTACACCACCAAACACGATTCCATTGAAAATGTCTCTGTATGATGTTGGGACATTAGTTACAGGAACACCACCTGTTACTACGTAAGCAATACCTCTGTATAAACTCATTGTACCTAATGTAGCAATGAAAGGCTGAAGTTTTAACTGATTAATAAGGAAACCATTGAATGCTCCAAGAACTGCTCCAATTACTATACCTACTAAAATAGCTAAAAATGGATTCATTCCATAGTTAACTGTACATGAAGCTACTACAATACCTGTGATTGCGTATGTACATCCTACTGAAAGGTCGATACCTCCGGTAATGATTGTAAACATCATACCTACGGCAAGTACACCATTTAATACCATCTGTTGCAAAATTGTTAAAAAGTTACTGTAATTTAAGAAATTTTTATTTAACACTGTGAATACTACACACATTGCAAGTGTAGCTATTAACACTACAAATTCACGTTTATATTTATTCCATATACCTTTCATTCTAATTACCTCCAATTGCCAAATCAAGAATTGAATCTTCTACAAAATCAACCTTACTTGTAAGTTCAGCTGTTACTTTTCCTTCACTCATTACGATGATTCTGTCACTAATACCCATTGCTTCCGGTAACTCTGAAGAAACTACGATAATACTCTTACCTTCTTCAACAAGTCCTTCCATCAATCTGTAAATTTCTGCTTTAGCACCTACGTCTACACCTTTTGTAGGTTCATCAAATATGATTATATCTACATCTGTAGCCATCCATCTTGCTAAAATTACTTTCTGCTGATTTCCACCTGACATATTACTTGTCAGGTAATCAACTCTTCTTGGATGTACATCCATTTCTTCAAAAAAGCGTTCTGCATTTTCTATTTTCTTCTTTTCATCCGTAAACGGACCTTTCATATATTTTTCCAAACTTGAAATTGCTATATTTTCATAGTTGTTAGAAAGATTCATAAATCCTTGTGTTTTTCTATCTTCAGGTAATAATCCTATTCCGGCCTTCAACGCTTTTGTAGTATTCCAGCCATTCTTTATTTCTTTTCCTTTAAGGATAATCTTTCCGGATGTTTTTTGATCTGCTCCTATAATGGTTCTCATTACTTCTGTTCTTCCTGCACCTACCAGGCCAAAGAAACCAAGAATTTCACCTTTATGGAGTTCAAAACTAACATCGTTATAATTTTCATTTGTTAAATGTTCTACACTCAATACAACTTCATCAGTTTTTGGACTTGGTTTAAGTCTTGATGCAACTGCTGATACATTTCTACCAACCATTGCATGTATAAGTTCATCTCTTGTTGTGTTTGCAATATCCATTGTCTGAATGTATTCACCATCTCTAAGAATGGAAGCCCTGTCGCAAATCTGGAAAATTTCTTCCAGTCTATGGCTTACATAAAGAATTGTAACACCCTGTTTTTTCAATTTTCTAACTACATCGAAAAGGGCTTCTGTTTCTTTTAATGTAATAGATGCTGTTGGCTCATCAAGAGAAATAATCGTTGAATGATGATACAACGCTCTTGCTATTGCTAACATCTGCATTTCACCTGCTGTCAATGTACTAACTAAATCAGATGATTTGAAGTTACAATTTAATTCTGCCAATATTTCATCTACTTCTTTATTCATTTTTTTGAAATCTATAAAAATTCCTTTTTTAGGTTCATAACCCATTGTTACATTTTGACCAACTGTAAGATCCTTTACTACAAGTGTTTCCTGATGAACTTTAGATATTTTGCCATTTACAATAGCATCATTTGTGTCTTTAAAGCTTACTTTTTCTCCATGAAGTCTTACTTCACCTTCATATTCCGGATAAACACCATGAAGAATATTAAGCAGAGTTGATTTTCCTGCTCCATTTTCACCTAATAATGCGTGAACTTCTCCTTCTTCTACTGAAAAAGATATATCTTTAAGGACGTGTACTCCTGGAAAGCGTTTGTTAATATTAACAAATTCAACAGCCTTCGCCATAATAGTTCCTCCTTCTTTATAGATGGGAGAAAGTTCTCACTTTCTCCCATTATCTAAACCTAACTGTTCCTTTTTATTTTTTACTATTCAGCTACATATTTAGCATCTGTCCATCCAATGATTTCAGCTGCGTCTTTGTCTACGTTTGTTGAATCAATAAGAGCCTGTGGTGTATGTGTTACTCTTGGAATATCCTGTCCTGCTAATACACGTAATGTTACTTCTGTAGCAACCTGTGACATATAGTATCCAAATGAGTCAACTGTTGCATCTAACTTACCTTCTCTAATTGAATCATAAGCTTCGCCAATACCGTCAACACCTACTACTAATATGTCTGCTTTTGCTTCTTCTACTGCTTCAACAACACCTAAAGCCATATCATCGTTGTTACAGAAGATTGCCTTTAAGTCAGGGTTCTGCTGAATCCATGTGCTTGCTAATTCTTTTGCTTTCTGTCTATCCCAGTCAGCATTCTGTTCTGCTACTACTTTAAGTCCTGAGTTATTGTCCTTAATCCATCCTTTGAATCCTGCTGTTCTTTCACGAGCTGCAAATGCCTTTGCCATACCTACTACGATAGCAACTTCGCCTTTGTCACCAAGCTGTTTTGAAACCCATTCAGCTGCTAATTCACCATTCTGGTAAGCATCAGGTCCTACAAAATAATCTGCTGCTGAAATTAAACCGTCATTTACGTTGATTGTAGGAATCTTCTTTGTCTTAGCATTGTCAACTGATGATGTTAAGTTTGAATCTGAAATTGGGCTTAACATTAATGCGTTATATCCCTGGTTAACTAAGTTATCTGTCATTGTCTGCTGTCCGATTTCATCACTTTCATCTGTTGTTCCATCTACTTTGATCTTAGCATCAACTCCTGCATCTTTAAGTGATTTTTCTGCTGCTTCATAACCGTTCTTAAAGTTACGCCAAAATTCATTTGAGAATGATTTTGCGATAGCTCCTAACTGAAGTCCACTTTTAACCTTAACTTCATCTCCTAAATTCTGACGAATTTCTTCGATTGTCATACTGTCTTCAACTGTGTCCGGGTTAAATTCTTCTGTCTGTGTTTTTGCTGAAGAATCTGAACCACTGTTTGATGCCTGGCTACCATCTCCTGAGCCGCTTCCACATCCTACTAAACCAAATACCATTGTTGCAACTAATGCTGTTGCTAAAATTTTCTTTCTCATTTGCATTTTCTCCTTTTCTTATGCTTTAATTTTCCTTATTTTAACATGTCCAGAACAAGGCGTTGTGCCTCAACTCCGTCACGTTTAGATACTACTTTGGCTATTCTGTCCATTCCGATTTCATCTACTATCTTAGAAATCTTTTCGAATGAATTAATATTTGCTTGTGTTTCAAGTTTTGCATTTTCTCTTATTGGGAATGTATCAAAGAATACAACTCCCTGATAATTATATTTCTTTAAGTAATATATAAATTCTGCTGCATGAGCTATATTTACTGAACCAAATATCATTCCGCTGTCCATCTGTGAATATCCGTCATTCATATGCAATCCGTAAAGTTTTCCCATACTTGCTGCAAGTGCAAGTCCATATGCCGGGGAGTCTCTCTTCATTAACATATGGCAAAAATCTAATGTACATCCAACATTTGGTTTATCAATTTCTTTAATAAGAAGTAATGTCATCCCTGTACTGTCAACCATTGAGAAGTTTCTCGGTTCAAATGGTTTATATTCTATGCTGTACTTCATGTCCGGTCCATAGTCTGCTATTTCTCTGAATGCATCTACCATCTGTTTCCATGCTTCTTCGTAATCAACCTGAAACGCATAATCAAAACCATCGTTTTCTAACCATAATGTAATGTAGGTTCCTCCAAGTTCTCTACAAATATCTGTTGCCTCTTTGCAATACCTTATTGCTCTTTCTCTAAGCTCTGGATCAGGATTAGTTAAATCACCGTTTGTAAAATCATTTCTCCAACGAACTGCTAAACCGTTTACCTTTAAATCACCCATTGCTTTTTTAATTTCTTCTAAATCATATCCTTCAAAATGTTCCGGATAGTTAAACTCTAAATGAGTAATTCCATCCATTTCATGATACGCTTTAATTGCATCAAATACATTTTGACCTTTTAAAATAAAAGAATTAAATCTTCCTGCGTAATTCATATGCTCATCCTTTCTTTATTTTTATGTCATATATTTTCATTTATTTTCACCTCTTGTCATAATTGTATGCCTTTTGCTATTTTATGTCAATATCTTTCATTATTTTCAACTATTATTACAACTTTTTTACGCGTTTATATGTGCATATTGCACAATTTTCTTTAGTCAAAAACGTTTCATTTTCTTTCATTTAAATTTAGCATCCTTTTTTCTTTTTAGGAATTATTACCAAATAGATCAAGTTAGTTTAGACTAATTTTACAGTAAAAAAAAGAGAAACTAGAATATTTCTAATTTCTCTTTTTAATAATTTGAATATTTTTGAAATTATATTAAAGTTTTTGCAAAAATTATTGCACCCTTTACTCCATTATCCGGTTTGTCCTTAGAATACTTAATATTAATGTTATCTGCCGGATACGGCTTTCTTGCATGAACATATAATCTTTCTTCAAGTAAATCCTTAGGAAAGCCATCCATATTAATTACACCGCCACCAAATATTATGGAATCTGGATTTAATATATTAATTTCGCTGCAAGCCACACAAGCTATGGCATCTACATACTCACGTAATATATGACTATTACTATGTTTTACAAATAATTCATCCATAGTTGTTTCAGGAAAACATTTATCTTTAATTTGTACAAGTTTCCATCCTGAAGCATAACATTCAGAGCATCCAAGATTTCCACATCCGCACTGTTCTTTTCCTCCAATCATTGGTATATGTCCCAATTCGCCCGCTGCTCCATCTTTTCCTGCAAGAGGTTTACCATTTATGAAGATTGCATTTCCAACTCCTGTACCAATATATATTCCTATTCCTATTCCATCATCTGCAATTTTTTGCTCATATTTATCCCAAAAATAAAGCATATGAACATCTCTCTCCAGTGCCACTTTAATTCCAAGAACTTTCTCCAGTTCCTCTCCCAGTCTTATGTTATTCATTCCTTTTATATTGGGAACCTGCAAAATTTCTTTTCGATCAGCACTCAAAGTTGCAGGTATACCTATTGCTATCTGCTGTATCTCTTCATCCTTGCAATATTCACCTATATATTTTTTTATTATATTAGCTAAACACTCTACTATTTTTCCTTCTTTTAAATTTTCCTTAGTGGATATTTTAACAAAATCCTTGAGTTTACCATTACAATCATAACCTATTCGGATATTTGTTCCTCCGATATCTATTCCTATTACACTCATTTTATTTTTCTCCTAAATAATATGTATTGCCCCGCCCTTCGGTCGGCGGCTATTCGTCGGAAACATTTATAGAAAATGAACTTCGTTCATTTTGTTTCCTCCTATAAATACCTTTTGCCCTCATTTTAGTTTAATCGATTAACAATAGCCTGAAATATTTTTATTGTATAACAAACTTAGCTCATTTTTTTGTATAACATTTAGGTTTCACATAGTTTTATTTTATAACGCCCTCAATCCATCTAAAAGTTCTTTATATGGTTTTCCCTTTCCAAATAAAGCTGATGTTCCAAGTATAAATCCTTTTACACCCATCTTAGATAATGTTTCTACTCTTTCTGGAGAACATGCTCCATCTAACATTACTTCATATCCATATTTTTCTTTTAATTCAATTAATTCCTTAATTTTTTCATCAACAGAGCTAATATATTTTTGTCCTGCAAATCCCGGATTTACACTCATTACCATTACATATTTTACAAATGGCAATAATGGTTTAATAGTTGCTACTGCCGTTCCCGGATTTATTGCTATCCCTGGTGTCGCTCCTGCATCTATAATGGACTGTAATGTTCTTGTCGGATGAACATCTGATTCCGGATGAATATAAATAATTTTTATTCCCATTTTTGCAAATTTTTCAACATAACTTCCGGGATTTTCAATCATTAAATGAGCATCTACAGGTATCGTTGCTTTTTTGCAGATAAACTCCACATCCTGAAGTCCCATTCCAAAATTAGGAACAAATTGTCCATCCATTATATCTATATGAAATATATCTGCTCCTGCCTCTTCTAATTTTTCTACCTCTTCACCCAAATTTCCATAATTAGCACACATCATTGATGGGCATAATAACTTTTCCATTTTAATCTCCTTTCCGTACTATGCAATTCGATTAACTTTAAATATTTTCTTGAATTGCTTTTCATATTACTTTTTTGTTTTTAAGTTCTTATCTTATGTAAGCGTTTACATTTTTGTATAAATTTTTTTCTTTTTTTCTTATGTTATCATTAGTGTAAACGTTTACATTTTTCTTGTCAAGTAAAAGGAGCTAAACATTAACTACTTTTTTATTAAAATCGTTTTAATTCTATTTTTTATTTATAACGTGTTCTTTTTACCATATTTTTATTAAAAATAATATCTAACCTGTACTTATCTTTCTTTTATTTTCACCGGAAGTATCAATCTGTTTTCTTTTATCTTCTCTCCATTCATATTTTTTTCCAACATTTCTACTGCTGCCAATGTCATCTCTTCAATTGGCTGAACAATTGTTGACAATGGTGTTTCTATCACTTCCGACATATTGCTTGCATCATATCCAAATACTTTTACATTTTCCGGTATTTTAAATCCTGCTTCTTTTATAGCTTTTATAGCTCCTATTGCTATAATATCTGTAGTTGCAAAAATCCCATCTATTTTATTATTCTTTATATATTCTTTTGTTTTATTATATCCTTCTTCTAAAGACACATTATCTACAGTTATAATCTTCTGATTTAATCCGTTCTCATTCATTGAATCTGCATAGCCCTGACATCTTTTTTTATGAGTAGAAACAGCGCCTTTAGGACTTAAGCAAATTATATTTTTACATCCTTTCTTTATCATTGCATCTGTCGCTATATATCCACCTGATAAGTTATCACTTTCTATTATCGCCATATCTTTTCTTTTATTACTAAATTGGGGCTCTCTATCTAAATATACTGTAGGAATTAATATTTTGTTTTCTTTATTTGCTTTTTCTGAAACAATATGGATAATGCCTCCTACCTGCTGTGCCTGAAGCATTTCTATACATTGTTTTTCTATTTTATCATCTTCACTTGTATTACATATAATTGATGCATAACCTTTAGCAAAAAACAGGGTTTGAATCTGTTTTGCTATTTTACTAAAGAATTCATTTGAAATGTCCGGTATAACAATCCCTACAGTTGTAACTTTATTTGTTCGTATTCCTTTTGCTAACAGATTCGGAACATAATTATTTTCCTTCATAATTTGAAGAATCTTTTCTTCCGTTTCCTTTGCCACTTTTCCATTTTTATTTATTACTCTCGATACCGTTGCAATTGATACCCCTGCCATTTTCGCAATATCTTTGATAGACACATTATTACCCATAATATTTATTCCTTATAACTTTTTCCATTCACATATTAAATATTTTACTAATTTTAGCATAAAACATCAATAAATACATTTTTATTCACTATATTTATTGTAAAAAGTGAAACGTTATTATATTATAGTATTAGGTAAATTTTCAATAGAAAAGGGGTTTTAATATGAACAATTATCTAGAATCATTTTTAGATGAAGACGGACAAGGTCTTGTTGAATACGGTTTGCTGATAATATTAGTGGTTATCGTAGTTTTTGTTTCGCTTCGTTTTTTCGGCAATAGTTTATCACATTTTTATAACTTTGATATCCCTGACAGTGGTAATACAACATCATAAAAGACAAAATAAAAGTATCATAAATCTGACTGTTAATCATTCAAATCTATGATACTTTTATTTTGTCTTATTTATTTTAATACTTAATCTACTGGCAAAGTTTAGCCACAATCTGATTAATTACCTTACCATCTGCCTTACCTTTAAATTCAGGCATAACTGTTTTCATAATCATACCTTTATTCTTTGTAGCAAGAACATCTGCAAATTTTTCTTTTAAGATTGCTTCAACTTCTTCTGCTGACATAAGCTGTGGAGCGTATTCACTAAACACATCGTATCTTGCCTGATATTCGTCTTTTAAATCTGTTCTGTCTGCAGGACATGAATCAATCTGTTCTTTTACAGTTTTCATTTCTTTTAAGATTACTTTGTCTACCATTTCTGTTGGAATATCATCTCTGCATCCTTCATCAATAGCCATTTTCTTTACAGCCTGAATAAGTGCTGAGATAGATTCTTTTCTTGGTTTGTCTTTGTTTTTCATAGCTGCAATCATGTCTTTTTGTAATGTTTTAATGTCCATTTATATGCCTTCTTTCCAGTTGCTATTTTAATGCAACAAAAATTTTATTCATATCTTTCATTACGCCATTATCAATAAGCATATCAATAATTTCCTGATTAAATTTCTCAGATAAACATTCTATTGAGCCCATCATTTCACGATTAAGCATATCTTCCATTGCCTGACGTCTTACAACTCTGCTCTTAATAACCTGAGCACATATTGTGTCATAAATCTTATCTCTACAACTGTCAAATGTTTCCTGAGCTATTTCATCTTTTCTTGCTTCAATTTCTTCAAGTAATGATTCATCAATGCTTGACTTATCATATACAATACCATTTTCATATACTGCTTTGCCCTGTGCAATAAGCGGTGTAAGCTCTGCTCTTGCCTCAGTTTCTGTTGGCGGATAATGTTTCCAATCAAGCATGTCTATTATAAATATCAAATCTTCAATAGAAATCTTTCCTGTTGCTTTTATAAGATTTGATACACAATTAATAACCTTGTCATTTCCATCGTCAGCAGCTAATGTTTCAAATACCTGAATAAGCTTAGTCTTTCTTGCAGAATAAATTTTATCATTAAGTTCTGCAATCTGTCTCTTTAACTCATCGTTTTCTCTTGTAATTTCAGGCATCATCTGCATGTCTACACTTAATTGCTTAAGTTTCTCATTCTTCATATTCTTAGAAAATCTTCCAAGATTCTGAATTTCTGCCTGAAGTCTGCTCATTTCTTCTTCAATATTCTTTACTCTAAGATGATTTTCCTTAATACTTCTGTTAAATTCTATAATTGAATTCTGTGACTCATCCCTTATCTTAGAGTATTCATCATAAATATTTCCAAATTCTTTATTTCCGGCCTCTTTTTCAGCCTGAAGGAATTTCATAACTGATTTCCAAAATTCCTCTTCCGGCTTACCCATTTCCTGTTCGAAGAACTTTCTTGTAAATCCTTCTTCACGCATTCCCATTACTTTCAAAAGTAGATGTGCCCTGCTTTCATAATCTATTGGGTCTGCCATTACTTCTTTCATTACCTTGTCATAGAAATTAATATCACGTCCGTTCATTTTTGGTGTAAATTCCCATGGATAATTAAAGTTATCATCATATTTTCTCTTTTCAAATAATCTGAATGAAAACTTTTCTCTCTTGTCTTTCATATAAAAAACAAGAAAGTATTCAGTATAATCTTCACTTATCTGATTACTTGCAATTTCATATCTCTCTATAGTTGTATAAGGAATAATTCCTCTTATCTTTCCTGTACCAAAAGTTCTTTCCTGATTCATGCCGGCATCAGTTATAACAATAAAATCTTTAAAAAACGAAGCTGCATGATATCCTGCGGTTCCCTTACAGGTCGCATCTATTGTCATCAATATACCATACTCGTCCCAACGTCCTCTTTGTAGAACAACGTTTAGTAATATACTTTCAGGTGGTAATAGTGGTTTCAAAACTTCTGCTTTAGTTTCAGGTAATTTTGAATACATCCATCGCACCTGCAACTCTTCGTATCCCATTGATACACCCTCCTCTGTACATATATAGCACTTAATTTGTGTATTTCTTTACATTTATACTTTAGTATACCATATAAAATATGCTATTACAAAATACAATTTAAAGTATTTCGAGATATTTTTAATATTATTAACATTTTCACAAATTCAACTGCTTTTCATTAACATTTTTAACAATCCGCAGACATCAAAGTTAATAGTTTTTGACCTCAACGTCATACGATAAGATAATTACAAAGTCTTAATGTTTGCCTGCCTTTTTATATCTGTTTCCTTCTATTTCAACCTGACCTGTTTTTACCATGTAATTCATAAGTTGTCTTGCATAATCTTTCTTATCTTTTACAACTATTTTATTAGGTGAAAATACCTGTTTTGCTTCTAAATTTTCGCTTAACTTTTCAACATCTGTTATTGTAATGTAATCATGATTTTTTAAATATTTTTTTACTTTACTTTCACCTTTGCTAAACAAAAGATTCATTAAATCCTGCGACTCATTTTTCTGTTTTACCATTCCCCAACCATAAATAATCATTGTAGCCAGTGCAAACAATAAAACTCCTACAATTACCGTTACTAATTTCATTTATCTTCCTCATTTACAAATACGACATATTTATTTGTTTCTAAAATTTTAAAATATTTAGCAAGTCTTTCATACAACTGAACTCCTGCTTTTTTATGTTCTTTTTCTAATATTTTTCCAATTTCATATATTGTTTTTTTACCATCAATCTGTTTCCACACACAACTTCCATACTCATCTAATTTTATAAAACTGTATCTTGGTTTTTTAAATAACTTCTGAGCCAACGTATTATAAAATCCTTTATTTTCTATTGTAACTTCAACTATTCCATCTTCTAATGTTTCCCATTTTTTATTTATTTTAGGAATATTATCAATATAATTTTCTTTCTTCATAGCCGCTCCAATTATTAACTATTTAAGGCACTACCACATTTTCTGTAGCAGTGCCTTGCTTTATTTTTCTAAATTTGCTTCTAATTTATTTATCTAATTTTGCATCAACTTCAACTGCCTTTTTTGGTCTTGTGAAGATAAATAATGTTGAAAGTAATAATACAAATGCTACTAATCCAACCCAGTTACCTACTGACTGGAAAGCATCTCCATATACTGATGATAAATCAATTACACTGTCTAATCCTACAACCGCTAAAACTGCAAGAAGAATACCTATTATACCTTCACCTGCAATCATACCTGCTGCATATAATACACCTGTGTCAACTGAATCTTTTCTTTCTTTGTCATTTGCATATTTTCTCTTATTTTCCATAATCCATTTAATCACACCACCAACCATAATAGGTGCACTTAAATGAATTGGCAAATATAAACCAATTGAAAATGCTAATACAGGAATTCCAAGAATTTCAACAACTATTGCGATAAACACACCCATGAATATTAATACCCAAGGTAATGTTCCACCCATAACTCCTTCTACTACCATTTTCATTAAAGTAGCCTGTGGAGCAGGAATCTGTTCTGAGCCAAATCCCCACGCTGCATTTAAAAGATACATAACACCACCAATGGCAATTGCTGATACTACAGCACCAATTAATTCACCAATCTGCTGTTTTGCAGGAGTTGCTCCTACGATATATCCAGTTTTTAAATCCTGAGATGTATCACCTGCCATTGCTGCTACGATACAAATAACTGTTCCAATTGAGATTGCTGCTACCATACCACTTGCACCGGTACTTCCTGTTGCTTTTAAGATAGCTGTTGTAACAATTAATGTAGCGATTGCCATACCTGATACAGGATTGTTACTACTTCCTACGATACCAACCATTCTAGATGATACTGTTGCAAAGAAGAAACCAAATACAACAATAATAATTGCTCCTACAAATGATACCGGTATTTCAGGAAGTAACCATATAGCCACTGCTATAACAACGATTCCACCAAGAACTGCTGACATTGGAATGTCTCTCTGAGTTCTATCTCCTGCTTCACCTTTTTTACCAAATCCTTTAACTGCATGACTAAATGTTTTAACCATTGTAGGTAATGATTTAATTAAGCTTATTAAACCACCTGCTGCTACTGCACCTGCACCGATATATCTGATGTAATTACTCCAAATCTGTCCCGGTGCTAACTGATTAAATGCAATTGCTTTTCCGGCATCGTCGACAACCTTTGAGGCTGCGTCTCCACCAAAATATGCTATAGCCGGTATTAATGCAAGATATGATAACACACCACCTGCAAACATATAACTTGAAATCTTAATGCCGCAGATATAACCAACACCTGATAAAGCCGGAAGTACATCCAGACCTAAGCCGCATGTATAACTTCCCTTCATTGAAAAATCAACTTCACTTGGGAATAATTTTAACCCATCAGCTACAAATTTGTATAATGCTGCAATTCCAAGTCCTGAGAATACAACCTTAGACTTGATTCCACCTTCTTCTCCTGCTAAAAGAACTTCTGCACAAGCTGTTCCTTCAGGATATGGGAGAACTCCGTGTTCTTCAACAATTAATGCTGTACGAAGCGGAACCATAAATAATACTCCGAGTATACCACCACAAAGGGCTATTAAAGCTATTGTAATAAATGATGGCTCACTTATTCCACTTCCTTCTTCTGATGCCCAGATAAAAATTGCCGGAATAGTAAAAATTGCTCCGGCTGCTAACGATTCACCTGCTGAACCTATTGTCTGAACAATATTATTTTCAAGGATAGAGTCTTTTTTCATGATAACTCTTATAACACCCATTGAAATAACGGCTGCAGGAATCGAAGCTGATACTGTCATACCTACTCTGAGTCCTAAGTAGGCATTTGCTCCACCAAAGATTACTGCTAAAATAACACCAAGAATAACAGATGTCACTGTAAATTCAGGCACAATTTTGTCTGCAGGAATAAATGGTTTAAACTCATTCTTTTTTTCCATGTTTTATCTCCTGTTCTTATTTTTTATAGCAAAGCTATAATATCAGATGATGATACTAATCTCATATATCATGCATCTTAATATATTTTACTCGAAACTATAGTATACTAAAAATTCATTAAACAAGCCACCTGTTTTATTGTTTTTTATTACCTTTATTCACATTTTTTTTACTTTTTTAGTGCGTTTTTTATTTTTTTCGGTGATTTTCTACTGTTTTGTAATGATTTTTTATTACTTTTATCTAATTTCTTTATTTTATCCCTATTAGTATTTTTACCATTTGAGCGGTTATTATTTTGTTTTTCACCTTTTTTGTTTCTTAAATTTCTGCTATTTGTACCCTTATCATTCTTTCCATTATTTTGTCTTTTATTTTTATTTGCACCATTCTTACCATACATCTGTTTTTCCTTAGAAAATTGTCTTGGTCTGATAAGACATTCTGGTCCAAATCCAATTAAATCTTCTCTGCCTGCTATTTGCAATGCTTCCTTTACCAATTCATAGTTAGCAGGATTTCTATATTGCATTAATGCTCTTTGCATTGCTTTTTCATGTGGATTTTTAGGCACATACACAGGTTCCATTGTTCTAGGGTCAACTCCTGTGTAATACATTACTGTTGACATTGTTGACGGTGTTGGATAAAAATCCTGAACCTGTTGTGGATTATAATTTATATCTCTTAAATATTCTGCAAGTTTTACTGCCTCTTTCATATCTGAACCGGGATGAGAGCTCATAAGATAAGGAACTACGAACTGATCTTTCCCTGCAGCTTTATTTAACTTCTTATATTTATCTATAAATTTTTCATAGACAGCATTCTTTGGCTTACCCATTTTCTGTAATACTTTATCTGAAATATGCTCAGGTGCAACCTTAAGCTGTCCACTAATATGATAATCTACCAATTCCTTGAAAAATGTGTCGTCCTTATCTGCAATAAGATAGTCAAATCTGATTCCGGAACGTACGAATACTTTTTTTACTTTTGGCAGACTTCTTAATTTTCTAAGAAGCGACAAATAATCTTTATGGTCTACATTTAAATTCTTACAAGGTTCCGGGAAAAGACACTGCTTATTTTTACATACGCCACATTTTAACTGTTTTTTACATGACGGATGTCTGAAATTCGCTGTAGGTCCTCCTACATCATGTATATATCCTTTAAAGTTTGGCATCTCAATTATTTTTTTTGCTTCATTTATAATTGATTCATGACTTCTTGTCTGTATAATTCTTCCCTGATGAAATGTAAGTGCGCAAAAGCTACATCCGCCAAAACATCCTCTACAACTTATAAGCGAAAACTGTATTTCCTGAATTGCCGGAATTCCACCCATTCCTTCATACATCGGATGATAAGTTCTCATATAAGGCAAATCATACACATCATCCATTTCCTGCTGAGTTAGTGGTTCCTGTGGTGGGTTCTGAACTACAAAATTTCCATTCGGATATTCTTCTACTAAAGTTTTACCATTAAATGGATCTGTATTCTCTGACTGAATTTTAAAACTCTTAGCATATTCTAATTTGTCATTTTTCATATCTTCATAAGTTGGAAGAATAATCGGTTCATATACTGAATCTAAAGTCTTTGTCTTATATACTGTTCCCGGTATAAACGTAATGTCATTTACGTCTAAGCCACTATCTAAGGAATCAGCTATCTGAACAATAGATTTTTCACCCATTCCATAAGATATGAGATTTGCCTGACTGTCTAATAAAATAGACCTCTTAAAACTATTACTCCAATAATCATAATGAGCCATTCTTCTTAAAGATGCTTCAATTCCGCCTATTATAATTGGCTTATTTTTATATGTGTGACGTATAAGATTACAATATACTACCGTTGCATGGTCCGGTCTTTTTCCGATTTCACCACCCGGCGTATATGCATCCATTGTTCTATGCTTTTTAGATACATAATAATGATTAACCATAGAATCCATATTTCCACCCATTACTAAAAATCCCAGTCTTGGTTCTCCTAATATGTTAATACTATTGTCGTCTTTCCAGTCCGGTTGTGAAATAATTCCAACTGTATATCCGTGAGATTCTAAAACCCTGCTTATTATTGCGTGTCCAAATGAAGGATGGTCAACATACGCATCCCCTATTACATAGACAAAGTCTAACTGCTCTATTCCTCTGTCTATCATATCCTGTTTTGATACCGGTAAAAAACTCATACTTTTATTCCTTATACTAATTGTTTTTCTCTGCTTCATCTAACGATTTGTAACCTGACAGTAAAGCTGTATTTTTTATTGTCATTTCCGCAAGATTTTTGCCTTCTTTTGCAAGATTAATTACAAACTGCCCATACAATTTTAATAATTTTTCTGAATATGTCAACAACTCACCTTTTAAATATGTTTCATAAGATGTGTTATATAAATTATCAGAATCGCTGGTTATGTCTCTTGCATTGTTTGCAAGTTTTGGATATTCTTTTGAAAACTCTTCCATCCAATCAACCTGAATTTTTGCGATTTCATCCACAATTTTTCTTGTCTTCTCTGTTTTTTTAGGGAGCTTATCTGCAAATTCAGCATATTCATCAGGTGAAGTGCTTTCCATCATCCTTGCATATTTTTCCGTAATCATATTCAGTCCTTTTTCCCTGTTTTCCGTCCACAGTTCAAGTATGCATGAAAGCATTTCATCTGTCCATGTCAAATACTGGCTTTTACGCATAATGTAAAACATTGGAAAATTGTTTTGACATTCCGCTCTTCCGCCTACATTTTGTACTTTATCAAATGCTTCAAACTCCAAATCTATAATTTTATCTATTACTTTTTCCCTGTCAAATGCGTTTTCTTTATTTTTCAAAGTCAGATTCTCCATAATTATTCTTGAATAATCATTTAAAAATGTTGTTGTGCAACTGCCTTCTTCGATAATATTTTGTTTAATAAGCTGCTCTATTATCATCTTGCTGATTATTTCAATTGCTGCAACTTTCATATCATTTTCGTTCTTATCACGACTTGAATATGAATAATCTTCCCAGTTTTCTCTTTGGTCAGGCAAGTCAGCTAAAGCCTTTAATACCGCAGATACCTCCGGCAAAATTTCCAGTTCTTTCATTCCCTTAAGCATCCATTTGTAATATGGAGCATATTTTCTGTTAAGCAAATAAACAATTTTCATTGTATGTTGCATAAATTCTGAAATACAAATATTCGCAGTAACAAAATCTTTTCTTGCCATTGCCCTTTCGTAATTACTCTGACCCGTCTGTGCCATTGCAGCCAATTCTCTTGAAATTTTAACTCTTCTTACTGTTTCCGGAATGTTTGCGAACTCACTTCTTATTGTTGAGAACTTATCTTCATTATCCTTAAATACAACTCCATTAGTTACTGTCGCTAATTTGTAATCATCAATTTCTATCCATTCTCCTACAGTCTTTGGTGGTAACTTATATCCCGTATATTTTTCATAAAAATCACCTATTTTTGATACGCCACATCTTCCATCAGCTGTTGGTGTTTTATATAATTTTTCATTTTCACTTAAGAACCCATATTTTTTCATAAATTCTTCTTCGTGTTCAGAAATTATTTTTTCATATTCTTCTTCTAATTCTTTGCCTATTGCATCATATGTAGATGTGCTAACCCACATACAAAAACCTGCACCAAAATCATGGTCTCTTGAATATTTGTCATCGAATCCAAACCTCTCCGATCCCTCACCAACAAGACCTACTGCGATTTTATTTTCGTAGTCAGAAAATTTTTCGTGAATTATCGGTTCTCCATATGTCTCATAAAATTTTCTGCTTAATTCAATTCCATTTTCTATTTTATCTGAATCTAAATTTGTATGAACTCCTAAAATGCTGTAAATCTGTCGTAAATTATCTTCTGTTATTTTATATGCAGTTCCTTTGCCCATATTAATTCTTATCTCATCTAAGGCTTCCTCATACAATTTGGCTGCTGTTTCATATTCTCCTATCTGAGCTTTTAATGATGCCATCGCTGATAAAGCAGCACTGTAATGAAAATCTTTTACCTCATCCTGCCTAAAAAGTGCTAATGCTTTATTCAAATGTTTTACAGCTTCATCAATTCTTCCTAACTGAACCAAAGATGCTCCAAGATTAGAATGGGTAACTGCCACCTCTATTCTGGAATCGCTTAATTGTTCAATAATACACAATGCCATTTTCAAATGCGCTACTGCATTTACATAATCTCCCATTTCCTGATATAGAAGGGCTATATTGTTATTTATGCTTGCCATTCTAAAATCATTTGGTTCAATATTTTTTTCATAAATTTTCATTGCCTCATTGTAAAACATAAGCGACTGTTCAAGTTTACCTGCAGCACGATGGGCATTTGCTATATTTTGCAAAGAAGTAGCATAATCAACCGTTCCTTCAATATTCATTTCTTTCATTAAAGAAAGGCACTGATTACATGCTTTTATAGACTTGTCATACTGACTTGTATCTCTGAAGAATCCCATCATTTCATTTAATATGGTAAACTGAGCTGATTTGTCATTTTCTTTTTTTGCATTTTCCATACTTTCGTTTAAAAATGGCTCTACCTCATCTATCGCCTTTTTTGCAAATAATTTATCTAACCCATTTAAAAATGCCTGAATATCCATAGCTCGTCCTTCCCTTTCTTTTCTATTTTATTTACTATATTTTCTCAATCGAATTACATTTAATATATTTCCAACAATAATGAACGCAACAAACATAATTAAATTTGCCACTACTACACTTGCACCTGCCGGTATTGATAATACATATGATGCAATAAGTCCTGCAATAAAATTAATCATCGCTATTACAGCTGAACATATTGTTACACTTAAAAAACTTTTATATACTCTCATTGATGTAAGGGAAGGAAATATTATTAAGCTTGAAATAAGCATCGCTCCCATCATTTTTACACCTATTACTACTGTAACTGCTGTAAAGATAGAAATCAATGTATTATAAAAATTTACTGTAACTCCTGAAGCTTTTGAAAAATTTTCGTCAAATGTAACTGCGAATATTTTGTGATAGCAAAATACAAATACTGTTAATACGATAATCGAAAGTATTACACTCATTTCCACATCATCTTTTGACATTGCAAGAACACTTCCGAACATATAACTGTATACATCTGTGCTTAAACCTGTTGTAAGACTTGTAACAATTACACCAATTGCAAGTGCTGACGCTGAAACAACTGCAATTGCCGCATCACTGTGCATTTTTCCATTTTCAGCCATTCTAAGAAGAAAGAAGGCTGCAATAATTACTACAGGTATTGAAAATTTTATTGGTGCAAATCCGCATGCTACCGCAATTGAAAGTGCCCCAAATGATACATGAGATAATCCGTCTCCAATCATTGAATATCTCTTTAATACAAGGCTCACTCCTAAAAGTGCAGCACATAATGCCACTAATAATCCACCTATAAATGCCCTTTGCATAAATGGATATGACATCATTTCTATAATTACTGACATTATTCATTACCTCCTAAAAAAGCATCTGATGTATTTGATTTTTCATATTCTTCTACAGTTCCGTAAAAATATTTCTTTCGTCCTAAATGCAATATTTTATTAGCATAATTTACTGCATTTTCAATATCATGTGTTACCATAATTATCGTAACATTGTCTTTCACATTTAATTCTTTTATTAATTCATACATTTCCTTTGTTGCTGTAGGATCAAGTCCTGTAACAGGTTCATCTAAAATAAGTACATTGCTCATTGCACATAATGCTCTAGCTAAAAGTACTCTTTGCTGTTGCCCTCCTGAGAGTTCTCCGTAACATGTCTTTTTTAAATTAGTTATCCCAAGTTTTTCCATATTTTTCATTGCTTCCTGTCGGTCTGCTTTTGTGTAAAACGGAATTTTTCTTTTATTATTTAAGTTTCCGGATAATACAACTTCCCATACACTTGCCGGGAAATCCTTCTGTATCATTGTCTGCTGTGGAAGATAACCAATCTTTCCTTCTTTTAAATTCATTTTTCCTTCAAGAGGTTTTATAAGACCAAGAATTGTTTTTACTAATGTACTTTTTCCTGTTCCATTTTCACCTACAATACACACATAATCTCCTTTATCAATTGTAAATGATAAATTCGATGTAACTATTTTATTCTCATAACCTAACGTTACGTTTTCACATTCAAATATCATATCAATCCCTGCTCTCTATTTTTTTAATACTTCAAGATTTTTTGTCATCAGGTCTACATAAGTAACTCCACTTTGAAACTGTTTTTCCGTTATATTATGACAACTGTTAAACTCATATGCCTTTGCTCCTGTGTCTTCGCATATTGTATTTGCCACTGCCTTACTGCTTAATTCCAAATAGTAAACCTTATTAATTTTATCTTCTTTTATTTTGTCTATAAGAAACGCTATTGTTCTTGCACTTGGCTCTGTGTCTTCGGCACATCCCGGAAATGCTGCATAATAACTTAATCCATATTCTTTTGCAAAATATAATAATGGAAATTTGTCTGCAAATATAATTTCTTTTTTGTCCATCTTATTTACAATTTTCCTTATCTGTGTATCAATGTTTTGTATTTTTCCTATATATTCATCCGCATTTGCTTTATATATTTCTGCATTTTCAGGGTCAATCTTTATCATTTCATCACATATATATTCAACCATCTTCATTGCATTTACAGGTGATGTCCAAATATGCTCATCATATTCCTTATCATCTTCATGAGAATGCCCGTCTTCTAAATCATCATTAATATGCTCATCTTCTAAATTACTATGGTTTTCATATTTATTGCTATCATTATCATGAGAATGTCCACTTTCATCGTTATGACTTTCCTTAACATGGCTATGTGAATCCTCATATCTTAAATCCATTCCTTCTACCGTTTCTTCTTCCATAACATCAACATAATCCATCATTCGCATAACCTGTTCGTTATTTGACAAAGCACCTAAAACTGAGTCAACCCATGTTTCTAATGTGCCCCCGTTATATATAAACAAATCCGCATCTTCAATTTTTATTATGTCTTTTGGAGTCGGTTCAAAGGAATGGCTATCTTGTCCCGGTGCCACTGTCATTGTTACAGAAATTCCATCTACTCCTTTTGTAACTGCTCTTACAAAATCATAATATGGAAATAATGTAGTTACTATCTTTATTCTTGCATCATCCTGTGGTTCTGTATTCTGTGTAGCTTTACATCCGATTATTGACATGCCCACAATTATCGATAATACAATTGTTAATATCTTTTTTATCTTCATTAATTTACTTACCTGCTTTCTGGCACTTTCCACATTTTCCATAAAATACAGTCTTTTTAGGATTTATTCGGAAATTATGATCATCACCTATATGTCTGTATATTTCTTCTAAATGATGACATTCCATTCTTGTAACTTCCCCGCATTCTTCGCATTTTATGTAAAATCCATCTTCAATTTTTTCTTGAGGATTCAAATATTTATAGCATGCTCCTGCCTGTCCTTCTACTTTTAATCTTGTTACAATTCCTGCCTCTTCCATTTTATCTAAATGTCTGTATATTGTAGTCTGTCCAACTGAGTAATTATGTTCTTTTAAGTAATTCCATATATCGTTAACTGTTACATAACCATTTGCATTCATCTTTATACAATCCATAATGGCACTTTGCTGTTTAGTTTTATAATTTTTATTTCCACTCATTTTATATTCCTGCCTTTCAGAAAAAATATATATTTGGTACATTATATTATCATCCAATTTGAAAATCTTTTTCATTTTACTCTTATTTTTTGTTTTAGTCAACGAATTTGAAAATCTTTTTCATTTTGTTCTCGTTTTTTTCGTGTTATATTTTGAAGTATAATTTGCTATCTTGTAATTTAATTTGATGCCAGGGGCAAAAGTTCTTTCACTCACTCATAATCAAACTTATGTGAGCTTAAACTTTTTGACCATGACATCTTTAATATGTTATAATCTTTATTAAGTTTTGGCGAAGTGTTATTTATTTAATAATTCTTCACCGACTTGTTACTAAATGATATGAGGTGATTTTATGCGATACGTAAATCTCGAGGCTAATATGCCCTTAAACACTTTGGTAAATCGACTAAAAAAAGCAGAACATTATAATGATGAAGAGCCTTTCGGATATTGGTCTATTGAGACATTTGAAGGTAAAGAACCAGGTGTTCATGTTTCTTATGATGAAGAAAAGAAAAAATTATGCACTTATTACATAAGTGGCAATGAACAAAAGGATTTTATTACATCAATCAACAATGTTTTTACTGGTAAGATTATCGAAAAGGATGGTTTATGTTTTATAAAAGGATTTACTTTTATGTCAGCAATTTTTAATATTGTTGTTATTTTATCCATTGTATCTTTATTGCTAATGTTTTGGTTTACGGATAAGAATCCTAACATAATGATAATTGGAGTAATTTTCTTCATATACTTTTTGTTCGTGAAGGAACACTATAAAGAAAATGGGCGAAAAATTATTTATTTCTTTGGCGAATGTACTCAGAAAAAACAAAAGAAGATTAATCCTAATAAGAAAAAAGGAAAATATGCCAGAAGAAGATAATCATTTTACAAGTATGCCATATCTAAAGATTTAAGCCCACATAAGTTAGCTCGTAAATAGGCGAAAGACTTTTTTGTCTTGACATCTTTACAATTATTTATCTAAAACAAAAAGTTAGAATGACGTGTTATTAACCTATCACATCATTCTAACTTTTTTATTTTCATAATTCTATACTATCAGTCAATTATTTCCTATCTTAACTGATAATGTTTTAACTTAATTACTTATCCTTATAAGCAAATAAATTTCTATGCTATTTTACATGTGAATAAATCTGTTCTTTTAACTGTGCAATAATGTTTTCAACTTCTGTTACTGCATCATCTGTAGGTGTCTTCTGCTGAATGCTCTTATCTCTTGTTGAGATTTCTACAACACCTTCTCCCATATTTCTTGGACTTACTACAACACGTACAGGAACTCCGAGTAAATCGGCATCTGCAAACATAGCTCCCGGTCTTGCTTTTCTGTCATCATATATTACTTCAATGCCTTTATTCTGAAGTGTTTCATATAAATTATCTGCATAAGCCTTACATTCTTCATCATCACTTCTTAAGCAACAAATGTGTACCTGCCATGGAGCAATTGTAATTGGCCAGATTGGTCCGAAGTCATCATGTCTTACTTCGCAAATTGAAGCTGCCATACGACCTACACCAATACCATAGCATCCCATGATAGGATACTGTGTTTCTCCATTTTCATCAGTATATGTAAAGTTCATAGCCTTTGAATACTTTGTTCCTAACTGGAATATATTACCAACTTCAATTCCTCTTGAAATTGTAATTGTTTTCTTTCCACACTGTGGGCATATTCCACCTTCGGCAATTTTTGCCAAATCATAATATTCAACCTCTCCACAGTCTCTTTCAACATTAAATCCTGTATAATGTGTGTCAACTTTATTAGCACCTGTTACAAGATAATCAATTTCTTTCAATGAACTGTCAAAGAACACAGTTACTTTATCAGAAATACCAACAGGTCCGATAAATCCTGCTGTTAATACACTGTCATCAACAATGTCAGCCGGATGAATGTCACAACCTACTACCTTTGTAAGTTTAGCTTCATTTATATCTAAATCTCCTCTTATAAACGCAACAACAAATGTATCATCTTCATTTCTCTGATATACAACAGCCTTTGCAGTATTTTCTGCAGGTATTTTTAAGAAATCACAAAGTTCTTCTATTGTTCCTGCATGAGGTGTTGGAACTTCCTTCAATTCTTCTTTTGGAAGTTTGTTTTCATTTTCTACAATTGATTCTGCTGCTTCTACATTTGCACTGTATCCACATTCAGGACAAATTGCTATTGAATCTTCCCCTGCCGGTGTAAGAAGCATATATTCATGAGAAATATTTCCACCCATCATACCTGAATCAGATTTTACAACTGCTACTTCAGGAATTCCGCATCTTGCAAAAATTCTGCAGTATGCATCATAGCACTTCTTATAGTACTGTTCCAAATCCTCCTGTGATGTATGGAATGAATATGCATCTTTCATTGTAAATTCACGTACACGGATAAGTCCTGCTCTAGGTCTTGCCTCATCACGGAATTTTGTCTGTATCTGATAAATCATAAATGGATATTTTGCATAGCTGTTAGCGTATTCTCTTACTAACTGAACTGATGCTTCTTCGTGTGTCATTCCAAGAACCATCTTACTTCCTGTTCTGTCTGTAAATCTTAAGAGTTCTGAACCTACACTTTCATATCTTCCTGATTCTTCCCAAAGACTACCTGGTAATGCAACAGGGAATAAAACTTCCTGTCCATCAATCTTATCCATTTCGTCTCTGATAATTGCTTCTATTTTCTGTGAAATTCTCTTCATCGGCGGAAACTGTGAATAAATTCCATTTGCTACATTTTTAATATAGCCTCCTCTAACCATAAGTGCATGACTGTCAATCTGACAATTTGCAGGTCTTTCTTTAAATCTGTCGCCAACTAATTTTGATAATTTCATCGTTCTCTCCTTCACTAATGTAAATTCTGGCACAATGTGCTATGTCTTTAACTGCTTTATTTTAATATATATTTATAAAAAAATCAATGGGAGAGAACAGTTAGTACACTTTATTCTATGGGTGATGAGAATTAGTATACTTTATTATTGATTTCTAAGTATGCTAAAGGCTTCATATACATTTACTTTACCATATCCCCATTCTTTAGATGGATAAACTATGTTTCTATCCCTTATTGCCCCTCTTATTAAAAAGTTTTTTATATAATTTGTTTTCATTTGAGTTTCATTTTTTTCCACTATTCCCCACTGCATAAGTTGTGCACAGTTTCCTGCAACTAAAGCTGCTGCAACCGATGTTCCTGACTTTCTCACATAATTATTGTTTATTCCGGGTCCATAGACATTTACACCCGGCGCAGTAATATCCGGCTTAATTTCATTTGTTCTGGTAAAACCTCTGCTTGAATCTGTAAATAACGCATTTGTCATATTATCATATGCCGCTACCGTTATTGTAGCCTGAGTTGTCGAGGGAACTGTCAAAGTTATATCAGGATTTGGTTTTAAGAAATATGTTTCTTTGTCTATAAATTGCTTTATGGGAAGCCAGATATTGTACTCACCTTCTAATATATTATTTCCATATACCCTGATTATCCACACTCCGGGCGTAGGGTCTATAAATCTCATAAATATTAGTTCAACACCACCGCCTGCTTCAACAAGACTATAACTGATATCTATTTTACTTTTTTCAAGCAAAAATTCTACCGTATCACTTTGCCCTACTCTTGCCGGAATCCTTGATATCATTTCTCCCGCAGGCGAAATAAAAGCAACCGATATTATATCCGGTGAATTTCCCCAAAGTTCCATTGTAAATCCATTTGTTCCTTCGCCCACCCTAAGTTCTACATCTTCATATTCTTTATTTAACACGCTGCCTTTATAATGAAGTCTTGCATTTCCTTCATTTCCTGCGCAGGTAACTACGCAACATCCAATCATTTCACCCAAATCATTTAATTGTTGGGATAAAGCTGAACCTCCGGACCTTTGACCACTTCCTGTACCTAAACCTAAAACCAAAACAAGTGGTTTGCTTTCTCTTCTTGACAGATTTCTCAAATATGTCACTGCCTGCATAATATCATTTTCCTGATATACATCCTGAACATTTTCCTCTATGAGATAGAAATCCCTAAGATATTTCTTTGCCTTTTTTAATTTTACAACCGCAATCTGACTTTCATTTGCTGCACCAATAAAATTATTTTCCACATCCTCACTTCCACATGCCACTCCTGCCATAAATGTTCCGTGCCCCTGTGTATCTTTAGTTGGAACAATCGAATACGGATTTTCACTTTGCAATGCCCTGTCAATATCTTCCCTTGTATACTCACTTCCAAATTCTATTCCTTGCGGGTGAGTTCCACTCTGATCACTTTGATCCCATATAGATAAAATTCTCGTCCTACCCGTAACATTTTTAAATATGTCATTTGTATAATCAATTCCGGTATCTATAAAACCAACTATTACACCATTTCCTGTTAAAGATGCGCCTCTTACTCTTTGCAGTCGCAATGCTCCCGTTGCTTCGACTGCAGACGTATCCATAAGTCCAAAAAGTTTGGGAATTGCAATATATGTATCCGCACCCACACTTATCGGATTTATTTCAGATAATGGATAATATATGGCGGAAAATTTATACCCTATATCCTGTATGCACAAATCTTTATATTCCTGCCGTGCTTCATTTTCCCTAAATCCAATCTCTATTATAAAATCAGCATAATCTTCCGATATAATTCTTTCCGCACATTCACTCATCATATTTTATGATGCCATTGCCTAATGGCTTTGGTCATCTTCCTCTCCAATATTATTTTATAAAGTATATGATTATTTTCTCTTTAAAATTCAATCTATTGTATATTTCACAAAAGCTATTTTTATTTTTGCTCAATAAAAAAATATCAGATAGTGACCACACTCACCGTTCGGTTATAAACTTTGATTTCCCATGCCTAGCAAGAAACAATTTCTTCTTTCACACTTGGCGGAAAGAAAAAAAAGAATTCACATCAGCATATACCAACACGAATTCTTTTTATTGTGATTAATTTTATTTATTATTTTAATTCATTTTTTTCTATTGAATCCAATTTTTTACTTAATATTCCTACCATCTGTGTTAACTTTCTTACTCGAACAGCTAATCTTGAAACTGTTGTTGTAAGCACAAATATTAAAATTAATGCAAATACAAATCCACATAAGAAAATCATATTTACAGGAGAATATACTCCCATTAAATCTGATATTTTTGCTATTGCATCAGGAATCCAGACTAAAATTATAAGTCCTATTAACACAATAAACCATGGCAATGATAATTTTAAATCAAGTTTTCTCTTTCTGACCATATTATATATAATGCAAAACAACAATAAAAATACTACTGTCATTACAATCTGTAAACGAATTGTCATATTCTACCTCCACTTCTCAACCAAAATTGCTATGGATACTTTTATCATATAGTATACCGAATGTCTAACTGATGAAAGTGATGAAACGCCTTCTGCTCTCTCTCTCATAATTACCGGAACTTCTTCAATCTTTCTCTTATGTCTTATAAGACGAACCGTACTTTCCGGTTCCGGATAATCTATAGGATATTCTTTGGCAAACATTTCAATTGTTCTTCTGTTACACATTCTCATACCTGAAGTAGGGTCTGTTATTGTCTTTCCTGTAAGCAAATGAATTAAAAATGTGAAATATTTTATTCCTACTCTTCTGATAAACGATGACTGAAATCCTTCTTTTTCAATAAATCTTGAACCGATTACCATATCACATTCATTTTTCACAAGATAATCTGCCATCTCATTTAGGTATGCTGCATCATGTTGTCCATCTCCATCAAACTGTACTGCTATATCATATCCATTCTGAAACGCATATAAATATCCGGTCTGTACAGCTCCACCAATTCCCAAATTCAATGGAAGATTAATTACCTTTAATCCATTCTCTACACATACATCATAAGTATTATCTGTTGAGCAATCATTTACAACAATATAATCAAAACCCGGTGCATTGTCTTTAATATCTTTTACAGTATTTACAATACTATCCTTTTCATTATATGCAGGAATAATTACCAATTTCTTCATGCATCTTTCTCCTTTAATTTAAATACTACCACTTAATCTCTGAAATACAAATCTCTTGTATAAACCTTATCTAAAACATCCTCAAGATCATTATTAAATCTATTTGCAACTATAACGTCACATTTTTCTTTAAATTCATTAACGTCTTTTATTACCTCACTGTTAAAGAATGTTTCTTCTTTTAGCGTAGGTTCATATATAACGACTTTAAGTCCTTTTGCCTTTATTCGTTTCATAACACCTTGAATAGATGACTGTCTGAAATTATCAGAATTTGCCTTCATTGTCAACCTGTAAATTCCTACAACGCCATTCTGGTTCTGTGGAAATCCTGCTTTTTTAAGTATTTGTTCTGCAATAAAATCTTTTCTTGTGTTATTTGCTTCTACTATTGCTCCAATAATGTTATTAGGGACATTCTCATAATTTGCCAAAAGCTGTTTTGTATCTTTTGGCAGACAATATCCACCATATCCAAATGACGGATTGTTATAATAATTTCCGATTCTTGGGTCAAGTCCGATTCCCTCTATAATTTGTTTTGCGTCAAGTCCCCTAACCTCAGCATAAGTATCAAGTTCATTAAAGAATGATACTCTAAGCGCTAAATATGTGTTAGCAAATAATTTAACAGCCTCTGCTTCTGTAGGTTTTGTAAACAAAACGTCTATATTTTCCTTTAATGCTCCTTCCACAAGAAGTTTTGCAAATGTGTGTGCAGCTTGTTTTATTTTTTCATTATCATCAGGTGCACCAACTATTATTCTTGAAGGATACAAATTGTCATATAATGCTCTTCCTTCACGCAAAAATTCCGGTGAAAAAATTATATTTTCCGTATCATATTTTTTTCTGACACTCTCTGTATATCCTACAGGCACTGTTGATTTAATTACAATTATAGCATCCTTATTTACTTTAAGAACGAGTTCAATTACCTGTTCAACTGATGAAGTATCAAAATAATTTTTATCCGGGTCATAATTTGTAGGTGTTGACACAATGACAAATTCAGCATCTTTATAAGCGTTTTCACCATCTAGTGTAGCTTTTAAATTTAATTTCTTTTCTGTAAGGAATTCCTGAATTTCTTTATCTACAATAGGTGATTTCTTATTATTAATCATATTAACTTTTTCTTCAATCACATCTACAGCCACTACGTCATTATGTTGCGCTAACAAAACTGCATTTGATAATCCTACATATCCTGTTCCGGCTATTGCTATTTTACTCAAAATCCTACTCCTTTTTATTTTCCAAATCATAACTGATTTCTTTTGCTCTCGCATCAAATGTATGATTTCTTAATACAATCTTTTTACCTTTCCCTACAATTTCTTTTCTCTCATCTTCATGAGTCAAATAATAATCAATCTTATTTTTCAAATCTTCCCTGTCTCTATAAGTCACCAGACAACCTTCAAAGTATTTATGAAGTTGTGGCATATCATCACTAATTATAAATGCCCCTGCTGCCAATGCATCAAATATACGATTAGATATTATACCATTATCCTTCATGTCATCCCAATGGTCATTTAATAATATTTTTGCATCGTGATAAGCCTGTCCAACCTGCTCATTTGGCATATACTTCGCTTCTACATAATCTTTAACAGGAAATTCATCCCATCCATCTCCATAAACTGTAAGTTTATGTTCTGTAGGAAGTAAATCTTTAAGTATTGTTCTAAATACATTTCTTGAATTTCCAACAAATAAAAGCTCGTATTTCTTTTCTGCCTCTTCATTAACATTAGTCATAACTTCCGGATCAGTACACTGCATAAGTGTTTTTACCGGAACTTTTATTTTTTCCTTTAACTGTTTTTCAATTACATCAGAAGCTGCATAAACCATATCAAAACAATTATACTCTTCTACTTTTACTCTGTCAGGGTGTGAAATATTCCACATAATTGAATACTTCTGTTCTATCTTAGGATAGCATGCATATTTTCCTCTAAGAACAATTGAATACGCATTACGACTTCTCTCATACCATTCATCTCTTGTCTTAACAGTGCAATGATAACCGAGTTTCTCTAAAGATTTAGCAAGTGCTAATGCATAATGATAATCTCCCCAATTATAAATCGCTTCTGTATTTGGCATTGATCCACATATGTCTATTCCCTTTGGGTCAACATAATCATTAATTTCATATACTAAATCCTTAAATTTATCAGCATCTAATTTATCAAATTTTTCTATAGGAACTATTATAACACTATCTCTTGTATCTGTATAATCAGAGCTCTCTGTATTATTTGTTCCATCTACAATGACATCAGTATAGATTCCTACTGCATGAGGTAATTTCTCTGCTTCTAAATATTCTATATCATAACCTTTATCACTTAATGATTCGCCTAAATCTCTACACTTTTCATCATTTTCAGGTTCTATTATTGTAATCTTTAATGGATTTTTTGTAAAAATATTATTTTCTTCTATTTTATCCTTAATAACCTGTCTTAGCAAATAGCTCTGCCATACGCATTTAAATACCTTTACATTCTTTCTTATACGCTTTAAGTCCTTTGTTTCATCATCATACAACTTATTTTCCGTATCACAGAAAAAAGCATTAGATGTAGGAATGTAATAATTCTTATACCCTTTGTAAAATCCATGAAGGCATAAATCTGTACTTTCGTAGCCTAAATTATATTTTCTGTCAAAAGGTCCGATTTCATTGAACACTTCTCTGCTCACTAACATCATCGCCCCTGACACTGCTACTCTCTCTTTTATTTCTTTATCCGCTTCACATATTTCTTTTTTATTATCCACATCAAATGGTTGCATAAAATATGCATCTTCAAAAATTGAGCCTTTAATTTCTATTCCTGTACTTTGAATACAGAAACTATTGCCACTATTTTTATTATCTTTTGGCATTGCAGGATATATTAATCTTCCCGACACAATACCTGCCTGCGGTAAATTCTGATAAGCATATAACAATTCATCTAGCCATCTGTCTGAAACAATTACATTATTATCAAGAAATACAAAGTATTCACCCTTTGCTTTCTTTACGCCGGCATTATTCATCATAGAAGTTGTTATTTTCTTTTTATTATTAACAACTGTTAAGGCCATTTTCTTTTTCCATTTTTCAACACATTCTGTCAAATGTCCATCTGATAATGCATCAACGATAATAATTTCATAATTGTCATAAAATTTGCATTTTTGCAAAGATTCTATTAGCTCTTCAAGTTTTTCAGTTTCTCTATTGACAATTATTATGGAAACTAATGGTTTCCCTTTTATTCCCCTGTTAGGAAGTTTTTCTATGTCTGATTTAATTACTTTAAATACTTCTTCTTTTCTTTCATTTTCTTTGTCATTTAAATCATCATCATTTAAATCTAACGCCCATTCTAAGCTATCCTGACCATTTATTATGTTTTTAAAAACAGAATATATATTTTTCACAATAACATCTCCTACCGTTTTCCTCTCATGTCCCTATGTTTTGCTTATATTAACATATGGGTTGCAGATTGTTCTAAATTTACACTCTCACAATCCTACCCATCATATAATAAACTATCAAACATTTATTTTTATTGCATAATTATTAAAATAAACTTAATAAAACAAATCTTCTAAATATTATGTCTATAATTTAATCATTTTGTTCAAGTAATTCCTATCCTCTGAATCCAATTATAGGAGCACCTTTCTTTTCTATGCATTCCTTTGTCACAGTAACTGTTCCAATATTATCATCTTTTGGAATTTCGTACATAATGTCTAGCATGAAGTCCTCAATAATAGACTGCAAAGCTCTTGCTCCTGTATTTTTATTTATCGCTCTTGCAGCTATTTCTTTTAATGCATCTTCTGTAAATCTTAAATCTACTTCATCTATAGCCAGCAACTTTTTGTACTGTTTAATTATAGCATTTTTTGGCTCTGTAAGTATTTTTACAAGCATTTCTTCTGTCAAACCTTCCAATGTAAATATTATTGGAAGACGTCCAATGAATTCCGGTATCATACCAAATTTTCTCAAATCTTCATTTATTACTTTAGATAATATTTTAGCATCTTTATCATATTTGTCTTTCAAATCAGACATAAAACCTATTGTTGCCTGCTTGTTAAGACGTTCCTTAATAATATCTTCCAATCCCGGAAATGCACCGCCACATATAAATAATATATTCTTTGTGTTTACTGTTGCTAAAGGCACCATTGCATTTTTACTTGTTGCTCCAACCGGCACCTCAACTTCACTGCCTTCTAGCAATTTTAACAATCCCTGCTGAACAGATTCTCCGCTTACATCTCTATTTGTTGAATTCTGTTTCTTTGCTAATTTGTCAATTTCATCAATAAATACAATTCCTGTCTCAGCTCTTTCTACATCATTATCTGCTGCTGCCAACAATTTAGAAAGTACACTTTCTATATCATCACCAATATATCCTGCCTCAGTTAATGATGTTGCATCTGCGATTGCCAAAGGCACATCTAATATTTTTGCCAATGTCTTTACAAGAAATGTTTTACCACAACCTGTAGGTCCTATCATAAGCATGTTTGACTTTTCAATTTCAACATCATCCTGTATCGTGTTAGCAACTCTCTTATAGTGATTATAAACACCTACTGACATTACTTTTTTAGCATAGTCCTGACCTACCACATATTCGTCTAACTGCTCTTTAATTTTATGTGGAGCAGGCAAATTTGCCAAATCTATAGTCTTAACTTCTTTTTCTTCTGTTTTTTTCTTTTTCTTTAATTTCTGATTTTTTGGAATTTCTCTATTAAAATCATCACTTGTAACCATTCTTACATTAGGCATTTTTAATAATTTTTCCAAATCCTCTTCACTTATGTTCACATTCATCCCATTTAATCCGCCAAATCCCGGGAATCCTGCTAATCCATCATTCATTGTATCAAAACTTCTCTGCAAACAATCTGTACATACATATATGTTTCCCGGCATTGATACCATCTTTCCTGCACGGCTCTCAGGTCTTCTGCAGACATAACAAATTTTTTCATATTCATCTTCATTATCATCTTTGTCTGTTGAAGATGTGTCTTCTTTTTTTATATAGTCTTTTTTTGTTTCATTAGTATTATCTAATGATTCATCTGTCGTTTCTTTATCATTAATGATTTCTTCGTTTTCTTTTATATTCATATCTTCTTTTGTTTCAAATTCTTTATCCATGCTGTTTTCCTTTCAGTTATCACCATAGTACTTTATATAATTTCAGGGGCACCCCAACTTTGATTCTACCCGATATTCGCATATCGTGGGATAGTCTTCCCGCTTTTTGCTCATATTGGCGCGGGTCCTAAGGTCTTTCACCCACTTATGAGCAAGTTCATGTGGGGTTAACCCTTTTGACTCAGGCATTATATATCTGATTCTTTTAAATCTTGTAACATATTATCACAAAACCATATGCTATGGCAATTTCTTTGAATAAACGACACCAAAAATCCCATAGAATTGTTTTAAAACAAATCTATAGGCTTCTTATTCACTCTTTATAGTCTATATATTATTTTGTTGTCTGTTCATTTGCTCCGGCTTCGCTTGAAGAACTTAATGTTAAGCTTACATCTTTTTCTTTATAATCTCTTCCGTCTCTGTATGCGACTTTTACAGTAACTGTTTCTCCAGCTTTATAGTATTCCAATATACTCTGTAAATCATCCATTGAATTTACTGTCTGACCGTCAAATCCTACGATTACATCTGTTGCTACGATTCCGGCTTTTGCTGCTGCCGCACCGTCTGTTACTGCGTATACATAAACACCTTCCGGCATTGAATACTGTTCTACTGCATCAGATGTTACAATATATCCCTGGATTCCAAGATATCCTTTTTCATCTGATGAAACCTTTGTTCTTGTTTCTCTCTGTTCCAAATTATTAATAATATCTGTTACTGATGAAATTGGAATTGCAAATCCCATTCCTTCTACGCTTGCTGATGAAGATGTAGAACTTGATGAATATTTAGCTACGTTAATTCCGATTACTTCACCTTTTGCATTAATTAAAGCTCCACCACTATTACCACCATTAATTGCCGCATCTGTCTGAAGTAATTTCATTGTATTGTTATTATCAAATGTTACTTCTCTATCTTTTGCACTAATAATTCCTGATGTAACTGACTGACCATAACCTAATGCATTACCAATCGCAATTACACCTTCACCTACTGTTACTTCATCTGAATTCCCAAGTGTTGCTTTCTTAATTGCCTTTAAAGTTGATTCCTTAATATCTGATAATTTAATTGCTACTACAGCAACATCTGCCTTTGTATCTGTACCTTTTACACTGCCTTCAACTGATTCACCATCTACAAACTGAATTGATAATGAATCTGCACCCTCTACTACGTGGTTATTTGTAACTACAAGCAATTCTGTGTCTGTCTGTTCTACGATAATTCCTGAACCTGCTGACTGTTCTTCATATGACTGTCCATTGTTATTTCCATCATTATTTCCAAAACCATAACCATAGAAATAACTAAAATTATCATAATAATTTGATTGAACTAATGTAGTATTTGTAATAGCTACAACTGAATTCATAACGTCTGAAACAACATCAGATACATCTGTTATTACAACTTTTCCATCTGAACCTGAATTTGTATCTTCAATAACATCTGTTGAACCGACACTAGGAATATCTTTATTATCTGCTGTTGTTGTCTTTTTGCTGCTGTTATCTGATGATAAAATGTTATTTGTATTATTACCTTTTCCAGCAATAGAACTTGTTATTAACGAAACTCCTACAGCTAAAACAACAACCACACCTGCTATACATGAAATTAAAATTGCAGTCTTATTCTTTTTTGGCTTTTTGTTGTTATCATTATAGTTATTATAACCATTATTGTAATTGTTATATCCTGAATTTGAATTATCATATCTGTTGTTTGAATTATTACTCTGATTATAATATGAATTATTTCCACTATTGTAATATGAACCCTGACCATTGTTGTTTGTGTTGCCACTATTATAATATGAGCCACTTTGTTCACTATTTCCGTTTACGTTACCATTTGTTTCATTGTTACTATTTTGATTATCGTTTACAGTTTCCTCTGTCTGGTTGCTGTTAACATTATTTTCTTCATCGTACATATTGCTTTCCCCTTTCTGTACACATTCTTTGTAACGTCTATCTTTATTACAAGTAACAGTTTAGTTTTAATTTGTGATGTTTTTGTGTTCCCTTTGTTAAAAAGTTTTGAAATCGCAACAATTTTTGATACCAAAGTCTAAAAATCTAAGCCACATGAGCTTGCTCATAAAAATAGCCGAAAAGTAAAATAGTTACACATTTGCTCTCTAAAATACTTCTCAGCTATTTTTTATATTTCTTTAATGAAATTCTGTATCGCCACCATCATCGTAATCATAAAACTCTTCTGTCTGCGATTCCTCTTTATCTGTACTTGTTCCACCCATCTCTGTAGGATTATAACCTGTAGAACTTGAAGAAACACCTGTCTGACTAACAATACTACTGTCTATTTCTTCAACAGTTGAAGTTGGCTGATAATTTTCTTCTCCATAAAGGAATTCATGCAATGCTGTTACATTCTGGCTTAACCCCTGTGGTAAAACATAACTTGTATTATCTATTGTTCCTGTTGTAAGTTCTGATGGGAATCCTTCACTTCCACTCAATGAAAAGTCAAAAATGATTGGTAACATTCCTACTATCTGATCAAAATCAAAACTTGTAGAAATTATCTTTTCTTTCTTTGTATTTTCATCTAAAACAGTGTTTATCATCTGCTGAAGTTCACTTACACTTGCTTTTTTAGCTCTGTCTACTAATTTCATAATAACAGAACGCTGACGTGCAGCTCTTCCAAAGTCATCCCTTATGGCTTTACCAGTGTCCGGATCATAAAATGTTGCCTTACGGATTCTACAATATGTAGTGGCCTGAATACCATTCAGCTTTATGTTCTTTCCACTTTTGGCTATAGGCTTTGCATATTCTCCTGTAGTACTGATTGTACTCTTCATATGATGATTAAGCTGATTAACCTCATCATCTGTAAGATTAACTTTAATTCCACCAAGAGTATCTATTATCTTTGCTACACCGGCAAAATTAACAGTAACGTAATCTGTAAGCTGTAAATCCAAATTTTTATTTAAAGTATTAATAGCTCCTTCAGCACCACCAACTGAATATGCTGAATTTACTTTGAAATATTTATATGTTCCATCGCTATTATATATTCTCAAAAATGTATCTCTATAAATAGACACCATCTTTACTTCACCTGTAGTATTGTGAACACTTACAATTACCATTGAATCACTGTTTGTACCCTCGTCAAACTGACTTGTTCGTGAATCAATTCCAAATAAAATAAAATTAGTATATTCTTCAGAATAATTGTATTGAAGATTATTTGTTTCTACTTGGTTCTTGTTAAAATCACCATCAAATACACTTTTATCATAAGATTTGCTTCCGAACAATTTTATTATATTTTGTCCTACCGGTGTTTTTGTAAGTCCTTCAACAATTGCTCCTTTTACAGCTGGCACAAACATTACCGTGCCCATTAAAATAACACATACTGCAAACAGTACTTCAAAAAGTATCAGGACCTTCTTTAATCTTGATAAAGTCTTTAACTTCTGCTGCTTTGTTTTATTTTTTGAACTCATTTGTATTCTCCAATATTATACTCCCTTATATCCATTAGGGTTTTTCTTTTGCCAATTCCATGTATCTTCACACATTTCCTTGATTCCATATTCTGCTTCCCAGCCTAACTCTTCTTTTGCAAGGGATGCATTTGCATAACATTCTGCAATATCTCCAGGTCTTCTTTCTGTTATTTCGTAAGGAATCTGTTTTCCACAGGCCTTGCTGAAGTTCTCAATAACATCTAATACACTATATCCGATTCCTGTTCCTAAATTATATGCCTTAACACCTATATCAGGACATTTTTCTAATTTCTGAATTGCCTTTACATGTCCCTTTGCCAAATCAACTACATGAATATAATCTCTTACGCCCGTACCATCTTTTGTAGGATAATCATTGCCAAATACGTTTACCTTTGGGAGCTGACCTGTTGCCACCTTTGCAATGTATGGCATAAGGTTGTTTGGAATTCCGTTAGGATCTTCTCCAATTTCTCCACTCTTATGTGCTCCAATTGGATTGAAATATCTTAATAAAAGAATGTTCCATTCTTTGTCAGCGACATAGAAATCTCTAAAGATTTCTTCCTGCATAAGTTTTGTTCTTCCGTATGGATTTGTTGCTGAAAGTGGGAAATCTTCAGTAATAGGTACTGTAGCCGGGTCACCGTATACTGTAGCTGATGAACTGAATACAATATTCTTTACACCTTTGTTTCTCATCACATCGCACATATCTAATGTACCTGAAATATTATTTCTGTAATATTCTAATGGTTTTGCAACAGATTCTCCTACTGCCTTTAATCCTGCAAAATGAATTACTGCAAAAATCTTATTTTCATCTAAAATCTTACCTACTAATTCTTTGTCAGCAATATCTCCTTCATAAAATTTCAGGCTTTTTCCTGTAATCTTCTGAACTCTTCTTAAGGATTCTTCTGATGAGTTAGACAAATTATCTAAAACAACTACATCATATCCTGAATTTAATAATTCAACACATGTATGACTTCCAATAAATCCTGCTCCTCCGGTTACTAATATAGTACTCATAATCAAGTCCTCCATTTACTTCTTCGTAACTTTTACCTTTACAGACACTTTGTTCTTTAATGTTGTATTATTAGGTACCGTCAAAGAAACATCAACTGTTTTATTTGAATTAATACCTTTTAAATTTACAACTGCTTTAATATCATCTGGTGTAACTTTATCAAGTTCAGACTTAAGCCCTGTAAGCGATACACTAATTGAGTCACTGGAAATTTCTGCAATATATCCGCTTTCAATATTCTGTAATGATATGTCACTTTTGTTTATTTGAAATTTTTTTGTTTCCAACTTTTCAACTTTAACTGTTATTGTTGCAATAGCATTTGCCGAATCTGACACACTTACACCATCCGGTAAATACTTATTAAGATTTACTTCGACGTTAACCGTATCTTTTGCTCCATCAACAGAGATATCCTCTTTCGGAACTTTGATTGATTCTAGTGAATCTATCAGACTGTGCTTACCAACAAGCGTAACTTTTTGTGGTTGAAATTCTACCCCTGTAACTTCATATCCCTTTGCCGGTTTACCACTATATTCAACATCTACAGGAATTGTATTTCCCTTTAATACTTCAATACTTACTTTTGTCTTATTATAGTTCTTAGTTACATTAGTGTTTTTAATTGTATTTCCATTTTCATCATATAATTTAATTTTATACTTTTCTTCAAAACTCTGACTTGCATTAGAAACATCTACGATAACTTTTGCTTTGTCAATCTTATGCTGTACTGATTCCGGTGCCGTTACAATAATATTATTTCTTGAGTTGCTATACCCTCCTAAATAATATCCCTTTGCAAGTTCTCCTGTAATTTCTACTTCCACAGGATACTGCTCGTCCACTAAATCTTCAACATCTACTGAAACTGCCTTTACTGACTGATTAACAATTGAAATCTTATTTTCTACATTTTTCTTATTAGCTGAAACTTCTACCTGAACTGAATTGGCAACTGAAATTTCATCTAATGGTGCAACAGCCGTAAAATCATCTGAACTCAACTCTGAAATTACGGATCTCTTTCCGGTTATAGTAACATTTAATGTTAATCTCTGGTCAACTTTATATACTTTATTCTGGTCTGTAATGGCTTCCTCATCTGTCAAATTTATTGGAATTCCATATATTGTTATTGTTTTAGTCGGGTCACTTAAGTTTACAACGGCAAGCCATACAAGTGCCGCGATAAAAACAGCCGCAATTTTTAACATAATATTATTTGTTATTGATTCTCTCAGTTTTTTCGTCACTGACTTCATTGCGCCTCCACCCTTTCTTCTTTTTGCTCTTTACTTCTTCCTTCGCCTGAACTTTTTTAAGTTCATTTTTCAAAGTTGCTGCATCTGCATATCGAATAAGTTTTCCATCTCTTGCAATAGAAATACTTCCTGTTTCTTCAGATACAATTACAACAACACTGTCAGATACTTCACTGATACCAACTCCGGCTCTGTGTCTTGTACCTAAATCTTTACTCAAAGATGTGCTGTTTGACAAAGGCAGATAACAAGTAGCTGCTGTGATTTTATCACCATCAATAATTACTGCTCCATCATGAAGAGGAGTATTCTTTTCAAATATATTAATGAACAACTGTCTGCTTATATCTGCATCAAGTCTTATTCCTGTTTCCTCGTATTCAGTCAAATCCTGATCTTTTGCAATTACAATTAAGGCTCCTGTTTTTACTTTAGCAAGGTCGACTGTAGCTCTCACAATTTCTTCAATTGATCTGTCACTAAATCTATCATCGCCTGTATTACTTCCAAATTTAAAATATCTGGAAATGACATTTTTCTTACCTAATTCCTCTAATGCCTTTCTCAGTTCAGGCTGGAAAATAATTATAATTGCTATAATTCCAACACTTAACGTCTTATCTGCTATCCATAATATGGTCGTAAGGTTAAACAGTACTGCCGCAAACATAAACAGTACAATAACTATAATTCCCTTAAACAAAGTCCATGCCCTGCTTCTTTGGAACCATATCATAATGTAATATACAAGAACAGCAATAATAAATATTTCCACAATATCACTTGCATAAATCTTAGGCATTGTCAAATATTTGTCAGAAAAAATTCCTAAATATTCTTTTAATATGCTCATTTTATCACTCCTCTCTCATTACATTAACGTACAAATGTTAATTTTTATTGCTCTTTTTCTTAATTTTATTTTTATTGTGTTGTCTTTGGGCATTAATACGTTTTACATTCATCTCCGGTTCCGCAACATTAAGCTTAGGAACTGCTTTTACGTAATAATAATACTCATCATCTTCAAACTGTGTATGTTCAACTCTTGTATAATCCACAGAAAATACAAAGAATTGTAAAATAACTGCGATTAACAATGACAAGGCTGTTCCTATAACAAGCCATAATATTGAAACTTTTGTGTTTAATATTAAACTTCCTACAAGTAACGCTACAAATTCAACTGTTCCACCTATTAATATTGCTTTCTTCCAAGCGTGGTCAATTGACTTTCTTCTAATCGCATAAACAATTAATAATACTATAGCAAAAACAACAACAGTTAATATCATTTCTTTATTTCCTGTTATCATGGAAACTACTGTTCCGATTCCTGCTGTAGAAGCTTTATCGGACGATATATTACTTATCGCTGTTTCATTTGTTTCAACTACATTTAAAATATAATAAACTATTGTTCCAAATGATACTGATACTATTGATGCAGGCGAACACATTAATCCTGCCACAATAGGTATGACATATGGAACTCTCAGGTAGAATGCTATAGGTATAAGTAATATAAATATCCCATCTCTTGATGAAAATCTAAAAAATAATAAGAACATTATTATCATTAATACCAATACTACCACTGCAATTTCTAACGTCAAAGCATACAAATTAACAATCACCATACCTGAAAATACAACTACAATTAATGACCATGGTACAAATGAAAGTACTATTGCTGCCACTAACAACATAAGCTGGTTATCTAGTATCTCTAAATATCCTATATGACTATTTATAAGAGTAAAGGCAACAAATGTAACTAAGAACTTAATAACAGGTCTTACCAAAGCTCCGTGTTCATTATAAAAATTTACTATCTTATCCTTTAAAACTAAAAAACCTGTCACTATTCCTCACCTCTCTCTTCCATGCTATTTATAATAGCGTCATATTCTTCTTCCTGAATCTTATGTAATACTTTTAATTCTCCATTATATTTATTAAGATTCTCTCTAATGGCAGAAAATTTCTTTGAATAATAAATATATGTAAATATCATATATACAACCGTAATTAAAATATAAAACATTACAATTAAAATCACTACTGCCATAAATGAATTCGTTGTCTTTAATCTTCCAATAAATGCATCAGCACTAAACATAAGCCATAAAGCCAACATCAGTGCATAGGCAATCGTTACGGCAACAAATGATTTAATCATCTTAATTGCCAAATAGTCGCTTCTATAATATTTACTATATTTTATCTCTGATTTAGCATTCTTCTGTTCATATAATGCTAATTTTGTCATTATGCTTATTTTTTCATTATTTAACATATAACTCTCCTAAATTTGAGTAATAATATCCACGATAAAATCGCCTACAATTATATCATAGTGACAAAATTATAACAACCTTCCTGTCATAGAGAATTTATATTGAGAATCTGTATATTGTTACATTTTCTCCTTCCCTTAGACAAAAAGGTTGTTATTTCATCATTTATCTTCTTCTGTTGTCTCACTAATTATATATCTTGGTCTTGCCTTAACTTCCATATATATCTTTCCTATATATTCGCCAAGAATTCCCACACTTATAAGCTGTACACCGCCTAAAAAACATATTATGCTTGTCATACTTGCCCATCCTGCAGCGCCATTACCTATGAAATGTACAATCAACGTCCATATTACTCCAATAAAACTTATTATTGAAACGAACATTCCAAGCGACGTTATTAATCTGATTGGCTTAATTGAAAGACTTGTTATTCCATCAATCGCTAATGCCAACATCTTTGATAACGGATAATGACTGTCTCCTGCAATTCTTTCATTTCTTTCATAAAATACACTTGTACTTTTAAACCCTACTAATGGGAACATTCCTCTTAAGAAAATATTTACCTCTTTAAAATTCTTAAATTCTTTAAGAACTCTATTCGATACAAGTCTGTAATCAGCATGATTGTATACAGTTTCTACGCCCATCCATTTAAGGAACTTATAAAATCCCTGTGCAGTTGCTCTCTTAAATACTGTATCTGTATCTCTCTTACTTCTGACACCATATACAATCTCACAACCATTCTGATATTCTTCTATCATTTCATTCATTGCATTTATATCATCCTGTCCATCGCAGTCAATTGATATAATCATATCGCACTTATCAATAGAATACATCATTCCAGCCAATACTGCATTCTGATGGCCCCTGTTTCTGCTCTGGCAAATTCCCTGATAATGTTCATCTTCTTTAGATAACTGCTTTATTATATCCCAAGTCTTATCTTTACTTCCATCATTTACAAATAAAACCCTGCTTTTATCATCAATATATCCAATCTTAATAAGTTCATATATTTTATCTAAAAAAAGCTTGCTTGTAATTGGTAAAACCTCTTCCTCATTATAACATGGTATTACTATGTTTAATATTGGTTTATTCATTCCCTCTTCTCCTATTATTATTTTGTCATTAAAATATACCACATTATTCCATTATAAACAACGACTAGTCTGTTGGTATTTTCCATATTTCATATATATTTGGCAAACCAATTTTTGTGCTTCTAAAAGTCATGTCATCATATTTTGTATCTTTAGATTTGATTACTACCGTATCGATTGGATTACCTGCAAACGCCACACTTCCTATTTCTTTAACACTTTTAGGTAAGACCACAACATTTAATTTCATTTGGGCAAAAGCATGTGATCCTATTTTTTCTGTTCCTTCTTTTATTTCTAAATTACTAACTCCGGTTCCGCAAAAAGCTCCATCTTCTATTTCTTTTACGTATGACGGAATAATTATACTTTGTGAAAAACTGCTACATCTCCAAAAAGTATATAGAGGAACATACCCCAAATTATAAATAAACTCAATATTGTTTACTTTTTTCAAATTTGAATCCTCAATAAAAACGCTATCTTCCATCTTTCTTAATCCATTTGGTAAAGTTACTTCTTTTAACTGATGCAATTTCCCAAATGCACTTTTCCCTATTATTTCTACTCCATTACCTATATTTACTGATGTTATATATTGATTAACCTTTGTTTTCTCATCTAATATTCTAAAACAGTTCTTTTCTATTTTTTTCACTACTTTTCCTTCAATAAATTCAGGAATATTTACTTTAGAATTATCACATTTGTACTTAACAAGGCTTACATATTCATCTCCATTTTCGTTGCAGATAATATATTTATACTGTCTTTTCATAGGTATTTTATTTTTTACCGTAACCTTTATCGTCTTATCTTTTTTATATTTTCCCTGTCGTTTAACATAAACTGTTACATATGTACTTCCTTTTTTCTTTCCCTTTATAATCACGTTTTCACTACTTTTTGTTGCACTAACGATTTTTTTATTTTCTGTAACAATCTTATAACTTTTCTTTTTATCTAATATAGAGTCTTCAAATCTCATATTTCCTTTTTCAATTGTATATTCTTTATCATATTTAGTATCTGTTCCTGCATTTATAGGAATACACGGAACCATCATACATAAAAACAACATTATAAAAAATCTTTTTTTCATTGTCGTTTCCTCCTCTGTTATCTTTTAATTTACTTTATATCCTGTAACTTTCCAAATTTGTATCCCATGTCTTCCCATTTTTCTAGTAATTCATCTAATATTTCTCCATTCGTTGATGATGTGTTATGGAGAAGAACAATTGCTCCGGGATGTACTCTTGTCAATAGTTTACTAAATGCTTCTTCCTTAGTAGGCTGTGCATCCGTATTCCAATCTACATATGCAAGACTCCAGAAAAATGTTTTATATCCTAATTTCTGTGCCATTTTCAAATTATCAAAACTCAATTTTCCCTGAGGAGCCCTATAAAATCTAGTCATCTCTTTTCCTGTTATTTCTTTAAATTTATCAGACACCATTGAAAGTTCTTTTCCAAATTGTTCTTCTGACATTCCTATAACATTCGGATGATTAAATGTATGATTTCCTACGTTATGGCCCTCTTTTACCATTTGTTTTATCAAATCTTCGTTTTCATTTATGAAATGCCCTACTACAAAAAAAGTTGCCGGTACTTTGTGTTTTTTCAATGCCTTTAATATCGCCGGAGTATTTCCATTTTCGTATCCACAATCGAATGTTAAATACAATATTTTTTCATCACTCTGCGCCATATAATAAGCATCATATTCTTTTAGAGTATCTGCTGATTCCGTTCCTGTTGGTTTTGTTCCTTCAGCACCAAATCCTAATCCCCAATCGCCTGCATTTGCTACAGTTACGCTTTTCTTTGATATAATTCTGTCTTTTACCACCCCTATTCCTACACCAACAAAAAATGCTTCTGTAAATATAATTGCTACCGCTACACACTTAATAAATTTTTTCATAGTCAAATACCATTTTGCCATTATGATTATTTCGTACATTATATGCATTTAACCTTCTCACAATTGGCAAAAATCCTATGCACAATCTTTTATAAATTATACATAGGATTTTGTATTTTTATCACTATTTTTATTTGTAAATAACTTTTACATTTTTATCAAAAGCTGTAGTGCCAACACGTATATCCCCTGACTTAATAGTTACGGTTTTTAATTTACAGTTCTGAAATGCCAATTCACCTATAATTTTCATGGATTCAGGAATTTCTATCTTTGTTACATCAGAAGATGAAAATGCTCCCTGATCAATTATTTCTACGCCTTCCTCTAATATTACTTTTTTTACTCCTGCTCCATCAAACGCATATCTGCCTATTGTTTTTACATTTCCCGGAATAACTAATGGCTTATCGAGATCTAATGCTGATGAAAACATTCCGTCAGGAATTATTCCAAATTTAAATATAACGTTAAAATTTAATTTTTTTAATTGACCACATTCCTTGAAACTTAGACCATCTAACGTTTCTAAAGTCTTTGGCAATCTGATTTCTTTTACATTTTCCATCAACCTTACTACGCACTGTACATATGTAATTCCGTCCTCAATATATAATTTTTCAATATCTTCCGGTACACTTATTCCACTAAATTTGTCTTTTGATTTCCTATCTGTAAGAAATACTGAATCATCTAATTTTTTTACAGGTATTCCATTAATATAAGCCGGAATTGTAACATCTGTCTCACATCCAATATATCTTAAATCACTTATATAATCTGCCCCTGTCTCATCAGTTTTCACTGTATAAGTAAATTTATCATCTATCGGTATTTTTTTCTTTATTGTAACCTTACACTTTTTCAGAATAATTTTTCTTCCTTGTTTATCAGTTTTATATTTTGTGATTACCACAGTTCCTGTTTTTTTGCCCTTTACCAACCCATACTTGTTGACTGTTGCTATTTTAGGATTGCTGCTTTCCAGTTTATTTTTTTTACTATAAACAGTATAAAATCCGTATTGTTTTAAGCTTGCTCTGTTTCCCTTACCTATAACGATTTTATCTTTAACCCATACATAACTCTGTATGTTTTTCACTTTCTTCGCTGCGTATGTATTACCTGAATATAAAATAATTAAGCTTAACATTATTAAAGTATATGTTATTATTTTCCTCGTTTTTTTCATAACAACCTCCTTAATCCGGTATGCTTTTTGCAATTAATGGTGTTCCGTTTGCAAATATGTATAGTTTTGCAGTTGCTCATTTTTATCAAATATTCTTTTATAGTTTTATTAGGAGTTTTTGTTAAGAATTATAATTAGATGTTTTTCACTTCCCTTTAAAACCAGTATTCAAATTTTTATATAATATATACTAGTTACATTTTCATATTAACATTTCATATTATTTGTGTCAATTAAGCATTGTATATTTTGTATATTTTAATATTCTTTATATTTAAATTTTTGTTTAATCCATACTAATCTGCATTAACAAAAAAACATTTGCACAATATTCTATTTAAATTAAGAATAAATATTTGTGCAAATGCTTTTTTATTAAACTATTCTATTTATTTTTGTTTTAAATTTTGTTTTTCACTTAAATATATGCATATTTTATTAAACATTGCATAAACAAAACAATCTATTACAAAACTGCATATATTTAATATGACATCATCTGTATCAACCGAACGATAATTTATTCCAATAGCATTATTTAACCTTTTTCAAATACTCTTTCAGTATTTCATATGACTTTTTCAGTCTTGTGTGATAACTACTTTGTTGTTTTTCTTCAAATGGAATTGATTTTAATTCTATATTATCACCTGTTTTTCCAATACCCGTATTTATTTCTTGTACATCTGTAAAATTAATACTCCCTTCACTATAGAAGTCATTAATTACGGTACCTTGTGTACTGTTCATTACATTTAATAAATACCACGGTATTCTAAATTCCATTGTATTATCTGCTATATAATAGTCTGCTGTGTTATCAAATTTATCACTGTCAGGGTCCGTAATTCCTGCTTTCAATAGTCCACTCTCATAAAATTGAGGTTCGATGGTTTTATTGTCATCAGGCAAATACATTTCATTACTAGTAAACATTTGAATGCGAACATACTCTCCTGAATTTTTTACTGAATAATCATTGTCAAAATCAAACACTCCTTTACTGTAACCGTAAATATAATAAAACGTACTGTAATATGCATCTGTAAGAAGTCTTGTTTCTCCATTTTTGTCTATTTCCAATATATAGTCTGTATTTTTGTCAAATGCAATATTTCTTGTATTATCTTTCTGACTTCCTACACCCAATGTTGAGATAGGAACATATATTTTTCCATCCGTTTTGCTTTTTAACTGCACAGCCAAATACAAATAACCTTCATCATATTTTGAATATAATTTGTACTCATCAGAGTCTATAATATTTTCACTATCTGACCATTCATCTAATTTTCCATCTATTTTACATATCTGATTTTCTCCCGGTTCTACTGCCACAATTCCATAGCCCTGCTCTGCCGACATAACATTTGGTGTGCGGCATTCAGGATTTTCAGGTGCATATTTCACTGTGTTCCATGTTTGCTTAAACCATTCTTCCTGCCATGAAAAAATCATACCTCCGGCATAACCTGATTTATAAATTGAAGTCAATAGATTAGTCAGATATTCTCCCTGCTGCTTTTCTGTGAGTCCACCCTGATTGTATCCTACTACACTTTCATGAGCAATTCCTCTTGAAGTTGGAAGCCCCACTTCAGCGACCATAACCGGGACTGTATATTCTTTTTTCAAATCAATCAAATAAGCTTCATACGGATTACTTTGTCCATTTGAATCTTTATAATCAACATATTCTTTTTGATGATTCATAAATTCCGGATAATACGGATATATGTCAAGCGCTGCAAATAAACCTGCTTTATATGATTCATTTGACTTAATATTTTCAGTGTTAACCGATACGCTGTCTTCTTCCTCAAACGGCTCATTACTATGTTTTAGTGCATCTGTTGTCTGCCAGTTAAGAAACGCTACAGGTATCTGCGTTTTATAACTTTGTGTTTCGTAACTTATAAGTTTGTCTCCCATTTCACATAGAAAACTTTCAAATGGTGTAGCATCATTTGTATTTTCCAAATACTCTCCAAAATACGCTTCCCTATCCGTGTGGGAATTTGTATTCTGAACAAATTCTGCCGGCCATTCAAGTCCTAAAATATATCCTGCAACATATTTTGATATATCATTATGATATACTGCATTTTTAATATTTCCATACGAAGTATAATCACTATTTCCATGTATTATATCTATTGTTTCAGTTATGTTTCTCTCAAAAGCATCTGCTACTATATTATCAGCATCCAGTGCATCTGCCACATCGTACAGATAATCTTCATTAAACCATATTCCCTGAATAAGATATAACGGGCATTCTGCTTTTTTGTTGTAATCGTAAAATGCCTGATAAAAATCCGGATTCATTATTGTAAATACTTTCACTGTATTTGCATTCATTTCACTTATCTGTTTAAACCATTCCATATAAGTTTCATAACTTACATCCGGATTGTTTAAATTAGTAGTAGCCAGAGTTAGTCCCATATTTACACCCTTAAGAATCACTCTGTTCCATTTCTTATTATCATTGTGATAAAAATAGTCACCCTGCGCTACAAACTCTATGTTGTTGCCATCCATATCGACACTTTCAATTGTAGTTTCTTTATCAGGGACTATATTTTTCTCACTTATATTATCATTTTTTGAGCAGGAAACCGTAACTGTCATCATTGCAAATATCAACATTATTGATACTATTTTTTTCATTCAAATACCATATAATCAATATAACTTTAATTATATTTCCTTTCTTGCTTATATACTTAACACCTAGTCATTATATTTTTTCAAATTTTTCTGAAGCACATAGTATGCCGGTTTTAATCGTTCATGGAATGTTGGTGTTGTCCATGACTGATAATCATAAGTTCCTGTCAATTCTATGTTGCCTGATTTTCCAAGTCCTACTGTTATGCCATTCAAATCTGTTGGTGTAATACTTTGTGCCGTATAAAAATCATCCATTATTTTCTTTGATGAAGGGTCCATGACATTTAATAACTGCCATGGAATTTTTATCTCTAATTTTCCATCTTTATAAATAAAATCTGCTAACGACTGGTAATCATCTGATGTAGGATTTGCATTGCCATAGGTAAGCTTTCCTGTTTCAAATGATTTAAATCCTACTTTTTCTTTCGTTGTTGGAATTTCTAATTCATATCCATAACACATATTCATTGGAATAAATTTTCCTGTATTTTTCTGTTGCAAATCATCAGTAACATCAATCATTCCATATTGCACTCCATACTGATATGTGAATGCATCATAATACTGATCACAAACAATTCTGCTGTTATCTTTCCCATTAATTGAAATCACGAAATCAGCCTGCTTATCAAATGTAATACCTGCATCAGCATAACTGTCATTTCCCTGATTATTTTTTATATCTATCGGTATATATAATGTATCTGAATTGAAATTGTAATCCGATGTATCCACCATAAAATATACATACTTTTCATCACTCTTCATATACAATTTCCCTAAGCCGTTTTCAACTATAGGAGTATCACTCCCCCATTCTGATACATCACCATCAACATAACTTATGCAGTTATCTGTTCCCGGGTCAAATGTCATTAATCCAAAGCACTGTTCTGTTGTCTGTGGATTTGACCAGAAAGGTCTTTCATCTGCAATGTCAAAATTAACATTATTCCATGTTCTTTTAAACCATTCATCCTGCCATGTAAACACCAGACCTCCGGCATAATTACATTTGTAAATAGAGTCAAATAAATCTATTAAAATATCACCCTGTTTTGTTTCATCTATTTGTCCCTGATTATATCCCATAACACTTTCATGCCCCATGCCTCTTGAAGTAGGCACACCAAATTCAGCAACTAAAATAGGCATCGAATGTACAGATTTTAAATCTTTTAAATAAGCTTCATAAGTATTTACTTTTCCACTGTCATCGCGGTATGCCAAATAATCTCTCTGATAATTCAAAGAATCCGGATAATATGGATAAATATGATATGAAAGATACATTTTAGATAAAAATGTGTTCTTATATTTTACATTTTCAAAATTTACTGTTACTGAATCTTCATCCGGATGTGGATCATCTTCATGAGTAAGAGGGTCAGTTGTAACCCAGTTTGAAAAAGCTACAGGTGCCTGCCATTTATACTCTTTTGTTTCTCTTTCAATTACTTTATCTCCAACCTCACAAAGAAATGCTTCAAATGTTGAGGCTCCCTGTGTGTACAAATAATCTCCGTCATAGTTTATGTTATCCGGATTTGAAACATTTGTATTTTCGACTAATTTAGGGTCCCATTCTATACCAATAAGCCATCCTGCAAGCCATCTTGAAACATCAGCAGTATATGTACCTGCAGCATATCCTGAACGTTCAGGCAACGTGATATTTCCATGAATTATATCCACCATATTTAACGCATCTTTTGTAAATTCTGTTTTTATTTTTTCATTTTCCGCATAAACATCACCATAGGTTTCAATATCTTCTTCGTCCATCCATACACCCTGAATCAGATATAACGGATCATCATTATCAATATTGTAATCATATAATGCTCTGTAAAAATCAGGACTAAGTGCTGTATAAACACGTATTACATTTGCATTCATCTCTTTTATATATTTAAACCATCTTAAATACGTGTCATATGATATTGTCAAATCTCCCGGAAAAAGTCCCGGTTCAGTAGCACCTATATTTACTCCTGTAATAAATATCTTTTTCCATTCATTATCTTCGTAATGATAAAAATAATCTCCCTGTGTTCTAAAGCTATAGTTTATATTATTTTCACTTGCACATTCAAAATCTAATTTATCCTGTGTATTGTCACTTTTTTCAAATGAAAATCTGTTAATTCCTATCACCTGCAACCAGCCCATTTGCACCATAAAAGCCAGTACAAGTAATGTTGAAATAACGGAAATTATTACTTTTTTCATATACCATCCTTTCCATTAATCCCCTACTGTTTTACGCTTTATTGACCCCCATCTGTTTTTAAGTTTTTTATATTTAATCATTCCTTCTACTCTAAAAATCGTAATAGCCTGACGGTATCCGAAATTTTCCAAAATACCATAAAGTGCAAGCTGTACGCATTGTTTTGCTGACATTACGCCTCTTTTTGTGTACTGTTCCAATATAAGTCCGCCAAAAGAAATCATAATTCCAAGCATTGATGCCATCAGAAAATACATTACAAAGAAGAATATGTTAAGTTCTCCCATGATAAGTGAAAATGGAATAATAAAATATCCAAAAACTTCTACCACAGCACCTAACAATTCAAAAAGCCAATTATATGGCACTGCCATCATTCCTATCCATTTATATTTAGGATTAAAAATTAATTTCTTGTAATGAAGTAATGTATCCATAAGACCAACCTGCCAACGTCTTCTCTGCGTTCTTACGTCATTTAAGCTCATCGGTCCCTGTGTCCAGCAAATTGCCTGTTCCACAAATTTGACTTTATATTTAATCTTGTTTCTTAGCATATATTCGTGAATTCTGACTACAATCTCCATATCTTCACCAATTGTATCTGTCTTATATCCACCCACATCTATTACAACCTGTTTTTTGAACACACCAAATGCCCCTGAAACAATAAGCATTGAATTTGTCACTCCCCAGCTTGTTCTTCCTGCTAAAAATGATCTGAAATATTCTACAGTCTGAAATCTTTCTATTGCTTTTTCAGGCAAATTGTAAGATTCAAATATTCCATCTTTGATTACACCACCATTTGCAATTCTTACAAGTCCTCCGGCTACTACTGTTGTAGTATCCTTAATAAATTCATTTCCAAGCCTTAACAAAGAATCTCTCTCTAATCTTGAATCTGCATCAAGACAGGCAAATAGCGGATATGATGACGCATTTATACCTGCATTTAAGGCATCTGATTTCCCACCATTTTCCTTATCAACGTAAATCAGATTTGGATATTCCACATTGTAATAAACATTTCTGACCTTTGCTGTTTCAAGCGGTCTCATATGCGCACTTTCTATTGGGTAAAGTTTAAAAGCTTCAATCATTTTATCATGGGTTTTATCCTTTGAGCCGTCATTTACGACTATTAGTTCAAATTCAGGATAATTAAGTTTCATCAGAGATTTTACATTTTGTACAATGTTATCTTCTTCATTATATGCCGGAATAATTAGAGATATCGGAAGCAGATTCTCGGAATCTTTATATTCCATAAAGTCTGATGATTTACCTATCTTTACATCTTCCCTGATTTTTATAAATGAAATAATTATCTGTAAAATATAAATACAGGAAAGAAGAATTGTATACCCCATACAGAAATAGTTAAAAAACAAAATAAAATTTCTTATTATGTTCAATTCTTTTCCTCCATGTTAAGTACCTTATACAGTGAATATTTCACTGCTTCACTTGCGTATCTGTCGTATCCCTTTATTACACTTTCAATGTGTTCAAGAGAATAATCCATTTTAATTAAAGACTCAGCAGCTGTCTGTCGAACCCACCATTGTTCATCCTGAGTTGCCTGTTTAACTGCTTCTATAGCCTCATCAGTATTAAGATTGCCTAATGCCTTTACGGCAAATTCCCTAACTACCCAGTTTTGGTCTTTTGACAATCTTATTAAAGTTAAAATATGTTCTTTTTCAGCGCAAAAGCACATTGCTTTCGTCGCCGCAATTTTTATATTTATATCAGTGTCATTTGTACACTCAAGTACATATGGCACCAATTCTTTAATCTTATATTTTCCTATACTTTTTATAACTGTTGCTTTTAAATACGCATCTCCCTTTTCAATCAAATCCTTTGATATTTCATACAAATCACCTGTATATCTGTCAATAACTTCATTAATTACTCTGTATGAATATTTATAATCATCCTGAAAACCTAATATAAATTCTTCAACTCCCTCTTTATCTCCTAATGCTGCAAGTGAATTACCTGCTGCATATCTTAACTGTCTGTTTCGACTCTTAAGCAATTCTCTTATTCCTTCTATGTCATTTGCTGCCCCTAAAGCTGCTAATCTTTGGCATGCATAACATTTTTTTACTACATCATTTTCTTTAATCATATTTTCGTAGTAAGTTATAGGGTTTACTTTTTCTATTATTTTCCCGATTATTTTTTTGTCTTTTTCGCTCATTTCTTCATACTTTTCAAGACTTTCCATAAAAATGTCTGTAAGTATCTCCATATAGCTATCATCTTTATCTACAAGATTTACTAATTCATTTATTTCGCATTCCCAAGCGGATTGAGTTGGTGCGCATATTATCGCCTCGAGAATTCTTCTGCATCTTGTTTCTTTTTTATTTAATTTTGCTTTGCTTTCTTCTTGATTGTCTGCAAGTAAATACAGCCACAGAAGTTCTGCGCATATTAGTAATATGCTTAAGAAAAATATCATTACTAAGAATAGTTCAAAGCGCATATCCACACCTCCTTTTTTCTTAATGCCCTACACTACGCTTTCACTTGTGGGGCCATGTTTAGTTTATCTCTAGGACGCTCGCTCTGCTTGTGGGACCCTGTTTAGTTTATCTCTAGGACGCTTTCGCTGCTTGTCCCTCGTAACGGTTCTGAAACTCCAACGCATAATTTTTTACAAAACTATGCGCTGTCGTTTTGAACCGACGGGGACAAATGCCCTATCGATAAACTAAACAGGTTTCACAAGCTGTGAAGTGTCTGAGTGATAAACTAAACAGATTCCTCTAGCGGTGAATTGTCTAACAATAAACCGGACAGATGTCCCTAGCGATTAATCGCCTGAGTTGTAAGCTTTACAGGTTTCTCTAATTTTCTACGCAGTTCTATGAATGCGTATCCTACCTGCTTTTAACCATAGCCTGGTTTTATTAAACTACATCATCCATGCTTATGCTCATAACACAATCCTATAAAACTCTATTTTGCTTGACGATATCTATCCAACAAAATTCTATAAACCTTATTCCGCTTGACGCTATCTACCCAACAAAATTCTATAAAACCTTATTCCGCTTGACGCTATCTACCCAACAAAATTCTATAAAACCTTATTCCGCTTGACGCTGGTATAGACATAATTAAAATAAAGGGCATTTGGCGCCGTCGGTACAAAACGACAGCGCATAGTTTGGCTTAATAGTCAAACTATGTGATAGAGTTTCAGTACCGCTACGAGCGACAAGCAGCGAAAGCGCTCTTTATTTTAATTATGTCGTATATAGCGACAAGCAGCGAAAGCGCTCTTTATTTTAATTATGTCGTATATAGCGACAAGCAGCGAAAGCGACCTTTATTTTAATTATGTCGTATATAGCGACAAGCAGCGAAAGCGACCTTTATTTTAATTATGTCATATACAACGGCAAGTAGCGAAAAGGTTAATTATAGCTTTTGAGATAAGCTTGGATTGTTCCAAACGAACCTTTTCGCTCAACCGTATAATCCACCTCTTTCCAAGTTTCATACTTATAAGTCTTATATCCAACTGCATCCTTTGAAAGTGGGAAAATATATTCTGTATCTCCACTTTCTCTATTTCCAACAAATAATGACGGAATAAATCCATTTGTGATTGTTGTCTTATATTGAATTCCATCAAACGGTGTTTTCTGTTCAATTACAACCCTTTGTGACGGATCAGTTACATTTAATGCTGTCCATGGAATTCTAATTCTAACATTTGTACTTCCTATGAAAAATTGTGATGTACTTGTTGAGAAGTTGCCATATGTCAAGTCCATTACCTTTGTCCATTTTCCATCATAACTTTCTGTAGAAGATACTGTCTCCTGACCTCTTGCATATGATGAGCATACATATAATGCTGCATCTTTCGCACTGGTAATTTTTATTATATATTCCATTCCTGATAAACTATTTGCAAAATATCCTTTATTATAAAAATATTCTCCGTTGTTTCTTTCGTAAGTATCTAATCCTACAATAAGTTCATTTGCTGTATAATCTATTTCTTTTTCTAACGCAACCGTCACATATAAATATTCAGGATTTACGCTTAACTGCATTTTTCTCATTACTTCGAAGTCTTTTAACTCAAGACCGACATCTTCTTTTTCTTCTGCTTTCACTGCAAGAATTCCTGTTGTCTGTGCAGGATCTCCCAAATCATGCCAAAGTGGGTTATTTGTCAACGGTACAATTGATGCCTTTGCTTCATCTGAAACTGCTGACCATGAATCATTTAAATCAGAAATTATTCCTCCCATGCATCCATTAGTAAGAATTGCATCCAACATTCTGACAATTATTTCTCCCTGCTGTGTTTCATCCAATCCTGAATAAATGCCATTTGTCGCATATATATTTGCATTTGTAGAAATTCCAAATCCGTCTATCATAAGTCCATATGGTGAAACTTTTTCTTTCACGTATTCAACGTAGCTTCCATAATTAAAATTACCCTGAGAATCAGTGAATCCGACAAATTTATTAAGGTTATTATTTAAAATATTATCTGTCACATTTAACTTGGTTGAAACATAATAATACTGCTGTACATCCTGATTTAACTGTAAACTGCTTAATTTGACAACTCCATTGTAATTGTCTTCATTCCAAAACGCACTTTCAAGATTTTCAACATTTACATGCATTCCAACCGGAACTAATCCGCCATAGTTTTCACTACATTTTTTATAAATATAGTCCAGACGTTTTGCATATAAACTTCCTATTCCTTCCATTGATGAAACATAATTTCCATCGTATGTTTCACCCTGATTGCTTAATGTCTGCAATTCTTCACCTGATGGCGATATATCTAAAACATATGACAAAAGATACTCTGACACATCATGTCGGTATTTTAAAATATCTTCCTGCCCTTCATCAGTTGAATCATTCTTGGTTTCACCATTTCCGTGAATTGAACTCATAATTGTGTCGATTGTTTTTTGCCATTCTTCCTGTGTATCTGCTACCATACCTTTTATAGTCTGAATAAGATATAATTTATCATCGCTGTTCTGGTTAATTTCAAATAAAGCCCTGTAAAATTCAGGTGGTGCAAGTTCATATACTCTAACGGTATTTACTCCCATTTCCACTGCCTGCTCTAACAGTTCTTTGTAGTATCCGTAATTTCTTGTTGCATTAGCACTTCCCGGTTCATCAAGATTTACATTTACCGCTTTTAAATTAAGGTTTTCATAATCATCATTTTTCTTAATCTGAAATTTGTTTTCATTTACACGGACTGTAAGCTGTTTTTCATTTTCAGACTGTTTTTCATTTTTCTCATCTAATCCCTTATAAGTATCTTTCAAAATTTTCTTCATTAATGGATTGTAAAATTTCCAATAAAATTGGTTAATGTCTCCTTCTTTATCAAATGATAAAGCTTTGAAAAATTTGTCTGCTGCTAGAAATCTATATATTCTGCTATCACTTGTACAGTCATTAAAATCTCCTGCAAAATAGTAAGTGTCACCGCTGTTATTACTTCTTTTTCTTATTATTGCCGCAAATTTATTTGTAGATGAAATTTCCTTTATCTTTTCCATTCCTGTTGCATTTACATTAATTTTAAAATTTGCAATAGTATCCGTTCCATTTTCTGCTTCAACTAACTCAAACCAATTGTAAAAATTGCTTTTTTTAGAGCCTGAAAATTCTTTTTTAAATTCATCACTTATACTTATGCTTACTAAATTTTTGCTTTTAAAATCTGTCTTTTCTTCTAAAACAATTATTCCGCCTTCTGATGATGCAAGTATAAGCCCCGGGCCTGAGAACTGCCATTTCACACCATACTGATTTTCATATGTAGACGGTGCCCATTTAGGCACATCTGAAAAATCATTTAAATCGACAACATATCTTCCGCTCCATGATGTTGTTGTAAATCCAAACATTGATTTGATTTCATTGCATACGGTTTCGTCTGTTGTTGAGCCTAAAAGTTCGGTTTCAGCTACAACCGTTCCACCTGTACTATAAGTAAGGGAAACTATGTTCATATCCTTCGATGAAAGTCCTGAATATTTATTGTCATATAATTCAGAACCATAAACATCAGCCAAATATAGAAAATCCGGCACTTTATCAAAGTCAGCTAGCTGATTTTCTCCTGTGTATTCCCCATTTTCATTTATCTGTGGTCCAAAATAATCCTTTTTATAGTTATATTTTTTTCCATTTGATTTAACATATTTTTGTTGATTTAAAAGCCAGAAAAATCCACTATGTTTTCTATAATACCTGTCAGTCTGATTTACTCCCTGTCCATCTGTCGCAGGAACAGTAGTATCCAAAACAGCTATGTTCATTTTCTTAGCCGGCTTTACAATCCATCCTATAAAAGAAATAGCCAAAACCAACAAAATTATTAATGGTATTATAAGTAATAACTTTTTCTTACCTTTTGTCTTTTTCATTTTATCCCTTTCAATTCAAAACCATACTGCTTATACCTGTAGATTTAAAGCTATGTTATCATTATCTTTGGTAATTTAGATTTGCATTATTCCCATATAAATTTTATACGGTTTTCGTATGTTTTTTCATACACTTTAATTGCTATTTATACTTTTCTCTTGCAGTCTTTGATGCCTCAACTGCTTCATCAAATACTTTATCGAATACTTTAACTATTGCCGGGTCAAATTCAATTCCCGATTTTTCTAATATATATTCTCTAACCTTTTGCGGTGGCCATGCTTTTTTATAAGTTCTTTTTTCCATTAACGCATCAAATACATCTGCCACTTTTACAATTCTTGCATACAAATGAATATTTTCGCCTGAAAGCCCTAAATATCCTGTTCCATCATAATTTTCATGATGTTGATATGCTATTACTGCTGCGGCTTCCATAAAGTCACCACTGTTTTTTGACAAAATGTTATATCCATATACAACATGTTTTTTCATTATTTCATACTCTTTATCAGTCAATGGTTTATCTCCATTTAATATATCATTTGGAATTGCTATCTTTCCAATATCGTGAGCGATAGCCGCCATAGAAATAATACGTGTTTCTTCTTCTGACAATCCTAATGCTTTACAAATAACTTTTGTTACTGCACTTACAGAATATAAATGTACTTTATTTTGCTTTCCTCTGAATTCTACCATTTCAGCTAATGATATAATGGCATCTTCCTGTACAGTTTTTATTCTGCTTTTTAAATTGTAATTTGAAAAAGCAATTTCCATTATGTGATGTATCATCATTGCCGTACTTTGGAATGTTTCTGATAATCCATCTTTATAATTTTCTATATGAAAAATAATCTGAACCTGATCAATTCTTACAAATATTAAGTCCATGTATGTCTGTGCAAACTTTACTTTCGATTTTTCTGTTCCATCATACATTGACATTATTTTTTCATAATCACACCCCTCTATTCCACCCTGATTAAATACTTCTTCAAAAGTTCCATCTTCACGACGGACTGCTGCACAGGAAGGAATAACTATTTTTTCATTTGTTTCATCATCTGTAACAACATTTGATGCTGCTAATTCATTTCTCTTTATCACATCCGTAAAAATCTGACATGTATAGCTTGCAAACTGTTTATCTGTAAGGGCATCAGCAACATCTGATAAAATTGTTGCCATTCTCTGTATACTTACAGCACTTTCAAGTTGTTGATTGGCTCGCTCTTTAATAAGTATTGTGTGATTTACTGATTGTTTAAATAAAACAATGTACATTGCTATTTCATATATGGCAATACCTGTTACTACTACAGTTCGGCTTAACCCATTTGAACCTGCAGTAAGTGAAATTAAATTATAGATATTTACTAAAGAAATATAAACAAATGCAATTCCTACCAGACTCATATATGGAGTTTTATTTTCGATTAAATTTGCTACCTCAATTATAAACAAACCTATTAGTACACATATTGCCATCGAAAAAATAACTGCCGCAATAAGGAGTACTGTTCTGTTTTCTATAAGCAAAAGCCCTAAGCTGATTACAAATACTCCTATGATAAATATGTTCTGCCATAGTTTAAATTTATAATTAATGCTACAAAGACTGCATACTAACACAGATGTTGCAAAATATATTGTTAATATCAATTGCAAACTAAAGAACACACTTTCAGATATAAGAGTGCTACCTAAACTTAACTGATAGAGCATAAGATATAATGCTCCCATAAATAATGTCAGGCTTAGAAGTAATACTTTTATTATATTTTTATCTTTTATTGAAATGGCAATTGTCATAATTACAAATATAATTGCCAACATTAATATTCCAAATGTAAATGCAATTCCAAGTCCACTTGCATTTGAAAGTAATTCTGTACCATTTGTACTTTTTACTAATCTAAATTGAAAACCTATTGGAGAATAAATATAAATTTCCATTATTCTTGAAACTGTAGAAGATTCCAGTTCCACTTTGTTACAACGGTTCCCAACTACATTTTCTTTATCATATCCATTGTCATAAATCTTCTTGCCATCAACAAGAACTTTAGACGGTGCATAATTTGTATAATAAGTATAATATTCCTGATTGCTCTGTGCAGGTATGTCTACTTTAATGCATACATAATCCTGACCTTTCCCAATCTTTTGTATTTTATTTTCATCTGTTGCCTGTTTCCATACAGCGTCTTCTCTATCCAAATCATTATTTGATGTTCCCCATAGAAACTGGACTTCATTTATTTCATTTGCCATACTAAAGTTAGGATACACTACTTTGCTGACTATGGTATGCATCATTAATGTTATTAAAAACAATGCTATTGCCACTCCTGCAACAGTAATTATAGCATGTATTCTTTTGTCTGACATTTCTTCCGAAAACTGCAAAGAAACAACCCCCTTTTTTTCAGAGGTTGTTTCTCTTTTATTTTCCTGATTCTCTATTTTTAAATCTTCTGACTTATTTTCTTCAACCTGTTCTTTAGACTTCTTAAAAATATTCATAGAGACGTCCTTTCTGTATTAAAATCCCTGAGTATTTTCTTTTAGTATTTCTCTTAATCCGTTTCTACGTGCCTTTTGTGCTTCGCTATTAGTTTCTATTACCGTAGAATCTATATGTTTTACCGTTTCATGCACAATTTTATCCTCTCCCTTAAGAATATCAAGGATTCCTTTAAGACTTTGTTGTAAAGCCACAATGTCTCGTTCATAAGATTCAATCTTATCCTTTAATTGTTTATTTTCTAACAGAAGATTATCTCTTTCACGCTCTATAACCAATTTTTCTTTAAGGATTTCCTGCATTTCATTTTTTGAAGCATCGCCTTTTATTAGTTTAGATTCTTCTTCAATCTTTTTAATCAATAAATCAATATCCTTATTCATTTTAACATCTCACTAACTAATGCAAACTTTTTATATAATATAAATCCCCTTCTTTAGCTACATTAATAGTTGCTTCACTCTTAACTTTTGAGCGTACCTCATCTTCATAGTATACCACATTTATTGTAAGATTGTCTCCATTATCCGTCACAGTATAATCATATGTAATCTGCTGTGAATAATTTGGAACCCACATCTCAAATTTCTGCTCTGCCTTATTGTAAATATCGCTTTCTTCCAAATTAATGCCCTCAACATTAAATTGGCTTTTAAGCACCGCTTCAATATCTTTTTTTGATGCATCTCTATACTCAAGTTCATCACTTGCAGGTACATCTAATAAGCTATTATAGTATAAATGGCACAAACCATATTGTGCTAATTTGTTTACGGATACCGTACTTATGTCATCAAATTCATTTATAGCAAATATATATCTTAATTCATAACAGCATTTTATTATTGTTTCTTCCATAAAAGTATTGCTGCTATCATTTGCCTTAGTAGATTCCTCTACCGTAGTTGTCACCTGCACATCTTCAAATTCTTTTTTATCATCTTTATTTATTATCACCAGCACTATTGCCATTGCAATTATGATAACTATTAAAGAAACTCCTAATATTAATTCTTTCTTTTTTTTCACTTCTATATCCCTTTAACGCCGCAAAAATCAAATTTTTGCGGCGTTATTACTGTATTTTCACACAAATTAAAAATATAATCATTTTTAATCTGTGGCAGTGAATTTATTAACATTTTTATGTAAAATTTCACTATTTATTAACTTATCTCTATACTTATTGGTACTAATTATTAATATTCCCAATAATAATCCTTATAACAGATTGTTTTATCATCTGCTGTTTCAATAAATACATCAGCGCTATCAATCTGGCTATATGCCTTATAAGCATCACATGTAATTGTTGAACCTAATGGAAGGTTAACTGATAAACTTTCTAACGGTGTGTTTACTACACTATTAATTCCTGTCTGTTTATTATAATTACCCTTCTTAAAATAAAATCTATATGCCATAAAGCAATTGTTTGTATCTGTTCTTAATACTTTATCACCTTTCGCAATTGTAAATGTACGGCTTGCTGCATCATAAGTGTTCTTCTTTGCTGTAGAACTTACAACTGCTGTATACACAACTGTTCCTGCAATACCATTTCCATTGTCATCATATGTATCGTTGTCCCAGTTATTTGAACACATCTGGAATTTAACTTCTTTATCAAGTTCCATTTTGAAACTGCTCTTGTTGTTCAATACAGTTCCATCCTGTAATCTGATTGACATTTTTAAAGGTACTATTACAGATACTTCTACTGATTCTTTATCTGAATCATCACCTTTATTATCATTTCCTGAATTAGGCTTTGTTGTTTCTGAAGGTTTTGTTGTTTCTGAAGGCTTTGTTGTATCTGAAGGTTTTGTTGTTTCTTCCGGTTTAGTCACTTCTTCTTTTTTAGTTGTTTCTTCTTTTCCGTCTTCTGTCTTTCCATTTTCTGTATCAAGATTTCCTACTACTTTTTCAACCTCTGAAGGTAATCCATTAGTAGCTTTATATGAAACAACTGCTCCACCTGAAATATCCAATATATCTGTTATTAACTGTCCGTAAATCTTTGTACTTCCTGTTAATACTGTTTTTGAAGCAGGTGCATAAACCTTACCTGTTATAGAACTATCACCACTAAATTCAAGATTTCCACTTGTATATACATTTCCTGCAAATATTCCATTTACCTGTGTATACTTTGTAGCATTCATTGCAATTGTGTTGGCATTTACTTCTTTAAAATTATTGTATCCTGCATTTTTTCCTGTAAATACAACTGTAAGCTTGCTACTGTCTCCGCCTGCATTAAATGAACCCGGATTTCCACCTGACAATTCATCTACATATAAAACTACGTATCCGTCACCGCTTACTTTAACTTCGCCACCAACGTTTAAATGTTTAACTCTGACAACTGTTGTCTGATTTTTATCTGCATGAATTTCAAATGTCTGTCCATTGTAAAATGATACAGTATCTAAATATGCATTATCAGTTAAATCAAATCTGTTTGTCTGCCATCCAATGTAAACACTCTGTGTACCGTCTTTGTATTCTGAAGTAGATTTTTTAAAATATTCTGAATTTTCATCAGGATAATTATTTGTATTGAATAATCCTGAATATAATTCCTTGCCCATTTCACTAACTTCAATTGGAATATATCCCTGTGCGGGTTCATCTACTTTAACCTCCGGTGCTACATGTGCAGTTCCTGTAACATGCTTTGTTGCACTGTTTGAATACTTAAAAGTACCATTGTTAATTACAATATCTCCAATTATCTGTCCGCTTCCTGAAAAATTTGCTCCGTTTTTTGCAAGTACCCCATATTCATTTGTGTTTTCTTTTGCCAAAACCCCTATTGGCATTACCACATTAAATACCATCGTCATGACTGTAGCCATAGCTACCATTTTCTTTACTCTTTTCATTGCATCCTCCTTCCAATTTTATCGCAGCCTTTTATACACGTATTTACGTATAAAAAAAACTGCAACTCCTTAAAAAGAATTGCAGCCAGACGACCATTGCAAATGTTGCTTTAGGCTCATAGCTTTGTGTCCTATTTTTTCAAATAGTTTACCCTCGTCATTTGTAATATATGTCTTTATTTTATAAATTTTTATTTTATATGTCAACCCAAATAAAACTATTTTTTATATTTTCAAGCTATAAAATAGGAATTTCTAATTTTCCAAGCTGATTTATAAAAATATTTTTAGTTTTTTCCCGGCATTTATTTTATTTCATTAACGCCATTACATCTTCAACAATCTCTTCTTTTGTCAAATGATTTTCTCTTAGGACTTCATTTACATCATATCTGTCTAAGAATTCTTTTTTCAAACCATAGTTAATTACTTTCATATCAGTCGGACCATAGAATCTTGAAATTTTTTCACCAAATCCTCCGTCTAAAATTCCATCTTCTATTGTAATTACAACATCATGATTTTTCTTTAATTCTTCAAGTAATTCACTATCGATTCCTGTTATATAATATGGATTAATTAATGTTGCCTTTGTTCCTAATTTATCTGATAAATCATCTACAACTTCTTTTCCTAACTGATAAAATGTTCCTAAGGCAATAACTGCAACCCTGCTTCCTTTTTCAGTTACTTCATATTTATTTAATTTAGAGAAATCTTTTGTTACTTCTTTACCGTCAGATACCATTTCTCCACCAGGTAATCTTATTGCTACCGGATGTTCATTCTGCTCTATACTCCACTCTAACATTGCAAGATATTCTTCTTTTGTCGTAGGTGCCAAATATACAAGATTAGGAATATTTGCCATCATCGGAATGTCGTATAATCCTAAATGTGTTACGTCATTCATTCCATATACACTTCCCCAGAATGTAATTATTGTCGCAGGTGCATTATTTATACATAAATCCTGTGATAACTGGTCATATGTTCTTTGTACAAATGAACTATATACTCCATATACCGGTTTTCCACCATTTGTTGCAATTCCTGCTGCCATTGCAACTGCTGTCTCTTCTGCAATTCCTACATCAACAAATTGTTTTCCTGCTTCTTTTCTCTTATCTTCTGTAAATCCCATAACTGTTGGTGTTGCTGAAGTAATTGCAACTACTGATTTGTCTTCTTTCATTTTCTTTAACAAATAATCACAAGTTACACTTGAATAATCTTCTCCACCTTCAGCATACAATGATTTTCCTGTCTTTATGTCAAACGGTCCACTGTAATGCCACTGTTCTTTATGCTGTTCTGCCGGTGCATAGCCTTTTCCTTTTAATGTATTAATATGAACAACTACAGGCTTTTTGCTGTCTTTTACTTTATTAAATGCATCGATAAGGCTTGCTACATCATTTCCTTCATTTACATAAACATAATCAAGTCCCATTGCCTTAAATAAATTGCATTCTGCCTGTCCATTTGTTTCACGAAGAAGTTTTAAATTGCCATACAAACCACCATGGTTTTCTGCAATTGACATATCATTGTCATTTACAACAATTATAAGATTTCCTTCTAATTCTATAGCATAATCAAATCCTTCTAATGCTTCACCACCACTTAATGAGCCATCTCCTATTACAGCAATAACATTTCCTTTTTCACCATTTAAATCTCTTGCTTTTGCCAAACCACAGGCAAGACTTACTGATGTTGATGTATGTCCTATGATGAAATGATCATGCTCGCTTTCATGAGGATTGCTGTATCCTGAAACATCATCATAATGTTCTTCATAAAGATATGCATCCTTTCTTCCTGTAAGCATTTTATGTGGGTATGTCTGATGTGAAACATCATAAACTATTTTATCTTTTGGGGATTCAAATACATAATGAAGCGCAATTGTTGCTTCTACCATTCCAAAATTAGGTCCAAAATGACCACCATGAATGCTAGCTCTCTTTAATAATGCAATTCTCATTTCCTCTGCTAATGAGGTCATCTCTTTAACTGTTAATTTCTTAACATCTTCCGGTCCGTTAATCTTTTCTAAATACATATCAAAGTCCTCCATTAATCATTTTTTCAAATACGTAATTAATAAAATTATAACTGTATATTGTGTATTCTAAACCATAAACCTAACTTTAGGTCAATATTTATTTTTTCATAAATTTATATGAACCAATTTCCGAAAAATATTATATAATGAAGTCAGATTAATGATTTTATTGTATTACAAGTTAAATATATAAATTTATAATACGAAGAAAGGAAAATGAAATGTTATCCTTATAATTGCATTTTATAGGACATCATTTTATGGTAATTGCTTATGGATACAAATTATTACAATATTGGTGAAGTTTCTAAAATGTTTAATCTTCCAATTTCTACTTTGCATTATTATGATAGAGAAGGGTTATTTCCTAACCTTAACCGTTCAGAATCAGGTGCAAGAAGATTTGATGACGGGACTGTTGAAACATTACGCCTTATTGAATGTTTGAAAAAAACAGGAATGGAAATTAAAGACATCAAGGAATTTATGATGTGGTGTCAGCAGGGACCTGCCACCTATGGAAAGCGTAAGGAAATGTTTGCAAAACAGAAGGAGACTGTTGAAGCTGAAATTGAGCATTTAAAGAAGGTTCTTGATATGATTAATTTTAAATGCTGGTATTACGATACAGCTATAGCCGACGGAAATGAAGACAGACTTAAGAATCTTTCTCCTGATGATATGCCACCTGAAATAAAAGTTGCGTGGATTAACGCTCATACATAAATACATAAAAGCCACAATTATGATATTTTATTTGTCTTCGATACAATTTTTCATAATTGTGGCTTTATATTTAATCTAAACCTTTAGTCTTTTATTTCTTACAATCCTGTTTCTTTATTCCTGACACTGTACCGCATCATATCCTGTTTCGCCTGTTCTGATTTTTGTTGCACTTGCTACAGGATAGCTGAAAATTTTCCCATCACCAAATTCTCCTGTATAAGCGGCTTTTTTAATTGCTTCTATTGTTTTTTCGGCCCATTCTTCTGAAGAAACAACTATTTCAAATTTAATCTTTGGCTGCATCTGAGGTTCCACTTCCATACCTCTGACTATTTCCTTATAGCCTCTTTGTAATCCACAGCCCATAACCTGCGACACTGTAAGTCCGTTAACTTCTATTTCCATTAATGCATTTTTTACATCTTCAAATTTTTCTTCTCTTACAATTGCATCTATTTTCATTATCATAAAATTTTCATCTCCTAATCTCATCTAAAAATTTTTAATTAACAAATATTAAATTTGATACTATTTACTTTATAATCTTTATCCTCTTTATATCATTTTACTTTGACAAATAAGTTAATTATTCAAGGCTTTTTACTGATCCATACCATTAAAGCTTGGATATGCACTTTCTCCGTGCTGTGATATATCAAGTCCTATTTTCTCTTCTCTGTCAGTTACTCTTAATGGCGTAAATATTCTAACTATGGCTACACAGATTAATGTTCCTACAACTGCTATTGCTATTGTAATAAGTATTCCTTCTATCTGGGCTGCAAATAATCTCCATTCGCCATAAATTAAGCCATCCCATTTTGCTACCGGATTGATTGAGCTTTTTCCAAATATTCCTGTTGCAATGCCACCCCATATACCACCGATTCCATGGCATCCAAATGCATCTAAAGCATCATCTATCTTCAATTTTTTCTTAATGAGAATAACTCCATAATAACATATCGGACTTACGAGTGCACCTATTATAAATGATGACCAGATTGGAACAAATCCTGCGCCCGGTGTAATTGCAACAAGACCTATAACCAATCCTGTTGACGCACCTACCAATGTTGTTTTTTTGTCATTTACCACATCTAAAAACATCCATGATAACAGTGCTGACGCTGAAGCAATTGCTGAAGTCATAAATGCATGTGCAGCAAGTCCGTCAGCTTTTAATGCACTTCCTGCATTGAATCCAAACCAGCCAAACCAAAGTATTGTTGCTCCTAATACAACAAACGGAATGTTATGAATTCTATAAGTTGCTCTTTCGTATCCTTTTCTTCTTCCAAGGATTATAGCAAGTACCAAAGCTGTTATTCCTGAACTTATATGTACAACATCTCCTCCTGCGAAATCCACTGAACCTAACTCTGCTAAAAGTCCTCCCTGTCCCCATACCATATGTGCTAACGGATAATATACAATTACTGACCAGATTCCAACAAATATAAATAACGCCTTAAATTTCATTCTTCCAACAACCGAACCTGTAATCAATGCCGGTGTAATAATCGCAAACATCATCTGAAACGCGCAGAACACTAAATTAGGAATTGAGTCTGAGTAAGGTCCAATATCCCAACCGACTCCTTCTAATCCAAACCATCTGAAATCTCCTATTATTCCTCCGTGGTTTCCGCCAAATGCCAGTGAATACCCAAATAATGCCCACATAACAACGGACAATCCCATTATCATGACTATTGCCATCATCGTGTTAACTACATTTTTTCGCCTTACAAGACCTCCATAAAAAAATGCTAACCCCGGTGTCATAAAAAATACCAACGCAGCGCAAATCAACATAAAACCTGTGTCTCCTGAATTCATACAATAATACCTCCTACTCTTTTCACATACTTTTCTTAATCTCTTTAGTAAAAAAATAAGGACGCGTGGCAATCAAATGCCAAACGTCCTTGTTTGATGAAGCGAAGTCTATCATTTATTAATCGTAAACGCAAGTATATAATTACTTTTTTTAATTATATTATGAATTTGCTTTATTTCTTAAAGACTTGCTTTAACTTATTTTGTTTTTGCATAAAATAAGTAAGTTCTACTTTGTGTCCTGCTCTATTGATGTAATTGCAACTGCTCCATCTGCAACAGCAGTTACCACCTGTCTAAGACTTTTTGTTCTTATATCACCAACTGCATAAACTTTGTCCATACTTGTTCGGCAGTCTTCAGTAGCAATTATATAACCTGTCTTATCAGTATCTACAATGCCTTTTATAAGTTCACTTTGTGGCTCCATTCCAACTGCAATAAATACTGCTGAAAGAGAAAGTTCCTCTTCTTCTCCTGTCTTGTTGTTAAGTAATTTGGCTCCTGTTACAGTATCTTCTCCGTAGATTTCACTTATTTCGTAACTAGGTTTAAACTCTATATTTTTTGTCTCAAATATTCTGCTCTGAAGTATTTTTGCACCTCGAAGTTCATCTCTTCTATGAACTAAATATACTTTTTCACAAATATTAGAAAGATATAATGCATCTTCCAAAGCTACATCTCCACCACCTACAACTGCAACCGTCTTATTTTTAAAGAATGCTCCATCACATGTAGCACAATATGACACACCTGCACCCGTAAATTCTTTTTCACCCTTTACATTCAGTAATCTGTGTTTAGCTCCTGTAGCTATAATTACAGCCTTAGCATCAACTGTCGCTCCATCTTCTAAATGAATTTCTTTATATTCACCCTTATCTTCGATGATTTCAACTTTTCCTTCTATAAATGGAACCTTAAGTGCATCTGCATGTTCTCTGAATTTTACTGCAAGATCATAGCCGTTTTCGCCATACAATCCTAAATAATTATCAATTCTGTCAGTGTTTATTATCTGTCCACCACTAAACATTTCTTTCTCTATAACAATCTGGTCTAGCATAGCTCTTTGAGCATATATTGCTGCTGAAAGTCCTGCCGGTCCACTTCCTATTATTACTAAATCCTTTAAATTTTTATTCATATCTATCTCCCTTTCTTTTATTTAAAATTTTCTATTACTTTTGCTGTTGCCTCTGAATCTTTCTGAGTATGAGCTGCTGATACAAACATTGCTTCAAATTGAGACGGTGCAAGGTTAATTCCTGACTCTAGCATATATCTAAAGTATTCGGCATATTTTTCTGTATCAGAAGAAAGTGCTGTATCATAATCTACCACTTTTTTATCTGTGAAAAATACACTCATTAATGAACCAACCTGATTTACGCAAACTTTTTATTCTTATGAAATTACCAATTCCTCTTTTGACACATTTTTTTCTTCATCAATTATAAATGCGTTTAGAACCGGATTTTCGATATCCATTAATGATAATATCAAATAATAAACTTTAGAATCATATGCAAGTCTCTTATCTTCTTCTGAAGGTCTTGATGGTGATTCCGGATGAGAATGAAAATTTCCAAGGAGTTTGTATCCATTAGCTCTCATATCCTTAACTGCTTCAAACTGCTCTTTTGGATTCATTGAAAAATGTTCATTACTTGCATCTAAGTTTGTTAAAAGATACACCTTTTTAATATATTTATCATTTCCTTCTACAGTGCCTCCAATTAATCCACAGGATTCATTTGGAAGACCTTCTTTACAATGATTTAAGATTTTTTCATAATCTTCTTTTGACATATATAACATGTTTTCCTACTTTCCGTCGCATTCAACCTGTTCATAATCAATAAGTTCAGTAATTGTCGGATGATCTCCACATACTGCACAGCTTCCGTCTGCTTTTGGAAGTTTTATTGTGTGGAATTCCATTTTTAATGCATCGTAAGTCAACAATTTTCCTGTAAGCAAATCACCTACTCCTATAAGGTACTTAATTGCTTCCATTGCCTGCAAACTTCCGATTACACCACCCATTGCTCCAATAACGCCGGCCTGCTTGCATGTTGGCACTGCATCCTTTGGAGGTGGATTCTTGAATACACATCTGTAACATGGTCCTTCTCCCGGAACATAGGTCATAAGCTGGCCTTTAAATCTTATAATTCCTGCATGTGAAAATGGTTTCTTAGCCATTACACAGGCATCGTTTATTAAAAACTTTGCCGGGAAGTTGTCTGTTCCATCAATTATAAAATCGTAATCTTTAATTAAATCCATTATGTTTTCAGATGTAACAAATTCACGATATGTATTAACTGTTACATCAGGATTCATTGCATTCATAGTTTCTTTTGCTGATTTAACTTTTGCCTTGCCAACGTCAGCTGTTCCATGAATAATCTGTCTTTGAAGGTTTGACAAATCTACTTCATCAGCATCAACTATTCCAATTGTTCCTACTCCGGCTGCTGCCAAATACATTGCTGCAGGGGATCCAAGTCCACCTGTTCCTATAATAAGCACTTTTCCATTTAACAGTTTTTTCTGTCCCTTGACACCTACTTCCTGCAAAATAATGTGTCTGGAATAGCGCTCCATCTGTTCATTCGTAAATGCCATTAAAATGCTCCTCCTCCCATGAAATATAAGAATTTGATTGTATCATTTTCTTTAACCTGGGTTGTTTCAAAATCAGCTCTGTTTAAGAACTCATCATTAACTGTTACAGTTACATATTCAGGGTTTTCGACTTTTTCAATTTCAATTAATTTTGCAATTGTTGTTCCCTGTTCAATTTCTTTCTTTTCACCTGCTCCTGTTACTAACATTTCTATATTCTCCTTACTCTAAAATACTTTTTCAATAACTTCCTCTATTGCCGGTCTTTTTACTAAACCTCTAATTCTCTCAACCTCTTTTCTTTCCTTGAAGAATAAAAGTGTTGGAGAAGCTGCAACCTGTTCTACTTCTGTGTCTTCCTTATACCAATCAGTAATATAATTTACATCTGTAGTTTTTATGTTATTTTTCTGATTTTCATCCAGTAATAACAATACAACAATACCCGCTCTGTGTAAATGTTTTACTGCTGTAGAAACATCTTCATTTGCCTGTGGAACATACAGATAAGTATGTCTTCCATATAAATTAAGGGCTTTTTCTATGTCTTCCACAAATGCTCTGTTTGCACCATTTACAAATTCTACTGTTATGGCAGTCTGTCCTTTACTACAATTTTGTCTGCCAAAGAAATTTTACAAAATATAACCGTATAACTTTTCGTATAACTTTTTACGTATTACTTTAAATCTACCTATGATAAAATATTTTCGCATAAAAAAATGAAGAAACACTTTATATATCTCTTCATCTTCTTATCTATCTATTACCAGATATTATAACTATCTTATTCTTTTCCTTCATCTGCAAAATATTCTTTTACAAGTTTAACTACAACTCCTGACAACAAGAATACTGCTATAAGGTTTGGAATTGCCATCAGTCCGTTAAATGTTTCAGCAATGCTCCACATAAGTCCTAAATCCATTGTTGCCCCAACAATTGCAACTAATGAATACACAAGCATAAATGGCTTATTCACTTTAGGTCCTAATAAAAACTCTATACATCTTGAACCATATAGTCCCCATCCGATAATAGTTGAAAATGCAAAACAACACATTGCAACTGCAGTAAATATGGAAATCCATGTTCCATATGTTGATGTAAATCCTAAAATTGTCAACTCTGCTCCGGCAGCACTTCCGTAATTTACAGGAATTTCACTACATAAAATAACAAGTGCCGTAAGTGTGCATATAACAATTGTATCAATAAATACTTCAAATATTCCAAACACTCCCTGTTTAACAGGTTTTCTTGTATCTGCACATGCATGTGCTATTGAACCTGTACCAAGTCCTGCTTCATTTGAAAAAATTCCTCTCGATACACCTTTTTTCATGCTCATAAAGAAACTTCCTACAGCACCACCTGTAACTGATGCCGGTGAAAATGCTCCTTTAAAAATAGAAGCAAACACATGTGGTATATTCTGAAAATTAAGAGCAACAACTCCTAATGCAAATACAATATAAATTATCGCCATAAATGGAACCAGTTTTTCTGTAACCTGTCCAATTCTCTTTATTCCACCTAATAAAATTAACGATAATAATACTGCAAGTACTATTCCTATAATTAGATTTACTGTAGATGCACTATCTTTTGAAATAATTCCATAATTAAATAATGCTGAATCTATGGCAGTTGTAATTGTATTAACCTGAGTTGCATTTCCTGTTCCAAATACAGTTAAAACACCAAATATAGAGAACAAGTACGCAAGCCAATGCCAATGTTTTTTTAAACCATTCTTTATATAATACATTGGTCCGCCAACAAGCTCGCCTTTCTCATTCTTTTCTCTAAAATGAACTGCTAATGTTACTTCAGAAAATTTTGTGCACATTCCTAAGATTGCTGAAATCCACATCCAAAAAACTGCACCTGGTCCACCTATTGCAATCGCTCCGGCAACGCCTGCTATATTTCCTGTTCCCACTGTTGCAGCCAGTGCTGTACAAACTGCCTGAAACGGTGTCATTGCACCATCTGCAGCTTCTTTCTTTTTGAACATACGACCAATCGTAACTTTCATTGCATATGGAAACTTCCTTATTTGCAGAAATCCCGTTCTAATACTTAATACAAGACCTACGCCAATGATACAAATCATAGCCGGAACTCCCCATATAAAGTTATTTACTGCACTATTAATCTCTTTAATAAGTGAAAGCATTAATTTTAAACCTCTTTCTTTAGTATCAACGAAGTTTACATGATGCAAAATTGCCATAACACATTACATACAATAATTTGTGAGCATCATTAAAAACTCATATTTCACTATATTACCATACTAAAGAATAAAGGTCAAAAAACCGGATGCTTTCGCATCCGGCTTTTCGAACATATTATGTTCTAATATTAATTTACACTTTCGTGTTATTGTAATCTAACTGAATTAAATCTGTGGTCCTGCTGAAACTAAAGCCTTACCAGCTTCATTTCCTTCATACTTAGCAAAGTTCTTGATGAATCTTTCTGCTAAGTCCTTAGCCTTAACTTCCCATTCTGAAGCATCAGCGTAAGTATCTCTAGGATCAAGGATTTTTGTATCAACACCTGTAAGTTCTGTTGGAACTTCAAAGTTGAAGAATGGAATCTTCTTTGTTGGTGCATTTAAGATGTCACCATTTAAGATAGCATCGATGATACCACGTGTATCCTTAATTGAGATACGCTTTCCTGTACCATTCCATCCTGTGTTAACTAAGTAAGCCTTAGCTCCATTCTTTTCCATCTTCTTAACTAATTCTTCAGCGTATTTTGTTGGATGAAGCTCTAAGAAAGCCTGTCCGAAACATGCTGAGAATGTTGGTGTAGGTTCTGTAATTCCACGTTCTGTACCAGCAAGTTTTGCTGTAAATCCTGATAAGAAGTAGTACTGTGTCTGAGCTTCTGTAAGGATTGATACTGGTGGTAATACTCCAAATGCATCTGCTGATAAGAAGATAACGTTCTTAGCTGCCGGTGCAGATGAAATAGGTCTTACAATGTTTTTGATATGATTGATTGGGTAAGATACACGAGTATTTTCTGTTACACTCTTATCTGCAAAATCAATCTTTCCTTCAGCATCAAGTGTTACGTTCTCAAGAAGAGCGTCACGTCTGATTGCATTGTAGATATCTGGTTCTGATTCTTTATCTAAGTTGATAACCTTAGCGTAGCATCCACCTTCAAAGTTGAATACGCCGTTGTCATCCCAACCATGTTCATCATCACCGATAAGTAAACGCTTAGGATCTGTTGAAAGTGTTGTCTTACCTGTTCCTGAAAGACCGAAGAAGATTGCTGTGTTTTCACCGTTTAAATCAGTATTAGCTGAGCAGTGCATTGATGCAATTCCCTTAAGTGGAAGGAAGTAGTTCATCATTGAGAACATACCCTTCTTCATTTCTCCGCCGTACCATGTATTAACGATAACCTGTTCACGGCTTGTGATGTTGAACACAACTGCTGTTTCTGAGTTAAGTCCTAATTCTTTATAATTTTCAACTTTAGCCTTTGAAGCATTGTAAACAACGAAATCAGGTTCGAAGTTTTCAAGTTCTTCAGCTGTTGGTTTAATAAACATATTTGTTACGAAATGAGCCTGCCAAGCAACTTCAACGATGAAACGGATTGCCATACGTGTGTCTTTGTTTGCTCCACAGAAAGCATCTACTACATAAAGCTTCTTGTTTGAAAGTTCTTTAATAGCAATATCCTTTACAGCAGCCCAAGCTTCCTTGCTTGCTTTGTGGTTATCATTCTTGTATTCATCTGTTGTCCACCATACTGTATCTTTTGAATTTTCATCTTCAACGATAAATTTATCTTTTGGTGAACGTCCTGTATAAATACCAGTCATAACGTTAACAGCACCAAGTTCGCTTTCCTGTCCTTTTTCATAACCTTCAAGTTCTGGTTTTGTTTCTTCTTCAAATAATAATTCATATGAAGGATTGTACACGATTTCTGTTGTACCTGTGATACCATACTTGCTTAAATTGATTTCTGCCATCTTAATTTAAACCTCTTTTCTTTCATAATAGTATATAAAGAAACTCTGCTTTATACAGATTCTTATATCATCATCACAGAAAACCTGTCTGTAATTGCCTTATATAAAAGCTTTTACTAACTTATAAAACAATAAATATTTCATTTACTATAAATAAACCAGGTTCCCTAATGTAATATTATACATATTTTCTTTCCAAATTCAACTGAAATCGCCTTGTTTTTCCTTTGTTAACAATGTAAAGTCCTCAGTTAATTATTGAAAGTATATGCATTTGTTAATTTATCTTGTCCTTTTGTTAATATATTTTGCTTTATATTTAGAATATACAATTGTCTGATCTTTATATAAACTATAATAGCCTGATAATGAATAACTTACAGATATTGCAATTAAATAATATGCTACACCTGAAAATCCAAATAATTCAAACGATATTAGCATAGATGTTATAGGACAATTTGTCACGCCACAAAATAGTGCTACCATACCCGCCGCTGCTGCAAGTTCAGGCTGAAATCCTAAAAGCTGTCCTGCCACACATCCAAATGTTGCACCCACACTAAATGCCGGAACAATTTCACCACCTCGATAGCCTGCTCTCATTGTTACTGCCGTCAAAATCGTTTTCCATAAAAAGTCTAATGGTCTTGCCTGTCCTGTTTCTATTGCTCTTGCTATCAACTCATTACCTGCTCCCATGTAGTCTTTTGTATTTAAAATCATTGTTATCGCAATAACTACACAGCCTGCCACAAAAACTCTTACATATAAATTTTTAAGGTATTTCCCATAAATTTTAGCTATAAATTTAAGTGCAATACAAAAAATTATACTGACCATTGCACATCCTACCGATATAATTGCCATTTTAAAGCCAGTTTCAACAGTTAAAGCCGGTATTCTTGTAACACTAAAGGTTTCCGGACTTATTCCCATACCCGTAGCAAACTCTGCCGCAATAATTGATGCAACTACACATGGAAGCAGTGCTGCATAATACATAACTCCAACGCTTACAACTTCCATTGCAAATACTGCCGCAGCCATCGGTGTTCCAAATACTGCTGCGAATGCGGCACTCATACCACACATAATCATTACATGATGATCAAATTCATCAAGTTTTACTAATTTGCCAAGCCAGTTTCCGATACTTCCACCAAATTGAATAGAAGCACCTTCTCTTCCTGCCGACCCTCCTGTAAGATGGGTTAATAGCGTTGACACAAATATAAGTGGTGCAGCCTTTAGTGGAACATCTCCCCTTGACCTTATTGTAGACAAAACCTGATTCGTTCCACCATCATGTGGATCGATTATCTGATACATAAATACTATTGCCACACCAACAATTGGTAAAAGCATAAATACCCAAATATTATTATTTCTATACTCAGTAACCCATTTTATACATCCTGCAAATATACTACTAGCGCCACCAACAACAAGCCCTGTCAATACGGCAAGTGCAATCCATTTAAAAAAATTTCCCACATCTCTGGATACCCTGTCATAATAATATCTTATAATAACTTTTGATTTGTTTCTTTTAGAATCCATGCTTTCCCTTTGCATTATTTTCAAACCTTTCATATGTAAATTATTTAAACTTCACTGTGTATTCATCTAAATCATAATTTTTTCAAAAAAAGCTTTTACAATTTTTTGTGCATTTTTAGTTGCCTTATCTAAAATGTCTTTGTTCCGATTGCAACTCCACTTATAACAATCGCTATAATCACAATTATTGCCACAATCTTTACACATTTAGCACCCAAATATGTTTTTACAAGTCCCGCTTTTTTTTGTACTTTTTTCTTCTTCGTGTTTATTTTTTCTTTTCATTTTTCTTTCCTCGTATTTTAAAACTATTTAACCGGAATTTGAATTTCTGTTAAACATTCTTCATCTACCGACGTTTCATAATCATCAATATGGCAAAATTCTATCGGGTCACCTGTAATTTTTAAATGATGCTCATTTGCGTAAGCTATCAATCTGTCTACCGCCACTTTCGTTCTAGTAGATGGTCCTTTATAAAATATCGATAAATATTTTCCTGCCGGTAAAGAATAATTACTATTATATAATAATGTATCTGAATAGAAAAATACACCTTTTGTTACAAATGAATTTCCATCTTCACTTATTTTTGATATATCTAACACATAACAGTCGCATGCTCCTATTGTATCAACTTTATTTTTATGGGACTGCATATATTTTACAAGATAATAATCTACGTCATCATCATCAAGATTCGACTCACTTATCATTACACACTGTCTTTCATCAAACTCTTTTATCCTTATGTTTCCTAAATCCGTATGATTAATGTTTTCTTCTAATGATTTTATTCTTGCTTCTATACTTACCTTCTTTTCAAATAATTCTACTATATTTTTATTTACTATATTAAGTTCTTCTGAAAGAAGCATTTTTGTAGTTTCCACATTTTGGTTTCGGTCAAATTCCTTAATTCTTTCAGTCGAGAAATTAAGTCCTAACAATTCTCTTATCATTGTAAGTTGTCTGATATCCGATAAAGTATATACTCTGTAATTATTTCCCTCATTGCGTGTCGGCTCTAATATTCCTATTTTCTCATAATAACGGATTGAATCTACACTAATATTAAAAAGCCTTGACACTTCTCCTATATTAAATGTTTTTTTACGTTTCATCTTTTCCTCTTCTTTACTCTTGTACTATACTAATGTTTTGTTCTATTTATTTTGAAATGTAGTTTATTTTACCGTATTTTTTTTATTATTTATACTATTGACACTAGTATTATACCAGACTTTATCATAATTATGAACTTTTTAATAAGAATTGGGCACAATTCATATCACTAGAAAGGATTTTTTCAATTTATCATGGACGATAAAAAATATAAAACGGAAAACAAAATTTTACGATTATCACTTACCGGAACAATTATTTTTACAGTAGTCGAAGTAATTGCAGCATTTTTCCTTGGTTCAAAAACAGTAATTGCCGATGGAATATTTGACTTATTCGATTTGTTACTCTTACTTCCAATGTTTATACTTGTTCCATTTTTGTATAAACCGGTATCTGAAAAGAAACCTTATGGTTTTTCTCAAATTGAATCTTTACTTGTTCTTATAAAATATTTAATTTTATTAGCAGTAGTTATTAATATGATTACATCAAATGTAAAAGTTTTACTTAATGGTGGTCATACTGTAAATGCTATCAGCGTTTTAGCATACGAATCTTCACTTTGTTTTTTCTGTATTCTTACTTTTTTGGTATTAAAGCACTTAAGCAGAAGTTATTCTTCTATGATGATTCAGTCTGAATTATATTTATGGAAAGTAGATATTGTAAGCACTCTTGGAATTTCCGTTGCATTTTTGTTACAGATTTTCCTTACTAACACAACTTTAAAATTTATTATTCCTTACATTGATTCTACTGTAGCTATCTTAGTTTCTTTATTCCTTGTAAAAGAACCCGTAGTTCAAATTATAAAGACCTTAAAGGAACTTGTATTATTTTCTCCTGATAAGGAAGTCATGGATGAAATAAGAGATGTTGTTAATGAAGATATTCAAAATTATGATTATAGTTTAGATTTTCTTGATGTAACACAAACCGGAAGAAAAACATGGATTGAAGTATATGTTAAAAGCAAATCTGATACTTTAAAAATTAAAGAATTTAAAACAATACAGGAACATATTACTAAAGATTTGGAAAACAAATTCGACCAGATATCCGTAGAAATAGTTCCTGCAATATAGATAGCAATATTTAAATAAAACTTTTTTATATTTTCAAGTGGAGATTTATATGAATACACTACAAAAACAATTATTTGAATTACAGGATTTAAAATATAAAGATTTTCATAGCAAGCTTATACCAGGCTATAATAAAGAAAATATTATTGGCATTCGTACTCCTATATTAAGAAAATTTGCTAAAGAATATGCAAAAACTGAAGATTCAAAATCTTTTATTAAAGATTTGCCACATACATATTACGAGGAAAATAATCTTCATATGATGATAATTTCCGGAATAAAAGATTATGACGAATGCATAAAACAGGTAAAGTTATTTATTCCTTATATCAATAATTGGGCTACATGTGATTTACCTTTACCAAAATGTTTTTCAAAACATAAAGATGAATTACTTGTGGAAATAAAAAAATGGATTAATTCTTCAGATACCTATACTATCCGTTATGGAATCGGTGCTTTAATGAGTCTTTATTTAGATGATGATTTTAAACCGGAATATGTAGAACTTGTTTCAAATGTAAAATCTGAAGAATATTATGTAAATATGATGATTGCATGGTATATGGCAACCGCTCTTGCTAAACAGTGGAACGCAGTTATCCCTTATATTGAGCAACGCAAACTTTCACCATGGGTTCATCGAAAAACTATTCAAAAAGCTGTTGAAAGTTATCGGATTACTGATGAGCAGAAAATTTACCTAAAAAGTTTTAGAAAATAATATTTTCATAGAAATCAGTTAATTTGTACCAACTGTTTTTTGTCTTTTTAGGCATATTACTCTCAGTAAATGTATCATTATAAAATGAAAATTTTATACTTAACTTTCTCTGCGTAAGCATTTTTTCATATTTACTAAATTTATCATAATTAATATCTTCATTAGATGATAATTCTGAACTTACTTTTGCTATTGATGTATATACTCCCTTAGAATATTTATCTTTTGAATTTACTAAATCTAATGAGAAATTCAATCTTCTATTAGATGTTCTAAGTTTCATCTTTTGGGGTGATAATTCCGTATAATCATATATTGAGAGGAATCTAACTTCTCCATACACATAATATGCCATCTTTGTCACGCCCTTTTTTCTTGTTAATTCTATGTAATTCTTATAAAATGTGGCACTTCCCCATCCGGCACTTTCAATTTTCTTTTTATTGTATCTCATTATTCAGTTTTTTTCTATACTCTAAAAATCTCCGGCACAAATATGCCGGAGATTCTTTATCTTATTAAAAATTATTTAATTTTAACTTTTTTAACTTTTGACCATTTGCCATATATCTTATTTGTTCCATCTACTGCATAAGCTCTTACTTTAATATAAAGTTTCTTCTTATTTGCAAATTTCTTACTCTTTAAAATAAATGCAACCTTCTTATATGACTTTTTATAAATTGTCTTTTTAAATTTCTTTGATGTTGCAACTCTTACTTCATATCCTGTTGCATTATCAACCTTTTTAAGTGAAACCTTAATCTTCTTTAGAGACAATTTCTTTTTAACATTCTTTGAAAATGCAGCTCGTCCTAAAGCAGTTTTTTCTGCTGATGTTCCGTTTATGCCTTCACTATTTCCAGCAGTTGTTGTATTTTTTGCATCCGTTGTAGTTGTGTTGTTATTGTCTGTCTGCTGACTCTTTGTTGTTTCAGGTGCCTTTGTTGTCTGTTCCTGCTTCTTTGTTGTTGTTTCTTCCGGTGTTGATTGATTGTATGTTCCTGTTTTATTTGGATTTAAAATAATTACTGTGGCAGTTCCGTCATCTGATGATATCTCAACTACATTATATTTATATGTAAGAAAATCTGATGCCGGATTCATAAATACTCCTGTGCCTTGTGTTTTTGTCACATTGCGGCCATTTATGGTAGCTTTAAAGTTTCCTGCTCCCATTCCACCTACTGCCATATACAATTCACTAAAACCTTTATTTTGGAATAAACATGCATTTATTTCTCCACTAATTACTGCGTATTTACAGCCCATCAATCCCTTATCAAATTCACTGTTATTATTATTTCCTATATCCTGGTAATCTAATGACGCGTATTTTGAATCATCAGTTACCGGTTTCGTTGTTTCCTGCACTTTAGTTGTTGTTTCAGACGATTTTGTTGTTGTAGTTTCCGGCGCTTTTGTCGTTGTTTCAGTTTTAGTAGTTGTCTCTGTTCCACCTCCACCTATTCCGATTTTTCCATAGCCATATTCCGATTTATAACCACCATTTTCATCGTATCTTATAAAATAAAATACAATATATTTTCCTTCATCACCTTTTAAGTTTCTTGTATAACTCCAACCTATATCTGTTGCTTCCATTCCCCATGAAACAAATCCTACTTCAGCTTTGTTTTCTGCTAATTCTTTTGCTTCACTTTCTGTATTTACCACCTTATAAAGCACACTAACTGCATTGTATTTTTTATCACCTATTATAGTAAATGTTCCATTAACATTTGCATCAAATGTAAGGTACATATCTTCATTTACAGAAATTGTTCCTGCCGGAATCCATTTTGCATATAAAGTGATGTTTCCATTTACCTTTGATGAAATAGCGTCCACTTTTGTGTTGTATGTACTTTCCTTATACCATCCACTAAAGTCGTATCCATCTTTTTTAGGTGTATCCAGTGTTATCTGCTGTCCATAAATATAGCTTGTCGGATATAATCCTGTATTATTTTTAACTCCTCCTACTAAATCATAAGAAATGCTATATGTTTCTCTGTTGTAGTACATTTTTAATACAAGACTTCCGTTTGCATTTACTGTTCCCTGTTTAATATTATTTGAATTCGAATTATCAAATTTAAATCCTGTAAAATTATTTTCTGTTGCAGTTACATTTGCTCCTGCATCTGCGTATTTCACTTCACTTCCTAACAATGAATAATTATTTGAATTTAAATCTTTTCCATAATATTCTACAACATATGAAGATTTATTAACTTCATTTGCATTTACTGTCGTCATTGTGTTAGGTGATGCTTTTATTGATACTGTCTGTCCGCTTTTACTTGTAAATGTTACCGTTTTTGCTGTATTTGAAGCATTGTATGCTACATATGTATATACTCCGTTTTTGTTAAACACGGAAGCTGTCGGACTATTTGATTTAAATGTCAAATCAGGTGTACCATAATCCTGCAATGCTCTTATAAAATGATAAGTATGTGCCTGCGATTCACCATCATTTATTGCATTTTTTGTCCATACTGTGTTCATTGCGTAATCAGGATCTGCTATTGCATAATATTCAGCCCACATATCATTCCAATGTTCAGTGCTTCCACCGTTGGCATTTTTATAAGTTTTATCTGCATTGTAATATTTTTTAATGTAATCTTTTCCTGTTATTTTATTTGCATTTTTTCCTAAATAAAATGACCATGAATTAATTGGGCAAATCTGAATTCCCTGTGTGTACTGCTGACCAAACCATGTACTGTAGTCAACTTTTCCACCCCAAACCATTGATGCCATAGGAGCATCATAATTTGACTCGTCAATTTTATATGTTTCTTCATCTTTGTCAAACCAATATTCATCAGCTGCCTCTGATTCTGTTGTATAAAGATAAATACCTAAATCTCTAATCCTTGTATTATTTGTAAGTTCTCCAAATAATATAATTCCTGCCCACGCATTTATTGCTTCAGATGTTGATTCCTGGTTATTACCTGTTCTCTCATCTTCATATCCTGATGCCCATGAGTGTCCTTCATAAGGTGAAAAACTTCTTAAATATGGGTATGCATTTCCACAATCTGCGACACATTCTTTATTGTCTCTATATGGGCATGCTATATCATAAATTAACTGCTTTACTACATCTTTATAATTATTTAACCAGTCCCTGTCGTATAAACCTACACTTGCTGCAGATTCAATAAAATATCCATAATGGAAATGATGATCGTTAAACTGGTCAACTGAATTGAAAGATGACTGATATCCTAAAAGTGTACCTACACCTTCACCTAAATATGTAAAGTAATGCTTATCACTATTTCCTGAATATGTAAACCAGTCTTCTAAGTTCTTTTCAAGTCCGTTTAATACTTTCTGTGCATTTTCTTCATCTCCAACTGCTTTAGCAGCTGCAACAACCTGTGCAGAACGATTTAATTTCTTTCCATGATAATATGTTTCATTTCCTTCATCATTTGCAAGAGTCCAATTTCCTGCCCCTGTCATATGTTTATTAACGAAGTCATTTACATATTTCTGTAATTCTTTTCTTCCTTGTGAATCATCACTTGAAAGACTTGGCATATATGGAATAATACCGTTGTATGTCATATTTGAAGTATATGATGAGCCCTTCATGAACTTCATATAACCTCTCAAAGTAATGGCTTTATTATCCATATATGTAGCATTGCTCATATTCTTATACTGATGTGGTAAAATTCCCATTATTGTTCCATCAGCAGTACTTTCTGCTTTCTTTGAAAATGAATATGTATATTTTGTCTGAACATTTCCCGTGCTTTCATTATAAGAATAGTCTGCTGTTGTATTTGTAATAATATTAAATGCATAAGGTCTATATTCTTTTGCATATTTAATACCCATGTTGTTATCAATATTTCTGCTCTCACATAACCATGCAACAGACATATAAGCTTTGTTGTTTGATGGGAATGTGAATTTTAATTTTCCTATTTTATCATTGTTTGTTTTGTCTGTTGTTCCCATATGTGTAACAGTTGTATTTTCTGGTAAAAATACTGCATAATATTGGTATGTTGCACTTGGATATCCATTTACGGAACTTGTAATATCATTCGTTCTGAATACAACCATTTTTGAGCCATTATATGTATCTTCATAAATAATTTCACTTGGAAATGTTTCACGTAATTTTTCCAAATAAATTGTGTTTGTATTTTTCATTTCGATAAAAGCGAATGGACTTCCCTGAGTCATTGTTGTATACATCTTCTGACCCGCATTTTGTGGATTTGTTGTAACTGCCTTATATGACCAGTCAGTTACTTCATCTATATTGTTGTTTGTGCATGTCCAATCCGGTGAAATTTTAAAATCACATAACGTATCATTATCCTTAATATTGTAAGCACTAATATTTGTATTACTGCTTGTCATTGCCGGTTTTGTCACACGCAAACCATCTTTCTTCATTAAATAACATAATGGCAATGCATATGCTGTTCCTGATAATGCATTTGTCGTATCAGTATCCTTATCGCCTTCTAAATCCCATAACCAGTTACTTGCCCAATCATTTGTATCAAGTGCCTGATGCTTATTGTTATAGTTATCTGTTGTAAATCTGTATTTTCCCTGTGTTGAAGTTCTTGGAAGTTTTGCTGCATCCGGTTCATTTGAACCTGTTCCAATGCTTCCTACTCCTAAATTTGTTGTTGGCAAATTATCAGCATTAACATTTTTTGCTGTATCAGGCAAAGCAAATGAACTGACCGTCAATGCTAAACTTAGTGCCACTGAAATTCCTTTCTTAAAATTTCCTTTCATCTTTTCCTCCTGGATAATATGTATTGCCCCCGCCTTTCAGTCGGCGGCTATTCGTCGGAAACATTTTTAGAAAATGAACTTCGTTCATTTTGTTTCCTTCTGGATAAACATTTACATATCTAATCTTATCAAAAAACGTTTTTATATATAATGTTTCCTTTTTTATATGGGTGTTATTTTTTTATATGGGTGTTATTTTTTTTAGATACCGGGGTTATAAATCTGAAATCTTAGTGTAATTATATAGGTAGTTCTTATAATTACTTTTAAATAGATGTTGAGGTCAAAATTTCCAAACTTTGATGCCTACGAATTGTTCCGTGCTACTCATTCCCACAATTCTAACCATCTTTTAAATAATATAATACATAATTTTTCAAATCATAATTGTCCCATAAATACCAATATGTTAATATAAAATCGAACAAAAGAGAAAGGATAAAGAATATGAAAAAATCTAAGAAATTATTATGTTTATTACTTACATTTTTATTAGTATTAACTTCTATTTCATTTTCACCTGCAAAAGTTAAAGCAGAGTCAGATGATTACACAGACGATTATGTATTTGGAGAAAAAGATTTTTTCAGTGCAAGTGATACACCTAATGATAAGGATATGACCTTTACTGCAACTGAAGATGGCTTGTATTCCGTAAGAATCAAGACTATAGAAGGTTTTAATAATCTGAGCGTTGCCAAGGATGCTGATGGCAACGAGATTAAACCTTACGCAAGAGATTATCGTATTGGAGACAGAACTCGAATTGACTATTATCAGCTTAAAAAGGGACAGATTTTCACTGTTAGGTTTACCCTTCATGCCAATTCAAGCGTCTTGATTATTGCCGATATTGTTAGGGAAATAAAAAAGGACGATGAGTTTAACTTTACCGGTGAATATGATGTTTCTTATTATTATGATCCAACGAAAGATTATCATCAATATAAGTTAGGTTGTCTTATGGATACTGATGACAATGGTAATAATGTACTTAATGCCAGAGTCAGATATTTTCAGAATGAAAACAATGACGAACTGGATTATTTAAACGTTCCTGATGTTTGTATGAACAGTGTTCTTTCATCAATGCGCCCTAATAGTAGTACTCCTTATATTATTAATTTTTATTCCCATGGCACAAGCTATTCTTCAAAGGATGCTTCCACTGCCCAATCAAAAATTAAGTTTGTTAGAATGGAAGGCAATACCGGTATTGATTTTAATGAGCCTGATGAGCCATTTAATCTTATCGAAAATCAGAATGGAGAGATGATTACTAATGAGTTCGGTCACTCTTATTTTAAGTATAATTATTCTTATTTGAGTTTTATAAAGTCTTATACTATTCATTACTATGATGGAGATATGGAATTTCCTGCCAACTCTCATCCTACTACTGAAAAGGACCCTTACAGTCCTTATACCGGTTATTATTTGACCCCTGTAGACACTCAGGGCACAAATCATTGGACTGTTGGAAGCGACAATACTTTCCTTATTCGGGCAGGTTCTTATGAAAAAGAAATTCCTGTAACTATTAAGACTTACGACCAGCTTGACCGTTTTATGTTTTTTGGAGATACAACCCTTAAGCTTAAGCCAAATACACCTTTAAGACGTTATTTAAGTTTTACTCCACCTGAGGATGGACCATATTCTTTGTTTGTAACTGTGGACAGTCACTCTGATTCCTGTAATGATACTATAGCTTTTAATACTACTGATCATTCCCTTAACCGTGACTTTCCAACTCAAACAACAAAACTTGCTAATGGCAAGACTTTGTATGAATATAGAAATCTGAATCTTGAAAAGGGTACGAAATATACTTTTGACTGTTATTTAATTCATAGTGACAGCGAAGCATCGGATGAAACTGTTAATATGACTTTTAATTTTAAGAACCCTGCCATTATCAGTTCTTTTAGTTTGAATCAGACAGGACTTGATCCTGTGCTTGTGGATGGCATTGACAATATTTCAGGTTCTTACAAATATTCACTACCGGATTATATTAACAGCGTTGATGTAACTTATGCCGATGGAACTGTTGTTAAATATACATATGATGAGGCTTCTGATTCATATACAACAGATGCCCCTGACAAATATACAGTATATCCTCTTACAATAGAAAACCCGGACGACTGGTCCTCAGGTTATAATTATGTATATTTTAATATTGATGGTAGAAGCAAAGCATTAACACTCTCTGTTTATGACAAAGAGCGTTTTAAATATAATCTTAACTCAATCGGATTAGACCAGACTGATACGGTTCGTTTTTATAGAGATGATGCTAAGAGCTACTATAAATTTTATAAGTTTGTTCCTGAAACAAATGGCACTTATAATTTGAAAATGAATGTAACACCACATGATGATAATTGCCGAATTTCAACGTATTATAATGTTTATCATAACGGTGAACTGGTTTCAACAAACTACAATGTTGAAAATATTACACCATGCATTTTTAAAGCTGGTGAGGAATATATTATAAAATTCTTTGGAATTCACAAGAACTGTGATAATACGGATCTTAATTATATGAGTCCTCAGATTAAAGTATTAAAAGTTGCAGATGAACCGGGAACATCAGAAGTTGAATCTACTACCAAATCGGCAGACATAGAAACTACTACTAAAGTATCGGATGTTGAAACTACCACTAAAACATCGAATATCGAAACTACTACTAAAGTATCAGATGTTGAAACTACTAGTTCAGATATTCCTTCTGTAACTGATATTGAACAACCTACTACTAAATTTGATTCAAATGTTAACCCTGGAAATTCCGGTAACAATGGGTTTTCCTCAAAAGAAACTACTAAGGTAAATGAATCACCAAAACAAACTGTAGCATCTTCTAACAACTCATCAAACGAAGTTGTTAAACCAAAAGCTACAAAAATTAGCAGGATTAAAACAGCTAAGAAATCCATTACCATTACATAGAATAAAGTAAAAAATGTAAAAGGCTATGAAATCCAAGTTGCAACTAATAAAAAATTTAAGAAAAATACGAAAAAAGTTCTTCTAAAGAATAAAAACATTTCGCAAACTACTATTAAAAAATTAAAATCCAAGAAGAAATATTTTATCCGCATTCGTACTTATAATTACATTAATGGAAAAATTAGTTATTCTAAATGGATTAATGTAAAATCTGCAAAAACTAAATAGTTTGTTACTATAAACAAAGCATTTAAAATATTATTTTAAATAAAGCAAAACCTGTCATTTTAACAATGTAAAATGACAGGTTTTTTTATCTTTATTTTTTATAAAACTCAACCAATAATTTTCCCATTTTTGATAAATCAGATTTTTTATATCCGTATTTTTTTAAGCAATTTGATTTTAGCAGTGAAGCGCTTTCGTTTTTATTACTAAGACTCCAACAGCAATATCCTATGCCATTACTTTTAAGGTAATCTAACCATTTATAAAGACTACTTTTATTTATGTTTCCATTTCCATTGGCTTCACAGCCACTAAATTCTGTACAAATCACAGGAAGTTTATTTGAAATTGCTTTTTTTACTTTATTCATATAGTAATCCTGATGTGTTGCTGCATAAAAATGAATTGCATACATGATATTTTTACCATTTTTAATTGGAGACATTGATGCCACATCCACATCCTGACTCCATGTTGGTGTGCCTACTATAATAATAGATTTCTTTGCATATTTTCGTATAACTTTTATTATTGGATTAGCATATTTTTTAATATCATTCCATGTTGTATTTCCATTTGGTTCATTACAAATTTCAAACATTACATTTTTATTCTTGCCATATTTTTTCGCCATTTTTTTAAAAAATTGTTTGGCTTCATCCTTATGTTTTAATGGATTTTGGTCATTCAGCACATGCCAGTCAATAATAACATACATTCCTAACTTCTTTGCGTTCCCAACAGCCAAATCTATTGTCTTAAGCAATTTCTTTCTATTAGTATCATCTGTAACACAATAACCATTATAATCTTCTGTATACATTGCAACTCTTATGCAATTTACACCCCATTCATCACGCAAATTCTGAAAAGACTGATAATTAACATATGGCTTTCCAACATCCCAATTGATTCCATGGGTAGAAACACCTTGAATTTGAATTTCTTTTCCGTATTGATCTACTAATTTTGTTCCTTTTACATTTAATCTTCCATGTGCTCCAACCAGTGTTTTTTTGTAAGCTACTGTTTCTATTTTTTTGTCCGCAGAAGTTACATTTACATATGAAACCATTAAGCTAAATACTATCATAATTGTAATTATAATTTTCAACTTATATGATACTTTTTTCATATATTTTCCACTCCAATTTTAATACTTTATTTAAAATCGTATATTTTATAATACCATACTTTTATAATTCGAGCGTATCTATTATTTTCTTTAAAGAATCAGCTGACTCCTTAAGTTTTAATGCCTCTTCTCCGTTTAGATTTATTGGTACATCTGATTCAATACCATCTGCACCTACAATAGCCGGCATACTTAATGAAACTCCTTCAATTTCATATTGACCATAAATCATGTGTGATACCGGTATAATTGATTTTTCATCTCGCATAATAACTTCACATATTCGTTTTACAGACATTGCTATTCCATAATATGTAGCATGTTTTTTATTTATTATTTCATAAGCACTATTCTTTACTTCTGTTGCAATTTCTTCAGTATTTTCCTTATGCTTATAGTGTCCTCTCATCTCGCACATTTCACTTAAAGGAACTCCTGAAACATTTGCTGACGACCACGCTACTACCTCACTATCACCATGTTCACCTATGATAAACGCATGAACGCTTCGACTGTCTACAGATAAATGTTCGCCGAGTTTATATCTTAATCTTGCGCTATCTAAGACTGTTCCTGAACCAATTACTCTGTTTTCAGGAAGCCCTGACAACTTTATTGCCACTTGAGTTAAAATATCCACAGGATTAGCCACTATAAGCAATATTCCTGAAAAATTTCTTTTCGCTATTTCAGGTATTATCGACTTAAATATAGCAACATTTTTATTTACAAGGTCAATTCTTGTTTCTCCCGGCTTTTGTCCTGCACCTGCAGATATAATAACAATAGCTGCATCTGCCACATCGTCATAATCACCGGCATATATTCTCATCGGGCTGGCAAATGGTATTCCATGACTTATATCCATAGCCTCTCCCTCTGCTTTATCCTTATCTGCATCAATAAGAGCTATCTCTGTAAATAATCCGCTCTGCATTAATGCAAATACTGATGCTGAACCTACGAATCCACATCCTATCATAACTGCTTTTTTAGAATTAACAATTTGAGTTTTCATAATAAATTTCTCTCCTTATTAAAAATTGTTCTTAATAAGAATTATATGTTTTTCATATTAGTATGTCAATGCAAAAAATAGGAATGGTTACTATTTTCACAAATTTCTTTTTTACTCGTTTTTGTTACTCCATACCATTTATATCTCAATCTTATTTTCATTAAAGACCTTACTTATTTCAATATATGTCTTCTCTCGAATATTTACTTCATCTGCATACTTTTCAAAATTGGAAACCACAAGACACATCAGGTGTAAGCGGTAAGTTCTTCTCCGACCACTCCGAAACAAGCTCTGGGTGTACTTCTGCTAAACTGTTACTCACATCAAAACCTCCACTTCCTCTGTGATTAGAGTATATGAAGTTTTGGCTTTATCTTGTAGTTTGCGAATATCCGTATAAATAGAAAAAACCTTTGAGAAAAGGATTTCTCCTCTCTCAAAGGGCAAGTTGGCAAACTGGAATTTTCAAATTAGTCTTTGCAAATAACCTTTGAACCTTCACCATCAATTACAATTCCCTGACGGTTGTTAATTGGGCATAGATTCAAATCCGAAAACTCAGTCATTATTTTCTCGGTAACTTTCTTAAATGGTGCTGTAAGATAATGCGGAAGAACATAGAAATCAATCAAATCAAGCCCTGCATCATCTTCTTGTGAGTAGTCCTCTGGCTTTTCATCCATTTGCTCGATATATTGGATGCTTGGAGCGCATATAATTGCGCCTGCCGACTCGCCGATCATCAATTTTCCATTTGCCAATTCCTTTTTCAGTAGCCCATCAGCTCCCGTTTTACGGATCTGGTCCATAAGAAAGAAAGAATTTCCGCCGGTAAAATATATCACATCTGCTTCTTCAAAAACAGACTGTATCGTTGAATAAGCCTCCGTTGAAATATCAATTTCAGTTACGATTGCTCCCAACTTTTTGAATAATTTTCGAGCCGAGCCGACATAACCGGTGTAGCCTTCACGCAGTGAAGCTGTTGGAATAAATGCGACTTTCTTATTTTCAATTTCTTCCTTTATCAGACTTCCCACACTTGAAAAGTGCGAACATAAAAATAGTTTCATCAATATTCTCCTTTATAAATTCCGATTTCTCAGTTTCAAAAACTGGAAGTTATTACTTTCTGCATAGTGTGTTTCCTAAAATGATAATTACCACGACATCAACCAAAATAATCCCCAATGCAATATATACAAAAAATGCAGGCAAAATATTTTCAAACAAGCCCATAGTTAATGCAAGAATTGCTATAATAGACATTCCAATTCCCATTGTTCTGCATAACTTCTTTTCATCATATTTTTCCTTTTCTTCATTTGAAGCTATATTATATCCAGAAATGAACCAGCTTCCATGTCCAGAAAGTAAAATAATAGAAAGTACAACAAATATCGCAAAGGCAATCCACACTATCCAATCAGAGCCTGTTGCTAAATCTGCTAATTTCATTTACATACTCCTCCTTAAATTCCATTTTCTTAATTTTATAAACAGGAATTTATAGTCCTCTCAAAACCAATTTGCTTTTTCTTCTCGAAATACGGGAATATCACTATCTCGATATGGATTGTAATTATGAAGATTGCAACCAAACTCTTTTAATGATTTTATTTTGTTATCCTGTGTCCATACAATTAAAGATATTCCGTCAAATTCTTCAACATTTCCATTATTCATTTTGTTTTTAAAATACCACTCCACGATTGTTTGATTGCCTTGATGAAAAAATTGCTTAATCTCCCAGACAAGAACACTTCCGCGTGTATTCCATTCGTCAAACCAGTGCTTTACCGTTTTGCGGTTTTCATATTTAGGACCCCAACTCTCAGTATATACAACATCATCTGTAAAAATATTGTCAATTCCTAAATCTGCTTTCTTAATCCACATATCAAACCATAATCGGATAATTTTTTCTCTCTCGTTCATAAAGCACCTCCACAACTTTCGATTTTCTCAATTCTCCAAACTTGAATTGACCGAGCTGATAGTTACCGTTTTCTAACACTCCATTCATCATCTTGAGCTTTTCTTTCAGCATAGTAACCGCAAGGCATATCCTTTAGAATACCAACAGAATTATCTAAGTCGAATACTGATTTTAAGGATACTAACTTTGCTTCGTCTGTTTCATGTGCTTTTCCACATAGAAATTGCCACATTCCATCATCTTCATCATGTGATACATACAAAATAGGTTCTCCATTCTCTAATATGTGGCAACAGGTTATTGTAGCTGTATTTGGTGCATCATAAAATGGGAATTTCATATTTAACACTCCTTTCAAACTTGAATTTTATAACTTATCAATCCCAATATAATATTATCATATGGTCTATCTTCTTGCGGTCAGTCAGCTCTATAATATGAGGATTATTCTCTTCCTGAGCTATAATCCATACTTTATAGTTTCCACATTCATCACTATCTCCAACAAAAGAAATATTACTTGGTTCAGCAACACCACTTTTTTCAATATATCTCTCTATTTGGGAAATAGGTAAAACTGTGTCAATCCAAAGAGCATCGGCGTATGTTGATTTTTCTCCTTTACTATTTGTGATTTCATAGCCATAAGTAGATACATAAATTACACTATCTGAGTCAGCAGACTTAATCTGTGCTACAAAGTTTTGTAAAGGATTAATATCTTCTTCGTCTAAACAAAAACTATTATAATCCTTACTTTTTTTATCAAAGTAATTATCAAATCCCATCAGAACATCATCATTCAAATCAAATTTTCTTGAATTAAAAACTATTTCTAATATGCCCATATTTTATTCCTCAAATTTCAGTTTGTTTAAGCCTTATGACCGCCGATTTGTTCGTTTCGGTCTTTGGCGGTTGCACCTTCTTCAAGGTTCATTCCCTTCAACACAGCATTCTTGCCAAACTTCTTTTTGATACTCAGCATTGCTTCTTGCATACGCCTTTCCCGTTCTAATTTTTCTTCTTCCTCCGCCTGCTTCTTCCTCTGTGCTTCGTAATCGGTAAAGAGGTCGAGTTGCTGGTATTCATCTTCCTGCTTGACGGATTTTTCATCAACAAGTTTATTCGCTGTGATTGTTATTCTGCGTACAAGCAAATGCTCGTCAACTATCCTGTCATACAAGTCCATCACGGCGTTGGTAATCAATCGAGTAGAGGAAGTCTTTTTCTCAAGATTCGCTGTTCCGTGTGCGTGCTTTGGAACTTTGCGTCCATATCGGTCAATCGTAACCTCGCCTTTGTATTGATATTTTAGGTTCGGATTACTTAAATTCTCAATATCATAGCCGATTGTCAACACAAGCTGGTCAGTTACAAGTCCTTTATCCACCAAATCAAGCACCATTTGGTCGGTCATTTCTTTTACAATCAACTTTGCCTTTTCGTAATCATACGGGCAGTGAAGTACCTGTCCTGAACATACACTATTGGTTTCCGGCTTATAGGCTTTGACCTGCTCCATCGTACAAGGTTCATATCCCCAAGCATGGTCAATTAGCAATTCCGCATTGATTCCAAACAGCTTGTAGAGCAGTTCTTCGTTATACAGTTCATTCGACTTTCCGATGGAACACCTTGCAATATCTCCCATAGTAAAAAGTCCATGTTCTTCCAGTTTCTTTGCATAGCCTTTACCAACTCTCCAGAAATCTGTAAGCGGTCTATGATTCCATAGCTGTCTGCGGTAAGACATTTCATCCAATTCGGCAATTCGCACACCGTCCTTATCCGGCTCAATATGCTTTGCCACGATATCCATTGCAATCTTACACAAGTACATATTCGTGCCGATTCCGGCTGTTGCCGTAATTCCTGTTGTTTTCAAAACATCCTGTATCATCGTCATGGCAAGTTCCCTTGCAGTCATCTGATAGGTATTCAGATAATTGGTTGCATCTATGAATACTTCATCAATCGAGTACGGGAAAATATCTTCCGGAGCAATGTATTTCAAGTAAACACTGTAAATCTTGGTACTATACTCCAGATAGTATGCCATACGAGGTGGTGCAACGATATAATCAATCTCCAATGCCGGATTCGCATTTAATTCTGTACTGTCATCAGACGAACCAGTAAATGTACGATTTGGTGCTTTCCACCTTCGGGTATTATTAGCTTCTTTTACCTTTTGCACGACTTCAAACAAGCGTGGTCTGCCGGGTATCCCATAACTTTTTAATGACGGAGATACCGCAAGGCAGATGGTTTTCTCTGTCCTGCTCTTATCTGCAACCACAAGATTTGTTGTCAAAGGGTCACGATTTCGCTCTTTACACTCCACAGAAGCATAGAATGATTTGAGGTCGATTGCGATATAGGTCTTTTGCTTTGCCATCATTCTATGCCCCCTTCTAAAATTCCTTCGAGTAAATTATGCTATCGTTAGTGTCAATCCTCGGTATAAAAACCATCCAATACATATGTTGTGACTGGTGTTATATACAATTCATATTTAATAACCAGTCTGATTAAATCATTTCCGTCAATCAGTGTTATCGGCGTACCTTCTCTCGCAGCCTCTCTTGCCTTATTGGTAAATCGGCTATTAGTAATAAATACTCCATAATCGGCTTGATATTTGTTCATCGCCCCAAGAAATTGATTGATATCCGGCTCACTCACTGGATTTGAATTAAATCTTTTACACTGAATAACCACTCTGGTTGTTCTAAAATCATCGGCATCTACGTGATATCCATAACCATCAATGCCACCATCATTTGACACCTGAACGCCTTTGTTGGTAAACTCCACTCCCATCTTTGTAAGAAGTGCTCGTGAAAATTGTTCAAACTTTGCTGGAGACATATTAGCGATTGCACTCTGAAGTTTTACCTTGAAATCATCTAACAATTCGTCATCTGTGGATTCATTCTCCTCGTCTTCAACCTCCAGTGTTTCTACTGGCTTGTTTTTCGATTTGTTCTTAGTCGAATGTTCCTCCCAATAGCTTCGAGCCTTATCCCTTACTTCTGTCTTAACATCAAAATCTGTTAAATCTACATTTGCTCCATCTTGAGTAAGTGTAATCTTTGGATTGAATTTCACATAAGATATGAGTCCGACATAACTAAGCTCTTTAATAGCAAAATTAAACTTAAAATCAAATTTTTTGTACTGATTTCCTGTTTTATTAGATGTATATAGTTTCTGTTCAAATTCAGCAATATGCTCATCCAACTCACTAATTCTGTCTCTAATTTCAGAACGCTCTAACTGTCCACCTGCTTCCTGAAGGACTTGAAGGATTGGTTTAATAAGGTATGATACTTGTTCTTCTGTATTTAAATCGTCATAAAACATATTTACATTTACACCTCTCATTTACTGTGCATACTTCTTGAAATTCTCTGCCTGCTCAAGAACTTCCTTGTAAACATCATCAATGGTTACTGGCGGATAGCCGAACTCATCAAGCAGCAATATCAAATCCACTTGCAAGTTTGCCTTAATATCATCACGGGCAGACCAATCGGTATAGCGTGACTTATCATCAACAATCAGCTTTATCCTTTTGGAAAGTTCAATCATTTTATCGTCCGGATATTCAAACTCAAACTTCTTGGAAACTGCTTTCAAAATATCATAGAAAGCTTTTTCCTCATAATCTATTCCCATATTCTTGAAGGAGTTCTTTTCTGTTTTCAGTTCAGACAACAACTGTGCAAGCTGCTCCGCAACATCATCAAGGACTTCGTTGGCATACGCTTCATCACGACGTCGGTTATTATACTCATCAACAACTTTCTTGAGTCTGTCTGCAAATTCCACACCCATAATTTTATTAACTTTCTTAAACTCGTCAATCGCCTGAGAAAGAAGTCTTTGAAGTATCTTGATTTTCGTATTCGGCAACTGAATAGCATTTATCTTATCCATATACTCATCGCTGAAAATATCCACCGATATATGCTTTCCGGTTTCAAATAATTCCTCAATGCCATCCGACTGGATTGCTCCCTCAAGCATTTTGCGGACACGAGCATTCATCTGCTCAATATCCGGTGCGTCGCCCTTTGTCAACTTGAAAAGGATAGAACGGACAGCACAATAAAAATGGATATAATCTTTATCTTCATCAGAGAATTTCTCACTTGAACTACAAAGATTAAATGCCTGCTTCATTCTCTTGACTGCTGCCATAAATCTTCTTTCCAGTTCTTCAGACAACTGCACATACTCAACTGCACGGTTCAGACAGGCAAGCTGTTCGGTAGGCGAACCATTGAAGAAATCACTGCTGTTGAAGTTATGGAACATCTGACCAAGAACTTCTAACTGGTCTTTTACAATCGTGATAGACTGCTCCACACCTTCAAATTCTTCGCTCTCAAAATTCGTATATTTCTTGAGGGCAGTGTTCATGTTTTTTTTGATACCTATGTAGTCAACAATCAAGCCTTTATCCTTGCCCTCGCATACACGATTTACACGGGAAATCGTCTGAATAAGGGTATGCTGCTGAATAGGCTTATCAATGTAAATCGTATCAAGTTCCGGCACATCAAAACCCTCTTGTGTCAAGCAGTTGACAACATTTTTCTTAAACTTTTTTCTTCCTCTTCATTATACCAGCTTCCGGCTAAATTACCACCGAAAGCTGATACATCTCCTTAGTTGCTTCTGTTGCTAAACTTCCACCTAAGCTCTATGGTCTTGTCGGCATACACGACTACCTTATCAAGCAGTACATCCAGAAGCTCGTCTGTAATCTCTGCGATTTCAGACTTACCTTCCAGAAACTGTATTCCACTGTTCTCAGACGGCATCTGGTTTTCCAGTGTAAAAATAGCTTCCTTCTGTGCCTCTATCTTCTCCCTGATTCCATCTATCATGGCTTCATAGGACTGCTTCTGCATAAGATATGTTTCCCTGTCTGTAACACCCTTTGCATAGGATTCGTATGCTGTCCGAAGCTCCAGTTCCAGTCTCCGGTGTGTATCTTCTGCCATAGCCAGTCTCTGCTTTGCCCCACGGATACGCTCATTATGTTGCTCTCTTTCCTTTTCCATAAGAAGCTTCAGCTTTGCAAGTCCTGATATCTGCTTGGAAAGCTCACCTTTTATGATACCATCAAGGTCTGTTACAAGTACCCGGTGGACACAGTTATTATTCTTCCTGTAGTTCACTTCACAGTTGAAAAATCTCTTGCCCAGGCGGTCCTTATGGTAGATCATATTTCTGCCGCAACAGTTGCAGACTAACCTTCCGGTATAGACCGATGCCTTTTTCCCTACCGGTGTAAAAGCCTCCGGCACAGTTCCCTTCATCGCTTGTACCTTCTCATATACTTCCTTTGAAACTATAGCTTCGTGATGGTTTGGTATCCGCTTCCATTCACTTGGCGGAAGCATCTTCTTACGTCGGGAACCAATCTCTTTCACACGGCTTTTCCCATACACAAAAGTACCGATATACATCTCGTTATTCAGGATGGAATTTACCTTATAATCTGTCCACAGGGGCGAATCCCCTTTGGTGTACATATTTGCGTATGTACCCTTTCTTCTGTGGTACGCCGCAGGAGTATCAATTCCTTCTCCGTTTAATGTCCTTACAATACCGGCAATACTCGCTCCACCTGCACGAAGCGTAAAAATGCTCTTCACAACAGCGGCTGCTTCCTCATCCACCAGAAGCTCACAGGCATTATTCTTGGATTTTAAATATCCAAAGGGAGCACATATCCCGATAAACATTCCCTTATCCTTCCTTGCCATTACTGCCGTAGATACCTTCTGCGAAAGATCCTTACTGTAAAAATCATACAGCAGAGCCTTAAACTGCACATCTATCTCACCGATACCGCCCACATAATCCTTACTGTCGTAATTATCGTTAATAGCTATAAAACGGATTCCCATAAAAGGAAATATCTGTTCAATATACTTCCCTGTTTCCAGATAGTTTCGTGCAAAACGGGACATATCCTTTACAATGATACAGTCCACCCTCTGCTCTTTTACCATAGCAAGAAGCTCCTGCATTCCCGGACGGTTCATGTTTGTGCCGGAATATCCGTCATCACACTTTTCCGTTACAGTCATGGAACGCAAATCTTCATGTGAGCTTATATAATCACGGATGATTCTACGCTGATTGGTAATACTGTTACTCTCATCCGCATTCACATCATCCTCCAAAGATAATCTTAAATACATAACCAGATTAGACATCTGTCCTACCTCCTTCATTCCACTTGGTTCTTCTCGGAAAACGGAATGTATCCGTATAACCAGTGGACTTATCACTGTTAAAACGGTACTGAATCTCCATATGCCGGTCCGCTGTCAGGGTAATCCCTGAAATAAGGGTTTCCACAAGCTCCGGTGTCAGAACCGACTTATCCTTTACGGATACAAGGGCATTTACAAATTTCTTCTGCTCCTTTGTATTACGAACAAAAGCTTTGTAATCCTTCTCAGCTTGTAACAGCTCCTTATCAAGCCTTACCCTTTCCTGCTCCTGCCTTCTATTGGCATCTTCAAGCTCATCCCTGCTAATCTCACCCTTTACATAGCTCCCGTAAAGTTCACTTCCTTCAAAGGAAAGACGCTCCGCACGCTTCTTCAAATCCGCTATCCTTGCCTTAAGCGTTGTTTCTGCCGGCTGGAAGCCTTTTTCCAAAGCATTCAGAAGCTTCTTTTTATCCGGCACAAGCTCCTTTACTGCCTTTTGCAAAGATTCAAACACCAGCAAATCCAGCTGTTCCTCGGATATCTTTATTACAGCTTCCTTATCCCTTTCCTCCACAGGCAGAGGATTGTGTCTGCAACGGTAATAATACAGTCGCACATCCCCTTCCCCGGAATAAATAATGGAAGATTCTCTCGAAAAATCACCACCACACACGGGACATTTTAAGATGCCCTTATACCTGTCTGCCGTCAGCGGTAAATCTTCTCTTGCCACAAAAGATTTCTTTTCCTTTTTCTTATCCACTACACTTCGGACTTCATAAAAAAGTTCTTTAGAAACAATAGCGTCATGGGCATCCTCATGGATAATCCACTCATTCTTTGACACCTTTTGTCTCTCCAAGCCCTGATACAGACACCTTTTTGTCTTTCCCTGCTGAAGCGTTCCTATATAGGCTTCATTGGAAAGAATCTGGGAAATGGTACCATTCTTCCATTCACTAAGAGGCTCCCCTTCCGTGATATAGGCAAGTTGCGTCTGCCTATATTCTTCCGGTATTCTGACCCCTGCCTGTGTCAGCTCCCTTGCAATGGCACGGTGGCTCATACCGCTCTTTGCCATCTGAAATATCTTTCTGACAATCTCAGCCGCAGGCTCATCTATAACAAGTCTGTGTCCATCATCCGTTTTCACGCTACTGTAGCCATAAGGTGCATGACCAAGCACACTGCCTCTTTCCATACAGCTTTGAAATGCCGAAGTAATACGCTTTGACACATCCTTTGCATACATATCATTTACAAGGTTCATAAGAGAAATCCCAAGCCCCTTGTTTCCGTTGTAATCCTCCACGGTATCAAAATGATCGTTTACTGAAATAAACCGCACACCCAGAAATGGCAGTATGGTTTCAATATAATTACCTGTTTCCAGATAATCACGTCCAAAACGGGACAAATCCTTTACAATAATGCAGTCTATCTTTCCTGCCCTCACATCATCCATCATTCGCATAAAATCAGGTCTGGTAAAAGTGGTTCCCGACACACCCCTGTCAAAATACTTCTGATAATGGGTTAGTTCCGGTCGCTCCTTGATAAAGTTTTCCATAATCATAAACTGACTTTCTATGGAATCACTTTTCCTGCCATCCTTTTCTACCGACAATCTGGCATACAGCGCAACATGATACTGCTTCTCTGTTGTAACATATGTTACAGTTTTATCCTTATCAGACGAAGGAACCTTATCCGCAAGTGCATTAAATCTTCCTTCTTTTCTTGCCATCCTAGGACACCTCCCTCATGGCTTCCGCTTCCAGTTCACCCTTTACAAGCTCTACCGCCTTTGCCATCTCATTACGGTACTTAAACACTATCTCTACCGTCTTGTCCTCATAGACTAAGATCTTGTCAATCAGAGAAACCAAAAGCATACGGTCCAGCTTTTCTATCTCCATATTTTCACGCAAGTCATCCAGCCACTGTCCTGCTGCAATTCCGTTTTCGTATATGGATTTTACAGTTGTCTCCTGCACCTTAATTGCAGCTGCAATCTCCGAAAGCTTGTTGCTGTAAATCTCCCTGTAGCGGTTAAACTGTTCCTGTGTAATAAGCTTCTCCTGTAAATCCGTATAAAGGGCAGATTTCATGGCACTGTATTCCTGCTCCTTTTCCTTTAACATCGCAATCTCCTTATCACGGTTTAGGGCTTCCTCAAAACGAATCTGCTTTGCATCTAAGATGCTTAACAACTTCTTGGTATCCGTAAGCTGCTTCACATACTTTCTGACCTCACCCAAAACAATCTCATTTAATACATCCACCTTGATACTGTGTCTGGTACATTCCTTCCCCCTGTTATAGCCGGAGCAGATATAGTATTCGTTCACCGTATCCTTATAAGGAACCTTCCTGCTGACCAGTCCCCTTCCACAGTCACCGCAGAAAAGAAGCCCGGCATAAAGCTTTGGCTCTGTCATTCTTTCCTTTGCTCTTGTATCACGCTTCAAAAGCTCCTGCACCGCCTTAAAATCCGCTTCCGTAATAATCGGTGTGTGATTGTTCTCCACCCGAATCCACTGGGACTTTGGCTTTTCTATGGTCTTTTTCACCTTATAGCTTACCTTTTCTCGCTTCCCCTGTTCCAAAACACCGATATAAATCTCGTTAGAAAGGATGCGTAAAACTGCCTTTGGTGTCCACTTCGCCTCCGGATTCCTTTGAAAGCTGGTCTTAAACTTTTCCCCGTGAGCCTTTTTATACTCTGCCGGCGAAAGAGTTCCTCTTTCATTCAGCTTTGCCGCAATGGAATTGGCACTAAGCCCCATCAGCTTCCATGCAAAAATATCCTGCACAACCCTTGCCGCTTCCTCGTCAGGAACAATCTTATTTTTGTCCTTCTCATCCTTACGGTACCCGTAGCAGACAAAAGAACCGATATACTCTCCATTCATTCTTTTTACCTGCTGGTTACTGCGGGACTTTATGGAAATATCCCTGCAATAGCTCTCATTAACGAAATTCTTGACGGGTACAACCATATACCGGTCACTGCTGTTAGCGGTAAGACTGTCATAATTGTCATTGATAGCAATAAACCTAACATTCTTCTGTGGAAAATACTTCTGGATATAATTGCCTGCACCGATATACTCACGTCCAAGTCTGGATAAATCCTTGACGATAATGCAGTCAATCTCTCCTTTCTCCACCATGGCTATCATCTCCATAAAAGCCGGTCTTTCATAGTCCGTTCCCGAAAATCCGTCGTCACAGACCTCCTTAACCAGCTCTACATCCGGAAACCCCCGCACAAAGCTTTCTATCATCATACGCTGGCTTTTGATACTGTTACTCTCATCCGTACTGCCACGCTTATCATCATCTTCCCTTGAAAGACGAAGGTAGGCACAAGCACGGTATTTCATCTCACTCATAATGTTCTCCTTTCCCGGTGGCAGAATCTGCCACCGTCTGTAAATTCTCTAGTATTTCAGTGAAGCGACTCGATCAATATAGGCTGACAACAAATCCGTGATACTCTCCCCGGTATCTGAAAATGTGCTGATTACCTTGTATTCCCCATACTTTGTGGTATGAATATCCCCGGCAAGCTCACAACCTATAGTTTCCTCTATCTCTTCACTGACAGCTTTTTGTTCTATCAGTTCGTCCATTCTACTTCCTCCAGTTTTCACATTAGATTCATGGAAATGCACCTCAATTCCGCTTCGCTTCATCTCAGTCGTTGCATTTCCTCATTGTTAGCACGCAAAAAGACCGCCTCCATGGCATCAGAGTCTCCCTGCATACGCAGTCCAAACAGATACATGTTATCTGCTTCTTTTACTCTGTCTGCCATGAAAAGCGGTCACTTAATCTAATGTGCATCTCAACTGGAATTATTGCACTCTCTATTGCTTCTTCATTCAAACATATTCAGTTAATACGGTTGCAAGTACGACACTTCGCTGGCTGGGCTCCCTGTCGGTACCGGTAATCCGGTATTATCAGTTACGGTAATCTTTTTTAGTGGAAAATATAACCACTGCAACCTGTGAGTCAGAGTATACATCAAAATCTCCCGACTGGCAAGTGAACATTAAATAAAATTTGCTCGAACCTGTTCCTTCCGTCAGTTTAGGCGATAGCGCACCTTCCCGGTCCGCCTGGCTGTGCCTTGATTCTATGATGTTACCTTCCTTACTGAATAGTAACTGTCCAACGCCAATCCTTAAAATACTTTGTATTGCTTGGTCTTAAACAGTTACAAGTAAAAGCTTTGATTCCTCATGTTCCGTAAGGTAAAAGGCAAAGTTTCCCTAGGGACTTGTTTTGCATCTTACCTTACGAAACATTTGTGAAAAAGGAAGTTTGCTGTTCTCACCTTATGAAGAATGTTACCGTTTCAGGTAACCTTGCAGCCACTGTTTCTTTTTTATCATCCACAGCCTGCATGGGTCTCTTCTGCTCAAGATCCTCTCCCACCCTTTGCGGAAGTGTCATTATATCTTCGCTCGTCCGTTACCGGAGTCATGGCGTAAGTCTGTTGTTCTTCATAAGCAGCTATTCAGTTGTTTAACGATAATCCCTGCTTCGATTATCTGTTTTCGTTTTTTGATTATAGTTGACATTTTCTGCAAAATCAACTATTATTCTTATAAATCGTATTGATAATCGCTATTTTATGTTTAACACTTTAGCGATTTTCGCTATAGTTACGATACTATGTTTAACAAAGAAAGGCTGATATTATGGGCATTTATGAGAATTTTGAATCCATCAAGGATATGTTAGGATATAGAAAATTTACTACGGAAGAGATTATAGAGAAGGGTTATTTGTCAGAATCCAGCATTGCACAGATCGATAAAAAAATGGATGAAGCACACTCTGTGCTGTGCCACTTCCCTATTGGATATACCTATAATGAAAATAAAACATCCTTCTACCGGATTGCTCTGAGCGAGCAGTTCCAGATATTAAAGGAATACCCTGCTGGTACAAGTATTCTTGATTTTATTGCATTGGAAACAGAGGAAATCATTGCTTATATGAAAAATATGTCCGAAAACATTACTACCATGATTGAACAAAAGGCTTCCGCACCGGATGCAGATGGTATTATCCGCTTTAATTTCACGGATGTTACACAAACCGCTGTAAACTCCACACTGGCAGCACTCCAAAAGGACAACTTCTTTCTGTTCCTTGTTAACTGCTGTTTTCTCCAGTATGTAACGGAACTGTTTGTATATAACTTTTATCCGTTCATTGCACTGGAGCATTATAAAAAAATCTTAGGGAATGCTTTTAATTATGATGAGGATACCGACATTCTGATGCCGGAAGAAGCAGACGGATTATATGACATTGCAGAATTTATCAACTATGGTATACGCATGACCGCAGCATTTTTAGATTATCAGAAGGATTTATTAACCGCAGATTTTGATATGCTTCTTATGAAGGATAAGCTTTTCTCTGAATATGATACCTTACAGTACCTATATCTCATGGAGTCAAAGGACAATATGCGTGATACCTATACCAGCACAAGCTTCAATACGCACCTTATGCCTATCGGTGTTCATGCTTTTAACCACTTAGACATAGTAAATAAAATCATCGATGAAAATATGCCCGTCCGTGAGGTCTATGATATTAACTCCGTACAGGACTGGTTCCGTTATGAATTTATGTATCTTGCCAAAGGAAATGTATTGTATAAGCAATGCAAAAACTGTGGCAGATTCTTCATCCCCTCCGGCAGATTGGACAGCGAATATTGTGAACGCATTGATACAGCCAGTGGCAAGACTTGTAAAGAAGTAGGTGCCATCAACACCTTCGTAAAGAAGCATGAAAATGATGAAATCCATCAGGCGTACACAAAAGCATACCGCCGGATGGACTCCAGAAAACGTACTATGTATATTTCCAAAAAAGAATTTACCGAATGGAGCAAAACTGCCCGTGAAAAGCGTAAACTCTGCGAAGAAGGACAGATTAGCCTTGAGGAATTTCAGTATTGGCTTGATAAGAGCAAGTGTCGATAAAACCCTTGTTCCTAATGCATATCTCGCTTTTAAACGAAACCTCCCTATGATTTGAGATGTTGTTTTATTATAATCATAACTAGCTCAAAATGTATTTTTGAATATGACAATGCGCGCGTATTTTTTAACTTTTATTAATGTTTCTGAGAAAAAGAATCAGTTAACACAGAAACGACTGGATTGCAATTGAAAATTGTAATTCTTCACCCCGTGCAAAAGTAAAACATCCTTTTTTGATTGTAAAGAATCAGTTTTGTTATAAAAAGGTTACATACCACTGAATCAGTAACAACATGAATCGATTCCACATCCTTTTTGCTAGCATAAATCTATTCATGTACTTCCGTACCAGAAGAACTAATGACTTTTGTATGTCATAACTGTTCCCTTTTATGATCGAAGTGCCCTCAAATTAACATTTAAAAAACGAACACACAAAAGGTGTTATTAATTATAATATTCCTTTTTTAATCCAACAATTAAATTAGAAATTATTAAAGCCACAACAATTGCAACTAACGTTACAATGCCGCTCTTTTCGAAATGATATACTTTCCCACTGATTGCTGTAGCCACATCAATATTCACAATATTTAATGGATTATATTCTTTCATTTTGGGAATTAAATTAATCAAGAATAAAACTCCTATACAACTTACTATCAATAATAAGCTAACATAACCTCCTTTACAGACTACATTTGTGCATATAATTAAAGCAATTAGAAATACGCCAAATAGCCATGAACAAAATAGCAATGGCATCACTCCAGTAAAGTTCACATCCGGAAAAAGTACTTTCGTGTACAAGCTACATGAAAAAAAGCTAACTACAAGTGATACAGTCCAATTAATGACCAATGCACAAAATTTTGCATTAACAACTTCTCTTATTGCTAATCCTTTAGAAAACGGAATTATCAATGTTCCTTTTATAAGCTCATTTCCTAAAGTGTTATAAAATATAATTACAAAAACGACAAATCCTAACTGTGAAATATTTTTAAAATATTGAGCCCAAGCATCTATATATGTCGGGTCTGGCATTTGTAGATTAATTAAATCAGTTGATAATGCACCAATAACTTCGGTTGTATACTTTGCTCCAATTGGACTTATTACGCCTAACAAAAAAAACAAAAGAACAACTATCAGCACCTTAAATGTTGCAACCTGTTCCCACAATTCTTTTTTAAGATACGCATAAAACCCTTTCATTGCACAACCTCCATATAAGTATCTTCCAAGGTTCTTTCAATCCTCTGAATTCCGTTAATCTGATATTCTTGTTCCCCAATCCATTTAAATAATTCAGGAACTATTTCCTTTGTCTCTAACCTAATGAATACATCATTATTTTCTTCTTGTAATTCTGCGAACTTAATAATCTGTCGAGCATCATTAACCAAACGTTTTCTTTCCGTTTCATCCTGACAACTGACTCTGATTTTCACACTTTCATCTGTCTTGGTTAATTCATCAATAGTTCCATATCGCAATAACTTACCATTCTCAAGAATACCTACATAATCACTTATCTCCTCAACATCTGATAAAATATGAGACGAAAAGATGATACTCGTCTGTTCCTTCGCTTTCTTTAATAAATTTAAAATTTCTCTTCTACCTACTGGATCTAGTGCCGACGTTGGTTCATCACAAATCAGTAAATGAGGTTCATTCAACAACGCTTGAGCTATGCCAAGTCTCTGCTTCATCCCTCTTGAAAATCCTCTAATTTTTCTATTCTTATCATTTTCAAGCCCCACCAACCTAATAAGTTCTTCTGCCTTTTCCTTGCACTCTTTTTTACGCATCTTACTAATTTCACCACAAAACATCAAATATTGCATCGGCGTATAAAATTCATAAAATTCTGGTACATCCGGAAGGTAACCTATTTTAGTGTAACAAACACCTTTCCCTTTTGTAATATCATTACCCAAAAATGTAATTGTCCCAGAATCAGGATACAAAAACTTCATAATCATTTTCATGGTTGTAGTTTTTCCTGCTCCGTTTCGCCCAACAAAACCCATGATTGTATTTTGTAACACTGCAAACGAAAGATTCGAAATAACTTGCTTTTTCTTGAATGCTTTACTTATTCCTTTTACTTCTAATACAATACTCATAATTGGTCTCCATTACCCTTTCCAAATACAAAGTACAAAATTGGTCCGATTATTTGAATCAAAAGAACTATAACAGTCCAAACAGTCTTGTTACCATTTCTGCAACCATACATCCTATGAATTCCAAGCAAAGCCAAAATTGCTAAAATAACCTCCACTACTACAATAGGTATCACAATTATCAATAATTCACCAGTCATCATTGTCATCTTCCCCTTTCCTATAACCCCAATTTTTTCATCGCAACTTTCTTCGTAATATTGTATACATAAACTTCAATAAGCATTAAATACAAAACGGTCATGAAATATAACACTTGATTACTTAATAAGTGCAAAAAAACACATTCCATTGGAATACACAACAAAACAGATGCACATAACATCTGCAAGGGCATTGTAATACTTTGTTTAATAACTGTTATAGGATTTTCCCACTCAGTACTTCCCAGCAAGAGATCTAAAAGAATTCCTACATTTCCCATAACAATTATAAAAGTTATTAGGCACAGAAATACACTTATCATTTTTATAATATCTATTTCCTTGCCAATTGCGTATACAGAACCAATACTATCAATTATTGCAAAAGGTAAACTACATACCAAAAACACTTTTATTTTCGAATGCAATATTTTTTTGAATCTAATGGGTTTGCTCTTTAATACATCCAAGCATTTTCCTTCTATAGATATGCTACAATAAGTCGGGTTGGCAACCCCAAATACAAAGCAAATTAATAAAGGTAATACTCCGTTAATTTCATTCATATAGCCTGTCTTCGTTAGGTATTCATGCATTAATTCTTTTGGAATCACACAAAAAATCATTAATAATATCGAAAAAATTATTATCGGAGCCAAAGAATTCATTGCATATACTTTTGAACTATAGAATGCAGCTTTTTCTTTCCTATACAATGCTTTTGAGGAAGTTACTCCAGTCAATTTTAAATTTTTGTTCCGATTTGATTCTCTTTTCCATTCCAAATTTCTCAATGTATCACCGTAGTTACAACTAATTTTATATGCTATTATCAGCAAAAGAGTCATTTCCACAGCAATCATGATTATCAAAAAAAAGACATCACAAATATTATAAAATCCCTTTTGAGAACTACAAGCAATCCCATATCCTACAAGACCAGTTATTATTACTTCCACAAGAATCCCGAATATTCCAAACCACTTTGACTTTTGAAACAAAAATTCTAGCAAACTTCCAAACACAGAAATTAAAAATGAAGCAAATATCAATAACAATAATCCCAAAATAATATACGTTGCAGGCAAATTTCTTTGAAAAACATAAACAATGGTATAAGAAAAACCAACAACAATATTCCATCTCAGTGTCATTACTACTGTTGTCATTAATTTTGCCAAAACAATATAAAATGTTTTTACTGGAAGATATGAAATTAGTACATATTGTTCATAATCATATAAAACTCTTTTTATATTAATCCCGTAATCGTATATTGCCGCAACAAGAGAAAGTCCATATACATAAAATAAAGAATTCTCGATTATCTGCGTTTTTTTTATTTGGGTCAGTAATATGCCCCCATACAGTACCATAATTCCAAAAATAAAGAACCAGAGAAAGAGTTCTTTCATCCTCACATTTTTGCTCGGCTTTAATAAATGGATGTTCGACATTTCCATTTTCAGAATATTATTCAGCACTTTCATTTGACTCTCCTACTAGCAGTTTTTGCAAACAGCCGGAATGATTTACATTTGCAATTTCATCATCTATCAGAATATTACCATTTTTGATTACTACTACTTTATCTGAAATCCTTGTCACAATATCAAGCATGTGCGAAGAAAACAAAATACCTGCCCCTCTCTCTCGTTCAGCATTAATCACTTTAATCAGCTGTTCTACTGTAGACGGATCCAAGCCTGTAAAAGGCTCATCCATTACAATCAAGTTAGGTTCATGAATAATAGCTGCCATAATCAATAATTTCTGCTTCATCCCTCTCGAATAAGCAGAAACAGGTTTATGTATTACATCTTCCATCTGTAGCATATATACCAAATTTGCAATTCTTTCCTCTTTAGCTGCTTTTGAAATATCATAAAAACTACTAATCAAATCAAGATACTGACGTCCTGTCAGATAGTGATACACAGCTTGATTATCCGGTATATAACCTAACTCTGCCTTACACAATACACTCTCTTTCTTTAATGATTTGCCATTGATAAATATTTCTCCTGCATCTGCTTCCTGTGCTCCTACAATACACCGAATAATGCTACTTTTCCCCGCTCCATTATTGCCAACTAACCCACATATTTCGCCAGCATCCACTTGAAAGCTTACTTCTTTTAGTGCATTTTCCTTTCCCGGATATGATTTTGATACTTCATTTACACTTAACATATTCGTATTTTCCTTCATTATCAAAGCTTCCTATCATAAAAAATCTTGTGTATAGATTTGTTGCAATTATATCACAACCAGCTATTAAAAACAACATTTTGAAAAAAGCACACAATACATATCTGTGAGACTAATGAGGTTTAGTCTCTGACTTTAAACATATACTTATTTTCAACTTTATCAATTACTGTAATATCAAGCCAAACACAATGAGTTCCTTCTCTTTTTCAATCGCTGATATTTTCCCCTCTATTTCAAATCCGTTAATAATCAGACAGGCTACTGTTCTTCTGTTACTGTTATACAGAGAAACTTGACATTTTGCACTATTATAATTCTTCTGCAATTCTTCCTTCAATTTTTTTATTAGATTAGTTGCTACAGAATGTCGTCTAGATTTTTCCAGCACATGCAATGCCACAATCGTCCAGATTTGGTCAACATTAGGACTAATCGCAGATATCACACCTTGAACTTCATGACTCTCATCATCAATAGCAAGAATTGAGATTTCCATTTTATGTTCAATACGCATACCAACTGCTGATTCATTCATATACATCTGTTCAATAGCAGATGGTGTAATCTCATCCTTGTGTTCGAATAAATACCTTATTAACACTTGAACATCTTTTTTTTCACAAATTTGATAAATCATAATTTCCTCCTTCTAACCTTTATTCCACCACAAAAAATACGCGTTCATCAATCATATGCTGAATAAAAGCATATATGTCATCCAACAATGTACTTCTTGTAACGCCCTTATATTCCTCCATCATCTGATTAGCGATTTCTCCAATTGTATGCTTACCATCGCACTTTATGAAAATATCTGTTGCAACAGGATTCAAAATATCTAACATTCCTGTTACCGGGTGTTGATATATAATATAGTCATTATTCTCTCCATCTAATCTCCATCTAAAATTTAACTTAACTGGAATTTTATTCTCTTGCAATGTATTCATTTATACCTCTCCTATCATTAATCTTTCTTCTAAAGTGTCTATCAATGTGCCATTTCCTCGTTCATCCATCTTCTTAGCAAGTTCTAACATTTCAGGATTATGCCACCCCATCTTCATACGATCCCAAATTTCCTTTAAAGACTCTTTTTTCAAATCACCAAAATATGCATCAATATACGGTGATATACCCACCAATCCTTCTGAATTAATACGTGCAACAATTGCATATCCATTTTTAACACCAAATTGAACATGCTCTGCAGGACTTCTAAACTCAATTGGTATCCCTTTACCACGCTGATTATAAATAAATGTCTCAAATCTCCTAATCTGCTTCTCCGTAGCATAGATACTTTCCTCATGCCCTTTTACACGACCAGATATGGAAAGTTTCTGGGTTCGAAAAGAGCTAACTCCTAATGACTCACATAATTTATATGTATTCTCTAAATCATCAATATTGTATTTCGTTGTAGCAAAAGAAACTTTTACTTGCTTTCCTTTTGCTACAAAGGCCTTAATTGTAGTTACTGCCTCATCAAAAGATCCTTCACGTCCACGTACCCTGTCATGAATCTCACTTGTAGAGCCATCTAAGCTAACTTGAATCATACTTACATATTCACAAATTTGATTAATCTTAGCCGGCGTCATGCATCCACCACTAAAAATACTTCCAACAAGTACACCATTAGTCCTAAAATAACGCAACAAGTCCAAATACTCAGGACATGCCAAAGGCTCCCCTCCTGTTAAACAAACTTGAAAAATTCCAGCTTCAATCAACTGATTGGCAATTTCCATTTTCTTTTTCGAAGATAATTCCTGAGTTCTTCGGTTGTGAGAATCATTATAGCAATAAATACACTTGTTAGGGCACCCGCTCGTCAATTCCCACATTACATATAAAGGTGCTGAAAATCCCCCTTTAGGCACCAGATTCGCATTGGCAAATTGAATGAAATTATCCCCTTCTGTAACTGTACTTATATCCGCGTTAGTATTTCCAAATACATTTATAAACTTACTCATATCTTTTTTTCACAAATCCTTTCTCTTTAAATAATTTTTGCAAATCAATTATGTTCTTTACATTTTGAAGTGTTTCATCTTTCTGAATTATTTCCCAACCTTTTGCAAATCCCTTTTGCCATGCGTCTTGAAAATCAGCATATTCAAATAGATTTCCATAGATATACGGAATATATCCATTCAACATTAAATCACCTTCCGGCGAAATAATTCCACCCCAATTGATTTTATCCTTCATTCCCTTTATTACCGCTTTAGATTGATCAACAAATCTCACGCATAACATACCCTCTTTTGCATTATTTATAGCATATTTTTTTGTCACTCTTTCAATTTCTTTTTGAATTTCATCAATATCTTCAAAATTTAATGCCAAACCTTTATCGTAGGTCATATAATTCATAGCTACAACCGGTTGTATACGAATTTCGTTCACATTATGATTTATCATTTCTTGGACCAAAGGCTCAATCTCTTTCTTATTTTTCTTAGTAATAACCATTTCAACACTGGTAAATATTTTCCCCAAGCCGTATTTATCTATATAGGAAATCAACCTCTTTGCTGAATCACATGCCCCTTCGCGCCCTCTCTGATAATCATTAATCTTTGAATTTACCGAATCCAACGAAATATTAAAAGCCACTAACGAATTTCTACATAATCTTTCTATTTGCATCTCGTCAATTAACAATCCGGGCGAACAAATCATTGTAGATATACCTGCATCAGTAAATTTTTCTACCAATCTTTCTAAATCATTGCACAGTAAGGGATCTCCCCCTGATAAAGAAATCATAAAAATTTTCATAGCTATTAATTCATCAGCCAACTTCATGCGTTGCTCACTAGTCATATCATTAGTCTTTTTAGGAAACCCACCAGAGCAATAGATACAATTAGACATACACTTTCCTGTAAGTTCCCAAACCAACGAAATCGGTGCCTGAAAAGAATTAAGTGTTTCAAATTCTTTTGGTACAATTATTTCTCCACCAATCCATTGTTCCAAATTTTCACTCGTTACAATCGTCTTCAATGCATTACCTGTTTAAAGGAACAAATAAATTCCTCTTTTCTTTCCTTTCTCGCCAAAGGACAACTGAATTCACATCGTTCACCACACCTTTGACATTTTATAAACTCTGCGCCTCTAATCCAATTCAACACAGATGAATCCTTCCATATCTGCTTCATGTCTTTTTCTAATAAATTATTCTTTTCTTCCTTTAACACATGCTCGTCAGAGGGGCAAAGTTTTACATCTCCATATGGATCGACAGTACAATGTATTTTCCCAGCACCGCATGCTGGCATTATCCCACTGGAATCAAATACCTTTGCATATCTGCCTTCATCACCAATATTTAACATATTAGGAGTACATAACACCATGTCAGTCTCTCCATATTTTTCGTCAAACCACTGTACTACATCCTTATAAAATGCACGCAATTCCTCCACATCATCTTCTTGAAAGGCCAACTGTGTATTAACCTTAGCTCTTCCACCACTTTCAAGAGGAACTACACACACCTCTCTTACCCCAATCTCATAAGCCTTATCAACAATCTTTTTCAAACCAAAAATATTCATTTTTGTTTCCATTACATTGCATCTCACTGGAATTCCATTTTCAATGCATGCTTTAATTCCTCGAATTGTTGCATCAAAAGAACCCGCTACTCCTCTAAAGCAATCATATGTTTTCGCATCATAACCATCCATATTGCTCTCTACTTTTTCACATCCTGTTGATTTTAACCCTTTTGCTAATTTATCATCAATCAATGTAGCATTCGACAAAAGACAATAGCTAGCTCCCTTGCTCTGAATATACTTTGCTATATCCAATAAATCTTTCCGCATAGTAGCCTCGCCACCCGAAAGCAGAATTTCAAAAACACCAGCCTCTAAAATATTATCTATTACCTTATACCACTGCTGTGTTGTTAACTCTCCTTCAATATATCCCTTTTCGTTATATTTACAGAAATCCGCATCTGCAAAACAATGAACACATTTCAAATTACAAATGTGTGTTAATTCAATCAATACCTTTAATGGCGCCGAAAGAACATATGGTGGTAATCCCAATGTATAATTTCTATCATACATATCTTGCGTAGGAATCTTTTTCATATTTATACAATCTTTTTTAACATCTTTACCATTTTGAATAAATTTACTTGCTGTTAAATATGATAAATACTCCTGCAAATCATCTTTAATCAAGTGTGGATCTGCTTCATACTCGCTTAACAGATACTGTTCAATTTCTTCTTGAGTCTTTCCTTGCTGACATAGTGATAATATTTCATATGCAGAGTCATTTAACAGTTCAATTACCAATCTATCTCTTTCATAATATATTCCGCCGAACGCTTCTTTTCTTATTCGTCCTACTATAGTTGGTTTTACATTCTTCATCACATCTTCCATTTTATACTCCTCTTATTCCGAAAGCCTTTGATAATTTTAATTTAGAGTCATATCTTAAATATTTGAATTATATTAGCACATCAATAAAACCATATTAACCTTAAAAAATGTCACACTTTAGCCCTATCTTAAAGCAATACATTTTTCAAGATAGATAACATAACTAACACAAGAATCTATACCAAAAGAATCTGTGACATGTAAAAACATGTCACAGATTAGAAAATATAATAAATGTATTTTCTATTACTAAATTATGTAGCGGGCCATACCCATCCAAATACAATTCCAATTGCCCACAGTACAACTGCGCCAATTGCCAGACCATACTCGTTATCAACACTTGATAATCTTAATGTGGCTGGAGAATGATATTCTTTCATGTCTTTTCCTCCCTTCAAAATTTATATAAATCGCAAACTGTTAAGTTTTCGATTCATACCTTAGTTGTTTATTTGCTCTATATAAAATTCAAATCTTGATTTTAAATAATATTTCGAATAATCTTCCCTTGCTATACACTAAATACACATTTTCACTGTCAGAATAACCCGTTTCTTTTCTTATAACACACTTATTCTTCTACTAACACTAAATTAAAACATAGCACTTTTTCATTGCAACCCAACTATCATAACCAAACTGTCTTAATCATCTACTTTGTACCTGTATATTTCTATATGTTTGCCAGCATAAATATAATACGACATTATATCAACTCATTATTGGTATTTGCATTCGCAAGACAGGTACATAACAGATACATTGCACAAAAATCAATCTTCCGTGCTTTGATTTTCTTGTATTATTTACTAATTTTTCTGTTGACATATTTGATATAATGTCGTATTATATCAACTTACAAATCAAGTAATTCCAATCGTTTTCTTTTTTCCGAAGATGATGTTTTTGTATAAATCCAAGTAGTTTCCAATCGACTATGCCCCAAAATATCGGCAAGCTCTGTTATATCCCCTACCTTTTCCATGTAATTCTTTGCAAATAAATGTCTAAAAGAATGTGGAAACACCGTTTCCTCTGGTATTCCTATTCCTTTGGCAATGTTTTTTAAACCCTTCCACACCGCAGCCGAAGTTATAACTTTCCCCTCTTTCCTGCCGGTAAAAACTATTCCTTCCCTTATGCCAACATCATTACAATATTGCAATAATTCAATACACAAGCGTTCTGAAAAGTATATATACCTATATTTTCCCTTGTTCCAGATTTGGGTATACCCATCTGTGATAGCACCGACCGTCACATACTTTAATTCTCCAACTCGTAATCCCGTTCCAGCTATCGTTCTCATAATATGATACAGCTTTATTCTTCCGGTATCCTTTGCATATTTTAACATTGCAAAATAATTTTCCTTACTTATCATTTTGTCTAAAATATTTGGTGCCTGTATACGCTCTGTACGCACTACCACATCTGAGAACCCAAGCCATCTAAGATAACGATTAATTGAAATAATTTTTGAATTTACACTTGCCGCCTTATATTTCTTTTTTAATTCTTTTTTATACGAAACTATCATTTCTTTCGTAATAACTGTTTCCTCTACTTTTTCTAACCATTGCCTGATATCTGTAAGATATTTGTGAATTGTTCTTACAGATAATTCCTGCAATTCCATCTCTTTTTCATACTCCCTTAGCCTTTCTTCCGCTTGTACCTTTTCTAAATACATCAACTTTTCCTCCTTGTAAACACTACATTTCTATAGGTAATATTGCTTTTCGCCCCTATTACACAACCATCCGCCCCTAACAAAACAACAAAAGGAGGTTTACTCCACACTTGTGTAAAAACCTCCTCTACCATTACCTACTTTTTCCTTTATTCTCATAATCTCTTTGCAATATAATATCCGCTTCCTCTCGTTGTTCTGACTTCTTATCCTTCGATACAGCCTCTAAACGAATAAATTCATCCAGCATATCAGCACTATACTTGTATACAATACCTATCGAATTCATCTTGCTAACAAATCTGTGAATTCTCTCTTGCACATCACAATCTTCCAGACCAATCCATTCAACCTTTTCCTTATCCGTCAGAGTTTCGTATCGTTCCTTTGTCATCTCCGGCTCATTTACCGGATGATAAGTTTCTTCCACTACTTCCTCAGCAACCCGCTCTGCAAATCCCTCTGTATCCTCTGAAAAAGCTTCGGATAACGGAACCGTTTCTGATACCGGCTCCGTTATCGTTTCCGATACTAAGGAAACTGTTGGTTCCACAAATGGCTCCGTTCTCTCCGCCGGCCCATAAACGGTGCTTTCCGTTTCAACCGTTTTCTCCTCATAGGCTTCATATTCAGGATAAGAAATCGTTTCACTCTCAAACTCCGGCACATCCACCACATAAAGATTCTCTATATCCACATCATCTGGTATCTCCAAATGTGCGTAGGTACTTTCGCTTAGACAACGGTTAATGGTTCCAAGCTCACTTTTAGCTTCCTTACGCTTCTCCTTAAGTTCTGCCAGCTGTTCCCTGTAGTGTGCTTCGTGATACAGATAAACAGTAACATCCCCACCCTTTTCATACTGGTACTTTTGACGGGCATGTTCGTTATAAAGCTCCTTCTTTTTTGCATCAATATCAGCTATCTTTCTCTCTGCCACACGCTTTACATCAAACACATCATTCCACCCGTTTATACCGGTACGGTTGAGAAAAAGATACTCCTCCTGCAACTCCTTCATACGGATAAGGTCCTGCTGATACCTTGTGTACTTATACTGAAAACGATACTTCTGCACCACACACATCCGGTACAGTTTCCCATAATATCTCTGCTGAAATGCATTCTTTGGTTTCTTTATAAGAGCATATCCCGGCTGATATACTGGTAGTGCCACATACTTGTAAGGGTGCGGCTGTTCGTAGTATTCCTGCAAATTCTGTAGCGAAAACTCTTCATCAAGCGTATCCAACCTTCTGCTTCGCCTCATGCCATCTGCTTTTACGGAAATATGGGCACCTACCTTTACCTCATAGCCAAGCTTTTCCATAAGGAAAACAAATTCTTCAAAGCTTTCTGCCTTATTCCTGCAATACAGCATATCTCCCGTTATGAAATCTTTCCAGCTCTGCTCCTTCTCCCACTGCTTACGATTCATATTCACAGGGTCCTTACTGTACTCCGCAGCCACTATGGACAAGCCGTATTCCTCACACAGCCTGTTGGTAATGGGCTGTATGATATCTTTCCAGTCCCCTTTTCTATAGTCGTACTTCCTGCCGTTAATCATATTCACACTGTTAAACACAAGATGTGAATGAAGATGATCCTTATCCGTATGAACAGCAAATACCGCTTCATACTCACCACCTAAAAATTCCTCGGCAAACCTTTGCACAATGTCATACATCTGCTCTGTGGTTCCTTCTCCCGGCTTTAAGGATATGATAAAGTGATATCCCTGCCTGCCACCGACCTGTCCAAACATCTCCTTCGTGCCTATCATCTGCTCGTAGGCATAATCCGGCAGGCAGTTTATACCGCCCACCAGACTTCTGTTCTCCGTCTTCGCCTCATTGCAGATATATTCAAGAGAATGCTTTAAGTGTGCCGCCACATTCCCCGCCTTTCCTGCCTTCATATACATAATCTTTGTAATTGCCAAACCTATCTCCACCTTTCTATCAGTTCCTTAAGAAGCTCCAAAACTGCATCCAAAGCCTCTTTCATCCTGCGTGCATCCGTACTCCCAAACCATCCGGTTTCATTACAGTGCTTTGCCATCTGATTGATATTGGTGGCAATGCCACTAACCTGCCTGATAAGGTTCCTTCTGTCCTCTGCGTGCGTTGCATCCACACCGCCATGAATGATAAGCTCGCGCACATACTTACTTTCATTCATCCTGGCAGCCTTTGCACCCTCGGACAGCTTCCTTGATTCATAATCCGACAGACGGAAGGTTCGGTTCTGCCTTGCCGTCCGACTCTTTGTTGTTATCTGTTTCTCCTTCATCGTAAATTCCTCCAATCATTAAAATCTGTTGCTTATCTGTTTTCTGTTCCGCTCAATGCTCCCATGCATTTCTACAGGAACCGCTTCTGAAATCTCTCCCTAACGAAATGGACAGAATTTCTTTCAGATAAAAACTGCAAGATACGGAAATCGCAATGCGTTTCCAATCTTGTTAGGGGCTGTTGCCCCTAAAACCCCGATATAAATACCTATATTTCACGAGAAAATATCCTTTTCTGCATATTTCCTGTAAAACAAAAAGCAGGCATATCGGCAAAAGCGTTAAACACTTTTTGCCAAAATCCTGCTCTTGTTATACAGACCGTTATACAGATAAAAAGGGCAATAAAAAAACTGTTAAACACATTTGTCGTTTTTCTTCCTAAATGTTTAACAGTTTCTATCACTTTTCCTATTCTGTTTTACGGTTTGTTTGACAGTTTTCAGCCTAATCCTCGTCATCATCATCGCCGAACATGGCAGCCAGAGAGGCGGCAGTACCACCATCCATCGGTTCATCTGAATACCCCAGCAGATTTTCAGGCAATTCATACTCCTCTTCTGCGGTTTCAGTCTTTGCGGATTCGGTTGCCATCTCTGTTGGTGTAGTCTGCTGTACCACATTCACAGGCATAGCCTGCATCGGAGCGTAGGGCATTGGCACCTGCATCTGCGGATAACAAAACCCCTGATGCCCCATAGCTCCTACAACTGTTGCAAGGGTCTGAGTGATTGCATTCTGCACAATCTTCTCGATTTCAACCCTGCTCTGCTCGGCATAGTCTTTCACAAACCTCTGCACGGTTTCCAACATATCAAGCTGCTCCCTGCTTTTCGCCTCTCCCCGAAGGAAAGACAGCACTGCCCACTTTAATGCTTCCGTATAAGATTCATAAATCTGCTGTTGAATTACCACCTCGTCCAACCAGTCCATAATCTCCTGATCCTCACGGTTTTTCGGGTTGATACGAAACGCTACTGTTTTTGCAGCCATAGCTCCACCCCCTTTACACCAGATTCTGTGCAAGGTACTGATAACCAAGAGCATTTGCACGGACATCCGTTACATATCTCACATTGTCACCGGTACAGCTTCCAAAACGCCTCATAACACCTGCACCGCCTCCGACATACACCACATTGGTAAAGTCAAAGTCGATTTTCAGTTCACGAAGTTTTGCTTCCACCTCAAGAGCGTAACGCTTAAGACCCGCATTAATGGTATCCATAATGGCAGCCTTATTGTTTGCAATGGCATCGGTATCTCCCTTTTCAATCACCTCATTGATGATATACTCCGGAATCTCCTTTCCATGGACTGCATAGCATTCCTTCTGAATACGGTCAATGGCTGTAATCAGTCCCAGCTGATAGGTGTGGCAGTCATCAAGCACAGGAACCTTATTTACTACCGACATAATATCCAACGTCCAGGAACCACAGTCAACCGCTGTCAGTCTGTCCATGCCATCCATTCGGTTTGCAATGGCTGCGTGACACTGAGCAAATACCCTGACCTTTCCAAAGTGAATGACATATCTGACGCCCTCATAATGAAACCCTACCTTATCGTTAGCTCTCAGATAGTTCTTAAATGCCTTCTTCTCTTTTCCGTACAGGGTAAGCGGAACTCCAACAGCCAAATCCACCTTTTGCACGGTTGAATAGCCAACCCTTTTTATCTCCCTGGCAATCGCAACCAGCGTCAGCAGATAATAGTTGTCATTCTCCGTCTTAGTTTCCTGCTTTCCCATTCTTCCCTGACCAACAACATAAATCTTTCCCCTGTATTCCAGTACATTCTCCTTCGTTGCCGGCATGGTCTTAAGTTCCTTAATTCCATTCTCAAAAATGAAGTTTGGTGTCTTTATGGAACTCCAGCCGTGGTCAATGGCAATCAGTCTTGGCATAAGTCCGTCTACAAGCTTAATGCCATTTGCTTCGTTTGTGTTCATGTTACTTCTTTCTCTTATAGATTCTCTCATATAAACCTCTTTCTCCGGCAATTCGGGTGCCGGTCCCAAAATAATCTTCTACCGATAAAAGGTGGCAGCTAAGCCACCACCTTCCTCTTAAACTAAACTTCCTAATGATACTGATAAACAATATCTGAAAGCACTACTTCTTCTGCAATGCTTTTTGCCTGTTCCCTGAGCTTCCACATTTCCATTGTGGAGCCGGGATGTTCAGGCGGATGCTTTTTCAAATGCTGACTGGTAATGGTATCAAGCATTTTGTAAGCCTCTTCATTTACCTCATGTGCCTGACTGTTAATACATCCAAGCCTTGCAAGGGTTCTGTACCTCTGCTTATGATTTTCCTTCATATAGGACAACCACAGCAATCCGTACTTCCCTACTGCCGACAGCTCCATATCCTTCGGAATTGTCAGCACCGGATATAATATTCCGTCCCTTTCCACATAAGGAATCTTAATCCTTCCCATGGCATATCGCCCCCTTTCCTAAAATCTGCCTTAACGATAGCACCGAAACTCATAGAAATCCGTATGCGTACCCTGATACACTCCTGCACATTCAATGTAAAAATACGGGTCTACTTCCAGTACCATCATTCCGGCTATGTAATCCGCTATCTCTTCTTCACTGTAAAGCCTTCTTCTACTAATGGTGGAAGCAAGGTTCAGATTAGTTTCCACAAATACGGAATAATAACCGCAACCATCATAAGGGTAATACTCGTTGTATTCTACCTGTGTAATCTTCCCCTCTGCCAACAGATTGTCCAGATTTTCAGGAAGAGAAATCATCCCTGCCGCCTTACACTTATCAATGGCAAGTCTCGCCACACGGTCAGCATCATACCCTACATACTCTGCCTGCGGTATCTCAAAGGTAATCTCAAATACCGGACTCCCGTCAGCAGGATTGCCACGGTCATCTGTCTCAGCTTCATCTGTGGTTGGTGTCTGCGTAGTCGGCTCCTGCGTTGTTGGTTCCTGTGTTGTTGCTTCCTGCGTTTGCGATTCTTCACTTACAGATGGTGTCGGAGTAGATTGCTCCGTTGAACTCTCCTGCTGTTCAGTTCCCTGTGGATTAACAGGCATATCTTCCTCGGAAGATGTCTGCGATGTCGCTTCTTCCTTTTCTGTTTCAACAACCTGCTCCTGCTCAGTCAAATCCGTGTTTTCTTCGGTAGTGGCTATAGCATCTTCTATAATAGCAACCGCTTCTGATAATATATCCGTCTCTGAATCTGATACATCCTCAGTCACATCCACACACTCTGTCATATCCACAGTACCGCCTGCATATCTTCCCTTACAGCCCTATTAGAACACCCTACAGCCACCATAAGACTACACAACACCAACATTAACCATACCTTTTTCATCATACAAATCGCTCCCTTCTACTGTGGTACTGCTGCTTTTGCAAAAATCAGAAAGACTCTTGCAACCAGTACGAATAACAACAAAAACAACTTTCCTCCATAAAGAACTGCCTTCAATACAAAAAGTACACTCTTCAAAAGGAACTTCACTACTGCAATCAAAATGCTTCCTAATCCCATACAGGACCTCCTCTCTAAGCATTTCCCCTACAAGTGACCAAACTTAAGGAAATGCTGTCACTACTTGTTCCAATGCAGCCACGCATCGGAAGGGTAAAAAAATACACCATCCCAAACTAACTTCTTATCGAAGTCTAAGCTTAAGATGGTGTAGTCCATACCCACTCTTGGTTTCATATTCAGTTTTTACAGGTGCCTTTCTCCACCTTTTTTACCGTAACTGATTAAAATTGATACAATGGACTAACCTCTGAAACGCCCTATTTATAAGGCTTTCTTAAGCTTGTCACTATTATATCTCAATCCCCAGTCAGCCACATATCTACAACAATGGCAATCTTAAAGTTTGACTTCGGATTTTTGAACTGACGGTCAAATTCTTTCCTATCCTCTTTTGTGCCAAGCATATCAAAGAGGTCTTTTTCATCATCTTTATTACGAGTCATAACCAACTTAATTTTTTCCATTGGCTTCAACTCTTTTTTATCTTTTTCACTCAGAACAACCCCGTCATCACAAATCTTCTTTTCTGTCCATTCCGGTCTGAGTTCCTTTACTATTTTATAGAAATCGTATGCTATATTTCGGTTGGAACATACAAACATTGCTTTGCCTGCTACAGTTGCACCTTCTGCCACACGGGTTTCATAATGTTTGATAAAGTCCTCCGCAACAGCACGAAGTCTGTCAGGGTCGCCAATAATAACTTCCATTTTGGCAACTGCCTTCTGGCTTTCTTCTACTTGATGTTCATTTGCTCCCTCAAGCTCACACTGTGCATAATATTCTTCAATCTGTCTTACCTTGTCCTGATTAAGCATAACCTTAGCTGCACGACCATCGTAAACAAGATTAACTGTAATACCGTCCTTAACAGCTTCCGTCATTGTATATGCGTCTACAACACCACCAAAGACTTCGATTGTTCCATCAACCGGAGTTCCGGTAAATCCAACATAAGTTGCATTTGGTAAAGAGTCGTGCAAATACTTGGCAAAGCCATAGGTTTTCTGAACACCTGACTCTGTAATCTTAACCTTTTGGTCGAGATTGATTTGGCTTCTGTGTGCTTCATCAGAAATACAAATAACGTTCGTTCTGTCTGTAAGAAGCTGCAAATCCTCTGTGAATTTCTGAATGGTAGTCAGATAAACACCGCCACTCTCTCGTCCTTGAAGCTCCTCACGAAGTTTCTCACGGGACTCAATACTTACAACAGTTTCATCCCCGATATATTTCTTTGAACCTACAAACTGTTTGGAAAGCTGGTCGTCAAGGTCTGTTCTGTCCGTAATAATAAGAATAGTCGGAGAAGAAAAGTATTTGCTTTTCATCAGCATACGGGTAAGAAAAAGCATTGTATAACTCTTGCCGCAGCCTGTCGCTCCAAAGTATGTACCACCTTTACCATCTCCTTCGGGGCGAAGATGAGCCTTGATATTCTCATACAATTTATTTGCCGCAAAGAACTGTGGATAACGACACACTATCTTCAAATCCTTATCTGAGTTATCCGGAAAATAAATAAAATCTTTAATAACTTCAAGCAAACGGTCTTTTCGGAAAAGTCCTTTTATCATTGTTACAAGAGAATTGATACCGTCCAGTTCTTTATCGTCTGAGTTTATCTTTCTCCACGCATAGAAGAAATCATATGGGCTGAAGAAAGAACCATATTTATTATTTGCTCCATCACTGATAACAACAAACGCATTGTATTTGAAAATCTCTGGAATATCTCTACGGTAACGGATTGTAAGTTGCTTATATGCGTCCATTATGGTCGTATTCTCTTGTACTGCACTCTTAAATTCAAGAACAACAACAGGAATACCATTTACGAACACAATGCCATCAGGAATACGCAACTGATTATTTACGCCTTCAATTTCAAACTGATTAACCGCTTTGAAAATATTGTTTTCGGGAGTGTCGAAATCAATAAGTTCAATATAGAGGTCTTTCTGCGTTCTATCCTCACGGTTAAGAATAAATCCATCGCAGAGCAACTTAAATACAGCTTTGTTTGCTTCATAAATTGTACCGGAAATATTACGCAGCATTAGAATGACACTATCCACCTCACTCGGTGTGATACCATCTTTCGCATAGCGATTATAGAGGTATTGCTTCAGGTCGTCCGTAAGCAGAACCTCCGTCCTTTCTCTGTGTATCTGGTCGCCACTGACATAGGTGTACCCCTCGTCTTTGAACAACTCCATTATTGACATTTCCAATGCGTGTTCATTAAAATTTGCCATTGCGTTCACTCCTTTGGTATTCTGCATCAAATTATGATGCAACTACACTTGTATAATAAGCATTATAAAGTGCTTGTACTGTTTCATAATATTTATCTTCATAAGTTTCTGCTTGTGCGTCGGTATACTCTAAGAAAAACTGACAATCAACATCTTCGCCAAACTTATTATTTATAATTGTTGCTATATTCTCAACAAGTTCCATCATCCACATACAAACGGTTTCTTCTCTTGTGTGTGCTAGACTTTGATATTCCCATACATAATCAATCGGAGGTATAGGTGTTTCCTTATCAAAATCCATTTTTTTATCTACGAAATAATAGAAATATTCATCAATATACTCTCCAATAGATATTTGAGCCACATTCAAAATCATCATCAGACGATTTTCTTTGTTTATAGGTTCAAAGATATTAGGAGTGCCGTTCCATTCTAATTCTCGGTATCTATCATAGCTTCGATGAAAATATTTTGCTCCATCATACAAATAATCCCTTCCCAAATTATATTTCTCTATATCTTGCTGAAGTTTATCTATACATCCCTGTAACCAATACTTTCCCGTAAATTGTTTAATCTTATATCCGGCTTGATTTAATATCTCATTTTGTAATTCTTCAGAACACCGGCAGTATTCCGAATAAATTTTCCTTGTATGCTTTTCAAGCGGATATAGATTAGCTGCTATAATACACCACGGCAAATAATCTCTTTCCTCTTGATTATCAATTAGAAAAAGTCGAGCTTTTTCTTGCAATGCTATACGTTCCTTTTCGCATTGCAATTTCTGTATTTCCTTTTCATGTCGTGATTGCAACCAATAAATCAAAAAAGAAACTGCTATTGTTGCCACCAGTGACAATACTCCGATTATAATCTGAATTATATCTGCTAATGACATAGGTTCCTCCTTGTAAATGATAATTTAGTGGCGGTTGGCACAGCTTCTATCCAAAAGAATGTCGGCAGAGGTGCATTGATAAATCTGACCGAGCCGGAAATGGATAGACTGACTTTGCCTGATGATTTTGAAATTCAAACCGTATCTGAATTTTGTAGAGAAACAAAATCTGGTTCTACTCCATCTCGTACCAACAACGAATATTGGGAGAACGGAACGATTTCTTGGGTAAAATCAGGCGAAGTCCATAATAATATTACGCTTCAAACGGAAGAATACATCACTCCATTAGGGTTGAGTGAGAGTTCCACAAAACTGCTTCCAAAGGACACAGTTTTAATGGCGATGTATGGCGTTACCGCTGGAGAAGTTGGTTATCTTGCTATTGAAGCAACGACCAACCAAGCTATTTGTGGTATGATTTGCAATTCAAAAGCTGATGCAGCATACTTGTACTTCTCACTAATTCAGAGCCAAGCGGCAATAAGCAGACTTTCTAATGGTGGAGCCCAAGATAACCTCAGTAAGAACTTCATTGATAACATAAAAATTGTTGTTCCTTCGTCTGAGTTTATTGAAGAACTGAATCTTGCTGCAATAGTTGAGCAAATGACCTTAAACACAAAGGAAATCGCTCTACTTGAAGAACTGCAAGCCACAGCTTTGGCTCAGTTATCAAGCCACTAAATTATCATTTATCTTCTGTTTCAAATCTATTCTATCGGTTATCGTCTTGTAGGCTTTCACTATTTTTCTCTGCTTTTCAATATCTGGTACTGGAAGTTCCACCATACAAAGCTCATTCCAATCGAAAATCTCTCTTACGCTTCCGTGTGACTTATACCTTGCATAACGGTCAAATTCTGGTCGGCTGAACCAAAGCATAAGATATTCAGGGTCAAGTTCCTCTTTATTTTCAACTTCAAAAACTGTATAAGAGCTTGAAATGATACAATCTTCTTCATCTAAATAAGCAATAGAAATTTTCTCTCCATTTCGTGAAGTAACGGGTCCGTATGCAAACTGTCCCGTTCTGACTATCTTATAATTCGATAAATCAGTTCCTACAATATTTGCGATTGAAGGAATAAATTTTTTACTTATACTTACGCCAAGCAACTTTGTTACGGCTAAATTCTTATTACGCTCGTCCACAAGTCGAATGTAATTGCCTAATATCTTATATCCTTTTTCCATTCCTACCACCTTAACCAATGTATTTTCTATGAGCAATTTTCACATTGCTCTGCTTGACCATTGCATATTGCAATGTCGTATCTATTCTTCTATGCCCCAAGAGCTGCTGAAGCTGCTCTATTGGCATTCCTTTGTCTATTGCCATTGTTGCAAGTGTTCGCCTGAATTTATGAGGGTGTACCTTATTTAATCCCAAGCGTTTTCCAAGCTGTCGTAATCTCACTTCAATACCTCCGATATTCATTCGATTATGCGGAGATTGTAATGAAACAAAAAGTGCTGGATTGTCGTCCTTTCGGCTATTTAAGTAATTCTGCAAATGTATTTTTGTTCTTGCATCAAAATATACTATTCGCTCCTTATCGCCTTTGCCGAAAACCACACATTCTCTTTCGTTAAAGTCTATATCCTCACGATTTAGCAACACCATTTCTCCGACACGCATCCCCGTTGAAGCAAGCATATCAATCATCGCCAAGTCCCTGAGTTCTGTGCAATTATCTCTCATCAATTCAAGTGCTTCATCTGAATAAGTTTCCTTAATGTTTGTTCCGGTCTTAACCTTATGTATTCGCCTGACCGGACTTTTCAAAATATAATCCTCGTCCTCAAGCCAAGAGAAAAAACTGGAAAGTATTCGTCTTATATTATCTATCGTAACTTTACTTGATTTTTTCTTTGCTTGATACTCTGTCAAATAACAACGAATGTCGTCAGTTACGATATATTTGATACTCTTTCCAATACCATCAAGCATTGACTGTATCGTTGCATTATAGTATTTCAGAGTTTTCTCAGAACAGCCTTCAATACGCTTTGCCGATAGGAAAGATTCTACTAAATTCTGTTCTGAAAGTTCCTCATCTTTTTTTATCTTTGTTACCTCATAATCAAAAAGTGTATACTGCAACACCTCTTGCAATCTTTCTGTCTGTGCGTTATTCAGATAAGGTAACATTCCTTGAATAACATCAGTGATTAGGTTCTGTTTCATAGTCAATTCTCCTTTTCTTTTTTAAGAGAACGACTACCAGTGGCAGTCCCTTGTTTTAACTCCCGCCACTGATGGGAGTTCTATTGTAAATGATAATTTAGCGGCTTGACATTGTTGTAAGAATTATTTTCTGCAATTCTTGCAGTTTTTCTATTTCAGAAAGATTTTCTTCTTTGCAATAAATAAGGCTCATAACCTTTTGGGAGAAAGATTTCTGTAATTCAAGTGGTGGAATTGCTATTCCATAAGCATGAACATCGTTTCGATTTAATGTAGGAACTGCACTACCACCAACAAAGCCATCATAATTTAGATTTTTGAGCAAATAAAATACCCACAACGGTTCTGCTTCATAAATTTGTTTTACATAGAGCGATGTGTTATGTGTCCAACAGTTGCAAAGGTACAATCTTGGGTTGCCAATATTGCCGCTTCGTCCCATTACAATAACAGGAGCTTCAGCAGTAAATTCATCATGATACCCAATTGTTCCAGTTGAACCTGCAACGGGATATTTACCACCAGTCATTTCAGTTCGAGGTAAATCATGCCCCCTTTGTAGTTGCAACACATCGCCAACAGTGCCTTGTTTCCAAGAAGATTTATCTGAGTTGGACTCAAAATATTTTTGATACAATGTTTGAGCAGTATCGTCTAAATTATCATTTATCTTCTGCTTTAAAGCAATTCTCTCCGTAATTGCCTTATAACTGTTCACTATTTCAAGCTGGTTTTCAATAGGCGGAATAGGCAATTCTAGTCTGCAAATATCGTCCCAAGTAATCCCACCACGTACACTTCCGTCAGTATGTAACCAACAAATACGGTCAAACTCCGGTCTGCGAAACCACATCATCAGATAATCTTCATTCAAAATGCTGTTATCTATTACCTCAAACATAAAATATGCCGGAGAAACAATAGCAGGTTTTTCTTCATCATACAATGCAACCGGAAGTCGTTCATCACGACCAACATGCATTGGATTACATGCAAACTTTCCTTTTGTTATCAGTTTATATTTACTCAAATCCGTACCAATGACATTTGCAACCGACGGCATAAAGAACTTGTCTATGTTAATTCCCAAAACTCTGTCTGTTATGCTTTCTCTGTTCCGAGTATCAATCAGTCGGATATGGTTTCCTAAAATATCATAATTCGATTTCATATCCCAACTCCTTAAATACAGCAAGCAAATCTGATTTGGATTTTTCCTCTTGAACAAGAAGTTCTTTGAGTTCTCCCTGCAATGACTTCATTTTTGTATCAAAGTCGATGTTCTCATCACGGTTGACAAACTCAATATATCTGCTTGGTACAAGAGTAAATCCTTTTTCTTTTACTTCTTCAAAAGAAGCAGAATAGCAAAACTCCGGCACATTCTCATAAGTTTCCTCATAGCCTTCCTGCTGCCAGTTATGATATACACTTGTAACTTTGGCTCTATCTTCCTCTGTCAATTCAATGTACTTCTTCTCATAAGGACTGCCCATCTGTCGTAAATCCATAAAGAGTATTTCATCTTCTCGGTCACGATAGCGTTTGAGCTTTCCGTTCTGTTCCACAACACGAGCCTTTTTATTCTTATTGAGTACCCAAAGGGTAACGCTGATGTCAGTGGTGTAGAAAAGGTTTCTCGGAAGAATAATAATCGCTTCTACCAAGTGATTTTCTATAAGCTGCTGCCTGATTTTCAGCTCTGTACCATCATCAGATAATGCACCATTGGCAAGCAGGAAACCTGCCACACCGTTTTGTGAAAGTTTAGAAACAATATTCAGTATCCAACCATAGTTTGCGTTGCTTGTTGGTGGAACTTCATATCCATTCCAACGAGGGTCGTCTACAAGCTCATTCTCGGCTCTCCACTGCTTCTGATTGAAAGGTGGGTTTGCCATAATGAAATCTGCTTTAAGGTCTTTGTGTTGGTCGTTGGTAAATGTATTGGCTGCCATCTCTCCAAGATTTGCAGAAATACCACGGATAGCTAAGTTCATTTTTGCCAGTTTGAAAGTGGTATTTGTGTATTCCTGACCGTAAATAGACACTTTCTTTTTATTACCGCTGTGTGCTTCTACGAACTTGATGGACTGAACAAACATACCACCCGAACCGCAACAAGGGTCATAAAGTATTCCATCGTAAGGCTCAAGCATTTCGGCAATCAGGTTTACAATACACTTTGGTGTGTAGAACTCTCCTTTACCTTTTCCTTCTGCAAGAGCGAACTTACTAAGGAAATACTCATATACACGACCTATAATGTCGTTCTCTTTATCATCAGTGTTGATACGATTGATTTCATCAAGCAAAGAAGCCAACTTTGCCGTATCTATATGTAAGCGGGAGTAATAGTTATCCGGCAAAGCACCTTTCAGTGCCGGGTTGTTCTTTTCAATCGTATAAAGTGCTGTATCTATCTTCAGGGCAATATCGTCCTGTTTTGCGTTTTCAATAATGTATTTCCAACGGCTTTCTTCAGGAAGATAGAATACATTTTCCTGAGTATAAAACGGTTTCATATCCGCATACTTTTCGCCGTGTGTAGCAATAATCTTATTACGGCATTCCTCAAACTTGTCACTGGCAAATTTAAGGAAGAATAAACTCAGAACAACGTGCTTATACTCCGCAGGCTCAACAGAACCTCTCAGTTTATCAGCACTTTTCCAAAGTGCTTCTTCCATTGATATTTCTTTCTTTGGTTTAGCAGCCCTTGCCATCTATAATTACCTCCGTGTTTTAATCTTCATCTAAAATGACTTCGCATATATCTCCGATGTCACAGTGAAATACCTGACATATCCTCATCAGTACTTCAAGAGATACTGGCTCATTCTTATTTATCTTCGTTGCAGCGTATGATGTAATTTCGGCTGCACGCATTAAATCCTGTCTTTTCATTTGATTGTCAATCATAAGTTTTTGAAGTTTGTTATAGCATATCTTCATCAGTAACACCTCTTCATCTTATAATTCTTCTTCGTTACAGTTAGTCATTTAACATTATATATTAAATTTTCAGGCATTTCAAGATTTCAGGCAGAAATGTAACCTTTCAGACACTAAGGTGTCACTTTTTACAAACACCTAATACGACTCTTTTAAAGAATACTAAAAAAGAGATGCCGAAGCACCTCAATTATACATTCTATTATTAACATTCAATGCAATCATTGCTATGACCTTTTCTATCGGCGGCTCTTTTCCGTCCGGTGCAACTGCTTTCCAAAAAGCTATTGCTTCCGGTTCAGCACTTTTCATTGCTTCCCGAATGGCAAACTGCATTTCCTCTTTTACTGCTTTTTCGGTTGTTCCATTTTCTTTTGCTATTTGTCTGAAAATGTCGTTCACTTCTACTTCCTCCTATGTCTATTAGTATGTGTCTATCACTGACAGTTGTTGTTATAGCATATTCTCTCTGTCGAAGTCCCGAAAAATTTGTCGATAGCAGAAATTTTTTATACTGAAAAAAGAAAGCTCGTCGATTAGGACGAACTTCTGTGTTTTATGGAAGTATTTGCTTTGACTGCTTCACAAGTGTATCTATGACTTCATAAATTCTGTTTCTATCTTCAGGAGCAAGTTTTTCAAGCTTCTCATTCAGCATTGAGTTCTTGACTGTATATCCCGTTTCCAGAACATCTGTAAGAACCATATCCGATGATACACCTAAAGCATTTACTATCTTTATGAAAGTTTCGAGTGACGGAATTTTCTCTCCACGCTCAACCATACCAATATAATTTGTTGTCAAATCTGTTTTCTCAGCCAAATCTTCTTGGCGTAATTTCCTCGCAAGTCGGAACTTTCTTATATTCTTGCCGATTGTATCGAGCTTCATCACATCACCTCCCTTAGTGTGTTTCCATAACTAATAGTATAGGTTAAGTCGATTTCAAATCACACGCACCCAAAGGAAGTCAAACCAACTATTAGTGATGATTCCCAACTATTTTTATGTTATACTATAAAAGTAGTAATTCACGATTGTTAATGGCGAAAGACAAATCACAACCCAAGAGCCAAGTTAAACAATCTCCAAAGAATAAACTTAGGGGTAAAAAGGAATGGACGAACAAAAGATAATATTCAGTAATCGGTTTGAAAAAGAGAAATTTGAGGATTACAAAACAGATTTGGGAACTGACAGCTCAGTCACTCCCGACTTTACGGAAGCTGATGATTTTTTAAAATTTATACAGAAGAACCGCAGAAGTGTTCCAAGTAAAGAGCGAATTGCTGACAAGGATAAATTTATCAAAACCGTTTACGAACTATCCAATAGCTTTGAAATTGACGCTGACCTGATAGAATTTGCCGAGGGATATATCGCCAACATCTATGTAGATTATGCCTGCTACACTGGATATATCAAGAAGCTGTTAGCAATTCTTTTTATCCTTGCCGATGATATTTCCTTTTTAGACGGCAGTAAAGAAAATGCCGATATGCTTTTCAGCTTCACTTATCATACACACCATATTTTCCTGAATAACAGAGAAACAACTGATTTCTCATAATGTACCCGATGGCTACTCAACTGAGCAGCCATCTTTTCAATTTTCCAGACACCGTCTGGAATTTTTAATATGCCGGAATACCGTATCCATAGATATTGCTGCTTCCGACTGCGTACTGTCTTTGCTTGCAGGCGTCGCCTGAGTTGCCCTCTACGGTATAAACTGTGCCATTCTCACACTTCTCTACGATACCAACGTGGTCTGTTGTACCGTCGCCTTCCCAATCAAAGAAGATAATATCTCCTACCTTTGGTTCATAAGTGCGGTCTTGCCATTTTCCATTTGACTTAAACCAGTTTGCACCATCCACGCAACCTGCAAATTTCGGAACAAGTCCGCTTTCAATATACCCGCATTGGTCAGCACACCAAGATACGAAGCAGGCACACCATTCCACTCGACTATTAAAGCCGTACCAGCTCCAGTAAGGTTGTCCGCCCTGATTGCCTAGCTGTGTCAAGGCAACCTCAACAATCGCCTGATTACCTCCGGCAGTAAAGGCTCGCCCATACGGATAGTATCTCAGAACGTGAGCCGGATATTGGGTATCTCCATAACTGTCCCAACCAAGCCTTTGTGCCTGCTGAGTGGAAAACTCCACTGCATTGGCATAAGAATAACCGCCATACTTTGTTTTTGCCCAAGAAATATACCCATTACCGAAGTTGTAGCCTTGCAAGGCAAGTTTGATATGCTCCATATCTATCGGACTTTCCACTTCTGCCGAAGTAAGAGCCGCTTTCAATTCCTGAACTCCACACTGGATAGAATATTCAGGGTCTTTAATTCCATTAGGTTCGTGCGGATACCTTGTATTGAAACTTCCCTCTGCTGCCTGCATAGGGTCAAGTCCTCTGCCACCGCTTTCCTGCATCATAACCGCCTTGATAAGTTCCACATACTCAGGAATGCCGTACTCTTTGGCATACTTCTGTATGATGGGTTCATAGGCTTCTACCTCTGCACTTACCGGAGTATAGGAATTACTGTCACTTCCTCCTCCAAACATTGCTACGGCAGCACCAAACAGCACGACAATCATAATAATCAGAACCGCTATCCAACCGCCTGCGGCGATTGCTGCTACAAGTGCTTTTGTCCCTGCAATAATCGCTTTGACTGTCGCAACAGTAGCTTTCGCTGTAGCTTTAACGGTATCTGCTGTGGCTTTCGCCGCTTTCTTTGCCGTCTGAGCCGCTTTCTGTGTTGCTTTGGCTGTTGTTTTTGTTGTTTTCTGTGCTATAATGGCAGCTTCTTTGGTGGTCTTAATAGAAGTCTTTGCCGTTTGTTCTGCGGTCTTAACCGACCTTTGAACAGTATTGGTTGCACCTTTCGATACGGTCTTGACTGTCGTATTTCCTGCCGACCTTGCAGACTGTTTAATTGTTTTCTCCGTACGCTCCAGAGTTCGGATGCTCTGTTTTCCGACAGGATTGACCGATTGTTTCTGAAGCTGTTTCTCTGCACGCTTGGTCTTGAAATTCTCAATTCCCGTTTTGGCTTTCTGATAATTCTGCCTTGTTTCACGCACACCCCATCTGCCGACTTTATCCGCACGGTATGCAGTTTCGTGAACAGCCCTATCCGTTGCCGCTTCGATTTTATCGGAAGCATATTCCTCTGCGGAATTTTCCGAAGCATTGGTGGAATGTTCTGCCTTATCTTTCGTCATCACATAGGCTTTCTTCATTCGCTCCGTGGCAACTGCTGCCTTATTTATGGTCTTGATTGTACCTTTGCTTGTATCTCTTGTTTTTATATCAGCCATCGGTTTCCTCCTTTCTCGAAAAATAATAGAGAGTGGGGTTTAATCCACTCTCTTAGCGACAACAACAAGCCTGCCATTGTTTCTTGAATATTCACAAGTAGAAAGAGAAATAAGCTTGTCGCCATACTCTGCCGATACTCCGGTATCATACAAAGAAAGTTCCTTGCACTTAGCAACATACGCATCAAACTCTGCCGCATTTTCTGCGTCCGTAAACTCATAATACTTAAAGCTATCGGAGCTGTCTGTATAAACGACTGTCTTAAAGACTGCAATCACTTCATACTGGTGTCTGTCCGTCAGTGTATCAAAGGTAATCGTCTTATGACCTTCCCAAAAGCTCTTGTTTCTGTACTTCATCAGTCCCGTAAACATCGAGCCGTCATTCATATGGTGTCCGTATATAATGATGTTGTCTGAAGGTTTCTGCACATCACAATTTTCCTGCACATATGGACAGCCATAAGCGGAATAGGTCTTATCAAACTTGTGCTTCAGGTAGAAGTTCGGCTCATTTACAGACTGCACGACCGGATAGTTGATATTGGTATCCTCAACCTTTATCCAACCCACCATATCCTCATTCTGCCGATAAAGTTCAAAATATTCCGCAAGATAGTCCTTATCTTCCGAAAACGTCACGCCCTCATTTTCCTTTGACGGCTCGTCCTCCACAATCTCCGCAAGGTTATCATAGACTTCATTCTGCTTGGCAGAGTCAATGTGATTACGGATAATAAAGAAGGTGCTTACAGACAACACTACCGTAAACACCATCGCAATAATAATATAGATTTTTCTGCTCATTTTCTCTTACCTTTCCATATCGTTTCTCTTAGGTGGAGTCAAATCTCTGCAATACTCCGGATACCTCAACTTGATACCCTCCATAAAATACGGAGCATATCCGCAACAGAACAGTTCCTCCGGTGTATAGAGATTTTCCCTGCCTTCTTCCGTAAATCCATTCCAAAGATTAAAGGCAAGGTGGCAAACCTTGACTGTGCCACTTGTCTGCCAACCGCCGTGCATACCTTCCGGTATGATGCAATCCCTCTTAAAATCAAACATCTTTCCGATGTTCATTCTTGTTTCTTCTGAAATACCCATCACATAGAAAAATGCTCTGTGATAGCAGTCGTTGACTTTGCACTTATCCAGATTTTCCAATACAAAATCTCTGTGTGCAGCATTGCGAAATTGAATCTTAGACATTGTAAATCCCTCCTTATGCTTCGCCTGGTTTGGTTGTCATCAGTTTATAAAGTTTCGTGTTCTTAGGGAATTTGTTTGCAAACGGTACAAGCGAACTTCCCACCTTGATAAGTCCGTGTCCTGCTTCCACATTCGTGATATAGGACATCTGGAGGTCAGAAATATTCAGAAGTTTTGCAAGCTCAAGCCTGTCTGTGGAAGCCTGATTCAGCATAATGATGAACTCTGAGTTTGCAAGCATTGTTCTCGCTGTGTGGCTCTGTAAAAGGTCATCGACATTCTGAGTGATTCCACTTGCGTATGCACCGTATTTTCTCACACGCTTCCACAAGGTAAAGAGGAAGTTTGCAGAGTATTCGTGCTGGAACAGAAGATAAATCTCATCAATGAAGATAAAGGTGTTCTTACCCTTTGCACGGTTCTGTGTGATACGGTTCAGGATAGAGTCAAGGACAACAAGCATACCAATCGGCATAAGCTGTTTACCCAAATCAAGAATGTCATAGCAGATAAGGCGATTATTGGTATCCACATTCGTCTGCTTTGCAAAGGTATTCAGAGAACCGTGTGTGAAAAGTTCAATGGCAAGTGCCAGTTCCTTTGCTTCCGGTTCGTCCTGCTGCAAAAGTTCTGCCCTGAAATCCTGCAAGGTCGGTATATGTCCCTGATAGTCATTCTGCTGATAACTGCGATACACGCTTGCCGTGCAACGGTCAATGATAGACTTCTGCTTCGCTCCGAGATTTGTTCCTCCGATAAGCTGTTCACAAAGGGACATAATAAACTCGGATTTCAAAATGACAGGGTTTGCACCGTCGCCGTAATCCTTATTCATATCCATTGCATTGATGTGATTGTCGGAAGTAGCAGAAATATTGATTACCTCTCCGCCCATTGCATTGACAAGCTGTGAATACTCTCGCTCAGGGTCGATGATGATAATATCTGCGTCTGAAGAAAGCACCTGATTGATGATTTCTCCCTTTGCCGCAAATGACTTACCGCCACCAGATACACCGAGAATAAAGGAGTTACCATTCAAAAGCTGCTTACGGTCTGCGATAATCATATTTTTGCTGATAACATTCTGACCGTAATAGATACCGTTCTCGTGGAAAATATCCTGCACCCTGAATGGGATAAATACCGAAAGGCTCTCTGTTGTAAGTGTTCTGAACGCATCAATCTTTCTTGTTCCAAACGGCATTACCGTATTGAGTCCATCTACCTGCTGAAATCTCAGTGTTGCAAACTGGCAAAGATGTTTTCTTGCTGTGGTAAGCAACGCTTCCGTATCATTCTCAAGCTGTTCCTTACTGTCTGCCGTAATAACCATTGTGATAACAGCGAACATCATTCTCTGGTCACGGGTCGTAAGGTCATCGAGGAACTCTTTCATTTCTTTCTTCTGCTGCTCCATATCATACGGAACAGTTGCAGAGAAGTTGTTATTGGCATTCTGCCTACGCTGCCAGTTTGTGATATTGGTTTCCACACCAAGCAGACGGTTCTCTGCTTCCTTTACTGCTTCATCAGTTGGAACGGGAACAATATCAATGGACATCATCAGATTTCTGTTCATATCCGTAAGTTCCGCTACCATACTGTCTTTGATATAGGACGCATATTCACGAAGAAAAAGGACTCTTCCATAACGGTTTCCCATCTTGAAATAGTCCTTTTCAAATTCCATTGTGTCGGGGCAGATATAATCCTTAAAATCGTGTCCCTTTTTTCTTGTTTCCTTAATATCAAAGTGGAAAGAGCTTTCTTCTCCCACACGATAGAAGTCGTGGAAAATACGAAGTCTTTCGTCTGTTTCCAGTTCCACACACTTACTTCCAAGTCTGCCGAAGTGAGCAATCAAATCTGCACCGACACGGGCAAAATAAGTTCTTGCGTCCTCCACACTCTTTTTGTTGATGGAAATGGTAATATACTTATCCTGAACAATGGAGTTTGCACCCGTTGCCTTATCAAGAAGCATTTTATTGTATTCCTCTCGATATTCGTCCAGATTATCTCCGGTTGTCGGAATAAGAATTGTCTGCTCAAAATCCAGTCTGTTGAGCCGACGATTATTGATTGTGATTTTTGTCGTTGCACCACTGTCAAGAGAGTTCAGAAGTTCGGAATATTCAAGGAACATCGCTTCCTTATCCTCACGGCTCGCCACTGCATAGTTAATATCCGTAAAGCGGTAGGTCTTTGAATATTTATCCTTTCCCACTTTGAAAATGCCATCATCAAAGATAGCTGCCACGGGAATCACGTCCTGCACCCCTTTCGGTACAACAAATTTTTCTTTATCCTGCTTAAACAAATTTGTAAGAGTCTTAATCATTTGACTTCAATACCTCCTTCTGCTTCTGTTCAATGCTTGGCTTCATCAGTTCGTAATAAACATTGGTGGAGTGAAATACCAGCTTCTTCGGCATTAAAAACTCCGATTTTATCCACGCATAGATTGCTTTCTCTGCGGTCATACCGTTGTACTTCACAAAGCCAAGTGCCGCAAACGGAGCAGCACCCAAAATGCACACCCACGATATGGTTTCCGTGCCAACATACGGTCTGAGCAAGAAATACAGTCCTACCGCAACGCCACAAGCGAGAACAGAAAAAATGAACTGTCTGAGCGACAGCCCAAAAAACATTGACTCTGTATAATTTCTGATTTCTCGGTTAATTTTTACTTCCATATCTGTTTCCTTTCCTGCGGTTTCGGTCTTTCTCCCTCACGCATTTATCATTCAGGCAAAAGACTTTGCCTTTTCGTTTACCGCCATAGTAAACGCATTTCTTACAATCTCTTTGGTTCATCTCAAAATCTCTCCTTAAAGTCCCATCATCTCTCGGATAATACGGTCAGACATTTTTACTGCACCGACAAGAACAAGCATATTAAATACCAATTCCCCGATATATGCCCACACCTGCGTAACTGCTGCCGCATCAGGATTCACTACTGGTGGCGATGAAGCAAATACGGAGAAAATAATACAAGCAAGTACAATGACTGCTCCCTCAAGCAGAACTGCACAATAGCTCTTGATAAAACTCTTGCCTACATTCTGTGTAGGTTCTCCTGCAAATGTGGAAAGCGGTATCGGTGCAAGTGCTGTGTACATATACAACTTGAAAAATCGTCCATACACTGTCATTATCAGAATGAACGACAGCACCGTGATAAATAATCCTCCGATAAGCGTTACCGCCCACAAAGGGATACTCTCAAAAAATCCGCAATCCTCTATGGTCGTTACCATCTCTGCGGGTAAGGTCGTCTGTTCCGGAGTTCCAAATCCGGCAGCATTCATAATGGTTGAAATCGTCCCTTGCACGATATTAAATAATGCAAGCATAAGCTCCATTCCGTATGTGATAACACCTTTCGCCAATGCAAAACGGACAAAGAGTTTTAAAGCGTGTTCCGGTTTCTTCACATCTGTAAAACTTCCGCAGGTCTTTACCATACCTATCACAAAAAACAATACAAGTAAGGCAAGCCCGATAGCCTGAACTGCACCGTTGATGTCAACAATAACCTTCCAGATATTCCCGCCCTTAAAGTTCTGCGGTGTAGTTGTGATGAGTGTCCATATTTCCGACAGTTTTTCATTCCAAGTTTCAAGGGCATTTTCAAGATTTTGAACTACCCAGTTATCACTCATTCAAAGCACCTCCTTACAATTAAGGGGTGTCCCTTAGCTTGGCACACCCCTCGATAACTGTGTAACTCTTATCTTAGCCTGTGATAAGAGTAAGGATTTCTTTCGCAAAAGTGATAATGACACCGCCCGCAAGAGTCAGGAAGCCATTGGCTCTCTGAGAAGGGTCGTGAGATTTGAGTGAAAGACCGACCTGCACGATACCAAAGCCAAGCAAAATCATACCGATGGCACGGATAAGTCCGAAGATAAAGTCGGACAGATTATTGACTACGGTAAGCGGGTCATTCGCTGCAAATGCAGTCGTTGTCATTCCAAGTGCCAACGCACCGACAATGACCATTGTGCAGTAAGCACGGAAGCCTTTCTTAACCTTTCCGATCATAGGCAGTTTCTTTGTTTCCTGAATGTCAGTTGCTTTTTTCTTAAAAATAGTCATAGTTGAATACCTCCAAAATTTAATTTGTTTGATTGTTTATGAACAGAGCTTCCATCTCCTCATCGGAAAGAAGTTCCCAGTTCGTTTCTTCCATTTCCTTTTCAGGAAGTGTTGCAGGGTCAATGTCCCAAATGGCAATCGAAGCAATATCTTTTGTGACTTCTCCGTGCTTATAAGGACTTGCCTTTCCGTCTGTGGTAAGTGCCACATTCGGGTGTTTCATAATGTCATATTTAAAATCCATAATGGGTCTTTCCCCACGGATAAATAAAATAGCGTACTGATTATCGAGCATACGCACCTCATCAGGGGTAAGTAACTCTCTGCCGCTAATCTGATAGTTGGTGGAATAGTTACCACTTCTTCCGGTACTCTTTCCGAACGTGTTGGTATCAATGGTTTCCTTTCCTAACAGCTCCGACACGTATTTATGGGTTGACTGTTCATTTCCACCAAGGTAAAGAAATTCATCGCAGTTACCCACAATGCTCTCCCACTGTTTTTCAAACAAGGCTTTAAGCTGTGCCAAGTTCTGTAAGATGATGCTTACCGATACCCCACGGGAACGCATAACCGACAGTATCTTGTCGAAGTCGTCCGGCAGTGAAACATTGGCAAATTCGTCCATCATAAAATGAACAGGCATCGGCAGACAGCCACCGTGGATATGGTCGGCTGCATAAAACAACTGCTGAAAGAGCTGTGTGTAAAGAATGGATACCAAGAAGTTGAAACTGGAGTCGTTATCCGGTATCAGTGCAAACAGTGCCACCTTTTTCTCTCCGAGTGACTGTAAATCCAGTTCATCGGCAGAAGTAAGAGCAGCAAGACTCTCCAAGTTGAACTTTTCAAGCCTTGCTGCAAGGGTTATCTGTATGGATTTTAATGTTTTGGAAGAACCGGAATGATAAGAGTGGTAATACTTCAAAGCAATGTGGTCAGGATTATCTATCATCAAATCCGAAAACAGATTGTCAAGCGGAGAAGGACTTGGGTCGTCCTCGTCCTCAATCGCCCCGGCTCTTAACATTTCCATTACCATTGCAAAATTCTGTTCTTCCGGTGGTGCTTCATAGTGCAGATAAAATACCAGTGCAAGCAGAAGCATTGACGCTGCCGTATCCCAAAACGGGTCATTGCTCTGTGAACCTTTCGGAGTGGTACTCTTAAAAAGATTGGTTACGAGCTTCTGCACATCATTGTCGTTCTGCAAATATACAAACGGATTGTAACAATGGCTTTTCTCCATTGAAATCAAATCAAGGACACGCACTTCGTAACCTTTCTTCTCAAGAAGATGTCCCGTATCTCGCAGGATTTCTCCTTTCGGGTCTAAAATCACATAGCTGTTTCTGGCAGCGTTCATAATATTAGGCTTTGCATAAAATCTTGTCTTACCTGCACCGGAGCCGCCACATACAAGCGTATTCAGATTTCGTCTGTGCTTCTTGGCATTAAGTCCAATGCACACATTCTGAGTCATCAGCTTATTTTCTGACAGCGGCTTTTGTCGGTACTTTTTATCAATGGCTCTGACATTGCCCCATTTAGCAGAACCGTGTTCCTCTCGTCTGCGGTAATTCTTTCTTGTCGAGAAATAAATCCCGATACCCATTCCATAGCATAAAAGCAAAATGAGGACAGTTTTCAGGCTGTCCCCACATAATTTTATGGAAAATGGATTATCAAAGAGTGTCGGAAGATTGGCTGCTATCTCCGGCAATCCTCCGCTTATGGAAGGTGCAATCAGAAGTGCCAGCCATATGACCGGAACGATACCGACAATAGATAAAATAATGGCAGTCTGCCTGTCATTATCTCGCTTCATCTGAGCGTTTCCTTTCAATTACTTTGAACTTTTTCAATGGGGCATTTCCGACTTTTACAAGCAGGTCGTCTACTGCATCTGCGGACTTGCCTTCCTCCATCAACTTTGTTTTCTCATCGTTTAAGGAGCGAATGACAACACCGTGTTCATAATCGTCCAAAGCAATGTGGTAGAGTTTTTCTTTTTCCATATCTGCCCTCCATTATCTCTCATAGTCCTTTGAACGCTCCTGCTTCTTGCGGAACATTTCATCAGAGATATGACTGTGAATTTCTGCCATTGCATTTCGGGTCTTGGAAAGCTCCGCACGGATTTCTTTCGGCTCTTTGGAAGCCAGTCCCTCCGGAATACGGTTAATTGCAAAATTCTGTGTATCTACGCCATACTTCTTGCAAAGCATATATCCGATACACACTGCCTGAAAGCCCATATCCCTGCGGCTGTAACTTTCGCTGTTGATAGAAAGCTGTGCGTGTCCAAGTTCCTGAGCGACACACTGAGCAACTGCTACACTGTCGCCCACATTACGCTTCACATACAAGGTCTGCTTTTCATTATTATAGAAAGCTGCCATATTCGGATACGGAAGTTCATCGGTTGCCGCAACCTCCACCGGAGATACATCAAGCATTGTCGTGATAAGTGCTTTCGGGTCACGGTTTGCTGATACTGCCGGAGCTTTTCTTCCATTTGTCTGCGTAACATCAAATACCTTTTTGACATTGTAGGAAATACCCGGAGAGCCATCTGCTCTTGTGTATTCCACTGGTTCAAGAATAGAAATACTCTTTGCCCCTTTGGTAATCTTCACATTGTCCTTACCCCAATCATCAAAATCTTTAAGCTGTGTCGCCTGCGGATACTGACTGTAAATAAGGAGAGCATTTGCTGCGGAATATCTGTCCATTCGACTCTGCGTATCAAGAAAGCTCTTGAATTTCTCAGGGTCACTCACAATCTCACGGGCAGCGTCATCAATCATCTGATAGACCTTTTCTTTTTCTGCTCGCTTCTTTTCCGCATACTCCTCTTTGGATAATCTCGGCTGATTACCGCCAGCCTTTGCGGGTTTGAAATCATTTGTCATAGCGAATTACCTCTCTTTTGTTTTGGGTTTCTTCTTCGGCTGACGGTGTACCGTCTGACCATTTTTCTGTTGCGGCTTCTTACCGTCTTTCTTAATCTCCGGCTCTTTACGCTCTGCTTCTTTTTGCTGTTTTGCCTGTGCCTTATAACGGTCAAGTTTCTCTTTGACTGATGGCTTTTCCACTGGCTTTGCAACACCCTTATCAGATTGCGTTTCTACCGGCTCTGAGTTTTGCCTTGACAGAGGGCTTTTGTCTGTTTTGGCGACTGAGGGGTTTGCGTTTGCTCGCTCCTCTTTCTGCATTGGATTTCTGACCGCTTCTTCCATAATGATTTCACTCTTGGATTTGGTCGGCTTTTCTTTTTCAACTGCTTCACGGTCTGCGATAGCTTTCTCTGCTTCACTGACAATCGAAGCCTTATCCACCTTGCCAAGTTCAAATCTTTCAACGATACGCTGAATTTTAGAAGCGTCCTCTGCTCTTGCGATAATATCTACCGGAGCATTCTCTCCCTTTGTGTTCTTATCTCTGAGGACACAATAAAGAACGCCATAGCGTTTTGCCTGTTCGGTAAACTTCTTCAAATCCTTTTGCGGAATGGAAAAGACTTTCAACTCCTTGCCTGACTTAATCATATTGGTAAGCCTTGCTTTGCCCTTCGTCTTTTGTTCCTGCTTCAGAACCGATACCAAAAGCAATGCGATATTCTTCGCCGCCGAACCGCTTAATCTTGCAGCAACTTCAAATCCTTCAAGCGAAAGCCTAACGACCTGCTCTGCTGCGTCACCACCGTTGTTCATAGCGTGATTTCTCCTTTCTCTGCTGTTTTTGTTCCTCTGTTTCGATATGCTCAAGGTTTTCTTCCATAACCTTTGACCTCTCCGCAATATCCTCGCAGAGTTTTACTTCCCATCGGAGTTTTTTCAATTCTCCATTGATAGAAGCGATTTCATCTTTTGCCGCCTGAAGCTGACCATCATCAATATTTGTTCTTATCTTTTTTCGGAGATGTGTTCTTCCGGCAATCAGATTTTTCATCTGCTCCTCTAAGGAAGTCTTATATGAAAAAAGCTGTTCGTCCGTGGAAATATTTTCTCGTCCGAGCAGCCTTACTTCATCAGTAATCTTATCGAGCTTCATCAAATCATCTTTCAAAAGATAATGAAGCCTTGCGTTATTCTGTTTCTTATACTTGGGCAGATAACCGAGTCTGTAACAGTAATACAGATACAGCCCATAAAGTTCGCCTTTCTTTTTCAGCTTCTGCCCTCTGGTCTGCATACGGTACTGTCTTGGTTTATAAGTCGCCCTCTGGAACGGCTCAATCTCTGCCCATCTGTCACGATTTTCTTTGATACGCTCTACAATCCGGTCATTGGTATAATCTGCTCCGAGATTTTTCAGTCGTATCGGCTTATCGTATCCCTTTGGAATGACTGTCCAGTATTTTCGGCTTGGACTTAGGTTATAGGCATATCCCATTTCCTTGAGAGCAAACTGAAATTCTTTCAGGGTCTTGCTGTGGTCGATAGCATAATCAATAGCTTCTTTTGCAACTGAGTAGCGTGTCGGCATACCTGCCTTTTCTTTCATCGTCAGATAATCTGACTGCTTACTGCGGTTCGGATTCGGGTCATAATAAAGTCCATACTTCTCACAAATCCTGTCTGCAACTTTTCGGAATTTGAACCACGCTTTTTCCTCGCCCCACAAATGTTTGCCATCGACAAAAGAAATAGAGTTGATGACAAAATGGCAGTGCAGGTGCCTTGTATTCAGATGGGTTGTCACAACGACCTGAAATCTTTTCCCCCACACTTCATTTGCAAATTCCATTCCGATTTTCTGTGCCATCTCAGCAGATATATCTGTTTCCTTGAAACTCAAATATCCGTGATAGGCTTGGATACCGTCTGTCTTTTGGTACTGTTCCTTAACCGTTATGAACTGGTCACGGGCAATCGCCACATTACAGTTGATACCCTCAACATAAAATTCTCGCTCTGTTTTTTCTTCGTCCTTTGCATAAGCAATAACATCTGCAAGAGCCTGATACTGTTCCGGCGAAAACTCCCTTTTGATTTTTGCAGAAGTCTTTTCGGGATTGGTCGTATAGTCAATGACCTGACCGAGCCTTTCTGTTACCGACCACAACTTTGTTACTGCCATTTCATTTCGCTCTGATTTGGACGAAGATATGTTCTCTCAATCTCTGACTGGAACTTATTCCACTTTGCAGCTTCATTCTTCAGCATAGGTGCGTCAATGAAACCAAGTGTATTCGCTTTGGCAGCAAGCTGATTGATGTTATTACCGATAGAGGAAAGTTCCCTCATCACATCATAGAAACGGTCATCGGGTTTCTCTTTCGGTTCGTAACCTCTGATAAGTAAACGGATAAGTCCTGCTTCGGAAAGACAAGCCTTCTTTGCCTTTGCTGCCAAGTCCTGTGCTTCCTTGCGGTTAAAGCGTACAATCTTCTGAATGTTTCTCTTTCTCATAATCGGTATCTTCCTTTCTCTTTACTCTGCAATCTTTGTTAATCTGAAATAAGCACATCATCGTAACGCCAAGACAACTGCCGAGCAGTGTTCCGGCGGCGATAAGTAATAACTCTCTCAAATCAAGTTCTCCTTTCTCACGGGGTATTAGGGGCAACCCCTAACGAGCCTTTTACCGTTTGGAAAACTGTGTTTATCCAAATGGTCTGCTCGCTAAGATTAAACATCTCCTCTGGGTTGCCCCGTTCTCAGGCTACTATCTCTCATAATCCTTTGATTTCGGCTTAAAAGGTTCAGCCACGATATTGCCGCACACTTCCTTAGAAAAGCGTTCAGGATACTTGAACTGTTCCTTATACTTCTTCATCATATCGTCCGGCAAGCTCTGAAAGCTCTCACTCTCAGGCGGTGCATAACAGATAAAGAACTTGCCGCAGATAATATCAACCATCTCTTTCTTATCGTTGTCCTGCACATAAACAGCACGGTTAAGCGGAAGTCCTCTCATCTTTCCTTCCTCATTACAGATGATTGCAACGTCATCATCAAAGGGCATATATTCCTCAATATCCCCGCCGACAACCTCCTGCATTGCTTCCAGACTGTCGTCGATTACAATTTCCTTCGGGTACTTTTCCGGTTCTACCAAGAGAACTTTAATCTTTGTATCATTCATCGTTCTTCATTCCTTTCGTGTGTTTTTTTATTGTAAATTCCCATCCGCATACAAAGAAAATCGTTGAAGTCCTTACCTGCTTTTGGTGGTTCATCAACGATTTCATACTTATCCGGCAGAATGGTTTTTAAGGTCTGTGCTGCCTTTCTGCCCGCTATATCATTGTCAAAATGGATACGGATTTTCCTGACAGATGGGTTGCTGCCAAGATACTTTTCCAGTGCAATCGGCACTTTACTGTCCTCAATTTTCTTTGCCGGAGAATACACCCCAGACAGCGAAACAAAGCTCATTTCTTTCCAATCCTGCCCGTTCAGCTTCGCAAGCGTGGCATAGGATAACAAGTCAATGGCACACTCAAAGAGGTGTACTTCCTCCAAGTTTTCCTTACCAAGCCGAAAAGAATAATCTTTTTTACTGCCACTGCAATCGCCCATAATCCTACGCTTATTCGTGGAACGGTAGGCTGCATATTTGGGTTCTTTCTTCTCGTCATAGCCTACAAACACAACATTGTGATACGGCAGACTCTCAAAGATAAGGTCATTGGAAATACAGTAATTGATGATTTCAAAATCTATTCCTCTCCCGAAAAGATACTCTGTAATCACTCTGTTGGAAGCACATTTTTCAGGGAGAAGAAGTGGTTTGTTTTCCTCTTTTGACTGTGGTTTTTCATAGACTGGAGCCTGAATCGCTGTGTGTCCGATAATGGTTTCCACCGCTTCAAGGAAGCTGTAACCTTTGACCTTAATCAGATAATCCAAAGCACTCCTGCCGCCAATACCTCTCGACCACCATATCCATTTCCCATTTGAAATCTTCAAACTGTCGTGGGTTCTGGTGCAATAGGTGTTACCTGAAAACTTAACCAGCTCATACGGTTCATAATTTCTCAGGTAGGTTAATAAGTCCATCTGCTTCGCCTGAATGATTAACTCAGGTGCGATAAATGGCATATCGACCACCGCCTTTCTGTTTATCTCTCATACGATTTCTCCTTTCTGCCGCCGACTGCTTCGCCCTCATCAGGCTCTCCGCCGACAATCTCATTTTCCTTTTTATCCATATTGAGCAGGATATTCAGCTCATCAAGTCGGGCAGTTTTTGCCCTCAATTCTTCCTCCTTTGCAAACGGCTTTTCGATTTCCTGCTTCGCTGTTTCAAACTGCTTTTCCGTATTTTCAAGACTGTTTTTCGTATCAGCAAGTGTTTCTTCGAAGCGTTCAATGCCGTTATCTATTCTCACGATATTACCGTGAGCATCGTCGCCAAGCGGTATATCTCTGCTCGTTTCGCCTTTCAGTTTCACAACATAATTACGCTGCACCGTATCAAAATACAGTTCCATTTGAAAGCCACGGTACTCGCCAAGTGGTATCGCATCGGGACTTTTCATTGACTTGCAGGCATTGATGATTGCCTGACCTGCTTCGGCTTTTTCGGAATAAGAAACACCCGATACCATCATTCCAAGCGGCTGCTCGTCTATCGGTTTCGGGTGTAATTTTGCTGTTTCAACATCTTTTGTAAGTCCCTCTACACGGGATTTCAAGTAAGCAATCTGTTGTGGGTAGAACTTGATGACCTTATCCTCCAGTCCGTATTTCTCCGATAAGAAATTGGATTTTAACATCTTTAGCTTCTGCACCTGAATGTCTAAGTCCATCTTTTCTTTGATATATGGATTACCTGTTGCAAGCATTTTTATCTCTGCATAGGACAGTGCGGTTTCATCAATATCCTCTGCCGACCTGACCGGAGATTTGCTCGTCATAATCTGACTTGCGAACTTCTGCTTACCTTCCACAAGCTGATAGAGGTATGCATCAAAGGTCTGCTCTGTTACATAGCGGTAAATATCTACCTGCGGATTTTCATTGCCCTGACGGACAATTCTACCGGAACGCTGCTCCAAATCTGAAGGTCGCCACGGACAATCCACATCGTGAAGTGCGATAAGTTTGTCTTGCACATTCGTTCCTGCTCCCATCTTCTGAGTAGAGCCAAGAAGCACCCTGACTTCTCCCTTGCGGGTCTTTTGGAACAGTTCTTTTTTCTTCATATCCGTGTCGGCTTCGTGTATAAATTTTACTTCACTTTCAGGAATACCTCTCTCAATCAGCTTTTTCCTAATGTCGTTATAGACGGAAAATGTTCCGTCATTCTTCGGCGTGGAAAGGTCACAGAACACAAGCTGTGCCGATTTCTTGTCGGCATTTTCTTTCCATATCCGATAGATGTTATCGACGCAGGCATTGATTTTACTGCCCTCAAAATCAGGCAGCATATCATTTAGCATACGCTGGTCAAGAGCCAGTTTTCTTCCATCATTCGTGATTTTCAGCATATTATCTACGCTTGAATCCACACCGCCGCCACGCACCTGCTCGGCTCTCTCTGCAAGGGAAGCAACCATTTCCTTCTGTATTTCCGACGGCTTTACTGCAATGTTATGGTACTTTGCTTCCGGTACTGGCAGGTTCAACATATCTGCTGTTTTAATGTCCGCTATCTCCTTGAACATCGCCATTAGTTCAGGCAGGTTATAGAATTTTGCGAACCTTGTCTTTGCTCTGTATCCCGTTCCTTCCGGTGTAAGTTCCACTGCCGTAATGGTTTCTCCGAAAGTGGAAGCCCAGGCATCAAAGTGCTGCAACCCATTTTTCACAAGCGTGTTGTACTGCAAATATCGCTGTATCGTATAGAGTTCCACCATACTGTTTGAGATAGGTGTACCCGTTGCAAATACGGTTCCTCGTCCTCCGGTAATCTCGTCAAGGTAACGACACTTCATAAAGAGGTCGGAAGATTTCTGTGCTTCCGTCTGTGCGATACCTCCCACATTACGCATTTTTGTATAAAGATAAAGGTTCTTGTAATAATGGCTTTCATCAACAAAAAGCCTGTCTACACCAAGTTCCTCAAAGGTTACAACATCATCTTTTTTCGTCTGGTCATTGAGTTTATCAAGTTTCTGCTTGATGGATTTTTTTGACTTTTCAAGCTGTTTTATGGAGAAGTTTTCCCCTCGGTTTCGCTTGAGTTCTGCAATTCCTCCAGTTATCTCCTCAAGCTGCTGTTCTAAGATTGCCCTCTGTCTTTCAATGGACATCGGGATTTTTTCAAACTGTGAATGCCCGATGATAACTGCGTCATAATCTCCGGTTGCAATCCTGCCGCAGAACTTTTTACGGTTCTTGGTTTCAAAATCTTTCTTCGTGGCAACAAGGATATTCGCCGCCGGATAGAGCTGCAAATACTCTGCCGCCCATTGTTCGGTCAAGTGATTTGGTACAACAAACAGTGACTTGTTACAAAGCCCAAGCCTTTTCGACTCCTGTGCTGCCGCTACCATTTCAAAAGTTTTTCCTGCTCCGACTGCGTGTGCAAGAAGCGTATTTCCTCCGTAAAGGATGTGGGCAACTGCATTTTTCTGATGTTCCCTGAGTTCGATTTCAGGGTTCATACCATTGAAAATAATATGGCTTCCATCATACTCACGGGGTCTGACGCTGTTGAACTTCTCATTATAGAACTTGCAAAGCCTTTCCCTTCGTTCAGGGTCAGACCATATCCAGTCCTGAAATTCCTGCTTAATCATTTCCTGCTTCGACTGAGCAATCGCAGTTTCCTTTTTATTCAGGACAGCCTTTTTCCTACCCTCATCATCTTCGATATAATCAAAGATACGCACATCTTTTAAGTTCAGCGTTTCCTCGATAATCTTATAGGCATTGATGCGGGAAGTTCCGTAAGTGTTATATGCCCTTACATTTCCTTTGTCGTAAGATTTACCCTCAATGTTCCACTCACTCGTAAAAGGAGAGAAGTGAACTTTGATATTCCACTGTGCATATCGTGGTGTTTCAAGCAAATGAAAGATAAACTCCTGCACATCGTCCGGCGGCAGCCAAGTTGCACCAAGTCGTACGGAAATTTCACTTGCAGTCAGGTCTTTCGGCTGCACCTTTTGAAGTGCTTCCACATTGACCTTATAATCTTCCGGATAGAGTTCTGCCGAGTTCTTTGTAATCCTCAGCTTCTCCCTGACATTACCCGAAAGATATTCATCAGCCATCAGATACTTCGGTTCGTAAGAGTTTCCATACTCATAAAGCGGATTTAGGAAGATAACACCCTTCAAATCCTCAAAGATTTCATTCTCCGATTTACCGGAAAGCTCCATCATATAGTCCATATCAATCGTGGCTTTTTCTCCAAGCGATACCGCCAACGCTTCGCTTGCCGTATCAACAGAAGTAACCGGAGTATGCGGCTTAATTGTCCTTTTAGAAAACATATCAGCCTTACGTTCCAGTTCTCCGTCCTCTCCGATTATCTCCAATGCGGAAAGCAGAGAGAATGAACTGTCCTGCGAAAAAGCAGAAGTATTTGCACGGCTGTTAATGAGTCCGTACTTACCTGAAAAGGTATCATAAAGTCTGTTTAATCTCTCCTGCTCCGCTTTGATTTCGCTGTCAGGGTAATCTTCTGTCTGCAATTCAATCAGCGTTCTGACGGAATTTCTAATAGCAATCATACCCTTAATTCGGTTCTCTGCGGTTGCCGATACCTCCACCGGAGTCATACGGGAATTTTCACGATAGTAGATTTTACCGTCCACCACCGTATAGGAAAAGTTTCTCACTGTCGGGTCTGCCGGAATAGAATTATCTTCCTCCTCCAGTTCTTCCTCGGCTTCATATTCCGTGATTTCCCCGTGAATATTTGCGACTGCTTCATCAAGCTGTGCTGCAAGGTCTGCATTTTCATACGGTACACAAGTTGCTTCCATACCGAAACGCCCCGATACCATTTTCATTTCTCCAAGTATCATTTCGGGGTGCTGCACAAAATAAGAGTTCATCTTAATTCCGTTCTCATCGGTATCAAGATGAACCCAATCCGGCTCAATATCTATCAGTCTGTCACGCTTTTGCAGGATAAGAATATCCGAAACGACTTCCGTTCCTGCATTACCCTTAAAGGTATTATTCGGCAATCGAATTGCTCCAAGAAGCTCTGCTCTCTGTGCAATATACTTTCGTACTGCTAAAGTTTCCTTATCCATTGTGCCTTTGCTCGTTACAAGAGCCATCACACCGCCGGGTCTTAACTTATCAAGGGACTTTGCAAAAAAGTAATCGTGTATCAGGAACTTATACTTGTCATATCTTTTATCCGATACCTTAAAATCTCCAAAAGGCACATTACCAACCACTCCATCAAAAAAGCTGTCCGGCAAATTGGTTTCTTCAAATCCTTGTGCCGCAATGGTTGTTTTCTGATAAAGCTGCTGTGCAATCCCTGCGGAAATCGTATCAAGTTCCACACCGTAAATCTTACTGTCTTGCATTGCGTCCGGTAGCATACCGATGAAATTACCGATACCGCAGGACGGCTCTAACAAGTTGCCTTCCTTAAAACCCATCTGCTCCATTGCCTTATAAATGGCTGTGATAACTTCAGGCGGCGTGTAGAACGCAGTCAACGTGCTTTCTCTTGCCGAAGCATATTCCTCCGGTGTTAACACCGAAGAAAGTTCCAGATACTCCGTTGTCCACGCTGAATTATTTTCATCAAAGGCTTCTGAAAGCCCACCCCAACCAACATACTTTGATAAGATAATCTGTTCTTCAGGAGTGGCAAATCTGTTTTCTTCCTGACATTTTTTAAGAAGCTGTATCGCCATAATATTTCTGCGGAAGCGTTCCTTTTTACCAACCGTTTCAACCTCATTTTCTCTAAGATTAAAGGTGTGACGGTCTGCCATAGGCACATCAGGGTGCAAGTCAAAGCCTTTGCCTTTTTTCTTCTGCTCCCAAGCGGGAACTAACGGCTCAGGCTCTTTTTCATTTCTTTCTTCGGCAGGTTCTTCCTTTACAATCAAATGCTCATTCATCGGATTCTCTCGCACTTTTCTGTCAAACTCTGTGCGTGAAAATTCCTTATTGAACAGTGGCATATCATAGTCATAGAGCATTACTCTCTCATCATCAACAGATAAGATTTCGTACTCAGAAGCACCGATATACACCTTATCGCCAAGATGATATTCATACTGCACATCTTGTAGCTGTTCTGCTTCTTCAGGTTCTTTTTCGGTTGGTTCGACCTCTTGCTCCGGTGGTGCATTAAAAAGTATCTCACGATTTCTTTTCGTTTCCTCGATTTTGGCTCTGTGTTCCTCTTGACTTTCAAGCCACTGAGGATAGCGTTCTTTTTCCTTTGGATTTAAGTATCTGTCCATTCGGATAAGTTCCCCGATACGCTTCTCCACCTGCGACCACGAAAGTGTGATATGTGGATTTTCTTTACCGATGCCTTTCGTAATCGTAATACCTTTTCCATCGTGGCTCTCATCAATGCCTGCCCCGATTATGACGGGATAAGAACCGCCCCAACCATATTCATTTTTCAAGAAGTCGGCATTTTCTTTTGCAGAAAGACTTTTTTCAAACTGCTCATAAATACGCATTTTTCCCTCAGAAAATCCGCTTCCATTCGCAAGAATAGCGTCGATAATCTCCTGAGAAAAAGTAAAGGCAGAGGTTTTCTTTTCCTCTGCCCGACCGTCTAATATGAATGTCATCTGACCGTCCATTGACGGTAATGGTTTTATGCTGTCACTTAATTCTCCCAGTAATCGCATAGCTTCAAAGTGTCGGGCAATAACAGCCCAATCATAAAAGCTCTGTGCGGTTCTGCTGTCGTATTTGCCCTCCCACAAATGCAGGACGTTTTCAAAGGTCTTGTATCCTCCTGTCCTGCCGTCCTCTAAAGTAAGTTCGGTATAATCATTATTGAAAATACTCTTTATATACTCTGTGCGGTCTTTGTTATCTGGATTGCGTTCATAATAATCTTTGATTTCTTCCAGACTTGCTGACAAATGTGGTGTCGTTCTGAGAATTTCATTGATTACTTCATCACGTCCAAAGAACGGAAGGCTTTTATCCTCGTGCGTTCTGTCGTAATACTCTAAGCGAATATCACTTCCGCTTTCACGATTTCCTGTGCCGAATTGCGAAGGGAGTTCATCAGACGAACCCATTTCATCATATCCTCCGCTTTCATCTGTTCGGTCACTCCCTCTTTCTGTGCCATCTGGCTCAGAATTGTTTCCTCCATCTTGCTGGCTCTCTGTTCTACTTCCGCCAAGTGCTGTGTCAGTTCGCCCCTCGTCAGGAGATTGTAGTAAAGGACTCTGTGATGTTCCTTCAGAAACTCTCTCCTCATCTGAGCGTATCTGCCCAACGTCACTTCCGGCTGCTGTGGAAGTTTCAGGTTCGGAAGGCTGTAATCGCCCACCATCGTGTAGGTCAGTTCGTTCATTGTCCAAACTCCTTTCGTCGTTATTTTCAACCTTATTGTATTCATTTCTGTCCTGACCGACAATTATGCGATTTTGACGGTTGAGTGCAGTAATTGTTTTAGATATTTCCGTCAATCCCATTTCTGCAATATCACTGGTAGCAAATCCAAGTGCATTGAGTGTTTCCTGCGTATTGAAGTTGGTAACATCTCTGAAATCATCAAGTTCAAAATAACCGTCCGTATCAACGCCGAGCCTTGACATCATCATATATGCCACACTGTTTGTCACGACATTTTTATAAATGACAGCCACAATATCCTCTTCCACTTCCTCAAAGGAACTGCCCTCGGTTGCATAGTAAAGGTCTTGCAGATAATCAGGGATATTATCCTCTGCCGCATTTCTTGCTGCTCCCATAATTGCTTCGGCAAGACTGCTCTTATTCTCAATCTCTCCGAAAGTGCTTTCCAATGTTTCAATCACATCAGCTTCGTATTCCTGACGCATATCCCAAATAGGGACTGTTCTTGAATATCTGCTTTCGTGAGTATCTGAAATATCAAAGTAATGTGTCAGTCTTTGCCGTGAACGGTTTTCATCAGCAAAAACAGCAATACCTCTTGCACCTCGGTTGACCCATCTGCCAAAAATTTTGTTCCACTGCTCTATCTCAAGAACCGCTGTTGCATCAGGTCGCTGTGCATATACAAGTAGCTGTTCGTCATAACGTAACTTATAATTTCGGCAAGCCGAAGCCAAGAATGCCTGCCAGTTCTGAGGATTTGACACAACCGTTTTGCAGGTGCGGTTGTAAAGCTCAGAAATAAGGTCATATTTTCGTGCCATTACTCTTGCACCTCCTTATCGCTGTTTTTCTCTGTTTCTGGTCTTGTTTTTTGACGGTTCGGATTGATTGACAGGTTCAACTTTACTTCCACTAAGCTCCATTTTTTCAGCAAACTCGCATATATGATAGCAGCAATTTCCGACATACAAATGGTAGTCATCAATATACTTGCACACTCTGTCTGCTGTGTGTCCATCACGAAAAGTAATCCTGATTTTTCCACCATCGGGAATATAGAATTTTAAATTGTAATGACTGTCTATAAATCGAATTTGCTTTTCCTGTGGCTCTGCTCTATTCTCCTGTTGCTTCATTTTCCTTACCTCTCATTTTTGTTGCTTCATCAGAACCGCCGCCCAAATACGAAAAGAGTTTACCGGACTTTGTATTCTTCTGAAGCTCCATAATCACACCCATATCAGGAATCGTGATATTCGGGATTTTCAGGATTGCTTCCATATCAAGCTGCTGCAACTTTTTCTCCGTATCACAACCGGAGTCAAAGAGTTTATTCAGCACCTTGACCTTATTCTGAAAAGTTGCTTTGTCTTTCACGAAAATACCTCCTTAACTAATGTTGATTACAATAGAAATACTACCGCTCTGTTCTTCTTTCTGCGGATTACGTGAATACTCAGGAAAAAGGGACTGTACTCTCTGCCTTGCCCTGCGTATGGTTTCAAAACAAGGAAGTCCGTATGCTCGGTAATTAAATACAATATCCTCAAGCGGAAGATTTCCGGCAGGTATATATCCGTACCGATTGTAATAATGCAGAATGAGAAGCATATCATCATACCTCGACATCGGGCATTCCTTTAAGATTTCAAGCACTCGGCTCTCCACCGTTTTCTGTTGTTTCATAATGTTCCTCCAAAAATTAAAGGGACAGAGTTTTTTACGCTCTGCCCCGACTGGTTAATGTTCGCTTGTTACTTACTTCTTACGGTTTCTAACCTGAAGAAAGATAAAGCCGCCGACAATAACGGCGACTAATGCGATAGCGATAATTGTCTTTGCTTCCATTACTCGTTACCCTCCTTTTTCTTCTTTTTGTGTGCAACAACAGAAGTTACGGCGATACCGACAGCAGGAAGTCCGGCAAGGACATACCAAAGTTTCATATTGGTATCATCTCCTGTTTTCGGAGTATCCCTCAACTCATTGTGCATTTTTACAACGGCTGTTTCATCAAGTTTGATAGTAACATTCTGGTCGGCAGGTGTGATATATGCGGCAGAGGCATTGTTTGCCACTTCGGATACGGTATATTCGCCAATACGAAGTCCCTCAATCACAATTTCGCCGTTCTTATCTGTTTCAAATGTCATATCATAACCGTTTGCTCCGGTTACTCTGAACGCAAAACCTTTAACCTTACCATCTGAAGATGTCTTGACGATTTTCAGTGTTCCACGCATAGCTTCATTGATAAATCCAACACCAGCCTTATTCTCAACGGAATAAGTTGTTTCGTCTTTCTCAATGAAAACAGAGTATTCTCCCTTATCAAGCAGGAAGCCCTCCGGTGCTTTTGTTTCACGGACAATATATTTTCCGTAAAGCAGCCCTTTCATCTCATAAATTCCGGTTTCGGTTTCTTCAAGATTTCCGATAAGTTCATCGCCATCATCAATCTTTCCGTTCTCATTGGTGTCCTTATATACCTCAAAGGTTGCACCCGTAAGTTTGTTATCCGGATATTCAGCGTCCACCTTCGTGAGTCTGATATTGCCGTGAACATACTCATTGACAATCTCAATTTCAACTACCTGCTCGGCTTTGCTGATATTGACCTCATACGCTTTTTCATCAAGAACAAATCCCTTTGGCTGCTCGATTTCTCTTACAATCCATTTGCCATAAGGAACTTTTGCAAAAGAAAAACTACCGTCTTTTGCAGAGGTAGTCGTCATAAGTGCAGTATCCTTTGTAAATTCTGTTTCTTCGGCTTTGAAGATACCGATAACAGCACCCTCAAGTGCTTCTCCATTCTCGTCAATCTTCTTACCTGATACAGAACCATAGATAAGTTCATTCTTGATTTCTTTTCCATCATTCACTTTGATTTCAACTGTTGCGGTATCCTGACCTGCATATTCAAACACAACCGGATATTTCGTATCAGAGAGAACATAATGCTCATCGGTTGCAATCTCCTTGACATAGTATTTGCCAAACGGAAGGTCTGACTTCATAACAGCAGTTCCATTTTCATTTACGCTGACAATTTCAATCAGTCCATCAGCCGGAATAACTGTACCGCTTGCAGATACAATATCTTCTGCGGCATAAAGACCAAAGCTGATGTTTTTGATTTCTCCGTTGTCGCCAATACCAAATGTCTTATCCTTTTCAATGGCTTTTGCAAGGCTTACCTGCACTTTCTGTCTTTCGTTATAGAATGATGTGGAAGTTTCGGTAACAGAGATATTCTGCCCTGCATAAGTAAGCTCAACCGTATGTGTTTCTCCACTGATTACCATTCCATCAGGTGCGGTAATTTCCTTGACCTCGTATTTTCCGAGATAAAGTTCTTTGCTCTTCACAAATCCATCGGAGCTTGTTGTGATAGTATCTACCACTTCGCCCTTTGAATAGCGGAGTGTACCGTCCGGTGTACTAATATCTTCCGCAGCACGGACTTCATAAACTGCACCCTCAAGTCCTGCCACTTCATAAACAGGCTGATAAATAACATCACTGTCCTCAGAACCACTTACATTGACACCACTAAATACTTCTCCGGTCTTTTCAACCGTGATAGTACCTTTCTGTGCCATATTCGGCTTATTGACTTTCACAACAGTTACGCCGCCTTCCTCTGTGGAATTTTCTTCGGTAATATCAAAATATACCGGAGTATCATCAAGTACATATCCGTATGGAGCTTGTACCTCTACGATAGAATATCCCTTGCCGTAATCCAGTTTCTCAGGTGTGACAAGAGAACCATTTGCATCGGTATAGAACACATCAATCGTGGTCGGTGTCGGATAAGTAAAGGTCATTTTGACCTGATTACCCTGCGGGTCGTAAATCTTAAATCCTGCTCCTGCATACGGAATACTCTTTCCGCTTTCTGCGTCCACCTTGACTACATTGACAAAGCTCTCGAAGTTACGGTTATTGATGAGATAACGATAAGTCTGTGCATTCTGTGAAATGAACACATCAAAATCATCCATCATCTCTCTGCCTTCCCAACCGGAAGTCTGGTGTACGGTATAAATACCATACGGCATATCTTTGGTCTGACCGAAGCCATTTTCATCGCAAACAATGGTATCTCTCTCGTCTTTATTGGCTGCGTCATAGCTTCCGGCAGATTTCAAATAAATCTCAAAGGAAGCACCCTTTTCAGGTGTTTCAATCTTTGTTTCTCCGTCATCGGTATGTTTGATGATAGCCACATTGCCTTTGATTACCTGCTCGGTTACATCATTGGAAGTAAGGTTGTGTTCCACCTCATAAAGTTTCGGGTCTGCACCTACCTTGTGAATGGTCTTATCAAGGAGATAGCCTTCACTCGGTGTAATTTCTCGGATTGTCCAGTCGGTATCACAAACATATTCTTTGGTAGTGAACTGACCGTTTTCATCAGTAACATACTTATCTACAAGCGTTTCTCCCTTATAGATACCGTAAATTGCTCCCGAAAGTTTGGCATTGCCCTGTGCTTCGCCTTTCTCAGCGTCGCTCTTTGTTACTGTTACAGTAAACTTCTTCAAAATGTTATTGAAGTTTCTTGTGGTTACTTCTTTCCACTTCACTGGTGCAGTCTGATTTTTTGGCACAACATAACGGATAGCTGTGTCCACTTCCTCAAGAGTATATGGTTCAGAACCACTGATAAGCACATCTTTGAAAGTTGCCACACCGTCTTTATCCGTAACTGCATACTGGTCAACAGCATCACCGGAAAGAGAAGTACCGTAAAGATGGAACTTCACACCTTCAACAAGGTTATCTTCTGAGGACTTCACTACCTGAAGGTCGCCACGCTTCAGTTTGTTATTGAAATTGACCTTTGCAACCTGTCCTGCTACAACGGTAACTCTATGTGTTTCCTGTGGCTCGTACTTATCGTATACCTGCTCGGTTACAGTATAGATACCCGGCATAAGATTATCAATTTGGAACTTACCGCCATTAGCTGTTGTAACTGTCTGATTGATACCGTTTCCGGTAATCGTGAAGTTGATACCGTCAACCTTGCCGTCCTCACTGGTCTTTACAATCTGACAAGAACCATAGCTGACTTTCATCTTCACATAACCGTTGATACTGTCGCTTACTTCCTGAGCATAGCTGACAACATCCTGCACACTGGAGTTCTGACCGTGTTTGCCCTCTGACCATACAACCACACCTCTGCGGACTGCATTTTTCTTCGTTGCGGTAATGGTAAATTCCTTACTCGGTGCAGTATCCATAGAAACAGTAAGTTTGTTACCATTCACTGAAAAGCTCACTCCACTGATACTTGCCTTGAAATTATATTTGGACAGCACATTATTGGAATCTGTCAGAGTAGTTGTGTACTTGCTTCCGTTCCACTCAAGTTCTATTGTCTTTGCCGAACCGGATGATTTATTACAAAAGCTTGGTATGGTCGCATGATTCTGTACACTCTGCACCATACTGTTGTAATAACTGAAAATCTTATTGCGAAGCGGATGCTTTGCATTGATGACATCTTTCACATTGCTGCAACCACTGGCTGCTACATGATTGAAGTTCACATCACGCTCTCCGATAACAGTTTCCCAGATAAGAAGCTGTGTGGCATAAGCCTGTGCAATGCTGTTTGCTGCTGCTTCATTCTGTGACCTCCAAGATGTCGAGATTGTCCCACGATAGCCATACTGTAAAATACGACCAACGAAAAGACGGATTTCATCTCCGGAAATAACCCCATTGGCTGCAAGGTTATTAAAATAATTTTCGTCATACTTATTCATTGTCTGACCGACCTTGAGCGAAATTCCCGGCTCAATACAATAAGCAACATTGCCTGAGTATGAGCCAATAGCCTTAAGATTGGTAAAATTGGAACGTCCGGTATGCCAACCATTTTTCAAGGTCAAATTGCTGTGTCCCCATACCCCATCGTAATTAGCATCGCCATCACGAGGGAAATCGACCATATAAACATCGGCTTTTTCTCCCGAAGCAGCATGTGCTGTTGTCGAGCCAATGCCTGCAAAAGTGGTCACACACATAAGGGTCGCCAAGAAAAGCGACGTGACTCTTTTGAATTTTGACTTTATCATTGCGTTTCCTCCTGTAAAAATTGAAAAACACACCGTATCTCTACGATGTGCCTTTGTGGATTTTCTCTTACGACAAGATTTACCTGCCGAAAAACAAATGCGGATTTTTCGTTAATTTTTCATTTTACCATACACCTCCAGTCCGTTCATACTGTGCGATTGCCCCTTAGAGGTAGACATATACTTTGAGATAGTTATATTCAAGTGAGATAATATATATCATTTTCGGTAGGTAGAAGTATAACTAAGGGGTTAGAGTGTGAGAAAGGGGAACTGTAAAACAGGCTATCTGCTGTCACGCTCTGCACGGTTACGCAAGAACTTGTTGTAATGTTCCAATGCTTTGCAGACAAAATCCTCCGTCTGACTAACGGGAATGTTTTTCGGGATAAGCTGTCTTACTCTGTCGCCCCTCAACACGATTTTTTCCTTTTGGTTCGGCTTTTCCTCAGACATAACAGCGTGGATTGCTTCTGTTGTAAGGTTGCCCTCGTTGAATAACTTTCGCATACGGATTGTCTGGTCGTGTGACGGGGTTGCGTCATTTAGGTCGATTTCGTCAACCACATCACGCTGGCAATCTTCATCAAGATAGGAAAGCTCTACGGCAGGACGCATTTTAATACGCCCCTCATCAACAAATTCAAGCAGTTCAGGAACAAGGTTTGTCAGACGCACATATCGGTGTATCTGATTTCTGCTGTCCCCTGTTTCCTGTGCAATTTGTTCATCGGTTCGTAAATTCGTCCCCACTGGGGACACATTTTCTTTTCTTGGTCTGCCTGCTTGTCTTTTCATTGCTTCCAAACGCATTTTATACGCAAAGGCTTTTTCACTCGGCAATATCTCTGACCTCTGAAAATTGCTCTCAACCATTAAAATGGTCGCTTCATCTCTGTTCAGGTCTACAATCTCACTTCTCAGTGTTTCAAATCCTGCCAGCTCACAAGCTCGCTTTCTTCTGTGTCCTGAAACAAGTTCGTATCTGCCGTCCTCTTTCTGCCTTACCGTTGCCGGAGTAATCACTCCTCTTTCCTTGACACTCTCCACAAGCTGCATCATATCTTCATCGTCCCTGACCTTAAACGGGTGGTCGGGAAAATCATCAATCAGCTCCAATGGAATATCTCGGATTTTTGAAAGCTGTTCTTCATCTCTCTGTGCCTGCGTGGTAAATAAATCATCGAGCTTCGTGAGAGTGAAGTCGCTCTTTCTTCCTGCCATCGGCTAACACCTCCTTTGTAAATTCAGCGTATGCCTTAGACACTGTGCTGTTTGGCTCATAAGCATAAATGCTCTTGCCTTTGGAAGAAGTTTCAGCGGCTTTTACGGCAATCGGGATTTGTGTTCGATACATTCTTATCTGATTACCGAAATTCGCCCTGAGTGCTTCCACCGTACTCTTTGCAAGGTTTGTTCGGCTATCCACCAAAGTAAGTAGCATACCATCTATCTTAATATCCGGATTGATATACTTCTTTACTTTTGAAATGGTCTGCACAAGCTGTGTCATTCCCTTTGCAGGCAAATACTGAGCCTGAACCGGAATGATAACACTGTCTGCCGCCGATAAAGCATTAAGAGTAACCATACCAAGTGAAGGCATACAGTCTATAATTACATAATCATATCTGTTCTTCACTTGACTCAGATAATTCTTGAGTGTAGTTTCTCTGCTCATTGCGTTCACAAGGTTAAATTCCATTGCTGAAAGCTCAAGATTTGCCGGAACAAGGTCAACACCTTCTTCGTGGTGCAGGATACCAACCATAGGGTCTGTCATCGTTTCATTGATTACATCTGTGAGTTTCGTTGCAAGCGTGATACCCAAGCCGTCTGTATCCTGCCAACCAAGACAAGTCGTTAAATCGCCCTGCGGGTCTGCGTCTATGAGCAATACTTTCTTGCCCTGCATCGCAAGCCCGACTCCGAGATTAACTGTTGTGGTGGTCTTTCCGACTCCGCCTTTCTGGTTACATACGGAAATCGTTTTGCAGTTTGACACTTCTTTTTTCCCTCCTTTCTGAAAATTCATAGCCACCGCATTATGGCTATGTACCTGACCGACTCATTTCCTAATCGGTCATAGCAACATTTGTTCTCAACACCCCTTGCCAAGCAAAATGCTTATGGGAAGTCACTAAGGAACAGACTGCTTATCTGTATCATAGGATTCTAACCTCTGCCGGGTACTCCGCCAGCTCCGTAGAGAAGTATCATTATCATTCTGACTGTCATCGCCATATCAGGAGCAACCTGATACTCATAACCGGAGTTCTCGCTATTCTGAAATACAGAAATCACGGCGTACCTGCTAAAGTGGCTATCATCAGAAATAAAGTCTTAGTGAATGACTTATTCAATTTTCAAGTGAAAAGGCTTCCGTTTTTTGCTATCCGGAATGAACCCCTTCACTCATTTGGACAAAGGGGTATGAAATGCACACCCAAAATCTCCGCTTTTCCAAAAAATTCTTCAAAAAAATTTTTGAAATAAAAAAAGCCGCCTGCTCCGGTTAGGAAACAGACGGCAAATCACGTTCTAAATGTATTCAATTTTTAATTTCTTTTTCTTTGCACCAAGCACTTTACATAAAACATCATCTACTGCGTCGGTGTATCGTCCCTGAGCTGCTAAATTGTTCTTCAGTTCAATGAGCGATTGTATCACTCGGCTTCGTTCTTCTTCATTTAAGTATAGATGATAGGTTTTCTCTCTCATTGGCTGTCCCTCCATCTTTCAAATGTATTTTTGATTATCTCCACATCTTCCTCTGTATCAGAAGAAATAAATATATGTACGTTCTGAAAAGCTCTTTTTAAGCTGTCGGCATAATCCAGTTCAGTGCCTTTCATCGGCAGTTTAATCAGTCTTATTCCTCGTTGCTCACACATATATGCTTTCATTATTTCTATATTCTCGTCAGCACTTCCTGACTCAATAGCCAACTTTTCTGAAGGTATGTATGTTTCAAGCGGAACTCCAAGCAATCGGTCAGAACCAAGTTCTGCTTTCAAGCCTTTCTTATTAGAATAATAGCTGACAGCCAAAGCAGGAAATAGAGATAAATATTCTTGCTCACAAATTCGGCAGCCTTTATTCAATATCGTCCTTTCATTTATCTTCATACTCCATGAATGACCGTGCCTGCATTTCCACCACGCTCTCTTTGCTGAAGTTCGTGATACCTCTGTCGGCTTCAATTTATTCTGCTCATAATCCCATTCACTGAGAAGCTGACTGTCCGTTGTCGCCAAATCATTATATCCGGCAAGGACTTCTCTCTCTGCACAAACGGGGCATACCGTACCTTTCACACGGGCATTGACAACGGATTTCCACTCATTACCGCATTTTCTGCACTTCCACCAGACGTTTTTCCTCGACTTTGCATTTACTTCATCAGGTTTCAAAGGCAAGTTCTTCTCCGACCACTCCGAAGCAATTTCAGGGTGTGTTGTCTGCAAATCGTTAAACCCTTTCGAGAATATGTACCCACTGCAATACGGGCATTTACTCCCACCGGAACGGGTAGAAATAAGGGTGTTCCACTCTCTGCCGCAATCCTTACACTTCCACCACGCCTTACGATTGGCAAAGACCGTAACCTGAGTTGGAAGTAACGGATAATTTCTGTCCGACCACTCGGCAGCTATATCCGGCAGAAGCGTTGCAAGGTCATTAAATCCTGCCAACACTTTATTATGGGAACAATACGGGCAACCCGTTTTATTTATTGTCCTGCTCTTAACGACAGCTTCCCACTCGTGACCTTTTTTACATCTCCATATCACTTTCTTATGAGAACCAATAGAAACCTCTGTCGGTTTTATCTTATTCTTTTTTGACCACTGCTTTGCCAGTAACGGCTCTAATGTCGCCAAATCGTTAATACCTGCAATCACTCTCGCACCGGAACATATCGGGCATTTTTCTCCATTGGAACGAGCCTTAACGCTTGTCTGCCATTCGTGACCGCAAGTACCTTTCCACCATACTTTTTTATTTGAGCCGAAGGTAATATTATCAGGTGTAAGCGGTAAATTCTTCTCCGACCACTCCGAAACAAGTTCCGGGCGTACTTCTGCTAAACTGTTATTCATAGCCAAACCTCAACCTCCTTGTGCTTAGAGTATATGAAGTTTTAGCTTTATCTTGTAGTTTGCGAATATCTGTATAAATAGAAAAAGCCCTTTGAGAAAAGGATTTCTCCTCTCTCAAAGGACAACCTGACAAACAGAAAGTTGCCGCTTTCCTGTACTTACCATTTTTCATTAAAGCGGCTGCATCATCTCAAGAATGATTCCATCCGGGTCTCTGAAATAAAACGCTCTGCTTTCCCCAAATCCATCTGCTCTAAAATCGAAATACTGCGGTTCAGACAAGCACTCCACATTATTATCTACGAGATGTTTGTAAGCAGAATCAATATCATTTGTGTAGAAACATACTTCCGAGATGGATGTTGTAAACAAATCAGAGGGAACTTTCTTTACTTCGTTGTTTACAAACTGAATCAGCTCAACTGGCGGTGCTTCAACAACCTTGGAGCCATTCAAATAAGCGACCCTTGCTTTGCAATTTACTCTACGAAACATTTTATCTGTTTCTTCGCCTTCCATAAAAATCTCTCCTTGAAACTCAAGCCCAAGGACATCTCTGTAGAATGCAATTGAGCGTTCCAAATCAGAAACCGTTAGTCCTACATGATAAATTCTTCCAACCATATATATTCCTCCTGTAAATTTCGATATGTATTTTTGTTTGTTTTAAAAATGGGCAATCCCGATTGGAATTGCCCACTCATTGCACTAATTATGCGATTTTCTCTTGTTTGCACCGATTTCTGCATCAATTGATGTAAGTTTGATGTAAATCGCTGTTTTTTCAGTTTTTTATCAAATGAAGTACGTCCCGTCTATTCGGTAAAACGGTACATCTTTACATCATCTTAATAGAGCTTTGCACCTGCCGGAATGTGGTCATCTACCATCAGAAGATGAAGCTTTTCTTCGCCTTCTTCTTCATGAATAGCACTGAGGAGCATACCGCAAGAGTCAATGCCCATCATAGCTCTCGGTGGAAGATTTGTGATAGCGATAAGCGTCTTTCCAACCAGTTCTTCAGGCTCATAATAAGCGTGAATACCGCTTAAAATGGTTCTGTCTGTGCCTGTTCCGTCATCAAGAGTAAACTGTAACAGTTTCTTTGACTTCGGTACTGCAACACACTCTTTAACCTTTACTGCACGGAAATCTGACTTACTGAATGTATCAAAATCAACAAATTCCTCAAATAAAGGCTCTACCTTTACCTTAGAAAAATCAATCTTTTCAGACTCAGTTTTTACATTTTTTTCAGGTGCTTCAGAAGCTGTATTATTTACATCATTTTTCTTATTTACACCATCTAAGGACTTCATTGTCGGGAATAACAATACGTCTCTAATAGCCTGTGAATCAGTTAATAACATACAAAGTCTGTCAATTCCATAACCGATACCACCTGTAGGAGGCATACCTACTTCAAGTGCATACAAGAAGTCTTCATCTGTATGGTTAGCTTCTTCATCACCTGCGTCAGCTGCTGCATCCTGAAGTTTAAATCTTTCTCTCTGATCAATCGGATCATTAAGTTCTGAATATGCATTACACATTTCCCATGTGTTAATAAATAATTCAAAACGTTCTACCTTATTAGGATCTTCAGGTTTCTTCTTTGTAAGTGGAGAAATCGCAATTGGGTGATCCATAACAAATGTAGGCTGAATAAGTTTCTCTTCGCAGAATTCTTCAAAGAAAAGATTAATGATTTCGCCTTTTCCATGTCTTTCTTCAAATTCTACATTATGTTCCTTTGCTAAAGCTTTAGCTTCTTCATCTGTTGCAACTGTGTCAAAATCAATTCCTGTATATTTCTTAATACAATCAACCATTGTAATTCTTTCAAACGGCTTACCAAAATCGATTTCAATTCCATTGTAAGTAAACTTTGTGCTACCTACAACCTTTTCTGCAAGGTATCTGAACATCTCTTCTGTAAGGTCCATCATACCATAATAATCTGTATATGCCTGATATAATTCCATAAGTGTAAATTCAGGATTATGTCTTGTATCTACACCTTCGTTACGAAATACTCTACCGATTTCGTATACTCTTTCTAAACCACCAACGATAAGTCTCTTAAGGTATAATTCAAGAGAAATACGAAGTTTAACATCTTCATCTAATGAATTGTAATGTGTTTCAAATGGTCTTGCTGCTGCACCACCTGCGTTGTGTACAAGCATAGGTGTCTCGACTTCCATAAAGTCTTTTGCATCAAGGAAGTTTCTGATTTCCTTAATAATCTTTGAACGCTTAATGAAAGTTTCCTTTGATTCCTGATTCATAATTAAATCAAGATATCTCTGACGGTATCTCATATCTGTATTTGTAAGACCATGATGCTTTTCAGGAAGAATCTGAAGACTCTTTGTAAGAAGAGTAACTTCTGTTGCATGAATACTCATTTCACCTGTCTTAGTCTTAAATGGATAACCTTTAACTCCAACGATATCACCGATATCCATTTTCTTGAAATCCTTATATTCTTCCCATGGTTCTTCTTTGCTTATATCATTTCTTGCAACATAAACCTGAATGTTACCATCTCTATCCTGAACGTTACAGAATGAAGCCTTACCCATTACACGTTTTAACATAATACGTCCGGCAATTGAAACTAATTTAGAGTCTTCTCTGATTAATTTTCCTTCTTCATCATGTCCACATTCTAACTTGTCAAAATTATCTTTAATTTCCTGGCTATGATATGTTACTTCATATTTTGTAATCTGAAAAGGATCCTTTCCCTTTTCCTGCAAATCAGCTAATTTTTCACGTCTTACCTTTAAAAGCTGATTAATATCCTGCTGCTGATTCTGGTTATTCTGCTGTCCCATTGTTACTCCTTTATATCTATATCTTTTTGTGAATTTTTATTAAAATTAAAGTACCTTCTTAATCTCTAATACTTTATATTTAGCTTCTCCATCTGCTAATTCAACAAGTACATCATCACCTACTTCATGACCAAGTAATGCCATTCCTAATGGAGATTCATTTGAAAGTTTCTGCTGAAGACTGTTTGCTTCTGTAGAACCTACAATGCTAAATTCTAATTCTTCATCAAATTCATAATCGTAGATTTTTACATGACATCCAACACTGATTTTATTAATATCAACGTCCTCATCAGCAACTACTTCAACATTTTTAAGAATTTTTTCGATTTCATCTATTCTTGCTTCAATATCTCTCTGCTCATCTTTTGCAGCATCATATTCAGCGTTTTCTGATAAATCGCCCTGTTCTCTTGCTTCCTTAATTTTCTGAGCGACTTCTCTACGTCTATTTACCTTTAAATCTTCTAATTCTTTTTCCAATCTATCAAGTCCGGCTTTTGTAAGTACGTTCTTCTTTGTTTCTGCCATTTTTTTAATCCTCCGATCAAATTTTTATATTTAAAGTTTTACAATTAATAATAGCCTAACACGGCATTAATGTCAATGTTTATTGCAGTTTCGCGTTAACCGTCTCTACCAAATTTTCCATAGTTTCAATCTGGTTACACATACGTCTAAGTTCTGCTGAATGTGGCAAACCTGCCGTATACCATGCGATATGTTTTCGCATTTCTCTAATACCTGTATACTCACCTTTATAATCAACAAGCATTTTAGCATGTCTTATAATCATTTCTCTTATATCATTTATTGTCGGTTTGTCTATAACATTCCCATTTTCAAGATATTCTTTAATTTCTCTAAATATCCATGGATTTCCTCTTGCACCTCTTGCAACCATTAATCCGTCACATCCGGTATATTCTTTCATTGCCTTTGCATCCTCAGCTGAAAAAATATCTCCATTTCCAATTACGGGAATCTTTACTGCTTTTTTTACATCTTTTATTACATCCCAATCTGCCTTGCCACTATAGTATTGTTCTCTCGTTCTTCCATGAACTGCTATAGCCGATACACCACAGCTTTCTGCAATTTTTGCAATTTCAACAGCATAAACCGTTCCATTTTCAAAGCCTTTTCGTATCTTTACAGTGACAGGTTTATTTACGGCCTTAACCATTTTTGTAAGAATTTCTTCTACTAATTTTGGCTGTTTTAACAATGCTGAACCTTCGCCGTTATTTACAATTTTAGGAACCGGGCATCCCATATTTATGTCGATAAAATCGCACTCTCCTTCTTCAACCTGTGCTGCAATCTGTGCCATTATATCAGGGTCAGAGCCAAATAACTGAACTCCTACAGGATGTTCATTTTTATCTATATTCAATAATTCTTTGGTATTCTTGTTTTTATATAGAATTGCCTTTGCACTAACCATTTCCGTGTAAAGCATGTTGCATCCCATCTCTTTACACAATAAGCGAAATGGCAGGTCTGTTACTCCTGCCATTGGTCCAAGTGCCAAACAATTTTCAATTTCAATATTTCCTATCTTCATTAAGCACCTTTACTTTTTATTTTTTTCGTAAATAAGTCTCATTCCCTGAAGAGTGAGTTCCTTATCATAAATATCTATTCTATCCGTATTTTCATAAATAATTCTTCCAAGACCACCTGTTGCAATAACTTTTGCGTTGAGAAGTCCGCTTTCCTTTTTCATATTATCTATGATGTACTCTGTCTGTCCGATATAGCCATAAACTATACCCGCCTGCATACTCGTAATTGTATCTTTTCCAAGTATTGATTCAGGCTTTTTAATTTCAATTTCAGGAAGCTTTGCAGTATCATTCCATAATGCCTTTGCGCAAATTCTGATACCCGGAGATGTAACTCCTGCTGCAAACGTTCCATCTTTTGTAATTAAATCATATGTTGTAGCTGTTCCAAAATCAATTACAATACATGGTCCACCATACAATTCATATGCACCTACTGCATCTACGATTCTATCTGTTCCAACTTCCCTAGGATTTGCACGCTGAATCTTTATTCCCGTCTTTGTGCCTGCCTCAATAACAATAGGATGTAATCCAATATATTTGTAAATTCCATTTGTTAATGAGTACATAATCTTAGGTACAACCGATGATATTATTACTGCTTCAATATCTTTAGGTGAAATACCTTTTCGTCCAAGCATTTCTGCAATTAATACTCCATATTCATCTGATGTTCTTGCCATCTGAGTTGTCATTCTAAATGTAGCATAAACTTTTTTTTCTTTAAATACACCAAGTGTAATATTAGTATTACCGGCGTCAACTGTAATTAACATTTATTCCTCTCCTAAAACAAATACTTTATAGTACATTTCCAGTGATTCTAAAAGTTCTCTCTTATCAAGCTGCATCTGCTTAACCTTTAATCCACATCCTATATCATCATATAAAAGGTCTCCCTCATCTGCCTCTGTGACAATCTGTAATGTTCCATCTTCTTCATATTGCAAAATAAGAATTCCACCTACTTCTTCTGTAAACAGCACACACATAATCTGCAATTCCTGTTTTACACGCTCCGGAAGATTAGAAAATTGATCGTTTAAATAATACTTTTTTTCATATGCATTAGACGCACACAAAACCATTTTTTCATTAAACATTCTGTTTTTCTCCGTTCTTTGTCATTTCGTCTTTTTTAACTTTACGCAAAATACAGAATTTGTCAAGAAAAACTTACTAATGTTAATAAAGTAGAGTAAATATCTGTTAATTATTAATACAACTCTTTTCCCATTTTGGCATTTTTTAATATTCAATTTGCCTTAACCAAATTAATTTGACAAATATTAGCTAAAACATAGCAAAAATTTAATTTTATAATTTCCCGGAATTTTGCTTTCTCCATTTGGTATTGCAGTTATATTTCCATTCATGTTTTCCATTGCTTCTTTTGCTATTGCAAGACCTAATCCGAAGTTTCCTTTTTCTCCTTTATAGAATCTTTCAAACAAATGAGGAATGTTCTTTTCAATTGTTCCATCTCCATCATCGTATATTTCAATTACGTTTTTACCTTCCATTACATATCCTCTGATAAAAACCTGTTTTTTTGCATATCTAATACAATTTGATGTAATGTTTAAAATAACATTATGGAACAAATCTTCGTCAATATTTATGCTCATCTGTTTATCTATTTCCATATCAATATCGATTTCTTCTTTTAATGCAATTCCTTTTATTCTCTGCAAAGCATCTAACATAATCTCTCTTGCATTAAATTTCTCAATGGAAACATTATACATCTTACTATCAAATTTGGATAATGTAAGAAGTTCAGCCACCATCTTATTTAGTTTTATACTTTCCTGTCTGATGACTGATGCCGCCCCTACATTATCGCTTAATATTCCACTTTCAATACCTTCTGCATAACCTTGTATTGACATAAGTGGATTTCTAAACTCGTGAGAAATATTCTGATAAAAACTCTTTTGATTTTCGTCATTTGCTTTTAACTTTGCAGCCATATGATTAAGGCTCTTATACAAATCTTCTATTTCTTTATTTGACTGTCCTTCAATTTTATTTGTAAATATTCCATTTCCTACTTCATTTGCGTAAGCACAGGCTTTCATAATCTGATTGCTAATACTTTTTGACAATTTTACGGAAAATACAACACTTACTATCATGCAAATAAGTATAATAATCATTAATATTACATTAGAATTTACAAGATTGTCCGTCCCAGTCCTCGTATTCGTTACAAATACCATTGATGCATTTTTAACACCCTCGTAATTGTCTAAAGATACAACTGAAATGTAGCACTGATAATTATTAATTTTTTCTCTGTGGATATCTTTTTTTGATTTTGAAATTTTTATTATCTGACTATCATTTATTTCAAAATCACTATCACTTTTAAAACTTATATTTTCATTTCTCAAAATATAAAAATTTGTATTTCCTGATAATTTTGTGGAAGTAAGAGCTGCAACTAAATTTGTAAGAAGTTCTGACGAATCCCCTTCTTCATACGATGTTTGCACAAGTTTTTCCATAGTTGTCATTGTACTTGACAATTCTTTTTTAGCCGTGGTCTGTATATTATTAGTCATTACAACATTAAAAATAACTAAGATTATAATAGGTACTGCAACTGAAATTGCAAGCATTGATGACAATAATTGTTTATATATCGTTCTCATTTTACACCTGCTTCTTTAATGCCATTTTAAATCCATATCCCCATACTGTTTTTATTTCTACATTGCTGTCTGCTATTTTTCTTCTAAGCCTTTTTACTGTATCATCTGTAGCTCTTGTATCAATATCATATGCGATTTTCCACACTTCTTTAAGTAATTCTTCTCTTGAAATTGCTTGATTATTTTTTTGTATAAGATATTTAAGAAAGTCGAATTCCAGTGGTGTAAGAGCAATTTCCTCATCATCTACATATGCCTGCTTCTTAGTCACATCAATTTTTATATTTCCAAATGTAACCTTTTCTACTTTTTCTACCTTATCCATCGAAATTCTTCTAAATAATGCCTGAACTCTCGCCACAAGTTCTATTGGTGAAAACGGCTTTGTCAGATAATCATCCCCGCCAACACTTATTCCTTTTATCCTATCCTCTTCGCTATCTTTTGCTGATAAAATGATTATTGGAACATTTGCTATTTGTCTTATCTGCCTGCATATTTCCACACCATCTGTTCCCGGCATAATAACATCTAAAATTATCATATCAGCATTTTTTTCTTTATATCTTTTAAATAAATCATCTCCATTAGAAAATGTCTCAACTTCATATCCCTGATTTTCTAAGAAACATTTTACTAACTCACGTATATTCTTTTCATCATCAGCTATATAAATTAATTCGCTCATTTTTATCCCTCTTATAAAATATGTAATGCCCCCGCCCTTCGGTCAGCGGCTATTCGTCGGAAACATTTATAAAAAATGAACTTTGTTCATTTTGTTTCCTCCTATTTACGGTTATCTTTAATTTTCTGAAACTACAGATTCTAATTCTAACGATGCTATCTGTATTTTTCGGTTATCGCAATTTAATCTTCTGTCTGTTGTAGTAATAACCTTGCTTTCTGTTACTTTTTGACTGCTTCTAATATATTTTTTCATTTCATTTGATTCTTTTGTAGCTTTTCTCAAAATATATGAAAGCTTGTTCTGACTCTTTATATATTTTATCTGTTGTTTTTTTATATAACTTTTCTTCTTATTATTTAATTTTGCATTTTCCATCTTTAAGCTTTTCTTCTGGCATACTTCCTTCTGTGCACGTATTCTTTCAGTATATATTTTCAAATTTTCAGTATATTCATTTATTTTTATTTTAAATTCTTCTGTTGGTTTTGTATTCTTTTTTATTAATTCTATGCATTTATTGTTTATTTCTGTAAGTTTTACACTTTTAGTATCAATAATAGAATTATTGTCTTCTATAATTACATCTAATTCTTCATTTGTCATAACATTATAATCTACTGCCGCAAATGCACTCATGCTATAAATCATAATTATTGTCATTGTTATAAAAAATGTCTGTGCTATTCTTTTCATTTTACCCTTCCTTTTAATCCTTTAAAATATCATTTAATTCTTCTAACTGCTTAATCGCTTCATCTAAAGCGTCCTGTGTACTTTCTTCATTATTTGTACTTACTTCTTGATTTGTTGTTTCTTCTATATATGTATTATCATTTACAGCAGTTGTCTCTTTTATTTTTTCTTTTCCATTGCATGCACATATTGTTATGCAGGCAACGCATAACATAACTCCTATGATTGTCTTTTTTATTATCTTATCCATTTTTCCCCTCTAATCATTCGTCTGCCTTTGTTTATTATAAAGTTTCATATTCACTTATTCAATTATACTGATGTGGCAATTTTGCGGTAATTTTTGTGGCATTCGTAGTATCCTCAAAAAAAGGGACAGGTTCTCTCTGAAAGCAAGCTTTCTTAAGAACCTGTCTTTTTTTATTATTAGTCTTTTATTACTTCTGTTATTGCTTTTACTGAGCCTGCGAGTCCCTGAATGTCAGATGGGATTATAATCTTTGTTGCCTGACCGTCTGCTGCCGCAGCAAATGCTTCTAAGCTCTTTAATGTAAGTACTGACTGGTCTGCTCCTGCTTCTTTTATTAATTTGATACCTTCTGCAGTTGCATTCTGTACTTTAAGAATTGCCTGTGCTTCACCTTCTGCTTCAAGAATTCTTTTCTGTTTTTCAGCGTCAGCCTTTAAGATTGCTGCCTGTTTTTCTGCCTCTGCTTCAAGTACTGCTGATTCTTTCTTTCCTTCTGCTCTAAGAATAGCTGACTTCTTTTCACCTTCTGCAATTAAGATTGCTTCTCTACGTTCACGTTCAGCCTTCATCTGCTTTTCCATCGCATCCTGAATTGCTGTTGGTGGAATGATGTTCTTAAGTTCCACTCTGTTAACTTTAATTCCCCATGGATCTGTTGCTTCATCTAAAGACTGTCTCATCTTAGCATTAATAATTTCTCTAGATGTAAGTGTTTCATCTAATTCCAAATCACCAATAATATTTCTAAGAGTTGTTGCCGTTAAATTTTCAATAGCCATAATAGGACTTTCTACACCATAGCAGAAAAGTTTAGGATCTGTAATCTGGAAAAATACAACTGTATCAATTCTCATTGTTACGTTATCCTTTGTAATAACCGGCTGAGGTGCGAAATCAACAACCTGTTCCTTCAAGTTAACTTTTCTTGCTACCATATCTAAAAATGGCACTTTAAAATGAAGACCTACAGACCATGTGCATTTATATCCTCCAAGTCTTTCAATAACATAGGCATGTGCCTGTGGTACAATCTTTACGCATGTTGATACTAAAATCAACGCTAATACTACTACTACAATTAATAATGGCATTTTACTCCTCCTCACTCTTACTTCATGCTCAATTATTTAGTTCCGTTTTTTCGACAATAACTTTGACACCCTCAACCCTTAATACTTTTACATATTCTCCGGCTTCTATGATTTCTCCATTATCAGTTCTTGCTGTCCAGTCCATTCCATCAATCTTTACAGTACCGGTTGCAAGTACGTTGTTTATATCAGCCGTCACTTCTCCAACCTTTCCTTCCATGGACTCAACATTTGTTTTTTCAGGATCTTTGTTAATATAATTTACTGCAAATGGGCGAATAAATAATAATATTAAGATTGACACAACAACAAAAACTATTGCCTGCACAATCAAATTTGCCCCCAATGCCGAAACTAAGCATGCGGCCAGTGCTCCTATAGCAAACCATATACTTGTTAATCCCATTGTTATTAACTCTGAAACTGCAAGTATAACAAACAGAGCCAGCCATACTACAACATAATCCATATTTCGCTCCTTTCTGCATTTTTCTATATTATTCTATCATACATATATATCTTTTTACAATAAATATTATGTTACTTTGAATACATTTAATTACCTGATTTTGCAAATATGAAAAACAATTTTTCAAAGTGAATAGCCTTAATAGGCATTTGTCCTAGGGTTCAATATCAACATTATTTATACCGGTTTTCCTCTATTTTATATGTTTATTAATTCATAATTGTATGAAGCATCAGACTGTAATTAACAATTATTTACTATTTTAAGGCACTTTTTTATTGGTATATTTGATACATTTTCTTAAATTACGACTTATTATTTGTGTGTATTGCCAAATTTGTTTTCCATTTATTGCAAATTTTTTTTGCCCGCGTTATTATTATCTTCGGAATATTATAGAAAATTTTATTTATATAGGTTGATTTACTTACAATATTGGTGGGCTTTTATTAATCGACCTTACAAAAAGGAGGATTTCATTATGGCAACATCAAAAGTTACAAAAACTGTTGCAAAAGAAACTGCAAAAAAAGTTGATACAAAAGCTGAAGTTAAGGACACAAAAAAGGAAACTGTTAAAGTTACTCCAGTAAAAAAGGAAACTGTTAAGGTTGAACCTAAGAAGGAAGCTGCTAAAGCTACTGAAGTAAAGAAAGAAGCTGTTAAAGCTGAACCTAAGAAGGAAGTTGCTAAAGCTACTGAAGTAAAGAAAGAAGCTGTTAAGACTGAACCTAAGAAGGAAGCTGTTAAGGCTGAACCTAAGAAGGAAGCTGCTAAGAAGACTACAACTAAAAAAGCTACTGCTAAAAAGGTTGAAAAAGTATTAGTTCAGTTCTATGGAAAAGAATTTGATGTTGAAGCATTAAAGGAAGCTGCTAAAGCTGATTACACAGCTAAAACAGGAAAGAAAACAGTTACATCTGTTGAACTTTATATCAAACCTGAAGATAATCGTGCTTACTATGTTATCGACAAAGCTACAGGTTTTATTACATTATAATTAAACAATTACATATATTATAAAAAAGCAATTGCACCACGTTTAATACATTGGTGCAATTGCTTTTTATTTATTAAAACAATCTTAATTTTAATATATTGTTTCATAAGAACTATATAACATTGCTGTCTTCATTAGATTTTTAATACAATATTATTTATTTTCTTCATTTTCTACATTTGCAAGAAATTCATTTAACTTTACTGTAAGTGCATCAGCATCAATGCCATGTACCATGCAAGCTTCTTCTAATGATTCTCCCTGAGATGCAGGACATCCTATACAATGCATTCCTTCATTTAATAAAATAGGAACTACTCCCATATTAATTTTTAAAATATCGCCGATAATCATATTCTTTGTAATCTGTGCCATGATAAGTTCTCCTTCTATCTATACAGTAGTAGTTTTTAAAGACCCTCTCCAAGGTCTTTCTGACAAACCAATTGTAATATTAACTCTTTTATAATTCAATACTTTCCATATATAATTGATATATTAAAAGATATTTAACTAAATTCAATTCTATTTTTAGTATATAACCATTACATTTTTATAATTCACTAAATTAATATTAGTATGTTTCAGGTTCGTCGTATTCAACACCAAATGTTTCAACTGTAACTTTTTTCATCTTCTGTTCATTAACAGGTCTGTCCATAGCGCCTGTCTTTGTTGTTGCTATTGCATCTACAACATCCATTCCTTCGATGATTTTTCCAAATGCAGCATACTGTCCATCCAAATGTGGTGCAGCTTCATGCATAATAAAGAACTGTGAACCTGCACTATCAGGATCCATTGCTCTAGCCATAGATAATACACCCGGTGTATGCTTAAGGTCATTTGCAAAACCATTATAATTGAATTCACCCTGAATACTGTATCCCGGGCCACCCATTCCTGTTCCTTCGGGATCTCCACCCTGAATCATAAATCCTTCAATTACTCTATGAAAAATTATTCCATCATAGAAGCCTTTTTTTACAAGGCTGATAAAATTATTTACTGTATTAGGAGCAACTTCAGGATATAATTCAGCTTTCATTATATCTCCGTTCTCCATCTCGATTGTTACTATTGGATTCTTGTCTGCCATTGCTTTTCCTCCGTTCATATTTTGTTCATACTAAATTAAATATACTTTCACATTGAAAACATCATTTTTTCACGATTTAACTTTAGTATATATATTGTAAACAAAAACAGTTGTTACTGATTTTGTTACTCGTTTTTTCATATTTTTTCATAATTTTGAATATGCATCAGGCATATTCGTGAATCGGCTAAGGAGTCGATTCTCCTCCCTTTTTTTATTAGAATAAATTTACCCGAGAGAGATACAAGTATTTGTATCTCTCTTTGGTTTTTTCAATACAAAACTTTATCACATTAACATAAATGTTGCAATCTTTAAGAATAATACAAGCGAAATAGCATCAACGATTGTTGTAATAAATGGGCTAGCCATAACTGCAGGGTCAAATCCTAACTGATTTGCCAATATTGGAAGTATACATCCAACCAACTTAGCACACATAACTGTAATACATAATGTAATACATACAGTAACATTTACCATTATAGCTTCATGTGTAATTCCTGTACCTAAAGCATTCATAATTAAAACTCTTATGAAATTAACTACTGCTAGCATTAAGCCACATAAAACCGCAACTCTTATTTCTTTCCATATTACTTTAAATATATCTTTAAATTCTACTTCATTAAGAGATATTGCACGAATGATAGTTACTGATGCCTGTCCACCTGAGTTTCCACCGGTATCCATTAACATAGGTATAAAAGCAACTAATCCTGTAATTCCTGCAAGTTTTGCTTCAAAACTGTCTATTATTGTACCTGTAATTGTAGCTGATATCATTAATATAAGAAGCCATGGAATTCTTGATTTAAATGTTTCAAATATTCCCGTTCTAAAATATGACTTGTCAGATGGTAAAATAGCTGCCATCTTTTCCATATCCTCTGTTGCCTCTTCTTCAATAATTTCCAAAATATCATCGACCGTAATAATACCAACGAGTCTGTTTTCACTGTCTACTACAGGCATCGCCATAAAATCGTATTTTTGAAATTGTCTGGCTACAGTTTCCTGATCATCTAACGTACTTACAGTAATCACATTTTCATCCATTATATCGCTTACAATAGCATCAGGATTGCCAAGAAGCAAAGTTCTAAGTGTTACCGACCCTACCAAATGCCTTTGCAAATCAAGTACGTAACAGGTATTGATTGTCTCCTTATCAATTCCTATTTTTCTAATTCTTTCTAACGCCTGCTTTACAGTAATGTTTTCCTTCAAGTCAGCAAATTCGACTGTCATAATACTACCGGCAGAATCTTCCGGATATTTTAACAAATGATTTATATCATTTCGTGTTTCATCCGAAGCCAATGCCAAAATTCTTCTTACAACACTCGCCGGCATTTCTTCCATCAAATCGGCAGCATCATCAGCAAACATGTTTTCAATAATGTTTGTTGTTTCTTTATCTGTAAGGGAATTAATTATATACTGCTCAATTTCTACAGGAAGATGAGCAAATACATCTGCCGCTATATCTTTGGGGAGCAATCGGAATACCCTTATAAATTCCTGTGTTGGCAGTTCTTCCTGAAGTTCTTCTAATACTTCAGCTATATCCGCCTCATTCATGTCAGCAAACTCTTTTTTTACTAGTACATATTTCTTATCTTCAATTAGTTCAATTACTTTTTTCACTAATTCATCTAACTCGTCTAACATGATGCTCCTCCTTTCTATTCTATATATTATTAAATTTAATACTGAAATTAAGTATGGAAAATTTAATTTTGCTATCTGTATTTCTTATTAATATAAGATTATGAATATCAAAATTTAGTACTTTTCTTTTTTATTCATTTTTAGTATTTACACGCCACTTAATTCTACAACAATTATTTGCTCTTTTCAACTAAGAAAGGCTTTGCGTAACCTTATTTTACAATAATTTACTTTTAAATTTACTAAATATTTTTATTCAATTTTACTGCACTAACACGTTAAATTGACAAATTCTTTTTATTTCTTTAATATGATGCAAGAACCACTATAGAATCGAGGTATTTAATGGAAAGAGAAAAATTTAAATCGAGACTTGGCTTCATCCTTATTTCTGCTGGATGCGCCATTGGAATTGGCAATGTGTGGCGCTTTCCTTACGTTGTAGGTAATAATGGAGGCGGATGTTTCGTACTATTTTACATTTTGTTTTTAGTAATTTTAGGCTTACCTATTCTTACTATGGAATTTTCTGTCGGGCGTGCAAGTCAGCAAAGCATTTCACGTTCATTTAAGGCATTGGAAAAGAAAGGGCAATATTGGCATCTTCATGGATATGTCGGAATGGCTGGAAATTATATTTTAATGATGTTTTACACTACTGTTGCCGGATGGATGTTACGATACTTTTTCGACATGGCAAAAGGTGATTTTACAAACGCTACTACAGCAGATGTGCAGGCTCATTTTTCTGATATGCTTAATGTTCCATCAGAAATGATTTTCTGGACTGTAATTGTTATTATCCTTGGTTTCCTTGTATGCTCTTTAGGCTTACAAAATGGTGTTGAAAAAATATCAAAAACAATGATGATTGCACTTTTAATAATTATGGTAGTTTTAGCCATTAACAGTATTTTCCTTGATGGATCTGATAAAGGATTATATTTTTATCTTGTTCCTGATTTTAATAGAATAAAAGAAATCGGATTGGTAAATGTAATTGTTGCTGCTATGAATCAGGCATTCTTTACACTTAGTATAGGAATGGGTTCTATGGCAATTTTTGGAAGTTATTTGGGCAAGGACCGCAGCCTATTAGGTGAATCAATAAACATTGTCGCTTTAGACACTTTTGTAGCAATTGTATCAGGACTTATTATTTTTCCATCATGCTTTGCATTTGGAGTTAACCCAGATCAGGGACCTAGTCTTATTTTTGTTACTTTACCTAATATATTTGTTCAAATGCCCGGCGGAAGAATATGGGGAAGCTGCTTCTTTATATTTATGGCATTTGCCGCTTTTTCAACTGTAATTGCAGTATTTGAAAACATTATGTCCTCATGCATGGATTTATGGGGATGGTCCAGAAAGAAAACAGCTATTGTAAATACTATTGTTATTATATTAGCATCTCTTCCTTGTATTTTAGGATTTAACCTGCTATCAGGTTTTCATCCTTTAGGTGATGGAACTAGTGTTTTAGATTTAGAAGATTTTATGATTAGTAATTTAATTCTTCCAATTGGTTCCCTGATTTACACTTTATTCTGTACAAGCAAATATGGATGGGGATGGGATAATTACATTTCTGAGGTTAATTTAGGCTCAGGACTTAAGGTTCCAAATAAAATACGTATTTATTGTAAATGGATTTTACCTTTGATAACTTTAATAATTATTGTAAACGGATTAATTTCTGTTTTCTTCAAATAAGGCTGAAAGGCCCTGATATATTTATTGAAATTTACGCTCGCGCTGCTTGCCACTCAAAACAAAAGTGCACCGGAAGTTTTCATTCTTTCGGTGCACTTTTGCTATTTATCATGTTTAGTTTTTGATTTTAGTAGAATAAAATATCTCCATATGAAGGTACCGGCCATACTTCTTTGTCTACAATCATTTCAAGTTCATCTACAGGTTTTCTAAGTTCTGCCATTGCTGCCATTACTTCTGACTTGTAGCTTTCTGCCTTTTCCTGATTGTTATCAATGCTCTGAGCCTTAACTGTTGCCTTCTTTAAGTCTTCTAATCCTGCTTTAGTTTCATTTAACTTAGCTGTTACAGCATTTAATAATTCTATCTGAGTTGAAGCATCTGCTCCTGCCTCTTTTACTGCAATTGCTGTATCAGCAAGTTCTTTTGTATAGTATACAACTGATGGAATAAACATCTTGCTTGCCATATCAATCATAGTTAAAGCTTCGATATTTCTTACTCCTGCATACTGTTCAAATAAGATTTCCTTACGAGCTTCAAGTTCTGCCTTAGACATAATATTGAATCTTTCATACATCTTAACTGTTGAATCAGCTACTAATGAAGGAATTGCATCTACGATAGACTTGCAGTTTGGAAGTCCTCTCTTTTCAGCTTCTACAGGCCATTCTGCTGAATAACCGTTTCCGTTGAAGATAATTCTTTCATGTTCTCTCATAAGTTTTACTGTATATTCTTCTACAGCTTTATCTAAATCTTCTGCACCTGTAAGAGCATCAATTGCATCTGCAAATGCTTCTGCCATCATTGCACTAAGTACTGTATTTGTATCACCAATTGAGTTTGATGAAGCAACCATTCTGAATTCGAATCTGTTACCTGTAAATGCAAATGGTGATGTTCTGTTTCTATCTGTAGGATCCTTTTCTAATACAGGAAGTTTGTTAATACCAAAATCAATTACACCTGAATGAAGGCTTGAAGTAGCTTTTCCATTCTTAATAATCTGATCTACTACATCTCCAACCTGATCTCCTAAATAAATAGAAATGATTGCAGGTGGTGCTTCATTTGCTCCTAATCTGTGATCGTTACCTGTGTTAGAAGCGGCTGTTCTAAGCAATACTGCATGTTTGTCAACTGCTGACATAAGGCATGCAAGTACTAACTGGAATACTTTATTATTTTCAGGTTCTTTACCTGGTTTGAATAAGTTAATTCCGTCATCTGTTGTAAGTGACCAGTTGTTGTGTTTACCTGAACCATTAATTCCATCAAATGGTTTTTCATGTAATAAACAAACTAATCCATACTTCTTAGCTGTCTTCTTTAATACGTTCATTACTAAGTAGTTATTATCTAATGCTACATTTGAAACTGAGAAAATAGGTGCAATTTCATGCTGACAAGGAGCAACTTCATTATGCTGTGTCTTTGCTGTGATTCCTAATTTCCATAACTGTTCATCAACGTCTGACATAAATTTCTTAACTTTTTCTCTAATATCACCAAAATACTGATCTGACATTTCCTGTCCCTTTGGAGGCATAGCACCGAAAAGTGTACGTCCTGAGAATTTAAGGTCAGGTCTCTGTTCATATAAATCTTCAGGAATTAAGAAATATTCCTGTTCAGGACCAACATATGAAAGAACTCTTCTTGATGTTGTATTTCCTAATAATCTTAAAAGTCTTATACCATATTTACTTACTGCATGCATTGCTTTAAGTAAAGGTGTCTTTGTATCAAGTGATTCACCTGTGTATGAGCAAAATGCTGTTGGAATGCAAAGTGTATCATCTTTTATGTAAGCAGGTGATGTAACATCCCATGCTGTATAACCTCTTGCTCCACATGTCTGTCTCAATCCACCTGATGGGAATGATGATGCATCAGGTTCTCCCATTAATAAATCTTTTCCTGTAAATGTATTATCAATCTTACCATCTGTTGGTAATGATGCGAAGGAATCATGTTTTTCAGCTCCTACTGAAATGATATATGGCTGGAATACATGTGTATAATGTGTAGCACCTTTTTCAACAGCCCATTCCTTCATAGCCTGTGCAACGATGTTTGCGATATCCATTGTGATATCTCCACCTTCGTGCATAATTTTCTTAATTTCATTGTAAGTTGCTTCAGGTAAACGATTCTTCATTACTGATTCATCGAATACATTCTGTCCAAATACTTCTGATACATTAACTCCCATAGTGTCTGTTCCTTTCTATACTTAACTATTTTTCATTCCGCTAATTTAAAAAGGCATTTACTCTGTCCACTCTATATGTCTTTAGCCTTGTAATAAAAAAAGGCTTTTCTCCAAATAATTCTTTGAAGAACGCCCTTGTTCTTAATCTCATTTAGCGGTGAGGTTTCCCTCGTCGATATATAAGTTACACTATTTCTTAATAAAAATCAATACCATTCCCTAAAATCCCTTATTTTTTTAAGTATTACTTAATAAAATTAAGTTAGTTTGCACTAATCCACTACTTCTTCCCCTCTATACATACATACAACCATTCTGTTACCATTGTTATCCACACAAGTAGAACATATCAAAATCTTGTCTGATACACCTGGTATTTTACTGTCATACTTGAAATTACTCTTGTCATAAGTCTTCTTAATCCATTTAGCAAACTCATCATCATCTTTAAAGCCAAACTTATATATATCTTCATTATCTGCCTTAGTTCTAAATGACGAAAATACGTGATAAATATAATGACGATGTCCCACATAAACATCAAATGTCTGATTTTTCTTGCAAAAATCTTCTTTTGAAAATTTCATTAAATCGTGAAACATTGAACCATCCATCATGTTGTGTCCATACACAACACTCATTCTGGCATCAAGTCCTCCACAACGTGAATCCATAAAAATAGCTCCACCACCATTTGCCACTTTATCTGAACCTTTTACCAAGTAATAATCGTTATCACTATGCTGAACTATAGGGTACTGAATTCTTGTGCCATCAAGTTTAATATATCCTTTTGACTCATCATTATATTTTAACATTGCATCATAGTCCCATACCCATTTGGTTATTGTTCCCTGGTATTCTGCACTACTAGCTGTCTGAGCTGTATCTGTCGTATCTGCCGTCTGTTCTGTACTCTGTATCTGATTAAACATTTCATCAACTGCACTATATTTTTCCTGAGCTGCCGTATAATCCAAATATGAATCCATCAATTCATATGATGCATATCCAAATGCTATACCGGCAACAGCAAATGCTATTACCCTCACTATGTTATATGCAATTCCTGATATTTTGTTTTTCTTATTTTCAGTATTTTCTTTTTTTTCAGAATCAAATCCTATCCTTAATTCATCATCTATTTTATTATCTCTTATTTTGATATTATTTTCTATTTTATTATCTCTTATTTTAATATTATTTTCTATTTTATTATCTACAAATTCTTTTCTATTCATACAATAAAATACTCTTTTAAATCCTAAATATTATTAAAGGCTCCCGCTTCAAGCAGGAGCCCATTGTTACTAATATTATGTGCTTCCTAAAAATATATTTCAGGATGCCCGGTCTGTTATATGCCTATTCAAAAGCCTTTCCAACTGAACCGAATAATTCCATTTTTTCTTTTACTGTTGCTCTAATAGCTTCTGCACCTGGAGCAAGTAACTTACGAGGATCAAATCCTTTTCCTTCTAAGTCCTTTCCTGCTTCGATGTACTTTCTTGTTGCATCAGCAAATGATAACTGACATTCTGTATTAACGTTAATCTTAGATACACCAAGATCAATTGCTTTCTTAATCATATCTGCTGGGATACCTGTACCACCATGAAGAACTAATGGCATAATTCCTGTCTTCTGCTGAATTGCATCAAGAGTTTCAAAACTAAGTCCTTCCCAGTTTTCAGGATATTTTCCATGAATGTTACCGATACCTGCTGCAAGCATATCTACACCAAGATCAGCTACTGCCTTACATTCATCAGGGTCAGCACATTCGCCTCTTCCGATAACTCCATCTTCTTCACCACCAATTGAACCAACTTCTGCTTCAATTGACATATCCATATTATGAGCTACTGCTACTAATTCTTTTGTCTTAGCAATGTTCTCTTCAATTGGATAATGTGAACCATCAAACATAATAGATGTAAATCCTGCCTTAATACATTTATAACATCCTTCGTATGTTCCGTGATCTAAGTGAAGAGCTACAGGAACTGTAATTCCTAATTCTTCATCCATAGCCTTAACCATAGCAGCTACTGTCTTAAATCCTGTCATGTACTTTCCTGCACCTTCAGATACACCTAAAATAACAGGGCTCTTTAATTCTTCTGCTGTTAAAAGAATTGACTTTGTCCATTCAAGATTGTTGATGTTGAACTGTCCTACAGCATAATGACCTGCTTTTGCTTTTTCTAACATTTCTTTTGCTGAAACTAACATATTGTACCTCCGTATGTTTTATATTTATAGAGATTTTTTCTAACCGTGTTTATTATACCCCATTTTCAGAGTATTGCAAACATATTTCTTATTTAAAACCATTAGTTTTACTAATTTTACCCTGTGTTTTTTCTTATTTTACGGTAATTGATTTTATTTTACTCCATTTTCCAAATACTTTTTTGTTTTTTGAATCCAATTTATAGCCTCTTACCTTAACATAATAAGTCTTACCTGATTTCAAAAATGGAATAGTAATATTTTTTGAAGTTGTTGAAGTAACTTTTCCTTTTTTCAACTTTTTGTTTGTTCCATATTTTATCTGGTAACCCTTTGGACTATCTGCTTTTTTTCCTTTTATACTATATTTAGCATAAATAGTGCCTTTCTTTTTATTAACTAATTTTGTTAATTTAGGCTGCTTTACAGTTACCTTTGTCCATTTAGCTACTATAGTTGTATTCTGCCTTACTCTGTACTTTTCTGTTATTTCTTTTCCGTCACTTGTGTACCAGCCGTTAAATGTATATCTTTTTTTTGTTAAAACAGGCAAATCAAGTGTTTCTCCGTCATATGCATTAACATTTGACACAGTCTTCTTTCCATCTTTCATGGTTATCTGATATGTAGGAACCTGATTCTGTTCTGTCCATTTTGCCGAATTGGTTCCATTATCACTTGTTCTCTGATATGCTCTGACATAATCTACTTCCATTGTTGCCGGAAGTGTTCCTGCATCAGGTGCTACTCCCGGAAGATTTCCTCCAACTGCCATATTCAATAAGAAGTAATATGATTTCATTCCTTCGTCTTTTTTATCTGCTGTTGAAATATTTACTTTATAAAATTCAACATCATCTACAAAATAATGTATATATTCATTGTCCCATTCAACTGCATAAATGTGCCACTGCGTTTTGTCATACCAGTTATATCTTGAATATGAAGCATTCAACTGACCGGAAACATATTTGTTATCATATGGACTGTCATCTCCAACTCCTGCATTCCAATGAAAGGCTCCCTGTGCAAAGCTAATTGTATTCCACGCTTCCAAAATATCAATTTCTCCACACCATGGCCATCCTTTCTGATTAACTCCAAGCATCCAAAATGCCGGCCATACACCTTTTAATGATGGAAGTTTTATTCTTGCTTCCATTCTGCCATACTGAAAATCCTGTTTTCCGGCTGTTGTTATTCTACCTGATGTATAAGAATATGTAACTTTTGAATTTTTTGGATCAACTGTTTTTTCTTCAAGTGCTGTTATTTTTAATGTTCCGTCTGAAACACTTACATTCTTTTCACTATCTGTATAATATTCTAATTCATTGTTTCCCCAGCCCGGATTTTTTCCGTCTGTTCCACTATTTCCTATATTGTAGTTCCAATTATTTGTATTAAGCGATGTTCCATTAAATTCATCGCTCCATACAAGCTTATATGCTGTATTCTTTTTTTCTGCTGCATGAACATTTTTTACATTTGCCACCGGCATGCATGTAACAACCATTGCTACTGCTAAAGTTGTTCCTATTACTTTGTTCATTAACTTTCTCATAATGCTCTCCTACTTTTAAATTGTACTTCTATGTTTTTATTTTGCTCTTAGCATAATTTTTATTATAGAACATATCAAAAGATTATTTTACTTTTCTTACTTTACTCCATTTTCCATATACTTTAGTACCATTCACTACTTTATATGCTCTGACTCTAACATAATATTTCTTATTTGACTTTATTTTTTTGACAATTACAGTTGTTTTCTTTGTGTTTATAGTTTTCACTTTTTTAAATTTAACATTCCGTGCCACATTCAACTGATAACCCGAAACTTTAGCTATCTTTTTAATTTTGATGACAGCTTTGCCTTTTTTCTTTACGGCTGACTTTATAACAGCTTTTTTTACTGAAGGCGTAACAGTTATATTATTATCTCCATTATTATCTCTATTATTATCTGTAATATCCTGTTCAACCTTATGTGGTACTGACCATTTTGCAGTCAACTCAATACTGCCTCTAACTCTCATAGTGTTAATTGCTTTCTGATTATCACTTGTATACCAGCCTTCAAAACCATTTTCTCCGGCATATACACTTGGGATTTCAAGAGTTTCACCATCATAACATGTAAATGTACTCATTACTTTATTTTCATCTTTAAATGTAACTGTATGTATAGGCACCTCGCCTTGTTCAGTCCATGTAGCTGTATTTCCACCCTGATCGCTTGTTTTCTGATAAGCTCTTACATAATCCACCTCCATTGTCGCAGGTAAAGTGTTATATGTAGGAGTTGTCCCTGGAAGATTTCCACCTACTGCCACATTTAAAATGAAATAATAATACTTAGTTGCTTCATCCTTTTTATCTGCATTTGTAACATCAACTGAAAAATATAATGTATCATCTACAAAATATTTTATTATCTTATCATTCCATTCAACTGCATAAATATGCCACTGTGTTTTATCGTACCAATTATATGCTGTATATCTTGCATTTAACTGTCTTGAAATATAATTTGGACTATATGCATTACTTTCTCCACCTGTATTCCAATGAAAAGCTCCCTGTGCGAAATTATCTGTGTTCCAAGCTTCTAATATATCAATTTCTCCACACCATGGCCATCCTTTCTGATCAACTCCAAGCATCCAGAATGCCGGCCACACACCTTTTAATGATGGAAGCTTTATTCTTGCTTCCATACGTCCATATTTAAAAGTCTGTTTTCCTGCTGTCTTGATTCTTCCTGATGTATAATTATATTTATTAAATTTCTGTTCTAATGCTGTAATCTTTAATGTTCCATCAGATACATAGACATTATCTGTTCTGTTTGTGTAATACTCTTTTTCATTATTTCCCCAACCTACATTTGATCCTCCATTTCCTAAATCATATGTCCAGTTGTCTGTATTAAGAGCTGTCCCATTAAATTCATCACTCCATACGAGTTTGTAATCACTTCCTGCAGTGTCTGCTTTAACCTCTGTTGTATTAAACTGAACTGCTGCACTAGTTAATACCATTGTAAATGCTAATGTTCCAGTTAATAATTTTTCTTTAAACCCTTTCATTCTTTATTTTCTCCTTTTCCTAATTTTATATTGTATGCTATCTGTAAATTTCATCAATTCAAAAATAGCCATTATACCAATTTAAATATACCACATAAAATTTGTCATAAAAAGTATTCACTTTAATTTAAAAGTACTCTTTTTTTAGTTTTTCTAAAAACGTTTTTACTTTTTCCTTCTTTTTAATTATTTTGCCTTATTTTATCAAACCTTTTATACACGTTATATTTTGAATTTTTATCAAAAAATGAATAAGTTTTTTTATTTTAAACTTATCCATTTTTTCATTTTTAAAAAATATTTTTTTATATTTTTTAACTTTAATTGTCAAATTTATTAGGGAATAAATGTGATATATCAAGATAATCAGGTATTCCTCTTTGATATTTAACAACCGGCTCCCCTAAAATCAAGGGATATGCATAGTCTATAAATTCCTGTGTAACATTATTTCCACGTTCATTTATCCATTCTCTTGGTACATGCTTTACAAGTCCTGCTACATTTTCAACAGGAGTCTCACCCATATCTACTGAATAAGGCTCATTATCTTTTCTAATAGTTGTAACCATTATTCCTGTCTTTCCTGCAATTGCACATTCAACTGCATGTCTTCCTAATCTAAATGCTTCACCTATATCTGTAATTGATGACATATGAGCTGCACTTCTTTGTAAAATATTTATTTCAACTGAACGTACTTTTACCTGAATGCTTTCCTTCACAATATATTCAAGGCACTTCCCTGTTCCGCTTAACTGACTGTGTCCAAATGTATCTTCAACAGCATTTGTCGCACTTATATAATTCCCATCTGCATCTTTTATTCCTTCTGAAACAGCAACTACAACGTTATTATATTTATCCATAGCAGCCTTTACATCTTCAATAAATTCATCTTTATTAAAAGCTACTTCCGGCAAATAAATAAGATGCGGTGCGTCATTATATTTGTTTCTTGCCAACGCAGCTGCTCCTGTAAGCCACCCTGCATCTCTTCCCATAATTTCCACAATAGTAACACTATTAATTGGATATATGCTTGTATCATGACCTATTTCAAGTAATGTTGATGCAATATATTTAGCTGCTGAACCATATCCCGGAGTATGGTCTGTTACGCATAAGTCATTATCGATTGTCTTAGGAATTCCAATTATCTTAATGTCACTTCCTATTGCTAATGCATATTTGCTTAATTTATCAACTGTATCCATAGAATCATTTCCACCAATATAGAAAAATGCATCTATTTCATATTCGGCAAATTTTTTAAAGATGTACGCATATGGTGTATCATCCTCTTTATAATCAGGCAACTGATAACGACATGACCCTAAATACATTGAAGGTGATTTTTTTAATAATTCTATAAACATAGGCGTTGTCTCAACTTTATGTGTCAAATCCATAAGTCTTGAATTTAAAAGCCCCTGAACTCCATTAATCGAACCATATACTTTATAAAATTTTTTACTATCAATAGCTCCCTGTATAACTCCTGCAAGACTTGCATTTATTGCTACTGTTGGTCCGCCCGACTGGGCAACTAAACAATTTCTCATAATTTCCTCCTAAAAAGTCAAACTATTTCTAGTATAAACGAATTTGTGACAAAAAACTATATCTATGTTCAGAACTTTTTATTTTTATTTGCATAAAATACTAATGTAAACATTAGAAAGATGGTGTATAAATGAACTGCACAAATTGTAATATGCATTCTAACCAGATGTCTCCCTGCAGATGTAGCAATCAGGCACGAATGAACAATATGTACCGTGGTCGCAATCAAATGAGTGGAAATATGAATCAGCCTTGTTCTTCATGCAGGAATGCCGGTCCTAATAAAAAAGATGATAAACATGATAAAGAAATGAATTCATGCCCTTGTCATAAAGATGGTTGTGACATAGGAACTGATCATGTCGATAAAATGAATCCGGCTATGGCATTTGTTCCATGGCAAAAATGGGGTGAACTTTTCGATATGTGTGATGCATTTGAATGCGGAACCATATTTAAAGATTTAAATAAACCATGGAGGGGTAGAAATGAAGAATAATGCAAATCGTTTAAAACTTATGAAAATAATTAATCAGGCAAGTTTTGCAATGGATGACGTAAAATTATTTTTAGATACTCATCCCAGTTGCTCTGAAGCGATTGAATATTATAAGAAAGTTAAAAAAATAAGAATGGATGCCGTAGATGAATATACAAGGGAATTTGGTCCCATTACAGCCTACGACGTTGATGTTAAAGACTATTGGAATTGGAACGATTCCCCTTTACCATGGGAAGGAGGTAATTGCTAATGTATAGTTATGAAAAAAGACTTCAGTACCCGGTAAATATAAAATTTAGGAACCCCAAAATTGCACAGGTAATAATATCTCAGTATGGTGGAGGATATTGCAATAACGTATGACAGTTTTTATATAGAAGAAAGTGGTGATTTTTCATAGAAATTTAGGGAAATAATCTTAGATTTTAAAAGGCTTATAAAAAAATTCTGGAGCACCCACAACAAAGTTGTTTGATGCTCCTTCTAAAAGATTGCTCTTTTCAATACTGACTATCAGTATATGATTAATTTTTTTAATTGTCAATATAAATAGGGGAGTACCGAAGTACTCCCCATTAGTCAGTTCCTGTTCACTTATTCGCCAATTGCCTTTTTAAATTTCTTCCATACTTTTTCGTTCATCATCGGAGCTGGGCAATGTTTTCCGTTAACGTCAAAATGACGTATAACTGTATGTGCATTAGGACAGTATTTGCGAATGTATTTGATTAATCGCTTAACTGCTGCTGCCTGCTCTTTTGAATAAGCTTCTTTGTCCGTACTGCTGCATAATTCAATTGATACCGAATTAAAGTTAGTACATTTGCCATAATAACCGCCACCACCTGTAGTTTTACAATCATTGTATTTTCCACCTCCGACTGCCCATGCCGTTCGGTTCATTGGAATACTTCTGGCTGTGTTTCCTAACTTATCTACGAAGAAATGTGCTCCGGCAAGTCTTGTGTTTCCTGTAGCGTAATAATCAGCATTGTTTTTGGCCGTATCGTTGCTATTTCCAGTGTAATGAATAACTATGTATTTTACATCTTTTCTGTTTCTTTTGGTCGGTGAATAGCTGATTGATTTAGCCATTCTCTTGTACATCTTCATTAATATACCTCACTTTCTAAATCAATATCTTCCATAACTGCTCTTGCTTCAAGAATTGCAATATACTCTGACATAGCATTTATCTGCATGTTATAAGTGCTTCTAGGACAAGTAGGGTTAAATGCCAATGTTCCCTTGTCCCACTTTTCAATCATTGCCTTTAATCCTTTATATCTTATTACAAGCTGTAAATACTCTGCCTTGAATCTTTCCTTATAATCGTTGCTCTGCATTAATACTGCTGTTGAGGGCAACCTTGTTTTATCATATTCTCTATATGCCTCTTCAAACTGCTTCTTAGGACTCCAACTCTCATATCCGTCTGAATACTTAACCAGAAATCCTTCATCTTCTGGATTCTCATTTTCAGGAATGGTCCAACCTCGATATTTGTTATAATCTCCTCTATTCATTTCTGTTGCTTCAATAATTTTTGTTCCTACATATTTCTTCATTATTCTTCCTCCACTTCCGGCAATCCTGCCACTGATGTTGCCACACTTAATATTCCTGCAAGTACTGTTGCTGACACAACCACCTTCCAGTCAACTGCTGCTAACACTGCTGCAGAACCGATTGTTGCAATAAATGTCTGTGCCATTGTTTTTACAGCTCTGACACCTGCTGCCTTAATCCATTTCTTTGTCTTGTCACTCATTCGTTTACTCCTTTCCCTGCTTCATTGGCAGTTCCTTTACTCTCTTATAAATCTCTGTTCCTGTTCCATTTCCGCCCAGTGCATGATATGCATTATATAAATGTTCAAAATCATCCAAAGCTTCAACTGATATATGCTCCTGAGCTATGTACTGTTTTCCCAACGTGTATATCTTGTTATGCAGAATTGCAATAACTCCGTCCTTAATTAATTTATATGATGAATTTTTTAATTTGACATAATTAACTGCACTAACAAAAATTGCACCAATTAATGAAGGAATCCCACACAAGGATAAAATCTGATAAAGTGTCATATATATCTCCTTTTTTATTCCTCTGTTGTTTCTTCTGATTTGTTATAAAGTTTATAATTTATATATCCATAATCCGTAGAGTCTTGTGAAGAGTAATATAAATATAAATCATCAAAAGTAGAAATATCATATTCTTTATTTGATGTAACTTCAAAAAGACTATCTGAAGGTTTAGTAAAATCTATTTCTTTTTTATCACAATGAATAGAACACCAGTCATTTTTTGGTGGCAATGTATAATCTTTAAAACCGCCTCCTTTTGTATTAGCAGTTCCAAACTTTATATATTTGTATTTCCTTACATCAATAGGAACATTTTTATTTCTAGTTATATTAATTATTCCCTCGTGTTCTATTCCAAGAGTTCTACACATATCAGAATATTTTACAGTCATATTTTCAATTTGATTTGTAGCTGTGTTATTAATGGCATCAATCTGACTTAAAGCTGTGCTATTAATGGCACCAATCTGACGTGTAGCTGTGCTATTAATGGCATCAATCTGTATAGATGTTTTATTCTCAATCATTCCTATCTGATGTGTAGCTGCGGTATCTATATTATTCAACTGTTGATTTGTTATATTTGTAATGCTACTAATCTGACTTGATGCTACTGTATTAATACCTTTTATCTGCGATTCTCCTGCAGCTGTCGCTGACTTATTAATTGCATCTATCTGCGCAGATGCTGTATTATTAATATCTCCAATCTTTGCATTCGTGACATTAGCTATGTCACCCATTTTCGCTATTACAAGAGAATCTATGTCTTTGTTCTTTGCTTCAACAAGTGCATTTATATCTCCTATTTTTGCAGTTGTGATATTGCCTAAGTCTTTAATCTTGCCGTTTGTCACCTCTGTTATTTGTGTTGTTGCCTGTTCTGTCCTGGTATCTATCTGCTTTAGACATTCTTCATTAACTTTGACTTTGTCATTTGCTTCGGCTACAAGTTTTTCTGCGTTTTCAAGCTTTTCTTCAACATATTTTCTAAACGGCTTTTCCTGTTCAGGTTCAATGTAATCTGCCGGCTTTGTACGTGCCTTAACAGGAATAATAACAGTCTTGATTGTTGTTTCACTATCTGAGTTAATTATTTTCAAATATGCCAAGATTTTCTTATTTTCCTGCAATAAAATATCAGGTATTTCTACCTGACTATCGTTTATTGCTTTATTTATTGTTGTTTCGCTATTGCCATTTGAAAACTGTACCTCTGTTCCATCTTCTATTGGGTCTGCTATCTTAAGAATCTGTCCCTTGTCATATTGATACAGTTGTTCAATCTGCGTCAGGGTTGAGTTTCCAAATTCTACCTCATGTATGTTATTGTCCATGTCTGCCTCCTTTCTATACGTCATAGCCGGATATAAACTTTCTGTTGATAAAAAGAACGTTGGCTCGTCTTCCTCCCCCACTTCCTGTTACATAGTTCCCTGAACTTGCTGCATTGGTTTTTAGATTTCTCGTTAACAATAAATTGAAACCACCCTGTCTTACTATATCAAAAGCTGTATCAGGATAAGCATTCCAATCTGCATTAATTGCAGCTATGGGAATATATCCATCCGGGACATAAATAGCAACCGGACTTTCATTTACAACTACCGATACACAGCAAAACATTTTTCCAAATATGTCTGATACATTTTCAATTTGTGCAGCGCCTTTTACTATCAAGTCACCACCAACACCTAAATTACCACCTATATATGCATGGCCTTTCCCATATATTTCTCCATCTCCTGTTACATAAAAGATATTTTCCCATTCATCAGTTGTATTTAATCGTCTTTGAACAATGTAAGTCATCCAATTAACTTTTGGGTCTGCTACAGGTTGAAAATACACTCTATATGTATATCCATCAACTCCTACCGCATCCTGGTACAGTTTATCACCATCAATAGTCCATCCACCAAAAGTTCCTCGATATGCATTTAAACCATTGTTATTTATCATTCCAACTAAATTACCTGATGCATCTGTAACCTTCAGTACACCATTGCCGTTCTTTTCTCCACCAAGATTAAGAGTACCACCCTTTGCCCAATCGAAACTGATACCTATAGTTGATAGTACTTTTGTAATTACATTGCCATCACTTCCAAGCCCTGCATTAAATGTCTTTCCACCATCAGTCGAAACTGCTATTGCATTGGCTGTCAGTTTCCAGATTGTTGTTGATTCTTTCAATGTTTTTTTATCGTGCAGATAGAAAATAGTTGAACCATCCTTCTGTTTTTCCTCTGTCTTATATATACCAAACGAACCCATCATCAAATCCGTCAATCTCTGCATTTCGTTATTGTAATCATTAATCAAATGTTGATTATTCTGATTTGCCTTTGATACTATCTTGTCAGATATTGAAAAACGCTGGTATTGATTTTCTGTTTCAGTTTCAGCGCCTAAAGATAGCTCCTGATTACCACAAAGTGTAAAAGTACAGTTTGTGACAAAACTTTCAAATGACCTTCCTTTTCTGTCAGTTACTTTAATGCTGTCTCCTGCTTCTATTGTAGGATCAGATAAACACGATAAACTGTAAACCCTTATTGTTGTTCCTACCACGGAACTTTTTAGTATATTCATTACTTTATTTGCCATGTACTCTGTCTGAATCAAGGGATTGTCTTCCATAGTTAGAACATATCCTTCTGTTCCAACAAATGCCGTCTTGTTTTCTTCCGTCGGTTCAGATTCTCCTTCCTTAACGGTTGTAACTGTATATCCAAATCTTGCTCCTGTTATTGTCATTGATAAACGATTCTTTGTAAGAGTTGACTGTTCAGTTATCTCATAAGGTGAATCAGATTTTTTATACCATGTAAATTTTAATTTCTGATCATCTGCTGCTATGTATGCATATTTGCCTAAAATCTTTCCACAGTAACTTACAACGTCTCTATATGTAAGTGAATCCGTAGCCGGTTTTGAATTAACTATATAATCCGCTCCGGTTCCTAAATTTGCATCTAGCGTTAAGCCACAATGTTCGCACGCATCCTGAAGTATCTCACGAATACTTGCAGGATATGCCAATGTACTTTCAGCATATGGCAAATCAAGGAACAGTATTTTATCATATGCTTCAATTACTATAGTGTCTCCTGAATCCTGGGCACTGTTAATGTAAAATATTCCCTTTGTTACATATTCAAAGCTGTCTTCTACTAAAAGACCTATCTTTGTTGATATTCTTGCATCTGTCAGGTCCACATCTTCAAATCTTTCATCCGTGTTATCGATTGTCAGCGATAATTTAGCCGCCACAACACTTCCTACATCAAATGTACTGTCAGATGATGTTGCTGAATTAATTGAATAAGCTAAAACATCTGACATAGTTAATGGTATTTGTGAATCATCTTTAAGAATTATTGTATCTTCTAGCGAGAATATTCTCTCTTCTTTTATACATTCTTTATATTTTTCTGTTACATTAATCATTTAATTTCCTCTTTTATCGTTCTAATAAATTTATTATAGCGTTGCACCGGTGCAACTTTTACTGTTCTATTAAATCTACTCCGACACCAACATAACATGGTAATCCATTTACAGCACTGTACACCGGATATGTTGGTGTTCCTGCGTACATTTTGTAGTTTTTCTCCATGTATGTAACAGAAAAGAACGCATCTCCAATAGCTGTATTTAACGCGTCTCTTTCAGCTGCTGTCAATATCGGATATTTAACACTAAGTTTTAATTTTGTGGCTATAATATCCCCGGTCATTTTTCCATTTAATAACCTACCGGTGTTCTCACTCCATATTTTCTCATAGCTTTCCTCAATTCCATTAAGAGCTGGTTCCTTATCAAATTTCTTATTACCTGTATTAATTATTAGCGTTGCTTCCATATCATTTACCTTTCTAAAAAAAGCATATGCCCCATTCTAAATAAGAATAGGGTTTATGCCTACTTTTCTGGTTCTACTATTTACATCTTTTACGACATAATCTGTAATTTGTTTTCCACCTATATATACATATATTGGTGTACTGTTATTATTTTGTCCATTGCCGTTACCCATTGCAGCCTTTACTGCCGAGTACACACCTGTACTTATACCTTCAACAATCTGTTGATTATTTGCTACAGCAGTTTTACCGTTACTAAATGTACCAATCATTTCGTTGTGGTTAGCATAGAAAAGTCCATCTTCGCCATCCGGAAATCCACCATCCTTAAACGTCTTAATGTGATCAACATTAAAACCAAATGTTTGACCGCCAAATGTCTGACCTGCTATGGTAAATGAAGGTATTTGAATTGAAACTTTATTTAAGTTATCAATTATATACTTATTAATCCATCCGATAACTGTATTAATAGCTTCTTTGAAGCCCTTTTTTAATTCTTCAATCTTATTTTTAGCCTTAATAGTAAATTCAACTTCTTTATCTTTCCATTCATCTGCCCTATCTTTCCACCAACTTTTTACACTTTTAACAGTTGTCTTAACTTCTGCTTTTAATTCTACTGTTTTTTCTTTCCATTCTTTTGTTTTTTCTTTCCATTTTTGTTTGATTTCATTTGCCTTTTGTTTTGCCTCGACTTTTAATTTTGCTACTTTTTCCTTCCAGTCTGCTGTTATTTCTTTCCATTTTTGTTTAATTTTTTCTTTTGTTTCGTTTATTTTAGTCTTAAGTTCAGCTACTGCTTCAAGTGTTTTATCCTTAAGTTTATCCCAATCATCCTTTAACTTATTCGCTAAATCTTTGGCCTTAGTTGCAAGTGTTGCTGTTACGTTCATAATTGGAGTATTTAATAATTTGATTTCTTCTACCAAACAGTTCCAAACATCTTTGGCTACTTTTCCCCAATCCGCATTTTTTATTGCATCTACTATTCCGTCAAAAATACCTTTTGCAAAATCACAGCATCCTTGAGTAAATGATTGAAGAGCCTTTAATGCTTCGAAAATCATTCCCAGCCAGTCCACGCTTGTTATAAAACTTACAACATCTTTACCGATTGCTTCCCAGTCAACTTCAGCAAAAAATGAAGAAATACTTTTACAAATTCCTTTTACTCCATCGCCTAATGTTTTCCCAGCTTTATTAAAGTCAATTTTATCAAAGCAATCATTTACTGCCGTTGCAAGGTCACTTCCGACACCATTCCAATCAAAAGTTTCAACAAATCCAAAAGCTGTATCTATTACTGCTTCAATACTATTTCCTAAAGTCGAGCCGACTAATGACCAATCTATTGTTGAAAAAGTACTATTAAGAGTTGTTGCTATGCTGGTTCCCAGTTTTTCCCAATCAAACTTTGTTATAAAAGTATTGAAGAATCCTAAAACTGTATTTATTCCATTTCCAATTGTAGCCCCAACAAGAGACCAGTCTATTGCTTCCATTGCTCCATTTAAAAAATCCGCTATGTTACTTGCTATACCGTTAACCTTTTTCTGTATTTTCGGCCAATCAATCGAACTTAAAGCACTATTAATTTTTTCGCCTAACGCCTTACCTACACTAGACCAATCACCATTTTTAATATCATCAGCTAAACTGCTTGCCACATTAACTTTTTCTGTTTTCCATGACCCTGCATCATCAGCACCGCCACCTGTACCTGTACCTGTGCCTTCACCTGATGAATTATTGTCCTGACTGTCTAGTTTGGTAATTTCATCAAATCCTGCCAATGACTTTTTATAATTTTCATTGGCTTCTGTTGCAGCATTGGTTGAATTTGCACTGTCATTCATAGAAGATGCAAAATCTTTGCTTTGATATACGGCTTTTGTATATGTTTTTTGTCCTGTTAAGGCAGCAAATAATTCACCTAATTTATTTATTGCATTAGCAATTGTATTTACTATATTAGCTATCATCGGAGCAACCGCTGTTGCTAAAGGCTGAAATGCAGCTACAATTGAATTTTTCAGATATGCAAAACTACTGTATAGTTTGCTCATAGATTTATTGAATGAATCGGATTGTCCGGCTAATCGCTTAAATCCATCTGTTAAAATCTGCATTAACTGCATAATTAACATAGACATAACTATACTGTTAATCATTCTTAAATTTTGGGATATACCTTTACTGAAATTTGCAATTTTATTTTTAGCTCCTGTAGCAGCTCTTCCTAAAAGCGAAAACTTGGCAATCGCTCCACCCACTTTGCTTCCGACATTTGCAATTCCTGAACCAAATTTCTTAATTGCCGATACTCCATTTTGAAATTTATGAATCATACTTGAAGCGGCATTTCCAACATTTTTTAATTTACTCGTAACATTAGCCATAAATGAACCTTTAGTAACTGAAGACAATGAACCTAAAGACTGTCTTAACTGCATAATTCTATTCTTTGAACTAGCCATTGTCTGCTTTGATTGTTCCATTTTAGCATTTGCCTGCTGTTGTCTCATGCCTAAATTATTCATACTGTTGCTTGCCTGCTGATAGCTTAATTTAAGACCTGACAATTTAGCTTCCTGCTGCGTAATCTGTGTATTCAGTTTTTGTAATCCCTGTTCATTTCCAAGTTTTAGGAACTCTCCGTCTACATCTGAAACTTCTGATTTCAATTTGCTCAGTTTATTATATGCCTGCTCGCTTTCAGCATCGACCTTGTTTAAAGCCTGTGTCATTTGTTCATAATTCATAAACTCACCGTCTACTTCTCCAATTTGATAATTAGAGTTTTTCAACTGTTTCATGGCATTTTCAAGTTTTAAAGCCTTGTCCTTGTTAGTATCTAATGTTTGCTGTAAACGTTGCATTTCTTCCGAAATACTACCATTAATATTCATATTAGATAAAACGTTAGACATTTTAGAATAAGCATTTCTCATTTCATTCAATTTAGTTTCCTGCTGCGTAATAGCCGTTTCATATTTCTTTGCCTTGCTTTCAGCAATATTGTACTTGTTTCCCAAATCACTTACACTTTGTGCATAACGTTTTGTTGATTCAACAGCACTTTGATATTTCTTTTTTTCACTTTCCAATGCTTTTCCAATTCTTTGTGCGTTTTTATCTGCTGACTTTCCAGCTCTTGATATATCTCCATCTATATCATTTAATGCATCTGATACTTTTTTTACTGAATTTTTAGCATTATCCATACTTTTCTTGAAATTATCAATTTCAGCACTAAATCTTACCTTAATCTCTTCAACTGTCATCCTATTTTCACCACCTTTCCCTACTAATTATTAAATTCATTACTTATTTATTTTCGTATTGTTTACATATCTATACATAATGTTCTTGTATTTATTTATTTTTGCCTGTTTTGTTGCTTCATTTTTTTCCGCTTCACTCCAAAACGGAAATACTTCCGTAATATTTGTTTCTTCTTTTTTAAAAATCCATTGAGACATTAAATCAGCTTCTCTAAAAGCTATTGTTGCCAAATCCTGATTTTCTCTTTTCCTGCGTTCATTGTAAATTTTAATAAATTCAATAGCCTCGCCCCACGTAAAATCTAATGCTTCATAAAATCCAGCACCTGCTACTCTTGTTTCAAAAATTATCTTTTCAACTGTTAATTCCTGCTTTTTACTCTCTGGGTGTTTCTATAATTTCTTTAACCTTTTCATTATTGTCTCCCATTACTTTGTCAATTTCATCAAATACATTATCATATGTATCTTTTACACTCTTAAGCAATGAATTTGCCTGATCCTTTTTTATAATTCCGGATGCTACAGCAATATCGGTTAATACTTTAGCAAATCCATCCATTCCACAAGTTCCATTATCGACTAATAAATCATATAATTCTTCTCCATCTGTAATAACATTGTCGTTATCTTTATAGTTTAATGCAGTATCAAATACCGCTACTGTTTTTTCAATTTCATTTATTCCACCCATTAAAGTGGAAAGTGTGTCTTCCTCAAATTTTTCTTTTAAACTTCTCTGTCCACCACAAGTTAATCTTAAATGTACTTTTACCATTTCTTCATTGTTTTTTAATCTTAATTCTAATGTTTTCATAATATTACTCCTTATTATTACTCTTAAAAAAAGTGAGGGCATAAACCCTCACTATATTATGCTGCCGGGTCTGTAATCTCCCAATCGCTCTGTAATGATACTGATAATTTTGCACTGATTAATTCGTCAACTTTAGCACCATTAATCATGGTTGATACATATCCGGTTGTTTTAAATGTTGTTCCATCCGGGAACGCTACTTCAACAGGGACTATTTTTCCTGCCTTTTCAAGTGTTTTTAATTTTCTGAAATCACTTGTTGTACTTGAATTATCATATAAATATGAACATTCCCATGCCTTAATATCCTTTACACCCTGTACAGTAATTTTTATTTTGTCTTTTAGTGTAGTTGCATCAAGTTCTGATGGTGAACCTCCAATATCGCCTATATCTGTTACATAATTAAGTGCAACACTATTAACCTTTACTGAAATTCCGATACTTGCCAAACCCTGTTTTGTATTTTCAACTGCCATTACTGCTACATCACTTTCTTCATTACTTTGTGTTTCAGTTGTCTTGCTTGTACTTGCCATTTTCAACCTCACTTTCTTATAACTAAATAGTGGTTATTACCTCTATGCAATAACCACTCTCTAATCAATTAACCTGTTTGTTCTAACATCAACATATCTGCTATATCTTAATGTTTTTCTATATAATCCTGAAGCATCTACGCTATCACTATCAGGTGTTACATAATCTCGTTTAAATCCTAACGTTATCATCTTTTCATCAGCTAACATTGCCAAATCTATAACACTTTCAAATGAATCCGCCCACACATCAATCTGATACGATAACAAATCACGTATCTTTATGTTGGTATTACTATTATTAATTTCAAAAAACGTTATCAAAGGCACTGTATCAATCTTTTTAGGGAAATTCATAGATACCTTCAACCCATCTGTATCAATTTCTTTTAGTAAATCTAAAATCTGTACTCTTGCATCTACCATATTATCTAAGCTCCATTACTACTGCTGTTTTTAACTTCTCTTTGATGTTATCTTCATTATTTTTCATAGCCGGATATAAAAAAGGTTGTGGCTTTTGACCTTTAGTGTAATGCCACTTTCCTTCCTCATCTTTATATCTCCACGGTGTTTGTCTATAATGCAAATTTATCCCTTCACGCGTTAGCCCTGCTGATTGCCCTACTGTACCGGTTCCAAACTCAACATATGCGGCATATTCAATATTTGAAAATACTTCTCCTACTATTATGTTTCCATCCTGTACCACTCTTGAAAAAATATTTTCTCTTAAATGTCCTGTATCAACCGGTGCTAAGTCTTTTGCATCATCTGCTATTTCCTGCGCTATTTGCTTAACGGTTTTCATTACATTATTTTCAAGGTTTTCCGAATTAACAGACATTTTGTCTATGAAATCATCAAATCCTTTAGAATCTACTTTAAAATCCATTTTATCTCACCCTTTCAGCTAAGAGTAATCTGTAACTTGGATAAGGTTTTACAGCTATTATATTGTATAAAATTCCTGATATTGAAACTCTGTCCTTTTCTTTTATTTCATCATCAGAAAATAAACATGCCTGCATCATCTCATTTATACGCTCGCCATATTCTGCAATTTCTACCTGACTTGATATAGGTAACCATATTAGTTCCAGGTTGTACGCTGATTCTTCAGGATAATTATATTCTGTATTACCGTATCTATCAGTTTTAAACTCATACGGATATACCGGTGTAGATTTAATATTTTCCATTACCTTTCTTTTTGAAAAACCAAATCTTCCCCTATTTCTTATCATTTCGTCTTGCATATACTCTCCTATATCTTGCCAGTTTACTTAATAGCTGCTCTTCTTTTGTATCATAATCATTACTTGACATATATGTCACGCTTTGGCTTACAACACCTTCTGAATAGCTTTCTGATTTTACGTTTTTTGCCATATCTCTATTGTAATACGTCTGTGCTAAGTTTATCTGAGTGGAAACAAAACGACTATCAAGTTCCTTATCATAATCCAAATTAAGATAAAGTTTAATAGCCGTTGCCGCTTCATCTAGATATTCTGTCAATGTAACCTCCATATTAGCATCAACAGTTTCTAAACCTAGTCTTATTTTTAATCGGTCTAATGTTTCCATCTTTACACTCCTCTCCACTATTTAACAGTTTCTTTTTTTCTCTGTTGTGGTTTCTTTTGCTCTGTAAGTTCAGATACTTCGTAATTTAAAGTATCTGCTTTACAAATTTTTATAACATCATTGTTACTGCATTCCGTTGTAAAACCAGTATTTTTATTTAATAGCTTAACCGTCATAGTTTACTCACTTTCTGTCTTAGGCCTTATTAGCTGTCATGCATGCCAAGCACTTCTTCTGAAATACTTTTGCTCCATAGATATGCAATCCTTTAACTGCATCTTTAAAACTCTTTTCAGGTCTGTATCCTTCAACTTCTGTAAGCTGTTCAGCATATGAAGTTGCGGCATTTGTACCTGCTATGATTTTATATTTTGTTCCTGATGTATTAGGTACATTATTTGATACCCAAATCTTAAATCCTGCTGCAACGCCTACATAACCGCCTTCTAAGATTGCCTTATTATAATCTGTTCCATTTGCAACAAATCTGCTGTCTTTAAGTAATAAGCCATGATACCATGCCGGTACAACAACCCATCTGCCTACTAATGGTACATTTGCTTCTGTCAATGCGGTTCCTAAATCTACTAAATAATCATATGCATTTGCGGCTGTTGGTACAATTGGTGAATCGTCACTTCCAATTGTTGAGCCTGCTTCTACTGCCATTAAATTTGCAATAAATGAATCTGTTACATCATTCATTCCATAAGCAGTTCTGGACATTGCTTCATTCATTAATTTAGGATTTGTCTGTGCATTATCCACATCATCAATTCCAAAGTTAAAATACTTTGACTGATTAATGGTTAATATCTGCTGTGTTCCATCAAGATCATCCGGGTCCTCAATGTCACTTCCCTTTGTATAATCCTTAATAGTAATATCGCCAATCTGGTTAACTTTAACAGTATCACCAAAGTTTCTAATTTCACCTTCATAATCTCTGTTTACCAAATTAGCATATACATGTGCTTTGTCTAAATGTTCTAATAATCTCGCGCTCCAAATCTGTGGAATAAAATTTTTAACTGACATCTTTTAGTCTCCTTTTCTCTTATTTCTTGCCTGCAAGTACTAACTGCACTTCATCCCAATTTTTATTAATTTCATCCGCTGACATAGTTTTTATTGTATCTAGCGTAATCGTTTTAACTGTTTTCGGTTCTTTAGGCGGTTCTCCCTGCATTTTTTTGTTAGTTGCATTAGTTACTGCTGAATTAAATAACTGTTCAAAGCTATCGATTTTTGCATTTGTGTCTTCGGCATTAGTTCCTGTAAGATAAGATGCAAAGCTAGAATCCAATCCTCTTTTTAATAATTCTTTTCCTGTAGCAACAACCAATTGTTCATGCTCAAACTTCTTTCGCTCAGCTTCAAAAGCCTTTTTATCTTTTTCAAACTGATATTTTTCTCTTTGTTCAGCACTCATTTTCTCTAATCTTTTTGCCTCATCCATGTTGTCAAGCTGTTCCTGCTCCCACTTTGTTCGTGCTGTATTTAATGCTTTTGTAACTGTGCTGTCTATACGGCTTTGTATACCTTTTGCCAACTCAGGTCTTGCCAAAATATCATCAACACTAAACTTTTCCATCACATCATCAAGGCTTAATTCCTCAGGATGATTTTCAGGTTCCTGTGGTTCTTTGGGTTCAGCAAAAAACTGTAACTTCATCTGTAAACGTCTACTTTCTTTTCTCATATCTAACTCCTATTCCCTGTGAGTTCCTGCCTCACAGTTTACTTGTTTTTATATACACCCAATAAGTCCCTGCCTTATTGTTTGTTATAAACTCTTGGTTTTTACGGCTTTTCCTTGCCATATAAAAAAAGCAGATATCATTTGATAACTGCTCTTTAAATCATATTTAATTGTATAAAAATACCACCTAATCTTTCGACTGGGTGGTATTAATACCATGCTATAATATCTTTCTTTTGAAAATTGTTATTCACTAAATACTCCTTTATTCGATGAAATGCATGAGCAGGATAATTCATAGAATATCCTAAAACTAACTTATCTATTTTTTTCTCTCCAGTCATTCTATCCAAAGAAATTATTCCATATTCATCTGAATTTTCTGGAATATATTTATATTTTACGATTTTATCAGTTAATTCTAATAATTCAATTCTTACCACAAAAATACACCTCTTTTCTACAATAAGCTATTTTTATGCTTAAATTCGTCAAGTGCCTTTCTATAATTATATTTTGTTTCTGCTATACTATGTGCTTCTTGATATGTCATCCCCTCCTTATTCATTAATTCATATTCAAGTCGCTCATGTCTTAATAAAATCAAATCATGTTCTTGTATTTCTTTACCTTCTCTTAATCTTCTGAATGATTCAGCCATATCGTAATCCGGATCGAATCTACGTTTTCCACCATACAATTCGTATTCATTTATAAATACATGATCATATATTTTTGATATGTCAGACTCTGCCATACCTGTATTACTTGCAATAGTATTAATAATATTATTTTTCTTACTATTTCTAACAGAATCGTAATAACTATTAGCATGCCTGTTTCTCTTTTCATATAGTGGATCATTATTATCTGTTAACGCACCACTTGTTACTTTCGATTTCATTATATCAGAACTATGCAATTTTTCAATGTTTTTTACTCCCGCCCTTACCTTTGCATTTTGATATTCAGAATCATTTTTCAGGTCAATATATTTCTTTTTCCACTCGCTATAATTCATATTAGCCGGTACAAGCTCTGTCTTTCCGGTTATCGGATTTCTTGCACGTCTCTTTAATTTTGAATAGTCTTTTCCTTCTATGTATGCGCTGTCAACACTTCTACAATTTGGATGCATCGGTGGATAATTAACACCTACTTCTGCATCTTTCACTAAATGAATTGTTTTATCCAACTTTTGACATTGTACTGAAGTTCTGGTATCAAGTGTAGCAATAAATATATATTTTTCTGTACCTATATCTTCGTAACATTTAAGTCTTGCCTGCCCTGCAATATAATTAACTTCTGTTCTAATCAGCCTGTTTGCTTCATATCTGCCGCTATCTATCTTTTTTACTATTCTGGTAGCCATCTTTTTGCCTGATATACCAATCATTAACCCTTGAGTTATTATATCTTCCAAATCATTTGCCAATTTGTCTGTATTGTTCCATATTCTCTTTGAATAGTTTGCACCCTTCCATTCATTTGCAATTGCTGCCTTTACCGCCGGATTACTTAGTTTATTAAAATCATAAGCTAAACCTGTACCTTTTTGAATCGTGTAATGTGTCTGATAAAACGATGTTTGATATGTGTCTATCATTCTCGCCTGTAAAGCCATTTCAGTTGCCCACCCTATATTCTGTGCCTCTGAATATATTAAATCACGCATTGCTTCAATTCTTGCAATTCTGGCAGCATATGCAGGAGCATTAAGTCTGTTAAGTATATCCTGCTTAATCTCCTCATTGTCAGTACGGTCATATATACGCTTTAAAGTATTATATACCTCTTTTGTTTGTTGAGTATTCAGCAGTTTTAAAGCATCTTCAATGGTCATTTGTCCTTCTGTTGCATATGTTGAAAAAATCTTGCCAATTTGTGCATTCAACTCTTTAAATATATTTTCATAATATCTGTTCACTTTGATAATTGTCTTATCGTTTTTTTCCTGAATTAACTTTTCCAAATCAATGCTTCTTTTTTCCCAGTACCTAGCCATTTATTCACCTACTCGTCTGCTTTTTCCTCTTGACTTTTATTATTGCTTTCTTCTCCATATTGCTCTGTTGATTTAGTTAATCCAAAACTATCCAAATATTCCTGTTGCGCCTCTTTTTTCTGTATTTTTAAGTTTTCTAACACTTCATCAACATCTTTAACAAACCATAACTGACTAATCAATGTCTTATTATCAACTATTCCCTGTAAGCTGGTAACCATATTTACAATTTCAGCCTTATCTATTGGCATTGCAATAGTGAAAATTATATCCAACTCCTTTTTATCTATTAGAACCATTTCCCCTTTAATTGTCAGCCAATGATTATACATTTCAAAACGTTTCTTCAATCCTTTTTCAAAGCTTCTCATTTTTGACTTGACTAATATGTTCATAGTCATTAGCTTTAACATTAAAGCCTGTCCTGAGCTATTTCCGGCAAAATTGTTATCAGTCATATCAACTGTCAATGTCATTTTATGTATTTCTCTTATGATGTCATTACATAAAACATTCATGCTTGATTCATCAAATACTTTCTGAATGTATTCAATTCGTGCATCCAATGGTATGCCGTCAAGGAATCTTTCTTTATTCAGTATTTTTATATCATCATCATCTAATGTAATACCAAACATTGCCAAAAGGCTGTTTACAAATTTCTTTTTATCTGTAATACGGTCACTTAACAATTCATTTAGTCCATCAATAAGAGGAATACATTGTTCAAAATCTCCTTGTCTTTCATCATTATTTTGATATTCAACAATTGGCACTTCACCAAAATAATGTTCTGCTTCACTTCCCACTATCGGCTTAAATTCAAAATCTTCTAAATTAGTTGAACGATATTTTTTCATATTATGATCCGTATATACAGTAACATCATAATATTTAACTTCTCCTAAATCTTCCTGTTCCTGATATACGATAGCAAATAATTTATTATGTTCTACTGTATTATCTCTAACCATAATACAATTTCTAGGGTCAACTACTGTTGTTCTTGGTTCAGGGTTTTCCTTGTTATTAGCATATTCCAATTCATATGCTTCACCAAATATTCCTATGTGCTTTGCTATTTTTGCATCACATTCTGAGATAGTCTGATTATCATAAACATCTATTGCCCTTGATATGTCAATTTGTTTCGATTCTTCCCAGTCGTACTGTCTTACAGCTCCATTCTGTATACTCGCCTGTATGCCTGCATTTAGAATCTCTTTTTTCTGTTTATTTTTATTCGCTTTATCACTATTATATTTAACCGGTTCGCCCAGATAATAACCTGTTGAAATATCAACAACATACTTTGCATAATTAGAAAACACTCTTACCTTTTCTGTATCTTCCATGTCCGAAGATAATATCTTATGTTTTCCCAAATAGTAATCATAATTTTTCTGTAATTTACGACAGTATTCTTTATGCTTTTTAATTAAATAACGAAATACACTTGAATTTATATTATCAATATCCTGTACCACATCTGGGTCAATATATATAGCCATTCCTTAACCTCTTTTCTACTATAAATTAAAAGCCTCTTGGTCGCTTTTTTGCTTTCAAGTGGCTGTTTCTTCTAATTTCTTCAACTGAATATCTTAAAGCTGCCATTGCATCATCAAAGAAATTAACAGGTTCATCCAAATATAACCCTGTCTTCTGGTCTATCTGCCATTTCCATTGACTAATTTCTTTATAAGTGTTTGTGCAGCTATGATGTATATGTATTTTTGGTATTTGTTTTAAGTAGTCTATTTGTGCTTTGACACTTCCGGGACCTTTTATAACACCTCTGGCTCTTTTATATCCTGCTTTCTGCCACATTTTTATTCTATCCGGCTCTGCACTATCACAATACATCATTAATCTTTTATCAAATTTCAATGCATCTGCCATTTGTATGATTTCACTTGTATCTTTTTCGTAAACATACAGTTCTTTACACACATACAGTTCACCATCTTTAAACCCAACATTTAGCAAAGCGTTTGCATGATTAAATCCAAAATCCTGTGCATTAACCATGTAATCAAATCTGCTGGGTGTTATATCAAAGTCTTCAACTATATAATTACTAAGAATTAATCCTCCTACTTCTCCCCATTCTCCTAATCCATATACACGATATCCTTCAGGATCTACTAATTTTCTTCTTTCCATTCGTGCTTTATAAGCTTCATCTATAAATCTGTTATTCAAATAATTGCTCGAATGTGTCAATGTATTTTTATCCGGCAAATCAAAAAATACACGCTTTATCCAATGCGTTGCACTTACCGGATTAAATGTTGCTTTGATTTGATAAAACTGTCCCGGTGGTAATTCACCTCTTAATCTATCATCTATTATTTCAAAATCATTCTGTGTTATTTCTGTCGCTTCTTCTATCCATACATCTGTAAGTTTTCCCCTTTTAAATGTAATTGATTTTAATTTTTCACGTTGTTTGTCATCGTTAACACCTCTAAATATTATTTGGTTTCCGTTATGTTTGCATTCCAGCATCAACGGATTTTGCTTTATGCTCCAATACTTTTCCCAATTTTCACCAAACATACGAAAAATAGCGCCTTGCAATTCAGCAAAGGTGCTATCTCTATTAGTTATATCTGATTTTCTAACACATAATAAATTACGGCCTGCATCTTTCATTAATCTAAGTATATAATTTGTAGCTGTGTCTACACTCTTACCTGAACCGGCTGAGCCTTTCATAATTATATATCTTTTGGTACTTTCATTTACTTTTTTAAAAGCCGGATTTAATTCAACCTTTATGTTCATTCACTTCATCACCATAACTTATATTTATATTTAAATTCATGTCTTCTGCGTCTGTATTTAAGTTAATTATATCCTCCGGTCTTTGACCTGCTGTATCTCTTAAAAACTCTGCACTCGCGACTGAGCCCTTAAGCGCTTTTTGTATCTGTGCTATTAATATAGCTGTTTGAATATCTATATTCTTGCCGTTTAAATCTGCAAAACTTTTTATTTGTTCAGGCTCAACTATTTTTTTATTTTTAAGTGGCATACTGAGAAGTAGTTCTAGCGTTTCTTTCATTGCTTTTTTATTTCTCTTTGTTTCACCGGATTTTATTCCACCTTTTCTTCCGGCTTCCTGCAATTCTTTTGTTGTCATATCCTTGAAACTTTTTCCCATTTACTCACACCTGCCTTTACTTTAATTTTAGGTACAAAAATAGAGCCTTGCAATATACAAAGCTCTATCATATGCGCAGACACCCGGATTTGCACACGGGGTCTCCCTCAATTAAGGGACTCTCCTCCTGAGTTATAATCTGCTGATAATAAATAATTCCATTTAAGGAAATCCATACGCTGATTAAACGTTGCTCTCTTTTGAGCTATTATTTATTATTTACATAATTGTACCATATAGATTTAACACGTTCAATCATTCTTTTTTCTTCCGCTAACACTTATTCCGCTACTTGCTCCACGTCCGCCCATTATCCATCTACCCTCTTTCTACTTACAAAAGTTATGTAATGCCTGTACTACTGCTTTGCTTTCTGTTTTTGCCTTCGAGCCATTGCAATATACATCTGCTGTTGCTTCAGCTATACATTCAGCATTACTACTAGTGGCATATCCAGATATATTCTTTGCTATCTTCATCGTGCCGGGATATTTCTTTCTTTTTAATCCTTTGTTAAGAATATTCTGTGCTTCCTTAACTATTTTCTTCGATACATCGTCAAAATCTTTACTTCCCAACTTTTGTTGTACAACACTAGTCAACGAATGTCCTAATTCATGCGCTACTACCGCTTGTTCAGCTGTCTTATTACCTCTGCCGGGATGATAACCTTTTTTTACACATTTATCATATGATGCAGCCATCTTTTTTATATCTCCATATCTTGTATTTATTCCTAATTCGCCTTTTCCTGAATCCCAAAATGCTATAACTGTATCACCATTTTTAATGTTAGCCATATATATATCATTAATTACGCTCATTAATCCATTATAGTTTTCTTGCATTTCTTTTATTGTTGTATTAATGTTATCAACAAACTGTTCATTGTTTGGATTGTGACGATAACTCCAGATGTCTTTATCCTTTGTCGAAACTATTTCTCTTCCAATACCATCATTTAAATCTCCGCTACTTGCTCCACGTCCACCCACTGCTTTATTTCCTTTCTAATTTACGCATAAAAAAAGCAAGATGTTTTTTACACCTTGCTTTTATCTTTTATTTTGTTTTCTTTTTCTTCTTTGCCCCCGCTTCTTTTGGCTTAGGTTTTGCATATTCACCTAATCCAAATTCTTTTCTTATAGCCTTTGGAAAATATTCCTCTGGTTCTACGTATACTTTACTTTTTGCCATCTTTTTTGTCCTCTCTTTCTATCTCTTATTTTCATAATATTAGTGCATATTTTCAAATCTTATTCCCGAATCATCATTTGTAACTACGAAGATGGAATCATCTGCTTTTTCAACAAATTCTTTTAGTGATACACTACCTATCATTCCATGTTCATATGCATCTTCCATATCTTTAAATTTAACTTCATCGTTTGTGTCTATATTAACAATTCTACAGGGTTTAGAATATAATGTATAATCTCCAATATCTATTGATATTCCTTTCATTCTATGCAAAAATGTGTCCTTTAACATTTATTTCACCTTCTATCTCTTAAACGCATTATTATCATAATACTTAATTTTTATGTCCTTAGGGAAATTATAGCCTATATCTCCTCCATATACAAGTATCTTACTAGGCTTTATTCTCTTTATTGCTTCATCCATTCCATCATACCATATCTGCTTTGCTTCTTTGTCTTTTTTAACTCCTATGGTTGACACCGAAACAGTTCCACCCTGCTCTATTCCATCAAAGCAAAAGGCAAATGTTTCTTTCTCTGCCCATTGTAACGTTGGTATTACCGTGATTCCTACGTCCTGCATCATCTGACCTATTAACTTAGACCTGTAAACATTCCATATCTTCATCGCCATAGGCATATCAAGGTACAGACTAAAATCTGGAGTAAATACACATTCAAAGTTTCTTAATTTTTCAATGTATTCCTGTGGACTGTTCCAAATTCTTTCAAACTGATAATCATCAATATAAAAATGTACTCCGCATTTTGTTTTCTTAGTACTCAAAACATAATTAAATGGAATTATTATTTCTGGTTCTGCATTTTGTGCCTTGATGATTGGCATTTGATAAAACCCCGAACTCCTTAATTCATCATATTCATCCAAATTATATGCATTATATGTACGTTCTCGCTCATCGCCATAATAACCGTCGGCAATATCGTCTAATTCTTCCATATCCGGAATATCAAATCCAAAATCCCCCATATCAAATTCAAATATATCTTTCAACTCCTGATCTAATATTTCAAAATCAAAATCACTATTCATAGTCAATTTATTATGAGCTAATATGTATGCTTTTTTCTGCTGCTCTGTAAGGTTGGTTAATATAATACATGGTAATTCTGTCATTTCTAATTCTTTAGCTGCCATTAATCTGCCATGACCTTCAATTACCATATTATTTTCATCTATTGCTATAGGGTCATTAAATCCAAACTTTTCAATACTTTGTTTTATCTGTTCTATTTGTTCCTTTGGATGCTTTTTTGCATTGTTCTTATATGGTTTTATATCGTTTATTTTTTTGTTTATTATATCCATTTTTTCATTAGCTTTCATATAGCTTTATACCTTTTATTTTTTGTTTCTCTTTTCAATTTGAAAAAGCACCCTAATAAGGATGCTCTTTCATTCTTCGATGACTCTATAAATACTTAATTTCGGAGGAGGAACTTTAGTTCCCTTTAGGTATTTATCATATTATAATGATAATCTATGTTCATAGGGACATTCAAGGACATATTATTATTTTTTCTATTTCTTGTAGTCCCAGTCCATGTAACCTGGTTGTATGTCTGTATGAGATTCCCATTTCAAGTGCTATCTCTTCCCATTTTTTTGATTGACAGTATCTCTTATATAAAATTCCTCTGTATTCTTCGTTACTTAACTTTGAAATTGTTGTCATAATCTCTGCTCTAATCTCAACTAATTTACGAACCTCTATGTTCCATTCTTCTATTTTCTCCTCAATAGTGCAAATTGTATCTGCCATCTTGTCCTGCGATGTAGAAGATATAACTCTTTCGCCCTGACTTATTGCGCTTGTACTTGTTACCAGTTCCTGCAATGTCTGTATTTCTTCTTGAAGTCTCTTTATTCTATGTTCTGCTCTGCTTACCTGGAGCAAATACTCTTTAGCTTTGTTTGTTTCTGCCACGTTATCCATCCTTTCTGTTTTATGCAAAATAAAAAACCAACCACCGAATATTGGTAGTTGGTCTGTTATTAGCTTTAGAACTATTTATTAATCTTCATTCTCAAAGAGATGTTTATATTTGATATTATCACCATATAATGCTGGAAAAACTTCCTCCCAGCTTCCTTCTTCCCAAAATGCCTTTGCTATAAATTCGCAAAAATGATATTCAATAGCAGGAGTTCTACGGCCAGCCGCTATAAATCCCCCAAATATATTTTGAATTGATGTCTCGTATTCTGCACTTGAAACAGGTATACCATTTTCAATTTTATTACGCATATCTTCCATCACATCTTGAATTTGCACATATTCATCTCTAGTTATATTGTATTCCAAAAGAATTCTACTAACTTCAGAATTTTTTAGTATTAATCCTTCCCTAAATTCCAGTTGATCTACTCTTTTGGATAATTCTTCAATATTCATATCTTATCCTCCTATCCCGAATATTTATTAACATAATTATATCATTCCAACTACCAATATTCAATTGTCAATGTCCAAGTCACCATTAATCGTATGTACTTAATCCTCGTCCCAGCTTCTTGCGTCTCTTTCCCTTCTCCTGTCGTCTTTTGAGCTCATAATACATAGTGAATATACTGCTGCTATCACTATGATTACTATTACTATAATTAATATCTTAATCATTTATCCCTCTCTTTCTGCTAATTTTGCATAAAAAAACTACCAACCAAATACTGGCTGATAGTTTTCTCAATTACTTATTCTGTTCAATAAATTCCGTCATCATCTTTGTCAGCTGGCTCGCTTTACTCACTCCCAGCCTGTCACATGTTTCTGCAAATGCATCTGCAACGTCTTTCTTTAATTTGTACGTCTTAGCAACGTACCCTGCTTTCGCATTCCATTTCTGTGATGCGATTGTCTGACTGTTCGGTTCTCCCTTCGGCATCTTATTGTTCTCCTTTACCTATTTTCTTCAATGAATTGTTGCATTAACTTTGTCAATTCAGGACCCTGAGACAAATGCAGTTCTTTGCATACCTTTTTAAATTCTTCTGCAACAGCTGTATTGACTTTGTATGTCTTTGCTGACACTCCTGCTTTCATATCCCATTTGTCCTGTGCTCTAATCTTCTTTTCGTCCATTTATAATCCTCCATAATTGCGGTATCGTCTCAATTAGCATATATAACGATGCACATATTACAAATACGCATCCTACTATAGACCATTCCGTTGCTAAAGCTAATATGATGGTAAACATAAAAAATGCTGTAGAAAAGTTAAACTTCTTCATTTTATTTTCTTTCCCAATGTGCTAATATACTTGTAAGAGATTGGGAGATTTCTCTCCCTTTCTCCTATGTAAGAGCCTTTATGAGTTCGGCGATTGATGTAATCAATGCTGCTATTGCTATTAACGACTTGATTACCAAATCCCATATCTTAAGGCTCTTTTTGTCTTTTCTCTTGCCCATTGGTTTTACCTCCTTCATTTGATATATTTATTGTATCATACGTGTACGTATATATCAATACTTTTACCAAACAAATTAAGTTTTTTGAAATTTATCAGCCAATATTTAGTTTTCAATGTACATTTTACTTCTTAACATTTCTTAACATCTATTCATTCTGTCTTATGAATGTATCAATACCACATTCTTCTTTTAAAATTGCTATCTGATCATCCCAGCAGCTCCAATCAGGATTCGTAATACAATCTGTTTTATTGTTGAATATTTCTCTAAACTCTAACAGTCTTTTTTTACCAAATCCAAATCCATCCCTTAAAGATACCATTGCCAGGATTCCCACACTGTCTACTGTCTGATTTTTCATTCCATCACACCATTCTTCAACATCTTTTTCTTTGATAGCAACTGGAAGTTTTGTAATGTTTCTTAATCGTAATTCCTTTTCCAGTCCATCAATTCCTCTTTCTTTAGCAATCTTAAAGGCATAAGCCATTCCTTCACGCCTTGCCTGCTCTTCTTTATTCATCCTTGCCATTTAAGTCTCCCTTCACTATCAAACACATCATTTATATCCATCTGCCCTTCAAGCTCCTTTTCTTCCTGCATTGGTGGCAAATCATAGTTTTCCGGCACCTCCACAGTAACTTCTATTGCTTCAAATGAATCTGAATTAGTCGGATGCCAATGTTTTCTTGTCATCTGCCATGCATATACTTCCATTTTTAATATTTTCTTTGGAATGTTCTTTAATATAACATCGTGGTATACATGGTCATTTTCAAATCTGTTTATCTTTTCTGCTATAAACTCAACTTTATAATCCTGATGTGCTTCATGTTCGCGCAGTTTCGCATCTCTCCATGCTCCATCTCCTATGTAATATTTGGCTTTAAGTCTGCCGTTTGACCTAACCTCAACTTCTATTTCAGCAATGCAGAAATTTAATTCCACCAATTCTTTTATTGTCACTATTGTTCACCTCCATCTATTCCTAAGTAATCAAATAATGTAGGTGTCTCTCTTTCCTCTTCAGCCTGTTGCAAATATCCGACGCCATCCCTAAAATAATCTTCATTTAACTCTATTCCGTATCCTCTTCTTTTCATTTTTACCGCAGTCATTGGAACTGTCATAAGTCCGCCAAATGGATCCAGAACCAAATCCCCTTTATTTGAATATCTGTTTATAATCCTTTCAACGATGTCTATCTGTAAAGGACACACATGCATTTGCTTTCTCCTTCTCGACTGCTGTGTATTGAGTGTTTTCATTCTGTTTATATCATCCCACACTTCAAGGTTGTTCCATGAACCGGGAGCTACTACCATAAATATAGCCGGAAGTCTTCCTTCTTTATCAAGCTGTTCTGCAAGTTTTACATGTTCTTCATAGTTGTAAATATTTTCTCTTGAATATTTGCGATATACCTTCTGTAAATTCTTAATGTCTGCTTCCAATAATTCTTTCTTAGTTACAAGTCTGTCTCCTGAACTTCTCCAGTATCCGTGTGCATCTATCTGCCATTGTGCCCTCGTATATTCTTCTTTTGTCTTTTTAACCGGTTCATCTGCATAAGCTGTTGATTTGTCTGTTGGCAGCTTTCTAAACAGCAATATATATTCCGGGCATCCCACTCCCATTTTTGAGCCGTCTTTACACTGTTCACTCCAACCTAATCTGTATGTCTGATTATTTTCCCTTACAACATCCGTCACAACCGTTATCATTCCAAAGTACTGAAATCCATGTTTTATGTAATGAGCTATACAGTCAGCATGGAAAGGTTCAATTGTTGGCATTCCCGTACCTGTTGCATTACCAAACAGTACTCTGTCCTTTACATGAATAGCCGCAACCCTTCCCGGTTTTAATATTCTTAATAATTCGGGTGTCAAAAAATCCATCTGCTCAAAGAATCTTTTCGTATTTTGATTGTGTCCGAAATCGTTATAATTTGCTGAATATTCATAATGGTTTCCAAACGGAATTGATGTATGAATTAAATCTACTGAATTATCATTCATGGTTCTTACTTCCTCAACACAATCATTATGAACTGCTGTATAATACTTTCCTTCTACCTTCACTGCTTTCACTCCTATCTTTCTGTTAAGTCCCTGTGCCTTGTTGTTCTGATTCAAACCATATTTCTTTACTATTTCAATCATTTTTGACACCATATGATTATGATTTTTCCACTTTTCTTCCAGAACCTCTTTAATACTCTTTTCATTCTCCATGTAAATTATGTCAATTATTACCTGCTCTTTTTGAAGGAATCTGTAGCATCTGTGTATTGCCTGAATAAAATCATTAAATTCATAATCTATGCCTACAAAAATTTCTCTGTGACAATGTTTCTGGAAGTTACAACCTGAACCTGATAATTCTTTCTTTGTTGCAAACAATCTTGTCCTTCCTTCCGAAAAATCTATAACTCTTTTTTCCCTGATTTCATAATTCTGTGAGCCATATATATCAACTGTTTCCGGTAACGCTTTCTTTATTGCGTGTCTTTCACTTTCCAAATCATGCCACAGTATAAAATTATCATTTGGACTTGCATCTACGATTTCCTTCATCTTTTCTATTCTTGCAGATATGCTTTCTCTTTTAACGGCTGCTGCTTCTTTTAACCCTGCTGTCGCTTCTGTAAATAACTGCATCTGTCCATTCTTATCAGCCGTATCTCCGTAGTTTATCGGTAATTCATGCCAGTTTACCTGCAATGGTGGCAATTCATATCCTTCATCTGAATATTCACTATTCAAATCTGAAGGCTTTGTACAGAATAATGCCCAGCTGCTTACCCACAACCAGAATTCATCTTCCTGATTAGGATATAAAGTCAGATTATTTGCCTTTGTACTGTCTCTTTGGAAAAATCTCGTTAATGCCTGACCTGTGTCCATTACTTCCAAATATCCTGCGTAATGAATAAGTTCCTTATATTTGTTCGGTGATGGTGTAGCTGTTGCAACAAGTTTATATTCAACTCCTTTAAACTTTTCCAGAAACTCCTGATATGTCTTGCTTCCAAAACTTCTGAGAACTGATGCTTCATCTAAGGATGTTGCCTTAAAATATTTAGGTTCAATATTTCCATCTCTTACTCTTTCATAGTTGGTTATCATAATGTCACTTTTGGCATTTTTAACCTCTTCCATGTTTCGTACATATTCAGGCTTTTTATAACCTAATACCTCTACTGCACCATGTGTAAATTCCTGCTTAACTCCAAGCGGTAATACAATTAATGCTTTTCCGCCTTTATGCTTTACTATCTGGTGACAAAATTCTATTTCCTGAACTGTTTTTCCCAGTCCAAATGATTCAAACAAAGCTCTTCTTCCGCCTCGTATTGCCCACATTACGGCATCTTTCTGGTGTGGTTTTAATATTGGATTTATATCTTCTCTTTTTACTTCAAATCCACTGTCTTTTGCTATGTCAATTTTGCTTTTTAAAAATTCTAAATATTCCATTTCTCTCCAGGAACCGATATATCATTACTCTGGCCAGAGTTCCGCTCCTTTCGATTATTTTTTATTCTTCAAACTGATAGTTATATCCATCTAATGCAAATGGTTTCTTTATTCTGTTATGGCATCTGTCTGCTATCGTCTGATAAGACATGTTATTTCTAATGCCTGCTTCTCTTACACTTACATATGTTTCTACAATCCTTCCTGCTTCATCTATCTTTATTACTGGTTTTCTTTTACCTGACATTCTCGCAGTAAGTTTCCCTAATTCCTCTCTTGTTATGAATCCTATGTTGTCTCTATGATTGTTCCAAATACTCAAGTCCTTATGGTATGGTACTTTTCCTTTTGGAATTTCATTGACAAATGTATTAACCAATAATTTGAAAACTGTGTAGTCCTTTGATTTACCATCAATAGTGATTTTCACAAATAAATTTCTTTTGTTCTTTCTCCTAAATGGTGTTAACATTTTTTTCTTACCGTTTTTGAATGTTTTTCTTATATTTCCATCTATACTGATTTCATATTGATTATTTCCCGGCAAATTGATTAAATGCCAATAGTTTGCAGGTTCATTAATTTCTTTCTTCATCAAACTCTTCCAATCTCTTCTGTAACTGTTCTCTTTCAAGCGTAATTGCCCTTACTTCTTCTCTCTGTTCATCTGTCATATAATCAGCACTAATCAGAAACATTTCCCTGCCATCTATCTGTCTGATTCGGTATTCAATCTGTTCTTTTGTCATTTTGTTTATATCCATATCTATCTCCTCGTTAACAATTTACGTTCAAGTGATTCCATATCATCTTTGCTATAATTTCGTTCAGTAAAGTTTGCTTTGCTCTGCTCCGGCTTCTTTTTGTCTGACTTATAAAAATTCATCCAGCCTTTTGATGTTGCTTCTTTAACAATCTCTACAAGTTCATCATCACTACAGCCTTTATCTTTAAAAGTATTAAGCTGCTCAATGAGATTAACAATCTTGCTTCCCGGTACTGGTGCTGACCTTTCCCGCATGGCAAGATAAGCAGCAAATGCATCATTCACTTTTTTCGAATCGAAATACGTATTTACTTTACTTTTCTTTACTTTACTTTCCTTTACTTTACTTGTTGAATTTCTGCATACATTTTTCTCATTTCTGCATACATTTTTTTCAATTATGTTTACATTTCCCTTAAAATTGGCAACACTAACCAAGAGGTATTCATCTATGACTTCGATTTCTGTTCTTCTTTTAACAACATCAAAATACTGTCTCTGTATTCTTTCCGATGTTAAAATGGCATATTCATTGAACATACTCTCGTTAAAAATACCTATCTTAATGGCATGACTTACTACCTGGTTTATTAAACTTAAATCCACACCGCTGTTCCCACCGAACCATTGCGACAAAAACAGAAGTGGGCTTCTTTCTATCCATTCACAGTAATACCCCTTATCTGAATAAATTTTCTGCCAGAGTTTGACTATTACAGCAAATCCCTTTATGCCATAGGCTGCTTCAATTTCAGCCATGTTATCGTTAGTGTGGCAATCTAATAGGAAACTCTCTATTCCTACTTTTGCCATGTCATTTAATCGTCTCCTTGTCTTCCTGCTTCATACTCTCTGTATATCTGCATCCAATCATCAAATGTCATTGTGACAAGAATTTCAGCATTATTCTTCTTATGAAAAACTGCTGGCAATTCGTTTTTGTTTGCATCTGATTTTGCTTGAGCCATCCAGTCATACAGTTTCATCTTTTCACAATGTTTTGCTTCAATATGTATTCCCGGAAGTCCGACAACATCCGCATCTCCATTTGCTCCACAATACTGTTGCCCTCGTCTTGCTTTATATCCGTAATCTCTGATGTGTCCTGCAAGTTGTCTTTCAAAACGTGCTCCTTTTTGTTTTGAATTAACCACCTTGTCTCCTTTCTGCCTGCCACATTATGTAGCAGGCTAATTACATAAACATAGTTAATTAATTTCGTGATATATATTTGTTATCAGATATGTATGTTGGCATATCAATTAATAGTTACCAATTCTTAAGCATCTGCCTTGTAGCCTTTAGGCTCCAACCAATACTTTTTAATCTTGCTGTTTCCTGTTTATCATAAGCTTCAACAAGATGTCTTTCTTCCGGAAGTGGCCTGAAATAACCTTTGCCATCCTGCATGTTAAGAATAACTGTATCTCTTCTTGCTTCTGATATCTTGTCTCTTATTTTTCTATCATTCATACCTGTCATAATCCTTAACTGCGTTCTGGTTACTGCATTCTCCCTTCCAAATGGAATGTAATCCACTATGTCCATAGGCTTGTCCTCCTACTGGAAAAATGACTGTTGAACTGCCTGAGCCGTTGTCTGTTGAGACTGTTCTGTTGTCTGCTCCTTAGCTACTTCTTCACCTTCACCGGCATTAGCACTTTCCATTTCCTCTGCAGATCCTTCAACAATCATTCCTTCATCCATTTCAACATAATCCTTTGTTCCATCCTCATTAATCACTGCCATGTCACTGTCAAGAGCTGTCTGCATTTCAATGCTCATGATTCCCCATTTACTGATAATCTGTCTTAACATTGTCTTGTAAGCCATTCCGTCAAAATCCTTGCTCCAGAATGTCCACTTTGTTCCTTTCTTCACATCTGCAGCATAACCCTGGGAATACTTAATTGCATGAGCCTTCATCTTTTCCTTTGACCAGTACATTGCCTTCTTAAATCCGTTTGTATATTCAAACATTGCATAGTAACCAATTGTCTCAGCCTTTTCTCTTTCAGCTTCATCAGCTATAAGCTTAACCTCTATCTCTTCATCTAAAGGATTGAAGTTAATCAATTCACCTTCCTTAATAGCTAGCACATTTAATTTCTTATATTGTCCTGATCTGATTGCCAGCTGTATGTAGCCTTTATATCCAAGCTGGAACTGTGCAACCTTAACACCTGCATTGTTATTTTTGAAAGGAACCATGTAATACTGTCCTAACTGTGGACTTGGAGATAGATTTAAACTTTCACCCAAAAGTGCTGCACTTAATATGGATGCATTTGTACACTCCTGTAGTGATGCATTTGCATTAACTGCACTTATGATTGATGATATGAATCTTGTTCCATTCTTTCCACCCACTATGCTGTTAATCTGATTCTTTACTGCGTCATTTGATAAATACGCTGTCAATGATGTTTTCTGCTGACTTTTTGCTAAATTATTTGATACTGCCATTTACTTTTCCTCCTTATCATCGAACTTTTTTGTTAATACATCTATTAATTCGTCTAATGCATGATCTAACGACTCCATTAATTCATTTTCATTCATAAAAGCAATATCTACTGCATGTCTCAAATCTGCTTCATCTATACCCATTTCAATTTTTAAACCGTATATTATGCAAGATAAATCTGATAATATATCTGATTTGGTTCCTTTAACATGTACACTTCCATTTTCTATTTTAATCATCCGTATTTCCTCCCTATTTCACTGGTCCAAATTCTATATTGTTACTCTTCAAATAATTCTTTAATCCTTCAAGCTGAGTTGCTGTTGCTCTTACTCTAAAGTCAAGTTCAATCAATTCTTCCGTGAAAGTTTCTACTGTTTTTACTGCTTCTGTAGCTGCAGTTTCTTTCTCTTCTTTACTTTCATTAGTCTGAATCTTTCCAGCATCAGCAACACTTTCAGCTTCTGCTCTTTCTCTTTCTTTACGTGCTTCCATTTCTGCCTGTCTCTTTGCTTCATATTCAGCTTTTCTTCTCGCATTTTCTTCAAATCTCTGCTTGACTGTCAGAGCATCTGTCATACTGAAGTTTTTAAGATACTCTTCTTTCATTTCAAACTGATATTCACCATCATCATTGTTAATAATGTTAAGTTCATTTGTTACTCTTTCAAGTAACTCTGTCATTTCAGTTTTTATGCTTTTAAGGGTTGTTGTTGCATTAAGATATGTCGGCTTAAATACTCTGTCCCATGTTAAAATTGATAACAAATCACTATCGCCAAATATTCCATCGTAAATCTCCTGAACCTTTACGAGTTTTTCATCTCTCTTTTTCTGCTCATAAGCCTTTACCTGACTGTCAATGTTGTTGTTTGCTTCTCCAATGATTCCAATTAGTTCCTTTACCTGACTTTCAAATTCTGTATATGGCTCAAGCATCATCTTTTTAACGTCTTTTCTTTTGGTATCTAAAACCTTTATGAATTTGTTAAGATTTGCTCTGTCTGATTTTGCATCTTTAATGTTGTCGTCTGTGTATACAAGAGTTTTATAATCATTCGCTCTTGTTGTTATTTCCTGCTTTAATTCCTCATAATTCCAATCTATCTTTTTGATTGCATTTTCATCTGTTGGATTATAAATCTGTAATTCCATTTTTTCCTATTCCTTTCTGTTTAAAATTCTGGCATTATTAATGCCGGTCTTGTTTTTGTTTTGACTTTATTAATAAATTCCTGCTCTTTTTTATAAAGAAAGTTAATATCTTCCTCAACTTCACTTCGTTCAATATGATAATCTTTAGTAATAAGCCTTATCTCACCATTCCATAAGCTTTTTATCTGTGCTCTTAAAACAACAAATTGATATTCTGTTACCATAAGATAATGTAAGACCTGTATGTAATAATTATCCGGGATATGTTCCCCGTCCCACTTTTCTTTATGGATTGAACTAAACAGCTCTGTTGTCTTACATTCAAAGATTCCTTTTCTTCCGGATTCAACTTCTGTCAGTTCTCCATCAAGCGATGCATGTGCAAATGGATATTTATCATTAAGAAGCATGTTGTCACCGAAGTATTCAACCTTATATTCCGGATGGTCTAATGCAAATATTGCCCTTATGTGTTCTTCTGCCTTACTTCCATATATGACATACGGTCTGTCCGATATATCTATTGGAACTCTAAGGCCTACCATTTCTTCCCAAAACTCCTCATTAGTCTTGTATGGGTTAAGTCCCAATACTGCTGCCGCATCTGAACCACCTATTTTGCCTTTTCGTGCATCGAGCCATTCAGCCTTAGTTGCATATTGAACTCTTCTTATATGGATATGTTCATTTTGTTCCAATAAACAATCACACTTTTCTCCAGGGTCTAACGTTGCTCCGCAGTTAGGACATTCGTTGTAATACATATCCTGCACCTACTTTCTGCAACGCAGCCATACATCAAATGCAAATAGTCCATATATGATAATTGCTCCAATTGTTATGATTGCTGCTATCTTATTTACATTTCCGGTAGCAATCCATTTGTTATTGCTTAATACTGCACATATTAGAACTGCAATCACAACATCCTTAACCAAATGTAGGTCCCATGCAATATCTTCTAATTTGGACTTTTTAGCCTTTTGACTATTTTCGTTAATTGGTATAAAATGAAACTGTAATATTATTTTGCGAATGCTTGTCGGGACTTCCACTTCCGCAGGCATTCTTTTTTCTTGTACGTCTATCAATTTTTTATAATCTCCTTTTCATAACCTAACTGGTCAGCCGTCTGCTGGTTCAGCTTCTCAGTCATTTTCTTTTTCTCCTGTTCTGTCAAATTATCCCATTCATATTGATTTCCCTGATAATTAACAAAAATTAATACTTTCATCTTTGCATCACTCCTATCTGTTATGTTTTATCCTATGCTTCACTATGGTTGTCTGTTGCCTTGCTTCATCTAATCTCTCCTATAATTTCCACAGTGCCTGCACAATCAAGGCATTGACTGTTAACCCTTTCTTCTTTGCCAGCTCCTTTAACTTCCTGTGTAACTCCACTGGTATTCTTATTGTCGTCTGTATCATTTTGTTCTCCTTTCGTTTTGATACCATAATGATACGACCTTTTTCGAGGTTTCCCTTGTGCTATAAGCACGAGGTTTGTCAACCTTTTTCGACTTTTAAATTAAATAATTCGCTTCAAGTTGATTTTAATTCAACTTAATTTGCAAAAAAAATTTTATCTCTTTGTTCATTTGATAAATTAAGAATTTCCTGCATTTTCACAATTTCACTTGCTTTAAATTCAGTTTGGTTATTAAGTTTTTTATAAAACCCTTCTCTACTTAACTTTAATGCACGTGCTATAAACGTTAATTTTAATCCAGAATTTTCTATAACCTTATTTAATGCTTCACTATCTGTCACTCTATCATCTCCTTATCTCTTAATTAGGAACACCTATGCTACAACATAGATGTTCCCATTCCAATAATCAACCCGTATAGCCGTTAGTCCAGCTTTTTCTTGTACCTCAAATAAAGTGTATATGCTAATTTAGCCACACCTATACATATGAAGTACACTCCTAAGAATCTAATCATATTTACATTTACTTTTGGATATGATAATATCTGAATTAAGCAAGGGCTTTCGCCCCTGCCGGCTGGCTAGAACAGCCTATCAATTGCTAATAGGATTATTCCTACCAACAGGTCTATCAGAGCACTTATCAGGGTATCTTTGATAGACTTTTTTGTTTCCTTATCGATATTATCAAATATCTTCAAGTTATTTCCTCCTTTCTTCGTTTGTGGTTGAATGTCATTCAACCTAAATATAGAATAGCACTTTGTTGAATATGTGTCAACTATTTTTCACAAAAAAGTTGAATTTAATTCTTTGTTATGTTACACTTATTACAAGTTATAAAGTAAAGGTTGGTGAATTAAATGACTCTACAGCAAAAGATTGGTTTAAAAATTAAAAATTTACGTGAAACATGTGGATTATCTCAAACTGAATTAGCCTTGAAAGTTGGCTATAAAGACAAAACATCTATTGCGAAAATAGAAAAAGGTCTAGTTGATTTGCCCCAAAGTAAATTAAGTGCTTTTTCAGCAGCATTTAAAGTAAATACTTCTTATTGGTTTGATGATGAAACATTTGAATTTGAGCAACATGAAGACAATTCATCAACAAAGAAATCTACCGGCATTCGCATTCCGGTACTTGGTCGTGTTGCTGCCGGTATTCCAATAGAAGCTATAGAAGATATTATTGACACAGAGGAAATAACAGAAGAACTTGCATCAAGCGGTACATTCTTCGGTCTAAAGCTAAAAGGTAATTCTATGGAGCCTAGAATGTGTGAAAACGATGTTGTTATCGTTCGTCAGCAATCCGATGCAGAAGATGGTGATATAGTTATCGCAACTGTTAACGGTGATGAAGCTACATGCAAACGATTAAAAAAATATAACGATGGTATTGTTCTTATATCCAACAACCCAAATTACGACCCTATGTATTTTTCAAATAAGGAAATTCAGGAAAAGCCTGTTAAAATCATAGGCAAAGTTGTAGAGCTACGTGGAAAATTTTAATATCAAAAGCGAAAATGAGCGTTAGAGCTATTGAAAAATAGCTCATTACAACTTTTAAAACATTGGAAGGACAACTAATATGAGTAATCTGCAAAATATACGAAAAGAAAAGAATTTAAGCCAGAACCAATTAATTCAGCTAAGCGGTGTAAGTCGTTCTCTTATAACTAAATATGAAAGTGGAGAGCGAAATATAAATAAAGCATCTGCCATTACAGTATACAAACTAGCCAAAGCTTTGAATTGTACTATGGAAGAATTAATTGAACTGGAATATTAATATACTAAAACCGAATAAAGGAGATTTTATGAAAACAAATGAAGAATTTAATAACTTAATGAAACTAGATAAACATATTTTACTTAATAGCTTAATTCTTCCTGGCATGAATGAGGAAATATGTATACCTGTAGGAGCTATTAATTCCAAAGAAACTTTTTCTCTAGATATTTGCAGGAAAAATACCATAGTGCTAAGCCGAAAAAAATTACAGGAAAGATTAATTCCAAATAACGATTTAATGATCAGATTAGAAATTGACGGCAGACCACATATAAATCCTGATGGGAAAAAACTTTCCAGAAATCATATGCATATTTTCAAAGAAGGTTACGGAATGTCTTGGGCATATGAATTAAATGAAATAGATGCTATACTGTTTAAGAATTCAAATGATTTTACTACAATCTTTTTTGATTTTTGTAAATATTGTAACATATCAATTAATGATTCGAATATACAAGGTGTGATTTAATATGGAAAAAGATTTTAAAAAAATATATATTAATTGGTTAAATGAAAATATTGAGCAATACAAAATTTCAGATACTGTGTATCGATTAACTTTACCATTTCTAGATAGAAATAATGATTGTATAGAACTTTTTATAAAACTGTTAGATGATGAACGCTATTATATTACAGATGATTCTGAAACAATAAATGAGTTAAAGTTATCACAATTTGACATTTTTACTGGTACCAGAAGAAGAGAAATTTTTGATTCTATCTTGGCAGCTCATGGAGTTTCTTTTTCTAAAAATGACGAATTATATATAACATGTTCCCGTGATTCTCTAGCTCAATCAAAACATATGTTATCTCAATGTATTATAAAAGTTAGCGATATGTTTTACTTATCACGTAAAAATGTTAAATCTATTTTTATTGAGGATGTGCAAAATTTTCTTGACATTAATAATATTCGTTATATTGAAAATGTTTCTTTTAGTGGAAAAAGCAAACTAATGAGTAATTATGATTTTGGTATTGGTAAATCAAATGTTGCTCCTGAACGCATTATTAAAGTTATTAATAATTTTGATACAACGCAGGCTAAAAATATAATTTTCTCTTGGACTGATACTGTCGAAGAAAGAAAAAACAAATCGCAATTATACACATTTATTCAGGATTTCGAAAAACCAATTTCCAAAGAAGCTCTAAGTGCATTAAAGGAATATTCAATTGTTCCTGTTTTATGGAGTAAAAGAAATGATTACATTTTAGAATTAAGCAAATAAGTTTTATGATTTAAGTTTTACCTTAATCTACACTTTGAAAATATAATATACTTACCCGGAGAACTGAAGGGGTGACATTCCAACTGCCGGACTTTACAAAAGAAAGGGGTTGGTGCCAATGGTTACATATAGCGACTTATTTGCTTTCGTGACAATGTTGTGCAGTGTGATAGCTCTTGTTATTACTTATTTCTCACACAAAAAATAGTGCCCCTGCTCTGGTAAAGTAAGGCACTATTTTTTAACACTTATTTGCCGGCGGCTAGGTTTCGTCTAGCTTTCGGTTCTCTTGTTAAGTATATTATATCAAATCGAAGTCTTTAGTCAATATATAAAAAAAGAGCCAGCCACAAAGGACCAGCTCCAAACTGTGATATTAAATACCACCCTAGACAAGTTGTATTTTATCATTTTTTGGAGCACCCGGTCAATCAGAACTGTTGTTCTTTGGTTGGGTGTTATTTTTATACTCATTTTTCATAAAATAAACAAAGGAGTGATGAGATATGAAGACAGGAGCATTATACGTCAGAGTATCAACAGATGATCAGGTAGAGTATTCTCCTGATGCACAAATACGTCTCGGACTTGAATACGCTAAAAAGAATAACATAATAATTCCAAAACAGTTTATTTTTCAGGATGATGGCATTTCAGGCAGAAAAGCAACTAACAGACCTGCTTTTCAGGAACTCATAGCAATGGCAAAAAGCGATGAACATCCAATAGATGTAATTCTTGTGTGGAAATTCAGCCGTTTTGCGCGTAATCAGGAAGAAGCTATAGTTTATAAGAATCTACTCAAAAAAGCTGACGTTGACGTTGTTTCGGTATCAGAACCTATCCCTGATGGATTTATCGGTGAATTAGTACAGCGTATATTTGAATGGATGGACGAATACTATTCTATCAACCTTTCAGGTGAGGTAATGCGTGGAATGACTGAAAGAGCATCCAGAGGTGGTTATAACGCTGCTCCACCACTCGGATATAAAATGCAGGATGGAATACCTGTAATTGTACCTGAGCAGGCAGAGATAGTAAAAAAGATATTTACATGGTATGTAGATGATAAGATGTCATTTTTTGATATTGCCGTCAAATTAAATACTCTTGGATATAGAACTAAAAGAAACGGAAAGTTCCAGAACAGAACAGTAGCTTACATTATTAGAAATGAATTTTACAATGGTAAAATAATATGGAACAGATTAGAACACGCTACACGAAACGTCAAAGATAAATCTGAATGGATTGTTACTGATGGTGGACATGATACATTTATATCTAATGAATTGTTTACTGCAGCACAGGATAGATATAAAGCAACAAAAATACCCGGTAAAAAAGTAAGACCGGCATCAACCTACAAACATTGGTTATCAGGACTTCTTGTGTGTTCTGCTTGCGGTGGTCGAATTGTCAGAGCCGGTAAAAGCAAATCAGGCAATACATATTTTCAATGTACAGCATACAATCACGCTTCCTGCAACGAATCGCACCTTACAAATGAAAATGCTCTTAAACCTGCCATTTTGGAAGCCTTGCAGAAGGTTCTTGATAGTGGCACTGTAGAATATGTTGTACATTCTACAAATCAGGAAGAAAAATCAGAAAGTGAATTAATTGAAAATAAATTAAACAGAATAGGCATGAAGGAAGAACGTATTAAAGAAGCATATAGAGATGGAATTGATACACTTGAAGAATATAAGGCCAACAAAGAAATATTACAAAGGGAACGTGAACAATTAACCGCCATGCTGGAGCAGTACTCAAAGAAGCCTGAAGATGAAAATGAAAGCATTCTTTTGAACAAAATACGCTCCGCATACGATATTATTAAATCAGACAATTCAACTGACAGACAAAAGCATGACGCTTTGACAAGTGTTGTTGATAAAATTGTATATGATAAAAAAGGTGGGGCATTGTTGATGTATTTTTATATTAACGACTAACACCAAATTGCCCGCAATTCCTTTATTTATCGGTGTTCCAGGGCATCGTTATACGTTATAGCAGTATAGTGGTCCTGACGGCGAAGCAGGCGCTGCAATGCGTTATATGTCACAAAAATATGCTATGTCTAATCCTAAAGTTGCAGGACTTTTAAACGATATCGCAACTGAAGAACTTGGACATTTAGAAATAGTTGGAACCATTGTTCATCAACTTACCAAGGATCTTCCTTGCAACGAGGTAGACACTGCAGGGTTCGAAAAGTACTACGTTGACCACACTTTAGGCGTATGGCCACAAGCTGCTGGAGGCATCCCATTTAATGCATGTGAATTTCAATCAAAAGGCGACCCAATTACTGATTTATTTGAAGATATGGCTGCTGAACAAAAAGCGAGAACTACTTATGACAATATTTTGACATTAGTTAAGGATAATGAGGTTGCTGACCCAATAAAATTTTTAAGAGCTAGGGAAATTGTTCATTTCCAACGTTTTGGTGAAGCTCTCAGAATGGTTTTAGATGATTTAAATAATAAAAAGAACTTCTATTTATACAATCCGGCTGGTTGCAAATAATAAACATGCATCATAATCATAAAGCTAAAAAAACCACTTCATAATGAAGTGGTTTTTAACTGGCCCACAAGGATTCGAACCTTGAAAATGCTGGAGTCAGAGTCCAGTGCCTTACCATTTGGCGATGGGCCATTGCTCTTGCAACGGAAATAATTTTATCATAAAGCAGTAACCTTTGCAAGCACTTTTTTACTTTTTTTATATTTTTTTAACTTTGCTCCATTTTCCATACACCTTTTTATTATTGCTTAAGGAAAATGCCCTTGCTTTTACATAGTATTTTTTTCCCTTTTTCATTAACTTTAACTTGTATGACAATTTAGAGCCGGACACCTTTTTGTTATTTTTAAACTTTTTATTTGTAGAATAACATAGCTGGTAACCTGATGCGCTATCAATTTTCTTTAATTTTATTTTGGCTTTATTTCTATTAACTCTCTTAATACTTACAATCTTAGCCTTTTTTAATATATTTTTATTTTCTGTGCTATTTTGTGCAGCACATGTTTCAACATTATTTTTTATATTTTCTTTATCAGTTGCCTTTTCTGTCGCACTCGCTTTAGTTGTCGTTACTTGGGAAGATGTTGTTCCAAAAATATCTTCTCCATAATTGTCTCCTCCTGCTGCAAATACTGATGTAGACATTACCATTGTCAAAACCATTGCTATCAATAAAGTTTTCTTTTTCATTATTTTCCTCCTATTTTTCTCTTAATTTTTATTACAATGTTTTTTAACTTTCTCTTCCAAAAAGTTTTCCGCATTTTATCCACATAATTTAAATATTCTGCATTATCTGTTTTGTATGTTGCGCCATTTCTTTCAAATTCTTCCAAAACGCCCACAATCCAATCAAAAGGAACTTTTTCCTTATGGGTTCTATTATCGCCACAAATAATGTAATATTGCCTTTTCACAGCTATTATTCTATGTAGAACATACTCTCCTGTAGGTCGTTTATATAACGGAATATCATTCTCTTTTAAAATAGAATCAGTCGGAACAATTTTCACCAAATCTTTTTTATTATGTAACATTGGCATCATACTGTCTCCAACTACTGTCGCGACATAGAAACCTTTTTCTTTAATAATATCTTCTATTTTCTTATCTTCCATACTACAGTGTTCCATCCTTCATTGCATCATATGCAACAGCAGCTGCCTCCTTTGAAATATTACATCCCATTTCGTATATCGGAATCTCTTTAACAATTTTATCAACATATTCTAATGTCTTGCTCATTGCCATAATATCTCTTGGTCTATACACCTGGTTCATAAGATGCTTAACTGCATTCTCCTTTGTTGCTTTTTCTATATGATTTTCCTTAGCCTGATGCAAGAAACAAATCCCGGCAAGTTTTGCTTTCATATTAGTTGATAAATGATGCTTTCCATCCCAAGGCGTACCATACGCATATATGCCATCTTCCCTAAATTTAATTAGCGGCTTGTCATCATTTATCATAGTCACTCTGTCTCCAAAGCAATCTCTCCATAATTTAGCATGAGTTGATTTTCCTGTTCCACTTGGAGCCGAAAACATATATGCCTTTCCATCAATTTCAAGCACACTTCCATGAACTAGAATAACCCCATAATCAATCGCTTTTTCACAAAACTTTCTATATAAAGCTATAAATTCCAAATAGGATTTAGGATAAGTCTGATCACTTTCTGACTGCATCTGTTCGAATTCCAAATCCTTGTCTGTAGCCTTTATTACAAACTCCGGTTTTGCTTTTTCAGCTAAATAATTAATACAATTATCATTAAAATAAACACCTCTTGTTTCTACTCCGACAGGAATATCTCCGAATTTATATACTTTCATCAAATCACCATACTTTCCCAAACTACCTACTACTATTGCTTATTATTTCTGCTGTCCTGCAAGATAGTTTGCAAACTGTTGCGCTGTTCTTCCTGAGATACCACCATGGCTTAATTCCCACTTATTTGCTTCAGCCTTTATCTCTTCGTCGCTCATTGTAACTCCTGCTCTCCTGCATAATTCTACTGCAATGTTAAAGAATTCCTTCTGACTTGGTTTAGAATAATTAATTGTCACACCAAATCTGTTTACAAGAGAAAGTTTTTCTTCCATTGTATCTGATTTATGCATTCCGTTATCCACCTGGACATCGCTTCTGTCATTCCATGTTTCCTTAATCAAATGACGTCTGTTAGATGTTGCATATATTAATACATTTTCCGGTTTTGTTTCAACGCCACCTTCTATTACAGCTTTAAGGAATTTATATTCAATTTCAAATTCTTCAAATGACAAATCATCCATATAAATAATAAATTTATAATTTCTATTCTTAATACTTGCTATTACATTTGAAAGGTCTTTAAACTGATGTTTATAAATTTCAATCATTCTAAGACCCTTGTCATAATACTCATTAACAATAGCCTTTATACTTGTTGACTTTCCTGTTCCACTATCGCCAAATAAAAGACAGTTGTTTGCCTTTCTTCCTTGTACAAATGCTTCTGTATTATCCACAAGTTTCTTTTTCTGAATTTCATATCCTACAAGGTCATCCAATGCAACCTGCTCCATATTATTAATAGCATGAAATTGTAATTTGCCGTCATTGTCACTAATTCTAAATGCCTTATTAAGTCCAAACATTCCTACACCATAATCTTTGTAGAAATCAGTAACACATGTAAAAAATTCATCTTCATTTTTTGTATTTTCCAATTTTTCACTTAACGCTCTAACCTTTTCGCTTACATTTTTATTGTACATTAATTCAGGTTTACCTATAGCCTTATAATTTTCAATTCTTGAAAAACAATCAATTCCAAGTTCTTCTTCCATAGGTCCAAAATCATAATCAAACAATTTTTTGAACTGCTTAAAATCATTTTTTGCGAAATAATTTACACTTCCATCACTTGCTCCTACCTTTTCACAAGTCAAACTAAATGGATTTTCATTTGTAATAAGTAAATATGTAAGATAATTATGCCATAAATTCTTATCAAACGCATAATCTGTTGAAATTTCGAGAATTCTCTTTATCTGATGATATATTCTTGTAATAATCTCATCCTTCTTGTAATTCTCACCCTTATATTCTCTTATTATATTACTCAATTCCATTAATATTGAATCTTCCGGCATATTTCCGTAAATTAATAATTTTGAAACTATGTTGTGCATATCTATCGCCTCTTTTTATTATATTTTTAGTAACGTCGGAACCAAAAGTCTGAAACACACTTATTTTGGTTTTCCAGAATGTCTTTACTTCCGGCTAATAACTTTGTTTCTGTTTTCTGAATATTATATATTTCTATTCTATAAAAAATATATTTTTCATTTCTCTAAATATCATATATTCCTATTTTATTAAAGTCTCATTCTATTGTTCTCTGAATATTATTTCTCCAGTTTCAGGATTCATTCCATCTACAATAGCTAATGATTCTAATTTAATTCCTTTATTTCTTATTATTTCTCCACCTTGCTGGAATCCTTTTTCAATAGCAATACCAATTCCTTCAACTGTAGCACCCGCGTCTTCGACAAGCTGAATTAATCCCTGAAGTGCACATCCATTAGCAAGGAAATCATCAATAATTAATACATGATCCTCAGGTCCTATATATTTCTTTGAAACGATTACATCGTAAACTTTCTTATGAGTAAATGATTCTATTTTAGTTGAATATACTTCACCATCAATATTAATACTTTGTGCTTTTTTAGCAAATACGACCGGTACATTAAAATACTGTGCTACAATACAAGCAATTCCTATTCCTGAAGCTTCAATTGTTAACACCTTATTAATATTCTTATCTGCAAATAATTTCTTCCATTCTTTTCCCATTTCATTAAATAATTCAATGTCCATCTGATGGTTTAAAAAATTATCAACTTTTAATACATTGCCTTCTTTAAGTATTCCATCTTTTCTGATTCTTTCCTCTAATAACTTCATATCATTCATCCTTATGATTATATTAAATTTCCATGATATCATATCACGAATTTTATCGTCTTTTGGACGCTTTATATCACTATAGCACAATTTTATATGCACTGCATCTAATAATTTAAAAGAGACCAATTGTTTTATAACGGTAATTCATTACCATTAAATACAATCAGTCTCTTATTTAATAGTTATTTAGTAAACTATCCAACTTAATCTTAGAGATTTCCGTGGAATGTTCTGCTAATAACATCATCCTGCTGTTCTTTTGTTAACTTGATGAAGTTTACAGCGTATCCTGATACACGGATTGTAAGCTGTGGATACTTTTCTGGATGCTGCTGAGCATCAAGTAATGTATCTCTAACTAATACGTTAACGTTAAGATGATATCCGCCTTCCTCTGCATATCCATCTATTAATGAAACTAAATTATCAATCTGTTTTGCACTTGCTGCCATTTTCTCTACCTCCTATTTGTTTTTCTCTTCTAATAATTTTATCCTGGATTCTCTAAATCCCTGTAACACTATTTTTCTAGCCGCTACAGCCATTTCTTTAGTAGCTGGCTCTATATCCTTTAATGGATAATCAATCCCAAGTTCTGCATACTTTGGTTTAGCCATATCATGATATGGTAAAATATCTAATGCCTTAACCATCTCAAGTTTTCCTATAAATAGACCTAACTTATAAAGATATTCTTTGTTCATTGTAATATGCGGAACCACAACATGTCTTATCCATATTGGAATCTTTTTATCATTAAGATATTTTGCAAATGCCAAAATATTATCATTTGGCTGTTTGCACAACTTTTTGTGTTCTTCCGGATCAATGTGTTTTATATCCAGCATAACCAAATCGGTTACTTCAAGTAATTTATCTACTTTTTTCAGATTTTCCGGATTATCAGGTCTAAATGTTACACCTGATGTATCCAGACAGGTATGAATTCCTTTTTTATGCGCTGCGGCAAACAGTTCCGTAAGAAAATCTATTTGTACCATTGGCTCACCGCCTGTAGCGGTGATACCTCCGGTTTTATAAAATGGTGCTTTCTTTTGGTATTCGTCAAGAAGCTCCTGAACAGTCATTTCTGTACCGCCCTCCATAGTCCATGTGTCCGGATTATGGCAATATGCACATCTCATTGGGCACCCTTTGAAGAACACTACAAATCTTACGCCAGGTCCATCTACTGTCCCACAGCTTTCAGTTGAATGAATTATTCCTGTTGTCATTCTGAATCATTTCCTTTTATTTTTTATTACTGCTGTAACTTGATAAGATCGTCGATATCAAGACCAAGTTCGTCAGCGTCAAGATCACCTGTGAATACGTCACAATCTTTTCCAAGAGCATCTGGGATGATTGTGAATGTATCTGAGATACCATCTCTAGCGTTTTCAAATGGAATCTTAGCTACAGATGCAAGTGATGAAACTGCACCATGAGTATCTCTTCCGTGAAGTGGGTTAGCACCTGGAGCGAATGGCTGTCCAGCTTTTCTTCCGTCAGGTGTGTTACCTGTATTCTTACCATATGTTACGTTTGATGTAATTGTAAGAATTGACTGTGTTGGGATACTATCTCTGTATGTGTAGTGCTGTCTTAAGTAGCCCATGAATTTGTCAACAATCATAACTGCAAGGCTATCTACTCTGTCATCATCGTTACCATATTTAGGGAAGTCACCTTCTACTTCATAATCTACTGCTAATCCGTCTTCATCTCTGATTACTTTAACCTTAGCATATTTCATAGCTGAAAGTGAATCTGCTACTACTGAAAGTCCGGCAACACCTGTTGCAAACCATCTCTTAACGTGAGCATCATGTAATGCCATCTGGATTCTTTCATATGAGTATTTATCATGCATATAATGAATGATATTAAGAGCATTTACATATACTCCTGATAACCATTTCATCATATCTTCGTATCTTTCCATTACTTCATCATAATCAAGGTATTCTGATGTAATTGGTCTGTACTTAGGTCCTACCTGAACCTTAGTCTTTTCATCAACACCACCATTGATAGCGTAAAGAAGACATTTAGCAAGGTTTGCTCTAGCTCCGAAGAACTGCATTTCTTTACCAATTCTCATTGAAGATACACAACAAGCGATTCCGTAGTCATCACCATTGTATACTCTCATTAAGTCATCGTTTTCGTACTGCATTGATGAGTATTCAATTGAAAGCTTAGCACAGTATTTCTTGAATTCCTGTGGAAGTCTTGTTGACCAAAGTACTGTAAGGTTTGGTTCTGGAGCTGCACCTAAGTTTTCTAATGTATGAAGGTATCTGAATGATGTCTTTGTTACCATATGACGTCCGTCAATACCTACACCACCGATTGATTCTGTAACCCAAACTGGATCACCAGCGAAAATCTGGTTGTATTCAGGTGTTCTTGCGAACTTAACGCATCTTAACTTCATGATGAAGTGGTCAACGAATTCCTGAATCTGTTCTTCTGTAAATGTACCGTTTTCTAAGTCTCTCTGAGCATAGATATCGATGAATGTTGAAGTACGTCCAAGTGACATAGCTGCACCATTCTGTTCCTTAACTGCTGCTAAGTATGCTAAGTACATCCACTGAATAGCTTCCTGTACGTTCTGAGCTGGTCTAGAAATATCAAATCCGTAAATCTTACCTAATTCTTTTAATTCCTTAAGAGCTCTGATCTGTTCTGAATATTCTTCTCTATCACGGATAACTTCCGGTCTCATTTCTGTAGGTGTAGCAGCCTTCTGAGCTTCCTTATCTACGATAAGTGTATCAACACCGTATAATGCAACTCTTCTGTAGTCACCAATGATACGTCCACGTCCGTAAGCATCAGGAAGACCTGTTACGATGTGGTTTGTTCTACATGTTCTGATTTCAGGTGTGTAAGCATCAAATACACCTGCGTTATGTGTCTTTCTATAGTTTGTGTAGAAATCTACAACTTCCGGATCTACTTCATAGCCGTTATCTGAGCAAGCTTTCATAGCCATACGGATACCACCGTTAACCTGAAGACCTCTCTTGAAAGGCTTATCTGTCTGGAAACCTACGATTGTTTCTTTATCTTTGTCTAAGTAACCTGCACCGTGTGATGTGATTGTCTGTACAACTTTTGTATCCATATCAAGAACACCACCAGCTTCTCTTTCCTTCTTCTGAAGATCAAGTACCTGATTCCATAAATCTGTTGTGTTCTGTGTTGGTCCTGCTAAGAAACTAGCATCACCATCATATGGTGTGTAGTTTTTCTGGATAAAATCTCTAACGTTGACTTCTGATGTCCATGCGCCATTGCTAAATCCTGTCCATTCTTCTCTCATTTTTGTTCTTCCTCCTAAAAATAAATATATAAAAGCTTGCGCTTTTCTAACATATTAGTGCTTTTATTAACAGTAACTCAATAAATCTTCTACTGTCTTCTTCTTCGGTACAGACGGTTTCTCATCCGGATATCCTACAGCAACTAAAGCCATTAAAAGCTGACCTTCAGGAACTCCAATTATATCACTGGCCTTATCTATATCATAAAGTCCCATAACAACCGTTCCTAATCCAAGGTCATTTGCCGCAAGGCAAAGAGTCTGTGTTGCAATACCATTGTCAAATGCCTGCCATGCATCCTTTCTAGATGTAGAAAAGCTTCCATCTCTTTCAAATCCTGAACGCTTGTCCACAATTAAAGTTGCTATAAGTAAAGGGGCTCCATTGATTATCTGAGCGTTGTGTTCTGCACAACATTCTGTTGCTAATCTTGCCTTAACTTCTTCATTAGTTATAGCAATGTACCTTGTTGTCTGAGTATTTTTCCATGAAGGTGCATATGATGCTGCCAATACAAGTTTCTCAATTGTTTCTTTACTTACTGAATCTGTCTTAAACTTTCTGACACTTCTTCTTGTTTTAATACATTCTAAAGTTTCCATCTATAAACCTCCATGTATGTTATTTTTATGGCAAAATGCGTTTTTTTTACTTGTTTCTTCTATAAAAAGTACAACAAAAACACATAATGTCTCCACTAATCGAGACTAATATATCACTTAATTATTTGTTTTGCAATGGTTTGATTCAAAAATATTCGACTAATTTTAATGTGGAATTTGATATATTTTAATACGAATTTTAGTCCTAAAATACGGTAACTTTATTAAAATCGTTTTTAACCAAAAAAAACCTACAAAACAACAGTTTTCCTGCTATTATTGTAGATTTTTTTAACTTTCGGCATTAAAATATGTCAATTTTTATTATTTCCAATCGTATTTTCTCAAATGTCCTTCCATTTGCATTCCTGCAAAATCATTCTGACGTAAAGCTTCATATAATACGATTGCTACTGAATTTGCAAGATTCAATGAACGAATCTGTGGATTCATTGGGATTCGTATTGCATGTTCCTGATTTTCAACTAATATTTCCTCAGGTATCCCTGCACTTTCTTTTCCAAACATGATGTAATCATTTTCTTCAAATTTAACATCACTATATCTGTTTGGTCCCTTAGTTGTTGCCATCCATATTTTCGCATTTGGATTTTTTTCCAAAAAGTCTTCATAGCTTTCATAGATTGTAACATCTAAATGTTCCCAATAATCCATTCCGGCTCTTTTAACTGATTTTTCATTGATTTTAAATCCCATAGGCTCTATTAAATGTAGTTTTGTCCCTGTGGCGCAACATGTTCTTCCTATGTTTCCTGTATTCTGTGGTATTTCAGGTTCTAATAAAACGATATTCATCTTTTCCCTCTTTCAATGCAAATTCTTCAAATTATGATTTGCTATTTTTTATTTATAAAAATATGAATTTGATAATTACTTATAACGTTACTTCCAATAAATTATTTGCATTGAATTTTTATAATTACTGGCATTATAATTTTAATTTTTATATTGGAGTTTTTCAACAATTACTTATATCACAACTTTTTCTAAATAATTATCACTTATTTTTGTTCCAGTTTTTTGACAAATTTTTCAACTCTGTCTAATGCAGTTTTTAGGTTATCAATAGAATATGCATAAGATATTCTTAAATATCCTTCCCCACATTTTCCAAATGCATCGCCTGGAACTACAGCAACCTTTTCTTCCTGTAATAATCTGGTTGCGAATTCTTCTGATGTCATTCCAAATTTCTTAATGCTCGGGAATACATAAAATGCTCCATAAGGTTCAAAACATTCAAGGCCCATTTCTCTAAGTCTGTAAACAACAAATCTTCTTCTTTCATTATATGACTCACACATTCTTTCGACATCTCTGTCACCATTTTTCAAAGCTTCAACTGCTGCATACTGACTTACTGTCGGTGCACACATAATTGCAAATTGATGTAGTTTAATCATCTGCTCCATAATAACGTGCGGTGCACACGCATAGCCTAATCTCCATCCTGTCATAGCATAAGCCTTTGAAAATCCGTTTATGAGAACTGTTCTTTCTTTCATCCCTGGTATACATGCGATTGAAATATGCTTTTCTTTATATGAAAGTTCTGAATAAATTTCATCTGATAATACATATATATCTTTTTCAATGCAAACCTGAGCAATCTCTTCTAATTCATGCTTATCAAGAGTTGCTCCTGTTGGATTATTTGGAAATGGTAATACAAGCAATTTTGTTTTGTCTGTTATATGTTCTAGCAACAATTCTTTTGTTAATTTAAATTCGTCCTCTTCTTTTAAATCAATTGTTACAGGCACGCCATACGCTAACTGAACGCAAGGGACATATGATACAAAGCACGGTTGTGGAACTAACACCTCATCTCCCGGATTAATCATAGCTCTTATCGCTATGTCTATAGCCTCACTTCCACCTACTGTAACTACCACTTCTTTAGCAGGATCATATTGTAATCCTAATTTTCTATCAAGATAATTGCAAATTTCATTCCTCAAATCCATGAGTCCCGCATTAGATGTGTAAAATGTTCTTCCTTTTTCTAAGCTATAAATTCCTTCTTCACGAATATGCCATGGAGTGTCAAAATCCGGTTCTCCAACGCCAAGTGAAATAGCATCCTTCATTTCACTAACGATATCAAAAAACTTTCTTATTCCTGATGGTTGCATATTCATTGCTACATTTGATATTGGATTCTTCATTATGGCGTCACTAACATCCTTTCATCTTTATGTTCTTCCATCATTGTCACACCGTAATCTTTGTATTTTTTCAATACAAAATGTGTTGCTGTATTTAACACTTCATCTAAAGTAGATAATTTACTTGTAACAAACTGAGCAATTTCTTTCATTGTCTTTTCTTCTAATATTACTGTAAAATCAAATCCACCTGACATAAGATATACTGATTTTACTTCATCAAATTTACTGATTCTCTCAGCAATTTTATCAAACCCAATTCCTCTTTGCGGTGTTACCTTAACTTCTATAAGCGCTGATACTCTTTCATCATTTGTATTATCCCAGTTTATCAAAGTATAGTAACCTCTTATAATCCCCTCTTTTTCCATCTGTGCTATTTCATTTGCCACTTCAGTTTCTGTCTTTCCAACTAAAATAGCAATCTCTTTAATATCTATTCTGCTATTTTTTTCTAATAACCGAAGAATTTCTTCTCTCATATTCTACCTCTCCTTTTAGAATAACTTATATATTTCATCGCCTCTTTGAGGTTCCAGAAATCTTGTTTCATCTCCATTTATCAATACTCTGTTTTTATCGGATGTTATTATTCCTATAACGCTTGCGTTAATTCCTTTTTCTTCTAAAACATCTACAAGCCTTTCCCCATTATTTGTTACTATCAATAAAGAACCTGTACCATCAAGCATATAAGGATTAATATCAAATACTTCTGATACTTCAATTGTTTCCTGCCATACCGGAATCTTTTGTAATTCAATTTTCACTCCAAGACCACTTGCAGATGTAAGTTCCCATACTCCTGCAAAAACTCCTCCTGTAGAAATGTCATGTAAAGCAACCTCTCCGCATTCCAAGGCTATACGTGATTCGTCTTCAATTGAAATATAATTTATAATATCTTTACATTTATCAACATATGTATTTATGAATTTTTCTTTTAAAATATCCGTCTTAGCATTAGATATAAGTCCCGTTCCACCAACTGCTATGGATTTTGTCATAACAATCTGTTGTCCGGGCTTAACATCCTTCAAACAATTTACATTGTAGCACTTACTACCCATTATAGTAAACATAATTATAGGTTGATTTACATTAGCAGAAACAGTAGTATGACCGCCTGAAATCTGCACATTGTATTTGCCAAATACTTCATCAAGCTTTCTCATTAATTTGCCAAGCTGCTTTTCTTCATATTCTAATGGTAATGCAATTGAAACTTCTGCCGCAAGTGGAATTCCACCCTGCACATATATATTATTCATTCCCTTTGCTACATTAAACTCTATGCATCCGTCAAACCATGTTTCTATACAATTAGAAGACATTACAACCGTAACGTCTTCTAATTGTATTTCACAGGCGTCATTACTTAAATCTGCTCCTCTAATCACTTTAGCATTTCTGTTTTTTATATTTTTTAAAACAGAACGTTTTAAAGCGATTTCAGAAATCTTTCCTCTGCGCATAAGCCACCGCCTATCATATATATTATTTTATTCTTCTGACTTCTTTGTTTCTTTAGCCTTAGCTGACGTTGTCTTTTCAGCCTTTTCATTTTTCTTTGTTGTTTCTTCTTTGTTATCTGAATCTGAGTCAGAATCATCTTTTTTATCTGTCGTTTCTTCTCCCTTTTTGTCTTCTTTCTTCGTTCCTTTTACAACTTTCTTTGGAGTCATTGCATAAGTGCTTGTGTGTAACAATTCCTTATCAACTTCTTCTCCATTCTCATATGTAACTTTCCAAAGCTTAGCAACATATCCCACATGACCATTTTCAGTTACTGATTCATAACTTGTAGGTTTTGAAGAATCCTTTGTAACCTTTGTTCCGATTGGTATTTCCTTAACTGTCTCACTTACATATTTTACTGAGCGACTACTGTCTCTTGTATCATGGCCATAAACTTTAAAAGTCAATGTTCCACCTGCATTATATACAGACTGAATGTAAATAGGTGCATCCGTATTATTTTCAAATACTAAGTCTTTATAATCTCCTGCTAAAGCTGCATCCGCTGCCAATGGCACATAAGCTACTGACATTGAATGAGAATATCTTTCTACAACTTTAATTTCTGCTTCAAGCAATGCATTGTATAGTGTACTTGATACCTGACAAATACCACCGCCATAACTGTCTGCTACACCACCATCAACATATGTTCCTGCAGGATACCATCCATTTTCAGCTGTCCATGGTGCCAAATGTTCATTTAATGAATACTGCTCTCCCGGATATAAAAGAATTCCGTCTAATACTTCAGCTCCATGTTTAATATTGTTATTTCTATTATCATATGAAGTTCCTACAGAAAATGAAGTATAGTAACTTCCCATAGGTGTAGAAGAAACTTTCTTTAAATCTTCTGATGTATATTTAGGTTTAGACACCTTTGTTTCTGCTGTATATAAAATATCTGATTTGTTATCCCATTCCTTTGTTATGTAATCATATAAACCTGATACTGTTACATCATAATCAATAACGACACCATCCTGCTCAGGTATAACTTCAAACCCTGAAGAAGTAAGTTTTAAAGACGCATTCTTTGCTTCAACATTATAGCTGTCGCAAATTTTCTTTAAATTGTCTTTCATATTTTTTTCTTCAATTCCAAATTCAAGTTTGAGCTCAATTCCTTTATTTTTCAAATCAAGTCCGTCTTTATATCTCTTTATAACATTTCCTGATTTTCCAACTCCGACTGCTTCTTCAATTACTGACTTGTTTGTCCATTTATATCCTAAGTCACTTAAATTAGTTTTTACCTCTGTACCATTTACATCAATCTTAACCGGCACATTTGTTTTTTCTTTTACATAAGCTTTTACCTTAGTATTTGCTTCTTCTTCTGTCAAATCGCTTACGTCTATACTTTCAATTCTTACTCCACTTTTGATTACATCTTTATCTTTTGAATTTTTAGAAGATGCAGCTCCAAATGCAAATACTGACATTCCAAGTACAGCTGCAACTACTGTTATAACAGCAACGCTCTTCTTTATACTTTTCACTTGTTTTCCTCCTCTTAATCTGTATTGCCCCTCCCTTTGGTCGGCGGCTACTCGTCGAAAACATTTATAGAAAAATGAAATTCATTCATTTTGTTTTCTCTTCTATATTTACGGCATAACAGAAAATACTGTTGTCACTACCATTGCAAGTACAACTACTGCAATTATTACACCTGAAATGATTCTCTGGTTTTTCTTCTTATTGAACATATCAAAAAAATTCATGTCAATTCTCCTTTATATACTTTTATAATTTGTAGAAATTTTTAATTTGCATATTTGCTCAGGTTGCATATGTTATCACTATTTTCTTAACTTTAGCAATGCAAATTCTTATAAATTCCATAATAGTTTTGCTTATAAACCTATATTATCACAGTATAACACAACACTATTTGTTCTCAAAGCCAAAAATTCTTCCCTTTTTGCTTATAATTTTGTCTATTTTTTTAGATGCTTCATTTTTGCTCAGTTTGTCGTATTCAATTTGCTCTTCTATACCATGATATGCCATTAAATCTTTTAAATATTTTATTTGTTTTGCCGTGGCAGGCTGTATTTTTTTTATTTTACACACAAGCGGCTGTGGTTCAAATACTTCCTTGTACTCTGCACCAAATTTGCCACACAAAATATTATATAATTCAACCGTAACTGCAGCATCATTAAATGCACGATGATGATTTTCGTCAAGAATTCCAAAATATCTGCACAAATAATCCAGCGCCTTACTTTCTAATTCAGGCATAGTTTTTCTTGCAATCTTTAACGTATCAATTCCCCTTTTTTCCAATTTATAATTGTACGCCATGGCATTGCATTTTAGGAAACTATAATCAAACATTATATTATGCCCCATTATCACATCACCCTCTGCAAAGTCAATAAAGTCCTTAAGCACAATAGCTATCGTATCCTGCCCCTTTACCATATCATTTGTTATTCCTGTAAGATTAGTTATGTAATAAGGGATATTACATTCAGGGTCTATAAGACGTGAGAATGTGTCAACTATCTTTCCATCTTTAACCTTTACAGCACCTATTTCGATTATTTTATTTTCCATTGGTTTACATCCCGTGGTTTCAATATCCACACAGACATATTCATTAGTCATTATTCTCTCCAAACCTTTCAACTAAATTTGTAACATCAATTGTGTTTGCTTCGCTGTTTAACGCGTTTCTGTCTTTATAGTCAAATAAAATATATTTCGGATTTGACTGTGCTTCATAAATTCTTTCAAACACTTCTATATGAGTCATTTTTGCAATCTGCTTGCTATCATAATCCCTGTACGCAGGAATTACTTCATATATTTTCTCATTTCTGTAAATACTTTGCTTTTCCTTCTTAAAGTTATTAATATCTTTTGCAAATAACGGTCTTGTTTTTATATTCTCACGCAAATATACATCTAATGTTAATAATTCGTCAAACTTATTAATATCTATCGGTCTATTTTCTTCTTTTATTAATAATTCTGCAAATTTTCTTAACAATATATATCTTGCAATTCGCGAATGTTTTTCACCATTCATGCTGTTTGCTTTATAAAACGTGCCTAGCTCTTCATAAAATTCAAATGGAGTTTCAAACATTTTTTCTAAATACATAACTGAATTAGAAAATTGAAAACTATTATAGTATATTTCAACTACTTCTTCCACTTCCTTTAATTTAAGCACATCCTCATATGAAATCCATTTTGTCTCTAAAACCTCATACGGTGGATATGACAAGTACTTTATTCCATATTCCCCGCTCATAAGTTTCATATTTGAACCATAAAGTACTTTAAGAAATCCTAACTGCAACTGGTCAGGTTTCATCGCATAAACCTGATTAAAGGAATTTGCAAATGAATCATAATCTTCATAAGGCAATCCCGCAATCAAATCAAGATGTTGATGTACATTTCCAAATGATTTAATCTTAGCAACTTTTTCTCTTATTTTGTCTAAATTTGTCTTTCTGTTTATTGCTGAAATAGTCATCTCATTTACAGACTGCACTCCAATTTCTAACTGGATTAGTCCTGGACGCATATCTTTAATAATTTCTATTTCCTCATCTGTCATCAAATCTGCTGCAACTTCGAAATGAAAATTCGTTATTCCATTGTCATGTTCTTTTATAAACTTCCATATCTCTATTGCATGGTCTTTCTTGCAGTTAAATGTTCTGTCTACGAATTTTACCTGTGCGACTTTATTATCTATAAAGAACTTCAATTCTTCTTTTACTAAAGATAAATTTCTAAATCTTAATTTTTTATCTATCGATGAGAGGCAATAACTACAGGAAAATGGGCATCCACGGCTCGTCTCATAATACATTATTTTATTTTCAAACTGTTTTAAATCTTTGTACACAAATGGAATATCCGACATATCGAGCGGGCTTTCCAATTCATTTTCAATAATTTCACCGCTCGCACTTCTATAAACCATTCCCTTTATATTGGAAAGATTTGGTATCGGTCTATTCTCCTCTGACACAGCCGTAACAAAATTTGCAAATATTTTTTCTCCCTCTCCGCGCATAATTCCTTCTACTTCATTATTTTGTAAAAGAAATTCTTTAGCATTATACGAGACCTCAGGACCTCCCATATAAATCGGTACATTAGGCGCAACCTTTTTCATATTTTCAATTACATGCTTTGTCATTTGCAAATTCCATATATAACATGAAAATGCTAAAATATCAGCCTTTCTTTCATATAAATTTCTAAGTACTTCGTCCTCTGTCTGATTTATTGTATATTCTGCAATTTCTATTTCTATATTTTCATTTTTTGCATATTTTTCTGCATAAGCTTTCAGGCTGTAAACTGCTAAATTTGAATGTATATATTTTGCATTTATTGCTACTAAAACTATATTCATTTTATTTCCTCTTTTAGATTATTATTTTTTTAATACTGTAGAATTTTTAATCTCATTATTCTGACTGTGTAAAATTTAATATTATACGTTATGTATTCACAATCTCTCCCAATATTTACATATTTTTATTTTATTCTCAATAGTGATTGTACACCAAAACAATTTATTATGTATAAATTATTTTAAAAAGGTATTGCATAAAAATATTTTCATTGTTAAATTCAAAAAGAATTTTAAATTTTATTGGAGATAGTTATGAATATTAATGAATACAATTTAGTTTGGAATGATGAATTTGATTACGAAGGAAAATTAGATTCTAAAAAATGGAATTATGAAACCGGAAACTTTCAGTGGCCAAATCGCGAGCTTCAGGCCTATACTGACAGACTTGATAATGTTTTTGTGAAAGATGGTCATTTAACAATACGTTCTTTAAAGCAAAAGGATGGCGACCGTGAATACACATCAGGAAAAGTCAACACTTTAAATAAAGGAATGTGGACATATGGTTATTTTGAATTTCGTGCCAAAGTGCCAAGAGGTGTCGGCTCATGGCCTGCAATATGGATGATGCCATATATTAAGCCTCATAAATTACCTGACGGAATTCCTACAAGACCTGATGGCCGCCCAGATTTCTTTAACATGAGCAAGGAGCAACGAGCTATTTTGCCTCCTATTCCTGAAAATGATCATTGGCCAAACTGTGGCGAAATTGATATTTTAGAACATATTGGAAGGTTAAAAAAGCATTTATTGTTCAGCCTTCATTCTAAAAATCACAATCATACACGTAAGGATGGCATTCAGTACACAACAAATGTAACTTTTGACGTTGATTTTTCAGATGATTTTCATGTCTATGCAATGGAATGGACTAAAGATTATATCGAATATTTCGTTGATGGCAAAAGCTACTGTCGTTACAACAAAGCTGATGACACAGACCAAAGCCATGATTCATGGCCGTTTGACAAGCCTTTTTATCTCATATTAAATACTGCTGTCGGCGGTGGGCTTGGCGGACCTGTAGATGATTCTAATATTCCTTTTGAATTTATTATTGATTATGTAAGAGTTTATCAGAAAAAATAATATAGCAACATCAAAAGAGCCCACATCAGCGATGATGTGGGTTCTTTTGATTAAGTATATTTAATATATTTCTTTTAAGAAATTCTACAAGCATTTTTAGGCATAACAAAAGCGGGTGATGGGAATCGAACCCACGTATCTAGCTTGGAAGGCTAGTGTTCTACCATTGAACTACACCCGCGGAGTGCCCAGTTCCGGAATCGAACCAGAGACACGAGGATTTTCAGTCCTCTGCTCTACCAACTGAGCTAACTGGGCACATCACTTATTCATGATGCGCTTGCTTTGAGTCGCACTCGCGTGTTTTATAGTACAATAACCACACTCTTTTGTCAAGCGATTTTTTTTATTTAATTTTAACGTGAAGCGAAAAGTTTATTTCCACTTTGAAGTGGACAAAGTCGATTTTAGTCTTACACTTTTAATTTTAAAATGCCTGAAGTAAAAGGTCTAAGCCCACATTATTTTCCCATTTGCCAGAATGCAACTGCACTGGCTGCTGCTACATTTAATGAATCTACCCCATGAGACATCGGAATTTTTACAGTATAATCACAGTCTGCAATTGTTTCTTTAGCAAGTCCGTCCCCTTCTGTTCCAAGAACTATTGCAAGTTTTTCTTCTGCCAAAAGTTCCTCGTTATCAATTGATACCGAATCATCAGTTAATGCCATAGCGGCTGTCTTAAATCCTAATTCTTTAAGTTCACTTACTCCTTTTTCTTTGTCCAAAAAAGTCCAAGGAATCTGAAATACCGTTCCCATACTTACTCTTATCGCTCTTCTATACAACGGATTACTGCATCCATGAGTGAGCAAAACCGCATCCATGTTTAAAGCTGCTGCCGAACGGAAAATTGCTCCCACATTTGTTGGATTCATTACATTTTCAAGAACTGCTATACGCCTTGCTTTGCTACAAACTTCCGAAACATTAGGAAGTTGTGGGCGATGCATTGCACACAACATTCCTCTTGTTAATTTAAATCCTGTCAACTGTGTAAGCACTTCAAATGGCGCCGTATACACAGGAACTTCTCTACATCTGTCTATAACAGGTTTTGCTTCTCCATCAATATGCTTGCGTTCAACAAGCATTGATATCGGCTCACATCCCGCATCCAACGCCCTTTCAACTACCTTTGGGCTTTCTGCTATGAATATCCCTTTTTCAGGTTCATGCCTGTTAAGAAGCTGCCCTTCCGACATTCTTGCATAAATATCTAACTGCGGAGAATTAAAATCAGTTATCTCTATAATATTTGCCATAATGCTCCTTTTTCTAATAATACTTTTTCTTCATTTGTAATCGGTTACAATTCTATAGATTTCAACTCATACTTATTTTTATAAGTCATAATAGCAATAGTCACTTCTAATAAGACTTAACCTTTGTCCATAAACCGGCACAGAATTCTTTTAATTCAGTATCCTGATATTTAAATGTTTCATTTAACGGATTTGAAATATCAGGCGCACATGCTGAAATTCCTTCATATTCATCATCTCTAAAATATTCATAAACCGATTTTACTGCACTATCATATCCTACATATTCCGTATTCTGCTTTGCCACGTCCTCCCTTAGCATAAAATTAATGAATTCATTAGCAAGTTTTGTATCTTTACACTGCTTAGTAATAACCATACTGTCATACCACACATTTGAGCCTTGCCCAGGGACAAAGAAATCCATATCTTCATTTTCTGACATAATATACGCTCCATCTCCTGAGTATACAACTGCCATTGCTTTATTGCCTGAAATCATATTGTCAATAACATCATCTCCGGCATAAACAGGATGCATAGTTTCACGCTGGTCAACAAGCCAGTCATATGCCTTCTTTAGTTCATCATGATTTGAAGTATTCATTGAATAACCTAACGCTTTCAATGCAACCATGAATGAATCTCTTTCTGAATCATACATATAAATATTGCCTGTATATTTTTTATTTTTTAAGATTTCCCAACCTTGTGCCAAATCTGCCTTATCTACAATATTTTTGTTATATAAAATTCCTACAGTTCCCCAATAGTAAGGCACTGTATATTTGTTTTCAGGATCATATTCATTCTCAAACAGATTACTGATAACATTATCCTTATTTGTTATTAAATCCCAATTAACCGGCTGAATTCTTTCTTCTTTTATAAGTCTTTCAACCATATAGTCAGACGGTACTAAAATGTCATACTCAGCTCCACTTAACAGTTTTGTATACATTGACTCATTTGAATCATATGTTTCGTAAACAACTTCACAGTCATATTCTTTTTCAAATTTAGTCAGAAGATTTGTATCCATATATTCTCCTGAATTAAACACTCTAAGTACCTGACGGTTTTGTTCTTTAACAAATCCATAAACACATCCGCCCGCAATTGCAATTGCCAATATAACTGAAAGCACCGGAGCAAATTTCTTCCACACTCCATGTCCCTTTGATGCAATTTCATTTGCCTCTCTGTGCTGTCTTTTTGCAATGGCAGGAATTACATTTACAACAATCAAAATAATTACAACTGCCAAAATAAGAAGAGTTGACAGTGCATTAATTGTCGGATTTGTTCTTTTTGTCATGTTATAAACTACTATTGAAATGTTTTGGACACCATTTCCCGTTACAAAATATGAAACTACAAAGTCATCAAGTGACATTGTAAATGCAAGTAGCATTCCAGCATAAATTCCAGGCTTTAACATTGGAATTATAACCTTTGTAAGTGCTTGAAAAGGTGTTGCTCCTAAATCCATTGCAGCATTTGCAAGGTTGTGATCCATTCGTCTTACCTTAGGATAAACACTTGTTATTACATATGGCGTACAAAATGCGATATGTGCAAGCAACATTGTCAAATATCCTCTACCTAATTTAATAGAAGAAAATAAAATCATCAGACCTATAGCCGTAACAATATCAGGATTCATAATAGGAAGGTCATTTACGCTAAGAACCCATTCTTTAAGAACCTTTCTACTTCTTGAAAGTCCGATTGAAGTAATTGTCCCAAGAACAGTTGATACCAATGTTGAAATTATGGCAATACTGATTGAAACATAAACAGCCGAAATAATATCTCTGTCCGTAATTAATTTTTCATACCATCTAAATGAAAATCCTGTAAAATGAGTAAGTGACTTCGATGAGTTAAATGAAAATAACATTGTAATTGCAATTGGCAAATAGAAAAATATAAAACACAACGCAATATATAACTTTGGTCCTATTGAAACTTTCTTATTCATCTATTCACCTCCTGCTTCCTCAGAGTCAATCTTTTTCATTAATCTGATTAATCCTAATATAATAATTGCAAGGATAATAGAAATCGCACTTCCGAAATTCCAGTCTCCAACTGATATAAACTGGTTTTCAATTAAATTTCCAATAAGTACATACTGACGTCCACCTAGTAAAGATGGAATTACGAAACTTGATATTGAAAGTAAAAACACCATCGTTACACCACTTATAACACCCGGAATCGAAAGTTTAAAAATAACTTTTGTAAAAGTTTGAAATCTATTTGCTCCTAAATCATTTGCTGCCTCTACTAAGGAATAATCCATTTTGGCAAGAGATGTATGGATTGGAATTACCATAAACGGAAGCAAGTCACATACTAATCCCATTACAACTGAAAAATCTGTATACATCATTGTTACAGGATTTATTCCTAAAACCTTTAATAACGAATTTACAATTCCATTGTCTGATAGCAAACTAATCCATGCATAAGTTCTAAGCAAAGTATTAATCCACATAGGAATTGTAACCAGCAAAATTAAAATATCCTGAACACTCTCGTCAAATTTTGCAATAATATATGCCATCGGATATGCAAACACCACACAAATTCCTGTAGTAATCAATCCCATCTTAAGAGATTTTATAAATACATTTAAATATACAGGATCTGATATTTTCTTAAAATTGTCTAATGTAAAATGTATGGTCAACACGGAATTGTCGCCTGCCGTAACTGAATACAACACAATCAATAACAGCGGCACAACAATAAGCAAAAACGACCAGAACACATACGGTTTTATTAAATTTTTATAATGTCCCATTTCTTCCTCCTGTAAAACATGTAATGCCCCCGCCCTTCGGTCGGCGGCTATTCGTCGGAAACATTTATAGAAAATGAACTTCGTTCATTTTGTTTCCTCCTATTAATAATCCATCTTATACATAACCTGAATGTCAAATGGGTCAATTGTCATTCCAACCTTAAGCCCCACTTCATAATCATCTGTTGTATGAACTTTATAATTTCTATATTTTGTTTCAACAAGATACTCATAGTGAACTCCCATAAATACCTTTGAAATAATTGTGCCTACAAGCTGTGCCTCTTCGGGTTTTACAATATCCATATCTTCAGGACGAAGAACTACTTCAATTTCTTCATTATCTTTAAACCCTTTATCAACGCACTCCCATTCAATATCATCAAATTTTACCAGACAATCCTTAAGCATATTTCCTTCTATAATATTTGACTCGCCAATAAAATTTGCAACAAATCTGTTTTCAGGTTCGTTGTAAATGTCCATAGGCGTACCAATCTGCTGGATAACACCATCATTTAAAACAACAATCGTGTCGGACATTGACAACGCTTCTTCCTGGTCATGAGTTACAAATACGAAAGTAATTCCTACTTCTTTCTGAATCTTTTTTAGTTCAATCTGCATGTCCTTTCTTAATTTTGCATCAAGCGCTCCAAGTGGTTCATCAAGAAGCAAAACTTTAGGTTCATTTACAAGAGCTCTTGCTATGGCAACTCTTTGCTGCTGTCCACCTGAAAGTCTTGTAACATCTCTCTTTTCAAATCCTTCAAGTCCAACTAAAGCTAAAATATTTTTAACTTTTTTATCTATTACGTCCTTATCCATTTTTTTCAAATTAAGACCAAAAGCCACATTATCATATACATTTAAAAATGGAAAAAGAGCATATTTCTGAAATACCGTATTTATTTCTCTTTTATATGGCGGAACCTTTGCAATATCTTTGCCATTAAACAATACCTCTCCATTGTCTGCAGATTCAAATCCGCCTAAAATTCTAAGAAGTGTTGTCTTTCCGCATCCACTAGGTCCAAGCAATGTCAAAAATTCATTTTCATATATATTTAAATCTATTCCTTTTAAAACCTGCTGGTCATCGAATGTCTTTGTTATTCCTTTTAATTCAATAATCTTATTACTCACTGTACATCCTCCAATCTTTTTAATAGTTCCAATTTTTTACAATTATATACGTTAATCAACACACCTATAAATTTATGGTAGTTCTTAGTCGTCGTTATAAATCAAGTGATAAACTTACCATTATTGTTTCGATATTTTTAGAAACTCGGTGGTGAACTTACCCATATTATTGTTGCACCTTTTTTTGATTCTATATGATGGTTGTATTTTGCTTCATAATAAAATGACTCGCCTTTTTTTGCCTTATAAATCTTTCCACCTATATGGATTTCCACGCTTCCCTTTAATACGTATCCAAATTCTTCTCCCTCATGAGGATTGTCCGGATACGTCGAACCTCCCTGTTCTAATGTAAGAAGAATCGGTTCCATCGTATTCTTTTGGGCGTTAGGGATTATCCACTGTAAGTAATTCTTTAATTCACTATCATTTTTTTCAAAATAATCCTCTTTCGAAAAGACTATCTGCTCATCCTTCATATCATTAAAAAAATCTTTTAAATCCGTTCCCAGACACTGCAAAATATCTGTCAATGTTGCAATTGATGGAGATGTAAGATTGTTTTCAACCTGAGAAATAAACCCCTTAGAAAGTTCTGCCCTGTCAGCCAGTTCTTCCTGCGTTAATCCCCTCTCCATTCTCAATTCTTTTATCTTAAATCCTATATCCATTATTTTTTCCTTTATTTTCAAATACTAACCTTAATGTTTAGTAAAACTAAACCCAGATACACTATACAAAATTGCATTTTTATTGTCAATATTTTTGATAACACATTTTTGTAAAATGATGTATACTAATAATGTTGATAAAAATTAAAGATGCAATGATTTAAATTAAGATAGAAGGGATTTTTAATATGACATTTACATATGAGCGAAAAGCAAATTACTATGAAACTGATATGATGGGAGTTGTTCATCATTCAAATTACTTAAGATATTTTGAAGAAGCCCGAATTGCTTTTATGGATTCCTTAGGTATACCTTATAAAGAATTAGAAGAGAATGGTATTATGTCACCTGTTCTTAGTGTTCAATGTGAATACAAGCGTATGGTTCAGTTTGGCGAAACAATGCTTATTAAGGTTAGCCTTATCGAATACAATGGCATTCGTATGAAATTAAATTATGAAATAGTTGATAAAAAATCCGGCAAAGTAACAACTCGAGGCATTACAAGCCATTGCTTTTTAAGTAAAAACGGAAGACCTGTTTCATTAAAAAACAACATGACTGAATACCATGAGAAATTCTTAGAGTGTTTAGATAAAGTATCTGATAATCAGTAAACAAGGAATATTATGAAAATATTCTATCAGACATTTTTAATAACTGAACAATCTGTTCATTAACAGACTTTATTATATTAGAAAAAAGGCAAATGGAAAAATTTTCCCTTGCCTTTATTTTATGGTTATCATTTCTATAAAAATATTTACCTTCCCTGCTCTTCTATTTTTTTAGCCAAATCTTCTAAATATTCCCATCTGTTCATCTTTTCCATTAAAAGAGTTTCTGTTTCTTCTTTAGAATCTATCAATTCTTTTAGTTTTACAGAATTAGTTGCATTTTTGTTCATTTCATCATCTAATTTTTCAAGTTTTTCTTCTAATTTAGATATGTCATCTTCTATGGTTTCATATTCTCTCTGCTCATTGTAAGAGAATTTCAATTTTTTATTTCTATTTTTATAGTCTGACTTACCATTTTTATCTTCTGAAGAATTTTTTGACTTTGAATTTGAAAAAATATTTTCTTCCGGTGTTTCATTTTCCTTCTTTTTATTAATGTAATCTGTGTAACCACCTTCATACTGACGAATCACACCATTTCCTTCAAAAGAAAATATTCTTCTTACAACTCTGTCGAGGAAATATCTGTCATGAGAAACAGTAATTACAATTCCATCAAAACTATCTAAATAGTCTTCCAATATTGTCATCGTCTCTATATCTAAATCATTTGTAGGTTCATCTAAAATAAGAACATTTGGTGCTTCCATTAGAACCCTTAGAAGATTCAATCGTCTTCTCTCACCACCCGATAATTTGCCAATCTTACTGTACTGTTGTGATGATGGGAACAAGAATCTTTCAAGCATAACTGATGCCGAAACAAGCCCTTCTTCAGTTCTGACAAATTCAGCAGTATTTTTAATGTAATCAATAACTCTGTCTTCAGAATCCATATAAGCAATTCCCGCATCTTTGTCATTTTCAATTTCCTGAGTATAATAACCCATCTTAATTGTCTGTCCAATATTAATATTTCCACTGTCAGGCTTAATTCGGCCATCAATAATCTTCATCAAAGTTGTTTTTCCGCATCCATTCTTTCCTACAAATCCGACTCTGTCACCTTTCAGGAAATTGTATGTAAAATCTTTGATTAACACATTGTCTCCGTAAGCCTTAGAAATATTTTCAATTTCGATGGTTGTTCTTCCCATTCTGGACTTTATACTGCTAAGTTCAATTTTTTCATCCTCTACTATTCCCTGCTGATTTTTCAAATTTTCATATCTTTGAATATGAGCTTTCTGCTTCGTAGACCTTGCTCTTGCACCTCTTTGCATCCACTCAATTTCTTTTCTTAAAATACTCTGGCGTTTACGTTCGCTGGCTTTGTCACTCGCTTCTCTTTCTGCCTTACGTTGCAAATATCCTGAATATTTCTCCTGATAACTGTAAATCTTTCCTTTATCAAGTTCGATTATTCTATTTGTTACACTATCTAAAAAATATCTGTCATGAGTTACCATTACAAGAGCGCCTTTAAATACCTTAAGCTGATTTTCAAGCCACTCAGCCATTGTGCTATCTAAATGGTTTGTAGGTTCATCTAAAATTAAAATATCACATGGTGTAAGCAACACCGAAACCAAAGCCAGTCTTTTTCTCTGTCCTCCTGACAATTCTCCTGTTTTCTGTTCAAAATCCGTTATTCCTAAACGTGTCATCATACTTTTAGCTTCTATAAGTTCATTTTCATTTGCATGATGATGTACCATATTCTGTACACTTTCTATGACCGTATCCTCATCATTAAACTTAGGATTCTGTGGCAAATAGTGAATCATTAAATTCGATGCCTTAATTACTTTTCCTTCATCCGGCTCTTCTATTCCTGCCATTATTTTTAATAATGTAGATTTTCCTGTCCCATTTATGCCAATAACACCTACTTTGTCTCCTTCATGAAGATAAAAGCTTGCTTTGTCAAATAATTTTCTTTCCGTAAAAGAATGTGTTATATTTTCAACTGATAATATATTCAAATTAATGCCTCTTTTCATTATTCTAATTATTTCAAATTTCAATAATTTTTACAAAAAAACGAAATTTTTATATATTTTAGTAAATTTTTTTATTTTTTACTTTCTTTTTATTTATTCTATATATTTGTTAGAAAAAATTTTTAACCATTTTTGCTCAGAATGCCCATTTATACGGCAAAACCTTTTTAAATTTTAACAAAACAAACTATTCATTGCAACTTATTTATCTTTCTTTATCCTATTCTTAAATATGTTAAAAGACTGTGTCCTACTCTTGACATTTTTTGAATTTTAAGGCATTATTAATAGGCGTAATATTTTTGTAATAAATTTACGACTTTTCGTAATAATTATTCGTAATTAATTATATAATAATTGGAGGTTAGTTTTGAAACGTAAAATTTACAGTTCTTTAGTTTTTACTTTTATGTTTGCAGCAGTAGGACTTGTAACAGTACACGCTGATGATTCAGTTTCAATACCTGATACTAATACAGTAGCAATTGAAACATCAACAGCTTCAGAAGTAGAAACATCAACAGAAAATTCATACAACAATATAACTAGTACAGATAACACAGACAATACATTAGATATTAATAAATCAGTTAAAGTTAACAAGAAAATCAAATTACAGAAATCATTAAATCTTGATTCTGAATCAGTAAAAGATATGACTTTTACAGCTGATGACTCAACTGTAGTTAAGGTTTCAAAGGCAGGTACTGTTACCGGTCTTAAGACAGGTTCAACAACTGTTACTGTTACTTCTGACACAGATGATTCAGTATATGCCACTGTTAATCTTGATGTTAAGAGCAGTTACACAGCAAGTCAGTTAAGATATATGTCATCTATCATTTACAGCGAAGCATGTGGAGAACCATATGCCGGAAAGAAAGCCGTTGGTATTGTAGTTGCTAACAGAATGAAATCAAGTCTCTTCCCTAACACAATTAAAGGTGTTCTTTATCAGAGACGACAGTTCACTCCTGCAAGAAACGGTTCACTTAACAGATCTTTAGCATTATATGATAGCGGAAGAATGGATTCTGACTGTATTGCAGCAGCTAAGGAAGCATTAAATGGTGATAAGACAGTTGTTTACAAGAACTCAACTATCAACATGACAAAGACATTATTCTTTAGCAGATATATTTACAGAAGTAAATTTAGAATTGCACATCATATGTTTAAATAATTTATATAAAAAAGCTTAGGCCTTTAAGGTCTAAGCTTTTTTTATTAGTGCCACTCCGACAGCAGCAATTATTCCCTCAGTTACAGTCATTGCCAGCCATACACCTGTCATTTTCCATAGAAAACTCATTATAAACGCCATTGGAATTATAACCACAAACCCTCTGCCAAAAGATATTATATATGAAGGAATTACTTTTTCTCTTGCAGCAAAATAAGTAGCCATCACAATATTCATTCCAATAAATAAAATTGAAGTAAAGTATAAATACATTCCTTTAACTGCTATAGCCTGAAGCTGCATATTTCCTTCACCATTAAATACAGAAGTAATTGGATTTGCAAATAACAAAATAACTGCATATATTACTATAGAAATCAAAGTTACAGCAGTAATTGCATATTTAAATAACTGTTTCTGCATCTTCTTGTCATTTTTCCCATATGCCGCACTAAACAAAGGTTGGCTTCCCTGTGCTACACCTGTGTAAATTGAAATCACTACAAGGGCTAAATTTGCAATAACACCATATGCTGCCACCCCTACATTTCCCTGTAAGTCTAATATAATTATATTAAACACAAAAATCACTATGCCTGATGACATTTCTGCAACAAACGAAGGAATTCCAAGCATTATTATTGATTTAATAAATGACGCTCTTATTTTTGCTACTTTAAATTTAATGTTGCTATTCTCTGAAACAATATGTCCCGATAACACCATAAGTCCCATAATCGGCGAAAATCCGGTTGCAAGGACAGCTCCAAACATTCCCATGCTAAATTTAATTACCAATAAATAATCTAAAATAATATTGCCAAAACTACCTACTAACATTGCTATCATAGAAAGTCTGGGATTTCCATCATTTCTAACAAATGCATTCATTACATTATTTAATACAAATGCCGGACCAAACATGAGAAGAACTTTTAAATAAATAGATGTCATATGGTAAACCTGTTTATTTGCCCCCAACAGCGTTGCTATATTTCCCGAAAAAATTATCCCTGTTAAGAAAAATATTATTCCAATAACGATTGCCATAAACACTGTATTCATAAAACTTTCATTATACTTCTTATTTCCCTGATTTTTCATTATTGCATATTTAGTAGCTCCACCTATTCCAAGCATTAACCCACTTCCGTTAATAACGCTGTAAACCGGCAGTGCCAAATTTAGAGCCGCAAGTCCATTTGCACCTAGTCCAAATGATATAAAGAAAGTATCTGCTAATATATAGCATGACAACCCTATCATTCCTAAAACATTAAAAACTGTATATTTAATAAACTCTTTTAAGTTACTGTTCATTATTCCATCCTTCTATTTTAAAAATATTGTTTAGCATTTCATTATTCTTTTATTACACAAATTCTGCCGTCCACTATTTTCTTCTGTTATTTATTACAAAAAAATCGCCGGAACTTCATATCTTCAAAGACCTAACGATATGAACTCCAGCGTTATACGCTACTACCCGGTGGCAGTTAATTTATATACTTTTCTTCTGAAAAAAGTAACATATAATTTTATATTTGTCAATTAGCATAAATGTTACAATATCCAAAAAATTTTTCTTATTATAAATAAATTTTATGAGTCATTGCAACTTAAAATATGATATATTGCATTTTCATCAAGTACTTGTATGAACCACTCTTTTCATTCACTATATATTCCATTTTCAATTGTTACAAACCGTAACAAATTAATTCGATTTTTTTCGTTTTTGTTCTCATTTTTTATTATTTATTACGGTTTGTCATATTATTCCTTTAAGAAAACCCTTGACAAAAACTGTTTTTTAAGGCATTATTAATAAACGTAACAAATTTGTAACATTTGTAAAATATAAGCGTAACATTTGGAGGTCGTTGTGAAATTAAAGATTTATAGTTTACTAATGATAGCATTTATGCTTATTGCATCAAGCATTACAATGGTAAACGCAGATATTAATTCAACAAACAAATCACAGATAAGTATTACGAAGACAGTTAAGGTAAATAAGACATACAAGATAAAGAAACTTTTAAAAAGCAATGGTAATAATGTTGATTACTATTCTTTTAAATCAAGCAACAAGAAAGTTGCCAAGGTTTCAAAGAAAGGTACTGTTACCGGTTTAAAGGCCGGCAAGGCAACAATTACAATAACAAGTAAAGTTAATGGTTCAACTTACGGAACAGTTAATATAACAGTTAAGAATCGTTACAACAGCAGTGATTTAAGAATGCTTTCTTCAATTATTTACAGTGAATCAGGCAATCAGGTTTATGCCGGTAAGAAAGCTGTAGGAATTGTAGTTATGAACAGAGTAAAATCTTCACTCTTCCCTAACACAGTTAGCGGAGTTGTTTATCAGAGTGGTCAATTTACTCCTGCAAGAAATGGTTCTCTTAGCAGATCATTATCATTATACGACAGTGGAAGTTTAAATTCTGACTGTATTAAAGCTGCTAAAGATGTTTTAAATGGAGACAATACAGTTTCATACAATAGTAAAACTATTGATATGAGCAGTTACTTATATTTCAGTGGTTATGTACCAGGATGCAGATTACAGATACAGAATCACCAGTTTAAATAAAATTGAATAATATTACCGGAATAATCCGGCAGTAATATACTTATCTAAGAAGAGGCAGTTGCTTTAGTGATTTAATCACAGACGCAACTGCCTCTTCTATATTTAATCTATAATTATTCCTCTATCTTTTTCTGTATCATAGCATCTGTACTCCGGTTGAATCGATTTATCTTCTGAATCTGCATATACAGTTGTTCTACTAGCTGTTGCCGCAAAAACACTTGCACTCATTACACATACTAATAAAGCAGTGAAACAAATTCCCCATTTGCATCTTCTTTTTCTCATCTCTGTGTCCTCCTCTTTCCTTTAAATATAAAAGCGATAGAATTAATGATATTATCTCAACTTGTGTTGTGGATTCATATCAGAACTCTATCGCTTTTATTATTTATGCTTCTTTTTCAATTATCTTTGTTAATAATAGTGTTAAATAACTTCCCACTAATAAAACTATTGTCCATACCTGATCCCACCAATAAAACATAATAGCTGCAATTACTATGTTAACAATTACGGCAACTATTATTGTGATTGTATTATTCTTAATATTTTTGCTTAATACATAAATATTATATCCAATAATCAATCCTAAGACTATGTAAATAATAATCTCTTTTCCTATTCCTTCCCATGCCTTATAAGACATTGAAACTTCCTTATTAACAAGTCTCACCAGATAGTTTGCCAAGATACATGCTAGTGTTGCAATTGCACTTGTAATTCCCGCCAAATACTTTTTCATATCGCTCCTCCTATAAATTGTATTGTCCCTTTGATATATACATATATTATTCTCTAATACTTTGTGTGTCAATATATTGTTTACCGTTATATTTAATTTGATATAATATGTTCTGTTTATTCATAAATTTTAAGAGCCAAAAAAAGACACAACTCATGAATTTAATTCTATGGGCTATGCCTTTTCGCATTATCTTAATTTATTTAATTATTTACCCTTTTACGCTCTGTTCTGGGCATCTACTAAGTTTTCGCTGTTATACATATGTCTTAACTTAGGTTTTTCAATCTTACCTGTTGGATTTCTAGGTACATCCGCAAAAATAATTTTTCTAGGTCTCTTGTAACGTGGAAGTTCCTTACAGAAATTATTAATATCTTCTTCTGTTGTTGCTACACCTGGTTTCAATTCAATAATTGCAGCTGATATTTCACCTAATCTTGTATCAGCAATACCTATTACAGCTACATCTTTTATATCAGGATGTTTGCTTAAGAAGTTTTCTATCTGAACCGGATAAATATTTTCACCACCGGAAATAATAACATCTTTCTTTCTGTCTACAAGGTATATAAATCCCTCACTGTCCTGCTCAGCCATATCTCCTGTGTATAACCAGCCGTCTTTAAGTGTTTCTGCTGTTGCCTTAGGGTCGTTGTAATAACATTCCATTACACCGGGTCCTTTAAGAATTAATTCACCGACATCTCCCTGCTTAACTTCTACACCATTTTCATCCACAATCTTAACTTCCCATCCATATCCCGGAACACCGATTGCACCAACATGGTCAATATTTTCGACTCCTAAATGTACAGCACCAGGTCCAATTGATTCACTAAGACCGTAGTTAGTGTCATACTGATGATGAGGGAAAATTGTTTTCCATTTTTTAATTAAGCTCTGTGGAACCGGCTGTGCACCAATATGCATAAGTCTCCACTGGTCTAATTTATAATCTTCAAGCTTAACATCGCCTTTTTCTATTGCAAGCAAAATATCCTGAGCCCATGGTACCAAAAGCCATACAATTGTACACTGCTCATTTGACACTGTTTCAAGAATAGTCTTTGGTGTAACACCTTTAAGCAATACTGCCTTGCCTCCCACAAGAAAACTTCCAAGCCAGTGCATTTTTGCGCCTGTATGGTAAAGTGGAGGAATGCAAAGAAATACATCATCCTTAGTCTGTCCATGATGTTTCTGTTCAACTTTTGCTGCATGCATTAAACTTCTGTGTTTATGTAAAATAGCTTTAGGGAAACCTGTTGTTCCAGATGAAAAGTAAATTGCCGCATAATCATCATCTGTTAATTTAATGTCAGGTGAATAGCTTGGGCAATTTGCTGCTAACTTATCATAATCTTCAGCAAATGTTGGGCAGTCACCACCTACATAGAATAAAATTCTCTTTTCATCAATTTCATCAACGATTTCTTCTACACGGCCTGTAAATTCAGGTCCAAATACTAATACATCTACTTCTGCAAGTTCAACACAGTATTTTATTTCGTCTGCTGCGTATCTGAAATTTAATGGGACAGCCAAAGCTCCTGCCTTTAAAATTCCAAAATAAATTGGAAGCCATTCTAAGCAGTTCATTAAAAGAATTGCTACTTTGTCGCCTTTCTTAATTCCTCTGCTAATAAGCAGATTTGCGAAACGGTTTGCTTTTTCGTTAAATACGTGCCATGTAATTTCTCTTCTATACTGACACATTGGATTGGATTCGATTAATTCGTAATCTCTCCATGTTACTCTTTTCTTTTCCTGCAAGTCTGGATTAATTTCTACTAAGCAGACATCTTTTCCATATTCTTTTGCGTTCTTCTCTAAAATCTCTGTGATTGGCATTTCTCTACCTCATTAAAATTCAAATAGTTTTTTTGCATTTTCCCCTAATATAAGGTTCAATGCTTTTTCAGGCATTCCAAATTCTTTTAATCTTTCAAGTGTATATCCCTGATCAGACCACGGACTGTCTGTTGCAAATAAAATTTTATCTGCACCATGTTTTTCAACAATTCTTAAAAATTGTTCTTTTTCTAAGTGGGGAATACCTTTTTCAAAAGAAAAAGCCGTGTCAAAATAGACATTTTTTCCCACTAATTTTTCTTCTACCTCATCCCATAAATTCCATCCACCCATATGAGCAAGGACTAATTTTTTAGGATTAACTTTGTTTAGTACATTAAGCACCATATCAGGTGTACAGTGAATCTTTTCCGGAAGACCTATATCTTCTCCCGCGTGTGTTACAATTACAAGACCAAGTTCATCTGCATATTTAAAAATTCTAAGATATCTTGGGTCATCAAATTCAACCTTTTGATAGTCAGGATGAACCTTAATTCCTTTTAATCCTTTTTTCTTAATGTCATCTAATATATCTTTATAATCTTCATTGTCAGGATGTATTGCGCCTAATGAAAATACGCCTGTTTCCTTTGTTTTTTCATTAGTTTGTGCCGCAAATTCATTAATACTTGCAGACTGTTCAGGTTTTGTTGCCACAGGAACAACCACAGAAATATCGACACCGTTTTTCTTTGTAGATTCACTAAGTGCATCTCTTGTTCCTGCCACCTTTATCTTCACATTCCAATCATGTTTATCAACAATACTCTTCTCCATTCCGGCTAATGCTCTGGCGGCAATTCTATCCGGAAAAGTGTGTGTATGTGTATCAATTATCACAACTGCACCTTCTTTATTGTTTATTTTTATTATGCTAATTCGTATCCTTTTTCAAATGCAGCAATATTAATGTCTACTGTCTTTGGTGGAACTGTTGCTTTTATAACTTCAATCCATTTATCTTTTTCAAAATCCATATGTTTTGCAGCAACGCCTAAAATAATTACATTAAATACTCTTGAATTTCCAAGTTTTAATGCTTCATCCATTGCATTTACTGCGATTACTTTATGTTTTTTGCTAAGATTTTCAATAATGTTTTCAGGATATTCTGCTAATCCTGTAACTACTGTCATAGGGTCAATTCTCTGGTCATTTACGATAATTACACCGTCTTTTTTAAGAAAATGTGCATATCTTAATGCTTCAAGACGTTCAAATGCGATTAATACATCTGCCTGACCTTCTTCAACAATTGGTTCAGCTACCTTTTCTCCATATCTTACAAATGTAACAACGCTTCCTCCACGCTGTGCCATCCCATGAACTTCTGAAAGTTTTACATCATATCCGCTTTCAATTGTGATTCCACCTAAAACTCTACTTGTGAGAAGTGTACCCTGTCCGCCTACACCAACAATCATAATATTCTTTGTATCTGCCATTATTTGTCACCTCTCTCTTTTAATCCAATTGCATCAAATTTACAATTCTGCATACATAATCCACAACCGTTACACATTGTTGCATCAATTGAAACTGTTCCGTCTTCATTCTTTGTAATTGCAGGACATCCCGGTACGAGACACATTCCGCACTTCTTACATTTTTCAGGAATTGTATAACATTTGCCCTTTGGCACAAATGACTTAAGCAATGCACATGGTGACTGAGAAATAATAACAGAAACTTCATCTCTTGCAACTTCTGTCTTAATTACTTCTTCCAATTTCTTAATATCAAATGCATCTACAACTTCTACGTGCTTTACACCGATTGCATGACACAAATCTACTAAATCAATAGCGTATGTTGGTTCACCATTTAACATTTTTCCTGTTGCTGAGTGATCCTGATGACCTGTCATACCTGTTGTTGAGTTATCTAAAATCATAACTGTTCCTGTTGCCTGATTGTAAACCATGTTCATAAGTGAATTAACACCTGTATGTAAAAATGTTGAATCACCAATTACTGCAACCCAGTTCTTTATGAAATCTTTTCCTTTAGCTTTTTCAATACCGTGAAGTGTTGAAATACTTGCACCCATACAAACTGTTGTATCTACTACATTTAAAGGATTTACAGCTCCTAATGTGTAGCATCCGATATCACCTGCTGCATGAATTTTTAATTTCTTTAATACTGAGAATGTGCTTCTATGAGGACATCCCGGACAAAGAATTGGTGGTCTTGCCGGTGCCTGTGCAGGTGTATCTAAATCTAAATCTTCTTTTAAGATTGCTTTTCTAAGCATATTGGCACTGTATTCACCCTGTACTGTAAAAATTTCTTTTCCAATACATTTGATTCCATGAGCCTTAACCTGTTCTTCTATTACAGGCTCTAATTCTTCTATAACATATAATGTGTCTACCTTTGATGCAAATTCTTCGATAAGTTTCATAGGAAGTGGATTTACCAATCCTAACTTAAGAACTGATGCATTAGGTAATACTTCTTTTACATACTGATATACGATACCACTTGTAATAACACCAATCTTTGTATCGTTGTATTCAACTTTATTAATGTCTAATGTACATGCATCTTCTGCCATTCTCTTTAAACGTTCTTCTACAAAAATATGACGCTTAATTGCATTTCCCGGCATCATAACATTCTTTGCTACATTTCTTTCGTATGGCTTATCTTCTATTTCCTGTCTTTCTTCAAGATTAACAATTCCCTGTGAATGTGAAAGTCTTGTTGTTGAGCGAAGAATTACAGGAGTGTCATATTTTTCTGAAAGTTCATACGCTCTCTTTGTAAATACTCTTGCTTCTTCACTGTCTGATGGTTCTACAACAGGAACCATTGCTGCTCTTGCAACCATTCTTGAATCCTGTTCGTTCTGTGAACTGTACATTCCGGGGTCATCTGCTGCAACTAAAACCATACCACCATTAACACCGATATAAGATACTGTGTATAATGGGTCAGATGCAACGTTTACACCAACGTGTTTCATCATGCACATTGAACGTACGCCTGCCATAGATGCACCAATTGCAACTTCTGTTGCTACTTTTTCATTTGGTGCCCATTCAGCCTTAATTCCCGGATATTTAACAACATTTTCACTAATTTCTGTACTAGGTGTTCCAGGGTAAGCTGAAGTAACTTTAACTCCTGCTTCGTATGCTCCCCTGGCAATCGCCTCGTTACCTAACATAATTTTTTTACTCAAAATATGTAACCTGCCTTTCGTCATTATGTATAAAACTGATAGTGCAATACAAATGCACTTCATATTATTTTGTATTTAGCATAATTTACTGCTTTTTTGCTTTAAACTCATAAAGTAAATTATACCTAATTAGGATATATTCGTCAATGAATGTAGAGATGTATTTTGAGGGATATTTATATAGTGGGAAGGCAGGGTTTGCTTGTAGATTGTGTTTATGGTTTGTTTTTGGGGGATTTTCGTTGGGATTTATAATTTGGGGTTTGCTTGTAGATTGTATATAGGATTTGTTTTTGGATTTTTTACTATATTTACGGATGAAATCAAAAAAGAAAAATTTATCCGTAAAAAACATCAACAATTATTATCCAAAATTTCTCGTATTTAGAATATTACGGATTATAACTAAAATTACACAAATATCCGTAAAAAAATATTGGAAATAATAATTTTTATTCAATTAGGAATTCATATTTACGGACATTTTCTGATTATTTTTCTATCATCTGTAGTCAATAGAATTTATACTAATAAAACCGTTATTTTTTACAGAATATTATATAAAAATCAGTCAAAATCCGTAATTTAGTTTACATAACTCAAGCAGGATGATTACAATTATTTCAAATAAATAAAATACCACAGAATCTTAATTTTCTGTGGCATTTTATATTATTAACGTCTCTTCTTCACCATTTGTTCAAGCATTTTGTTAGAGTTATGTCTCTGAACTGTTCCAATCATATTTCCTGTATTCATATTGCGTCGCATTGTTGATAGATTATTTATTGTATCTAACTGCAATTCATTACCTTTTTCTATTGCATTATATACTGCATTAAATCCTACCTTCATAGTCTGCTCTACTTGTCCAACAGATCTGTGAACTATATTTCCTGCTTCCTGTGTAGCTAATCTCTGTCTATCTCGGTCAAGCAATTCTGTAGCATATCTTATATCGTGATCTGATGTACTCATATCATTATATAACCAGCTTAAAATCCACAGTTCTCTATATGTAAGCGAAAGTATTTTTGTATTTACATAAAGTTCATCTAAAGCCTCTTTATTTAATCTTATTTCCTCTTCAATAATTGCAATCTTTCTTTCTTGATTAACACTCCATAAATTAAGATCCTCATTATATTTCGGAAGTGTAACACTTTCGTATTGCTGTTTCTGAGTAGCATATTCTTTGTCGATTTTCTCCTGCTCTAAACGTATTTTCTATTCTAATTCGTTTTGTTTATCCTGTGCTTTTTTTTCTGCATTTGCAACTGCCTGTAAATATTCTTTAGAATTAGCTAATTGATTATTCAATTCTTTCTTTTTTATAATATAATCTTTGTAACTAACAGCAACTATTATAACTAGTATTAAAAAAATAATTCCAGTTGATATTAAAGGAATTGAAACAATACCAAGTAAAATTTTTACTGGTAAAGAAAACTTTGCTAATTTTTCCTCAATACTTTCCTTAAAGTATTCAGAATATTTTAAAGCAGTTTGCGGCTTTTCAGGATATTTAGGTTCAACTTTTTTTGCTTTTTCAAGTATCTTTCGCACAGGTGGCTCTGGTGGTTCACTAAAGCTTTCTGATTTTAATCTTTTTACCTCTCTTTCTTCATACTCAATTGTTGCAGTAATATCTCTCGCACTTTTAACAATCTCTGTTTCTTCATTTTGTGTAAATTTACTCATAATCATTTCTCCTTTTCATATTTATTTTTCTTCTCATTTCGTACAAATTATTTAAATGATTTGTTATGCATATTATACCACTAAAATTTTTTATTTTTTTCACGAACTGACCCCTATCATATACAGCAAAAAAGCGCCCTGGAAGCTACATTTTCACTTCCAGGGCGCCCCTTATTTGATGGCAATCAATTTCTTGTTTAGGATTATATTTTCATATATTTTTGAGTTCAAATTTGCACATCTAATTTATGATTTATATGTTTTCCAATAAATTTTAGGATTCAAAATATTTGCCTATGATTTCTTTATTTCCGTTAGGGAATTTCAATATGACATTCATATTATATTTTGTGCCTTTTTCATTATACTTTTTGTACAATTTAAAATTCTTGCCTATTTCATTTGTTTTTTTAATTTTTATTTTTTTGTTTGTCTTTTTCAAATGTTTTCCATACAAATCACAAACATAATTTTGTTCTGATTTTTTGTAATTGTATTCTCCAAAATCAACTTCTTCTTTATCTAAACCGGAAAAATAGATTTTCTTTCCTTTTACCACAGGCTGGGTTCCTTCTGCCAATTTAATTATTTTACCTGTTTTGGCATTTATTCTAACAATATAACTTTCCTCATTATATGCAGTTCCTGTTGTCTGGTTCCACTCTCCGTATAACCATTCACCTTTATGTGATACGATTGTCACTCCCCATGTACTGTATCCGTCTCCTTGCTTTAGTGAATTGAGTTTAACAGCATCGCCACTTTCGACATCGTATTTCATCAATCCGCGATGTGGAAGATTAAAATAAATTTCATTTTCTGTCTTATATCCTGAATTGTTAATTTTTCCTTTCAGAGTATTGGCTGTAACTGCCACAGGAATTGTTGTTACACATAACATAAGTGCTAAAAAGAATACCATTAATTTCTTTTTCATAAATAATCCCTTCTTTCCTATTCAACTACACTCTTAAAATCAAAATCCTCGTCTTTTTTCTGCGTTGGCTTTTGCGTTGGTTTTTGTGTCGGTTTTTGAGTTGTTTTTTGTGTTACATTATTCTGTTTTGGAGCACTCGTTGTTTCCTGAACCTGTACCTTAGTTGCCTGCTGCTGCTTTTTCTTTTTTGCTTTCTTTGTAGTCTCTACTACTGTCACATTTTCAGGATTTTGATTATTATCTATCTGTCCTGCTCCAGGTTCAGAATTTTGATTATTATTTATCTGTCCTGCCTCAGGCTCAGAATTTTGGTTTGGTTCTACTTGATTTGCTCCGGATTCAGAGTTTAAATTTTCATCCAGCTGTGATTGATTTGCATTTAAAGCATCCACCGCTGATTCTTTATTTTCTTTTAATGCTTCGCTCTGACTTTCATTTACCTGTTCTGATGTTTCGGCCGTTGCTGATGAATTACCATTATTTGGTCTGTCCGAAAACATTTTCCCTGCAAATAAAATTACTACGATTATACAAATCACGCAAACCGAACCTGCGATTACTAATTTTCTTTTTTGCAAATTACCGGTTTTATCTTCTTCTCTTTTTTCAAAAACGGTAATTCCCTGTTCGATAAAACTAACAGTGCTTTCGCTATCTCCGTTTAAATCCTGCACAAGCCTTCGTTCTTTATCATTTTCAACCCAATCATCCGCAGCAACCCTTGGTTCAAATCCTATCTTTGTTTCCAACTCTTTCTGCGTTAAATTCGATTTAGCATCTAATAAATCTTTAGACAACTCTTTGGCACTACTATATCTTTTAGTACGCTCTGAAATTGCCTTTTTTATTATATTTGCAACACATTCAGGTGCACAAACAGGACTTTCTACCTCTTCATAATTCATTCTCTTATAAAATGCCTTATCCGAGTCTTCCTGTGTGTACTCATTGGGAAAATTAGGATAATACGGAAATCTTAATTTGTTAAACAAATAATAAAGCAGAATTCCAAGAGAATAATTATCTACTGAACTATCATATTTGCTTTTTCCTATGTAAACCTCAGGTGCTATATAATTTGGTGTTCCTTTGATTGTCTTTGCCATAGTTGCATTATTTATATTTTTAGATACACCGAAATCACCTATTTTAAATACTCCATCCTTAGATACAAATATGTTGCTTAATTTAATATCTCTGTGAATTATTCCGTTTTTATGGCAAATGTCCAAAGCATCAGCTACTCCGATTCCTATGTCTAGTGCATTTTCTACTGTTATGTTGTTATTTTGCATCCATTTGTCAAGTGGAGTCAAAAATTCCATAAGAATGTATATGTTGTATTTATATTCGCCAACCTTTTCTACATCGCTTTCATAGTACGAAACAATATGGTGGTTGTCTTTTTCAGAAATCATGGAAAACACACGAATTTCATTTACAACCCTGTCTAATTCTTTATGAAAATATGTATCGGCTTTTTCCCTATCGCCACCCATTGAATTTAATATTTCTATATATTCATTGTCTCTTGGCAAAGTGATGACTTTCAAAGCTCTTGTTACATTACCTATAATGTTGTTTCTTTCAACTTTGTAGACATCACCAAATCCGCCTGCACCTATTCTCTCTATAACCTTATATCCAAGTATTGTTCTGCCTATAATAGAGTCCATCTTTATCTCCTGAATAATATGTATTGCCCCCGCCCTTCAGTCAGCGGCTATTCGTCGGAAACATTTATAGAAAATGAACTTCGTTCATTTTGTTTCCTCCTGTAGTTACTTTATCAGCCTTTTAATTTTATAACATTCGACCATTTACTTGATACTTTTTTGCCATTTTTTTTATAATAAAATGTCCTTGCCTTAAATTGGTATTTTACTCCCTTTACTAAAGATTTCCTTGAGCTTGTTATTCCTACTGCTCCTTTTTTATTTTTCCTCTTCTTTAAATTTGTTGTTATGTTTATTTTTCGAAAATTTTTATATTTTCCGCGACCGTTTTTCATATAAATTTCTATACAAGTACTTTTATCAGATATAATTCCCCAATATATCTGCCAGTTTCTTGACTTCTTTTTTATTCGTATTTTAGGTTTATTTAATTTTGTTTTGTTTGTCTTAACATTGTCAACCTGTCTTAACATCCCTTCCACATCATCAGACTGTAATTCTTCACCATTTACAAAATTTGCAAAAATGTGATAATAATATGTCTTTCCTTTTTTGACATCATTATCTGTAAAAAGCGGCCAATTCTTTTTTCCTATCAATTCATATATTCCATCTTTTTGTTTTGATCTAAATACATAATAAGATTCCACTTTTCCCAAATCTTTCCACTCGATATTAAGTCCTTTGTTGTCCTGTGTATTTTCTATTTTATTTATTAATTGTTTTGTTGTAACTAAAGGATAATACAATTCCACTTCCACTGCAGTTCTAAGTTTTTCTCCATCTTTTCCAACAGTTGCAACTTCCACTTTATAATTAATACATCTAGAAAAGATATCAATTCGTAAATATCCAATCATTCTATTATTTACATTATACAGTTTAACACTATCTTCTAACTCTCCATTTATATATATTTTGCAATCATTAGTCCTATAATTGATAATGTTTGTTTCAAATGCGATTATTGCATATGCTTCTCTCTTTCTATCTGAATAATTTAGTACTATATTTTTTATCAAAACATTTTCATTATATTTATTTTTACAGCAAGAAAATTTATCACTTGTCCTAGTTGTATTCTTATATCCATAATACTTAACATTATATCTATATCCTAAATCAGGATTCAACTCATCATCTTGCTCATCATATATATTTTTACTAAAATATTCTAAAAATTGATTATCAGAATCAAAATACACTATATCATTTAACGCCGCACTACATTTGGTGCTAATTAATAATGAACCTATAATAACTAACATATATATATTAAGATATAGTATCTTATTATATTTTTTTATTATATATTTTAAACTTCTAGTTATATTTAGCATTTCCTATCCTTCCAAAAACAGTTGCAAAATTCCATTTTCTTCATCTTCCATATCTAAGGATTCCAATGCATCTTTTATATAAAATTCTACGTCTTCTCTTATTTCCTCAGATTCTCTAAGTCCTGTCAATTCCATAAGAAGACGTTCGCATTTATTTTTCATTTCCGGATTTTCTGTATATTGTGTCGCAATAGACATGTGATTTATCTGATAATATGGATTTGCAATATCAATATTTGCTAATACATATAATATTATACACTCTATCTTATCTTTAGGACATAGTTTTTCCATATTTGCATAATTTAAAAGCTGATTTATTTCGGGTCCTGTCATATTCAATTTTATTCCAAGTGCTATAAGCCTGTTTCTGTTTGGCACCTCTCCCCAGTTCTTTAAATTTGAAATCATCTTTTCAAATCCTTTGTCCAAATTTTCATCTTTTACAAGACTATGGTAAGAACCTCCTACGCTTTCAGCCTTAACGTATGATTCAATATAATCTATCAGTTTATAGTAACTATTAAAAAACTCTACTTCATTTTTTCTAATGAAATCAAAAAGTTCTTCATCATCTGACATATTTATTATTATTTGCTCAACATCTATTGTTTTATTTTTTGAATCATTTAAATATCTTCTTTTATTTTTTGTTTTTAATACATCCAGGAATTTTTCCTTCATATTCAAATAAGTTTCATACGCATTTACATTTTCGTCCTTAGGATAATGAGATATGACGTAAATGCAGATTGCATCTTCTAATGATTTAGAATACAGTTTAGGATATTTCCCATATCTTTGTAAAATAAAATTAATTTCCTGAAAATTATATCTTAATCCCATTCCAAATTTTATAAAACTTTCTCTGGATTTTGGCACTTTGTTACTTTTTGCCCATGATTTAATAGTATTTTTGCTAAATCCACATATTTTACCTAATTTTTCGTAAGATAGTCCATTGCTTAGCATTACATTATTTACATAATCTCTCCAATTCGAGTAGTACGGACTGTATTTATTAATTATTTCTTTTAATTCATCAGCCTCTTCACAGTTAATGACTTTAAAATACATTTCTGTAGTATTTACATGTTTCATTTTTTCTCCCTTTTTCCTGTCCATGAAAAATTGCACGCTTTCTTTTTTGTAAATTTTATTTATAAATTCTCTTTTTCACGAATTCTCTTGTACATTCTTTCAGCTACTTCATTCCCTTTATTCATTGCTTTTTTATACCAGAATTTTGCGTTTTCCATATTTATTTCATTATTTGTCTGATATAAAATCCCCAAATTTAAACACGCGACGTCATCACCTTGTTTTGCTGACATTTTTAATAATTCTTCTGCTTTTCTTATGTCTTTTTCTACACCGTTCCCATTTTGATAAAGATAAGCAAGATTATTAAGCGCCTTTGTATATTTCTTTTTTGCCGATTTTCTATACCATTTTACGGCTTCATTTATATTTTGAGGTACGCCACGTCCATTTTCATATAAATAACCAATTACAAATTCTGATTCTTTATTTCCATTATTTGCTTTTTTTATATTCTCCTTAAATAATTTTTTATCTTTCTCATTTTTACGCTTATGTCTCTCAATATATTCAAGACATTCCTTACGTAAATTTTCTATCTTCTGTTCCTGAATTTTTATACTGAACTTTATGTTCATACCATTTGCTACCTGTTTAAAAATGGTAACAATTTCGTATGCTTCGTTATTTGTTTTTACTTCATTATTTATTAAATCAAACAGTAATATTTTTCCCTGTCCTGCTTCATTAATACAAATTTCTTCATTATTTATGTAAATATTAAATCTGGGATATTTTTTTATTATATATTCTACGCATTCAGTTACGTTTTCCATGAGATTACATAGCCAGATTTTCTTTTCCTCTTCTGTATTGTCAGCCAAAGTAATATTTTCATCTAAAGCAATTTCAATCAATGTTGTAATCTTTTCTGTTTCAATAACTATTATCTGTCCTTCATTAAGCTTTTCTGTTGTCCATTGGTTGCACTTTACCAAATATTCTGTTTTTTTACTATCCTCGCATATTTTTTCTATTGTATCTTTTAAATATGCTTTTTCTTTTTCTAAATAAATTGCGATAAGGGACATTTCCATATTCTGCTTATCTTCTATTGTATAAACTACTGTTGAATTATTCCACAATGTCTGTTCAATCAATTTCTGTCCGTTATTTTGTGTATAATTTTTTATCTTTTCATCTAAAATACGTTGTACGTTCATTAATGTCCCCTTTCCTATGTTTATTATATCATATTTATATTCACAACAAGGCAGAATTCAAAATGAATTCTGCCTGACTTATATTACATTTATTTAAATCTCAACCATTGTTAAGTCCCCATTTTTGCTTTCTTTACTAATACTATACCAGATAATTTTTTCATTTTTTTCACAAACTGACCCCTGCGTTTTTCTTACATATTTTCAAAAAAATATCCGGATTTAGATTGCTTTATTCGCACCTCTAATTCCGGATTTTTCGTTGTATAATATTCTTTTAAGTTTTGTCTGTTAAATAATAATTATATCAGGTTAATCACTCTTACATATAATGTTTCGCCCTTTACTCTATAATTTTATACTCTTTCATTAATTTGTTCTGATACTCAATATCTTTAGCAGATTTTTCTAAATCGTCATATCTTTTTTCTGCTAATAATATAGTGTTAAGTTTGTTTATATTCTCCTGACCCTTTGCCTCTCCAGCCTTCAATCCCTCTCTATATTTCAGATTCATCTCCATCTGTAACGACATATACTCTCGCCTCCATCTCGTATTTTTTCTGACTGCAATTACCTTTTCATCAATTTGTTTTGTCAAATCACTTTCCGGTTCTTTGCCATCAAAATATTCCAATAATGATTTCAGTTCTTTATTTATGCCTTTTTTATCCCCTTTTGTGTTTAAAAATATCTTATGCGTTCCATCATTAAGTTTAATTCCACAATCATCTATACATAAGTTTTCAAACTCATAAATACATTTGTTCTTTCCAAAGAAATCAAATGTACAAATAAATATGACATAACTTTCTTTAAGTATATCATATGGCTCACCTTTTTCAATCATGTTTAGATCTATAACTCCCTGATAATATCTTGATCTTTTTGGTAATTCTTTATACGCTGTTGTCTGCATTTCAAGATTAAACACTGTATTATTATCATCCTCAACATATATATCTAATCTTATTCCTTTTGATTTTATTGTCATCTGAATTGTTTCTTCATAATCTACATATTCTATATCCCTTATTTTTATATTCAATATACTTTCTAATAATGGCTTGCATAATCTTTTATCACTCATAACTTTTGCAAAAATAAATGGGTCTGTAATATCTAATTCTTCGTATTTCTTCATTAACCTTCTCCTACATTATATAATTTTATGTTTGTATCTCCTTTGTTTTGTCCTCATATTGTTTATGTTTTATATATTATACATATATTTAGTAACATGTCAAGTTATTTATTTTAGAATAATCATTACATAAAAAAATCCCCATAAAATTCAATTATGCTTTTAAATCGCACAATCAAATTTTATGGGGATTTTAAAGGTTTATATACATATCAAACTATGCAAATTTTTCACCTGTTAATAATTCATATGCTTCTTTATATTTAGCAACTGTCTTTTCAACAACTTCATCCGGAAGAAGTAAATCATTGTCAGGGTTAGCTTTTAACCAGTCTCTTACGTACTGCTTATCAAATGAAGGCTGTCCCTGTCCCGGTTTATATCCTTCGAGTGGCCAGAAACGTGAGCTGTCAGGTGTTAACATTTCATCACCAATTACTACGTTTCCATTTTCATCTAAACCAAATTCAAATTTAGTATCTGCAATAATGATTCCTTTGCTTAAAGCATATTCTGCACATTTCTTATATAAAGCAATTGTGCAATCCTTAATCTTTTCTGCATATTCTGCACCTTTTCCAGGATATGCTTTTTCTAATACTTCTACACTCTGTTCAAATGAAATATTTTCATCATGGAGTCCGATTTCTGCCTTTGTACTTGGTGTATAAATTGGTTCAGGCAACTTATCTGATTCTACAAGACCTTCAGGAAGTTTTATTCCGCAAACTGTTCCATTTTCCTTGTAACTTGCCCAACCACTTCCTGTAATGTATCCACGAACGATACATTCGATTGGAAGCATTTCTAACTTCTTACACATCATACTTCTGCCAGCAAATTTGTCATTCTGGAAAAATTCCGGCATATCTTTAACATCTGTTGATACCATATGGTTAGGAACAACATCCTTTGTATAATCAAACCAAAATTTTGACATCTGTGTTAAAACCGCACCCTTGTCTGTAATCTTGTTCTTTAAGATGTCATCAAATGCTGAGATTCTGTCTGTTGCAACAATAATCATATTGTCTCCATTATCGTAAATCTCACGTACTTTTCCTTCTTTTACCGGTTTAAATTCCTGCATTATTGTACTCCTCCATTTTCTTCTGCCCTTGTGTTGTTGAACAGTTTATTCTATTTTATGTATCTAAGCTTACGCTCACCATAAAATTATAAACAGAGATTTTATGTAAGTCAATGCTTTACTACTAATCCAAAGCATCCTTTACCGGAACTTCTACCTTTTCTTCAAAGCATTCAAATAATTTATCTGTTTCTTCTTTTTTCATCTTAGGTGTTATTAAACTTATAACAGGTACAATGATTAAACTTACAAGCATTGTAAATGCACCCGCATTAATTGGTGACTGTATGTAGCCCCAAATCATATTTGTCACAGTAACTATGATGCTGAAAATAAAACTTGCCCATACAGAAGCCTTTGTAACTTTCTTCCAATATAATCCATACATAAATGGCGCAAGGAATGCTCCTGCTAAAGCTCCCCATGAGTAACCCATAAGCTGAGCAATATTAGGAATACTATCTTTATTTAATGCGATAATTACTGAAATTGCTACAAATACTACTACGAAAATTTTCATAAGTAATACCTGTTTCTTTTCTGCCGTTTTCTTTAATACCGTTGTTCCCAAAAAGTCAATTGTAATTGTTGAACTTGATGTAAGTACCAATGAGGAAAGTGTTGACATTGAAGCTGATAATACTAACACAATTACAATACCTATTAATATATCAGGAAGTGTTGAAAGCATTGTAGGGATAATTGAATCATATCCACCGGTTGCAATATCAATTTTATCAGAGAATAATCTTCCAAATCCTCCTAAGAAATAACATCCACCTGAAACAACTACTGCAAATGCAGTTGAAACTATCATACCTGTCTTGATTGATTTTTCACTTTTAATTGCGTAAAATTTACCAACCATCTGAGGAAGTCCCCATGTTCCTAATGAAGTTAAAATAATTACTCCTAAAAGATTTAATGGGTCAGGTCCAAAAAATGATGCAAAAATTCCGTCACCTGCTACTTTAATTACATCTCCCTCTACAGGCACCTGCGCTGCAAGTTTTGACAATGAGCTGTAAAATCCACCCTGTCCGTTTAATACTGAATAAATAACTGCACAAATACCAAACAACATTACAATCCCCTGAATAAAGTCATTAATTGCTGTTGCCATATATCCACCAAGAATAACATAAAGTCCTGTAAGCACTGCCATAATAATAACAACTGTGCTATATGGTATGTCAAATGCCATTCCAAATAGTCTTGAAAGGCCATTATATACAGATGCTGTATATGGGATTAAAAATACAAATGTAATAACACTGGCTGCAATTTTAAGGGCATCACTGTTATATCTTTTTCCAAAATAATCAGGCATCGTCTTAGCATCTATATGCTGAGTCATAACTCTTGTTCTTCTTCCTAATACAAACCATGCTAATAAACTTCCTAATATAGCATTGCCAAGTCCAATCCATGTAGAGGCAATACCATATTTCCAACCAAACTGTCCTGCATATCCTACAAAAACAACTGCTGAAAAATACGATGTTCCATATGCAAATGCCGTAATCCATGGTCCTGCTGATCTTGAACCCAATACAAACCCGTTAACATCTGTGGCATGCTTTCTTGTATACACACCAATTCCAATCATGACTGCAAAAAATACAATCAATAATAAAACTTTAACTAACATTTTGTTCCTCCACTTTTAGTTACATACCTTTATCGTCGCTTTAAACCGTTACGCTTTAAAGCATTAAAGTTATTATCACATAACATCCTCTTTTTGTCAATAAAAAATCCCCGAAAAAGATTTGGTTATTGCCTCCTCTTTTTCGAAGATTTCATATTTATTTTCAGGATTTATTCAACTAATTATTAAAGCTTGGATTAAAATTAAAAATGAATATTACTAACTATATTATGGTTAGTATTTACTTTTCCTCATCTTTAATTATTCTTGATACTCTTCTTCTCACAATATCTTTTTCAATAGGTTCCATCATCAAATCAACAACGCCTCCCTGAATTGCTATCTTACACTGCTCGATATTGCTTTCCTTGCAAACTGCAATCTTAGGAATACCTGCTATATCCTTATTCTTATCTAAATAATCCATAATTAATTTTCCATCATCTTCATCATTTGATAAATCCGCAATTATAATCCTAATTTCGCGCTGTTGCTTTATAACTTTATCTATTTCATCTGACGAAATAACTTCAATTACATTATATTTACTACTGATTGCCTTATCTATCACATGACATATAGTTCGACTTTTACTGTATACAATAACGCTTTCTCTTTTTTCTTCATAAGTGCCATAATCATCAATTCCATATTCATGGTAACAAGCTTTACCGTATTTCTTTGCTTCTGCTAAAGCTTTATCAGCTCTGTCAAATAATTCTTTATAATCATAAACTTCACTATCAGTAAATGCTAATCCGATACTTACTGTAGTTCTTCCTTTAATTACTGTACTTTTCTTTACTTTAAATATTCGAATAATATCTCTTGCCTTTCTTCTGGCAATTTCTTTATCCGGAATGTCATTTAAAAACACGACAAATTCGTCTCCGCCAATTCGGCCTATTATATCTTCTTTTCTAAAATTATCTTTCAATATTCTAGATACTCGTCTTATTGCATGGTCACCAATCAAATGTCCTTCACTGCCATTTATATATTTAAAATCATCCATATCAACAACAATAATTGCATCTATGTGATTCTTATGTTCATGGAGTTGCTGATTAATTTTATTAACGGTTGTCATTTTATTATACAAACCTGTCATCTGATCAATTTCAGAAAGTTCAGACAATTCTCTGTTCTTCTTTTGCATTTCTGCGTATTTTCTTGTAGCAATCAAAACATTACTTACACGTGCCTTAATCACTTCCCTTACAAGCGGCTTTGTTATGTAATCATCTGCTCCATTTTTAAAAGATTCAATTAAATTTACCGAATCATTATTGACTGTAACAATAATAACCGGAATATCTGCAAATCTTTCATCTAACTTTCTTTCCTTAAGAATATCCACACCTGTCATATCAGGTAACCAGTTGTCCAATAATACAATATCAATATTATATTTGTATTCTTTTAAAATTCTAAAGCACTCTTCTCCACTTTGTGCCTCCAGAATCATAAAATCTTCCGCAAAATAATTCGCAATGATATTTCTATCAATCTCATTATCATCTACAATAAGCATTGTATCCATTATTTAATTTACCTCCCCTATTTATCGAACTTATCTCTTCTCCTAATATTTGGTTTTTTCCAAATGAAATAAAAAATCCGACACTCTTCCCTACAAAGTGCCGGTTTCTCTCTCATAAATAGTTTTATCTTCTAACTACATATAAAAATTGTGTTCAGTAATAATGTCTTCCCCAAAACATTTTGTTATATATGATAGTAGTGTATTATATAAGCTTATTTAAAGCTATCTTCATTAATCTTACCACGTAAATAAAAACATTACAATACGCATTTTTATGAAACTGCTATTATTTTAGAAACGTTTTTATTATTTTTTTATTTTATTAATAGTTAACAGTCATATTTTTTCATTATATAAATTTGAATAATTTTCCTTATACTAACATCATTAATTTTATTTTCTATTTTCTTTCCATAAATTCTTAATATAATTAAATTGTCAGTAGTTACTTTTCTTTTTTTTGCAATTAAAAACACCGATATATTAACGTCTAACGATTAATTTTCTAATCTTATTAACATATCGGTGTTCTTATTAATTTTCAAATTCTATCATAAATTTGCTTTTATTATAAAATCTGTTTTATTTTTTTGTTTTAACTGTCTTAACTGACCAATCGCCATAAACTTCTGTTCCACAGTAATTTGTCTTTGCGGCTCTTACCCTTACGAAGTACTTTGTGCCCTTCTTTAATTTCTTAATAGTGTATGTCACTTTCTTAGCTGTAGCACTTGTTTTCTTCTTGAAGTTCTTATTTGTAGACCACTGAATCTGGTAATTCTTAGCCTGAGCTGCCTTTTTAAATTTTAAAGTAACTGTTGCCTTTTTACCTTTTACTTTATTTGCCTTAAGACTCTTAACTTTAACTTTTCCTACCTGGTTAAGTTTCTGTACTGTTGCTTTAACTGCATCAGGTGTTACTGTAGAATCTGTTGTTGCAAATACTGTCCTATTTGTTGTTGCTAAGTTAATAACAAAATTAGCTTTGTTTGGGTTAGCAGGATCAATTGTTCCTGTTGTTGATGTAATTGCTGCAGGGAACTCAATGCTAAAGTTAAGTGTAATCGCTGATGTGTCGATTCCCATAGCTGAGTACATAGCAACTGACTCACTCTGTGCCAAACTTACTTCACTGTATAATGTAGTGCTTGTTACATAAGCATCACTTGATAACGCTTCTTTTACTACTTCACCAATCTTATCAACTGTTGATGAATAAGTTTCTGTTGCTTCGTAAAATTCCTTGCCATCTTTTGTTACAACTTTCATTTCTTTTCCATCAGAAATATCTGAAGTTGTCATTCCTGCTGAAGTTAACCATGTGTCCATGCTTGCTTTATCAATATCTACTGTAGCTACTGCAGATGCTGTTCCATCTGAATTAATCTTTACATTAGCATTTTCTGTCATACAACCTGTAAACATAACTGTTACTGCTGCTGTTACCGCTAAAACTTTTACCTTTGTTGATCTCATATATTTCTCTCCTCCTATAATTATAATACGGTAATGCCCCCTCCCTTCGGTCAGCGGCTGGTCGGCGAAAATATTTTAAGAAACGAACTTCGTTCGTTTTATTTTCGCCTCTTTATTTGTTACTTATTATTGTATCATATTATATAATAATAACAACTTAAGAATCTCTTATTTTTCCCAATTATTTGCTGTTTCTGAACTGAACAGGAGTCATTCCATATTTTTTCTTGAACAATCTGTTAAAATGTTCAACATTCTGATAACCAACATTTTCTGCAATTGCTTCAACAGTCATGCTTCCACTCTTAAGTAAAGCTCTTGCCTTTTTCATTCTTACATTTTTAACGATATCACCAAATGTATTTCCTGATTTTTCTTTAATGTACTTTGATAAATATGGTTTTGACAAATGGAATTCATCAGCCAATTCATCTAATGTTACTGTCAAATAATTTGTATGAATATAATTCATTATTTCATTTAATCTGTCATCCTTACAGGCATTTACTCCTACTTCACTTTCTAACTGATTCACTGCAACTGTCAAAGCCTGAATTGATGACTTAATAATATCAGCATCAATTCCAACACCCCAGAACATCTTACCATTATGACTGATTCCTACATATGATACAGCCTTTGATGATGAACCTCTTGATAATGAATGTTCTTCATATACTGACAATTCATAACTTATGTTAAAGTACTGCTTAAATGCATTACTTACGGCATCAAGTCTTCCGTTTCCTGTGCTCTTGATAACTCTGACTTTGTCATCATGTGCAATTGTAACCTCAGTTATAATTCCGTCTTTCTGTTGGAAATGACATTCAGGTACGCTGAATACTGCATTATTTGTAATGTATTTATCTTCAAATATCTGGTATACCCAATTTGGTGATAATTCTTTATGCTCTTTATCTGAAACATCCTTAACTGTGTATCCGACTTCTTCCTTCATTCCATCCGGTAAATCCATACCAAAATTCTGTTTTAAGATGTAGCTTACGCCACCCTTTCCTGACTGGCTGTTAATTCTGATTACATCTGAATCGTATGCTCTTCCAACATCCTTAGGATCAATTGGTAAATATGGAACATTCCATTTTTCTGTATGACCTGCTTCTCTGTATGCCATTCCTTTTGAAATAGCATCCTGATGTGAACCTGAAAATGCAGTAAATACCAAATCACCTGCATATGGCTGACGTGGAGAAACTTTCATTCTTGTTAATTTTTCGTATGTTTCGCAAATATGTGGCATATTACTGAAATCAAGTTTTGGATCAACTCCATGTGAGAACATATTCATTGCTAATGTAATAATATCAACATTACCTGTTCTTTCACCATTTCCAAATAAAGTTCCTTCAATTCTGTCAGCACCTGCCAATAATCCTAATTCGGCATCTGAAACACCACATCCTCTGTCATTATGTGGATGTAATGAAATCGTAACTGCATCACGATATTTCAAATTCTTGTGCATATATTCAATCTGAGTTGCAAATACATGTGGTAAAGAATTTTCAACTGTTGCAGGAAGGTTGATTATAACTTTATTGTCAGGCTTTGGCTGCCATACATCTAATACAGCATTACATACTTCCAATGCATAATCTACTTCTGTTCCTGTAAAACTTTCAGGACTATATTCAAATGAGAAGTTTCCATCTACTTCATCAGCTAATTCTTTTAATAATTTTGCTCCATCTACAGCAATCTTTTTAATCTGTTCTTTTGACTTCTTAAATACCTGCTCACGCTGTGCAACTGATGTAGAATTATACAAATGAATTACTGCATGCTTACATCCTTTTACAGCTTCAAAAGTTTTCTTAATAATATGCTCTCTTGCCTGTGTTAATACCTGAACTGTAACATCATCAGGAATCATGTTTCTTTCTATTAAGGCTCTCATAAAATTGTATTCTGTTTCTGATGCAGCCGGGAATCCAACTTCGATTTCTTTAAAGCCCACTTTAACTAACATCTGAAAGAATTCTAATTTTTCTTCCAAGCTCATTGGTTCAATTAAAGCCTGATTTCCATCTCTTAAATCAACACTACACCAAATTGGTGCTTTTTCAATCTTTTCTTTCTTAACCCAATCAAATGTTGGTGTAGGTGGCATAAAATACTGTTTCTCATATTTTGTACAATCCATCATAGTTCTTACTCCTTCTAACCTTTAATAAATATATGTAACTTGCATCTAAATCTGTACCTTGATGTTTTTTAATTGATTTATTTTACTTTATTACATTAATGTGGCAAATTACCCTATAACGTAAAAAAACTCTATAATATCAAAAGATATTATAGAGACGAATCATCGCGGTACCACTCTACTTCATGTATAGACATGCCCTTACTGGATGCCCATGACATCCGCTCCCTTTAACGGTGGAATCCGTCCTGACCTACTAATATGTTCAGCCGGCTGCTCTAAGGCGAGTTCATTATATCACTCCTACTGTCTCACATCAACCGACAGCTTTCTGAAAGTCGCTCAATAATTACTATTCCTCTTCTATGCATTTGTTTATGTTTTAACTGTGATAATAATAACATATGCAAATCTAGAATTAAAGTGACGTTTTTAATCATTTTTATTGATATTTTTTAATATTTTGTATTTTATTTATCAATTTAGTTGATTTTTCTTTTTTATAACAATAAAAAACGCGTGCCTTCGAGTACGCTAACAATAAAGAAAGCTACCAACTTTAAATTGATAGCTTTCTTTATTATATAAATATATTTTTTAACCTACTACAATTATGATATTCAGCCTACTTTTAATTTAAATTTCTGAACATCTTTTTCACTGTCAACCTTTTCAATTGTTGCTCCAAGGCCTCTTAACTTGTCAGAGAAATGTTCATAACCTCTCTTAATGTAAACAATATCTTCAACAGTTGTAAATCCTTCTGCTGCAAGTCCGGCAATTACTAACGCTGCTCCTGCTCTTAAGTCAGGTGCACAAACCGGTGCTCCTGTAAGACCATTTACGCCCATTATTAAAGCTGTATTGCCTTCAACTTTAATTCTTGCACCCATTCTGTTAAGTTCATCTACATATTTAAATCTGTTTTCAAAAATGCTTTCTGTTACTGTGCTGCTGCCATTGGCCATTGCAAGTACAACTGCCATCTGTGGCTGCATATCTGTTGGGAATCCCGGATATGGTAATGTCTTAATCTGAGTATTTCTGATAAATTCTCCACCTTTAACTCTTACCGCATCATCGTATTCTGTTATTACGCAACCCATTTCAATAAGCTTAGCTGAAATGCATTCCAAATGTTTAGGAATAACATTCTTTACAAGAACACTTCCGCCTGTTGCTGCTGCTGCACACATAAATGTTCCTGCTTCAATCTGATCAGGAATTGTAGAATAAACTGTTCCGTGTAACTTCTCTACACCTTCAATTCTAATCTTATCTGTTCCTGCACCTCTGATATTAGCTCCCATACTGTTAAGCATATTAGCTACATCTACAACGTGAGGCTCTTTAGCTGCATTTTCAATAATTGTCTTACCTTGAGCCATTGAAGCTGCAAGCATAACATTAATTGTTGCTCCTACTGATACAACGTCAAGGAATATATGATTTCCTAATAACTTCTCTGCTCTGGCATCTACCATTCCATGTTCTGTATCAACTTCTGCACCTAAAGCTCTAAATCCTTTTATATGCTGATCTATTGGTCTGCTTCCTATGTCACATCCACCTGGAAGAGCTACTTCGGCCTTATTAAATTTACCAAGTAACGCTCCAATTAAATAATAAGAAGCTCTTATTTTCTTCATCTGTTCATATTCAACTACACATGATGTAATTGTGTCACCTTTTATCTTAACGCAGTGTCTGTCTACTCTATCGACTGTGGCACCAATGTTAGCAATTGCATCAATCAAATGATTAATATCACTAACGTCAGGTAAATTATCTATTGTCACTTCTTCATCAGTCATAATAGCCGCTGCTAATAAACCTAAAGCTGCGTTCTTAGCACCACTTATCTCCACTTCTCCATTGAGTGGTGTTCCGCCTTTTATAATATAACGTTCCATTATGCACCTCGGGTATTTATGTATATAATTGAGTTGTAAAAACTCAAAGCAAAAACCGACCGAAATAGTTTATCATCTAATTCACTAATTCGGTCTAACTTTAAAATTCTATTTATTTCTATCTATTATGTCACTTGTATGAGAATTAAATTCTAATACAATTATCCTTTGCTTCTTTACGCATAGACTAATTATAACACATTATCGCTCTTTGTAAACCGATTAATTCATACATTTTCACAATTTATTATATGTTTTTTTGTTGAAAATGTTACCTATTTAAGAAAATTAAGTGGATTTACATGCTTATCATTTTGTATTACTTCAAAGTGAAGATGCGGACCTGTACTGTCTCCGGTATTTCCACTAAGTCCTATTATCCTTCCCTGTTCAACCGTATCACCTAAATTAATTAAGATTTTACTTAAATGAGCGTATCTGGTTTTTAGTCCATTTCCATGATTTACCAGTATATTATATCCATAACTGTCACTTAAATATGCTTTTTCTACTGTACCATCTGCTGCCGCACATACGCTTGTTCCAACTTCAACTGCCCAGTCGTGTCCCAAATGTGTGGCTCTTCTGTCAACCACGTCTCCAAATACTGAAGTTGTCACTCCACCACTTACAGGTTTTCTAAGTTGTATCACGGTATTTGATACATTCTGTACTGAATTATCATCAGTTTGGTTTATTTCATTATTTGCTGTCCTTCTCAAAGAATCTTTATTTATTGTATTTTTTAAAGACTCCTTATTTGCTGTATCTTCCAAATAGTCAGCTTTTTCACCTTTTATAGAAGATATTTTTGTATTGCAAATTTCTTTAACTGCGCCATCACTTTCTTTATGATTTTTAGCTAAATGTGTATCTGAGGTATCATTTGCCTGAATAACTTTTATAGTTTTATCATTTTCTGAAATCATAAAACTATATGCCCATGTTTCCATTATCATTTGAGAAAAATTAAACAGGATTATCATAAGTATTAAAATTCCTGCCACAACATATGATACTGCATGGCATTTGTTTATATACTTACTATTCATTTTTAATTGTAAACGCCTCCAAATAAATTGTTATTTTGTTCACATGCTACCAGGCTCAAAAGTTCTAAGCCTATATGAGTTTGTTCATAAGTAAGTCAATTATCTTATTATTCGCCTTTGTATTAACAAATTATTTTATTCACATTCGTTTTTTCCTATTTTTACATCTGCCCTATTTTTCGCCTTTGTACTCTTTTATTTTTTCTAATGTTAACTGCACAGTTTCTTCTACATTTATGTTACTTTCATTTACCACTACATCTGCATATTTTTCATAAAGGGGTACTCTTTCGTTAAATAAATCATCAAGCGTCTGTCCATCACGCAAAACTACGCCTCTGTTTTTCAAATTGCCAAGTCTCTTTTTTAGGTTTGCCAAATCAAGCTCTAAATATACAACAGTTGCAATTTCTGACAAATGTTCCATTGCTTCCCTGCCGTACACTACGCTTCCGCCTGTTGAAATAATGGCTTTTTTAGGATTTAATGATTTATTTACATCATTTTCTACCTGAATAAATCCATCTATTCCTTTTTCAGCTATTATTTCTTTAAGCAATTTATTTTCTCTATCCTGAATTACCAAATCAGCATCTATAAACTGGTATCCCATCAACTTTGCAAGTATTACTCCTACTGTACTTTTTCCTACTCCCGGCATTCCTATTAAAACAATATTTTCCTTCATTTTCAGTCCTTTCTCTATTTGTTGCTATTTAATACTTTATCAATTTTATAATTTTTTGCTACTGCTTACACTTTGTAAAATTAGCTATTAGTATTTAATGTTTCTTTATTTTATCTTTATTTAAAAGACTTGCCCTTGACACGGCATCTTCTCCATATTTTTCTTTTATTGCATCTAATGCCTTATCAAGTTTTTTCATTTTTTCTCTGGACGGTTGAACCTTTTGTGATTGTTTTTCATTCATAAGCTCAAATATTGACATTTGCTCCGGCTCATCTTCTCCTACAAGATTCGCTGTTCTTATTCCTAAAAGTCTTACCGGCTTTCCTGTCCAAATATCCTTAAATAACTGTTTTGCATTTTCGTATATTTCATTTTCTACATTTGTAGCATTATACAAACTTGTCTGATGAGACATTTTTGAAAAATCATTATACTTTATCTCAATGGCAATTGTTTTTGCTTTTTGTCCGGACTCTCTCAATCGTCCGCTTACCTTTACAGCCAACTGTAATAATACTAAATTTATATCATCTATTTTGTCTAAATCTGTTGGAAGTGTTGTAGAATTTCCAATTCCTTTCAAATCTTCTTTTGTAGCATTTACTTTTGAATCATCAATTCCATTTGCATACTCCCACAAAATTTTCCCGTGTTTTTTCAAATGTGATTCCACTATATTAACAGGTGTATTTGCTAACTGACCTATTGTATGGATTCCTAATTTATTTAAAACTTCCACACTTGATTTGCCTGCCATAAATAGTTCACCAACCGGAAGGGGCCACATTTTTGTTTTTATTTCTTCCGGAAACAATGTATGTATTTTATTTGGCTTTTCAAAATCCGATGCCATTTTTGCTAATACTTTTTTAGAAGAAATTCCTATGTTTACTGTAAATCCTAATTCATTTTGAATTCTGTTTTTTATAACCTCTGCTGCTGTCATGTATGAACTGAATTTATTTTGAATTCCCGTGTAATCAAAATAACATTCATCAACACTTACCTGTTCAATATCTGAAGTATACTCTTTTAATATGGAAATAAATTTTCTGCTTTGTTCATGATAATACTCATGTTCAGGTGGTATTATCATAATATCAGGGCATTTTTTTAATGCATCAGCCACCGGCTCACCTGTTTTTATTCCATATTTCTGAGCTGATATTGATTTTGCAAGGACTATTCCATGACGTTTTTCTCTGTCACCACCTATGATAGCCGGAATTGTTCTTACATCTACATCATTGCCTTCCTTTAGCAGTTTTACTGCAGTCCAACTTAAAAATGCTGAATTTACATCAATATGAAATATAATTTGTTCCATACACTGCCACCTGCCTTTTTCTTAGTAGCTTTTCCTAAATGTCTATGCTTTTGCATTTTTCGACTTTTTATCTCTTATTTTCTAATCTTTTCTTTTTATTTGCAGAATTTTTTCTCTTTTTCTTCATTACGCTATAACCAAATCTTCCAAGATTTTGACCTAAACTATAATAATGTCCATGAGAATATACTATTGGATTTGCTTTTTCTAATTGGAATCTTCCATCCTTATCCATATATTCTTTGTCTGCGTGTACTGCTAATACATTTGCAATAAACATGTCATGAGAACCACATTCTTTTACATCAACAACTTTGCACTCAATGTTCACCGGACTTTCTTTTATTAATGGAGCCTTTACATACTGTGCCTTTTCTTTTGTCAAATGTGCTTCTTTAAATTTATCGACATCTCTTCCTGATTTAACTCCACAATAATCTGTTGCATACGCCAAATCTTTTGTAGTCAGATTTATTACAAATTCTCCTGTTTCTTTTATCATCTTATACGAATGTCGCGATGGTCGTATTGATACATAAGCCATCGCCGGATTTGTACATATTGTGCCTGTCCATGCAACTGTCAGTACATTGTCATTACCTTCGTTATCACTTACCGTTACAAAAACTGCAGGCAAAGGAAATATCATATTCCCCGGTTTCCAAATTTCTTTTGACATTAATCTTCTCCCTTTTCTTTTTGATTTTTATTTTTGACTTTTATATCTGTAAGGGTTAATGTTTGATCTTCATTTAATGTATAGGTTAAAGTCATTTTTGTTTTACATGAACCACCTATACTGTAAACATAACTTGTATAAATAGCAGTATCTGTAGAAGACACGTATGTATAAGTAAAATCATATGTAACAGTAAATGTATTGTCATTATTATACACACTCTGATGTTTCATTTCTCCCGGTTCAAATGAAACTACTGAATATTTATCAATGTTCTTTGTTTCTGGCCAATATAATACTTCTTCTGTTTCTTTTAAATATTTATCAACCTTTTTCTGAAGTTTTTTATCATTTGCGAAATATGCTTTTAACTCTTTATTATTGCCTTTTTTCTCCCTTGCATTAACATAAAACTGAGTAATCATATTGTCTGCATTTGCCTTTATTTTTTCTTCAAATTCTAAATTTGCATGATATGCTGTAGCGTCGAAATTAATTGTAGTTCCTTCCTGAAGAATTTCAGGTTTTAAATCTATCTGACTATATCTGTTTATCGCATTTGCGTCATATGCTCCGTAAAGTATTTTATCAAAATGATATGTATCTGTATTTGTATTCGCGTCTGTCGTGACCTTAGCCATGTCTTTTGTTACGACTTCTCCATTTATATATAAAGCATCTCCTGTCGGCACAACAAAATTTACGTTTTTTACAAGCATTTTTGATATATCTACTTTATAATCAGGAATAATCTGCATTCCATGTTTTACTTCATCAAATACCAATTTTATTGTCTGGTTAGTTTCTGTTGTTTCATTATTACATATAATATCTACTGTCTTTTTGCCATTTTCTTTATATGGCTCAGAAATTTCATATGAATCAATTACAATAGATTCTCTTATCTTTTTCACTCTGTCTGTGTATGCAGTTTTATTTATATATGTATTCTTTGGCTGATTTACAAGACCATATATTGTATCATAATCCTGAGCTAAAAATGCTTTGAAATATGCAACTGCCTCATCAGTAGGATTAGATTCATAATTTACATATGACAATCCTGCGCCTATTACTGCACATACTGTCAAAAATAAAAGTGCTCCTATCAGTCTTACTATATTGGAATTTATTATTTTTTTAATCATTTCAATCCACCTTCCCGTTTCAAAATAATGTTACCTATTATCCTTGATTTTTGCAAGGCTTTTATGTATCATTTATGTATCAAAATTGCTTTTACTTTACAAAAAGCGGATTGGAGAATTCATGGACAAAAAATTACTTTTTAATGATGCTTTGTCTTCTTTAATAGAATTTGCGGCAGCTAATGCAAACCATGTGTCTACTGAAGACATTCATACTTTTTTCAATGACATAATAGAAGATGAAAAGCAATACGAATTTATATATAAGTACTTACAGGAAAGTAAAATAAAAATTGATGGAATGGATTATATTGTTTCTGAAGAAGTGACTATTGATCCTAAGGAAGAAGAGACTAAGGAATTAGAGGCTGTAAAAGCAGCTGAAAGTAAAGTTGTAGAAACTGAAGCTGAACTTGCTTTTATTGAAATGTATAAAAAAGATTTAGAGGCTATCGATGAAATATCAGAAGCCGAGCTTGCTAACTTACTTGATTTGCTTGCAAATGGCGATCTTTCTGTTACTAATAAAATTGTTGAATCTCAACTTTCAAAAGTAGCTGACATTGCAAATGAATTTCGTGGACAGGGTGTAACTTATGGTGATTTAATTCAGGAAGCAAATATTGGATTAATGATAGCTCTTTCTGAATTTAATGGTTCTTCTGACGAATTTGCAGCTTATGTTGATGATGCCATCAGAAATACATTAAATCTTGTCATCAATGACCAAATTAACGAAGACCGTGTTGGCGAACATCTGGCTAACCGTATGAATGAATTAGATGAAATTTCCAGAGACCTTACTGAATTACTTGGTCGTGCTCCAACTTTTGAAGAGTTGGCTAAGAAAATGGGCATAACTGAAGATGAAGTTGAAACTATTGTAAAAACTTCTCTTAATGTTTTAAATGCCGGTGATTCTCAGGATGCAGAAGCTATCAATAAAGCGTCTTCTGAATTAAACGCTACAGAAGCTAATAATTCTGATTTAAATGACTTTGAATCTTCTATATTAAATAACTCTGTATCAAATGACTTTGGAACATCTTCTCCATTAATTAATAATACTGACGAAGAATTTGTATCTTCTGAAACAGATTTAGGTGACCCATTAGAATGGAAGATAAATAAAAAATAGTATTTTGGAATGCAAAAAATATGATTTTAAAATAGAAAAAAACAACGGATGATTTTAAGAAATATTAAAATCATCCGTTGTTTTTCACACTATTTTCCTTTTCTCTTTTTTACGCACTCCGCTAAAAGATATTCAATCTGGCCATTTATTGAGCGGAAATCATCTTCTGCCCATGCTGCAATCTCTTCCCATAATGAAGGGGACAGTCTTAACAACACCTGTTTCTTTGCCTTTTCTTTTTCTTTTAGTTTTTTTTCTTTTGTTAATATTTCTTTTTCCATATTAGAAATATTTTCTAAACGTTTTTGGAGCTCAAGTTCTTTTTTATTAAGTTGTTCTTCCTTATCCATACCGGCTCCTTTCACTGTTTTTTCAATATATATAGTTTCAAATAGTCATAACTTTTTTAATTTATTTTAGCACAATTGTTTGACTTATTTTAACATTATTATCTGATGAATTAATTTTCAATTTATTATTTTCTATTTTTATTAATAAATACTTCCGCTGTTCACAATTGGTTGTGCTTCTTTATTTCCACATAACACAACTAAAAGATTGCTTACCATAGCAGCTTTTCTTTCTTCATCAAGCACCACAATTTCTTCTTCTCCAAGTTGGTCAATTGCCATTTTAACCATACTTACTGCGCCTTCAACAATTTTCTGTCTTGCTGCAATAATTGCCGTTGCCTGTTGTCTCTGAAGCATTGCTGCAGCTATTTCTTCTGCATATGACAAATGAGTTATTCTAACTTCCATAATTTCTATTCCGGCATCTTCAACCTTTTTCTGTAACTCTACTTCCATACTATCTGCAATTTCCTGGCTGCTTCCACGTAGAGTCTTTTCGTTATCATCCTCATTTTCATCTGATATTATATCATAAGGATACAATCTTGAAATATTTCTTATTACAGAATCACACTGAGTTGATAAAAATTTCATATAATTATCAACATTTAAAACTGCTTTTGTAGGGTCAATTATCTTGCAAATAACCACCGCTCCGATAATTATCGGATTTCCTAAAGCATCATTCACTTTCTGTTTCTCATTATTTAATGTTATAACCTTAGTTGATATTTTCTTTTTTGTAACTCCGGCAACTTTTGCTGAGCTGTTACCATTAGCATCAGAAGAAATTTCAAAGATATTTCCTGTTGTTTCTTCGTTAGGAACTACTGCACTACAAAATGGATTTATAAAATAAAATCCTGCACTTTTAATTGTGCCATAATATTCACCAAAAAGAGTAAATACCATTGCTTCATTAGGATTAACTGATTTTAGTCCGCATGACAGAACAATAGATACAATTAATAACGCTAAACTAACAACAAATAAACCGATTCCTAATCCAAATATCACGTCATTAACATCTTCATAGTTTATTGCAAAAACTAATCCTAGTACAAACGTCACAACTGTTGCTACATATCCAAGTATATCAACAAATAACATTGCGAATCCATTTTTCTTAGTAATTTCCCTTTCCTTTACATTACTTAACTTTACATTTTCATCCATAACTTTATCCTCCCAAGTATTAAAGTGATATTATTTTGATATTACTTTAATACTTATTCTTTTCTTTGTCAATGATAAAATTTATAATACACAAATTCTGATAATTTACTTTTTCCCTCCTATGGTCTATGTGAATAAACTTTAATAAAATTTATTCACAAGACAAAAGTATTTTCTGCATTGTAGCATATGCTCTAATCAAAAAAGACCAAACAGTGTATGCATACTGTTCAGTCTTTTTTCTTATACTTATTCTTTTATTGTAATTGATTGCTTTTTAATTCTATACTAAATTTTATTATAGGTTTATTTTTCTCATACCTCTTTTGCTACTACTTCTATATTTAAATGTATTTTATTGTAACGCCAGACAAATTTGCTGATCCCTTAATAACAACTGTCACGCTTTCAGCATCTGTTGGTGCTTTTGTACCTTCTTCGTCGTAGCCGCCAAATGAACAATTTAACTCATTTTCTACAATCCAGTTAGCCGGAATATAAATTTCCACTCCTCCAAATGAATTCTTTATTTCTATTTCAAGTCTCTTACTTGGCACTTTTGCCTTATCTAAATAAATTGACATTCCTGAAAATTCATTTCTTACATATACTTTTTTTAAATTATTTGAAGTAATGTATTTAACAGTTCCTGCAAATTTTGATTCGCATGTTACTACTTCTCCGCTATCCTGCTCTACATTAACATTTTCATCAAAATATTTTCCTTCATTACTACTATTATTGCTGTAATAATGATTTCCACCTGAGTAATTTTTTTTCCATTTTTTATTTTTCTTTCCAAATATCATGCTTATTCCAATACTTCCTAACAATGCTGCAAACAGAATCGGCCATGGAGTTATACTTTCAATGTGAAGTTGCTCTGACCAGACAATTGCTAAAAAAGCAAGCGAGAATAATATTGTTGTTACCTGTAATCTTACGATTCCATCTAATAATGCAGCACCAAAAAGTACTGTAAAAATTATACTCCAGACACCCACGCCTTCAATCAGACCCAGACCATTAACTACAATTAATGCAGCCATTATTATAAATATCATGCCCCAGTAAATATTGTTTTTTTTCATCACATATTCCTCATTTCTTCTAATTTTTCTTTTAACGGCTTGTAATATGCCCTTGAAACATATACATGTTTAGGCGTTCCTTCAAATTCAATTAAACTTGACGCTGTCAGATTTCTTGTAATCGCATACACTTTCTTTACATTTAAAATTGCTGATTTTGATATTCTGCTAAAGTACCATGGTAATATTTTCTCCAATTCGTATAATTTACTGCCTGTTAAAAATATCTCATTTGCTGTATGAGCCATAACCTGATTGTTATCAGTTTCAAAAAAAAGAATTTCACCAACATCTATATAAAATTCTTTTTCACCCTGTTTAAGCTCAATTTTAAGACTCTGGTTTTCCATCGCTGAGATAGTTTTCTGAATATTAATTATATTCTCATTCAGTTCGTGGCAATTTATTATTACCTGTTCCTCTATGCAGTTTTCATCCACATTTACGATTACTTTCATATCTGACTCCTTATGTGATGATTATATTTGCAAATTATGTGGATGTAAATAGATTTTATGTAAGTGGTATTTTATTAGCAGTAAGTGGTAAATACCAGTCTGTGAACGTTATTTGCAAACAAATTTAGGAGCCGATGGATAACCACCGGCCCCTTTAATGAGATTAAGTAAAATATATTTTAAGAACAGAGTTCCTAAATATCCATTATATTGTTGAGTATTTACTCATTTGAAAGTGCTGCAATACCTGTGTCACCTGTTCTGACTCTCATTACATCTTCTACATCTGTTACGAAAATCTTACCATCGCCAACACCGCCTGTATAAAGAGCTTTTCTAGCTGCTGCTACTACAAGGTTAGGATCAACTGTTGATACAACGATTTCAACTTTAACCTTTGGAAGAAGGTTCATGCTCATCTTAACACCTCTGTAAACACCACTCTTTCCCTGTTCAACACCACAGCCCATTGCCTGGATAACTGTCATACCTGTTACACCGATAGCTGCCATTGTGTCTTTAAGGATTCCAAATTTATCTTCATTACAAATAACTGTAATCTTTGTATATTTTCCAGTTGGTTTTGCTTCACCAATTGATAATGTAGCAGGTTCAAGATTTGCCACATCTACTGCTCCTACACTTTCGCCCATATATGAAGGTGTTGTAGGGAGGAAGTCTGCATATGCTGATGCAAGACCATGTTCTGATATATCCATACCAATAATTTCTTCTTCTGCTGTTGTTCTAAGTCCTATTGTATGTTTAATAAGCTGGAATACAATTGTCATCATGATTGCTGCATATACATCAATTGCAACAATACCTAAAATCTGAATTCCTAATAATTTTGCTCCACCTCCGTAGAATAAACCTGCGTAATAAGAACCATCTGCAAATGCCTGAACTGTATCGCCTTTACCTGTTGCAAATAAGCCTACTGCAATTGTTCCCCAAACACCGTTTGCCCAGTGAACACCAACTGCACCAACAGGGTCATCGATGTGGAACTTCTTATCAAGTACTTCTACTACTACGTCTACTAAAATACCTGCAACTGCACCAATTACTAATGCACCAATTGTATCAACTGAAGCACAACCTGCTGTAATTGCTACCAAACCTGCAAGTGATGCATTTAAGCACATACCTACATCAGGTTTTCCATCTTTAATCCAAGTAAATATCATACATACAACTGTTGCTGTTGCAGGAGCGATTGTTGTATTCATAAAGATTGATGCAAGACTGTCTGTGTTTGTTGCAGCTGCACCGTTAAATCCATACCATCCAAACCAAAGGATGAAACATCCAAGAGCTCCAAGTGTTATTGAATGTCCACCGATAGCATTTGAAATAATTGTTCCATCTGCTTTCTTTGTGTATTTACCAATTCTGGCTCCAAGAATAATTGCTCCGACTAAAGCTGCCATACCACCTACTGAGTGGATTACTGCTGAACCTGCGAAATCTACGAAATGTAATTTCTGTAACCATCCGTTTCCGCCGTAGTTCCAAACCCAACCTGCTTCAATAGGATATACAATCAAACTGATTGCTGCTGAGTAAACACAATAAGCACTGAATTTTGTTCTTTCAGCCATAGCTCCTGAAACAATTGTTGCTGCTGTTGCACAGAATACTAACTGAAATACGAACTGTGACCAATTAAAGTTGCTGTAATTTGTGAAGATGTCAAGATTTGGAATACCGATAATTCCCATTACATAATCTTCTGACATCATAAGTCCAAAACCTAAAACAATGTACATTATAGTACCAATACAAAAATCCATCAGGTTCTTCATGATAATGTTACCTGCATTCTTTGCTCTGGTAAATCCTGTTTCAACCATTGCGAAACCGGCCTGCATAAAGAATACTAAACTTGCACCAATTAAGAACCAAATTGCAAAACTACTACTTGTAGCTGCATCCAAAATTTCATTTGCGTCCATAACTAATTCCTCCATTCTTTTTTCATTGTCCTATAGATTTTACTTAAGAAAGCATTTTTAAAGGGGAAACACTTTCCAAGTTCTGAGAAGTTTTTCTTCTCATTTGTAATCATCCGGTAAATATTAATTACTGTATAATTACTAATACAAAAAAATACAAGGGCACTGACTTCTTACGTCTGCGCCCTTGCATTTCTTATCATGCACTGTATTCTAGCAAATGATTTTTTAAATTTCAACTAAAAATCTATTTTGCTTATTTTATAATACAAATCCTTTTGTATTTTAAATTGACATTTAATTATTTTAATTTGATATTTATTTTATTCATATATTCCTTAAAAAATTTAATATCAATTGCATCTTTTACATTATTTCTTTAATTGATTTATATACGCCTTCGCCATCTAAACCAAATTCTTTTAATAATTCAACAGCCGGTCCTGAATGTCCATAAACATCCTGAACACCAATTTTTGTAACAGGTGTAGGACATTTTGCACTTAAGCAGTCACAAACTGCACTTCCAAGTCCACCAATAACTGAATGTTCTTCAACAGTTACTACTTTACCTGTAGCCTTTGCTGATTCTACAATTAAATCTTCATCTAATGGCTTAATTGTATGAATATTGATTACTGTAGCTTCAATTCCATCCTGTGCCAATTTTTCTGCTGCTTCCAAAGCTGAAGATACCATGAGTCCTGTTGCAACAATTGTAAGGTCCTTACCTTCACGCATTGTTACACCCTTACCTACTTCAAACTTGTAATCTTCTTTATTTAATACAGGTGCAGCCAAACGTCCAAATCTTAAATAAACAGGTCCGTCAATTTCATATGCTGCCTTTACTGCCGCTCTTGCTTCTACATCATCACATGGATTAATAACTGTCATTCCAGGGATTGTTCTCATTAAAGCAATATCTTCATTACACTGATGTGTAGCTCCATCTTCACCTACAGAAATACCTGCATGTGTAGCTCCTATTTTTACATTAAGATGTGGATATCCAATTTCATTTCTAATCTGTTCGTAAGCTCTTCCTGCTGCAAACATAGCAAATGTACTTGCAAAAGGAACTTTACCTGTTGTTGAAAGTCCTGCTGCAATCCCCATCATATTTGCTTCTGCAATACCACAGTCAAAGAATTTGTCAGGGTTTGCTTTTTTGAAAATGCCTGTCTTTGTAGCTGCTGCTAAATCAGCGTCTAATACTACTACGTTATCATGCTCTTTAGCTAATTCTACAAGTGCATTACCATAGCTTTCTCTTGTTGCTATCTTCTTTACTTCTGACATAATGCTTCACCTGCTTTCTCTAATTCTTCCATTGCCTGTTCAAACTGCTCATCATTTGGAGCTGCACCATGCCATGAAGCCTGGTTTTCCATAAATGAAACACCTTTTCCTTTAATACTCTTCATAATAATTGCTGTAGGCATTCCTTTTGTTTCTCTTGCTTCCTTTAAAGCTGCTCTAATTTCATCAAAATTATGAGCATCTATATTAATTACATGGAAATTAAATGCTTCAAATTTCTTATCAATTGGGTATGGTGAACATACATCTTCAATTGTTCCATCAATCTGAAGGTTATTATTATCGACAATAACAGTAAGGTTATCTAACTTCTTTGCTCCTGCAAACATAGCTGCTTCCCAAATCTGTCCTTCCTGAATTTCGCCATCACCTGTAACTGCAAATACTCTGTAATCTTTGTTATCAATCTTTGCGCCTAAAGCCATTCCTACTGCTGCAGAAACACCCTGTCCTAATGAACCTGCTGACATATCAACACCTGGTGTATGCTTCATATCGGGATGTCCCTGTAAATAAGAACCAATATGTCTTAAAGTTGTTAAATCTTCCTTAGGGAAGAATCCTTTTTCTGCTAACACTGCATATAAAGCAGGTGCAACGTGACCTTTTGATAAAACTAATCTGTCTCTGTCTTCCATCTTAGGATTTTTAGGGTCAACATTCATTTCTTCGAAATACAAAAATGTTAACATGTCGGCTACTGATAATGATCCACCCGGATGTCCTGATTTTGCGCTGTGTACGCCTTTAATAACACCTTTACGCACTTCATTTGCTATTTTTTCAAGCTGTAAATTTTCCATTTTAATTCCTTTCTTTTATTTAATATTAAAATCTGCTTCTTTTAATATCTGCAAATCGTCTTTATCTTTTGTTTTAAAAATACCAACGATTTTTCTGCCTAATTTATGTTTTGCCCTTTTTATGGCTGCATCTAATATTTGTTCAACATCCTTCTGACTGATTTCTTTCTTTGTTCCATACCAGTCATCTATAGCTTTAAATAATGCAAGCATTCCCATCTCGTTGATATTAAAGCCGTTATCTTTAGCATATTGAACACCATAAGCTACCCATTCTTTTACATTATAAGTCTTAATAAGAATAGGATAATCAAAAATCTGTTTTAACTCTTCATTCTCATCAAACATATCTGCCATTGCATCAGTTTCTCCTTCGAGAACTATCAACATGTCATTTGTATAAAGTTTAGCAGACTTAATTATCTCATCTATTTGCTCACTATTCAAATCTGTAGCTTTTTCTACAATTAAATCGCTTCCCATAAGTTTGTTTAATGCAGCTGTAAATCCTCTTCGGTTTAATACCTCCGCATTTACTTTAGCAATTCTTCTTCCGGCTCTGCCTCTCTTTGCATTAACCATCTTGATTATATCAATAGCCAATGTAGTTTTTCCACTTTTTTCATCACCACTGATTGCTATGTTTCCATTTGAAGAATTTCCATCAGGCACAAATTCTTTGACTAATTTTTCAATTGTGTATTTTATTGTATCGTCCAATCCTTCAATGTTTGTATAATTTGCAAACACCTTCATATCTTCATCTGTTACAATTTTTGTTCCTGAATTATCTTTTTCTTCTTTTGTTTCAGATTCTTTCTCTGCTGATTTCTGTTCTGTTTCCTGTTCTGAATCTTTACCTTCTTCTACTGCATCTGATTCCTGCTCTGCAGGTTCAACCTCTTCTGTTGACTCTGATTCCTGCTCTGCAGGTTCAACTTCTTCTGGCTCTGATTCAACATAATCTTCTGATTTATCTAATGATCCTTTTAATTTACTATCTTCTACTTCATCATTATCATCCAGCCCATCAACTGATTCTGAATCTTCTTTTGCTTCTGAATCTTCTTTAGAATCCGCAACATCCGTCAAATCGCTTAACTCTAATGCATCCTCATCGCTCAAATCAGGTAAATCGAGATTTGGAATTTCTATCTTAGGTATATCAAGTCCCGGTATGCTTATCTCCGGCATGCTTTCAATTTCCTGCGCAATCTTATCCATTTTAGCTGATACTTCAGGCATTTCAACATTTTCCATCTCTGATTTTTTTGTTTCTTCCGGCTCGTCTTTAGTTAAATTTTCTGATGAATCTTCTTGTAATTCTTCCTCAACTAAATCTTCTTTTGGCTCTTCAAAATCCTCTGCCGATTCATCTTCCGACTCCTCTATATCTTCTATAGGTTCATCTTCTGAATCTTCAACTTCTTCCACGTCATCAATTGTTTCATAATCTTCTATTGTTTCCGCAGATTCGTTTTCGGATTCATCAGTACTATTTATTTCAAACTCCTCTGTTGATTCGTTTTCTAATTCATCAACAGGTTTGTTTTCCGTTTTTCCTAGCGATTCCATTCCCGGCTCTGTTGATTCAACTGCGTCTTCATCAATTGTATCACTTTCCGACTCACCAACTGTTTCTTCTAAAGGTTCATCCAGCAATTCAGGCTCTTCAGAAATTATATTTTTCTCCGCCTCTTTTACCAAATCACTGATACTCTTAGGTCTTTCTAATTCCATTGTTTTATCAATGTCTGAAATTAAAATTGACTCTCTTCGTTCTCTTTCAAGTTCTTCAGCAGGCATATCTCTGAAATCAATAATATCATTGTTAAATATTTCCTCTAAATCTGCTGATAATTCACTTAAACGCTTTTTAGGTAACTTTTCTGTAACAACCTCAGGCTCTTCATATTCTGGCAATTCCTCAGGCTCACCTTCAATATTCATCATTCTTTCGGAATCTATAATATTATTTAATTCTTCAAGTTCTTCCTTTTCATATTGAATAGTTTCCTCTATGTCGTAATTTACCAAATCCTCTTCCGGCAACTGATTCCCTAATACTGAATCATCTGTACCACTAATTATCTCAGGCATATCGAATTCCAAATCCAATGTTGGTACATTTGTCTGTTCTGACTCAGCTGCCTTTTCCAATTCCTCTTCGATATTTGGTATTGCTTTTGTTTCACCTGCGACTTCTTCATTACCTAAAGTATCCATATCGGTATTCGGTGTTGCTTTTGTTTCACCTGTAACTTTTTCATCTTCCAAAGCTTCAATGTCGATGTTTGGTATTGCTTTTGTTTCGCCTGCGACTTCTTCATCTTCCAAAGCTTCAATGTCGATGTTTGGTATTACTTTTGTTTCACCTACGGCTTCTTCATTACCTAAAGTATCCATATCGGTATTCGGTGTTGCTTTTGTTTCACCTGCAGTTTCTGTATCTTCCAAAGCTTCAATATCAAATTTTGGAATTTCATTTGTTTCGGGTGATTTTTCAATATTATCTGTTTTTTCAAAATCAATCGGATCCAATGTTATTTCTGTCATCTCATTATCCATATTTGGAATTGAAGATGTATGCTTTTCTAATTGAACCGTATCTGAAATATCATTTGAACTTACATTAATTCTTTTTTCATTATGTCTTTCAGGAGCAGTAGACTGGTTTACTATTTCATTTAAATCCATTGTTCCAAATGAAATTTCACCTGTCTGGAATTTAATTTCCTCTTCTATAACATCGGTATCAACATCAGGAACAAATACATCTGCTGCCGCTTCTGCTGCAAATGATTCAAGTCCACGTTGAACCATATCTAATTCTTTTTCGTGGTCTGCACCAAGTTCCTTATCATGAGTAGGATTTTCAAATTCTGATACACCGGCATGCTGTATCTCTTTTCCCTGATTACTTATCTCAATTTCATCAAAATATTGCTCATTATCTTGGTTATTTGTCTCTGTCTCTTCAATTTCCTGTTCATGTCCTTCTTCATCTATACCAAGACCTTCATGTATCGACTGAATTCTCTTATAGTCAGGATTTATTTTTTCAAAATCTTCTTCTGTTTTTTCGACAATATTTTCTGCCTCATCTAAGGCCTTAACTGCCTTTTCAACTGTGTCCGCCTTAAGAATTCCCCTATCCTGAAGTTTATGTAAAACTTCTTCTATTGATAATTGTCCTGTATTCTGCTTTTTAACTATCTGATCTTCTTCATCATCAGTTATGCTTTCATTATTTGAAGCATTATCTTCTTCACTAAGACTTTTTTCATCAGAATCATTTTCTTGTATAGCATCAACATTCTCTTTACCATCAAAAATAGTTTCCGCTTCTTTATCGACATTGTTTTCTGTAGAATCGCTTTCAACAGCTATTTTTTCAACATCCAACTTGCCATCGCTTTCATCTGTCGTTTCTTTAGCTGAATAATCTGACTTTTCTTTAGAACTTTCTTCAATATTAGCTTCATCGACTATAAACTCATTTTCTTTTGATTCCAAGTTTTCTTCTGATTCCAAATTTTTGTTCACTTCTGGATTCTCTTCTGATTCTGAATTTCCTTCTGATTCTAACTCCAATTCGTCTTTTTCAAATTCATCTTCAAAAGTAATCTCATGCATTTCAGGATCATTTTGCTTTACAAATATCTCCTGTACATCAGGATTGTTCTGCTGTGCAAACGGTTCTTTTTGTTCCAATTCACCTTCGGCTTTCTTTTCGTCATTTGACTTGTGAATACTTTCTATAACAGGATGTTTAAGCTTTCTGATACTTTCTTTAAAATTATCCTTTCTTATCATAAATGGAATACTTGGTCTCTCGTCAATAACCTCATCAGCTATCTTTACCGACACTGATTCTTCCTCTTTATCTTCAGAGATGGCATTATCTATTGATAAGTTATCTTCTATGTCTCCTGCCTGTTTATTTTCTTTTCTATCATCTTTTTCTATCTTTTGTAAAGGCTTTCTGCCTAATCTATAATTGTCATATCTCTCCTGCTGAAGCTTTGTAAGAGGTCTGTAAAGTTTCTTTAACTCCATTGCCTTATTTACATACTTTCCTTCAGCAAACCATAAGCTTATTTCATCGCACATATCAACGCAGCTTTCTTCATCTCCTGCTTCATGATATAACTTAGCTAATTCATAAGCCCATTTTTCCTCCATATCTTCCTGAATATACTTTTCAAGGATTTCTATTAGTTTTCCAATTGGAGCCTTCTTTGCTTTCTGCATTTCATACTGCAATATATATTTATCATTGTCCCTAGGTGCAAGTTCAACAAAGTCCTGATAAAACTCTTCTGCTTCATCAAACTGTTGTAATTTTGCTGACAACAAACACAACCTATAAGCCAAATGTCTTCCTGTATTTGTATTTTCATAAGCAATAATCAAAGCCTGCTTTGCCTTATCATACTGCTTTGCCATTTCATATGCATCTGCTATTAGGGATAAAATGTCATTTGCTTTTTCTCTTCTATAATCAAGAGAGTCTGCGATTTGCACTGCTCTTTCGTAATCTTTATTACGAACAGCGACTCTCATTTCTTCTATTTTAAAGTTATACTCATTTCTATCCATTTTGATAAACACCTTTCATTCATCCGCCGTTGCGAATTATGACTTAATCTAAATCTGCACTCTTCCCTGTAACGCTCTCAGTAACGTAACGTTATCAATACATTCTAAATCTCCACCTACCGGTACTCCACTGGCGATTCGACTTATCTTTATCCCTAAAGGTTTAACGACTTTGCTTATGTACATCGCCGTTGCTTCACCTTCAACGCTGGAATTTGTAGCAATTATAACTTCATCTACATCATCTTTTAATCTTTCAAATAATTCTTTAAGTTTTATATCATTCTGTCCAATTCCCATTAAAGGATTTATGGCACCATGTAATACATGGTATACCCCTTTATATTCTCCTACTTTTTCATAGGCTGCCATATCTTTTGTGTTTTCTACAACCATAATTGTTTTATGGTCTCTGTCTTTACTTGCGCAAATAGGACAAATGTCCTGATCTGTCAAAGTAAAACACTTTTTACAATATTTTACATTTTTCTTAGCATCAATAATTGATTGGGATAACTCTTCCACCTGTTCCTGTGGCATATCTAATATATAAAATGCAAGTCTTGACGCTGTCTTAGCGCCAATTCCCGGAAGTATGGAAAGTTCCTCAATCAACTTTGATATATATCCACTGTAATAATCCAATGTCTACTCCTTAAAATAATCCGCCAAGACCGCCTGTTATTTTAGACATCTGCTGTGTTGTATTTTCTTCTACAGTTCTGATTGCCTCATTTACTGCAGCCATAATTAAATCTTCTAACATTTCAATGTCATCAGGGTCTACAACTTCTTCATCAATTTTTACTTTTGTAATTTCTTTCTTACCTGTAATTGTCACTTCAACTGCACCGCCTCCGGCTGTAGTTGTAAATTCCTGGCTTTCAAGATTTGCCTGAGCTTCTTCCATCTGCTTCTGCATCTTCTGAGCCTGCTTCATTAAATTGTTCATATTCTGTGGCATTCCGCCACCTGGAAATCCTCCACGTCTTGCCATGTTAAAAATCCTCCTCTTCAATATCCATGTTTATTCTTGAGATTACTTCCTGATATACATCTGCAAAATTCTGATTATCTTCAAGCATTTGTACTTCAACTGTAACTTCTTTCTTTATCTGTTCGCTAATAATTGTATTTAGCATTTCTATGACTTCCGGCTTATTACACTGATTATAACCTACTGCACCATGTTTAAATACAACAAGTAATATGTTGTCACCTTTCACACTAAATCTTGCGTCTTTAAAATATGCTCTAAAGTGTGTTGGCAAATGTTTTTGTACCATTCCCCAATTATCAGCAACTTCCTGCACATCCTTTGGTATCGCCTTATCAAATTTCTTTTTAGGTTGTGACTGCCTCTCCGGTGTGGCACTTTGCGTTGTTGTAGGGCTTACTGCAACAACACCATTTTCTAATTTATTTTCAATTAAAGCCATTCTGTTTAATAAGGAACTTACATCCGTATCCATTGCCGGTTTATTAAGCTTTATAAGAGCTATTTCTATTAAAACTCTTTTCTGTGAAGAATATTTTATCTGATTTGACAAATCCGAAAAAACTCTTATGTATCTCATAAGAACTTCGGTCTCAACCATCTGCGCTTCTTCTTTTAATGCCTGGATTCTGTCTGCGGATGCGTCAATTACATCCTCAACATTATCTGATGTCTGAACTAATAATAAATTTCTCATATACCAGATAAAATCATTTACAAACTGTCCAAGTTCTCTTCCCTGCATTATCATATCATCCAATATATGCAGACTACCAACAACATCTCCATTTATAATGCCTCTGATAAGTTTGCTGAACACTTCTGTGTCTACAGCACCTAACACTTCAAGTACATTATCATAGGTAAGTGTTTGTCCTAAATAAAAAGCAATACACTGATCCAAAAGACTTAACGCATCTCTCATAGAACCATCTGCTGCCTTTGCAACATATCTGATTGCCTTATCTTCAACTGTAACCTGTTCCTTCTCCATCAATTCTGAAAGTCTGTCTGCTATCGTATCTATAGTGATTCTCTTAAAATCATATCGCTGACATCTTGAAAGAATTGTTATAGGAATCTTATGTGGTTCGGTAGTTGCAAGCACAAAAATAACATATGCCGGTGGTTCTTCTAATGTCTTTAATAACGCATTAAACGCTCCTATAGACAGCATATGTACTTCATCAATAATATAAACCTTATATTTTCCATCCGCTGGTGAGTACTGAATTTCTTCTCTAATTTGTCTGATATTATCAACACCATTATTAGAAGCCGCATCGATTTCAACTACATTCATTGAACTTCCTGCTGCAATAGCTTTGCATGATGCACATTCATTACATGGGCTTCCATTTACCGGATGTTCACAATTAACTGCTTTCGCAAATATCTTTGCAATACTTGTCTTACCTGTTCCCCGTGTTCCACAAAAAAGATATGCATGGCCTATTCTATTGGCTTCAATCTGGTTCTGTAAAGTTTTAACAATATGATCTTGTCCCTTTACTTCGTCAAACGTTGCCGGTCTAAACTTTCTATATAAAGCTGTATATGACATTAGCCCGCTCCTTCCTGTGTCTATTTTAAATCTAAAAATATGCTTAGTATTTATAAAAATGTTTTCATTCCTATAAATGGGCATACCTTTGGATTCATTATATAATATTTTGGAACAAAAATAAATCCCAAATATTAGAATATATCCAATATTTGGGACTATTTTTCATTCTATTTTCCATAAACTCTTAAGGCTAAATCCTGATTAATCAATTTGTTGTTAATTTTTGTTTTTAATGATGCATTATTTTTTATAACTCCTATATTAACATTACATGTTTCAGACACGCCTGCTACTGAAATTCTTACTTCATATTTATTCCCCGGAGTCACTTTAACATCATCTAATTCAAACATTTGCCATCCATCAACTATTCCGCTAATCGGAACTACACTACTATAAATACATTTTTTATCCTTTTGAGAATATAAATCCACCATATAATATCCATCCCTTGTATCCCCGTTTATTGTTATATATGTTGAAATTTTAACCAATTTTTTCACCTTAGGTACAAAACATTCCGACACACTCTTTCCATTTATTGATGTAATACCTTTTAATTCTTCATTATTTGGCACTATCATATTATTGTCATAATTCAGTTTTTCAAGAGCCTTTTCGTAATAATCATTTCGCACCCATACATTTGCTTCACTTTTTCCAATCTGAGTATAATTCTGTAATATATAATTTCTCAAAGATGCGGCATAATCTACATATTTATATCCCCATATATCCATATCCTCAGCGTTAACAATTACTCTTGTTTTATTTTTTTCCAAATCATTAATTACATCCTGTTGAAACTCTTCCATAAACCACGGATGAATATGTACTAACCTTGTTGCCGGCATTCTATTATATGCATTGTAATCATTATATTCATTAAAACCAACCAAAAATATCTTTTCATTCTTTTTAGTTAATGCATTTATATATTTTGCCGTATCAGAAGTTTCTACATATTTAATATTGTTATTATATTCGCTCACTTCATTAAGAGCTGATGTAATCGGTACAATCATAAGAAATGTTAGCATTATTATTGTCACTTTTCGAACGTTCCAAACTTCAAATAACAAATACGCTAACATAAATCCCGTCATTGCCAAATACGGTGTTGCATGCATATTTTCATCTGATGACCATATACCAAAACTTCTATTTCCCATTGCTATAATGGTAACAAACATAAGTATTCCATATATTTTCCCTTTTCGACTCATTTCTATGCAAAAAAGAATATTAACTACTACATACGCCAAAATTATTGCACTTGAATAAAGCGATACTGTTAATTGTTGAACTGCCTTCCATATCATATTTCCATATCCAAAAAACGGATCAATAACCGTTTTAAATATTCCTGAGAAATTAACATATTTTCCGTACACTTCCTGATTAAATTTATATGCCTGGTAAAACCATTCTTCTACTGAATTAGTTTTTAATAAATAAACCATCCATATTATAAAAGGAATTGCTATTATCACACTGGTTCTTATAATCTCATTCATTATATTTTTTTTATTTTCACTACTTTTTAATTGTTCAATATAAATTATGATAAATATAAGTGCCATAAAAAATATTGTCCATACCGCAGTCATAGCACAGGCAATTGCTAACCATGTGCTAATTGAAATAAAAATTGTTGAACTTAGTTTTAATTTTTTTGTTTTAAAAAATAAGAACAATTCACACATAATCACCATAAACGCGATAATTTCTATCTGTTCAGCCAACAATGTATGTCCTTTAGAAATACTAAACATAGACAAATACATAAATACAAAAGTTGGAATTATCCACAATGAAAATATATTTTTGTATCTAAAATACATAACTATCCACGACAAAAATATTAATAAATAAAAGCATGTACGTATTTCCTGAATTTCCGTAAAGCCTAACTTTACAATAATTCCAACAATGTAATACATCCCCGGCATATGTTGGGATATATAATCTTTATATATAACCCCACCACGGCTTAATATTTTTCCTCCTAAAAAATTGTCTGATTCATCTAAAAACGGTCTATATGTTCTATACTGCATAAGTATTAATAATGCCAATAGCATTAACCCCATAGCTATTATGTCATTCTTCCCAATATGAAGTTCATTTTTTAGTTTCATAAATTTATTGCTAACCATATTTTTCATTTTTACCACGCTTTATTTTTTAATTATACTTTTACTCATTTGCATTTCTATTTTAGTATCTTTTATATTATGCATTTATACCTAATCGTCATATTAAATACATTGCTTCATTATAGCAAACCACCTTATATATGTGAATCTTTTTTTCGACCAAAAAAAGAACTATAACTTATAAAGTCATAGTTCTTTTTATTTTAATCCGCGCGCTTTGTTTTGTGAAAATCTCATAGACGTTACCTCTACAGTTAACTCAGCTCAGGCACCCTCGCGTCACACGAAAGGTTTTGCTTAGTGCTGCTCCATTCCTGACCTGACACGATTCACAAATTTCCGTTGCACAAGACCCAAGCGTCAACATCACTTATAAAGGGCAGCTCTACAAAATAGACCCGACGCAAAGCATCACCCCTGCTGTAGCGGATTGCAGGTACAGGGCACCGCTATCTCCCCGGCTGCGCGGAAGTTTTAAACTTATTCAATTACAGACATTTAGTATACATTATTTTATTTTACTTTGTCAACGTAAAATAATACTAAATGAAACTACTTTTTATTTCTAAGATTTCTAAAAAACTCCTTAAGTAACATGCTGCACTCTTCTTCAAGAATTCCATTTTCACTTTCTACCTGATGATTGAAAGCATCCACATTAAACAAATTCATAATAGAACCGGCACAACCTGCCTTGGGATTCATACAACCTATGTAAACTTTTTTAATCCTTGCCTGTACAATTGCACCCGCACACATCTGACATGGCTCTGTTGTTACATACATTTCACAGTCATCAAGTCTCCAGTCATCTAACACTTTATTTGCTTTTTTTATGGCATTTAATTCTGCATGGCTTAAAGCATTTTTATCTGTCATTCTTCTGTTATAGCCTCTGCCTATAATTTTATCTTTATAAACAATTACACAGCCTATCGGCACTTCTCCTATTGAAGCAGCTTTTTTTGCCTGTTTAATTGCTTCCTTCATGTATTTTTCATTCATTAGTAATACTCCTAATTTACATATACAAGTTGTGAATTTCTGTTAAATTTGTCCATCTGATAATCAAATATTTCTTTTGAATTATCATTTATCTCATCTTCCATTTTTGCAAAGAACACATACCCATCCTGTTCTGCTCCAAATATATAAATTCCGTCAATATCATTTATATCAAATTCGGCTTCCTGCAATTTTTTTGAGCTAATAACTGCATTAAATTTACATATTTCGTTAAACGGCGTCATTGTACCAACCTTATATCCTGACACAAATCCCTGTCTTCTTTTAAACAGACATATTTCCATATCTTCAGCACCATATTCTACCGGAACTTTAATGGATAAATTCAACTTATAATTATCATCTCTTCCCCTGATTCTGGCAAATCCTACGTTTCTGCCCTTTACGCCTCTTTTGTAAGAATAAATGTAAAAAACTCGTTTTGTATTAATCATGGCCTCACTCCTTCTTTGAAATTATATGAAGCCAAAACTATTTTTATGAGTAATTATTTAAAATATTGTGAAATTGTATTCCATATATCATCAGACTCTAATCCTAATTTCCAATATCCTGCTCCGGCAATTTCATATTTATTCATTAAATCAAGTCTTGCCTTTATTGAAGTTTCATCTTCTAGCCAAATCATATATGTGCTGCTTCCTTTTTCATAAACAACATAATTTTGTCCTGTTTCTTCATTATAAATAGGTGTAGCCCCTGCTTCTGTATACGCTTCTTTTGCCGCATCCATTGAAACAGCCTTTGTTGACAAAACATAATTACCATTTGCAGCATCTTCGATTAATTTTCCATTTCCATCTGATTCGTCCTCAGGAGTTTCCGTCCATATTCTTGTATAAAATGGCATTCCATTAATTACTCTTGAAGCATCTCCCACTTCATCAATTGTATTTTTTAAACCTTCTTCCGTAAATGTCAATGATGATACTGATCCTGCCTCATTACTTGAAGTTGTATGTTCGTCATAATTCATTACAACAACATAATCTGCTAATCTTCCCTGCTGATTTCTGTCATAAAATTCTGTCCATGCAGACGGCTGATAATTGTCTATTGATAAAACTATACCTTTCTTTCTGCATTCAATTGACAATTCTCTCAAGAATTGTAAATATCCGGCTCCCTCAGAAACATTTATATATTCAAAATCTACATTAATTCCATCTAAATCATATAATGATGCATATTTCATTATATTAGAAACCATCTTTTGTCTTGCTTTTGTATTATTTACAACTGTTTTTATATAATAATCTCCATTGCCATCTGTTTCAAAATCACTTACAAGTCCCCATACATCAAGTCCAGCACTATGTGCCTTCTTTACATAATCCGCTGAGCCTATTGATGACACTTCTCCCTTTGAATCACTTACGCTAAACCATGTTGGTGAAATAACATTAAGACCTTTAGCGTTTTTTATCATGTCACTTAACCCTGAATTACTTGATGAATACATAACCTGATGCCATGCAAGGCTTATCTTTTTATCTAAAACATTATGCGTATATGTATCATAATCATTTTTATATGAAACTTTTGTTGTTTTTCCTACTTTAACTCTCTTATTTAAAATATAACCTATAACTCCATCGTCTGTAGCAACTTTATCCCATTCATCACCTTTATCTAAAATTGTGAGTTTTGTATCAGCCTTTACGTCACTAACAATATCAGCCATATAATCTGCATCTGTTCTAATCTGAGTATTTTTCTTTACAGTGCCATTTTTATCTTCACGGCTTTTTGTATTAACTACAACAACTGCAGGCTTATCCCCATTTGCTTTTGCATATTTATAATCAAAATCAATGTATTTGCTTATATATTTTAAATTTACATAACATATCTCACCATCCATAACTGATGATGTAAAATCAAGATTTTCTTTTGTATTGCCTGTAACTTCATTGCTGCCTACAGGGCTTGTATATATTGTAGTTGCATTAGTATACATAACTGTATTTTCCGTACTGTCATAGTAAAATCTGTCATCAATATATTTTTTCACGCCACTTATATCCATATAAGTATCGCCATCTTTTTCAAATGCATATTTATTTACATATTCATTATCACAGGCAACTGCTGCCATTTCATTTCCATCTGCAGATGTCGCTGTAACCTCATTTCCATCATCATCTGTATAATGAAGCATCATATAATCATTCAAAGTAACATATTCTTTACTTGTTTCCGGTCCAAAACATCCTGTCATTGTTATTGCCATGGCTGAGATTGTAGCCATTGTCATTATATACTTTATGCTCTTTCTCACTTGTTCTTCCTCCTCTGTGAATATCTTCCTAAATTGAACACTACTATAGGCTTACCAATTTATTATGCATATTTTTGATATTCACATCATTTTATTAGCATTTTTTTTGCAAATATTTAACTACTACATCATAACATATATATAACATAATTTCATCTTTATATATCTTAAGATTTAATAACTTTTGTTTAATTTCAGACTATATTTTGGTATAATTAAATCAATTAGTATGAGCGGAAAATACATATTTATTTGTATGAAAAATTTCAAATTTATCCAGCTGTTCAAAGCTGTGAGAGGAGGGATTTATATGGCAAAAACTTTTAAATCTGGTGTAACTTTATTAATCCTTACATTTTTTTGTTCTACATTTATTTTTGGAAATAGTGCAATTTTAAAAAATGTAAATGCGGCAGCAAAAATCAATCAAAGTAGCTCTTCCACTCAGATAGCTTCCGTCAAATATAAAATAAAGGATGGAACTATTACCATTTATGGAAAAGGTAAAATGCCTAACTCAATGACATTTAAAAAGAACAGACAAATACATACCGTTATTATAAGAAATGGCGTTACATCTGTTTCTAAATACGCATTTTATAATTGCAAAAATCTGCAAAAAATTAAGCTTCCAAACACTTTGAAAGTCATAGATTGTTACGCTTTTTACGGAACAAAAATAAAAAAAATTATAGTACCAAACACTGTTAGCACTATTGGGCAATGTGCATTTTCTTCTTGTGATTCATTGTCTAAATTATCAGTTCCCGGAAATTATAATGTTAAGACACTCCCGGGGGATGATGCATACGATTCCATAAGCGGAGATACTGTAATTGAAACAGTTAAGTTTTCATCGTCTCTTAAGTTAGATGTAGTTTCAACAGTAAAAACAGACAATCTTGTTGTTTACAAAAAAGACCCTGCATATAAATCTATAAATGGTATAATTTATTCTAAAAATGGTTTGAACATAGTTCGTGTTCCTTCTGAAAGAACTGAACTTATTATTGAAGATGGTTGTCAGGAATTTAACCTTCAGTCTATTCTTTATGCCCAGACAGATTCGTCTTCCGATGCTTACGCATGCTGTACTAATCTTACAAAACTAGTGATTCCCGGAAGCGTTACAACCATAGAAAAAGATAAATATTTTGCTAAGGCCTCTATTTCTCAGACCTCTGTAACTGACATTGCAATTGGATCAGACACACTTGATTCCTTAAGCATTTCTACTCTTTACAGTTCATTAGCCCGCATAGATATTTATCATCTTTCACTGGCTCTTGGCAATAAACTGAGATTTGAAAATGGTATGTTTATTACAAACGACAATGTTGTTATCGGTTATAACGGTAGACTTTCGACTGTTGAAATTCCCGAGGGAGTAACAGAAATTGCTCCTAACGCATTTAACTCATATGTAACAGACTCAATATACTCTTTTAAAAAAGTTATACTTCCATCTACTCTTTTAAAAATTGGAGATGATGCCTTTAATGGTTGCATATATCTTTCGGAAATTAATTTTCCTGACAAATTATATTATATAGGAAATCGTGCTTTTAGATTATGTAATTTTAAAAGCATAACACTTCCTGAAACTGTTCTTACATGGGGTGACTATGTATTTGCTGATAACGCTATTGAAACTATAAACTTTCCTTTAAACCTTAAGACAATTCCAAATCATATGTTTAGTCGCAATAGTATTTCTGATTTAACTTTAGGCGATAATATTGAAATAATTGGTGAAGGTGCATTTGAAAATAATCCACTCACAAATGTGTCTTTTGGACATGGTATTAAAACTATTGGCAACTCATCTTTTGCTTATACTTTATTAAAGAATATAACCCTTCCATATTCCGTGACAAATATTGAAAGTTTTGCATTTAGCAATTGTTCTGATTTTAAAAATATTACAATTAACGGTAACAAACTTTCTATTTCGGATACAGCTTTTGATGGTTGTAATAATTTGAGAATATGTTATTCTGCCGGAATTAAATCTGCAAAAACAAATGCCTATATTTCTTTATTAAGTCAGTTTAAAAACAAGAAAAAATTTTCAGGCACAATCCATTGGAATCAGGTTACCGGAGCATCAGGATATCAGATAAGATATGCTACAAATAAAAACTTCAAAAAATACAAGGCTATGGATGTTGGCAGAAAAAACACTTCAGCAAAAGTTGTATTAAACGGAAGAATTAATACGGATTCAAACAATCCGTCAAAACAATATTTATATGTAAAAATCAGACCTTTTAAAATTGTTAAAGGTAAACGTATTTATGGAAAATGGTGTATGTGTTCTCTATAAAATAAATTAGCAAAAAACTAAGAGCCCGTTATTATAATAATTGTTCAAATACATTATCTGACAAATATTATTATATATAACCGGCTCTTTTATTTGTTTAAGGGAAATTCCGTATACTCCGTATTATAAAAGGTCAAACTATTAATACTTTAAATAATAATTGTGATATATATTAACATTTCATAAAACTTATTAATAGTAAGTCGTTGCATATCGGCATTCCAATAGTTGCAAAGAAGTGTTCTTACCCATATTATAACATATACTCCTTCTCTCATTTATTATACACATATTGTATAAAATACGCAACATTAATTTAGAACGATTTGTTAAAAAATACACTCCGCAGGCGTCAAAGTTGGGGCTTTTGACCCTAACATCTTATTTATCATATATATCATATATTTTTCATTTTTTTGACATATTGTGTTCTTTTTTGACGTATAATATAAATATAAATAAGAATATTTTGTCAAATATCCTTATTTTATATTGAAACTTTTCCATATTTGCAATATATTACATATTAAAATATGGATGAAAACTTTACATATTTTTTTATAGTGGATATAATAAACTATACGAATCTAAACTGTTAGCGAGGTGATTTTATGAAAATTGAAAAAATCAATGATAAGCAGATTCGTTGCACAATAAGCCGTGCTGATTTAGAAGACCGACATATTAAATTCAGTGAATTGGCTTTTGGGGCAGGGAAAACAAAGGAACTTTTTCAAGATATGATGCGTCAGGCCAATGAGGATTTTGGATTTGAAGTAAACGACAAACCTCTTATGGTTGAAGCAATTCCGGTTTCTCCTGAAAATATCGTTTTATTGATTACAAAAGTTGAAGATGGAGATGACCGCGGAAGCAGTTTAGCTAAATTATTTTCTTCTAATAAAGAGGAAGATGCTTTTGATCCATTTGACGATATTAATCCGGAAGAATTAGACAACATTGTTTCATCTGTAAAGGACGAAGTATCGGATAATTCCGGTGATTCTGACTTGCTTTACAATATTTCAATATATGATAATTTAAGCGATGTGATTACTGTAACAAAGTTAATCATGCCTTATTTTAAAGGAGATAGTTCTGTATATAAATCTCCATATAACAATAAATATTATTTATCTATATGCTTAGAATCAACTGAGCCTTCAGTATTAAATAAAATTTTAGGATTTATCACAGAACACGGTCAAATTGAAAGTGCAACGTATGCAAAAGATTTATTTTATCTTGAACATTTTGAAGAAATACTTGATGACAAAGCTGTAGAGAAATTATCAGCTTTATAGAATAAGACTCCTACATTTGTTCTCATAACTGTGGAGTTCTATGATATCAAATAAAGCGCATTTGGCGCCGTCGGTTCAAATATTCGGTGCATAGACCGGCTGAAACTTTAGGTTTCAAAGCCGATCTGTGTGCTGAATATTTAGAACTGCTACGAGCGACAAGCAGCGCGAGCGTTCTTTATTGATATCATAGAACTTCACAAGAATAAGATACAAATGTGGGAGTTTTTTTGGTTCTTTGTCAAGCATGGAGAAATCCAAAGTTTAGAACCTTTTTTACCTTGTTGCTTCATACATTAATATTGATGTTGCAATTGCCGCATTTAGTGATTCTACTTTTCCTGCCATAGGGATTTTAATTAGTTTGTCTGCTTTATTTGCTACTTCATCACTTAATCCATTTGCTTCGTTTCCAATTAATAAAGCGCAATCCTTTGTAAGTGTTCCTGAATTATATAATTCACCCTTTAAATGTGCTGCAAAACATGTTATACCATCTTCTCTTAATATATCTACTGCTTTAGGCAAATCAGCTACTATTACAAATGGCACTCTATAAATTGACCCCATCGTAGAACGTATAACTTTTGGATTATAAATATCTGCAGTTGAACTACTCATAATTATTCCTGTAATTCCGGCAGCTTCGCCTGTTCTTACTATTGTTCCGAGATTCCCGGGATCCTGAATTCTATCAAGTACAACAATACAGCTTTTTTCTTTATTTCTTGATTTTATTATATCTTCAATAGAATATGTTTTTTGTCTTACAACAGCTAATATTCCCTGTGGCGTTACTGTATCTGATATTTTTTTGAATACACTATCGCTAACAAGTTGAACATCTTCTTTTAAATTATTTTTCCTAAAATAATCTGATATTTCTTCTTTTCTTTTTTCATAAAAGTTTTCAGAAGCATAAGCCTTAATAAAATCTTCTTTTGGTATTTCCTGAAACATTTTAATTCCTTCTACAATAAATGTTCCTGAAGTTTTTCTGGCTTTGCTCTTATCCTTTAAATGAATTAAATTCTTTATCTGTTCATTTGTATTTGATGTGATTATCATTTTTTAGCCCTCTTTAAATACTTTTAACAATTTCTCATTATCACCAATTACAATTATTGATTCCTGATCTCCAAAAGGTTTATCCGCATCTATATTATTTTTATAAACACCATTTACCTTCTCTGCTATTACATTGAATCCAAATTTCTTTCTCGGATTTAATTCTATTAAGCTTTTACCAATCCATTCTTTTGGAATCTTAGTTTCAATTATGCTAAATTCATCTGACAAATCAGCAATATCCTGAAAATGCCCTCCACTTGCCATTCCATTTGCAAGCCTTTTTCCAGTTTCACTTTCCGGTAAAATAACATGATCTGCACCAATTTTCGTCAATACATCTGCCTGCAATTTGTCCATCGCCGAAGCAATAATGTATGGAACCCCTAAAGATTTGCATATTGTAGTAACAATTATGCTTGCCTCAAAATTATTTCCAAGGGCAACTACTACCGCATCTACATTATTGATTCCTAGATTTTCTACAACATTTTCCTCTGTAACATCGGCTCTTATGGCATATGTCACATCATCTGAGATTCCATCTACTCTTTCCTGACGTCTATCAATTGCAAAAACTTTTCCACCTTTTCTTGAATAAGTTACTGCAAATGTTTTTCCTAATTTTCCAATACCAAAAACTGCTACATCCTTCATTTTATGCTCCTTCTAATTCATTTGCTTAAAATTTTATCCAATCATTACTCTCTTTTCAGGATAATTCTTTATCTTTCTGTCTTTTCTTGCTCTGCCTGTCATAGCCATGGCAATAGTTATAGGTCCTACTCTTCCAAAGAACATAAGCACTATTATAATAAGTTTTCCTATAGCTGTAAGACTTGCTGTAAAATCCATACTAAGTCCAACTGTTCCAAGAGCCGAAACAGCCTCGAATGTAATCACTTTCAAAGGTGCACCTTCCGTAAAACTTAACGCCATAATTGCTACTGCAAGTATGCTAAGTACTATTGTTCCGATTGCTACTGCGCTTCTGACATTCTGTTTATTTATCCTTCTTCTGCAAACCTCTATATCATCCTTGCCTTTTATAGTTGCCCAGGTTAGTAGAAAAACAAGTGCCAATGTCGTTGTTTTTATTCCACCTGCTGTTCCAAGAGGAGAACCACCAACAATCATCATACCGCACATTATCATAAATGTTCCATCTCTAAATCCTGCCTGTGGCACAGTAATAAATCCTGCTGTTCTAAGCGTTACCGCTTCAAATAAAGCTGCTAAGCATTTATTTCCAAATGTCATATTTCCAAGCGTATCCGGATTATTATATTCAAATAAAAGAATAAATAAAAATCCTCCTCCAACTAAAATGGCTGTCGTAATCAATACAAGCTTTGTATGCAATTTCATTCTTTCTATAAATTTATTTGGTCTCAATTTTTTGTTACGGATTTCACTTATTATGCCACCGATATCAAGCCATACAATAAATCCAATACCACCACATATGATTAACATCACAGTTGTAAAATTGACAAGCACATTTCCATGATACTTAACAAAACTGTCATTTCCAATTATATCTATTCCCGCATTACAAAACGCAGATACCGAATGAAATACGCTGTAACAGATTCCTTTTACTATTCCATATTCAGGAATAAACTGTATGGAATAAAGTATCGCTCCTATTCCTTCTATTTTTACAGTGATTCCAAATATTTTTCTCAATATTTTTAAGACACCCTGTGCCGAATCAAGATTATACGATTCCTGTATCATTTTTCTTTCTTTCAAAGAAATTTTCTTTCCTATTATAATTAGAAATCCAATTGTAAAACTAATAATCCCAAGCCCGCCAAGCTGTATTAATATAAGTATTATTACTTTTCCAAATATGCTCCAGTATGCATATGTAGGCACAACTACAAGCCCTGTTACACATAGGGATGTTGTTGCCGTAAACAATGCCGTAATAAAATCTGTTCCATTTCCACTTGCAGAGGAAACGGGCAACATTAACAATATAGTTCCTACTAAAAGAGCAACTAAAAAGCCGTTAAGAATTATTAAATTTGTATTGAATGTAGCTTTTATAGCTTTATCAACTTTCATTTTTACTCCCAAATATATGACTGATAATTTTATTATTTATCAGTTATTCTAATCTCTTTGTCACAAATGCTACCTTACAATTTTGTTGCAACTATTACTACAATTTCTTTGTTGCAAATGTTACTAAAATATCTTTGTTGCAAATGTTACTAAAATATCTTTGTTGCAAATGTTACTAAAATATCTTTGTTGTAAATGCTACTCTAATATCTTTGTCACAAATGCTACTCTAATACTTTTGTCACAAATTTTTCTCCATACATAGCCTTTAATTTTTCAACTAATGTATCATTTGAATCTACTCTATACATAGCAGGCAACATTTTACTCTGTTTTTCCTTCACAAGATATATTATAACCTTATCTTTTCCCTTATTTTCAGAAAGTAATTCAAACAGCTCTGCTTCCTTATTTGTATAATCATCTTTATCTGCAAATGCAATCCAAAGACTTGTACCATATTCATCAAATGCTTTTATATCATTTGCAATAACTTTACCTGCTGCATTTTCTTCTAAACTTGCCTGTCCGTTAACAAATATCTGATTATCCTCAGCAATCAGTGTTTTATATTTTTCATATTGTCTTGGAAATACAATTACTTCAACAGAACCTAACAAATCTTCTAATGTTAAGAATACCATAGGCTGCCCCTGTCTTGTATATTTTTTTGTAATTCCGGTAATTATTCCACCTATTGTTACTCTTGCCTTGTCTTCGACTTTTGTATTTTCCTCATCTTCTCCTACTTCAGCAAAATCAGTGGAAATATTTGTAATATGCTTACGCCATCTTGCTTCTTCTTTCTGTAAAGGATGTCCACTAACATAGATTCCTAAAACTTCTTTTTCAAATTCAAGCATCTGGTCACTTGAATACTCACCAACATCAGGCATTTTAATTTCAAAATCTGCTTTATCTTCTTCGCTTACAAAATCAAATAAACTCATTTGACCTGCCATGGTGTTTTTTCTTTCCTGTGCCTCTGAATCCATGATTTGAACATAAACCATCATCATTTGTTTTCTTGTCGCTCCAAGTGAATCCAAAGCCCCTGCCTTAATAAAGTTTTCAACAGCTCTCTTATTAACTCCAAGCGGACTTGTTCTTGAGATAAAATCTTCTAATGATTTATATTTTCCTGCTGCATTTCTTTCCATTACAATCGCATCAATAATATTTTTTCCTACACTTTTAATTGCAGTCAAACCATATCGTATGCAATTTTCAGATACAGAAAATCCGCTTTCTCCTTCATTTATATCCGGAGGAAGTATTTTTATTCCCATTGAACGGCATGAATAAATATATTCAGATACTTTTTCTGCATTATCCATGACAGATGTAAGCATAGCTGCCATAAATTCTGCCGGATAATAGTATTTCAAATATGCTGTCTGATAGGCAACAACTGCATATGCCGCCGCATGAGACTTGTTGAAAGCATATTTGGCGAAATCAATCATATCATCATAAATTTTATTTGCAGTCTTTTCATCTATTCCATTTGCTATGCAGCCCGGTACATTTTCTTCTTTATTTCCATAAACAAAGTTCTGTCTTTCCTGCTGCATAACGTAATCTTTTTTCTTTGACATGGCTCTTCTAACCAAGTCGCTTCGTCCTAATGTATATCCTGCCAAATCCCTAACTATCTGCATAACCTGTTCCTGATATACAATACAGCCGTAAGTTGGCTCTAATATATGCTCAAGTTGCGGGCAGTCGTAAGTAATTGCTTCCGGATTATTTTTTCCCTCAAGATATTTAGGGATGAAATCCATAGGACCCGGACGATATAGTGATATTCCGGCTATTATATCTTCAAGATTCTGAGGTTTTAATTCCTTCATGAACCCTTTCATACCGCCACTTTCCAACTGGAAAATTCCTTCTGTATTTCCTGTTCCTATAGAAGCCAATACTTTTTTATCATCATAATCTATGCTATGCATATCCAATTTTATATTATGGTCTTTTTCAACAAATCTAACCGCATTCTGAATTACAGTTAAGTTTCTCAATCCTAAAAAGTCCATTTTTAAAAGTCCCAATTCTTCTAATGTTGTCATTATATACTGGGTTGTAATTGAACCGTCACTTGCTCTTGAAAGCGGAACATACTCTTCAACAGGTTTTGCACAAATTACTACACCTGCCGCATGCATTGAAGCATGACGTGGAAGCCCTTCAAGTCTTCGTGACATATCAACAAGATATTTAATCTGTTCATCACTCTCATATAAATCCTTAAACTCTTTACTTTCCTTCAAAGCTCCATCAAGAGTAATGTTCAATTCCTTAGGAATTGTCTTTGCAATTGCATCCACCTGTGCATATGGCATATCAAGTACCCTACCTACATCCCTAAGCACACCTCTGGCTTTTAAAGTTCCAAATGTAACAATCTGAGCGACATGGTCTTTGCCATATTTTCTTCCTACATAATCAATAACTTCCTGCCTTCTTTCGATACAAAAATCAATATCAATATCGGGCATGGACACACGCTCAGGATTTAAAAATCTTTCAAAAAGTAAGTTATATCTAATAGGGTCAATATCCGTAATTTCAAGGCAATACGAAACTATACTTCCTGCTGCCGAACCTCGTCCCGGACCTACTGCAATTCCATTTGTCTTTGCATAATTTATAAAATCCCATACGATAAGGAAGTATTCCACGTATCCCATGGTCTCAATTGTGCTAAGTTCGTAATCTAAGCGTTCTTTCAATTGTCCTAAAGACATCGGGCAATCATAATCAAGCTTTGTATCGACATATCTCTTCTGCAATCCATTATTGCACAATTCTCTCAAATATGTTGCCGGAGTGTAACCTTCAGGCACTTCATAATTAGGAAGTTTTGTAACACCAAATTCAAATGTAACATTACATCTGTCTGCAATCTTCTGCGTATTTTCTAATGCTTCAGGCGCAAATTTAAATAACTCAGCCATCTCTTCAGGACTTTTTAAATAGTATTGTCCCCCTTCGTATCTCATACGGTTTTCATCTGACTGTTTTTTCCCTGTCTGAATACACAACAAAATATCATGCGCTTCTACATCGGTATCATAAGTATAATGCACGTCATTTGTGCACACTAACTCAATACCTGTCTCCTGACTCATACGCATAAGCTGCTGATTAACCATACGCTGTTCAGGAATTCCATGGTCCTGCATTTCAAGAAAATAATTGCCTTTTCCAAAAATATCCTGATATTTAAGCGCTGCTTTTTTTCCTTCTTCGTACATTCCTCTTGCCAGATATCTCTGCACCTCACCTGCAAGACATGCACTTAGGCATATTATACCTTCGTGAAATTCCTGTAACACCTCGTAATCTACTCGTGGTTTATAATAAAATCCGTCAACAAATCCTTTTGATACGATTTTTGACAAATTGCTATATCCTTTATTATTTTCGGCAAGCAAAACCAAATGATAGTAACGGTCTTCGCTCTCCCCTGCTTCTTTAGTAAATCTTGAACCCGGTGCAACATAAACCTCACATCCGATAATCGGCTTAATTCCATTGGCATTTGCAGCCCGATAAAAGTCTATCGCCCCATACATAACACCATGGTCAGTAATCGCAAGGCTATTCATTCCAAGTTCCTTTGCCCTTGCCGTAATTTCTTTAATTTTACTCGAGCCGTCTAACAAACTAAACTCTGTATGCACATGTAAATGAGCAAAATTCATATGTTAATCTCCTATAAAAAATGTGGTATTGCCTAGCCATTTAATTGTTGGCTGGTCATCGGAAATATCTTTAGAAAATGAACTTCATTCATTTTATTTCCTTATCTCTTTGTAATAATAATCAAAATATCTAAGCAATGAATTTGTCATTAAAAATACTGACACTGTCATCATTGCCAATGCAACATTTTTCGGTATATCTATCCATATAACTAAAACTAATACCATAAAGTCAAGAAATGCTGTGCTTACTTTTCCAAACATTTTCGCACCCTCAACTTTTCCGCTTTTTTTAATATATATAAGTCCTAAAATTCCCTGTCCCAATTGCTGGACTATAAATATAACCAAAACAATCGCCATAAATCTGTATCTGAAAATCAAACTTATAACAACAATTCCCTGCGTAAGTTTGTCTGCTATAGGATCAAGTATCTTTCCCCAGTCAGTTATCATGTCAAATTTTCTTGCAACTTTTCCGTCAAAGAAATCCGTAAGCGCTGACAGCAATAAAATTCCCGCCGCAATTGCATAATCTTTCATTCCATCTGCGTGAATATATACCATTAAATATACCGGTATTAAAATCAGTCTAAAATATCCCATTAAATTTGGGATTGAAAAATATTCTCTCTTCCAGTCCTTTTTCATAATATCTATCTCCATTTCATTATTCAGGTTTTATCCATAAGTATTTAACAAATGCACATAGTATATGTTATTATAACACAAAAAAGAGCCTGAGGTATATCTCAAGCTATTTTTACTATAATTAATTTTAAAAAAAGACGTCATCCTTACAATTTTCATTGTAAGAACAACGTCTTTTATTTCTATTTCCGTTTACAGTTTATTAATTTCTTACCACTTAAGATCAATGATTAATCCTGTTGGATTTGTGTAATGTAATAATGTGCTGTGGTCATTTACATCATCATAGCAGAAGCCATATGCAAGTCTGTCAAATGAATGATTGTGGAAGAATCCTGAATAGAAGTTTGAATTGCTATTCTTATAGTAAGCACTTTCATTATCATAATTTTCAGGTTCTGTTGCAACACCTCTGTTAAATGCTGCGCAAAGCTGTGCTTCGATAACTAATTCTGTTGAGTTACCTCTTGCCATGTTGCCTTTTCCTTCTAATACATCCTGAGTTGTTGGCTTGTAAATTGTGTATGTTCCACCAACACCGTCTTTTGTAAATACCATTGTATCTCCATGTACACGTCCTCTGAATGTTCCGGCATCACATGAGAATACTAAATCCTGTGTAGAATATTTTGACCAGAATTTATTGATATAGTTATCAAAATAATTTGAATACTGCTTTCCTTCGTTAAATGTAAGTTTACATGGTGCCATGATTCTCTTATCTGTAAGTAATGTCTGGAATGCTGCAGGTACTTCATTTTTAAATGCTGCAAACATTTCTGCTCTTGTTCCTAAATCACCTACTGTCTTATCGTAAACATCTGCATCACCAGGGAAGTTGTTCCATCCGCCTTCACCAATTAATCTTGTAGCCATTGGGAAGCTGTAGAAATCTACTCTTGATGTGTTGCCCCAGTATTCTTTGTTTGTAATTGTAAATTCAATAAATTCAAATAATACATCTGCATTAGGGTCTGATGCATTGTTAAGGTCAGGTCCTGCAAATCCCATATTTCCATCTGCACCCTGGTTAATTGTAACATAAACAGGTGAACCATAGCTTAAGTACATTCTTCCTGATTCAATGTCAGGCATATAAACATAATCTTTCTGAGCTAATGTGTTGCAGATATTTGCACACATTCTGTCTCCCTTTTTAACTGTATTCATTGATAAGCTTACAGGGATTAAATTTCCATTTGTATCAACATAACATAATTCATGTGTTTTTGGATTCTTTCCAAGTATGCACCAATAAACCTGATCATCTGAATACTGACCTTTTGTCTTATTGTTCATCTGGAAATACATTCTGTCTTCGTTTGCTTTTAAGTCTGCTCTTGTTTCAGGAATTGCTTCACTGTATGTTGGTTTTTCAGCCGGAGCTGTTGTAGCAATTTCAGTTAAACCGTTAACTGTTACTGTTACGCTTACTTTTGCTGATTCTTTTCCATCTTTATATGTAGCAACTGAAACTGTGTGTGTTCCTGCTACGATATTTTTAAACTTGTATGAGCCACATCCTACTTTCTTTGCAACTCTTGTATCATCTACATATACATTGTATGAGTTAATTGTTCCATATCCCCATACTACTGTAATCTGATTATTTACAGGTGATGAAGCAACCAAACCAAATGGTGCAGGAAGACTTGAGTCAACCCCAATTGCTTCTGTTGTCTGTGGTGCCTTTGTTGTTGTTTCAGGTGCCTTTGTTGTCTGTGGTACCTTTGTTGTCTGTGGTACCTTTGTTGTTTCTGGTGCTTTTGTTGTTGGGGCAACTGCTGACTGTGCAACATTTACTGTCATTGTAGTCTGTGCTGATTCATTTCCGTTCTTTGTTGTAGTAATTGCTACTGTATGACTTCCTGCTGCATATCCTTCATATACATAATATCCGCAACCTACAGCTGATGCTACTCTCTTACCATCAATGTAAACATTGTATGAGTCAATATTTCCTCTTCCCCATACTACACTGATTTTTCCTGCTTCAGGATTTCCTACTACTAATCCAAATGGTGCTTCAATATTTGATGTAGGTGCCTTTGTTGTCTGTGGCGCCTTTGTTGTAGTTTCAGGTGCCTTTGTTGTCTGTGGCGCTTTTGTTGTTGTTTCAGGTGCCTTTGTTGTTGGGGCAACAGAACCTGTAACATTTACGCTAGCTGTTGCAGCTGCTGATTCTTTATTACCACTTACTGTAGTAACTTTTACTGTATGAGTTCCTGCTGCATATCCTTTATAAACATAATATCCACATCCCAACTTGCTTCCTACTAATGCATTGTCAATGTAAACATTATATGAGTCAACGTTTCCTCTTCCCCATACTACACTGATTTCTCCATTTGCAGGACTTGCAACTACTAAACCAAATGGTGCTTCAATACTTGTATCTGTTACAGGAGCTGATCCTGTTGTGTATGTCATCATTGATGAATCATACTGAAGTCCACCTTTGTTATATGTAAATGAGCAATCGATTTTATCACCTTTTTTAACATTGTTGATATCGTATTCGAAATATGAACCCTTAGCGTTCATTCCAATGTTAACCTGCTCTCCATCGTTAACTTTGTAATGAATAATTACATAAGCTGCCGGATTTGTTGGTGTAAATGTGATTCTGCAAAGACTGTCTGATACGTCCGTTGCTGTTACAGAATAGTCTTCTGCGCTTCCGATAGTTGATGCTGCTGCTTTTGCATTTGTACCCTTTGAAAATGAAATTGAAGATACAAGCATAGCAACTGCTAAGACTGCAACCATGATTCTCTTGAATCCTGGTGCAAAACGGTTCAATGTTCTCATAAAACCCTCCTAAAAATATTTTTACTTTTTTGTGATATCGCTTTCCAATCGCGATAAGTACTTTTTCTTATATACTATTTTTACCTTTTTATTTTACTAAAAAAAAGGGTTCAAATTTTATTATGGTAACATTATTTTTTAATTTCTTTTCTATTTTTGGCATTTATTGTATTTTGTTGTTTTCAATTTTGTTTTTTATTGAATTTTTCGCGTAATTTTTTATTGGATTTTACTAAATAATTTCTCTAAACAAAAATATTTTTATTCACTTTCGCCTATAATTTGTGTCACTTATTATTTTTACGTACAATATACATTGGTCATATTTAGATTTTACTTTGACTGTTTATAATTTCTTCTATATGTAAATACTATCAATAAAATATTTAAACTAATGTTCTCCTATTAATTACATAAATTTTGCTAATTAATTTGCAATTTCTTTTTAATTAAATCAGATTTTTTGGAGGTTTATATGTACGCAATTATAGATATTGGTTCAAATACAATACGAATGGTTTTATATAAAGTAATAGACAATGAGATTCAACAAATGCTTAATTCTAAAATTCCTGCCGGGCTTGCCGGTTATATTGACAATAACAATATGCTTTCGAAAAAAGGTATTTTAAAAGCCATTGAAGCTTTAAGCAAATTTGAAACCATTTTGGAAAGTGTGGATGTAAAAGAAGTTCACGCATTTGCAACCGCTTCATTACGAAATATCAGTAACTCAGAAGAAGTTTTAGCTGAAATAAAAAAACATTGTAGTTTTGATATTGAAATCATTTCCGGCAAAGAAGAAGCTTTGTACGACTACTATGGTACAATGAAAAGCATTTCATCCGGAAACGGCTTATTAGTTGATGTAGGTGGAGGAAGTACTGAACTTGTTTATTTTGAAAATGACACATTATTGTCTACATGTTCAATACCTGTTGGTTCATTAAATATGTACACAAATTACGTTGAAGATATTATTCCTACTAAATCAGAAATCAAAAATATCAATAATCATGTAAGTGAAATACTTAATACACTACCTCTTTCGTCTGAAACCATTAACTCGACTATTTTATTCGGAGTAGGTGGTTCTGCACGTGCCTGTTGTAAATTAAGCGATGAACTTTTTAATGAGAATTCAGGATATACAGGCTTTGAATGCAAACGTTTAAATAAAATTTTGAAATTGGCAAAGAAAGACAAGTCTAAATTGGTATCCGCAATCATTAAGGCAACTCCCGGACGTATCCACACTATAATTCCCGGAATTGCAATAATCAATTCAGTTGCAAAACATTATGGATGCACTAATTTTACCGTTAGCCCATATGGTGTACGCGAAGGCTATCTTTTAAATATATTGGAAGGCAAGACTTTTTAAACCACTACATTTTACTTGTAGACAGAATATTCATTTTGTACTGATGGTGTCAAATGCACTTTTACCTATTAATATCCGGTCCACAAGATAAAAATATATTCATTTAAAAACTATAGATAACAATCACATAAGGAGATTTGAATGAAAGAGAATTTACAAAATTATACACAAAATAGAGAATTGTCGTGGCTTAGATTTAACCAGCGTGTTTTATCCGAGGCTACAGACGAAACAGTACCTTTATTAGAACGTCTTAAATTTATATCAATCTTCACAAGTAATCTTGATGAATTTTTTATGATTCGTGTTGGTACACTTCATGATTTGAGCCAGATTAAAAGTAATCATAAAGATAATAAAACAGGAATGAATCCATCTGAACAGCTTGAAGCAATTTTTCGTGCTGTAAAACCTTTAATTAATTTCAGAGATGAGATTTATGAAAATGTTACTGAGCAACTAAAAACATATGGTGTTCACGGTCTGAGAATGAATGAAATTGAGAAAAAAGAATTAAAATATCTTAAGAACTATTTTTTGACACAAATTAATCCTATTCTTTCGCCTCAAATAATCGACCCTCATCATCCATTTCCGTTTTTAGTAAACAAAAACATATATGTCGGTGCTACATTAGCTAATGATAATGAGAAGAAAGATGCTGAGTTATTTGGTATAATTCCTATTCCGACTGCTCTTCCTGAAGTAATTTTTCTTCCCGGTGCAGATATTAGATATGTGTTTACAAGTGATGTGGTTTCCTATTTTGCTGATACAATATTTAATTCATATAAAATTCTTGAAAGTACAGTGTTTTCAGTAACACGAAATGCGGATATTTCTTCCGGAGATGAGGCATTTGATGTAGATGAAGATTTCCGTGATGCAATGCAACAATTGTTAAATTCAAGAAAAAGACTTGCTCCGGTAAGGCTTGAATTAAAGAATAAAATCAGTGGTAATTTTCTTCGCTTTTTATGTGAAAAATTGGAATTGACCAAAGTTCAGGTCTTCATTACTTCTTCACCTTTAACAATGTCCTACGCATTTGGTTTAGAAGACAAAATATCAGGTAGTGTGAAAAGTGAATTAGTATATCCACCATTTGAGCCACAGCCAAGTAGTGATATTAGATTAAATGAAAGCATAATCAAACAGCTTCAGAAAAAAGACTTGCTTTTATCATACCCATACGAAAGCATGGACCCATTTTTAAAATTACTTAAAGAGGCATCTTATGATAACTCTGTTATTTCAATAAAGATATCAATATATCGTCTTGCAAAAAATGCTAAAATTGTAGACTATTTATGTGCAGCTGCAGAAAATGATAAAGATGTAACTGTACTTATAGAATTACGAGCCAGATTTGATGAGCAAAATAACATTGACTGGTCACAACGTTTAGAACAGGCAGGCTGCCGTATAATTTATGGATTTGAAGGTTATAAGGTTCATTCAAAGGTTTGCCTTATTACAAGAAGAGAGCGTGGGAAAATTTCCTATATTACCCAGATAGGCACCGGAAATTACAACGAAAAGACATCAAAACAATATACTGATTTTTCACTTATGACCTCTGACATGGAAATAGGAACTGACGCAAATGAATTTTTCAAAAACATGGCAATTGGGAATCTTGAAGGAAACTATTCCACCTTACTTGTTGCCCCTAATTCAATGAAGTCAGAAATTATTAAACTTATTGATAGAGAAATTGCTAAAGGAACAAAAGGACGTATTTTTCTTAAATTCAATTCAATATCTGACCTGACTCTTATTAATAAATTAGCTGAGGCTTCTCTTGCCGGTGTTAATATTCAGATGATTGTTCGTGGTATTTGCTGCATTCTTCCTCAGGTTGAAGGAAAAACTGATAATATCTTTATAAAGAGTATTGTTGGAAGATACTTAGAACACTCCCGAATATATTTATTTGGCTCCGGAAATGATGAAATTATGTATATTTCATCAGCCGATTTTATGACAAGAAATATGGATAAACGTGTAGAAGTAGGTTGCCCTATTAAAGATAAATATGTAAAAGAAAAAATAATGCATTTTATCGAAGTTCAGCAGGCTGATAACACAAAGGCACGTATTATGCGTAGTGACGGCACATACCGTTCCATAATTACAAGCAATGAGCCAATCGATAATCATACCGTATTAATGAACGAAGCAAAAAGAAATGCAGGAAATGCAAACTCCGAAAGTAAATCTTTTAACCCGAAAGATTTTATAGCTGAAATCAAAAGAAAATTTGGATAAGACCTTTTACATTTCTATATAAAAGCATCCGGTTTTATATACTCATTTACTGATTACAGTAATGCATATAAAAACCGGATGCTTTTTTCTCATATGCTACCTCCTTATTATTTTAATTTGTTGTTTATCTCCTTTTTTTACATTTTGACATTTTTTTACATATATCTTATCAATCCTCTTTGCCTTTGATACATCTATGTTTTTTATAGGATTTCCTTGCAAAGAAAGAGAATGAATTTTTGCATTTGTTAAATCAATGTTTTCTATTTTATTAAATGATAAACATAAATGATTTATTGATGGCGTTTTACTCATTCGCACTTTATCAATTCCCGTAGTTATTACTGTCACTCTCTTCAATTTATCACATTTCGATATATCTAATTCTTTTATTCCTTTGCATTCATATAAATCTATATTTTTTATTTTTCCAATTTTAATATTTTTTAAATATTTTGAGTACCATACTTCAAGTCTTCTTAAATTCTTTAACTTTGATACATCTATTTCTTTTATTCCTTTACCTATTTCTTTCATGGAAATATTTTTAAGTTTCTCATTTTGACCATACACGATGCCATTACAATTAAATCCTATTGCCTTAAATCTTTCTAAGCTATGTACTTTTGAAAGGTCAATAACACTATCGGTATATACAGAATTAAATTTTATCTGTTTTATTTTATCTCCAAATTTTATTTGATCTAAATTTTTAATATAGTTCAATTGTACTTTTTCCAAATTTGGAAAGCGATTTAATTCATATTTTGCCTTATATTTTTCTCCTGATATAAACAATTCTTTAACTTTATCTAATTCATATAATTTTTCAAAATTTAACAAGCCATATTCTTCTATTATTTCATCATTATGTTCAACAATTTCCACACAGATTCTTATTTTCTCTACATTTTTAAATATTTCCAGTCCTCTACAGTCAATAACAGAATATTTGTAATTACTATTATCCAATCCATCCATGTATGTATATGTATCATCAGGATCTATCCTTAATTCTGTTACTGCATCAATTTCATTCTGAGTCAATTGATTGTCATTATTAGAATCAAATGATTGACTGACTAATTCTCTTACATATTCACTCGGAAAATTTTTCTCATTAATTTCAATGCCTTTTTCTTCCTTCTTATCACTTTTTGTATATTCTATATTATCCTTTGAACATCCACTGGTTATTAAAATTATAACTGTAAACATTGCATAAATAATGATTTTTTTAACGTTCATAACACCCTCTCCTTTATATATTTTTTTATCTTGATTTTATTATATTAAGAGATTTATTTCAACGCTTTATAATTACTCTTTCCCCAACGACAATTAAGAGCGATTCCTTGACATTATAGTAATGTTCAAAAAAAGCTCTCTGTGCAATGCACAGGAGCTTTTTATATGTAGACCTCTATTTATTTGTGCTGTCTGCATCAATTACAGACTGAATCTGCTTCATAAGGGCATCATAGTTGTCCTTGTTATCAATTCCGCCGAGCATTGGTTCGCCTACAATATTGCCATTTCTGTCAACAAGTATAGTTGTTGGAAAGGCCATAATTTCTGAGGCATATTTACCGGCAGCACTAGATGAGTCAATTGACAGATTACGATATTTGACACCCTGGCTTTCAAGAACAGAGGCAGCCTCTTTGATAGCTGTTTTATTGCCATCGAAGGTCTCAGTGTTGATGCCAACAACTTCTCCTCCCATTGATTTGATAGCATCATTTAATTCGTTAAGCTTGGATAATTCAGCGACACATGGTTTGCAGCCGGTAAACCAGAAATTGACGACTGTTACTGCATTACCGGAAAACAGGCTGTCATCAACCTTATTGCCATCAAAATCCTCACCGGAAAAATCACTGAATACAGATGAGGCTTTAGAGCTATCCTTCTTGTTATCGTCTGATGATGTATTTTTGTTTTCAAGCTCTGCTATCTGTTCCTCGATTTTTCGTATGGTTTCAATATCCTCATTAAGTGTTTTAAGCTCATCGTCTGTGAATGAATTCTTGTTTGATTCTACGGTACCGGCAAGATAATCAGCATAATTTCCGTTTGGATCGGCGTCACTTTTGTTCATCATGCCAAATGCCTTGTTCCACACATCAGCGTGATCTGCAAAAAGCTGATTTTCCTGCTGATATAAATCATCAAGCCTGGAATCTGATTTGCCGGATGCTTCTGAGCCGGCTTCAGTCTGAGTGTTCTTAGAATCTGTTGTGGAAGCTTGCTTTAAGCCACATGCTGTAAGTGATAATGCTATGCAGAGTGTAAAAATAGAAATAAATAATAATTTGTTTTTCATGAGTAATTTCTCCTTTAAAATAATAGTAAAATGTTTAATAGCTATCTGTTGTCATTTTTTTGACATGATTTTCCCATAAATCGGTAGCAGATGGCGTCCTTCGGACAGGCCTTTATGCAGGCACCGCAGCGTATGCACTCGGGGTGATCCGGTGTCTTACACACATCCACATCCATCTTACATGCCTTTGAGCATTGACCGCATTCGACACATTTGCTGCTATCAACGGTGATTTTGAGCAGGCTGACCTTATTAAATAATGAGTAGATTGCTCCAAGCGGACAAATCCATTTACAGAAGGGTCTGTAAAATAAGATACTTAGTACAATCACTGCAATTAAAATCATACACTTGAAAGAAAAAAGCTTTCCCAGCGCAGAACGGATAGCAGCATTTCCAATAGATAACGGTATAGCACCCTCTAAAACACCCTGAGGACAGATATATTTGCAGAAGAACGGGTCTCCCATTCCTATAGAGTTCGTTACAAGCATCGGAAGAAGTATAACGAAAACAATAAGAATGACATATTTTAGGTACCTAAGAGGCTTTAGTTTGGCTGTGGATAATTTCTTTCCGGGGATTTTATGAAGTAAATCCTGAAACCATCCAAATGGGCACAAAAAACCACATATAAATCTGCCGAGAGTTACACCGAGTAAAATAAAAAATCCGGTTATGTAGTATGAAAACTTAAATTTTGATGATCCGACAACTGCCTGAAATGCCCCTATTGGACAGGCTCCTGTCGCGGCAGGGCAGGAGTAGCAGTTTAATCCGGGTACGCATACTGTTTTTGCATTGCCCTGATATATTTTACCCTTAAATAAATTTGGAATATGAATATTGGTCAGCAGCGTTGCTGCGGCCTGTATCCAGCCACGTATTTTTGCCAGTTTTCTTGATAGTAATTTCTTTTCCTTATCCAATTCCGACACACTCCAGACATAGTTTTATTGCTTTACCAAGCACTGTAGCCGCCTCACCTCTGACTGCACCATAGCTTATCATGGATACACCAAGGATAAGCAGAATGATTTGACATGTTTTTTGGTATTTCAACATAATGTTGCTCCTTTTTTGTTGTATTGTTGACCAGCTGACTTTGGTATTATACAATATAGGTTGTAAAATTATTGTTAAGAAGCAGGAGAACATTTTGAGATTATTAATTGTTGAGGATGAGAAACAAATATGTGATATGGTTGCAAAGAGTCTGTATGCTGCCGGCTATGAGGTGGATACCTGTTATGATGGGAAAGAGGCTCTTGAATGTATACTGTCGGAGAATTATGATCTGATAGTTTTGGATTTGAATCTGCCGGGGATGGATGGCATGGAGCTTCTTAAGGAGCTTAGAAAATACAATGATGAAACTAAGGTTTTGATATTATCTGCAAGAGGTCAGATTGCTGATAAGGTAGAGGGACTGGATGCAGGAGCAAATGATTACATGGAAAAACCATTCCATCTGCAGGAGCTTGAGGCACGTATCAGAAGCCTGACAAGAAGAAAATTTGTACAGAATGATATATGTCTTAAATGCGGAGAAATAAAGTTTGATACGATTAAACGCGAGGCATATGCAAAGGAAGAGCCGGTTCCACTGACAAGAAAAGAGAATGGTATTTTGGAATATTTACTTATCAATATAGGCAGACCGGTGAGTCAGGAGGAGCTGATAGAGCATGTGTGGGATGCCACGGCAGACAGCTTTAGCGGAGCAATCAGGGTACATATGTCTTCACTTAGAAAAAAGCTTAAGGCTAAGCTGGGATATGATCCCATTCAGAACAAGGTAGGTGAAGGCTATAAAATACGGGAGGAGTCTGACAGATGAAAAGAATGTCGCTACAGTGGAGACTTACGTGCATTACTACATTGTGTATTGCTATTATATGTGGCTGCCTGACTATGTTTGTCTATAAAAATGGTGTGCATTACATCGATTCTCTGCAGGATGCGGTAGAGTCACAGGGGAATGAAAAAGGAAACAAATCAGATGAAATATATATCAGCATACCGGACGATAAGTGGGATGAGTTTGCGGATGAATTTTCGATTCAGGTGTACAATAATAAGGCCGGCTATAAAAGAAACAGTCTGATAATCACGGTTTTGCTGGCGCTTTTGGGAGGTGTCGTCACTTATTTTATAAGTGGGCATACACTCAGACCAATCAGGGAGTTTTCAGATAAAATTGAAGAGGTACAGGCTCAGAATCTGTCTGATTCAAGAATAGAGGAAAACAATGTTAAGGAACTGAACCAGCTGGGTATTTCTTATAATAAGATGCTTGAGCGTCTGTCGGAAGCATTTGAGATACAGAGACAGTTTACTGCAAATGCAGCACATGAGCTGCGTACTCCATTAGCGTTAATGCAGGTACAGCTTGATTTATATAATTCTGCCTCTCACCCGGGAAATGATGCAGACACTTTGCAGACCATAAAAATGGTTACGGAACAAAATGAAAAATTAAACAGGATGGTAAAGACTCTTCTTGACATGAGTGAGCTTCAGACGGTGGGAAGGGATGATAAAATTATATTGGATGCTATTGTTGAAGAGGTTTTGGCAGACCTTGAGCCTCTTGCCGTGGAAAAGAATATAAAGCTGATTGGAAAATGTGAGGATGCCACTATGATAGGCAGTGATATCCTTATTTATAGGCTTGTATACAATCTGGTTGAGAATGCCATCAAATATAATCATCCGCTCGGACAGGTTACAGTAACCGCATATCAGAGAAACAAGCATGTTTATCTGTCTGTAGAAGATACGGGAAGTGGAATACCAAAGGAGCTTAGGGAGAGAGTGTTCGAGCCATTCTTCCGTGTGGATAAATCCAGAAGCCGGGAACTGGGTGGCGTAGGACTAGGCCTTGCTTTTGTCCGTGAAATCGTTAGAGTACATGATGGCAGTATTTGTATCAAATCAGGCAAGACTGGGGGAACGATTTTCGAGGTGACTTTTGCACAGCACTACGCTTGACAAAGAGTTATAATTTTCAAATAAAAAGATGCTGTCGCGTTCAACACAACAGCATCTTTTTATTTATCCTATTACCAATAATTATATATATATTTATCTTTCTAATATTAATATATCTTACTCTGCATTATTGCTAAGATATTCTTCAATTTTGTCAATAGCCTGAACTTCATCCTCACCGTCAGCTGTTACAGTAACTGTTTCACCTGATGCAAGTCCTAATGTCATCATTCCCATGATGCTCTTTGCATTTACCTTAACATTTCCATGTTCTACATAAATCTTGCTCTGAAACTGACTTGCCACCTGTACACATACCGCTACCGGTCTTGCTTCCAATCCTGTCTGAATTCCTATTGTTATGTCCTTTGTCGTCATTGATCTAATCCTCCCTGGGTATTACCTCTTAAATCGTCTGCGATTTCGCTTATTTTGCGTAATCTGTGGTTTACTCCTGATTTTCCAAGTGGTGGCTCAAGCAATCCACCAAGTTCCTGCAATGAAGAGTCCGGATTCTCCAGTCTCACCATGGCAATATCTTGAAGTTTACCCGGCAAATAATCTATGCCTGCTTTATCTATTATGTATTGGATATCATCAATCTGTCTGCATGCCGTATTAACTGTTTTTTTAATATTGGCTGCTTCACAATTAACTTGTCTGTTATAATAGTTGCTCATACCTTTAAGAATCCTTACATTCTCCATTTTCATAAGAGCAACGTGTGCTTCCATAACATTTAAAACATCCACTATGCCTTCGCCTTCTTTGATATATACCACACAATTACCCTTTCTTGCAACCGTTTTTCCCTCAATATTAAAAATATTCAGTATATCCAGTATCTGTTTAGCCTTAAGTTCATTATTGCATGCTATCTCAAAATGATACGATTTGTTAGGGTCATTAATTGATCCTGTTGCCATAAATGCTCCCCTAAGGAATGCCCTTTTACAGCAATTCTTCATTATTACTATATTATTTTGTACTGACAATATTTCCTCAATATCACCATCATTATTGACTAATTTTGTTGCCTGAAGTATTTTAAGGCTTTCCTCATGATTCTTTATATTAACAGTATATGTTCTTGACTTATTAGAATATGCACTTGTCCTTATGGAAATTTCAGGTCTTATTCTAAATGATTTTTTTATTAAATTTGCATACTTCCTTGCAACAGCCAATGTTTCAGTTCTCATCTTGATAGAATATTTGTTATCCCAGGAAATAATTACATTCCCGCACATACTTGTAATCGCGGCAATTTCAGCAATTCTACAATGCTGTGCATTACTCATTTGCCTCGATAATTCTTCTTTTACTTCACTTGAAAATGACATTTTTACTCCTACTAAAAAGTTCTTGTCTGCTAACATCTATTAATTATGTTGTCATTAAAATATCTCCGTCTTTTAACAGCTATTTTATTTTTGTTTTTAAAACAACTATCTGTTAATATCTCTGTGTGATATTTTTATTCCGTATTGTGCATCTTCAACATCAAGTGCGGCATACAGTTCTCCTGCAACAGTTACTGAACGATGGTGTCCTCCTGTACATCCAATTCCAATTACAAGCTGATTTTTTCCTTCTGCGATATAATTTGGAATAAGGAATCTTACCATATCAATTAATTTTTCCAGAAATACCTGAGTTACATCTGCATTTAAAACAAATTCCTGTACCTCTCTGTCGAGCCCTGTTTTATGCTTAAGCTCCGGTTCATAATATGGATTTGGCAAAAATCTTACATCAAATACTAAGTCACAATCTGTCGGTATTCCATGTTTAAAACCAAATGACAATACCGATATGAACAGATTCTTGTACCCTTTACTCTGAACAAATATTTTTTCCAATTCTACGCGCAAATCTCTTACAAGCAGATTACTTGTATCTATGATGTAATCCGCCTGCTCACGCAAGAAAGCAAGCCTTTCCTGCTCAACTTTTATGCCGTGGGCAACACTTTTATTCTCACCCATAGGATGAGCTCTTCTTGTTTCTTTAAATCGCTTGATGAGCATTTCTTTACTACAGTCTAAAAATAAAATTTCATATTCCTGACCTTTATTTTTCATTTGCTCAAGAACTTTATTTATTTTGCCCAAATTTTGTCCACTACGAATGTCCACACCTATGGCTACTCTGTTAACTTCACTCGTCTGACTATAAACTAAATCAGCAAACGTTCCTATGAGTTCTATAGGAAGATTATCTGCACAATAATAGCCGCTGTCTTCTAAGATTTTAAGTGCTGTTATCTTACCTGAGCCTGACATTCCTGTAACTATAACAAATCTCATAATTGTCCTTTCATTTTATTACCATTTAACAGCCGGTAATATTTTAACCTCCGGTTCCAGAGTCACCTGAAATTCTTCGTATACTTTTTTTCTCACATCTTTCATCAAATTAATGATATCTGTTGCTGTTGCATTATCATAATTAATTACAAATCCACTGTGTTTTTCAGATACCATTGCACCACCTACACGGTAGCCCTTTAATCCTGCATCCTGAATTAATTTGCCTGCAAAATATCCTTCCGGTCTTTTAAATGTACTACCGGCACTTGGGTATTCTAAAGGCTGTTTTTCTTTTCTTTTAGCCATTAATTCTTTCATATGCATTTCTATTTCATCTCTGTTGCCTTCGTGCAACTCAATGCATGCTTCAAGTACTATCATTTTTTCTTTTACAATAATACTTGTTCTATACCCTAACTCTAGTTCTTCTGCTTTAAGAGTTTTCATTTCTCCATTATTATCAAGTACCTTAACCCACTTAAGAACATCCTTCATTTCCCCACCATATGCACCGGCATTCATCGTTACCGCTCCACCTAAGTTTCCCGGAATTCCATGGGCAAATTCAAATCCTGTCAGGCTTTCGTTTAATGCCTTTACTGCAATTTTAGATAATTTGGCTCCTGCCTTTGCAACTATCTCATTTCCATTTATTTCTATTTTCGCTAATGCAGAATCAATTTCAATTATCACACCATCAAATCCATCATCCTGTACTAATAAATTACTTCCATTTCCAATGACATAATATGGAATATTTTCTTCTACACATAAACGCAGAACATCCCTGACTTTTTTATATTCATCAGGGATTACATAGTATTTTGCAGTTCCTCCGGCTCTAAATGTACAGTGTGAACTCATCGGTTCATCACATCGCACATTACTATCACCGGCAATTAATTTTAATCTGTTTTCCAGACTTTTATTCATTGAAAAAATCTCCATTCAACTATTTTGATTATGTTTCTATATTAGATTTAAAAGCAAATATGTTAAATTCACAAAAAAATACATTTATGATTAACATTTGCTGCAAATCTACTTTATAAAAACTGATATTTATTTACATATCATTGCTGCTGCACCATACATTCCTGCGTCATTTCCTAATGTTGCAAGATGTACTGCTGCGTCACCACATGCTGCAAAACATGTTTCACGGTATTTATCTTTAATAGCATCAATAAGGAACTGTCCTGCCTTACTAACACCTCCACCTATGATAAATGCCTGAGGATTTACAACTACTGCGATATGTGACATTGCTGTTCCAAGATATGTACCCATTGTTTCAACAACTTCATTTGCTCCTGCATCTCCTTCTTTTGCAAGGTCAAATACATCTTTAGCTGTGATGTTTTCTCCAAATTCTCTCATCTTTGTTTCTTTATCTGTATTATTCATTAAGCGTTTTGCAAGTCTTACAACACCTGTTGCTGATGTAAACTGTTCAAGGCATCCTTTTCTTCCACAATTACAGCTGTCTGTTTCATTATCATCTACATGCATATGACCAATTTCACCTGCTCCACCATTGTAGCCTGTGAGAATCTTTCCATTAATTATAACTCCACCGCCTACACCTGTTCCAAGTGTAATCATTACGATATCATCATAATCTTTTCCGCCACCCTGCCATGCTTCTCCTAAAGCTGCAACATTAGCGTCATTTCCTGCCTTAACCTTTATTCCTCTGAACATTTCAGATAACTTTTCTTCTACATTAAATGTTCCCCATCCAAGGTTTACACACTGAAGAACTGTTCCGTCATTTGTAATAGGTCCCGGAAGTCCGATTCCTACGCCTTCGATATCATCAAGGCTTATTCCTTTTTCTGCTAACTTAGCCTCCATTGCCTCGCAAATATCTGAGAGGATATTTTCACCAAAGTTCTCTGTTCTTGTAGTAATTTCCCATTTGTCTAAAAGTTCTCCTGCTGTGCTGAAAAGTCCTAACTTTACTGTTGTTCCTCCCACATCAATGCCAAAACAATAATTCTTCATTTTTTTATTTTCCTCCTAATCATCTTCTTCTTCACTTTTTTTCATAATGTTATTCTGAACTCTGTTATAAAGTTCTCTTGCTGCATTATAACCCATCTTCTTCTGTCTGTGGTTAACTGCCGCTGCTTCTACAATAACCGCAAGGTTTCTACCCGGTCTTATAGGTATTGAGTAACATACAACCTGATTTCCAAGGAATTCAATATACTGGTCCTCTAACCCTAAACGGTCATATTCTTTTTCTCTGTTCCATTCTTCTAATTTTATTACCATGTCAATGTTCTGTGTATCTTTAACATTTTCAACACCGAACAAAGTCTTAACATCAATAATACCTATTCCTCGAAGTTCAATAAAATGTTTTGTTATATCAGGTGAAGTTCCAATTAATGTTTCTTCACTTACCTTTCTTATTTCTACAACATCATCTGTTACAAGACGATGTCCTCTTTTAATAAGTTCAAGGGCAGCTTCACTTTTACCAATTCCGCTTTCACCCATAATCAAAACACCTTCACCATAAACATCAACTAAAACTCCGTGAATTGAAATACAAGGTGCAAGTTCTACATTAAGCCATCTTGTCAAATCAGCATAAAAGCTTGACGTTGTCATATCTGTTGATAAAACAGGTACTCCATTCTTTCGTCCTACCTCAATCAAATCTTCATCCGGCTCAATTCCCTGACATATTACTAAACAAGGTATTCCGCTTGTCATTAACATGTTATACATTTCAATACGTTTCTCATGAGTCATTTCTGAAATATATGCCCACTCAACATTTCCTATAATCTGTACACGTTCTTTATCAAAATGATTAAAGAATCCTGCTAACTGCAAAGCCGGTCTGTTTACTTCCGGAATTGTTATCATTATCTTATTAGTATCAATTTCCGGTATATAATTTTTAAGATTATAATTTTCTATTATTTTTGAAAACTTTACTTTTGCCATATCTATGTTCCTCCTATTTTTTATTTCACATAAGAATATGTTGCATAAACCTATTCTTAAGCCCTTTTTTACTATTTCCGTAATATATTCTTCCTAGATTTTAACATCATAAACACTCTTTGTACACTAATTTAATGAAAAAAATCATAAACACTTTTTGCAATATTTTTTGTCATAGAAGGTGCCTGCTCTAAATTTTCTAATGATGCCTCTTTTATATTGTCAATCGATTTAAAATGTTGCATCAGAGCCTTTCTTCTTGCCGGACCAACTCCCGGGATGTCATCAAGAATAGATTTAACCTGTTTTTTACTTCTAAGACTTCTGTGAAATTCAATTGCAAATCTATGTGCCTCATCCTGAATTCTTGTAATTAATTTGAATGCCTCCGAATTTCTGTCTATCGGAATTTCTATATTGTTATAATATAGCCCTCTTGTCCTATGATTATCATCCTTAACCATTCCACATACCGGTATGTTCAAATGAAGTTTATCAAGCACTTCAAGGGCAACATTAACCTGTCCTTTTCCACCATCCATCATAATAATATCAGGAAATTTGCTGAAACTTCCAAGTTCATAATCTCTTCCGTCTTCATCCATTTTTTCTCTTTCCTCTAATCCATGGGAAAATCTTCTAGTAAGAACTTCCGCAAGACTTCCGTAATCATCAGCGCCCTTTATCCATTTAATTTTAAATCGTCTATAACTGTTTCTTTTTGGCTTCCCATCTTCATAAACTATCATCGAGCCTACTGATTCATATCCGTTAGTATTAGAAATATCGTAAGCTTCCATTCTGTGAATATTTGTTAAATTTAGCAATTCTTCAATTTCTTTTACGGCTCCGATTGTTTTTTGCTTTTCTCTTCTGTATTTTTCCTTATTCTGTTCTAGGAGATTTCTCGCATTTTTATTTGCAAGCTCCACAAGTTTTTCTTTCTGACCTTTTTTGGGTTTTACAATTTTTACCATAAAGTTTTGATTTCTGCTAAGCCATTTGCTTATCAGTTCTTCATCTTCAATTTCTGTTGGCACAAATAACTCTCTTGGAATAAACGGAGTTCCCACATAATACTGTTTGATAAAATTAGTTACGATATCCATCCCTGTATCACCCGGAACAGTATTCATGTAAAAATGTTCTCTTCCTATTAATTTGCCATTTCTGACAAAGAAAACCTGAACTACTGCATCATTTCCTTCCTCTGCATATCCTATAATGTCCCTGTCTTCAAACTGATGCGTTGTAATTTTCTGATTTCCGGCAACATGATTTATGCTATTTATCAAATCTCTGCATTCCATGGCTTTTTCAAAATCTAAAGCCTCTGATGCCTTCATCATTTTTTCTTCTAATTCTTTTATTGTATCTTTATAATTTCCCTCAAGAAACTTTATAGCCTTATTTATATTTTCTCTATAATCTGCTTTTGAAATGTAGCCCTGACAAGCCCCATCACACTGTCCTATATGATAATAAAGGCACGGTCTTCCATTTATTTTTGGCACCTGCTTATGTTCACCATCAGCTGTCAGTGTATCATCCGTAACTATTGACTTATTGCAATTTCTTATGTGATACATTTTCTGAAGCAGGTCTATCGTATCCTTTACCGCTCCTGAACTTGTAAATGGTCCAAAATACTTGCTCTTGTCTTTCTTCATTCTTCTTGCAAATAAAATTCTTGGATAATCTTCATTTATCGTTACCTGCACATACGGATAACTTTTATCATCCATAAGCATTGTATTGTATTTTGGTCTGTATTCTTTTATAAGATTGCATTCTAATATGAGCGCCTCTAATTCTGAATCTGTAAGAATATATTCAAACCTGCTTATTTTTTGAACCATTGATTCAATCTTCGGTCCTCTTTTTTTTACATCTTTTCTGAAATATGAACTCACTCTTCGCTTTAACTTTACTGCTTTTCCAACATAAATTACATCATCATGAGAGTCATACATAAGATATACGCCCGGAGTTTCCGGCAATTTTTTTAATTCTTCCTGAAAATTAAACATTCTATCCTATTACTTCTTTCACTTTATTTATTCTTTGTGTAAACTGTGTATAAAAATCATCATTAACTTCATATGGCATTAAATAAAATAATTTTACCAAATACATTGTTATCGTTTTAATTTGCTTTTCATCCTGCATTCCTTCCAAAATATGCTGTATGTCTTTTAGGAAATAATGCCATATAACAATGTATTCATGGTATTTATTTATATTATCTATTCCAAGCCATTTATCTATTCTAACCTTAGTTTTATTTTTCTTCGGGCATTCATAAATCTGATTAAAATATTTAAAATCATTATCATCGTATATTCTGCCTAACGGAAATAATCTGCATATCCCCGGTCTGTTTGAGTGCACACTGCATCTTCCATTTTCATCTAAGAAGAAACATTTTCCACCATCTTCCTGCATTTTTAAATTCGGCAAAATAACACCATCTGCTACATTTAATTCCACCGCCCTGCTCATCAATTCTTCCATTGTGATTCCGGCTTTTGCAAATTGGTATATATCATATGGATCAAGCACTATCGACTCTCCCATACCATGGCAACATTTACTGCATCCTTCACAGTCATTGCATCCTATCCTTGCCATATCATTTTCCGTATATAGTTTTCCGTCTGTCATTTCCGACAAATCCCAGTTTCTTTCCATATTTACCTCTTGTGACTATATATTTATTTACTATCCTGCAATTATAGTGAACTGCTAATTATAGTAAGTTACTAATTACATTTTTTTGATTTGTGCTATAGCTAATAATAATATTTATTTCATTTGTTTTAGTGATTTTTTATTAGCATATTTATTATCTGTAATTTGTTGAATTTATTTTAATTTTTATTCTAACATAAAACTATTTATCGGGCAAAATAATCGATTTAAGAGAGTGTATAATGTAGTATTTGTTATTAAATATTACGGATATTTTTGCAAATCCTATTTAAATTCCGTAATTGCAATGAAAAGAATTTTCAACAAAAGTTTGACAGATTAATAAAGGCTATACTTCAACAATATTACTTGTAAAAGTATAGCCTCTAATTCAAATTATTCATTGATCCTTGAACTTGTATAAGAGATAATGTCTCTTAAAATAGTTCTTATGGTTTCTTTTTTATTCTAAAATGTTCTGATTTACTCTTCATCTTTTTACTGTCTGATTAACATTGTCTATCAGTTTCAGACTTATCTGCATCTTTATCTGTTGTCTGATTAGCATTCTGCTCTCCTGCTTCCTCAGCCTGGCACTGATGATAAATTTCCATAAACTGCTTTCCTGTGATTGTTTCTTTTTCATATAAATATTCAGCAATCTTATCGAGCTTGTCTCTGTTTTCTGTAAGAATTCTCTTTGCTTCTTCGTATTTTTCTTTCAAAAGGATCTTTATTTCTTCTTCAATTTGTGAAGCTGTCTTTTCACTACAATTTAAACTTGTACTTCTTCCTAAATACTGATTTTCTACCTGTTCAAGGCTCATAAGTCCAAACTTATCTGACATACCGTACATTGCAATCATTGATTTTGCAATCTTTGTTGCCTTTTCCATATCATTTGAAGCACCTGTTGTAACCGAATCAAATACAATTTCTTCTGCTGCTCTTCCGGCAAGAAGCATAACCAGTCTTGCTTCAAGTTCGCTTTGTGACATCAAATATTTTTCTTCTTCAGGTACTGTCATTACATATCCTAAAGAACCCATCGTTCTTGGTACAATTGTAATCTTCTGTACAGGTTCTGCATCCTTTTCAACTGCTGTTACAAGTGCATGACCGACTTCATGATAAGCAACAATCTTCTTTTCTTCTGCTCCAAGAATCTTGTTCTTCTTTTCTTTACCTGCAATTACAACTTCTACAGCTTCAAATAAATCAGCCTGTGAGATTGCCTTTCTTCCTGCTTTAACGGCATTAATTGCAGCTTCATTAATCATATTTGCAAGGTCTGAACCAACAGCTCCACTTGTTGCTAATGCAATTTCTTCAAGATTTACTGTTTCATCCATCTTAACATCTTTAGAGTGTACCTTTAATGTTTCCAATCTTCCCTGTAAATCAGGTGTATCTACGATTACTCGTCTGTCAAAACGTCCCGGTCTTAACAATGCCGGATCCAATACTTCCGGTCTGTTAGTTGCAGCTAAGATTAAAATACCTTTAGAAGAATCAAATCCATCCATCTCAGCAAGCAATGCATTTAATGTCTGTTCTCTTTCATCATTACCGCCACCATATTTTGAATCTCTGCTCTTACCAATAGAATCAATTTCATCGATAAATATAATACATGGTGCATTTTCCTCTGCCTGTTTAAATAAATCTCTAACTCTTGATGCACCTACACCAACATATAATTCAACAAAATCTGAACCTGATAATGAGAAGAACGGTACTTTAGCTTCACCTGCTACTGCCTTTGCAAGTAAGGTTTTACCGGTTCCCGGAGGTCCTACAAGCAAAGCTCCTTTTGGAAGTTTCGCCCCAATTTCTGCATATTTTCCGGGATTGTGAAGGAAATCTACCAGTTCAACTACTGATTCCTTAGCTTCATCCTGTCCGGCTACATCTTTAAATGTAACACCTGTTTCTTTCTGGATATAAACTTTGGCATTGCTCTTTCCAACTCCAAATATTCCATTTTTGCCACCGGCACTTCTTTTCATCATCATGCCAAAGATAAAATAGAATACGGCAAACATAATAACAAGCTGTATTACATAGAAAATTATTTCCTGTGACCCACTATCAAATTGTGCCTTAAAATTAACATCAGTATATTTAGTCTTTAATTCCTGAATCAGTGAAATATCTCTGTCTTCTAAATCTGTTGTCCAATATTTATACTGAATAAATGAGTTTTCTGATCCTTTTAAAGTTAATACAATTTTTCCTTTGTCAAATACTACCGTATCAACTTTGTCCTGCTCCAACAAAGCTATAAACTGATTGTAAGTTATTTCCTTTGTTGTTAACGCACTTGTCATATAAGATGAAAGTGACATAAATAAAAATGCGGCAGCTATAGCTATTACTATAGGTATAATCGTGTTTTTATTAGGTCTGTTGCCATTACCATTATTATCTCCGTTATTACCATTATTGTTGCCATTATTATTTCGATTGTTATTTTGATAAAAATTATTGTCCATCTAAAATTCTCCTGTCAACTGTGTAATTGTAGTTATTTTATCATTTTGCATGAATTAATGCCAGTTATATAGCATATTTTTTATCTCACATACCATACTAATGTTATTTTATGAAAAAAGATTTAACAAATATTAAATTTATTAAAAATAATTATTGCTTTACTAATTTATTTAATCCTCAGGCATCTTTTTCTTATTATTATAAGCTATAATATATATATTAATTACTTATTTTTTGTCTTTTACTATATAATCAAAAGTTTTTTTTTCAAAAATTCATTTTTTTTAATTTTTTATAGTATTGCTTGTTTATATGTAGTATATTTTAATCGTGTTTGTTTTTTTAGAAAATGAACATTTTAATATAATAAATAGGTACAACAAAACACTTTCAGAAATATTGTTTTAATTATTTTTCGAATTTAAATATATTTGGTGAAATCAATTTTTTCTGATTGAATTATAGGAGGAAAATTATGTCAGTAAAATACGTATTTGTAACCGGTGGTGTTGTATCCGGCCTTGGCAAAGGAATTACGGCTGCTTCCCTTGGCAGACTTCTTAAGGCTCGTGGATACAAAGTAACAATGCAAAAATTTGATCCATATATAAATATCGATCCCGGTACTATGAATCCAATACAGCACGGCGAAGTTTTCGTAACTGATGATGGTGCTGAAACAGACCTTGATTTAGGTCATTATGAAAGATTTATCGACGAAAGTCTTACAAAAAATTCAAATGTTACAACCGGTAAAGTTTACTGGTCTGTTCTTACTAAAGAACGTCGTGGCGACTTTGGTGGAGGAACTGTTCAGGTAATTCCTCATATCACAAATGAAATCAAAAGCCGTTTTCACAGAAGTTTAAATGAAGAAACAGAAATTGCTATTATTGAAGTAGGTGGAACAGTTGGTGATATTGAATCCCAGCCATACATTGAAGCAATCAGACAGTTCCAGCACGATGTTGGTCATGAGAACTGCATTCTTATTCATGTTGCATTAATGGTTTATCTCCCTGCATCTGAGGAAATGAAGACAAAACCAATTCAGATGAGTGTTAAGGAATTACAGCGACTTGGTATTCAGCCGGACATCGTTGTGTGCCGTACAGAATTTGAAATTGATGATATTTTAAAAGATAAAATCAGTCTTTTCTGTAACGTGCCTGCAAGCCATGTTGTACAAAATTTAACTGTCGACATGCTTTATGAAGCACCTCTTGCAATGGAAAAAGAACATCTGGCTGAAATCGTATGCGAAAGTTTAAATCTTGATTGTCCTGAACCTGACTTAGATGATTGGAAAGCAATGGTTAAATCAGCAAAGAATCCTACAAAAGAGGTTACTGTTGCTTTAGTTGGAAAATATATTGCATTACACGATGCTTACATCAGCGTTGTTGAATCATTAAAGCATGCCGGATATGCTGCTAACGCAAGTGTAAATATCAAATGGGTTGACTCAGAAACTGTAACAGATGAAAATGCTGCTGAAGTATTTGGCGATGTTTCAGGAATCCTTGTTCCGGGCGGATTTGGAAGCCGTGGTATTGAAGGAAAAATTTCTGCTATCCGTTATGCACGTGAAAACAACATTCCATTCCTTGGTCTTTGCCTTGGTATGCAATTATCAATTGTTGAATTTGCAAGACATGTTGTAGGATTTAGAGATGCACATAGTGTTGAACTTAATTCAGCAACTACTCATCCTGTAATTTCTCTTATGGCTGATCAGGAAGGTGTTGATAATATCGGTGGAACATTAAGACTTGGTTCTTACCCATGTAAATTAGCTAAAGACAGTTTAGCATACAAATTATATAAAGAAGAATTAATTCATGAACGTCATCGTCATCGTTACGAAGTTAACAATGACTATCGAAAGGATTTAACAAACAACGGAATGATGCTTTCAGGTATTTCTCCTGACGGAAGAATTGTTGAAATGGTAGAAATTCCATCTCATCCATTTTTCATTGCTACTCAGGCACATCCTGAATTTAAAAGCAGACCTAACAGACCTCATCCATTATTCCTTGGATTTGTTAACGCATCACTCGATAATCAGAACAAATAAATATAAACTAAAAACAGGGAAAAGCCTTCAATTGAAAGCTTTTCCCTGTTTTTTACTAACTATTGCATAAACTCCATATCCGATTACGCCACCAAGTGTATTTGCCAATATATCATTTAATATTAAATACTCCTTCAAATATTGTGCGTATTTTTTATTTGAAAATATCTTACTTGTACTTTGATAATTTATTTCTGAATAAAACATCACACTATTTTACATTTTTATGAGCGATTTTTTTAACTTTTTTACATTTTTATGAGGGAACTTTTCATCAATTCCAACACTTTTATGAGGATATTTATTTTTTCAAATATAGATATGCCATCATCCTATAGTACTTTACTCAATAATTTCATATTGTAACATCTCATATTTAAGATTTGTGCCTTCATTTATTCCCTCTGGTAGTAAAGCTCTTGCTACCAACTTTATATTTTCACTTTCAATATCTGTTCTTTTTAAATTTGCATAGTCTCCATCAATGCTGACTACCGTATAGTAAAAAGTTTGCATTACAATTCTCCTCGTCTTTATTCATCTACTCTGCTCCAGAAATCTACGGGTTCATAATCTCTTAAAGCTACCAAATATCCGCTTTCGTCAAGTTCCTTTTGTATTTCATCTAATGTTTCTTTTGAATCAGCAGATACAGTATGATAATGATATTCTGAAGTTATTTGCATAAGCGGTGTAGACACGCCACTTTCAATTCCTTCAATATATTTTTTTACATCACGACGGGACTTTATGTTCATGTCAACTTTTATGACACCATATACTTTGTGGTACACAAACACATCATCTACCACTCCGCCTAAATCTACAATAAGATTTAATTCATCAGGAATCTGCTCTGTTGTATGTTTTACTTTAAACACCCTTTTAAATGTTTCTTCGTCATTTAAAATATAACCCTTATGAGTAGAAATAATTTCGTGATTTTTTGCTCTAAGAAGTGCAATATCCTGAACAACAATCTGTCTGCTTACATTAAATTTTTCAGCTAATTCCGTTCCAGATACAGGATTTGTGCTTTCCTGCAATATTTTCAACAGATTTTCCCTTCTCTTTTCTCCGCTCATAAATTCCTATCTCCTACAATTTTAAATATATGAATGTTTAATGTCCGACTCTTAAAATTTGATATATCTAATATCAAATATATTAAGTGCCATCTCTCATGTGTCTTATATTCTGTGAAGGTTTTTAAGTGAAATATCCATAATTGGTGCAGAATGTGTTAATGCACCACTAGAAATATAATCAACACCTAAATCAATTAATTTTGCTATATTTTCCTTAGTAACATTTCCTGAAATTTCAATTTCTGCCTTATGATTTATAACTTCCACTGCTTCTTTCATCTCTTCATGGCTCATATTATCAAGCATGATTATATCTGCTCCTGCATCTACTGCCTCTTTTACCATTTCAAGATTTTCTACTTCAACTTCTATCTTTCTTACAAATGGTGCATATTCCTTTGCTGCCATTATTGCTTCTTTGACACCACCTGCAGCACCTATATGATTATCCTTTAAAAGAACACCATCTGTCAAGTTGTATCTGTGATTATTTCCACCACCAACTCTTACAGCATATTTTTCAAATATTCTGTTGTTCGGGCTTGTCTTTCTTGTATCTAATAATTTTATTTTGCTATCCTTAAGTAATACTGCTATAGAATGTGTGTATGTTGCGATTCCACTCATTCTCTGAAGATAATTAAGTCCTGTTCTTTCACCTACTAACAAAGTTCTGATATCGCCTCTTACCTTTGCCATAAGCTGTCCTTTTTTTACTTCATCCCCGTCCTGAACGTAGAATTCAAATTCTGTATTTTCATCTAAAAGTTCAAATGCTCTTCTGAATACCTGAAGTCCACAAATAACTCCATCTTCCTTGCATACTAAATCTACTTCGCCAGCCTGTGCTGTTGGCATTACAGCATTTGTGGTTACATCTTCGCTTGTCACATCTTCTTTTAATGCGCTTAATACTAATGGATCAACGCTTAATTTCAAAGTAATTGGATCGTACATTTATAATACCTCACTGTTTAATCTTTCACTTTATATCTATCATTTAATCTAATTGTTTAACTTATTTATTTAAACTGCCTGTTGTGCTTCATTATTTAATCTGTCTATTTCATCTAAAACAAGTTTTTTGTACTCTTTTGCAATGGCATCTCCATCCTGGTATTTTGTTATATCTATGTTTTCAAATTCCTTCTGTTTTGTAGTATTATACTGTTCTCCCATCTGGATTGCTGCTCTTTTCGCAAATACAAGACTTTCTAATAACGAATTACTTGCAAGTCTGTTCTTTCCATGAACCCCATTACATGCAGTTTCTCCTACTGCATAAAGCTGGTCCATTGATGTCTTACTTTCAAGATTTACTTTTATGCCACCCATAAAATAGTGTTGTGCCGGTACTACTGGAATGCAGTCATCAGGCACGTTATAGCCATATTCTCTACAATGTTTTACTATATTTGGAAAATGGCTTTCTAACTGTTCTCTGTCAATTGGTTTCATAGACAGCCACACAAAATCAGTTCCGTCCTTTTTCATTTGTTTTCTTATTTCTCTGGTAACAACGTCTCTTGGTTGCAGTTCATCTGTAAATCTTTCCATTTTTTTATCCAAAAGAACTGCCCCTTCTCCTCTTACTGATTCTGAAATAAGAAAACTTCTATCTGTCTCATTCTCAGTGTAAAATGTTGTAGGATGAATCTGAACATAATTTGTATTCTTAAGTTCAATTCCGTGTTTCAAAGCGAGTGCAATTGCATCTCCTGTCAAATGTCTGTAATTTGTAGAATATCTGTAAATTCCACCAATTCCACCACTTGCTAATACTGTATAATTAGCCGTTATTGTATCAAGTGTGCCGTCATCTTTCTTTACCACCACACCATAACATACATTATCTTCACATAGAATGTCCACCATTGTCCAATGTTCTTTTATTGTAACATTTGGCAGTTGTTTAACTCTTTCATAAATATGACTTGTAATTTCTTTTCCGGTTACATCTTCATGAAATATTATTCTGTTTCTTGAATGTGCACCCTCTCTTGTATAACTTAATGAGCCATCCTCTTCTCTATGAAAATCTGCTCCAAATTCAACCAAATCTGTTACTATATCCGGTGAAGATTTTATCATTGTTTCTACTGCAGCTGTATCATTTTCAAAATGTCCGGCTCTCATTGTATCATAGAAATAACTGTCATAATCTTCTTCATCTGTCAACATGCACATTCCACCCTGTGCTAAATATGAATCACTATGCTCAACTATATCTTTTGTAATTATTAATATTTCTTTATCTCTTGGAAGATTATATGCACAATAAAGTCCTGAGCATCCACTTCCAACAATTACTATATCTGTTTTCATTTTACTTCACTTTCTATAAAGAGATTTTCTATTCTAAAAAACTAAATTATATTTAATCTGTATATTTTAATTTCTTATTAACGAATTCTAATCTTTATTTTGCTAATTCAAGCATTCTTGATAATGGATAATTAGCCTTCTGTCTTATCTCTTCATGTAATTCAACCTGATTATCAAATGTTTCTAATACGTTTAACACTTTTTCAAGTGTAATCTTTTTCATATTTGGACAAATCTGTGAATCCTTAACCGGATAGAATTTCTTATCCGGATTTCTTTTCTGAAGTTCATGAAATACTCCGATTTCGGTGGCAATTAAAAATTCTTCATCTTCACACTTTGTTGCATAGTCAATAATTTCAGCTGTACTTCCTATAAAGTCTGAAACAGCTAATACATCTTCTGTACATTCCGGATGTGTTAAGACTTTAACTCCGGGATGTCTTTTCTTTGCGTCTGCAATATGCTGTGTTGTTATTTTTTTATGTACATGACAATATCCATCGTTGAATATAAAGTTCTTGTCCGGTGTCTGTTTTGCTACAAAATGCGCTAAATTGTTATCAGGAACAAAGAATATGTCTTTATTTGGTAATGCCTTTACAACTCTTACTGCATTTGATGAAGTTACACATACATCTGAATATGCTTTTATTTCTGCTGTTGAGTTTACATAACATACAACCGCAACATCAGGATACTTTTCTTTTACATTTAATATATCTTCTACTGTAACCATATGAGCCATAGGACAATCTGCTGATAAGTCCGGCATCATAACTGTTTTCTTAGGATTTAATGTCTTAGCACTTTCTCCCATAAAAAGTACACCACAGAACAAAATATTCTTCTGTGGAACTATTGTTGCAATCTTACTTAATGCAAATGAATCTCCTACATAGTCTGCGATATCCTGCACCTGTCCATCTACATAGTAATGTGCTACTATTGCAACATCTTTCTCCTGCTTTAACTGTTCAATACGTGCTATCATATTTTCCATTTTGCCACCTGAACTGATTCGCCATTATGTTTTATAGAACCAGTATTTTCCTTTCGTGTTTTCATTAGGTGGCATTATATCATCTGTCTTGTCAGTTGTCAAATCAGTTGTTAACTCATATGTCAGTTCAGAACAAGTGATGGCTCTTTTCAAGTTGTACTCTTAATTTAATCTAGCTTCAAATCCGACTATATTCTTTAACCTGATTATATTTTAAAGGGCTGTTATACAGTTATACTCTTTCCTTTATTTCACCTTGTCTATAACCCTCGAGTAATTCCTCAAGTTCTTTTATTTGCTTCTTAATATTTTTTCCTATATCACTGTCTCTAACCATAACTCGTTTATCTATAGTCTCTATTCTATCTGCAGTTGATTCAATATCTTTATTTTCTTCAAGTGCCGTTTCAATACTTTCAAATGGCTGATGTGACATAAGTCTCATGCTGTGGGAATTATAAATTAATGTATATCCTGCAATACCTGTAGTATCATGATATGCTTTGCAGAATCCGCCATCAATTATTATAAGTTTGCCATTTGCATGAACCGGCTTTTCTCCTTTTGTTACCCTGATTGGCGTATGGCCGTTAATTATATGAGACATTGGTGAATACATATCAAAATCATGAAGAATCATATTACATGTTTTTTCATCTTTATAAAAATCATAATATGGATTCTTAGGTTCATTCCATGCATTTTTATCATCAATAAAAGTTCTTTCAAATGTCTTTATTCTTCTTCCTGATAGCGGAGATTTTTCACCGCACCACAAATACCACATAAAATCAAGTTCATCCTGATTATTCTTATTAAAATAAGCTTTTCTCGCCATTTTATCAGCATAATCAAGATAATCTTTTCCTTTATAATTCTTGTCATTTAATTTAATAACAGCAAAATTTCCATCCTCATCCAAAGGAACGCAGCCATGATATAACAAATTATTATTGAAACAACAATACATACTTCCTTTTGCATATAAGAATTCTATATGTTGTTTTAAACGTTTGTTATTAACATACATTCTTCGAAGTTCTTTCACGAGTTGCTTTTCTTCTGATGATAATTCGTACGGATTTTCTCTATCAACTGTTGGAAAATTAACATCATTCATCTCATATGTTTTTCCTTCAATTTCAATAGTTCCATTTTCATAATTTATTTTATGTAAAAGTCTTCTATCATCCATATTATATTCGGGATGTCTTGAAATAATCTGTCCTTCTAATTTAAATAAAATGACTGAAATTGCTTTTAATGCTGCTTTCATAGGTTCCATATCCGGGTATAATCTTTCTGCAAAAAGCGTTAAAGTTCTAAGACTTATTCCATATCCGTTTTCAAGCATTTGCATATTATTATACTGAATATTATTTCTTATTGTCGTGGCAATACACGCATCACTTCCGGCTGTTGCTCCCATCCACAAAATATCATGATTTCCCCACTGTATATCTATTGAATGGTGTTCCATCAGCAAATCAAGAATATCATCAGGATGTTCTCCTCTGTCAAATACATCCCCCACTATATGCAAATGGTCTACCGCAAGACGCTTTATCAGGGTCGATAATGCTTCTATAAATTCCTCTGCATTTTTTATACTAATAATTGTGTCTAATATTTTTTCATGATAAACAATCTGATTATTGTCTTCATCTTCCTGCATATGTAAAAGTTCATCAATAATATATCTATAGTCCTGAGGCATGGCTTTTCTCACTTTAGAACGTGTATACTTTGATGAAAATTTCTTTGCTATATTAATAAGTTTTTTCAAATTATCCCTATACCAACCGTCCGTCAGTTTGTCTTCCTGCCTAAGCAAATTCATTTTTTCTTTCGGATAATAGATTAATGTACATATCTCTTTTCGTTCTTCCTTCGTCATAATGTCACTAAACATTCTGTCTACTTTGTCTCTTACTTCACCTGCACAGTTATTTAACAAATGACAAAAAGCTTCATACTCTCCATGCAAATCACTCATAAAATGTTCTGTTCCTTTTGGAAGATTTAATATTGCATTTAAATTTATAATTTCTGTACACACAGACTGTATCGTTGGGTATTTTTCTGAAAGTAACTGTAAATATCTTTTTTCGCTCATATCTGTATCTCCAAATCTTTCTCTTCTTATATAAACACAAGAAACTCTCGCTTTGACTTAATTTCAAAAAATTAAATCCTAATGCAAGAGTTTCTCTATTATCATTTATTTAAGTCTCTCTAAAGTTTTTAACAATAATTTCCATGTTCTTTCTGTTGATGCTATAGATAACACTTCTTTTGTCGTATGAATATCATGCATCTGCGGTCCAAATGAAATACAATCAAGTCCTTCTAATTTTGATGAAAAGATTCCACACTCAAGTCCTGCATGAATTCCTTCAACTATAGGTTCTTTACCGTAAATTTCCTTATATACATCTACCATAATATCGCGCACTTTAGAATTTTCAACATATTCCCATGCCGGATATTCTCCGCTTATGCTTATTTCTTCTCCAAGTAAATCCGCTAATGAGCGAATTTTTTCTATTAAATATTTCTTTTCTGAATCTTTTGAACTTCTTACTGAATAAGTAAATATTATGTCATCTTTATTTGTTCTTAACACGCCTAAATTAAGTGATGTCTGAACTAATCCCTCTACATCATGGCTCATTTTCTGTACACCATGTGGCATATTAACTAAAGTCATAATTGCTCTAATTGTAGTTGGAACTGTTGCAACATCAAGTACCTGACTTGGAAGAACATTAGTTGTAAGTCTCATATCAGGGTCTGTATGCTTGTATTCATCCTTTATCTCTTCAAATGTTTCTTCTACTATCTGTTTTACTTTATCAACGTTTTCAGGTAATACGGCAATTGCAGCTTCACTTAATTTGGCAATTGCATTGTCTTTCTCTCCACCATTAATTGAAATAATTCTTATATCCATATTTTGAACAAGATTTAATAAGATTCTTCCAATAGCAACATTTGCATTAGCTCTTCCTAAATGAATTTCTGCCCCTGAATGTCCTCCTGTAAATTGATCAAGCTTTATTTCAAATATCTGTCCGTTTACAGGTTCATGCTGAAATGGAACTTTGCATTCTACTGTTCCACCACCTGCACAACTTACCGTAAATACTCTTTCATCCTCTGAATCAGCATTTAATAAAATCTTTCCTTTTAAAACTGATGTATCAAGTGCTGCTGCACCCAACATTCCAATTTCTTCATCTACTGTAAATACTGCTTCAATTGCCGGATGTTTAATGCTGTCATCATCTAAAATGGCTAAAGCCATTGCCACTGCAATACCATCGTCACCGCCAAGAGATGTTCCTTTTGCACTAATGTAATCTCCATTAACCTCTAAATCTAAGCCTTCTTTTTCCATGTCTTTGTTGCAATCAGCTTCTTTAACCGCAACCATATCCATGTGTCCCTGAATGATTACCGTATCCGCATTTTCATATCCTTCTGATGCATCTTTAAAAATAATAACATTTTTGCTTTCATCCTGAATATACTTTAAATTATGTTCCTTTGCGAAATCTACAAGGTAATTACTTATCTTCTCTACATTCTTTGAACCATGTGGTATCTGTGTTATCTCTTCAAAATATTTAAATACACTTGCCGGTTGTAAATTTTCTAATACTTTCATTTTATGTCATCCTTTCCTGTTGTTAAAATTCTATATCTATTCTGCTCCATCATTAGAATCTGCTGCATTATTATCATTATCCTGTGCCGCTGCCTGTGTTGGTGCTACTGTAGCCGCCTGTGTTGGCGCTACTGTTGTTGGTGCCACTGTAGGAGCCTCTGTTGTTGGCGCCACTGTTGTTGGTGCTGCCGTTGTTGTTTCTTTAGCTTTCTTTGTTTTCTTTTCTGTAGTCTTTTCTTCTGTTGTTGTTTCCTTCTTGTAAGTTGTTACAACTGTTGCTTTTGTTGTGTATTCTTCTGTTGTATATTCTTGTGTTGTTGTCTCCTGAGTGGTATTTTCGGTTTCTTTAGCATCTTTATTTCCACCTGTCAGATTATTTGCAAGAATAATTACAAGAACAACTATAAGTATTGCTGCTACTGCTAATGCTAATGCAATAATACTCATCTTTTTATTCTTATTGCTCTCTCTTAATATTTCTAATTCGTCTTCTTCTATACCATCATCGTCAGTTTCTCCGTAAAACAGGTCTTCTATAACTCCTGCTCTCTCCTTCTGAGCATTTTCCGCTTCATCATCAAACTGAAAATCTGTAGTGTTAAAATTAAAGTCATCAACTTCCTGAGGTTCTATGTCCTCAAATTCCATAGCTTTATTTTCTTCAAAAATCTTTGTATCAGCCATGCCTGATAAATCCTGAGTTTTAGATATATCATCTTCTTCTACGTTAAAGATTTTTGTCTTGCCTTCATCCGCATTAATTGCATCCGATAGTTCCTCTGTTTCTGAGAAATCGATATCATCTAAAAAAGTTTTCTTAGCATCTGAATCAACCGGCGTTCCACATATATGGCATGTCTTCTGCCAATCTGCCAATTGAGTTCCACAATGTTTACAATACATATGTACATATCCTCCCTGTGTTTTAAATTAAGCATCCATATATATATATACGAAAAAAAATGCTATTTTATTTATTTCTTTTTTGTTTTGTATTATAATAACACAGTAACTAAATTTTATAAATACATTCGCAGGAGATTATTTTATGTGGAACAGAATAGAACTTAAAGCAGCTGCAAAGCAAAGATTTCATTCTAACTATTGGCCATCAGTTGTTGTCGCTGTTATCTTATCAATTACATTGGGAACTTTTTCTTTTGGAAACAGTTTCTCTAACGCAACTTCTGATAATTATTATAGCAGTTCAGATATTAATAATATACTATCTGATTCTCCTATTCCTGACTCATCATATTCAGATATGTCAGCATACATGAAGAATTACATATCTTCCATTTTCCCAGGAGTAAATGTTAATACAATACTTCAAGGACTCTCATTAATAATATTAATAGTTGGATTACTTTCAATACTTTTAAATGTTTTTGTATTTAATCCTTTGCAGGTTGGGTGCCAGCATTGGTTTATTCGTTCAAGAACTGAAGACAATTATAATATTGGTAGTGTAGGATTTACATTTAAAGAAGGATATGGAAATGTTACAAAAACAATGTTCTTAAAACAGCTTTACACATTTTTCTGGTCATTGTTATTTGTCTTTCCCGGAATCATCAAATCCTATGAATATCGTATGATTCCTTATTTACTTGCTGAGAATCCATATATGAGTACAGATGAAGCATTTGCAAGAAGCCGCTCTATGATGGATGGTGAAAAATGGAATGCCTTCGTTCTTGATTTGTCATTTATAGGTTGGAATATTTTGTCATCATTAACTTTAGGTCTTGTCGGTCTTTTCTATGTGGCACCATATCAGGCATATACTGACATGGAATTGTATGTAGCTTTATGTTCAAAACCTAATAATGGATATAACGGAACAAATTATAATAGTTATAATACCAATAATGGTTATGGTAATAATAATAGTTACAATAACAATAGTTATAATTATGACAACGATTATAGTAATGGTAACTCCGGCTATGGTAGTGGCTATGATGATAATAACTATAGCAATGGCTATGATAATAAATATGGCAATGGTAACGACAATTCAGGTTATGACAACAACAGTAATTCAAATTATAACAATAGTTCAAATGACTACGATTACAACAACCATGATAATTTAGATGAATAGATTATGCTTATAAAATTTTAATATTTTTAGAATAAAAAATGACCATCAAATGATGGTCTTTTTTTATAGGTGGTCAGTTATGTACTGTTCCACATTGTCCTTTTCAATATCTAAAGCAATTGAAAATTCTTCATATAGATTTTCTTTTGCTTCTTTTAAATATCTGTCGTCAACATATGTAATTTTCTTTCCCTGTTGAACTCTTTCCTTATTGCGCATATGCAATGTCTTAATAATTCTAATCCATTCAACACAATCACATGACGAAATTGCTTCTTTATATTTAGCCTCTCTAAGTCTTTCATTGTTAATCCACAACGGCTCAATACTTTTAATCTCATTTACAATATCTTCCGCCTGATCTTTCGAAATAACTGATCTCATTGTTACCCTGTTGTTGTCTACAGGATAAAATACTTTACTCTGTTCAGATTTCATTGGTACCAAAACATAATATAACTTATCTTTGTCGGCACCCGATATCTCTAACTTAGTAATGTCATCAATCTTACAAACCCCATTTCTGCCGTGTACAACATATTCTCCTATTTTAAACACTTATCTCACCTCTGACTTTTCTTTTCGGCTATGTATTTATTATACTCCTTTAACCGACAAAATGTCATAGGCATAATAAACAAACTTTAACACGCTAATGTTTGTTCATTATGTTAACTATTTAAACTCTACACTGACTCACCATTGTCAAAATCATCATCTTCTTCACCTTCATCATCTTTTTCTGCTAAATATCTGATGTAAGCCTGTTCTTCTAACTTTTCATCGTCTTCCATTATTCCGTTTTTATTTTTATCAAATTTCTTATCATATGGTCCAAACATACAAACCTCCCTATTTACTCATTTTTAACTGCATTTACATCATACGGTGTTGTCTGATATACATAATAATTTAACCAGTTTGTGAATAACAACTGTCCTGCTGAACGCCAATTAACAACCGGCTCTTTTGTTGGATCATCATCAGGGAAATAATTTACAGGAACTTTAGGATTCATTCCCTTTTCCGTATCTCGTATATATTCTAATTTTAAAGTATCAGCATCATATTCCGAATGGCAAAATACAAAGAACTGTCTACTATCCTCGCTTTTAACAATTGCTACTCCGGCCTCATCCGATTCTGCCATCAATTCAAGTTTAGGTTCCGCAAGAATCTGCTCTTTTGTAATTTCAGTTGCTCTTGAATGTGGAGCGTAAAATACATCATCAAATCCTCTAAATAGTGGAGCATTTTTCTTAAGAATATGATGTTTATAAATTCCTGATAGCTTAGGTATTCTGTCTCTCTTTCTAATACCATAATGATAATAAAGGCCCGCATAAGCGCCCCAGCACAAATGGAATGTACAATGTACATGTTTCTTTGACCATTCCATTATCTTGCATACTTCATCCCAGTAATCGACATCTTCATAATCTATAAAATCAAGTGGTGCCCCTGTGATAATCAATCCATCATAAAAATGATCTTTTACTTCATCGAATGATTTGTAAAATTCATCTAAATGACTACTGTCTGTATGCTGCGATTTATATGTTACTGTCTGTAAAAATTCCACCTGAATCTGTAATGGAGTATTAGATAATTTTCTTAAAAGCTGTGTCTCAGTTACAATTTTAGTCGGCATTAAATTCAATACTAAAACATTTAATGGTCGTATATCCTGAGTCATAGCTCTCTGCTCTGTCATTACAAAAATATTCTCCTGCTCTAAAATATGCTGTGCAGGCAAATTCTGTTTTACTTTAATAGGCATCCTTCTTCACCTCTATCAAATTCATATGTAATATAAAATGACGTTGGGGTCTAAAGCCTCCAACTTTGATTCCTACGAATTGTTCCGTGCTATTCACTCCCACAATCCTAGCATCACAAAAATATATTATACCACAAATCTATTATATCCACCAATAACATTTAGCTAATTGTCATACAAAAAATTTACTTCTTCTATAAATGCTTCAAATGTAATTCATCCCATATAATTTAGATATGCAATATGGCAATAAAAAATGTGCTTCAGTTTTACTAAACCAAAACACATTTTTTACATTTATAAATTGCAAAATTACTTTCATTATTTATTATTACTATAAAATAAGTAATTTATTCATCTTTTATTTTCTTCTTACAGTTACTTTAACTTTTAATTTCTTGCCGCTCTTAAGATTTACTGTAATTGTAGCTTTTCCTTTTTTCTTCTTCGCTTTAATAACACCTTTTTTATTAACGGTAGCTATTTTTTTATTAGATGATTTATAACTTTTTACTTTATCGCCTGCTGATAAATTTGATACTCGTATTCTATTATATTTTCTGCGGAATCTTAGTGTAACCTTTGTTGTATTTAATTTTCCTGTAGGCTTAAGTTTTTTCGTCTCTTTTGTCTGTAATTTTCCACATACACTACAAATTCTTACTTTAGTTCCTTTTGCAAATATAGTTGCACTTTTTGTAGTTACCCACTGTGAATAAATATGTCCGTCTTCTATACAATCAAACTGCATAAGGAAATTCAAATCTGCATTTCCATTTACTCCGGGAACTTTTCCGGTTGATGTTGATTGCCATATCTGGTAAGGCTTTGTATATGAGCATGCCGAATTATATTGTGCTACCCACTTTGTCCATTGATTAAATCTGCTATCTGTAAGTTTATTTGTCCACCAGTTTAGATTTGCATAAACGCCTGCCTTATAGCCTGCTGCAATAGTCTTATTAAAAAATGCTGTAGCAAAATTTCCTAACTGCTTTGGAGTAAGTCCGTTTTGTGATGAATCTTCATAATCTATATAAATAGGATATGTTGGTTTTGCCCCTGTAGATTTAATTAATCTTAAAACATGATTTGCTTCGCTCTTTGCATCAGACTTACTTAAAGCATATGAATATATGTAAATTCCATAAGGAATATTGTACTTCTCACATCCTGCAACATTTTGTGCAAAATATTTGTCATCCTGACTTGTTAAATTGTTTCCATATCCGCAACGGATAATAACAAAGTCAACATCCGATTTACTAACTTTTTCCCAATCTATTTTTCCCTGATGATGACTTACATCTAAACCTTTTGCAACAGCGCCTGTAATTTGCTTTAATTTGTCATTATAGAATTTACCGTTACTTTCTCCCCATGCTGTCTTTTTTGATGTTGTAGGTGCTTCTGTTGTAGGGACCTGTGTTGTTGGGGCCTGTGTTGTTGTCTCTACCGTAGGAGCCTGTGTTGTTGTTTCAGTTACAGGCTGTGTTGTTGTAATATCTGTAGTTGATGATTCCTGTACTGTAGAAGTTTCTGTTGTACTTGTCTCTATTGTACTTGTCTCTTTTGATGGTTCTGTAGTTTCCTGTGATTCTTTTGTTGTTTCCTGCTGACTACCATCAACAGTCACCGGTTCTTCTTCAGCATTTACCCTTACTGAATATTTATTATTCTGATTTGTTTTTGCCTGTGCCTTTACACTTGTAAAATTAAATGGCACCGTCGTAGCAATTAGTGCCGCCACAAGAAAAACGGCTACTTTTTTCTTTGCTTCTGATTTCATATCTTCTCCTTTTATATAGCATTGTATATTTGACTCAAATTTATATTGTAACTAGCATATACTTTACAAACTCTCTTGTAAAATATCGATTTCTCATCACTTTTTCAATTTTACTGTATATATAAATTATTACAATAGACTGCGCTAAATTTCAGAATTTTTGCCACACTTTTGTTAAATAAAAGCACTTTCTTTATTTGAAATTAGCAACTGTTATTCCGTATTTTTTACTACACATTATCATAACTCCGATATTTCTTTCCTTATAGTATGTCTAATATTTTTTCAGCAAATTCTACTACAAACACTACTACGCAACTGATAACTGCCACCTGAAACAGACTTCTTCCCCACCATGCAAGTGCAACTGCAGTAATAAGTGCTATGATTGCAGATAATGTACTCTGCGTAGAATCCAAAATTGCCGGGAACGTCATTACTGCCAATGTTACATATGGGACGTAATATAAAAATGACTTTAATGTCTGATTTTTTATCTCTTTTCTTATTAATGTAAGAGGAAGCACTCTTATCAGATATGTAACAAGAGCCATTGCAAATATGTAAATATATATTTTACTGTTCAATTATTTTTCCTCCTTTACAGGGAACAAAATTGCTGCTCCAAGTGAAATTACTACTGTAAGTATTATTATTTTCATACCACTTGATATAGCTGAAAATAATGCTAATTTATTAAATATGTAACTTGCAACAAAGCTTATTATTATCAATACTGCAACTATTTTATTCTTTCTCGCAGGAGGTATGATGACTGCTATAAACATTCCATATAAACCTACGCTTAATGCACTAACCACTGAAACAGGAAGAAAATTTCCAAGCACTACGCCAAATACAGTTCCAAATACCCATGCAGGTGACGCAACTGCTGCCATTCCGAAATTATAATATGGGTCTAATTTCCCGTCTGTCAGTATTGACACTCCAAATATTTCATCTGTTATAAAATATCCCATTATGAGCCTTTTCCATATTGGTGTGTCTGCCGGAATTTTCTGACTCAATGCACATGACATAAGCAAATATCTTGCATTTGCAACCGCTTCCATAACAACCATTTCTATTAAACCTGCATGAGCTGCAATCAAAGTAAAGCAAATATACTCTCCCGCTGATGCATGAAGTCCAAAACTTGTTAATCCTGCTTGAAATGCTGTAATTCCTGCTTTTTTCGCCGCTATTCCTAATGTAAATGCCACAGCCAGATATCCCATGGCTATTGGTATTCCATTTTTTATTCCCCTTACAAATTCTTTTCTATGTGTATGTTGTTTCATTTTACCTAATCCCATTATTTCATTAAATTACTGTATATAAATTATGTAATGCCCCGCCCTTCGGTCGGCGGCTATTCGTCGGAAACTTTTATAGGAAATGAACTTCGTTCATTTTGTTTCCTCCTGGATAAAAAACTTTACCACTGTATAAGTGCCGCTCCCCAAGTTAATCCGGCACCAAATCCGGCAAGTAAAATCAAATCGTTTTCTTTAATTTTTCCTTCTTTATTTACTTTATCTAAAAGTATCGGTACGCTTGCCGCAGAAGTATTTCCGCATGTATCCAGATTTACAGGAATTTTGTCCATAGGTATTTTCTTTCTCTTTGATATAGAAGTTAAAATTCTTAAATTTGCCTGATGAAGCACAAATAATTCAACATCATCTATATTCTTTCCTGCCTTATTTAGGACTTCATCTATGCATTCAGGAACTTTTTTTACTGCAAATTTGAATACTGACTGACCTTCCATTGAGACATATCCCGGTGTCAAATCTCCTTTCACAATAGGATTATTGTTTTCACGTCCTTTGCACGCTAATACATCTCCGCCTGCTCCATCTGCGCCCTGTATTCCTGCTAAAATTCCCGGTGTTTCGCTTGCTGCAACAACTGCTGCACCTGCTCCGTCACCAAATAAAATACATGTTCCCCTGTCATTCCAGTCTACGATTTTTGACAAAGTCTCCACTCCAATTAAAAGTGCATTTTTATACATGCCCGTTTTTATGTACGCATCTGCTGTATTGAGTGCAAATAAAAATCCTGAGCATGCTGCATTTATATCAAATGCAGTTGCATTTACAGCCCCTAACTCCTTCTGAACGCTACATGCTGTACTAGGCAAAAGATTATCTGCTGAAACAGTTGCTACTATTATTAAATCTATATCCTCAGGTTGCAAATTTGCATTTTCAAGTGCATCCTTTGCTGCCATTGATGCCATAGTAACCGTAGTTTCGTCTTCGACTATATGACGGCTTTGTATTCCTGTTCTTTCCCTGATCCATTCATCATTTGTATCTACAAGCTGTGCTATATCATCATTTGTTAATACTTTTTTTGGAAGATAACTTCCTGTTCCCACTATTTTTGTATACATTTTTCTCTCCATTTTAATATTCAATTATGTCTATTCATTATCTGTCCCGAAGCCTGTTGATATTAAGAGAAAGAGCATTTGTCCCCGTCGGTTCAATGTTTTGTCATGTGGAATAATTAGAAACGAAGATTCTAAAATCAGACCACATGACAAAACGTTAGAACCGCTACGAGGGACAAGCAGCGCGAGCGTTCTTTCGTTAATATCAACAGGCTTCGGGGCAATATATAAATCATTGTTAATTTACTACTATATGGAGTATAGAGAATATTAATTTCTTTGTCAAATTAAAATACCCCATTTGGGTAGATTGTAATCTGACCAAATGGGGTGAAGGATAAGAAATTATTTTATAAGATAATTAAAATTTTTTCTCTGATTTTTTCAAAGTATTATTCAGTTAATGTCAATAATTGTAACACCGGCATTATTCGTTTTTTCTGCAACGCATTATTTTGTTAACACCTGCATTTCCCAGATTGAGTAGCCATAGCCTGTTCCTCTTTCTACTCCCTGGAATTTTACATATCTTGCCTTAACTGCGTTAAATTCTACAGTATCCTCTCTGCCATTCTGGTTTCTCATTTCTTTAACTGTTGTCCAGTTTTCTCCGTCCATTGATACCAAAATGTCGTAGTTCTTTCCGTATGCACCTTCCCAGTTAATAAGCACTTTGTTGATTTCATATGCATTTCCTAAATCCATTGTCATCCATGCATCATCTGCATAATTTGATGACCATCTTGATTCACCATTTCCATCAACTGCCTTTTCGCTTGTCATAGCATCATTTTCTGAGCCTGACTGCTTTGTATCTGCATTTAAAGCAACATTTGTTCCTGATGGAGTATTTGTTTCACCCTGTGAAACTTTTCCTCCGTAAACTTCCATTTCCCAAAGAGAATAGCCGTAGCCTGTTCCTCTTTCTACGCCTTGTAATTTTACATATCTTGCTTTTGTTCCATTTAATGATGCAGTATCTTCTCCACCATCCTGGTTTCTCATTTTCTTAACTGTTGTCCATTCTTTTCCGTCTGTTGACACCTGAATATCATAAGCTTTTCCATAAGCAGCTTCCCATTTAAGAACTACTTTTCCAACTGTATATGTTTTTCCTAAGTCTACGCTTATCCATGCATCATCTTCAAACTTTGATGACCAACGTGTTCCGTCATTTCCATCAAATGCATTTGCTGCTACAACATTTTCTCCTTCAGGTGCAGATGATGAAACTTCTTTATTTAATGCAAGATTTCCGTCCGGTGTATCAGGTTCAGCCGGTTGTGTAGGCTGTTCAGGTTCTGTAACGCCTCCCTGTTCTTCACCTTTTCCAAACAATCTTATTTCATATAAAGAGTTTCCATAACCTGTTCCTCTTTCTATGCATTTAATTCTTACATATCTTCCATTTACTGCATTGTCAAATGAAATTGATTCAAGTCCTGTGCTTCTATTTGAATCACCATTCTTCTGTCCACCAATTCCCTTGTTCTGAGTAAACATTGTTTTCCAGTTTGTATTATCAGAAGATACCTGAATTTCATATTTCTTTGCGTAAGCACCTTCCCAATACAATTTAATTCCACCAATTTCCTTATTTTCTTTTAAGTCAATTGTAATTGACTGTGGGTCCTCTGCTTTTGATTCCCAACGTGTATTGTAATCTTTATCGATTACGTTTGAAGCCTTACCATCTGCATTTGCTTCTGATGTAACATCGATAACTTCTGCTTTTGATAAGTCAATTTCAGGATAATTTGATAAGTCTGCAAATGTAACATCATCAGATGCTGCTACAGGTGCCTTTGTTCCTTTTTTGTAGATTTTGATGTAATTAAGGTTAAATCCGCCATCTACAAATTTAAGTTTCATTTTGTATTCACCTTTTTTGAGATGAATTGTCTTATCTGCTTTTACATTTTTCCAATCTGTTTTTGAATTATCTAAGTATGTTGTTAAAATGTAGTCGCTGTCATTATCTGTTTTTAACTTGATTGCACTGCTCTTTTCTGTATTTACACACTGAACTCTGTAATCAACTACATAATCAGCATCTTCTTTTACATTGATTGTGTAAATAAGTGAATCTCCATCATCAATCCAACCAACATATCCACCTTCCTGGTCATTTGTATCAGGTTCACAGCTAAAGTTTGTATAATAATCTTCAGCTTCAATTACACCTGAAACTTCATTTACAGGATCTGTATTCTGTACAGGTACATATGTTACTTTGTCTCCGTTTTCATCTATTGTCTTATCTTCATTCTTTGTAGGGTCAACATCAACTGTTGAATGTGCAGGTACTTTTGCACTTCCTAAATTTCCATTTGCATTTGCAAAATGTACTGATATTTCTTTATCAAACGGATTCCAAACTTCAGCTGTGTAAGTTGTCTTTCCATTTGCTGTCTTAGAAAATACCTGATAACTTGTGTAATCTGTTGACCAGATGCTTGTATCAATGTATCCTTTTGCACACATATTCTGGATATACCAATATGAGTTAAACATTTCATCTGTTGCAAGAACACCATCAATATAATTTCCATCTTCATTTAAATGAGATGTATATTCATTTGCCCAACGGCCAGCAGCACCATCTGCATCACTCAATGCCATAAATGGCCATAAAATGTGATACCATCCTTCAGGGTCAGATTCTCCATTTTTCTCAAGTTTCTTCTGATATGCTTTCTGAATCTGTTCGTACTGATTCCAAATATTATCTACTGTATTTTTTCTGTAACCCATATATATAATTGCAGGTGTTACAGGAAGTAAATGAATACCCATGATACAGCATGGATTTCCTGAGAAGTATGTACCATTTGTATATCCAAGTCCCCATACCATTCCTGTGTATGGAAGAACATCACAATCTTCATCGCCATATACATCTGTTCCATATCCCGGTGCCCAGTTGTTACTATCTAATTCTGTTCCTGCATCCATGTTGAACCAATACTGTTCAATTGCATCAACCTCTGATGTGTAGCCCCAGATACCTGCATCTCTGTATGTGTTATTTTCCGTTACAAGACCCCATAAGTAAAGTCCTGCCCATGCAAATGTTGCTTCTGATGCTGATTCCTGGTTGTTACCACTGTTGTTATCACCATATCCGCCTGCCCATGAATGTCCTTCATAAACATCAAAGTTTCTCATATATGGTAATAATTCATCATCCTTATCAGGATTCATTGCGTCTCTAATTAAAAGTTCAACCATATCACCATAATCTTCTACAAACTGTGAATCATATGATGCCAATACTGCTGCAGGGAATATGAAATATGCCCATAAGAAATGATGGTCTGATAAGTTAATTGCCATACCATGGTCACCACCATCACCACTTACTGCACCCCAACTTGTGTGATAATACATGTAATAAGGAAAATCTTCTTCTCCATCATATGTAAGCCAGTTTTCCATTATTTTTCTTAATACGCTGATAAGCTTGTCTCTTGTTTCGTATTCACCTAACTGGTCGGCAATTAAAATACCCATTGTAATAGGATGAGATTTTTTACCCTGCCAATATGGATCTGCTACCCAATATGATTTTAACGCACTGTCAGTAAACTGTTTCAAATATGCATACATCCATTCTGTATCATAACTTCCTGATTCATCAGGAGTTGTATACTGTGGAATAATTCCGTTAAATTTCTGAGTGTAGTTAAATTCATTTCCTTCATGAATTCTTAAATCACCACGAACTGAATTGTAAATTAATGCCTTTCCTGATTCAGCCTTCTTATATGAAGCATCTGAATATTTCCACTGATGTGGCATCATACACATTAATGTTGAATTTTCAATTCCATTATCATTTCTCTTCTGACTGATAACTGATTCATATTTTGTTGTATTAACTGCTTTTGATTCATCATATGTAGCTGTTACCTTTGTATCTGTTACATATGAATATGCATGTTTATACATATATGCTAACTGTGCTACAGCTTCTGCGTCTTTAGCTGATTCAGGATTATGAACTTTTGCTGCCTCTTTTTGTGTTGCTAAAAGCTTAATAGGTTCATCTACTGCCAAAGCACCTACAACCATGTAATTCTGATTATCCCCTAATGAAATTTTCAATTTGCTTCCAACTCTTGTTACTGTAGAGCCTGCTGGCATATAAACACCGTAATAATGATACTGTGTCTTATTTCCATCCCCAGGTGCTTCACTTTCATTTTTAGCTTCAACACCAAACTGGTCACCCTTTAATGTTTCACTATCTTCTTTTAATACTTCTTTTCCGTCTTTGTCAAAGAATTTTACTAAATTGGCTACATTTATTTCTACAGAAGATGCATCTTCAAATGTTGAATATACATATGGAGAACCTTTAATTAATGTATTTAACATTTTTGGTGAATCTGTATCTGTATATGCTACATCTACTGACCAGTCTCCATAGCTATGTAATTTAGCTGATGCTTCTTTTGTTACTGCTGATGTTCCAATTGTAATATCTTTATATTTACTTTCTGCTCCCATACCACCATTATCTGAACGTGTATAGAAACCATCTGCGTAATATAATCCAAGACCTGTTGCTGAATATGAATATACTAATGGAAGTGCCGGCATTGTGTCACTGTACTGAGTATAAACAATAGATGTCCACCAGTCATTTGATGGTATTGCACTTTTTACGTTACTTGTAACATATTTAGGATCTCTTGGCTGTAAAAGGTTTGTATCATCAATTGCATAACTTCCTTTACCTAATTTAACAACTTCTTTCTTTGGTAAATCAGGAATCTGGTTAACTACCTTTTCATCACCATTCTGATACTCATATACTTTAATTTCTCTGATAGAATATCCTGAGCCTCTTCCGTATGCTATTCCCTGCATACGTACATATCTGACATTTTCTGCATAAAATGAAATGTCATCATCTTCACCATTTCCTCTTATATTTCTATAAACCGTATTCCAGTTGTTTCCATCTGCTGAAACCTGCAAATCATAAATTCTTGCAAATTCTGTCTGCCACTGTAATACAACTCTTCCTACTGTATATTCTTTTCCCAAATCTACAGTAAGATTCTGGTCTGCTGTCTGGGCCACGCTGTCATATGACTGTGATAACCAATATGAATCATAGTCATCATCTACTGCATTGCTTCCACTTAACGGAGTCGATGCCCACCATGGCTGAGAATAAGAAGAAACTGATACCTCTTTGCCCAATGCTATATTCTCTGCTTCTGAAACAGGCGCAATACAATTATCGTCGCCAATTCCATAAATGCCAACTTCTCTTATTGATGCTCCCCAACCTGACTTCTTATCGTCTGAGCCTGACTGGGATTTGCTATAGTTTATTAAGATACGTACATAACGACCATTTCCCTTTGTTAACTTATAATCTTCAGTCGCATCTGTACTTAAAACGTCCTCATAGTAACTGTAGTCAACTGTACCATCTTTTTTAAGTACATTCTTAACTTCTCCTCCGTTACCACTTGTTGTTTCATAGATTTTTGTCCAATTAATTTCATCATCTGAAACTAATACCTGATATGCAACTCCATAGCTGGCATCATTCTGCCAGTCAATAACTACTTTGCTGATATCAGCCTTTCCTCCAAGGTCAATATCTAACCACTGGTTTGCTTTATTAGCTGCTACTCCCCACTGAGTTGATATTTTACCATCTGTGGCAAAGCTTGCTACATCGCCACCATTTAATGATGAAGCATACGCAGGTCTGTTAGTTGATAATAACCATGGTTTGCTTCTGTCTGCTGCACTTACATGCAAATTTGAAAAATCTGCGCTTCCTGCTAACATTGCCATACTTAAAGCACATGCTAACGATTTTTTAATCATTCTGTAATGCTTAGTTCTCATATTACCTTTCTCCTTTTTATTTGGATAAGATAATATAATAAAACTTCCCCTTCATAACGATATAATATAATTAAACCTTTCCCTTTATTATATATAACAAATTAAGTAAAACTTTTTTTAATCCTCCCTTCATATAATTTGCATACACTTTGTTCTTTCCTTTTTTCCACATCACGATATTCTTTGTACTCTGCTGTAAATACTTATTATTCATGACATACACTGCTATTAGTATTAAACCTGTAACCTGCTCAAATTTGCAGTTACGTGGGTATATTAAACCCACGCAACCACTTATTTGATTTAAATAGCAATTTATTTAAAAAGTTAATATGCTTTTTTTACTTAATTATGCTCACCCTTTTAAATAATATTTAACTCTCATTTATGTTGTCACAGACTAATTTTATCTTCCATATACCTCAAATTCATATATTGAATATCCATATGGAAGTGCTCTTGTTACACCCTGCATTCTTACATATCTTGCATTTACAGTATTAAATGTAACTGTGTCTTCTCCACCATCCTGATTTGTTAAATCCTTTACTGTTGTCCAGTTCTTTCCATCTGTTGATGTCTGGATTTTATATGCTTTACCATATGCTGCTTCCCAATTAATAACTACTTTTTCAACTGATTTTACTGTGCCTAAATCTACTGTAAGCCATGCATTATTTGCAAAATTTGATGACCATCTTGTATCTTTATTTCCATCTACTGCATTGCTGCCTGCAAATTCATCACTTTCATTTCCTGACTGGGAAACTGTACAGTTTTTAGAAACAACTGATGCGGAAGCTGTTGTCTGTGAAGCTACGCCATATACCTCAAATTCATATATTGAATACCCGTATGGAAGTGCTCTTGTTACACCCTGCATTTTTACATATCTTGCATTTACAGCATTAAATGTAATTGTATCTTCTCCACCATCCTGATTTATCAAATCTTTTACTGTTGTCCAGTTTTTTCCATCTGTTGATGTCTGAATTTTATATGCTTTACCATATGCTGCTTCCCAATTGATAACAACCTTGCTGACTTTATATGATTTTCCTAAATCTACTGTAAACCATGCATTGTCTGCAAAATTTGATGACCATCTTGTATCTTTATTTCCATCTACTGCATTACTGCCTGCAAATTCATTACTTTCATTTCCTGATGTTGTAACAGTCTTGCCCTTAGCCACATTAGTTGTATCTTCCTTCACTGCTTCCTTAGTAAATACAATATCTCCAATATTAACCGCACCATCTACTGAACTAATTGCAATCGTATGCTCACCCTTTGCCAATGTTAATTGTAAATTATGCTGTATAAATGTTGTCCAATTTGTGCTTCCCGTAACAGGAACGTTTACTGCATTTGCTCCATCAACCTTTACAGTTATATTCTTTGCATTGTATTTTGTGTCTCCTGCTGCCAAACCTATATTAACCTTATATGTTCCTGTATCAGCTGCATTAACCTTATATTCCAGTGAAGATCCTGAAACAAGGTTTCCTACATAATTTGGTGTTGTAGATGTGTTCTTTGTTATTCCTGATGTAGCACTTACATACTCTGTTGCATTAATTGTTCCCGGGATTTTCTTTGCTGTTACTGTTTCTCCACCACTTGATTTCGAAAGTCTCTTTTCAAGCTGATCGTAATAAAGTGACTGTGGATATAATGTTGCTCCTTTTCCAATTCCTTCTTTATAGTCTTCCGGTGCTGTATTTACAGTTCCATACTGTGAAGACATTGTTGTAGGTGTTGTCTTAACATTTGTAGCAGCACCTTGAGTTCCTATAATATAACCATTTCCAAACTGTCTTGAATCAATAATATAATTCATTCCTGACTTATAATAATTTCCTTTTGTGTTCCAGAAAACAGTTTCTGTTGATGTATAACCATGTCTGTTTCCTGCAGTGCCACCATATGGTCTTACATTTGATTCAACAAAATCACCATTAAGTTCTTCATTATCAATTAAGTTAGACATACTTAAATACATATGGAAATCACTTCCGTATTTTGGATTTGTTGATGTATAATGATAAATTACATTTCCACTTGTATATGCATATTTAAATGAAAAACTATGTCTTGCACTTGTTGATGAGCAATTTTTAATTAATGCTTCCTGTGAACAAACATTCATTCCATAACCGTTTCCGCCACCACCTTCATACTGTGGATGACTGAAATCACAGCTGTCAATTGTAATGCTTCTGCACTGGCTTAAATCAAGTCCGTTCGAAATCATATGAATTTGACTTGCATTTTCTGCCTGATATGTAGAAATATTCTTTGCAAAACAGTTTACATTTAATGCAAATTTAATCAAAAATGCATTATTTGCATCATATGCTCCTGTTCCACTTGTCTTATAGTCTTCCTCTCCCCAGCCATTTGTCTTGCTGTTGGCTTTATTTCCAATGGAAAAGTCTGTCAATCCTACATTCTGCTGCTTTGGAGTTACTTTATAAACTCTGGCATTGTCTCTTGTTTTCATATAATATCTTGTAGGGATATCAATTGTAATTGTCTTACTATTCTTATCTACTGCTGTTATCTGTCTATAAAATGTTGTTCCCATTGTTGTAGGATTTACACTTGCTGACCAGAATCCTGACATCTGATGTTCATTAATCCATGCAGCTGTTCTGTCACTTCTGATAATTACCCAATCACCAACTTTTAAATTTCCAACATTACTCAAATAAATTTTATTTGTTGGTGTTTTTGGTATATCCTGTGACAAACTATAATAATTTCCATCGTCAGCACTATTCCATGTACCACCATTTGGAGATACATTAATAACCTGACTATATCTCATATTTTCCGCATAGCATCTTATAAAAGTCTTTCCTTTTCCTGCTCCTTTAAATAAGATGTTGCTGCCTTTTATTCTTAAAGCTGCTGAATTTGAAGTAGTTGGCTTTACCTTGTATGTTCCTTCCGGAAGATATACTGTTCCACCACCTGATGCCTCAACAGCGTTGATTGCATTTTGAATTGCTGATGTTGAGTCTTTCGCTCCTGTACTGTCAGCTCCATAATTTACTACATTTACATACATTCCACTCATCTGAGTTGGAACTTCTTTTTCACCTTTTTCATATCCTGCATATGAAAAATCCTGTAAAAACTGTCCGCTACTGTTCGTGTATCCGGGTGTCCAGTTACTCGGATATAAACTACTTCTCCATGTGTCTGCTCCTTTTACCAAAGCTGTTCCGTTGATTGTTCCTAATGATGCGGTAACCATCATTAAAGAAAGTGCCATTGACACTAACTTTCTCCTGTTCATTTTTTACCCTCCAATTTTCCTAATATAATTATATAAAAGAGGCCCATAGCCCTTTTTCATGCTATGAAGCCTCTTTAATATCTGTCCTTTAATCTAGTATTTTACTTTCCATATACCTTCATTTCCCATAATGAGTATCCATACGGAAGTCCTCTCTTAACACCCTGCATTCTTACATATCTTGCATTTACTGTGTTAAATGTGATTGTATCTATTCCACCGTTCTTTCCTGTTACATCTTTTACTGTTGTCCAATTATTTCCATCCGTTGATGTCTGAATTTTATAAGCTTTACCATATGCTGCTTCCCAGTTAAGTACAACTTTATCGATTGCATATGTTTTTCCTAAATCTACTGAAATCCATGCATCATCTGCAAAATTTGATGACCATCTTGTTCCTTCATCTCCATCAAATGCATTTGCTGCTGCCATTGCTTCTGTCTCTGTTCCTGATGTTGTTGCTGTTTTGTTCTTAGAAACTACGCCATATTCTGCAGTTTCCTTAACAGTTGCATATACTTCCATTTCCCATAATGAATATCCGTATGGTAAACCTCTCTTAACACCCTGCATTCTTACATATCTTGCATTTACTGTGTTAAATGTAATTGTATCAACGCCTCCGTTCTTTCCTGTTACATCTTTTACTGTTGTCCAGTTCTTTCCATCTGTTGATGTCTGAATCTTATATGATTCTCCATATGCACCTTCCCAGTTAAGTACAACCTTACTAACTGCATATGTCTTTCCTAAATCTACTGCAATCCATGCATCATCTGCAAAATTTGATGACCATCTTGTTCCTTCATCTCCATCAAATGCATTTGCCGCTGCCATTGCATCTGTCTCTGTTCCTGATGTTGATGCGGTTTTACCTTTAGCAACATTTACTAATGTTGTTTCTCCTTCATCTGGTTTTGAAGGTTCTGTAGGCTGTTCAGGTTCTGTTGTACTTCCACCATTAATTGTGTAAGTAGCTGTTGTAACTTCTGAAGCAATCATTCCTTTTCTGTATGCTATTGCTTTAATTGTTGTGTTCTTATTTAAAGTAATGCTTGGTACATAAAGTTTTGAGTTTTCATTTGGTGTAGAACCATCTGTTGTATATCTGATTTCAACACCCTTTGTTGCACTGCTAATCTGTAACTTCTGGTTTCCTGAGTAATTTCCTGAAGCTAAGCTAAATGATGGCTGTTCAACCTTCTTTGCTTCATATACTCCAACTTCCCAAAGAGAATATCCATACTGCATTACTCTCTTTTCGCCCTGAAATCTTACATATCTGCATGTCGTTGCATCAAATACAATTTCTTCATCTCCTCCTTTTCCTGATGTTGTACTGTAAACTGTATTCCAACTATTTCCGTCCACTGATGTCTGAATCTTATATGCTGTTGCATATGAAGCTTCCCAATCAAGTGTTACTTTGTTGATTGTGTAATTTCCACCTAAATCAATGTTGAACCACTGATCATCTGTAAATTCTGATGACCATCTTGTTGTTCCATCATTATCTACTAATTTGTCACCACTTACTGATGGATTTTCACTTGAAGATACTGTTACATTCTTTCCTAATGCGATGTTAGTATTCTTTGATACTTCTGCACCATTTACTGTAATTGTTGAAGATGCCATTGCTGATGTAATGTATCCGTCTTTTACTGCTATTGCTTTTACTGTTGATGTACTTGATACAGGAATAATGCCGTCATAAACTTTTGATGAAGTTGTTGGTCTTGTTCCGTCTGTTGTGTAGTAAATTGTTGCACCTTCTGTAGATGACTTAATTTCTACATACTGTGTATCATCATATGTACCTGTCGGAACTGAAATCTCCGGTGTCTGAGCCTGAGTAATATTAAATTTCTTATCTTTGTATACTTCAAAGCTTACTAACGCCTTTGCACCAATTGTTGCTGTTCCTAAAGTTGTTCCATTTGCGTTCTTAAATGTTACTTTCTTTGTAGCATTTGTTGGGTTCCATACTGTAGCAGTATATTTATTTGTATTCTTATTGTAGTAAACTGCTGCTGAGCAATCTCCTGTTGCTACAATATCAGTTGTCTTTGTTCCTAATTCTTTCATACTGTTAATGAACCAGTATGTATTTGCTGTATCTGTTTTCTGTACCTTATCATCATTTGCAAGGAATTTCTGTAATGCCAATGTTGGATTTGTCTGTGATAAGAATGGCCATGTAATATGCTGCCAACCTGTATCTGCCTGTGGATATGTGTCTAACATTGTCTGAATTTCTTCTTCAGCCTTTCCTTCATTTCTAGCTACGATAACGGCTTTCTTCATAGCTTCATCAGTATCATCTAATAATCCCTGATAAATTTCTGCACATCTTTCCTGATTCATACCGTAGTATGTTAAATATTCAGAAATTGGTAACCACTGAATACCATATACATATAATGGCTGTCCACCAAAGAATGTACCGTAGAAGTTAATTCCTCCATAAACCTGTCCTACAACATCGTATGGCCATTCCTTAACCCAGTTATCTTTATCATAATCAAACCAGTACTGTTCTACTGCATCCATTTCATTTGAGAAGCCAAATACACCTGCATCTCTGTATGTGTCATTTCCTGTAAGTGTTCCCCATAAGTATAAACTTACCCAGCTGAATAATGATTCACTTGCTGATTCCTGATTGTTTCCTGAATCATTGTCTGCGTATCCGCCTGCCCATGAATGTCCTTCATATAAATCATATGATCTGAATCTACAGAATTCACTATCATTATCAGATGGATTTGCGTAATCTCTGATTAACATTTCAATCATTTCTTTGTAATCATTGTAGAACTCTTCATCATATGTTGCTAATACTGTAGCAGCAAACATAAAATATCCGTATGTGAAATGGTGGTCACAAATTGAAGCATTTGCACCAAATTCACTCTGTGCATAATAAAGTGTTCCCCAATTGTTATCATATATGAAATAACTAATGTCCTCTTTACCATCATATGTAAACCAGTTAACAAGAATTTTCTTAATTCTAGCAAGAAATTCATCTCTTAATTCTGTATCCCCTAACTGGTCAGCCATAAGAACTCCCATTCCTAACGGATGTAAATTCTTACCTTCCCAATAAGCATCTGCTGCAGGGTTTAAATTCTTTGTTGCATCATCTAACTGTGCTAAATACATCTGTGCTTCTTCACTGTCGAAATCACTTCCTGATGGAATTGCAAATGTTGGAAGAAGACCTGCAAATGTTTTTGTTGTAGTAAATTTATTTGAAATGATTGTCTTTAAATCACCTCTTACTGAAGTATATGTTGTGAATGCGTTATTATCATCTGTTGAATTTTTCCACTGATGAGGAAGCATACATAACATAGATTCATTTGAAAATCCATTTCTCTTTACTGTTGTTGTTAAGTTATAGTGTGAATTAATCTTTGCATTGTCATCACTATAATCATATGTTACGGTTGTATCTGTTACAAATGCATATCCATGTGCAAAGAATGTTTCTAACTGGTTCTTTGCCTGCATTGTACCAATTGACATATATCCGTCATCTGAAGGGAATGTTACTTTAATATAACTTCCGATTTTCTTAAATGTTGTATTTTCAGGTACTGTTAAACAATAATAACTTGTTGAGTTTTTTGTACCGTTCTTATTGTCATCATCTGTAACCTGAAGTCCAATATGGTCAGCTGTAATCTTATCAAGATTATTTGCTAAAATTGTATTTCCATTTGCATCAAAGCACTGTGCATCAGCTGATGATGAAATATAAATTGTTCTTGTTGTTCCATATTCAGTAAAAATATATGGTGAATCTTTTACATGTGTTGACTGCATTGCTACATGATTATCATCACATAAACCAACTTTTACTGAGTAATCACTGTAATTCATGACTTTGTCACATGCTGACGCTGTATCAAGATTCTCAGGCATAATGTAAAAATCAGGTTTTGTTTCTGAAACTACTGAAACATTTACATCTGTTTCACCCATTGCCGGAAGCCAGCCTTCTGTAGCTGTTAAAACTCCAAGTCCTTTTGTTGAATATTTTGTCTTTAATGGAAGTGTTGATAACATATTTCCAAACTTGTTAATTAAAATTGACTGCCACCAGTCATTACTTTCAACAGGAACTTTAATATTATCTGCTGCATAAACCGGAAGTTTAGCTTTTGCTTCGTACATATCATTTGACAAATAACTTCCTTTATTGTTAGCTGTTTTCTTTACCTGAGACTGTGGTAGTGATTCTATATTATGTGTTACCTTCTTGTCTCCATTTTTATATTCGTATACCTGTAATTCATTAATGCTAAATCCACTTCCTGTCTCAACTCTTGTGTATCCATACATTCTTACATAACGTGCATTAGCATACAGTTCTACATTGTCTACTTTATTTCCTGAACCTTTTGTCTGTCTGTATAATGTTGTCCAGTTATTTCCATCTGTAGATGTCTGAATATCATAAATCTTTCCTGCATCTGATGCCCAATTTATAATTACTCGACCTATCTCATAGTTTCTACCTAAATCTACGCATAACCATTGTTTATCTTTTTCACCTGATGTCCAATATGAATTCATATTTCCATCTACAGCATTCTTTGCAAGTACTGTTGACTGGTCAATTACGCCATTGTCATCATACATCCACCATACATCTCTAAGTGATGAAGCTGTTACATTCTTGCCTTCTGCTATATTTTTTCCGTAATCTACAGGTCTCTGTGTAACTCCGTTTAATCCGAGAACCTGAAATTCATATAATGAATATCCATAAGCAGCCAAAGCTTTATCTGTCATATAAATTCTTACATATCTTGCTGAGCCACTTAAATCAATTGTTTCGTTTCCACCCTTACATGAATTGTTTGTGTAAACATCTCTCCAGTTTTCTTCATCATCAGAAAACTGAATCTTGTAAGCTGTTGCGTACGCACCTTCCCACATAAGTTTTACACCTGTAATTTGTGTAACTTTTCCGAGGTCTACGTACATCCATTCATTTTTGTTGTTCCATGAACTTTCCCATCTTGTCGATGTTGAGCCATCCACTGCATAAGACGGATCACTGTTTTCTACAGATGAGCTGGCATATACCATTCTTCCGTTCGAAATAACATATGGTGTATTGTCATCCGCTGCCTTTACAGTAGGCATTAAATTCTGCGCAGGTACTACTCCAACTACCAACGCTGCTGAAAGTGCAAAACTTGCTGCTCTTTTTGACACTTTTCTTAGATTTTTAATTCTCATTGAATAAAAACCTCCCCTTCATATTTTTTATGAAAAACGCGCTATGCGTTTTTATTCACTTTCTGCGATTACGTAAAATATTTGCCCAATCTCAATATTTCTCGCATAAATATAATTAATAATCTCAACATTTTCCGCATAATATAATTAATACAAACCCTTTCTGATTTCTATTATTATCACTCCACGGTTTTCAATAATAATTCAAAACTCTATACATATTTATTTGGTAATTTTTATTTTTCTAAATTACCAAGATAAAAATAAAGCGTATATTAAAAAGTTTTCAATACACGCATTAACTCACGAAATATCAGGCTGACTTGCCCGCTTTTTTGAATCCGACCCCCAACATATTCCCAATATATATGTCGTTCTATATTTAAAATATTAGAATTTAAAAACATTTTTTGCAATATATCATCAAAAAAATGTCTATTTTATTTGTTTTTTTGTTGATTATGCACAAATACCTTACTATTTTATGGGATTTCAAAATTTTCATTTTGGTGTTTTTGCCTTTTTTGCAAAAAAAATAGCGCAAAAAAATGTCGAAAAAACATAATTTTACGCTTATTTTTGATAAAAATATTTTTATTTTTTTATTAATTCTTTTATTAAATCCATTTTGTCCATAGCCATTTCATATCCCATTTCATTTGTCTGTCTCAACACTTTCACATCCTTTTCAAAACTATTGAGTTTCACCTTTGGCTGAAGTATTATTGCCTTTCCCTCATCTTCCAACTTATGACAATACTCTACTGTCTCGTTATATCTGATGTGTCTTGTATATAGGGCATTTGCTAATTCAGGATATTTCTTTTTAACACGATTCGCTGCAAATTTGGTCTTTGCATTTAATGTTTTCCTATATTCTAATGGCTGTGTCAGGATAATTAGATTTTTTTCATTTCCATCCGCCATAGACTTACGTATCGGAATCGGGTCAGCTATCCCTCCATCATAATATGGTGTTCCATTAATGTTAATCGTTGGGAAAAATCCGGGTATTGCACATGTTGCTCTTAGCATTGTATATTTATCATCCATTTCCATGCCATCCATATACTCAGCTTTTCCTGTAATACAATTAGTTACACCAACTCTTACCTTTCCTGTGTATTTCTTATATGTTTCCATATCAAATGGCATTAATTCATTTGGAACTGTTCCATATGCAAATTCAAGACCAAATAAACTTTTATCTGTCTTAAAATTATTTATTCCGATATATCTTTTGTCATTTCTATATTTTTCTAATACAAGTAAATTTCTTTCCTTCTGTTTTGAAATATAAGATATCGCATCTGTTATTCCTGCCGATACACCTATTACATAAGGAAATTCGATACCATTATCTAATAACGCATCCATTACGCCACAACTAAAAATAGGTCTGAATGTTCCACCTTCTAAAACTAATCCTGCCATACTATTCCTCCTAATGCTTCATTCAGATTTGTTTTACATAAAATACTAATCCAATTAATAACTTTAAAGTCACTCTTTTGTTTTTTATTGTATCTTTTGTTATTTGCAGCCTAAAAGTATATTTTTATAAAACAACATGTCTCTGTGAAATATTAACCGTTGACTCTCTTGTTTCTTCTTCTCTTAGTTTAATTTCAACTATTTTAATTATCTGCTGAACCATTTCATCTTTTTTATAAATATCGCTACAAAATGTTTCTTTAAGTGAACACCACTTATCAACCATACATACTATACCACCCTCAATATTTTTAGGTGGTATCGGTACTAGTGGAAACATATGTCTTACTATAAGATTCTTTTCTATTTCTGTTAATTTAAAATCCCTTGTAGCATTTTTCAATGCTATTGCCGGGTGTTTAAATCCATGCCATCTTCCATGAGGTTTATGCCAGTCATATAAAAAATAATCATGCAAAAGGCCGCCTCTTATAAGACTTTCCCTATCATATTCAGTTCCCATGGCTTCTGCCATCAAAAAGCTATTGTATGCTACAGCTATGCTATGTTCTAAGCAACTTGTTTTTCCATGTTGTACAAACTTATGCATAAGCATTACTTTTTCTCTGGTACAAATAGGCATTGCTATTTCTAAAAATATTTGTTGCTTTAATTTGTCGTCCAACATATTCTCCTTTATTAATCTGTATTGCCCCTTCCTTCGGTCAGCGGCTATTCGTCGGAAACATTTATAAAAAATGAACTTCGTTCATTTTGTTTCCTCCTTTATTAATCTATATTGCCCCTTCCATTCGGCTTCTTCCCTGTAAGACTCATTCCTTATGGCTTTGATTTCTTAGAAAAACTGCCTTTACATGCGAACATGAAGGCAGTTTTTTGTAATTCTGAGTTATTAAATAATATAACAGGCTTCGCCATATTTTTCTTCCCAAATCCAATTGAAGTTGTCAAAATAATTTGTATTCGGGCAATCTTCGTGTAAATCTTCTGCTATTATCTGGATTATATGGCGTAACTCTAATTTTTCTAAATATTTTTCAGGAATTGCTCTTGCTCCAAGATATGCACCAAGTATATTTCCTGTTACGGATGCTATTGCTCCGCTTTTACCGTCATTATTGACCGCAGCATGAATTGCTTTTTCAAAATCTTCTTCATACTTTAAACTAAAGTAAATTGCTGCTGCAAGTACTTCATCGGCACTATTTCCTATACCGATTTCTGATACTGCTTCTTTATCATCTATATCGTCACCGGCTAAAGAAACAGCTCTGCTTAACCCTTCCATGACGCTTTCAACATGTGGTTTATATCCACATAATCTTTTTACTGTGTTCATTGCATCTGACACAGCTTCTTTTAAAGTCATTTCCGTATATGTTACTTTATTTATTATATGAGCTAATATTGCAGCTGAAATATAAGCAGCATCATATCCATGTGTAGATGCAGCTACATTTGCAGCAAACACATCTATTTCTTCAATCTGCATATTTTCTTCTTTAAAATAAAGTCCCACAGGAGCGATTCTTGTAATAGCTCCAAAATCCATTCCTAACTTTTCAGGCTTTTCAACACTTCCAAAATCGCCTTTGAAAATATCTATTCCTGATTCTAATGAATGTCTTCTACTATGCAAATTTTCTATATTATATAACCATGTTGTATGGCTTTCGTTAGTATTATCACTTTCCTGTGTTTTAACCCAATCTTTGTATGCCTGACATACTGTTGCAACATCTGGTCCCTCAGTACCTATTTTACAGGCTTTTGTCTTTCCTGATAAAATTCCATTTGCAGTAAATAACGATAACTGTGTTATATCTGATATTCCTGCTTTACCATTTTCATCTAATAAATATTCGCTAATACCATTTTCACCATGTTCTTTACGAATATCATCAATGTTAAGATTCATAACCGGGTAACCAAGTGCATCACCTACAGCACCACCTAACATACAACCCCTTACCTTATCTAAAATAATAGGATTCATTAATTTCCTCCTCCTTTTATCCTTTACGCACAACTATATTATCATTTCCAATTTTTCATTGTGCGATGTAACTATTCACGTTCTTATACATTTTCCATTATAATACAAATATTCTATATACTCAAAACAATATTTTACTAATTTGTTAATTTTTTATTGCCCAACGCATTTTTGTTGATCTTGCACGCGGATTCATATTACATTCTTCTGCAGACGGTCTTATTACATCCTTTGCAATTTCTGAAAATATTCCCTGCTTATATAGGGCTTTAAATGCCTTCTTTACAAGTCTGTCTTCACCTGAATGGAAAGTCAGAATCGCAACTCTTCCACCTGGTGCCATTGCATCCGGTAGTTTTTCAAGAAAATCATATAACACTTCAAATTCATTATTTACATCAATCCTTAGAGCCTGAAATGTTCTGGCACAGGACTTTTTCACTGCTTCTTTTCTTTCTTTCTGTGGAATAAAAGATAATGCCTCTTCTATTACATCTTTAAGCATAAGTGTTGTTGTTATTTTCTGTCCTTTTCGGTTCCTTTCCACTATAGCCTTTGCAATTTCAGCGGCATAAGGTTCGTCTGAGTTTTCAATAAACATCCCTTCAAGTTCATCTTCCCTGATATTTTCCAATCTTTGAGCTGCTGAAATTCCTTTATTCGGATTTAATCGTAAATCAAGCGGGCCATCATATTTATAAGTAAATCCTCTCTCCGGATTGTCAATCTGCATAGATGATACACCTAAATCTGCCAATACAAAATCAAATGGGCCGTATTCTTTTGCCACTTCAACTATATTTGCAAAATTAGTATTAATAGCTGTAAATATATTGTCTCCAAATCCTTTGTCTGCTAATCTCTTTTTTGTTTTTTCTATTTCTATCGGATCTATATCTAATCCGTATACATGACCATTTCCTTCAAGGCATTCGAGCATCTTTGATGTATGTCCACCATATCCTAGAGTTGCATCCAATCCTTTCTGCCCCGGCTTTATTTGTAAAAATTCTAATATTTCTTTTACACAAATAGATATATGCATACCTGCAGGAGTACTTCCCTTTCGTATTACTTTTTCTATTGTATCAGCATATTTTTCAGGCTGTTGTTCTTTATACTTTTCTGCATACGTTCTCGGGTGCGTTCCTTTATATCTTACCCTTCTTTTGTGAACTTTTTCTGTCTCAATATTTTGGTTGTTATCCATTATGCAATCCTTTCACTATTATATTTTAGGGGGTATTTAAAATATATATTTTTTACAGCTATGAAATGGTAGTTATTTGCACAAATTTTAATCACGTCACATTTATTTATAACTGCATACCGTTTTCTGTAAACTATATAGACATTTAATAGTCTATACTCTCTTTGAATCGTTAAATTCTAATAACATTTCTACCGAGTTTAACATACAATTCATCTGATATTCTACTGCAAAGCATATTTGCTCGAATTCAGGATATCTTATCCTTGCCTGTTGAATAAGAGGAATGACATGCTTATCTGTCTCATTAATGTACTTAACGAGTCTTTTTCTCGAAAATATTAAAGCCATTGTCGACACATTATTACACCTGTCAAACATCTTTGTTATCGTTGCTTCTCTATTATCAATTAGCCTTGCAAAATATTTTAATCTTGCTTCTTCCTTATCCTCACCTGGCTTAACTTCAAATGTCATTGCTTTTACCCCGGCTTTAACAATATCATTTATAGGCATACTTGTTTCCGAAATATTACAATCTTCACACACATCATGTAAAAGCATCGTTGCAATTATGTTGTCTTCTTTAATTCCTAAGGATATTGCATGTCTTGCAATTGTTAACGGATGAATAATATACGGTCCACCTTCCATCCTTGTCTGTTCCTTATGGCATTCATTCGCCATTTCCAATGCCATAATTGACTGTTCCATGTTGTTATCATGCACATATCTGTAAATATAATTGTACAGTTCATCCACGTTCATTACATCCTGTACTCTCTGATGAATTCTTACTTTGTCATTTGTCATAATAATCACCCCTTTGTGTTGTTATACGCATTTGACACTATTAAATTGTAAATAAAGTTATTATTTTATTTTATCATATTAGTGTAAAATGTTCTACCAAAACCCTGGAATATTGCACTTAAACTCATACAAATATTGCGGTGATTTTTTCAAATATTTCATTAAAAAACATACAAGTATTACATCAAAAATTATACAAATATTTCATTAAAATTGATTCATAATAAAGTCCCATATATAACACAAAGAGGCTTCGCTTCAACAACCTAAATGTTGAAGCGATAGCCTCCGTTTTCAATATCTTTTATTTATTTTTCTATTGTATTGCTCCAATTATAATCAATTGGTAATTCTGCAGGATTTACCACCTTAAGAATCTTATCATATAAGTAATTATGAGCTGCCTCATTTACCATTGATCTCTTCTGGTAAATCTTCTTTCCGATTTCATAAATATTGAATTCTTCTACATTACTGTATGCAATTGTTCCGTCTTCTAAAATTGCATATGATCTTGTGTAGTATTTTGCTGAAAGTCCTTCTGCATTGTAGTCTTTCAAACCAAATGTTCTTACATAATTCTTTGCTGTCTTTGAATCGCCAACTACATCGCCAATCAAACCTTTGTCTGTTGCTTCATAGCTTGCTACATAAGAATTCTTGCTGTTTAATACAATGTCATTCTTTGTTATTGGGTTGTCACCATATACTATTCCGCAAATAACACCTGCTTTTTCTACTTTCTTTCCATCAATTTCAGGTTCTACAGAATATACGATACGAATTCCCATATCTCCTTCTACTCCGTTGAACTTAGCACTCATCTGATATCCATGTACAATAACTTTATCTGAAACCATTGATGGAGCTTCTGTTGTTGTTTCAACTGGTTTTGTTGTTTCAGGCGCCTTTGTTGTCTCTGGTGCCTTTGTTGTTGTCTCAACCGGTTTTGTTGTTGGTTGTTCTACAGCTGCTGTTTTATAAAGTCTTGCATCTGTAATTGTAAAACTTCCATATCCCTGTGTATTATGAATATGGAAACCAGTATTTGTCTGGTTAATATTTAAACCTGATTTCTGAAGGTCAATTACAACTGTCTTTGCAGTGGATGATGGAGCTTCAACTACATCGCCGCTTGTTGTCACAAACTTAACTGCCTGATTTTTGTTGAACCAATACGGGTTCTTCATATCTGTAAAGAATTCTAATCTAAGTTCTTCAAATGCTCTTGTATCACCTGTATATGTCAACTGAAGATATCTGTATCCTGCAGGTGCATTGTAATTTACCTGACCCATATACTGGTATCCGTTTCCTGTACCTACTGTCCATGTTTTCATGAATTCATTAATTACGATATCTTCCGATGTATCTCTTGATGTTTCAGGTGTCTTAGTTGTTGTCTCAACTGGCTTAGCTGTTTCAGGTGCCTTTGTTGTTGTCTCAACTGGTTTTGTTGTTTCAGGTGCCTTTGTTGTTGTCTCAACCGGTTTTGTTGTTTCAACCTGTCCAGGATTGTTTAAATCATCAGGTGCATCTGGATTTTCAATCATTGATGCTGTTGGAATATCTAATGAAATAGTATATTGGTTATTATCTTCATTAACTTCGTTCTGAATTCTATTAACATCATCAACCCATGCCATTATGCTATGTTTTCCACTTGTAGCTGTCCAGTAATTTCTCTGTGCTGAACCAGAATTTACTGTTAAATCAACTGACTGTCCTGCTGCCAATCCGCTATTATATTTATCGCACCATAAAATATTTGATGTATTTCCATCAATCTGTAACTGATATCCAATAGTTGTTCCTGCCGGAATAGCTGTATCACCTGCATTTGTAATTGTTGCAGTAAATACTAACTGATCTCCAACAGCAATGTCCTGCTTATTAGCAACTATCTTTGATACAACTAAGTCATATCCACCTGAAACTCTTGTTACAGGATTTGTAGCTGCATCTCCATAAACATTAAATTTCTTTGTTCTTGTATTATTGTTCTTGTCTGTTTCATTTGGAAGTTTATTTGTATCATCTGCTGTTGCAACGATTGTATGACCTCCTCTTGAAGCTGTCCAAGCACCTGTTGTTGAAAGTTTAACTGTCTGTCCTGCTTTCAAACCATCTTTAAATTTCTGATTTCTGTAAGTTGTTGTTCCATCAACTACAACTTTGAATCCAATTGTTACTCCTTCAGGAATATCTACATTACTTGTATTAGTAATTGCAACAGAGAATGTAACCTTATCTCCATTTTTAAGGTCTGATGAGCCATTTTCATTTTTCCATGTTAAACCTGTTAAAGCAATATCATATCCTGTAATACCTTCTAATGGATTTGTAACACCACCTTGCTGTCCACCATCAATATATGGTTCAGGATAACCCGGTACTGTATATGTAACATCATCATCATAGATTGTTGCATTCTTCACACATGATGAATCTGTTCCACCTGTATAGAAATATGGTGATCCATCTTCTTTGTTCTTAAATGCAGAATTTGCAATTTCGATTCCATTAAATGTAGCTGATGATGAGCTTCCAAGTCTGATAGCTGCACCTGCATGAGGAACTGATGAATAATTTCCCTGCTGACCATCTATACCTGAGCCTAAAATCTTAGTATTGTTAAACACTACATTACTTGCTGAGTTATCAAGGATTCTGATACCATCATGCTGAGCATCATAAATCTGAGTATTGTTAAATGTTACATTCTTGACTTCCTGCTTGATATCAACTGCACCAAGTTCTTCACCCCAGCTGTCCTTTGTACATCCGGCACGAACTATGATGTTATTATCAAATGTCATATTTTTACACTCACTAAATTTGTAACCGTCAAATGTTGTATTTAAATGAATACCTGCTGCCATAAATGTATCGCAAATGTAATTGTTATAAACTTTGAAATTATCACCACCATAGATTGCAATACCACCAGCTCTCCATATGAAATCAATTGTATTATATGCGAATACATTTCCAGATTCATTTTTAGCTCCGCCCCAGCTGTTATTCCAACATGCTAAACCATCATCACCATTGTTTCTGATAGAGCAGTTGTAAACTGTTGCATTGCTTGTACCCTGACAGAAGTTTACTCCGTCTGCAAGATTATTTCTAATTCTACAGTCCATTACTTTAACTCCGTCTGAGTAATCCATTTTTCCATTGTAATCACCAAACCAGAATCCACATTCAAAATGTTCTTCCCAAATATCATGGATTACTGATCCATCTGTGAATACATCCATAAAGCATTTATATACTGCCTGCTGATTATAACGTGATCTAAGATTTGAATTAATGTACATATTACAAAATTCAATATTATTACAATATCCATCCTTTGAACCGCTTGTCTGCCATCCGGCGGAAATACCACCGCCACCGGCATCAGGATTTGTAAACTGAATATTTGTATACCACATACCTGCACCTGTAATCTTCATGTTTGAACCATATAATCTCCAAACCTGTCCGATTTCAAATGTTCCTGCCGGGATATAAACATCCATGTTTGATCTGTCTGCTTCTTCTATACAACGATAAATTGCATCATAGTCGTCCTGTCCATCATCAGGAACTGCTCCAAAATCTTCAACATTTAAAGAATTGTCCGGCTGTGCAATTTCATCAGGTACATTTTCAATTTCAAGGAAGTCTACACCATATTCTAAAGCATTGGCTCCACTGCTCTGAATTCTGATTGTATCACCCTTCTTTAATGAATTGTCTAATTTAAAATGTACTTCATCAAATGCAAAACATGGCACCCCACCATCGTTATTGTCACTTGGATTTCCACTGGCAAAATACTGCCACATAAAATAAGATGTTAAATCGATTGTCTGTTTGTACTGTCCGTTTACATACACATCTAATGAGCCTTTAAGTCCCATTCCATCACTGGAATCAGGCATTGTAAATCTCATTGTAACCCCATCTCCGGTAGTGTTCATTGTCCACTCTGTGTAAGCTCCTTTTCCAGGAAGTCTTACATATGACTGTTCCGAAGCCTGGCTTGCAATATTCATTCTGTCGAAATTCTTTGATGAAGCAATCTGTGCTCCGCCACCAATATTCGCCTGTAATGAATCATATCTTGTGTAAGGAACCTTAGCTCCTACACGTCCACTTGCATCAGCTTGCGGAATATCAAACTTTGATTCCGAAGCCACCCCTGCGTTTACCTTAAACACACTCTGTGCTGAAGGTAAAGGTTGTAATACCATTGCCCCTGCTAAAGCAAATGATAAAACCTTTTGAATACTTTTTCTCATGTTTCTTCTCCTTCTTATTTTATTTAAAGTTTTACGTTCAACTATTCGCAATTGTGTTGGTTATTTAGATACGACCCCCGACCATCTTCCATATAATCTTTTCTTTTCCACAATTTTATACGCTCTAGCCTTAACGTAATACTTTTTTGCTACATTGATTTTTTTGAAAACCGCTTTTGTCCCCTTTAAGTTTTTAGTAAGAGTATTTTTGCCTACAAACTTCTTTGAAGTTGAAACTTTAATCTGATACCTGTAAACCCCTCTTAATTTTTTCAAAGTAATTTTCATTTTACCTTTTGTCTTTTTTACAGATTTAATCTTTACTTTTCCCGGTTTATTCTTTGTTATTTTTTTCTTAGTCTCATCATTCTGATTTGAAACTGTTTCTGAATTCGAAGATGTTCCCGTATCATTACGGTTGTCATTTCCAGGTGTTGTCTCGTTATCACCTGGTTTTATTGTCTCCTCATCCTTTGTAACATCTGAAACTTCAGGATATCCCGGTACTTCATAAGCCAAATTATTATACAACAATTCGTTCAAAATTGAAATTCCATTATAACTTCCTGTAAAAAGATACGGTTTGTCATTATGATTATAAGCACTGTTAGTTATACTTATATTATCAATTTGAGCTTTCGGACTTCCCGATGTCTTAATTGCTGCTCCTACATTTCCTGACACTTTCTGTCCTGCAGTTCCACTTCCATAAATTATTGTATTTTCAAATTTTATCCCTTGTATGTTGTCCTTTAAAGCTATTCCATCGTGCCATGCATCATATATTTTTGTATTAACAAATGAAACATTCTTTACATTTTGCGAAATATCAATTGCTGCCAAAGAACTACCCCAACTGTCTTTATATGTTCCACATCTTACCAATGTATTATTTTCGAATTTTATATTTTTCGTATTATTAAATTTATATCCATCAAATGTTGTATTCAAATGAATTCCAGATGCCATGAATGTATCGCAAATATAATTATTGTAAATATTAAATCCATCTCCTCCATATATTGCAATGCCTCCGGCTCTCCAAATAAAGTCTATTGTATTATATGCAAACACATTTCCTGTTTCATCTTTCGCTGACAAATAATTATTATTCCAACATGCCAGTCCGTCATCTCCATTATTTCTTATTGAGCAGTTATATACCACACTATTGCTTGTACCCTGACAGAAATTTACTCCGTCAGCTAAATTGTTTCTAATTCTACAATTGATTATTTTCATTCCATCTGAATAATCAACTGTTCCACTATAATCTCCTAACCAAAATCCACACTCAAAATGGTCTTCCCAAATATCATGTATTACACTTCCATTTCCCGGAACATCACTAAAACATTTATATGATGCCTGTTCATTATATCTTGAGCTTAAATTTGAATTAATATACATATTGCAAAATTCTACATTATAACATGAATTTTCTCCTGCAAATGCAATTCCTCCGCTATTCGCATTACTGTTTGTGAACTGAATGTTTGTATACCACATTCCTGCTCCCGTAACTTTTATGTTCTTTCCATAAAAAGTCCATTTTCTGCCTATATTAAAAGTTCCTTCTGGAAAATAAACATCTTTTCCCTGAATATTAGCAGCACTTATACAATTTCTTATTGCATTATAATCATCTTTTCCATCATTTGGCTTCGCACCATAATCTACGACATTCAAAGAATTTGCAGGTTGTGCAATAGTTTGTGGAACTTCTTCGATTTCAACAAAATCTACACCATAAATTAAATTGTCTCTTCCTGAGTTTTGAACTCTTATTTTGTCCCCCGGATTTAAAGTTTTATTCAAAATAAAATGTACTTCATCAAATGCAAAGCACGGAACTCCTCCGTTGTTTTTATCACTTGGATTTCCACCTGCAAAATATTGCCACATGTAATAAGATGTCAAATCAACTTTCTGACAAAATTCTCCATTTACATATACATCAAGACTACCTGTTAATCCTTTACCGTCTGTTGAATCCGGCATTGTAAATCTCATTGTTACACCTGAACCACTTTTAACTGCAGTCCATTCTGCATATGAATTTTTAACCGGAAGACTTACATACGACTGTTGTGACGCCTGACTTGCAATCTTTGTTCGTTCAGATTTTACTGATTCTTCTATTTTTGCGCCATTTCCAATCTCTGCATCTTTTGAATCATATCTAAGATAGGGCATGCTTGCACCAATTCTTCCTGCCTCATCTGCTTGAGGAATTTCAAATTCTGAACTTATATCCGCCTTTACCTCTGTATTAAATTCTGTCATCTTTCCCCCTGTTGTCATTACTATTCCCATCAATATAACTGTAAAAACTTTTCCCTTCTTCACTTGCATTTGCCCTTTCTTTTAAAACGAAAGCCCTCACATGTTTATTACGTGAGGGCTTTCTAGTAATTAACTGTTATTATTATTTATTTTTTACCTGTTTAACTGCTGACCATTTGCCATAAACTTTAGCCTTGTTTACTACTTTGTATGCTCTAGCCTTAACATAGTATTTCTTGTTTGCTTTTAATTTCTTAACAACAAATTTAACTTTTGCAGTTGTGATTGTCTTTGTTGCTTTACTCTTAAATTTCTTAGATGTAGAAATTTTAACCTGATATCCTTTTGCCCCTTTAACTTTCTTAAGTACTACAGAAGCTTTCTTTGCTGATTTCTTCTTTGTTGCACTCTTAACAGCTGTCTTTCCAACTGAAACTTTTGCTGCCTGAGTTGTTGTTGGTGCTACAGTTGTTGGTTTTGTTGTTGGTGCTGCAGTTGTTGTTGGCTGTGGTTCACTCTTCTTTCCACCATATAACACTGCGTCTGTAATTGAAATATTTACATCTTCGTCTTCTGCTGAGCAGTGCATATGTACACCTGAATTATATTTGCTCATATCAACGCCTGATTTAGCAAGATCAATTACTACTGTTGTGTTGTTTCCAACAAGTGGAATTGCACTACCATCTTCTGTTACAAAATGAGTTGCCTGTTCAGGATCAAACCAGAATGGTCCCTGTTTTTCTCCACCTTTGCCTTCAAATTCAAATCTAAGTAATTTAATATTACCTGTATATGTAATCTTTAAGTATTTGTATGATTCGTTTGCAAAGTCTTTAAATGTTGCCCATCCAAGATATTTGTAATTTGGTTTTTCTACAGAGCCTTTCTTAATTGAGTAAGTTCCAATCATAGCACTCTTACCCTGATCATCACCATTTAAAATAATATCATTTGTTCCATCTGCAATTACTTTTTCTGTTGTCGTTTCCGGTGTTGTTTCCCCATTATTATCAGGTGTTGTTTCCTCTGGAGTTGTTTCTTCAGGTTCTACCGGTGTCTTAGCTACCTGAAGTGGTGTATTTGTAAACTGAGCATCTGTAATTGTAAATGTGCCTTTACCCTTTGTGTCATGCATATGGATTGTAGCAATTCCTTCAGCATTTGTAATTCCCGATTTTGCAAGGTCAATTACAACTGTCTGCTCTGTTTCTGTTGGATTAGCAACTAATGTATCATCTACAGTCTTAATCGTTCCCTGTGGATTTTCTTTAAACCAGAATGTTCCTAATCCTTTATCTGTTCCAACTACTTCAAATCTAAGTTCATCAAATGATGTAGATTCACCTGTATATGATAACTGTAAATACTGGTAATCATTTGTTACATTTAGGTCAGCAAGATCAATTCCTGCAAGATACTGATATCCTTCTCCCTCTCCAGGATTATATTCTTTAGCCATCCATGGAATGCTAATCGACTTAACTTCTTTTGGACTGTTTGTAAACTTAGCTTCCTTAATTGTAAACTTACCATTTCCCGGTGAATCATGCATATGTATTGTCTTAATTTGATCTGCACTTGAAATTCCTGATTTTGCAAGGTCGATTACAACTGTCTGTTCTACTTCTGACGGTTCTGAAGCCAAAGTGTCATCTGCTGTCTTGATTGTTCCCTCAGGATTTTCCTTAAACCAATATGTTCCTGTGATTCCTTCTTCTCCTTCAATGCCAAATCTTAAAGCATCAAATGCCGTAGCATCGCCTGTATATGTGAGCTGTAAATATTTATAATCACTAGTCAATTTCAGTGCTGCAAGGTCTATGCCTGCAAGATATTTATATTCTCCGTCTGTTCCCGGATCGTATTCTTTAGCCATCCATGGAACACTTACTTCCTTATACGCGTTAATTTCTGCTTCAGTTTTGCTGTCTTCATCTGCTTTTACTGATGCCAAGTTCACCCCTGCTAAGCTGCTTACTGCTAATGTTCCGACGCATGCGTAAGCTATTGCTTTGTTACTAATTTTCTTTAATCTCATATGAACCTTCTTCCTTTCTTAAAACTACTGGATTTTCATTTTCTTTGATGCAACTAATGCTGCGCCTGCTACTACAATACCTCCTATAGCTATAGCAATTGGATATGTTGCTGAACCTGTTGTAGGTGCTGCTGTTGCGCCACCTCCTACTGATTCTGAGCTATCGCTTGATGAAGATGCTGAAGCTGATGATGCTGAGCTGTCTTTGCTTGAAGATGAATCCGAACTCTTACTTTCTGTGCTTGAGCTTGATTTTGAATCACTGCTTGCTTTCTTATCATCTGAAGATGATTTAACGTCGCTTGCACTTGCTGATGCTCCACCCTTTGGTGCACTAGTCATTAATCTTGCATCTGTAATTGTAAACTTACCTTTACCAGGTGTATCATGTATATGGAACGCTCTGATACCTGTTGATAAGTCAATTCCTGATTTTTCTAAATCGATTACTGCTGTCTGTTCTTTATCTGAAGGATTAGGAACTAATCCGCCGTCTGTTGTTCTAACTGTACCTTCGTCATTTTCTCTGAACCATACAGGAGTTAATTTCTTTTCCTCTGATGGGTCTGAGTTAACTACAAATTCTAATCTTAATTCATCAAATGCTGTAGGATCACCTGTATATGTAATCTGTAAATATTTATATTCAGGTCCTACTTCAAAACAGTAAGCATATCCTAAATACTTGTACTCTCCACTTGTTCCCGGATCAAACGATTTAATAAATGGACTTCCACTATCATTCAACACAATATCCTCTGCAGCTGCTACATTCATACTAAATGTAAGAACAACAGCGCTTACCATAACTAATAACTTTTTAAATACTTTTTTCATTTCTCTACCTCTTCCTTTCTTCGAATAAGTTAAACGTTAAACTTGTAACAGTTTAAAGAATTTCACTTATTTAATTGTTTTTTGTTTCCTGGGTAAAATAAAAGATTTTTTGAAAATTGTCCCCCCCCCGGGCACACCCCAATAAATCACTTTTCCCACATCCGTTTAACGTTAAACTAATATTAACATGGCACCATGCCTTTGTCAATCTGTTTGGCGGGTGCGTTTTAACCAAAAACCACCCATTTTTTTATTATTATTGCACAAAAAAACCTTTCAATTGCCAATTATTTTGTATTTTATGTCTATATTTTTTTATGTTTATGCTTGTGTCTTCTGCTTTGTTTTGGGAACGGTTTTACCAATATATAACCTGACTTTATTTCCTACTATTAATTTTATGTTTTATTGCTTTTTTTTATTATTACAATTATAATTATTTTAAAGTTAAATGTGGATTTTCCTGTTGCATAATACAGAACAATCCGAAAGCATTTTTATATTTCAACACTATTTTAAAGTTCCCCCTAAACACTCTTTATAATAAAAATTAAATAAATATATTTTGTCATTATTATCTTTATTTTACTTTTCCAAATCCAATAGGAGATATTTATGATTAGTATTAAAAGCAAGAAAAAAATCAGACTTACGGTAATGATTTGTTCTGTTTTATTGTTAATTGGATGCGTTATTTTTTTGATTTATTACTTAGGCATACAGCCTTATCATTCCAAACAGCTTAACAATAAATATAAATCATTATATTATTCAGTTTCAGATTCTCCTGAATCTGACGGCAACAATGAAGTTATAGATGACGATTCGTCCGAGAATACCCCTGTTGACATTAATTTGGACAAATCATATGAAAAAGGTGCCAAGGGAGCTGATGGAATATTATTAAAGTTTTCAAAGCTTTTGGAAATAAACTCGGACATACGAGGTTGGTTAAAAGTTCCCGGAACTAATATCGATTATCCGGTAATGCAGTCAACCGGCAACTCAGAATTTTATTTAAAGCATGATTTTGAAGGTGGTCGTGATAAAAATGGTTGTCTTTACATACAAAGCAATTCAAAAATCAAACCCCGCTCAAAAAATCTTGTAATACACGGACACAATATGGATTCAACAGGAATGATGTTTCATCAGTTGTTAAAATATAAAGATATTGAATTTTACAAACAACATCCTGTAATTACATTTGACACCTTATATAAAGAAAGCAAATGGAAAATAATAGGATACATGAGAGTTTCAGGAGATTTTGAAAGCAGTGATGGATTCAATTATCTGCAAAGCACATTTCAGACGAAAGAGCAGTTTTTAAACTTTTTATATCAGATAGAGGTTCGTTCATCCTACAAATGTCCTGTCGATGTAAATGAAAAAGATTCACTTTTAATGTTATCAACATGCTCGTATGAAGTACATGATTACAGAACGGTAGTCATTTGCAGAAAAGTCAGAAAAAATGAATCCTCGGATGTAGACACAAGTTTAGCTCACTATAATAAAAATGTTTTATATCCATCAAGCTGGTATAAAAAATATGGTGGCGATAAACCAACCGTAACTTCATTTGAAAATGCAATGTCATTTAATGAAATTGATTGGTATGACGGCTCGCTTGAGATTGAATCCTCAATTAATAAAACCTGTGAAATTGACGATTGTAATTATAAAATTTTATCTGATTCAACTGTATCTTTTGAAGGAGTTAAAGACTATAGTATTAAGTCTTTAGAAATTCCATCAACTATCGAGTTTCAGGGAAGAGTTTTTGATGTGACAGCACTTTCTAAAAAAGCATTTGATAATTTAACAAAATTAAAGCATTTAAAAATTGGAAATAAAGTTGAGATTATACCGAAGAAGGCTTTTGTAAATTGCACAAAACTTGAAGAAGTCATTATTGGCGATAGCGTAAATACAATCGAAGAAAAAGTTTTCTATAAGCTTCCAAATTTAAAATATGTTAAAATAAGGAGCAATACTTTAGATTCTATAGGAGAAAAGGCTTTCGCAAAAATATATGTTAGAGCCAAATTCAAACTGCCTAAGAGCATGTCTAAAGCATACATAAAACTAATTAACAAGTGTGTTCCTGACAATACGTTTAAATTTAAAGAATATTCTGTTGATTCTTAAATTTAGTCTGACAATGTATTCAAACATAAAGAACATTCTGCTGATTCTTAAACATGAACCTGTACTATTTAAACAAAAAAAGAATCATACTTTTATCAGATTTATTTCATATAAACCGATAATAACAAGTATGATTCTTTTTATTTGCTGTGTTTCAAATTATATTTCAACATATATTGGTTCTACGCGAAGTATCTTTTAAACACATTATATTTAATTAAACTCTTTAAACTGCACACAATTTTATTTGTCGTTTGTATAAACCTCGAGTTCAGCTATCTGTCCGGCTACTGCACCTGTGTTCTTTGTAAACGTCAGTCTTATGTACTGCATTTTAACATTATCAATGTCAATAACGACCTGATTGCCTGTCTTTGGATCAAAATCATAATCTGTAGATGGTATTACTTCTGTATAATTTTGTCCGTCATCACTTGCTTCAATTGTAAATGTCTGAGTTCTCTTTCCCCAAATCTGAGCCGGATTTAATCCAACTACAACTGTATGAATTGTATATGAATTCTTCAAATCTACAGAAACAATCTGGCTATCTTCATTTGGAGAACCTTCCCAGTATGTTAATCTGCTGCCATCAATTATATTCGGTGCTCTGTAAACATCGTTAAATCCATTTGCATCTGCTCTTCCGTCTAACGCTACGTTTGTACCATCAATTTCAGGTGCAACATATTCTTCTTCCTTAAAAGCATCATTCTCCATCGCTTCTTTCTGGTCAGGAGCTGTTACAACTGTCAAATTTTTATTTGACATTTTTACTGATGAATTGCCTACAGCTACAACAGCTGACATTACTGCACATACTACGGCAAGACATCCCATTATAATTATAAACTTTTTCTTCATAATGCTCCTCCTACTTTATTTCCGCATTCTTTACTGTGTCTTCATCTACTTCAAATTCACCATCTTCAAATGATTTAATATCTTTACCCTTAATATTTAATCCTGAAATTGAAACTCCATCAATACCATGTTCTTCGTCAAATCCTTTAATCTGTGAAGGAAGTGATTCATTTCCATAAAGTACCTTAAAGCCGTCAATTGTAACATTTGAAATAGTTCCTCTGTCAGAAGTTGTTGACCATCCTGAATTTGTTAATACCTGTAAATCAATTAATTCTTTTGTTCCATCTCCAAGTCCCATGCATGCATCTTCAACTACAATATTTTTATAAGTCACGTTAGAAATTGCTGCATTATCTGCATTGTGAATTGACAATACCGGCTTATGGAAGTTATGAAGTACTGTTATATCTTCAAATGTAACATTTTCAATTGTCGAGTTTTCTTTGTCACCTTTATTTGTTTCATAACCTATTTCCATTGACTGTGCCAAATCTGTCCAAACCTGAACATTTTTGAACTTGATATTGTTTGAATTTACATCATAATTCTTAACTACTAATGAATCATCCCATGTACGTACAAAACAATTTTCTACATCAAAACTCTTACATGACTGTAATGAAATTCCGTCACCATTTGGTCTTGCTGTAATAATCTTTAAATTACTGATATCTCCAGCTACTGAATTGTAACTCTGGAAGCACCATGCATTTGCATTTAATGAAATAATTCCTTCAACAGTTACGTACTGGCAGTTATCAAATCTAAGTGGAACTGTAGCACTTGTACCTTTCCAACCTTCTAAATTAGAATTATCAATAATGCCTCTTCCTCTAACAGTTACATCTTTAGCAAATGATGCTGTAACTGCTCCATGTACAACTGCTCCACCTGAGATATAAATTGTATCTCCATCTTCTAATACCATATCTTCGATATTCCATTCACCAGGTCCAATGTATTTAACACCTTCAGCATCTTTGTCCGGAACATCTTTTTCAATTTCATTTGCAAAAATATGTACTGCACGTTCTACTTTCTTGTTGAATTCAACTGTATAAGCATCCGGTGTGTCAATTGTAAATGTCACCGTATGCTTTTTAGTATTAATTTCCGGCTTAATGTTATATTTTAATGGTCTGATATTTACATATTCAATATCTGTATTAGGAACTGTAACTGTTATTTTAACTTTTCCTTCAAAATCAAAATATGTAATAGGTGTTCTGTCTTCTGCCGGCATATAATCACCCATCCATGTATGTGTGTTATTTACATTTGTATCGTATACATAACAGTCTTTACCGTTTACTGCAACTTTAGTATCAACACAATGCATTAATGAAATATCTCTTTTTTCTTCTGATGCTTTTTCCAAATCAGCATCTGTAGCATCTTTAAGTGATTTAGGTCCATCATACAATACAACCTTGGCTTTTTTTATCTCACTATTGTCTGAAATTTTTGTTATTGCTACAGGCAAATGAATTGCCGCGCTTACTATTCCTACAATAAGGAAATAAATTATTACACATCCAACTACAAAAAATCCTTTGCCCATTGGCTTTGAATTATTGTTTTCCCCTGTTTTTTGTTCCTTTCCTTTTAACATAAAATTTCCCTCCAGTTTTCTACTGTTGCAAGTGTTTTGGAATGAAAATCTGCTCCCAGTTCTTCATGAAACGGTCCTACACCGAGGGATTTCATTCCGCCTCTCTTTGCTGCTTCTATTCCTGCTGCTGCATCTTCAACTACAAGACAATCCTCCGGATTAAGTCCTAATTTCTTTGCAGCCACTAAAAATACTTCCGGGTCAGGTTTAGATTTTGTTACATCCAGCCCACAACTTATTTTGTCGATATAAGGTGCAAGACCTGTCCTTTCAAGTATTATTGGTGCGTTTTTACTTGCCGAACCAACTGCTGACATAATTCCCATTTTCTTTAGCATTTTCAAAGTTTCTACTGCTCCCGGAAGTACAGCATCTGAATCCAGTTTTTGGAGCATTTCAACATAGTATCCGTTTTTTCTGTCTGCAAGCTCCATCTTTTCTTCCTGTGTATATGTTTTATCACCTTTTTCAAGAACAATTTCCAAAGAAGCCATACGGCTTACTCCTCGCTGTCGCATATTGTCCTCTCTGTTAAATTCAGTAATTCCCAGTTCATCAGCTAATTTTTTCCAAGCCTGATAATGAAGTTCATCTGTAGAAACTAAAACTCCATCTAAATCAAAAATTACACCCTTCATTTTTTCTCTTCTCCTTTACATTTTTTTGTTTTCAAAATCATATTTTAGTGTTACTATTTCTATATAGGTTTTACGTTTTACCTATTCTAAAAACAGAAAGGATTTATTATATGGTTACTATTAAAGATATTGCTTCGGCTACAGGCGTAAGTGCAACAACCGTTTCCAATGTTATCAATGGAAAAACCGGTCGCGTTTCTGCTGAAACCGTCGCTAAAATTAATAAAGCAATTGATGATTTAGGTTATGTACCTAATATGTCTGCCAGATCATTGGTTTCACGTTCATCAAAAGTTATTGGTTTCGTAAACCATATTGTTACTAATAAAGACTCAAATTTCATGGAAGACCCTTTTCTTTCCCGATTTATCGGAATTCTCGAACAGGTTCTTCGTGAAAATGGTTATTTTTTAATGTTGCGTACTGTTGAGACGCCTGAACAGTTTAAAGCTTTCTTAAAAACATGGGATCTTGACGGTTTGTTTTTAGCAGGTATCTTCCGCGATGACTTTTTTGAAGCCATTGCAAGTTGTGCTAAAAAGCTTCCTATCGTTCTCGTTGACAGTTACGTTCATGAAAAGAACATTTGTAATGTCGGATTAGAAGATTTTGGTGGAAGCAACCAGTCAACCAAGTATTTAATCAGCAAAGGTCATCGTAAAATTGCATTTGCCTCTCTTCACATAAAAGAAGGTGGCGTTTTAATGGAGCGTTTCCTCGGATATAAGGCTGCCCTTACAGAAGCCGGTATTCCATTTGATGATTCCCTTGTTTTTGAATGTGGTATGGACCTTGAAAATACAAAACATATCGCTAAATATTTATCTTCTCATCCTGAAATAACAGGACTCGTTACTACTGCCGATTTTCTTGCAGGAAATATTATGGCTAACCTTCATAAAGAAGGTGTTCGTATTCCTGAAGATATATCAATAGTAGGATTCGACGATTTAAATATATGTAACATTACAACTCCGGCTCTTACCACTGTTCATCAGGATATGGACCTTAAAGGTCGTACAGCCGTTAAATTTATGTTGGAATTGTTAGAACACAGAATGCCTAATCCATGCGAAGTATCACTTCCAACTTCTATTGTAGAAAGAGAAAGCGTTAGAAGTATTTTCTAACGCTTCTTTCTTATTTAAGGAGATTTCAAATGAATCCTAACAATCTTATAAATGCTACTTATATTGTCATATAAATTTTAAATTCTACACTTGCACTGTTTTGCTTTGTATTCATTTCCTATATTTCCACAATATTTGCGTTATTGTCTTCTATTTCAATTTTGTATTTTTTGTTTCTATAACAAATATGAAATCTCATTTTTTTCCATGCTTTTGGCAAATCAGGTTTTGCTTTAATTTTTCCATCTTCAAAATAAATTCCCGCAAATCCTTTTATTGCCACCATATAGGCTCCACCTTCTGCCGCCGGATGTGTTCCTCCGATGTAGACAAGTCCTGCCCATTCCTTTCCACCTTCATTCAAATCTGCCGAAGCTGATTTCATAAATAGCGGATAGGCTTTTTCTTTCATTCCACACTTGCAGGCTAACAAAGCATACATACATGCACTCAATGATGAACCATGTTCTGTTCTCGGTTCATAATACTGCCAGTTTTTGAGTTTTATTTCATCACTTACATCATCCGGAAACATTGTAAGCCATGTTACTACGTCTGCCTGTTTTATAACCTGTGTATGTGCTGCAACTCCATTTGCTCCTCCCCAATATTCCTTAGGGTCTAAGAGTCTGCTTCTTACAGTATTTACGCTTACATCTTCTAAATCAAAATAACCGTCAAACTGTGGAATGATTCCATTTTCATTTGGCTGTGGAATATAAATATTACGCTCAGCCATTTCAAATTTTTCTTTTAATTGTTTTAAGTTATATTCTTTACACAACTTTATTGCATACTGTTCGTTTAATTCATCAATTGAATCAATTACTTTAACAGCCTGTTCAAATGTATATTTTGCCATTCGATTTGTATAACCGTTATTGTTTACTCTTTCATGATATTCGTCAGGTCCTATAACATCATGAAGTTCATAATATCCTCCTGACACTTTTTTAAGAAGTAAATCATAATAAAATTTCGCACATTCAATTATTGTTTCTGCTCCACCCTCAGATAAAATTGTCATATCACCTGTAAGGTCTATATATCTGCCAATTCCATATACAATAGCTGCTGAAATATGAATCTGTTTATCTTTAAAATATGTTCGCATCGGTCTTTTTGTAAAAACGTCTGTAACATTATAATCTGAGCAGGCGTCATATCCGCCTTCCTGACTTTCCCATGCATAAAATGCACCATCATATCCATAACTTTTTGCTTTTTCCTTTGCACCATCTAAAGTATCAATTCTATATTTCATTACATTTCTTGCTACTTTTGGATTGGTCATAAGTAAAAAGTCTAAAATAAACATTTCCGTATCCCAGAAAACAGCACCTTTATACGTCTGTCCCGATAAACCTCTGGCTGCAATGGAAAGACTGTCTGCATGTCTTGGCGAAATGCTGTTCAAATGATAGCAGGAATAATTCAATGCTTCCATCGCATCATCATCGCCTTCAATTTCCACTTCTGAATTGCTCCAAATGCTTTCCCAGCATTTACAATGTTCATCGCGCAATTCGTAATATCCTTTATTTCTAATATTTATAGCCGTTTCTTTTGCATTATCTAAAGGATTCTCACAATCTTTTGATGTATAAATTGCCATAAATCTGTGAATTTCGTAACACTTATTAATATCTGAGACAAAATTTAATGATTTTATTATCTTTTTGTCCTCTTTTTTTAATATTATCTTCTTTTCACATGGGAAATTTTCATCTTCACTTACACTTACCGCCACATGATATTTCTTTTCATGAGATATTCCAACTATGCTTATACAGTCATCTTCATCCATAATAATTTCATCATAATGCGGTCCGTTAATGTCCCATACATCGCCATCAATTCCTGTTAAAAAATTAATGTCTGCATGAAAATCCGCCGTAATTTTGTATTTCTCTACTCCAATATGAACATCATCCATACTTACAAAGCGCTCTGATTCAAGTACAATGTTTCCTCTCTTCGTTGTCCACTCTGTATGTCTTTTAAATATTCCATGTCTGTAATCTAATTTTATAAAATGTTCTTTAGGCGCATTATCCTGAACCTTTAAAACATTTCCATCAACAATCAGATAACTGTAAAAACCATTTGGAGCATTCAACGGTTCTCTCCAGCTATTACCTACCTGATCATAAATTCCTGCCAAATTAACAGCTACTAAATCCCGGGAATCAAATTCATCGAGAGTGCCTCTAATTCCCATATATCCATTACCTGTCAGAAATTTATTTCCTAAATGAGCAATCTTTTCTGAATTAAACCCGTTTTCTGTCAACTCCCAATTCATTTATTTACCTCCCATTTTTGTCCGGGGACAAAACACTTTGTATTCTGCCCCGGCATTAAATTTATTTTTATTTGACGTCACAAATATATGCTTCTTCTCCAAGTTCAATTTTTTCATCATAAACCTGAAGTAAAATATTTTTGCCATATTTAGTACTGATTTTCACTTTATCCTTAGTAACCATCACTTCAATAACTTCTCCCATATAATGGATTTTGAAAGTGTACTTATTCCAGTTTTGTGGAATTGAAGGTGTAATATGAATAATATCTCCATCTGTTCTAAGTCCGCCAAATCCATAAATAATATTCATCCATGCTGCTGCAATACTTGTTGTATGTATACCTTCTCTTGTATTTCTGTTATAGTTATCCAAGTCCATTCTTGTAGCAAATCCAAAGAAATCATATGCTTCATCTTTTTTATGAAGTTGTGATGCTAAAATTGAATGTACTGAAGGTGACAATGAACTTTCATGTATACATCTAGGTTCATAATATTCATAATTTGCCTTTAACTGTTCCTCTGTAAAATGAGAATTAAATAACAACATAAACATTAAAACGTCAGGTTGCTTAATCATGTCATTTCTATATATCCTGTCATAAGACCAATGATTATATAGTGGGAAATCTTCAATTGGAATTGAATCAATATTCAAATGAGGAAGTTTAAAGAATCCTTCATGCTGTTCGTACAAAAGACTATCTTCATGGTAAGGAATGTACATACATTCACTAACTTTTTTCCATTTGTCCATTTCTGACTCATCGAAGTTAATTTTTCCAACTATTTCGTCATAAGCCTTCTTATCATTTTTCTTAATATCTTCAATTACTTTAAGTGTAAAATCTAATGTAAATTTACCCATAAAATTCGTGTAGCAATTGTTATGAACCATCATCTGAAATTCATCAGGTCCCATTACGCAGTAATAACCATATTGGCCATCCTGTGAGAAATCACCACGGGTAACTAACATTCTCGATATTTCAATCAACATTTCTAATCCATACTGTGTCATAAACTCTTCATCATGATACAGTTTTTCATAGAACCAAATACCATACGCAACTGCTGTAGATGCCTGAAGCTGTAAACTTGCATGCTGCCATAAATTACAACATTCCCTACCGCTTATTGTCGCTATTGGATAAAATGCGCCTTCACAATCTAATGCCTTTGCTCTTTTTCTCGCTTCATCTAATGTCTTATATCTGAAATAAAGAAGATTCTGAGCTGCTTCCTTATTATTGAAAAGGAAGAATGGTAAGCAGTATGTTTCTGTATCCCAGAAAGCATTTCCATTGTATGCTTCGCCTGTCAATCCTTTTGCACCAATATTTGTACCTTTTACAGCACCGTGATAAGTCTGGAACAATTGAAAAATACAGAATCTGATTCCCTGCTGATTTTCTTCATCTCCGTCTATTGTGACATCAGATGTTTCCCAGATTTCTTTCCACCACTTAGTGCTGTCCTCTTTTATCTGTTCAAATGACATAGAACTTATGTCATTTTCCTTTTCTGTTTCAAATTCTTCATATACTGCCTTTACATCTTCACGGAATTTATTTTCTTCTATTTCTTCCTTTAATGTAAAATTCTTAACTATCTTTTCAAATATTTTTTCTTCATTCTGTTTTAATGAAAGATTAAATTTAACAACTGCCTTTTTTTCTTCCTTAACATTGTCAATCTCATTCACATCCGCTTTTATTGCACATGCGCTAAATACTCTTTGCTGTGTATGAAGTGTTTCACCTTCTATTCCGGCAAATGCATTCTTTCCTGACTTATATAATATGTCTTTTATTTCCCACATGTTCATTTTCTGCATGCAATGCGGGTTCGAAAAATCAAGTCCTGACTTTATTTCTACATCTCCATCAAAATTTAATGCAGTTAGCTTAACTCTTTGTGCACCAACCTGTACATCAGTCATCGAAAGAATTCTTTCAAATACAACTTTTATTTTTTTACCTTTTGATAAATTCCATATAAATGAACGTGTTAATACTCCATTTCGCATATCTAATTCACGAACAAATTCTGAGATATCTGCTTTGGAAATTTCTAATTCTTCCCCATCAACACATATTCTTGTATATAACCAGTCAACGGAATTAACCATATATTCAGTAAAATCTACAATACCTTTATAATGTCCGTAATCCGGCTTTGTTCTTTCATATATTCCATTAAAATAACTTCCGATTAACTTTGGTCCATTATATCCTTCTTCAAAATATCCTCTAACTCCCATATATTCATTTCCTAATGAAAATATAGATTCTGATACTTCTCCGTAATCCGGATTAAAACCCTCTTCAATTATTTTCCAAGAATCTACTTTAAAATATTTATCTGCTATTTTCGCCATAATTCTTCTCCATCTTTTCCTGCTGTCGACAATATGAGAAACATGGTCTTTCTAAACCACGGAGGAAATTGCCGACAGCACACATCATTTTCAGATTATTACTGTCAGTTTTATACAGAAATAATCTTTATCAAATATATTTTTTACTAACGTAAGGGGATGTTAGTATCCAAATATCTTAACCCTTTACAGCCCCACCGGCTGCACCATCTGTAATCTGTTTCTGGAATATAGAGAACAGAATTGTAGGTGGAATCAGCGAGAAGAAGATTGCTCTAATCATATCTATCGCTGTTGTTCTTGAAGTTGAATATGTATACAACTTAACCATAACTGTTTCTTTTCCTGATCCATTTAAAATCAAATATGGAAGAAGGAAATCTGACCACGCTGCCGTAACCGCAAAAATTACGATTACCATGATGATTGGCTTTGATAAAGGTAATACAATTTTGTAAAATACCTGTACTACATTACATCCATCTAATCTTGCAGCCTCAATAAGTTCAGGTGGAAGCCCTTCAAAGAATTCTTTGAATAAAACTACCCAAAAGGCATTTGCTCCATATGCAAGCCACAATGGAATAAATGATTTATTTAAACCAATTCTGTTAATATTTACAAACAAAGCAACTACACTTGTTGTTGCAGGAATCAAGAGGCTCCACATTACAAGACCATTTACAATCTGATATCCCTTTGGTTTTAAAATGGCAAGTCCATATGCTAAAATTCCATTAAAAATAATTGCACATATAACTGAACCGATAACCATGATAAATGAGTTCTTGTAATACAATCCGAAATTCAATTTATCCCATGTTTCCTTAAATCCTGAAAAATTAAACGATTTAGGGAACAATGTTGCTTCTCTTGTTAACTCTTTTAAATCTTTAAATCCTGATAAAAATACCCATATTGCAGGGAACATTGCAATTATTGCAAATAAGATACATACTGCCACGAAGAATAGGCAGATTATTTTTACTTTTGTCGACTTGACGTCAAACCCTCTGATGGCACCGTCTGTTTTGTCTGCATACTTATTAAAATACATCAGCCTTTCCTCCTAATCATCTTTCTTTCTTGTTAAGTACATATATAATCCACTCAACAAAATTAATACTATACAAATCATTACTGACAATGCTGCTGCGCATGGATAATTAAATTCAGTAAACGCATACTGGTAAACCAAAAGCATTATTGATAAACTTGCATTGTTTGGTCCACCATTTGTCAAAACTAATGGTTCATATAAAATCTGGAATACGGAAATAACCTGAAGAATAAGCATTGTCTTTCCTAAGCTTAAGATGCAAGGAAGAGTTACATGGAAAATTCTTTGGAATACACCCGCTCCATCAATTGCAGCAGCCTCGTAATATTCCGGATTAATTCCACTTATTCCCGCCATATAAATAAGGGATGTGGAGCCTGCACTTTTCCATGTCATTGCTATAATAATCAACGGGATAACCAACGCTGCATTGTTTAACCATACCTGTGGCTCTATACCACATTTAGATAGTAAAATATTTAAAACACCTGTAGGACCCGGTTTGAAGAAATAAACCCAAAGAAGTGAAACAGCCATTCCCGGAATCATATTTGGAAAATAAACTGCAAATCTGAAAAAGCTCTTTCCTCTAACGGTCTCACTGATGAATATTGCCAAAATAATCGGTACAAAAAATCCTATAATCAAGGACCATCCTATGTACTTAAATGTGTTTAGAAACGCTGCTTTAAAACTAACGTTATTAATTACTGTTATATAATTGTCTAACCCAACAAACTCCTGGAGCTGAACTCCCTTTGCTGAAAATAGCGATAATCTCACGCTTTCAAGTAGCGGTTCCCAAACAAAGAATGTGAATAACAATATTGATGGGAGCATTACGCACCATCCCAGTAAATCTCTCTTAGAAAATTTATGTTTTTTAGGTTTATAATTTGTTTGTTTTGTTTGAACTTGTTGTTTACTTTTCACCTGGAAACCTCCTCACATAATATGTATTGCCCTCACCTTTAGTCAGTAGCTAATTTTCTGAAACATTTGTAGAAAACAATTCTGTTTCCTTAATTTTATAGTAAAACCTTCTCCTGTTTTTAGAAAAAGGGCAGGCAACCGGACTAGTCGCCCACCCTTCCTTGGTAATATTCTATTTGTTTAATTTGTCTAAAACTTTCTGATAATTTTCATTTGCTGTCTTCATAAGTTCTTCTACATTACAATCTTTCTTTGTAACAACTTCCTGAAGAACTTTTGTGAGTTCCTTGTACATTGACTGTGTATCTCCCGGTTCTTCCGCTCTTAAGTTGCCTTCAGCTCCAGTCTTTTCGAAATATGAATCATAAAGCGCTGAGTCAACGTTCTTGTATTCATCAATAACCTTCTGTTCAGCATCTACATAATCCTGATTAATCCAGCATGGGAATGATTTAATTACAGGAACTCCATTTGATACACGATTAGCTGCATCTGCCTGTTTACCTTCAATACTTGTATCATTAACTACAGGAGATTTACCCATAATTTCAAGGAAATCTAAAGCTGCATTAATTTCTTCTTTTGTTGCATCCTTAGAGAACATATAAGGTGTACCACCTGTTAATGAATACTGATCACCATTAGGTCCGGCTGGAATTGCTCCCATTGCCAACTTATCTGTTGGCAATCCATTAACCTGTGTTGGTTGTGCAACTGCATCATTAGCTGCGATGTACATTGCTGCTGCACCTGTTCCTAACTGCTGGAATCCTGATGCCCAATCTTCTGCTGTTGGATCAGCTGTTAAAACATCATATTTCCATTTCAAATCATATACATATTCCATAGCTGCAACAGCTTCTGTTGAATCTAAATGTGAAGTGTATGTTCCGTCGCCATTATCTGTACACAATGTAGCGCCAAAGCACCATGCAATATTAGAAAAATGCCATCCGCCTGAATTATCTTTTGCCAATAAGCAAAGGCCTGCAGCTCCTGTCTTGTCTTTGATAATCTTAGCATCCTTAGCAAGTTCATCCCATGTCTGTGGGAACTTTGGAATACCATTGTCATCGACAAGTCCTGCTTCTTCAAATAATTCTACATTGCACATAAGTCCTAATGCATAAGCATCTCTTGGAACACCATATACGTGACCATTTTCATCTGACAAAAGAGATAATACTGATGGACTCATATCATCAATCCATCCTCTTTCTTTAAGAATGTCTGTAACATCTGCTACCAACCCCTGTTTAATTAACTTCTGTGGCTCAGTAAACCATGTTTCAAAAATTGTTGGGCAGTTTCCTGATTCCGCTAATGATACAAATGTGTCTGTTGCATATGTATAACTTGCAGGTTCAACATATACATCACTGTGCTGTTCGTTCATTGTCTCTTTGTACTTTTCAAAATTCTTAACATCATCAACCAAATCTGCTGACGGCCAAATACCTAATGAAAGAACTGTCTTTCCTTCTTTCTCTGCCTTTTTCTTGGCTGAATCCTTGTCTCCTGAACTTCCACATCCTGCAAACATTGTTGTTGTCAACGCGGCAATTAATGCCAAACTAAGTAACTGTTTCTTTCTCATATAAATACTCCCTTCTACATTATATAATAATATATTAACCAAGTTTAACGTTAAACTCAATTAAGAATATAATATACCAACGTGCCTTCTACAAACTCCCCAATCAAAAGAACTATAAACTAATTTGTAAGTTTGTTATACCGTTTAACGTTAAACTAATAATAACATTGTTTAATTTATTTGTCAATATTTACATTCAAAGCATATTTACTAATATTTATGCCCTATTTTTTTATAAAAACGTTTCTTGTTTTAGTGATTTTGCACAATTAGCATATTATCTTTGTTTATTAATTAACAATTATGGATGTTAAGGGTTGAGATTTTATTTTAAATATTATACTTAAGTATTATCTTTGATAAACTTTTTGGCTCCTGATATTTAAACCTTGAGATTAATCTTGGTCTGGTTTCAAATATTATATTTATATTTTAATGTTATTTTACTTTTATAATTCCATAACAAAAAATTTACCTTAAGTCCAAGCTCAAATACTTTTTCTTAAGGTAATTTTTTAACTCTTTATAAATTTTATATTTTATGATGTTGTGGTCAAAAGCCACAACTTTGATTTTCATATCGTGACGAGTTCCAAAGTCTTTCACCCATTTATGAGCAAGTTCATGTGTTCTTAGGTCTTTTTATCCTGGCATCATTATGTTGCATTACTGTTCCATAAAACCAATTACACATCCATTATCAGAAAATGAGATTGATATTGAAACATTATCCTTTGTTCCCGTGTATTCTATCATTGTATATCTATTCAATAGTTTTCTTAGCATATTTCTGATAAATGAAATATGAAATTATACCTGTCACAAATTCTGCTATGACAAATGACATCCACACCCCGTTTGCTCCCATAAACCGGCTTAAAATAAAAGCTGTCGGTATAATCACTATCACATAACGAAGTAATGATATCATCAATGAAGGATTTCCCATTCCTAAGCCTTCTAATGCTCCACTGGAAGTAACTGATACTGCAGAAATTATAAATCCAAAACTAATTATATGAAGTGCCAAGACACCAATTCGGATTGTTTCAGGATTTGTGGTAAACAATCCTATAAGCTGAGATGGAATAATCCATGAGAGCAACATTCCGAGCGCCATTATTAAAGCTGTTAATTTTAATGTCGTGCGATAAATCTTCTCTACACGCTTATGCTCACCTGCTCCATAGTTGTATCCAACAAGTGGTCTGATTCCCTGTATAATTCCATTTGCACTAAGATAGATAAATGTCTGAAGTTTATAATAAACCCCAAGTACAAGTACATATTTGTCTGAAAATTCTGCGAGGATTCCGTTTAACGCAGATATTAAAAATGACGGTAATGCCATATTTAATGTTGCCGGAATTCCTATTCCATATAATCTCTTTAACAATTTAAAATCAGGCTTTAATGATTTTCTTTCTACTTTTACTGGAATCGGTCTTGCAAAGTACACAATTATGTAAACTAATAACGAAATTACCTGTCCTATTCCTGTTGCATAAGCTGCACCTGAAATTCCCATTTTAGGAAACGGACCTATTCCAAATATCATTAAAGGATCCAGAATTATATTTGTTGCAAATCCACAAATCATACTAAACATGGAAACTTTCATTTGCCCTACAGCCTGAAAAATCTTTTCCAATGTAATTCCCACAGTGCTTGCCACGCTGAACATAAATACTATATTTGCATATTCTAAGGACATGTCAATTATGTTTTGGTTATTTGTAAACATTTTTAAAAATGCCGGCATAAAAGCTGTACAAAGAATTGTTAACAACAAACCATGTATGAAATTCATTACAACACCCTGAGTAGTTGCTTTATTTGCCATTTTTTTATCCTCTGCTCCAAGATAATACGCAACTGTCGAATTTATTCCAATTCCTATACCGACACCAATTGATGTTATTATGTTCTGAACAGGGTATACAAGTGCCAATGATGTCATCGCATTCTCGCTTAATTTTGCCACAAAGAAACTGTCTACTATGTTATACATCGCGTTTACTGCCATTGAAATAACCATAGGCAGTGACATCGATAATACTAATGGCAAAATTTTCTTTTCTTTCATAAAACTCTGATCCATTTTATCCTACCTTTCTTTTTTTCTAATTGTTTATAACAATAATAAAGCCACACAACTACTTCTGTAATTGTGTGGCGAAAAAAGATTTCTCTCTAAAAATCCACCCCTTAAAGGTTTTAATCCTTGAATATATTAATATTGTTTATTTATTATGTCAAGATAGAATATCGATTCCTATCTCCATAGAATATTTGAGTTATCTCTATAGAATATTTAACTCATCTCCGTAAAATATTTAACCCATATCTATAAAATGTTTAATGCATCTCCATAGAATGTTTAAGCTATATCTATAAACTGTTTAACTTATCTCTATAAAAAATATGCTAACACTACTATACCCAATATGATTCTGTACCAGCCAAATATCTTGAAATCATGTTTCTTTATGTAACTCATTAAAAATTTAATTACAATGATTGATACTGTGAACGCTATTACCATTCCCCATATGAGAATTGCAAGCTCAGTGTGTGTAAAGTTAAATCCAAATTTTATTATTTTGATTGCACTTAAGCCAAACATTACAGGCACTGCCATAAAAAATGTAAATTCCGCTATAGCAACTCTTGATATCCCCATCAACAAACCACCGATGATTGTTGAGCCTGAACGGGATGTTCCGGGAACAATTGAAAGCACCTGAAATACACCGATTAAAAATGCATCCTTGTAACTTATTTCTTCTAATGTATTAATTCTTGCAACTTTATTTTTATTTCTATTTTCAATAATGATAAATGCTATACCATAGAAAATTAATGCAATTGCAATTACTACAGGTGTATGAAAATGTGCTTCAACATAATCATCAAACAACAATGTAACCGCTGCACCCGGAATACATGAAACAACTACCTTAAACCATAATGAGAATCTGTCTTTTTTAATTATAGATTGAGATTCTTTTGGCATTTGGAAAGGCCACATTTTATTCCAAAAAATTACTACAACCGCTAAAATTGCTCCCAATTGAATTACAACAAAAAACATATCCTTAAATGCATCACTTACATTTAACTTGATAAACTCATCTACCAAAAGCATATGACCTGTACTACTGATAGGAAGCCATTCCGTAATTCCTTCTACAATTCCTAAGAAAACAACTTTAAGCCATTCAATAAACTCCAACATATAAAGTCCTCCAATTTTATTTAATTGTTAATTTGAAAAAAAATTTTATACCTACAGTTCACGAAGGCATTTTTTTAAATAAAATATTTCCTCTATTTAAATCAGACTAAATAAATCTGTAGATATTTTTAATTATCTTTTTACACAACTTCTTCATTATAGTACAGCAGTGTTTCTAATAAAAGTAAATTTTTTCTTAATAATTTTTGTTTATTGAAAATAACCTTTCTATCTATCGGATATTCTGTATTTGATAAACAAAGTATCTAATGGTTAATCCACGTTTAACCAATCAATTATTTTTCCGGTAATCTATGTTTTCATAAATATTCTTTTGTTTACTGAAAATAGCTTTTGTATTCTATTTTATATTTGCTGTCAGGGAACAAATATTTATGCAGCTCTATAAAATAATCGTCAGTCATGCTGGCAATAAAATCTACAACAATCTGATTTTCCTCTTCATCAAGATAATTTTTATGCTTATAGTACTTTAAATTTTCATTTATGAACTTAATATGGTGCTTGTAAATTATTGAATCTGTGCTCTTGTTATGAACATCATCCAATAATTTATAATACATTTCCTTAAACATTGGTTTAATAATTTCATTGTACTGCTCTTCAAGTTTCTTGTTGTTATATATAACTTCGTAATTTTCTCTTTTTGCAGTTTTCAAATCATTATATACAGATTTGCTTAACAATATGTAATCTTTTCCGTAGCTGTTTTCCAAAATATCAACAGTCATATTATTAATTATTGCGGCATTTTCCGCGCCTATTTTATTTGTCTTAAATTGATAATTTTTATCGATTATTTTTGCAATTCTTGCATCCTGTCTGTCCTTTCCAAGATATGCAACAATATCACATATTCTTACCACACATGCCTCAAGTGTAAGCGGTACAAGACGTGAAATTGCATCATGACCGATTACATAACTGTCCTCTACTTCCCTGTCATATTCAGCAAATGTTTTTCCAAAGTGCGGACGATATTCCTGTTGCTCAAATTCACCGTTATGGCATAGAATTCCATCTAAAGTCTGAAGTGAGACATTTCTTGCAAACATATTTTCAAGAACCCTTACACTCTGTACATTATGATTAAAAAAACGTCCGGTTTCATTCTGAAGTAATTCGCTTAAAAATCTTTCGCCTGCGTGGCCAAATGGTGTATGCCCAATATCGTGTCCCAAAGAAATGGCTTCAATTAAATCAAGATTAAGTCCAAGCACCGCGCCTATATTTCTCGCAATTCTTGACACAAGCTGAACATGCAAAGCTCTTCTTGTAATATCATCATTACTGTAAAATGAAAACACCTGCGTTTTATCCGCATAACGATTGTAATATGGCAAATGAATAATTTTCTCAATATCACGCACAAATGCCGGTCGCCATAAATTAGGATTGTCGTGTTCCATATTTCTTCTGATTACCATATCATCATTGCATCTGTAAGGATTAATTTTTCCCTGCTTTCTGTCGTCTTTAATTCGTTCCTGCAATTCTATACTTAACTGGTCGTATTTTAAATTGTCGTTTGACTGTTCCTTCTTTAACTCCATTTTACCTCCCATCAAAATTCATAATTTTCCGGCAATTATTTTTTCCCACATGACATAAATATAACTTCCATTCTTATTTTATATCTGTCTGATACAGCTAAAAAACTCATGGCTAATATTCCATCGTTCTTTCGCTCTTAATAAATATCCGCCTGATACATATCAAATTACATTTTATAATCAAATGAAACCCTATTTGTTACATGTGGATTATATTTTTCACCCATTCTCACATGCTCAGGATAACTTAAATATTGTCCAAGAACGCTTTCGTCTTCCAAATCCATCTCAATCATAAGGTCCATATTTGCCGGACGGTCCACGCAATTTTTATGAATCTTTACATCCTTTATTCCATCAAATGCATTCTTTATTTTGGCAAATGCCTCACAATATTCTTTGTAATGTTCTTCTTTAAAAAAATCTTTTTCAAATGTAAATATAACAAAATGTTTAATCATTATCCCGTCTCCTTCTCTGCTATAATCTATGCTTTTATTTTATCAAATTATATCAATAAAAAAAGCCCTCTTATTTATCAATAATAAGATGACTTTAAACATTTTATGTAATATTAAGCGACATATTAATATTCTCCGCGATATCAACTAGTAGTTTAAATGCCTCAAAAAATGTAAACTAACATTTCTTCAGACATTGCATTGCTTTTCTTGAGTACTCAACTCCTACTACATTCTCTCCCTGAATGTTTCTCCATCTGTTAATTAATCTTAAAAAATCTTCAGATGTTACGCATTCTTTTCTTTCGCTTTCAAATTTTTCCGTAAGTGTTTTAGCCATACTCCCATCCTTTCTCACCTCAACCAATAATTGCATTAGAATCTACCCCTTAAATCCCTTACAACAATCTAAGTATAGTATAAATAGCCAAATTGTCAATTGAGTTTTTGGTTATTTTTCATATATTTCGATAATATTTCATATATGCAAGTCATATTTCTTTCTAAATCTACTTTTTAACAGTGGTAATTTTTTCATATATAAAAGCCCTGTCATATCAGCCAAAAACCATCCTATAGGTACAGATATCCATATTCCAATAACACCAATCTTTGGAATCGCTGATAATGCATACGCCAGCACAACTCTTGTCCCTAACGAAATGATTGTAAGAACCAATGACATTTCCGGCTTTTGCACTGCTCTGTAAAATCCATACAGCAAAAATAAAATCCCAATTCCTATATAAAATGTTCCTTCTATTCTAAGATAACCTGCTCCCACTTTTATGATTTCGTCACCATTAGTCACAAAAAGGCCCATAAATTTTTCAGCAAATATAAACACTACTGCACTCACGCACACACAAAAAACAGATGCTGCAATCATAGACTGCTTCCAGCCATCCTTTATTCTTCTGTGTTTACCTGCTCCATAATTTTGCGCAACAAAAGTTGATACTGCATTGCCAAAATCCTGTACCGGTGAATATGCTAAAGTATCTATTTTTACTGCTGCCGCAAATGCCGCCATAACTACCGTTCCGAAACTATTTACCAATCCCTGCACAAGTAAGATTCCAAAATTCATAACCGACTGTTGCAAAGCTGTTAATATAGAAAGATTTGCTAACTCCTTGATAATGCTTATGTCAAACTTTAAGTGCTTGCACTTAATCCTAAAATGAGATGATTTAGCCAAAGCATAAATTGTTATCCCAATTCCTGAAACGTACTGAGAAATTACAGTCGCCTGAGCTGCTCCTTCCACTCCCATTTTAAAATTAATTATAAAAACAAGATCCAACACAATATTAAGCACCGCTGAAATTCCAAGAAAAATAAGTGGCATTAGTGAGTTTCCGATTGCCCTAAGCCCATTTCCAAAAAAATTGTAAAAAAATGTACCAATTATTCCTATTCCAATAATAAGAAGATACTGTTTTGTAAGCTTCGTTATTTCAGTTGGAATCTGCAAAAACTTAATTATATTATTATTTTCCGCGAAAAATACAAAAGTTATTAACAAAGTAATGCTGCCTATTAACACAAATGCTAATACAATTCCATTTTTCATTCGGTCATAATCTTTTTTCCCAAATTCCATAGAAATAAAAGCTCCGGCTCCCATGCTTAATCCCAATATTATCGAAGTCAGAAATATCATCAAAGTATATGATGCCCCTACCGCTGCAAGCGCATCATTTCCCACATATCTTCCAACTATCAATGTGTCCGCAATATTGTAACACTGCTGCAAAATATTTCCTAACATAAGAGGCAATGCAAATTTAATTAATTTTCCTGTTATATTTCCCTGCGTTAAATCCATATGCAAAACTTACGGTCACAATTATTTACTATTTAAGTTGCGACCTTACTCCATTTTCCGTAATTTTTTTAATAAATTTTGTCAAAAAAGAAACCCAGAATTACATACCTTCGTCAATGCAATCCTGAGTTTCCATATGAGCAAGCCACCGTCCTAGCCTGTCTCGATTTCTTACTAGTATTATAGCATAAAATGGGTGTTGAGGGAATAGATTTAAAATTTATTTGCAAAGATTTTATGGATTTTTTATTGCAAAATTTTATGACATTTTTTGTGTTGTTGTAGCACTTTGTGTTTCTATATTAAGCGGATAAACTTGGGATTTAATTCAATAAAACTTAAGCACTTTCTTCAAATCTACCAATCGCCTTCTCCATCTTCCATCATTTCATCTATTGCATCGTCAACACCATCTGCATAATCATCATCTTCATCATAGCGGTCATAATCATAGTCGTCATCTGATATTATATCATCATATCCATCGTCGTATGAGTCATCATAATAATAATGTTTTTTAGAGCTATTTGAATAATTATAAGTTTTTCTTGTTGTCTCTCTTTCATATGTGTCGCTGTTGCTAGTTGGTTTCTGAGTATTATTTATGATGTCATAACGGGTTGTCTCTTCTTCGTAGGTTTCATCATTTTCTGTTGTATCATTTTCCAAATCAGAAAAATCATAATCAAGCCCATGCTCTTTCATATGACGATAGCAATAATCAAATCCTTTTTCTTTTTTAAAATTACAACCTGGCTCTGCGCATGTTTTTATGTTAGTGTAAATTGATTTAAAGCCGTATATTAATCCAAATATGGCTACTATTGCTATGATAAATTTTATAACTGAAGTTGATTTGTTGTTTTTCATGGTTGAATCACCTCCACCATTTTGTTTGCCATAGTTATCGTCATTGTTGTCAACTTTATTGTTGTTGCTATTACTCTTGTCATTATTGTTGTCAGCTTTATTGTTGTTGCTATTACTCTTATCATTATTCTTGCTGTAGGTCCTGCCATTGTTTTCCTCATTGTTATGATATCTGGAACTACTATCTTCATAATCTCCATACTGTTTTCTCTGGCTATTCTGATTTCTTGTTTCGTTCATAAAGCGATATTCCATGCCTCTTTCAAATGTATTTAATTTACCATCTTTATTAAAATCAAAAAACTTGTCTAACGGTCCATCTGCCTTTCCATTCCAAATTCCCATAATTAACCTCCAATCATGTGTTATAAATATTTTACAAATTGTGTGGTAAAAGAATGTTTTTCTTTTATTGAGGTAATTATCTCATATTTGGTGTCCAATAGATGGGACTTGTAGGGGAATATTTAAAGATTTAATTGCAATTTAAACTGCTAGTTTTTCCATGCTACTACTTTTGCAAACTAGCAGTTACTTTTGCAACCAATTTTTATATTTATTCGAAACTACAAGGTTCTATCTACCATATTTTAGTAGAAATTATAAGTTATTCAAACTACCATTATTGTCGTATATAAGGGTAATCTACACATCAGTAGAAATTATAAGTTATTCAAACAAATCTATACAAGGTCAAACCAATATAATCTACACATCAGTAGAAATTATAAGTTATTCAAACACATATGATTAACGATGAATATAACATATCTACACATCAGTAGAAATTATAAGTTATTCAAACTTCAATCTAAACATCTCATCAGCACAAATCTACACATCAGTAGAAATTATAAGTTATTCAAACACGTTAAGAGAGAAATAGCAGAGGAAATCTACACATCAGTAGAAATTATAAGTTATTCAAACATTTTATAAGAATCCATTTTCTCGATAATCTACACATCAGTAGAAATTATAAGTTATTCAAACTCTGCAAACCGTCAATTAACCATAAAAATCTACACATCAGTAGAAATTATAAGTTATTCAAACTCCCACGGATTTGTGTCATCGGTTTCCATCTACACATCAGTAGAAATTATAAGTTATTCAAACTCCTACATTGTCATTATTCACAATTTTGAGTTGAATTTTCTTTATATTTATATATTTTTTTATTTATTTTGCACATAATTTTGTTGAATAACTTTTATTTTAATTAATTAAGACTTAGGTTTGCATTATGTTATTATAAAGAAATCTTTCTCATCATTTTTTGCATAACCAAATCTAAGTACTTCACAACTTGAAGACAGTTTGAATATAATAACACTATCCTGTTGTGTAAAACATTTTTCAAAACGATTTTTTATATCAGTAACTATATTATCAACTATACGTTTGCTATTGTCAATTTCAAATACTGAATATTGTAATCTATGACCAAATTTGGATAAATATTTTGAAAATTTAGTTCTCAGTTTATCATCTGATATATCGTAACTCACCACTATCATATATTCTTCTCCCCTTTTTTCTAATGTACTTTAAACCTCGGCAATTCCTCAACACTTTTCATTTTCATAAAAAATCTATAATATTTTTGTATATAAACAAAAATTTCATCTTTATATTCCAGAATATCTTTCATGAGAAACTGTATATATTTCGAATTCATTTTATACTTTAATACCCATCTGTTATCATACACTTCAAAATCTTCTTTTTTACATTGTTCTAAATTAATTGCCTTTCTAACTGAATAATCCACAATTGGACGCATAGGTTCCATCAAATCACATACTAAAGATTTTCTCATATAAAAACATTTATGAAATACTCCATAATAAGTATCAAACCCATATATTTGTAATATTGCATCTACAATATTAAACAACATTGTGTATCCTATATCCAATGTAACATTAATATAGTCATTTTTTATTCTAGGTTTTCTTCCATTCCACTTAACATTGTTAAACACCCTCGTAAAGTAAACTCTTGCAGCATTTCCTTCTATTCCCATTACTTCCAAATAATTTAAAGGTTCATTTAATTTGTCAATCATATCTTGAAGAAATTCTATTCCTTCTTTTATTTCCTCAGTCTTTTTTCTTATATTTTTCAAAGTATCCATTTGATTTGCTATCTTATTTTGTTCTATCTTTCTGCCTATGTCATTTTGAGTGTATTCATATTGACGTTTTCTAAGCATTGTGTTTCCTTCCATTCTGCTTCCTATTATTTCATATACTCTAAACGTAGTTGACATCAAACAAATTGCAAATCCAAATTTTTTGCTGCGTTGAATCAATCCACTAGTTATTGATATATTTCCAACCACACATACCATAAATAATCTATAGCATGTAGACTGGTGTTTTATTTTTCCCTCTTTGTCCTTTATTACAATGTTATCATTTGAAAATGATAATTTTTCACCTGTATTAGTAAACAAGAATATTATTTGTTTTTTGCTAAAATCATTTGCACTTAACATATTATTCCCCTCGATTCATAGCTCTATCACATGCATCCTCATATATACAATTTCGGCATTTTAATCCATTAACTTGATGATATTGTTCTATATCAAAATTTCTCATATCATTAATTGTATTTTCAAATTTTTCTTTCATTGATTTATCTTCATCAGGTAATTTGATTTTATATATTTTATTATCATCGCAACTTCTAATTTGAAGTTTTGAAACATTATATCCCATTTCTGTCATACAATAATATTGAGCATATAATTGAAATACATATCCATCATAGATTTCTTTTATATGTTTTTTTCTTTCTACTAAAAGCTCCTTTTTCTTATCATAAATATCAATTTTACCAATTATTCTAAACTTTTCAGAATATACTTCTAACGAAGTAATCTTATCAGAACTTGTTGAATACTTATTTTTATCTATAGTTTCATGTGATTTTGTCCCATTAAGCTGATATTTCGATTGAAACATCAGCTTTTCCTGATTTCCATATAAATTATGAAAATAAATGGAAACTGGGCAAAATATAAAATCATTTATATTTGAAATTTTAATAATATCATCCATTATAAATACCTTTTATTTTGTATAAAATCAAACCAATCATTATGAGATATTTTTAGTGTTTTCCTAGGAAACTTTTCGCCTTTCTTCCAATTATTTTTGATTTGTTTTACTTCATACAATCCTTTAAGTGCTATACAATATGCTCCATTTGCATCTGCATCCAGAGGTAATTTTTTATTTTTTTCTTCTGAATTATAAAATTCTCCTGACTCATTTAATACCGGTGAAATAATTTCATCATATTCAATTGAATCATTATCAGGTAAACTATTTCTCATTTGCACAATATACTTAACTAATTTTTTCATTTCTTTGCAGAAATTATTTTTATTTTTAGTTTCTAATGTCTCCACCTGTTCTAATATATCTTGTTCATTATCATATTGAATGTTATACTGCTCCATTAATTTAATTATTTCATTCGTTAAATTAACATTGTCCGGTGAATTCCATTTGTCATTCCTATACTTTCTTATTTTTCTTGTTCCATTAGAATAAATTGTCCATTCATTTTTTGCTAATTTAACATTGTGCGTTATGAAATTTGTATAATCAAATTTTAAAGCAAACTTTTGTCTGTTCTTATCATATTTGATTGAATCAAAACTTGTCACAAATTTTTCATCATCCATTTCTTTATAATTGAAAACGGATACAAAACCTGTAGTTGGATCAATTTTTGAGGTATATGCTGCCGGAACATAAAAAATATATCCACATTGTCTTCCTAATTCTTTCAAACTTTTAGGGATATATGTCATTTGATATCCTTTTAATACTCCTCCTTCTTCGTTTACTGCTTTATTTTTATCAACTAAATAATTTAATTTACTTATCAACATATTTTCAAATTTCTGGTATACTTGACGTTCAACTTTAAATCTCCCCCTCTTAAATCCCATATTTAAATCTTCCATAGCAATTATCGCATTATATTTTAATACTAAGCTTGTTATTTCATGAATAACCAAAGACAAATATCCTTCTTTTATATCTTTGATTTTTCCAATTTGTTTCCAATTCTTTCTGGCACTGTCACGTTCACTTTCTCTTTGTTTTAATTTTTCCTTATAGTTCACTCCATTAATTATGTTGAAATTCTTCTGCTCTATAATATTTCCATGTAAATCAATTACTGAAACATAAATAAGATTTCTTTCTCCTCTGTCTATACCAATAATATGCATATCATTATTTTCAGCAATATTCTTCAATGCAATATCATTTACAGGTGAATAATTTTCTGCATTACAATTTATCTTTATAGGTAAATGGAGAAAATATTTATCTACAGTATATCGATAATCTTTTACAATATCGTAATCAGATGTAAAGTATTCAACTTTATCTTCATCTATTAATTTCTTTGCTTCATTTGATAATTTTACTTTTCCAATTTTATTGAAATACTTATAAAGTTCTGTGTATACTTCATCAGGTATAGTCTTTCTTTCTTCATTTTCTTTTTGTTCATTGTAACCTTTATTTACTAAAATACTTCCTTTTTTATGAATAATAGGTTGCTTAATGCTTGATTTTCTGAAAAATACTTCGGCATTTCCATCCAATTTAAGTACAATATTTTTTAAGTTTTCTTCGCTAAACAAATTTTCAAAATACATAGTATGAAGATTTTTAGTTCCAGTGCTTTTCTCTGAAAAATCCTTATTATATATTTGGAATAAATATAATTGTCCCTTTTCATTCATCTCATCTATATCTTTTTCATCTATATAGGTCCACTGAATTGTATATGCCTGCTTTTCAATCTCTTTATAAAAATCATTTATATCTTCGTATGTGGATGTTTCTGAAAACTTAAATTTATATCCTTTCCATTCATCTCTTTTATTAATACAATCCTTAAAATAATCAATTAAATCTCTACAATAATTTACATCAAAATTCTTACTAGATTTATTATGCTTTCCCTTTCTATATCCATCTAGTATATATTCAGAAGTTTTATACGTCGCAATTCCCTTTTTAGAAAGAAATACCTTTGGAAGCATTAAACGTGGTTTCGTTAAAAACATATACACCATTTTTTTATAATCGCTGTCGTTTTTTTTCTTGTGTCCTTCAATAACTGTTTTGTCTGGCTTATTTTTTGCATTGAATATTCCTATATAATACTTATTTTCACGAATTAAAATAATAGCATTATTATCATACTCCTTAGTTTTTGACCATCCCTTTGCTAATGTAGGGATTCCAAAATTGAGTTTTATTTTTTCTTTGCTATAAGGCTTTTGAGTTATATAATTTCGTACTTTGTCATATATAGATTTAAGCGGTTCTAACTCATAATATATATCTTCTATTTCAGTATAAAACGCCATATCTTTATCTACTTCTTCATCAATAATAAACATTTTTATCCAATGGTTTATACTCATTATTAAATCTAAAACACGCTTTAATTCTTCTCCGCTTTCTTCATCTTCTATCAAACTTATATCTTCTTTATTTGTTAATTGAACAAGTTCTTTATTTTCTAATTTTTCATTTATATTAACAATATATTCTTCTGCCTTTCTTTCTATAGAATTACTGTTATATTTATTAATTAATTCATTTATATTCTGTAAACTTCTATATTTATCTTCTTTCATTAATTTCTCTATCTTTTTTTCTTTTCCTGCATTACTTCCTGTTGTATTCTCCTGATAAAATGCTTTTATAGAATCTCTAAGTACGCTCCAATTTCTACACATAAACAAAGATAAATTTTCATAATTTTTTTCACATACATATATTTTATTTAAATCATAGCTTGTTACATCTTCACTGATTTTCCTTATTCTATCTAAAACCTTTTTTTCGTTTAATTTGTATAAAAAACCATTGACCAAGTCATAAACTTCTTTATCACTTTCTAACATTTTAGGTACTTCGAATGTTGACTCATCAATACTCAATATCTGTTTATGCATTCTTTTGAGTCTATATTTTGCAGCCTTTTTTTTATATTTTTGGCAATATAAATTCATATGTGCATTCACAATTCCACATATATCATTGTAGAATCTTATTCCTTTTTGATTCATTAACATACCATAGAAATCAAAATTAAAAATACTATTTAATGTAAATCCATCTAAGCCATCTACATTATTATTTTCTATTGTTATAATTTCTTTTTCCGCATCTTCTTTTATCTTGTTATAAATTAGATAATTTTGATAAAAAATCCATGCATTTTCATTTACAATTCTGTAGCAAATTGAAGTAGACTTATCATCTGCAAAAATGTTCTCTCGATTTATGAAAAAATCTGTAAAGGATGAAGTAAATTTATTAAATAAGTTTACTGTGTTTAATCTTTCTTCTTTTTCGGTATTACTTATTTTTTGTTTATTTATAAATTCAGGTAAAATATCAGATAATAATTTTGCATTAAACATCTTTTTATAATCATCATTAGATTTAAAGAGTTTATTTAATTCCGTTCTTTTTTTCTTTTGAATGTTTTTTAATTCATTTTTTGTTTTATCTGAATTATTAATATAATTATTATCTATTGCACGAAATAATTCTCCCCATTCTATAGTTTTGGCTAAATTTCCTGATAATGTATTATTAATAAAGTATCTGTAATAATCATCCATTATTTTCTTCAACTCTTGTCGCTTTTCACTTCTTATTTTATCTTCTGTAATTAATCCATTTCTTTCGATATTTAATTGTGTTGCTCCAATTGGAATTATTGTATTTTTTAATGTTTTTGATACATACGTTTGTCCTATTGTTTCGCTAAATATTGTTTTATTTTTGTTCATTTTCGCTCCTCCTCTTTTATAAGATAATGTCAATTTTTTTAATTATTTTTTAAAAATATAACGCCTATTTAGCGTTATATAATGCATCAGACCAAATTATCTTAATCTACTGAAGTAGAAATTGTTAACTCAATCTTATTATATATATAACGTTATGTCAATTTAATTTTATAATCGTTTTTACCACTCATCACTTTCATCGTAATCCGAATCCCAATCTTCTTCCATCAGCTCTTCCCTTTCATCATCGTCGTCAAACTCGTCATCATCAAAGTCACTATCATCATCCTCATCCTGGTAGTCATCTTCATCATCCATTAATAACCCTAGTTCCATTGCTCTTTCCCAAGCATTTAATTTGCCATCTCTGTCAAAGTCAAACATTTTGTCTAAAGGTCCATCTACTTTTCCGTTCCAAAATCCCATAATTTGCCTCCTTTATAGCTGCAATTTTTTTCTTTTTCCTTTTATGCTTCCATTTTCTCATATTCACTGTCCCTTTTTCAGGACTCGATTCCGTTATTTTTTACTTTATCGAACTATAAAATAGCTTCTTTCACATTTTGATTTTTATTAAATTACATCATTATATTCTATTTTTTATATGTAATACTTGGGAACAGCGTAAGTTGGGAGATTTATTGAATGAGACCAGAGAAAAGACCAGTGTAGAAGATGAAGATACATTACTTTCTTGTGCCATTGATGGAATGTTTCTTAACTCGGAGTTATTTAGTCACTTTAGAGGTTCATCTAATATTGGCTATTTGAAAGTAAAAAAGAATGATTTAATTTTATCAGCACAGAATTTACATTTAGGAAATTGTAATGTCAATTTACGCTTCGAACATGGCATAATATCGCCTGCTTACAAGGTTTATGAATTGATAAACTGTGATCCATTATTTATGCAAGCATGGGTTAAACAAGACAAGACAAAAGATTTCTTCTTAAAGGCATCGACTGAAGGTGCAAGTATTTGCAGAAAAAATATAGTTTGGGAAGAATTATATAAGCAGGAATTACCTGTTCCTAAAATAAACGAACAGGTAAAAATTGGAGCGTTTTTTCAAAACCTCGACAACCTTATCACCCTTCATCGGCGTGCATTATAGACTAATGAAAAGGAGGACTTACAAATGAACACAACGACAGTCAGTAGTGACACTTTATTCTGTGATTACTACAAAAAATGGATTACTGTTTACAAGGAAGGTGCTATAAGACCTATAACAATGAACAAATATAAGATGGCACATCAATGGTTAGTAAAATTAATTCCGACTCTTACTGTTGGGGATATTGACAGAATATCTTATCAGCAACTTCTAAACGATTATGCACAAAACCATGAACGACAAACAACTATGGATTTTCATCATCATATTAAATGTGCAATATTAGATGCTGTTGATGAGGGTTTAATTTCCCGCGACCCTACAAGGAAAGCTATCATTAAAGGCAAAGAACCTAGAGCAAAAAAGCAAAAGTATCTTAACCAATTTGAACTACATAAGTTAATTGAGTCTTTAGATTTATCAGAGAATATAAATTGGGATTGGTTTATACTTTTAGTAGCTAAAACAGGAATGAGATTTTCAGAAGCATTAGCATTAACACCTAAAGATTTTGACTTGTCTCATCAAATGTTAACTGTTTCTAAGACATGGAATTACAAAGGTAACGGTGGTTTTCTTCCTACAAAAAATCTTTCTTCTATGAGAAAAATCCAACTTGATTGGCAGACAGTAATGCAGTTTTCTTCACTTATAAAAGATTTACCTGAAAACGAACCAATTTTCGTTAAAGATAAAGTATACAACTCTACGCTAAATGATATTTTAGCAAGACATTGTATTAGTACCGGTATTCCAGTAATTTCAATTCACGGATTACGACATACGCATGCATCACTTTTGCTATTTGCCGGAGTTTCAATTGCCAGTGTTGCAAGGAGATTGGGACACGCTAGTATGACTACAACTCAAAAAACATATCTCCATATTATACAGGAACTTGAAAGTAAGGATATTGATATTATTATGAGGTCATTATCTAACCTTTCTTAAATAAAATATGCACGCCGATTTTAATAAATAAAAGCTTGGAAACTCAAAAAATTCCAAGCTTTTACTTTCTTGATAATTATATTATTCATTAATCAATGGGCTTATTTCTTCCATTAAATCATTTTTAAACTCTTCTACCATAGTTTTTCTAAACTTGTATTTTGGCATAGGTTCTTCTGATTTTTCTTTATAAGTTTTATAATCCGTTTTTTCTTTTAGGACGTTTTCGTTTGCAAGCATTCCATCTCTATAATTATATGCTTCAAACTTAACATCCTCATCTTCTAAATACCATTTTTGAGCAAATTCCCTTATAGCATCATCGATAATTTTATACTTCATCTGATTAAATATAACGGATATGTCCTGACCTATATACTTTTCCTTATCATTTTCGATATCTTCAATAATTATCTTTAGTAGCTCACTTATTTGTGGATTAACCTTATAATAATCATCGATAATACCTCTTAATACATTAATATTATATTCAAAATCAGATTCTTTAAAATCATCTTTTGTCTGGTCTAAAGACTCAACAACTCCTTGAAGCAATTCAATAATATATTCAAAATCTATACGCAACTTACTATAAGCCATTAAATCATATTCATCTAATTCAGGTCCATCTCCATCCGGGTCATCTGAAGGTTTCTTAAGTTCCTCCATTACATTGTTATACATTGCTGCATAGTTTTCATATTCTTCCTGTGAAAATTCTAACTCTTTCAATATATCTTCATTGTAATTTGAAAACGCCTTAAGATGTGCAAAATCATGGTCTAATGCTCTAAACAGATGAACAAACGATTTCTTTTGTTGTCTTGACAATGCTGATATCTCTTCGGGTGTTTCTGCTAAAGCATGAATAGCCTTAACAGATATGTTGAAATTATCAAGTACAGTTTCCCAATCCTCAGCTACTGGTCTTCCATCACCACCTCTAGAATATAATGTCAATGCATTGTTTATAGCATCTTTAAACTCTTTAGGCGATTGGAATGTTACAATCTGTCCATACTGCTTATTACTATCAAACAATCGATTAGTTCGTGAAAACGCCTGAATTATATTCTGTGGAGTCATTGGTGGTCTATCCATAAACAATGTAGATAAACAAGGTGCATCAAATCCCGTCAACAATCTATCAACAACAATTACCAAATCAAGTTGCTGACTTCTTTCAAGATATTTCTTTTCCTTTCTTGCTAATCTGTCATTTAAGTTACTATTGTAGGCATTTATCGCTTCAAGCTTGTAATTTGTTCCAAACATTTCATTGTAATCTTCTAAAGATTCTTTCATCTTATCCTGATTAACAGTAGATGCTTCTTCATTTTCTGAAATTGAGTATGTAATTGCAAACTTAGGAAAATCCGGTAACGCTTTCTGAATATCTTCACTTATCTTTAACTCATCTTGTCCATTTTTTATTCTCTTTAACAATTCATAATATTTTTGTGCAATTGAAATGGATTTAACTGTTAATATTCCCTCATATGTTCTTCCTTTACCATTCTGCATTCCCAATTTTGTGGCAGATTGATTCAATATAACGTCTAAAACATTTCTCATATGCTTTTCGGATAAATAGGCAGATTCATCTACATCCTTATTCTTTGGTCCAAGATTTTCTACCATAAAGCCTAAGACTGCCTCATCATGGATAGCTTCCTTTATCGTATAACTATGCAAACACTTTCCATACAGCTGTTCTGTAGTTTGTGGTAAGTCTCCCTTTTGTTCATATTTATTCTGCTCAAAAATAGGTGTTCCGGTAAATCCATACCACAAAGAATTATTAAAGAACTGTTCCAATTTTCTTTTTGTTTCAGGAGTTACTGCTCTATGACATTCATCTACTACAAAAGCAACTCTTAAATTTTTTATAATCCGAAATTCTTTCGTTCCTTCTTTCAAACGATTGCTAATCATTGTCTGCATTTTTTGTCTTGTTGTAACAATCATTTGCCTATTACCATCAGTCATTCTTTTAATTAAAGTATCGACATAATCTGTATCATCTACATCAATTGTATCGTTATCTGCATAAGACTGAAATGCCATCTTTGTCTGCATATCTAAATCTTTTCTATCAATCAAAAAAACTGTTTTTTCTATAGATGGTATATCCATTAGCAGGTTTCTTGTAGCCTTATATGATGTCATTGTCTTTCCTGAACCTGTTGTATGCCAAATAAATCCTGATTTTCCTTGTTTTGATGCATTTCGCATTGCCTTAATTGCATGAATCTGATATGGTCTCAGAATTAACAATTTCTTTTTGTCATTATCCAAAACTGTATATTTTGTAACCATTTCATGCGCTTCCGGTATTTTTAATACTGCCTTTGCAAAATCCATATAATCACATACAGGATAGTTCTTTTCATCTATCCATCCTGTAATAAATTTTTTATTTAATTCCGTATCTCTTGCTGCCGAAAAATATTTTGTATCTACCGCATTACTTACAACAAACATTTGAATATTTGAAAAGAGGCCTCTAAATTTACCTTCTGCTATATATTTCTTTATTTGCCTATATCCGTCCATATATGAATGTTCTTTATTTTTCAGTTCAATATGAATCATAGGAATTCCATTAATAAGCAATGTGACGTCAAATCTTCTGTCCCTTTCGTCATTTTCTTCTGTTTTGAACGCCTGATATTGATTTATAACTTCATATACACTTGTCCCGCCTGCAATGTGCTCATTATTCATAACGACTAAATGTAATGTTTCATTGCCTCTTTGTACATGGACATAAACTTTTCCATTTTCGCCAACTAGCCATTTCCCTACATCATAAAATGAAGCATGTGATAAATCATTCTTTACCTTTGCAAACTCACTTTCACTTAATGGTGTATCATTTAGTTTTGCTTTATTGTTCTGCTCTAAAATATACTTAAAGTTCTTCCATAATTGCTCTTCATTTCTGATATCCGGTCTATACGTCCATTGTGATTCACCACTACATAGTTGGTCTATTAGTCTTCTCTCAATTATTGCTTCTAATTCTGCCATAATCCCTTATCCTTTCTTTGGAAACATATTTTGTAGCATATATTTTTTTAACTCTTTTAGTGTATCACACTTACGTTGATGAAGGGTGATGAGGTGGTCGAGAGATGAAAAATACTCTGCAATTTTTTCTTGCTCTTCTACCGATGGAATAGCAAATTGTATAGATGATAATATCGGATATTTCAAGTTCCACGTATCAGATGTTAAACCTTGCGACCATCTTTGGAATATCTGCAACGTTGATTTTTTCTTGAATAATTCCATAAAAAATTTTCCATTTGCCTCAGGTGTTGGAGTAAGAATTGTATAAGCTGGGCTTACAATTCCGTTATATTTAGAGTTCCCAACAGCTCCTTGCCACATTCTCATTGAGTTATAAGGTACATCACCTTTTTTGACAATTTTATAATTACTTCTATCTTCAGAAGCAGTATTTCTTTTCTCAGAATCTATTTGCCGAATAACACCGTTTGCAATTGTCACCGACAATAATTCTTCATCACCTTTTGCTCTTTCTGTTCTTTCTTTTAGGACCTCCCCCAACTTACGCTGTTCCCAAGCTTCAGTGAATCCTTTAAAACGGATTTCTGGAAATTTTTCTCCATTTTTCGGAAACATTTTTTGAAGCATATATTTTTTTAATTCTTTTGTGTCATCACACTTACGTTGATGAAGGGTGATAAGGTGGTCGAGGTTTGCAAAAAATTCGCCAATTTGCTGTTGTTCTGGCATCGTCTTTGGCATCATCAATTCCATATTCGCCATCTGCTTTCCAGATACCTCAACAAATGTTGATCCAGCACCAACTGTTTCACCATATCTCTTAAGTTCTTCAGACCTTGTAAAAATAAAGTACGAATCTAATTTTTCTTTATTTGGAACGATGGACTGAAAGCCTTGATTTGTACAGCCTTCTTTCTGTAAAATAGCGGTTTTTCCAATACCTGCACGTGATGTAAAGAGAACTGTTCCTATGGGAAGAATCTTAGCAGAACTCTTATTTAAACCTTCCTCTGTTATTTTAAGCTGGCTGGATTCCAAATAAATCTGTTCACCGATTTCTGCTGGAGCATACCAATCAATATCTCCATCCCAATATGAATTCACACTGGTACTTGGGGTTCCTCCACCAACTATCTCAGCCAGTTCTCCCAACTTACGCTGTTCCCAAGGTTCAGTAAATCCTTTAAATCTTATTTTTGGTATATCTGCCATATTTTACACCTCCTCTAAGACTTTTATGAATTCTTCTACTGATTCTCTAGTTTCATCGCTATCAAAATTTAGGTCTTTTAACATACTTAACAGCATATTATTACCCTCTTTTATTTCTTTATCTGTCTCTCTCATTCTCAGCGTAAGTGCTTTTAAATCAATCTCTGGTTCTTCTTCTGAAGTATCTACATATCGTGGTATATTCAAGTTGTAATCATTTTTCACAATGTCTTCATAAGATGCAAGGTATGCTTCTTTCTCTACACTTTCTCTGTTATTATATAATTCAAGAACACGATCAATATGTTCTTCTTCCATAACATTCTGCTTTTTCTCTTTTTCATACAAATTTGATGCATCTATAAACAACACATCTCGTCCATCACGATGCTTTTTCAATACTACAATACATGTTGGAATTGAAGTATTATAAAACATATTTGATGGCAAGCCAATTACCGCATATATAGAACCATTTTTCAAAAGTGTTTCTCTTATTGTTCCTTCTGCTGCTCCTCTAAATAAAACTCCATGTGGTAAAACAATCGCCATTGTTCCTGTCTGTTTTAAATGATAAAATCCGTGTAATAAGAATGCATAATCTGCTTTTGATTTTGGTGCAAGCTTTCCACCATAATCCATAAATCTTTCATCTTGTTTAAATCCTTCTGCTGCAGACCATTTTGCAGAATATGGTGGATTCATTGTAACTACATCAAATTCTGTTTCTTCATCAGTTGGCCAGTCTGCATCTAATGTATCAGCATTTCTTAAGTGCTGATTTTCCGGCAAAACTCCATGCAAAAACATATTCATTCTTGCCAAATTATAAGTTGATGGCATAAGTTCCTGTCCATAGTATTTTATATAATCCGGTTCTTTTGCATAATTTTTGCAGCTCAGCATTAATGATCCTGAACCCATACAAGGGTCATATACCTGTAATCCTTTTTTATCTTCCTGTCCTGTCATTGCAATTCGACATAGTATCTGTGCCGGACCATGTGGAGTATAGAATTCCCCTGCCTTTTTTCCTGTTTCAGAAGCAAACTGTCCTATTAAGTATTCATATGCATTTCCTAGCACATCGCCTTCTGTATGTATTAAATCTGCACCATCTAACACTTTTATCACTTCTGCTATTGTTGCACTCTGTTTTTGGTCTCCGGTTCCAAGCCTGTTTGAATACAAATCAACATCTGCAAATAATCCATTAAATAATTCGTCTGATTCCTGAATTCTATTAAATGCTGACTGTAATTTTTCTCTGTTGAAAGAATTGTTTTTAGCATCTTTCAATATGCTTACATATGTCATATCAGGGTCCAATGTATAACGTAATGATTCTTTCAATTCTGCCAATAGTTCTTCGGCATCTTCACTATTCATTACATCCTCATAAACTTCCTGCGCTTCTTCTAAATCATCTGGTGTTTCATCGTTTAATAAATCATATACTTTTGATAAATATGAATCTGATAAATACTTATAAAATACCAATCCTAATAAATAAGTTTTGTATTCATTTGCATCCATCTTACCTCTTAATACATCTGCTCCGCTCCACAAAACCTGCAACAAATCTTTTCCTTCTGCCATTTTAGTCCTCCTATATTTTTAGTAAATCAAATAATTATTTATTCATTTTTATCACATTGTAAATATTTATTAATTATATTATAAGTGGCTATTTTATACAACTTTTGCATTGTTATATTTGCCTTCCTTATTTTTCAATCTCTCAACTTGTACTATCATTTTCCATTTCAGCTACACCATAATTCTAATTCCAATAACTTCTTTAAAATTTAATTTCATCCACCGGTTTTACTAATTCACACAAAATTCCTCTTGGCATTTTGTAAAGCACTTTTCCAACTGCTGTGTCGCCAATTTTGTCATAAATACGTCCGGCGCTATATGACTCGCCAATGACTGTACTACAACTATTTGCCACATGCCCAACTTTTCCAATTCCCGGCATTTTTACAAGAATTGCTTCGTGGTCATATTTGTTGTCCGGTTCTTTCTCAAGAAACACTTCCATATCCTTTTCAAAAAATTCGTCACCTTCAAAAAATCCTGTTCCTGTAATTGTAAAATAAATCTTATCTGCCATCAATTTTTCCTCCTTTATAGCTGCTATTTTTTTTCCTTTTATGAATCCATTTTCTCATATTCACTGTCCCTTTTTCAGGACTCGATTTTGCTATTTTTTCGAAACTCTGTTCTGTTTTCACTTATTTTTAAGCATAAAAACAGCCCACAAGAGAATTTCATAATTTTAATTCTCCTGTGGACTTCTTTTGTTTGTTTTTGTTTGTCGACATATATTTATTTTTAAATTTATTTTTTTGATTAATTTGCCTTTAGTTCTATATTTACCTCTCCGCTACTTTCATCAACATTTACCTCAGCATTTATGCCCTCTTTTTCCATTTCGTCTTCATTCATTTCGAGCTCATACTTCTTGTCTTCGCCCTCGTAAATGTATTTTCCTTTGCCATTTTCTTTAAGTTCTTTTTTATCGCTATTGTTTTCCAAAAATACATGGACATGCTTTGTTATTCCATTTCCGGTTGCCGCATAAGACACAACATCTGTCATTGCGAATATAGCAAGCATAACTGCTGCAACCGCCACATAACGTATTCTGAATTTCTTTATTTTGTGATTATTCTTTTCCATATGTTCCACCTTTCTTAAACACTCGTCTGAAATATTTATTTTGTCAAACATTCCTTTATATTTATTCATCTAACCAATCTCCTTTGACCATACTTTTAATTTTTGCTCTAGCTCTCATAAGTCTTGTTTGAATTGTAGTCTCTTTTATATTTAATATTTCTGCGATTTCTTTTACTGAATATTCTTCGTAATAATACAAATGAACTACTATTCTGTATTTTTCGCCAAGCTTCATTACTGCATCATATATTTCTGATTCTTCATCATTTTCAAAAGAAAATTCGGCATCTGATTTGGATTCTTCCAGCGAAACTATTCTTTTGTGCCAAAATGATGTACACATGTTTTTTGATTCATTTACAGTCACTCTTATAAGCCATCTTTTTGCATGTTCACCATCAGCAAATTCGCCTTTATATTGTAAAAGTTTTAAAAATGTATTCTGGACTATGTCTTCGGCATCATATTTGTTTCGGCAATAATTATAAGCAATTTTAAATACCATATTTGCATATTCCGATACAAATTCTTTGTACTTTTGCGTTTCCACTGCTTTCCTCCTTGTTGCTTTGAAAGATCTTTCTAATAATATAACAATTCAGGAAAGAATAATATCACATTTATTTTTTTGTGGGGATATTCGATGGTTTATTCGGGTTTATTTGGGTTTATTGGGGAGGTTTATTTAAAGGTTTATTCAGATTTATTTGGGTTTATTGGGGAGGTTTATTTAAAGGTTTATTGAGGAAAATATTCATTCTTGTGCTATACAAATTGCCTTTACTAACATTTACGAACTAAATTTAAATTATTAAGTTTTATCCGTAAAAATTTTTTCATATTTCATTGTAATTTTTGTAGAATTAAGAATGTTACGGATTATAGTTAAAACCACAAAATGATCCGTAAAAATTTTTTCATATTTCATTGTAATTTTTGTAGAATTAAGAATGTTACGGATTATAGTTAAAATTGTAAAATAATCCGTAAAAAATAATTACAAATAGTCTATTTTTTTAGTTTAGGAATCAATATTTACAGATGATTTTTTTCTTTTTTCATATCATCCGTAATCAATAATTTCTTTTACATAAAAATTAATAAATTTTACGGAATATAACAAAAAGACTATATTAATCCGTAATTTAGTTTACATAACTAGAAAAGTCAATTTTTAATAATTTTATAACCTCGAAAATTATTAAAAAATTACAAATTCTAAATAAAATACATAATTACAACTCTTTTATATCCTCAAATTATCAGAAGCATTATCAATTTTAAATAAAATGCATAATCACAACGCTTTCATTACTTCAAAAAAAATACGGATGAAAACTCATTTTGAGATTTCATCCGTTTTATATCTAATAAACTAGGGATTACCCCATGCATCGTAAAAATCTATAAATATGTGCTACATCAAATATATTAACAACACTTCCTTGCGCGGGTTCAAATCCCGTATTCGCATTATATGTGCTGCATCAAATATATTAACTAACACTCTTTAGCGCATATTTTATGCTAATTCTTCTTAAATTCTGTAAGCTCGATTCCTTCGTTTCTTTCTAATAAAAGTCTTATTGACCATTCATTTGTAAATAAAATCAAAGGATTTCCTTTCATGTCCTTAACTTTCTTAGTATCACTTGGGCATTTTATGCTGTTCAAATCTGTTGCAGGATCTTTAACCCATCTGATGTGACCGTAAGGTAATGGCTCAAGTCTTACATCACAGCTGTATTCATTTTCCATTCTGTATTTTAACACATCAAACTGAAGTGTTCCTACAACGCCCACGATAATTTCAGACATTTCAAGATTGTAGTCCTGGAAAATCTGTATCGCACCTTCCTGAGCAATCTGTGTTACACCTTTCATAAATTGCTTACGCTTCATAGAATCAAGTGCTACAAGTCGGCAGAAATGTTCTGGTGCAAATGTAGGTATTCCTTCGTAAGTGAACTTTTTGCCCGGAGTGCAAATTGTATCGCCAATAGAGAAAATTCCGGGATCAAATACACCGATTACATCTCCTGCATAAGCCTCATCAATTACTTTTCTATCCTGTGCCATAATCTGCTGTGGTCTTGATAATTTCATTTTCTTTCCACTTTGTACATGGAACACATCTTTTGTGGCATCAAATTTGCCTGAACATACTCTCATAAATGCAATTCTATCATGATGCGCCTTATTCATATTTGCCTGAATTTTAAATACAAATCCTGAAAATGGTTCTGTTATAGGATCTATTAATCCTATATCTGACATTCTTGGAAGTGGTGATTCTGTCATTTTTAAGAAATGCTCCAAAAATGTTTCTATACCAAATGTAGTTAAAGCTGAACCGAAGAATACCGGAGATAATTCACCTTTATCAACCAAATCCTGATCAAATGGTTCACTTGCTCCGTCTAACAATTCTACATCATCCATAAGCTGGTCATATAATTCATCCCCAACTTCACCTTTGAACGCTTCGTCTTCTAAATCATAAGTTGTTTCTGCTGCACTTTTTGCACCACCGACAGATACTGCCTGAAACATTGATATTTTCTTTGTATCTCTGTCATAAACGCCTTTAAATCTCTTACCTGAACCGATTGGCCAGTTTATGGGACAAGTCTTTATTCCTAAAACATTTTCAATTTCTTCTAAAAGTTCATATGGGTCTCTTGCTTCCAAATCCATCTTATTGATAAACGTGAAAATTGGAATATGTCTCATTACACAAACTTTGAAAAGCTTAATTGTCTGTGCTTCAACACCCTTTGAAGCGTCAATTACCATTACTGCTGAGTCTGCTGCCATTAAAGTTCTGTATGTGTCTTCCGAGAAATCCTGATGTCCCGGAGTATCCAAAATATTGATACAATATCCTTCGTAATTAAACTGCAAGGCTGAAGAAGTAACTGAAATACCTCTTTCCTTTTCAATGCCCATCCAGTCAGAAACTGCATACTTTGAATTTGCCTTTCCCTTTACTGAACCAGCTGTATTTATTGCTCCTCCGTATAACAGGAATTTTTCTGTTAATGTAGTCTTACCTGCATCAGGATGAGAAATAATTGCAAATGTTCTTCGATTTTCTATCTCTTTTTTCAAATTTTCGTCCATTTTATTCTCCAAATGTTTATTTTAACTAAATTGTGCCGACATCATTATATGTTGTCGTGGCAAACTTCCCCGACTTTGATGCCTACGGATGGTTCCGTGCCAAGCACTCTCACAATTATATACAATTATTTTCTTTTCCACAAGACAACCTGCGTAATTTACTCAATCAGCGAATGTTCCATCATAAACTTTAATTTGCATTTTGTTACTCTTCCATCGAACTCGATTTCAAGCAAATCACCGGATATTTTAAGTACTTTACCTAAACCATACTTCTTATGCATAACTGTTCCTGTCAAATAAATTTCTTCTATTTTATCGGCATATTCAGACTCCGTAATTTTTTTGCGTTTCGTTTCCGTTTTCTGATAAGAAGTTGGTTTAGTTAAATCTATGCTATTTTTATAAGACGATGATTTTGACATACTTCGGGTTGACAATCTACCTGGTATTCCATATATATCACTAGAATTTGCACTATTTTTATTTTCGATTCCAAGCAACTCATTTGTAAATGTAGAACCGTCGTCAAATTCAAATATGCAAAGTTCATTTTTTGCCCTGGTTACACCTACGTAATAAAGTCTTCTTTCTTCTTCATACTCTTTTGCCTCTTCGCCTTTTGCTTTGCATGTTTCATAATTTGCTATAACATTTTCAGGAAAAATTCCATCAACTGCATCCATTATGTATACTTTGTCATACTCTAAACCTTTGCTTGAATGAATTGTTGATAAAATAAATTTGCATCCATTATCGTAAGGCTTTTCTTTTATAAGCATCGCAAGTTCATCTAATCTGTTTATTAAAGCTAATGCAGACGGCTCATTATATGCGATTGCCTGAATTATACTTAATTTGCTATCCTTTATATTTGACCTGTCTAAATATTCCTTATATCCCATAGAATGTATAATTCTATAAATTGCCTTGCCACCACTTTCTTCAAGCATTCTTTTCAAATGTGTCTGCATCGATTTTACACTTTTACGTGTACCCGCGGGAACATCTCCATAATCAATGGCTGCATCCAAAATTGTAATTCCTCTTTCCTGACTTATTTTACATACTTGTGTTGCCACGGCTTTACTCATATAAGTATTTATCTTGTAAAACATTTGCATAAAAATTTCTGTATTCGTTGGCTCCATTGCAAATCTGATAATATTTTTTATGTCCATCACAACCCTATGCGAGAAAAAAGTCAGGTCAGCATTTTTAATTCTATATGCAATTCCTTTTCTTTCTAACAAATCAACCACCGGAATAATGCTCTCATTATCCCTGTAAAGCACCGCTGTCTCTACATCTGTATTCTCAGCTACTTTTGCCAGATAACTATATTGTGCACGTCGGTTTTTCAAATGAATTTTCTGTATTTCAGTCCCTGATTCTCTAAATGCTTTCATATGTTTTTCATGCCTGAATTTATTTTTCTGTATAAATTTATCCGCAGCATCAACTATTTTTGCATTTGACCTGAAATTTTCTTCCATTAACAATACATTTGCGTCCTTATAATTTTTTTCAAATGAAAGAAGTGCCTCAGGGTAGGCTGCCCTAAACCCATAAATACTTTGGTCTTCGTCTCCTACCATAAATACTTTTTTATATTTACTTGCAAGTAAGGCGATAATCTGATGCTGAATTTTAGAGGTATCCTGTGCCTCATCTACGCAAATATATTTATACATTTCCTGAAAATATTCTAAAATCTGTGGCGATACTTTTAGCATAGTCAGTGCATACACCATTTGGTCATCATAATCCATAAGTGATTGCTTTTTCATTTCATCACAATATGCGCTATAAATTTTTAAAAGTGGTATGTCCTGTTCGTTACCAGCTTTATCTATCTCTTCTTTTGAAAGTTGCATATTTTTTATATACGTAATTAATGTGCTTATGTTTTTCAAATCGCTCTCTGTCGGATATTGATGAACGAGTTCTGTGTAAATTGCAGACAAAAGCTTTGTTTTATATCCCTCATCAGTCAACAAATCAAATGCTTTTTTCCCAACACATATTTCACAATATCCTATTATTTTTGCACATATTCCGTTTATGGTTCTAAACTCAAGTCTTGCAGCAAGTTCGTCTCCAAATATAGATGCAAATCTTTTTCGCATATCATTTGTTGCAGCCACAGTATATGTAACTGTTAGGATTTCTTCCGGACGAATTCCTAAGCAGTAAATCATATATCCTAATCTGGTAACCAAAACCGTGGTTTTTCCGCTTCCCGGCACAGCTAAAAGCAGTGTAGGTTTTTCAACGCTCTGCACTGCTTCTAACTGTTGTTTATTTAATTTTACATTGAATTTGGTAATAAATTCCTGTAATGTCATAATTTTTTTCCTCTCCCCATTTTCATCATTAGTTCCTCTACAATCTCACTATTCACTATATCAAAAATAAAGATAAAATTGTATACTTGTAAAAATAAATATAACAAAATATATTTTAATAAGTTATAATTATTCTATTATCAATCAATTTTTTTCTTAGAAGTGGGGTGAATTAAAATGGAATCAAAATTTCAAAAAAATATCAACAAATTATCCGATTCTTCTGACAATACCGCTAATAATGGAGACTTTATCAAGCGTGATTACGACCGTTCAATAAACATGTGGAATGATGTTTATTCTAATTGTAAAATTGTAGATTTAAAGGGAAAATCATTATCTGTTGAGCCTATGTTTGATATTTGCCTTGATATATTTGCAAGCAAATGCAAAAACATATTAGATTTTGGTTGTGGAACAGGAGATATTCTTTTTCAGTGCTATGAATTTGGAAATACAGATTCAGGACTAGGAGTGGATTTATCTGAAACAGGAATTGAATTTGCTAAAAAATTTGCTTCCGTAAACAAATATAATAATCTTGATTTTAAAGTTGGCGATATTTCTTTTTTTGATAATTATAATAGTAATAGTTTTGATGGTATTATTTTGTCTAACGTTTTAGATGTTATGCCTAAGGATGTTGCTTTGAAAACTTTCAAAAGACTTACTGATTTACTCGCTCCAAAAGGGCTCATGTTTGTTAAACTCAATCCATATTATGAGAAATCTGATATGAAGGCATGGGGATTCACTCAGATAAATGATAATCTTTTCGAGGAGAATGGCGTTCTTAGATATCGTGAGTTGGATACTGCTTCATGGAAGCAAAGTTTTGAAAAACATTATGAGATTATTCGCTATCTTGAATTTCCTTATCCGTGGCAGGATGGTATGAACCGCTTGTTTTTACTTCAGAAAAAATTGTAAATATTGTAATAATTATTTTAAATAACGGAGTAGTTTGCCCATCTACATTGGGCAACTTCTTCCATTATCTTTTTCCATATCGCCTTTAACATATCTTGCATTAAATTCCATATTGATATCTCTTATTTCTCTCTTTCCATCAATGTAATCATTATACATTTCAGCAAGTCCGGCCATACATCCGTCACAGTTAGCCTCTATGTTTCCAAGCGACTCCTCAACTATCTTTTTTCTTTCTTCTCTTGTTGTATCTTTTATTAAATATCCTGACATGCTTTCTCTCCTAATATTATGTTATTTACGCTGTTCTAATTTTTATGTAATTATAATCTAATTTGCTTTTTCCCTTAATAATATGATATTTGCCCTCTCTTTAATCGACGGCTATTCGTTGCAAATTTTACTTTAAAAGAGAGCCAGATAAATCTGACCATCTTTCTAGATTATACATTATTTACTTACTTTTACAACCTTTTTGCTGCTCCATTTTCCTGCTACTTTCTTTCCGTTCACCACTTTGTATGCACGAATCTGAACAAAGTATTTTCCAGGTTTCAATTTTTTAAGAACAGTTTTTGCATTATTCTTTGTAATAGTTTTAATTTTTGCTTTTTTCATCTTTTTGTTAACTGAATATCTAATCTGATATCCTGTAACAGCTTTCTGTTTTCTCCATTTAATGATAACACTCTTTTTCTTATTAACCTTTGTTGTCACCTTCTTAACTTTGCCCGGTTTTGTAACAGAGTTATCATTGTCTGTTTTGTTTGTTGTATCAGAATTGCTTACATTTGTTGTTCCGGAATTATTTGTACCTCCCGGTGTTGTATCTGCCGGAGTTGTTCCGGAATTATTTACAACTGTAATTTCTTTTGCAACTTCACCTTCATATAATGTATTAAATGTTACTATAACCTCATATGTTCCTGCGTCCTTAATTTCAGTAACCGCAGCACCTGTAGTTTTATTTTTAAATGTAACTGTATAATACTGGTCTGATACAATTTCACCGGCTGCATCAGTAACTGTTACTGTTGGTAATGCAATTGAATTTCCAGTGTATTCATATTTTTCATTTGAAATATTAACACTATCAATTCTGCTTATTGCAATTTTTTTACTGTCACCACAATAACACTTAAATTCCCTGTAACCGTCAGCTTCTAATGTTGCTTTAATAATATTTGCTTCGCTATCATAGTTATGTACATGTTTTTCTTCTGAGTTAGTTACGTTTATTTCTTCATCAGAATTTACAAGACTATTCTTATCTGCTGCAATATTTCTAGTATCAATTTTTCCTGAATTGTATAATTTATCATACGTTGATTTTCCTTCATCATATGCACAAATTCCTCCGGCATATTCGTATGCATTTATATCGCCATTATTAATTAATTCAGAACCATTTACACCATATACATATGCTAATATTCCTCCGCCATATCTGTCAGATAAAATATTTCCATTATTTATACAATTGTTAATATCAAAGTAATATCCATAATCAACTATTCCGGCTGCACTTTCTGCTGATATATCTCCGTTATTTTTACAATTACTAATTTTTATTTTGTTGTGATTCTGTGCATTATTTATATATTCACAGATTCCTGCTGCGCTATCATCTCCATCAATATTTCCATTGTTTTCACAACTTGTTATTTCTAACTTTCCATTGGCTTCACAAATAATTCCGGCTACTGTACCACCTTTGACATATCCTTCATTTACACAATTACTTATTATTAGTTTCCCCGGTGAATCAAAATTACCTTTATATTTAGAACAGATTCCGGATGCATAATGATCATAGTAACTATTTGCTTCTATTCTTCCCTTATTTATGCAACCTGATATCTCAGTTGTCCCCGGAATAAGTTCTCCCTGAACATCAATTACTATTCCGCTTGCTATATTATAGCCATTAATACTACCATTATTTATACAGTTCTTAATTGTGCTTGAATATACATTGACTGCAATTCCTGCTGCCATGCCATTTTGCATAGATAATTTTCCATTGTTCACACAATCTTCTACAATAGTATTTTCAGTTATTATATATGCAATTCCTGCTGCTGTTCCACCTGATCCCGTACCTGTAACATTAGCATTATTTGTGCAACCGATAAATTTACAATTATCCGCAAAACAAACCATTGCTGATAAACAGTCATTAAGGTTATTAAGATTTTTGTTACCACTAACACTACAGTTTCTAAAAACTGAATTTTTTGCTCCAATTGCTATGTCTGCAGCCATTCCACTTGTAAAGTTTTCATTTACATATTTAATATTAATGTTCTTTATTTCACTAGAATAAACAAAATTAAATAATGGTCTGTTTTCTCCTCTTTGGTTGATTCCTGATATCGAATGGCCATTACCATCAAAAATAATATTTACTGCATTCACATTTCCTATAAGATCATCTTCATCCTCATAGTTTTCAGGGAATGTAATGTCACTCATAAGTTTTCCATTAATACCACTGTAAATATTTTTCAAATATAATATCAGGTCTTCAAATGTAGTAATTTCAAAATATCCGTCTTTTTGTTGTTTTACGAATTCTTCTTCTGCACCACATTCCTCGCAAACACCATCTTTAAATGAATGACCTAATTTGTTTATTACTTTGCCTTTTTCTATTGTTTCTTTACAAATTGGGCAGTATACATCGCCGGTATAACCATCCTTTTCACATGTTGCCTTGACCATATTATAATCATATATAAAATATTGATTTCTGCTTCCTTCCGGATAATCATGATATGCTTTTATAATTTTATTTGTAGGCTGATTTTCACTTTCTTCTCCACAATATATACACTTGTAATCTCCAAGATATCCGTCTGTTGTACATGTTGCTTCTATGCTACCTACAAATTCATATTTATGTGAACCATATCCTGCATTAGTATCTATTTCAGTTTTCTTAGCATTGCAATACCTACATCTGTAATAAGTCTTTGCATATTCATTACACGTTGCATCTTTTCTGTTATATTCATAATAAGAATGTTCACTGTGAGGTTCTATGGTTACTCCTTCTTCTACTGTTTCTCCACAATCATCACAGATAATATCTCCGGTATAACCTCCTTCTTCACAACTATTAATTGTTTTATTTTCTACATGAATATTATAATGTGCACAACCAACAGTTATGGTAAATTCGCCATATTCATACTCATCATTATAGCCATAAGGTACAACTACAAAATAATATTTTTCACCCTTAGTAAGCTCGTATTCAACCTGTGGAGCTCCATTGTTTCCACCATCATCATCAGAGTCAAGAGCATTATTAAATCGTATTTTGTATTCGTCTTCATCAAAGAATTTATCAAGCTCATTTCTTATCATTTCATCACTATAATTCTCTGAATCAAATAAGAATCCATAACTGTCCCAACCTGTTTTATTACTACAATAAAAACTAACATATTCATCCTTATCTGCAGTATATTCTATTACCTGAATTGGTAAGTCTTTAGTTATTTGAGTATCATATACTTTATTCTTCTGTACATTTCTTATTCTTCCACAGTTTTTACATACATCATTTTCATATTCGTGTTCGAATTTAGGAATTACTTCTCCTTGCTGAAGTTGCATATTACATACCGTACAGTGTTTATCTCCTGTATAGCCATCTAAATAACAACTGTTCACTCTGGCATTCTCTAAATCACCCGGCGTATGCTCTGAAGGTTCAACTGTAGTGCCATTTTCTATTACTTTTCCACATGTATCGCATACAACATCTCCGGTATAGCCTCCCTGCTCACAGTTTTCAAGCGTTCTTCCTTCAACATGCGTTTTTGTATGCACACACGTTATTGTCAGCTTAAAATCTCCATATTCTGTTGAATAAGGTCCAAAAACAAAGTAATATGTCTCTCCCTTTGTTAGTTCTACATTTATCTTCGGTGCCAGGTTATTACCACCATCATTACCTATCCAATAGTTTTTTAATTGTGGTCTTGATGCATTATTATCCTTTAATCTGGCATAATACATTTCCATTCCTGCACTTATTACGGAATCATTAAATTTATCTGCCCTGTAAAGATATCCATAGCTATCCCATTCTGAATCTCCTGTAAATGTGTATCCCCCACTTTCAGGTGCCGTAAATTGAAATACTGTATACGGACAATCTATTGTTTTCGTTAAGCTATATGTTACGTCTACCTGAGCGTTATTTACTCTTCCGCAGTTTTTACATACATCATTTTCGTATTCATGCTCAAGCTTAGGAATTGCCTTTCCTTCCTGCAAAGTTTCATCACATACTTCACAGTATTTATCTCCTGTATAGCCTTTCTGATAGCAACTGCTTTTTTTGGCATTTCTAACCTGTTCAGCCTCTTTGTGTCCATTTGCCTTAAGCACTTTGCCCTGCTCTAATACCTTGTCGCAAACAGGACAAATCTTATCACCCGAATAACCGGTTTCAGTACATGTAGCTTCTTTAACTGTGCTTTCATCTAATACTGCTTCAGAATGTCCTCTAGCTTCAATCTCTTCGCCGTCACTTATTTTTTCATTACAAAATCCACAGTAAACATCTCCGGTATACCCTCCCTGTTCGCAGTCAACTAAAGTCTTATTCTTTACAACATACTGTGATTCAGGATGAATACATGAATTATATTCTATTACGCCTGTGCTATTAAGAGTGATAGTACAATCATTCCATTTCCCTGCACCTGTATTTCTTTTGCTATCGTAAATTTCCGCTACTGTTTCATTTATGCTATTAGGTTCACCCTGATTCCAATTTGTGTAGCTTACTTCACTTCCATCTGCCCACAACCATTCCTGAAGGTTCTCTGCATTTCTTATAAGTCCAATATAAGATGATGCACTAGCCCTTTCAACTGATGCTACTTTTGTAACTATCTCATTTTCTTCTGCTGATGAAATACAGGCAAGGTAGCCGCCGCTTTCCTTAGCTTCTGTATTCACCTGCTCGTATGTTCCAACACTACTTAACTTATAAAAATGTCCAGTAGTCTTGTCGTACGCCATATCATCTGCATAAATCACTGTTTCGCTTTCATTATCATTTGTGTCTGCATATGTCGTAGCCGGCATTATATTATTACTTAAAATCATTGCCAGCGATAATGACATACTTAAAAATCGTGTCCATTTTTTTCTCATCCTATGCCCTCCTATAGTCAATTAAATCCCCTAGACTAGAATAGTTTATTTCTGTACTATCTTTAGTGCAGTCAATTAAATAAATTATTCTGAAACTAATTTACATATAAATTATAAAATAAAAAGATAACCCTTTTCTATGTTTAGGCATCAAGCGGTTAATTTTAGGCATCAAGTGGTTACATAAAATACGTCTCCTTTTTATTGTAATAAAACTCCACTTACGCAGAATTTGTTGTCATTTATTTCTATTTTCATGTCTCCATTGTACTTTTCTACAACATATTTTGCTGATTCAATTCCTATTCCACTTCCATTTTGCTTTGTGGATAAAAATTTATTTCCGCTCATTTTTATATTTCCATCAAAAGTATTATCTATTGAAAAAACTATTGAACCAGCATTTGGTCTATGTATTTTTAACTCTATACTTCGTTTATCCTTTTGAACATTTTCACATGCATCTATTGCATTTTCTATCAAATTGCCAAACAATACTGTTAAATCAGCATCTTTAATACTTATTTCATTTGGCAATGCAATATCTATATTTATCTTTATATCTGCATTTTCCGCCTCCTGCACATAATATACAAGCACCGTATTTAATGCAAAATTTCCACAATATACAATTGGATTTTTCAAATATGAATGCTTAAGATATTTTCCCAGATACTCTTCTATTTTTTTGCATTCATTATTCTGTGCCATTGCATGTACAACACTTATGTGATGTCTCAAGTCATGTCTTGCCCTTCTTGTTGCATCCATCTGTTTTTTCATTTCATCATATCTTAAATTCTGAAGTGCAAGTTGTTTGTTTTCATCACGTAGTTTTAAATTATGTTCAAATTCAAACATTGCACTGATTAATACTCCATATACCAGAAGCGCACCTACATTTACTAAAAATGTAAATATTAGACTGACATAATTTAAAGCAAGTTCCAATGAAGATTTAGTATTAAAATACAGACCGTGATACCAGAATAAATAAAATGTGGCAGGTATCATCCATAGGTATCTCCACATTTTTCCATTAATTTTAATGTCTGCAAGACCTTTTATATATTTTTTAAAATACATAAATATAATTGGTACAAATATTATCTGCATAATTATTGTGCATAATGAAAATGTCCAACGGTTATTCTGTATGGCCATTTGTGGGAATATGTGACCTTCCATGCATTTTCCTGCCATTACAATAAAATTAGCAAAATTTGATACTATAAGAAGCACAAATACAAGTTTTCCAAAATAATCTTTTATCGCAATAAAATAGAACGCTGCATAACTTACTGTACTTATTAAGGAAATAAGTCCTTTCTGACTTTGCGAACAGGTTGTTGCATATATTCCCATCGCACTTTGAAATATTGTAAGAATAATTGCAAAAAACATTATTGTTTTCTTTGAAAAACGTAGTTTATCAATAAAGGGATAAATTGCAAGTCCTAAGTATGGAATTAAATTAAGACACGAATATAATATTATCTCAAATATTCTTAAATTAGACATTTATATATCCTCCCCTTGTCTTAATCTTTCTATCAGATAATCTGTGTAAGATTTCTTTACTTCTGCATATTTTCTCCTACTAATTGGAACATATTCTTTATTTATCAGTTTAAATCTGTCTTCCTCAAGCCCGTCTACTTTTGTAATATTAACTACTATTCCTTTAAAGCATTGAACAAGTTCCTTATGTTCTTGTATACATGCTTCAAAATTTTTCTGTGTGCATCTTAATTGGATTTTGTTTCCATCAATCAGATAAATTGTTACATAATGCCCTGAAAAAGTTGTATATAATAAAGAATCAATTGGTATAATCTGTCCATCCGGTAAATCTAATATTTTTTTATTATTCTTTTCATCCTCAAAAATTCTTTCCATTGTTTTAAGCATTCGCGCTTTATTAAAAGGTTTTATAAGGTAATCATGTGCCTGAACTTCATAACTTTCACTGGCAAATTCATTACTTGTCGTTATAAAGATTATTTTTGCAACTTTATCAATCTGCCTAAGTTTTTTGGCAGTATCAATTCCTGTCAGTTCTTTCATATATATATCCAAAAAAACTATGTCAAAAAATTCTCCCGGTTCTGACACACTTAATACTTTTACAAATTCCTCACCACTTGAAAGTTGTGTAATTTGAGGATTTTCTTTTGTTTTCTCGCTGAAAATTTCAGTTATTTCTTTTGTTAAATATTTTCTGTCTTCTTCATTGTCATCAACAATAGCTATTCTCATTTGCTTCTCCTCATATGTATTGCTTTTGCCATGTTTGCTGCCTTTGCATCTGTTTCTTCCTTTTAATTCGTTATAGTTTGTTGTTTTTATCTGTTTAATAATTATATCAAATTTGTTTTCTTTATAGCAATGTAGTGAAACATTTTTTTTAAAAAAGTCGGAAATGCTCATAACATTTCCGACTTTTACATACAAAAAATTGCAACCTTTATTATTTTTATTAGATAAAATAAGGATGCCGCTTTAATATCTATCCAAGCGACATCCCTGTTTAATTTTTCATACTAGGAATTATAAAATATATTGAAGATTTTTTACATTTATCTTCTGTATAAGCTTTATTTATATGCTCTCTCCTGTAATATGTATTGCCCCCTCCATTCGGTCAGCGGCTATTCGTCGGAAACATTTATAAAAAATGAACTTTGTTCATTTTGTTTTCTCCTGTTTATTAGGATTCATTATAATTACTGTAGCTGTTCCGTCATCTGATGATATTTCAACTACATTATATTTATATGTAATATAATCTGATGCCGGATTTATAAATATTCCTGTTCCTTCTGTTCTTGTTACTTTGCGTCCGTTTATTGTGGCTTTAAAGTTTCCTGCTCCCATTTCACCTACTGCCATATATAATTCGCCAAATCCTGCGTTTTGGAACTGACATACATTTAATGTTCCGTTTACTACTGCATATTTGCATCCTGACAAGCTCTGGTCAAATTCGCTATTATTGTTGTTTCCAACATTCTTATAGTTTAATGATGCATATTGTGAATCATCTGATTTTGTTTCTGTATCTGATGACTGATTATATGTTCCATTTTTATTTGGATTCATTATAACTATCGTGGCTGTTCCATCATCTGATGTTACTTCAACTACATTGTATTTGTATGTAATATAATCTGATGCCGGATTTATAAATACTCCTGTTCCTTCTGTTCTTGTTACTTTACGTCCGTTTATTGTGGCTTTAAAGTTTCCTGCTCCCATTCCACCTACTGCCATATAAAATTCACCAAATCCTGCATTCTGGAACTGGCATACATTTATTGTTCCATTTACCACTGCATATTTGCATCCTGATAAGCCCTTGTCAAATTCATTGTTTTTGTTATTTCCTATGTCTCTATAATTTAATGTTGCATATTTTGAATCATCAGTCGCAGGCTTTGTTGTTGTTTCTTGTTTTGTTGTAACCTCAGGTTTCTGTGTTGTTGTTTCTTGTTTTACTGTAGTTGTCTCAGGCTTTGTTGTTTCAGTTGTTGACTGATTATATGCTCCTGTTTTATTCGGATTCATTATAACCACTGCGGCTGTTCCATCATCTGATGTCACTTCAACTACATTGTATTTGTATGTAATATAATTTGATGCCGGATTTATAAATACTCCTGTTCCTTCTGTTCTTGTTACTTTACGTCCGTTTATTGTGGCTTTAAAGTTTCCTGCTCCCATTCCACCTACTGCCATATAAAATTCACCAAATCCTGCATTCTGGAACTGGCATACATTTATTGTTCCATTTACCACTGCATATTTACATCCTGATAAGCCCTTGTCAAATTCATTATTTTTGTTATTTCCTATGTCAATGTAATTTAATGATGCATATTTTGAATCATCAGTCGCAGGCTTTGTTGTTGTTTCTTGTTTTGTTGTAACCTCAGGTTTCTGTGTTGTTGTCTCTGGCTTAACTGTAGTTGCTTCAGGCTTTGTTGTCTCCTGTGGCTTCTGTGTTGTTGTTTCCTGCTTTACTGTAGTTGTCTCTGACTTTGTTGTAACTTGCTGCTTCTGTGTTGTTGTCTCTGGCTTAGCTGTAGTAATTTCAGGCTTTGTTGTTTCCTGTGTATCGTCCGTATTTGGATTTTCTCCATCTCCGCTCTTTCCACCTGCATAAACTGAATTTGCCGGTACATCAACATATGTCTTATCTGAGAAATATGTTCTTTGTGTCTTATCTGTGTGATTTTCTACAACGTAAGTCTTAACTCCATTTTTCTCTAATACAACTGAAAATGGAGTACTTCCTGTTATATCAAAATTCTGGTTTCCATATTCTTTCAAACTTGTAATATAAGCTAATGTATGAGCTCTTGATTCACCATTTTCAACTTTTCCACTATCGCTTAAATCAACTTTTGCAAGTGCTGCATCCGGGTCATAGTATGCATAGTATTCAGCAACCACGTCCTGATTTGTCTTGGGGTCTGTAAGCATATCACCTTTGCCATAAGTAGCGCAAATCTGCTCTTTGTTATTTACAAAATGAGTCCACTGCTTACTGTTTTCTCCTATGCTGTCAACTACTGCCTTAACTTTCTCTTTATATTTACCCATATAAAGTGTTGCCCCTGATATTGGAAGCATTGTAATTGTAGTAACTTCTATTGGATTTTCTGTCCACCATGCCGTATGGTCATATTTTCCGCCAAATAATCTTGTTACTGTCTGAATATTATAGTTATTGCTGTCTTTATATTCTTTAGTAAAAATCTCATCATGCACATCATAATAATAGTCTTCAATTGCAGCTATTTCTGTTGTGTACATGTAAATTCCAAGGTCTCTGATTCTTTCATCGCCAACAGCTTCTCCCCAAAGAATAAGTGAAGACCATGCATTTACTGACTCTGATGATGATTCCTGGTTGTTACCACCTGAAAGTCCACCATTTTCAGCTAATACACCATTCTCATCAAATTCATAGTTGGCAACTCCTGATGCCCATGAATGACCTTCGTATATATCAAAATTTCTTAAAAACGGATATCTTGTCTCGCTGTTTTTGTTATAGCTGCTACCATCTCTATTTGCATTTGCTATATCTCCTATCATTTCATAAACCATTCCGCCCCACTCTTTTGCCCACTGTGGGTCTTTCATTGCAACTGCTGCAGCTGCCTTTATCCAGTATCCGTAATGGAAATGGTGGTCATTTAATTGTTTATCTGAATCATATGATGTAGGATAGCCAATAAGTGTTCCATACTGTTCATCATAATAGAAGTAGTCATCTTTATACTGACCGTTTATATATGCCCGATATGGGTCAAACCAAAATTCCAAATAATCTTCAACACCTTCAACCATGTCATTTGTCATAGTCTTCATGTCGTTATCTTTAAACTGGTCTGCAAGCCATATTGCATCTGTCAATGTGTTAAGATTTTTTCCTACCCAGTATGTATCATATCCGCCATACTGACCTTCTAAGAAACAAATCCATTTTGGGTCAGCCTTTGTCTTTCTGTATGAATAAAGATATCCGAGCTGATTTTTGATTTCCCCAATAGTTTTCTCATCCTTTGTTACAGGAAGTGCTGAAATTATTCCATTATACTGCATTTTTGTAGAATAGCTTGTTCCAACAACTGTTTTCATTGTTCCTCTGATTGTGTCGTATGTATATCCTGTAAATTTATTATTTGAATATCTCCACTGATGAGGGTATAAAGCAATAATTGTGTCCCCACCGTCTGCTCCTGTTTCCATGTTCTTTGTAATTACATTATACTTTGTAACTACTTTTGAAGAATTTTTAAGATATTTCCACTCAACCTTTGTATCTGTAATAAAGTTAAACGCATATTTTTTATATAATTCAAATGCATTGTCACTTCCGTCAGGTAATATTGCAACTGACATGTAGCTTTTTCCTGTAGGCATTTTTGCAGTGAGTTTTCCACCCGCATTAACCCATGTTGTACCACTTAGTGCACTGATTAAGTAGTAATGTGTCTTTCCGTCTTCCCTGTTCTTAAGACTTACCCCTAAAATATTTGAAGATGTTGAATTTTTATATATCGCAAGATCTGTTCCACCTGCTCCAAGTGAAATGGTAGGTTCTACATTTTTAAATTTATAGTAAGCATATGGTGTTCCTTTTCCGATTGTCGCCATTATGCTTGATGTTGAAGCATTGTTCTCCATCAATATATCGTATGTCCAGTCTGTAGTTTTATCAACTTTTGCATCCTTTGCACTAAAGTTATTGCCACCAACAACAAGTTCTACTGTTTCGTCTTTAAGTAAACTTTCAACCATAGGTTCTCCATCTACATATGATGTTGTGCTTGTTACTGCCGGTGCTGCCATTTGCATTCCATTACTTGCTGCACGGTATGCAAGTGGATGTGCGTACAATGATTCTGAATATTTGTCAAATACAACTGAGCTCGCCCAATCATTTGTAGGTACTGTTCCAACTGTTTCTTTGTAATTGTCTGTTAAATATGTTGTTCTTGTTGGCAGACTGTCTTTTCTGTCAGTCCATGTTTTTCCCCAATCATTAGTTCTGACGCCAAAGACTTCTTTCTTATATCCGCCTTTGTCAATCATTACTGAATTGTTTTCATCAAAAAAATCCCCTGTTGCTCTTACATTAGCACTTACTCCACTTACAATTACACCTGCACCTGAAATACTAGTTGCAAGCATTGTAATTGAACAGCAAATTGCTATAGTTTTCTTCAATGCACCTTTTCCCATCTTCTCCTCCTTATTTCTAATATCATATCGTTCTTTACTATGCCATAAATATACAATTTTCTTTGCTGTTCTTTCAATTTATTATTTTTACTAAAAAGGTAAAAATTTTTACTTTAATTTTTATCAAAAATGATTAGTAAAATATTCTTTTTTTATTTTTGTATTCTAAGATTAGACATTAACTTTTAACTTCAAATTGAAGTAATTAAAATATTATTTTCAATGATAACTCTGTTTCACAAACAATATTTTGCTCTACGCAAAAAAATACAGGACCGTTCAGTCCTGTACTTGATTTTTGCGTAGTGATTCAATTTACCCTACATATTTTTTATATTGCATTAGTCACTCACTTTAAATTTTTAATTTGCCATTCTAGGATCTTCGAATCCATGATATACAAGAGAATAATCTCTAAAATAACATGTATTTGCCTTACCATTTGGTGACTGTGCCTCAAAACCTACTTTTAATTTTGAGTTCATAGGCACTCTTGCAAGTCGTGCCATAAAAAATTCTTTTCCGTCATATGAATAATGTACAGAAAACGTATCTCCGGTTCTTGCCAAGCGTAACCATATTTCATTTTTGTCTACTGTAACACCATTTGCATCATCTGAATATGTGTTTGTTACTACTGTACATACAGAAGCAAATCCCCAATTTCCCTGTTCCAAACAAGCTTTAATCCAATGTCTATCATCCTGAATGCACATCAATGCTGCGCCATCGTAAATATTACTTTTTTCCAATGAAACCCGTGCTGTCAAAATAAAATCTCCTTCAAGTTCTTCATAAACAAAAGCACATCCCGTTTTTACAACCGATGTAAAGGGATCAACAAAATAATCTGCTCCTGCAATCGATGTAACTTCAATTACATCATCCTTAATCTTGTAATCACAGTCTCCTCTAAACATAAGCTTTCCTCCTAAGAATTATTAATTAAACATACTGTTTCAAACAGTAATATAAATTTTTTACAAAGCCTTCCTACTTCTTTTATGACCTGCTCTGCCTTTCCATAATAAGCCCGGCCAAATACTATGTACTTTTTAAACATTTTCTAAAATCCAAGTCACAAACCAAATACCAAGCTACTATGCTACTTTTAAAATAAATCCAACATGTTGTCCAAGTAAATTCTTTCTCTGACATGAATCTGATACTCAGGCTTAGTCATATAATAAAGTAAAAATTCCAGAATCAAAGCACTTCCTAAGCTTCGTCCTTCAATTTTAAAATTTGAAAAGCCCATAGGCATATAAATATTTTTTATATCATCTATACCAATGAAACCGGGATTTGTCATTGCTTTAGAAAATTTATAGCCACTCTCTGCATCAGGAGCCGTGCAACGATGCTCTGTAAATTTTTCTCCTAGATTTTTGCGACTTACAGTTTCATAACATTTTTTTCTGTCAGCACAACCAAACCAACAGCATTCATTGCATAAAAATTCGACTTTATCCTTCTGCTTTTCTGATAACCTATTCAATTTATCTAATTCTTTATTTAGCCGAAAATCCGGAACAACATAAAGAAAATCATCTCTATTTATCTCATTTTTTAATCGCTCAAAATCAGTTAACACCTTAGTTGTTGATGAGACAAAATAAAATTCAGGATATTTATTTTTTAAATACTCTAATAGCAAATCTGAATGAATTATTACACCATTTTGTATTCCATTCTTTTCTCCAAACATAGAGCATAGGTCGTTACATTTTTTATCTGAAAGATGTTCAGTTCTTAACAATGAATTACTAAATGTCAGTCTTGCTGAAATGCCATATTCCTTCATTAATGCTAAAACTTCTTTTGGATTATTTTCTCCAAAGCCAACACGGCCTCCGCCCCAAACACAATCAGCCGGAGCTCCATATATAGAACCAATATCGCACCAGTCATAAAAATATTCTCTATGTTCACGAAATAATGGTAAAAACTCACTATACAGCCCGTAAAATTCAAATAATCCGGGAAGATGATAATATGCTGTTTCTTTGTTTAACATTATCAGCCTATTCCTCCAAGCATTGCTCCGGCCACAAGTGCTATAAACGCTAATGGTACAAGCACATATTTTCCAAGTGGCATAAACCATTTGCCAATCGGCTTATTATTGCCTTTATTTACTGCACTAATTGCAAAATCCTTCCCTGCAACCCAGAAGAACATAATTGCTGCAAGCATTGCACCTAATGGACAAATATAAATTGATACTGCATCCATCCATCCTGAAACAATCCCCTGAATAACAAGCGCAACTGCGCACCCAACTACCGCTATACTCAAAACAGCTACCGGTCTTTTAAATTTTAATCTTTCTTCTAATGTTGCTATCGGTGCCTCATATAAATTTACAAGAGAACTCATTCCCGCAAATAAAACGCAAATATAGAAAATTATTCCTACAATCTTTCCACCCGACATTCCATTAAATACATTTACAAGATAGATAAACATAAGTCCCGGTCCGCCTGAAGACAATTCTGCTCCACCAACAGCCATTCCCGGAATTATTACAAATGCTGCAAGTAATGCTGCTACTGTATCAAATACTGCTACGTTTCTTGCAGAACTTACTACATTTTCTGATTCACTTAAATATGAACCATAAATTACTGTTCCATTTCCCGCTATTGATAATGAGAAAAATGCCTGTCCAAATGCATAAATCCACAATCTCGGGTCAAGCAATCCTTTAGGATTTATTGTAAATATGTATTTATATCCATCACTTGCACCCGGAAGCGTAAATACATAAATTCCTAATCCCAAAAATAATACAAAAAGAAGTGGCATCATAAATTTGTTTGCCCTTTCGATACCACTGGCAATTCCAAATGCCATTATTACGGCTGTAACAATTACTGCGATTACAAGCCATAAATTATTACCAAAATTTGTTGCTGTACTTCCAAACATTCCGCCAATAGCATCCATATCATGTCCCATATCAGAAAGCTGACCTGTAATTGCTAAATATGTATATTTAAATATCCATCCTACAACTACCGTATATCCTATTGCTAATGCTAATGAACCGATAACCGGAAGTGCACCAATCACTTCTCCGATTCTTTTATTACCTGTCCTAACTTCAGTACATTTGCCAAATGCTTTAATAGGTCCACCTTTAGCAGCTCTTCCAAGCGCCATTTCTTCGATAAGCCCTGTTGCTCCAATTAAAATAACAAATAAAACGTATGGGATTAAAAATGTCATACCTCCCCAGTCTGACACCATATAAGGAAATCTCCATATATTTCCCATTCCTACTGCCGACCCTATGCATGCAATTACAAAGCCTGTTCTACTCTTAAACCCGTCCCTCTTTTTTTCCATTAATTTTTATCCTTTCCTTTTTCAATCGTACCTTAAATATTGTATCACATTATAGGGATTATTATAGTTAAATTTTACTCAATATGTTATAATTAGGTAATGTAATTTGGTTCGGAAAATTACTAATTTTATTACTTCTTTGTAAGCAAATTATTACTAAATTTTGCGAAAGGAGAGATTATTGTGACACAAGATAATTCAAAAGATAACTCAGCTAATAAATATACAAATAAGTATACTAAAAAAACTAGTATCCAAAAATTTCTTTTACTCTTATGCAATATTATTATGATTGTAGTGGCACTTTTATCTTCCTACTCCTATTCTATTACTACGGAAAACAAAAGCGTCGCCTTACGTTTAGATAATTTCTGCGACTCTACTGACTCTATGAAACAGCTTACTGAAAGCTATTTACATGCAGAAAAAGGATATGTCGATAACTGGGCTCACTACATTTCCAGCAATAATATGACTATAGATGAAGCAATAAAATTTGTGCAGAATATTAACACACAGGGCAACCGCTATGCACACTTCGTTGATATGGATGACTTCTCAGCTATTTCTACTATTGCAGATAAAAATGGAAATTACTCTGTTAACTGTTACAAAACATTTTATGATACAGATACCAATGCATGTCATGCAATGATAAAAAAAATGCAGAATATGTTTAAATCACAATCCGGTCAGGTTTATGTTCTTGGTAAATATCGCGTTGACGGACTACAACAGACTGTCATCAGTGTTGGTACTAGAGTTTATTTAAATATTGGTAACAATAAGACAAAGCCTTACCTGCTTTTAAGATTGCTTCCTGTTGATTACCTAAAAAATGCATGTGCATTTCCAACTGAATATAAATCAGCAGAAATCAGTCTTATTAACTCTAACGGTGAATATGTTATTCAGTCTCCTTCGATGAAATCAAGAACTTTTTATGACTATATTCGCGGATACAATTTTCAAAATGATTACAATAAAGTCGACGAGCTTGCTAACAAAATTAAATCGTCCGATAGTGGCTTGCTTCAATACAAAGACTATCGTAACGAAAATTGCTATTGGTACTATTCAAGTTTTGGAAAAAATTTAGATTTATACATCATAGGATATATTCCTGTAAAGGATATTAATTCAGTTAATATGAACTGGAGTATTGTTGCAATTATATGTGGAACAGTATTGTTTTTAACAATTCTTGATACATTTTACATATTATCAATTAATCATAGTTTAAGAAAAGCTGCAAGTGAAGCTGAACATGCAAGTCAGGCAAAAACACAATTTTTGTCCACTATATCTCACGATATCCGTACTCCAATGAATGGCGTTTTGGGAATGACTCAAATTGCGAAAAAACATTTAAATGATCCTGAATATATGGGCGAATGTCTGGATAAAGTTTCTCTTGCCGGAAATCATCTTTTAACATTAATAAATGATATTTTAGATATTTCAAAAATTGAGAGTGGGAAAATGGCTATTTCTATAGAACCTTTTTCACTTAAGGACTGTGTAAATGAAGTTGTTAGTATTATTCGCCCTCAGGCTGAATATAAAGGCATTTCGCTTGAGGTTAATATGCATGACATTATTTACGAAACTTTGTCAGCTGATCCTTTACGACTTAATCAGATAATAACTAATCTTTTAACTAATGCCGTAAAATATACTGACAATGGTGGAAAAGTTTTATTTGATATAAGTCAGTCACGATTACCGGATGATGACGAAAAAATACGACTAAAAATTGTTGTCTCTGATAACGGAATCGGTATGACTAAAGAATTTCAGGAAACAATGTATAATTCATTTACCAGAGCTCTTGACAGTCGAACTAATAAAATTCAGGGAACCGGTTTAGGCCTTGCCATTATTAAACAGCTTGTAGATTTAATGAACGGCTCAATTGATTGTAAAAGTGAATTAAGGAAAGGAACTACATTTACTGTTTACCTTGATTTAGCAGTACTTAACGAACACAAGCATTTAGATACAGTAAATCCGGATTCATTATATGAAAAAAATTATGATTTTTCTTCATTACATGTACTTGTTGCAGAAGACAATGATTTAAATTGGGAAATTATTAAAACAATGCTTTCCGAATATAAAGTTTCATGTGACCGTGCCGTAAATGGTCTTGAATGCATAAACACTTTGACTTCCTCTTCCAAAGGCTTTTATGACTTAATTTTAATGGATATCCAAATGCCTGTACTGAACGGAAAAGAAGCTACACGTAAAATCAGGAAAAACGAAGATGCGTATATACGAAATATTCCTATTGTAGCAATGACTGCTGATGCATTTGCTGAAGACATAAAGGCATGTAAAGAAGCCGGAATGAATGCTCATATACCAAAGCCTATTAATATGAAACAGGTATTATCAATTTTAATAACTGTATTAAAGAAGGACTATAAGTTTTAAAAAACTTTAAGAATGGAGGCTAATTATTTAGGAGCAGGTGTCTATGAAAATTCCGAAGTTGCTGCTAAAGCCTTTGTTTTAGAATGTAGCAAATAATAAAAACAAATACCCGGTTGTGAACCATTTTCACAACCGGGTATTTTTGATAAAAAACTATAAAATAGCATTTTTAAAATTCTTAATTTATTATCTGTTTTCTTTTACTTACATAATTTGTTACTGCGACAAATATAAAACTGGAAATTACTATAACTGCCCCATTTATTAACAATGGTTTAATGCTTTCAAAATTAAAAACTTCCATAGTTTTTATCAGTTGGTTATTTGCTACATAATAATATGTTGGCAATATATGTGCTATTTTCAATACATAATCAGGCATGTATTCAAATGGCACAAAGCATCCACAAAGAAATGATGTGCCGAGTGCTATTACATTTACTATTCCACCAATAGCATTCTTATTCTGCGTAATATTTCCAATTAAAAATCCTATGGTCAGACTGCATATCGTAAATACAAATGAATTTATAACATAGCCTAAACCATTTGAACTAAACATTAAGTCTTTAAACAAAATCAATGCCAAAATCATATATAAAATCCACATTGCAAATATTACTATGGAATTTGATAATAGTACGATTCTATTATATTTTTTGTAATTGAAACTGCTTATAATTGTTCTCTTTCTTACAGTCTCATCATTTAAACTTGCTAAAATCATACTGATGCAATACACACATCCTGCAAGCAAGGCGTAATTTAGGATATTAAAATACTGTGTCATGCTGCTTAACTTTGATGTATCTAAAGTCGTTTTCATATAAACCTTTGTATCTTTGTCCACAACTTTATTTACTTTTGAAATTAACTCAGCTCCACTATAATAATCCTTGTAAATAAGCACGGTTTTTATGTATTTTTCCACCATCATTTGGGCATATGAAGAATATTCATCACCACATGATTTATATTCCAACGAAGGATTCTTTCCATCTAATAAATTTTTTCCAAAATCTTTTGGTATATAAATTACATAATTTACGTCTCTGTAAAAAATTGCATCATTTATTTTGTCTTCGTCTTTTGTATCTATATCTTTTATTTCTGAATGTTTACTTATATAATCCTCAAAGCCTTTAGCAATATTATCTTCACTGTCTTTATTTACAATTAACACACTTGGTTTTGAATCTTCAAAATTTGTCATATTATTACCTGATGTCTGATTAAGCGCTGTTATTGCAACAAGTATGGCAGTATATAAAATAATCATTCCCTTTAATTTATTTAATATCTTTAAAATAGTCTTAAATACTGTCATACTTTTCCCTCCTTAAGCTAACAAACGAAATTAATAGACAAATTATGATAAATATAATCAAATAAATGATATCTCTAAAATATCTGTCTAAAGTATCGTAATAGTATAATGAATAAAAGCCATCAGTTATTAAGTTATTTGGATTTATCAGATTAATTATAGGCACATTTTTATCAATTACATATTTTAATGTAACTCCCATCATTCCTGAAAAAACAGAAAAGAACATTGTAACAGCAATAGTTATTCCTGTCTTAGCACCTTCTGACACTCTGAATATTGAAGCAATTACTACCCCTAGTGCAATTCCTGCCAGATCTCCTACCATGGAAAGTAAAATAATTAACAAAAGATTTTCTCCAAAATCAACTTTTATTACAAATGTCAAAAATGCCATAAGTACCGCAAGTCCTACCAGACTTACCGCATAACTTCCTATAGTCGAACTCAAAATAATTGTGCTTTTTTTATTTGGTGACACGGAAATTCTTTTTCCCTTGCTACTCATATTCGCCAGACAGTTATTTATTGCAGTCAACCCGAATATTCCACCATACATACACATCATCGCAATTAAAGTATAATATTCTATTTGCATATAACTTAAATTTGAATTAGAAATATTTTTCAAATTAACTTGTTCATCATTAATTTTGTCTAATATTTGATTTACTATTTTGTCTTTATCAAATGTAAAATTCCCGTTTGCTATTTCGTTTTCTATATTTTTTTCGGTCAATTCTTCTACTATTGTTTCATTCTGTCTGATTTCATTTATGACAAACTTAAGTAATGTTTGATATGTACCATTTGCCTTTACTACAACCTGCGGTTCGTCGTTCTTAAATACAACATATCCTTCAATTTTAGAATCATCTAATAGGGAATCTGCTTTTTTATTACTTACATATTTGATATTAAATAATTTGTCTTTATTATCATTATCCGATAATTCTTTTAATGCGTTTTTGTATATTTCCTGCGTTTCAAATTCGTCATTATCTACGACTGCAATATCAAACACTTTTAATACTTCATCTTTTTCTATGTTGGAAAATGCCATATTGAAAAATATTCCAAGAATAATCGGAAAGGCAAATGTCCAAAAGACTAATATTTTATTTTTAAACAATGTTTTTATCGTATATTTCAAATTATGAATAAACATTAATCTCTTAATTCCTTTCCTGTTAATTTCAAAAATACATCATTTAATGTAGGTCCTACACGTTCTATTTTTTCTTCAATATTTGCCTGTTGTTTCAGTTCTTCGCTTGTTCCCTGAGCTATTATTTTTCCTTTATCAAGAATTATAATTCTATCGCAAAGTATCTCTACCTCTTCCATATAATGTGTTGTGTAAACTATTGTGGCACCATCGTCTCTTAATTTCTTAATTCCATCTAAAATATTGTTTCTACTCTGTGGGTCGACTGCTACTGTTGGTTCATCAAGAAAAATAAGTTTTGGTTTATGTGCTATTCCACAGGCAATATTTAATCTTCTTAAAAGTCCCCCTGAAAGTTGTTTTGGCAAATATTTTTTAAATTCACCAAGTCCTACTAATTCAATGGCATCTTCTACATATTGCTTTCTGATATTTTTATCTTCTATGTATAATCCACAAAAATAGTTTATATTGTCATATACATTTAATTCATTAAATACTGCAACCTCCTGAAAAATGACTCCAATTTTCGATTTTATATCGTACGAATCGGGTTTCATATCCTTACCAAATATTTTTATGCTTCCGTTCTGATATTTAAGCAATGCTAAAATTGAATTTATAGTTGTACTTTTACCACTTCCGTTAGGTCCAAGTAATCCTAATATTTCTCCTTCATATACATCAAATGATAAATTATCAACTGCCTTTTGTTCTTTATATTCTTTAGTTAGATTTTTTACCTCTATTACTTTTTCCATGTTGCCTCCATAATTTTTGTTAATTTGCTCTGGTTATGTTAGATTTGATTATATCATATATTAATTTTATTATCTTTTACATTTTTAATCCTCTTCCCCAGCCGGCAGATATTTTCATAGCAAACACGTTGATTTTCCTTCCCCCCAGCCGGCAGATTTTTTCATAGCAAACACGTTGATTTTCCTTCCCCCCAGCCGGCAGATTTTTTCATAGCAAACACGTTGATTTTTTTATTTTGCTGCGCCGCTTATTGTAAGTTCAAAAGATAAACTCGCCTATCGGCTCAGACATATCTTTTGAACTTACGCTATGCTCGCAAAATTGCAAAAATCTGCCTATCGTTTGCTTATGAAAATTTCTGCCGGCTGGGGTTGTGGAAATTCTGTTGCTCTGGATATTTTTGCCGACTGGATATGGAAATTCTGTTGCTCTGGATATTTCTGCCGGCTGGGGTATGGAAATTTTGTTGCTCTGGATATTTCTGCCGGCTGGGGTATGGAAATTTTGTTGCTTATAAAAAGTTTTGACAGATTGGGTGATTTAATTTATATGGTTCTTTAAAATCGGATATAGTTGATTAAATTTTCTATTTTTCATACTTTAATTTAAAAAAATACCGAAAATCTATTAACAATAGACCTTCGGTATTTCACCTTAGTAATTTTTAATTATTTTTTACTATTTTGTCTTAACTCTTTTTGTCTTTGACCATGCTGAATATACTTTGTTTCCATCTACGATTTTGTATGTACGGATGCGAACATTGTATGTTTTCTTTGCTTTTAATTTCTTCACAATATATGAATTTGCCTTTTGTTTATTTACTGATATTGTTTTTTTGTTTTTCTTAAACTTCTTATCAGTTGCTACCTGAATTTCATATCCTTTTACGTTTTTAACTGCTTTCCATTTTAAAGTAATTGATTTCTTTTTGGCAATTGTCTTGCTAATCTTTGTAGTCTTTGGTGGTGAAACTACAGCAGTTGTGTTCTGCGGATTTGTTGTTGTTTCAGTTTTGCTTTCCGGCTGCTTTTGTGTTGTCGGATTAGTTACATCTGCTTTTTTTGTTGTTTGTGTAGAATCTGCTTCTTTTGTTGTCTCAGAAGTTGATGCTATAATTCTTGGTAATGTTTTTCCTATTGCAATTATTTTATCACAATCGTTACAATAAGTATCTCCTGTGTATCCTTCCTCTTGTTCTGTTGCATCTTTTTTATTTATAATTGTCGTATTTTTGTGCTCACATTCAGTTGGAATAAAAGTCCCATCATCTGTTTTTGAAGCTTCTGCCGTATTTCCATAAGCACCCATATTGACTCTACTTCCATTAGGAGCCGGTTCATTTGAATAATCACTTAACGGGTCACCTGCATTTATGCAAGGGCTTGTAACATCATCCGCAATCCACATCGTTCCATTCCATCTTCCGCCTTTAGATTTCAAATGATAATTTCCTTTTTCTATATTTGCAAATAATGGTTCTTCAAATATACATCCTATTCCATAATTATAAGTGTTACCATTCCAGCTATCATTATATATGCATGTATATGTTATATTTGATGTGTCTGTATCGTCATTTAGATTCTTAAATCCTCTCTTGTTTCCGGCTATTATACAATTTTTTATTATCGGAAGTTTTGTCATATATCTGCCTATGCTTACTCCATAATAGCAGTTTGCAATTGTAACATTTTCCAAAACTATTTTTTCAATTAAATCTTCTTCTACACTTAATGATAGACCAATTCCATCATTTTGCTTATTAAAATTATGTATAATACAATTTGAAATTTTGAAAATATTATCTTTTGGTACTTTTGTTCCATAAGCTGATATGCTTAATCCCGTGAAAGAATCATTGTTTTTTCCTTCAAAAATTGTATTTTCTACAGAAATTTTTCCATAAATGTAATCATTATAGCTGTTAAGTGTAACATACATTCCACTTGATTCATTGGTAAATTTACAATCCTTTACTGTAAGTATTTGCGGAATTTCTCCCTCATATCCGGTCTTTTTGCTTATTATGTTTGCCTGCATTTTAACATTATCAAATTCACAATTTTCAAATACGGCTTTTCCATTTAAATAATCCGAAGACGAATTCTGCGTTATGGAAATTTGATTGCTTGCATTTGTTAATCCTCTGTCAGAAGCCCCTACAAATTTAATAGGATTTTCCTTTGTTCCTTTTGCAATCAGCTCTCCATTATACATAATATCTAACGATGCAATTACATAAGGATGTTCTGAAGTCAATATTACTTTTGCATCATTTCCATTGTTATATCCTATAGTACAATTTTTAAAGTAATATTCCAGACCGTCTATTTCTCCTAATGTACATTCCGGAGTTATCATTGAGCCACTAAGTTCAACGTACTTTCCAAATACAGCTGAGTAATCGCATGTATTGTTCGCATAAGTTCTTGTTTTATCAGCATTGACATTTGCTCCAAATTGAACTCTTATAGGTGCACACTTATTCATTTCTGATGATTCATTAGATTGACTTCCGTGGAATACATTTCCCTCTATTACAAAATCACATTGTCCATCAAGATTCAACGCATTTTTTGTTAATGCTCCACCTTCTGTTGTATAAAATTCATTATTTATTATTTCCGCATTTCCTCCCCAGTTAACAGACGGATTGTAAGAACCGGGAATATTGTTTTTAAATGTATTATTTTCTATTTTACATTTTGATTTATCATTATAAAAATACTCATATGCTAAATCCTTTGTATAACCTTCAATTCCCATTGAAAGTGATTTGAACATTGAATTTGATATTTTAATATTTGATTCAACAGTATTTGCATCATAATCTCCATAAAAAAATCCTGCACCTATTTCACTCGGTTGCAAAATATTTTTGCTTACTAACTCTGTACTATCAAATATACAATGGTCTACTGTAAGATTAAACTTCGTATTCTTTGTCCCATGAGATACATCAATTAATCCCTCTGTGAAATCTCTAAACTGTGCTCCACCGTTTATAAAATAACAATATTCAAATGTGTCTGTCACTTCTCCATTATCAGGAAGTGTTATCTCTATTCCATTCCACCCTGCGTGAGTATCAATATTTTTAAAAACAATAGGCTCATCCTGTGTACCTTTTGCCTCTATGCTTCCACCTTCTTCTACTCTAAAAATAGAATATGGTCTATAAACTACATCTGAATTTTCTACTCCATTAACATTTCCCGTTCCTGTTCCAAATAAAACTGTTGTTCCCGGTTCGATTACAAGTTTACATTTAACATATGGTAATTCAACTATATTTTTCGAACATACAACATATGTTTTATCTTTTGTCCATGTTACAACATTACTTCCATCATCTGAAACTATGTCTCCTGTTACGTATACTAAATTTTCATTAGTTTCAGAATTATCGCTTTGAGCAATTGAAGCGTCACTGTTATTTTCGTATACGGAAATTTTTGTATTTTCTTTAGTTATAACATTATTTGTTTGTTGTGCCATAGTATTTTGTGGTACTAATGATATTACCAACATTATACTTAGAATAAGGCTAAAATACTTTCTCATAGGCAGCTCCTTTCTACTACATTTTTTATATTATAATTTTAACATAATATAATCTTGAAGTCTTTATTTAAATTATTATTCAGCAGAAGTTTCCATAGCAAACACGTTGATTTTCCTTTCCCCAGCTGGCAGATATTTTCATAAGCAAACGATAGGCAGATTTTTGAAATTTTGCGAGCATAGCGTAAGTTCAAAAGATATGTCTGAGCCGATAGGCGAGTTTATCTTTTGAACTTACAATAAGCGGCGCAGCAAAATTTCAAAAATCAACGTGTTTGCTATGAAAATATCTGCCGGATGGGGCGAGGAAAGTGTGTTGCTTATGAAAGTTTCTGTCGACTAGGGGTGGGAATTGTGTTGTCTATGGATTTTCTGTTAGCTGAAACAATGTTAAATATATTATTTTCCTTGAAAAATATTTGCTAAATATGTCATATATTAATTGACAAAAATCCTGTTTAAGCAATATGCTATAATCATGTTAAAAAAGGATATATTTAATGATGAAAAAATTTATAGAATTAGTACGTAAAGAAACAGTATTAGTAATTGCATGGGTCTTGGCAATTATATCCGCATTTTTTGTAAAACCAAATATTAAATACATAGATTACATAGATTTTAGAACGCTTGGAATATTATGGAGCCTTATGGTTATCATGGAAGGGTTAAGTTGTAATGGATTATTTGAAAAGATAGGTTATAAATTATTAAAAAAGACGAAAAATGTATGGCAGCTAAGTATAACATTGGTATTCATTTGTTTTTTCTCAAGTATGTTAATTACAAATGACGTTGCACTTATTACATTTGTTCCTTTTACAATGATGATTTTAGGAAAATGTGAAAAACAAAATTTATTGATTCCAATAATTGTTTTGCAAACCATTGCAGCTAATCTTGGAAGTATGCTTACTCCAATTGGCAACCCTCAAAATTTATATTTATATGGTTTATGGGGAGTTAACATATTTACATTCATAAAAACTATTTTACCTTATTCAATTGTTTCATTTTTTCTTCTTTTACTATTTTTGTTTTTTATTAAGGATAAGAAAAGTAAAATTGTTGTTGATGGTAAAGAAAATGATATTATTCAATATAAGGGGAACTTATTTTTCTATGTAATTTTATTTGTAATCGCATTAGGAACTGTATTTAAATTAATTCCTTATTATATTCTTATATTTCTTGTGTTTATTGTTGTGTTTTTTATACAGCGAAATGTGCTATATAAAATAGATTACGCATTACTTTTTACATTTATTGGATTTTTTATCTTTACGGGAAATATTGGTTCACTCCCAATGGCAAATAAGTATTTGGCTTCAATTGTTATAGGAAATGAAATTGGAATTGGGGTACTTGCGAGTCAGGTGATAAGCAATGTTCCTTCTGCCTTGCTTTTATCTGGTTTTACAACAAACTATAAAGGATTACTTATAGGTGTAAATGTTGGTGGTCTTGGAACACTTATTGCTTCAATGGCAAGTTTAATTTCTTACAAATTGTATGCACATAATAACAACAGCACAAAAGGAAAATATTTGCTTTATTTTACAGTTGTAAATATTGTATTTCTTGTAGTTTTACTGATTTTAAACACTATAATTAACTGATATTCCAGTCGACTGAAACTTTCATAAACAAACACGTTGTTTCACCTTCCCACGACCAGCAGAAGTATCAATAAGCAACTCAACTTTCACAACCCCAGCCGGCAGAAATTTTCATAGCAAACACGTTGATTTTTTTATTTTGCTGCGCCGCTTATTGTAAGTTCAAAAGATAAACTCGCCTATCGGCTCAGACATATCTTTTGAACTTACGCTATGCTCGCAAAATTGTAAAAATCTGCCTATCGTTTGCTTATGAAAATTTCTGCCGGCTGTAGTTAGAAAATTCTATTTCTTTTGTAATTTATGCTTTAAGGTAGATAAAATAAAAATTACGTATTGTTTAGATTTAACAAGTTGTAATTTTTACTTTAATTTTCATTTCGGATTCTTTTGAATATTTCGTACTGTCTCTCTAATTCTTTTTTTCATCTAATAATAGATTCTTTGATCCTAATATTCTTTCTATTGCCTGAATATTTGTCTGCAAAAAAATACCGCAAAACTCTTAATTCCATTGATTTATCACTTTCTAAATCACAATTTAGTATCTGTTGTCATAAATTCTTGTTGATTTTTTCTCACTTCTTGGAAGATCGCCAATTGCAACAGGCTTAATTATTGCTGCGATACCTATTTTAGCCTTGAATGCTGCTCCAATTTCATGTTCCATTTCGTAAGCATTTGCATCGTCCTTTATTTCAACAAATAATGTAAGAATATCTTTTCCATTCAAATGATCTATCATAACCTGATATTCACTTGACGCCCCATTAATGCCTTTTAACATTTCTTCTATCTGTGATGGGAAGATATTTACACCTTTTACTTTAACCATATCATCTGTTCTCCCTAAAATAACATCAATTCTTGGATATTTAGAACCACATGGGCATTCTCCCGGAATAATTCTTGAAAGATCATGTGTACGATATCTGATAAGTGGCGCCCCTTCTTTATGTAATGTTGTAATAACTATTTCTCCAATTTCTCCATCAGGAAGATTTTTTCCTGTCTTAGGGTCAACAATTTCTATATAGACATAATCATCCCAATAATGCATTCCACATTCATGTTCACAACTGATTGCAATTCCAGGACCATAGACTTCTGTAAGTCCATAAATATCATAAAGCTTAACGCCAAGTTCATTTGCAATTCTTTTTCTCATCTTGTCTCCCCAGCGTTCAGAACCAATTATTCCTTTTTTAAGTTTAATCTTATCTCCAATACCTCTCTTGGCAATTTCTTCCGCAAGTAACAACGCATATGATGATGTTGCGCATAGAACTGTAGATTCCATGTCAACCATCATTCTAAGCTGTTTATCTGTATTTCCCGGACCCATAGGAATAGTCATTGCTCCAAGCTTTTCAGCACCATTTTGAAATCCTATTCCGGCGGTCCATAATCCGTAACCTGGTGTAATATGAATTCTATCTTTATTAGTTACTCCTGCCATTTTATAGCAACGTGAAAACATTGTTGCCCAATCATCAATATCTTTTTTTGTATATGGAATAATAACAGGTATACCTGTTGTACCTGAAGATGAATGTATTCTTACAATTTCTTCTTCAGGCACTGCACGAAGTCCCAACGGATAAGCTTCTCTTAAATCTCCCTTCCATGTAAATGGGAGTTTCTCAAAATCCTCCTGAGACTTAATATCATCTACATTAATACCCTCCAATTTTTTCTGGTAAAAGCAATCCTGACTTGTAAGTTTTTTCAACTGTGCTTTAATTAGTTCAAACTGCTCTTCTTTCATTTTCATAATTTGTACCTAGCCTTTCAACTATGCATTTTCATGTGTTTGAAAGGCGCAAATCCAAGATTAAAAGAATGATTTGCATTGTTTTTCCTTTCTTTTTTATTTCTTTTAACCTTTTCTTCTCCTCTATGTATTTATGACAAATGCCTCTTCATTTGTCCATAATTTATAAAAAGTCTTTTAGACTTATATACTAGTTTGTTGCCATAAGTGCTTTAATGTTCATTTCAAGGAATTTCGGATTAAGTTTTGTTGCTATAGCTTTTTTAATTTCCTCTTTTGTTATTCCTAATTCATTACTATTGGTTGCTGCTCCAAGTAGTACAACATTTAAAGCCTTCGGGCTTCCTAACTCTTTACAAATCTTTTCTCCGTCCACAGCAATAAGATTAATATTTTGCTTTTGTAAATATTCTATCATCTCTTTACCATCATAGTGAAGTCCGAGACTTGCAGTTGTTGGCATTACCGGCTTTGTATTTACAACAACTGTGCCTCCCTCTTTTAAATAATTTAAATTTCTTACAACTTCACCCGGTTCAAATCCGATAATTATATCCGCTTCTCCCTCAGGAATCATTGGAGCTTTTATTTCATTTCCTATTCTTACATGGCTTACAACGCTACCTCCACGCTGAGCCATTCCAATTGTTTCTGCTGTTTTTGCACTTATCCCTTTATCAATTGCAGCCTGTGCAAGTAATTTTGACGCTAAAACTGTGCCCTGTCCACCAACTCCGCAAAGTAAACAATTCATATTTATACCAAACCTTTCATGCATATTATTTGTAATCTTCGATTTCCGGCAATTATTTTGTCAACAGTTCTACTGCTCAATAGCATGAACCGGACAAATATGACTGCATAATCCGCAACCAAAGCATAATGATGAATCTATTTCAATTTTTCCATCTATATTTGTCACTGCAGGACAACCTATTTCATTAATGCATTTCTTACATTTAATACATTTTTCGCTTACGGTATAAGCCTTTTTAGGCTTATTCACAGCAATACATGGACTCTTAAATATAATTGCCTTAACGCCTTTCATCTGTGCTGCTCTCTTAACCGCGTCTATTGCCTTATCAAGTTCAAATGGATTTACTTTTTCAACACTTACAACTCCTACTGCTTTTAAAACAGCTTCAATAGAAATCTTATGAGTTATTTCACCCTTTGGATTAGTATCTTTTTTCTTAACCATGTCCATCATTGTAACACCGGTTCCCGGATGTGGCTGGTGTCCCGTCATTGCTGTAGTAGAATTATCTAACACAATAAGGACTATGTCTGTCTCATTATATACAGCATTTACCACTCCTGTAATTCCTGATGCGAAAAATGTTGAATCGCCAATAAATGAAAAATGCACTTTCTCAGGTTCAATCCTATGAAGCCCCTGCGCTATTGTTACATCCGCTCCCATGCATAGACATGTATCAGTCATATCCAATGGCTTTGCATTTCCAAGTGTGTAACAACCTATGTCACCACAAAATACTGCTTCTTTTTCTTTCATTGCCTGTTTTACGGCATAAAATGAAGCTCTATGTGGGCATCCTGCACAGAGTACCGGTGGTCTTACAGGTAATTCTGGTTTTTCGCCTACTTCCTTAAGTGTTTCGTCATCTATATCTTTTGCAACTCCAAATTTAGTAAGCTGTTCTCTTACTGATTTTGCAGTATTTTCTCCTGCACACTGTACATCTTTTGTAAGTTTTCCTAACACCTTACATTTAATATTATATTTTCCACATACGTATGTGATTTCTCTTTCTATAAACGGACTTAATTCTTCTATTACAAGAACTTCATCCACTCCCTCTAAAAATCTTGCAACAAGTTGTTCCGGAAAAGGATATGAAATTCCTATTTCCAAAAATCCTGCCTTGTCATAATCTAAGTATTCCTGAACGTATTTTCTTGAAACTCCGCCTGATACAACTGCCTTCCTACTATCTTCACAAAGATGAATTTTGTTCCATTTTGATAAATCCAATTCATCTGTACTATCTGCAGAAAGTACATGTGTAAGTTTTGCATTTCTTTCCTCTATCCTAATATGGTTGAGGTAAGATGTTCTTGGGAAAATAACCCATTTCTGAGTATCTTTTATAAATCCCTCCGGTGGCTCTCTTTTTATATTTTCTAAAATTTCAATATCCGCACATCCATGGCATACTCTTGTTGTAGGTATGAAAATTACAGGTGTGTTATATTTTTCTGACATTTCAAAAGCATCTGCCATCATCAAATAAGCTTCCTGCGGTGTTGATGGATCGAATACCGGTATTTTTGAAAAAATGCCAAATTCTCTTGTGTCCTGTTCTGTCTGAGAGGATATCGGTCCCGGATCATCTGCTACTAAAACTACCATTCCACCTTTAATTCCTACATAAGATAAACTCATGATAGGATCAGATGCAACATTTAGTCCTACCTGCTTCATTGTAACCAGTGTTCTTGCACCTGCATACGATGCGCCTGCTGCAACCTCAAGAGCTGCCTTTTCATTTACTGACCATTCAATATAATATGAACCGTCATTTTTCTTTGCTGCTGTTTCTAAAACCTCTGTAGAGGGTGTTCCCGGATATCCACAAACTAAATTAACTCCGGCTCTTATCGCACCCATAGCTATTGCTTCATTCCCCATTAATAATTGCTTCATTTATGTAACCTCTTAAACATATCTCTGTAACGTTTTTATCTATTTATTATAATATTAATTATGATATATAGCAACGTTTCATTTTAAATCAAAATATCATTTTGAAACATTTTTTACGCTTCTATATCTCAAATGTTTTTCTTTATTTTATCTATCAACGTTACATCTGCCGGTAGCCAATCTACATCATATAATTGTCCTTTTGTAAGCCATTTTGCAGCTTCATGTTCTTTGAGAATTGGCTTTCCTTGTTTAATATTGCACCAAAAGCAATCCATTGAAAGGTGAAATGTTTCATAATCATATTCTACAGTATCAATCAATTCACCTACTTCAATTTCTGTTTCGATTTCCTCCATTATTTCTCTTTTCAAAGCTTCCTGTGGGGTTTCCCTCGGTTCTATTTTTCCGCCGGGGAATTCCCAACCATCTTTCATATCTCCATATCCACGCTGTGTTGCAAATATAATTGTTTGTCCTTTTTCATTTATAGATTTTATAACTGCTGCAACTACTCGTACTATTTTCATTTATAGCTTTCTCCTATTTCGTAAACAAATTTATTTTCTTATTACTTATAATGAGACGATTTTACTGCCCCCAATAAAATCGTCCCTCTTATTTTTATATTTTTCTTCAAAATGTTTTATCATAAATTTTCTTAGTTAGTCAGATACTCATAAATATCTTCTCTTACACTATGTTCTAACTCGAAAATAAAATTCATGATTGGAAGTTCTTTTCCTTTATTATTCTTTATAGTTTTCTGCATCCAGCTCTTAGGCACAACTTCACCCATATAATAAAAATCTGTACCCTCGCCATCACTCTTCTTTATAAAAAGAACTATTTTTAATCCACTATTTTTATAATTTATTATTTCCTGACTCTCTCTATTATCAATTGCCACATTACTTCTAGTCAGCCAGCTAAATGTCTTCTGATTAATAAACTGATCTTCATATTTTGTGCTTTCAGAAATATCATCCTTCTTTTCGTATGTAACAAATATTGGACACGTTCCGTGTTTGATACGATATCCATACATTGTTGAGCTTTCATCTTTATCCCAGTTCATAAGTCGACAAACATCTTTTCTTGAATATTTTCCATATAACACTAAATTATTTTCATCATGATTTGCGTACATATCCTTATATCGCATCATCCCATAATCTAAAAGATTTGATATCTCTTCCCTAAATTTCGTATTATTAAGTTTATCTAAAAACGCTAGTGAACGTTTTAATAGACCTGACTTTAAATCTAATTTAGATAGCAATTCTATCTGTGCGAATTTATTTGCATCTGCTCCGGCTACAAATTCTAAACTCATCATTCGAACCGCAGAATTATAATCAGCCTCTTTGAACTTTTCGCCTATGCTTACAAGTTCCTTAGCAAATGAATCTATCGCAACTGATTTTCCATCTAACATCATCTTTAACATCAAGAGTTCATGCGGTCTCTTACCATCAATTATCAATGATGAAATAAATGCAAGTATCTGCTCTTCTTTTTCTGTAAACACAACTGTATAATCTTTATCTACAGCCCGCTGGAAATTATCATACGTTTTTGCATAGTTAATAAATAGCATAGGATCAATTTCGCCAAGTTTGTAGAAATCTATAATAGTAGGTATTCTACCAATTTTAAATTTTACCTGCATATATTTTTCTGTAAGCATTTTCTTCGTCGTAGTCATTCTATCAATTGATGCAAAAATTTTCTTTTTCGTAATCTCATCAAAATGAATTGTTGAACACCCCGGAAGCAATCGTGATCCTTCACGCACGTATTTACGCACATTGTCCTTGTTGTATGTTCTATCTCCTGACAACGCAATTGGAATTAAAAAATTGTTGCTGTAATTACCAATAAAATCAAGAATAACTACATACTCTTTATTATCCGCTTTTCTAAGTCCTCTACCTAACTGCTGTACAAATATAATTGCTGACTGCGTAGGTCTTAGCATAATGACCTGATTTACCTGCGGTATATCTACACCTTCATTAAAAATATCGACAGTAAAAATGTAATCGAGTGGCTGATTATGTTTTGTTACTTCAGATTTTATTAAAGGTTTTCCACAATTATCGACCTCACACTCCATCTCTAATCGTTCAATAGCTTCCTCTCTTTTCTCCTGTGAATCATCACCTGAAAGTGCAACCGTATTATACCCTCTATCATTAAACGCCTCTGATAAAGCCTTCGCTTCATCCTTTCTACTGCAAAAAATAAGTCCTTTTACTCTATTTCCTGAATACCCAAAGTATTCGGCTTGTTCAATTATGTGCTCTACTCTTTGCTCATTTGCCAAATATTTAAATTCTGTCTTTTCATCAATTTCTTTTCCATCTATAACTAAATCTGAAATTCCAAAATAGTGGAATGGGCATAACAAATCATCTTCAAGGGCATCCTGAAGCCTAATCTCACTTGCGATATTGTGTCCAAATAATTTGTAAATATCAAATCCATCTGTACGTTCAGGCGACGCCGTCATCCCTAAAAGCAATTTGGGCTTAAAATGATTAATTATTTTATGATAACTTTCAGCCCCTGCCTTATGAGTTTCATCAATAATAATACAATCAAACCTATCTTCTTCGAATTCGGTAAGAATATAGTCTCTACTCATTGTTTGAACTGTTGAAAAAAGATAATCAACATTCATATCTTTATGATTTCCGGAAAGAATGCCTGTAGTAATTCTATTGCTAAAAACATTCTCATAAGACCTTTTTGCTTGCTTTAAAATTTGCTCACGGTGGACTAAAAATAATACTTTCTTAAAACCAAGTTCTCTCATTGCAAATGCCGACGCATAAGTTTTACCGGTACCTGTAGCTGATATCAATAATGCTCTATCAACATCATTCTTCCTCAACTCCATTAAATTATTTATAAATTTAAGCTGCATTGAATTAGGCTTTAATGTATACGCTTCAAGTGACGGAATTTGTGCCTTTTTGCTTATACGCTTCTGTTCAGCTACCATTTTATTAAATAGCTGTTTTTCCCTATACTTATGTCTATAATTATCTATAAATTCTTTATATTCTTTCGTGCATTCTCTGTCATTCCATAAATTGTCGAATTCATTTATAAGTGTACCAAGCATCTCTCCCTTTTCCGTAGATACTAATCTTGTATTCCACTCAATATTCTTTGTTAGTGCATCCTGAGTTAAATTAGAACTTCCTATTATGAATCTATATTCTTCATTTTCCCGAAAAATATAACCTTTTGTGTGAAATCCATTTCCTGCTTTTCCTGTTTCATACATGCGAAGTTCTATATTTGACAATCCGGCCAATGTATCTAATGCCACAGGATCACTAAATGCCAAATAATCTGTCGTCAGAATTCTTCCAGGCACATTTCTTTTTTCTAATTCCCTAAGTGTCTGTAAAAGTGGTGTAATTCCACCCCTTGTAATAAATGCCACGCTAATTGCAAATTTGTCACATTTTCTAAGTTCATCTTCAACAGCAGAAAAAACTTTTTGCCCATTCTTATAATTGTTGTAAACCAACTGAGGTTTGTACGCCAAATTTGAATTAAATGTACTATCTATAAATGCTGTTGTGAGACCATTTTTTAATTCTGTAATTTTATCTGCTGCCATATAGTCGCTCCTTTATTATTTGCTACTTAATAGGCGTTTGCGAAACGCCACAACCCACATAAATATTGTGCTAATTTTATTTATTATCCTAAATTTTCTAGAAGCTAATTCTGCTTCTTTCCACCCCTTTTCAGTTAAAGAGTCTATTTCATAATTTGGCTCTCCATGCCGTACAATTATAATTCTCATAGTTTGTCACCTCAATTCAAATTATTATATTTCTTATGTCCATTTCTGTTTCAAAATAAATATTATTCTTTTTACTGCTAACAACTATTTGTCCTTATATTTACACAATATCATAGTACTTTACCTGTTACAATTCATTTTGCTGAATAAATTCTTCAATCAAATCTGTTGTTTTTTCCTTCTATTTTTCAATTATAATCTATCCCAACAAAAAAATTCTCTGTCTAAATTTTATCATATTTTCTTGATGAGAACTATTATTATTACATTGATTTACCAACATTGATATATTTTACATTTAAATTAATTAATAAACTTTTCCTACATTTGCCGAAATGGTATCATATTGGTATCACCTCGGTAATATTATATACAATTATGTGGTTCTAAGCCCTTTATTTAAAGGCTTTCTTAAAATTTGAATTCAAAAAAACGTCTACTCAAACTCCGATTTTCCTGACGTATTACGCGTTGTAATTACTTTAAAATCGGCACTTTTTATACTTATTTTTGTTTCCATTTACTTGTATTATTGTGATTAATCAATTAAATGGTAGCCAATTGGTAGCCACCTAATTTTTTTTAATTAAAATTGTCTATATTTATTGTTAATCTTCTCCTTTATTTTCTAAACCACGTGTTATTTTTACATTTCTGTCATATACAGTATAGTCATCGTCATATACCGCTGCACCACTGGAATTAATTTTTATCTTTTTAGTTGATATGTTCTTAACTTTAATTCCAAATACATTTGTTCTTGTATTATAACTAATCAAGGATGCATACGTCCTAATACTATTATATCCTTTTGCTTTTACTGTACACTTAGCCCTGGCCTTATATGTATGATAATCAAATTTCTTTTCCCGATTGAAAGCTTACTCTAACTCTTCATATGTTTCATAATCGTCAATATGTTCATCAAAATATTCATCCCATGCTTCTTCCTCTGTATATTCATCTGTTGGGCAATATTTTGCTGTAATTGTAATCTTGCTTTTTCCTATTTTTTTAGGATGTACCTCAAATCCAACAAAATCATCACTTCTGTATATTTTAACTGCTTTCTTATTTGAATTTTTATACTTTATTTTTGCATCATCCGTAACATCTTTTCCATTAAAATATACTTTTACTTTTATATTTCTATAATCTGTCAATTTTACTAATGTTGACTTTTTTACAACAACTTTCAATTTATTAGCAGCTTTAACTTCTTGACTTTCACCTAGCACACCAATAGCTATCATTAACATAAAAACAGGCAACCCCATGTTAATTACATGTGATTGCCCATTTTTTAATCTTTACTTTATTTTTACCTTTTTAATCTTTGACCATTTTGCTGCTCCAAAGGCTCTTACTCTGACGTACAATTTCTTTTTGTTTTTTAATTTTTTGCTTTTAATTGTAAGTCTCACTTTTTTTACAGTTTTCTTTACAAGAATTTTCTTAAATTTCTTTGTTGTAGAAATCTGCACCTGATATTTTGATGCTCCTAAAACTTTCTTAAATGTAAGTTTTATTTTGGATGAAGCTTTTTTCTTTGTTGCCTTCTTTATACTTGTTACACCTAGTACTCTGCTACTGCTGCCAGACTGTCCCTGAACCGACTGACTTGACTTATTCGCAGAATTTCCATTGTTGTTTGTTATATTTGAGCTTCCATTATTATTTGATGAAGTAGGATTTTCTGCTGTTCCTGTTGTTGGTTTTTCGATTGGAGTACTTCCTGTTCCTAATTTGTAATCTCCATAAAGTCCATCCTTTGCCCCATCTGTTGATACACCTGGATTCTTATCTGGCTCTTCATTTTCACCTGCTTTAACCATACGCTGGTAAACACGAACATAATCAACTAACATTGTTCCTGATGTAAAGCTGCTGTCAGGTACATAACCGCTGTCAAATGTTCCACCTGCAGCAAGATTCAAAATAAGATAAAATCTCTGGTCAAATGGTGCGTATGCATTTCCTCTGTCTGAACCTGAAAACCACTCAGCATATGTACACTTGAAATAGCATTTTCCATCACAATAAATTTTGATGTTTTGAGCATCCCACTGTACACTATACACATGCCAATCATCAATACCCGTTTTCTTATAACCGTCTCTTGTAATATTAAAAGCATCAGACATGTTAATGTTATCCGGCCATTGTGCACCGTAATGTAAAGTTCCAAATACCATATTTGGTGTTCTACCACGTCCTTCGAATACATCTATTTCTCCCGATAATGGCCATGAACCGTAACGTGAATCGTTTGGAAGCATCCACATTGCAGGCCACACACCAGTACCTATAGGCATCTTTGCCCTAAAGTCTACTCGTCCATATTTAACTGAAAACTTATCTTTTGTTGTTATTTTTCCTGATGAATACTGTGCAGTAGCTTTCTTAGAAGAATCATTCTTCTGGGTGAATTCTTTTAGCTGCTTTTTCATATTAATATTTAAAGCACCTTCTTTTACTGATACATTATCTCTTGTATAATACTCAAGTTCCTGATTTCCCCAACCTGCAGTATTAATATCATTTTCATCTAATAAGAATCCTTCATCATATGACCATTTGCTTGTATCAAGAGAAGTTCCGTCAAACTCATCATTAAAAATCATCTTCCATCCGTCCGGAGTGTAGGAATCTGAACTATCCTGAATTTTTATATCTGTCATATCTTCCGGAAGTGTCGGACTGTATGATGTGTTTCCTTTTATTGTATATAATACATAATTGTTGCTGGCATCTCCACCTTTTTTCCCATCTATAGGATATGTAATTTTAATCTCTGTATCCTCTCTTACAGGTTGGAACCAAAGTCCATATACATGGTCAACAAAATATCCCCACTGACTACTTAATGAATACTTATTATATCCGCTTCCTTCATAAACCCAACCGGTAGCTGCAACGTCAGTAAGTGGAAGCCATTTCCCATCAACTTTTATTTCATATTTGAACAAATCTAAATCGTCTTTAACAGGCTCTGTTCCACCAATTTTTGGAAGTGGTACCCCAACAGATGCTGTTGCAGATGCGCTTGCGTCTAATGTAGTTCCACCAAACGCAGTAAGTTTATAATTTGTTCTTTCAGGTTTTGTATATGTAACTTTTACATCCTGATATACGCTTGGATTAGATTTTGATGCAAATCTAAGTGTAAACGACCAGTTAATATTAGTAAACCAATATCCACCATCGCCATCTGTATAATATCCAAAGTTCTGATCCCAACGGAATCCTGAGCCTGCATTTGATAAAAACTGTACAAACCCTTTTCCATCGTTGTTATCTACTGTAATATTTATATCATCCTGGACCTGCTCATATTTAATATTTTTATCTCCGTTAAAAGTCCATGCTCCCCAGTGTGTAGCTGAGCCACCTGTAGTATCTGCTTTAATATCTGCTTCTGTAGTTGAAATAGCTGATAATTTATATTTTGGGAGCTTTTCAAGTTCCAATAAATAATCACAGTTTATGTCATTTGTTTTTCCATGGAAACGGAAATATGTTGTTTCAGTAAGTTTCATCCAGCAAACCCAGCCACCCCATGACTGATGTTCCCATGCCCAGGTATCATTCCACTTGAAATAACTTACGTCTTCAATCTTTTTCCATTCCCCATTTGTTCCACTTTCCTGTTTAACGTAAACCTGAATGTCGTCTTTAACATCGGCAATTGACAGTTCACTGCTGTCTTTTCCGTTAAATTTTGGCATTACAAAACCGTAACTAACCGTTCCAACTCCGGAATGTTTAATTGTCGGACCATCATTTGCTGAAAAATAATCCATTGATGTTACAACCGTTGCTGCCGCCGAAACATCTGTTACATCTTTAGCTATAAATAATCCCGTTGTTCCAATAGTTGTCAGTACTAAGGCAATAGCCAGAACTACTGACATAAATCTTTTTACATAATTCCTTTTCATTTTTCCTCCTTTTTTTCCTGTAAATACTATTTAGTCAATTATACTAATACTACCGACTTTTAGTAATCACTCTTTTTTCAGACTAGTATTTATTTTTTAGAAGTAGTAATTTCATTTCGAAAAAAAACGACTCCTGTAGCCTGATTTACATCCGGCTTTTGGAGTCGATGCAATTTTCACCGTATTATTTTTCTAAACTAATCTTCTTTTTTATTTGTAATATATCTTACACCACAAAGTGTTAATACCATAATAACTATGGCTATTGGGAGTGATATCCATGGGTTCTGTACAAAACCTGCAATTATATAACTAATAAATGATACAGTTGCTGCCACCATTGCATAAGGTAACTGTGTAGAAACGTGGTTTACATGGTCACACTCCGCCCCTGCGGAAGCCATTATGGTTGTATCTGATATTGGCGAACAGTGATCTCCACAAACAGCTCCTGCCATACACGCTGAAATTGAAGTAACCATTAATTCATAATTAGTATATCCACCGTCTGTTTGGAATACTGCTGTAACAATAGGAATTAAAATACCGAATGTTCCCCAATATGTTCCTGTAGCAAATGCAAGGAAGCATGCAATCAGGAATATAATTGCCGGAAGGAAGTTCATAAAGTCTCCTGCCACAGCCTTTACTGATGCTTCTACGAATTCCTTTGCCCCTAATGAATCGGTCATTGCCTTTAATGTCCATGCCATAGTAAGAATCAAAATGGCAGGAACCATAGCTCTAAATCCGTCTACAAGACAATCCATACATTTCTTGAATGGCAAAACTCTCCTTATAACATATAGAAGAATTGTTATAATAAGTCCGAAGAAACTTCCTACTGCTAAACCTATAAACCTACTGAAGCATCACTGTTTGAAAATGCTGTTACAAAATCTGCTCCTCCAAAAAATCCACCTGTGTAAATCATACCTATTACACAACATACAACAAGGCATATAATAGGAATTAACAAATCAATAACTTTCCCCTTCTTTGTTTCATCCGGAACCTCAGGCTCATTGTTTGTTCTGTCCTCCATTGAGAACAATCTCCCTTCAAAGCATTTTTTTCGTGCTTTGCCATTGGCCCGAATTCAGTTTTCATAAGCACCATAGACACCATCATAATGATAGTGAGGATAGCATAGAAGTTATACGGGATAGCCTTAACAAATAGTGAAATTCCGTCTTCACCATCTACGAATCCGCTAACTGTCGCTGCCCATGATGACACCGGTGCAATAATACAAACCGGAGCTGCTGTTGCGGCTCTAAACTTTACTTGTGGGTAAGGTTTAGAGCCTTTTTAATTTTTAAGCAAAAAAGTAGGCACAGGAACCTATAACCTTTATAATTAAATCACCACAAAATAACCGAAAGGAGATTACCTATGCCTAATAATGATTTTATATCAAATATCTTAGAAATAAAAGACCTAATTATAACAAATGCGGAATCTACTTCAGAAGAAATACATATTTACTTTAAAAGGGAACGCCGGTAGCGAGAAGTTTCAAGCAATACTAACGAATCCGAAAAATCATAAAATATTTGATATTCTTCCTTCAAGAACTCAATATAAACTGAAGGATTATCTATTAGAATTTCAAAACAGAAAAGATGTACGATATTTTATTATGGATATGAACTATGTTTATCGAGACATTGCAGAAACTTATTTTCCTAATGCAAACATAGTCATTGACAGGTTTCATGTGATCAGATATATTACCTGGGCTTTAGAAAATGTAAGAAAACGCATTCAAAAGGATATGCATCCTTCAAAGCGTAAGTATTTTAAGAGAAGCCGGCGAATACTGTTATCTCATTATTGGAAACTTAATGACGAAAGTAAGCAGGCATTGGAAGTCATGCTTATGCAGTCAAATGACTTAGCTGTAGCTTATTATTTAAAAGAACAGTTCTATGACTTTATGGAATCTAAAAACAGGGATGAAGCTTATAGGAAACTTAGAAAATTTATACTATCAGCGCAGGCAAGCGAACTGGAAGAATTCAACGCTACATTAACAATGTTATCAAACTGGGCCAAATACATACTGAATGCTTTTGACTGTCCTTATTCCAACGGATTTACAGAAGGAACCAACAACAAGATTAAAGTAATTAAGCGAAATGCTTACGGATATAGAAATTTTGAGAACTTTAGGAATAGAATCCTTATGACCTCTGCTTAAAAGAGAAAACACAGTTGTGAACAATGGTTCACAACTGTGTCAAAAATCTTTTTACCCCCACTCTTGACAAAGAGCCCAAAAAACAGTCTGCCTTGACGAAAATCACTTCAATCAAAACAAACTGTTCTTCTTATTTACTCTAATTATATTTTATGAGAATAACTAATTTTACGAAATTTGCAGGTAAATCTGGAATATAAACAAGAGAAAAAAATTTTTTCAAACTCCATTTGGTCTTTTCGACTACCTGAAAAGCCTTTATTTATGGGCTTTTCCGCAATTTTTCAAGCTACTCAAACTCGGCAAATCCGGAGATGGCATTAAATATATTTGTTTAGTTTTCATTTCTTTTCTGCCGTTATTTTATCTCTGTTACATATATTATTTTGGCTCACTGATTTTCTGTTGCCAATTTGTTGCCACTTCATTATAACTGGCAGAAAAATGTTTGACAACCTTTATTTTAAGAAACATATATATATTCTATCCCATCCAATTACATTAATGCCAATTTTTTATAATTTGGATCAACGAACTCCTCCATATCATACTTTAATAAAGCAAAATCTCCACTCTTGGCTTTATCTTCATCAAGATAATAAATCGGCTTGTTCAATTCCGCAAAATAATTCAATTCATATTTACACCACACGGACTCAATAGAGTTATGTGTTCTTAGGAAAATAATAGCTTTTGATTGCTGCAATCTCCATTCTATCACTTTTAATGTTGCTTCACACAAAAGATTCCTTTTCAAATAGTCTGAATCATTTATCCAATCACAAAAAATATTCTTCCCTATAGAATTTTCATATGTAATTATATCTTGAACGAGTTTGCTATCTTTACTACTGTGCGAAATAAAATAATCATATGATTTTATTTTCTGTTCTTTGCCGTTTTCTATTCTATATTCAAGTTCGTCTGGATTATGGGGAATAGAATATGTTTCATAAGGATAAACTTTTTTTAGATATTCTTTACGTTTTTTTCTCTTTGTATGAACCTGCATATATTTTTGTCGTCTAAGTCTGGGTTGGTAATTAAAGCTCTGTAAATGATAAAATGCAATTTCCCTTAATTGTTTATTTAACTCAGTATCATTCAATTTAAAGAAGAACTTAATCACTTTTGGATTATAATATTTTTTCAATTCATGAATAATATACATTCTATCTTTTTGTGAGGTATTGATTCTATTATATAATCCAATTAATTGATCTAAAAAAACCGGAGTAACCATTTGTGTTTTTGCTTTAGCATTAGAAATTTTCGTATCAATTCGAGCTATTTTATTTTTTCTTTCTCTCCACAAAGCATCTTTATTCTTTTTCCAAATATCTTCATCAAAGCTACTGCTATAATTACTTTTTGTCTTATCAGAAAGTAAATATTTAAACTTTACATTATTTCGAATTATTTCTTCGGCAAATGGCATTTTATACCTTGCTTTTCCAAATCTTTTAATCAAGTATTTATCCTTTTGATCATAATACTGTTTTTTATATTCTACCGATTTCCATTCATGCGGATAATATTTTTTCAACAAATCAATAATAATATCCTCATTATATGTGCACGGCAATACCTTTTCTATTTTTTTTAATTGACTATTCCACATAATATTAATATCAATAATTTCTCTATCATATATGTGTTTTGTAACGCCTGACATAAGGAAAAATCACCTCTACTTTTCAAATGCTATTCTTTCCATAAGCTTTTTATATTCAATCATTCTTGTATTGGTTTCAATTAGATTCTTTTTTAATTCTTCATAATCCGGATACATCATCTGTATCTGCTGCGGTGTTTTTTCTTTATTATCGTTATCATTTATACTGTCACCATACCATTTTCTAAATTTTGCTTGCCACATTGTTAAATGCGGGCGCAATCCTGTATTTAATACCTTCTCTGTAAGTTTAATCAAATCATTTGAATATGGTAATCTACTTACCGGAATCTCTTTTAACAATTCTCTTGCGATTTTGAAAAAATCATACCAAGAATTATATATTTCACTTATAACATCATTTTCTTGATCAAATGGCAATCCTATTTTTCGTGTACTTAATTCTACCCATAATTTGTATGCAATTTCTTGGTCCTTTTTATTATATACAAGTTTCACACTGGTATCTCCAATACCTAAATTGACCTCATCAATAGTAATAGAATGTTTTTTTGCTATATTTGCACATTTTTTAATCATAAATGAAACAATCAAAATTGCAATTACTAAAATGATTACTGCAACCCAATTCAACTTAACATAAATGATGTTCCAACTTTCTAATCCAACATTAAATATATTCATTTTCGTTTTCTCCTTATAAATTTAAACTCAATTGTATAAATTGGAGATATTTCCAATTTATTAAGGAAACATACTAACTTATAGTTTAACTCTTCCACACATCCATTCTTTCATCATATATTGATACAATTTATTAGAAATATTTTGCTCGCAGCAATAAATTATTTCCTTATCCATATGATGACTATACGCAATATACTCACACAAAAGTATCAACATATTTTGATATGCCTCTGGTAAATATTTATTTTCCACAATACTCTTAATATAATTACTTGTACATCCTTTTTGAGAAAGTTCTCTCATTCGAACCAACAATTCCCAAAACACTTTTTCTGACTCTATTTTTTCCAATCCTATCTTTTCTGTATTGACGTGAGTTTTTTTCTCAATATCAATACTACATTCATTATTAACATACATATGCAAACTATCACTAATATGCATATACTCACCAACATCCACATTTAACCAACCAGCAATAATTTCCTGTAAAAAAGTAAATTGTAAAAAATTATATGGCAATCCAAACACTATATCATTACTTCGCATAATCTGGGTCCACAGCAATTTGCCATTTCTAATTTTTAATAATGAACAAATATTACATGGTATATCATCATTATTTGGTATTCCCGCACTATGTGGTAGATCTATATCTGGCTTCCAAATTTCCATCACTACCTGTCTTGATTCTGGATTATTTTTCAAAACATCGTAAGCTCTGTTTATCTGATCAAATCCAAAAGAATACCTCAATCGCTTGCCATATGCCCCAGGATATCGATCATATTTCCCTTGATATTTTGGAAGTGCTGGATTCCATGCATTTAATAGTGCGGCCTCATCACTTCCATTCATAATCATAACTAATTCAGCAATAGCAAAAGCAGGACTTATCGCCGGTTTCCGTCTTTCCACCCAACGTTGCGTTGGATCAGATATGGACATACATACATGTGTTAATTCTTTAGTTTGTCCATTACGTCCAAATACATTTTCACCAAATGTTTTAAGTTTTTGATATATATCACAATACACTTCATCTGCTGTTCTACAAAAAGCGCTCTCATTTACTCCCATAAAATTCCTCTATTTTATCATTTATTCCCCATTTTGGAGGATAAAAATAAGCTATTTTATCTTCTCGCATTCTATATCTTTGTTTAATTCTCGTTCGCCCATTACAATCTATAATCTCTGGATACTTAACACGAGAATACTTATCCGTTTCGCAAAAAATATTTTGACAATCTATAAGCTGAAGTTTCCGTCCCCCAAGAGTTGAAAACTTTAAACCTAAACGTTGAAATTCTTCTTCTTGGTGTTCACACATATATCTTATAATATACTCTTGCGAATACTCATCCGAATTGCTAAAACTTTTTCGTATTCCAGCTTTTGCCCCAGGTCCAGCAACTACAAATTCCATTTCATCAAAATTCACCAATTCTGAATAATTAATATCAACAGCATATTGGTATGCTAGAAAAGTTCCAATAGTTGGATATGCCAACAACGTATTATAAAGTTCTTCTAAATTTCGGCAATGCATAATTTTTTTGGTAATATGATTTTTCATCATATAATCTATTAACATTAAATGATTCATAAACTTACGTTCATACCCAAACGCCGACTTTCCTGATGCCATTATATATGCACCCGAATACAATTTTTCTCCTTGTTCGAAAAAAATATTCAAGACTTTACCATACTGATCAACATCAAAGTTTTCGTAATTAAGTCTCCCGAAAATATTTTCTAGCTTTTCCCATGTTTCTATTTTATTAAATATTTTAAAAAGCAAAATTCGAAATATAGTATCTTCTTCTGTATACCCTCTTTGATAAATGACATTTTTTATTAAATATTGGCTTACTCTATCACTCGCCCTATAGGTATTTGTAAACTTATACTCTCTTAAAATAATATCTTCCGTAAGGTTATCTTTTTCTCCCATCAATTTACGCATAAAAATATTCTGGCGCTCACATGCAAATTTCCAATATGTATCGTATACTTTAGTCTTTTTTAATCCTTCTTTTTGTATATTTATAATCATTGCTTTTCGCCTTCAAACCTAACAAACTGTCCAAATTTTTTCCACTTATAAGGCAGACCATGCTGTCCCATCTCATAATAATTTCCAACCCAACTAGTAATATCTGCACAAATATTATTTTGCAGTTTTTTATATTCCCTTCCAGTAGCAATTGCCTCTGTGAATTTTTGGGGAAGTTCTATAGCATTTTCTCCAAAATACCAATAGTGAAAAGATATCAATACCCGATCTATCCTTGTATCATGAATAAGATTATTCTTATTTATTCCATCAGCATAACTGTGATGTGAATTTTCTTGCATCCATTTGTTACCAATGTGATGATAAATATTGTCACCATAACATTGCTGATAATTTCCATCAAAACGAGGTTTTTTCATAAAAAATCTAGGATCTACCCAATACTCATCAAATGTACATATTTCATCAACTTGCATTAAAAAAACCATTTTATGTGTTATTGCTGTATTTGCACCTCCAAAACCAGCAATCCAATCGCCTTTTAATGCTCGTTCTCTAATTTGAGGTTTACATGTTGCCAATGAACAAATATTCCAAAATGGATTTGGTGCAAATCCGTAATCTCTGGTAATTACATATGAATATAAATACATTTATACCTCCCCTATTTTAGCAGGTTACTCTTTCCGTCCCCCAATTTCTACTAGGTCCATTCCATGTATTATCGCCATTAATCCCAGAAATAATACTTTCCCCATTCCATTTTTGAAGTGAATTTCCATATTTATTCAATGCTTCCGGAAGTTCACTATCACTTTCCCCCGGCAAATAAACACCCACAATTCGTTTTCCTTTTCTAGCTGCATGCTCAATTTCCCAGTTTACATATTCGCTTTTACTCGTATCTTTACCTATTAGTACAACTGTAGTTCCAGCCCAATCAATTCGTGGTCGAATAATGGATTTTATATATTCTTCATTATGAGCATTATTGGGATTTTTACTCTCATAGATTGAACTATCCTTCATTGTCATACCATGTTTACCTAACAACGACTTTAAATCTTCTATTCTTTCTGCATCTGTATGATAATGCGAAACAAAAATATTTTTTATATCATCCATATTTTTTCTCCTTCCTACGGTCTAATTTTCAAACATAATCCACTTTCGTATCTTTTACTGTCTTATATCATCATAAATCTAAAATATTTTACTATCTCGGTCCCATAAATCGATCGCCATTCAGATGTATCATATGCTCCGGCATTTCAGCAATCCAAACTTCCGTCTCCCAAGCCAACTCTTCCGCAAATTTTTTATACGTCTTGAAATCCAGAAATGCTGTTACAAATATTTTTCCTGCTGTTACATCTTTCGTCATTTCTGTAATTTCCAATATACGCTTTGGATCCATCGGACCGACCGATGTTACCGATTCCACAAAATAGATCCAATTCTTATCCTCACGATATAGTACTACATCAGGCATTTTATCATGTAACGTAATTTCAAATCCCAGTTCTTTTAATTTTTCTACATTCTTTACCAAATCTTTTTCTATTGTATCGCCAACGTACAAGCACTCCGAATTTGGTGCAAATCTCGGTGCAAATTCCTCGATAATGGCTTTTTGCAGCTCATTATGCTTACCTGCTGAAAATTTAAAGCTTTCACCATTTATATTTACTGGCATCATTGTCATCTTCTTTTTAGAAGCATACAAATCAATTAACTTTTCATGATAACAAAGAAACCGCTTTATAGATTCTTTCCATGCTGGTGTTTCCATCGTTCTCAGTATTTTAATTGTTTCTTCCGTCAATCTGTAGCGATAGTTCGGACTGTTGGTTGCTTTTCCATTATCCTCTATCAAAGCAGCTGTCCTGAATCTGTGCAGAGCCTGCTTTCTAAATGTTTCTCTGCTGTTTTCTGCATAGCTCATACCGTAAAATGTGTTAACAAACTGAATAATATCATGAATACGAATCCACTCATTTGTTGCTTCACTCCATGACATATCCGGCTTTATTCCTGCCATAGCCAGTATCACATAGCAGCATATATCTGCCTGCTGTGCTTTAGGCATACCTATTGTTTGCAGAAATTCTCTTGTTTCCTCTATTTTCTTATCCACAGTATCCCTCCAATATCAAATTGCAATTTGCCTCCGAATAATCCTTACTTTTAAGCACTTTTCTGCCCATTTCCTGAATATCCTCTAACTCTGGCACAGGCATTGCATTTATCTCTGTTGAATTAACCTGTGTAGACCCATTTAAAATACGATAATATTCATCATAAAGTGTAGAATTAAATAATACATACAACCCATACACCAGACATTCTGACATTTCCGTTAATACACCGTCCACAAAATTAATTTTATTCTGTGTACTTATCTTTTGGTACTGCGGAAATCTTTTAGCTAAATATACTCCACACTGTAATCTTCGTGGTTCTTCCTTTGCTGTAAATCGCTTTACAAATAGATAGTTCTTGTTATCTTGCATTAATCCCTTTTGTTCTGTCACCACATATTCATGTTCTTTCTGGATTGGAAATTCTACCTTTCCTTGCTTTATATGCTGTGAATAAAATAAAGGTATTGCCCCTTCTTCCGCTTCATCCCTCAAAATATCACGATTACGGAAATCTACGGTCAATCCCGTTTTCATTTTTACTCCTATTGCTGGAAGTGTCTTATCAAATTTATGCAATTTCTTTAATACTTCCACTTCATTTTCATCTGTCACAAGATAAACATAATAATCTGATCCTGCTACAACCAGATCATACGGAACTGTTAATGATGTCAGCTCCCCAAAATCACTATTTGATTTCGAGGATGTAATCGTAACGTTTTCTGGCTTTTCACTCGTCTTTCTTACTTTAATAATAATTGTTTCCTGTAACACACTTTCTTTGTCGAAAACCTTATTTCTGCTGACAAAAAGATGAATATGTTCCAATTTTCCCTCTGTCAGAAAATATTCCCGAAAACGTTTAAAATACGCTCCTGATGTCCATGATCTCGGAATGATGTAAACCATCTCTCCATTTTTACATAAATTAAATAATCCCATAGATGCAAAAATAAAATACAAATTCGGCGCACCATAACATACCTCTGGCATCGCTGTTGCTTCTGGCGCATCTTTCGGAATTTTCATATACGGCGGATTTCCAATCACAAAATCATATTTCTTAGGCTCTGCATTTCCTCCCAACATATGATTAAAATCCAAATACTGACTCAAAATATAATTATCTTCAACGATATTAACTGTAAGTTTTTTTCTTGTCTCTTCTTTACAATATTCCAGATTACGTTTCAACAATGGCAATACATTTTCATCGTTCTCATAGCAGGTAAGCTCAATCTCCTGAATAGAATCTATTGTTTCCATTCGCTCAATAAAAGCACATGATAATATACCTGAACCAGCCCCTGCATCAAGCACACTTACTCTGCCTGTTTTCTCATCCAACTTATATAATCCCGCCATAAAACGAGCAGTTTCCATACTGGTAAAAAACTGTCCATATGTTTTACGTTCTTTTTTCGGCATACTCTCTATATATTCGTTTGTAAGTTCTATAATTTTTTCTAGCATATTCCACCTACCTACAAGCCTTCTATTTCTTTCTATTATACTATAGCACAGACCCTTTTTCAACGTTTTGCAGAACATATGTTCTATTCTTTAATTTCCGTTGTATTATAATCATTATCATCTATATCTATAACATCGTCGTCACTCTCACCTTTGACAGAAAAGTCTCCTGTCATAAACCATTTATATGCGCGATCTGCGATAACCTTTGTTTCCACCAAATCCAATCCGCCACCTACAATAGCACCTACTCCTGGTAACATCTTTCCAAGATTTACGATTCCTTTTGAACCAAATTTCGTAATAAATCTGAAGCCAACCTTCTGATTAATCTTTGTCAGGACCTTCCCTGGTATCTTTTTTATAACACCATTTGCAAATTTTACACCAAATTTGATTCCTGCCTGTTTTAACAAACTATTCACTGCAACTCCTGCAAGACAAGCATATACAAAAGTTTGTGTCTGATCACTATTCAAATCATAATCAGCCATATATGCTGTACAAGCTATCATCCGCATTTGTACATAAATTACACTTCCTATATTCGCTGGTATCGCAACCGGCATTGTTATAAAGCCACCCAGTCCTGTTACAACTCCTGATGTTGTACATTTGGCAATTTGATTTTTCAGCATATCTCTACAAGCTTTTTCCTTTGTCTCATGCTTTGACAAATAATCATTTGCCATATCTTCAACACCAGGACTGACCATCGGTATTCCATTTAAACATTTTTCATAGCAAGAGTCTAATAATTTCATAATGTCTTCTTGCGTCATTTTTTTCTTTTCCATTTTCCTCAAAATTCCAATCTTCATATTCTTTAAAAGCTCATGAATTATATCTAACGCAGATATAGTTCTATTCAAATTTTATCACAATTGTGAGAATTGCTCCATCATGTTTTCACAAATATGCTCCACCTACAATTAAAAAAGGTGGCAACTATAACCACCTTTTCCATTTATCTATATACTATTTTATTCAATGCAATCTCCTCCGCACAAGCCCGGATATTATTCATTTTCCCAACCCATGCCATCTGATCCTGCATCTTCAGTTCTTCCGTCACTCCATGCACTTCTTTCATCTGCTCCACCAATCTGTCCATCATCTGATTACACTCCTCGTCAGTCTGATGCAAATGCTCATTCAACTTCCCGGCAAGCACCAATTCCAGATATAATCCTTTCCGATGATCTTTCAAGTAAGTTTTTCTCAACATTCCATACTTTCCAATCGGATACTCTGTCTCTTCTGGGAGGTACAGGTCTGGATAATACAGACCGTCCTCTCCTAAAGTATAACTGATTCCATTTTCTCCCATAATGTGTTTCTCCATGATTGTCCTCCTATCTTGCTCCCCGATCTTTGTTCTGACTCCGGATATGCTGTTTATTTTTCTGTTCATTCTGTATTTCTTGTTTCTTTTCTGCCAGCTTCGCCCTAATACCATGTGCTACTGGCTCTTTGCCAGTTTCTTTCTTCCATTTTTCTATTGCAATTCGATACTGACTATACTCAGTTTGAGAAGCCTTAAAATCTTTAAAAAAATCCTGTACACTTCTATAACCGATCTTCTGCACAATCCTCGGAAGGTAATCTTTCATATCTCTGATCTGGCTTTTCAGTTCATCAATTTCTTTCTGCAATTCTTTTTTCTTTCTTCCTCTAAACCATCCCTTTACCTCTGACAGTTCTTTCTTCTTTGCAGAAAGCTGTTTTTGTTTCTGTTGAATTGCACTGTTTTGATCTTCCAGTTCTTTATTCACTTTAGATAGTTTCGGATACTTTGATGCAAGCCTCGTCATTTTAGGTTGTTCCGGTTCTGCCTTTTCTTCTTTTGTTGTCTTGACTGCTGCCGTGCTATTTTCTGCAACATGCTCTGGGTGTTCAGTTTCCGTTTGCTCTGTCTGTTTTGGCACTTCCCTGGGTTTCTTAAACAGCACACTTGCTATCAAAAACTCCAATGCCTCAACAGCCACTGTTACAACTCTGGAAAATAAGCGTGGTCTGTTTCCACGCCGGGCAATGGATTTCCTAATCGGCTCCGTGATTTCTTTCCGCTTCACTTCCATTATCTTCGGTTCCGGCACTCCACTAATCAATGCCATATCAACAGCTCTATTCCATTCCCGGCGTTTTTGATTATCTGCTTCTATTTCCTGTGCTTTCGGATTATTTTTTCCAATTTTCTTTGTTGCAAGATACACACTGCCACGCTCAAATACCTGCAACTTCTGGCTCTCGTCCTGCACATAAATATTGATTAAATCTGTATAAGAATGCTTTACCTCATCCAGAAATGAATTGCTCTTGAAGCGTTCCTCTTTCACTGTAAACAATTTTTTCTCATATACTTCACCTTTTTTTATGATACTGCAGCCTTCCCGGATTTCGCCATCTTCTCCTAATATCTCTTTTTTGGTTCGGACATGTTTTCCATTTTCATCATAAAACATATTTCTGCTGGCAATCTTAATGATTGGTTCATCCAGTAGTTTCCGTTCTGCAAATATCAAATGAATGTGATAATTGGTCTTTCTTTTATTGTGGTGCAAAGCAGCAATACACTCTGTTCCATAATTCTGTTTAAAATGATTTGTAAAAAGCTGTAGCAATCTATCCGGTTGATATTCTGTAAAACTTTCTGGCAAAGCAATGATCAGTTCTCTTGCCTCAATACATTTTCCTTCTGTTCCACTTTTTGCAAATTCTTCCTGATTATATTTTGCAAGTTCCCGCCAAAATTTCCGTTCTGTGGTTTCATAAACTGCATAGAGATTTTCCTGTTTTGCGTGACTGGATATATAAGTGATTCTGCCTTTTACATTGCTTAGTTTTGTCATTTGAATAAATGAATTTCTTCCGATAGGCATTCCCTCCTTGTCTTCGGCAAAGTAAATTCTGCCATATTATTTGTGAGTGGATGTATTGGCATCCGTTTACGAACTTACTGCCGTTTCCGGCTATATTGGTCTACGCTCCGCTTCGGTCGGTGCTTAGCAAGTGCCACTGGCACTTAGCACCCCGGCAGGGCGAAATATCCTGAGTACAAATCTTTGATTTGTGCGATGGGTGTATTTCGCTCTCAAACGCCGAGGGCTTTGTGAGATACTTCCTGCCTCTGTCATAACTTGGCTTTCACTTTTCATTTTGGGCGTATCCGCCCTCTTTTTCTGCCCGTATCCGGACTTATTTTTTCACTAACAACAAACCGATTATTACGCTTCTTGTCTGCTTTATTCCAGTATCCTTACCCGTACATACTCCAAATCTCCGCAATACGGTGTTCCAACCAAATACCATTCTCTCGCCAGATTCATTTCCATTCGTGTCTTTACCCACTGATCATCAACTAGAACTTCCAGACATTCTCCGCAGTGAAATCCTAGATCAATCCACAAGTCTGATGACAATAATCCATATCTTTTGTTATAACTGTTGTAACCTAATCTTCCTTCTCTCATGGTGTCATTCTCCCTTCATTTATCATTTCCGCAGGGACGCCCTGAATCAGGGCCCCCTTTTGAAAAGTTTTTTCTTCGCCAATCAACTACCGGCTACACCTTACAAACCTTCTCTTTGTCTGCTATTTACAGGTGCGTGGCACGCTCCTGTCATAAGGTCATCAAGCAGAATCTTTACCAACGAAAGTTCTCATGCAATCCACACTTATCCAAATACTCTTGTCTTGCCTTTTCCCGTTCTTCCTCGGTTGGTGCTGTTTTGAATGTTGTATATAACTGACGTTTTACCATACTGTCTAATTTTTCCATCAATGCTTTTTCTATCTCCGGCAGATATTCCTCGTTCCCGGCAAGATGATACTGGAACAATGCCAGTAATAAATCTTTTGGTATCTGTACCTGTGATTTTCTTTCCATGTTTCTCCTTTCCGTGACGGTCGTGACGATAGTGACGATATTTTCACTACCGTCACGCTATATAAAATACCGTCACAACCGTCACATATCGTCACGCTTGTTTTCCGACAAAGGTTAATCTAATTTTTCTTCCATCGTGTCCCCGTTCTGTTTTATATTGGATTCCATATTCCAGAATCAATCGTTCCAGGCTGACATTTAATTTTCGTGATAATGCGTTCGGCTGCATTTCCACCTGCAATACTTCCACAAGCTCTGTTGCTGTTCCTGCCCACTCTGGCGTAGTTTCTGTTACAAGTTCTTTGATTTTTTCCAACACTGGATCTTCTGGTTCTTTCCAAAGTTCTGTTTCTGTCTTGGTAAGTTCCCAGACACATCTCTCCCGATTAAAATTCAACCACAGTTTCTGATCCTGCTGGTCACGCCCTGCTACTTCCAGAACTGCTTTATTATCTGTACGCTTTTCTTTCTGCATAACAAATGCTCCATCCGCAGCTCCTAGTAGACCATTCGTACCGGAAATCATATCGAAACTATCTGAAGATTCCATTTTCCTTGTATGATGCACAACCAGAAAACAGATGCCATACTTATCACTGAATGCTTTCAGCTTTGTTACAATCTCATAATCGCCAGCATAACTGAATTTATCTCCACCAACCTCTCGAACCTTCTGAAGAGTATCAATGATAATCAATCTTGCATCTTTATGCTCTGTCACAAACGTTACAAGCTGCTTTTCCAGTCCGTCATTGAGTGATTTGGATTTTGTAGCAAAATAAAAATTCTCACTGCCTTCCATTCCAAACATCTGTGATAACCGTTTTTGCAATCTTGCATAATCATCTTCCAATGCCAAGTACAGAACCGTTCCCTGTCTGACTGAAAAGCCCCACAATGGAATTCCTTTACTGATGTGATACCCGATCTGTGCCATAAAGAATGATTTTCCAATTTTCGGTGACCCCACAAACAGATACGTTCCGTTATACAGAAGTCCATCTACAATCGGCAGTTTGGGTGGATATGCAGTGTCGTATAATTCCATCATAGAAACTGTTTCCAAATCATCTGGATTCTTTTTATTTGCTGATTTTGCTGTATTTTCCACATTATTTGTGGCTTGCAGATTGCCCTTACCGGGCAAATCTGCTATACTTTGGTTGGTTAATTTATTACTTGATGGCTGTTCCACATCTGCGCCAACAGATGAAATCGGAGCAGTCATTTTTTCTTTTGCTGTCATTCATTTTCCCCTTTCAATCCATACAATATCTCTGCGACCAATCTCAGGGTACTCAACAACTCTTCATTTTCTTCACTGCATTTTTCCAGATGTTTCAATTCTTCATAAATCTCTGCCATCTGATTTCGCAATGCTTTATAGACTTTTGGGTTCCCCTGTACCACAATTTCCCGATCAGTTAATCGTTTCGTGATATAGTCCTGTTTGCTGAGTCCTGACAACCGGACACATGCATCAATCTGCTCTGCTTCTTCCGGTGATACCCGGAATGCTACGATTTTGTTTCTCCATCTTCCTTTACTGTCCAGATTTTTCTCCATTTGATTTTTCCATCCTTTCAATATCCAGCTGTTCTGCCATTTGTGTCTGCTCACTTGGAAACAGATGTGCATATCGGTAAGTGATATCAATGCTCTCATGTCCCATTCGGTCTGCAATTGCTAATACCGTAAATCCCATATTGATCAATAACGATACATGGGAATGTCTCAAATCATGCACACGGATTCGCTTCACACCAGATACTTTTGATCCTCTGTTCATTTCATGATGCAGATAAGATTTGGAAATTGTGAAAATCCGTTCGTCCTCTTTCGGCTCATACAGCATTTTCAGATAATCCTGCATCTCATCACACAAAAACTGTGGCATCTTAATGGTTCGATTACTTTTTAACGTCTTTGGTGGTGTAATCACATCTTCCCGGTGCAGTCTCTGATAGGACTTGTTAATCCGTAGTGTATGCGTTTCAAAATTAAAATCTGCCGGTGTAAGTGCTAATAACTCGCCCATGCGAAGCCCACACCAGTAAAGTATTTCAAATGCATAATAGGAAACAGGCTTGTCCATCATGGCATCTGCAAATTTCAGATATTCTTCTTTTGTCCAGAACAGCATTTCCCGGTGTTCCTCTTTTCCCATATTTCCTGCTTTCTGTGCTGGATTAGATGGAAGATGGTAAAAATTAACTGCATGGTTGAAAATAGCACTTAACTGACTGTGAATTTTCTGCAGATAAGAAGCAGAATACGGTTTTCCATTTGGCTGGCGGATCGCAAGCAGTTCATTCTGCCATGCAATAATGTCCCTGGGCTCAATTTCTCCTATTTTACGCTTTCCGAAATAAGGAAGAATTTTAGTTCTAGCAATATTTGTCTTCGTTCCCCAGGTATTATCACGAATTCGATTTTGCATATCCTCCACATAAATCTCATAAAAGCTTTCGAAAGTCATATCCAGTTTGGCTTCTTTCTTCAGCAATAGCTCTCGTTCCCACATCTGTGCTTCTCGTTTTGTAGGAAATCCTCTTTTGGATGACTGGTGCGTTTCTCCTGTCCAGTCGGTATACCGATAAACCACTCGCCACTTCCCAGTGACATTATCTTTGTAAATACTCATACAAATTCTCCTCTCTCTTACACTTCGCTGTAACATACTTTTTTGCGAAAATAATTGGTGTTTACTCTGCCAGCTACCGTAAGATAACCCAGCTTCTGTAATTCTTCATTTAGCTGTTTGACAATCTTATAAGCATAAGACTTGGAAACTCCCAGTTCCGCTGCAACTTCTTCTACGGTCATAAAAGTTCTGTTCGTCACATCGCATCTCTCCTTTTTATCTTAACGTATTTTGTTTAAGTTGCTACATTTGCATAATACTAAACATTTTAATTTAAGTCAAGTGATTTAACGAGAACATTAAATTTTTTTGTTTAAGTTCTTCTTGCCATCCAAAATTGCTCATGCTATACTGAACCTAAACAGAATTGTTTTATTTTCTATCATAATCAATTATGGCAACACGAATGACCACTATAAGGAGGCAAACAAAAATGGCAATCGGACAACGTATCAAATATTTTCGCAACCGCATAGGCATGACGCAAAAACAACTCGGAGAGCAACTGGGATTCAAAGGGAAAACCTCAGATGTCCGCATGGCTCAGTATGAATCTGAAGCCAGAGTTCCTAAGATTGATCTTGTAAAACAAATGTCTCAGATCTTTGATATCAATACTCATGCCTTAACAGTTCCAGATATTGATACTCACATAGGTCTGATGCATACACTATTTGCACTGGAAGATATGTATGGTCTGAAGGTAAAAAATGTAGATGGACAACCTCATCTCTGCCTTGACTCTTCCATATCTGCTCCCGGCTCATCTGTCGATGAAATGTTTCGTGCATGGATGGAACAAGCTGACAAACTGGAAAACGGTGAAATCAGCAAGGAAGAATATGATAAATGGAGATATAAGTACCCGGAACTGGATACTTACCAGAAACGTGCCAAGGTACCCTCTCAGGAATTGAGTGATTACCTCGTAAAAGAATTGACTAAAAAAGAAAATTAAGAAAAAAAGAAAACCTTACCGATATTCAGTTTTTTACTTCTGAAAATCAGTAAGGTTTCTTTATATACGTTATGAAATAAAATTTTTATCTCTTGAATAATCACAAAATGTTGCCATTTTGTTGCCAAGCACTAAGCAAATTTGCTTGTAACCCGCATAAATACTGGCATTTTATGATTGTGTGGATTATTCAAACTCAATTCCGACACCCATATGTTGTGGTTTGTCACTTCGTCAAAGCGGGTATTTTGTATGTTCAGCCTACTTATTCTAGTGATTTTTTGAATTCGCGGGATTTTTTGCTTACATTTTGCTAACAACTCTTTATAATTTCTTCTTCGCTTTCTGCAATTTATCCATCAATGGAACTTAAATATTCCATCTTGGACTAATTTTGAACTAATTATATCTATTAGTCCATGGAAAAGTCCATATTTTTCGGTATTTTTCGTTAAGCACTTAGACCAAATCGTTTTTTCTTTAGCTAAATTAGTTCAAATGCTTATTTTTTCAAATACCATCTTGCAACATGTCCAACACCGTCAACATCAGCAATACCTTCTCGCTTCATAGCCTGAAGAATATTAGATACTTTTTTGGACTGTTGCTTATCGTTCAAAACTGCTGACAATGATCCTGACAGAACCGCCTCCAACTCGCCAGCACTATCTCTCCCCATTGTATCTAATTCATTAATTGTTGATATAGAGTAAAACACTTAAATCTAGCCTGTGTTTTCTAACAATTATTATAGAGAATGGAACCCACCCTAAAATTAGGTGCTTACCATCTATATATAAACAACCATTATTCCCAGAACTTATATCTACTATCTTTCAAATTTCTTTGTTTACTTTCTTCTTTCAGCTCAAAATATCGATTTATTTCCGTTTCAGAATAGTCGCCCTCTAACTCAAAATTATATTCATGCATAGACATATCATAAATTTTAACCCCTTTTCGTTGTGCATACCGATATAAATACTCTCTATTATCAACCGGCATTCTACATCCTATGTATATTGCTTTAATTGGAAAAAAAGGAATCATATTCGCATATATTTTACATATATCAACCGGAAGCAAAAGTCTCCACTCATTTTCATATCTCCAGGAAGATGACTTTGTGAGAAAAGACAGCAAAATACTTTTATCAAACTCCATTTGCTCATACGATGTAAATGGTATTTTATTTATATATTTATATATCTTTCTTTTGCTTAAAACTATCTGTTTTGCTCCATATTCACAAGGTAGTAATCCGCCTAGAATCATTGCATTCTCTCTATCATCCATAATAGATTGTGTTAAATCATATTCAACACAAAACCCCTCATGATTTTGAGCATAATGTGACCATAATTCCATATAAGATGTCAATTTAAATTCATTAATGTCTGCAAATGATGTAACTCCTACGATGCTTTTTCTTAGTTCTTTTATTCCCTTCTGATATTTAATTCTTGCCCTATATAATTCCTTATCAATTTCATCACTACCCTTGCGCATTTTTCTTAATTCAGCATCAAAACAAATATGATTAACTACACTATCAAAGGTTCGATATATAGCTGTATTTTCCCAATTACCACAGAAACTGTTTTTTAATTTATTTAGTTCCTCTACTGTTAATATCTCACGATTAACAGCATCTGTTTCTATTAAATAATCTAACAAAGACTGCTTAAGAAATTCATTTTCATTGGCACACAGTACACAATCGAAAGGATCATTAAAATTACTAGGATCATTCATAAATACTGCATTTGTTTCTATGCATTTAAGGCTATTATGATTAAAAGGAAAAAACTTAAACAATCTTTTTGGCATATGTTCTGTTTTGTCCACATAGCCTTCCCACATAGATTCATATAAATCTATTTTATCATTAATGGCGTATTGAACTCTATTCTTAATCCAAGCTTTTTCCCATCTTCCTTTGTAAAATTTACTCCTATAATCAGACTTATCGTACGCTGAAGTTTCTCTTCGGTATTCAAATTTTGTGGGTTCTCTCCGCATCGCGTCGCCTCTCTTACATTTTTCTGCTTTCTTTGTACAATTTATGTTTTCAATATTTTTTATAATTTAACCTTTTCCCGATCCCCCATTCCTCTCACACGTACATATCCATAATCGCTTCCATAACCTTATCGGAACTATTTCATCAACCACGAATTTGATAACCAATTCTATTCGCTTGCTAATATATTAAAACTATTTTAACCCAAAATTTCTCACACTCTTCTACAATAGATTCTTTTTCCATTAATTCAGCTGATTGTGTCATCAAACTCCTCCTTGCTGAGTTTTAAATCAAAAATTGCCTCCTCTATTACTCTGACACACTCATCTGTATTCTTCTTTATTTCATTTCCCCAAAACCGAATTACAGTCCATCCTTCAAATAACAATTTCTTGTTAATCTCATCATCCCGTTCCCGGTTTCGTGATATTTTACTAATCCAATACTCTCCGTTATTGCTTTTCTCTAATCGCGGCTTTAAGACTTCCCAGTCTTTCCCATGAAAAAACTCTCCATCACAGAATATTGCAATTTTGTACTTAGTCAACGCAATATCTGGTTTTCCTGGAATATCTTTGCAGTTTTTACGATAGCGATACCCTTTCTGCCACAACGCTTTCCGCAGAATAACCTCTATCTTGGTATCTTTTGAGTGAATATGCTGCATATTTTTCCGCCGTTGCTCCTTTGTAAGGTTATCCATCACATCACCTCTGTAGCTTTAAATCAAATCCTGCATCAATACCTGTCGATTCACACTAAAAATTTCGGACAGTCTTTTATGGCTATATGGCACCTTATTATGCTGTTCAACCATTTTAATCATATTTGTAACACTGATTGCTGAACCATTTACTCCTGTTGCATCAGCTACCGACTGTATCTGCTTATCAATGTTTTTTCCAAAGCCGCCCGCTATATAGGAAAAAAATGCCAGCCGATCTGGCGAATCGCTGTAATTGGACAAATTCTCAATATAATTATGCACCATCCGGTTATAATGATCATTACTGATTGTATACTTATGATATGCTTTATTATCAAGAATCGCCTGATAACCATCACTGTCTGATAACAAAAGCACATCCGGTGTAAGACCAATCGGGCCTACATGCTTTGCTTCATATCCAAACACGTCCTGAAACAATTCTACCGTAGCCTTTTCAAATTCCGTGGCTTCATCACGTCCTTTAAATGCCATTTCAAAGTATTTTGTCATAAACGCACCAACAGAACCATTTGGATATGTTTCCACCAACACATTTTCTACAGTTTTCCCATCAATTCCTGTGACCTGTACGATATAATCAACAATCATTGGTGTAATTCTTGTAATCGGTCTTTGCAGAGATTCCGTAATATACGCCTGCATTATCTTCTGCCTTGCAATCATTGCTGCTGTTACGGTTTTGGTTAATGCAAGATTCCGATTATCTTTTTTATGTTTTGGATCTAATCCATATTTTCTTTGAAAATACTCATGCTGCTCAGGACGGTCAATAAACTTAGGAATGTCTTCCAATATCTGTTTAACCTCTGAAATTTTCTCTTGCAGCACAGCAACTTTTCCACCATCGCGTTTTACCAACTGCGTATATTCCAGCCAATTTATCAGTGTATTAGCAAGATCTGTAAGATGACTGTACGGATGCTCTGGATTAACACTCCCCTTTGATGACTTATACTTTTCAAAAAAGTCTTCTTCAAGGCAGCTGTCTCCATAACTACGAAATTGTTCAATCCTATCCACAATATAATTGAAACATTTTGTACTTTCGTTTTCTGCTTCCGTCACAACAATTTTAGCAATTTCTTCCTCTGTCAGATAAGCAACTCTCGCATCCATCAATAGTTTTAACAAAAATCGGAAGGGACGGATTTTAAATCTTGGAGCGACCTGCACTCCGCGTCCAATGGAAAACGCAGAAGGAAACTGATATTTCAGTATCTGTCCTTTCAAAACTTCAACTGGAGAATCTCCACTCATAATTGCTTCTCCTGCCAGTGTCAATTTAATCCTGCCAGTTGACTCCTGCGTAAATATCAAACCAAGGCTGACAAGCCATGCCTTATATGTTCTTGCACCTCCACCAGTCTGGTCACGCCGTTCACCTTTTCTTTTCAGCCCTGCCTGCTCCAATGCATCTTCGTATGCTAAATGAGAATTCCTCTGACCAGCCCATTCTTCATTCAACGACAAGTCCGCAAATGCAGCAAGCACCTCGGGAATTGAATTTAATTTTCGTTTAGGGCGTGTAACCCACCAATAGTTTAACATGCAACCACTCCTTTAGTACTCCAACGTATAAATACCATCTTCAAATTTCTTAAATACTACTGTTGTGCCATCGGCTGTTTCGAGCATCTGCTTTGTAATATAAGTTCCATCTGGCACGCCTATCTTATGACGTATCCATTCACCGATAATAGCGTTGCTCTCTGGTGTTTCTAAGGCCTTACCATTTGCCTGTGCCTGCCGCATATAAAATGCGTCATAATCTTGTGTAACTACCTTAAACACTGGATATGTTCCATCTTCATTTTTCTTAGGAAAAAATCCTGTTTTTTGGTCACCAGTATTATACGGAATATATGCCTGGTTACGATTTCGTTTATAACCATTTTTACGAATGCCCCAATTTACCCCAGAACCGTATCCAGTATCACTTCCATCCGCTTTTAACAATGAAACCTCAATACTGTCCACCGGCTCCAACTCTTGATAATGCTCCCACGTTAAGTTCTCCAAGTTTGTATCTGCAATATCCTCTTCCGCACTTCTTTTCACTGAAAATGACACTTTTTCTTTTATTAATTCATCAAAGCAATCAATTGTGTCTTTCAATAAACTTTTATAATATCGATTTGCCTCTTGCGGATTGCAGGAATCCATACATTCGCGGCGAGCAAAAAATGCATTCATCGTATAATTTGCAGAACCATTATATGCTTCTACGGCTTTATTTCCTTTGCACCAAATATATACTTTAGAATGCACCTGCTTTCCTTCGACTATATAACGGCAGGTAACTTTAGGCATTCCTGAAACGCTATTCAGCCTTTTAAGCAGTAAACAGATCTTCTTATGCTTTTTCAATGTAAGTCCTGCACCTCTTATCATTCCTAAAATAATATCCACTTTAATATTGGCTACATATTCCTTGTTTTTCCCATCAAACAACTTAATTAAATGACTGGAAATACGTTCTACATCAGTAAATGCTGTAACAATTTTGAGATGATTACATGCCTTTCCATCTTTTTTTGCAGGTGCAAATAAAATTTGCTCTTCAAAATTCTCTGTGTACATTCCTTACTCCTTTATACTTGGTTCTATACTTTCGTATTCAATTCCAGCAAAGGTTTTTAATATTGCCTCAAAAATAATTTTGGCACCTTTTGCCGGAACAGCCATGCCAATCTGCTTTCTCACTGATTCTTTTGAACCTTCAAAAATGTAATCATCTGGGAAAGTCTGAAGTCTTGCCCGTTCACGATTTGTCAATGCTCTTGGTTCTGAATAATGATACATATGCGTACCACCGCCTCCAGAACCAGTCACCGTATATGCCGGCTTGCTTGGATCAAGGCGTTTGTAAATCTGACTTATTTTTGCTCCCTTTACTTTCAACTGCAATTCTTCCGGCAAATCTGCCGTAAATGCATTCTGTCCTGGTTTAATATATGACAGCCGTTTAATAACCTGTGGAGACTGTTTCGTCAATTCATTGTTTGCTGCATCCTTTGTAATAGGCGGATTTTCTATAGCGTTTTTACAGGTTACATCTACATCTTTATACAATGCTGGACTTGGAATTTTAAACTCAAAAGGTAAATCCTTGCGAATCCCAACAATTATCACTCTATGACGTGCCTGGGGAACTCCATACTCCTCAAATTTATACAAATTGGGATAGATTCTATACCCAGCTGTTTTTAAATCTTCTTGTATCTTTTTAAATGCTTTTCCCTCATTTGCACTCTTCAATCCCCCCACATTCTCCGCCAGAAACCATAATGGCTGATATCTCTTAAGCACCTTGACCCCATATGTATATAAGGGACCAAATGTTCCATCAAAACCTTTCTGTTCTCCAACTACCGAAAAGTCATTACATGGAAATCCAAAGGCGAGTGCGTCAATATCTCCCAGCTTATCAATATCAAGTTGTCTTACATCACCACATATAACGCTCTCTTTATCTTCCGGGCATATATTTCTTGTATAAGTATTGCATGTATCCTGATCATAATCATTTGCCCATTTATGTATAATCTTATATTCTGGATCTTCAATTTCTGCTGTTGTCGCACCTAGTGCTAAACCACCTGGTCCGCAAAACAACTCTCCCATTCTAAACTCTTTCACTATATCTACCATCAAATTTTTTCTCCATTTGCCAAAATAAATTCTCTGCTAAATTGAGCGCCAAGCACCTCTGCAATTTTGTCCAAATCATCCACCGTAAAACTTTCACGCTTCATTTTGGAATTAAAACTTTGAGGCGATTTACCAAGTCGTCTAGCAAGCTCTGCTTCGCTCACGCTGCACCTTACGCATAACACTTTAATCTGTTCTGCTATTGTCATTTGCTATTCCTCCTGATAACTGTCATAACAACTCTTTATATCAAAATTATAAACGTATTCATTGATAATGTCAAAATATTTTTTTAGCACACCTCTATATTTGCATATTTGTACAAAGTCCCTTTTTCAGCATTTCTGAAAAGTCTGTTTACCGCTTGCTTTCACCGCTTTACCCATTATCGACAAGAAAACATCAATCGTACTTTCTTCCCACCCTGCCAACCATATCAACGTCTGGATTTCTTCCTGCGACAAATCTATGCCACGCAGAAATTTCAGCATCTTTTCCATCTGCCGGTTCTGATAGTCTGTCAATCCATTCACTTTTATTCCCCCGTTTCTTTTGGCTGTACTCGTGTAAAATGTCAAATTATCTGTTACCGTTTGGACATCATGTCCAAACGCAAAAATACCGTTGTTTTTCCCTGTCATGTCTGGACATCATGTCCAAACATACCATTTTTGTCCCATTTTTCATCAATTTTAATGTATATTTATAGCACATAAAATGCACATTTTTCTTGTTCTTTTATGCCTTGCAAGATACGCATCCTGTGTCCACACGGATGCACATCAAAGGATTATCCTTGGATGTCCTTGCAAGGGAAAACTCCCTTGAACCCTTTTTTACTCCGCCGTACATACAATCTCGTGCCACGAGATTGTAATCACAGATAGGCCAAAATCACCATCTGAAGTTCTCCGGTATACCGACTTTCTCCAAATACTCTTGTCTTGCCTTCTCTCTTTCCTCTGATGTTGCAGCCGTCTTATATCGGGTATACACTTCCCGTTTCACCATTGCTTCCAGTTTCTCCTGCAATCGTGATCGTATCCTATCCTCATCACATCGAATATCTGCCAGAAAATATTTCACTAAATCTATAAATAACTCTTCCGGGATTGTAACATTTTTCTTTTTCTCCATATCTTTTCCTTTCTCCGGTTATTTTTCTGCCAGCAAAACACAACAACGCAACAATGCACGACAATGGCTTTTGCGGTGTTGATTTTTCAAAATCTTTGATTGCAACACCGTATTTTCCTATGGCTTGTATTGTTGCGTTGTTACCTTGCGACTAAAAATATTTACTATCTAAAATCCAATACCAGGCATTATTTACCTTTTGGGATTTTATTTGCAGTTCCTTTTTAACCATTTCCATCGTACGCCAGGAAATGCCTCTGTCTCTTGCTTTTTCCTGTATCTGAGATACTGCTGCTTCTTTTGTAGTGCAGCTTAAAGAAACTAACAAATCTTTTGCCTCTTCCTGCTTGCTGGTTTTTGGTGCAAATCCGCCAGCCAGTTCATCCTCGGTTATGTCATAATCACCTTTCCATGTAAATACTCCATCAGTCAGAACAAAGGACTTGGCATGCCCTCGTTCTGCCAGATTATTTTTTATCTGTATCATGGCACGCCGGTTTTCCTGTCCCTTTACTCTGCCAACCAGCAACACACTTCTCGCCACAGCAAAGAAATCAATGGAACCCATTCCTCGATAGGCAACTTTCCCGCCGGCATTTTTATTCATATGACCGATTAAAACAATAGCACAGCCGGTCCGTTCTGCCACCTGCCCCAGATGTTTTGTCATATCTCTTGCTTCATTTGCACGATTCATATCCATTTTGGCGCCAAGATATGCTTGTATCGGATCCAGAATCATAAGCTTTGCTTTTTCCTTCAAAATTGCCTGCTCAATTCGTTCATCCAGCATACTAAGAGATACATCCGTTTCGTCAATCACAAAAATGTTATTGCAGTCAGCCTGTGCCTTTTCAAGTCTCGGCTTTACAGTATCAGCCAAGCCATCTTCTGCCGTCTGGTAAATAATATGCAGCGGCTGTTCCGGATTCATATGTTCGTCCAGCCCCTGTCCCTTGGAAAGAACTGCCGCAATATTCAATACGAGTGTAGTTTTTCCCTCTCCAGGATCACCCTGAATGATTGTTAGTTTGCCATATGGGATAAATGGATACCAGAGCCACGATATTTCCTTCGACTCAACATCCGACATATTGATTATTTTCAAGTTTGTCTCATTCATATCAGCTTTCACCTCCCTTCTTTTGAGCAATTTTCGTAAGCATTTCAAGTATCGTTTTCACAGCAATTACATCTTCTCCAGATAACACGTCGGAAAAATCCTCTTCTTCGGATTCTTTCAAAGCATCTGCGATTTTCGCTAGCTGTTCTTTCATCTTATCCGAAGTACGAATGTTACCCTTTACCAGAATTTTCTGATACAGACAGCTTTCTATAAAGTAATCTGATTTCTTTAGTCCGGACAGTTCTATCCTTTTTTCAATCAAACCCTTTTCCTGTTCTGTTACACGAAAATTCAAGATAACATTCCGTTTTCGCGCCTTTTTCCCAGCATCACTTTTTAATATAGGGGATGGCTGCGTTGTTCTCCTGTATATTTTATCTGCCATGATTTTCACTTCCTTTTCGCATCACACTCAGTTTATCTGCCATATCTTTTTGTACCGATGGATACAAATGTGCATACCGCATCGTAACTGTTTCTGATTCATGCCCCAGCCTCTCTGCTATCTGAACCGGCGAAAATCCAAGTTCAATCAACGCTGCACAGGCACTATGTCTCAAATCATGAATTCGAATTCGCTTTACGCCACTTGCCTTCGCTCCACGATCCATTTCATGATGAAGATAACTTTTGGTGATATTGAAAATTCGCATGTCCTTATCCGGTTTATAAAGCATTCCCAGCAAATCTTCAATTTCATCACACAAAAAATCCGGCAGATCTATGGTTCGGTTTCCTTTTTCCGTCTTCGGTGGCATTATTTTCTTTTCTCCATGAACTACCTGAATCTGCTTATTGATCACCATCTTCCGATTTTCAAAATCAAAGTCCGCCGGAGTAAGTGCCAGCAATTCCGAAACACGGACTCCTGTCCAGTAAAGGATTTCAAACGCATAATAGGAAATCGGTTTTGTTTTCATTTCCTCGGCAAATCTCAAATACTCATCCTTCGTCCAAAAAAACATTTCTCCTGCATTGGATTTTCCTATCTTTTTGCACCGCTTACATGGATTCTCCGCCAAGCCATAATATCTTACTGCATGATTGAAGATTGCTGACAACTGCGTGTTTACAGTTCTCAAATAAGTATTTGAGTAGCCTCGTCCATTCTCATCTCTCTTTTGCAGCATTTCATTCTGCCATCTCAAAATATCCGTTGCGTCAATCTCAGACAAATTCTTTTCCGAGAAATACGGCAAAATATGTGTCTTCACAATGTGAATCTTTGTTTCGTATGTAGTAATCCGAATTTGTGGTTTTATTTCCTCCAAATACAAATTTACAAATGTTGCAAATCCCATATTGATGTCTCTGCTCTTTTTGGCTGTAAACTCACGCTCATACTCCTGCGCTTCCTTTTTACTTCGAAAACCTCTCTTGGTATGCTGCCTCGTTTTCCCCTGCCAGTCGGTATAACGCAGTTGTACACGCCACGCCTTTCCGTTATAACCATCCCATGTATCTCGAAATACCGCCAATTGTTCCACCTCCTTGCATCTTTTCAGCAACTTATCGCCTGATTCCTGCACATTCTTCATAAAAAATGCGATTGACTTTTCCTGCCACAACAATGGCTCTTGGATTTTCTTTTTTCAATTCCATATTGAGATCCTTGATAATTGCATAGGCTTTTGCTCGACTTACACCAAAGTCATATGCTACCGTGTCCACTCCGACGTACAACGGTTTTCCCTCATGTATCTGTTGCATATCAGCACCTCCCTTCCTGGTATTATCGCATAAATATTGAATTTGATTATTTATAATTTATGCGTCCTATAATGTCATTATATTCTCTGTTGCGTACTTTGTCAATAATATTATTCATTTTTTATGCGTATTATTTTTATTCATCCTATTAACTGCATAAAAAATAAATAACTTTCTTTCATTTTTACTTTTCTTTTCATAGGTTTCATGATAAAATTGAATTATATTTTTTGAAAGGAAGATACAACATGGGCTACGGAAAAGTGTTAAAAGAAATATTAGACGAAAAGCAGATGAGCGTAAAAACTCTTTCCAGAAACACTGGTGTTCCAGCACCAACAATTTATTCTATCATCCGTCGGGACACCCCCATACGCTATGATACCGCTTTACGCTTTGCCAATACATTAGACATCCCTCTTGCCACCATATGCAATGAGAATCCCTATAATGAAGAGGATAAATCACTTCCGGAAGTTGGCAAATTGGTTGGCATGTCCGATCAACGTTCAAAAAAAGCCTACCTATCCAATCGTACATCAGCCATTTTTACGAAATTTGATTATTCCGATTTACCGAAAGTCGATCAACTTATCGCAGACTTCTTTGTATTAGATGATATGACACGTGAGGAATTATTTGAATATATAACCTTGCTTAAGAAAAATCATTCTGACCCGGAACGGGTGAAAATATTGAAAGAGATAAAGAAATAAATGAGATACGCCAAAAACGAGAAGCTTAGATTCTATATAACTTCTCGTTTTCTTTTCAAAAGATGTTTATACAACTATTATTCAATGCGCATAATGTAGTTAATCCCTTATATATCAAAAATATTAAGCTGTGTTTCTTTCAATGACTTAACTTTTCTAATAGTAATTTTGTCATCCTTCTGGACTTGACCACATAAAAGTGGCGATAATGGGTCGTATTTTGCAACATTTGTCTCTACGCTTTTTAAACTATAATTAGCATAACAATATACACATCCATTTTTACATGTATTATAAGTGCCTATTTCAACACTTTCAACACAGCCACATTCTATACGCTGATTCTTATCTTTGCCAACATTGAGTTTACATCCAACAATCTTTTCAATTAATTCTCTATCTATACAACAATTATGAACTATGCCACAATCGTCCAAATCTATTTTTTCCGCACAACTTCCAAGTTTAATATTATTATCAGCTGCAATCCTGCTTAAATCATTAGCAAATTCTCTCATGTCATAATCGTTCAATTCATAACTAGACAATCCTTCCATATTCTTTCTATTTTTGGGATATATATCAACAAAACTAATCACGCATTTTTCTGTATATCCTCTTAAAGCCTCAGCAATACTTTTAAATGCCTTTAAATGATATTCTTTTGTATATCTATCAGAAAAGAATATAGGATCGTATCTCCAAATCACCTTTTCCCTGCCAATTTTTTCAGATAGTTCCTGAAATACTGGAATCATTTTTGTTTTTTTATTTGGCAAGTTAACCTCAACATCATTTCCATAACCAGTTAGCGTGAATTGAAAATAGTACTTATAATTTTTGATTTCATCAAGCCTCTTCATCATTGGCGAAGGGTTCTTGGTCCAAAACACTATACAATCTACAACATCAGGAGTAATTTTTATTTCGCTTATCTGATGGGCATTCATAGGATTACGAACATATAAAAAACCTTCTTTTACTCTATTATAGAACCATTCCGAATAATAATTAGGAATATCAGTTCTTCTGCTTACACTTAATATCATTTAATCACTTCTTTCTTTCCCTTTTTATAAGTATCTGTGCACTGGCACAACTCTCAAATGGACTATACGCGTTTTTTATTTCATCTGATATATCATCAAAGACAAGCACATTACTATTATATTGCTCTCCATATTCGTAGTGTCGTTCCCTATTAATATTATTAAAATGCCTTTTTTTCACAATTTTGGGCTTATTAATTTTCGACTCTAAAATATCAAAAAATTCTCTTCCCCCACCCTTGGATTTCGTGAGGTTAATATCATTACACAATATATATATTGACTTTTCTTCATATGAATTCAAAAAATCAGCCAACTTATTAATAAATTGAATTATTTCTTCTTCATCGGAATGTTTATACATATCTGAAAATACATATTGAAAAATCAGTACATCCGGAACCCAACTATGTTTAACTATGATATCTACCAATTGCAATATATCTTTTGGATAAAACTGAATTCCATCTCCATAATACTCCTAACATCATTCCAAATATGTTTCCATACACCTTCTAACGGGTCAATTCCTCTATATTGCAATTTTTCATAATGAAGTACACCTTGCTCCTTGAGATAATCAACTGCTGCCAGCTCCGTACATGGTCCACATCCAACTGACATAATCTTAAGTTCTTTCTTATCCTTAATTTCCTTGAAACGTCTTAATCCATATACTATTTCAGATGCATATTTGTACGCATACTTACAATAATAGCAATCAGCCATATGCACACAGTCATATTTTCTTGGAGCCGGAGCATTTTGCGGAAAATGCACATGTTGCAAACAACTTTGGCAATCTTTTGGACAATATTCTCCATATGAACAACTTTCGCATTGTTCATGTTTATCCTGAAATTTATCTCTCTGAGAACACTTTTTAACTAAATCATATAAAAGCACGTCTTTCCCTCCAGTACAAATTCGTAATCTCTCGAAATCTTTAACTCACAATACAATGCGGTTTCAGATGCCTTCTCACTACTTTTACGATATCAAAACCTGTAGATCAACTATTTTAACCTCGCAGCAAGAGGTTTATAGCCGACAATTATCATATCTTTCTCCATTTCTCGTACCAATGGTGCAAGTTTTTACGCTAACCCATGAATTGTTTTACCAACTAAATCCAACAACTTAATTTTTGCTTACAATTTGCTTACATCAAAATCAGGAAGCCCCTATCTACAAGACTTCCCGCTATTTTCTTCCTATTCAAACTCAATAGTTCCAGGTGGCTTACTCGTCAAATCATACATTACTCTATTGACTCCTCGCACCTCATTTATAATTCTGCTCATTACCTTTGATAATACTTCGTAAGGTATTTCTGCAGCTTCTGCTGTCATAAAATCTACAGTATTTACTGCACGGAGTGCAATGGCGTAGTCATATGTTCTTTCATCACCCATTACACCTACGCTTCGCATGTTTGTGAGCGCTACAAAATACTGTCCGATTGTTTTGTCCAATCCGGCATTTGCAATTTCCTCGCGGTAAATTGCGTCTGCATCCTGTACCATTTTAACTTTCTCGGCTGTTACTTCACCGATGATACGGATTCCAAGTCCCGGTCCCGGGAATGGCTGGCGGTATACAAGATAATCAGGTATGCCCATTTCTAAGCCGGCTTTTCTTACTTCGTCCTTAAACAAGTCACGGAGTGGTTCGATTATTTCTTTAAAATCTACGCAATCAGGTAATCCTCCTACATTGTGATGTGACTTGATTACTGCTGATTCTCCACCCAATCCACTTTCTACAACGTCAGGATAAATTGTTCCCTGTACTAGAAAGTCTACTGCTCCGATTTTCTTTGCTTCTTCTTCAAATACACGGATAAATTCTTCTCCGATAATTTTACGCTTCTTTTCAGGTTCAGTTACTCCTGCTAATTTGCTATAGTAACGTTCCTGTGCATTTACACGAATAAAGTTTAAGTCATATGGACCATCAGGACCAAATACAGCTTCTACTTCATCTCCTTCATTTTTACGAAGTAAACCGTGGTCTACAAATACACATGTAAGCTGTTTTCCAATTGCTTTTGAAAGCATTACTGCTGCAACAGATGAATCTACACCACCTGATAATGCGCACAATACTTTTCCGTCTCCAACTTTTTCGCGGATTGCCTTAATTGATTCCTCTACAAATGAATCCATTCTCCATTCACCTGAGCATTGGCATACTCCACGAACAAAATTGTAAAGCATCTTTGTTCCTTCCTGTGTATGAAGTACTTCAGGATGGAACTGTATTGCATAAAGTTTCTTATCTGCATTTTCTGCTGATGCACAAGGGCAGTCCTTTGTATGAGATGATATTTCAAATCCAGGTGCTACCTTTGATATATAATCAAAATGACTCATCCAACAAATTGTTTTAGGCGAAACGCCTTCAAATATCTGTGAATTTGTTTTATTTACGATTACTTCTGTTTTACCGTACTCGCGAACGTCTGCACGTTCTACCTTTCCTCCTAAAACATGCATCATAAGCTGTGCTCCGTAGCAAAGTCCTAAAACAGGAACTCCCATTTCAAATAATTCCTTTGAATATGTTGGAGAATCAGCTTCATAACAACTATTAGGTCCTCCGGTTAAAATAATTCCCTTTGGATTCATAGCTTTTATTTTTTCAATGTCAGTCTTATAAGAATAAATCTCACAATATACATTGCATTCACGAACTCGTCTTGCAACCAGCTGATTATACTGGCCACCAAAATCAAGTACGATTACTAATTCTTTCTTCACTATAATTCCTCCTAATTAATATGTGTTTCCACTTGAATCGTTGGCTAATTTTCGAAAACATTTATTAAAACTGAGCTTTATTCATTTTGTTTTCTCCTATAATGGCTTTAACCAATTTATTGTAAAATACGATAAATGCTATTAATATCATTAATTGTATTTTTCTCAAATCATTAACAATTCTACATTATTTTTAATATTAAAACAAGTAGGCTATTGTTAAAACCATAACAATATAAATCTTTTCTTAAATTAACAAAGCACCTGACATTTATTAATATCAGGTGCTCGTATTTAAATACCTTACTTCTAAAATTGATTCATTAGCTGCAGATCAAACTTCATTAATCATTAATCTTATATGAAACTATACTCCCTTACTTTACTTTCGATTTATCATACCTAATCAAAATCGTGTTTCAAAAATACCATCTGCAAATAATTTAATATATCTACATATATAAGGATGTTATCTTTCAAATCTCTGTAACAACGTTGCCACTTGGAGATTAATAACCATCCTTCAATCCACTCTCTTCTTACAACTCTTCCGATCCGTTGTACCTTATGTAGATAATCCGGTAACTCCTTTCTTACCTATATTTGACTAATATTCACTCGATTCCAATTGTTCTGTTTTCCTAGTACGGATTAAATAAATATTGGAGTCTCTCGTTTTCTCCTATAGGACTTTTTCCCATTAAACATTCCTCTTGGATACTTACTTAATTTTCATCTCATGACACGTTCTAATGATAATTTTTAGAAGCCTTACGGTATTAATTTCTTATTAAGTTTTAATGTACTTTTCCTTTAACTTGTAACTATAATCTAGCACATTTTTATGCAGTTTTAAAGGGTTTAAAAACATGTTTTTAATCTTTGTAACCATTGCTGTTTTTGGCCTTTTTAAACCCTTTTTATTTTCCTGTTTTTTATGAAAAATACACAATATTTTAAAATGTCAACTTTATTATTTTTTGTCTTTTTCCAAATACTGTTTTACGTATTTTGCAGTATAAGATGTAGGGTGTTTTGCTACCTCCTCAGGAGTTCCCGAAACTACAACAGTTCCACCTCTGTCTCCTCCATCAGGACCCATGTCAATAATATAATCTGCGGTTTTAATAACATCAAGATTATGCTCTATTACAACTACCGTGTTTCCTTCGGCTGCAAGCCTTTGTAGAATTTCTACTAACTTGTGTACATCTGCAAAATGAAGTCCTGTTGTAGGTTCATCAAGTACATAAATTGTTCTTCCCGTACTTCTTTTACTTAATTCTGTAGCAAGTTTAATTCTCTGAGCTTCTCCACCGGATAATGTAGTTGATGGCTGTCCTAATTTAATGTATGACAATCCAACATCGTATAAAGTCTGTATCTTGTTATGAATTTTTGGTACATTTTTGAAAAAGTCCAATGCCTCCTCAACTGTCATATCAAGTACATCGTATATGCTCTTTCCTTTATACTTAACCTCTAATGTTTCACGATTATATCTCTTTCCACCACATACTTCACATGGCACATAAACATCTGGAAGAAAATGCATTTCTACCTTTAAAATACCATCACCTGAACAAGCTTCACAACGGCCGCCTTTAACATTAAAACTAAAACGACCTTTCTTGTAACCTCGCTCCTTAGCATCCATTGTATTTGCAAATAAATCTCTAATAGTGTCAAATACCCCTGTATAAGTTGCCGGATTAGAACGTGGAGTTCTTCCTATTGGAGACTGATCAATATCAATAATTTTATCTAACTGCTCTACTCCCTCTATTGTCTTATGCTTTCCGGGAATATATCTTGCTCTGTTTAACTGTTTTGCAAGAGATTTATATAAAATTTCATTTACAAGTGAACTCTTACCTGAACCTGAAACACCTGTTACACATGTAAGCACTCCTGTAGGAATTTTTACATTTATATTTTTTAAATTATTTTCCTTTGCTCCAACGATTTTAAGCCAACCTGTCGGTTTTCTTCTTGTTTTTGGAACAGGAATCTTTATTTCACCACTTAAGTATTTTCCTGTAATTGAGTTTGGATTCTTCATAATATCTTCAGCCGTTCCGGTAGCTATAACTTCACCTCCGTGGGCTCCTGCTCCCGGACCTATATCTACTATGAAATCTGCTGCTCTCATTGTATCTTCGTCATGCTCAACTACTATCAATGAATTACCCAAATCACGCAAATGTTTAAGTGTTGCAAGTAACTTATCATTGTCATTCTGATGAAGACCGATACTTGGTTCGTCTAATATATAAGCGACTCCAACAAGCCCTGACCCTATCTGGGTTGCAAGACGTATTCTCTGAGCTTCTCCACCGGATAATGTTCCCGTTGCTCTTGAAAGACTTAAATAGTCCAATCCTACATCAACCAAAAACTTGAGTCTTCCCTTTATTTCTTTAAGAATTTCATCGCCGATTTTATGTTGCATTTCTGACAGTTCAACATTTTCCAAAAACTCTCTTAAATCCCTAACAGGCATTTCTGTCATCTCATAAATATTCTTATCTGCAATTGTTACAGCAAGCGATTCTTTCTTTAATCTTTGTCCGCCACAATTCTTACACGGTGTAATTCTCATGTATGTCTCATATTCTGCCTTTGTTGATTCTGCACTTGTTTCTCTATATCGTCTTTCAACATTTCTTATAAGTCCCTCAAATGCAATATCATAAACACCTTCTCCACGCTGTCCTCTATAATGAACAGGCACGGAAACTCCATTTGTTCCATGTATCAAAATATCATGAATTTCCTGTGGATAGTCTTCAAACGGTGTATCTAAATCAAAATTATATTTTTTGCCTAAAGCCTTAATAATAGCATTCGCAAAGCTCTTACCATCATTTACACTCTGCCACCCAAGAACAACTATCGCTCCCTGATTAATACTTAAACTTTTGTCAGGAATCATTAAATCCTCATCAAACTCCATCTTATATCCTAATCCATAACAATCAGGACACGCACCAAACGGATTATTAAACGAAAAACTTCTCGGCTGAATTTCATCAATACTAATTCCACAATCCGGGCATGAAAAATGCTGACTAAACGTCATTGGTTCTCCATCAATTACATCGATAATCATTAAACCATCTGCTAATTTAAGCGCATTATCAATAGAGTCATTAAGTCTCTTTTCCATTCCTTCTCTAATTGCAAGTCTATCTACAACTATTTCAATATTATGCTTTATATTCTTATCTAATGTTATGTCTTCTGTTAGTTCGTACATATTTCCATCTACACGAACACGTACATATCCACTTCTTTTCGCTCCTTCAAGCACTTTTTCATGGCGTCCTTTTCTTCCTCTAACAACTGGTGCAAGAACCTGAATCTTTGTTCTTTCAGGAAGTGCCATTATCTTATCCACCATTTCATCAACAGTCTGTTTTTTTATTTCGCGGCCACATTTTGGGCAATGCGGAATACCTGCTCTCGCAAATAAAAGTCTTAAATAGTCATATATTTCCGTAACAGTTCCAACTGTAGAACGTGGATTTCTATTTGTTGACTTCTGGTCTATTGAAATTGCCGGAGGAAGTCCTTCTAAACTTTCTACCTGTGGTTTTTCCATCTGTCCTAGGAATTGTCTTGCATAAGAAGATAATGATTCCATATATCTTCTCTGCCCCTCAGCATAAATTGTATCAAATGCAAGAGACGATTTACCTGAGCCACTAAGACCTGTCAATACGACAAATTCATCTCTTGGAATATCTATATCTATATTTTTTAAATTGTGCTCTGCTGCACCTCTGATTTTTATATATTTTTTATTATCCAATTGTCTGTCCTCTCTACATGCAGGGTGTTCTGAATATTAATTAAAAATAACAAGCTGTAAATTCACTACAATTATTATAATTATATTTTCTCTCAAACCTCTTACACTATGCCAATATTCAAATCTGTTTAATTCAAATATTTTCGCAAATCTGCTATCTTATCTCTAAATTCTATTGCTGACTCAAAATCAAAATCAGCTGCTGCCTTCTGCATTTTCTTTGTCAGCTTATCTATCAATTTGCGAATTTCCTTTGGATCCATTGATTCCGGATCTTTCTCAATATCATTAATCTTCTTGTCCACTTCTTTTGAAATACTAATAAGGTCACGCACTGCTTTAATAATAGTTTTTGGCGTAATTCCATGCTCCTTATTGTACTTCATCTGTATATCTCTACGACGATTTGTCTCATCTATGGCAACCCTCATTGAATCTGTAATCTTGTCCGCATACATGATTACATGTCCTTCTGCATTTCTTGCTGCACGACCTATCGTCTGAATAAGTGACGTCTCAGATCTTAAAAATCCTTCCTTGTCTGCATCAAGTATCGCTACCAAGGCAATTTCAGGAATATCAAGACCTTCCCTTAAAAGGTTAATTCCTACAAGTACATCAAATTGGTCAAGTCTCATATTTCTTATAATTTCTGCTCGCTCCAATGTATCTATGTCCGAATGAAGGTATTTAACCCTGATTCCAACTTCCTTCATATAGTCAGTCAAATCCTCTGCCATCCTCTTAGTCAAAGTAGTAACTAATATTTTATTCTTCTTTTCTACTTCTTTATTAATTTCAGAAATTAAATCATCTATCTGCCCTGCAACCGGTCTCACTTCAACCTCAGGATCCAAAAGACCTGTAGGTCTGATAACCTGTTGTGCTCTTAATAACTCATGCTGGCTCTCGTATTCTCCCGGTGTTGCCGAAACAAACATAATCTGATCAATCATGCTTTCAAATTCATCAAAATTAAGTGGTCTGTTATCTTTTGCTGATGGAAGTCTGAATCCATAATCCACCAGTGTTGTCTTTCTTGACTGATCGCCTGCATACATTCCTCTAATCTGTGGAACTGTAATATGCGATTCGTCTACTATTATTAGAAAATCATCTCCAAAATATTCCATTAATGTATGAGGTGTCGCACCCGGTTCTAATCCTTCCATATGTCTTGAATAATTCTCTATGCCTGAGCAAATGCCGGTTTCCCTAAGCATTTCCATATCAAAATTAGTACGCTCGGCGATTCTTTGTGCTTCAATCAGCTTATCCTCACTCTTAAAATAAGCTACCTGTTCTGCCAGTTCCTTCTCAATTGCCGCAATCGCGCCTTCCATCTTTTCAGGTGGAATAACATAATGAGAATTAGGGAAAATTGCCACATGTTCCAGTCTGTTCTTAATTTCACCTGTTAATGTATCAATTTCCGTTATCCTGTCCACCTCATCTCCAAAAAATTCTATACGGACTGCCGTGTCGCCATATGAAGCCGGAAATACCTCAACAACATCTCCTCTTACACGAAAAGTACCACGCTTAAAATCCATATCGTTGCGATCATATTGTATCTCTATTAATTTTCTTATTACTTCATCTCTATCCTTAATCATTCCCGGTCTTAGGGAAACAACCATATTCTTATAATCAATCGGATCTCCTAAGCCATAAATACAGGAAACTGACGAAATAATAATAACGTCTTTTCTTTCCATCAAAGCCATTGTTGCCGAATGTCTTAATTTATCTATTTCATCATTTATTGCCGAATCTTTTTCTATATAAGTATCTGTACTTGGCACATACGCCTCCGGCTGATAATAATCATAATAGGAGACAAAATATTCTACTGCATTATTTGGAAAAAATTCTTTAAATTCACCATATAACTGAGCTGCCAAAGTCTTGTTATGAGCAATAATCAGCGTTGGTTTATTAAGTTGTTGTATAACATTCGCCATTGTAAATGTCTTACCTGAACCTGTTACACCTAATAAAGTTTCACACTGATTACCTTTTTTAAATCCTTCAACTAATTCTTCTATTGCCTGGGGCTGATCCCCTGTCGGCTTAAATTCTGATACTAATTCAAAATGATCCATAAAATACCTCTGTTATATTTATCCCCTTATTTTATGTGATGCCAGAGTCAAAAGGTCTAAGTCCACATGAGTTTGCCCACAAATAGGGGGCGCCCTGCAAACGAATTTTATAAAGAGTTGATAAATAGCATTATTTGCTCACAAATAGAGGCTTTCGCCCTAGCATCATATTATTTCATTATAAAACTTTTACTCTATTCGATATCTTCTTAGTATTGCTACCTGATTAGTATATCATTCAGGCAAAAAAAAGTACAGAGCAAAATCGAACTTTTGTTCTGTACGCTTTTAACAATTTTTTATTCTTCTGACAATGTATCTATTGCTTTTTGTAACTGGTCATCTCTTTCTGTCTCAGAATTTTCTTCTACTTTAATATCCGGCTCAATGCCTGTTCCCTGAATATTAACTCCACTTGGTGTAAAATATCTCTGTATCGTAAGTTTTATTGCCGAACCGTCAGATAATGGCATTATTGTCTGTACAATTCCTTTTCCAAATGATGTATATCCTATTATTGTACCTGCCTTAAAATCTTTGATTGCCCCTGCAAAAATCTCTGCTGCACTGGCACTGTTTTCATTCTGTAAAACTACCATAGGCATATCAAGGCAATTTGCATCAGATTTTTGTTCTTCTTTATTGCCATCTTTATCCTCAGTGTACACCAAAACTCCCTCAGGTAAAATATCATCTAACATATTTACTACAGTTTTATACATTCCACCCGGATTATCTCTAACATCAAAAATAATAGACTTCATTCCCTGCTTCTTTAAACTTTCCAAGCCCTCTTTAAACTGATTGTATGTAACCTCATCAAATTCTGTTATCTGCATGTATCCTATATTATTATCAAACATTTTTGTTTCTATTGTAGGAACATTAACTTCATCTCTTTCAATTTCCATATCAATGTACTTTGATGTAGATGGACGATATACTGTGACTTTAACCTTAGTTCCTTTATCTCCTTTCATCTTTGCAACAACAGAGCTTAAATCTTCACCGGTTACTTCTTCATCTTCTACTTTATATATAATATCCTTAGCTTTAACACCCGCTTTATCTCCAGGTGCTCCGTCAAATACTCTAACTGCAGTAATTACTCCCGTATCATTATTCTGGCTAACAACAACACCTATTCCACAGTAGCTTCCGCTAGTACTTTCAAGCAATGACTGATATTCTTCTTTTGTATAATACACAGAATATGGATCATCTAATCCATTTAAAAGACCTTTATAAATACTGTCTTTTATTTTTTCATCATCCTTATTGTCATTGTAATCCAAATAATAATCATCAATCAATTTATTTAGATAATTCATCTTTGTCTGTACTTGTGATGCAATGTTATCTGAGCTATTTGTCTTAATTATTGTTGAAATTGTACCTGCTGCAAATCCACCTCCAAATACAAACACAACAACCAAAATTACGCCTATTATTTTAGCAGCTTTCTTCTTTTTCATAATTTATATGTCTCCTTATAATAGTTATTTATATTTTTGCCGTATATAACAGAACAAAGGCACCCACTATTTTATCTTAGCAGTGTGCCTTCGTTTTCTTTATTTGCTCACGTAATTCCAAGGACTTACATATGCCCCATTTAATCGTACACTAAAATGCAAATGATTTCCTGTTGACGAACCTGTTGTTCCTACAAGCCCTATAACGTCTCCTGCACTTACATTTTGTCCTGCTGATACAATTAATGCAGAACAATGCATATATACAGTATATACACCATTGCCGTGATCTATTCCAATCCAGTTTCCTGCTGTTGTACTATAGTTTGCCCACGCAACCTGTCCTGATGCGGCTGCCACAATTCTTGTTCCTGCCGGAGCCGGTATGTCTATACCTGAATGATATGACTGTTTGCCTGTAAATGGATCTGAACGGTATCCAAAATCAGATGATACTGTGCTATATCCAGGCAAAGGCCAAATATATCCTGTTGCAGAATTTACGGTATTTTGTGTACTTCCTGCATTGCTGTCAGTATTTGGATTTGTCTTAGTTACTCCTGTTGAAGCAGAACTCTGTCCTGTACTTTTATTAGCATTCTGAGCTGCAAGTGCTGCTTTTCTAGCTGCCTCTTCTCTTGCCTTTTCAATGCTTTCCATTTCCTGAATAACCTGTTTCTGATTGCTGATTTCATCATCTATATTATCTTTGTTTTTCTTTCCTGCAGAAATCAGGTTATTATATTCTTCCATTTCTTTTTCTTTTGCATCAGACAATATCTGCAAATCGCTCTTTTGTTTTGAAAGCTTTGTTTGCAAATTCTCTAAATTAGTTTTACTGTCTTCTAACGCAACTTGAGTATCAGCAATTTCCTGCTTTGTCTCTTTCATTTTATTTAACATTTTTCTGTCATATGATGAAATTTCTGATATGTATTCTGCCTTATTAAGAAAATCGCCAACACTCTTTGATGACAAAATCAAATCCAACATCTGTGTATCGCCATTTTCATACATAAACTGTATTCTAAGTTTCATCGCAGCATACTGATTCTCTATGCTTGTCTGAGCATTCTCTAATTTTTTCTCATTTTTCTTTATTTTATTTTCAGTTTTATCAAGTTCATTCTCGTTGTCATACATTTGTTTTGAAATAGCTGAAACCTGAGAATCCACTGTATTAATAAATGTTTTTGCGTCAGCCTTTGATTTTTCCAAATCATTAATCTGCTGTTGAACATCTTCCTGCTGATTCTGTAAATTATTTAATTTATCTTTTTCGTCCTTAATTGTAGCTCTAGACGGCACTGCCGTTCCTATTATTAAGCTAAGGACAAGAACTCCACACAATATCTTGTCTCTTTTTTTCATGAACATTCTCCTCATATATGTGTTGCCCCTTCCCTTTGGTCGGCGGCTGTTCGTCGGAAACATTTATAGAAAATGAACTTCGTTCATTTTGTTTCCTCCTCTTTAAACCTTTAAGTGCTTTCTAATTGATAAAATACTTCCTACAAATCCAATTCCTGCACCGATTCCTAATCCCATAGGAACCAATACTGCAAAAATTGTGCTCTGTGGTAAAAATACAATTATAGAAGATAATGCGCTAAACTGCTGCATTACGAATGCAACAACCTTTTCATATAACACTTTAATAAGTACTAATGGAATTGTTGCTCCTACTAAACCTATAACTATACCTTCTATGATAAATGGCGCTCTTACAAAAATATTTGAAGCACCAATTAACTTCATTACTTTTATTTCCTTCTTACGAACAGAAATACCAATCATTACCGTATTACTAATAAGGAAAATACCTACAGCAAGCAATACAACAATTATGGCTACAGATGCATATCCAACAAGCCTTCCAAAGCTTGTCATTGCGCTTACTGTTCCTTCTGAATAATTTACTGTTCTTACACCCTCTACCTGAGACATCTCATCTGAAAAGCTTTTCTGGTCTTCTATATTTTTCAAATATACTGTATAAGATGCTGAATTTGCCAACGGATTGTCATCCTTAAATCCTTCTGCTAAGTCTTCATTCTGTTTAAAATATTCTACTTTAAAATTATCCCACGCTTCTTCTGCTGAAGTAAATGTGTAATTTGCCACTTTATCATTTGCAGCTATCTGCGCCCCTATGGCATCAATTCCTGCTTGATCTATTCCTTCGTTAAAAAATATAGTAATTCCTACCTGGTCTTCTGCTGATTTTACAATGTACTGAAAATTTACTACAATTGTATAAAACATACCAATCAAAAATACACAGGCAGCTATTGTACTAATCGAAGCAAGTGAAAATAATTTGTTTCTCTTTATATTTACAAGCCCTTGTTTAAGGCAATATAATGCTGTTCTAATTTTCATCTTTAATCCACCTTACTATCGCTTACCTTTATTCCTTTTTTCATTGTAATTACTCTTTTTTGCATTCGCTCAACTATTTCCATATTATGCGTAACTACAACTACCGTCGTTCCCTGTTTGTTAATCTCATCCAACAATTTCATGATTTCCCATGAATTTCCCGGATCCAGGTTTCCGGTTGGCTCGTCTGCCAACAACAATGCCGGCTTATTTACCAACGCTCTTGCAAGTGCAACTCTCTGCTGTTCACCACCTGATAACTCATTTGGAAATGACTTATATTTTTCAGAAAGCCCAACTAAAGATAACATTCTAGGAACATTTTTCTTTATTTCTCTTGTGGACACACCTATTACTCTCTGTGCAAATGCGATATTTTCATATACATTTCTATCTTTCAAAAGACGGAAATCCTGAAATACAACTCCTACTTTTCTTCTGTATTTTGCAGTCTTTCCTGATCTTAGTTTTCTTAATTCAGTATCGTTTACGATAATTTTTCCTTCTGTCGGTTCTAATTCCTTCAAAAGTAATTTAATAAATGTTGATTTGCCTGAACCGCTTGTTCCTACAACAAATACAAACTCTCCTTCTTCAATTTCTATATTAAGGTTACTTAGCGCCGGTGCACCATTACCATACGACTTAGTAACATTTTCAAACGTAATCATTTTCTCTGTCCTCTCAACCTGTCGTGACTCCTAAAAGCATTTGAAATGCGCAGAAAAACTGCGCATTCCATTATAGCCATATTTAGAATTCATTCATACTATCCATGTAATTCATATATTTTACTACCATTAATGCAATCTTAAATGTTATTGCATCTTCAAACACTCTTAAATCAAGTCCTGTGCTCTTTTGTAATTTATCTAATCTGTATACAAGTGTATTTCTATGAATATATAACTGTCTTGATGTTTCAGATACATTCAAATTATTTTCAAAGAACTTATTTATTGTTGTAAGTGTTTCTTCATCAAAATCATCAGGTGACTTTCCATTGAAGTTTTCCTTTATAAACATCTTACAAAGAGGAATAGGTAACTGATAAATCAAACGTCCAATTCCTAAGTTGTTATATGCAATAACACTCTTATTGCTATAGAAAATCTTTCCTACATCTAAAGCCATCTTTGCTTCCTTATAAGAACGTGACACTTCTTTTAATTCTGAAATAATTGTACCATATGCAACTGTTGCCTTAACCATTGCTTCTGTATTTAACATATCAACAATTGTTTCTGAAATCTTCTGAACATCTTCATATCCTTGTTTTTCTTCAAGATTCTTAATTAAGATTATGCTCTTTTCATCTACTGCTGTAATAAAATCTTTCTTCTGTGTTGCAAATAATGTTCTGACAGTTTCTAATGCAACACTGTCTTTTTCATTCTTTGTTTCAATAATGCACACAACTCTTCTTGTATCCATGTCTATGTGCAATTTCTTAGCTCTGTTATAAATATCAACCAACAAAAGATTATCTAACAAAAGATTCTTTATGAAATTATCTTTATCAAATCTTTCTTTATACGCTACCAAAAGATTCTGTATCTGGAAGGCTGCCATCTTTCCAATCATAAATACATCATCATTTGCTCCCTGAGCTATTAAAATTAATTCTAACTGGTTCTCATCATATACCTTAAAAAATTGGTATCCCTGAACAGACTGGCTATCTGCCGGTGAACCTGCGAATGCAATTATAGCATCTTTAAACTGGTTTCCAATCTGGGAAGTACTGGCAACTATTTTCCCATCTGTATCAGCAACATATAAGTCAACTCTTGATATGTCTTTTACTCCTTTGATTGTTGATTGTAGTATCTGATTTGAAATCATTCTGTATACCTCTATTTCTTTATAATTTAATGCATCCCAACATTTTGTTTTCTAAGAAATTATAATTTAAAATTATAAATTTTATGTGTACGTAAATCTTTTCTGACTAGAGTTTATCTTTTTATTTCCATCAAAATAAACTCAACACATTCTTATTCTATAGTTTAATATAATTTTCATTAAAAAAAAAGAGAAAATACACTTTTTTTGTGCATTTCCTCTTTTTTTCACATTTATTTCATTTTTACTAGTTTGTGATAACCTGTTCTGTTTCTTTATCAAAGATATGCAACTTTGTAAGATCCATTGCCATTCTTACTTCATCACCAGGTCTAGCCTGTGTACGAGGATTTACTCTTGCTGTACAATCGAATCCTTCTACATCGAAGTATAAGTAAACTTCAGCACCTAATAATTCGTATAATCTGATTGTTGTTGTAAATACACTTTCAGGTGACATTTCAATGAAGCTTTCTTCATCATGAATATCTTCTGGTCTGATACCCATAACAACTGTCTTTCCAACATATCCGCCTTCAACTAAAGCTCTAGCCTGATCAGCTGGTACTGTGATGTACTGTCTTGCCTGACCAATGTGAAGTTTAACATCTTCTCCATCTCTTTCAACTTCAGCGTCGATGAAGTTCATCTGTGGTGATCCCATGAATCCTGCTACGAATAAGTTAACCGGATTATCATATAAGTTCTTAGGTGAATCTACCTGCTGAACTACACCATCTTTCATAACTACGATTCTTGTACCAAGTGTCATAGCTTCTGTCTGGTCATGAGTAACGTAAATGATTGTTGCTCCTAATCTCTTATGAATCTTAGCAATTTCAACACGCATCTGAACTCTTAACTTAGCATCTAAGTTTGAAAGAGGTTCATCCATTAAGAATACCTTAGGATCACGAACGATTGCACGACCCATAGCAACTCTCTGTCTCTGACCACCTGATAAAGCCTTTGGCTTTCTGTCAAGTAAGTGTTCCAAATCAAGAATCTTAGCTGCTTCTTTAACTAATCTTTCAATTTCAGCCTTAGGTACTTTTCTTAACTTAAGACCGAACGCCATATTATCATATACTGTCATATGTGGATACAAAGCGTAGTTCTGGAAAACCATTGCGATATCTCTATCTTTAGGTTCTACATCGTTAACTAACTTGTCTCCAATATATAATTCTCCTGATGAGATTTCTTCAAGACCTGCAATCATACGAAGTGTTGTTGACTTACCACAACCTGATGGTCCTACGAAAATGATAAATTCCTTATCCTTGATTTCAAGGTTAAAATCTTTTACTGCAACAAATCCGTTAGGATATACCTTGCTAATGTTTTTTAATGATAAACTTGCCATAAGTTCCTCCTCTAATATCTAGTGCCTGGCGCAACATACTCCGCAAATCACGCCTCCGTACTCTTCTTTATTACAGTGGTTATTGTAAATCAGCCCCAGAGAAAATTCTATATTGTAAATAGACAAAATATAATTTTATAATTTGGCTAAATTGTATATCGGCATTATTCTTTTGTTAATTTTATTGAATTTACCCCAATTGACACCTTACGTTCTTTGAGCAATCTGCCGATACCACGCTTAAATTCGTTTTTACTCATATTAAAATCATTTTTAATAACTTCCGGTTTTGCCTTATCTGTATATGGCAACTCACCACCCATTGCCTCTATTATTTCATATATTTTCTTTGCATCGTCTTCCATTTGCAAATATGCTTTCTTCTGGAGGCTCAAATCCATCTTGCCATCTTTTCTTACATTTATAACTCTTGCTTCAATCTGCTCACCTATCTGAACATTTCTGTGGAGTTCTCTTTTTAAAAGCATTCCGTGATATTTGTTATCTACTGCTACAAATGCTCCAAATCTTTCATTATAATTGTAAACTATACCTGAAACCTGATCATCTTTCACATATGGCGGATTATCTTCCAAATAATCGTATACATTCATGGTTCCACATAATCTGCTACTCTTATCAATATATAAAGCTATCAAGTATCTTTCACCCGGTCTTACCTGCGTTGTCTGTTCTTTATATGGAAGGAACAAATCTTTTTCAAGTCCCCAGTCAAGATATGCTCCATTTTTTGAAACATCTTTTACTGTAAGCATTGCTACTTCACCTAATGTTAATAGTGGCTGATTTACAGTAGAAATCAGTCTGTCCTCTGAATCTCTGTATATAAATACTTTTATTGAATCGCCAACACTAATATCCTGTGGTACCTGTTTCTTTGGTAACAATACCTGTTCTCTTTCATCCCCAAGATATACTCCTATTGTTGACTTTCTAACTACCTTTAATATCTGATATTTTCCTAATTCAATCATGTGTTTCCGTCCTTTCTGTATCTGTTTTTATTTATAAATATTTAAATGCCTGCCATAATATATTTTCTAACTATTTTTTAATTTTTTAATTTTAATCAGACATTTTATTAATTATTTACGACTTTATTATATTTTATAAGGCGGGAGATTTCTACTCCCGCCTTAATATTTTTATTCATTATTCCTAAAATGTTAGTCTAAAATCATTTATCCTTATTCCTGAGTAATGAATTGTTTTATTTTATAATGCTATTTATTTTGCAGTCTTACCTTTGCCAGTACATTCTCATCTTTATCTTCAAATGTAATTTCAATTTCATTTTCCTCACGATGCAAATATGCTGTCATCATTTCGCCTTCCATAGCTTCCTTATTATAGATAATATCAACCTCATAGTATTCAAAATCTGCCGGTACAAATTCTGCTGCAACCCTTAAGTAATCAGCATTATTCATATGACCATTATTATCTATATAAGTCTTTAGGACTTTAAATTCACCAACTTTTTCCCTTTCAGAAGAGAATTTGATTTTTCTGTCAGCCTTCAAATCATTTATTCCTTCTTCAATTACATATCCTTTTCTTTCTTCCTCGGATACTCTTATGGGATGGCGTGTTTCCATGTCCATTAAAACCCATATACTATCGGCTTCTACTAATTTTTCACCATCTAGCGATTCTATTTGAAATTTTCTGTCTCCATAAAAGCTGCTAAAACTACTTGCTGCCGTTCCAACACGGACTTTTTCGCCATATCTTAACTTCTTTTTTAATGAGATTTTGTATGAAACAAGTATCCATCCTTTGTTAACCTGTTTCATATGCTCAACTCCCATTCCTATGCTTGAAGACTGCATATTAGTGCAATCCTGCAGCAAATTTAAAATTCCATATAGTGGCAAATTTCCATTTCTGTCAACAGCACTGTAGCTTATCATTGTTTCAAATGTATACATATCTTAATATCTTTCTGACCAATCTTTATCCTGATTAGCTGAATTTTTTGTTGTCTGTGGTGCAGTTGTTTCTTCCTGCTTTGTTGTCTCAGCAGGCTTTGTTGTTTCTGGTGTAGTAGTTGTTTCTGGAGCCTTTGTTGTCTCCGGTACAGTAGTTGTTTCAGGTGTCTTAGCAACTACTGTTACTGTTACTTCAACTTCTCTTCTTGTATAAGCAATTCCTCTGTTAGCTGCTGCATATACTACCTTGTATGTTCCGGGAACATTTGAATTAACTGTACCTGTAATGCTTACATTCTTAGCGATATCAATAGCAACGCCCTTAAATGTCTTTAATTCTGAAACATATTTTAATGGTTCAAATATTTCACCCTGATTAATTGTAATGTTAGTGTTTACAGTTAATTTAACTCCTCTGTCAACAACATTGTACTTAACTGTTGTTGTTCTTGTTTTCTTATTATTTCCTGTTACTTTGTATACAACTTTGTAAGTTCCTGCTTTATCAAATGTAACATTTCCCTGTTTTACTCTTACTTTGTTGCCTGCTTCATCAATAACTTTTACCTTGATTTTCTGAGTCAAATCTTTTCCTGATGCTGCCTGTGCTGTTACACCATTTAAAAGATTCTGAGTTGTTGTCATCGCAACTGTCTTTTTCTTTTTATCAACTAAAATCGTAGGTTTCTTATTATCAATAACATTAAATTTAAATGTCTTGCTTGTCTTCTTTCCAAGTTTATCTGTTATTCTATATGTAACTTTATATTTACCAACTTTTGCTGTATTTACTTTTCCTTTTACTTTAACCTTTGCTTCTTTAGCTGTTAATTCATTTCCAGCTGAATCCTTAATTAAAACTAAGTCTTTTACATTAACCTTTGAACCAAGTTTAACTGTAGCTGTTTTAGCTGTTATTGTTGGCTTGTTTCCTCTGAATGGATTCTTTGGGTCTGGGTCTGTTGGGTCCCATGAAGTACGTGATTTTGTTGAAAGTGGTGTAAATGATGGTCTTCCTAATGGATCATCTTTCTTTGTTCCGTTAAAAATAACTACCTTTGTTTTTAATGCACAATTGTCATAAATCCATTTTGCATCTTTGCAAAGTAAACGAACACATCCGTGAGATGCTTTGTTACCCATTACGTTGTATGCTGATACTGACATTGTTGACTTATCACCATTTTTGTAATACCAAACTGAGTGGAAAAGTATTCCATCCCAAGTAATTCTTGTACAGTACTGTGCATAGCAGTTACCAATCATTTCATGCCATTTATATTTTACAGGAGTATAAAATGTTCCTACAGGTGTTTCATTACTTGGAGAACAAATCATAGCCTTAACCGGCTTCCCGTCTTTATCATAGACTGTAACACAGTTTGTCCCTTTATTAACTTTAATAACGTAATCTGTTCTTTCTTCAGCCTGTACCGGTGTACTAAACTGACCAACTGTAGTAACACAAAGTACTAATGAAAGTACTAACATCATTAATTTTTTCTTCATTGTTTCCATAATTCCTTTCCTATAATATAAGGGTTATTTATAATCGTAAAATATTATACACTTTAAATTTTGAATAATCAAATACTATTGGATTTTAATTTTAAATAGGTTATAATCGACTTATTAAAATTGTTTCAATTCACATCATACACATATGATGTTGTGGCAAAAGTCCCGATTTTTACGCCCATAGATTGTTACGTACTACGTACTCCTACCGGCATCACACATATTATATTATTAATATTTATTACAAATGTTATCTCTTTAAAATTTCATTTGGTGACATCAATGGATACACTTTAAAAAAATATGACGTTTGTATTATTTTTTTAGTTTATACATATTAATTTTGTACATATTAATAAGGAGGATTCTATGAAATTATCCCGTGGTAAACTTAGTATAATTTTATTTTTACTTGGTTTCTTATTTATTGTTTTAGATGTTAATATCGACACAGGAATAGCATATCCTAACAATTACAATAACTCTGACAACGTTATTGGCGAATTTCAATATTATAATATTAAATCAACTTATGGAGCTTCCTGTACTTATAAAATGATAGAAGACAAGCATGACAGCTCTTTGTCTGATGATAATTCAGATGCAGTTTCAACTAACGAGGCCAAAGTAATTGATAAAGTATTTTTTGACAATATTCATATAGATATTTTTAATGATATTGTCGGATTTATTTTAATTGCAATCGCCGCTTTTCTTCTCAAGAACAAAGGCAGCCGTCAATTTAATTATGCTATATTACTCAGTATTATTTCTTTAATTCTCAGCATTATTATTTATATTCTGCCATTTTTCGTTAATGGAATATTACTTTGTAATTTAGTATTTGCTATTGGTTTTGCATATTTGTTCGCTGGTGTTATAACAACATTTTTTTACACTCACGGCTTTCTTAAATTAGCTCCGGGAATTGCATGTCGTGATGAGCGTGGTTGGATAAAAGCTACATGGTATGTAAGCGTAGTGGGATTTGTATTGGCAACTTTTGTTTACTGGCTCGGTTCCGATTATCATGCTTTAATTGTAACCGGCAATGTTTTTACGTTTGTAATTATTTGTCTTATTGTTGTATACTATTTATTAGCGAAAAGGTGTTTAGACTATATTAATGAAAATTATAATTCACAAAAATAATATTAAAGCCGAGGTTTAACATTATGAGTATTAATTTTTCATTACGAATGAAAAAATCTGTCAGGCATATATTTTTTGTATGCCTGATTTTTATTTTACAATTATATCTGCCTCAATTTATTGTTGATGCTAACGCAGGACAAATGTCAATGACTGCCATTTATGCCGGACGTGGAGATTGCATTTTAATGGAAAGTGAAGGACATTATATGCTTGTTGATTCAGGTGTTAATACAGAAACTGAAAATATTGTTACTTATCTTAAATCACTCGGAATCTCAAAAATTGACTATGTTGTTTCCACGCATCCTGATGGAGACCATGTCGGTGGATTTGCCCGTATCTTTAAAGAATTTGAAATCGGAGAAACTTTTTGTTCTCCATGCTCAAAAGATTTAGATGTATTTTATGCCTTTATGGAAGCTTTAAAAGCTGAAGGATGCCCTTATTCTAACCCTTCATATCTTCAAAGCTGGTCATTTGGCGATGCCACAGTCACATGCTTATATGATGGAACCATGGGCTCAACTTATAATGAATGTAGTCTTGTTTTAAAAGTTACCTGCGATGACAGATCAGTTGTGTTGACCGGAGATTTGCCTTCTACGATGGAAGAAAAGTTATTGGCAATGGGAATTGATTTTAAATGCGATGTATTAAAAGTTGGTCATCATGGTGCCGCATTATCTTCATGTGCGGATTTTTTAGATGCATGTGCACCATCAATGGCTGTTATTTCATCCGAAAGGGGCAATGAGACTACTCTTCCAAAACCATCTGTTCTTAAACGATTGGCTAGAAGATTTATTAAAACTTACCGTACTACAGACGGTAATGTTAAAATTAACTTTGTAAATGGCGAAATAACTACAGATGCCCAGGAAAATAATCCATATGTTTCTTTGAAAAATGCTTCTGTAACTCTTAGCCAAAACATTTATACGTGCAACGACTCAGAGCAACGCCCTGACGTAACAGTAACTTATAACGGACAGGTTGTATCTCCTGACAATTACACTGTCGATTATTCAGACAATGTATATTCCGGCGTAGGTTCTGTTAAAGTAATAGGAAATGAGATTAAATATTTAAGTTCATGTTCCGCTGATTTTTTAATTTTACCAAAGCAAGCTAAAATTACATCAGCTAAAATTAGCCGTTCCAATGAAATTAATTTAAAATGGACTACCCAAAACGGAGTAAGCGGGTACACTATACAATATTCTAAAGACAAAAAATTTAAAAAGCACGTAAAAACTATTAAGGTTGACGGAAAGGATTCAAAAACCGTCATCAAAAAGCTTCCTTATAATACAAAATATTATATACGTATGCGTGCTTATACTAATAATGTAGGAATTGGGAATTGGAGTAAAACAGTTTCAGCAAAAACTAAAAAGCAACCTAAACTTGATTCCGTTAAATTTGCAAAGAAGAAACTAAACAAGTCTAAAGAACTCAAGCTTACATGGAAAACTGATAAAAATTGTGACGGATATTTTATTCAGTATTCCTATGATAAGTCATTTAAAAAAGGTGTCAAAACCGTCCGTGCATCAGGCGGCAAGACATCTACATATAAAAAACATTTGAAAAAGAAGAAAACATATTATTTTAGAATCCGTCCATATAAAATGGGAGTTCCTGCAATAAACTATGGAAAAATTATTAAGGTTCGTACATAATTTTGCAACGCTTCCAATACTTAGGAGCAATTTATGAAGAAAATTTTAGTCATTTTAACCGGAGGAACTATTGGAAGCAAAGTCGAGGGAAAAATTATCAATACCACTGCTGCTTCCTCTTATAGACTTCTTCAGTTATATAATGAGAAATATGCTGATGATACTGAATTTGAAGTAATTCAGCCGATTAATATTTTAAGTGAAAATCTTACTCCTGTAGAGTGGGGCGTTTTATGCAATTGCCTTTTGGAATTAGATTTTGAAAAATATGAAGGAATCATTATAACACATGGTTCTGATACACTTTCCTATACATCAGCTTTAATTGGAACAATGTTTGAGAATTGTTCTATTCCAATTGTACTTGTTGCAAGCAATCTTGCTTTGGGACTTCCTGGTAGCAATGGCATGAACAATTTTAGAAATGCTGTATGTTTTATCAAATCAAGTGGCATAAATGGCGTTTTCACTATTTTTGAAAATAATAAAGGCGAAATCCCTGTTTATCTTTCCACTCATATTGTGGAATCTGACCCATTTACGGACCAGTTTCGCAGTTTTACAGGCAAATATTTTGGCCAAATGATTGATGAGAAATTTGTTGCAACTGAAAACTATCCTTGCTTAATGGAATCAGATGATATTTCATTAGCTGAAACATATCATCATACGAAACCGAGTGATATTTCATTGGCTGAAAAGCATCAATATCCTGCGAAATCAGATGATATTCTGTGGAATGGGAACTTTGATAATAAAATTTTGTTAATTCGTCCTTATCCCGGATTAAATTATAATAATATTGATTTAAATTCAAAGCCTAAAGCTGTACTTCATTATATGTATCATTCAGCGACCGCATGTACAACTGATGGCTATTCTATTATTGATTTTGCAAAAAAATGTAACGATTTAGGCATCGACTTTTACTGTGCATCTTTCAAAAACAAAGATGCTGCTTTATATGACAGTAGTGCAAAAATTGTAAATTCCGGAGTAATCCCACTTTACAATATTTCCTGTGAAGCTGCCTATGCGAAATTAATTATTATGTATAATGCTGATTAAATTTTATTAGATATTATAGTTAAATTCATTATTTAATTAAATTGATTCTTTAAAGTGTTGATATATTTTTATAGCCTTAAGTATAAAACTACCAGCCGGACCTTTAAGCCTGACTGGTAGTTTTTCATTATTTTCTAACTATTTCTTAACTATAGTTTTCTAACTTTACTCCATTCACTATAGTAAGTTTTTCCATTTACTATTTTATAAGCCCGAACTTTAAAATAATATGTATTTGCTTTTAGTTTTGTGATTGTCTTCTTCTTTGTTGTTTTTTGTTTTGTCGTATTAGCTATACTCTTCTTAACATTGTCAGTCTTTGAAACAATTCTCTTAATTCTCTTTACAGTAATTGTTTTTGTTGTATTTTTTGTAAATTTCTTTGAAGTAGAATACTTAATCTGATACCCACTTACTCCTTTTACTTTTTCATAAATAACCTTTACTTTTTTGCTATTATTCCCACGTATTATTTTTTTAATAGCAGGCTTCTTGACAACTACTTTATCTTCTTTGTTTTCTGATATTAATGTCGTATTATCAATCTTAGCCGTAGTTGATTCCACATTATTTTTGCTTGTTTGTGCAGTTGTATTTGTCGTTGTTTCTGCAACATTTCCTGATGTGGTTTCAGACATATTCGTCGTTGTTTCTGTAATGTTTTCAGAAGTAGTTTCCGGTTCAACCACTTCCCAATCAGCATATAATGTCAAATTACTATACCTACTTCCATTTTGAACTAAGCCATCACGTTCAAATTCATCCTTATCATCAGCTCTCCACTTTCTCCAATATATATAATTATAGTTTTTTCCTTTTCCATCTTTTCTTGAATTCCAACCTCTAAATTTGCACCCTTTCCTTGTAGGAATATAGTGATATATAGGCATACTCGTTCCACTATTTGCGCCTCCGAGGTAATCATAACTCTTTACACTCTCACCATCCAAGGTTCCTCCGTTTGCATCAAGGTTTAATACATAAGAATATGGTCTTTGATTCTCCGGCAAATCTTTGTTATTTAATATTCCATTTTCATCTACACCATAAAAATTATTACTTTTATATAATGCTTCTACAGTTATACAATTTGTTTTATTAAAATATGATTTATCTATAGAAGTTATAATTTTACCATTAAAACCCCATCCACAGAACAGACATCCTTCTCTTCTTGCAACATATTGTGATAAATCAATAGTCTTAAATTCTTCCGGGTCAATTTCAAGTAAAATTTTACTTTTTCCATTAACCTCACCTGCGTATCCATCTAAAGAAATATAATACTTTCCCTCTAATTCTTTGTCAGAAAACTTAGCATACAACGTGCATCCATTCTCAAATTCCCCATCTTCCGTAAAACCACTACTTTGGAAATCATCAACCCTAAGTTCTTCAACTAACTTTGTCGAATCCCATACCTTTGTCCATCCTTCAAATTCAGTTTTTCCATTAAATGGAGTAATTCCTTTAGTTATCTCAGAAACTTTTATTGTTTCTTCTCCTTCATCAAAATTAAATCTTATTAATTTGCTAAATTTCCCATCAATCTCTGCATCATCATCACTTGCTCTAGTATACAAAACTAATGAGTACTTTCCACTTTCAGTAATCGTCATTGCTTTAACTGATTTTGTTGAAAATTGCATTCCCATTATAAGCATTACAAACATTGCAAGTATAAAAATAATTTTTTTCCTCATAGTCATTCCTCCTTATAATATGTATTTTTTTGACCACAACATCAAATTTATTACACTTATATTATAAAAAAGAAGCATTATTTATTTCTATACTCAGGCATCAAACGGTCATTTTTGGGCGTCATCTGGTACGATAATTTAAATTTCTAATTATTATCATTTTCCCTTAAATGTTCAATAAGATTAAACACTTCAGGATGTCTTTGTCTTAAATGTGCATCAAGAATATGTCTTCTTTCCTTAAATCGCTCTGCCATTTCCGGATGCTCATTTTTAATTCTCTCATGAATTTCTTTTCTATGTTCCTCAAATCTGGTAGCAATGCTCTTTTCATCTTTTCCTGAAATATTAACGATTTCCTTCAAATGTTCTTCTAAATGTTCTAACCATTCATCCTCGTCAAATGCATCCATATGAGACCAACTTCCGTGGAAAAGTTTTTCCATATCTCCCGTTTTCTTTAGCTGTTGAATCTGTAAAACTATCTGTTTTTCTATTTGCTCCTCGCTTTCAGCTCCAAACGCCCATACGAATTCCTGTACTTTGTTATCCGCACGCTTTCTTGAAGCACTTCTTTCTTCATTTTCAATTCCACCCTCTAACGGATATGGTCTTGCGATTCCCATATCTTTTAATGCTATATGTATTGTTCTTCTTACCCTTCCCTCTTCTATCATATATCCAAGCCCAAGAGTTCTTATCTGCTCATTTACCTTTGCTATATGCTCAGTCATGTAAAATCGTATTCCTTTTTCCTTCAAGGATTTATATAACATTGCAAGTCTGTCTGCTGCTGTTATATCTATGCTTCCTATTCCGCTTGCATCTAAAATTACTGCCTTTGTATCAGGTTTTATACTGTCTTCTATATCACGCTGTAGCACTCCGATATTTGCAAAAAACAAATTACTGCTAAATCTGTAAATAATTACACCTTCTATGGCATGAATCTGGTTTCCTTCTTTCAAATCCCTAAAATGTCTATGTCCAGGCTGTATTCCAAGAAAACATCTTGATGGTTTTGAAGTTCTTATAATCATTTCTGTAAACGAAAGAATTATTCCTATTAAAACTCCATTTATTGTTCCAAGTAATAGTACGCCTAAAAATGCTCCTACAAAAATAAGAAATTCTGTTCTGCTCAATTTCCAAAGTCGTGCTGCAAGGTCAAACTCTGTTGCTCCCAAAAGTGCTGAAATAACAATTGCTGTTAAAATTGGTATTGGCAAATAACCTATAAACCCTGTTCCACAAATAAGCAACACTATCATTGAAAGTCCTGCAACAATTCCTGTAAGTTGAGTTTTTGCCTGATATTGTTCTCCCATTGCAGTACGTGAGACGGAACCATTAATTGGACAGCATCCTGTAAATGCCGCCATAAAATTTCCAACTGAAAAAGCCAGGATTTCCTGATTATCATTTATACGATAATTATTTTTTTGTGCAAAACTATTTTCTGCCAATAAGGTTTCTGCCATTATTACTACTGCTACAGATAAACTTATTGTTATTGTCTGCTGAATCGAAATAATAGAAAAATCCGGAATGCTCCACTTTGGGAGCCCCGGTTCCACGGCACTTAAAGTATTTATTCCCCAATCTTTTATTGGCATATTTAATGTTATTATTGTTCCCGCAAACATAAGCACTACTGCCATTGGAAACTTTGGTATTAATTTTTTTGAAACTAATAATATAACAAGAGCTATCACCCCCATTATTACAGATGGAATATTTATGTGTTTTCCTGTTTCAAATATGTGCTCTGCCAGCTCAAAAAATTCTCCTGTTCCTGATGTTCCACCTATTATTTTAGGAATCTGCATTAATATAATCGTTGTACATATTCCTGTTATAAATCCACCCATTACAGGTGCTGAAATATAATTTACAAGTTTTCCTGCTTTCATAAAATAGAACGCAAGCAACCATACTGCCACAAAAAAAGTCATTACCGGAACTGCTACAATTGCCTCTGTTGATCCTGCTTTAATATTTAAAGTCAAAAGTGCTGATCCTACAAGTGCTGCCGGTGCAGCATCAACTCCAAATATAAATTGTGGTGATGTGGAAAAAAGTGCAAATGCAAGTATCGGAAATACTGAACCATATATTCCATAAACTGCCGGCAATCCCGCAATCTGAGCATATCCCATTGATATAGGAATAGACACGGCCATTATTATAATTCCGGCAATTATATCTTTTATAAGATTTTTTCTATCATAATTTTTTAAAGTATGTAATAGTTTTATTTTCATTTTTCAGCCTTTCAGTTTTTCTTTTATTGTAGCACTAAATCTTTCTCAATGAACACATATGTATTTTAGATTCTGTTTTTATTTAGAAACTGTACAAAATGATATATATCCCTTTCATTGGATGTCCAGTAAAAGGGGTACATATCAAAATGTCAGCCTCTAACTTTTGGCCTTTATAGTCATATATTTCTGCCAAATCTTTATCTAGCATTACCTGCCCCTTAGTTAGGTTCTTTTCGGCTGAGCAAGCACACCGTCTCCACATGAACGGTTTGACCAAACATATCGCATGGCGTTGCTTCCTTTAATTTATATCCATTCTCGCTAAGCCATTTTACATCCCTTGCAAGTGTTGCACTGTCACAACTTACATACACAACACGCTTTGGATTCATTTTTACAATTGTAGACAATAATTTTTCATCACACCCTTTTCGCGGAGGGTCAACAACTATAACATCCGGTTTACACTCAGCTTCATTTTCGTGTTTAGAAAAATACTCTGTAACAACATCTTCTGCTGCTCCTACGAAAAATTCCGAATTATCTATTTTATTTATTTTTGCATTTAATCTTGCATCTTCAATTGCTTCAGGTACAATTTCTACACCTAGCACTTTCTTTGCCTTCTTTGCGAGAAATAAGGAAATGCTTCCGATTCCACAATATAAATCCCATACAATTTCATTTCCCGACAAATCAGCATATTCCAATGCCTTATTATATAATTTTTCTGTCTGAACCGGATTTACCTGGAAAAATGACAATGGCGAAATTCTAAATTTAACATCTCCAATATAATCTTCGATATATCCCGGTCCATACAAGTTTATAATTTTGCTACCCAAAATTACATTGCTCTTATTTGTATTAACATTTAAGGACACACTGTGCATACCTTCTAGTTTACATAACTTTTCTACTAATTCATCTTTATTTGGTAACTTTCTACCATTTATAATGATGCATACCATTATCTGTTTTGTTTTTGCACCTATTCTTATAAGGACATGACGCACTAATCCTTTATGCGTAACCTCGTTGTATGGTTCAATCTGATATTTAGTCATGAATTTTTTCACAATATCCATAACTTCTTTATTAATGTCTCTGCCATCTAATTTAAGTCCTAAATCACAACTGTCAATTCCAATAATTGAATGTGTCCTTCCGGCATAAAATCCTGAAACAATATTTCCTTCTTTATCTATGCCCACAGGAAACTGTGCTTTGTTTCTATAATTAAATGGTTCCTCCATCCCTATTATATCTTTCATTACAAAGTCATCCTGTCCACCAATTCGTACAAGATTGTTATACACTTTATTCTGCTTGAACTTAAGCTGTTCTTCATAACTTAAGCACTGAATCTGACATCCACCACACTGTCTTGCCACACTACAACGCGGAGTCACTCTATCTTTTGATGGTTTATTAATCTCCATAAGTCTTGCAAATCCAAAATTTTTATTCGCCTTCATTACTTTGACAGTAACTTCATCACCAATTACCCCATCTTTAACAAAGAGAGTATAGCCATCAACCTTGCCTATACCCTCTCCGTTTACTCCTAAATCTTCAATTGTTAAATCTATAATGTCGTTCTTTTTAACCATGAATATTCCTTTACTCGCTTGTCTTTCTGATATTTGTTTCCAGTAAGCGGTTATAACCTAACCATTCATCTGAAGACTTATTTGCATTAGCCTTAAACAATTCTGCCATTGTTTCCATCTTAGCATCTGTATTATCTGCGAAATTAAGAGCCATAGCTTCAACTAATGCCGGTTTCTTTGGTGAACCATATTCAAGTTCTCCGTGATGAGCCAAAATACAGTGCTTTAATTCCACTAACTGAATTTTTGGAAATCCACTAATTGTTCTGGCAATATCTCCTACCATTTCTGAGCCCATAACTATGTGACCTAAAAGTTGTCCTACATCTGTGTAGTCATTTAATGGGAATGAAGATAATTCATATACTTTTCCAATATCATGACAAATTGCTGCAGTTATAAGCAAATCCTTATTTAACATTGGATACTGCTTTGTGTAGAATTCACACAATCTTGTTACTGAAACTGTATGCTCAAGTAAGCCACCAATAAATCCATGATGAACACTTTTTGCTGCTGAATGATTTTTAAATGCTTTAGCAAATTCCTGATTTTCTATAAATAATTTGCTAAGTAACTGCTTATAGTATGTATTCTCAACTTTTGAAATAAATCCTAATAATTCATTAAACATATCATCAAGATTCTTATCTGAAACAGGCAAATAATCAGAAGGATCATATTCTCCCTCTTTTGCCTTTCTTGCTCTTTTAATCGATAACTGTGTCTGACCATTAAATACAGTTACGTCACCACTTACTTCGACGTAATCTAATGCATCAAAATCATCTATTCCCATTGATCTTGGATCCCATATTTTGGCATCCAAAGAACCTGTCTTATCCTGAAGGATTACATTCTCATATTCTTTACCTGTCTTTGTCATTGCGACATTCTTTTGTTTACATAAATAAATTTCCTGAATCCTTTCGCCTTCTCTCAATGCTTCAATATATTTCATTTCTTCCTCTTTCTAAGCCAAATGGCCACTACACTAATTTTACTAAGGCATTTTTCCCTTTACCTTGCAACTGTTCTTTATTATAATTGATTATGAATTTAAATACAAGAATTGGAGTATTATCATGAACAAAAAGGTCTTAAAAACTCTTGAATATAACAAAATTATAGACAGACTTTCAGATTGTGCGTGCTCTGAGCTTGGAAAAGAAAAATGTCGCAAGCTTGAGCCGATATCAGATTTAAATAAAATAAAAAAATTACAAAAGGAAACTGCTGACGCTCTATCACTCGTGTGGCAAAAGGGAAGCGTATCATTTTCCGGATTACATGATATAAGTGCAAGTCTTAAAAGACTTGAAATTGGCAGTGCACTTGGTGCCGGAGAGCTTTTAAAAATCAGTTCTTTGTTAAAAATTGCCTTACGCATAAAAGCATTTGCACGTAAAGAAGATTCAGATGGTGAACCCAACAGTCTTGACCAATTATTTGACAGCATTGAACCTTTGTCAAACTTAAATTCTGAAATTACAGGTTTTATTCTTTCAGAAGATGAGATAGCCGATGACGCTTCAGCTAATTTGAAAAATATCCGTCGACAGATAAAGATTACTAATGATAGAATTCATTCTCAATTGAATTCAATAATTAATTCTCAGTCAGGGCGTACTTATTTGCAGGATGCATTAATTACAATGCGTGACGGTCGCTACTGTGTACCGGTCAAGCAGGAATACCGCAGTGCAGTTCCCGGCATGATACATGACCAGTCTTCAACAGGCTCTACTCTTTTTATTGAGCCTATGGCGGTTGTCAATTTGAATAATACACTTCGTGAACTTGCATCAAAAGAAGCTGATGAAATTCAGGTTATTTTAGCAAATTTAAGCATTTTATGTGCTGAGCATTTATACGAATTAAAAACAGATATGGATACTCTTGCTGAACTCGATTTTATATTTGCAAGGGCTATACTTGCTAAGAATATGAAAGCAAGTGAACCTATATTTAGTAATAATAAGCAAATTAATATTAAACAGGGACGTCATCCATTGCTTGACCCACATAAAGTAGTTCCTATTGATATACATTTAGGAAAAGATTTTACTTTATTAATAGTAACCGGACCAAATACCGGTGGTAAAACAGTTTCTTTAAAAACTGTAGGTTTACTTACATTAATGGGACAGTCCGGTCTTCACATTCCTGCATTTGAAGGAAGTATGTTAGCTGTATTTAATGAGGTATTTGCCGACATCGGTGATGAACAAAGTATTGAACAAAGTCTTAGTACTTTCTCTGCCCACATGGTAAATACTGTAAATATTTTAAACGAAGCTGACGAAAATTCTCTCGTTTTGTTTGATGAATTAGGCGCGGGAACTGACCCTGTAGAAGGTGCTGCTCTTGGAATTTCCATTTTGTCATTCTTAAAAAATATCGGAACACGCACAATGGCAACAACACATTATAGTGAATTGAAGTTATTTGCCCTTTCTACTGACGGTGTAGAAAATGCCTGCTGCGAATTTAATGTTGAGACTCTTCGTCCAACATATAAACTGTTAATTGGAATTCCCGGAAAAAGTAATGCTTTTGCCATTTCTTCAAAGCTCGGACTTCCTGATTACATTATTGATGATGCAAAGAAACGTATTGATTCAGAAAATGAAAAATTTGAAGATGTCATTGCAAAATTAGAAGAGAGCAAACTTACAATTGAAAAAGACCGTGAGGAAATTGCAGCCTATAAATCACAAATTAAATCATTAAAGCGGGATTATGAATTAAAAAATAAACGTTTAGATGAACAACGTGAAAAAATTATTACTAAAGCCCGTGAAGAAGCGGTTGATATTTTAAAGGATGCAAAAGAATTAGCTGACGAGTCAATAAGAACAATTAATCAGGGCTCTAAATCTCATAATACAAAGGCTATGGAAAAATCCAGAAGCAAACTCGGTAGCAAATTAAAGGAAAACCAAAGCGGTCTTTCCATGAAAGCTTCCGCTGCAAAGAAAAAGCACAAGCCTTCTGAATTTAAAATCGGAACAGGAGTTAAGGTTCTTAGTCTTAATTTAAAAGGAACGATTTCTACTTTACCAAATGCCAATGGAGACGTTAATGTACAAATGGGTATTTTAAATTCCAAGGTTAACATTTCTGATTTAGAGATTCTAGATGAGCCTGATGTAAAAGCACCTGGTCTTGTCCGAAGCAACACAGGTAAGATAAAAATGGACAAGGCTAAAAACGTAAAAATGGAATTAAATTTAATTGGCAAAACTGTAGATGAAGCTATATTTGAATTAGACAAATATTTAGATGACGCTTATATAGCACATTTGCCTCAGGTTTACATAATTCATGGAAAGGGGACCGGTGCTCTTAGAAGTGCTATCCAGAATCATTTGAAAAATCTGAGTTATGTAAAATCATACAGAAACGGCGAGCATGGCGAAGGCGGTGCCGGAGCTACTGTTGTTACATTTAAATAAAAGTATATACAATGTTTGTTCATTTATAAATGTTACATTTATCATGCATATAACTTAAAAAAAACACTTGTATATGTATAATTGGAGGATATTATGGTTAGTAAACAGAAAATTTTAATAGTAGATGATGATGAACATATTGCAGAATTAATCTCTCTTTATTTGACAAAAGAGTGTTTTGATACCCGTATTGAGCATGACGGACAGTCTGCAATCACAGCATTTAAGGAATATATGCCTGATGTTGTTTTGTTAGACATTATGCTTCCCGGAAAAGACGGCTATCAGGTATGCCGTGAAATAAGAATGGAGTCAAATGTACCAATTATTATGCTTTCTGCCAAAACAGAAGTTTTTGATAAGGTTCTTGGATTGGAACTTGGAGCAGATGACTATATGATTAAACCATTCGATTCTAAGGAACTCGTCGCAAGAGTCAAAGCTCTTTTACGTCGCGCAAACCAGACAACTTCTACTACTACCGGTGGAGCTGAAGTCGTTAAATTCCCAGACCTTACAGTTAACCTTTCTAATTATGAAGTAGTTTATAAAGGTGAAACTCTTGAAATGGCACCTAAGGAAATTGAACTTTTATATTTCCTTGCTTCCTCTCCAAATCAGGTATTTACAAGAGAACAGTTATTAGACAATATCTGGGGATATGAATATGCCGGAGACACCAGAACTGTCGATGTACACATTAAAAGAATTCGTGAAAAAATTCACGACAGCGACACATGGGCTCTTTCCACTGTATGGGGTATCGGCTACAAATTTGAAGTACACAGCAAAGCATAATTTATCAAGATTCTAGGGTCAAAAGGTCTAAGCCCACATGAGCTTGCTCATGAGTGGGTAAAGGACATTGTGACCCGCCATTATAACAAATAAAGATTATGTTGCTATTTACAAATTGGAGATTACTATGAAAGATTCTATTCTTGAGAAATTTTTTATTGGTTATATTTCATTTGCGATTTTAGGTATGCTTATTATTACCTATTGGTCAACAAATATAACCTACAATCATTTGGTTGAAACTACAGCGTCTCAATTATACAACTACGCTACTGTTGCCTCCAAAAATATTGCAGACGATTGCAAATATTCAATTTCAGATATTACTGATTTTGAACCATATGTAGAAGATTTTAATAAAGTTTTAAATGCAGAAGTTTGGATTTTAGGCTCTGATTTTAACTTAAAGTATTCAAGTGATGGCTCTGATTTAAATTCTGACTCTTCAAAGTCAATTATTATTTCAAACTTTGACCCTTCAGATTACCAGAACGGAGGTCATTATCAGATTAGCAATATGTACAACATTTTTAAAACCGACATGCTTCATGTTGTCCACCCGATTAAATCCGGTTCATCAAGCCCTTACGGTTATATGCTTGTACATGTTTCCACAGCATCAATAAAATCTTCAAGTTACACCATAACAAAGATTTTTTATTTAACATATTTTATAATTTTATTATTGTCGTTAATTATTTTCTTTAATTTTGTATGGTTTATTTATGCACCATTAAAGGATATTAGAACTGCTGCAATGCAATATGCTCAAGGTAATTTTGATTTTGAACCTATAAAAATTTATTCAGACGATGAAATAGGAGATGTTGCCACTTCTCTAAATTATATGGCAAGTCAGTTAAGAGACAGCAATGAATATCAACAGAAATTTATATCAAATATTTCTCATGATTTTCGTTCTCCACTTACTTCAATAAAAGGTTACATTGAAGCTATTATGGATGGAACCATTCCTCCTGAAATGCAAAATAAATATCTTGGGATTGTTTTGTCTGAAGCAAACCGACTGGAGCATTTAACCAATGGTCTAAGAGATTTAAATGTTTGGAGCAACAAAGGTCCTGAACTTATTTTAGAAGACTTCGATGTTCTTGAACTCATTCATAGTTCTATAGAAACTCTAGAAGGAATGAGCTCAAAGAAAAATATTAAATTAACTATTGTTAATGAAGCAAAGAAAACTACTGTTAATGCCGATAAAGGTAAGATTGAACAGGTTATATATAATCTCATTGATAACGCCATTAAATTTAGTTTTAATGATTCTGAAATTATTATCAGACTATACAACAATCGTGGCAAATTATTCTGCGTTGTCAAAGACAATGGAATTGGTATTTCCCATGATAATATTAATAAAATCTGGCAGCGTTTTTATAAGACAGACTCTTCAAGAGGTATGGATAAAACCGGTTCCGGGATTGGGCTTTCCATTGTAAAAGAAATTATTTCAGCGCACAATGAAACTATTGATGTTATAAGCACCGAAGGAGTGGGAACAGAATTTATTTTCTCATTATCACTCGCAAAAAAATAATTTTAATTATAAAAACAGACATAATTACCTAATAATTATATAAAAAAAGAACCACTATTATTTTAAAGAATCGATAAATTACTTCGGTGTAAATTTACAAAATAATTTATCAAATATGCTACACATACATCGCATTTCTTTTTAATAATAGCAGTTCTTTTTTGTCTTTTACCCCAATATAGCTTAAAGCATTCCCCATATAGAGTTTTGCCTAACTACCTATATGAATTAATTATGTATTGTGACATTGTTGCAATAAATTCTGAATTTGTTGGTCTTTTTCTTCCTTTATCTAAATTAACGCAAAATTTGTTTTTTAAATCACTGTCACTATTTTTATTCCAAGCAACTTCAATTGCATGTCTAATTGCCTTTTCAACTCTTTGCGGTGTTGAATCATATTCCTTTGCAATGTCAGGATATAATATTTTTGTAACTCCCTCTAGCACTCCCTGATCTTCTGTTGCTCTTTTTATTCCTGTCGCTACATATCTGTATCCTTTTAAACTTGCTGGAATACCTAACTGAATCAGTGAATTTGCAATTATAGAATCTACACTATAAATTGCACTAAATGTTTCACTATTTTTATTTTCTCCGATTATACGCTTAACTCTGTTCACTATTGTGTTTACATCATATGGCTTAACAACAAAATAATCTATTCCCTTATCAAAGGCCTCCCTAACTATATTTTGTTGATTAATTACAGATGTAAGAATTATTTTTATATCATATTTGCATTCTTTTATATAATCAATAATACTAAATCCATCTATTCCTGTTAGCAGTAGTTCCATTATGACTATATCCGGATTATATTTATTAATTGCTTCCAATCCGTCTATTCCATTTTCTTCAACTGATACTACCTCAATGTTTTCTTCACACTCTAAGCTTTTACTAAGCTCCCATACTGCCTTCTTGTCATTGTCAATTACTACAATCTTGGTTTTACTCATTAAAACACCCCTTGCTCTCATAATATTTTATTAATGAATAAGTTGTATTTTCGCCTTATTCTGCTATATGATAAGCCACACCCCAAGCTTGTCACCTACAGCTAACTTGAATTTATTTAATTCTTATAATAAAATATAACTGTAACCAAAGTTATTTAAAAGAACTTAAATTGCACTATTTTAATTTTCTAAAATTTTAAAAAGTGCCATCGAAGGAACCAAAATGAATCTTAAACAATTTGACTTATTACAATATACTAACACTGTTGTAGAGACAATTAATCAGATTCTCAATGAAAGAAATTGGACTTTAAAGAAATTATCTGATGTTTCCAACATTTCATATGACACTCTAAAAAAACTGATGAGCGGTCATACCGGATGTCCTACAACATATAACTTAATAAAATTATCTCAAGCATTAGGTGTCTCAATAGATTATCTATTAGGACTTGACAGACATCTAAATATAGATTACACAAAGCTCCCTGAAAGAGCATGTAATCTAATTTCTGAAATAGCAAATTTTGAAACAAAATTGTACAACTTAAATCAACTTCAGGGCAAAACCTATATTCCTGTCATTGTTCCAACCGGTTGCATGGGAGACGAAATGTTATTTGACAGTTTTTATGCCGATTACATAGATGTTTCATCTTATGAGGAGGAATTCGGTTCATCTATGATGTGCGGAATAAGAGTCACTAATAAATCACTTCATCCGGCATACCTTAAAGACGATGTTTTGATTATTGCAAATGACCGTTCTCCTGCCTACGGAGAAACCGGTATTTTTCTTAAAGGACGTCATGTTTATATCAGAAAATATGAGTATGGCACTCCTTCCGTGCTTAAACCTGTAAATGGTTTTGGAAAAGATATTGTTGCTACTGACCCATCTGAATGGTATGTATTCGGACGCGTACTAACGGTTATAAGGTAGGTTTTTATAATTGCAAATAAATTAAATACAAGCAGTAATTCCCAGATTTATAACTATAAATGAGTATTCTTTTACTTCTATCCGGATATGAATATTCTTTTTAATATATGCACATTTTTTCATATATTTTATAGGTCCATTTTTTACCTAAAATGTTTATTTTTCTCATCACTTAGATGTTGCAATATGTAATTATTTGTATTATTATTACTGTATAAAACTATAAAGGAGGCATACATAATGGCTTACAAAATTACAGATGGTTGCATCGGATGTGGTGCTTGTGAAGGAGCTTGTCCAGTTGGAGCAATCTCAAACGACGGTAGTGCTTGCGTAATCAACGCTGATCAGTGCATCGAATGTGGTGCTTGCACAGCAGCTTGCCCAACAGACTCAATCGTTTTAGACTAATTTAAAATCGGACGATTAATATTTAGAATCTAAATATTAGAAAAATATAAACAGGGTTGTCATTATGACAACCCTGTTTATATTTTTTGATTCTAAACTTTACTTGGGAGATAAGATTTAGAACCATTTTTATTTTATGTAAATTTTACTATGTCTAATAATGATTAAATTTCAAATTTATTGAAAATTAAAGCGCTTTTTATTTCTAAATCGAAATCTACACCTGATGAACATCACATTTATTTTAAATTGCAACGTAAATACTGCCAATGTCCTCACTGTGGTACATTGACTAACACGGTTCATGTAGTAAAGCAAGTGACAGGTGCCACTGAAAGAGTTCGTGTCAGAGTTCAAAAGGACATGTATCCAAGCAAAAGAAAATATTTTAAACACAGTCACAAATTGATTTTGGCTCATAAAAGCAAACTGAATGAGGAAAGTCTTAATGCACTTGAAGTTATGTTACAGCAGTCAAATGATCTTGCTCAGGCTTATTATTTAAAAGAGCTTTTTTATGACTTTATGGACCCCAAAAGTAGCTCTGAAGCCAAACCAAAACTTCGTAAATTTATTAATGCTGCATCTGTCAGTGAACTAGATGAATTTAATTCAGTACTTACCACACTTGCCAATTGGGCTAAATACATACTTAACAGTTTTGATTGTCCATATACAAACGGTTATACTGAAGGAATGAATAATAAGATTAAAGTGATTAAGCGAAATGCTTACGGATATAGGAATTTTGATAATTTTAGAAACAGAATAATGTTATCTTGTGATACTATATAAAAAATCGTGTGTGATTATAAATCACACACGATTTTTACAAGGGATTACCCCTATGCTTGACAAACAACCAATTTTTGTCGATCTTTTCTATACAAAAATTCATACCCCCACTAATTATTCCTGTCTTTGTTTAAGTACAGATTCAAGGCTTCCCATAGATGAAATAAGTGAATCAATTAATTCCTTACTGTCAACAACTTCCATCTTCTTACGCATCTTAGTCATTTCTTCTTCCATACTCTGGATTCTTGTCTGACCTTCTTCAACTTTTTCCTGAGTTTCTAACAACTGAACCTGACTGTCTTCTAACTGAGCTTTGCTATTTTCTAATTGAGCCTGACATTCCTCAAGTTTATTCTGATTATCTGCTAATTTATTTTCGCTTTCATCTAATCTGCTTTGAATTTCACCTAATTTGTCAGTTGCCGCTTTAGCTTCCATAGCACTTGCAGCTGCACTCTTTTGCAATTTAGCATTTTCGATACTTAAAGTTCTGTTCTTTCCAATTAATTCATTATTCTCGGCATAAAGAACTTCATATTCAGCACTACCGTCATCTGTAGATGGTTTTTCTACCGGTACTTCAACGTATACAATTTCAGGTTCCGGTTTTTCTACCGGAGCGGCAGGTGCTGCACTTTGTTGAACATCTCCTGCTCCTTCTGCTAATGCCAAAATTTCTTCTCTAAGTTCCTCTATTGTTGCTTTAAGTTCATCATTTTCTTCTTGAAGAGCACCATTTTTTCCATGTAAATCATTGATTTCACATTGAAGCATTTCTCGTTCTGTTTCAAACTCTTCTTTCTGCTTATTTAAAACATTCTGTGTGTTTTTGTAGTTGCCGAAAAGGTTATTAATATAATCATCTACTTCTTCAGGATCATATCCTCTTACCGCATGATTAAATCCATAAGCATTCTCTTCTGCTGCAACCTCCCCAATTTCGTTGCTCTGCATAAACCTGGTCTGTGGTCTAGCTATTCTTGACAACTTAGCCATACTTCTCAACTCCTTTTCCTAGATTTTTTACATTTCAATTGAAATGCATAAATGCTGGAGTCCAATTTCAATGTTTCCTACTCCACTGAAATAACTTGTCCAACCTGTAACATATATTTATTTGCAGTTCCGCTTGGCAATTCTAACACCCTTCTGCCCTTCGAAACCATTTTTCTTATTTTTCCCGGTTGAATTTCATGGTCTATATACAAAATCACATCATCTTTATCCAATGTCAATGTGTCTATAGCAAACTTCATACCGAATGTATGTATCTGGTTACACGGTTCAATTAAAAGTCCTGCTCCTTCCGCTAAAGATTTACGACCCATAAGTCCTTTAAATCTTTTAAAAAATGTATTTGCATATTCAGCTTTCGTGCATATAATCTGACTATCACACGTTATAACCATATCCATACCTCGATTCTATCACTTTTTTTATAAATTTGCATTATTAATTCAAATTATTTTTACTTTTTCTTTAAAAAATTCCCATATCCATAACATTAATTACAACAGGACCTAGAATAACGATAAATAGCACCGGGAAAATAAGACCTACCATAGGTAAAAGCATCTTAACTGGTGCTTTCTGTCCTTTTTCTCTTGCCATCTGCATTCTTGTTTCCCTTAATGTTTCAGATTGTACTTTCATAATATTATTCATCGGAATACCTAACTGAGTTGCCTGTGCCAAAGCAGCAATAAAAGTCTTCAATTCCGGTATCTCTGATGCATTTGCCATATTCTTCAATGCCTCACTTCTTGGTACACCCATCTGAATCTGTCTATATAATTTTAACAATTCATCTATAAACGGACCTTCCATTCTTTCTGACACCTTCAATAAAGATGCATCAAAGCTTAATCCTGATTCAATACATACGCCTAACAAATCCATTGTGTCAGGCAATTGATCTCTTATTCCCTGCTGATAACTTTTCACCTTTCCATTCAAATACATATTAGGTAATAATAAAGCTATAAGCAATCCAACTAATACAAGCAGAATCATTTTTGTAATAGCAGCAATAAAAGCCATAACTACCACTATTAATACCATAATTGCTTTTTTGTAAAACAAAAAGTTTTCTGGGCTTATAGAAAGTCCTGCTAACCTTAATTGTTTTTCAACAAGTTTGTACTTAGCATTTTTCTTTACGTTTGCTGCGCTTCTATTCGCCATATTGTTAATCGCCTGTATTTGAGATGACAGAAACCTTTTTGAGGATTTCTCTCCTTCCTTTTCATTTTGTACTTTCTTTTTCCCACTTATGTACTCTATTTTTCTTTCTTTTGCATCAGCTTCTTTTCCTATATTGTATCCAATAGACGAAACAATGAAGAAAACTAATACACTAATTGCCAATACCATAAATTCCATTTATTTTTTCTCCTTTTAGAACTTAATAGTAACAATTTTATTGATAATAATCGCCCCTATAGTTTCTAAGCAAATTGATATAACTAATAAAATCTTTCCTATCATTGTAGTGAACAATGTCATTATTAGGTCCTTATTAATTAAGCTCATTACAAGTAACAGCACAATAGGTAATACCCCAATTATAATTCCAGATACTCGCCCCTGTCCTGTCATAGTTTTTATCTCTCCTTTAATTTTATATCGTTCACGAATTGTTCCAGCTATCGTATCAAGTATCTCTGACAAATTACCACCTGTCTGTCTTTGAACACTAACCGCAGAAACAACGAGATTAAAATCTTCACTCTTTACTCTTTCAGCCATCGCCTCTAATGCATCATCCTGCGAACTACCAAAAGTTATTTCGTTAACAGTTCTCTTAAACTCTGACTTTATAGGATCATCACATTCATTTGAAATTGTGTCCATAGCCTGATTGAATGTTAATCCTGATTTTAAACAGTTACTTGCAATCATTAAAGCATCACTCAATTGAGATTCAAACATATCTCGTCTCTTTTTTTGTTTATTTTTCATGTATAGGATAGGTGCAACAGCTCCTATTATCATAAGCATAGGTGCTATTAACTGATTCTTAAAAATAAGTATAAACAATAATCCCGGAACAAATGTTATAATTATCCATATTATAATAAAATCTTCAGGTTTTCTCGAAATATCACTTTTTTCCAATTCTTCAGCTAATATTTTATTAATTTTTGTAAATATACTTTTATTGTTATTTACAGACTGCTTTTTATTATTTTTTTGTTGCTCAGTTTTTGCAACTTTTTTTTCTTCCTTTTTCTTTCCTACGATGTAATCTTCTCTTCGTTTTACATTTCTGCTGTTTTCAGTTATTTTACCAACTATAGTTGTAACAAGCACAAATGTAACTCCCATCATGACCACAACTAAGGAAATCATACTAATTAGTAAACCATTCATTCTTTACAACAACCCCATTTCCTCTAATCTTTTCAATACACTTTGGAACTACACCTGTTGCTCTAAATTGTCCCTTAAACTTTCCTCTAGAATCCGTTGTTCCATCTGTTTCAAAGACAAAAATATCCTGCAAACTTACAACATCACCTTCCATACCAACAACCTCTGTAATGGAAGTTACTTTTCTGGATCCATCTCTAAGTCTGCTCTGCTGTATTATTAAATCTATAGCTGAGGAAGCCTGATCTCTAATTGCCTTTACCGGCAATTCCATACCAGACATCATAACCATTGTTTCAATACGAGACATAGCATCTCTAGGAGAGTTTGCATGAGTCGTAGTTAATGATCCGTCATGGCCTGTATTCATAGCCTGAAGCATGTCCAATGTTTCTTCAGAACGAACTTCCCCGACAATAATACGGTCAGGTCTCATTCTCAATGCATTCTTTACAAGAGCTCTAATTGTTATTGCTCCTTTACCTTCAAGGTTTGCCGGTCTACATTCAAGTGTAATAACATGTTCCTGATGTAACTGAACTTCCGCTGCATCTTCGATTGTTACAATACGTTCGTCTTCAGGAATATACGATGATAATACATTCAACAATGTTGTTTTACCTGAACCGGTACCACCAGATACTACTATATTTAATTTTCCTTTAACACACGCTTCTAAAAAAGAAAGCATTACCGGGTTTAATGACCCCCATTCAACTAACTGTGCTGCTGTTACCGGTGTAGAGCTAAATTTACGAATTGTAAGTACTGCTCCAATAAGTGATATCGGTGGAATAATAGCATTTACACGGGAGCCGTCAGGAAGTCTGGCATCAACCATCGGACTTGCTTCATCTACATGTCGCCCAACCTGAGTAACGATTCTGTCAATAATATTCATAAGATGTTCTTCATCTCTAAATTTTATATCTGTAAGAACCAATTTCCCTTTTTGTTCAATATATACATGATCTGGTCCATTAACCATTATTTCACTACAATTATCGCTATCAATCAAATCCTGAATTGGACCATATCCTAATATATCATCTAATAAAGTCTTTACTATCGGTTTTCTTTCAACTCTCGGAATATTGTACTCATCCTTGTCAACTTCTTCCGTAAGAAGTTTTTCCATTTCATCTCTATCGACAGTAGCCTTTCCTGCTCTGTTTAATGTCAAAATAATTCTTCCGTGAATCATTTTCTTTACAGAATCATATGGGTCTTCAACCTTTACTTCCTTTACCTCCTCAACTTTTTTCTGTTGTTGATTAGTTGTTTCTTCCCCATTTTCTTCCTTATTCTTTTCTATTATGTCAAGTAATCCCATATACGATTAACCTCCGACTATTTACTCACCTTTATCCGCAATAACCCTTTGTATAAAACTTGAGAATTCTTTTGCAGCCACCGTTCTACTTGTTCTTAATACAAACGGTTCTCCTTTATTTACACTACTGTTAAACATCTTATCCGATGATATTGAAGCGTAAAATGGTATCTCCAACATTGATTCGAAATCCTTCATTCGGATTAAGCTGTTAACATTCTTATTCATTACTAATCTTGCTTTTTCTTTTATTCCTAACTGTTCCAATATACTTACAGCTGATTTTGCTGCTTTAAGCGATAAAATATCAGGATTATTTACAATCATAATCTCATCACATTCCTGTAATGCCGCTATTGTTTCATCACTAAAATTCGTTCCTAAATCAACTATTACATATTCATAATATGGTCTTACACTACGTATAACCTTTGTAACATGTTCCGGTTTAATATATTCGGCATATTCAGGACTCTTTGGTGCTGCAAGTAATACTACACCTGAAGAATGCATTATACTAAAAGAATTAACTCTTTCAATTGATATTCCTTCAGGGTCCTGCGCTAACTCAACAATTGTATCCTTAGGTTCTAAATCTAAAAGAATATTCTGATCTCCAAATCTTAAGTCCATATCTAAAAGAATAACATTGCTTCCCCTCTTGGATAATGCAACAGCAAGGTTTGTTGCCATTACGGACTTTCCTGTACCACCTTTACATCCGAAAAATGCAATTACTTTTGATCTTACTCTTTTCTGAATGTTTAACTGTGCCTGAATTACTTTTTCGTATTCATTAACCTGTACTACTCTTGAATAAAATTCATTATCCTTCATATCCAAAGGTAATACCTGTCTTATTCCAAATCTTGCTGCATAGTTTACTAAATCAACGGTTACATCGTCTGTAGCTACAACTGCTGCGCATCCTTTACTTTGGAATTTCATACTTTCAACGAATGAAAATACTTCCGGGTCGATTGGTACTTTAACACCAACAATAACTACATCCGGAAATAATCCATCTATTTTCAATCTTGATTCGTCTTTAAAATCTGCATAACCAACAATTTGAATATCTCTATCTGCTAATTTTTTCTTCAAATTAACACGAATTGATGTATCTTCTGAAATAATAACAACTTTTATACTTTCCATATTATTCTCCGTCCTCCGCAGTTCTCTTATTTAATATAAGTTTATAACCTGAATATTCTCCTGAATTTTCTACTCCATATAAAATATCAGCATCTTCATATGACAACTCAAATGTGATTGATGAATATGTTACTATTGCATTCGCTGTATCTGTATTTACATCATTTGTTGATATCTTTAAAACTTTAACATCGCTCAAAACTGTATCTACAGTAGCCTTACCATCGCCTGTCTTCATTGCCAAAACATTTACTGTATCTCCTGGGAGGATATATCCATCTACACCCGTAACGCCATCTGCTGCCATACTGTATGCAACCATTCCATCTGCGAGATTATACGATAATCCGACATTCGATTCCTGTTCAGTTCCAAATCTTTTTATTGAAACCTGCTCACCTGCATAAATATAACCCGATGATGTATTTCCTATAACTTCATCAAGACTTCTTACTGCGCCATCTACAATTGCACCATTATCAATCATTCTAGTACTAAAAAAATTATTTACATTATTAGCTGTAACCTGTGTTCCTGCCGGAACGTCTGATATTGCATACACAATCTCGGTCTTATCTTTATTTGGATCATTGTTGCTTATAACTGACTGTGCAAACATATATGTTGCAATTCCTGCAACCAACGCACTTATAAGTGCAATCAAATAAATTCTCTTCATGGTATTTGTACCCCTCTGTTTCTTATTTTTAGTGTTTTATTAATCTACGATTCCGTTTTTATTGTTACTGTATACGATAGTTCTTTAGTCTTTCCATATATAACTCCCAGAACCGGTGTCAATGTATTCATTTCCGCCTTAACGTTAACTTTTAAATCTCCCTCAAGTGGACTTGTGGGATTTGTAAGTTTTGAATCAACCACTACTGATTTAAGATTTTTCGGCAATATTGCTTCCACCTTATCGGTTACAATTTGATCTAATTGTGCATCTTGTGCATTCACGCACCCAACACGTGCCCCTTCTCTGCAGGCGTTTTCAACAGATAACTGATTGTAAAATAACCACCCAAAATCCAATATTCCGCATACAATCAAAAGTAATATAGGCAAAACCAAAGCAAATTCAACAGCTGATTGTCCATTTTCTCTTTTCTTCATTGATGCTACCTCTCAAATATTTTTTCCATATTCTAAAATAGAGGGGCTATTGCCCCTCTATTTTGAACAAAATTACAAAATCATTTTGTAATATTTTATTAATTTGTAGTAGCATTATCTAACTCTGTACCTGCTTTTTCGAACATTCCCTTAATCTTTGGTCCTAATGCTGCTAAAGCACCAATTACAACGATTGCTACTAATCCGATGATAAGACCGTATTCAACCATACCCTGTCCATCTTCATCCATTAAGAAATTCTTTACATCTCTCATAATATTTCCTCCTTCTTGCATACGACTCTCTTTTACTCCGTCGTGCTTAATTATAAATTTAATAAATTAACGGGAAAAATAATGAAACCAAAACCCCTCCCGATAAAAACGGTGCCATAGGAGCTGCTGTTTTTAAGTTGCCTCTTCTTGTGATTTTTAAGAACAAATAATAGATAAATATTGTAAAACCCATCACTGCCATTGCTTCAATATAACCTTGAAGACCCAACATAAAACCTATTACGGCGCTATATTTCACATCGCCAGCCCCAATCCTTAGTTTTAAGAACCCCGGAATAACAAATATTACATATGCAATTATCAATCCCATAAATGAATTAAAAAATGTATCCATAAACACATCTAACCCACCACTTGTAATTACTATGTTGCATATCTGTAAAAGTAACATCCCCAATAATAATGCGTTAGGTATTCTTCTTATCAGCATATCAATTCCTGCTACATTTATTGCCATCAATATGATAAGCATATATCGCACTGTCTGCCAGTAATCAAATTCTTTAAGGGCTATACCTACAAACAATACAGCTGGAGCCACCATCCATGCTATTCTGTAACCTATGTTATTTATTCGTTGTCCTTTATTTTCTGTGTCATATATACTTCTTACTTGTATCTGGTATCTCGCCAGATAGTAAAAGCACAATCCAGAGAGCAAACCCACCGTCGCGTATATCGCGTATTCCATCGCTGTTTCCTCCTCTGTATTTACTTACATCGTCATGAAAAAACTTTATGTATTATACGTGTCAAAACGTTTTCTCTACGATAATATTATTATAATACTTTTCGTCATTTAGTCAATATTTTTTAATAATTTAGTCACAATTTGTACACTATGTACATTATTTTATTTACTCAATGTGCTAAATGCCAATTTTTTAGACTTCTCCCTATTTTTTTCAGACTTTACTCGCTCTTTTTCGGCTTTTTTTCGAGCCCTTTCAGCTTTTTTGTTCATAACTTTTTCATCTTTATTAATGCGGTTTTCCATTTTTCGCTCTTTTCTGGACTTTCTTTGTTTTTTTCTTATTACTTCATCTATTTTTCGATAACGTTCTTCTTCTCTTTCATCCTGCATTCTAATAATATAATCTACACCTTTCAATACTTTTTCGCTCACACAATCACTCACTTCTTTAGACATATTATGTGTCGACTTATTTATCGCTCTGGTAACTATACTTTCGGTATTTTCCTCTAAGGCTCTCGAAACTATATTTCCCATAATTTCCTGAAATTGCTGCATTTTACTTTCTGAGCTAACACTTTCAGTTAAAGATGTTTTATTTTCTAATCCTCTATATTTTTCTATGTCTCCACTATTATCTTTTGTTTTTGTATCCATAATTTCTTTATTATTTACACCTTTATTACCTCCTTCTTCATCTTCTTTATAAAATGTATTTTTTTCACTCTTTGGTTTGTCAAAAAGATTTCTAATGTTGACTGTATTAGGATTAGAACGATTAATGTCAATTTCTCCATTAATCATCATTTTTATAGTTCTTAGACCATATCCCTGTTCTTTTAAATCTCTTATTTTCCGAAGTAATTCAATATTTTCTTCCGTATAATATCGATGTCCCATTTCATTTCTGGGAATCTTTATCTCAAGTTCTTCTTCCCAATATCTTAACACATGAGATTCTACCTTTAGCATTTTAGATGCATCTGAAATAATATATCGTCGTGTTCCCATTTTCCCCTCCAAAAAAATAATGTTAACAATAATTTCCAAATTATTGTTAACATTAGTATAATTCTGACTATTACTCAATTCAACGAATTGGCAGTCACATATTCAATTATTTTTTAAGCAAATGACGAATGCCGTCAAATGAGTGTAAACTTCTCATCTTTTTCGTTCAAATTCGCATATGGCTTAGCATAATTATTCTCTCACATTTATTTTAAGCCTATATTTTTCACCAGTTGTTTGATTAACAATATATTAATTATTCTCTCACATTTGTTTTAAAATGCGAACAAGCAAGCAAATCTACTCTCTTGCTTTTGTCTCGAATTTTGTATATTCAGGTAACCATAATAATTCTATAGCTCCTACAGGACCGTTTCTTTGCTTAGCAACATCCACAATAATAGTATTTCTGTCTTCTGTTTCGTCCTCTTTGTTGTATTTTCTTGATAAAAGCATTACAACGTCGGCATCCTGCTCGATAGAACCTGATTCTCGCAAATCGGCCATGATAGGTCGATGGTCAGGTCTCGATTCTACGCTTCGGTTAAGCTGTGAAAGTGCAACTACCGGAATATTCAACTCTCTGGCAATTCCCTTTAATGATCTTGAAATATCCGCAATTTCCTGTTCACGGCTTGGATAATTACCATTTCCTCTCATAAGCTGTAGGTAGTCAATAACTACAAGCTGTATATCTTTTTCTAATTTAAACTTTCTGCATTTGGAACGAAGGTCACCAATTGTAATACTTGGCGTATCGTCAATTACAATATTTGAATTTCCTATAATATCCGCTGTTTCTACAATTTTTTCCCATTCAGATTCATTAAGTTCTCCTGCTCTCATTTTCTGAGAACTTACCATTGAATGCTGTGATATAAGACGGTTAACCAACTGTTCCTTTGACATTTCCAAACTAAATATAGCGACTGCATTCGGCTTACGTATAGCTATATGCTCTGTTACGTTAAGTGCAAATGCTGTTTTACCAACTGAAGGTCTTGCCGCAATCAAAATAAAGTCTGATGGCTGCAATCCGGATAACTGATTATCAAGATATATATATCCGGTTGCTAAACCTGTAACAGTTCCCTTTGTAAGCGATGCCTGTTCTAATTTATCAAATACATTAGCAACTACTTTATTAATTGGGACAAAGTCGCCACTTGAACGTGATCTAAGCACTTCAAAAACTTCTTTTTCAGTACTCTCCATTATATCTTCAAGCTTATCCGTTCCTGCATAACATTTAGCTGAAATATTATCATTTACTTTTATTAATTTACGCAACATTGCTTTTTCATATACAATAGTCGCATACTGCTTTATATTTGCTGAAGTCGGTACCATTTCTAATATTTCCCTGATAAAATCAAGGCTGATTACTTCACTAGAAACATCCATCTCTTCCAATTTAGCCTTTATGGTAACCAAATCTCCATTTTTTCCTTCACGGTACAATTCTGTCATTGCCCCAAAGAGCAATCCATATTGTCTGTTAAAAAAATCATCTTTATTTATCAACTCCATAGCTATTGGAACAGCATCCGGATCCATAATCATCGAACCTATTACTGCCTGTTCTGCTTCATAGCTATGAGGTAGTATTTTTTTTACTATTGGATCTTCCATTAATAATTATCTCCTATAAAGCTTCAACCTTTATGTCTAAAGTTGCCATTACATCCTTGTGCAATTTAACTTTTACTGTATGGACTCCAAGATTTTTAATTCCTTCTTCCATAACAATCTTCTTTTTATCAATTTCTAAACCAAGCTGCTTCTTTGTTTCTGCTGCTATTTCCTTTGCAGAAATTGAGCCAAATACACGGTCTCCATTTCCGGCTTTAATCTTTATAACTACCTTTTTATCTTTTAATTCTTCTGCCAAAGCTTTTGCTGCATCCAATTTTTCCTGAGCAACCTTTGCTTCATTAGCTTTTTGAAGTTTTAAATCATTTTTATTTGCGCTATTTGCTTCTACGCCAAGTTTTTTCTTTAAAATAAAGTTTTTAGCATATCCATCGCTTACCTTTACTACTTCACCTTTTTTTCCTAACGCTTTAACATCTTCTAATAAAATAACTTCCATATTCATGTCTCCTTTCAAAGCAATAAACTTATTATATCTAAGCAATTAATTTCATTTTTTCAAATTCGATCCGGCAAACTATATTAATGTTAAGGTCAAATATCACTTGTGTAAATAACTATATTTCACCTTCATCAGTCATATCCTGAATAATCTCTTTTATCAAGGTCTTTGCCTGTTCACATGTACAATCTTCAATCTGTGCTCCGGCAAGATTCATATGACCTCCACCGCCTAATCTTTCTGCAATTAACTGAACGTTAACTTCATCTATTGACCTTGCGCTTAAATATACTTTTTCATTATAAAACGTACATACAAACGCTGCCTTTATGCCTTTAATATTAAGCAATTCATTCGCTGTCTGTGCTCCAACAACTGTCGGCATACTTGTTCCTTCAGACGGGCAAATGGCTATAGCGTATTTATCCATAAATATCTCTGTATTTTGAATAGCCTTAGCTTTTGCCTTATAATCTCCAATATCATCTCTAAACATTTTTCTAACTCTGACAATATCAGCTCCATTTTTTCGCAAATAAGCTGCTGCCTCAAATGTTCTTACACCTGTTCTGTTAGAAAAATTATTTGTATCCATCATAATTCCGCTATACAATGCATCTGCCTCATACGGTTTCATTTTAACTGAATCAACCATATACTGCATAATTTCAGTAACCATTTCACATGCTGATGATGAATATGGTTCAATGTATGATAAATGTGCATTTTCTATTGCATCTGCACTTTGTCTATGATGATCTATTACTACAAGTGTTTGTGCTCTTCTCACTAATTCAGGATATTCAGTATATCCTGCTCTATTACAGTCAACTACAATGAGCATATCATTTTTTTCTAAAATAGTTGTAGCCAATGTTCCTGCAATAAACATATCTTCTTCATAGCCATTATCTGTCGTAAACTTATCAATCAAAGGTTTTACTGAAGAACTCATAGTTCCCGTTACCACATAAGCTTTTTTACCCATTGTAGTTATGGCTCTATACAAACCAATTGCTGCGCCGTAAGAATCATTATCACCCAAATGATGTCCCATAATGAATACTTTATCTCTTGTTTCAATTAATTCTCTTAATGCATGAGCTTTTACTCTGGCTTTTACTCTGGTATTCTTTTCGACAGACTTGCTCTTACCGCCATAATAATATATCTTTGCGCCATCTTTTAATACTGCCTGGTCACCACCTCTGCCAAGTGCCATATCGATAGCTGCTGTGGCTGACGTGTAATTCTGAACATACGAATCTGAACCCATTCCGAATCCAATACTGATTGTAGCTGTTCGCTCATTACCTATCTTAACATTCTTTACATCATCAAGAAGTGAGAATTTTTTACTCTGCATAATTGCTATATTTTTAGCCTTAACAACTACAAAGTATTTGTCTTTTTCAAGTTTTCTTACCAGACCGTCCATTTCTGCAAAATATCGCTGTATCTGTCGATCAATCAATGCAACTAACAGTGTTCTTCTGGCATCTTCAATACTTTGAAGAACCTCTTCATAATTATCTATGTAGATAAGTCCCGGTATCATCTTATCATTTTTATTTTCCTTAGATAATTGCTGAATTCTTGTATCATCAAATAAATAAAGTGCAAACATATCCGCATCGTCATCATCTGAATCAAGTACTGCGATAGGCACTTCATCAACTGCATCTTTCATTTTAAACTTCTTTAGCACAGCTCTATATATTTTTTCATTATACTCAACTTTGAACTCTTTCTTTTCTTCTTTAAATTCAAATTTATCCTTTGTAAACTCTTTAAATATAGATTCAATTCCCCTCATATTTAAAAGTTTAGTTTCGCACGCCTTTTCCATTTTGCTATTATGCCACAGCATCTTTCCATTACAATCAAGTAACGCATAAGGAATTTCAAATTCATGCATCATCTGTCTTTGTATCTGACTATACTCTGCGCCAAAATCCACAAGATATCTTTTGATATTTGGATAAAATCTAAGCATCATAACAATCGCTATTACAATAAACAAAATTGTTGCAAACGCCATAACCACTCCGGCTCTTTTGTCAATAAAAAATATTATAGCCGTTACTACTATCCAAAGCACACTAAGGTTAATAGGCCACCTCAAATACTTTGTAATTTTTCCATTCAATGCTACTTTTTTATCATTTAACATATAAGCACCTCTAATTTGCTTTATTCTTCATCTCCGCCTTATATTTGTATATCTTTAAAATAAAAAGCTTACAACGTTTCTAACGCACCTTAATGATTTAGTATACCATATTGTAATTTTTATTTCCACTATACTACTTTATAAGCCATAACAGATTACTAATATATTCTTTACATGTTTTATCATTTCGTATAAAATTACTTTTAATTAAATGATGTCAGGGTTAACCGCCACGACTATGATGCCTACAGATTGTTCAGTGCTACGCACTCTCACAATTATCCGGCATCTTTACATTAGTAAAATATGAAACAGGAGATAGTTTATATGTTTAGAATATGGGGAAGAACCTTTAAAAATAATAAAATGATAAAAAATACCACAGTCGAAATAGATAACCCTGAGATGACGAGAACTCACAAAGTTTTCAAAGCACTTGAAGATATTTGCGAGGAATTTGATTTAAGCAATCCAATCTGGCTTGATAATAACATTGATGAATTCAAACGCATTTCACGAACCAGATTTTATCAGGACAGTTTTATTGAACATATTGATTTTGATTATTTAGATTTTTATATTATCGAAGAAGATTAATATGTTGGAGTCAAAATCATTCTTGACAAAAAAGCCTTATAAAAAACATATCCCCTCTTTACCGGATAACCGATACGGAGGGGATATTTATATACTATTTAAATTTACTGGATATAACACGAATCGCTCCGTGTTATCTTATAATTAAAGTCTTTTCTGTAATTCTGCTGTCATGTCTTCATAACCCGGTTTTCCAAGTAATGCAAACATATTCTTCTTGTAGCTTTCTACACCCGGCTGATTAAATGGATTTACTCCAAGAATATATCCACTTACACCACATGCAAATTCATACATGTAGAATAATTCTCCAAGATAGAATTCGTTCTGTTCAGGTACATTAACCATAAGGTTAGGAACATTACCATCTGTATGAGCAAGAATTGTTCCATTCATTGCACTCTTGTTAACAAAATCCATATCTTTTCCAGCTAAGTAATTTAATCCGTCAAGATCATCTGCTTCTTCCTGAATTACGATATCAGCATCTGTCTTTTCAATATTTACAACTGTTTCAAACATAAGTCTTGATCCGTCCTGAATGAACTGACCCATTGAATGTAAATCTGTTGTCAAATCAACTGCTGCAGGGAAAATACCTTTCTGGTCTTTTCCTTCGCTTTCACCATAAAGCTGTTTCCACCATTCGCCAAAGTAATGTAAACTTGGTTCATAGTTAGCTGTAATTTCAATTGATTTTCCTTTTCTTAATAAAATATTTCTGATTGCTGCGTATTTTACTGCATCGTTATCTTCAAATGTATTGTTTAAAGCTTTTTCTCTTCCGCTTGCAGCACCTTCCATTAATTTATCTATATCAGCACCACTTACTGCGATTGGAAGCAAACCTACTGCTGTAAGAACTGAGAAACGTCCACCTACATCATCAGGTACTACGAAGCTTTCATATCCTTCTTCTGTTGCAAGATTCTTAAGAGCTCCCTTTGCCTTATCTGTTGTAGCGTAAATTCTCTTTGCTGCTTCTTCTTTGCCATATTTCTTTTCAAGTTTTTCCTTGAAAATTCTAAATGCGATAGCAGGTTCTGTTGTTGTACCAGACTTAGAAATAATGTTAACTGAGAAATCTCTGTCTCCAACAACATCTAATAATCCCTTTAAGTATGCAGGGCTAATGCTATTTCCTGCATAGTAAATTTCAGGTGTTTTTCTGATTTCTTTTGATACATTGTTATAGAAACCATGTCTTAAGAAGTCAATTGCTGCTCTTGCTCCTAAATATGAGCCACCAATACCAATAACAACTAAAACTTCTGAATCACTCTGAATCTTCTTAGCTGCTGCTTTAATTCTTGCAAATTCATCCTTGTCATAATCTACAGGTAAATCAATCCATCCTAAGAAATCATTTCCTGCTCCTGATTTGTTAACCAAAACTTCTTTTGCATCTTCTGCGATTTTCTTCATTGCTACTACTTCATCATCTGAGATGAATTTTGATGCCTTTGAGTAATCAAATGTTACCTTAGCCATATCTTTTTCCTCCGTCATTTCAAATCCTGCTATCCCGTACACCTTGCAAACTGTCATGTTATCTCTCCATTAAATCCACAGTGTCCGGTAAAGCGTTTATTTATCGACATAATATAATATTCATGCCGACCGGTAAAATTCCCTTCAAATTCTCTCTAACATATATACAATAAATATTTTGTCGTCATATGTCAATGTTTTTAGCATATTTATTGAAACAATTTTATTGGAGTCAACCCGAGAATATATCCCCGAAACTATTTTGCTTAATCTGCGAATATTTCCTTAAAACATATTTGTTTCAACCTGCGAATATTTCTATATAAATTATACAATTGAACCTGTAAACATTTCTACAAAACTTATATGATTAAATCTTAATTTATTTTTGCAAAACCATTTAAATCTTTACTGCAAATATTCTCCTAAAACTTCGTTGATTATTCTCTCCTGTTCTTTTGTAATATTTATTCTACCCTGTTTTTCATTTTCTATTTTTTTATTTGTATTATTTATTTCATTTACATTAACATTCTGTTCCGATTCCTGCTCATTTTTGCTGCTACCGATTTCTATGTTGTAATCATTTTCCCGCCTACTAATCTGCTCTCGCAAATTAACACTATTTTCAAAGAAATCCGTAATAACATATATCAGTTCTGTTTTTCTGTCATTTGTATGAATTGTATTTTCAACTACAAATAATGCAAGTGCAAAATAAAATCCTACAAGAATATATGACATCGCCGTTGTCTTTCCGTATCCCTGATTATACAGTATATATCCACATAATCCGCCTATTGCGACGCATAAAAATCCGCACCAGCTAATAATTTTATTTATGGAGTCAAGATAAAATATGCCTATTTTACACTTATTTATGTACCTACTTACTAAAAGCATAGGATTAGCCACCGTGCCGTTTATGGTTTTAATACTCTCAAATTTCAATTTTATCTGGCGAAGAATATTACTTTTTGGGCTATCCATATTTTCTGCCTTTTTAATCATTTTACCAAAAATCCACATTACCAGACATTTACTTACAATTCCTACTAAAAAAATACTTCCTAATAAACATAGGAAGTACGCTTTATTTTCAATTATTGATGTGATTTTTTCCATATTAACAGTAAAACATGACATACATTTGTCAAACATAAAAAACCTCCTCGTACGATATGTATTGACCAGCCTTTTGTTGGTGGCCGATAGTCGGAAACATTAATGTTTAAACTTTGTTTTTTGTTTCCTTTATACAATAAAATTTTATCATACAAGAGGTCTTTTAACACTATAAATCGTTCGTCAAATTTCTACAAATTCTTAATTAACTGTTTTAATATTTTAATTGAATTAGCCGCTGCTTTCTTTTCAAATGTAGGGTAATCCATTTCTGCACTTCCATCTGCCTTATCAGAAATCGCTCTGATTATAAGACATGGAATATTGTTAACATATGCTGCATGTGCTATAGAAGCACCTTCCATTTCTGCACAATCTCCGGCAAATGTATTTACCAAATCATCTTTCTTTTCCTTACCGGCAATAAACTGGTCGCCTGAAACAACTCTTCCTGTAAATACCTTAACAGAAAGATTTGCCTCTTCTATACTTTTGACTGCTACATCAAATAATCTGCTGTCACTATGAAATACAGAATTGTCCATATCAGGAATAACTCCACGTTCATAACCTAACGCCGTCACATCCATATCATGCTCAATGGCATCCTTTGATATAACAATATCGCAAATATCAATATCACTATTTAATGAGCCTGCAACTCCTGTATTAATAACAGAATCTACTTTATATCTGTCTGCAAGAATCTGTGTGCATATAGCTGCATTTACCTTTCCAGTACCACACTTTACAACAACTACATCTTTGTCATGAATATGTCCTTCATAAAAATCCATTCCTGCAACTGATGTAATTTTCGCATCCGGCATTTCATTTTTTAATTCCTGGACTTCGCTGTCCATCGATCCAATTATTCCTAACACGTTACACCTGTTCCTTTATTTATTTTCTTCTAAGTACAATTTTAATGCCTTTGCAAGCTGGTCCGGACATGAAGTTCCTCTTCCTGCACAATCAATTCCATCCATTCTTTTAATTGCTTCGTTCACATCCATTCCTTCGACTAATGCAGCAACTCCCTGTGTATTTCCACTGCATCCTCCAAGAAATCTTACATTAGTAACTTTATTATCAACAACATCAAAACTAATTTCTCTTGAACACGTTCCTTTTGTCTTATAATTCATAACTGCACTCCTATCCAAGGCTTTTTAATCGCCTATCTTCTTTTCATAAATTTCTACAACATCATCTATATCACCTTTGGCAATTAACTGACCATGTTCCAAAATAATTGCCTTGTTACACAATCTCTTAACCTGAGCCAAACTATGTGATACAAATAAAACTGTAACCCCATGATCAAACATTTTTTTCATTTTCTTTTCGCATTTTTTTCTAAATTTAGCATCACCAACTGATAATACCTCATCTAAAATAAGAATTTCCGGTTCTACAACTGTAGCAATTGAAAATCCAAGTCTTGCCTTCATACCTGAAGAATAGTTTTTAATTGGAACGTCTATAAATTCTCCTAACTCAGAAAATTCAAGAATTTCATCATATTTTGACATTAAAAATTCTTTTGAAAATCCAAGAACCGAGCCATATAGGAATATATTTTCCCTACCTGTATAGTTAGGATCAAATCCTGCACCAAGTTCAATCATAGGTGCCATATGTCCATATCTTTGCACTGAACCTTTTGTCGGCTTATAAACACCTGCAATTACTTTAAGAAGCGTACTTTTTCCTGCTCCATTAAGTCCAAGTATTCCGAGACGTTCGCCTTTTTTCAATTCAAACGAAACATCTTTTAACGCCCAAAATTCATTAAAACGAAGCTTTTCGCCTTTTAATTTCTTTATAAATAATTCTTTAAAATTATCAACTTTTTCTTTGCTTAAATTAAAACAAATACTAACATCATTAACTCTAAGAGCTACATCATTCTTTGCCATAACTCCTCCTAAATATGAAGAATAAACTTATCCTGATTTTTCTTAAATACATATATTCCAAATATCAGTAATACAACACTAAAAGTTCCTGAGTATGCAAATAATTTTAAATTTGACACTCCGTAACTATAACTGTTAAACATAGAATGACCTTCTAACAATACAGCTCTGAAGTTACTGATAATTCCGTAAAGCGGATTTAATTTGATAAGAATTAATCCCTGTCCCATACTTGTGATTTTGTAGAAAATTGCTGAGCAATACATAACAAGCATCAACACAACATCCCACAAATATTCCATATCTCTAAAGAATACACATACTGTTGACAATACCATTCCTGCACCAATTGACAAAATAAACAAAATTGTCAAAGGAATAACCGCTTCAATTACATGCCATGTAAGTGGAACACCTAAAACTATTGAAACTACTGCAAGAACTATTAATGACAGTAAGAATAAAATGTAGTTATAAATGCAACTTGAAAGCGGATACAAATACTTAGGTACATAAACTTTCTTTATCATCGCCTGATTTGCCCTGATAGACCTCATCGCAATCTTTGTTGAACTTGAGAAGCAACTATATATAAGTCGTCCACACAAAATGTAAACAGGATATAATCTGTCACCTTTACCAAGTAACTGTCCAAATACGATTGTAAGAACAATCATTGTAAGTAACGGTTCAAGCATTGTCCATATCAATCCAAGATATGATCTTCTATACTTTAACTTAATTCCTTTTTTTACAAGTTCGATTAATAAATATCTGTATCTTGCAAAATTTTTCACGTACTTATTCATATAACCTCCAAAACTGAAGCATTTATTTTTATAGTTTATCCATATAAGATTAAATTCCCGACAATAAACTAATCTTATTATATATTATAATTTTTTTATGTCAAATTAATAAAAAAGTCATCACCAGGAACACTTTATATCAATCCATAAATCAGACCTAAAAATCTAATAATTAATTGACGATACTATTGTCCTTAATAATGACTTTTCTACTTTTATTTTACTGTATATTATATTTTTACTAATTTAATGCAAGCAATTTCCATGTCTTAATTACTTTTACTTTATCAATCTGAATTTCTGACGTATTGTCCTGATTTGAACAATATTTACCTGCTGCAGATTCGAATACCATATATGTCTTCTTTCCGCTTACACAAATTCCTTCCATCATTGATGGAAGCACAACTGTTTTTACAGGTGTATCAAGTGCGGATGCTGTCACAATATTTACCGGTTCATAAACCATTAAATATGAATCTGCTATTCTTCCGTATGACTGGGACAATGTAAACTTTCTTTCTGTAGCAGAAATCTTATTTACAACCAATCCCTGTGTATTTGCAGGAACATAAAGGTTATATTGATTTGTAAATGTTAATCGTTTTGTCTTTTTATTTCGCTTAACTCTATATCCATACATAAGGCACGAATTACTGTTTGCACTTCTTCCTGCCCAGAAATGAGTTCCGTCAAATGCTGCAAAGTCTGCGCATCCTCTAAGAGTTACTCTATAGCTAAATTTTATTGTCTTTCCATTTTTAGCTTTCAAAAGTTTTTTATATGTAATTATACCTACTTTATCTACTGCACCCGGAAGGTTATTTATACCTACTACTAAATTTTTCTTTACATTTGTTACTGAACCTACGTGATCTTTTATTGTCAATTTAAGTTTCTTTACGAAATTACCCCGTTTATTATATATCAAAAGTATTGATTTTGCTGTCAAATTCTTGTGATACATTGAAACTACAATGTATTTTCCAATAACACAGGTTCCCTGTGGTACATAATTTTTAAGAGATAATAATATGTATTTATCCTTTACTGACTGAATTCCACTATTTACAAGCATATCGTATACTCTTAAATCCTCAGCCATTCTTTCTTTTTCAGAATCTGTATATTCCCAAGGTATATTGTTAACTCTTGCATATTTTTTTCCTGCTGAATTTGAATATACCTTAAGAGTTAAATTTGTTGCTCCTGCAAAAGCATTTGCACCTATTGTCTTAACTGTTTTATATAATGTAAGCTTTTTTAGTGATGTACAATTCTTAAATGCACTTTCTCCAATTTTCTTAATTGTTTGAACCATCTTTATTGTTGATAATTGAGTACATCCGCTAAATGCCTGATATCCTATTGAAGTAAGTGTTTCCGGTAATATAACTTTTTTTACTGAATTTGCATTAAGTAAAACTCTGTTTGGAACTTTTGTCATTCCATTAGCAAATGTAACTGTTGTAACATTTGCCCCTTTGCCGATTATTTCATATGTACTTGTTACCGTGCTTGGAATTGTAAGACTTGTAAGCCCTGTCATTTTGTAAAATGCATGATAATTTATTTTCTGCAAGCCCTCAGGCAAAGTTAATTCTTTTACTTTTTTAATTCCATAAAAAGCTCTCTTATAAATATACTTTATTGTTGTCGGTAATTTAATTTCCGTAACGGCACTGCATCCTCTGTATGCTTCAATTCCAATAATCTGCAATCCTTCAGGTAATTCAATTGTCTTTAATGCTGTACATTCTTTAAAAGCATTTTCTCCAATTTCCTGAAGTAATGAGCCCTGTTCAAATGTTACCTTTTCAATATATTTATACTGATAAAATACATTTGCATTAATCTTTGTAACACTTGCAGGAATTACAATTTCTTTATTTGTTGTATCTGTTGCTGCCTTTTTGTACCCTGTAAGGACTCCGTTTTCAATTACGAAATCAGGGTTACTTGTAGGAGCTTCTGTTGTTGGCACTTCTGTTGTCGGTGCCTGTGTTGTTGTTTCAGTTGTTGATGACTCTTCTGTTGTAGATGTTTCATCAGTTCCTGTTTCCTTAGTACTACTTTCATCCGTGCTCGTTTCTTCAGCCGGCTTTGTTGTCTCTGTGTTTTCTTTTGTTGTTTCCTGTTCACTATCAGCTATGCTTACTTCTGCTGCCATGACTTTATCCTGTTTATAGTTTCCATGACCTGCAAAAGCACCTGATGGTAATGCGATAGTGGCTATCATAACTGCAACAAGCAACTTGCTTATGCTTTTTAATGTTTTCTCTTTCATAACTACCTCCTCTAAACTCTACGTTACATTATAATGGTTCTTTCTTTTTCGTCAAAGGATTTATGCTATCTGCCAGACAATTGCCACATTTAAAATTAACTCTTTCTTATTTGAAAAATACAGTTGTGTATACTATAATCTTCCTATATGTATATAGCATTAGGAGGTTTATATGCTAAGTAAAATTAAGACAAAATTAGGCAATTTCAAAGAAACTGCAAGACGCAGCAAATACGCGCATTATTATAAAGATTACGATATCGAAGACAATATTATTTTATACGACTCATATTTTAGCCGTGGAATGCTTTGCAATCCTTATGCAATTTTCAGAGAATTACTTTCAAATTCTGAATTTGACAACTTTACCCATGTATGGGTTGTAGATGACCGTGTAGGCAATGAACCTGTTATGGAACAGTTTGCAGACCATAACAATATTTATGTCATAAGAAGACATAGTAATGACCATTTGAAATATTTAGCGACTGCACATTATATTATTTCAAATGTATCTCTGCCTTTTTATTATTGCAAAAAGCCCGGACAGATTTTTGTCAACACATGGCACGGCACTCCTATAAAAAGCTTAGGATACGATATTCCGGGTTCAGCAGCCACTATTTCAAATGTTCTTAGAAATATGCTTTCTGCTGACTATATGATTTCTGCGAATCCGTTTTTAACAGAAGTTTATTTAGATAAATACAAATTACGCGGACTTTACAATGGAAGTATTATTGAAGAAGGTTATCCAAGAAATGACCGCCTTTTAAATTGTCCTAAAGAAGAAATAAAATCACTTCTTCTTAAGTACGGAATAGAACTCGAAAAAGATAAGCAGGTTATTTTATATGCCCCTACATGGAAAGGTGCTGATTATAATAAGCCTGAAGTAAATCCTGATGACTATTATAATTTTAAAAGAGAATTGGAAGAATATATAGATACGGACAAATATCAGATTCTTCTTAAGCCGCATCAGGTTGTATATAAAGAGTTGGTAAAATCAGGTATGTTTAGCAATTCCTTAATTCCTGCTTTTATTGACACAAACGAACTTTTGTCTATTACTGATATTTTAATATCAGATTATTCAAGTATATTTTTTGATTTTTTAGCAAGCAACAAACCTGTGTTATTTTATATTCCTGACTTAGAAGAATATAAAAATTATCGTGGCTTGTATATGGAACCTGAAAAACTTCCCGGACCTGCATTAACATCTGTACGTGAAATTGGAAATTCTATTAACAATTTAGAGGGAGTTATTAATAAATATAGTGAAAGTTATTCACGCGCTAAAGATTTTGCATGCCCATATGATGACGGAAATGTTTCCTCAAGAATTGTTGATATTGTTTTTAGAGGAAATACAACTGATTCAAATGGTAATCCATACCGCATTATTAAATGTGAAAATACAAAGAAGAAATTATTATTCTTTGGCGGCGCACTTCGCATGAACGGAATTTCCACTGCTCTTAGAACAATGCTTGATTTCATCGATTATGATAAATATGACGTAACAGTTTATGCCGGCAATTTAAAATTTGCTGACAGTAAGGATATGATTTGTACATTTAATGACAATGCAAGAATTTTTGCGAGAGTATCATATACCCCTGCAACATTTGGAGAACAAATCCGCAATGACTTTTTAAGGGTCTTTGGATTTAATTTCCCATTAATGAAAAAAATTTACCCAAAAGCAATGTATGACAGAGAATTTATCCGTTGTTTTGGCACAAGTGATTTCGACGCAGTAATTGATTACTCAGGATACGGTTCATTTTATTCAATTCTGCTTTTAAGTGCAAAAAATGCTAAGAAGCTTATTTGGCAACACAATGATTTATTAACAGATAAGAATAAAATCGTTAATCACAAAAAACCTCACAGCAGAGAACTTAGGGTTGTTTTTTCAACTTATCAGTTTTATGACAAAATTGTAGGCTGTTCAGAGGCAACGATGAAAGTTAATTTAGAAAAAATCGGATATAGTGAGTTAAAGGATAAATGTTGCTTTGTAAGAAATGCTGCTAATTTTGAACGTGTAATAAACGGTTCTAAAGAATCCTATACGGCTGAATCTGCAAATGAAGCAGGTTTTCCTGATTTATTAAATAAAGACCTAATTTCATTTGTAAACATGGGCCGTCTTTCACCTGAGAAAAATCAGGCTGCATTAATAAAGGCATTTGCAAAAGCTTATGATGCAAATAAGAATTTAAGATTGTATATTATTGGCGATGGTGCCCTTATGGGTGAACTTAAAGGTCTCGTTCATAGTTTAAATCTGGATGGCAAAGTTATTTTAACAGGAAATTTGGATAATCCATTTATGCTTATGAAGGATTGCAGTTGTTTCATTCTTCCATCCCTTCATGAAGGTCAACCTGTTTCCTTGTTGGAAGCGCGTTTGTTAAAACTTCCAATAATTATGTCAAATTTCAGTTCCGCAGCTTCTTCATTATTTGGCAACGGACAACTTGTAATTGGCAATTCTGTTGATGATATTTACAACGGATTAATTGCTTTTATAAATAATGAAGTTCCTACTTGCGAATTTGAATACGCCGATTATAATAATATTACAATCAAACAATTTGAAGATATTATTAATGAATAATTAATCTCTATCAAAAACATTATTTATAATTTTAAGAAAGGAATCGCCATATGAAATATACTGCTAATGCTCCGCAAGGTTTTAAGTATAAATTAAAACGTACAGTAAAAAAAATTGTTCAGCCTTTTCGTATATCCGAAAAAGATAAGGGCAAGTTACTTTATAACAAATTTCTTTCTATGCCGGTTAATGACAAATTTATTTTTTATGAAGCATTTGCCGGGCTAGGAATTTTGGACAACCCGAGAGCTATTTTTAAATATTTGTTAAATCAGGAGGATTTTAAATCATACACTCATATATGGTCTGTTGAAAATCCGGAACTTGCCGCAGATAATATTTCTGAATTTTCATCTTTAGATAACGTTATTATTGTAAAGCGTGAATCTGAGGATTATTACAAATATTTGGCAACAAGCAAGTATTTAATAAATAACTCAACTTTTGGATATTATTTTGAAAAGCGAAACAGCCAGGTTTATATTAATACCTGGCATGGTGTTCCTACAAAATATATGGGATACGAGCATACTGCCGAAAGAGTTGAAAATGCCCGTGGTCCTGCACGTAACTTTCTTTTAGCTGATTATTTGGTGTCTGCCAATCAGTTTATGACTGAGGTTATGTATAAGCGTGCTTACAAACTTGATGGATTGTTTCAGGGAAAAATACTTGAATTAGGACATCCGAGAAGTGATGCAATCATTAATCCTAATACTTTAGATGTTCACAGAAAACTTAACACTGCAGGCATTCACACTGATAAAAAGATTATTTTATATGCCCCTACATGGAAAGGCACTTTATATAATAATTTAGATTATAACGTAGAGGATTTTAAAAAGACCGTTGCCAAATTGTCCGAAAATATTGACACTGAGCACTATCGTATTTATCTTCGTGTTCACTATTTCCTTTATAAGATTTTGGCAAATGACCCTGAATTAAGACCTATGTTAATTCCATTTACAATTGATACTAATGAATTATTATCTGTTGTTGATGTTTTAATATCTGATTATTCAAGTATATTCTTTGACTTTCTGGCAACTAAGAAACCTATTCTTTTCTACGTTCCGGATTTAGAAGAATATCAGTCAGGTCGTGGTTTATATGTTCCTGTCAGCAGACTTCCGGGATATGTGTCCTCCAATATAAATGACATTTCCATTACTCTTGGAAATATTTGTACATCGGAACTTGTTAATCCGATTCGCGAAAAGTATTTGGAACGTTACTCTAAACTTCATGAGGACATGTCGCAATGGTGTATTTATAACGATGATGGCAATTCCTGCAAACGTTTAGTGGATGTAGTGTTTAGAAGAGAACCTGTTTCTGAACTTGAAGGAAACGGTGTGTATTCTGTTATCAATGGCTTAGAGGCTCATAAAGAAAAGATTTTAATATGCGTAAATACTAATTATAACGATATGACATTTTATGAAAATCTTCGTAAGAAATTGGAATCATACGAATATAGAACAACTGATGTTACAATACTTACTACTTCCTTTACTGACACTAAATATAAAGTATATTTTAACAACAATATTCCGAAAGAAGTCCGTGTACTTGTATGGTATGCACTTCCTTATGTGACAAAATATAACCAGAAATTTTTCAAACGTGAAATCAAGCGTTCTTTAGGAAATGTGCGTTTTGACGAAGTCTTAATGGAAGGTACATTAACTGAATATTGGGCTGAATTTGGAAATGCAATAAAGAAATTGTAGGATATTTTTAACTCAATAAAAAATACGGATGATATTTAACTTATTTATACCATCCGTATTTTAGTTTACATAATTAATTATATTGTCATAATCCTCTAACTAATCTTCTATTATTTTAATTTGACTTGTAAGGAAATTACTGCATCCTGTTCTCTAGATGCATTATTCAAATTTTATTTTACTTCAAATTTTTCTGATATTTGCAATTTCTCTCCTGTCTCCATTATTTTGCAATTAAATGTTATTCTATATGTTCCAGAACTTGCAATATTATATATATTGATGGGTTTATTAATTGTATAATTTTTACCGGCAGCAACATATACATATGGAGATGAACTTACAATCGCCTCTTTTAATCCTACACTCTTCCACTGATTATTCTCGAGTTTTTCTATTATTCCATTTGTATTAATTTGTAATAATTTATCTGAAGTATTATTAATTACAGTATTTATATGTTCATCCTGTTTATTCACTGTTGCTTTTACAGTCTTTGTATTAGCATCTACTGTATTTTTCTTTACAACTACTGTTATTTTCTTTACCTCTTTGTCCTTTATTAATTTAACTTTAACTGTTCCTTTTTTTATTGCCTTTATCGTTCCATTTTTTACAACTTTCACAACTTTTCTATCTGAAACTTTAATTTTAAATTTCTTCCACCCTGTATTTGTAACTTTGGCTTTTGTTCCTTTTTTCATTACAATTTTCCTACAATCTGAAGCATTGTAATTAATTGTCGATGCTTCAATAGGAATTGCCAATACAGATATTGCCAAGATAGTTATTATAAATAGTTTTGTTTTATTCACAATATACCTCCACCAGTTTTAGTTATTCAATAACCTCTTTTTATATTAAATATTTTATCATAAAAAGAGATGCAAAAAATTTTTTTGCATAACTTGTATTTTTTGTAAGCACATACGCCACATAACACAAAAATAGTTAGCCATTCCTTTTTACTAGTTAGCCATTCAGTTCGATTCCGCTCCGCTACATCTCACTGTGGCTAAGCGCCACATAACACAAAAAAACCAAAAGAACCATTTTATGCAAGCATAATGGTTCTTTTGGTTTTTTGTGTTGAATGGCTAACTAGTTTTCAAATACAGCTTTTACTACTCGTTCTGCTGCATGTCCATCGTCTATGCAACAGAATCTGTCATAAAATTCTGCGTATTTGTCTTTATATTCTTCTGTTACTTTATCTATGTTTTTAATTGCTTCCACAACTTCATCGTTTGTCTGAAGTATTGGACCCGGAAGTTCTTTTTCTACGTCAAGATAGAATCCTCTGAGTACATCTCTGTATTTTTCCAAATCATACATGTAATAAAGAATTGGTCTCTTTAAGTTCGCATAATCAAAGAATACAGATGAATAGTCTGTCATACAGATATCTGAAATCATGTACAACTCAGTTATGTCATCATAATCACTTCCGTTATATACAAATCCCGGATATTTAGATAAGTCGAGTTGGTCTACAATCCAATAATGCATTCTAAGAAGCACTACATATTCGTCTGAAAATTCTTTCTTTAATCTGTCCAAATCGAGGGCAAGTTCAAATTTATATTCACCTGCATCATAGTAATTATCATCACGCCATGTTGGTGCATATAAAAGTACCTTCTTGTCTAAAGGAATTCCAAGTTTTTCCTTGATAGCCTTTGAGCGTTCTTCTAAATCCTCTGCGTAAAGAGGGTCATTTGCAGGATAACCTGCTTCAAGGATTTTTTCTTTATCAAATCTAAAGCAGCTTTGGAATTTTTCTGTTGAAAATGGATTGTCTGACAATAAATAATCCCATCCTCTTGACTGCTTATATACAATGTTTTTGTAATGTGGATTAGCCGCATGTACATCGTCCATATCAAATACAAGTCTCTTCAAAGGTGTTCCATGCCATGTTTCAAGCATTATCTGACCTTCTTTTCTAGGAAGCCATGTTGGCTGTCTCATATTGTTAACCCAGTATTTAGAACGTGTCATATAGTAAAAATATCTTAATCCAAATCTTTTTACTGTTGTATGTTTTCCATCAATCTTAATTCCTTTTTTATCTACAATCCAAATATATTTATATTTGTCACCGTAAACTTTCTGCATATACTGATATACATACTTAGGCTGTCCTGAATAATTTCTTCCTACAAAACTTTCAAATGTTACCCAGTTTTCCTTCATGCTCATTTTATAGAAAATATGAAGGTTTACAGCTCTTAAGAACTGTCTCTTATTTGTAAGCATTTTTCCAAGTTTTTTCTTAATCAAAATAATATTTGTCCAGCGCTTCATTGCTTTTAAATTATTTTTTCTAACCTTGCTTATCAATACCTTATGTAAAAATGGCATTGTAATAAGTGATTTTTTATCTGTCTTTGCAATAGCTGTCTGGAATGGCACAAGTCTTTCATTATCCCACTTAGGATCTTTATCCCAATGGAATCTTGGAGCATAAAATCTGACAAAATATTTGCAGATTATCTCTTCCATATGTGCTTTTATCTTTTCATTATCTTTTGCATATTCAATAGCGAGATTATAACTTGCTATGTAATGCTGCTCTCTATTTTCATCTACAATCTGATTAATTGAAGGATTATCTTCTTTATCATTATGATAACGCTTTACATAAATTGCATTTTCATCACATTTGTAATTTTTTACACAACACATAACCTTTGTAAAGAAAGGTGCGTCAGCATAATACAACTGATTTTCGTCAAATCTTATATCATTATCATCTAAGAAACTTTTTCTGTAAAGCATTCCAAGTACTGTTACTGTTTTTAATCTGTTGTACATGTTATATCTGTATTGGAAAATGTCATTGTAAGTATATATCTGTTTCTTATCTTCGCTGTCGTTATCTTCATTTTCACCTTTTTGCTCTTCGTTGAAAGCTTTTTTCTGGAACCATGTATACATAATATCTCCATATGCAACATCATCCTCAGGTGTCATTAATTTCACTAATTTTCCAATTGTATCGCCGTCAAGATAATCATCTCCATCAAGGAAATAAATAAATTCCCCTGTTGCCTTTTCAAGTCCTAAATTTCTAGCTGCGGAAACACCATGTTTTCCTTCTAATCTGAATAATTTAATCTTTGCACTTTCTTTGTATTTTTCGATTACTTCAGACGGATCATCTTCATTTCCATCTACAACAAGGATTGTCTCATAATCCCGAAATTCCTGCTCTGAAATACTTTCAAGACAATCTTCCAAATATGCCAATCCTTTTTTGTGTGTAACAATAATGCTTACCATTACTTTGCTCCTTTGAACCTTATTTCTTGTTTAAATCCTTTTTAATCTGTGTTGTTGAAATGTCCGGTGTTCTTGGTAAATAAACAACTTCGCATAAATCCTTAAGGAAGTCAAATTTGCCTTTCCAGTCATCTCCCATTACGAAAGTATCAATATTGTACTTTTGTACATCAGATCTCTTCTGGTCCCAATTTTCTTCAGGAACTACTAAGTCTACATATCTGATTGCTTCCAACATTTTCTTTCTGTCTTCATATGAAAAATAGCATTTTTTCTGTTTTTCATTCCAGTTAAATTCATCTGTTGAAAGAACAACTACTAAATAGTCTCCTAATTCCTTAGCTCTTCTTAATAAATTGATATGACCATAATGCAACAAATCAAATGTTCCATAAGTAATTACTCTTTTCATTGGTTAATCTCCTTTAATTTATAATTTTTTCCAATGCTCTCCTGCTGGAATCACTTCCATCAAGATAATTAAATTTATTATTAAATTGCAGATATTTATTATCTACATTAAAATCGTTTAATGACCCTTCTATTGCATCTGCGAGTTCATTCTCATCTCTTACAATTCTGCCGGGTAGTTCATTTACATCTATATAAAAATCTCTAAGCTCATTCTTATATTCTTCATAATCATACATATAGAATATAATAGGTCTTTTAAGATTTGCATAGTCAAAAAATACTGAAGAATAGTCTGTTATAAGTATATCACTGATTACATACAATTCATTAACATCTTCTACATTTGACACATCATACACAAATCCTGCATATTTTGAGAAATCAATTCTTCCCGAAATAAAATAATGAGCCCTAAATAATATAACGCAATTTTCTCCAAATTTATCTCTCATTTTATCAAAATTCATAAAATTCTGAATTTTAAAACCATCTTTTGCACTATATTTGTTATCTCTAAATGTTGGTGCATATAAAATAACTTTTTTATCCATTGGAATATTAAGTTTTAATTTTATATTTTTGCATTCATCATCAGTAAATTTAAACAAATAATCATTTCTCGGATAACCTACAGTTAACACTGCATCTTCTTTTCCAAATTTCTTCAAATCAAATGCTGAAATAAACTTTTCTGTACAGTATTGTGACGGAGAAATCATATATGTAATTTTTTCAGCCTCTCCATCGTAAATTTTTTGAATATTTTCATATTTAGTCATTGCATTTCCTGTACATGTAATGTCGCATCCTATTTTTTTGAGAGGTGTTCCATGCCATGTCTGGACAAAAACATGTTTTTTGCCCGGTTTCAAAAATGCCCTTGTATTTGAATTAACTATCCAATACTTTGCTTTTGCCAACGCCTTATAATATGAGTAACTTTCAAATTTAACAAGTTGAGTATTTTTTTTATTATTAAAATCTTCTCTGTCTGTTTTTCTCAAACCCCAGAAAAATGAAAAATCTTTATATTTATCATCCTGCTGCATTTGCAAATACATTGCTTTCGGGCTACAGGCAAAGCTTCTTCCCTGAAATGACTCAAAAAACACAGCCTTTTCATCAGTTTTTGTTGTGATTTTTGCAATAAAAAACAACATTCTTTTGTATAGAAGCATAATGCATCTCAACAAATCTTTTATTTTTTTCATGAGTTATGTCTCCTAAATACCTTAGCTACAACTCTTTCACAGCTTTTACCATCATTGTAGAAATTTATTTTTTTATTTAACTCTCTACGTTCTTTAGCGTATCTGTCATTTCCTTCTATTACATCTTCTATAAAACTTAGAACATCACCATAATTAGATATTTTATATCCCGGCATGTAATCATAAGGATTTTCAAATACAAAACCTCTGTTTTTTTTGTACTCCTCTATGTCATCTACCGTAAATCCAATAGGTCTGTCTAACATCATAAAATCAAAATAAACTGATGAATAATCTGTTATAAGTGCGTCTGCTGCTCTAAGTAATGAATAAACTGTCATTTCAGATTTATTCAACTGTTCCTGTGTAACAAATTCTATATATGAATATTTTTTCATCTCACCTGACAATTTTTGAAGGGGATGAATTTTTACTATAAGCTTAGCATTTCTTAATTTTAGCATTTCATTTAATTCAAGTGCCTGCCTTTCAGTAAGCACCGGTGTTGGAAAATCTTTTTCCTCATTTCTATAAGTCGGCAACCACAAAATAACTTTATCTGCACCTCTTCTTACAGCACCATCCATGATAAGATTTTCCTTGAACATTTCATCGTTTCTAGGTTGTCCTGTTATAATTACCTGTTTTTCATTGCAGTTAAAACTTTTCATCAAAATAGGATTAAATAATTCTGATGTAGAAACTATATCAGTAAAAAAATTATAATCTATTTTTTCTAACCCTGACTCCATGTTCCCTATCTTCTTTAACGGCATACCGTGCCACAAATTAACAACTGTCTGTTTTTTTGATGGCTTAATAGGATATTTGCCAAAGCAATAGAAAGCATATTTTGCCTTCATAAAATACTTAATGCCCTCTTTATTGTTTACAAATGTAACATTCTCAGGGGCATTGTCCTTATAGTCTTCATAATCATTTATGCTTACTACAAACTTATAGCCCATATTGAATTTTTCCTCAATGAGGTAATCATACATAGCTTTAACATTGTCCCTAAATCCTAAATTAGAATAAAAGAATATAAGCCTGCTATCCTTTGCAGTAAATTTATTTAATATTGTTAAGGGCTTAAAAAAAAGCCTTAATACATTCTTGTTCATTTTCTCATTACCTTACTTACGTAAAAGTTTTGCATATATGAATTTTCTAACTTTATATGGGACTATACTCACAATACTTCTTGCTACCGTATCACCTATAAATTGCCCTGTTGTTATAAATCCAATATCTTTTAAATGCTTTTTAAATTTATATATATAGGATATATATTTTAATCCTCCACGGCGTTTGTACATTCCTTCGCCTGCTCTCATATACAGCACCGGTTTCTTTACATTATATCCTATACATCCGTCATTTAACATTGTTGCCCATAAATTATAATCCTCAAAATATGTATAATCTTCGTACAATCCTGATTTTAAAACTGAACTTTTTTTATACATAACTGCCGGATGATTAAATGGGCTTCTTTTTTTTGCAAATTCAATAATCTGCTCATTTTTTTCAGGAAGCTCTCTTTTGGCAGTCGGCTTATCTACGCTTTCATCAAATTCCACAATAGTTCCGCTAAGAATATCTGCTCTATTTGCTTCCATTGCTTCTAACTGGCGTTCCATTCGGTCCGGCATACTGATATCATCACTATCCATTCTTGCAATAATTTCGTTACTGCACTGCTCAATGCCTTTATTTAATGCTTTTGCCAGTCCCATATTTTTTTCAAGAGTAATTATTTTAAATACACCCGGGTATTCTTCCACATACTCTTTTATTGTATTATCCAGTTTTTCTGTTAAAGGACCATCTTTTACAATAATAAATTCATTTGTTTTTACAGTTTGATTTAAAATACTGTCTATGGCCTCTCTTAAGTTTTCTGCCTGTTCCTTATAATAAACAGACATTAAAACAGAATAATTTTCCAAAGCTATAACCCTGCCTTTATTTTTTCAATACATCTTTAGTTATTGTCGCTGTCTTCTGATCCTTTTCAACACCTTCTGTATTATCTTTCATAAACATAATCTTAAATGTCATAAGAATAAGTTTAATATCAAGCCAAAAACTATAATGTTCTATATAATATAAATCTAATTTCAATTTATCATATGGTGTAGTGTTATATTTTCCATACACCTGAGCAAATCCTGTAAGTCCGGCTTTAACCTTAAGTCTAAATGAGAATTCAGGAATACTTTCCAAATACTTTTCAGCAATTTCCGGTCTTTCCGGTCTTGGTCCTACAATAGACATTGTTCCTAATAATATATTAAATACCTGTGGAAGTTCATCTAAATGAGAAGCTCTAAGTACTCTTCCGATTGGAGTAATTCTGTCATCTTCCTTAGCCGCCAATCTTGCTCCGTCTTTTTCACTATCTACTTTCATACTTCTAAATTTAAATATCTTAAATTTCTTTCCATCCAAAGTAAGTCTTTCCTGAGTATAAAATACAGGACCTCTGTCGTATACCAAATCACAGATTGCCACAATAATTGTCAAAATGATTGTTGGAATACAAAGTATAAGTGAAATAACAATATCAAAAATTCTCTTGATTACTGTCTGTTCCCATTTTAAAGCCTTGCTCTTGGTAATAAGTAATGGTGAATCAAATATATTATTTGTTTCGGCACCCATTAAAATAATGTCTGATAATTTAGGTGTTACATATACCCTTTTTCCGCATCCATAACAATATTTTAATATTTCATTTCTACTCTGTGCCGGTATATCACAAAGCAATACTGCTTCATGCTTTCTTATTGCCTTATATACATTCTCGTTGCCTTCATCTATATGAATTGATGCCTTAATGTCATATTTGTCTTTACGGGAGTTCATTTTCTTTACTAACCCCTCAGAATCTCTATCACAATATACAAGCAACAAATCTCTTGGTGGATATAACCATCTGTAGACTAATTTTGCAAAGCAGCTCCAAATTAATGCACATAAAAGATTGTCAAAGCTCATTCCTAAAATAGGAGCTACATTAACCATCTTTAATGAAAGCATTGAAATCTGCAAATACATTACCACATTAACAAATCCGAATGATAAAATCTGAGAAAATACCATATCCCCAAATCTTAATCTGCTTATTTGAAATGCTCCATAAACGTTTGCAAACACGCCAAACAATAATGCATATAAAAAAACAATTACGATATGTCCTTTAAAGAAGAACATTCTTGTTAAACCTTCACTATAATAAGTGTCCCAAAAATGCCAGAACGTATAAGTCTGCGCTACAATTATTATTGCCTGAAGCAACAATATAATACATCTTCTAAACGCACTTGATTCCCTCATAACTACTCCTGTCCGTTTAAACTACTACTATTTATTAGTGTACATAATTCTATTAATTTTATCAAAGCCTATAATGTTTGTCAATTAATGCCATATTTGTGAACTTTTTAAAATTTTCTTAATTATTGACATCATCGCCTTCATTAGTTTGTTTTTTTTTATTCAATATAGTATAATTACACAGCAAGTACGCTTGTATTTAATTACAGGCTGATTTTTCTCATTTATTTTGGAGGTACATATGAGCAAATCAAGAAATGAATATAAATCTGTATATGGTAAAGATTTTAATTCAGATTATTCAGATTCAGGAAAGAAAAAGAATCCAAATAAAGTTAGTACAATATTTGGAATTATATTATCAATATTACAATTAGTTACTTCAGTCTTTTTAATGATTAAACTGGTAACTATCAACATTTTAACAATGCCACTTACAATTGGTCTTGGCGTTGTTCTTGGAATATTCTTCTTAATTACAATTATATTTGCAACAAGGGGAACTATTTTAAGACGTATAGGTAAGATACTTTCTATTATAGTTATTATTATTTGTCTTTTAGGTACATATTTTGTTGCACCTTTAACAAAAATTATTGATACTAAAGGGGCTGCCGTTTCTGAAGACCCATTTGTTGTGTATGTTTCAGCAAGTGATACTTTTGGCGAATTAACTGACTCTAATTCAAATGGTCGTTCAGACACAAATATTTTAGCTATTGTTAATCCTAAAACAAATACAGTTGCTTTAATTTCAACACCTAGAGATTATTATGTGGAAATTCAGGCAGGTAAAAATATTGCTGCAAATTCATACGATAAACTTACTCACTGTGGTTTATACGGAAGTGGTGAACCGGCAGAACCAACAAGTCCTAGTGAATGGGGTTGGGGACAGGAAGTGACATGGAAGCCGGGTTATCAGGTTTTAATGAACACATTATCTAATTTATACGGAATACAGATTAATGGTAAAACTTTAACAACTGACAGTCCTGAATATCATTATCTCAGATTAAACTTTACAGGATTTTCTGAATTGATTGATGAATTAGGTGGAATAACTGTTAATGTTGAAGAAGGTTTCAGCACATATACTTATGCAAACTACACTGATAAAGATATGCAGACTAATAAATCAAAACGTAAGAAATATACTTTTACTAAAGGTAAAATGAAAATGGATGGAGCAACAGCTCTTACATATGCACGTGAGCGTCATTCATTTGCAAGTGGTGATGTTCAGCGTAACAAAAATCAGATTTCAGTTATAAAAGCAATGACTGATAAAATGCTTTCAGTTTCAACTTTAACTAATTACAATAAAATTATTAATGCAATCGGTTCAAGTTTTACGACTGACATGGATTTAGGTTCTTTAGCAAATCTTCAATTAAAGAAACAGTTAAGTGCCGGTTACAATGGCTGGAACATTGTTTCATACAGTGTTAGTGGTTTAAATGACGGCTATAAACAGTGTACTTGGAACGGACAGAATCTATCTGTTTTGTCAATTGATGAAACTTCTGTTGCCAATGCTTCTTCTATCATAGAAAAAGTTTTAGGTGGAGAAGATTACGAAACTGTTCAGGCTTATGTAGACAGCTTGAATGCAGATAAAAAATAAAATTATATGTTGTTATATTACGACACTCATGGGGTCAAAATGTGATTTTGGCCCCAAAATTATGATTATAAATCAGGAAACAATTTAAGTTTTGTTAAACTAAAATTAACAAAGTTTATTAACTGTTTTCTACGATTATCCACCAACCATTAGGCGGAGTCATTACATATTATGCAAGGAGATGTATTATTATGAAAAAGATTATTCTTACAGGCGGTGGTACAGCAGGACATGTAACACCAAATATAGCATTAGTTCCTAAATTAAAAGAAGCCGGTTTTGACATTAAATATATCGGGTCTTATAACGGAATGGAAAAACAATTAGTCGAAAAAGAAGGTCTAAACTACGTAGGAATTTCTTCAGGTAAGTTAAGAAGATATTTCAGTTGGCAAAACTTTACTGATCCTTTCCGTGTAATTAAGGGATATTTTGAAGCTAGAAAAATTATTAAGAAATATAAACCGGACGTTGTATTTTCTAAAGGCGGATTTGTAACTGTTCCTGTTGTTATGGCAGCAAGTGCTTACAAAATTCCAACAATTATTCATGAGTCCGACATGACTCCCGGTTTAGCAAATAAAATAGCAATGCGTTACGCAACTAAGGTATGCCACACATTTCCTGAAACAGCTAAATTTCTTGGAGATAAAGCAGTATTTACAGGTTCTCCATTAAGAGAAGAATTGTTTAAAGGAAACAAAGTTAATGCTCTTAATATGTGTTCATTTACTACTGACAAACCTGTTTTATTAGTCGTAGGTGGAAGTCTTGGTGCCAAGAAAGTTAACGATGCAATTCGTGCTGCTTTACCACAATTACTTGAACATTTTCAGGTTGCTCACCTTTGCGGCAAAGGTAAACTTGACGAAAGCCTTGTAGGCACAAAAGGTTATGCACAATTTGAATACATAAGTGATGAAATGAAAGATTTCTTTGCTATGGCAGATATTATTGTATCCCGTGCCGGTTCAAATTCAATTTGCGAAATTGCAGCACTTAACAAACCAAGTGTTTTAATTCCATTGTCTGCAAATGCAAGTCGTGGCGACCAGATTTTAAATGCAAAATCATTTGAGAAGCAGGGATTCTGTGAAGTAATAGACGAAGATACAATGACAACTGATGTTCTTTTAGATACAATTAAGAATGTTTATGACAACCGTGCTGATTACATTGAATCAATGCGTGTTTCCGGACTTTCTAATGGTGTAGACACTATTATTTCGTTAATCAAGGACGTTACTTTATAAATTAAAATACCAAATTTAAAAAGGCTTTCACCCACATGAGTTTGCTCATACGTTGGTGAAAGCCTTTTAATTTTGACATCATTATAATAAATCTTTTGCCTTGCTTATAATTTCATCGACAACAGCCTGGTCAACTTCATTTTGAACCCATTTGATATTTGCTGTATCGCCTTTATATCTTGGAATTATATGCATATGGAAATGGAATACAGTCTGACCTGCAATTTCACCATTATTCTGCAAAATATTAACTCCTTCACATCCTGTAACTTCTTTTAATACAGTTGCTATTTTTTTAACGAGTACAAATACTTTTGAAGCTGTTTCTTCTGAAAGTTCAAATACGTTTGCCGCATGCTCTTTTGGCAAAATAAGAACGTGTCCCTTTGTTGCAGGACTGGCATCAAAAATAACTCTAAAATCATCATCTTCATAAAGTGTATTTGTTTCAAATACGCCATTTGCTAATTTGCAAAAAATACAATCATCATTTACCATTGTCTTACACCTCTGTCTTTCTTTTATTTATGCAAAGGATTATTGCAAGCACTGCTCCGGCTATAAATCCACCTATATGTGCTACAAAATCCACTGTTTCCTGAAAACTTCCAAATATAAGAAGGAAAACAACAAATGCTATTCTTCCTATGCTGAATTTTCTTCCATCATCACGATTCATAATCATGAACACAATAAACGCTCCAAATATACCATATATTGCTCCTGAAGCTCCTGCGCTTACCGCATAATCCGCTATATAATAGTGATACACAACAGATGCTATACTTGCACAAAGTCCACTTACTAAGTAAATTCCTGCAAAATGTCTTTTTCCAATTTTAGTTTCCAATTCATTTCCTAAAACAGCCAACATAAACATATTATTAAGTAAGTGCTCTGCTCCAAAATGCAGAAACATAGATGTGAAAAGCCTATAAAACTGACCATTCATAAGCACATCTTCATAATTGCTTGCGCCTATCTTTATCATATAATCAACATCTTCCGTGTTTCCAAATATTTGAGCAATTATAAATACAATTATATTTATCGCTACCAATAAAATTGTTATTATCGGAATCTTTTTCTTCTGTCTAAAATGGTCTGTTATGTCTACAATTTCTCCATTATTATCTCTTACCTTAACCTCATCCCAGTCATATTCATATTTTCCATCTGAGATGTCAGTCTTTTCAAGTTCACTTTCTACAATACTTCTTAATCCTTCAAAATCATCCGGCTGGTTTTCATAGATTAACAACTTTTTTGTATTTAAATCAGCTATCCAGAATTTCATGCCATGTTGCTGAAACCATTCTACATTTTCTTTTCTATCGGTGATAATTATATAAAACGCTTCAAAGCTTTTTCCACCGGTCAATAGAATTTTATTTTCCACCTCTTTTGTAGATTCCACAACCTCTTCATAATTAAGTGCATTCAATCCCCAATTTTTAACTATGACACAAAATTTTGCTTCGCCATCTTTAAATCTAAACATGCAATCTGCGGTAACAGTATTTCCTGAAATATTTTGATATCCCATTTTCTCTAATGTATGCGTTATTGTATGTTGAATCATAGAAACTCCTTACGCCAATTCTTTCTCCGCGCAATCAAGCGCTGCCTCTATTACCTTATCCATATCATAATATTTGTAATTTCCAAGTCTTCCACCAAAAATTACATTTTCTTCTTTATCTGCCAACTCTTTGTACTGTTCAAATAACTTTCCATTTGTTTCATCATTAATTGGATAATATGGTTCAATTCCCGGCTTCCATTCTGATGAATATTCTTTTGAAATAACCGTCTTTGGCTGATTTCCAAATTCAAAATGCTTGTGTTCAATAATTCTTGTGTAAGGTACTTCTCTTTCTGTATAGTTTACAACTGCATTCCCCTGATAATTATCAGTATCTAAAACTTCTGTTTCAAATCTTACAGTTCTATATTCAAGATGTCCTAATTTGAAATCAAAGTATTCATCAATCATACCTGTATATATTGTTTTTTCAGCAATATCAGGATGTAGTTTTTTAAATTCAAAGTAATCTACTCCAAGTTCTACCTGGCTTCCTTCTAACATTTTTTCAACAATTTCAGTATACCCACCAATAGGGATTCCCTGATATCTGTCGTTAAAATAATTATTGTCATAAATAAATCTAAGCGGAAGTCTCTTTATAATAAATGCCGGTAAATCCTTGCAATCTCTTCCCCACTGCTTTTCAGTGTATCCTTTTATTAATTTTTCATATACATCTGTTCCAACTAATGACAATGCCTGTTCCTCTAAATTCTTAGGCTCACTAATATTCAAATCCGCTTTCTGTTTTTCAATAATGGTCTTAGCTTCAGCCGGTGTTGCAATATTCCACAATTTACTGAATGTATTCATATTAAATGGCAAATTATATAATTCATCTTTATATCTTGCCACAGGAGAATTTATGTAATTATTAAATTCAGCAAACTCATTAACATAGTTCCATATTTTCTTATTACTTGTATGAAAAATATGTGCACCATATTTATGAACATTAATATCTTCTATCTTTTCGCAATAAATATTTCCGGCAATATGGTTTCTTTTGTCGATTACAAGACACTTCTTCCCTGCCTTAGTTGCTTCATGGGCAAATACTGCTCCAAACAATCCTGCTCCTACTATTAAATAATCAAATTTCATTTTTCTTTCCTTTTCTTTTAATATCTTTCTTTCAAATAATACCCTTGTTTGTATACTAATTTCCTAATATTACTTTTTTATTTTAACTCTTTCAAATACTCTTTAAATTTCAAACTTCTAAAGAACAATTATACAGCAGGTTAGGATATTAGTCGACAATTTTATCAGTGCAACTTCCCTATCTATTGAACCGCTGTTATGCCTATGTTATACTATAAAAGTTGTATTTAGTACCTTTGTACCTAAACAACATAATACTATATGGAGATTAATATTATGAAAAAATTTTCGGAATTATTTATTAAGTACAAAGAAATTATTATGTACTTAATTATGGGTTTTGCAACTACTTTTATAAGCTGGGTTTCTTATTCAATTTTCACATTCGTATTCTCAGCATTTCCTGATGACACAAATGTATTACTTTCAAGTATTGTTTCATGGACAATCGCTGTTATTTTTGCATATTTTACAAATAAAATATGGGTTTTTGAAAGTTACAGCTGGAAACCTTCTTTTGTCATTGCTGAATTTTGCAAATTTATTTCCGCTAGAATTTTCACCGGTATAATTGAGGTTTTTGGAACACCTCTCCTTGTAAAATTAGGTGTAAACGGAACAATTTTCGGTATAAAGGGAATGGTTAGCAAAGTTACAATAAGTGTTGTAGTTATTATCTTAAATTACGTTTTAAGCAAAATTGTAATCTTTAAGAAAGAAGTTGAAAATTAAATACATATAAAAATGAGCATCAAAAGTGTATTTTATAATAATTTGATGGCAGGGTCACAAGGTCTTTCACCCACTCATGAGCAAGCTCATGTGGGCTTAAACCTTTTGACCTTGGCATCACAAATTTAATCTAATACACATTATGGTGCTCTTTTTTTACTCTTTGTTAAGCATTTGATAGCCCATGTTTATTTATTATCTACTTAAAAATGTTAATAATTTCGCAGGCTTCGTTTCAATTTAATATGTTTTTTCTTTTCAATTCTAAATTTTTTCATTTGCTCTCTAATGTAGGCAAATGTAGCATCCTCACCTTCACTGGCAAGCATTTTCAAAAGTTTTTCAATCTCATCCGATGTTTTTGGATGAATTGTTCTTTGACCATGTTTTGCATTAAAGTAATCTATAGGATCAGTTTCCTTATATAAACTTCCATTATAAATCTTACTTGCAGCAACTCTGTCACAAAACATTTCCACTACATAATTATAAGGCATTTCTACCGGATCATTTCTATGAGTAACATTACTATAGTCCATCCAATACTCAAAATGATGTTTATTTCTTCCTTTATGATGTAACCATGCGACAGAATACCCTTTATCAATTCGTTCACCTTCATTAGGGCTTTTTGTACCTGTATAGTATTTAACTCCAGGTATAAATTCTGTTGGTGAATATTTTGTCAAGTCATGTCTTAACCCCTGCCAAAGTATCCCTGCTTTCTTACAATGTTTTATAACCATATGCCTATGTTTCGTTATTGTTCTTAAATGTCCAAAAAAATTGTTAACCACGCTCATTATTTAGATTCTCCATCAAGATTAATTTTAGGCAGATTGTCGATTGCACTGTTACTACTATCTTCTGACTCTTTATAATCAGAATGTACACCCATAGCCTTCCATTTTCCATTGTATTTTATGCAATCAACTATATACTTCTTTTCATCTCCTGTGCTTGTCATTAATTTTACATTAACCACACAATAATCTTCTATGGAATTTTTATTGTCAACTTCGCTTCCATACAATTCCTTAGCCTTATCTATATCTCCATGATATTTTACTTGTGCACCTTTAACTACAAGGTCATAATCCATCTCCTTTAAAAGACTCTTTACATAGTTCTTTGCAGCGTTTGTTGGTTTATGAGTACTTAAACTTGTGGTCGACTGAATAACAGCTACCACAGCAATCACTATAATAGCAACTACGATAAGACCTATTAAAACAGTTATTCCATTTTTCTTAGTTTTATCTTTCTTTTTTGACATTTATTCACTCTCTTATTTTTTATTATTTTATATTTTACTTTTTACCTTTTATGGCTTTCTTTATTAAGCCTGGTAAATAAGTAATTGCTTTTCCAATTTTAAAACTCGTACTATTTTCAATTTCTGCAATTCTAGCTTTGAGTCTTGAAACCTGAGCTTTCAAATTTTCTTTTGCAATCTTTAATTTTTCATTCTTTTCCCTTAGTCTGTCATTTTTATCTTTAAGTCTGTCATTTTTCAATCTTAGCTGATATCTTGAATTCTTTAATTTTCTAACTTCATTTATTGACCCCTGATACTCGCACACCATAAATTCTATTGCTGTACTTTCCTTCATTCTCTGATATCTGTTATAATCTTTTTCATTATAATAAAACTCTTTATCTTCAGGATAATTCCATTCCTTAAACACTTCATTTTTATACTTATTGTAAAGTACTTCATATGATTCAAATTTAGTCTGAACACTTAAGAAATAAAAGCATGCACGCATTGCCTTGTTAAGAAAACTCTGTCTTACTTTATCAAATCCTGCTTCATCTTTAATTCTATCATAAGTTTTTTTATAAGCCTCATATACACATAATGGGGTCTTAGAATTTCCACCAATAAGGCTTGTTGATAAATTAATTCTATACTGAATTACGCTTTCTTTAATGTAAGTAAATGTGTTTGCATAGAAAAAAGCTGTCATTACAAAATAGTTATCATTCGCCCTTTGTATCTGCTGAAATTCAAGATTATTATCAGTAATTAATTCCCTTTTAAACATTTTATTCCATGGAACATTTGTTGAAAAATTAAACAATACATCTTCAACATCCTCTTTAAAAAACGGAGTTTTTTCAGGAATCATATCATATTTAATGTATACATTATTCTTCAAAATCTTGCTGGTTTCATTATCATAGTAATCAGCCGGGCAAATACATATATCCGCATCGTCTTCTACTATTTTGTCATACATTTTTTCCAACGCTTCCGGAAGAAAAATATCATCTGCATCCCAAAATACTAAATATTTTCCTGATGATTCTCTGAATCCGTAATTTCTTGCAGCACCTGCAAAACTGTTTTGCTGATGCAATACTTTAACTCTATCATCTGTCTTACTTATTTCTTCAAGAATATCTCTTGTTTTATCAGTAGAACCATCATCTACAAATATTATTTCTATCTCTTTAAGAGACTGTCCTAAAATATATTCTGCAGTCTGTCTAATAAAGGCTTCTGAATTATACACCGGCACAATTACCGATACTTTAACTTCTTTTTCCATTTCGTTATCCCTCCGTTTGAAATGATTTTTATCATTCGTGATTATAGCACACAGGCTATGTTTTGTCATTAAAACGAATATTTCTTAAGGAAATGTTAAGTTGTAAAATAATATGTATTCGTTTATATTTAACGTGTAAACATAAAATTTAAAATAAAATATAATACTATCGTTTTCATTTGTTCAAAATCAGAAGATTTTAATATGTTATATTTTATTTTACACTATAAATACGGAGGATTTATGAATAAAAAGCAATTTATTTTAAGTGGTGCACTTTCAATATTAATTATTGTTGCAGTAATATCTGGCACTGTAAAATTACTGGAACCTAAGCATACAGAACCTGCTTATAGCACTGATGTTTCCAATGAACCTTCTAATAATTTAGCCGAATTTACTACTGAAGAGCCAACAACAAACAATACTTTTACAATTGATTTAAGTTTTATTGGAGATTGTCTTTGCGCAACAGATGAAAATACATATTATGCAAATTGTTTTAATGACGTTGCTGATGAAAAGAAGCCTAAATATTTTCTTTCTAAAGTCAGTAACATTTTCCTTAATGACGATTTTACAATGGCTGATTGCGAAAATGTTTATTCAGATAGCAAGAATTTAAAAGTACGTGATAAGGGACAATATGCTGACCCCGGAATGAGAGCTTTTTGGTTTAAATCTGCTGCAAAAAATGCCGCAATTCTTTCTGTCGGCGGAATTGACGGTGTTTCGATTTCAAATAATCACATTAATGACTATGGCGAGCAGGGACATTCTGATACTAAGGCCGCACTTGATGCAGCCAATGTAAAATGGGGCGAAGAAGGCTCTAATATTTATTTTTCAAAAAATGGATTTAATATTGCAATTCTTTGTGTATCTATGTACAACTCTTACGCTGTAGATTCAATTAAAGAACTGCTTACAGAAGCATCAGAAAATTCTGATTACCAGATTATATATTTTCACGGAGGAGAAGAAGCTATACATGTACCTGAATCATGGAAAAAACAGGCCTGCCACGATTTAATCAATGCCGGAGCTGATTTGATAATGGGCGACCATCCTCACGTGTTGCAGCCAATGGAAAAATATAAAGGAGTTACAATTATTTACTCTCTTGGTAATTTTATTTTCGGTGGTAACAGACATCCTGAAAACAGGACAATTATTTACACACATAAGCTTACAATAACCGATGGAGTTTTATCTAATCAGTCCGGTAAAATTATTCCCTGTTATGTATACACAGGCGACACAAATAACTGGCAGCCTGACATTATAACTAATAAGGCACAAAAGAAAAAAGTTATTAAATTTATGAAAGGAAAAGCTAATTTGCCATATTAATTTTTGGCAATGCATGACTTCTTTAATTCTTTCATCATATATTCAACCTGCATTTTTACGATATCTATATCAGATATGCTATATAACATTCTGGCGCCGGCTGCATCTTCTATTTCATTAAATGCAGCCTGCCCATTGTTAAATATAAAATCTATTGCAGCAAAATCCATTGGTAACATTTGTGTAATTGTGTCTACATATTTTCTTTCAGTCTCATTTAAATCATATAAGGAAACATTTCCGCCCAGGCTATAATTACTTTTAAAGCTTTTTTCTGAGGTTCTTAAAACTGCTGCCACCACTTTATTCCCTATTATATATACTCTTACATCTTTTCCTAAATCTGTACAGCATTGTTGTTTTACAAATTTATCATTTTCAATTTTTTTAATTGCAATCTCTTCATCGTCATTTGAATTAATCATAAATACCTGACTTCCACCATGACCACTACAACTTTTTAACACATAAGGATATGAAATCAAATTGTTATTAACATTTACACCACTTATTAACATTAGTTTTTCATATTCCGTTGGCATAAATGGTACTTTTCCCTTTAGAAATTTATATGTTAAGCCTTTATTGTTTGCAATTCTTGTTACTTCAGACGAATTGAATACCCTGATTCCGATTTTTTCATACTCTTTTGAAATTATATAATCCCTGCTTCTGTTTATTACAAAATCAGGTTTTCCTAACTCCATTTTATGTTCTTTATAAATTTTATCTGTCAGTACTAGTTTTATATCTACACCAAAATCTGCAAAAGCTTCTTTATGCATTTCAACATACATTTTATTTTTCTGTGCATCGTTTTTTTCATAAATCATGTAACCTGTCATAATTAACAACTCCAAACCAGACTTTGTATTATAATTTGCACTTATCTATAACATATTCAATAATTGCATCAGCAACATTTATGCCTGTGCAATCACATATATTCTTAAAGTGTGCATTGGAATTCACTTCGCAAAAAATCGGTTCATCATTTTCTCCAAACATCAAATCAACTCCTGCAAAATCTAATCCCAGTGTCCTGCACACGTTTAATGCCATATCCTGTTGTTTTTGTGTTGGATTATACTGTTCCATTTTTCCACCATTGGTTATATTCGCTCTAAAGTCATCCTCGTTTAAACGCTTCATTGTCGCGACTACTTTATTTCCAACTACATTTAATCTCAAATCCTTACCTACTGAACTTTTTACAAATTCCTGCATTATGAATTCATTTCCATCTATTTTTTTAATTGTATCTATGGCTTCCTGATGATTGTTAACTTTATACACCTGCGCTCCAAACGAGCCTTTATTTGCTTTTATTATAAACGGAAATCCTAGGCTTCCTTCAACCTGCATTAAAAATGCATAATCTGAATATTCTTTTTCAAATGTCATTGGTGACATGAATGTTTTTGGCATCTTTATCTCTTCATTTTTTAAAGCAATAAATGTTAATGCTTTATCGTCGCAAACCTCAATTGCCCTTGCATTATTGAATACTTTTAATCCTGTTTTTTCCAATAATCTTGCTAATTTGTAATCCTTATCCCAAAATATTACAAAATCCGGCTTGTTATTCCAATCTACTTTCCCACTTTCTATTCCAAGAATTGATAGCAACCTGTCATTAGTCATTATTTTCAATTCACAATTCTTTTTTTTTGCTGCAATTACAAGCCATTGGTATATTTCATTAAATTTATCACTATTTAAATATCCGTTAACTACAAGCCATCCCTTCATTTTGTCCACCACCTCTTAATTATAATTTTGTACTATTATGTCTTTTTTCTTATAAACGTAAAGAACGGTTAGGGCCCCCTTGCCTTAACCGTTCCGGACTGAAAAATATGTTAGTATACTTATGAACCCTAGGAGTGGTTCTATTTTACGATTCTTCGTAAAATCAAGTATTAGGTACTACGTGTTAAATTATATCAAATTTCTAAAATATATAAAGTATATTTTCAATGTTTTTATTGATATTTATTAATATTTTTCTTTTATTAAGCGATTTTATGTATATTTTTGTAAATAATCATGTGAGATATTAATTTTCTATTGTGATTTTTTAATTTATTTACTATTATTAAAATAGATTTTTTTACTTGAGGAGGGTTTTATGTCCGATAATAATAACAACGATAATAAATATTCAGATGTTTCATCTGACGATATTTCAACAAACAATTCTAACAATAACACTTCTTCTAACAAGCATATTGTTGAAATTATTACTATTGCACTTTTAGCTATAGTTTTAATTTTCTTTGTTGTTCAATGTTCCCGAAATAAAAACGAGTCATCATCAACTTCAGGAACAATCGCTGCAAGTTCAAGTTACTCCGGCACTACTGTTCCACCTGTTGTTGTTCAGAATGAAAGCGGTGACCAGACAGAAATTGCGGATTCAGAAATTAATTTTAGAAACATTAGTTTTGCATCATCCATGGATGAAATCAAAGCATTAGAGAGTAAGTCCGATGATACTTTAGATAATCCAGATGATTCATCATCAGCTGATGGATATACTTATCTTACATATTCATTTAATGGTAAAAATGACCCTACAGCATTCGGAACTGTAGTTAATGTTTCCGACGCTTCCGCATCTTTAGTTTATGTATTTAAAGATAACAAACTTATAGAAGTTCGCTGGCAATATGGAAAGTTAGATGCTTCAGCTTATGATTCAATTATCGCTGATGCTTCTTCCCAATTTGGTCCTGCTACTTACAGCAGAGAATATTCAAATGGATACAAAGAATCCTGGTGGAGAACTAAAGATGTATTAATTTCATTTTTGTATCAGGACTCAGGAATTTCAATTTACTATAAATCTTTTAACTAAATATTATATAGACAAACAAAAACCACATCAAATTGATGTGGTTTTTGTTTGTCTATAATGCCTTCTTAATTGCATCCATTAATTCATCATATGTTTCAAATGCAGGAAGTTCAGGATATTCTTTCTTTATTTCCTCTGTACTTCTAAATAAGAATCCTGCTTTACTTGCTTTAATCATTCCAAGGTCGTTGTGACTGTCACCACTGGCAATTGTCTGATATCCGATTGACTGTAACGCTTTAACTGTTGTAAGTTTTGAATTTTCAATTCTCATCTTAAATCCTGTGATTTCACCATCTTCAGCAACTTCTAATGAATTACAGAAAATTGTAGGATATCCTAATTTTTTCATTAATGGACCTGCAAACTGTGTAAATGTATCACTTATAATAATTACCTGAGTCATTGCTCTAAGTTCATCTAAAAATTCCTTAGCACCTGGCATAGGATCAATCTTTGCAATTGTATCCTGTATTTCTTTAAGACCTAATCCATGTTCTTTAAGAATGTTAATTCTATATTTCATAAGCTTATCGTAATCAGGCTCATCTCTTGTTGTTCTCTTAAGTTCAGGAATTCCTGTCTCCTCTGCAAATGCAATCCATATTTCAGGAACTAAAACTCCCTCTAAATCCAAACAAACAATGTTCATATCCATAATTTTATCCTCCAATTATTTTACTCAATTTTTTATTATAACAAATTCAACTTCAATTGTACATTTTGAAGTTATTTTTTTATTTAAACCCTCCCATAACTTAATTGACATGACATTTTTGCAGTATTATCATATAAATTTATTTAAATATTATATATTTTAATATACATATAAATTTATGAAACGTATAAAAATAGTGTTTTAGGAAGTGATTTTTACCCTTATGGCAGAAAAAAACTTACAAACTACCTTAAATTAAAGTATCTCTGCTCTAGAACAGGAATGTCAATTTTTAGAAGTTCTTTGCAGAGACTATACTTCTGTGTATTACACTGATTTATTAAATACGGATACGGATTAGGACTTTCTATTGGTAAGGAATTAGTTAATCTAATGAATGGAAGTATTGATGTCAGAATGAATGATTATATGTCTAAACCGATTGATATCAATAAATCGCTGGGTATTCTTGCTAAGTATAGGAGAATCTGATGCGGCATTCGCTTCTTTCTAACGCAATGAGTTCACATACAGTTCGATTCCGCTTCGCTACATCTCACTGATGCGGCATTCGTTTCTTTTCTAACGCAATAAGTCCACATACAGTTCGATTTCGCTTCGCTACATCTCACTGATGCGGCATTCGCCGCATCACCAAAAAAGGAACAGGTTCTTTCTGAAAGCAAGCTTTCTCTAGAACCTGTTCCTTTTTTGGTGTATGTGGACTCATTGCTTACGCACAAAAAAAGCACCATCCCCGTAGTTGCACTACAGAAACGGTACCCGCAAATGCGCGATCAGGGGCTCGAACCCTGGACACCCTGATTAAGAGTCAGGTGCTCTTCCAACTGAGCTAATCGCGCTTAGTAACTTTGACAACGAAGATATTATAATTCAAGATAATACAAAAATCAACCCTTTTTTTTATTTTTTTATATTATTTTTTTGTGCTATTTTATACATTTAAATTTCTCTCATTACTTCATTGTCATATGACTAATTTTAACCACTATTATTTTTATGTCATTTTTAAACAATTTTTTCTTTACCTTTCCTTATAATATTATATTAACTTTTATAATTAACCATTATGTTCTTGTATTGATTATTTGTTACTGTTATACTTCAATTAATATTTTATAGTTTATAAAGAAAAACAGCGTTAATATGATTTATTTACTAAATGTTTTCAATAATCAGCCGCTGACTAAAAGATATGCATTACGTATTATATAAGGAGGTTTTCCTATGAATCAAAATAAATTTCAACCCGACAAAAAATTATTTACCATATGCATCTACGCTCTTATTACTACAGTTGTAGCAGTCTTTTTTATAAGATGTATTTGGAACTGGTCAGAAACCAAAAGTCTTCTTTTGGGTCTTTTATCCAGCCTTTCTCCATTTTTACTTGGTTTCTTTATTGCATACATAATGGGTAACCTTTCATCTAAGTTGGAGAATCGTTTTTTTACAAACACAATTCATATATCTAATGTTAAGGTACGTAAAATGGTTGCTTTAATATCCTCATACGTTATTGTTTTTGGTATGTTGATTTTAGCACTATTCTTTATTATACCTTCATTTATACAAAGTATTTCTGATATTGCTGGAAATATTTCTACAATATATCAGAATTTTATTAATTATATAGAAGAAATAAGTTCGAAATATCCTAACTCAACTGTCGAATATGTTCAAGCTGCAATTCAGGATGCCATGCCTAGCTACTTAGAAACATTTAAATCATGGGCTGCCAATTTAGCTCCTTCAATTGCCAATGCTTCCATTTCAATTGTTAGATGGGTATTAAATTTTATTGTTGCAATTATTGTTTCTATTTATATGTTACTTGATAAGGATATTCTTTCAAGAAGCTTTAAACGTATTGTTTATTCAATTTTTAGAAAAGAACGTGCAATCTATGTATGGAGCACTTTTAAGCATGCAAATGATATTTTCAGTGGATTTATTATTGGTAAAACTATTGATTCATTAATCATTGGTATAATATGCCTTTTAGGTATGAAGTTGTTTAATATTGGTTCATCATATGCAGTTATTGTTAGTATATTTGTTGGTCTTACAAATATGATTCCATATTTTGGTCCATTTATTGGTGCTATACCTAGCATTTTAGTGATATCCTTATCAGTGTCACCTAAGCAGGGACTCGCTTTCTTAATTTTTGTTATAATTTTACAACAGTTTGATGGAAATATTCTTGGTCCAAAGATTTTGGGTGACAAAACCGGTCTTCGCCCTATTTGGATTATTTTTGCAATTACAGTCGGAGGATGGATTGGTGGAATTGTCGGAATGTTTTTAGGCGTTCCTTGTGTTGCTGTTATTTCAAGCATTCTTGATGATATTGTTGAGCACAACTTAGAAAAGCAAAATGTTAATCTTCCTAAAATAAAGCATGAATCTAATTCAAAGAGTTTTACTGATTATTTAAAAATTATTTCGGACTTTATGAAGGTAAAAAATTAAGCATTTAATAACTTTTTAAATATTAAATCTTTAGCAAACTAATTTAAAAAGCTAAGCATTTTATAATGTATTTATACATAATCTAATTTTATTAAATACATTATTGACGCTCAGCTTTTTATTTTTATTATCTGTTTGCAATTAATTTATTAATATTATTACCCATTTTTGAAAATCTTTCTTCATACTCGGTCATAATATTTCCTTCATTCATTTTTTCATTGTTGTGTAAATCTCTTGTATATTCCACTATATTCCATCCTGCTTCAGGAATCTGTTCCAATGAAAAATCAAACAAATCATTATTATCTGTCTTAAATTCAACTACTCCATCTTTTTTTAATATATTGTCATATCTTTTGAAAAATTCTTTTGATGTAAGTCTTCTTTTTGCATGTCTGTCTTTTGGCCATGGATCGGAAAAATTCAAGTAAATTTTATCAATTTCTTCCTTATTAAATATGTCTTCGATTTTTTCAGCATCCATTCTTATAAATTTTAAATTTGTAAGTTCTAATTCTTCCATTTTTTCTATTGCACGAATTAAAACACTTGAAAACTTTTCTATTCCAATGTAATTAATATCTGGATTCTGCTGTGCTAATGTTGTAATGAATTTACCTTTTCCCATTCCTATTTCAATTCTTATAGGATTATCATTTCCAAAAATTTCTTTCCATTTTCCTTTATTTAATTCTGGTTCATTAATTGCATATTCACTTTCTGCAATTGCTTCTCGTGAACCCGGTACATTTCTTAATCGCATTTTATCCTCCGAAAATTTAATTTTATAATTTACTTTTGCACTTAACTTATAATATTTTATAATAAAATGTTTATAAAATAAATAAACATTTTTCTTTTCTTAAGAATTTTTCTTTTTGTTGCATTTTATTTAAAAAGTGGTAGTCTATTTATGAGAATTTTATACATACTAATTAAACAAAGGAGGCTGCATATGGTAAATGATATTAATTCAATCATATCGGATTTAACTAAAATCGACAGAGCTTCTTCTCAGATTATGGAGAGCACCCGTAAGGAAAAAGAAGCTTACGCAAGCATGATTAAGCAAAAGACTAAAGAATTCGATGAACAACTTTCCAGCAGCATCGACAAGCAGGTAAACCAATTAAAAGAATCTTTACTTGTTGAAAACGAGCACGCTATTGATGACTTCAAGAAGGAAACAGAAGCCTCATTAAAAACTTTAGATTCTATGTACACTGCTAACAAAGATTTATGGATTGATTCCATATTTAACCATATTGTAAAGGAGTGATTCTATGACAGGTGGAAATTTATTAGCTTACAGTGCTTTGACAACTAAAATCAAAGCCATGCATAGTAAATTACTAACAAACGAACAATACGAAGAACTTGCTCACTTTACTACTGTGGCAGATGCATTTGCATATCTGCAAAAGCTTCCTTATTATGAAGAACTTTTTGCAGATATTGACCCTTCAACAATTCACCGTGGACAGATTGAATGGTTACTTAATTTTTCAACATATTCTGATTTTTCTAAGATTTATTGTTTTGCTCAGAAAAGGCAGCGTAAATATCTCAATCTTTATTTTATGAGATATGAAATTCAGACGCTTAAAAGATATATGAGGGCAATGCTTGATCCTAGACAATCTACTTCTATTTCTGTAATCGAGAATGATTTTGAGAAGCATTCAAAGATTGACACTCAGAAGCTTTCCCAGACTACAACTATGGAAGAATTTATAAATTGTTTAAAGGGTACTATTTATTATACACCACTTCTTAAGGTCAGCACTTTAGATAACGCTGCACTATTTGACTATGAAATGGGATTGGATTTATTCTATTTTGCTTCTATATGGGAAGCAAAAGATTCCTATTCTAAAAAAGAATGTGCATATATTACCAAATCATACGGTTCACGTATTGATCTTCTGAATATGTTATGGATTTACAGATGCAAATCTTACTATTCAGTTTCATCAGCTTCAATTTATACTTTTTTAATTCCTGTAAATTATAAATTAAAAAAATCAGAAATAAAAAATATAGTTGAAGCACCAACTATTGAGGATACTATTTCTTTAATATCAAAAACCAGATATGGAAAACACTTTGATTTCACAAGCAAAATGCCTTTTGAAGAGCAGTGTAATCATATTATGGATGAAATAATTTTTAAAGATTTTAAAGAATCTCCTTATTCATTAGCTGCAATAAACGGATATTTTCATATGAAAAACTCTGAATCAGCTAAAATCATTACTGCTCTTGAATGTATTCGTTATCAATACAGTCCAGAGAAGACATTACAATATATAAATGGAAAGGGGAGTGGTATCTAGTGATTGTACAAATGAGTTTTGTAACTCTTGCCGGACCTAAATCAGATATCGACAGAGTTATTGATACGTATTTATCAAAATACGAGATACAACTTGAAAATGCATTAGTAGAACTTAACTCGTCAGGAAATTTACTTCCATACGTTGAAGCTAATCCATACAAAGATATTTTAGATAAGAGTCACGCTTTACTTGAATTAATGGATGAAAGCATTGCTAATTCTCCATTAACCGATATGAGTGTTGAAGAAGCTACTAATGTAATAAATAACATTGATGACCAAATCAAAGATTTAAAAGAAGAAATTAATACTCTCAATATAAGAAAAGATAAATTAAATGAAGATTATGATTGTATTTCTCCTTTTAAAAATTTAGAGTACGACTTAAAACAGGTTTTGGGAATGAATTACATCAAATACCGTTTTGGTCGTGTTCCTAGAGATATGTGGGACAGTTTCCAAACATTTATTAATCCTGATCTTGACGCTGTTTTTATTGATTGTCTTGTTGACAATGATTTTATATGGGGTGTTTATTTTGCTCCTGAAATATCAATAAAAAAAGTTGATGAATCATTTGAAGCTTTACATTTTGAACAGGTTAAAATTCCTGATAATTATTCAGGTACTCCTGCTCAGGCATGTATGAATATTGCAAAGTCAATTTCAGAAATTGATGAAAAAATAAGAACTGTAGAAAGTAGAATTTCAACTTTAGTTCAGGTAAATAAATCTCATGTTTTATCTGCCTGCAACAGAATAGAAATTGCATATGGAAATTTTGATGTAAGAAAACTTGCAGCATGTACACGTGATTCTAACATAGTTTTCCATATTCTTTGTGGTTGGATGGCAACAAAGGATGCTCTTTCACTTCAGGCCGAGACAGAAAATGATCCTAATGTTGTTTGTATGATTGATAATAAAACTGATGAATCAAAGGTTCCACCTACAAAATTAAAAAATCCTAAATTTGCAAAACCATTTGAAATGTACGTTAAAATGTACGGTTTACCAAAATACGGCGAATTTGATCCTACTATTTTTGTAGCAATAACTTATTCACTTCTTTTTGGTGCAATGTTTGGTGATTTAGGACAGGGATTATGCATATTTGCCATAGGCTTAATTGTATACCTGATAAAGAAGATTCCTTTAGCCGCTATTTTATCAGCAGCAGGATTTACTTCCGCTATATTTGGATTATTATACGGAAGTGTATTTGGATTTGAGGGTGTAATTCCTCAAATATGGGTTAATCCAAGAACAAGTAAAATGAATTTGCCTATAGTTGGTTCATTTAACACAGTTTTTGTAGCTGCCATATTATTTGGTGTATTCTTAATACTCATAACAATGATTATTAATATGGTAAATGCTTTCAAAAATAAAAAATATGCAGATTTACTTATAGGACCTAACGGTCTTACAGGTCTTATATTTTATGCATCGTTAATGGCTGTAGTTATTTTATACATGTCAGGACATTCTCTTCCAGGAACTATCGTTCTTGTAATAATGTTCGTCATTCCATTAATTCTAATTGCATTAAAGACACCTATAGTAAATCTTGTACAAAAGAACAAAAAGTTATTTCCTGAATCAGCAGCAATGTATTTTGTTGAAGGATTCTTTGAACTTTTTGAGATGTTGTTAAACTATTTTTCAAATACATTATCATTCCTTCGTGTCGGTGCGTTTGCAATCAGCCACGGTGCCATGATGGAAGTAGTTTTAACATTAGCAGGAGCTACAGACGGAGGTTCACCAAATATCTTAGTTTTAATTCTTGGTAACATTTTCGTATGTGGTATGGAAGGCCTTGTTGTAGCAATTCAGGGATTGCGTCTTGAATACTATGAATTGTTTGGCCGTTTTTATTCAGGTTCCGGTAAGGAATTTAAACCTTATTCAAAAAATATTAAACACTAGGAGGACAAAAATATGTTATTAAAAGTCACATTATTTATCGCATTAACTTTATCAATTATCGTACCTATGGTAGCTTACTTTGTTGGTGAGAAGAGCAGAGGCCGCTTTAAAAAATCATTAGCAATAAACGTTGTTGGATTTTTCGGTTTATTAGTTTTATCAACTGTTGTTATGTTTGCTCAGACAGCAAGTGCTGCTGAAACAACTACTGCCAGCTTATCATTAGGTTCAGGTCTTGGATACATCGCAGCTGCATTAGCAGTTGGTAGCTCAGGTATTGGCGGTGGTATCGCAGTAGCAAGTGCATCAAGTGCTGCTCTTGGAGCAATTAGTGAAGATGGAAGCGTATTTGGTAAAGCACTTATCTTTGCAGGTCTTGCAGAAGGTATTGCTCTTTACGGATTAATTATCGCATTCATGATTTTAGGTGCATTATAAATCATACAACTTTAACACTTACACAGATAGGAGGAACAAATTATGAGAATGTTTCTCATTAGTGATAACGTGGACACTCTTACAGGAATGCGTCTTGCAGGAATTGATGGAGTTGTTGTTCACGAAAAGCAGGAAATTAAGCAGGCTTTAGACGAAGTTCTTTCTCAAAAAGATATTGGAATTATCTTAATGACAGAAAAGCTTGGAAAAGAAATTCCTGAGATTGTTGATGATATTAAATTAAACCGTACGTTTCCTTTGTTGCTGGAAATTCCTGACCGCCACGGTTCAGGCCGTCGTCCGGATTTCATTACAGCATATATTAATGAAGCTATCGGAATAAAAATATAGAAAGTGTGGGCTTAGCATGACAATAGAAGAAAAAATGGAACATTTTAAAAATGTCTCCCTGGATAATGCATCCGCTAAAAGTAATGATATACTAACAGCTTACAAACAGTCTCTTGATGAACAGTTTGAAAAACATAAAGAAACAGCACTTTTAGAATCTAAGTCCGTTGAAAGCGCAAAACTAAATGCGGTGAGACTTGAAGTTAAAAGAGAACTTTCAAAAGTTCAGGCTGAAGTTCGTAGAACTGTTACATTACACCAAAACAAGCTGAAATCTCAAATTTTTTCAGCAGTTGTTGAAAAATTGAACGCTTATAAGAAAACAGAAGAATATAAAAAGGAACTTATATCACAAATCAACAAAATATCTTCAGATTTTAATGATACTACAGTAGAATTTTATATTGATTCAAGTGACAAATCTTTATTATCTGATTTACAAAGTCAAACAGGTGCCGATATTAAAATAAGCACTGTTCCTTTTATTGGTGGTTGTAAAGCTATTATTTCAGATAAAAATATGTTAGTTGACAATTCTTTTAAAACAAAGCTTGCTGAGGAGCAGGAAAAGTTTACGATTTCAATTTAGGAGGCAGCCAGATGGTAAAAACAGGAAAGATATACGGTATTAACGGTCCTGTAGTTTATATAAAAGGAAAGACCGATTTTCAGATGGGTGAAATGGTTTACGTAAGCGAAGAAAAACTTGTTGGCGAAATCATTGGTCTTACATCTGAAATGACTACCGTTCAGGTATACGAAGAAACTAGTGGTCTTAAACCGGGCGAATTAGTTTATGGAACTGGAACTGCAATCTTTGTTACTCTTGCACCAGGAATCTTAAACAATATTTTTGATGGTATTGAAAGACCTTTAAGTAAAATCAGAGAAAAATCAGGCGCATTCATCAGCCGTGGTGTTAGTGTTGATTCTCTTGATACAACAAAAAAATGGGATGTTCACGTTACAATTAAACCGGGTGATTATGTATCCGGTGGTACAGTTATAGCAGAAGTTCAGGAAACAAAAGCCATTTTACATAAATCAATGGTACCCCCTTATATTTCTGGAACAGTTATTAGCGTTGTAGATGATGGTCCTTATACAATAAACGAAACTATAGCAGTAATAAAGAAAGACAATGGTGAAGAATTAGAATTGACTCTTACTCAGAAATGGCCAATTCGTACACCTCGTCCTATTAATAAACGTTATCCTGCCAGCCAGCCACTTGTAACAGGTCAGAGAATTCTTGATACTCTCTTCCCTATTGCCAAAGGTGGTACAGCCGCTATTCCGGGTGGTTTTGGTACAGGAAAAACAATGACTCAGCATCAGATTGCAAAATGGGCAAATGCCGACATTATTATTTACATCGGATGTGGTGAACGTGGAAACGAAATGACACAGGTTCTTGATGAATTTTCAGAATTAGTAGATCCTCGTTCAGGAAATCCATTGATGGACAGAACAACATTAATTGCAAATACATCTAACATGCCTGTTGCTGCCAGAGAAGCTAGTATTTACACTGGTTTAACTCTTGCGGAATACTACAGAGATATGGGTTACGATGTTGCTATAATGGCCGATTCTACATCTAGATGGGCTGAAGCCTTAAGAGAACTTTCAGGCCGTTTGGAAGAAATGCCTGCAGAAGAAGGTTTCCCTGCATATCTTGCAAGCCGACTTTCAGCATTCTATGAAAGAGCAGGTTATATGGAAAACCTTAACGGAACAGAAGGTTCTGTTTCAATTATCGGAGCTGTTTCTCCTCAGGGTGGTGACTTCTCAGAACCTGTAACACAGAATACAAAACGTTTCGTTAGATGTTTCTGGGGACTTGATAAATCATTAGCTTATGCAAGGCACTTCCCTGCTATTCACTGGCTTACAAGTTATAGTGAATATGTAAATGATCTTGCAGACTGGTACAACACAAATGTAGGTCCTGATTTTGTAAACTGCAGAAACAGAATTTTAGCTATTTTAAATAAAGAAAGCGAATTGATGGAAATTGTAAAACTTATTGGTAGTGACGTACTTCCGGATGACCAAAAGCTTATTCTCGAAATAGCCAGAGTTATACGTTTAGGATTTTTACAGCAGAACGCATTCCATGCTGAAGATACATGTGTACCTCTTGAAAAGCAGCTAAAAATGATGCAACTTATCCTTTATTTAAATGATAAGGCTTTTGAGATTATTAATCTTGGAATTCCTGTATCAGTATTAAAGGAAAACAATATGTTTGAAAAAATTATTTCTATCAAATATGATGTTGCAAATAATGAACTTGAAAAATTTGATGATTATAAGCATGAAATTGATGATTACTATGCATCAATCATGGCTAGGCATGCATAAGGAGGTACCAAAATGGCAATAGAATATTTAGGTTTAAGCGAAATTAATGGTCCTCTTATTGCACTTGAAGGTGTAAAAGATGCGGCTTACGATGAAATAGTAGAATTTTCAATGAATGACGGTGCCGAGAAACGTCTCGGTCGTATTATTGAAATTTACGAAGATAAAGCAGTTATACAGGTATTTGAAGGTTCAGAAGGAATGTCCCTTTCCAATACACATACAAAATTAACCGGACACCCTATGGAAATAGCCTTATCACCTGATATTTTAGGAAGAACTTTCAACGGAATTGGCCAGCCTATTGATGGTCTTGGTCCAATCGTTGCTGAGGAAAAGAGAGATGTAAACGGAAAACCACTTAATCCGGTTTCCCGTGAATATCCAAGAAACTATATTAGAACAGGTATTTCAGCTATTGACGGTTTAACAACATTGATTAGAGGACAGAAACTTCCTATATTCTCCGGAAATGGTTTACCTCATGATCAGTTAGCTGCACAGATTGTTAATCAGTCATCTCTTGGTGATGATGTTGATGAAGAATTTGCAGTTGTCTTTGCTGCAATGGGTGTAAAACACGATGTTGCTGAATTTTTCCAGAAAACATTTGAAGAAAGCGGAGCTTCTGAACACGTTGTAATGTTCTTAAATTTGGCAAATGACCCTGTTGTAGAACGTTTGATAACCCCAAAGGTTGCTTTAACTGTTGCAGAATATCTTGCATACGAAAAAAATATGCATATCTTAGTTGTTTTAACTGATATGACATCATTTGCAGAAGCTATGCGTGAAGTTTCATCTTCAAAGGGTGAGATTCCTTCAAGAAAAGGTTATCCCGGATACTTATACAGTGAACTCGCAACTATATATGAAAGGGCAGGTATTGTTGAAGGAGCAAAAGGTAGCGTAACTCAAATTCCTATTCTTACAATGCCTAACGATGACATAACACATCCTATACCTGACTTAACAGGTTACATTACAGAAGGTCAGATAGTTTTAGACCGTTCATTAAACGGACAGTCACTCTACCCTCCAATTAATGTATTACCTTCCCTTTCACGTTTGATGAAGGATGGTATCGGTAAAGGATTTACAAGAGAAGATCATCAGGATGTTGCTAACCAGTTATTCTCATCTTACGCAAAAGTTGGTGATGCCAGAGCTCTAGCATCAGTAATTGGTGAAGATGAATTATCACCTACAGATAAAAAATATCTTGAATTTGGTAAAGCTTTCGAGCAGCAATTTGTTGGTCAGGGACCAAATGTAAATAGAACTATTGAAGAAACACTAGATTTAGGTTGGAAGTTATTACATCTTCTTCCTAAGAAAGAACTTGATAGAATTGATACAAAGATTCTTGAGAAATATTACGATAGTGTATCTTTAAATGATGACGAAGAAGATTCTGATTCACTTTAATTTTTCAAACAAGGAGGTTTTTTATGGATTTAAATGCAGTACCAACCAAAGGTAACTTAATAGCCGCAAAAAATTCTCTTGCTCTTGCGAAACAGGGCTTTGAACTAATGGACAAAAAACGTAATATTCTTGTTCGTGAAATTATGGATTTAAATGCTAAAGCTAAAGACATTCAGGACGATATCGATAAAACATTTACTGAAGCTTACACAGCTTTGGAAAGAGCAAATATCGAACTTGGAATCCAAAATGTTGAAATATTTGCATTTAATGTTCCTCTTGAACATGATGTAAAAATAAAAAGTCGAAGTATCATGGGAACTGAAATTCCTCTTGTTACTAATAACGAATCTGTTCATAATCCTGTTTACTCTTTTTATGGAACTACAGAGTCTCTAGACAAGGCAAAAACTTGTTTTGAAAAAGTAAAGGATTTAACAATCAGACTTTCGATGATTGAAAATTCAGCTTACCGACTTGCTTATAATATTAAGAAAACGCAAAAAAGAGCAAATGCTCTAAAGAATATAACAATTCCAACATATGAAGGACTTGTTAAAACAATTTCTAATGCGCTTGAAGAAAAAGAGCGAGAAGAATTTACAAGGCTTAAAGTAATAAAAGCTAGAGCTGACGCAAAATAAAAATTAATATTCATATATTAACACGTGAAAATAGGATATTTTCTATTTCCACGTGTTAATTATTTATAAGTTAGTTTTCACATTTAATTAATACTTTTTTCACATTTATAAATTAGAATTTACAATATAGGACATTATATATTTATTAAGTTTTAATGAATTTTTTGTCTTTTATATTCATTTATTTTGCTGTATACTATATTATGATATTTAGGTTAATTAAACTAATTTTCCATTTATTAAACTATTATAGATTATAACCAACATCAAAATATAGGAGATTAAGAATGAAACGTATATTATCTATGGTCATGATGATTGTTATTACGGTAACATCATTTGGCTTTTGTTCATATAATAGTAACTCTGTTGTAAGTGCAGACACTGTTTCCTGGCCTAGTGGACCGGGATTAGTTGCCGAAACTGCCGTAATGATTGATGCCTCTACCGGTTCAGTACTTTTCGATAAGAAATGCCATCAGAAAATGTATCCAGCCAGTATCACTAAAATCATGACAGCATTACTTACCATTGAAAATTGTAATCTTGATGATACTGTTACATTTTCACAGAGCGCTATTGACACTCTTGAGCCTGAAGCAGCCAATATTGGAGCTGTCGTTGGTGAAGAAATGAGTGTTAAAGATTGTTTATATGCATTAATGTTGCAATCCGCTAATGAAGTAGCCTCTGCTTTAGCAGAACATGTTAGCGGAAGTATTGAAGAATTTGCCAAATTAATGAATAAACGAGCTAAACAGGCTGGTGCAAATGATGCTCATTTTGCAAATGCATGTGGACTTTTTAATAAAAAACATTATGTAACCGCTTACGATATGGCAAAGATTATGCAGGCAGCATTACAATATCCGGTATTTAGAGAAATTATTAATTCCTCAAGTTATACACTACCTACAGATAACAAGCGAAAAGAACCTCTTACTATAAGTCAGCGTCATCAGATGGTTCAGCCATGGAATTCCTTCCATTATGACGGAATCATTGGTGGTAAGACCGGTTTTGTAAATGAATCCGGAACAACTTTAGTAACAAGTGCTCAAAGAGACGGCATGACTCTTATTACTGTTGTTCTTAATTCGCCTGGTACAAATTCCTATGTGGATACAACAGCTTTATTAGACTTTGGATTTAAGAATTTTAAATTGACAAATGTATCTGAAAATGATACTAGATTTGAAAACAAATCAACATTTACTAACAATTTTGATTCTATATTTAAAACTAAGCTTCACAGATTATCATTATCTAAAGATGCTGTAGTTGTACTTCCAAAAGATGCTAATTTTGCTGATACAACTTCTACTATTACTTTAAACGAGGATAGTTCTGACGACAACAATACCGTTGCTACGATTTCTTACTCATATGGAGATCATACAATTGGAACTGCTCCTGTTTTGTATAGTGAAGTGTCAAATAAAATAAGTGTTAATGCCACTGTTACTCCTGAAGAATCGACTACAGTTGACACAGAAACTTCTGTAGATTCTGAAAATTCAAATAATTCTTCAAAAGTTTCTGACAAAGACACAACTAAAAAGACAACTAAAAAAGAAACTGTATCAAAGTCTCACTTTAAATTTAGTTCAGCTATATTTAAAATTATAATTATTGCAGTAATTTTACTTATTTTAGCAGTAATTATTATCTTCTTTAAGAAGAAAATGGACCATTTAAATGCAGTAAGAGCTTCAAAAAGAAGACGTAACCGTTAAAAATCAATGAATTGAAAGGATGGGTTTATATGAATTGGGTTGCACCTATTAAGGATTCTGAAACGTTATCAAAATTTAAAGAGGCATTGAAAAACACAGACTATAAATATTACATTATGTTTGAAATTGGAGTTGGAACAGGTTTACAACTTCAGGACATTTTAAATTTCAAAAACAAAGATGTTACTGACAAAGATGAAATCACAGTTGAAATTGGAACAAAGAACATCAAAAATACTTTCAAAATTCCAGAAGATTTGAAGGCAATTATTAAAGATTATACTAAGGGAAAAGATCCTGAAGCATTCTTAATTAGAGGACATGCTTCATCTGATAAACCGGTTTCAAGAGAACAGGCTTATCGAGTTTTAAGATCTGTTGGTCACAAGATTGGCTTAACTTCAATCGGAGCACAGACAATGAGAAAAACTTTTGCTTGGAATTATTATCATGAAACTGGTGATATTTACTACTTACAGAACTTATTTAACCATGCATCACCTTCAATTACATATAGATATATTGGTGAAAAGCCAAATATCGAGATTGTATTGAAGAAAATGACACCACAGGAAAATGAACGTAGCAGATATTTCTTATATCTTAACGGAAGTGGTAAGAACAGATTGAATAATATTATTGATGCTCTTACAAATATTAGAGATAATTTTGATTCTCCTACAAATAACGATGCCTTCTACGGTAAAGTTGATTGCTTATTAAATGAACTTGATTCATTGATGGAAAATTACAACAATACAAAATAATAATAATAAAAAGGACATGTTAACGTTCCCGTCTACATGTCCTTTTTATTATTTGTCATCCAATTCTGATTTTATTTCATCTTCATCCCATATTTCTTCGATGACAATCTCACTATCTAACGATTTTTGTCTTCTCTCTCGTCTTTTTTCCCTAATGCTTTCCTGTTTTTCTCTAATACTTTCTGCTCCCTCTTCATCAGTACTCCTCATGATTTTAACAACAAAGAAACTATCTTCTTCCCGAGGTTTAACTTTTATTTTTCCTCGAACATATCCATGTTCCTGACACTCACCCAAACAATAATACATTTTTCCACTGTCTGAGAACCAATCTATAAGAACTTTTAATGGTTTATCACACACATTACATTTCATACTGCTTACATCCCTGTCAAAAAACATCTCATCTTTACTTAAAAATTCCCTTGAAATATATTTTGTATAAGTAGGAAATCTAACAAATACTTCTTCTTCCTTAATTCTAGGAGAATAAAAAGTATCAATTGAAAGCATTTCTTTTACTTTATCAAAATCCATTGCTTTCATTACTTTAGCAGTATACTCTGCATCACATATAGCTCTATGGAATTGTTCATCTTCTTTGATATTCAATTCTTCAACTGCATATGACAAAGTTCTCTTTATATGACCATCTTCATAACACAAACTATACATTTTTTGCAAATCAACATAAAATAATGGAAATTCTAATATTCTTTCCATCCCATAATGTTTCATGTTCTTCTGCAATTCTGTCAAATCCATTGATCCCCATGTACAAAAGATATAGTCATCTCCGCACCAATTTAGAAAATTTCTTATCACTTTTCTAAAATCTTCACCCGAATTTAACTCTTCCATTGTCAAATGAGTAATTTCCTGGATTTTATAATGCAATCTTTTATAAACTCTAGGTTTTACAACCTGCTGAAATTCATCTACAACTTCTAAATCATCGTTTACTTTAACTGCACCTATTTCTATTATTTCAAATGGTATGTCAGGATGATTATTGTTTTTACCATAAGGATTCTGATTCCATTCCAAATCCATTACAATATAATCCATAATCTCGGTTTTATAACCTTTCCTTTAAATATCGTACTTTACAATTGTATTATAGCAATTGTAACATTTGAGTAATAGGGTATTACACGTACTTTACAATTATCTTATTATTTTAATTACTTGTCAATATGTATTACATTTATATTTTATTTATCTATCTGATTTAATTGTTTATTTTATTCTTAAAAAGTAATAATCTCCATTTTATAGTTTATTTGTTTCTTAATTTTATCCCATGTTTGACAAAGAGACTTTCTTAAATATTTATTTAAAAATTTATTTTCTTAAAATTTTGTGTTACCATCATTCCTGACAAATAATCAAATTCTGTTTTATTTAAATATTTATTCCCATAAACAATATATTATTCTAAAATAAAAAACCGAAAACTTTGACTACAAAGTTTTCGGTATAACATTCAGGCGTCGCTAAGAGGAGTCGAACCTCCGGCCTACCGCTTAGGAGGCGGTCGCTCTATCCAACTGAGCTATAGCGACATTTATAAAATTTTTCTGAATTTATCTTGTTTTTATATATTTTAACTATTTCTTAGGAACAATTTTTTCCATTCCACCCATATATGGTCTTAAAACTTCAGGAATATTTACGCTTCCATCTGCATTAAGGTTATTTTCCAAAAATGCAATAAGCATACGAGGTGGTGCAACTACTGTATTGTTAAGAGTATGAGCAAAATAGTTTCCTTCTTTTCCTCTAATTCTTATAGAAAGTCTTCTTGCCTGAGCATCTCCTAAGTTAGAGCAACTACCAACTTCAAAATATTTCTTCTGTCTTGGTGACCAAGCTTCAACGTCAACTGATTTAACCTTAAGGTCTGCTAAATCTCCTGAACAACACTCTAAAGTACGAACCGGAATATCCATGCTTCTGAATAAATCTACTGTGTTCTTCCAAAGTTTGTCATACCACATCATGCTATCTTCCGGCTTACAAATAACGATCATTTCCTGTTTTTCAAACTGATGAATTCTGTAAACACCTCTCTCTTCGATACCGTGAGCGCCTTTTTCTTTACGGAAACATGGTGAATAACTTGTAAGTGTGTAAGGAAGATCTTCTTCATTTGTATGTGTTCCAATAAATTTACCAATCATTGAATGTTCACTTGTACCGATTAAGTAAAGATCCTCTCCCTCAATCTTGTACATCATCTGATCCATTTCATCAAAACTCATAACACCTGTTACAACATTACTTCTAATCATAAAAGGAGGTACGCAATAAGTAAATCCTCTATCAATCATAAAGTCTCTTGCATATGAAATAACTGCTGAATGAAGTCTTGCAATGTCTCCCATAAGATAATAGAATCCATTTCCTGCAACCTTTCTTGCAGCGTCTAAATCAATACCATTAAATTTTTCCATGATATCTGTATGATATGGAACTTCAAAATCAGGAACTACTGGTTCACCAAATCTTTCAATCTCAACATTTTCACTATCATCTTTTCCGATAGGTACTGATTTATCAATAATATTTGGAATAACCATCATTCTCTTCTTGATTTCTTCTTCTGTTGTTTTCTCTTCATCTGTAAGTTCATCAATTCTTGCATTACCTGCAGCAACTTTAGCTTTAATTTCTTCAGCTTCATCTTTCTTTCCGTCTTTCATTAATCCACCAATTAATTTTGAAAGACTATTCTTTTCAGCACGAAGTGCTTCAACTTCCTGCTTTATTTTACGATTCTTTTCGTCTAATTCAATAACTTCGTCTACTAATGGAAGTTTATGATCCTGAAATTTATTTTTAATATTCTGTTTTACAACTTCCGGGTTGTCTCTGACAAATTTAATATCTAACATTTCTTTTCTCCCTTTGCATAAAAATTTTTACTTTTACACGCCATTTCGATTATAACCCCAACACCCTATTTTTGCAAGTTTTCTGTACAATTCGTCGATTTTTCTTTTACTTTTTTATACCTATTTGTTATGCTTATATTATAGTTATTTTAGACAATATATTATGTTACTTCTAGTAAATTTTTATGCATTATGGTATAATAACCTTCAAATAAATAATTTAATTTTTTATTAAATATGAAATCGAATGAACTTTATTTATTTTCTATAAATGTTTCTGACGATTAATCACTATCCAGACATTTTAGTAATACATTTTATATGAGGAGATTTATTATGGAATTACAATTGATGAATGAAAGACGTCATAATAAAATATACAACGACGAAAGTTATACATACAAAATTTTTAATATTGATTACGACAAGAAAGATGTTTTTCAAGAAGCATTTATTACTTCTAAGGTTGAAGAACTTGATGCACACGCTCCTTTAATTGACTCTGTTTATAAAAAAGACGGACAGTGGTGTATCAAATTTGATTTAATTAAAGGTGAATCTCTTTTTTCACTTATTAATAATAATTCTGAAAATATTGAAGAATATATTAATAAATTAGTTACTATACAGACTTCTATTCATACTAATTTTTGTACTGCTATTCCAAGACAAAAAGCAAAATTACAATATGGAATTAAGAATTCAGGTTTAGATGAATCAACTCAATTTGATTTACTAGAAATGCTTGATTCATCACCAAAGCATAAAAAATTGTGCCATGGAAATCTTACTCCACACAATATTATTATCTCAGGTGATGATTATTGCGTTTTAGATTGGAATCATGCATCTCAGGGAAACGCCAGTGCTGATATTGCTCGTACTTATATTTGGTTTAAAATAAATATGCCTGAATATGCTGAATTATATTTAGATTCATTTTGTAATATGACAGGAACAACCAAACGTTATGTAAACCAATGGCTTCCAATTGTTGCAGCTGCAAGAATTTATAAAGATAATCCTGAAGAATTTGATATTTTAAAATCAATGATAAAAGTACATGAATATTAATATAAGTACAAGTATGATAATTAAATTATTAATACTTTTTATTAATATAAGCATTGTATTTATTAATAATTATTAACTTTTCGTGTTATTTATTAATTACTCTTAGATTTTTATCCATAATTATTAATAAACATATTACCTATATTCTTATATTAACCACAATTGATGTTGAATTTTTATTAAATTCAATTTCATAAATAGGGTCATGCCCTAAAAAAAATGAGATTAGTCTATATTTTAACTAATCTCATTTTTATTATTTTTTATTATTTTTGATTATTATATTTATCTAACTTACTCTCTAATATTAAACTATGATGTTAACCTTTATTATGAATTCATTGCTTTTTCTAATGCTTCTTTTTCTTCTTCTCCTAATGTAGCGTAAGCTTCACCTTTAATTATTTCTTTGATATATGTGTAACTTCCTTCTCTTCCATGCATTGTATTTAAAATAAATCCGGTATTTTCACTATCTAGCATACATAATGCAAAGCTTAAGTTTCCGCCCATTTCTTTAAATGCATTATATTTTACAATTCCTAACTTCTGGAACACTGAATTTATTCTATGAACAGATTCTTCTACTTTAATCATTGTCTTTTGATGTTCTACATTTATTTTTTCAATCTGTTTAAAACTCTCTCTTATTGCTCCATCAAGATTTTCTGCATTTTTTCCTTTCATAAACTTATCATATTTTTTCATTAACTTATTTAATTTCATACTTTGCTTAATGTATAAAATAAGAAAAATCAAAAACATTACTACAACTGTAATAATATATGTATATGCACTGCTAAATATTTCCTGTATCATTTTCTTTCTCCTTTATTTTTCATTTTTACATTATAAGACTGTTTTATTAATTTGTATATATTAATATTTTGCAAATTTACTCATGAATTCCACTGAATAATTCTATCAGTCTTTCTAATTCTTCACTTGAATAGTATTCTATTTCAATTTTTCCTTTACCATTCTTTTTTGGATTAATTGAAACTTTAGTTCCCATTACTTCTTTTAATCTATCCTGAATCTGATCATAAACAGCCTTATCAACAGGTGGAATTTCCATTCTTATTTGCTTTGGTTTAAGTATATTTTTTACCAATTTTTCTGTTTCTCTTACACTTAATCCCTTTTCAATTACAGTTTTTGCTGTATCTATCTGCAATTCTTCATGTTCAATTGCAAGTAATGCTCTTGCATGTCCCATAGACAACTCCTGATTAATAATCATCTCTTGGACATCTTCTGCTAATTTTAATAAGCGCATTGAATTTGCAATTGCAGCTCTACTTTTTGACATCTTTTTAGCAAGTTCATCCTGTTTTAAATTATATTCGTTAACAAGACTCTTATATGCAATTGCTTCTTCTATTGGATTTAAATCTTTACGCTGTATATTTTCTATTAAAGCAATTTCCATTACTTCCTGAGGTGTATATTCTTTTATTACAACCGGTAATTCCTTTAAACCAGCTATTTTAGCTGCTCTCCATCTTCTTTCACCAGCTATAATTTCATAATAATCTTCTTTTTTCTGAACAATTATTGGTTGAATAAGTCCATGAATCTTTATAGATTCAGCTAATTCCTCTAATGCATCTTTATCAAAATTTTTTCTTGGCTGTTCTCTATTTGGTTCAATATCATTAATATTAACTAACGTATCCTGAGGTACCTTTACCTCTTTTACAACTTCCTTTACAACCTCTTTTACCACAACTTCTTTTTCTTTATCTTCATTTTTCTTTGTTTTGATGGCTGCACCATAATTGGGTATCATTGATTCTAATCCATTTCCCAATCCGCCTTTTTTTGGTCTTGGCATATTATTCTCCTTTATACTTCATATTTAGTTTACATAACTTTTTTGTTTATATTATTATATATATGAAAATTTAATAATTATTTGTTTAAATGCATATTTTTAACTTGTTTTTTCTAAAATTCCTGCATATCCATATATAAATATGTATTTTTTGTTATTATTTATACTATTTTACAAGTCATACGACATTTATTTAAGCAATTATAAATTTTTAATTTTTATTTACTACTTATCTATTTTTTATTATTCTTAATTACTTCTTTTGCTAAATTCATATAGGCTACAGATCCTGCTGATTTGGCATCATACATATGTATAGGAAGCCCATAACTAGGTGCTTCTGCCAATCTTACATTTCTCGGAATAATTGTTTTATATATATTTAAATGCATATTTTCTTTTACATTATCTACAACCTGGTTAGATAAATTTGTTCTAGCATCATACATCGTAAATACTATACCTTCAATTTCTAATACCGGGTTAATTCTTTCCTGAATTAAATTTATAGTATAGATTAACTGTGAAAGTCCTTCTAAAGCATAATATTCACATTGGATTGGAACTATAACCGAATCAGCTGCAACTAAAGCATTAACTGTTAATACATTTAATGATGGAGGACAATCTATAATTATATAATCATATAAGTCTTTTACTCCTTCTAATGCATTTTTTAGTATAAATTCTCTTTCATCCACTCCTATTAAGTCTATTTCTGCTCCTGATAGGTTTACATTTGATGGCAAAACATTTAAATTATCTACAATACTACTTGTCAAGCACTCTGATAACCTACATTCTCCAATAAACATATCGTAAACTGTCTTTTCTAGTTCCTGTTTTATAATACCGACCCCACTTGTAGCATTTCCCTGTGGATCAATATCAACTAAAAGTACTTTTTTACCTCTTTCTGCTATACATGCAGACAAATTTATAGCTGTAGTTGTCTTACCAACTCCACCTTTTTGGTTTGCAATTGCAATTATTTTTCCCATTTCAATACCTTTCTATATTTCAAGTAATTTAATTCATGTTTTTAACAAATATTATTGTAACACAGTTCCTTTTTCAAATCTATATTAATGTTTCACGTGAAACATTAATTTTTTATTAAACTTTTTGAATTTCTGAACTATTTATAAATACATAATATTGTTTTAGATATTTCATTTCTATTTTATTTAATTATTTTATTGATAATAATAAAAATTAGCAGATATATACTACAAATAATATAACTATTTTTTATTATTACTATTACATAAGTAATATATATTCTATATTACTTATAAAACGATTAATTTTACAAATATAATTATTTAATTTATAAGATTTAATGTATTCTATTTATTTATATAGTTTATTTTAAATATGTAATTTATTCTATTTATGTAATTAATTTTATTTACTGAAGTTAATGTACTCTATCTATTTTTATTTTTATAATTTAATGTACTTTATCTATTTATATTAAATTATATATATTTTATCTATTTATTAAATATATAGTAAAAATTTTTATTTCTATTTAAAATTATATAATTAACTTATTATTAATTATATAATTTTAATTTATTTACTTAGAAACTATAATTGTTTCACGTGAAACAACTATTTATAAATATGTCTATATATATTTACGTTTATTTTTATCTTATATGAATTATGTTATTAATATTTTACTAATGTTTCACGTGAAACATTACCTAATTACTAAATTAATATTTGTTTAATAATGATATACTATAATTACATAAAAACAAGCACTTATATAGGTAAATATATATTATTTTTAATTATTTTCAATTTATAATTAATTGATTATTTAAGTTAATTTATCAAGTTTTCAATAAAAAGAGGAATGTTTCACGTGAAACATTCCTTCTTTTAACTACTTACTTATTTCTTTTAAACAAACATTTATTTCTGATATTTCTTTATCTATTTTTTTTATATTTTCAGCTAATTCATTGTTAATTTGTGCTATAGTAACAATCTTGGTTCCTAATTCCTTTATTTCATGCTGATTAAATGTATTTGTTTCTCTAAATTTAGGTGAAAATATTTCTAAAGCTTCATCTGATATACTTTTCATTCTCTCTATAATAATATTTGTCTCTATTATTTTCTGCCTATTACTATTATATTTAGAAACGCATTTTTTTCTCTCATCTGTCAGCTTTTTAATTCTGTTTTCTAAATATTCTTTAGTTTTTTTCATATTTTACTCCTAACAACTAAATAATTAGCCTATATCTGTATTTGTAATTACATAGATACATTTAACCAATATACATAAACTTATATTATAGGTTCTTTTGAAGGTAACCCTGGTTTTCTAGGATATTTTTTAGGTGTGTTTTTTATTTTCTTGATATTAATAATTTTTCTCTTTATATCTGTATCAGGTAAATTAAAATCAACAATTTTCTCTATTTCTCCACCTAATACTTTAATTGCATTTTTTCCAATATTAATTTCATTCATGCATCCATCAGCTTTGTAACAAATAAAGTAGCCATTTAATTTAATGAATGGAATACAATATTCTGAAAGTGTTGATATATTAGCTACTGCTCTTGATACACATAAATCATATTTTTCTCTGTAATTAGAATTTTTTCCTAAATCTTCAGCTCTACCATGAACCAATTCAATTTTATCCAATCCAAGTTTATTTATCACTTCATTCAAAAAGAGAAGTCTTTTATTTAAAGAGTCCATTAGAGTAATTTTCAAATTTGGAAACATAATTTTAATAGGTATTCCGGGAAATCCTGCACCGGTTCCAACATCAATCAGACTTTCATCTCCATTTAATTTAATACTTTTAACTAAAGATAAACTATCAACAAAATGCTTTTCAACAACCTCTTCAAACTCTGTAATGCCTGTTAAATTCATTACCTTATTTTTTTCAACCAACATTTCATAATATTTAAGAAATTGACAACATTGTTTTTCACTAATATTTATATCTAATTTTTCAATATGATTTCTTATAAATTCAATTTTATCCATATATACCTACTTTTTATTTATTTTTATGCTGTTCCATATATATAAGAAGAACTGAAATATCAGCTGGTGAAACACCTGATATTCTAGACGCCTGTCCTATGTTTATAGGTTTATACAATGTAAGTTTCTGAACTGCTTCTTTTCTTAAGCTTGATACCAATGTATAGTCAAAATTTTCAGGTATTTTTTTATTTTCCAACTTTTTAAATTGAGCAACCTGCTTCATTTGTCTTGAAATATAACCATCATATTTAATATTTATATTTATTTGTTCAACAATATCTTCAGGTAAGTCTTTCTTTTCATCGTCAAACTGACTTATTTTTTGATAATCCAATTCAGGTCTTCTTATTAATTCAGCTAATGTTGTTCCTGTCTTAAGTGGAGTACTGCCAACAGATACTAAAAATTCCTGAACTTTTTTGTTAGCACCTATTGCATATTTATTTAATCTCTCTATTTCTTCTTTAATTACTTTCTCTTTATAGCAAACATAATCATATCTTTCTTTTGAAATCAATCCAATTTCATATCCAATCTTTGATAATCTAAGATCGGCATTATCCTGTCTTAATAATAATCTGTATTCTGCTCTTGAAGTCATCATTCTATAAGGTTCGTGACTTTCCTTTGTAACTAAATCATCAATTAATACTCCAATATATGCTTGTGATCTATCAAGAACCAGCATTTCTTTTCCCTGAACTTTTCTTGCAGCATTAATTCCGGCAATTATTCCTTGTGCTGCAGCTTCTTCATATCCTGAACTTCCATTAAACTGACCTGCACTAAATAATCCTGAAATATTCTTAAACTCAAGACTTGGCAATAATTGTCCATATTCTATACAATCATATTCTATTGCATATGCATTACGTACAATTTTAACATTTTCAAGTCCCGGAACTGTTTTGTACATAGCATACTGAACATCCTCAGGTAATGATGATGACATTCCACCTAAGTACATTTCATTTGTATACATTCCTTCCGGTTCTATAAAAACCTGATGTCTGTTTTTATCTGCAAATTTTACAACTTTATCTTCTATTGAAGGGCAATATCTAGGTCCCGTACCTTCAATCATTCCTGAAAATAATGGGGATCTGTTAATATTATCCCTTATAATCTTATGAGTTTCTTCATTTGTATATGTTAGCCAGCATGAAATCTGTTCTTTTTGTACACTTTCAGAATCTGTTTCGAATGAAAAAGGAACTACCTTTTTATCACCAAACTGTTCTTCCATTTTACTAAAATCTATAGAACGTTTATCTACTCTTGCCGGAGTACCTGTTTTAAATCTACGCATTTTTATGCCATTCTTAATTAAAGAATCAGTTAATAAATTTGCAGCCATAAGACCGTTTGGTCCTGTATATTGGCAAATATCTCCGTATATACATTTTGCTTTTAAATAAACTCCTGTAGCCAAAACAACTGCTTTTGCATAATAAACTGCACCTGATGCTGTTTTTACTCCTGTTATTTTTCCATCTTCAACTAAAATTTCTGCAACTTCAGCCTGTCTTATTGTTAAATTATCTGTATTTTCAAGAGTTTTTCTCATTTCTCTTGTATATTCCTGTTTATCAGCCTGAGCTCTTAATGAATGAACTGCAGGTCCTTTAGATTTATTTAACATCTTTGATTGGATAAATGTTTTATCTATATTTTTTCCCATTTCTCCACCAAGAGCATCTATTTCTCTTACTAAATGTCCTTTAGAAGTTCCACCTATATTAGGGTTACATGGCATTAGAGCTATGCTATCTACGCTTACTGTAAATACAATAGTATTATTTCCTAATCTTGCAGACGCAAGTGCCGCCTCGCATCCTGCATGTCCCGCTCCTATAATTACTACATCATATTTTTCTTCTACATGTGCCATTTTATTTTCCTCTCCAAATAGAACTTTTATTATTTTCCCATACAAAACTTACTAAATATCTCATTTACAAGGTCATCTTCTACGCTCTCACCAATAATTTGTCCTAAATATGTGTATGCATCCATTAAATCAATAGAATAAAAATCTTCAGGCATATCATTCTCTACTGATTTTATAACCTCTTCAATACTATTCTTTGCATTAATAAGTGATTCTTTTTGTCTTGCATTTGTAATATACAATTCATCATTATATTTAACTTTTCCTTCATAAAATAAATCTCTTATTTTATTTTCTAATTCATCTAACCCATCTCCTGTTTTTGCAGAAAATGTAATTACAGGTTTATTGTCAAATTCAGAAACATTCTTTTCGTTTATAATTGTTCCTAAATCAGATTTATTAAGTAAAACAATTGCCTGTTTATCTTTTATCAAATTAATAATTTCTTTATCATTTTCATCTAATTCTTTCGATGCATCTGCTACAAATATAACTAAATCACTTTTTTCAGCAAGTTCTTTTGCCTTATTTACACCAATTTGCTCAACTACATCTTCAGAATCTCTAATGCCCGCAGTATCAATTAAATTAAGAAAGACACCGTTTAAATTAATGCTTTCTTCTAAAGTATCTCTTGTAGTTCCTTCTATATCAGTAACAATCGCTCTTTCCTCCCCAAGAAGTAAGTTCAATAAAGAAGATTTTCCTGCATTTGGCTTGCCTAAAATTACAGTCTTAACTCCTTCTTTAACAATTCTTCCATTATCAAAATTGTTAATTAATCTTGAAAGTTCACCATTAACCTCTTCAAGAATCTTACTTAATTTTTCTGAATATCCATCAATGCTTATATGCTCAGGGTCATCAAGTGCTGATTCTATAAAAGCTATATTATAAATAATTTTTTCTCTTAAGCTTTTGATTTTTTCAGAAACTCTTCCATTCAACTGCTCTATTGAACTTGATAAAGCAAATTCATTTTTTGCATTTATTACATCCATGACTGCCTCTGCCTGAGACAAATCCATTCTTCCTTTTAAGAAAGCTCTTTTTGTAAATTCACCCGGCTCAGCTGTTCTTGCACCATTTTTTAATACAATTTCCAATATCTTTCTAATAACTATCATTCCACCATGACAATTAATTTCAACTACATCCTCTCCTGTATATGAATGTGGTCCATTCATAACTGAAACCAGTACTTCATCAATTACTTTATCATTATCAACTATATGCCCATAGTTAATTGTATGTGATTTTACATTAACTAATTTTTTATCACTATTTACTGATTTAAATATTTTATCTACAATTTCAATTGCTTCATCACCACTTACTCTTATTATTCCTATTCCGGAATTACCTGATGCTGTTGCAATTGCTGCTATTGTATCAACCACTTTCATCTCATTACCAAGCCTTTCAAATTAATCAACTTTTTGTCATTAATTTTTCTTTACTCAAGATGTGCAAATTAACTACACATAATAAGCCATAATAATTTAGTATAACACATATTTTTCAAAAAGAAAACGTAGCAGTTATAACTGCTACGTTTACCTATGTTATATTTTATTATCTTTTTAAGATTACAACAACATGTCTGTATGGTTCTTCACCTTCACTCTTTGTTGTAACATATTTATCATTCTGTAATGCTGAATGAATAATTCTTCTTTCATATGGATTCATTGGCTCAAGAGATACCGGTTTCTTAATTCTCTTAACCTTAAATGCAATGTTTTTAGCAAGATTTTCAAGAGTAGCTTTTCTACGTTCTCTGTAGTTTTCTGTATCTAATTTTACTCTTAAATATTTTTCGCTTTCTTTATTAATAACGAGACTTACAAGATACTGTAATGAATCAAGAGTCTGCCCTCTTTTTCCAATAAGTATTCCCATATCATCTCCTACTAAATCAATATTTACAACACCATCTTCTTCGTTGATATCCATATTAATTTTTACAGTTAATTCCATTGCTTCAAAAACTTTTCCTAAAAATTCTCTTGCAATGTCTTCAATTGACTGATTTTTTCTAGCTTTAATGACTGCAGGCTTACTTCCTATTCCTAAGATTCCGTTACTGCCTTTGCTAATAACTTCATACTCTAACTTATCAGTTGTTGTTCCTAAATCAACACATGCATTAGTTAAAGCATCATCGATATTCTTTCCTGTATATTCCTTAAAATCCAACACTTTCACCTCTATTTTTTGTTTCTTTCATTAAAGTCATTTACCATATTTACTCTAGAACCAATGCTACCGTTCTTTTTCTTCATATTTTTCATTTTAGCTTCTTCAATTATCTTTTCTTTCTCTGCAAAAGATTTAGTTGAATTTGCTTTGCTTGAAACTGACTTTGTATTTGTAGATGCAGCCTTTAATACCTGTTCTCTATAAACACCGTTTTTCTCATTTCTAGCAATTCTCTTCTGTTCAGCTTTTTCCTTATTCTTTTCAATAATTTCGTTAACATCCATTTTCTTTAAATGCATATTAATAAATATCTGCTGAATCATCATAGCTGCTGAACTTGTTACCCAATAAATACCAATACCTGATGCAAACATATAACACATATAAACTGACATCAATGGCATCATAATATTCATCATTTTCATTGAACCGGCCATTGGATTATCCTGTGTATTTGTTGCTGCACTATTTAATTTCATTGATAATGTAACACTTAAGAACTGAGTTAAACCAGCTAATACAGGAATTAACAATACTAAAATAATAGGTAATCCTGCTTTAAGCATCTGTGATGGTGAATCACTTAAGTTATAACAAAAGAAATTGTTAATATTATGAATATGATCATAAGCTTTATCAACTACTGAACTATCAATAGTATCAACTAATTTACTTAAACTAAATCCATCAACTTTTAATGTTGCTCTGTTGTATCCTGACATAACATCAATACAATTATTAACCTGCTGTGTTGTTAAATCAGAAAATGAATCTACTTTATAAGTAAAGAATTCTTTAATCTGACTTCCATTCATATTTTGTAATATTGTCAAATAATAATCTTTAACAGAACTTACATATGCCGGAATATTCATAATAACTCTATATAAAGCTAAGATAATAGGCATTTGAATAAGTAACTGTAAACAACTTCCTGTAGGTGAAACACCATACTTATCATATACAGCCTTAATTTCTTCCTGCTGTGCAAGCTGTGATGCCTGATCAACTTTATTTTTATATTTTTTCTGAATTGCCTGAATTTCCGGATTCATTACTGAATTCAATTTTGAAAATTTCTGTTGCTTAATTGTACTTGGAAGCATTAACATTCTAATTACTACTGTAAAAACAATAATACATAATCCAATACTTTCAATTCCTATAGAAGAAAAAATAAAGTAAATTGCTTCAAGTATTTTTCCTAATATCCAAGCAAATGGCATTAATATACCACTCTGCTGTGTAGCTAATAATAATTCCAATTATTCCTCCTTAAGGCACAGGATCATAGCCCCCTTTAGAGAAATGGTTACACCTTAAAATTCTCTTTATGGCTAAAAACGATCCTTTTAAAGGTCCATATTTCTGTAAAGCTTCTATGGCATACTGAGAGCATGATGGTATAAATCTGCAACAAGGCGTAATTTTCATAGGTGAAATAAATTTTCTATAAAATTTTATACATCCTATAAGAATAAAATTTATACCTTTAGATAATTTCTTTATCATCTTCATATACCCTCCCATAAATGTACCATATAGAAGTTTTTTTCATTTTCAAGTTACAAACATATTCTAAAATGATAAAAAAGCTTATTTACATGCTTTTTTCATTTAGAATTCCATTGATTTTTCCTAAATGCAACAATGCACTTTCAATTTCTTTATATTTTCTGTCCTTTGCACTTTCACGTGCAATTACGACAATGTCCAAACCACTATTGAACATTTCTTTATTTAGTCTGTAGCTTTCCCTTATTAGACGTGTCAGATGATGTCTTATTACACTATTTCCTACTTTTTTACTTACTGATATTCCTAATCTGTTACTATCTAATTGGTTTTCAAGTACATACATAACTAAATATTTATTTGCCTTTGATTTTCCATTTCTATAAACATTTTGAAAATCTCTATTCTTTTTTAGCGAGTCATAACTATTCATTACAATACCTCTTTAAAATAAGAAAAGAAAAAGGCCACAAAACTGCGGCCTATGCTGACAATACTTTTCTTCCTTTTGCTCTTCTAGCTGCAAGAACTTTTCTTCCGCCTGCTGTGCTCATTCTTGATCTAAAACCATGAACTTTTGATCTCTGTCTCTTTTTTGGCTGATATGTCATTTTACCCTTATGCATTCCGATACACCTCCTTACGCACTATAATAAAACATCATTTCAATTATAATGGCAAGTTAATTTTACGTCAAGCATTTTATTTTTTGTTAATTATTATTATTTTTTTGATTTACTTTACATAACATTTGCGGGTAATTAACACCAGTTATCAACATTTTATTAATAAAAAGTTAATAACTCACATTATTTTTTCCTTTTACCTCCCATTTATTCACACTTTTATAAGTTATTAAGATTAATAACTTTTTTTATTAATAAAATTATTGTTATTTTTTGTCGAATTATTTGTAAACCTATTTTTTATTTTATGTAAACTTATTACAAAAATTTTTCGTTATTTTTCCACAAAATCTTTTTTCTCTATTTTACATCAAATTTTTTACACGTTTATTAGTTTCTTCTTTATTATATATAAGTTGAAAACATTTTTGTTTTTTGCTATTATAATTATGTGTGTAATTTTGCGCATTTTTTTACTTTTAGAAGTTTATTTTATAAAAAATAGGAGAATTATTTATGTATTCTACATTGATTGAAAAATGGCCTGAGATTCTCAATACGTTTAAACAGGATTACGATATTTCTGATGTTTCCTTCAAAACATGGATAAAACCATTGCAGGTTAAATCTTTTGAAGACAATGTCGTAACTTTAGTTTATCAGGGTGAAACTGAGATGCTTGGTCTTCAATATATAAAGAAAAAATACCAGATTCCATTAAAAGTAACTATTGAAGAAATTATGAAAATGGAACTTGAACTTCAGTTTGTTTTACCATCTGACATTAAAGATGAACCAAGTGAAACCGAAGAACATATTACAATTAATGAATCAGCTTCACTTGCAAGCAGAATTGCTGAAGCTAATTTAAATAGTAAATATACTTTTGATACATTTGTTGTAGGCTCTAACAATATTTTAGCCCACGACACATCCCTTGCAGTTGCTGAGTCTCCAGGTGGAATCTACAATCCTTTATTTATCTATGGAGGTGTAGGTCTTGGTAAAACCCACCTTATGCAATCAATTGGTCATTTTGTATTAAATAAAAATCCTAACGCTAAGGTTTTATATACTACAAGTGAATCTTTTACTAATGAACTTATTGAAACACTACGTAATAAAAGCGGTAATCAACAGGAAATGTCTGATTTTAGAGCAAAATATCGAAATGTAGATGTTTTACTTATTGATGATATACAGTTTCTTCAGAAAAAGGAAAGTACTCAGGAAGAATTTTTCCATACTTTCCAGTATTTGTATATGCATAAAAAAGCCATTGTTATTAGTTCAGATAGAAAGCCTAAGGACTTAGAAGGACTTGAAGACAGATTGGTTAACAGGTTTGAATCTGGATTAACAGTAGATATCCAAAGTCCTAATTATGAAACAAGAATGGCAATTTTGAAAAAGAAAGTTGAAGTTGAAGGTATAGATATACCTAATGACGTATTAGATTACATTTCAACAAATGTTATTTTCAATATTCGTGAACTTGAAGGCTCATTAACTAAGATTATTGCTTTTAGTAAAATCAGCAATCAGACTATTGATTTAGATTTTGCTAAAGATGTTCTTAAGGATTATATTTCACCTGAAGAAGATAACACAATAACATGTAAAAAAATTATTGAAGTAGTTGCTGATCATTTTGGAATTTCACCTAATGATTTAGCTTCTAAGAAGCGTTCTAAAGAAATAGCATATGCCCGACAGGTATGCATGTACATTTGTAAAACGCTTACCGATGAGACAAATAAGAAAATTGGATTAGCTCTTCATAAAGACAATCCATCTACCGTAATATATGGAGTTAATCAGATAAAAGAAGAAATGGCAAGAGACATAAATACTAAAAATATGGTGGAAGTTATTATTAAAAAGCTTAATACAAAGTGAAGTTATTAATATTTTTGTATTAATAACTGCCATTTTGATGTTAATAACTACATTTTAAGTATTAAAATGTTATTAATATATTGTTAATATCCTACTTTTATATTTTTAAGCTATTAACATTTTTTATTAACAATATCCTCAAAATGTTAATAGTTTTTAAAATTATTCATTTGTTATTAATGCAGCCTTTTCTTTTATACATGGGGCTTAGAACTAGTTTTTAACTTATTAACATCCCCTATATACTACTGCTACTAATTATTATTTATTTATTTATATAATTTTATACATTTTTCAACACTTACACATAAAGGAGATTTTACAATGAAACTTATTTGCAAAAAAATTGATTTACTTTCAGGAGTTAACATTACTATGAAAGCCGTATCCTCAAAAACTACTATGTCTATATTAGAATGTTTTCTTATTGACGCTACTGAGGGAAAAATTAAAATGACTGCTAATGATATGGAACTTGGCATTGAAACGGTTGTCCAAGGTGAAATTATTGAACCGGGTAGTGTAGCTATAGAAGCTAAATTATTTTCAGAAATTATAAGAAAACTTCCTGATAATGATGTAGTTATTGATGTTGATAATGAATATAAAGCAAACATTACATGTGAAAATGCCAAATTTAACATTATAGGTAGAGATGGAGATGATTTTTCTTATCTACCTGAAATAAAAAAGGAAAAAAGTATTAGTATTTCACAGTTTTCATTAAAAGAAGTTATAAGACAGACAATATTCTCAATTGATGACAAAAATAATAATAAACTTATGACAGGAGAACTTTTTGAAATATCAGGTAATAATTTAAAAGTTGTTGCATTGGATGGTCATAGAATAGCTATAAGAAATATTGAATTAAATGCTGAATATGAAGATATTAAAGTTGTTGTTCCTGGAAAAACTTTAAATGAAATAAGCAAAATTTTAAATGGTGGAGTTGATGATATTGTTAATATTTATTTCACAACAAACCATATATTATTTGAATTTGATAATACACTTGTTGTTTCAAGATTAATTGAAGGTGAATATTTTAAGATAAATCAGATGCTTTCAAGTGATTATGAAACTAAGGTTGTAATTAATAAAAGAGAAATGCTTGATTGTATTGATAGAGCAACACTTCTTATTAAAGAAGGCGATAAGAAACCTATTATTATTACAATTAAGGATGGAGTAATGGAATTTAAGATTAATTCTTTCATTGGTTCTATGGATGAAGAAATTTACATTCAAAAAGAAGGAAAAGATATGATGATTGGTTTTAATCCAAGATTCTTAATAGATACATTAAAGGTTATAGATGAAGAACAGATAAATATATATTATGTAAACCCTAAATCACCATGTTTTATAAGAGATGATGAAGGAAAATATATTTATTTAATTCTTCCTGTTAACTTTTCAGTAGCAAATAATTAGTTTAGGAATAGAAAAAAATGGAAAAAATAAAAATAAAAGATGATTATATTAAGTTAGGTCAGGCATTAAAATTAGCAGGACTTGTTAGTTCAGGTATTGATGCAAAGTTTGTTGTTCAGGATGGACAAGTAAAGGTAAATGGAGAAGTTGATACCAGAAGAGGAAAGAAACTTGTACCTGGAGATACTTTTGAATTTGATGGTACAATTGTAGAAGTAGAATAATGGTTATTGAAAAATTAAATCTTTGTAATTATAGAAACTATGAAACATTAGATTTAAACGTTGATTCTAAAACTAATATTTTATATGGTGACAACGCACAGGGAAAAACAAATATTCTTGAGGCTATATATATATGTAGCACAACGAAATCTCACAGAGGTGGGAAAGATAAAGAAGTTATAAAATTTGGATGTGATGATGCACATATAAAAATATATATTAACAAAAAGAATAAAGAATATCGAATTGATATTCATTTGAAAAAAAATAAGTCTAAAGGAATTGCTATAAATGGAATTCCTATAAAAAAAGCAAGTGAATTATTTGGGATATTTAATGTTGTATTCTTTTCACCGGAGGATTTAAATATTATTAAAAATGGTCCATCCGAGAGAAGAAGGTTTATAGATTTGGAGTTATGTCAACTAGATAAATTATATGTTTATAATTTGCTAAATTACAATAAGATATTAAATCAAAGAAATAAACTATTAAAGGATTTATATTTTAAGCCTGATTTAGAGGAAACTTTGGACGTATGGGATTTACAACTTGCTAAATATGGAAGTGAAGTTATTAAACGTCGAAGTGAATTTGTAAAAAAAATAAACGAAATAATAAATCCAATTCACAAAAAAATTACAGATAACAAAGAAAATATAATAGTTAAATATGATAAAAACTGCGATGAATTAGAGTTATATAATCAACTTGTTTTAACAAGAGAAAAAGATAAAAAGTATAAGACTACAAATGTTGGACCACATAGGGATGACTTAAGTTTTTATTATGATGATATGAATGTAAGAATTTACGGAAGTCAGGGACAACAAAGAACTGCAGCTTTATCTTTAAAACTGGCTGAAATTGAAATAGTAAAAAGCATAATACATGATACACCGGTATTGTTGTTAGACGATGTATTATCGGAATTAGATTCAAAAAGGCAGAATGAGTTATTAAATAGTTTAGAAAACGTACAGACAATTATAACTTGTACGGGTTTAGATGAATTTATAGAAAACAGATTTAAAATTAACAAAATATTTAACGTAAAAGAAGGAAAAGTTTTTGAAAAAACTATTTAACTGAAAGGAGTTACTAATGGGTAACAATACAAATGTAGAAAATGAATATGGTGCAGACCAAATACAGATTCTTGAAGGACTTGAAGCGGTACGTAAAAGACCTGGTATGTATATTGGAACAACATCAACAAGAGGTCTTCATCATTTAGTTTATGAAATAGTTGATAATGCTGTTGATGAAGCTTTAGCAGGTTATTGTAGTGAAATTGATGTACAGATTAACAAAGATAATTCTATTACAGTAAAGGATAATGGACGAGGAATTCCTGTTGGAATTAATGAAAAAACAGGTTTGCCTGCAGTACAGGTTGTATTTACAGTACTTCATGCCGGAGGAAAATTCGGTGGTGGAGGATACAAAGTATCCGGTGGATTACATGGTGTAGGTGCATCTGTAGTTAACGCCTTATCACAGTGGTTAGAAGTTAAAGTATGTAGAGAAGGAAAAATCCATTATCAGAAATATGAATATGGACATGTTGTAAGTGAATTAAAAGTTATAGGTGAATGTGATCCTGATTTTACAGGAACAGAAGTTACATTCTTACCGGATAATACAATTTTTGAAGATACTGTTTATCAGTTTAAGGTGTTAGAGGAAAGATTAAGAGAGACAGCTTTCCTTACTAAGAATTTAAAAATTATTTTAAGAGATGTAAGAGAAGAAGAACCAAAAGAAGAAATATTCCATTATGAAGGTGGTATAAAAGAATTTGTAAGTTATCTTAATGAAGGAAAGACTGCTTTATATGATGACATTTTATATTGTGAAGGAACAGTAAATAATGTTTATGTTGAAGTTGCTCTTCAGCACAACGATGGATATAACGAAAATACAATAAGTTTTGTTAATAACATTAACACTCCTGAAGGTGGAACACAGGTTGAAGGCTTTAAAAGAGCACTTACAAAAACTTTTAATAGTTATGCAAGAACTAAAAAAGTATTAAAAGATAATGAAGAAAATCTTTCAGGTGAAGATATAAGAGAAGGTCTTACTGCTATAATTAGTGTTAAGATCGAGGATCCACAGTTTGAAGGACAGACAAAACAAAAATTAGGAAATAGTGAAGCACGTGCTGCTGTGGAAAATGTTATGAGTGAACAGTTAACATATTTCCTTGAACAGAATCCAAATGTAGGAAAAATTATATGCGAAAAGGCTGTTTTAGCACAAAGAGCAAGATTTGCAGCAAGAAATGCAAGAGAAGCTACAAGAAGAAAAACAGCTTTAGATGTAGCTGCTTTACCGGGAAAATTAGCTGATTGTTCAGATAAAGATCCAAAGAAATGTGAAATTTTTATAGTCGAAGGAGATTCCGCCGGTGGTTCAGCTAAAAAAGCAAGAACAAGAGCAACACAGGCTATTCTTCCTTTAAGAGGAAAGATTTTAAATGTAGAAAAAGCCAGAATAGATAAAATTATGGCAAATGCAGAAATAAGAGCAATGATAACAGCGTTTGGAACAGGAATTCAGGATGATTTTGATATATCAAAATTGAGATATGACAAAATTATTATCATGACTGATGCCGATGTTGACGGAGCTCATATTGATACACTTATGCTTACATTTTTCTATAGATTTATGCCTGAGTTAATAAAAGATGGACATGTATATTTAGCAATGCCACCACTTTATCAGGTAACAAGAAACAAAAAAAATTATTATGCCTATAATGATGATGAGTTAAATAAAATACTTACAGAAATAGGTCGTGATAATCAGAATAAAATTCAGCGTTATAAAGGTCTTGGTGAAATGGATGCGAGCCAGTTATGGGAAACAACAATGGATCCTAACACAAGAATATTGAAACAGGTTAAAATTGACGATGAAACAATAACTGAAATAGATAAGACATTTACAACTCTTATGGGTGATGAAGTAGAACCAAGAAGAGAGTTCATAGAAGCAAATGCAAAATTTGTTCAGAACTTAGATGTATAGGAGGATGCTATAAATAATGGATGACAAGATATTTGACAGAATACATGAAGTAGATTTAAAAAGTACAATGGAGACCTCTTATATTGATTATGCCATGAGCGTAATTGCAGCAAGAGCATTACCGGATGTAAGAGATGGACTTAAGCCGGTACAAAGAAGAGTTCTTTACTCAATGGTTGAATTAAATAACGGACCTGATAAGCCACATAGAAAATGTGCCCGTATTGTTGGTGATACAATGGGTAAATTCCATCCACACGGCGATAGCTCAATTTACGGAGCTTTGGTAAACATGGCTCAGGAATGGAATACAAGATATCCATTAGTTGATGGACATGGAAACTTTGGTTCAGAAGATGGTGATGGCGCAGCTGCCATGCGTTATACAGAAGCACGTTTAAGCAAAATATCTACAGAAATGATAGCAGATATTAACAAAGACACAGTAGAATTTGTACCAAACTTTGATGAAACAGAAAAAGAACCTACAGTTTTACCATCAAGATATCCTAACTTATTAGTAAATGGTACAAGCGGTATTGCAGTAGGTATGGCTACAAATATACCACCACACAATCTTGGTGAATCGATTGATGCAATTGTAAAAATAATTGACAATCAGGTAGAAGAAAACAGAGCAACAGATTTGGATGAAATCATGGAAATTATAAAAGGACCTGATTTTCCAACTGGAGCAAATATACTTGGAACAAAAGGAATAAGCGAAGCCTATCGTACAGGTAGAGGAAAAATAAAGGTAAGAGCAACTACAGAAATTGAGACTTTGGATAATGGAAAGAGCAGAATTATAGTTACTGAGCTTCCATATATGGTAAACAAAGCAAAATTAGTAGAAAAAATAGCTGAATTACATAAAGAAAAAAGAATAGAAGGAATTTCTGACTTAAGAGATGAATCTGACCAGGATGGTACAAGAGTAGTAATCGAAGTTAAGAGAGATGCTAATGCAAATGTAATATTAAATCAATTATATAAACATACACAGATGCAGGATACATTTGGTGTTATCATGCTTGCTTTAGTAAATGGCGAACCAAAAGTCTTAAATTTATTAGAGGTATTAACATGCTACTTAGATCATCAGAAAGATGTAGTTACAAGAAGAACACGTTATGAACTTAATAAAGCTGAAGAAAGAGCTCACATAATTAAAGGTTTATTCATTGCATTAGATAATATTGATGAAGTAATTAAAATAATAAGAGCTTCAAGAAATACAGCAGAAGCAAAGAAAGCATTAATGGAAAGATTTACATTGTCTGAAGCACAGTCACAGGCAATTGTAGATATGAGACTTCGTCAGTTAACAGGTTTAGCAAGAGAAGATTTACAGGCTGAATATGATGATTTAATGGCGAAAATTGCATTCTACAAAGGAATTCTTGAAGACGAAAATAAATTATTAGGAGTAATCAAGGATGAAATCTTAGTAATAAAAGAAAAATATGCTGATGAAAGAAGAACAACAATTGGAATAGACTTAGAAGATTTGTCAGATGAAGATTTAATTCCAAGACGTGATACTGTTGTAACCATAACAAATTTAGGATACATCAAACGTATGACAACGGATAACTTCAAAGCACAAAACCGTGGCGGAAAAGGAATAAAGGGTATGAATACCATAGATAATGACTTTATAAAGAATTTATTTATGACAAATACTCACAATTATATTATGTTCTTTACAAATACAGGACGAGTATACAAATTAAAATGTTATGAAATTCCGGAAGCAAGTAGAACAGCAAGAGGAATGGCAATAATTAATTTACTACAGCTTCAGCCAGGTGAAAAAATAACAACAATGGTTCATTTTGATGATTTTGATGAAGATAGAAATCTCATTATGGCAACAAAGAAGGGAACAATTAAGAAGACACCGTTAAGTGCATATATGAATATAAGAAAAACAGGTATTCAGGCAATAACACTTAGAGACGATGATGAATTAATTGAAGTAAAAGTATCTGATTGTGAACAAAATGTATTAATGTTAACAAAGAAAGGTCAGGCAATAAAATTTGCTGAAAAGGATATAAGAGAAACAGGAAGATCTGCAATGGGTGTAAAAGGTATTACACTTAGAAATGGAGATGAAGTTGTAGCAATGCAACTTGAAACACAGGGCGAATATATAACTTTCGTTTCAGCAAATGGATATGGTAAGAGAAACAGATTTACAGACTTTAAACTACAGAACCGTGGTGGAAAAGGTGTAAAATGTTATAACATTACTGATAAGACAGGTGAAGTAGTAGGCGTAAAAGCAGTTAATGATGGAAATGAAATTATGCTTATTACAAATCAGGGAATTATAATAAGAATAAAAGTTGATGACATTTCAGTACTTGGAAGAGTTACATCAGGTGTTAAATTAATGAACACAGGTGAACAAGAAGATATAATTGTTGCAAGTATAACAAAAGTAAAAGAAAGTGTTACTTTAGCAGATGAAGAAGCAAGAAGATTAGAAGAATTGCAGGAAGACAATGAAAGCGATGAAATAGAATCTGAAGGCATAGATGAAGAAACACAGGAATAATAAAGAACAGTGTGATTGACAGGTGAGAGAAACTAGGTTTTTCTCACCTGTATTAACAATAACTAAAAATACTAATACAAATTAACACAGTAAAGATTGATAAAACACATAAATTATTAATAAGTTTTAAAATAAACAGGGAGGTTATTAATAAATGAGAGAAATAGATGCTCAGTTACTGACAAAAAATATTAAGGAAATGTGTATAGAAGCAAATCATTACCTATCAGATGATATGAAAAAGGTATTTGACAATGCCCGTAATAATGAAAAATCACCATTAGGAAAACAAATATTAGAGCAGTTAGATGAAAATTTAAAAATAGCAAGAGAAGATATGATACCAATTTGTCAGGACACAGGGATGGCAGTCGTATTTGTTAAAATTGGGCAAGATGTACATATAACAGGAGCAAATATAGAAGATGCAATAAATGAAGGCGTGCGTCAGGGCTATGTAGAAGGGTATCTAAGAAAATCAGTTGTTAATGACCCAATAATAAGAAAAAATACAAAAGATAATACACCGGCTGTAATTCATTATGAAATCGTTCCGGGAGAAAATATAACAATAACAGTTGCACCAAAAGGATTTGGAAGCGAAAATATGAGCAGAGTATTTATGCTTAAACCAGCTGATGGAATAGAAGGAGTAAAGAATGCAGTGTTAACTGCAGTAAGGGATGCAGGACCAAATGCATGCCCACCTATGGTAGTTGGTGTAGGTATAGGTGGTACATTCGAAAAGTGTGCATATCTTGCAAAAAAGGCATTGGCAAGAGAAGCAGATAGCAGTTCAGATATAGAATATGTAAGCAAATTAGAAAATGAATTATTAGAAAAAATAAATAAAATGGGAATAGGACCTGGAGGTTTGGGAGGAACACAGACAGCATTAGCAGTAAATGTGGAAACATACCCAACCCATATAGCAGGATTACCTGTAGCTATAAATATATGTTGTCATGTAAACAGACACGTAACAAGAACAATCTAAAATTAAAAGACTAAATAAAAAGATAATTGTTCCACATCACAGTCTAGTTTATCTTTATTTACGACATTGTAGCACGTATTTATTACTAAAATAAATTTATTGTATTAGGAGAAAAACATGGATAGAAAAATAACAGCCCCATTTGATAAAAAAGTATCACAGGAATTAAAAGCAGGAGATTATGTTTATATTACAGGAACTATATATACAGCCAGAGATGCAGCACATAAAAGAATGGATGAAGCATTAAAAAAGGGAGAAAAACTTCCGTTTGATGTAGAAAATAATGTTATTTATTATATGGGACCATCTCCAGCAAGAGAAGGAAGACCAATTGGATCAGCAGGACCAACTACAGCAAGCAGAATGGATAAATATGCACCAAAACTTTTAGACAAAGGTTTAATTGGAATGATTGGTAAAGGTAAAAGAACAGAAGAAGTAAAAGAAGCAATTGTAAGAAATAAAGCAGTATATTTTGCAGCAATAGGTGGTGCAGGAGCTCTTTTATCAAAATGCATAAAGAAAAGTGAAGTTATAGCATATGATGATTTAGGCACAGAATCTATAAGAAAACTTGAAGTAGAAAATTTGCCGGTTATAGTTGTAATTGATTGTGAAGGAAATAATTTATATGAAATAGCAATAAAGGAGTATTGTAGTGAAGATAAATAGAATTGCATATATGGTTATGAGAAGATTTTATTATATACCTTCAATGATGCATGACATAGTATCAGCAGAAAATAGTAAAAAATACACATTTGAAGAAAGATATAATAAAGTAAGAAATGTAATCAAAAATGTAAATAAATTTGGTCATGTAAAAATAAGATGTACAGGAACTGAAAATATACCTAAAGAAAATGGCTATATATTATTTCCAAACCATCAAGGATTATTTGACTTCTTATTAATAGTAGAAACACATGACAATCCAGTGTCAGTTGTAATGAGAAGTAATTTAGAAAATGTAATATTGTTAAAACAGGTTAGAAAAGCATTAGATGGCAAATTAATTGACAGAGATGATGTAAGACAGGCAATTGGAATAATAAATGAGATGAAAGATGAGGTTTCTAAAGGTAAAAATTTTGTTATATTCCCAGAGGGAACAAGAAGTAAAGATGGAAACAATCCGGGACCGTTTAAAGGAGGAACTTTTAAAAGTGCAATGAAAGCAAAAGCTCCAATAGTACCTGTAGCATTAATAGATTCGTTTAAACCATTTGATACTCCTGGAACAAGTGAAGTATGTGTTCAAATTCATTACTTAAAGCCAATAAAATATGAAGAATACAAAGATATGAATACAACTCAGGTAGCTGATATGGTTAGAACAAGAATAATAGAAAAAATAAAGAAAGAAGAAAAAGTAAAATTCTAGAAAGTATTTGACAAATAAAAGATGCTATACTATAATAAATTTTGCACTGCTAAATTGTGCAAATTAAATAACTGATATGAATCAGGCAAGGAGAAGTACTCAAGTGGCTGAAGAGGTGCCCCTGCTAAGGGTATAGGCCGTTTACGCGGCGCGAGGGTTCAAATCCCTCCTTCTCCGGTAAAAAAGAATCTGTTAATGATTCTTTTTTTTTGCAAATTATTAATTGCTATATTTAATAAAGTTTAATGCCAATCTATCTATATTATATATTTACCTATATTGAAATTAAATGTATTAACTATATTAACTATATTAACCTATGTTTAAATCAGTTATAAACATAATATAGATAAAATGGTAAATAGAGTAAAATAAATAGGATTTGTACATTGCGTATAATAACTTGGAAAATGTAAATACCGAAATATACGTTCAAAATTTTATTTAGATTTATTAAAAAATGTGTTGACATTACTTAATAAAAGTGTTAATATAATTTTCACCCGCTAAAAGGCGGGCAAATAAAAATAAAAAAATACTTGACAAGTGATGATTATTAATGATAGAATTAAGAAACTGTCACTTATGATAGTAATAAAACAAGAACATTGATAATTGAACAGCAACCATCCCTGAAAATGAATAAAAGATTTTCAGTGAACGTCATCAGAAATGATGAATTCCAAAACAACAGTAATTGATGGAAGAATGGCTAA